>BPKM01000018.1 GCA_026005135.1 Leptospiraceae bacterium | reverse complement strand
AAGAAAATCTATAAATTAAATAATCATGATTTAATTCTATTATTTACAGATGGATTAAATAATTTATTTGTAAATGCAAATGTTGATTTAAATCAATTTTTCGATTTTATTTATGAGCTTTTTGAAAAAGAATATAATAAAGAAATTATACACGAAAAAGTTCAGAATTATTTAGATCATTATTTAAAATATCAAGATGATGATATTAGTATAATAATTTATAGACGATAGATTATTTTATTTTGATAAAAATATATGTTATATCATCATCGATTTTAGATTTGTTTTTATTTATAATTTTTTGAATTTCATGATTAGTTTTTTCTATATCAAAATTATTTTTTTCGAGTATATTGATAATTTTTTTTATATCTAATTCTTCCTGTTTATTAAATAATTCTATTAAACCATCAGTATATAGAAATAAAATATCATTTTTATTGATAGAAATTATGCTTTTTTCTAAATCCATGTCGTAATATTCTGCAATTGGTTTACCATGAAGCTTTATTTTTTGAAATTTGTTTTTTTGAATTAAATATAATGGTTCATGTCCAGCCATGTGAACACTAAGAGACATATTCTTTAAATCAATTTCTAAAAATATACCTGTTATAAATAGATTTCCAATTTTTCCTATTAAAGATTTTCTAATGAGATTTAATATTTTACTAACTTCTGAAATAGTTTTATATTTATCAAAAATAATTTTTACCATTGATGCTATCATACTTCCAGATATACCATGGCCAGCAACATCCATAAATAAAATATAATATTTATTATCTTTATAATATAAATCAAAAAAATCACCACCTACTTCTAATTTAGGTGAATAGAACCAACTAAATTGAATTCTTTCATTCGAAGGAACATTTGCAGGTAATAAAAATTTTTGTGTTTTAGAAGCGATTTGAAATTCATTATCCAGTAGTTTTTTATTTAATTCACTTTTATAAAAATATCTGCCAATTATAATAGATAGTAAAGTTTTTTCGAAAACAAAACCAAGTATTAATAAATAGGTTGACCAATAAGAAAATTCTGTATAACCTAATAAACGAAAAATAACCATTATCGAAGTAAAATATAAAGGTGTCCATGTAATTAAAACAAAACGTGCATAGGGTATTTTTTTTAAAATACTATAAGTAGTAAAATAAATAACAAGAAAAATATATAGTAATGTTAGTATATTCGTATATTGATTATATATTCTTGTAGGGAGAAATAATAATAAAATAAATATAATAGAGCCAATATAATTAAAATATAAATAAATTTTTTTTATAATTGGATAATTATTTAAATTAAGAAAACTATATATAAATGTTAAAGCAAAAAAGGCGGTAAGAAAAGCAAAAAAAGCATTTGCTTTATCAAAAATATAATAAGGAATAAAGTTAAAAAATAAACTTCTTCCATTAATTAAACTATAAGATAAACATGTGGTTACAAAAATGTATATACTAAAATAATAAAAATATTTTATTCGAGAACTAATCGAAAAAAATAAATGATAAATAAATAAAATTACAAATGAACCAATTATTGCACCATGTAAAAAAGAAGAATAATATTGGTTTTTTATGAATTCTTTTTCTGAGTAAAAAACAACTGGAATTAAAATATTACTTGTACTTTGATATTTTAATATAATGTCTTTTTTTTCTTTATAATTTATATATAATTTGTAATAACATTCATTAGTTGGAATATTTCTTGAGTGATAATCATAATGATCGCCACAAACCTCCATAAGGTTAGAATTAATATATACTTGTAAACTATCAAGAGCAGATGTTGAAAGTTTTATAAAATATATATTTAAGTCTGGATTATGATTTTCTACTGTAAATTTGATCCAGACTGGTTCTTTTTGATAACCAAAATTTAATACTTTTTTTCTTATATCTCTACAATTTTTCCAACTAATATTTTTATGGGTATTAACATTTCCTATATAATAAAAGCAATTATTATATAAATAATGAATTTCTTTTTCGAGTTTTAATAAAGGAGTTCCTAATAAAGGATTTATTAGTATAAAACATAATAATAACAAAAATTTAAATGAAACATTTAACATCAAATTGTATTTTATTAAAAATCCTATTTTTTTACAAGAATTTTTTAAATGGGAATAAAAATCTCCTGAATTTTCAGGAGATTAGTCATTAATAGTTTCTAAATATTTTTCACATTCTAAAGCTGCCATACATCCTGTTCCAGCAGCAGTTATAGCCTGTCGATATTTTTTATCCTGGACATCACCAGCTGCAAAAACACCTGGAATGTTTGTTTGTGTAGTACCTGGTTTTGTTATAATATAACCATCGCTATCTAATTCTAATTGTCCTTTAAAAGGATCGGTATTAGGTTTATGACCAATTGCATAGAAAAGACCATTTGCTTCTAATTCTGTAATTTCATTGGTTTGTAAATTTTGTAATTTTACTTTTTGTAAGACATTGTCACCTATTGCTTCGATAACAACTGTATTCCAGATTATTTTAATTTTGGGGTTTTTCATCACTCTTTCCTGCATAATTTTCGAAGCTCTTAATTGATCTCTTCTATGGATTAAATAAACAATAGAACCAAATTTTGTTAAATAGTTTGCTTCTTCGCAAGCAGAATCTCCACCACCAACAACAACAAGAGGTTTGTTACGGAATAATGGTAATGCACCATCACAAACTGCACAGGCAGAAATTCCTTTTTGCCAGAATAATTCTTCTCCTTTTATATTTAGTCGTTTTGCTGTAGCTCCTGTTGCAATAATAACAGAATGAGCAAGTACAGGTTCTTCGTTTTCGAAACCTTCTCTCCATAATTTGAACGGTCTAGAAGAAAAATCAACTTTAGAAATTGTTTCTGTTATAATGGTAGTACCAAATCGTAAGGATTGTTTTCTCATTCTTTCCATAAGTTCTGGTCCAGATATACCATCGGGAAAACCTGGAAAATTTTCTACTTCTGTTGTTGTTGTTAATTGACCACCTGCTGCAATACCTCCAGCCATAAAACCTTCGTACATTACTGGATTTAAATTTGCTCTAGCTGCATAGATGGCTGCTGTATGAGCAGCAGGACCACTACCTATAATTACAACCTTATGTATTTTTTGATTCGTTTCCATAATTTAATAATATAATATATGAAATTAAAATGTCATTCTTTTCTTGTTTTTTTATTGAATTTTTTTTAATTGGTTATTGTGGAATTTAAACGAAAAATCTGGAATTTAGAAGAAGCAAGGAAAATATTTCCACAAATTTATAAAATTACTGAAGAATATTATAACAAAGTAGAATTTTTACGAAAGCAATTAGAAACAATTTTACCCGAAAATGAGCAGGAAAAAATAGAAGAAGAAATTTCAAAATTAATTCAACTATGGGCAATACAAATGTTTGATTTTGGTGTAGAAGTTAAAGGTTTATGGTTAGTGGATTTTGATAATGGTAAAGGATATTATTGTTGGAAATATAATGAACCAGATATTTTATATGAACATGATTATTTTTCTGGTTTTAAAGGGCGAAAATTAATAAAAGAATAATAAGGAGATAAGGAATGTCAGAATTATTAAAAGAAAATAAAAAAATAAAAAATTTTAAAGTTTTATTAGATAATGGAGAAAAAACTACATTAAAAGAATTAGCGGGTAATAAAGGATTAATTTTATATTTTTATCCTAAGGATAATACACCAGGTTGTACAAAAGAAGCCTGTTCATTTCGGGACAATTTAGAAGAATTTCAGAAGATTGGATACAATGTTGTTGGTGTATCTGCAGATTCTCTTGAATCCCATCAAAAATTTAAAAATAAACATAATTTAAATTTTCCTTTAATTGTAGATGAATCAAAAGAATTATGCCAGTACTTTGGAGTATGGGGCGAAAAGAAAATGTATGGTAAAACCTATGAAGGTATAAATAGAACAACATTTATTCTGGATAAAGATTTAAAAATTATAAAAGTATATCCCAAAGTTAAAGTAGAAGAACATTGTAATCAGATTTTAAATGATTTAGCAAAATTATATTTATAAAAAAAGAGGTAAAATATGGCACAAAAAACAAAAGATAAATTAGAACATTTTAATATTCCTAATTCTATATTTCATTTTCATCCTTCTGAGCTAAAAGACTCCTTTATATTGGTTCCAGTATTTCAGGAAATTACTAATGAACAAATTCAATCTTTATTAAATATAAATGAACCTATTTTTAATGATGATCTCTTTTTTAGAAAAAAAATAGGTGAAATTTTTCAGAAATCAAATTATATTTTTCTTGGATTAGGAGAAAAGAAAAAATTTTATCCGGAAATAATATTTAATGCTTTTAAACCTCTGGGAAATTATTTAACACAGGCAGGTCCATCTAAAATAACAATTTTAATTCCTTTTTATATAGAAGAAACCATTTTAGAATGGTCAAATATTTATAAAGAAAATCAAAACGATCCATGGTTTAATACTAATCATAAAGAAAAAAGTTATTTTGATTATGTATACGATTATAATATGAAAGAATTTATCAAAACAATGATCTATAGTATTGAATTAGGTGGCTTTTCTTTGGGTATTTATAAAAATCAGAAAAATCATAAAAAAAGTAGAGTAGATATAGGTATTAATACATCATTAAAAACAAAAGAATTAACACAGTTAATTCACATTGCTAAATATATTGCCGATTTGACTAATGCTTATCGTTATATTGCTTCTTTACCTGGTAATATTTTAAATCCAGAAACTTACGAAGAATATGCAAAAAAAAATCATAAAGATTTATAAATTAAATATAAAAATCATAAAAGATAAAGAATTGGAAAAACAAGGATTTAATGGAGTTCTTGCAGTAGGTAAAGGAGCACAAAAATCACCTCGTGTTATTATTGTAGAATAT
Organism: Leptospiraceae bacterium; assembly: GCA_026005135.1. Lineage (GTDB taxonomy): Bacteria > Spirochaetota > Leptospiria > Leptospirales > Leptonemataceae > SKYB61. The sequence continues at coordinate 7,024 of BPKM01000018.1, read as the reverse complement.
AAACCGGAGAAATCTAAAAATAAAAAACCCTTAGTATTAGTAGGTAAGGGAATAACATTTGATACAGGTGGAATTTCTTTAAAACCAGCTGCAGAAATGCACGAAATGAAATATGATATGTGCGGTAGTGCATTGGTTTTACATTCTGTTGCACTTGCTTCGCAATTAAAATTAGATTATCCAGTTATAGGTATTCTGGGTATTGCTGAAAATATTCCTGATGCAAATGCTTCTCGACCTGGTGATGTCTATAAAGCTTGGAACGGTGTAACAGTAGAAATACAGAATACAGATGCAGAAGGTAGATTGGTCTTAGGAGATATATTAGCATATGGTGCAAAAACGTATAATCCAGAAGTTATTTTAGATTTTGCTACCTTAACTGGTGCATGTATTATTGCCTTAGGTCATAATGCTGCTGGTGTAATGACAATGTCTGATTATTTATATCAAAAAATAGAAAAAGCAAGTAAAATATCCTTAGAAAGAGTATGGAGACTTCCTCATTGGTCTATTTATGATGAGCAATTAAAATCTGATATTGCTGATATTAGAAATATAGGTGGAAGACCAGCAGGAACTGTTACTGCTATGCGTTTTCTTTCAAAATTTGTTCCAGAACATATTCCCTGGGCTCATTTTGATATAGCTGGAACAGCATGGTTAAGCAGTGGACCAGATTATATAAAAGGTGCAACAGGTTGGGGAATTAAACTTATGGAAATCCTGTTCCATACTTTAAAAGAAAAATAATTTATAAAAAAAGTAAATTCAATTAAATAAATTATTTTAAAAATCTAATCCTTTATTATGCAATTCCCGGGTTAATTGTAAAGTAAATTCCTGGGAATGCATATCCATTTGTTTTGAAGTTTCTTTTAAAATACTACTAAGAAAATCATATATTCTTACCGGATCATCATCAGTACCAATTATTTTTGTTGAAACTTCCTGAATTAAATTATATTCAGCTTCGCTTAATATCTTTTTAAGGCTAAGTTGTGGATTTTGTTTTTTTATATCAATAATTCGATTTGCTAAATTAGAGGGAGAAAGAAACTCCAATACTTTTTTTACATAATTTTTTTTGCTTAAATGTATTTCTGGTAAAATTAACTGTAATTTTAAATGAAAATAAGGATTTTCTACATCATTTATAGAAATAGAATGATTCTTTTCATTTATAGGAATCAATAATTTCTTTTCTGCATCATAAATATGAGTAATTTTTTTAGAGATTGTTATTGTTACTCTTTTATAGTTTTCCTTTTCCATTAAATTAAAAATAGGAATGAATGTAGCAATGTCAATAAAAATTTCGTTTATAATTGTAATTACCTTAATGTTTTTTAAAAATTATGGTCTTAAATTTTAAATATCATTATTTATATTACAACACGAAGTGATATATTTTAACTTAATTGACGAAAAAATTATTATAAAAAAAATTATAATATTATGTTAGAACAAAAAAAACAAATACCTTTACTTGTACCAGATATAGGTGATGCAGAAAATATAGAATTAGTTCAATGGAATATACAAGAAGGCGAAATTGTAGAAGAAGGAATGGAATTATGTGAACTTGTAACATCCAAAGCTACTTTTCCTTTAGAATCTCCATTTAATGGAAAAATTATTAAGATTTTAAAACCAGCTGGTTCAACAGTAAAAATTGGAGAAGAACTTGCCATTATTGAAATCTCTTAAAAGATTTATTTTATTTTTATTAGCAGGAATTATTTTTTGTCGTAATATGTCCAAACAATATATACTTTTCTTAGGAGATAGTTTAACATATGGTTATCTTGTATCTTCGAATCATTCTTTTCCGTCTTTAATAGAAAAGGAACTAAGAAAAAAACATCTTATTGATGAAAAAACAAAAATTATTAATGCTGGAAATCCCGGAGATACTACAGAAATGGCTCTTTATCGTTTGGAGTATATATTAAAAAATTATAGAAATATTTATTTAACAATTGTATTTCTGGGAGCAAATGATTATTTATTAGGTGAATCATCAGAAGAAATCTATATGAATTTTAAAAAGATAATAGAATCATTAAAGTCTTATAATCCAGAAATGAAGATTATTTTAATAGAATTTCTACCATTTGATGATATTAGATTGCGTGAATTTAGAAATATTTATGAAAAGTTAAAAACAGAATATCCAGAAATTATTTTTGTTCCAGATGTAATGGGAAATATTATCAAAAATCCAGAACTTGTTTTAGATGATGGTATTCATCCTAATGAAAAAGGCTATAAAATTATTGCAGAAAAAATTTATCCTTATGTCGAAAATGTTTTAAAATAATGTGTTTTCATATTCGAATATCTTCTACATTAGAAGAAATAACAGAACGATTTCAGGTAATAATAGAAAATAATACAATTAATTTTAATCCAGGAGATTTTAATGCATTTACTTTCCCTTATCTACCAGTAATTACAAATAAAAATCCAGAAAAGTTACAATTCTATAGATGGGGATTAATACCTACATGGTCAAAAAACGAAGAGATAAAAAAATTTACACTAAATGCAAGATGGGAATCCTTAAAACAAAAACCATCATTTAAGAGCTCTATAAAAAATCATTGTCTTATAATCGTCGATGGATTCTATGAATGGAAATGGCTTGATCCAAAAGGAAAAAGAAAGCAAAAATATTTTATTACAGTAGATAAACCCTTTAAAAAACCTTTTGCTATTGCTGGATTATATAATGAATGGATTTCCCCTGATACAGGAGAATATATCCCAACCTTTACTCTTATAACGGTAAAAGCAAAAGGAATTATGGAAGAAATACATAATACAAAAAAACGAATGCCATTAATATTACACGAAAGCATAGAAAAAGAATGGTTAAAAAATCCAGACTTAAAAATATTTCCAGATGTTCCTTTATTTGCAGAACCTGTATAGATAAAGCTAATAATATATTTAAAAAATAAAGTAAACTTTATGTTGATTCTAATGCTAATTTTCTAATTTCTTGACCTTCTATGATTTGTAATTTATTTTTAATATTTTTTGATGCAATTATCATTGCTTTTGCAAGAAGATGGGTTTCTAAGGGTTTAGAAGATAAAAATAATCCTAATTGATTTAATATCTTTAATATATTATAGGCTATTACTTCTCCCGTTCTTTTGTTATCACCTCTAATTAATAAAGGTGGCTTAAATATAATAGTATGATTAAAATCAAGTTGTTTGATTGTTTCTTCTAATTGTCCCTTCATTCTTAAATAAAAAAATGGAGAATTAGGAGAAGCAGAAGCAGAAGAAACTAAAACATAGATTGAAACACCATTTTCTTTAGCAATTTTAGCAAATTGATATTGATAATCAAAATCTACTTTCCATTGTTTTTCTTTACATCCTGCATCTTTTAATGTTGTCCCTAAGCAGGAAAATAATACATCGCCTTTAACAAAATGTTTCCATTCTTCTGGTTTTTCAAAATCAATTTTATAAACATTTAATTTTGGATGTTCTAAGGAGATTGATCTTCTTACAAAAATATCGATTTGATGAAAGTCTTTATCCTCTAAAAGTAATTTAAGAAGCTCACTTCCCGTTGCACCAGTTGCACCAATAATAATTGCCTTCATTATACTGATTTTATTTTTAAGTTTAATTGATTCAAGCTTTTTCTTATTATATAAAATTTATTATTAATATATATTATTGATAACATCTAATAGTTAAAATGTTCTTTTATAAATTCCATTAATACAACTGCATTATTATGTTCCATATCTTTTGCTGAAAATAACAATGTTATTGTTTTGTGTTTTTTTTCGAGTTCTTTTATCTTTTCTATTAATGCATATTTTTGTTTTAATTCTTCTTTATATCTTATTTTAAACTCTTTCCATCGTTCTTTTTTATGAGAAAACCATTTTCTAAGTTCGTCTGATGGAGCTATTTCTTTTAACCATAAATCAATACTGGCATATTCTTTTTTAACCCCCCTGGGCCAGAGTCTATCAATTAATATCCGAAACCCATCCTCCTTTTCTGGTTCTTCGTATATTCTTTTTATTTTAATCATAATTGAATAGATTATATCATAAATAATATTAAAAATATATTATTAGCAATAAAATTTCTGTAATAATAAAAATTATAAAAGATATACACTAAAATTATGTATTAATTAGTAGAAGAAATAAAATAAGATGATCTATAATAAAGTGAAATAAGGAAATGTTGCTATATAAAACTTAGGATGAATGTTTTTTGTAGGATTGTTTAATTAAAGTCATTAAGTAATCTAGATCAGAATCTGGTTTTATGGTTACTTCATAGTCTCCATTTCCCCAATGACCAAGATTAGAAACATCTCTTGCTAAATTTTGGGGATCCTACAATTCTCCTTTAACCAAATTGATCCAAATTTTAATCTGTGATTTTTGAGGATGAACATCTACAAAATTTGTATTTGCGATAAAACCAATGTAATTTTTTCTAGGACGAATCTCAATATTGTCTCCTATATTCAAAATTCTTTCTTTCAATTTTTCATAAGTTTCTTTAATATCATCTTGTATTCCTTGAAGGTGGTCTTCTTCTGTATAGACTTTTATTTCTCAGCTAATTTTTTTTACAATATCATTTCCTGGACTAATTTTAGTTATAGATTCACTTATTTCAGAAGAAGATTTTAATTGATTAAATAAAATTGTATTATTCTCATATTTTCTAACTTCCCAAAGCTCAATTGATAAATCTTTAAAATTAATTGCCTGTTTTTGATATTTTGTAAATTGTGGTGAGATAAATATGACCCTTGATTGAGACCAATCAACATTTTCTTTTTTTAAACTTTCATTCTTACATTCATTATATTCTAAAATAAAATCTGCCTTATTATTTAATAACAGAGCAAGATAAGCATAACCTTGATCAATTACGCTGAAATTTTTATCTTTTTTATATTCAATTATTACAAAAGATTTTGTTTCATTATCAAATGCAAGAGTGTCTATTCTCAAGTTTCCTAAAGAGACCTCAGACTTAACAAATTCTAACCCAAATATTTCTTTTAAATTTTATTCGATTATTTTTTGTATCTCTTTTTCATATCTAAAAGGTATTTCTTTTACTTTTAATAGTTTATTTTGTTTAATTGCGAATATAGACATACCAAAATCACTAAATAAAAATATAAAACTATTAGTCAAACATTTTTGGTAAAATAAATAAAAAAATAAAATTATTATAAAAAATGTTTCCAGTAAGGGGATTTTATTAGTATATATTTTTTCATTTATGGTTTTTGATAAATGTAATGATTTTATTAATCTCTTTATTGGTAATTAAAAATTTTAAATATGTTTTTTCTTTTTTTGTTAGTTTTAGCCAGGGGAAGGTATATATTAGTTTTTTTGTCTGAGATAAACCTAAATATTTTCTTGTATATTCGCTATTAGAATATTTATAGGTTGTTAAAAATTCACTATCTGTTTTTTTTCTAAAATATTCAAGCAGTAGATTAAAATAATTCATTAAGATAATTTGTTCTTCGTAAGAGAGTAGGGGTTCTATAAATATCTGAATGGGATGTGTTCTATATTTTGCACGACTTACAAGAATTCCCTCAACCTGGAAAATATCATATATTTTATAAAGTCCAGCTTTTCCATTGGAGCTACCTGTATCTACTGTTCTTATAAATAATATATTGCATTTGATTTTATTATAAATTTTTTTATTTACGTATATTTGGGATTTTTGATATTCTTTACCATTAAATTTATTAGCATCAATAACGTTGATTTTAAGATTACCTTTATTTTGTTCTACTTCTTCTAAGGTAAGATAAAAGTTGATTTTCAAAGGAGAATTTGCTTTAAACTCATTAACAAATTCTTCAAAAACATTTCCTGCACGATAATGGTTTTTAGGATCAAGAGTATAAACCCTCTTTTGTATTTCTTTGTTTATCTTGATACCCTCAAATGAAAATGTTTCGTGTTTTGGTGTTTTTTTCCTTTCAAAGAAGCAAATAACTACATTTGTTCCTGTGTATTCAAATATTTCTTTTTCGAAGATGATAGCTTTTGATATTTTATAATACTTAAAAAAATCATTTCTGATTTTATTAGAAATAGAATAACCGAATAAAAAGTTAGAAGGTATAATATAGATCATTTTATTTATATTAAATCGTAAGTCATTCATTAATCCAAGTTGATATAGATCTTGATATCCTTTATTTTTACCTACAAAGTATTCTAAATATTTTTGCGTTTCTTTATGTTTAACAATATAGCCAATATAAAGATAAGGTGGATTAGTGATATGATACACAGGAAAATCTAAATTAAGTAAAAACTCTGGATAATATTTAATAGTATCTCTTTGGATGATGTTTTGCTCTGCAATTTCCTTAGGAATTCCATATTTCATTGCATTTTGTATAGCCAATTTTACTAATTTTTTTTGAATATCAAAAAGATAGATATGTTTTCTAAAAAATTCAATTCTTTTATTCTGAGGAATCAATTCTAAAATAGGAAGAATTAAATTCCCTTTACCAGCAAATAAATCAACCCAAATATAATTATATAATTGATTTTGGATTTCTGGTAATATATATTTTTTAAAGATTTGTATAGGAGTTAGATGTTCCCCGTATGTTCTTCGTTTATTTTTTAAAGCTTCCATAGTATCCTCTCTTTTATAGCAATTTTTACGGTGGGGATTTTGCCTTCTTTTGCCATTTTATAAGCTGTCTCCAGAAGGGTCATATTTCTCCGAAACCTTCCATCATAGGTTTAACTCTTTTTGCTTCTGATAAATTTTATTATCGTTTAATTTCACATAATAATGTATAGCAAAAAAAACAAAAAATTTAAGTCAAATTTAAAAAATTTTTTTATTGTCAGGATGAACTTGAAGGTTAATCAAGAATTGAAAAAAAAGAGAGTATTTTATTTTTTATGTTATTTTCTATAATATGTGAAAGATAACAACAAGATGCTTTGAATGAGTTTCAAATA
>BPKM01000017.1 GCA_026005135.1 Leptospiraceae bacterium | reverse complement strand
CTAATTCGAGTTCTCCAGTATCGAGTATTTCTCTGGTCGGATCGCAATAAAATTGTCCATCTTTATATCCTATTACAACACCTGCCACAGGACCTAAAAATGGAATATCTGAAACTTCTAATGCAGCAGATGCCGCTGTTATAGCATGTCCTTCTAAGGATTTTTCGGGATCAGCAGATAATACCGTAACAATCAATTGTACTTCGCAAAAATAACCATCAGGGAATAATGGTCGAATTGGTCTATCTATTAAACGAGAAATTAAAATTTCATGATCTAATGGCTTACTTTCTCTTTTAACAAATCCTCCCGGAAATTTACCGACAGAATAGGATTTCTCTCTATATTCTACAGTTAAAGGAAAAAAATCCTGCCCTTCTTTAGCTTCTTTTTCTGCACAAACTGTTGCTAATAAAACAAGTTTTCCACACTTATAAACAACTGCACCATGAGCTTGTTTTGCCCATTTTCCAGTATCAATAATAATTTCTTCTCCTTCCCATGGAAGGGAAACACTAATAGCCTTTTTATCTGTTATAATATTTAAATTATTGGTTTTTCTATTTTCAATTGTGTCTGTTATCTCCTCCATATCGTCTTCTGATATGGCTGGATCGTATTTTTGATCTTGATCCATTGTCTTTCCTTAAAAAAGTTTTTTATTATAGTTTATCTTCTTAAATTTAGTTCTTTTAATATTTCTCTATAACGTGCAGGATCTGTTCTAAGTAAATAATTTAATAATTTTCTTCTTTGACTTACTAATTTCAATAAACCTCTTTTGGAATGATGATCTTTTTCATGGACTTTAAAATGATTTTCTGTTAAATCTCTTATCCTTGCAGTTAATAAAGCTATTTGTACTTCTGGCGAACCAGTATCTTTTTCGTGTTTTGCAAATTTTTTAATTATTTCTTCTTTTTGTTCTTTTGTAATCATCTTTACCCTCGATATATTAGTATTGATATTAAAATAATAATATTTTACCAGTATGGAATTATTTTTTTTTCTTATTCTGTTGTAAAGACCTTTTTATATATATAATTTTTGTCATCTATTTTTTTTGCCCAGGCTAAAATTTTATTTTTTCTATTTATAAAAAAGAAATTTTCTTCTGGAATCATAGATAAATCAATGGGGAGTTTTTGTCCATGTTGAATTTTTTTCTCCCATTCTATAGAAACTACTAATTTACCCCAATCATCTAAAATATCAAGAATTGAACTAAAAATATAATAGGGTGAATCAATTTTACAGACATAAGGATCAAATAAAGACCATTTACCAATAGATATTCTTTGTAATCGATTTAAATAGGCAGGAGCATGAATGTTTTTACCTAAATCTCTGGCAATAGAGCGAATATAAGTCCCACTGGAAACATGAAATTTTGCTATAATTCTTCCATCATCAAAGATTTGAATTACTTCGCTCTGATAAATCTGTATTTTTTTTACAGGAAGTTCAATGGTTTTCCCTTCGCGTGTCCAATCAGAGGCTCTTTTCCCTGCTATTTTTATAGCAGAATATTCTGGTGGTGTTTGCTCTGTCTGATAAATAAAATTATGAATTTCTTTTATTATATCTTCTTTGTTTTTTAGTATAAAATCTTTTATTGTTTCTTTATCCCATTCTTCTATAATATTTCCTTCTGGATCTAAGGTATCGGTTTGTTTACCAATGATGATTTCTGCTAAATAGGTCTTATTTTTTTTTAGAAAATATTCAGAGAAAGAAGTTGCTTTTCCTGATAATAAAATTAATAGTCCTTCTGCAAATTTATCTAAGGTACCTGTATGACCAATTTTCGGATTAATATGAAACTTTCTTTTAATATTTTCCCGAACTTTTTGTATCGCTTCTGCTGATGTAATTCCTGATGGTTTATTTAAAAATAATATACTATTCAATAGATCTTTATGGGATTCTTTTTTCATAGAAAATTATAATATGATTTTTTATTAATTTGATTCTTGCTGTTCTTCTGTGGTATTTTGATCTGTTTTTTTCTTTTCTATTAATTCTAAAATTCGATCACCTTCTTTAATTGATGTATCTATTAAAAATTCAAATCTGGGTGTTCTTCTTAATCGAATCTGTCTTGATATTTCTGATTGCATTGATTTTTTATAACGATTTACTATCATCCATGTAATTTTATTTTCTTCTTCTGTCGGAGAAAATAAAGAGAAATAAATACGAGCAATACTTAAATCATTTGATAAATCAACATGAGTTACGGAAATTAATCCTACACGATCATCTTTTTTTCTAATTTTTTTCTGAATATATTCAGATACTTCTCGTGCAATTAAAGATTCTATTCTTTTTTTTCTAATGGGATCCATAAAATTTATGTTTTAGCAACTTCCTGAATTTTATAGAATTCAATAATATCACCTTCTTTTATATCATTATATCCTTTAATAGATATACCACATTCATAACCTTCTGCTACTTCTGCAACATCTTCTTTAAATCGTTTTAATTGATTTACTTCTCCATCGTAGATAACAACACCATCACGTATTAGACGTATTTTATCATTTCTATTGATTTTACCTTTACGAACCATACAACCAGCAACATTACCAACCTTAGAAATTCTAAATACCTGTCTTACTTCTGCTTCGCCAGTTATTATTTCTTCATATTCGGGTTCGAGCATACCTTTAAGAGCTTTTTCTATATCTTCGAGTAGATTATAGATAATACTATAATACTTAATTTCTACGTTATTTTGTTCTGCTAATTCTTGGGCTTTCGATGTTGCTCTAACCTGGAATGCAACAATAATTGCATTTGATGCTAAGGCTAAATTTACATCTGATTCTGTAATTGGACCAGCTGCCCCATAAATAACATTCACTTTAACTTCATCAGTTGATAATTTTTGTAAACCATCACGTATAGCTTCTACGGAACCATGAACATCTGCTTTAATAATAATATTAAGTTCTTTGTGTTCTTTAGTCCATTCATCAAGATCTTTTAGAGATGGTTGTTTACGTTTAGCCTGAGTCATTTGTTTATAATATTGACGCTTTGCAGCAATTTCTCTTGCTTCTTTTTCGGATTCTACTACATGGAAAGGATCACCTGGTTCTGGAACATCTTCAATACCAATAATTTCTACTGGGGTAGAAGGTCCTGCTTCATTTATTCTTCTACCATAATCATCGAACATTGCACGGACTTTACCTGCATAAATACCCACAACAAAAGGCATACCTTCTCGTAGGGTTCCTTTCTGAATTAATATCGTTGCAACAGGTCCTTTACCAGGATCTTTTTTCGATTCAATTACCCTACCAACTGGTTTAACCTTAGGGTTTGCTTTTAAATCCATCATTTCTGCTTGTAGGAGAATCATATCCAGTAAATTATCTATACCAATATTATTTTTAGCAGAAATTTCACAATAGATTGTATCTCCACCCCATTCTTCTGGTTGTAATCCATATTGAACCAATTCTTGTTTTACTCTTTCTGGATTAGCTGTTGGTAAATCAATTTTATTGATTGCTACAATAATTGGAACATTTGCTGCCTGTGCATGGCGAATAGCTTCTACTGTTTGTTCTTTAACTCCATCATCAGCAGCAACAACAAGAACTACAATATCCGTTATTGATGCACCCCGAGCTCTCATTGCAGTAAATGCTTCATGTCCGGGTGTATCTAAAAATGTAATTTTCCCCTTAGGTGTTGTTACCTGATATGCACCAATGTGCTGGGTAATAGCACCTGCTTCCTGATCAGCAATATTGGATTTTCTAATTGTGTCTAATAATTTCGTTTTACCATGATCCACATGTCCCATAATTGTTACAACAGGTGGCCTTGGGACACGGTCTTCTGGATTATCTTCGTCTTCTTTTATAACAGTTTCATCATAAAGAGAAACTACTTTTACTTCTGTACCATATTCAGCAGCAATAATAGCAGCTGTATCTGCATCTAAGGTCTGATTAATTGTTGCCATTACACCAAGAGAAATAAGTTTTTTAATTAAATCATTAGGTTTTACATTTAATTTTTTTGCTAATTCTGCTACTTGAATATTTTCTGTTATTGTGATTTCCTTAGGAACAACTGGTGTTGCAGGTTTAGGTGGTTCTTTTTTCTTTAATTGAGATTCTCTCTTAGTAAAAACACGTTCATTTTCTAATTCTTTCTGATGTTTTTTGGTTTTTCCATCTTCTTCAGAAGCAATTTCTTTATAAGAAGGTTTATGATGAAATATTTTTTTACCTTCTTTTTTCTTTTTATCGAATTTTTTAGGTTTATGTTCTTTTTCAGTTGGTTCTTTTGTCTCGAACCTATCAAAGATTTTTTCTTCTTGTTTTTCCTCAGGATGTTCTTCTTTTTTAGATGTTGGAACTGTTTGTTGTTCTTCTTTTGGGGGTATTGTTTTTGGAACTTCTTTTTGTTCGACAGGTTTTAACTTCTTCTACCTGTTTTGTGATTTGGGATTCTTGTGTTTTATTAAGAATTCCCTGTGTTTTAATTTCTTCTTTTTTAAGTGTCGGTTTTAAAGATTCTTTAATTGTTTTTTCTCTATAAATATCCGATATATCTGTTGCTTTTTTTGTAATATCTTTTGCAGACTTCTTTATTTTTACTTTGATTTTTTTTCTTATTGATTCTGACATAATTGTATTATTCCTCTTCGTCTTCAATTTCTACGCTTTCATTTACAATTTTTGCAATATATTCTGCCATATTTTTATTGATACCCGGAATTTTCTGTAATGCCTCGATATTGGGTTCACTTCTATCATCTGGATATAAGATTTCAACTAATTGTTCTACACTTTTAATTCCACCAGATTCAAGTAATTCAATTACACGTTTTGTTAAACCTGGTAGTTCTGATATAGGAGTTTCTTCTTCTACATCTGTTTCTTCTACTTCCTCGTTAGAACCAACATGGAATAATGCTTCTAATTTCGCTTTTGTTTCTGGAGAACTCATTTCTTCTTTAAACTCTCTTTCTGTTTTTATATTTATTTTATAATTTAAAAGTTGAGAAGCGAGTCTAACATTTTTACCACCTGATCCTAATGCTTTGTTGATTTCATAATCTGGTACAATTACAAGAGCCTCTTTTGCTTCTGGATCAACATGCACTTCTGTAATTTTAGCTGGATTTAAAGCTTGTGTGATCATACTTGCAGGATTATCAGAATAACCAACAATATCTATTTTTTCGTTATGTATTTCTCTTAAAATAGATTGTATTCTTGAACCTCTTATACCTACACAAGCACCTACAGGATCAACATCAATACGATTACTTTTTACAAGCATTTTTGTTCTAAAACCGGGTTCTCTAACAATATTTATAATTTCAACAATACCTTCTTGAATTTCAGAAACTTCTTCTTTAAATAGAGCTTTAACAAATAATGGAGAACTTCTGGAAATAATAATTAATATATCAGTATCTTTACGACGAGGATCTTTCTTTAAAATTACATCTTTAATAACTGCTTTAATATGTTTACCAGGTGGATATTTTTCTTTTGCTAATTGTTCATTCTTAGGAAGTATTGCACCTATTTTGCCTAAAGAAACAAGTATATCTTTGTTTCCTTTACTAAATTGTATTTGGGCAGTTACTATTTCTCCCTTCTTCTCAAGGAACTCATTATATAGTAACTCATTTTCTAAATCTTTTAGTCGTTGTTTAAATATATTTTTTATATCAAATGCACCAACACGGGAAAAATTTTCTAAGGATTCATAGATAGTAACAATACTACCAATTTTAGCATTTGGATCAATTTTTTTTGCTTCTTCTAAAGAAATTTCATAATCTGGACTCTGGACTTTTTCAACAACATTAAAATGTACAAGTATATCTAATATATTATTTTCTGGTTCGATTTTTATATCTATATTGGAATTTGGTCCATATTTTTTATTTAAAACAGATATTAAGGTACTTTTAAAAACTTCTAAGATTTGTTCAAATGTTAAATTTTTTGTAGTTGCTAAATTTCTTAAATCTTCATAAAATGCTTTTATATCTGGACCTTTATCTTTTTTGGATTGTTTTTTTAATTCTGTTTCTTTTGTTGCCATAGTCCCTACTTTCATAATAAAATTTTTTTAATATATGTTAAATATCTAAAAAAAGATTGATTTTTATTATATTTTGTTGCTTTAATTTTAAATTATTAAGTTTTTGTTTTAATTTTGTATTCCTTTTTTGTTGTTTTGTTAAGTATTCTTCGAAAAGAATAGAATCTTCTTCTTCTATAGAAATAAATTTTACTATCTTTTGTTCTTCTTTTTCACTTTCATTTAAAAAACGCACTTTAAGTGGTAAATCTTTAAATCTTTCTAAATCTCGAGGTATTCTTAGCTCTCTTTCAGCACCAGCAGAAGAAACTTCTAAGGTGTAATTATCGATATTTAAATCCACTGGTAAATTAAATTGCAATTTATCCCCTAATAATCTTTCATCTAATACATTTATAAACTCTTTACTAAAATTTTCACATGTATCAATTGTTACAGAACCATAAGGATCAAAAAGATTATCTAATTCTATTTGTATGTAATAATCATTGTGTAACTTTGATAATTTTAGATTGTAAATTTCTACACCGGGAAAATTCCCTAAAATTTCTTGTGATATTTTTTTTAAACCTTCTATCATAAATAAACAACATATAAATTAACAAAAAATTTTATTAATATATTATTCCAAAAAATAACAATTCTATTATTCGTCAAGTAAATCCATTATAAGTTTTCTTTAAATAGATTAAAAAATAAACATGTATGTTTAAAAATGTTTGACTATTTTCAATTATCCTAATAATTCTATAAATATGTATTTTATTTATTCTCTACCGATGCAATTAAGATTCTTTTTTCAAAATTTACTTTCTTTTATTATTAATGTAAAAATAACAGGTGAGGATTTTATTAAAGATCATAAAAGAGGAATTATTGTATGTAATCATTATGATTTTTCTGATTTAATTATACCTTTATTTTATTTTCCTAAGGTGGTATATTTAATTTATCCAATGGATATACAAAAAAATCATATTTTTGATTTATTATTAAATCAAAATTTGAACATTTTTTATGATTTATTAGAAATTCATTTTATTAAAGAAGAAGAGTTAGAAAATCAAATCAAACAATTAAGTAAAGATAATCTTGTTTTTCTGTTTCCAGAATTAAATCCAACTCATACAGGTGTAATTCAACCATTTAATGAAAATATTATTAAAATGATATATAATGCTACAATAGAAAATGATCTTTTAGTTTTTCCTTCCGGAATAAATGGAACATTTCGTTTATCTGATTTTTTTTCTATGATTCAATTAGCCTTGCAACGCGTAAAAATTAATTATAATATTGGTTATCCTATTCAGATTAATAATACAGTTGATGTTAATGATTTTAAAAAAGAATTAGAAAAACAAACCTATGCATTAAGTTTACATCCAGAAAGACGTAAAAAAGGACGGGCTATTATAAGAACAGATGCTCGAGAATTATAATTTTTTTGTATGCATAGAGGCTAATATTTCATATCCAGAGATGCGAAGTTCTTCCATAAAAAATTGTATTTCTGGAAAAGAATAATTATAATGTTCTAAAATTTTTCTAAAGATTTGTATTGAGGTTTCAAATTCTTCTGGTATTACATCATTTGCACCTGCTTTATATAAAGCTTGTACTTCTGCAATATATCTGGTGCGAGCAATAATATATATATCTGGTTTTAATTTTTTGGCTATTTGTATTATTTGTTTTGTAGTTTTAAAATCATTAATCGCTATAACAAGTAATTTTGCTTCCTGAATTCCTATATGTTCTAATAAATGAATATTGGTTGCATCACCATAAACAATTGGTTCACCTTTTTTTTGTTCACTTCTGACTGTTTTTATATTCATTTCTATGATTACATAAGGTATATCTACAATTTTTGCTGCTTTTGCAACATTTCTTCCATTAATTCCATATCCAATAATTATAATATGATCTTTTAATTTCTTAGATAATCTTTCTGATTCTTTTATCTGAGAAAAACGAATATATTTTTTTAATATTTTTGTTGTATTAGGAAATTTTCGAATTAGTAAATTCAATAATTCTAAGGTATTATAGCTAATTTTATGAGAATAATTTATAATAAATGGAGTATATAACATGGTTAAAATACTTGATACTAATAAAGTTTGGTATAAATCATCACTTAGGATATTATTTTTATAACCTAATTTTAATATAATTAATGAAAATTCTCCAATTTGAGCAAGATATAGAGATATAATAATACTAATTCTTAAATTTGCATGAATAAAAAAAGTTAAAATAAAAATAATAGTAAATTTTAATAAAACAAATAATATAGAAATTAAAATAATTTTTATCCAGTTATAATTAGATAGAAAAGAAATCCAGATTTACTAACATTCCAATAGAAGTAAAGAAGATACTTGTAAAAATAATTTTAAATGGGATGATATTACTAATAGATTCATAACTATAATGTGTTTCGGAAATTAATAAACCAGCTAAAAAAGCTCCTAATGCTAAGAAAGACCAAATTTATAAGTACCAAAAGCAATTAAAAAACAGAATGTAATAATAGTTAAAACGAAAAGATCTTTATTTCTTGTTTTAACTATTTGATATAATAAAAAAGGAACAATAAATTTAAACAATAGAAAAAATATTATTCCAAGAATAAGAATTTTAGATAAAAAGAAAAAAATATCATTAATATTAAAAGAGAAATTGTTTTGTTCACTATAATTTTTTAAAAAAGGAATTAATATAACATAAATAATTGCAACAAGATCTTGAAAGATTAAAATAGCAATAGAAATTTTTCCATAAGGAGAATGAATTTCATTTTCGTCCTGTAATAGTTTTAAAACAATTGCAGTACTACTTAAACTAAAAATCATTCCTATAATTAAAGATATAAATAAATTATAAAATTGATAAAAAATTATTGTTACAACTATAACAGAAAATAAAATTTGTAATGAACCCAATAATAAAATATCTTTTTTTTGCTTTTCTAATTCTTTTAAAGAAAATTCCAAACCAATAGTAAATAATAAAAGTATAATTCCTATTTCTGATAAAACTTCAATTTGATGGTTATTCTCTATAAATTTTAAGCCATAAGGTCCAATAATAAATCCAGCTAATAATAAACCTATTATAGTAGGTATTCTTAATAAAGAAAAAATCCATAGAAAAATAAAATTAGAAGTTAAAATAATTAAAATATCAATTAAAATTTCCATAGATAGATTAAGGTATTATAATAAAAATAAACCTTTTCGTCAATAATCTTTTTGTTTCATACTGTTTTTATATTTATCAAGTGATATTATTTTATTGACATATATATATAAGAATTTCAAATGAAATCTATGAAAAATCAAAACAAAAGAAAATTTATAACATATTTACTTTTATCATGGTTTTTATTAAGTTTTACCAATTGTGGTTATAATGAAATACAAAGAAAAGACGAAGCAGTTAATGCGGCATGGGCAGAAGTATTAAATCAATATAAAAGAAGAGCAGATTTAATTCCTCAATTAGTAAAAGTAGTACAGGCTTATGCAATTCAGGAAAAAGAAGTTTTAATTAAAGTCACAGAAGCTCGCTCAAAGGTAGGATCTATACAGGCTACGCCAGAATTATTAAATAATCCAGAAGCTTTTCAAAAATTTCAGGAAGCTCAGGGAGAATTATCAAGTGCTTTACAAAGATTAATGGTTGTTGTAGAAAGATATCCAGAATTAAAATCAGATAGAAATTTTAGAGACCTACAAGCTCAGATAGAGGGTACAGAAAATCGTATTGCCGTTGCGCGTAGAAGATATATCCAGGCAGTTCAGGAATATAATACAACAATACGAATTTTTCCAAATGTTATTACTGCAAAGATATTTGGATATACACCGAAACCACAATTCCAGATTGAAAATCAACAACAATTAGAAAAACCACCAGAGATTGATTTTAATAATAATTAAAAATCTTAAAAATGTTTATAAATATAAATAAAAAATTATTATTGGTTATTAGCTTTTTCTTTTTTATTTTTTCTGTAAAATCTGAACCACCTAAGGGTGTTGGTGGAAATATTTTTCAAGATTCTAAAAAATCAGTAAGTTTTAATAGTGAAGAAATTAATTTTCAAAAAGATAAAGAAGTACCTGTTCCTGAATTAACTGGTAGAGTTGTTGATTTAACAGGTACTTTAACAGATTATCAAATTCGTTTGCTTTCAAAAAAACTGGAAGCATTAGAAAAAGAGAAAGGTTCACAGGTAGTTGTTTTGATTGTACCTACTACAGGTATAGAAACGATAGAAGAATATTCCATAAAAGTTGCAGAAAAATGGAAAATTGGGAGAGCAGGAATTGATGATGGAGTAATTTTATTAATAGCGAAAAACGATAGAAAATTAAGAATTGAAGTAGGATATGGATTAGAAGGGGCAATTCCCGATGCAATAGCGAAAAGAATTATAGACGAAATTATTGTGCCAGAGTTTAAAAAAGGAAATTTTTTTGTGGGTATAGATAAAGGTACAGATGCAATTATAACCTTAATCAAAGGAGAAGAACTTCCTTTACCTGAAAAAAAACAATCAATAGAAGATTTCGGAGAGTGGATTTTTTGGGCTCCTTTGATTTTTTCTTTTATTTTACATTTAATCATTGGTGCTTTTTTAGCTGTACTTATTAGTATTATATTATTTAATATTTTAGGTATATTTTTTTATGGTTTTTCATTAGAAATATTTTTTATAATTGTAATTGCTTCTATTTTAGGAGTATCATGGTATCGTTTTTCTGGAGGAAGTTCATCTGGTTCTGGTGGCTGGTCCGGAAGTTCTGGTGGAGGTTTTTCTGGAGGAGGAGGTTCCTTTGGCGGTGGTGGAGCAAGTGGTAGCTGGTAAGTTTAAAAAAATTATATTTGTTTTGCCATTATTTCTTATTATTTTCTGTGATCGAAAAAAAACAAATCAGGATATATTACTTGATATTATAAATTGTCAGATTGTTAATGCTTGTTCGCCTTATTCAAGATATGGAATGATAGGAGATAGTTGGACAGATTTTGCTTTTGGATATAATCTTGCTGAAGATTTATATGATCAATTAACTAAGAAATATGGTTATAAAATAACAGCTTCTAATATAGCTGGATTAACCTTGCGAAGAGAATTAGAAGAAAGAATGGGGTATATACATGTCATAGAAAAAGCAGGTCCAGAAATACAATATATGTTAATCAGCCTTGGTGGTAATGATATGATATTCCCAACTGAAAATTATTATACAGAAGGATTCGAAACAACAATTACTTCTCGATTAAATGCTTATAGCTTACGATTAAAAACATTAATTTTATATGGAAATCAATTGAAATTATCTTTATATGGTGGAAAACCATTAAAATGGGTAATACATGGTTATGATTATCCTAATCCAGAAAAAGACAATTCCTGTATATTAAGTGCATTAAATGCAGGTATGCCAGAAGAAGATGCCAAACAAATCCCTATGAAGGTTGTAGATAGATTTAATGAAACATTAAAGCAGCTTTCTTCCGAAATTCCCGACTTATATTATATTGATTTAAGGAAAATCTTAGGTGGTCCTCCTTATTCCAATTCTGATTGGATGACAGATTGTTTACATCCAAATACAATTGGATTTAGTATGATAGCAGAAGTATATGTCCAAAATTTAAGATTTATTGAAGAATTATGAAGAAGTCTATTTTATTTTTATTCTGTTTTGTTTTGTATCTAAATAATTTATTTTCAAATGATTTGTATAATAGATATCAGCATATTTTTATAGAAGAAATAGAACCTTATAAGCGTATAGGAATTAAGTATGCTTATAAGGATAATTTACAAAAAGAAGATCCAGAAAAAGAACAGAATTTTATTTTATTTGGAGAATATCAATTTTTTACATTTTATAGTTTATATATTCATATTCCTTATACCATTCATTGGGTTGAAGGTAGTGAAAATAGAAAATATCTGGATCATTTTCGGATTCTTAATAAATTTCAAATAGATAAAAATTATTATAAATTCTATGTAGGATTAAAACTTGATTTACCACGAAATCATGATAAAGCAGGAGATGTACCTTCCGATGTAGGTTATATAGAACCTTATATAGGATTTGGAATATTTATGATACCATTTATGATGAAATTTTCTATACATTGGAATACACAAAGTAATACAAAGTTTAAAGAAGAAAGGGATCAACAGTTTGAAAGAAAATGGATTTATAATCTATCTATGGGATTGATTTATCAAAACTGGCAATTCTGGTTAGAAACTCAATATCAATATTTATATGATCCAAAAGATAAAAAAACAAATATATTTTTTATAGGTCCTTCACTTGGTTATAAATGGAATAATTTAAATATAAGTTTAATTTATATTTTTCCTTCGAATGAATATAAATATAATAAAGAAATATTATTACAATTTCAAAAAATATTTTAAAAAACATTAAAAAATTATAAAAATAGATTGAAAAAATTTCTTATGTAAAATATATGAATTATAAATCCACAAATTACGAAAATATAATAAATATAATAACTAACAGGTTTGGGTGGGTGGGAAAAAATGCTATCAGAGATCTGGTAGCAATGAGAAAAAAAAGATTTGTCATAAAATTTTGAATAATGATAAATAAAAAAAGGAGTTTATATGCCAGTAAATTTACAAAAATCCATTATAGGACCAAAATTAAAAATAGAGGGAAATGTCATAAGTGACGAAGAGTTGATTATAGAAGGAGAAATAAATGGTACAAAGATAAATGCTGGTAATCACCCTATAATTGTGGGGTTAGGTGCAAAAGTAACAGGAGAACTTTATGGAAGTGAAATTATCGTCTATGGAAAAGTCAAAGGAAACTGTTATGCAAAAAAATCTATTTATTTAGGAGATAAAGCAGATGTTGATGGAGATTTACACGCACCTTATATAGATATTGAACCTACCTCCCAGATTTCTGGAAGATTAATAAAAAAATAATTTAATAGTAGTACCTGACTGATATGACATTTTGTTAGTATAGTCAGGTATTTCTTTTTTTTAATTAATTATTTTTTTATTTCTATTGGCATAATAATTGCTTAAAAGTATCTGAATTAAATTAATAAAATAATTTAATATAAAATTAATTGCATTGATAAAAAATATGAAACTTTTTAAAAAATTTAAATATATTGTTATATAGGAGGTTTTTATGAGCTTAATTAAGTATAATGATCAGAATATTACTGAAATAAAACAACAAGATATTCCTGAAATCATACCAATTATACCATTAAGAAATGCAGTAGTATTTCCTGGAATTATATTACCAATTTTTGTAGGAAGAATAGAATCAATAAAACTAATAGAGGAGTACGGAAAACCAGGATCCTTAGTAGGTGTTTTTACCCAGAAAAATCCAGAAGATGAAAAAGTTAATAATGAAGGTTTGTATAAAATAGGTTCTTTAGCAGAAATACATCGTGTAATACCTATGGGAGAAGGTGGTTTTCAGGTATTTTTACAAGGTGTTCAAAAGATCGAATTATTAGAAATTGTTTCTTCTGAACCTTATTTAAAAGGAAGAATTAGACCCCGCTACGAAATTAAAAATTATACAGAAGAAGATATAATAGAATTTCAAACCTATGTAATTCGTTATATAGAAAATAATCCAGCAATACCTGATGATGTTGTGGGATATATTAAAAAAATTAAAAATCCATCTGCTTTAGCTAACCAGGTAATCTTTTTTTCTAATAAAACAAACGAAGAAAAAATAGAGTTCTTAAAAATAGATTCTATTAAAGAGAAATTAGAATATACAAAAAAATATTTATTAGATGAAACTCAACGATTAATAATGGAAAGAGAAGTTAGAGAAAAAGTTGAACAGGATGCTGCAAAATTACAAAAAGAATTCTATTTAAGAAAGCAATTAGAAACTATTAAAAAAGAATTAGGAGAAACTGATATTGGTGATGCTGATGAATTAGAAAAACGAATCCTTGAAAAAAAATTACCAGAAAATGTTAAACAAGCTGTAGAAAAAGAATTTAAAAGATATAAACGTTTAATTGAAGGTCCTCATGGCGGTGGTTTAGAAGCTTCTCAGATAAGAAACTGGATAGAATTAATTTTGGAATTACCATGGAATATAGAAGAAGAGCAAAATAAATTACAGGAAGAATTATCTAATATTGATATTGAAAAAGCACGTAAAATTCTTGATGAAGATCATGAAGGATTAGAAGAAGTAAAAAAACGAATATTAGAGCACTTAGCTGTAGAAAAGAAAACAAAAAGTATTAAAGGTCCAATTTTATGCTTAGTTGGACCACCAGGTGTTGGTAAAACTTCATTAGCAAAATCAATTGCAAGATGTATGAATAGACCATTTGTAAGGGCATCTCTTGGTGGTGTAAGAGATGAAGCAGAAATCAGAGGACATAGAAGAACCTATGTTGGAGCAATGCCGGGAAAAATTATCTCTGCAATGAAGAAGGCAGAATCAATATCTCCAGTATTTCTTTTAGATGAAATTGATAAATTAGGTATATCTTATCAAGGAGATCCAGCAGCAGCATTATTGGAAGTTTTAGATCCAGAACAAAATCATAGTTTTGAAGATCATTATTTAGGATTACCTTATGATTTATCTAAGGTAATATTTATAGCAACAGCAAATACCTTAGATACGATACCAGCACCATTATTAGATAGAATGGAAATTGTTCATTTATCTGGTTATACATTAGAAGAAAAAATAAAAATAGCTAAAAATCATTTAATACCAAAAACAAGAGAACAATATAATTTATCTGAAAAAGAATGGATATTAACTGATGATGCATTGAGAAAAATTATAGAAAACTATACAAGAGAAGCTGGAGTTAGAAATCTTAAAAGAATGATAGAATCAATTGCAAGAAAAGTTACATTAAAACTCGAAGAAAGTAAAAATCAGAATATACCTATTGTAGTAGATGAAAATAATTTAAAAGAATATCTCGGAAAAGAAAGATTTCAGAAAGATATTAAAGAAAATATAGGTATACCTGGTGTTGCTATAGGTCTTGCATGGACACCAGTTGGTGGAGATATTTTATATATAGAAGCAACGAAATATCCAGGTAAAGGTAATTTAAAACTTTCTGGTAGATTAGGCGAAGTAATGAAAGAATCAGCACAATTAGCATTTTCTTATTTAAGAGCACATGCAAAAGAATTGAATATAGCAAATTACTTATTTACAGATTATGATTTTCATATCCATGTACCAAGCGGAGCTGTACCTAAGGATGGACCATCTGCAGGAGTGACAATCTTAACAGCATTAGCAAGTTTATTAACAAATACACCAGTAGAAGAAAATATAGCAATGACAGGTGAAATTTCTTTAAGAGGTAAGATATTACCCGTTGGCGGAATAAAAGAAAAAGTATTAGCAGCGAAAGCAGCAGGTATTGAAACCGTTCTATTACCAGAGAAAAATAGAGCTGATTTTGAAGAAATACCAGAAGAAATTCGTAAAGGTTTAAATGTAGAATACTATTCTAATATGATGGATCTTTTGCGAAGAACAGTACCAAAAGCTTTTCGTTCTAAGCAAACTATATATACAGAAAGAGAAGGCTGGTAAAAAAATATATATCTTCTAATGATAATCCATAAAAAACGGAGAGTGCTGAAAACTTAGTTATACTCTCCGTTCTTACCATATTGAAAAAGAATAATTTTATTTTTACATTTTAATTATAAAATAATTATAATATAATTATACCTTAGATTTAAGAAAAACAATGTTTTTTTAGATATTGATCTATTTTTAAAAGATTATCCGTTAGAATTATTATAACTAAAATAATGATTTTTCTAAAAAACTATAAATTTAAAATAAATATATATTGACTTAATTTTAATTAAAAATATTGTTTAATAATGGCATCAACAGAATCGAATACGGGTTTTTTTTGGAAAACTAAGAGAATCGTTAAAAGGTGTTTTAATTGGATTGATACTTATACCAGTATCATTTGTCCTTGTTTATTTTGCAAGTCAAAGAGAGCAAGCATCCGAAATCTTAGATAAAGCTTTGCCCATAGAACAAAGAACAAAAGCAAAAGAGAAAACTATCTACATAGAAGGTAATTTAAAAGCAAAAGATGTATCTGATGATGAGTATTTAAAACCAGGTCCTTATTTAGTTATAAAACGGACTACTGAAATGTATGCTTATGTTTCTAAGTCAAAAACAAAAGAAGTAACAGAAAATGGAAAAAAAGTAAAAAAAACTACCTATTATTGTGAAAAAGAATGGACAAATTATCCTGAATCTTCTTATAGAGGCGAAGGTTGTAAAAATGAAAATAGAATCAATCCATCAAAAAAAATAAGTGATTTTAATAAAAAAAATAAACCATCAATAATAAAGAATGGGCAAATGTTTATTATAAATGGAGATATAGAATATATCAATATGCCTACTAAGAAAATCACTAATAACGATTTAATTGTAAATTTACCATATGATGGAAATTATTTTTATATAAAGGAAGAATGTAAAGATTCACCTGAAATTGGTTGTGAGCGTTTTTCTTATTTTATTATTACTTATGATAAAAATAAAACCTATACAGCTATTGGCGATATAAATGAACAAACCATAATTCCATATATTTCTAAAGAAGAAAATTCTTATTTAATTGTTGGAGAAGGTAATTTTAAAGATATAATGTCTGCACTTAGTTCAAAAGATACTGCAATGACATGGATTTTATTTGGGATATCAGTACTATGCTTTGGTTTTGGATTAATATTAATTGTAGGTCCTTTCTTAGACTTAATAGAAATGATTCCAATTCTGGGAAATTTTGGTGCAGGTATTATAAGATTTATACTATTTGTTTTTGCATTTATAGTTATGGGTATTTCGTTTTTATTAATTGAATATTGGTATATTGTTTTAATTCTTGGAATTATTATTATCATATTATTAATTAAAATAGGTTTGAATCGTTCTAAAAAACAGGAAATAAATGCATAAAATATATTAACTATATTCTTTTATTGTAGATATTAAAATTTTTATACCTTTAGATAAAACTTCGTCTGGTTGAGAAAAGCTAATACGAATGCTTTTCTCTCCATCATAGGAAGAAGAGTTTTTTATAATATAACCTGGATAATAATAATTTCCTGGGACAACGATTAAACCTCGTTGTTTTAATTTTTCGTATAATTCAAAAGAAGAAATTTTTAATTTTGGAAATATTAACCATAGAAAAAAAGCTCCTTCTGATTGGTGAATTTGTATTAAATCTGGTGTTAATTGTTCTTTTAATTGAGTTATGATCATATTTCTTTTTGTTAAGTAAAAGTTTTTAATATGTTTTTTACATTGTTCGTAAAATTCCATTGTTCTAAAAGTATTTTTAAAAACATAAGGAGCAATTCTAGAAGGAGAAAGTGATTGTATTGCTTGAATTTTTCCTATTAAAGAAATGATCTCAGGTTTTGCAATAACTATCCCAAGTCGTAACCCGGGTAAACCTGTTTTGGATAAACTAAAAGTAAATATAAAATTTTCGCTAAATAGAAAATCCTGTTTTTTATATACAATACCAGGGAAAGGATTTCCATAAGCACAATCAATAACTACAGGTATATTATATTGTTCACTATATTTTTTAATAAATGAAAGTTCATCTATTGAAAAAACTTTTCCAGTTGGATTACAGGGCGTGGAGATAGCGATACAACCAATTTCTTTGTTATTTTCTTCTATACTTTTTTGAAAATTTGTTTTATCTATTTCGTACTGAAAGAAATATTCATCAATTTGTCTTTTTATTCCACATATAGATAAAATAGCTTCTGTGTTTAATGGTACATTTTCGTAGCCAATATATTCTGGTAATATAGGAAATAATATTTTTAATAATTTATGTGATGTTTTCCCAGAAAAAAGATTAAATAATATAAAAAAAGCATTCTGGCTACCATGTGTTAAAGCAATATTTTCATAATTGATGTTCCAGTTATAAAGTTGATTAAAAAATTCTGCTAATTCTTTTCGAAATAAAATATTACCAGAAGGAGAATCATAAATTCCAATTGCCTGAAAAAAATCCTCTTTATTTGATAAAAATTCTTTAAATTTTTTATAAAAGTATTCTTGCATTTCTGGTATAAAACCTGGATTTCCACCACCTAACATTAATAGATCTGGGTTTTGATTTAATGCTTTATCTAAATCTTCCATTAAAAGAAAAATTCCAGAATCTTTATTATACTTTTCTCCAAAATCAGATAATCGAAACATAGCTTTTATTTTTTATTTTGTGATTTATGGTCAAACTTATTTTAAAAGAAATTCTTTCTGACAATAATAAGTATAATTACAGGAAAAACGAATTTTTTGACTACATTCTATAGAAAAATATTCGCAAGCATTTAAAATCTGGTGTTTTTTAAAAAAAATCTGTTTTTTAGGTAAATAGGGTTGAAGTTTTGTATTACAATATTCTAAGAATAATTTTAGATCTTCGCAATTCCATTTATAATTATTATATAAATCAATTAAATAAGGATCAATATAACTTTCTGGATTATGTTGATCTAAAATTAAATTTTTATAATTTAAATCCCGAAATATTTTACAATTTAATGGTAAATAGGGAAAATCAACGGAATAAGGATTATAAATATAACAGTTATTTTTTAAAATCAAATGCGCTATTCCTAAAACTGGTCCAGAAGAATTTTTTAATAATTCATCTTTATTTATTTTATTTTGTATAAATAGACTGATATATTTTTCATTAAGAAAATAATAAATTGTAATATAAGAATTAGGTCTTCTTGCAATGGAAATTATTTGATCTTTTGCTTCGTTTTGCAGACTATGATTTTTTAAGTTAAAACTAGAATAGATAAATAACACTCCAAATAAAATAGGAATCCATTTCTTAGGTGATTTTATTAATATTAAAAATAAAAATATCGTAGCTTAATAAACGTTCATTAATAGCATTTTCATCACTTGTAATTAAAATATAAATATTAATAAATAATATAAATAAAATAGCAATTATGGGTTTATAATTTTTTAGTTTTACTATAGAATATAATAATATACAAATTAAAATTAAATCATATAAAATAATATTTTGATGAAATTGAACTAAAAATCTGGTATCCTGTATAATAAAATAAGAAAACATATTAATTGTTTTTATTATTCTTTCTTTTGTTATGCCAAATTTACCTAAGATATTGGAATATTTTTCATGCGGGGAGGCAAATGTATCTTTTAATAAAACAGAAAATGATTCACCCCCTATCAGAGATTTTATCAATAATAAAAGAATTAAAATACCAAAAAAACAGCTAATATATATAATGAAATTGCGAATAGTTTGCACGTTTAATTTTTTATATTTTAAATATTCATAGAGAATTAATGTTCCAAAAAAGCCACAAATTCCAAAAACAAGAAAAAAATCAGAAGAGTTAATCGAAACAGAAAAACCAGAAATTAAACCAGAATAAATTAAATATTTTAATTGATTTGTATCGTAAAATAATATAAAAAAATAAAAAGCTAAAAGATAATAAGATAAAGTTAATATACTATCTTCGAAGGTTAGAATTAAAAATAAAATAAAACCACTTATACTTAAAGAAATAAAATAAAATATATTTAATAATGTATGTTTGGAAAAATATTCTATAATATACCATAAAACAATTAAAGTTAAGAAAAAATGAAATAAAAAAATAATTATAAATCTATGGTACTCATTATTAATAAATGAAAATAAATAAAAAAATATTTTCATATATGGTATTACATATTGATGATGATTATAATTGTTCCAGATTTCATTATGATACATTTTAGTGACTTCTATTGCAGTATCAAAATCTAAGGGAAGGAATTGGTTTTTATAAAAAATTATTATACATAATAAAAGGGAATAAATTATTATAAAAATCTTTATAATGTTTTTCATAAATACACCATATCTGTTATGATAATTTAATCAATTTTATTTCTTCTAATATTTTCTGATAAATCTTTTCGATATAAGGAGAAAAATTATATTTTTTTCTTTGCTGGCAAATAATTTTAAAACGATAATTTAATTGTTTTAGTAATTCTTCTTGTTCATATATAGATAATAAATGAAAGTAATTTTTATAAATTTTGATCAATGAGTAAACCCTGTAAACATCGATATTTTTTGTCATACTGGTCTGATGCCAGCCACCAGAACGCTTTATGGTTGGAGGGTGCTTATTAATATCTGGAATTAAAGCAATAGGATAATGAATTAAATATCTAAGCCAGAAATCATAATCTTCTGCTGCTAATAATCTTTCATCAAATCCATTTAGTTCTTTAAAAACATCTTTCCGTATTAAGATAGAACTCATGGAAATAAGGCAATGACGAAATGCTTCTATAAGAAATTTTCCTGTACCTGGTTCTAAACGTTTTGGTGTTTGTATGATCTGATTATTTTTTAACCATAATTCTTTTGTATGGGAGGCTTTTAAAAAAGGTCTTTTTTGCATAAAATTCCATTGATAATATAATTTTTCTTTATGCCATAAATCATCAGAATCTAAAAAAGCTAACCAGTTGTTCTGAGATAATGAAATGGCATAATTTCTTGCACCTGCTGGACCCTTTGAAAATTCATTTTTATATATCTTAATATAAGTAGGATCGATTTTAAGATTTTCTTCTATAAGTTTTTTATATATTTTAAATTCATCTTTCTTTAAATCTAAAACAATGATAATTTCTGATGGTTTTAAACTATTTTCCAGTATAGATTTTATTGCTTCGAGAAGTAAGGACGAACGATTCAAATCATGATCAATGATGATTGCAGAAACAGGAACCACAGAATAAAAAAATAGGCATAGATACTATGCCTATTAATTTGCTCTAAAAAGTTGTCTATAGTCTAGTTTATTTCTTAAAGTATATACCATATTTCCACTTAATTGATTTAAAGCATCTGGTATTGGCAGATTGGCTTTTTCTATAAATTTTTTCGTTTCTTCTACACCACCTAATAATTCAATCCAGGCTGTTGGAGGAACCCAGTTAAAACCAAAACCCATAGCACCATCTACACCTTTAATATCTGTTACTTCTGGAACTAAAAATAAAGAATAAGAAATATATCGTGCTATAAAATATCTAACTAGTTCTGCTTCGCTTCCTGTGGAATTTTTAATATGATTTGCTAAACCTCTATAATCAGATTCTTTAACATATTCTATTGCTTTATTTTTAAAACTTAAATCAATTTCTGGTGGAAGTTCATAATCATTTTTATCTATATTATATACTCTAATAATAGTTTTACCTTCTTCGTTTTTTTCTCTTTTATAGAGACCCTTACCAGCCTTATTACCAAGTGCTCCCTGATCTATTAGCTTTTGCATAAAAGATGGTAATTTGAATGTTTCGTGAGCAACATCATTGGTATTTTCATAAATATTATCAACAATTGCTTTATGAACATCCAATCCTACAAGATCAACTGTAGCTAATGGACTCATTGCTCTACCAGTATAACCGGATAGCATCTGATCAATTAAATATATACCACCTTCGTTTTTCTTTTTCTCAGCAAAAAAGGCTGCTTCATTCATAAATTGGAAACCAATTCTATTTCCAGCAAATCCCGGACGATCATTACAAATAACAACATGACGAATTAATTTTTTTTCTAAATATTCAGCTAATTCTTTAGTATAATTAGGATCATTTGCTGGATGAGTGATTAGTTCACATAATACGAGCTTATAAGGAGGATTAAAAAAGTGTGTTCCATAATAGTATTTTTTCCCATCATCATCAAACATATTTGCTAATTTTTCTATAGATAAACCAGAACTTACTGTAGAAACTAAGGTTCCAGGTTTACGTGCTTTTGCAATTCGTTCATTTATAGGTAATTTTGCTTCGTAACTTTCTGCAACTGCTTCAAATACCCAATCACTATCTGCCACACATTTCTCTAACTCATCATAAGTGGCAGGAATCATATTTTTTCTGATGATATCTGAACGTACAGATTGTACAGCTTTTTCTATCCCCTCCTGTGCTTTTTCCATTGTTCTTGCAACCATGTAAACTTTAAGATTACCAAATGCAGCTAAAATAGCAGCGCTTCCAGCTCCCATGGTACCATTTGCACCAAGAACTGTTGCAGTTTTAAATTCTTTCACTTCCAACTCCTTTAAGTTTTTTTTGAGTCAAAGTTTTGAATAAAACTTACTTGTCAAAATAATTCTGATTAGATTAATATATTATAAGGGGAATTCATAAGAATAAAAAAAATATAATATCTTTTTCTTTGGCATATTTGGCATTTTTTATTTCGAATGAGTAATGTTTTTTATAATTAAAAAAAGAGAAAAATATTCGTCTTTAAAAAATTCATTAAATATATAATTGCCTTCTTATAAATTCTTCAGTATGCTCTTTTTATAAATGAAATTTTGCCTTTTCTATAATCAAGATTTCTTTATTATTTTGT
>BPKM01000016.1 GCA_026005135.1 Leptospiraceae bacterium | reverse complement strand
TTGTTTTAAACATTTTCGTTTACTAACTCTAAATAATCCTCTTCTGGATAAATAAACAATTCTGGATAATCATCTATGCATTCTGGATAAAAATTAAAAAACATATCCATCGGTACAATACAATAATATTGACCAAACTCTTTTAAAAACTCTTCTGTAAAAGGATAAAATGGTGTCATATGAAATGGTATTTTTTCCTGAAATTGATTTAAATCTTTTAATGTTAATGGTTTGGTAAAATCTAATTGAATCTTCATTAAATTCCAGTTATTTTTAAAAGTTAATTTATCAATATTTTTAAATTCCTTAACTTTTTCAATTAAATCTATTAATCTTAATAATGGATAACCAGCTTCAAAATATAAATCGATATTAATTTTAATAAATTTTTTAGAAATTCCAATAGGCTCCCATATTTTTCTTATTTTAGATGGCTGCAATTTCGCTTTTCTTATGTTTTCCCTTAAAAGATTTAAACTTACTTGAGGAAATTCTGGATATCCAAATTCACCTATCCATAACCACGTATAAATATCCTGAGCTGAATAATTTCGATAATAATTATAAAACCAATCAGCAAATCGAAGTCTTTCATCAAGATCAAATATTTTATATTTTTCTATTATTTCATTTATATCAATCTTCATCTTTATCTTTTAGTTTAATTCGGATTGGAATACCTTCTAATTTAAAATCCTCTCTGATTTTATTTTCTAAAAATACAATAAAATTCCTTTTTACAAGCTTTTTATTATTACAAAATAGTACAAAAACTGGTGGTCTTTCTGATACCTGTGTTGCATAATAAATTTTAAACCGTTGATGATGAGGAAATTGTTGTAATAGTTTTTCTAAATAACGATTTAACTGTGATGTTTGAATTCGGAAATTTAATTTTTCATTTAGTTCAATAATTTTTTTTAGGGGTTCCATTGCTCTTTTTTTTGTTAAAGCAGAGCCAAAATAGATTGGAACATGTTTTAAAAAAGGGAAATAATAATATAAACTTTCTAAATATTCTTTTTGTAATTTATCATGTTTACCTGGCATAATATCCCATTTATTAATGAATAAAATCATGGGTTTATTTAATTCATCAATTAAAGAAATAATTTTTTTATCATATTCTGTTAAACCATCTGGTGCAGAAATTACTTGAATTACAATATCTGAATCCTGTATTGCCCTTCTTGTTCTTCTCGAGGAAATAAATTCAATATGATCTTCTAAGACACGTTTTTTTCTTAAACCTGCTGTATCTAAAATACGTATTGTTTTTCCAAAATATTTAAAAACTGTATCAATTGTATCTCTGGTTGTACCAGGTATATCAGATACCAATGAAATATCTTTACCAGCCCATAAATTAAATAATGTTGATTTACCTACATTTGGTTTTCCCACAATTGCAATACGAATATCATCTTTTATATAATCAGAAACAACTGTAGAATCTTTATATCCTTTTTTATTTATAAATTGTTCTTCATAATCAATATCTTGTTCATTGATTGATATTTCTGGTAAAATATCTTTTATTGTATTTATAAAATGACTTATATTATATCGGCTTTTTACAGAAATAGGAATAGGTTTAAAACCTTCTTCTAAAAAATTAGGAATGTATTCCATTTCTTTTTCTTTACTATCTATTTTATTTAATACTTCTATTTTTTTTGTTTTTAAAACTTTATTAAAATAATCTCTAAAATCAAAGTCAAAAGGAGATGGTGCCGGGGGCTCCATTAAATGAATAATTAAATCCACTTCTTCTGATAAAAATTTATAAGCCTTTTCTTTTGCTAAGGATTCCAAGTAATTTTTTTCTTCTCCTAAATCAATAACATCAAGCCCGGGTAAATCGTAAAATAACGCATGAACACCATAATTTTTTATTTCGATTTCTATTATATCTCTCGTTAAACCAGGATAATCATCAACAATAGAGCGATTTTTTCTTGCTAAAAGATTTAATAAACTGGATTTACCTGCATTTTTTTTACCAACAATTGCAATTTTTTTTAATTTTTTTTTAGTAATCATATTGTTTATATTTTAATGCTTTTTGTATTCGCATTTGATCTTCTTTTTTTCTTTCGTCCTGACGTCTATCGTATAATTTTTTACCTCTACATAATGCTAATTCAACTTTAACAATACCTTTATTATTAAAATATAATTTTAAAGGTATAATTGTCAGCCTTTTTTCTTTTACTTTTGATGTCCATCTTTCAATTTCTTTTTTATGCATTAAGAGTTTTCTTGTTCTTGTTTCTTCATGCCCAAAATGTTTTGCATTTTCATAAGGTGCAATTCTTAGATTCATTAAAAACATTTCTCCATTTTTTGGTAAAGCAAAAGCATCATTTAAATTTACTTTTCCAGCTCTAATACTTTTTACTTCTGATCCTAAAAGTTGTATTCCAGCTTCTAAGGTTTCTAAAATTTCGTATTCTCTTTTTGCTTTTTTATTATAAAATGTTAAATTTTCTTTTTTATTTGAATTCTTTCCCATTCAGGAACATTTTTTTTTGAATTAGTTAGAAATAAATAATAAAAAATTAATTATGTTTGTGGCTCAAAATTTAAATTTGAAAAAGTTCCTTTTAAAGTAAAACAAAGTTCCCCACCAAGACTTCCTCCTGCTCCTAAATAAATATTATAAATAAAAGGATTTAATTCTTCTAATTTATCATTAGGTTTTAAACATACTTTTCCATTGATAGTAGAATTTTCTATTGTTTCAATTGAATTCGAAAAAGAACCATTAGCATTTAAACTTATATCAAATAAGACTGACTTTACATTAAATTTACGGATAGAAAAATTTCCTTTATTTAATTGAACATAAAAATCTAAATTTTTTAAAATTCTTTGTTCATCAGGTAAAGAAAAGGTTCTTAAAGGTCCCCATAACTCTTCGAAATATATTTCTTTTGCTTTTCCATATATTTCTCCAGACCATAGAGATGGTTTTTCAAATTCATACAAACTATTTTCTATTTTTAAAGATAAATCTAAATTTTTTAATCTGGTATTACTTTCTTTAATTTTAATATTACCAGAACTTAAATATATTTTTCCATCTATTCTTAAATTAATCATTTTCCAGATATCATTCTCTATTCGAAATGAATCACTCATAAATAAAAAATCTTTTTCATCAGATATATATAAATCACGGAATATATAATTTGATGGAAGTTCTATATTTAATTCTGTATAATCTATTTTTATACCTTCAACATAATTAGTTAATAAATATCTAATAAATGTGGAATAAGGAAATAAAATAAGTAAAAAAACAATATAAGAAATAATTCCTGTTATAACTAATATTACTTTTTGTTTCCAGGTTAATTTAATCTCTTGATATTCTTCTTCTATGATTTCTTCTACTTCTTCTTCTGATTCTTCTATTATTTCTTTTTCTTCAATCATAGTTATTCCTTACTAATAACGTATATACTCATTCTTACATCAAAAATATCTCTACCTGGTAAAGGTTTTCTAATTAATAATTCTTTAATTTTTACACCAGATTGATTATATTCTAATTCGTAAATAAATTGAAATAATTTTTGTAAATTAACACCATTAAAACTTAAATCAATAATTATCATTTTAGAATTACCCTTTCCTATACGCTCTTCTCTATCCCTTATATTATTGGGTGTAACTTGCAACTCCTGAAGTTTCTGCGTAACCAACGTTAACAGTTGATTTCTATTGGGTAATGTTCTTACTGAAGGTATGCTGGAAATATCTTCTTTTAAACGTATTAAGGTTTGTAGTTCTGAACGTGAACGTTCTATGCTTAATCTTAATTCTTTTCTTTTTTTTGCAATAATTTGAAACAATAATATAATTGTTAAAATTAAAACAAAAGCAGCAGCCAAAATTAATAAAAATCTTTCTCTTTGATTCAACTTACTCCACATTATTTACAATCCACACCAAACTGTATATTTGAAGGTTTAATTTTTAAACTTAATCCTAAACGTACCCTTTGTCCAGCAATTAAATCTCTATCTTACAACCTCAACTGTAGAAAATAATCTACTTTTTTGAAATTCTTCCTGAACTTTTACTACATTTCCAATAGAATCTACTTCTAATTCCAGATCTATTTGATTTTCTGTATAACGTAAACTTTTAAATTTAATCTTAGCAATATCTGGTCCTACTGTATGTTGATCTATTTCCTTCATCACGTCTAAAAATTTTGTACCAATTACAATATTTTTCCAGTATTCTAATTTTTCATTACATAAATTTCGCACAGTAGCAACTGGTTCTTCTGAACGTTCTGCACCAGGAATTGTACGAGCTATTTCTTGAATTTTATTTTTATAAAATTCTAATTGCTTTCTTTCCAGTAAAATTCCAATTATAAAAGAAAGTAAAAAAATTAAAACAGAAATACCACTGATAATAAGTGGTAAATAAAATACCTGTAAACGTATCTCTCCCTTTTTTAGAGTTTGTCCTAATGGTGTTGTTAAAAAATCTATTTTTTCTTTTTGACTCTTTTTAAAATGAAAAAAACCCCCTATACAAATAAGCCATGGTTCTATTGGCTCTTCTCCTAACTGAATATCATAATATTTCGTTTGTATATTTAGCTTTTCTTCAAGATATTCATAAATACCCTGAATTAAACTACCTCCACCTGATAATAAAATATAAGATATATAATCATAATTCAGTGATAACAAGGTTCGTTTTATCTCTTCAATAAAAAATTCTAATTCTTCTAAAAATTCTTTTATTAATTTTTGTTTATTTTCAATAGAATTTAAATTAATTAAATTATTATTTATAATATTTGTAAAATTTGCATAGAGAAATTGTTCTAATTGTTCCTCTTCCACATTATTTTGTTTATAATAGGATCTTAATATATCCAAAAAATTCTTTACTCCAAAAGGAATGATACGAGAAAAAGCTAATTTTCCTTTTTCCATTATATTAAAAATTGTCTTAGAATAGCCAATATCTAATTGTATAATATTTTTTTTGTTATACTCTGTTTCTGGTAAAAGTTCTATAGATGAGGCTAATGCAATCGACTCCACTCCCATCATGCTTAAACTAAAACCATTTTCTACTATAATTTTAGCATAATTTTCTAATATTTCATTTTTTACTGCTATACCTAACACATCTGCAATTCCATCTTGTAATTTTATAACAGTAGAAGCAACCTGAATTTCCTCTAAGTTATAAGGTAGATAATTTTCTATTTCGTTTTCTAAAACCTCTAATGCAACTTCTTCTTTTTCAGCTGGAATTTCTAAATCTCTTATAAAAACCTCATCATTACGAAATAAAAATACAATTTCTTCCTGTTCAGAAAATAATGTTTTTGTAAATCGAAGAAAATTATATTCGAATACTGGCAGTTCTTTTTTAAAATTATCTTCTAAACTTATTTCTTGATTATTCTGCTTTTCTGGCAAAAAAGATAAATCTTTTATTACAGGCAATTTTTCCGCCCTTAAAATATTAAAATTACCTAAACCATATTCTACAAGAATACCTTTATAAAATTTCGTACCTCTATCTAATATTAATATACGTTGTTGAATAAAAGCCATTTTCTTATATGATCTTCGGAAAATAAGAATTAATAATAAAAATATTTATAATACATTTTTTTCAAGCAGAATAATAAAATATCATAGGATTTTATAAAAGATTTTTTTCTCACTTAATTTGGATTTATTTTTTACATCTGCAATCAAATAAGATAATTTATCTAAGGGAATTTCTCCATTTTTTAAAAATAAAATTCCAATAGATAAGCTAGGAAGTTCAAATTTTTGTTCTATTCCAAAACGATTTTTTGCAATAAAATATCCATTACTTATATCTTTATCATTCAAAATAGAATTTAAATAATGACAAAATTCTTTCTTTATAGAACATATAATCTTTAAAATATGAAATAAACTTCTATTTTTTATAAATAAAATAAAATCATCTCCTCCTACATGGCCAATAAAATAATGTTCTTTATCCTGAAGATAACTTTTTAATAAATTCCCTAAATAAAAAATTAATTTATCGCCCTGTTCAAATCCATATAGATCATTAAATGGTTTAAAATGATCTATATCTAAATAAATAATAGCAAAGGTACCAATAAATTTTTGATGATCTTTTATATATTTTCGTATTGCTTTATTACCAGGTAAGTTTGTTAAAGGATTTGACTCTTTTGCAAATAATAATTTTTGTTGAAAAACATATTTTAAAATACTATCAGAAAATATAATACCTTTATACTTTCCCTGCTCTGTTACAATAATTTCTGTTAATACTTTTTCATCGAAAAATTCATTATGAGAAATTAAATCAAAAAAATTCTGAATTTCTGTATCTGATTCTAAAATAAAAGCCTTAGTTATATGTTTCTTTAATACATCTGAAAAGTCTTTATATTTTAATAAATCTCTTGTATATTTATCTAAAAAATATTTCTTATAATCTTTTTCTTTGATTATACCTAAGGGTTCATTATATTCATTAACTACTGGAAAAATATAATATTCAGAATATTGATTGAAATGTTCTAATATTTCTTCGAAGCTCATAGAAATACTAATAGGTGGGACAAATTTAATATCTAATTGTTTAACAGAAATATCTTTCTCTTTTTTTGTTATATAAGCATAAAAATTTAATTCTAAATCATATAATAATTCTTTTACTTTCGAAATTTTTTTATCATATTCTTCTATAAAAAATGGTTCACAAATATAAAATCCCTGTGCCAGATCTATACCTATATCAAGGCAGGTTAATAACTCATCATAAGTTTCTACTCCTTCTGCTATAACAATTCCACCTATTAAATGTGTAATTTTTACAATTTCTTCTACAAATAATTTTTTTCTTAAATCATGATTGATATTATAGATAAAAAATCTATCTAATTTTAAAATATCAGGTTCAGTGGAATAAATTAATTGTAAACTGGAATACCCTACTCCAAAATCATCTATAGCAATTTTAAAACCTTGATTTCTATAATTATAAATAATTTTAGAAAGTGATTCATAAGATTGAAAAGGTAATCGCTCAGAAATTTCAAATATAAATGATGAATTTACCAAATTATATTTTCTTAACAAACGATTGGTATTCCCAGACTCAAAATCTGGCATTTCTAAAATACGATTATCGATATTATATAAAATTCTTCTTTTCTGGTAATCAGGTAATTGTACAAATAAACTTAATAATTTTTCTCTTAATAATAAATCAAGACCATATAAAACTTTATTTTTAAAAGCTAAATCAAATATATCAAATATCTTAGAAAATCCTGCATCTTCGTAATTTCTTAATAATGCTTCGAAACCAAAAATACGTTTTGCTCTTAAATCAATAATTGGCTGAAAAGCAAAAGTAATTGCATTTACGCGTTCTTCCCATTCTCTAATAGTCATAATTGTCTTATATAATTCTTTATACCAATAAAACATTTTATTTTCAATTTCATTTCATTTTAAATAAAAAATTTAATTTATTTTTGAACAATTAATCAAAAATATTTATTCAATTTTAAAATAGAATTAATTTCTGAGCGAGAAAATCAACTAAAATTTAATTGAAATTCTAAGATATATATTCAAAACGGTAAATCGTACTTCCTTCGAAAGGATTATCTTCTTTAAAAAAATAATTTTTTGCTCTTTTATTTAATCCATTATAAATATTCTGTGTTATATATAAATGATACTTTAAAGGTAGTCGTTCTACCATATGTGATGTCAAATTTATGGCTTCTGAATACAAATTTTCTTTTTCTTTGTTATATATAACCATTCCCTGTTCTAATGCACATATCACATGTAAATTATCTATTTCCATAGTAGAAAGAATTTGAATCATATAGGATTTTATTTCAAGTGATGCAATTATAGGATCAAGATAATTATTATAGTTAAATACAGCTGTAAATGAATCACTTTTTTTTATCCATATTTGTCCATTAAAATGTTCTACAATTTTTATCGCATTTTTTAACCATTCAGAATGTAATCTCTGTAATTCTTCTTCTATTAATAAATAAGATAATAATTCTCTCGAAATAGGAATCCTTACAGTAAAAAAATTCAAATTATAGGATTTACCTTCTATAAATTCTGGTAAACCAATATCTCTATCAAGTGATATTTGATTTACTTCTAATGCTAAATTTTTTAATAGTTGATCATACTTCTGAAATTCTGGATAAGTTTTTATATTTAAATATTCCTGATTAATTTTCTGCCATCGTGGTAAATCTAATAAAGCTCTTGCAAGTACATTTTTAAAATATCCATATTTTAAATTTGACTTATGAATATAATCATACGCTCCATGTTTTAATGATTCTACAACAATTCTTTCTGAAAAGAATCGCGAAATTACAATAAAACAAATGAATTTATCTTGTAATGTTTGATAAACATCAAAAGGATTATCAATATCAAATTCAATTATAACAAAATCTGGTTGATTCTGATTCACTGCTGTTAAAAAACTATTGGTATCATGAAAAAAATGAAGTTGAATCTTAGGAAATTCGTTCTTAAAAAAATTCTTATAAAATTCTACTATACTATGATCATTATCCAGTATATATAAATTCATCTTTCCCCCGATTATTTTAATTTATAAATATTTATATTTTTATAATTATTATAATATTCAAAAAATTTTTTTAATTCATTATCACATAAATTCAATGCAGTTTCGGAAATAATAATAGAATTGGGAAGTCCTAATTCATGTTCTAAAATTTTGGTTATTTTTATATCTTCGCTATCTATCATATTTATATCTTCTTTGTAAGTTGCAAATCCAAAATGTATTGCCATTCGTAATGATACATTATTCTCCCATCTTAATTGATTGGCTGTTAAATTAAATATCGGTAAGGAATAAAGAACTTTTAAACCTGAACGAATTGCATTTGAAACACCAGATTCATTTAAAAAAGCAATTAATCCACCATCTCCAAACCATTGCCAAATACGACCATTAAAACTTTCAACAATCTCTGTAATAAATAATCTAAAATTTCTTAAAGTATTTTCCACATCAATTTTAACATTGGTTTTTATTAATTCAGAACTTGATATGATATCCAATTCCATAAAAGCAAGTTTTGATTCCATTCCCTCTTCTAAAATTCCCCAATCTTTTTTCTTAATATCCTTTTGAGAAACTACAAATTTATTTAATTCTGGATTATATATTATATGATTTTCCTCTAAATATTTATCTAATTTATGTTTATCTCTTAATGTTACAACACCTCCACTAATTCCTTTTCCTTCATAATAATATAGGGTTGCTATAAAATTTAAAATCTGATATTCACTTTCAAAATAATCAATAACTGTATCTGCTGCTACTTGCTTTGGGATAACAACATGTTCCCCAAAACCAGATACTTCTTTTAAATTGAAATTGGGATCAGCCTCACGTGCAATATAAGCAATTTGATCCGTATTACAAGAACGAATTAATACTTCTCTTAAAAGCCTTTTTAATTTGTTTAAATTCATGGAGATGTTATAATAATAGAATGATTATATAGTCAAGGAAAAAATTGGAGGCTATCGGATTCGAACCGATGACCTTCTGCGTGCAAGGCAGACGCTCTACCAACTGAGCTAAGCCCCCTGAGGATAAGGTACAAATAAAAAATCTTATTATGATTGTAAAGCAAAAATTGTTTTTAGTTTACGACTCGATAAAAAAATTTTTTAAGGTATGTATGAAAAAAGAAATCATAATTATAACAGGAATTTCTTCTGGTATTGGGTTTTATTTAGCGAATTATTTATCAGAAGAAGGACATATTATTTATGGAATACTTCGAAATAAAGAAAAATTCTATAAAAATTTAGAAGAAAACAAAATAACAAAAAAAGATAATTTAGAACTTGTACAAATGGATGTTCGAGATTATAATGAAGCTGAAAAATTAATTAATACTATAACAAATAAACATCAGAAAATTGATATATTAATTAATAATGCAGGTTATGGTTTATATGGTGTTTTCGAAGAACTTAACGATAAAGATATTAGAGATCAATTCGAAACTAATTTTTTTGCTCCTTTAAAATGGATACAGATGGTTTTACCTTTTATGAGAAAAAATAATTATGGTAAAATTTTAAATATTACGTCTATATTGGGTCGTTTAACCATTCCTACAGGTTCAGCATATTGTTCGTCCAAACATGCATTGGTAGCCTTATCAGAAGTAATTCGTTATGAAGTCGCACCATTTAATATTCAAGTATGTTCAGTTGAACCGGGCTTAATTAAAACAGATTTTAAAAATAATATGAAGTTTAGTACAGATTTAGATAATAAAAATTCTCCCTATTATAAATTAAATCAAAAAATTAAAGAACAATTAACTAAATATCCTTCGATAGTAACAACAGCAGATGCCGCTGCGAAAAAAATTCAACTATTACTAAAAAAAGAAAATTTACCTGCTCATTTTCAAATTGGTATTGACGCAGGATTTTATTATAATTTAAAAACAATTTTACCAGAAGGGTTTTTAGATTTTTTAATAAAAGAATATACGAAAAGAGTTTTTAGATAATTATGGCAACCAAAAAATCTACAAAAAAAACTAAAAAACAAGCAACTACAACAAGCAAAAAAACAAAAAAAACAACAAGAAAAAGCTCTAAAAAAGTATCAACAAAATCGTCAATTTCTAAAAATAATGAAATCCAAAATCTTATCTCCAATTATGAAAATAAAATTAATCAATTAAATCAAGATTATCAAAATAAAATCGAAGATATTAAAAACGAACTAAATCTTTTACATCATAAAGAAATTGAATCTATTAAAAATGAAATTATTCAATCTAAAAATAATGAAATCCAAAATCTTATCTCTAATTATGAATATAAAATTAATCAATTAAATCAAGATTATCAAAATAAAATCGAAGATATTAAAAATGAATTAAATCTTTTACATCATAAAGAAATTGAATCTATTAAAAATGAAATTATTCAATCTAAAAATAATGAAATCCAAAATCTTATCTCTAATTATGAATATAAAATTAATCAATTAAATCAAGATTATCAAAATAAAATCGAAGATATTAAAAATGAATTAAATCTTTTACATCATAAAGAAATTGAATCTATTAAAAATGAAATTATTCAATCTAAAAATAATGAAATCCAAAATCTTATCTCTAATTATGAATATAAAATTAATCAATTAAATCAAGATTATCAAAATAAAATCGAAGATATTAAAAACGAACTAAATCTTTTACATCAAAAAGAAATTGAATCCATTAAAAATGAAATTATTCAATCTAAAAATAATGAAATCCAAAATCTTATCTCTAATTATGAATATAAAATTAATCAATTAAATCAAGATTATCAAAATAAAATCGAAGATATTAAAAATCAATTAAATCTTTTACATCATAAAGAAATTGAATCCATTAAAAATGAAATTATTCAATCTAAAAATAATGAAATCCAAAATCTTATCTCTAATTATGAATATAAAATTAATCAATTAAATCAAGATTATCAAAATAAAATCGAAGATATTAAAAATGAATTAAATCTTTTACATCAAAAAGAAATTGAATCTATTAAAAATGAAATTATTCAATCTAAAAATAATGAAATCCAAAATCTTATCTCTAATTATGAATATAAAATTAATCAATTAAATCAAGATTATCAAAATAAAATCGAAGATATTAAAAATGAATTAAATCTTTTACATCATAAAGAAATTGAATCCATTAAAAATGAAATTATTCAATCTAAAAATAATGAAATCCAAAATCTTATCTCTAATTATGAATATAAAATTAATCAATTAAATCAAGATTATCAAAATAAAATCGAAGATATTAAAAATCGAATTAAATCTTTTACATCATAAAGAAATTGAATCCATTAAAAATGAAATTATTCAATCTAAAAATAATGAAATCCAAAATCTTATCTCTAATTATGAATATAAAATTAATCAATTAAATCAAGATTATCAAAATAAAATCGAAGATATTAAAAATGAATTAAATCTTTTACATCATAAAGAAATTGAATCTATTAAAAATGAAATTATTCAATCTAAAAATAATGAAATCCAAAATCTTATCTCTAATTATGAAAATAAAATTAACCAATTAAATCAAGATTATCAAAATAAAATCGAAGATATTAAAAATCAATTAAATCTTTTACATCATAAAGAAATTGAATCCATTAAAAATGAAATTATTCAATCTAAAAATAATGAAATCCAAAATCTTATCTCTAATTATGAAAATAAAATTAATCAATTAAATCAGGATTATCAAAATAAAATCGAAGATATTAAAAATGAATTAAATTCTAAAAATAAATATATAAACGAGCAAAAACATTATTACGAAAAAATTATTCAGGATAAAGATAAAAAAATCAATCAATTACAACAAAAAGAAAATTATTTTTTAAACCAAATTTACGAAGCTAACCAAAAAATCCAATTATATGAATTAACTATAAAAAATAAAGATAAAGAAATTGAACAATTAAAACAGCATTATGAGAAGAAAATCCTACAATTAGAAGAAGAAAGTTTAATTATTACAGAAGAATTAAATCAAAATATCAAAGATTTAAAAAGCGAAATTGAAAAATTACAAAAGGAATTAAGCGAAAAAAATCTTCTAATAGAAAAGAAAAATGAAACTATCAATACATTAGAAAATAAAATATTACTTCATATAGAAGAAATTAACAATCAAAAAAAGGAAATAGAAACATTAATAATCGAAATAAAACATAAAAACGAAGATATTATAAATATAGAAAAAGAATATAAAGAAAAAATAAATTTAATTCAGGAAAACTTATATAAAGAAATACAGAATTTAAAAAACGAAAATGATAGGCTTACAAATACTATTAAAGAAAAAGAATACTTGATTAATGAATTGGATAAACAAATACATCAAAAAGATTTGTTAATACAAAATTTCGAAAAAGAACTAAAATCTTTATCTTCTAAATTAGAACAAATTTCAAAAGAAAAAGAACTTTTAACATTAGAACTAAAAGAAGAGCAATCACTCATTAAAGAAAAAAATGAAATAATAAGAAAAAATCATATCTATATACAAAATTTAGAAAAAGAAATCAAGCATAAAGAAAATATAATATTAAATTACGAAAAAGAAGTATTACAATTAAAAAATGAATTAAATATAGAGAAAAAACAAACCAATGATTTAAATTTAAAATTACAAAATTTAACAGAAGAAAATCAAAATTATTTATCTAATATTAAAGAATTACAAAAAGATTTAGAAAACCAACAACAAGAATTAGAAAGATTAAAAATAGAATTAGAAAATAGCCTA
Organism: Leptospiraceae bacterium; assembly: GCA_026005135.1. Taxonomy (GTDB): domain Bacteria; phylum Spirochaetota; class Leptospiria; order Leptospirales; family Leptonemataceae; genus SKYB61. The sequence continues at coordinate 14,192 of BPKM01000016.1, read as the reverse complement.
AAAAGGGAAAAAAATTCTAAAGAAATAGGTAATATTATTATTAATTCTTTATTATCCATGGCAGAAATAGCAGATTTTTCTTCTCGATTAGATTATATAGAAAATGTATTATTTACAGAAAAACCATTACGTTATTCTATTTTTAGAATAAAAAATCAAAATCTTTTATTATATATGTCTAATTTAGATTTGCCAACCTATTTTCTTGAATTATCACAGACAATTTTTGGAGAAGTAATTACAGATCGTAAAATTACTACTTATGTAAAAGAAAAAAATAAAGAACCTTATGATTTAATTTTAAATTCTAATCAAATTCATTATTATAACGATGATGATATCGAAGTTTTAAATAATATTTATAAAGATTCTTATAAAAAAGAAGAATTCTATATTGCTATGCCAATCGTTTCTAATAATGAAACTAATGGCTTATGCATTTTTGTTTTTAATCACGATTTTAAAAATAAAATACAGAACCAAACCTTATCTATATTAGAAAATCTTATCCCAGTATTATCCACATCATTTGAAAATGATGAATTTCAAAAATATAATCAGCAATTAAATCAATTCATAAAATATTATAATGAATTAGAAAACATCTTTCTTTATAAAACAAATAAAGCTATAGAATATATTAATTCTTATAATAAAAAAGAGAATCCAGCAAACTTTTTCCAAAAAGAGGATCTTTTAAATTTTATATATTCTGAAATCATTCAAATACCACAATATATGCAGAAAAAATGGAATAATGAACTTATAATCAATTTTTTTAATAAAATAGAAAACGTTATTTCGTATTCAGAATATATATTTAAAAAACCACAGCAAGCCAATTATGAAACCTTATTAAATTATTTTTCTAAAAAGCAAAATTACTTTTTCTGGATCATTTTTGAATTTCTTGTAAATGCTATTTTACATAGCGAAGGTAAAATATTTGGTATCGATATAATCAATAACGAAAAATTTTTTATTTTAAAACTTTATGATGATGGAGAAGGTATTTTAAGAAAAACAGGTAGCTATTATCCAGAAAAAGGAAATGGTATAAAATTATTTCAATATAGTGCCCCTATTTTACAATCCAAGCTTAATATTACAAAAGGTCCTGATGGATTTGGTACATCAATTGAATTTTACTGGGATAAATTTTTTATTAATTTTAATGGTAATAATGAACTATAATAATTAAAATTTTTTCTGAAATTTAACTTCTTTTTTATTATTTTTATAGTAATATACAATAATCTTTTCTAATTGATCTTTATGATAAAATTCCTCTCGAATTAATCGTTCTTTATAATCGTAAAATTTTGCCATACCATCTTTTTTTCCCTTATCGTAAATTATTTCAAATTGTTTTTTTCCGTTTTTAAAATAATGAATTCGTTTTTTATCAAAATCTCCTGCGAAATAATATCCTTCTTCTTCTAAAATACCATTTGGATAATATCTTCTATAAATACCATTTTCATTCCCATACATGGAATTTAAAGAAAATTTGTTTTTATCAATAGGTTCTTTTTTATAATATAATATTAAATAAACTTTTCCATCAGGGAAATAATATTTCCATTTCCCAATTCTATAACCATATTCATACACTCCTTCCTGTGATATATTTCCATTTCTAAAATATTGTATATATTTTCCATGATATAAATTATTTTCTTTTTCTGCTTTTCGAAAGATTTTTCCATCTTCGAACCAGATAATTTCAATCTTATTATTTTTATATTCCCACTGGCGAAATCTATGAATGTATTCTGCCTGTTCCAATACTTCTGGTGGTTTGGGTGGAATATAAAGACGTTTACAATTTATAAAAAAAATAATTAATATAATATAAATTCGTATCATTAAGGATTTACAACTTCTATATTCCTTTCTACTATTACATTCCTCTGTTTATCTAATACCTTAACAACATAACTACCTGGATCAATAGGTCCAGCAAAATAAATATAATTAACAGTTTTAGGAATTTTTCTACCAAGAATCGCTTCTTCTGTTAAAGTATTACCTTCCATTCGTAAAATCTGAATTGTATAATAGTCAGATTTTTTTTCTAAATAGGTAAAACGTATATGTAATAATTGGCCAGGATATAAAGAAATAGTATTATTTTCTAAAAAATTTTTATAATTTTCTTCTGTTATCTCTGTATTAGAAATAGATAAATAATATTTTGGAGCAAAAAGCCACATTCCTAATTGCCATATACCTGCAATCAATAATAAAATAAGTAAAAAAATCAAAACATTTCTTATAATGGGTCCATATTCTCGTTTTTGATTATCTTCAACATAATCTTCTAATCGTAAATCGGCGGAAACATTATATATAGAATCTCTTTTTTTTGACATATTTTCCTTATTTTTTAAAGGATTTTCTTTGTCTTGATTTTTTTTATCTAAATTTTCAAAATTTTGTTTTTCTTTTTCTTGAGAATTTTGATTAGCATGAATTTCCTGAACAACTTCAGAATATTCATTTTTAGGTTGATCTATCTTATCACTGGCAATATTTTTTTTTATTTCTTCCTGTATCTTTTTTGTTAATTTATCTTTCTTTGATGCCATTAAGGATTTCTTCCAAAACTTTCTGATATTGTAAAGTCACTTTTGATTTTGGAGAATATAAGGATAAAGGTTCTTTCATTAAATGTGCTTCTTCCACTACAACACTTCGAGAGATATAATTCGAAAAAACAGGTATATATTTTTTCATTTCTTCAATCATAGCTTTAGAAATAGTTGTTCTTTCATCGTACATTGTCATTAAAGCACCTAAGATTTTAATATCCAATCGAAATTTTTTATTCAATGTTTGGATTGTTTCCAATATAATACGAATACCATCTAAGGAAAATTTTGCCGCCTGTAAGGGAATCATTACATAATCAGAACATAATAATCCATTTATCGTTAACATTCCAAGATTAGGTGGATTATCTATAATAATAAAATCAAACTGAGATTTTATATTTTCTAAACTATCCTGTAATCGAAAAAAACCATCAACATTGCCTGTTAAAATTGGTTCAATTTCTGATAATGCAATCGTAGAAGGTAATATATATAAATTTTTCCATTTGGTTTGTTTTATAATGTTTTCTGGTCCTTTTTTATCTTTTAGAATTACATAAACGGTTTCTTCTAAAGAAAGAGAGTGTGGTGATATATCTAAAAAAACAGATGTTGCATTTGCTTGTGGATCTAAATCAACCATCAATACACGATAATTTTTTAAAGATAAATTATAAGAAATTTGTATTGCTGTTGTTGTTTTCCCTACTCCACCTTTTTGATTTGCTATGGAAATCGTTTTAGTCATTTGTTTGTTTATTTTTTATGATATTCTTCTGACAATTGTTTTTTTATTATAAAATTAAATTAATTCAATAAGCATAATTTCGTAAATATAAACTTTTGCGTAATGTTAGCAATAATATATAATTTGATTTTCTTTTTTCTTGCTTATAGAATTATACGAAAAAAATGGTTTATATGAATTACGAAGCAGTTATAGGTTTAGAAATCCATTGTCAATTAAAAACAAAAACCAAAATTTTTTGTTCTGATCCTTATGAATTTGGTGCACCAGCAAATACACTTGCAGGTCCTGTAACACTTGGTCTTCCAGGTTGCTTACCTGTTTTAAATGAAAAAGTTTTAGAAATGGCTATTATGGCAGGCTTGGCATTAAATTGCAATATTGCTCGTATTACCAAATTTGATAGAAAACATTACTTTTATCCAGATTTACCTAAGGGGTATCAAATTTCTCAATATGATAGACCTTATGCAACAAATGGTTATGTAGAAGTAAAAAAACCAGATAACCAAACGATTAAAGTGCGTATTCATAGAATTCATATGGAAGAAGATGCAGGAAAATTATTACATAGTTCTTATGGAGGAGAAACTGTATCTTTTGTTGATTTAAATCGCGCTGGCGTACCTTTATTAGAAATCGTTACAGAACCAGACCTGAGAAGTAGCGAAGATGCATGGTATTTTTTACAAACATTAAGAGGGATTATTAGAGCCTTAGGGATTTCCGAAGCAAATATGGAAGAAGGTAGTTTACGGTGTGATGCCAATGTTTCTGTTAGAAAACCGGGAGGCCCTCTTGGTACAAGAGTAGAAATTAAAAATCTCAATTCATTTAAAGCTGTTCGTAATGCAATCGATTATGAAATTGAAAGGCAGATTTCTGTATTAGAATCTGGTGGTACAATTATACAATCAACAGTATTATGGGATGCAGACAGAAAAGAAACACGTCTAATGCGAACAAAAGAAGATGCAGAAGATTATCGATATTTTCCAGAACCAGATTTACCTGTATTTGAAATTAGCCCAGAACTGGTAGAGTCCATAAAAAATAAAATGCCAGAATTACCTGATCAAAAACGCGATAGATATATAAAAGAATATCATCTTCCAGAATACGACGCTACAGTTTTATCAAGAGAGATGGAAATTGCTCATTATTTCGAAGAAACTGTAAAATACTCTGGAGATCCTAAAAAATCTTCCAATTGGGTAAAAGACGAGGTATTAGGAATTATCAATAAAAGAGATATTTCCATTACACAATTTGAATGTACACCTAAGCGTCTTGGTACAATCATAAAACTTTTGAATGAAGGAAAAATAACTCAGCGTATAGCAAAACAAGTATTTGAACATGTATATGAAGAAAATTTAGATCCAGAAGAAGTAATAGAAAAATATGGTTATAAACCCGTTGATAGCTCTAATCTAAAAGAGATAGTTGATAAAATATTCGAAAAATTCCCTGAACAGGTTCAACAAATCTTGAATGGAAAGGATAAAGTAAAAGGATTTCTTGTAGGTCAAATTATGAAAGAAACAAGAGGTCAGGCTCCACCCCAGGAAGTTAATAAATTAATAGATGAAAAAATACAATCTTTAAAAAAATAAGTTTGTTTTAATCTCAAAATATATTTAATTATACTAGATGAATATTTTACTTGGTATTCCAGTTTATAACGAAGAAGAAAATATTAATCCTTTTTTTGAACATTTATTTTCTAAACTACCAGAAGAAATTAATAAAATCATAGTTATTAATGATGGTTCAACTGATAATTCAAAAAAACTATTGGAAAATATTAAAAAAAAATATGATAATTTTTCTATAGAAATTATACACCGATATCCCAATCTGGGTTATGGTGCAAGTATGATATTTCTTTTAGATTATGCAAAACAAAATCATTTTGATTTTTTAATTACAATGGATTGCGATAGACAGCATAGAGTAGAAGATTTAAAAAGATTTATAAAACAACCATTTTCTTTTGATGTAGTTTCTGGTTCTCGTTATTTACCAAATTCTCCTAAATGTGGAATAGACCCCCCTAAGGATCGATTAAAAGTTAATCAAAAAATTACATTAAAATTGAATCAAATTTATCATTTTCGTTTAACTGATTCTTTTTGTGGCTTTAAAAGATATAAATTAGAAAAAATTCATCCAGAATGTTTTGAAGAAAAAGGATACGGATTCCCATTAGAATTCTGGTCCTATTGTTATTATTTTAAATTATCTATAAAAGAAATTCCTGTAGCAAGGGTATATATTACTGATGATCGAAGTTTTGGAGAAAATTTAGATAAATATAAAATTCGTTATAAATACTATCTTAACGTTTTAAAAAAAGCCAATAAAAAATTTCAGCAATTTAACTCTGAATTATGTATTTCTAAATAATTTTATTTAATATTTTAAAACTATATTTCAAAAGGGCTTTGTTAAATATATACCATTTTAAAGAGTTTTTTAATATTTCTAAATATGTTCAAAAATTCAATACGTTTTCTATAACACGAAAAATTCTCTAATAAATATTGGTAAATATTTTTATAATTAGCAAATAAATTAACTTTTATGGAATAAAGCTTTTCAAAATAAAAAAATATAGTCATAGAAGTTTTATCAATAAAAATATCACTATGGATACAAATGTATTTCCATTTAAAGAAAAATATATTTATTTAAATTTCTGTGGTGTTTCTCCTTTTTATAATCCAGCACGTCTAAAAAAAGAAGAATTCGAAAAAAAACAAAGCGAAATGGGAGCTCTTGTATTTCTTGAATATCCAGATATTCTTGATAAATTTCATCAAGCTGTAGCAAATTTATTAAAAACAAAAAAAGAAAATATATCTTTTGTTAAAAATACAGCAGAAGGTTTATCTCTAATAGCAAATGGTTATCCTTTTGAATCGCCAGAAGATGAAATTATCAGTTTTATTCATGAATACCCTTCAAATCATTATCCCTGGAAATTACAGGAAATTAAAAAGAAAGCGAAACTAAAATTAATTCCTAATAATAAAAATGTCTTATTAAATAAAAATGACATTCCAGATAATTATGTATATGGCTTTACATTAGAAGATATAAAAAAACTTATTACACCAAAAACAAAAATTATTTCTATTAGCCATGTTCAATTTACTTCTGGATTTGCTATAAATCTAAAAGAAATAGGAGAATTTTGTAAAAAACATCATATTGATTTAATTATAGATGCAGCACAAAGTCTTGGATCTATTCCTATTTATCCAGAAGAATATCATATTTCTGCAATAGCATCTTCTGGATGGAAATGGTTACTTGGTCCTATTGGTAGTGGAATATTATATACTTCAGAAGATTTTAGAAAAAAAATTGATTATTCTATGGTAGGTGCAGATATTATGATTCAGGGAATGGATTACTTAAATCATACCTGGCAACCCTATACAGATGGAAAAAAATTTGAATATAGCACAACTCCTGTTAGCGATGCAATAGCATTAACAGAATGTATAGAAAATTTAATATTAAAAAATGGCATAGAAAATATTTATAAACATATTCTGGAATTACATCAATTATTTAAAGAAACTTGTAAACCTTCTGAACATATCCAATACTTGGAATTTCCAGATGAAAATCGTTCTGGTATTTTATCTTTAATTGTAAATAATCCTCAAAGAATTTCTCTTTTACTAAGAGAAAAAAATATTATTTCTACTGTTAGAGGAAATTATTTAAGAATAGCTCCTCATATTATGATAACAAAAGAAGAAATGAGAAAAGCAGCAGAAATTTTGAATGAAATCATAAATAAATTCACTTAATAAGAATCTTTATTACTTTTTGATTTTCATAATCTGGTAAAGCACCATATATTTTCCAATAATATAATATAGATTCTTTATTTTTTGTTTTTCTTTTCGCAATTTCTGCTTTTAAAATTTGATTTTTTCTTTTTAATTCTTTATTCTTTAATTCTAATAAATAAATTTCTCTATTTAAGATGATAGATTCAACTTTCTTTTTAAAAATAAAAATACATAATATAAAAATTAATATAAAAACGATATAAATACTTAATATTGTTTTTAAACGTTGCATTGTATAACCCTCATTTTTGCTGAACGAGAAGCAGAATTTACTTTTAATTCATCTTGTTGAGGAGTCAAAGGTTTTTTTGTTAATATAGAAAATCCTTTATTTTTTAAGTCTTTAAAAGCATGTTTTATTATTCTATCTTCTAAAGAATGGAAGCTAATAAAAACAGCAATACCATCTCGACTTAAAATATTTTTCAAATGTTTTAAAAGTATTTCTAATTCTTCTAATTCTTTATTTATATAGATTCGAAATGCCTGGAATGTTCTCTGAACAACTTTTTCATTAATATGTTTTTTTAATTTTTTATAATAAACATTTATAATAATATCTTTTAATATATTAGCAGATTGTATAGGTCTTTTTTTTACAATTTCTTTTGCAATATATTTAGAATATCTTTCTTCTCCATATTGATAAATAATATTTGCTAAATCTTCTTCTTTATAAGTATTTAATATTTCTAATAAATTTAAACTTTCTTCATCAAGCCTCATATCTAAATGATTATTTTTCATAGAAAATCCCCAATCTTCTTTTAAATGGAACATAGAAATACCTAAATCACAAATTAAAAAATCTACTTTTTTTTCTAATTGATTTACAAATTCATTAACCTTAGAAAACCGCTGATTAATAATATAAAATCCCGATGTTGTAATTATATTTTTATTTATTTTTTCATTAAAACGTTGATTTAATAGAACAGCTTCAATTTGATTATTTTTTAAATATTCTATTGCTTTAACAATCATTCGTTTGTCTCTTTCGAAACCAATAAATAATGGTTCTTTTGAATTTCTATATATTAAATGAAGCATGACCTCCACTTCCTAAGGTACAATCTATAATTAAAGGATTTGTTTTAGAAATCATCGAAAAATAATATAATACTTCTCTATACATTACAGGAAAATGAAAAAATTTTTCTTTAATTGTTTCTATTTTATACATGAGAATATTCACAATTTAAAGTATTTTTATAGTTCTCTTTAAATATGTAATAGGAAACTCTTTTTAAAGGCGAATTCTTTAAATTATCCCAATCTTTTTCTTCTGGTAATTGATTTAAAATTTTTTTTATTTCTAATCTCAAATAAAAATCAGGTTCATTCGTTTGTTTATATAAGGCTATTTTTCTTCTATTGTATGGACATACTTCCTGACAAATATCACAACCAAAAACCCATCCTTTACTGATTCTAATAATTTCTTCTGGTACCGGCATTTTACTTTCTATAGTCCAATAAGAGATGCATTTTTCTACATTTAAACGATAAGGTTCTAATGCACCAGTAGGACAATGTTTAATACATAGCATACAACCTTTACAATGATCAGTAATATTTTCCTGCTTCCAATTTGATGGAATTTCATAATCCGTAAAAATACAACTGATAAAAAAATAAGAACCAAATTCTGGATGAATTATATTTGTATTTTTTCCCTGCCATCCAATACCAGCATTTTTTGCTAAAAGTTTTTCTGGAACAGGAGCAGAATCTACTGTAATACGAGTTTGTATATTTTTACAAATTTGTTTTAAATATTCTTCTATTTTTTTTAGTTTTTTCTTTAAAATTTTATGATAATCCTTCCCAATTGCATAACGTGAAATTTTAATTTTACTTTTCTTAATTATATCTTCGTATTGTTGGTCTTTATAAAAATAACCTAAAATAATAACAGATTTACAATTTTCTAAGATTTTTGAAGGATGTAAACGTATTTCTTTATAGTTTTCAAACCAGTGCATATTAGCATATTTTTTCTTATTGATAAATTCTTTTAAATATTCATAATCTTCTTTTTTTAATTGAGGCAATGTAATACCGAATAAATCAAATCCTAAATTCTTCGCAAAATCTTTTACTTTTAATAATATCTGTTCATCAAATTTATTGTTTTGCATCTTCTAAATTCTTTTTTATAATAGTTTTAAATTCTTTATCTTCTATATTATCAATACAAAAATCCAATAATTCTATTCCTTTTTTCTTTAAAAGTTGAGCTTCTTCTGGCGAATTTAAGTTCTTATAAATATCTGCTTCTTCTAATAATAAAATTCCTAAGATTCCTAATCGTTCATATTGAAAATAATTATGTATTGAAAATAAATGAATTAATGAATTTAGATCCAATTTTAATAAGACTTCCTTAGGATAACCAAGAAATAAAGCATATGCTTTTTCTATTTCGATTAATAGGACTTCAGGATCCTCATTAGATTTCAATTTAAAAACCTTAGCAAGAAAAACAATAAATTGCTGAATTAGTTTTATAACATAATCTTTATGATATATCATTAAAATAAAATAAATGAGTTGTTGCCCAATAGGCAACAACATTAATCACAGGCAATTTCAGCTTCTCCTGTTAATTTAACATCTCCAGTTTCAGAAGCAGCTTGTAATGTTAAAATGATAGTTTTTGTTTCATCATTTTTCTTTTTAACTTTTCCTGTACAAATAATCGTTTCTCCAGGTCTGGTCATTCCTTTGAATTTTACACCAAACTTTTTAATTTGATGAAGATGAAAATGATTTGTTAACAATCTTCCTACCTGTGCCATTACATACATACCATGAGCGATAGTTCCACCAAGACCTACTTTTTTTGCAAATTCTGGATCAGTATGAATAGGATTAAAATCACCAGAAGCTCCTGCATAACGAACTAAATCCATATGCTGGATGGGACCGACTTTTAATGGCTCTAATTCCTGATCTACTTGGAAATTTTCATATTTTACTCTATTCATAAAAATACTCCTCTTTTATGATTCCTTTGGTCTTAAAATAATACCCATTTCTGCAATAATACAGGGCTCATCTTTATCATCTTTGAAGGTAGTACGAAATGTTACTACTTCCATTTTACCCGTTTTAACATCTACAACTTCACCTTCTGCTTTAATAGTCATTCCAGCATAAACAGGCTTTAGATAGGTATATTCTTCTTTCATATGTAGTAAGCGATCGGTATCAATTCCCATTTTTCTCATATCTTCAAAAATTTCTGGATATCCCCAGAACTGAAATGTTGTTTGAAACGTTGGTGGAGTGGGAATGCCATCATATCCTGCTTTTTTCGCTTCTTCTTCGCTATAAAAAATTGGATTTTTCTCTCCAATTGCCATGCAAAATTCCCGAATTTTACCTTTTTCTACCTGTATGGTGTAGCTTTTTAGCTTCTGTCCAATAATATCCTTTGTTAATTGCATATTTTTAAAATTTTAAAATTGATTTATTAGTCAAGAAAAAGAAAATTAATTTTAAAATGAATTCGTCAATTCAATACGTATTTATTTTTTAATCTTTATTTCTTATAACATTATATTCATTAGAATATAGTGTATAGTTCTCTTTTATTGTTATAAATGTGGCATAGGCATCTGCTATTGTACAGGATGGTCCTAAAACTGAAACAGATATGTTTTTATTTTGTTTTTTTAATGAATAAGGATTAAAAATATGATTTTTAAAATAATTTCCAGAAGTTGCTAAACAAATATTTTTTAAATAAAGGGTTTGATAAATACGTTTATTTATAGGATCTGATGTTGGTGTTTCTAATGCTATTAACCAACCCCTGTGATTCATTTCAGGTGGATTTCCTGTGCAAATTTCTCCTCCAATTTCTATTAAATATGATTTTATATTATGTTCATTTAGATAGTCTTTGATTAAATCAACTGTATAACCTTTTGCAATTGCATTAAAATCAAATTCAATAAAAGGATATTTTTTTTTAACTATATATTTTTTATTGTTTGTTTCTTTTATACTAAATAAATTGCAAATAGATTGATAATTCTCTTCTTTAATTTCTATATACATCTTTAAGTTTTTTAAAGTATCTTTAGTATAAGGGAAAAAATATCCTTTGGTTTTAAAACAAATCTCCTTAGATAGTTGAAATAGATAAATTTCTTTTGCATTGAATAAAACAAAATGATTTTGATTTAATTTATAAATTTTACTTTCTCTCTTATACAAAGAAAAGGCTTGATCTATTTCATTAAATATTTGTTGAATTTTATTTTCTATAGGATCTGGATCGAAATTTTTCTGAACTTCTAATACAATTGTAAATGATGTTCCAAAAATATTTCCATTTTTTTGCCAATAACGAATTGATAGATCACCATTACTTTTATAATTATGGCTACAATTACAAAGAAGATAACCTGAAAGAAAAATTAAAAATATTAATTTTTTCATTAATGTAATATTATTTTATCCATTTTTCGAAATAAAGATTTAAAGCATCTATAGAAATATATAAATCTTTTTGTAAAAATTTAAAAATATTCAAACCTCTATTAAGAATATCTATGCGGTTATCTGTTAATAAATTTTTTACATTCAATATTTCTTTTAAATCAAACTTAACAAGAGGATAAAAATTCAACATAACTTTTTTTTCTTTTTTTATTCCTAACTCTTGTTTTATTATTTGAATTAAATCTATAAAATTTGTTATTCCATCTAACAAACCAGCTTCTTTAAAGCGAAAAGAAGAATATACACGACCTTCCGCGAAATGTTTAACTTGTTCTATTAATTTACCTCTACCTCTTGCAACTCTATCTAAAAAAATCTGATAAGCATCTAAAGTAGTTTTTTGTAGTAATTCTTTTGATTCTTTTTTTAATGGACTGGATTCAGAAAAGATCTCTGTTGTTTTATCAAACATCAATTTACTTTTATTGATTTTTAATTTTTTATATAAATTATATAAGGTAGGTCTTAAACGTAATACACCAATAGAACCTGTTATGGTAGAATTATAAGCATAAATTTTATTACCAGCACAAGAAATATAATATCCACCAGATGCAGCAACATTACCCTGTAAAATATAAACAGGTTTTATACGAGAAAGTTTTCTAATATGTTGATACAAAAATTCACTTGCATCACTCATTCCACCAGGACTATTAACAAAAATAATAACAGCTTTTTCTTTTGATTCTTTTAATTCTTCTATTATTTTTATATATCCTTTCGCATTTATTGTTCCAGATTTAGCTTCGTCGTCTTCATCTCCTCTAAGAATAATTCCATCCATAACAACAAGAGCAATACTTTCTGGTTTTGTTATAAATGGTAATAATTTATAATTTTTTTTATAATTCATTTTTAAAAATTGATCCTGGGTGATAACTTTTATTTTTTTATCTGTTTTCTCCTCGTATTTTTGATCTTTATCTTTCTTGATTGCATCTCCCTGTCCCTGTATATTATGTTCTATTTCATTTGGTATAAATGGAGATTTATTTTCCGAGACATAATCTATTAATTGAACCTGATCCATAAATTGATGAAAAAATCCCAGCTGGAACAATTCCGTTGCAGATACAATAGATTGATTTAAAAATAGATTCCATATTTTTTTTATATCACTTTGATTCATATTAGGAGTCTTTAAAAATTGCTTTAATATTTCACTCCTTTTATCTTGAATTAATTCAATGATATTTTCCTTCGCTGATGGTGATATTTTATTTCTTTGATACATTTCACCAGCACTTTTATATTTACCAGCAGTAAAAACATCAAATTGAATACCAAGATTTTTAAAAAAATCCCCTAAGTAAAACTGTTCAAAATGGGGAAGAACAGTTATAAATTGTGCCCAATCACCACAATATCTAAAATTACTGGAAGAAGCAACTAACAATGTTTTAATTCCACCTTCTTCTACATAAGCATGAATAACTTTACCTTTTTCTCTAAGCTTTTCTATTACTTTAATTATATCTTCTATTTGATTCCATTCCAGAGCTTCAAGTGAAGGAATTTCTAATATAACCTTCTTTATTTTTTCCTCTTCTCCAATTTTATCTAACATTAATAAAAACAAAAAATAATTATGTTCTTCTTTATCTGTTAAAATTTTAATAATACCTGTTTTTTCAAAATATGTAAACTTAGAGGGAATTTTAATATAAACAATCCTTTCTCCAGTAAAATAATATGTTAATTTATGGTAAACATAAAACAAAATTCTAAAAGGATAAAGAATAATTCTAATCAATAATCTTATCATATAAAAACCAAAAAAAAAGAAAACGATAAATAATAAACCATAATTTAATAAATAGAAATGATTTGACCCTATAATAAAATAAAAATTCATAACTAAAGTTATTGATTTACTATAAATATATAATTTTTATTATCAGGAGAACTTTATGAAACATATTTTATCCATTACTGTTAGAAATAAACCAGGTGTTATGAGCCATGTTTCTGGTCTTTTTACAAGACGTGGCTATAATATTGATAGTATTGCAGTAGGAGAAACAGAAAATCCAGAAATTTCTGTCATCACAATTGTTATGACAGGAGGAGAAGATACTGCAAATCAATTCCGAGGACAGCTTTTAAAATTAGCCGATGTTATTGATGTAAGAATTTTACCCTACTCCCAATCAATTATTCGCGAATTGATTTTAGTACGCATAAAAACAGAGCCAGATAAAAGAACAGAAATTTTTGGTATTATAGAAGTTTTTAATGGTAAAATTCATGAAATTCATGAAAATACAATTTTAATAGAAGTGCAGGGAAACCCCCGACAAATTAACAGTTTAATAAAAGTTTTAAAAGACTATGGTATATTAGAAATAGCAAGAACCGGACAAATTGCATTACCAATGTATACAGAATAAATTTATTTAAAATAAAATGAACATTTAAAATAAAATTCAGTCCAATTATATTAGAAGAATAACAGGA
>BPKM01000015.1:25000-27763 GCA_026005135.1 Leptospiraceae bacterium | reverse complement strand
AATAAATAAAAATATTTACTTATTAGTAATTTATAGAATATAATACTTATAACATTAATTATAAAATAGTTTACTTCTTTTTAAAGATTTTATTCTAAACTCCTTTTTATTATTTATAAAAAAACTAATCGTTTTGATTATCGTCAGAAACATTCTGGTAATTTTTGATTTTATGTTCATAGATTCCTATGATTTTCCAGGCAAAATCTAATTTCTCTTGTAAATAATCTTGAATCATTTTGATGATTTGTTCATCTGGAAAAAATCTTCTTAATTGTTTTACTAAATATTGAAATTTTAAATTTGTAATAAAATGTCGCAAATCTAAAAGAACTACTTTATCTGGAAATACATCTTCTATATAAATTCCCAATACATCACATATATAAGCTGCATGCGTATTCTTTATGGTTAATTTTTTATTCTCATACCTTGATAAAATTGTTGGATGTATCTCTTCTCCAAACTTTTCTTTTATCTTCCTACATACATCCTGAATCCTTAATCTTCTTTTCATCCTATATAATTTTATCACATCTCCCATATTAAGTAAAAATTCTACTAACTCATTCTCCCTTCCTTCTCTTCCCAATTCTTCCATGTTTTCATTATCTATCTATATAACATCTTCTTCAGCTTTTAGCTCTTATCACACTTTCTTATCATGAATTTTTTTTTAATTTATTTCATATTATGAAATTATTCATAAATATCTATTATCTATTTTCTTATTCTGAAATATATACTATTCCCCATTTCCTCAAAAGAAAATAAAAAACCCCGCTCGAAGCGGGGCCTTTTACTCGAACTGACGACTCAGCTCGAGGTAATATGGTCAAGCCTCACGGCATATTAGTATCTCTCGGCTCAACGCATTACTGCGCTTACACCTGAGACCTATCTACCTCGTAGTCTTCGAGGCGCCTTCAGTCCGCTTTCGCAGATGGGAGATCTTATCTTGGGGTGGGCTTCCCGCTTAGATGCCTTCAGCGGTTATCCCATCCGGACATAGCTACCCAGCTGTGCCACTGGCATGACAACTGGTGCACTAGCGGTCCGTCCATCCCGGTCCTCTCGTACTAGGGACAGCTCCCCTCAAATCTCCAACGCCCGCAGTGGATAGGGACCGAACTGTCTCACGACGTTCTGAACCCAGCTCACGTGCCGCTTTAATTGGCGAACAGCCAAACCCTTGGGACCTACTCCAGCCCCAGGATGCGACGAGCCGACATCGAGGTGCCAAACCGGTCCGTCGATATGAACTCTTGGGACCGATAAGCCTGTTATCCCCGGAGTACCTTTTATCCGTTGAGCGATGGCCCTTCCACTCAGAACCACCGGATCACTAAGCCCGACTTTCGTCCCTGCTCGACCTGTCAGTCTCACAGTCAGGCTCCCTTCTGCCTTTACACTCTACGCACGATTTCCAGCCGTGCTGAGGGAACCTTTGGGCGCCTCCGTTACCCTTTAGGAGGCGACCGCCCCAGTCAAACTGCCCACCTAACACTGTCCCTACTTTCGTAGGTTAGAACCCCAGCTCGATAAGGGTGGTATTTCAAGGTCGGCTCCACCTGAACTGGCGTCCAGGCTTCTCCGCCTCCCACCTATCCTACACATACCGAACCAAAGTTCAATGCCAGGCTACAGTAAAGGTTCACGGGGTCTTTCCGTCCAGCTGCGGGTAGCCCGCATCTTCACGGGCTCTAGAATTTCGCCGGGCTGCCTGCCGAGACAGCGAAGCAGTCGTTACACCATTCGTGCGGGTCGGAACTTACCCGACAAGGAATTTCGCTACCTTAGGACCGTCATAGTTACGGCCGCCGTTTACCGGGGCTTCGGTTCCGAGCTTCGCCCTCGCGGGCTAACCCGTCCCCTTAACCTTCCGGCACCGGGCAGGTGTCAGCCCCTATACGTCCTCTTACGAGTTCGCAGAGACCTGTGTTTTTGGTAAACAGTCGCCGCTCCCTCTTCACTGCGACCACTCACGGCTCCATGCGTAATGCACTTCACCATAAGTGGCACCCCTTCTCCCGAAGTTACGGGGCCATTTTGCCGAGTTCCTTAGCAGGCATTCTCCCGAGCGCCTTAGGTTGCTCACCTCGTCCACGTGTGTCCGTTTCCGGTACGGGCACCAGTATAACTCGCTTAGAGGTTTTTCTCGCCAGTGTGGGCTCTGCTACTTCGTGCACCCGTAGATGCACTCCGTCCACACCTCAGCTCAGCAGGCGGATTTGCCTACCTGCCTCTCAGCCTACATGCAGACACGTAGAATACCATCTCTACGCTAGCATACCCTCCTGGGTCACCCCATCGCTCAAACGCTATACCGGTGGCGCAGGAATATAAACCCGCTTCCCATCGGCTACCCCTCTCGGGTTCACCTTAGGTCCCGGCTAACCCCCGGCGGATTGGCCTTGCCAGGGAACCCTTGGACTTACGGCGAGGAGGAATCTCACCTCCTTTATCGCTACTCATGCCGGCATTCTCACATGTGCACGCTCCAGTATACCTTCCAGCATACCTTCAGCGCTGTGCACATCGCTCCCCTACCAACTGCTTTCGCAGCTCCGAAGCTTCGGTGCTATGCTTTAGCCCCTTACATTTTCGGCGCAAGGATGCTCGACCAGTGAGCTATTACGCACTCTTTAAAGGATGGCTGCTTCTAAGCCAACCTCCTGGCTGTCTCCGCACCCCCACATCCTTTCATCACACTTAGCATAGACTTCGAGACCTTAGCTGTCGGTCTGGGCTCTTTCCCTCTCG
>BPKM01000015.1:0-20000 GCA_026005135.1 Leptospiraceae bacterium | reverse complement strand
CTTTCCTGAAAAAGGCAAATAAAAATTCTCTAATTCTAATTGATTTTTATCTCTTTTTTTATACATATTTTTATCCTTTAAGTGCAAGCTTTTTTAAGCATTCTCTGAATTTCCTTTGCACTTCATTTATTCTATGTACAAAAAAACAACTGATTTTTTAGGGATTTTATACAAATTTATTTTTTTCAGCATACCCTAATTATACCCAAAAGCTGGCTTTGTTGCATAAAAGTTAATTTATTTGCCATTTATAAAAATATTTACCACTGACTTACGGACTAAAAATAGGACATTGGGTAGAAGTATAAAATTTAGGATATAGATGAATATAGATATATTCCAATGTTTTTTGATAGATTTGTATTATAGTTTCTTTGTTTATATTTAAATGTCGAAAATCAAAAAATAAAATTAAGAATATTTCTGAATACTTTTTTTTAAAGTTATTATTTGTAATGAATTGATGTTTTGTCACATATCCTGTAATGGCAATAATGTGATAGGTTAAACAAAATAAAAATAAAAGTGTTTCTAATTTAGATAATTTTCTTGTCATATTGTCTTCAATACTAAAGTAAGATTTTATATCACGAAACATTTCTTCGATTCTCATTCTTTTTTGATAAATTTCTATACATTTTTCTGGGTCATCCATATTTGTGATTAACCATAATGGTTTATGGTATTTTGGGTCCCAAAAACCAATCAGGTTTACTTTTTCCTTACCTTTATAATAAACATTTTTTATGACTTTCAATTCTGAGGGTTGAATAGATAAAGAAACTTCTTGTTTTTTCTTATTATCATAATATAATTTTACTTTTTTATCAGTGAGACGAATAATAAATTTACAAAGATAAAGACGGAAAAAATGTATTAGGCTTTCATAAGCAAATTCTCTGTCTAAAACAATGGGAATTTCTCGTAATATCTGAATAATTTTCTCAAAAGCCTCTTTATGCTTTAAATTACGGGAAGTTTTTTCCTGTTCTATTAAAGAAGAAGAATAGAGTAGGAAATAAATTGGTAAAGCTCGTCCTTCAAAAGGGGCAGAAATGCTTAATAAAGTATAACCTCTTTCTCCTACTTTAAGTTTTCCTACGTAATCTGTTTTATAAGAATAAAGTCTTTCGATTTCTGTTGGATCACCAATAAGAAATTCTACTTCATTATGTAATAAAGAGAATAAAATATTCCAATCACACTTTGTTGCTAAATCTTCCAATTTTCTGTTTAACCATTTGTAAATACTATTAAAACTTCTTAATTTTCCTTTATCTTTGCCTCTAATCCTATTTTGAGGAAGATGTCTAGCAATTTCAGAAACATTTAAAGATTTTGCAAGGATGATAGCATAACAAATTTCAGTAAATGTATCAATAATTTTTGATTGATAAGGTAAGATTTGTTGATAAGATTGTCTTATAAAATTTTTACTAATCATAATTGCTTCCTCCTTCAGTCTGGTTATTAAATAAAAAATTAATGATAAATTACAGATTGAAGGAGGACTTTTTTTGTACAATTAAAAAATGTCCTATTTCTTGGGATAATTTCAGTATATTAAATTTAATATCGCTTTTTCTATATTTAAAAATTCTTTTGGTGGAGCAGAATACATCGGATTACTTCTAAAAATTACTTCCTTAGAGATGCTTTGATTATTCATTTTTTCTTTAATTGTTATTTTTATATAAATAGGATAAAATCGTTGTCCTTCAGGTGCTCCATATTCTTGTTTTAAATTAAAAAAATTATTTTCTTTAAAAGACTTTAATAAATCAATTAA
This sequence comes from Leptospiraceae bacterium, assembly GCA_026005135.1. Lineage (GTDB taxonomy): Bacteria > Spirochaetota > Leptospiria > Leptospirales > Leptonemataceae > SKYB61. The sequence continues at coordinate 18,211 of BPKM01000015.1, read as the reverse complement.
ATTCTTAGTGCTTATATTTTTTTCGTATTTTTTTGTTGTTATTTTTGAAGGAACAGGGCTTACTGGGTTATCATATTCATATTCTTTTTTCTGGATGGTTAGATGATTATTCTCTATAAATATTCTTGTTTTATAATTATAATATTCAATATTTACATCATAGTTCTTTACATTTTCTTCGTTTATAAGCTGATCCCAATTTATAGTATAATTCTGGGGGTAGAGTATCCCCAGAGAAAATAAAAATAAAAGAATATAAAACTTTTTCATTTTTGATTCCTTTTTTATTTAGTAAATGTAATAACTTTTCCTTTAAAAGATTTATTTTTACCTTCTAATATTAGTAATTCAAAATCAGGTTTATATTGTAATTCAAATTCTGGAAACCTTACTACTTCACTTAATGCTGGATATTTTGCTTTATAAATTTCTTTTTTTCCTTTTCTTTCAATGGTTACGACCATAGTATCGTTTTGACCATTTATATTCATTACATAATTTTCTATTTCAGAACTACCATCCCAATAACTTCCTTTCCAGGTACCTTCAAAACGTTCCATACCCTGACCTGGCATAAAGCGATGAGTAACCATCTGAATTTCTGGATTTATAAAAGCTACGACTGGTTTTGCATTTTCTGATTCTTTACCAAGAGCTGGTTTACTTCTTACTGTATAAAAAAATAAATCGCCTTCTTTACCGGGAAAATCTTCTTCATATTTTGTTTGGTTTACACTTTTAATAAACTTATATTCTTTTTCATCTTTTTTCTTACGATATATATAATATTCATCTGAACCTTTTACAGGATCCCATGTTAGAATTACTTTTTTATCTTTCATTTCTATTTTTAGATTTTTAGGTGGCGGTAATACTTCTCCTGCACGATGTACATTTGGATTAGTATTTCCTACAACAACATTGGAATAATCACTTTTGCCAGCAGAATTTAAAGCAACAACTGTATAAGCAAAATAATCTCCATTCATAATTTTAGGATCTTGATCTCTATATATATTCTTATTACTTCTAAAGGGACCTTCCCACATTTTTGAATTATAATCATATCGAAATAGAACATAATATTCTGCTCCTGGTACATTTTCCCATTTAACAATGATTTTATCTCTATATAAACCCTGACTTACATCTATAATGGTTGGTGTAGGGGGAGGTGTTGTATTTCCAGGTACATTAACTTCTACGGGTTCACTCCATTCTCCATATTGATTATTTAAACCTGCTCTAACAGAATAACGATTTACCTGATCTTTTAAAGGTTGATAATCTACAAAGCTTGTATTGTAAATAGATTTATTCCAGGTAAGCCATTCCTGGTTTTTTTCGTCCCATCTGCGAATCTGATAATATTGAATTCCTGGTACTTTTTCCCAACTTAGATAAATTTTATTATCTTTATAAACTACCTGTACATTATATACCTTTGGTATATCTACTATATTCTGACTTGAAGCATAACCTGTAACAATTACTGCCTGTTCTGGATCAGAAGTTTTTTCTTCGGATAAAGAAATTACGGCATATTTATAAGATACATTGGGAGAAACAGCTCTATCTTCGTAAGAGTTAGAATAAGAGTAACCTAAAATTTCAAAATCGGATCCTCCAGGAGCCAATCTTAAAATAGCATAAGCAATTGCCTGAGATACAGGATTCCATGTTATTACCACTTTATCTGGATAGGTTCCTTTGGTTGCAGAAATATTACCTGGAGCAGGGATATAGGTACTTTCAGTGACAGTAGTTTCTACGGTAGCCTGTGGATCATTCTGGATTTGATTTCCTTTTTCGTCATATAATACATAGACATATGGACGAAGTTGTAACCATGTTTTATAAGAAATCCAGGCATATCCCTTATCTCCCCAATTGGTACCCCAGGAATTTACTAATTTAAAAGCACCTTTATAACCCATTGGAGAACGAATATTATCATCATAACCTACTAAGGTCATTGCATGACCACCATATTTTTTTCCTCCGGGATTATCAAAAACATAATTACCATCACTACCTAATTGATAAAAATTATCATCAATTACCATACCAAAAATAATAGGATTTCCATTAGCAAGTTCTGATTTAATTGCATTAATATTATCAAATGGAATTCGCTTAAAGGATTTTGCTCTAAACTTTTGTGCAATCTGATGTGCTGTTCCTGACGGTTGAGTTAAATAATCATTTTCATTATAAGGCATATATTTCCAGGGTGCGGCACCTTTTTTTACTACAAGATTTAATGCATCATGAAAATATGATCCTCTATCCTGACCACCATTGATTTGATTATAAATATAAGCCGGAGAAAATACATGTTCTCCCTCTCCACCATAAATCGGAGTATCATATCTCCAGCGATTTTCTTTATATTCATAATAAGATTTTGTATAATATCCCGTAGAAAAAGCAACACAACTATTCTGTCTTCCCTGATTTACTACTGGTGGCATTTCGGAAGATAAATCTACTCTTGATGGTAATCCTCGATGGGCTATCATTGTACTTTCTGCTAAGGGAACTGATTCTACTTTATCTATTGGATCCGGATTAAAACCACATTTCATTTCCCCAGGCTGACATTCTTTTGATTGAACAGTAGATGGATCAAATCTTTCCTGAGTTAAAATCTGTTTTAAGGAAAATCCAGTAATAACAATTAATGCCATTAAAATTAAAATATTTTTTTTGCTAATGTGTTTCATAAAAAACTCCTATATCTTTAATTTTGGATTATTATTTTTTAATACCATAAATTAAATAACCATACTCTAATTTATATTTTATCCCCTTATAAATCAATTATTTTTTTGAATCATTTTGATTTTTTAAAAAATTAATTATTCGTTCTTCTTTTTGTTTTGTCCAGGGTTCTAAGGCAAAAGGTTCTTCTTTATAGAGTTTATAAATAACTACCTCATTGTTTTTTATAACAGGTTCTAAAAAAATAATATATTTCCCTTCTTCTGGAACAAATTTTAGTTTATTTTCAAATGTTTCTGGATAAATTTTTACATATAAATAAAAAAATTCTGGAATAGATAAATGATTTGTATTCTTTAATACTTTAACATTTTCAACAATTAGAGTAGCAGATTTTGTTTCTTCAAACAAATTTCTCTGTCGTAAAACCTGAACATCTCCAATTACTATAAGTGTGCATTCTTTTATTCTTTCTTCTATACTAATATATGGAGGAAGACCAAAAATAAAAGTATTACAAGATATGATTGCTATATAAAATAGAATTGAGATATAATGTTTTATATAAGTCATTTCTTCTTTTTTAATTCTTTATTTAAGTTTTGTACATAATGATTTAATTCTTCTAACATTTCCTGTGTTCCTGTTAATAATAATTCCAATTCATCTTTTTCAATATTATAAATAATTGGTGTCTTAATTGCTTCCTGAAAATCAATTTGTTTTTTATCATTTTTATTTTTTGTTAATAAATAACTATACCATGTTGCTAAAATAATTTTTAACTGATTTATATCTTTTATTTTAATTGTTATCACTTTTTCATTTCCCTGATTGTTTTGTATATTATTAGATAAATTTTTTGCTTCCATTGTTCATTATTTTTTAAATTTATTTTTATATGGCAAGTTTATTTTAAAAAAAATTATATTATTAAGCTCAAAATTTAATAGAAATATTTAACATTGATTACCATAAATTTAAATTGACAAGAATATCAATTTTAATAGCATTAAAAAAAAGAGTGTTTATGCGAAAACAAATACAAACAGAAACGTTTTTAAATACCAGAAAAAACATAAATATTCCATTTAAAATTGTAACTGCTGCCAGTTTATTTGATGGACATGATGCTTCTATTAATCTGGTAAGACGTTTATTAATTTCTAATGGTGCAGAAGTAATTCATTTAGGACATAATCGCTCTGCTATAGAAATTGCCCTTACCTGTTTACAGGAAGATGTAAATGCGGTTGCAGTAAGTAGTTATCAGGGTGGACATATTGAATTTTTTTTATATTTAAGAGAACTTTTAGACCAAAATTATGGAAAATCTATTAAAATATTTGGTGGTGGTGGCGGTGTAATTGTTCCAGACGAAATAAAATTTTTAGAATCTCATGGTATTCAAAAAATCTATTCTCCGGAAGATGGAAGATGTCTTGGCTTAAATGGAATGATACAGGATCTTTTAAGTCATTGTAATCATTTTCAATTTGATGAACAGGAAGAATTAAATCAAATTTTATACCAGAATAATCTATTGAATCAAATGAATCAAATCCAACACTTTAGAATAATAGCAAGAATTCTAACATATTTAGAAAATGGAATTTCGGTAGATTATCCCTTAAAAACAAATAAAAAAGCTATCATAATTGGTATAACAGGAACAGGTGGAGCAGGAAAAAGTAGCTTAACAGATGAACTTATCCAACGATGTTTATACTATTTACCCGAACTAAAAATTGCTATATTATCCATTGATCCAACGAAAAGAAAAACAGGTGGTGCCTTATTAGGTGATAGAATAAGAATGAATTCTATTTATCATCCCAATATATTTATGAGAAGTATTGCTACAAGAAGTAAAAATCAATCTATAAATCAGCAGCTCAAAGCAATTCTTGAATTTCTTAGAACAATAGATTTTGATTTTATTATAGTAGAAACTGCTGGTATCGGACAATCAGATTCTTCTATTATAGATTTATGCGATATTTCTATCTATGTTATGACTCCAGAATATGGGGCTCCCACTCAATTAGAAAAAATAGATATGATTGATTATGCAGATATTATAGCCATTAATAAATTTGATAAATCTGGAAGTCTCGATGCATTAAGAGATGTAAGAAAACAATTTAAACGTTCCAGAAATCTTTTTGATCTAAATGACGAAGAATTGCCCATCTTTGGAACAATCGCTAGTCAATTTCAAGATGCAGGAATAAATGGCTTATTTAATTATTTAATCCAGTTAATTAATAAAAAATTTAATTTCAATTTACATTGTAATATAGAACCAATAGCAATCTATTCAAAAAAAAATCCTATTATCCCAGAAAATAGAATTCATTATTTAAGAGAAATTAAACAAACAATCGAAAATTATCATAAACAAACAGAAGAAAATGCAAAAATACTACAAACATATCAGCACTTAAAAGAAACATATGAATTTGTATTAAAACAAAATGAATTCAATAAATCATTAATAAAAGATTTAGAAAATCATATAGAAGAATTAAAAAAACAAATACAAAATAATTTAACAAAAGAAGAATGGGATTTATTAACTAATTGGGAAGATATAAAAAATCAATTTAAACAAAAAGAATATAAAGTAAAAATTCGAGATAAAGAAATTACCTATGAACTTTACGAAGAATCTTTATCCCATTTAAAAATCCCTAAAATCAGTACACCTAAATTCAGTGATTATGGAGATATTTATCGCTGGATCCGTAATGAAAATTTTCCTGGTTTCTTTCCTTTTACTGCTGGCATATATCCTTTTAAAAGAAAGGATGAAGATCCAACTCGAATGTTTGCTGGAGAAGGCACACCTGAACGAACTAATAAACGATTTCATTATTTATGTAAAGATTCTCCTTATTCTCGATTATCAACAGCATTTGATTCTGTAACTCTTTATGGAGAAAATCCAGACTATAGACCAGACATTTACGGAAAAATTGGAAATGCTGGTGTTTCTATTTGTACCTTAGACGATATGAAAAAACTTTATGCAGGATTCGACTTATGTGATCCTAATACTTCTGTTTCTATGACTATTAATGGTCCAGCACCAATTATTCTTGCAATGTTTTTCAATACTGCAATTGATCAACAAATAGAAAAATATTTATTTTCTATAGGAGAAACAAAAAAACTAAAACAATATAATCATATTGACTTAAACTTGCCACATTATAAAAAAGCTATTAAAGTAAATGGACAACTATTTGGTTATGGTACAATAGGAATTACTGGTGATCAATTAGTCGAAAGAGAAACCTACGAGAAAATCAAACAGGATACATTGCAAAAAATTCGAGGAACAGTTCAAGCTGACATCCTTAAAGAAGATCAAGCTCAAAATACCTGTATATTTTCTATTGAATTCGCTTTAAGAATGATGGCTGATGTCCAGGAATATTATATAAATAATCATATTAAAAATCATTATTCCATTAGTATTTCTGGATACCATATGGCAGAAGCTGGAGCAAATCCCATTACACAACTTGCCTTTACCCTTGCTAATGCATTTACTTATATAGAATATTATTTATCTCGTGGAATGAATATAGACGATTTTGCACCAAATTTTTCATTTTTCTTTTCGAATGGACTTGATCCAGAGTATTCAGTAATAGGAAGAGTTGCAAGACGTATCTGGTCTATTGCTATGAAATATTATTATAAGGCAAAAGAACGTTCTCAGAAATTAAAATATCATATACAAACATCTGGTAGAAGTTTACATGCAATGGAAATAGATTTTAATGATATTCGAACAACATTACAAGCCTTAATGGCAATTTATGATCGTTGCAATTCCTTACATACCAATGCTTATGACGAAGCCATTACCACACCAACAGAAGAATCCGTTCGAAGGGCATTAGCAATACAGCTTATCATTAATAAAGAATTAGGATTAAATAAAAATGATAATCCATTACAGGGAAGTTTTATTATAGAAGAACTGACAGAACTTGTAGAAAAAGCTGTTTTAGAAGAATTGGAACAACTATCACGAAGAGGTGGTGTCTTAGGAGCAATGGAATTAATGTATCAGAGAAATAAAATTCAAGAAGAATCTTTATATTATGAACAATTAAAACATTCTGGAAAATTACCAATAATAGGAGTTAATACCTTTATCAATCCAGATTCTACTTCTCAATCATTTAAAGTTCATCTTGTACGAAGTACAGAAGAAGAAAAAAAAGAACAAATCGAAAATCTTAATGCTTTCAAAAAGCGAAATAAGGAAATTTCCCCCTATTATTTAAAACAATTAGAACGTGTTGCAAAAAATCAATATCCAAATCAACCCTATAATACCTTTGAAACATTAATGGAAGCAGTTAAATATTGTAGCTTAGGAGAAATTACCCATACCCTATATAAAATCGGAGGACAATATAGAAGAAATATGTAAAATCATTTTACTTTTCCTAAGAATATATATTTCTTAACCACAGAGAAATAACCGAGGAGAATGACACGAAGATATACGGAGTAATTAAGAAAAAATAAAGATATATTAAAAATATTAATTAAAATTTTTTCTTTTAATAGGCTCTGTTGCATAAAAGTTAATTATTTACTATATATAAAAATATTTATCAACATTCTTGGACAATTTCTCGTGATATGAAAAAAGTATTAAATTTTTAAGCATATATGTAGTATCATTTGAAAAAAATATCTCTTTTATAAAAAATTTTGCTTTAAAATGGGAGTTATGCAACAAAGCCCTTTTAATTTATTTTATTGAGAATGAGTCTCATTTTCATTGACAAAATAACTTTGAAATTTTTTTTCGTATCAGGAGTTTCTTATGAGTCACAGATTTCATCATCCCCTCATTATTTTGGTTTTATTTATTATTTTTTATGAATTTTATACCTATTATCAAATAAATGAAAAAACTAATCTATACTTAGAACAAATTAAAAATAAAATATATTACAAGAAAATCATAAGGAATCTACCCATAGTTATTTACTGGGAATTACAGAAAATAATCCTATAAAAAAGATTCTATTTGTTTATTATCCTGATATAAAAATTTTTATTTATAAAGAACAAAAAGGGAAATGGTACGATGCTATTTTAGAAACAATCTATCTTATACGTAGCATTACTATCAAAAAAGAATTTGAAAATAAAAACATAAATGGCTATTTAGAAATTGAGTGGCAGAATTTAAATTTTTATTTTTATCAATATATATTTTTATTCATTGCTATTTCTTATGCTGCATTTTATTTTTATCAAGAATCAATCAGACATAAAAAACAAATTATTCAATCCTTCCATAAAATTCAAAATCTAAAATTTCAACAAGATGCTGATTATTTTCTAACAACATTATTATTTAATACTTTTTATTCTATTAGAACTCAAAGCGAATATTACGAAATGAAATATTTTATTCAGCAAAAGATGATGTTTCAATATAAAAATAAATCCTATCAGATTGGTGGTGACTACATTTTCGTAAGAGATTTAATGTTAAACAATAAAACATTTATTTTTTTTTATTAATGCAGATGCAATGGGAAAATCATTGCAGGGCGCAAATGGTATTTTAGTTTTAGGTTCCCTATTATTTGCCTACTTAAAACGTTATGAAAATAAAGAAATTGCTCATAATTCTTTGCCAGAAATATTTTTAAAAAATCTAAGTATAGAACTTCAAATATTATTTGAATCTTTCGATGGTTCAATGCTAATTTCTGCTATTATCGGTTTAATTGAAGAATCTACTAATATTTTATACTATATCAATTTTGAGCACCCTTATCCAATTATATTTAGAGAAAATAAAGCTTTCTTTATCGGAGAAAAACATATCCATAGAAAATTAGGAACTCCAAGCATTTTTCAGGAAGAAATTATTATTCAAATTTTTTCTTTAAAAGAAAATGATATTCTAATAATAGGTTCAGATGGTAAAGATGATATAGAAATAGAATCAAATGGAAATCGTTTTATAAATAGAGATAAAAATTTCTTTTTAAAAATTGTAGAACAATCACAGGGTGATTTTCAAAAAATAATAGATCAACTACATATTGCGGGGAATTTTAAAGATGATGTTTCTATTTTATATTTTAAAAATCTATTTTTAAATCCTAATTATCATATTTATTTAGAAGAAAAACTTCATATTGTCAAAAAATCAATTAAAAATGCTCTATTGAATAAAAATTACGAAAATGTTTACCATTTTATACAAGCAATTTTACATGAATTTTATCATGATAATGACATTCTTTTATACTATTTTTATACATTAAAACAATTAAAGCAATATCAAAAAGCAATAGAAATTGGAAATATTCTATTACTTAGAAATATTGACAATCCTATTATATATGAATTATTAATCATTTGTTATAAAAATATCAATCACACAAATAAGATTCAAGAAATATATCATAAACTTAAAGAAAAATTCCCCTATTATAAAATTTCTGAGAAAATAGAAAAAGAGATAAGACTTTTAAATTTACTTTAAAAAAAGACCTGTTAGAGCAGGTCTTTATAATTTTTAATTATTCTAATAACGCTCTTAACATCCAGGCAGTTTTTTCGTGAGAATCTAATCGTTGTGTTAGGAGATCTACTGTTGCTTCGTCATTAGCTTCTTCTGCAACAGAAAAATTATCTCTTATATATTGAATAATTATTTCATGATCTTCTATCAAATTTTTAATCATTTGTTCTGCCTTAGGTACATTTTCATCATCCTGTATTGAGGTTAATTGTGATAATTCTTTATAAGAATGTGGAGCGTATTCCCCTAAGGAACGAATTCTTTCTGCTATCAAATCAATAGTGTTCCAGAGTTCTGTATATTGTTGCATAAACATATCATGTAATGTCTGAAACATCGGTCCAGTCACATTCCAGTGATAGCTATGTGTTTTAAAGTATATAAAATAAGTATCTGCTAAAAGTCTTTTTAAGACTTCTACTATTTTTTTTCGTGATTCATCACGTATTCCTATATTGATTGTCTTCATAATATACATAATAATTCCTTATTTTTAAATGGCAACAATTTTTTATATATTTTTTAAATAAATTTATATTTATATATAATTTATCTAAATTTAGAATAACTATAATATTTAGTAATATAGGAGAATGAATTTTAAATGTAGCAAAAACCATAAATTTTATCAAAATAAAAAAGAATTTATAGAATTTCTGATTCTATTTCAAAAGTAACATTTTAAAGCAAAATTTTTTTAAATACTACTAATATATGTTTAAAAATTCAATATTTTTTTCATATCAGAAAAAATTGCTGACAATATTAATAAATATTTTTTATAAATAGCAAATGATTAACTTTTTTGTAGCAAAGCTGAATTAAAAAAAGAAAAATTAAGAAATCTTATTCATAAATAAAATTCAAGACAGGAATTAAAAGAACTTTATTTTTATTATAAAAAACATTACTCATTCGAAATAAAAAATGCCAAAAATGCCAAAGAAAAAGATATTATATTTTTTTTATTCTTATGAATTCCCCTTATAATATATTAATCTAATCAGAATTATTTTGACAAGTAAGTTTTATTCAAAACTTTGACTCAAAAAAAACTTAAAGGAGTTGGAAGTGAAAGAATTTAAAACTGCAACAGTTCTTGGTGCAAATGGTACCATGGGAGCTGGAAGCGCTGCTATTTTAGCTGCATTTGGTAATCTTAAAGTTTACATGGTTGCAAGAACAATGGAAAAAGCACAGGAGGGGATAGAAAAAGCTGTACAATCTGTACGTTCAGATATCATCAGAAAAAATATGATTCCTGCCACTTATGATGAGTTAGAGAAATGTGTGGCAGATAGTGATTGGGTATTTGAAGCAGTTGCAGAAAGTTACGAAGCAAAATTACCTATAAATGAACGAATTGCAAAAGCACGTAAACCTGGAACCTTAGTTTCTACAGTAAGTTCTGGTTTATCTATAGAAAAATTAGCAAATATGTTTGATGATGATGGGAAAAAATACTATTATGGAACACACTTTTTTAATCCTCCTTATAAGCTCGTATTATGTGAACTAATCACTCATCCAGCAAATGATCCTAATTATACTAAAGAATTAGCTGAATATTTAGAAAAAAAATTAATTCGTCATGTTGTTATTTGTAATGATCGTCCGGGATTTGCTGGAAATAGAATTGGTTTCCAATTTATGAATGAAGCAGCCATTTTTGCTGAGAAAAAGAAAAACGAAGGTGGTATATATTTAATTGATCAGATGCTATCCGGTTATACTGGTAGAGCAATGAGTCCATTAGCTACAGTTGATCTTGTAGGATTGGATGTTCATAAAGCAATTGTTGATAATATTTATGAAAATACCAATGATGTTGCTCACGAAACATTCAAATTACCATCTTTTATGCAAAAGCTAATAGATCAGGGAGCACTTGGTAATAAGGCTGGTAAGGGTCTCTATAAAAGAGAAAAAAACGAAGAAGGTAAAACTATTATTAGAGTATATAATATAGATAAAAATGATTATGAACTTCCACCAGAAATTGATTTAAGTTTTAAAAATAAAGCAATAGAATATGTTAAAGAATCTGATTATAGAGGTTTAGCAAATCATATTAAAAATTCCACAGGAAGCGAAGCAGAACTAGTTAGATATTTTATAGCACGATATATTTCTTATTCTTTATTTTTAGTTCCAGAAGTAACAGATATTAAAGGTGTAGATGGTGCTATGGGTTTTGGTTTTAACTGGGTTCCTCCAACAGCCTGGATTGAATTATTAGGTGGTGTAGAAGAAACGAAAAAATTTATAGAAAAAGCCAATCTGCCAATACCAGATGCTTTAAATCAATTAAGTGGAAATATGGTATATACTTTAAGAAATAAACTAGACTATAGACAACTTTTTAGAGCAAATTAATAGGCATAGTATCTATGCCTATTTTTTTATTCTGTGGTTCCTGTTTCTGCAATCATCATTGATCATGATTTGAATCGTTCGTCCTTACTTCTCGAAGCAATAAAATCTATACTGGAAAATAGTTTAAAACCATCAGAAATTATCATTGTTTTAGATTTAAAGAAAGATGAATTTAAAATATATAAAAAACTTATAGAAGAAAATCTTAAAATCGATCCTACTTATATTAAGATATATAAAAATGAATTTTCAAAGGGTCCAGCAGGTGCAAGAAATTATGCCATTTCATTATCTCAGAACAACTGGTTAGCTTTTTTAGATTCTGATGATTTATGGCATAAAGAAAAATTATATTATCAATGGAATTTTATGCAAAAAAGACCTTTTTTAAAAGCCTCCCATACAAAAGAATTATGGTTAAAAAATAATCAGATCATACAAACACCAAAACGTTTAGAACCAGGTACAGGAAAATTTCTTATAGAAGCATTTCGTCATTGCCTTATTTCCATGAGTTCTATCTTAATACGGAAAGATGTTTTTAAAGAACTAAATGGATTTGATGAAAGATTATTAGCAGCAGAAGATTATGATTTCTGGCTTAGATATTTAATTCATTATCCTATTGCTTTAATTCCAGATATTAATAAGCACCCTCCAACCATAAAGCGTTCTGGTGGCTGGCATCAGACCAGTATGACAAAAAATATCGATGTTTACAGGGTTTACTCATTGATCAAAATTTATAAAAATTACTTTCATTTATTATCTATATATGAACAAGAAGAATTACTAAAACAATTAAATTATCGTTTTAAAATTATTTGCCAGCAAAGAAAAAAATATAATTTTTCTCCTTATATCGAAAAGATTTATCAGAAAATATTAGAAGAAATAAAATTGATTAAATTATCATAACAGATATGGTGTATTTATGAAAAACATTATAAAGATTTTTATAATAATTTATTCCCTTTTATTATGTATAATAATTTTTTATAAAAACCAATTCCTTCCCTTAGATTTTGATACTGCAATAGAAGTCACTAAAATGTATCATAATGAAATCTGGAACAATTATAATCATCATCAATATGTAATACCATATATGAAAATATTTTTTTATTTATTTTCATTTATTAATAATGAGTACCATAGATTTATAATTATTTTTTTATTTCATTTTTTCTTAACTTTAATTGTTTTATGGTATATTATAGAATATTTTTCCAAACATACATTATTAAATATATTTTATTTTATTTCTTTAAGTATAAGTGGTTTTATTTTATTTTTAATTCTAACCTTCGAAGATAGTATATTAACTTTATCTTATTATCTTTTAGCTTTTTATTTTTTTATATTATTTTACGATACAAATCAATTAAAATATTTAATTTATTCTGGTTTAATTTCTGGTTTTTCTGTTTCGATTAACTCTTCTGATTTTTTTCTTGTTTTTGGAATTTGTGGCTTTTTTGGAACATTAATTCTCTATGAATATTTAAAATATAAAAAATTAAACGTGCAAACTATTCGCAATTTCATTATATATATTAGCTGTTTTTTTGGTATTTTAATTCTTTTATTATTGATAAAATCTCTGATAGGGGGTGAATCATTTTCTGTTTTATTAAAAGATACATTTGCCTCCCCGCATGAAAAATATTCCAATATCTTAGGTAAATTTGGCATAACAAAAGAAAGAATAATAAAAACAATTAATATGTTTTCTTATTTTATTATACAGGATACCAGATTTTTAGTTCAATTTCATCAAAATATTATTTTATATGATTTAATTTTAATTTGTATATTATTATATTCTATAGTAAAACTAAAAAATTATAAACCCATAATTGCTATTTTATTTATATTATTTATTAATATTTATATTTTAATTACAAGTGATGAAAATGCTATTAATGAACGTTTATTAAGTACGATATTTTTATTTTTAATATTAATAAAATCACCTAAGAAATGGATACCTATTTTATTTGGAGTGTTATTTATCTATTCTAGTTTTAACTTAAAAAATCATAGTTTGCAAAACGAAGCAAAAGATCAAATAATTTCCATTGCAAGAAGACCTAATTCTTATATTACAATTTATTATTTTCTTAATGAAAAATATATCAGTCTATTTATACAAAATAAAATAAATAAAGATGAATTATTAAAAAATTCTTCTGGACCAGTTTTAGGAATAGCGCATTTGATTTTAAAAAATAACTGTTATATTTATAATCCTTATTCCGTTGATTTTCCCTATTTACCATTAAATTGTAAAATATTTCGGGATTTAAATTATAAAAATTTAATTTTAGATCAACATAATCCAGAAAGTTATATTGATCCTTATTTAATTGATTTATATAATAATTATAAATGGAATTGCGAAGATCTAAAATTATTCTTAGAATATTGTAATACAAAACTTCAACCCTATTTACCTAAAAAACAGATTTTTTTTAAAAAACACCAGATTTTAAATGCTTGCGAATATTTTTCTATAGAATGTAGTCAAAAAATTCGTTTTTCCTGTAATTATACTTATTATTGTCAGAAAGAATTTCTTTTAAAATAAGTTTGACCATAAATCACAAAATAAAAAATAAAAGCTATGTTTCGATTATCTGATTTTGGAGAAAAGTATAATAAAGATTCTGGAATTTTTCTTTTAATGGAAGATTTAGATAAAGCATTAAATCAAAACCCAGATCTATTAATGTTAGGTGGTGGAAATCCAGGTTTTATACCAGAAATGCAAGAATACTTTTATAAAAAATTTAAAGAATTTTTATCAAATAAAGAGGATTTTTTTCAGGCAATTGGAATTTATGATTCTCCTTCTGGTAATATTTTATTTCGAAAAGAATTAGCAGAATTTTTTAATCAACTTTATAACTGGAACATCAATTATGAAAATATTGCTTTAACACATGGTAGCCAGAATGCTTTTTTTATATTATTTAATCTTTTTTCTGGGAAAACATCACATAAATTATTAAAAATATTATTTCCTATATTACCAGAATATATTGGCTACGAAAATGTACCATTAAACACAGAAGCTATTTTATCTATATGTGGAATAAAAAGACAAATTGATGAATATTTCTTTCAGTACGAAATAGATAAAACAAATTTTCAAAAAAGTATAGAAGAAAATAACAAAGAAATTGGTTGTATCGCTATCTCCACGCCCTGTAATCCAACTGGAAAAGTTTTTTCAATAGATGAACTTTCATTTATTAAAAAATATAGTGAACAATATAATATACCTGTAGTTATTGATTGTGCTTATGGAAATCCTTTCCCTGGTATTGTATATAAAAAACAGGATTTTCTATTTAGCGAAAATTTTATATTTACTTTTAGTTTATCCAAAACAGGTTTACCCGGGTTACGACTTGGGATAGTTATTGCAAAACCTGAGATCATTTCTTTAATAGGAAAAATTCAAGCAATACAATCACTTTCTCCTTCTAGAATTGCTCCTTATGTTTTTAAAAATACTTTTAGAACAATGGAATTTTACGAACAATGTAAAAAACATATTAAAAACTTTTACTTAACAAAAAGAAATATGATCATAATCAATTAAAAGAACAATTAACACCAGATTTAATACAAATTCACCAATCAGAAGGAGCTTTTTTTCTATGGTTAATATTTCCAAAATTAAAAATTTCTTCTTTTGAATTATACGAAAAATTAAAACAACGAGGTTTAATCGTTGTCCCAGGAAATTATTATTATCCAGGTTATATTATAAAAAACTCTTCTTCCTATGATGGAGAGAAAAGCATTCGTATTAGCTTTTCTCAACCAGACGAAGTTTTATCTAAAGGTATAAAAATTTTAATATCTACAATAAAAGAATATAGTTAATATATTTTATGCATTTATTTCCTGTTTTTTAGAACGATTCAAACCTATTTTAATTAATAATATGATAATAATAATTCCAAGAATTAAAACAATATACCAATATTCAATTAATAAAAACGAAATACCCATAACTATAAATGCAAAAACAAATAGTATAAATCTTATAATACCTGCACCAAAATTTCCCAGAATTGGAATCATTTCTATTAAGTCTAAGAAAGGACCTACAATTAATATTAATCCAAAACCAAAGCATAGTACTGATATCCCAAATAAAATCCATGTCATTGCAGTATCTTTTGAACTAAGTGCAGACATTATATCTTTAAAATTACCTTCTCCAACAATTAAATAAGAATTTTCTTCTTTAGAAATATATGGAATTATGGTTTGTTCATTTATATCGCCAATAGCTGTATAGGTTTTATTTTTATCATAAGTAATAATAAAATAAGAAAAACGCTCACAACCAATTTCAGGTGAATCTTTACATTCTTCCTTTATATAAAAATAATTTCCATCATATGGTAAATTTACAATTAAATCGTTATTAGTGATTTTCTTAGTAGGCATATTGATATATTCTATATCTCCATTTATAATAAACATTTGCCCATTCTTTATTATTGATGGTTTATTTTTTTTATTAAAATCACTTATTTTTTTTGATGGATTGATTCTATTTTCATTTTTACAACCTTCGCCTCTATAAGAAGATTCAGGATAATTTGTCCATTCTTTTTCACAATAATAGGTAGTTTTTTTTACTTTTTTTCCATTTTCTGTTACTTCTTTTGTTTTTGACTTAGAAACATAAGCATACATTTCAGTAGTCCGTTTTATAACTAAATAAGGACCTGGTTTTAAATACTCATCATCAGATACATCTTTTGCTTTTAAATTACCTTCTATGTAGATAGTTTTCTCTTTTGCTTTTGTTCTTTGTTCTATGGGCAAAGCTTTATCTAAGATTTCGGATGCTTACTCTCTTTGACTTGCAAAATAAACAAGGACAAATGATACTGGTATAAGTATCAATCCAATTAAAACACCTTTTAACGATTCTCTTAGTTTTCCAAAAAAACCCGTATTCGATTCTGTTGATGCCATTATTAAACAATATTTTTAATTAAAATTAAGTCAATATATATTTATTTTAAATTTATAGTTTTTTAGAAAAATCATTATTTTAGTTATAATAATTCTAACGGATAATCTTTTAAAAATAGATCAATATCTAAAAAAACATTGTTTTTCTTAAATCTAAGGTATAATTATATTATAATTATTTTATAATTAAAATGTAAAAATAAAATTATTCTTTTTCAATATGGTAAGAACGGAGAGTATAACTAAGTTTTCAGCACTCTCCGTTTTTTATGGATTATCATTAGAAGATATATATTTTTTTACCAGCCTTCTCTTTCTGTATATATAGTTTGCTTAGAACGAAAAGCTTTTGGTACTGTTCTTCGCAAAAGATCCATCATATTAGAATAGTATTCTACATTTAAACCTTTACGAATTTCTTCTGGTATTTCTTCAAAATCAGCTCTATTTTTCTCTGGTAATAGAACGGTTTCAATACCTGCTGCTTTCGCTGCTAATACTTTTTCTTTTATTCCGCCAACGGGTAATATCTTACCTCTTAAAGAAATTTCACCTGTCATTGCTATATTTTCTTCTACTGGTGTATTTGTTAATAAACTTGCTAATGCTGTTAAGATTGTCACACCTGCAGATGGTCCATCCTTAGGTACAGCTCCGCTTGGTACATGGATATGAAAATCATAATCTGTAAATAAGTAATTTGCTATATTCAATTCTTTTGCATGTGCTCTTAAATAAGAAAATGCTAATTGTGCTGATTCTTTCATTACTTCGCCTAATCTACCAGAAAGTTTTAAATTACCTTTACCTGGATATTTCGTTGCTTCTATATATAAAATATCTCCACCAACTGGTGTCCATGCAAGACCTATAGCAACACCAGGTATACCTATATTTTCTTTAATATCTTTCTGAAATCTTTCTTTTCCGAGATATTCTTTTAAATTATTTTCATCTACTACAATAGGTATATTCTGATTTTTACTTTCTTCGAGTTTTAATGTAACTTTTCTTGCAATTGATTCTATCATTCTTTTAAGATTTCTAACTCCAGCTTCTCTTGTATAGTTTTCTATAATTTTTCTCAATGCATCATCAGTTAATATCCATTCTTTTTCAGATAAATTATATTGTTCTCTTGTTTTTGGTATTAAATGATTTTTAGCTATTTTTATTTTTTCTTCTAATGTATAACCAGATAAATGAACAATTTCCATTCTATCTAATAATGGTGCTGGTATCGTATCTAAGGTATTTGCTGTTGCTATAAATATTACCTTAGATAAATCATAAGGTAATCCTAAATAATGATCTTCAAAACTATGATTTTGTTCTGGATCTAAAACTTCCAATAATGCTGCTGCTGGATCTCCTTGATAAGATATACCTAATTTATCAATTTCATCTAAAAGAAATACTGGAGATATTGATTCCGCCTTCTTCATTGCAGAGATAATTTTTCCCGGCATTGCTCCAACATAGGTTCTTCTATGTCCTCTGATTTCTGCTTCATCTCTTACACCA
>BPKM01000014.1 GCA_026005135.1 Leptospiraceae bacterium | reverse complement strand
TATAATAAAAAAATAATATATTAGGATATATAATGCTACCAATCACAGATTTATTAAAACAAATTAAAACAAATCAAATTAGAACATAGCACAGAAGGAGAAAAGATACGATATTCTCCTTCTCCTAAACCTGTTGTTGTATGGAATGTTAATGAGTTTTGTAATATGAGTTGTCCTCATTGCTATGCATCTGCCAAAAAAAGAAAAAAAGAAACAAAAGAATTATCAACACAAGAAGCAGAATTTATAATTAAACAACTTTATGATTATGGTATTAAAGTTTTGATCTTTTCTGGAGGAGAACCTCTCCTACGGCAGGATTTATTCCATTTGATAGAACTTTCGTCCAATTTAGGATTTCAATGTCATTTATCAACAAATGGTGTATTAATAAACGAAAAAAATGCTGAGAAATTAAAACAACTTAAAATATTTTATGTAGGTATTAGTATTGATGGATTACCAGAATTCAATGATAAATATCGAGGATTAAATCGTGCTTTCGAAAAAGCATTTATGGCTTTTCGATATTTAAAAGAAAATCAGATTATGACTGGTCTACGCATTACGTTAAGTAAAGCGAATAAAGATCAACTTTTACCTTTAATTGATTATGCACTTGAACATAATATTGATAGATTCTATATTTCCCATTTACTTTATTCTGGTCGAGGAGAAAATATTCAGAATGATGATCTTTCTACTGAAGAAGCAAAACAAATTATGTGGCAAATTTTCCAATTAGCAGATCAATTTTTATCAGAAAATAAACATATTCGATTTGTTTCTGGAGGAAATGACGTAGATTGTGCTTTATTATATTTATATACAAAAGAAAAATATGGAGAAAGAAAAGCAAATCAAATCAAAATTTTATTAGAAAAACGAAAAGGAAATTCTGCTGGAGAAAAGATTATAAATATTGATCATCTTGGGAATGTTCATCCAGATCAATTCTGGAGAAATTATACAGCAGGTAATTTATTAGAAAATACCCTTGAAGAAATTATGCAAGACTCTTTATTTTTACAATTAAAAGAACGAGAAAAATATCTTAAAGATTGTAAAGAATGCCCCTTTTTAATGATGTGTAGAGGTTCCCATAGAGAAAGAGCATTAGCTGTCTATCATGATTTATGGGCTATAGACCCTGCCTGTTATTTAAAGGATTTTCGCAATATTTCTAATAAAAATCCCAATAAAAAAATATATGGAGTAGCAATATGAGATATATAAATTTTTTATTATTTTTATTTATAACAAGTTTGCTTACCCTATGTACTCCCAGAGATATAAGAGTAGGCTCATTTATTTATGTGGTAGAAAGAGAAAATTCCACTTTAGCAGTTATTGATATAGAAAATTATCAAGTTGTAAAGAGAATTCCATTAGAAGCAAATCTTAGACATGCTACTATAGTATTTGAACCATCTTTAAAATATGGTTATATTGCTACAAGAAACGGAAAATTAAACCGAATAAATTTAGAAACTAAAGAATATGATGGTTACATAGAAACATCAAAAAATTCCATTGGTTTAGCAATCAGTCAAGATGGACAGACAATTGCAGTTTCTGAGTACGAACCTGGTGGAATTACTATTGTATCAGTAAAAGATTTTAAAATCAAACAAGTTATACCAGCGAAAATAGGCAATAATAAATATTCAAAAGTTACTGGTTTAGTAGATGGTCCAGAGAATTCTTTTATATGTGCTTTAATGGATTCTAATGAAATTTGGATTTTAAAAAGAGAAAATCCAGTAGATCCAGAAAGTCCTTATAAGATAACACATAAGATTAAAACAGCAGATCTCTATCCATTTGATGGTTTAATTACTCCCGATGGTAGATATTATGTAAATGCACATTTTAAATCAAATATTTTAAGTTTTATAGATTTATGGAATTTAAAAGATAGAGCAGAAAAAATCGATTTTGGAAAATATTCAAAAAAAACACCTGTAAAAATGCCTCATATGGAAGCATGGGCAAATGCAGACGAAAAAATTTTTATCGCTGCAAATGGAGAACCTCTATTACATGTAATAAATGCAAAAACATTAAAATATAGTCATTCTATACCTATTATAGGTGATGGCGTATATACTGTTGTACATCCTTTTCAGAAAGAAATCTGGATTACTTTTTCTGGAGAATCAGATGGAAAAATTCAAATTATAGATACAAGAACAGAAAAAACAATTAAAATTTTAGATGTTGGTAAAAAAATTTATCACTTAGCATTTACACCTAAGGGAGATAGAGCATTTGTAAGTTCTAATGCTACCAATGAACTAATCGTTATAAGAACTTATGATTATAAAATTATAAAACGCATTCCCCTTAATTCACCATCAGGTATTTTTGGTGTATGGAGAGCATATCAAATAGGACTATAATTCAGGAGAAAAATTATGATAACCAGAACAAAATCAAGCATAGATTTACAAAATCAATTAGCCAAAAGGATACAAAAACATTTTCCTATTGTGGAAAGACCTTTTTTACATTTAGCAAATGAATTTTCTTTAACAGAAAAAGAAATTCTTCAACAATTAGAAGAATGGAATCATCAAAAATATCTTAGAGAAATTTCCGCCGTAATGGAAGGAGAAGTATTAAATTATGATTCTGCTTTAGTTTGTGGTCGAATTTTAGAAAAAGATTTAGATAATGTTGTTTCTATCTTAAAAGAACATCCTACTATAACTCATCTTTATTTAAGAAAATACGAAATAAACCTATGGTTTACAATTGCTGTTTCTAAGGATACTGGCATCGAAAAGCATTTAAAAGCTTTATCTAATTTAACAGGTTATAAATATTATCCTCTTAGAAGGACACAAACCTTTAAAATTGGTGTAAATTTTGATCTTAACAAAAAAATTAATATAACAGAAAAAACATATATTCCTTCTAATTTTAATAAATTTCCTCAGGAAGAATTAACAGAAGAAGTAAAACAGATCATAAGAGCAATACAAACACCTTTACCTTTTATAGAAAGACCTTTCGACAAACTGGCAAAAGAATTTTCTCTTACGGAAAAGAAATTGCTTTCTTTTTTAAATTCATCACCATATGGATGTATAAGAAAATATGTTGCTACTTTTAATCATAGGAAATTAGGTGTATCTTATAATGCAATGACAGTATGGAAAGTTCCAGAAAAAGAATTAGAATTAAAAGGTAATCAACTGGCAAATTTTCCAGAAGTTAGTCATTGTTATGCAAGAACTACATTACCAGAGTTTCCCTACAATCTTTATTCTATGATCCATGGACCAAATGAAGAAACAGTCCATAATATAATTAAAAATATTTCTAATAAATTAGGTATTACAGAATATCTAATACTATATTCTCCTATAGAGTATAAAAAAACAAGATTAAAATACTTTCTAAAAGAATTAGAAGAATGGGAATTTACTAATATTATTTTAGAGTATTAAATACATAATTTTTTCTTGATTTTTAAAGTATGTAAAATAAAATGATTTAAAACATAAAAATCAGGTAATAATATAATATTATATATTAATTAGTATAAAAATTTAATAAAAGGAGTACCCTATGATCCAAAAGCATAAAAAAACCAGCTTACAGTGGTTGGGAATAGGTTTGTTAATTACATTCCTATTTCCAGTGGCTTGTAAAAAACCAACGGAAGAAGTAGCACAAAAGAAAGAATATACAGGCAAAGGAAAAGAAATCTTTAATAATAAAGGATGTGTTGCCTGCCATGACTTTAGCGGAACAGACAAACCTACTGGACCTTCTTTAAAAGGTGTAACCAAACGTGTTTCTGTAGAATGGTTACAAAAATGGTTAAAAAATCCCGACGAAGTTAAGAAAACCGATAAATATGCTCAGGAATTGGATAAAAAATTCCCTACTTCTAATATGGTAAATCTTGGTTTAACAGATCAGGAAATCAATGATATTATTGATTATCTAAAATGGATGGATACAGAAGGAAGTGTTGCCGCAGATTTTAAACCTCTATCTCCCGAAGAATTCGAAAGAGCAAAAAAAAATCTATTTTGAACGTTGTTCTGGATGTCATGGAGCAAAACGTTGGGGAGCAACTGGTCCATCATTATTACCTACATCTCATATCGATAAAGCAAAGGAAATTCCTGGTGGTGGTACAAGGGAAAAAGGAACAGAAGCTTTAAAAGCCATTATCTGGAATGGAACACCAGCAGGTATGCCTCCCTGGGGTAAAGAAGGTGTTTTAACAGAAGAAGAAGTAGAACTAATGGCTCGATATGTCCAAATGGATCCCCCAGAAGTTCCTAAATTAGGTATGGAAGAAGCTAAAAAAAGTTGGGAGCTTTTAGTAAAACCAGAAGATCGTCCAAAGTCTGATCCTACAAATGGAAAATACTTAAATTATTTCGGTGTTATATTAAGAGATGCAGGTAAAGTAGCTATTATAGATGGAACTACAAAAAATCTTCTCTCAGTAGTAGATTCGGGATATGCAACACATATTTTACGTTCTTCTCATTCAGGTAGATATTTTTATACTATTGGTAGAGATGGTCGAGTAGGATTAATAGATCTATGGTTTGAGAAACCTAAACTCGTTGCAAAAGTAAGAACTTGCTGGGATGCTCGTTCCGTTGATTCTTCCAAAGCACCTGGCTACGAAGATAAATATGCAATTGTAGGATGTTATACTCCTAATCAATACTGGATCTTAGACGGACAAACCTTAGAACCATTATCCGTCAGAAGTGTCGCTGATTCTCCTGATTGGGCAACAGGTAATAAACTACCAGAAGTACGCGTAGCTTCTATTGTAGCTTCAGAAGATGAACCTTTCTGGGTTATCAACTTAAAAGAATCTGGATGGGTATATTTAATCGATTATCGGGATCCAAAAAATCCAAAAGAAACTCGGTTAAAAGCTGATAACTTTTTACACGATGGTGGTTGGGTAAAAATACCAGGTAAAAAAGAAAAACGATATTTCTTAGTAGCTGCAAATGCAAAAAATAAAGTGTGTGTGGTAGATACAAAAGAACATAAAGTAATTAATTGTTTAGAAACTGGAAAAATTCCTCATCCAGGTCGTGGAGCAAATATTGTAGATCCGAAATATGGGCCTGTATATGTAACAGGACATATTGGTGATGATAAAATTGTCTTTATTGGTGTTGATCCAGAAAAACATCCTCAATATGCCTGGAAGGTTGTAAGAGAAATTAAAACAAAATCTCCAGGAAATTTATTTGTAAAATCTCATCCAAAATCTAATCATATATGGTTTGATATGCCACTTTCTTCCAAACAAGAAAATGGAAATTTCGTAAATGGACAGGTAGGTGTTATTGATATTAAAACTGGTAAAGTAATTAAATATATACAGGTAAGCCCCAAAAGAGTGGTTCATTTTGAATACGATAAAGATGGTAATGAAGTCTGGATTTCTGGTTGGTTAGAAAATAAAATCTATATCTATGATGATAAAACATTAAAACTTAAAAAAGTTATCGAAGGTGATTGGTTAAAAACACCAACAGGAAAATTCAACGTATATAATACAAGTAAAGATATTTATTAAAATCTCATTAAAGCGTTCCCTTATCTGGGAACGCTTTTTTGTTTATTTTCTGACTTTTTTAAATCGCAAATGATAAACACTCTTATATTTAGAATGATCTTTAAAAAATTCTTCTAATTCTTTTTTGGTAATCTCATCTATAAATTCATATAGAGGTTGCTCTACATAGGGAATTTTTTCTAAAGCTGGTAATATTTTCTTGTCCCATTCATGATAATATTTATCAAAATCTTCATTACACACCACCTTACGGCAATTTGGTTTATCACAAGATAAATGGATTTCATGATCAAGATTAAAAATACCATATTCATCAGTAATTTGTTCTCCTGGTTCTATATCTTTTATTGCAATTTCAAATCCATAACCAGTACTTATAGTATTAGGGTCACAACAATGATTGGTATATTTAGCAAAATCCCAGCTAATAATTCGATAACCTTCTGGATCAATATAAGAATATCTATCAATAATCTTTTTTAAAGATTCGCTATATTTGGGATAATCCTCCTGAGAAATCATAATTTCTAAATCATCTTTAACATATACAATGGTACCCATAGGGATCTTATTCGTTGCGAATACTCCATATCCAACTTCTGGACTAATAAATTTTATTTCTGTATACGGATGAATCATACTTCCTCTTTAAAATAATAAAAATTGAACTGATGATGTAAAATTTAAAACGCTATCACTGTCAATTCAGAATTTAAAAGTCAAACATTTTTTTTATATTTATATAACCAAAATAGATTTAAAATCTAAATCTTTTATAAAAACTATCTTGAACTATCTTTATATAATTGGGCTTGTTTTATATAAGCGTATAAAAAATTTTCTTGTCTATATTCCTATATAAAATAATGTTGTTTTTATCCGGAGGGAGGAAGTTGGGTGAGAATCCCACGCCCACGGGGGACTGTGATGCCCAATAAGGGACAAGCCAGATCTTCCCCGATATGGTAAGCCCGTAATACTGCCATATCGAATTTTGGGTCCCTCCGGACGGTATCAAAACCAGAAGGAGGGACAGATGAAAAAATCATTGCTTTTTAGCCTTATTTTCTTAAAACCATTAACTTTATTAGCAATCAGTGGAATTTCAAGTACAAAGCTAATAATTCCAACTGCAAATATTCTAAGCAAAGGAATAACAGAAATTGATATAAATTTTTATATTCTTAATTCCAAGAATCAATTTAACGAAAAAGGCAAATTAATACCTTATGAACTGGATTGTTCCATTAGTTGTAAAAAAAATCGTATTTCCGAAGGTGGTTTTGCTTTTCGTGCAACTGGTGGTATAGGTAATCAAATGGAAATAGGTGTGGAGGGCGGACATAGTTCTCAGAAAAATCAAATTCAAGATTTTATTTATTCTTATATCGACGACATTAAATTTGGTTTTAAATGGAATTTTTACAATTGGGACCAATTAAAAATATCCTATCAACAGGGTTTAACCTATGATTACGAAACATTTACCCCTCAGTACGAATCTGGATTTTTATTTACAAGGGAATGGCAGAATCTTTCTATAGATTTAGATATACATTATTTTACAACAAAACGTATTAATATTTACGAAGAGCAAGTTTTAGAACAATCCAGCTGGTATAGTGGCCCACATGCAAGTATAGGTATAGGTTATAGTATAAATAATTTTTTATTTGCAATAGAATATAGTTATGAAGAAGCTAAAACAAAAGTAAAACAATATCAATATTTTTCTTATAGTGAATTTAATGAGTTACAAAATAAAGGCTTCTCCTATTATTATTCGATTGAAAATCAAAGTTTTCATCAATTATCAGGATTACCAGAATTTATTAATAATAATGGTATTTTAATTCCTATTCCCAAAATTTTTAAAAAAATGGATTACTATACAATTTCGAGAATGATTTATTATGGATTTGCCTATAACATTTCTAATAATATGTCTTTAAGTTTTATCATACATAAAACTGTTGGTGGTGCAAATATAAGTAATAGTAATATTTTTAATATTGTTGCAACTTTTATTATTTTATGAAAGATTTAATTACTAAAAACTTATATTTTATTAAACATTATAAACATGGTGGAAATTTATTATTATATAAAAATATCTCTCCAAATTTAAAAATTTATGATTTTTCTGTAAATTTAAATCCATTAGGACCACCAGAATGGCTAAGAGTAATAATCAATGCTAACTGGGAAAAAATTTATCAATATCCTGAACCATATGCAGAAAGTTTAATTGAAACCATTTCGCAATCCTTAGAAATTAATAACAATCATCTCCTTATAACTAATGGAATCAATTCTATTATTACCATATTAGGTAAAATTTTACAGGAAAAATATCATATAAATCATCTTATTTTACCAGTTCCTAATTATATTGAATACGAAGAAAAATTCCACTTCTTAAATTATAAAATAAAATTTTTTCTACCAGAAGAAGAAGTTTTAACCAATTCCTTATTTGATAAAAGATTTA
Organism: Leptospiraceae bacterium; assembly: GCA_026005135.1. Lineage (GTDB taxonomy): Bacteria > Spirochaetota > Leptospiria > Leptospirales > Leptonemataceae > SKYB61. The sequence goes on along the minus strand of BPKM01000014.1, from coordinate 23,769 downwards.
TCTGGGATTTAGACAAATTAAAAGAAAATATCCAGCCCAATACACTTATTATTTTTACTAATCCAAATAATCCTACAGGTAGTTGGATTGATTCAAAGGAATTAGCTACTTTAATCTCTTATTATCCTGATTGTTTTTTTATAATAGATGAATCATTTATTGATTTTACCAATGAAGATTCTATTATAAAACATTTATCTAATTTTAATAACACTATAATTTTTCGTTCTTTTACTAAATTTTATCATATTCCCGGTATTCGTCTTGGTTATGTAATTTCTAATCCAATTCTAATAAAAGAATTAAGACCATATATAAATTGCTGGAATATCAATAGTTTTGCAATCGAAATTGGGAAAAAAGCAATTCAGGATAGAGAATATAGATATAATAGTCTCAAATATTTACATGAACAAAAATATAACTTAATACAACAACTTAAAAAAATTCCTCAGTTCAATATTTACGAAAGTTGTACAAATTATTTATTATTAAAAATAAATGATAAAGATTGGAATGCAATAAAATTATTCGAAAAATTATTAAAAGAATATTCCATTAGTATAAGAATTTGCCATAATTATCAAGGTCTCGATCCACAATATTTTCGCATTGCAATAAAATCTAAAGAAGAAAATCAAATTTTGGTTAATGCTTTGTTTAATATATTTTTAAATAAAAGTATATATATAAAAAAAGAAAAGAAGTACAGTTTGATGATAACTGGAACCTCTTCTGATGCAGGGAAAAGTCTTATAACAACAGCTCTATGTAGAATTTTATATCAAGATGGTTTTAAAGTAGCTCCTTTTAAAGCACAAAATATGTCTTTAAATAGTTATGTAACTCCTCAGGGAGAAGAAATTGCTTATGCTCAATATTTACAAGCAAGAGCATGTAAAATTTTACCAGATAGTAGAATGAATCCAATTTTAATAAAACCGGGAACATTAAATGGATCACAAATTATTATCAGAGGAAAACCATTTAAATACTTTACTCCTTTAGAGTATTATCAACATAAAAATCAATTTTTTAAAGATGTTCAAAATAGTTATAAGGAATTACAAAAAGAATATGATGTTATAATTTTAGAAGGAGCTGGAAGTATTTCGGAAATCAACTTAAAGAAAAATGATCTTGTAAATTTAAATATGGCACAATTTGCAAAATCTCCTGTTCTTATTACTGGTGATATTGATAGAGGTGGTGTATTTGCATCTTTCATTGGTAGTATAGAAGTTTTAAACCATTGGGAAAAAGATCTTATTAAAGGATTTATTATAAATAAATTCCGTGGAGAGGAAAAATTACTCAAACCAGCCATTGATTATTTAGAAGAAAGAACAAATATTCCTTATTTAGGAACTATTCCCTATATTAAAGATCTAAATATTCCTAAGGAAGATTCAATGTTTTTCGAAATTATACATAATCATTCTATACAATGTTTGGATCCAACTAAAATAAATATTGGCATTATTCAATTACCCAGTATATCTAATTTTACTGATTATGATCCATTTCTTATAGAGCCTGATGTTCAACTTTATTGGATAAAAAATTATATACCTGACAACATCGATGTTATAATAATTCCGGGAACAAGAAATACATTTTATGATTTACTTTATTTAAAAGAAAAACATTTAGATAAACAAATTATTAAACATAAAGATAAATTCATTATAGGAATATGTGGTGGATTACAAATTTTAGGAATTTCTATTTGCGATAGAAATGAAATTGAATATAAAGGTTCCTTAAATGGTTTAGGGCTTTTACAAATCAAAACAGAATTTTTAAAAGAGAAAGAACTATCTTATATAAGAGCTTTTCATTGCGAATTAGAAAGTGAAATAATGGGATACGAAATACATCATGGAAAAACTGATTGGGGTAAAGAAAAAGTAATCTTAAAAAAAGATAATAAAATTATTGGGGTAAGTAACCATAATGGTAATATATGGGGAACATACCTTCATGGTATTTTCGAAAATAATTATTTTCGTAGATGGTTTCTAAATCAGGTAAGAAAAAAGAAAGGATTAAATCCCATAGAACAGATTTTTTATTATGATATAGACAAAGAAATAGATCGATTAGCAGATATTCTTAGAGAACATCTAAATATAAATAAAATTTATAATATAATGGGAATTATATGAATTATAAAAGATTTTTGATATTTACTGGTGCAGGTAAAGGTAAAACAACTGCAGCAATTGGAAATATAATACGAGCTTTGGGATATAACTGGAAAATTGCATTAATTCAATTTATTAAATCCAGAGAAGATGTAGGCGAAATAATTACTTTAAAAAAATTCCCAGAAGTTTATATTTATGTAGGTGGTTTAGGATTTATTCCACCAGAAAAACAACCAGAATATAAAAAACATTTCGAAAAAGCAAAAGAAACCTATCATATTACTACAAATATTCTCGAAAAAAATTATGATATGATAGTAATTGATGAAATTTTTAATGCTTACTCAAAAAATCTATTAACCTTAAAAGAAATAGAATACCTTATAAATCTATTTTTTAATAATCCTAAAACTAAATGTTTGATTATGACTGGTCGAAATGCGCCAAAGTCCATTATAGAAAAAGCAGATACCGTATCTGAAGTTAAAATGATAAAACATGCTTTTGAATATGGTATGCCAGCAATGGAGGGAATTGAAAAATGAAAGCTTTTATTATTGCTGGTGTTTCCAGTGGCACTGGTAAAACTTCTATATCCATAGGTATAACAAAAGCATTAACTGATTATGGTTATAATGTTCAAACCTTCAAAGTAGGTCCCGATTATTTAGATCCAACCTGGCTTAAAGCTGCATCTAAAAGAGATTGTTATAATTTAGATACTTTTATGACAGACGAAGAATACGTAAAATCTTTATTTTATAAAAAAACCCAGAATTGCGACATATCTATTATTGAAGGTGTTATGGGATTATATGACGGTGCTGATAGTAAATCTATTTATGGAAGTACTGCTCATATGGCAAAATTATTAAATCTTCCTGTGATCTTAGTTGTAGATGCAGGGGGACTTTCTAATAGTATTGCTGCTATTGTTAAAGGATTTATAGAATTAGAAAATATTTCTATAATAGGTATTATCGCTAATTTTTGTGGTTCAGAATATCATGCTCAATTATTAGACGAAGCATTAAAACATTATAATCTTCCTCCTTTAATTGGATATCTAAAAAAAAATCAACTACCAGAATTACCAGAAAGATATTTAGGTATTTATGCATTTCATTTAAATTCAGAAAATTCATTTATACTTAATCAATTAGGCGATATAATAAAACAAAATATAGATTTAAACAAATTATTAAATTTATTAAATGATTTTCACTTTAATAAAAAAACCAATTTTAATAATAAAAATATTGCTATTCATATTAAAAATAAACTACAATTATCCATTGCTTATGATGATGCTTTTTATTTTTATTATCCTGATAATTTATATTATTTAAAAGAATTAGGATTCCAGATTAAAGAGTTTTCCCCTTTAAAAAATCAAGAAATACCAAAAGATACAAATTTTCTATATATTGGTGGTGGATATCCAGAACAATATGCTAAACAATTAGAAGAAAATCATCTCTCTAAAAAAAGTATTTATGAATATTATAAAAATAATGGATATATTTATGCAGAATGCGGTGGTTTAATGTATTTATCCCAATATTTAGAAATTAGTAATAATAAATATAAAATGATTGGGATCTTTGAATTTTCAACAACAATGTTAGAAAAAAGAAAAGTCTTAGGTTATCGTATTATCAAATTAAAAGAAAATTGTTTCTTAGGTAATAAAGGTATGGAACTAAGAGGTCATGAATTTCATTATTCAGAGATTATAAATCCAGATGAAAATTGTATTTATGAAGTTTATAACAGGAAAAAAGATTATATATATAACGAAGGATATAAAAAAAATCATGTCATAGCAAGTTATATTCATTTACATTTTTATTCTAATGAAAGTTGTTTTAAAAACTTCATCAATAAAAACCAGGAGGTAAATTATGAAAAACCAAAACATTTATAAACAAGCAAAAATTCACTTAAAATTAACCAAAACATTAAATCTTTCTGTATTTCGAAAAGGTTTAATTGTTTTATTTATTGTAGGCATTGTTCTTTATACAGTGCTTTTTACAACTTACCCACCAGTACATGATTTTTTTCATGAATTAAGACATAGTCTTATGGCAATTCCTTGTCATTAATTATTAAGGAGGTAGTTATGAAGTTTTTAAAAATGCAGATTATACTAATTGTTTTTCTTTTAGTCAATATGAATGTTTATGCTTTAGAAATTTGCACAATAAAAGATACTATTTACGCAGATAAAAATTTAGCAAATATATCAATAGCATTGCCAGAACAACAATCAACTCCAATCGATATAAAAATCCATGCTCCATCTTTTTTATTTATTGGTACTGATTTTCCCGTTGTAGAAGGAACAGATTTACTTTCTTTTTCCGTTTCAACAAATCAAAAAGGAGTATATAACTTTGAACTTGTTTTTCCTATTCGTGGTATTTACACAATGGAAATCATAAATAAAAATTTAAATCGTTCTTATTTTTGTAATATCGAAGTTCTGGAACATCCTACGGAAATTAAAAACTTTTATACTTTATTAATACTTTTATTTGGAGTTGGATTTTTATCTGGTATATTTATTTTTATTACAAATATAAAAAAATATGATCTTTATACTCTATCAGAAAATAAAAACTTACAAGAAGTATAAATAAAACACATTAGGAGAAAGGTATGAAAAAGTTTATAACTTTTATTTTATTATTAAATATATCACTATATGCTCATCATCCAGGGCACGAAGAAAATTCCATAGAACAAAAAAAAGAAATTTGTATTGATCAAAAAGATTTACATTTTCATAGTACAATTAGCAAAACACCTAAGGTCGGACAATTAAGTACATTACTGGGAATCTTAAAATCCAGCAAAAATATATTTCCTGTTCGTTATAAAATAGAAATTCAGAATACAGAACATGAAGAAATAGTTTTTCGTGCAGAAACATTATCAGAAGATGGAAATTTAAACTGGAAATATCAGTTTTTTGACGGAGCGCCACATAAGATTTTGATCTCTATATTTGATAATAAAAATCAACCTGTTCTTTCGGATTATTTTATAACAGAAGTGGAATCCGTAGAACCACCTTTTTTTAGTATCGTAAGAAGCATGGTTTTATTATTAATAATTACAGCAATAGGAATCATTACAGGTTATTTTATAACATATCTATTCTGGAAATCTAAAATAGCTAATGAAAATATTAACAACTAAAAATATAAAAATATCTAATCGATTGATTGATCAAATTATAGGTCAGGACGAAGCAGTAAATATTGCAAAATTGGTAGCTAAGCAAAAACGTTTTTTACTATTGATAGGAGAACCAGGTACAGGTAAAAGTATGTTAGCACAAGCAGTTGCAGAACTTTTAGAACAAAATAAATCCTCTATATTTGATATTTTAAGTTTACCCAATAAAGAAGATCCTTATCAGCCTTTAATAAAAATTCTTCCATCAGAAGAAACAGAAAATTTTATCGAACAATATAAAAGGAAAATAGAAAAAGCCTATTTATTCGAAAAATATCTCTTTTATGTTTTATATTTTGTTTCCTTTTTTATAGGAATTTTTCTTTATATTCTTTATAAAGGAAGTTTTCAATATATTCTTTTTTCCATAGGATTTATTCTTTTATTATATCTTATTCAAAAATATACGATAAAAAATTTAGGAAATGCTTATTTACCAAAAATTCTTGTTAAAAATAGCCCAAATAAAGTTCCTTTTATTGATGCAACTGGAAGCCAAATCGCTAATTTACTGGGAGATGTTCGACATGATCCTTATCAATCTGGAGGAGTAGAAACGCCCCCCCATCAATTATTAGAAGCAGGTGCTATTCATCGAGCTCATAAAGGTGTTTTATATATTGATGAAGTCTCTACTTTAAGTATTGAGTCCCAACAAAATTTATTAACAGCTATACAGGAAAAGAAATTCGCTATTACAGGTAGGAATCCTGGTTCCAGTGGAACAATGGTTCGTTCAAAACCTGTTCCATGCGATTTTATATTAATCTTAGCAGGAAATATTGAAGATTTAGAAAATATGCATCCAGCTTTACGTTCTCGAATAAGAGGATATGGATATGAGGTATTAACAAATACAGAAATGCCTCAAAATAAACAAAATACATATAAATTAATACAATTTATAAAACGAGAAATTGAAGTCGATAAAAAGATTCCAGATTTTTCTTTCGAAGCCATTATAGAATTTTTAAAAGAAGCCAAAAAAAGAAGTGGTAAAAAAAATTATTATACCCTAAAACTACGAGAATTAGGTGGTCTAATTCGAATAGCTGGAGATATATGTATAAGCGAAAATTCTTCTATTGTATCACGAAAACATATTAAACAGGCAAAAATTTTATCAATGTCCATAGAAGAACAAAAGCGTATCAGGAGTACAAAAAATGAATCATAAAGCTATTGTATTTATCGCTCACGGAAGCCGCTATCAAATAGCAGATGACTATACAAAAAATTTCGTTTATACATTCCAGAAGTGGCTTTATAAATATTATAAAGAGTTTCTGGAATATGATATTTTTTATAGCTATATTGAATTATCGGAACCTAATATGAAAAAAGTACTATATGATGTTTCGAGTAAATATCGTGAAATTATTATTTTTCCTCTTCTTTTATTAAGAGCAGGTCATGCTAAAAATGATTTACCTTTACTTATTTCTGAAATGCGAAAATCCTTTCCTCAAAATCAATATATAGTTTCAGATGTTTTAGGCGTACATCATCATTTAGTGGATTTAGTATATAAAAGGTTTATGGAAAATAATGTATTAGATAATTTAGAAAATACAATTGTTATTTTTTTAGGTAGAGGTTCCAGTGATCCTGATGCAAATAGTGATTTATATAAATTAGCAAGATTATTTAAAGAAAAAAGTCAATTTTTTATGGTAGAACCATCTTTTATAGGAATAACAAAACCATTACTTGAAGATACATTAGATTTTGTTGTTAGAGCAAAACCAAAACGTATTATTATATTTCCTTATCTACTTTTTGAAGGTGTACTAACAGAAAAGATTCAAAATATAAAAGAAAAATACCAACAGAAATATCCCTGGATCCAATTTTTATATTTACCCTGTTTGGGTATTGATGAATTAATCTTTAAAGTTATCGTAGAAAGAATCAATCAAAGTTTAAATTACGAATCTCCCTTACCATGTGATAATTGTAAATATAGGGTGGTCTTCCCAGAACAAATTAATGAAGTTGGAGGTTTAGAAGCTTTACTATGGAGTAAAAGACATATGTTTACACATAGTCAGGCTATTCCTAATCATTCCCATAATAATTTTAAAAAATATGTATTTATTTGTGGAAATATAAACTGTTCTCAAAATGGTAGTATTAAACTTATTGGAGAAATGAGAAGAAAATTAAAAGAAAAGAAATTACATAAAGAAATAGCAGTAATTCAAACATCTTGTTTTGGAAAATGTGGAGAAGGTCCCAATATGGTAGTTTTTCCAGATGGAATATGGTATAAAGAAGTTCAAACAAATGATATTGAAGAAATAATCGAAAATCATTTTATTCATAATAAATTAGTAGCAAGATTAGTAGATACTATTATGTAATAATAAAATAACAAAAAAGGAGATAGAAATGGCATGTCATGAACTTTCCGCGTTACGCTTAGGACTAATGAATGTTTTAGGAATAGAAGATCCAGCAGAAGAAGAACATGAAAAAAAGGAATTAGGAACTGCATTAAAAGAACGACCAGTGTTAGAATCTTTAACAAAAGTAGAAGATTTACAATCTCTTTTAAAATTTTATCAGGATTCACTTGTAGAATTACAGGAAAAAGTAAGTAAAATGAAAGAAGATGATCCTAAAATTCATTATTATCGATCTTTACTGGTTCTTACAAAAAAGGTAGAACAGGATTTAATAATTCAGATCGAAAATTTGAAAAAAATCTACGAAGATTTAGATGAAATTCACCATTATTTACACGAAATTTATCCATGAATTTTCTCTTATTTAAGGACTAATTATATGAAAATTGCAACGATAACAAAAATAGAACAACTGAATCCAGAAACGAAGGTTTTATATTTAGAATCCAGAGAACCTTTGAATTTTACTGGTGGAAACTGGATATTAATTCGCTCGAATATTTTAAAAGAAAATCCAAAAGACGAAAATGATGTTTTAAAACGTTCTTATTCCATTTGTTCCAGCGATAGGAATCAAAACAAATTTACATTAATTGTTAAATTGATTAATCCCGATCATGTTTCGGGATATCTTCATTCTTTAAAAGAAGGTGATACAATTCAATTTACTGGACCTTATGGAAAAGAATTTCGCTGGTTTGAAAACGATCCCATTGGAAGATATCTTTTTATCGCTACACATACTGGTATAACAGCAATTCTTGGCATTATGAATAGCAAATTTTTTTCTTTAAAAGTAAATGACTTTGATTTATTCTGGATTCTACCAGATGCAGATTATAATTATTTTATTCCACCGGAAGAAATAGATAATTTTATAGAAAATATACCTTCTTATGAAATGGAATTTAGTATTATACCAGAAGATACCAATTATTTTAGTCAAATTTCACATTTATTAAAGCATTATGACGGAATTTTTATTGCAGGCAAAAAAGATATCATAAATGAGTTTGAAAAAAGAATTAACAAAGAAAAAGTGTTACTTAGAACTGAATATTTTTTCTAATTTATTATAGAAAATAAAATGAAAGAAATCACATTAACGAAAAAAGAGATTTACGAATCTTATGCTCGTTTAACCTTTTATGGTAACGCTATTAATGAGAACGATTATAAAATTCAATTTCAATTTAATAAAGAAATTAGAAATTATAATATTGTATACTGGAATCAAAATAAAGAATTCCATCTTCTTATCAAAAAACTGAATAATTTTTCTCAAGAACTAATCAATAGAAATGAAGGTTCTAAGTTATCGATCACAACTTCTTCATTTGATACTTCCTATATAGATAAATTAAAGAAGATAGAAAGAAATCAAAACTCTATACTACTTCTTATTGCAAGTGATACTGGTATAACACATATTCTTTCTTTAATAAGACAAAAATGGTACGAGACTTTTTTATCTTCGACTAAAATTTTCTGGTTTTATGAAGACAATTTTTTTCTTCCAGATTATATTCAAAAAGAATATCCTATCGTCAACAGGGTAGATTTTCATTATTATCCTATTGATTATGATGAATATAATAGAATGGAATTTTCTCGACAAATCATAGAAAAAGAAGTTTTAAATTACTATAAACCAGATTATGTATTAATAATAGGTGATGGCAAAATTAACCATGCATTAAAGGGAACATTAATTGTTAATGATATTTCAGAAAATCAAATCGAAACTATTGCTTATTATAATCCAAATCCATTAAAAAGAATACCACCAGAAGATGGTAAACTAAGAACAGGATTTACAACTGGTGCATGTGCGGCTGCATCTGCAAAAGCTGCAACGAAAGTTCTATTAGAAAAAAAACTAATTAAAGAAATAAAAACAGTATTACCAAATCGCATGGAAGTTATTTTTTCTTTAAAGCGATGTGAACTTTACGAAGATAAAGCAATTTGTAGCGTTATAAAAGATGCTGGCGATGATCCAGATTGTACTCATTTAGCAGAAATTGTAGCAGAAGTAAAACTTATTAATGAAAAAAAAGTAATTTTGAAAGGTGGTAAAGGCGTTGCCATAGTAACAAAACCCGGTCTTGGATTAGAAGTAGGTGGACCAGCTATTAATCCTGTACCACGTAAAAATATAACAGAAAATGTTTTAGAAATTCTTAAAAATACACCTTATGGAGCAGAAGTAACTATATCTGTACCACGTGGAAGAGAAATGGCACTTGATACTACAAATGCTCGTTTAGGATTAATTGGAGGTATATCTATCCTTGGAACAACTGGCATTGTAAAACCATATTCTACAGCAGCTTATCGAGCAAGTATTGTACAGGCAATACAGGTTGCAAAAGAAAGAGGCATCTCTACCCTTGTTTTTACTACTGGTGGACGTTCAGAACAATATGCCATGGATTATTTAAAATCACAAAATATTGAACTTCCAATAGAAGCTTATATTCAGGTAGGAGATTTTATTGGAACAGGTATTAAACATGCGAAAAAAATTGGCATACCTCATATTATAATTTTTGGAATGATAGGTAAGCTATCAAAAATGGCAGATGGTGTTACACAAACACATCAAGCTGGTTCAAGTGTTAATATGATGCAATTAGCCAATTATGCAAAAGAAAAAGGAGCATCTGAAAATATCATTGAGGAAATAAAAAAAGCAAATACAGCAAGACATGTTCTTGATATATGCAAAAAAAATAATATTCCTATTGCAGATCTTATTTGTAAAGATGTTGTTAAAGTAATGTTGAATTATGCTTATAATAAAAAACGAGATGAAATAAAAAACGAATATCCAGAAGAATGGTTAAAGGAATTTAAAATTGATTGTTATATGACTGATTTCGATGGAAAACTTTTAGGATATTATAAAAATTCATAACTATTTAAGGAGTATTTATGAAAAATCAGGATATGAGACAAATAACAGAGAAAGGGAAGCAAATCGAAAATGATAGTTTTGCTATTATTGACCAAGAAGTGGGAGAACATCATTTTCCTCCTGAAGAATGGCGCGTTGTTCAAAGAGTAATTCATTCAACAGCAGACTTTGAATTTAAAGATATAATGAAATTTTCTCCCAATGCAATAAAAAAAGGGATAGAAGCCTTAAAAAACGGTGCACCTATTATAACAGATGTAAAAATGATAATAGCTGGTTTAAATGAACAACGTTTGGCTACTTATGGATGCAAAACCTATTGCTTTATTTCTGATGATGATGTAATACAAATTGCGAAAAAGAATAACTCAACTCGAGCTATTGAATCGATGAAAAAAGCTCATCAATTAGGTTTATTAGATGGAAGTATTGTTGCAATAGGAAATGCACCAACTGCTTTAATCGAAATAGCCCGCTTAGTTAAAGAAGAAAATGCAAGACCATCTTTAATTATTGGCGTTCCAGTAGGTTTTGTTTCTGCGAAAGAATCCAAAGAAATGATAATGGACTTAAATGAAGTAGAATGGATTGTATCTGAAGGAAGAAAAGGTGGTAGTACAATTGCAGTAGCAATTATTCACGCTTTACTAACACTAACGGTATAAAATATGAAGCCGATTACTATCGTAGGTATTTTAGATAATGGTTGTAAAAGTTTATCATCTTATGCATGGGAAAAAATTATTCATTCGCAAATCTTAGTTGGAGGAGAAAGACATTTATCCTTTTTCCCTGATTATCAAGGTAGAAAGATCCCGATTAAAAATGGATTAACAAAAGTATTAGAAGAAATAGAAAAAGAACATTACGAAAATAATATTTGTGTATTAGCTTCTGGGGATCCACTTTTTTTTGGAATAGCTTCTATACTGATAAAAAAATTTGGTTTAAATAATATAGAAATTATACCAAATTTAAGTGTAGCTCAATTAGCATTTTCTAAAATTGGCTTAAAATGGGATGATGCTACCTTTCTAAGCGTACATGGAAAATCTCTTTTTGGTATTTCGACAAAATTATTAAAAACAAATAAAGCAATTTTATTAACAGATCCAGATAATACCCCACAAAAAATTGCAAAATATTTACTGGAATATAATCATTCCGAATGGAAAATATGGGTTTGCGAAAATCTTTATGGTATAAACGAAAGGATTCTGGAATTTGATTTACCCAGTTTAGCTTCTTCAAACGAAAAATTTTCTGATCTAAACGTATTAGTTTTTTATAAAGAAAAGAAAAATCCAGTTCTAATAAATTTCCATGAAGATCAATATGCAAAACGAACACCTTTAAAAGGATTAATTACTAAAAAAGAAATTCGCGCACTAAGTATAATGCAAATGAATTTAAAAGATAATTCCTGTATCTGGGATATTGGGGCTGCTTCTGGTTCAATTGCAATTGAATCTGCTTATATTTCTCATAATGGTAAAGCTTATGCTATAGAAATGGACGAAGAAAGTATAGAATATTGTAAAGAAAATTTAAAACATCATAGTATAGATAATGTTATCGTAATACATGGAAGAGCACCAGAAATATTAAAAGATATTTCAGATGATCCAGATAGTATTTTTATTGGCGGAAGTAAAGGTAGTTTAATAGAAATTATCGAATATTCCTATTCTCGTTTAAAACCAGAAGGAAGAATGATTATAAATGCAATTACTTTTGAAAATATTGTCGATACCTATCAATATCTAAAAAATCACAATATAGATTTTGATGTAATGCAAGTTTCAATTAATAGAGGGGTACCTTTAGCTAAATATAAACGATACGAAGCACAGAATCCAATTCACATTTTTACTATTTACAAAGGAAAGGAAAAATGAATCAAATAATAAAAGATAAACCAGCAAAAAGTATTAAAACAAAAAAACTATATGGAGTTGGTGTAGGAACAGGCGATCCAGAATTAATAACTTTAAAAGCATTAAAAACATTACAGAATGTTGATGTAATTGCTATACCAAGAAGTAATCCTTATTCTCCTTCTGTTGCATGGCGAATTGTGGAACCAGTGTTAGAATTAAAACCAGAACAAATCAAATTATATTTAGATTTTCCTATGTCTAAGGATCCCGAACGTGTAATACCTGCATGGGAAAAGGCAATTAATAAATTAAACGAGGCATTTACAGAATACGACTCTATAGCTTTTATTACAGAAGGTGATCCTTTATTTTATAGTACTTATATTTATTTACACAAAATAGCAAAAGAAATCTGGAAAGATATTGATATAGAAGTCATTCCAGCAGTTTCTAGTATTACCGCAGTTGCTTCTGTTTCTAAAATTCCCATTGCTGATGGTCAAGAAAAGGTTGCCATACTACCTGCCAGCTATGGTCTGGAAACATTACCTGAAATTTTAAGATTATTCGATACAATCTTATTAATGAAGGTTAGCTCTGTAATGCCACAGATTGTAGAAATTTTAGAAAAAGAAAATTTATTACAAAATGCATTTTATGTTAGTAGAGCTACAATGGAATACGAAAAAATAGTTTATAATTTAAAAGAAATTCAGAATGATAAATGTGATTATTTTAGTATGGTAGTAATTAAAAAAAACGAAAACAATGGAATTTTATTTAATAAAAATATATAACTATGAAAACAATAAAAAATGAATTTGCCATTTATGCCATAACAAAAGATGGTATAGAGATAGCAAAAAAATTAAAAGAAAACTTAAAAGAACAAAGCGATGTTTATATTTCGTATAAATTTTCTGAAAATTATCCAGAAGCAACTACGTTTCAACTACCTATGGGACCGATTCTTTCGGAAAATTTTAATCAATATTATTGTCATATTTTTATTCTAAGTGTTGGTGCAGTAGTAAGAATGATTAAAGATCTTATTCAGGATAAGAAAAAAGATCCAGCTATTATATGTATTGATGATAAAGCGAAATTTTCTATTTGTTTATTATCAGGCCATATAGGAAGAGGTAATTATTATACACAAAAGATAGCAAATATTTTAAATGCAATTCCCGTAATAACAACAGCTTCGGATGTAAAAGGTACATTAACTGTGGATATCTTAGGTAGAGAATTAGGCTGGCAATTAGAAGATTTAGAACATAATGTAACCCGAGGTTGTGCAGCTGTTGTTAACGAAGAAAAAGTCGCAATTATACAGGAATGTGGAGAGCCAGATTTCTGGCCATTAGATAAACCATTACCAAAAAATATTTATTATTTTACACGTATAGAAGAAGTACAACCAGAACAATATTCTATATTACTAATCATTACAGATAGAGAAATTCAAAATGATCACCCAGAGTATTGGGAAAAGGGTATTATCTATAGGCCAAAAACACTTATTTTAGGTGTAGGTTGCGATAAAGATATACCTTCTGATGTTTTCGAAAGAGGTATTTTTGATTTTTTAAAACGTCATAAATTAAGCTTTAAAAGTGTAAAAGGAATTGCCACTATAGATAAAAAACAAAACGAAAAAGCCATCATTGATTTTGTTAATAAATATAATCTGGAATTTCAAGTTTATCCAGCAGAAATTTTAGATCAGGTAGAAGGCATTGAAAATCCATCAGAAGTAGTAAAAAAATACGTAGGTTCAAGAGGCGTTGCTGAACCAGCCTGTCTTTTAATGGCAAAAGCCCAAAAATTATTAATCCCTCGAGAAAAATATAAAGAAGATACCTGTAAACAAAATATGACCATAGCAGCTGCAAGAATTATATATCCTAATAGAAACGAGGTTAAAAATGAATGAGCAAAAAAAAGGTAAACTAAATATTGTAGGTATAGGACCAGGACACGAAGATTATATTACTCCTGCATCACTTCGTGCTATTCAAGAAGCAGAGTTAGTTATTGGATATACTACTTACATTAAATTAGTACAACATTTATTAAATGATAAACAAATTATAAGAACAGGTATGACAGAAGAAATTAAAAGAGCTCAAATTGCCATCGAAGAAGCAAAACAAGGAAAAATTGTAAGTATTATTTCTTCTGGCGATGCTGGAGTTTATGGTATGGCAAGTCTGGTTTTTCAGGTTTTAGAAGAAATTGGCTGGAAAAAAGGCGATAATCCAGAAATACATATATATCCAGGTATAACAGCTATTAATGCCTGTGCTTCTTTAATTGGTGCTCCCTTAGGACATGATTTTTGTTCGATTTCCTTATCAGATTTATTAACTCCCTGGCCTATTATTAAAAAAAGAATTGAATTAGCTGCACAAGCTGATTTTGTAATAGGTTTTTACAATCCAGCAAGCGGTAGAAGACAAAGACAAATTGTAGAAGCGAAAGAAATCATTTCTAAATATCGTCCAGGAAGTACACCTGTAGCTTTAGTAAAAAGTGCCTATAGAAAAAGAGAACATATAGTATTATCTGATTTAGACCATTTCTTAGATTATGAAATTGGTATGTTAACAACAGTTATCGTTGGTAGTACCAATACACGTTTTTTTGAAGGATATATATATACTCCAAGAGGATATACAAATAAATATAATATATTAGAAGGAACTGTTAAAGAAGGTCAAAAACCGGGTTTTAGCTTAAACTTAGAATCCCTATAAAGGAGGCTGATAAAATGTTTGAATTATTTCGATTAGCAGGTGCAATTTTATTAAAACATAACCATACTTTTTATTTAATTGGTAATTTAAAAGAACCATGTAATTTTAACGAATATGGTTTTAAAGATACTGAAGTAGATCCACTAAAAAACCCTTATATTACTTTAAATATAATTGATGAAACAAAAATTTCTCTTTTTAAAGAACCTACTTTTATAATAGAAACAAATTTATCTATCGAAGAGGTTGCAAAACAACTTGCAAATAAACTATTAATAAAACGAAATGGTAGTGTAAGTGAGCGTTTATGGAATCTTATAAAAGATAATCAGAAAAATCAGAATATAACATGGTTAATTGAAATACCCAACGAAATATGGGAAATTGTAAGAGAAAATGTTTTAAAATGTGTATAAACCGATAAAAAGGATAAAACAATGAAAGTATATTTTATTGGAGCAGGTCCGGGAGATCCAGAATTATTAACATTAAAAGCAGTCCGTATAATAGAAAAATGTCCAGTTATCTTATATACTGGTTCACTCGTTCCAAAAGAAGTATTTAATCTTTATGCCAGAAAAGATGCAGAAATTTATGATACTGCTTCTATGACATTAGAAGAAATTATGGATAAAATTCTATATGCATATAATAAAAATTTAGATGTAGCACGTATTCATACTGGTGATCCTACTATATATGGAGCAATTGCAGAACAAATTCGAGAATTAGAAAAAAAACAAATTGATTACGAAATTATACCCGGCGTATCCAGTTTTACAGCAGCAGCATGCTCTTTAAAAAAAGAATTAACCCTTCCAGAATTAACCCAAACAATTATTATTACCCGAATGGAAGGAAGAACACCAATGCCAGAAAAAGAAAAACTTAAAGATCTGGCAAAACACGAATCTACTCTTGTTTTATTTTTAAGTATTAATTTACTTCCTAAAATTGTAGAAGAATTAATTCCTATATTAGGAGAAGACTTTCCTATTGCAATAGTATATAAAGCATCTACATCAGAAGAAGAAATACTTACTGGAACCCTTGGTAATATAGTAGAAAAATGGAAACAGACTAAAATACGTTCTCAATCTATAATTATTATTAGTAAAGTATTAGAAGCAAAAGATTTTGCAGCTTCCAGATTATATGATAAAAACTTTTTTCATAAATTCAGGAAAAGATTAGTTTAAAAAACGGCTGGATATATTCCAACCGTTTAAATTCTGCTTATTGTTTTTTATTCTGTTTTTTCTGTTTCTTTTCTTTCTTATTTTTTTGTTGTTTGTTTTGTTTTTTTTCTTTTTTGGGCTTTGTTTGCTCTTGTTCAGTTTTTGGCTTTTCCTGAGGACCTTCTGGCTGTTGGGCAATAACAGCACCTATACTAAACAATAAACTTATTATTAATATGAATAGTTTTTTCATATTTTTCTCCATTTTTTTTATTTATAAACGAAAAAATAATTAAAAACGGACATAAAATCGGATTGATTTTTTTTCTATGAAATAAATTTTTTATATATGAATTTTGATTTAATATATAATCAGTACAAAAAAATCTTAATTTCTTATTTAGTTCAAATTGTTCATAATAAAGAATTAGCAGAAGATATTTTACAGGACTCTATGATAAAATTCTGGAAAAATTATCATAAATATCATTGTAAAGATGGAAATTATTTACCAGTATTATTTGAAATTTGTAAAAATACAGCTTACGATTTTATAAGAAAAGAAAAACATATTCAAATTAACAAAAGTATATCTATGGAATATATTAAAGATCATAAAAATATACTGGAAGAAATACATATACTAGATAAATTAAATTTAATTGTTTCACAAATTGAAGATCAAGATTTAAAAGAATTATATTATTTATTACTTGATGCAAAAATAAAGAAAAAAGATTTAGCGAAAAAAATGAACATTTCCGATCGACATTTAAGAAGAAAAGTAAAAAAATTAATAGAAACAATCCAGAATAAAATAAAAGAAAATGAAGAAATTAAATCATAAACATTTAAATTTTAAGGAAAAAATGTACTTTTTATTGGGGATTTTAGATGATAATGGCAATATTATCCAACAAAATATTATCACTAGAATAGAATATCAAAATATATTTGAAAAAATTAATGAATGTTCTGATTGTAGAAAAATAGCAAAAATATATTTTAACTATTATTTATTAAATTCTGAGGATACAATGTTATCGCCACCATATCCAAAGAAAAATAAAATAAAGTTATTGCCAATATTATTATTTTTATTCTTATTATTCGATTTTGATTATCCTTTATTTAACCAAACTAAAAATTTACAACTCATTCTTGATAATAAAATTCAACAGGTAGTAAATAACCCAGATAAAATTATAACTATTCACATTTATAAAAATAAAGAAAATATTGGATTTATCAACATAGATCCAGAATCTAAAATCATTATTAATAATAAAAAAATTTGTAAAAATGAATCTATTAAAATGATTGATGGCTCCTTAAAAATCCATTTAAACAAAAGTATACCATTTTGTTTATCTATTGATGATAAAACTATCATAATAAAAAATAATTATTATAAAAATAAAATGGTTCTTTCTATAACAAAAAATATTAATGAAAATAATGAAATAGAATACGAAATAAGTATTTCTAATGGAAATTCCCATATTTTAATTTTACCCGATTATGAAGAATTTCAATTAAATGCTGATGAAATTTTAGAAATATAATTAATAATATTTTTTATATATTTCTATAAGTTTTTTTACATGTTGATCCCAGCTAAATTTTTTAACCTGGCTTTTTCCTTTACGAATTAAATCTTTTCTTAAATTGGCATCATTACAAACTTTTAAAATTGTCTTCTGTATTTCTTGTATGGAATATGGATCAAAATAAATGGTAGCATCTCCACCTATTTCTGGTAAACTTGCTCTATTAGAAGAAATGGTCGGAACATTGCATGCCATCGCTTCTAATAATGGAAAACCAAAACCTTCTAATTTAGAAGGCATAAGGAATAAAAAAGCAGAAGAATAAAGAATTCTTAATTCTTCTTTTGGTATAAAAGGTAAGAAAAAAATCCATTGTTTAATTTCTTCGTCTATAATTGGCTTAACATATTCTGGTATTTTTTTATTTGTACCAGCTATTACAAGTGGTAACAATAAATGTTGTTTTTTCCATAATTCTTTTAATGCTAAAAGTAATCCATCTAAATTTTTATGTTTTTTTCCAATTCCTACTACTAATAAAAATTTATCTGGAAGTTGATATTTTATTTTAAATTCCAGTATTTCTTTTTTAGTAGCTGGATAAAAAACCTTTTGATTAATTCCATTATAATTTACAAAAATATTATTTTGATCTGTATGAAATTCTTCCTGTAATCTCTTTTTTGTATATTCAGATACTGTAATAATGGCTTTAGCTTTTTTTAATATTTGCGAAATTAATGTTTTGGCATAAAATCTATAATGAAGTTTTTTAAACTCTTCTGAATCTAAATGAATTAAATCATGTATTATTACTATACTTTGTTTTAAATGTTTTATGGGAGCATTATAATGAGGAAAATGAAATATTCCTTCCTTTGATGATTTAGCAGGAAAAAAAAATTGTTCTTTTAAAGAATAAATAGGTGCATTAAATTCTATTATATTATTTATAAATGGAAATATAGATTGAATTTTGTTTTTATTTCCAATTAAAGTTAAATGTATCTCTGAATTTTGATATAATCGTGATATTACTTCTTCTATCTGAGTACCAATACCAGAATAACCAATCATTCTTGCATCAAAATAAATATTAAGATGATTTGACATACAATCAAAACTTGTTTTTTTTACTCTATTGTGAACTTCTTTTTTAAGAAATGGAAATTATTTTTTATGTTTTTACTGGGCTCTTTCTTCTTAAATGCCTGTACAACACAAAAAGATAATCAATATTCTATTGAAGAAGCAAATATTAAATTACTATCTATGGTCATTCTAAAAAATTCTGAATGTAATACTAATAAACAGATGGAGCTAATATACTTTCCCATTGATAAAAAACAAATTGATCTTTGCTTTTATGAAGTTTATTTTTTAGATTGCAATAAATGGAATAATAATTTATTACCAGAAAGTTGTAAATTTTTAAATATTCAACTTAAATAATGTAAATTCATAATTTCATCGTTTTCTATTTTATTTATAAAATCCTTTTCGGTTAAAGGTGGTGCATAAAAAAATCCCTGTGCATACTGAATACCTAATTTATTTAATTTTTTTAATGTTTGTATATCTTCCACACCTTCCGCAATAATTTCTAAATTCAAATTTTGTGCTAATAGTATAATAGCATCTAAAATCCTATTATGTTCATCATTTTTTAATCTTCTTATAAAAATTTTATCAATTTTAATTATATCAATTGGTAATTCCTGTAATTCCGCCAAGGAAGAATAGCCTGTTCCAAAATCATCAATAGCAATTTTATAACCAAGTTCTTTTAATTGAAAAAGTTTTTTTAAACTGGATTCTTTATCTAACATTGCTAATGATTCTGTTACTTCAATAACAATACCACTGGTATCAATATCTAATTCTTGCTGTATATCAAATAAATTCATAATAAATAAATCTGAATGAAGTAATCTCCTCGAGATATTAATAGATAAATAGATTTTATATTTTTGATATAATTTTTTAAAAAATTCAAATGATTTTTTTATTACATAATAACTTAACTCTTCTATTAAACCTAAATCCTCTGCCATAGGGATAAAAATATCTGGACCAATATATAAATCTTTATTGTAATGTGTTAATCGTGCTAATGCTTCCATTCCAGATATTTTATTTTTTTTAATATCATAAATTGGCTGAAAATAAGGTTGAACTTTTTTTTCCGAAATAGCTTCTAATATATGACTTTGAATTTCGAATTTACTTAATGTAGTACTTCTTCTTGGTAAGTTTGATGCAAAAACAAACTGAAATCTACCACTTTGTTTTCCATAATTCATCGCTTTATCTGCTTCTCCGAATAATGCATCAATAGTCATGCCATCATTGGGATATAATGAAATTCCTACTGTATAGGTAATAAAAAATTTTTCTCCTTCAATAATTATTGGTTCTTTTGATAATTGTTTTAATCGCTCTAAAAAACCAAATATATCTGATTTATTTTTTATGTTTTCTATAAAAAAAACAAATTGATCCCCTCCCCACCGATATACTGAATGACTTATCTCTGGCATCTGGCGTAATCTATCAGCAAATAAACTTAATACTAAATCCCCAAAACGATGTCCTAATAATTCATTAACATGAAAAAACTTATCTAAATCTAAAAATCCAACTGCAATAGAAGTTCGATTTTTATCCGCTCGTAATATTGCTTTATATAAATCTTCTTCCAATCGATTTCTATTCGGTAATGATGTTAATAAATCATGCTCTGCGATTAAAATAAATTGTTTTTCTGAAATATATTCTAATGTTATATCTTTGATAATTCCTCTTATATATTTTTTCTTTTTACTTTTTATTAAAACAAAATCTGCTTCGTACCAATCATTTCTGCTTTTTGAAACTTTAACTGGAAATCGTATTCTTATACTCTTTTTCGTTTTAAATAAATTTGTTAATACAATTTTAACATACTCTTTATAATCTTCTAATATAATATCAAGAAAATTACTAAATTTTGATAACTTAGGAAATTTAGAATTAGGGATATAATTTACATAAAGGACATTTAAGTTTTCATCTAATTCAATTACATGTAATTGCAATAAAGATAAGGTTTGAAGGTATTTTTTATGTTCTTCTACAGCTTGAATTGCATATGTTAAATCCCTCATTATACCAAGCATAATAGTTTCATTTTTACTTTTTATATAAGTAATAAAAACTTCTACGGGGATTTCTATACCAAGAGAATTTTTTATATATAAGCGAACTTTACCATTTTTTAATTTATTTTTATAATAGCTATACCAGAATATTTTTTTATAACGTTTACTAAATTCATCTCCTATTAAATCAAAAATGGAATGTTCTAATACCTGTTCTGATGATAAATTTAATAATTTATTAAAAGCTGGGTTACAATCTATAATTTTATCTTTTTCCGCATGATATAAAAAAACAGCATCATTTGTATGTAAAAATGTATTATAAAAATTTTCATATTTAAGATAATGATATTCTCGTAAATATTCACTGATAATTTTAACACTACATACATTTAATGTAAAATGTAATTCACTTAAATTCGTAATTGTTTTTTTAGAAAAAGCAATAATATAGAGTTTTTCACTTTTTCTAATATTAATTTTAATTCCAATAAGCGATTGTATATTCAATTTTGCCAAACTATCATCTGGATATTGTTTGGAAAATTCTCTTTCTATAAGTAAAGAACCAAATTTATCTATACGTTTTTGTAATTTTTCTGAAAATATATATTGCTGAAAGTCAATCTCTAAAGAATCCTTTTTATAAGAAGCTAAAATAAAATTTTCATTAGTATTATTCTTAGGAATAACAAATTCATTATTTTTACTAACTAATAAAAAAATTCCATCTAAATCATAACTATCTACTATCTTTTTTAATAATTTTTCGTATAATTCTTTACCCAAAAGGGTAAAAGTATCTAAAACAATTTTACTTAAAATTTGAAATTTTTCTTCATAACCTTCGATTTTTTGTAAAGTTATAAAAAAATAGCATTTATTATGTTCATCTTTTAACAATTTAATTAAACATATGGCTGGAATCATTCGATTTTCTATATTTAATAGAATAGAAAAAGAATGGGTTCTCTCTGGTTTGATTAAAGCCATCTGAAATTTAAAGAAATTTTTTTGTTCTTCTGTAAGATATTCTAATAAACTTTTATTTACCAAATCTTGACTATTAAAAATTTGTTTTGCTTCTAAATTTGCATAGAGAATTTTCCAATCCTGAGTAACTAATAGCGGCAAAGGTAATATATCATAAGCTTTAAAATCAAATTCTTCTAATAGTTGCTCTGGATTCATAATAATAAATTCTTTTTCTATAGATAGAAGCAAGATATAATATATATAGACGTAAATATTTTATTTGTCACTAATTTTTTTAGAATTCTGGTTTTTGTTTATTTAAAAAAGCTGTAATACCTTTTTCTGGTTCTCCTTTTTCAAACATTTCTGCAAAAGCATTCACTTCTCTTTCTAAAGAAGCTGTTAATGGTAATTCTGATCCAGAATGAACTAACCATCGTGCAACTTTTTGTGCTTCTACTCCTTTATATTTTAACATTTTTTGCATCATTTCTTCTGCTTTTGGTAATAATTCCTGTAATTCCACAACATGATTTACTAAACCAATCTTTAATGCTCGTTCTGAATCAATATGATCCCCTGTTAAAATGATTTCCAATGCAATACCTCTACCAACAATTCTTGGTAATCTCTGGGTTCCACCAAATCCGGGTATTAATCCAAGTCCTGTTTCTGGTAATCCAAACTTCGCATTTTTTGAAGCAATTCTTATATCACATGCTAATGCTAATTCTAATCCCCCACCTAAGGCATATCCATTTATAGCTGCAATAGAAATTAAATCAGAACCAGCAATCATATTCATTGTTTTATGTCCCTTTCTTGCAAATTCTTCTGCCTGATCAAAATTTAGTCCTTTCATTTCTGTTATATCTGCACCAGCACAAAAAGCTTTTTCTCCTTTACCTGTAATAATAACACCTCTCATTTTTGTATCAGAAATCAACTCTCTTATAGCTTCTCTTATTTCTGATAAAACCTCAGAATTTAATGCATTTAAAGCTTTTTCTCTATTTAATGTTAATATAGCATAATTTTCTTTTTTTTCTAATTCTACGTACATTTATTCCTCCATTCTATATTAAAACTAAATACCAATAAGACTTATATATTAAATTTGTAAATTGTTTTATTAGTTATTATAAATTTCTAATCGCCATTTCCAGCATCTCCACTATCACCACCATTAAAATCCGAAGAATCACCCCAATCACTACTTGCTCCACCACCTCCGAATTCACCTCCTTCTCCAGAAAAAGCAGTATTTTCTGAACTTTCAGAATCGAAATTTAAATCATCTCTTTCAAAATCTTCGTAAGAATTTATTATAATATCATTTGAACTACTTCTTTTATTTTTATTTGATCGAAAGAAAATATATCTAATTAATAAAAATATTATAAATATTATATTATAATTAGGATTAATAGGATATCTATCATTCTTTACTCCTGAATATGATTTTACAAATACTTATAATCAAAAAAATTATATTGTCAATGGTATTTTGCTTTATTTAAAAGTGATTTATGAATATTCAATAAGGAATGATATATAAAGATT
>BPKM01000013.1 GCA_026005135.1 Leptospiraceae bacterium | reverse complement strand
TAAATAAAATACAAATAATCATTTATACAAATATAAATACTTTTGGATTGCTGTAAAAAAGGCTTCTGGGCGTTCAGAATGGGGCGTATGCCCTGTATTTTCGATTGTTATAAGTTTAGAATTTTTTACAAGTTTTAGTAGCTTTTTAGCATATTTTAAAGGAACAATTTTATCTTCCGTTCCCCATATAAAATAGGTTTTATGGGGTTGAGGATTTTTTTTAAGAAGTGTTTCTGTATAGAATATTTCGTCTTCGTTTTCTAAGGTATTTTGTGTTAAATATTTCATTCCGGGATGGTTCCATTCTCTTAAAAGATAATATTTTACAAAAATAGGAATTTCTGGCATCTGGACTGGAAAGATATGTTGCAATAAATTATCAATATCTTCTATGGTAGAAGGAAAAAATAATCGCATATTTTTTTCTCGTAAGGATTCTTCGAATCTTAACATTCCAGGAGCAATAGCAAATAAAATACAATTGAATTTTTCTGGGAAGTCTCCTCTTTTTTGGGCATATTTTAACATATGAAATACTAAAAAACCTCCCATACTATGGGTTAAAAGAATGGGAAATTGTAAATTTAAATATTCATAAATAAAGCGATATAAACCTCTTGTTAAAGTAGATATTTGCCATAATTCTCTTATATAAGGAACTTTTGTTTTACCATGCCCCGGAATATCAATTATATAAACATTGAAGTCATTTTTTATATATGATAATATTTTTCTAAAAGTATGGGAGCTATCTAAAAAACCATGTAATAATACAAGATGTTTTTTTTCTGGATCTGGTTTATTTTTAAAATTTGTATAATAATAAACTTTTATCCCTTCGAAGATAGGAGCATTTAAATAAAAACCCTGTTTTAAAATTCTTTTATCCAATTTATATTTTCGATAGCTAAATAAAATTTTTCCGATTATATAATAAAAATTTTCTTTAGTTATATACTTCATATCTAATTCCAAAATCTAATAGGACTGGTATTTTGCAACTTAAAGTTTTTAGTAAAAATATCTTATTACAAATTCAATTTTATGGCCAAAAATTTTAAAATATATAGATTGATTTGATAAAAATGCGAATATGTTTTATAAATCCATTGTTGATTTTTATATAAAAAATATAAGAACTTGCAAAGTAAAGACGACATAAAAAAATCATGAAATTTTTATTATAAATTCTTAAACAATTAAAAAATACTTGAAAAAAATAATATTAAAAATAGTAAGAAATAAGAAATATGTTAAGTAAAAGAAGAAATTTATTACTTATTATAGTATTTTATTTTTTTATTACAATTTTATTAAAATCCTCTATTAATGCACAAACCAAAATAAATCCAGAGTTATATTTAACTTTAATTTTAAATTTTGGTTCTGTTAATACAGTCTCTTTTTCTTCTGATGGAAAATTTTTTGCCTCTGGTAGTTGGGATTATACTATAAAGTTATACGCCATGCCATTCAGCAAATTTAGGGGTTCCATAAAATGAAAACGGGGAAAGTGAATTTTATACGGTATCCTGGAGGAAAACAGAGGATTTTAAATTATATAGTTCCCTTTTTACCTTCAAGAGAACTAATAAAGGGCAAATTTATAGAACCATTTTTAGGAAGCGGCGCTGTATTTTTTGCATTAAATCCTAAACGAGCTTTATTAGCAGATATTAACCCTGAACTTATTGATTTATATCGTGGAATACGACGTTATCCATTAGAAGTTTGGAAAATATACAAAAATTTCCCAAAAACTAAGGAAGCATACTACGAAATTCGTTCGATTAAAGTTAAAGGAAGAAATTTGGCATTTAGAGCAGCAAGAATACTTTATTTAAATAGGACCTGTTTTAAAGGTATGTGGAGACATAATTCAAAAGGAGAATTTAATGTCGGATATGGTGGCCAAGATAGACGATGGATAATTAACCAAGAGATTTTAAAAGAAGTATCCAATAGGTTAAAACCAGCTGTGCTAAGATGTGCTGATTTTGAAGAAATAATAGATTTAAGCACAGAAGGAGATTTTATTTTTCTTGATCCTCCTTACAAGCCCGGGGAACGAGAACTTCTCCATAGTCATTATCTATATAGCAAATTTAGTTTTTCTGAATATCAAAGGCTTGCAAAAGTCTTAAAAAGAGCATCAAATAGGGGTGTAAAATGGTCTATGACCATATCCTCTCATCCTGATATTTTAGATTTATTTCCTCAAAATTATGTTTTTCCAATTCTTGTAGGAACAGGGGAAAAAATAGGCGTATTGGCAAAAAATTCAGGTGAAGTATTAATTTGTAATTATAAACCGGAGGTATGGAAATGAGAGAATTTTTTGAAAAGGCGGCTATGCAAAATCATCCCCTGAGGGGTTTGCAAAAGTTTCTAGACCAAGAAAAGGCATATGAACAAGCAAAGCAGTATGATAAGATGCGATTCGTTGGATATGTGCTTGAAATAGGGTATGATACAGTTACAATTATTACATCCGACCCTTTCAAGATTGCAGTAGGTGGAGTGCCTAGAAATTCTTTACTTATAATGGTGCCAGCTAGTTACGATACATTACCTCCTCATTTCACATTGTTGCGGGTTTTGGAGGCGGCACCCACTCCTCTTTCAAAAGAAGTTCAGCAGACATATTTTGATCTACAGAAAAAATCTATGCCAGAACTCGATATTTTTACTCAGAGTGAGCTACAATGGGGAGCACTTAAAACAGAAGTTATTGGGATGTTTTATCCTCATCCTGAAAAAATTGATGAAGTAGAATTTTCAGGGGATTTAAATAACTTTGTTAGTGCACATAAATATCGGGTTTATGCTTCTGATGATTATTTACTGGATCTCATCGTAAACTCAATGGTTCCTAAGGAAAATCGTTTTGCCATAGGAAATTTGAGGTTGACAGAATGTAGGCTACCTCTACCAGATAAACCTCTACCACGTGTTATAGTTTATGTTTCCACAAAAGATTTTATGGGAACACGAACAGCTATGTTTGGTAAAACACGGTTAGGAAAAAGCAATGTAGTTAAATTAATAGCACAAAGTTTAATTGAAACAACAAAAGACACAAAAAACGTTGGACAACTCATATTTGATATAAATGGAGAATATGCAAATGATAACCCACAAGATAATAGTTATTCATTAAGAAGTGCATATCCAAACCGATGCTTTGTTTATGCTTTGACACCAAAACCATCAACACCGTCGCGACCATTAAAGGTTAATTTCTATGAACATCCTGAAAAGTCCAAACCTATAATTGGTAGCTTACTCGAACAAGATGGTAGAGCATCAGGATATATAAAGAGCTTTATTAGTGTAGAATTGCCTTCTCTTGAAGAAATTAAAAATTTACCACCAGGTGGTGACCAAGCCAGAGCACTTAGAAAAGTTCAAATTTTTTGGGCGATTCTAAAAAAGGCTGGATATTCTGTAGATGAACAAAGACTTAGAGCAGTCGCTCCTACAGGTAAGCCTGCTAGCAGGTTTAATCCAGGTTTCAGTCAGTCTTTAAGAGATGAAGCTTATTCCTCAGAAAACATAAATCCTACCCCTTCACATCCTAATACACTCGACGAATTAGTTAGAGAATTAGAAATAATAAATCGATTTAGACGCGCAAAACCAAATCATCAAAGCCTTACTACAGCTTCGGGAAATTCCTTGTTTGATCCCGACGATATTGCTCTATTAGAATTTTTAGAACCACTGCCAGGAAGAAGCGGAACATCACTTATCCAACCGTATAGAATTTACCATGACCTAAGCGCGAGCGATTTTATAAATGAGATTATTCAACATTTAGATTCTGGAATGACAGTAATCCTTGATCTCGGGAACGCCAATCCAGAAGTAATGAGTTATTTTTCTGATGAACTCTCACTTGCAGTATTCAGACATCAAGTTGATAAATTTTCCAACAACAAGTTAGGTAATCATTTCATACAACTGTATTTTGAAGAAGCACACAATTTATTTCCACAATCTGGAGATGTTACCACAATTTATAGCCGTTTAGCAAAAGAAGGGGCAAAATATCATATTGGGATGGTGTATTCTACTCAGTCACCATCAACCATTAATAAAGACCTGTTGGCACAAACAGAGAATTTTTTTGTAGCTCATCTGGCATCCCGAGACGATGTTAATATGCTTGCCAAAGTAAATATTGCATACGAAAGTTTAAAAGATGACATTCTTCAGGCAAAAACCATCGGATATATAAGAATGCTTACCCGTTCGCATCGTTTCGTAGTACCTATTCAAGCACAGAAATTTGAACCAATTAAACAGGGAGAAAAATAACCATGACATACAAAGCAGGACAAAGACTACCAGCTGAAAGAGCAAGTCGTTTAGGTCATCTTGAGGTTCTCAAAAGTGAACTTGTAAACAAACTCATTAAAAGTTTTGAAGAACCAACTTTTAATATTCCATCTAAAAATCCTAATTGGCAGGCAATTCCAACAGGAGGAATCCCTTTATCAATTGTATTTGGCATAGATGGGGCGATGCAACCAATTGAATCCGAGAGCCCACCATATAAAAGGCTTGCTTTCGTAAAAACAGCACTTTTAAGAATTGATCAATTTGCCCTTTCTAAAATAGATAAAGAATCACCACATCCATTTGCGCTACGTGATATTCTTTCAGATTCGGCTTTATACCATGCAACAGTTTTTCCTTTGCAACATGTATCTATCCCAGGAGTAAGTTCATATCACGCCATAAGAAAAATTATTTTTGACTCTTTAAAGTTAGATTTAGATGGCGAAGCTTTAGAAACACTTAAATGGATTGCATATGAAAAGTGGGATGGAAAACGGAAAGGATTGCCCATTTTTGAGTGTCCTCATTGTGAAGAAACTGTTGCTACACTTCCATACGATGCTGAAAAAGGCAATTGCCCTAAATGCAAAGGAGAACTATTTATTACTGATATGCTTGGTTTTCACTTGGAAATGGCTCCGGATTCCGCGCCAAATTCGGTAGCAATGGCATATATGAATATTCATGAAGTATTATTGTTGTTCACTGGCGTTCGGTATTATTGGGAAAAAAACAAAGATATTCTCTCTAAATGCCTTTTTGTGAAAGATGGCCCTTTAGCAATTCGAGCCCAATATTCAAAACTTGTAAATCCTATCCGCAGGTTCATAAAGCATGCAAAAGAGCAAGGGTATCCTATACATATTATTGGTCAAGAAAAGACTGGTAGATTTTGTGAACATTTAGAACTAATTGGTAGAAATGCTCCAGAGGGTCATATATTTATTCCAAGTAATCAATATATAAAGGAAGAGATTCAACATAGGCCGATTACAGGTGCTCCATACGGCAAAGATACGAATTATGGAGCAAAGGTTTTTGTGAAACTTAATAATTTTCATCAAATGGTGCTAAATATTCCAACAGGCGAATTCATGGAGAATCCGCAGATTTATGATTTAATAGGAGTAGAAAATATTTTTGAAACCTTACCAACTATTTTAAGTAATAGATACGAAGGGGCACTTTTGCCTATTGAACTTGGTAATGGCATTGCTTCCCTCTCAACTTATCCTTCGACACAAATTCTTAAAATTTTCGCAGAGGCAAGAGGTATCTAGATATGGTTATGACGATACAGACCAATGGTATTTGCAGGAGCAAGAAAGATGGTACGGTACAGCGCACAGCAGTGGATAAAATGGAAATCAAATATTTTCCCAAATTGCCTTCGGCAAATTCTTTTATCCAATTTATATTTTCGATAACTAAATAAAATTTTTCCGATTATATAATAAAAATTTTCTCTGGTTATATACTTCATATCTAATTCCAAAATCTAATAGGACTGGTATTTTGCAACTTAAAGTTTTTAGTAAAAATATCTTATTACAAATTCATTTTTATAGCCAAAAATTTTAAAATATATAGATTGATTTGATAAAAATGCGAATATGTTTTATTAATCCATTATTGATTTTTATATAAAAAATATTAGAACTTGTAAAGTAAAGCCAGTATAAAAAATCATGAAATTTTTATTATAAATTCTTAAACAATTAAAAAATACTTGAAAAAAATAATATTAAAAATAGTAAGAAATAAAAATATGTTAAGTAAAAGAAAAAATTTGTTATTTATAGCATTTTATTTTTTTATTATAATATTACTAAAATCCTCTATTAATGCACAAACCAAAATTAATCCAGAGTTATATTTAACTTTAGTTTTAGATTTTGGTTCTGTTAATACAGTCTCTTTTTCTTCTGATGGAAAATTTTTTGCCTCTGGTAGTTTGCAGGGATTCATAGCAATATGGGAAGTAGGAACAGGAAAGTTAATACGAATCTTAGAAGGGCATAAAGATTCTGTTAAATCTGTATCTTTTTCTCCCGATGGAAGGTATTTAGCCTCTGGTAGTTGGGATAAAACAATAAAGCTATGGGAAGTAGGAACAGGAAAGTTAATACGAATCTTAGAAGGGCATGAATATTCTGTTAATTCTGTATCTTTTTCTCCTGATGGAAGATATATAGCCTCTGGTAGTGGTGATGAAACAATAAAGCTATGGGAAGTAGGAACAGGAAAGTTAATAAAAACTTTAGAAGGGCATAAAGATTTTGTTAGTTCTGTATCTTTTTCTCCTGATGGAAGATATATAGCCTCTGGTAGTGATGATAGAACAATAAAGCTATGGGAAGTAGGAACAGGAAAGTTAATAAAAACTTTAGAAGGGCATAAAGATTCTGTTAATTCTGTATCTTTTTCTCCTGATGGAAGATATATAGCCTCTGGTAGTGATGATAGAACAATAAAGCTATGGGAAGTAGGAACAGGAAAGTTAATACGAATCTTAGAAGGGCATGAATATTCTGTTAATTCTGTATCTTTTTCTCCCGATGGAAGGTATTTAGCCTCTGGTAGTGATGATAAAACAATAAAGCTATGGGAAGTAGGAACAGGAAAGTTAATAAAAACTTTAGAAGGGCATAAAGATTTTGTTAATTCTGTATCTTTTTCTCCTGATGGAAGATATATAGCCTCTGGTAGTGATGATGAAACAATAAAGCTATGGGAAGTAGGAACAGGAAAGTTAATAAAAACTTTAGAAGGGCATAAAGGTTCTGTTAAATCTGTATCTTTTTCTCCTGATGGAAGATATATAGCCTCTGGTAGTGGTGATGAAACAATAAAGCTATGGGAAGTAGGAACAGGAAAGTTAATAAAAACTTTAGAAGGGCATAAAGGTTCTGTTTATTCTGTATCTTTTTCTCCTGATGGAAGATATATAGCCTCTGGTAGTGGTGATGAAACAATAAAGCTATGGGAAGTAGGAACAGGAAAGTTAATAAAAACTTTAGAAGGGCATAAAGGTTCTGTTAAATCTGTATCTTTTTCTCCTGATGGAAGATATATAGCCTCTGGTAGTGGTGATGAAACAATAAAGCTATGGGAAGTAGGAACAGGAAAGTTAATAAAAACTTTAGAAGGGCATAAAGATTCTGTTAGTTCTGTATCTTTTTTTCCTGATGGAAGATATATAGCCTCTGGAAGTTGGGATGAAACAATAAAGCTATGGGAAGTAGGAACAGGAAAGTTAATAAAAACTTTAGAAGGGCATGAATATTCTGTTTATTCTGTATCTTTTTCTCCTGATGGAAGATATATAGCCTCTGGTAGTTGGGATAAAACAATAAAGCTATGGGAAGTAGGAACAGGAAAGTTAATAAAAACTTTAGAAGGGCATAAAGATTTTGTTAATTCTGTATCTTTTTCTCCTGATGGAAGATATATAGCATCTGGAAGTTGGGATGAAACAATAAAGCTATGGGAAGTAGGAACAGGAAAGTTAATAAAAACTTTAGAAGGGCATAAAGGTTTTGTTAATTCTGTATCTTTTTCTCCTGATGGAAGATATATAGCATCTGGTGGTTGGTATGTAATAAAAATATGGGATTTAAACCCAAAAAAATAAACCAAAAAAGAGTATAAAATTTATTATAAATTATATAATAAAAACTAAAATCTAATTTTTTATTACTCAGGAATCCAGTAAGACTGTGGAATGGGCTTCTAAGGATTCTGCTAAGGCTTTTAAGGAATAGCCGCCTTCTAAAAAAGAAATGATTTTGCCATTACAACATTCTTTTGCTAATTTTGTAATTTTATCTGTCATCCATTCATACATAGAAGTAGAAAGTTCTATGCCGCCTAAGGGATCGAGTTTATGAGCGTCAAAACCTGCACTGATTAATAAGATTTCTGGTTCATATTCAATTATTTTTGGTAATATTTTATTTTCGAAGGCTTTTTTATAATCAGCATCAGTACTTCCTCTTGGCATTGGTACATTTAAAGTATAACCTTTTCCTTCTCCTTCTCCTATTTCGTCAATAGCACCTGTTCCGGGATAAAAAGGAAATTGATGAATACTTATAAATAATACATTTTTATCTTTATAAAATTCATCCTGTGTTCCATTACCATGATGTACGTCCCAGTCTAAAATAGCAATCTTTTTAAAACCTTTTTGTAGGGCATATCGTGCTGCAATAGCAATATTATTAAATAAACAAAATCCCATTCCTCGACTTTTAAGAGAATGATGTCCTGGTGGTCTAACAAGTAAAATAGCAGATTCAATATTACCATTTTGTATTTCGTCTATGGCTTCTAAGCCGGAACCAGCAGCCAGTTTTGCTGCTTCGTAGGAATATTTACTAATGGGGGTATCTCCATCTAAATATCCACCACCTTTTTGTGCTAAATGCTGTACATAATCAATATAAGAGTCATGATGTACCAATTCTAATTCGTCTTTGGTTGCAAATCGTTTTTTTAATGGTATAAATTTATCCAGAAGATTTTTTTCTTCTAAACGTTTTATAATGGCAGTTAAACGTTCTGGAATTTCTGGATGATAGCTTCCTGTATCATGTTTTAAAAATAAATCATCATAGAATATTGCAGTCTTCATATATTATGAAATAAAAAATAATTTCCCTCTTTGCAAATTTTTTTTTGATATTGAAAATAAAAAAAATAATGTTTTACATCAGAATAGCAGGAACCACAGTATTGAGTGGCTCCTGTTTTTTTTATAAATTTTTTAAATGTTATACTATTATTAGAATGAACTATATCTTTTATTTTTTCTTTTGTTAAATTTGTGCAAAAACAGATTTTATTCATTTGCATTTTTATAAATTAAATCTAAAATTTCTTCTGTAAAAAATTGTTTTTGCTTCTCGATTTCCTCATGTGTTAGTACTTTGATTTCTTCATCTGGTTTTACTTTAAAGATAGGTTGACCTTTTCTTACTACAACACCATCCTGTTTTACTAATTTTTCTACAATTGTTCCAGAAAATTCTGCTGGTATTTTATTAAACATTTTCATAACTTCTATAATAAATAGAGGTTGACCAGCTTCGAAATGATCACCTTCATTTACATAGGGTGGACTATCGGGTGTTTCTCTAAAATAAATCATTCCTCCCATTGGGGCAACAATCGTATCGGAAGAAGCAACGGGTGGTGGTGCTAAATTTTTAATATATTCTTTTTGTTTTTGAACATCATAAAATTCTTCTGGTAAAACAATATGCATTTCTTTATCTAAGTATACATCAAATATTTTACTTTTTTTTCCAATTAAAATAAGAATTTCTAATAATTCCAACCCTATAATAAATCCTAAATGTGCAGATAATATTTCCTGTTTTTCTTCTGATGTTCTAAAGTTTTCGATAAGATATTCATGTAATTCATAAAATTTTTCTGGTAGATCTTTATAGTGTTCATATAAATCTTTATAAAAATTTAACCCTTTTTGTAATAATTCATAATCATGAGACCATATTTTCTGTAAAGCAGGAGCATCTCTTTCTTCTAAATGTAGATAGGTATATAATTCATCTAAAACAAATAAGGGATTTTTATACCATCGAATTTTTTGATTTTCATCAAAGTCAAAATTCCTTAAATAATTATAACGAAGCCAACCAGTAAGTAAATGTGGTTCTTTTAATAAAATCTTTATAGGTCTTGTTATAAGTGTTAATTTATAATCAAGAACATTTCGAATAGAATTTCCATAAAAATCCACATAAAATTTTAACATTTTTTCCCAGGCAAAATCAATATCAATTTGATTGGAGTAATATGCAAGATTACCTACAAGTGCTAAATAAGGAACAGTTACTTTTGTATCTGGACGAGCCATAGGATCTAAACCTAATAAGAAATACATCATACCCATATGAAATTCTCTATTGGTAGAAAGTTCAGAACCACG
Source organism: Leptospiraceae bacterium (assembly GCA_026005135.1). Lineage (GTDB taxonomy): Bacteria > Spirochaetota > Leptospiria > Leptospirales > Leptonemataceae > SKYB61. The sequence goes on along the minus strand of BPKM01000013.1, from coordinate 23,023 downwards.
TAATTCCATTTGTCGTAATATATCTCCTAATCGTTCTAAATTCTGGGTTCTGGAATTTCCCCAGGAAACAATTAATGCAATATTAGAATCGTAGGCACCAGCAAGATGATAATGTATAAATGCATTGGTATCTGGATTTCGTATGCCAATTCCCTGATCATCTCTTAATTCATATTCTACTGGTTCTGACCAATATTCAATAATACCTCCTGCATGTGGTTGTAATGCCTGATTCATTGCATTTAGACGAATTTCTCCACCTGCTAAATTTCTTAAATATCTTTCTGGTTTTGGAAGTCGTTTCCCATGAACTGCGCATAGCACCATTGCTTCTACTAAGGATTCTACATCAAAATATTCTTCGGGGTTATCGGGATTTCTAAAACGTAAACCATAAACCATTTCTGTTACACGATGTTCCACCTGAATTCTTGTATTCATTTCCATAAAATAAAATCCATCATCAGATACAATACATTCAAAGGTAGAAGCAGAATTTAGTCCAACTGCAAGAGCAAATCGTTCCGCCTGTTCTTCCATTTGTCTTAAAAATTCTCGATCTTTTTCGAGTCGTTTAGCCCAATCGATTTTATTTTCTTTTTTTAATCGTTCAATTTCATATTTATAAAGTTCATCTGTAATAGATAATTCCACTAATTTTTGTTCATACATCTGAATACTACAATCTCTACCTCCAAGAGAAATAGCCCATTCTCCATTTCCTAATAATTGAATTTCATTATGACGTGTATTTTCTATATTCATTTCTATTAAAAAGTTTTTATTATCACTTGGACCTAAAGCTTTAGATTCTGATAAAACTTCTAAAACAGCATCAGGAACCTGATCAGCAGATGTTACTATTCGTTGTCCTTTTCCACCACCACCACCAACATGTTTTAAACGAATTCTTTTACCCGGATTTTTTTCTAAGAGTTTTGCAATTTCTTCTTTTGCTTTTTTTTGTAAATCTTCTAATGTAATTAAAGGAATACTTTTTTTATAACTCTGGTTTAAAATTTCTTCTGCTAATTCTTCGTCATTTAAATCATTTATATGGGGAATTTCAAAATGGTGCTTTTCTATTAAAGATAATAATCCCTGACGTCCTCCCACTTTATCTATTAACGTTAAAGAAGTAATATTGTCTATACCTGGTGTTACAGAAACATTAACACTTCGAGCAATTTTTTTTGCATTATCCTTTGAACCAGCTTTTAAATGAACATTAGATTCTGGACCAATAAATCCAATGCCAGCATTTTCTAAGGACATAACAAAATGGGCATCTTCTGCCATAAACCCATAACCAGCAAATACATGGGTATAGTTATATTCTTTACAAATATGAATAATATCCTGTATCCTTTGATTTCTTTCTTCCTGAGTTACTCCCGTATAATCTGGTATACGATGTATCCTTTCTGGGTCTTTAATCTGTCGAATTTCTGGTGCTAAGGTTTGGGGATAAGTTACAGAATCTTTTTCTGAAAGTAAAATACCATAACGAATTCCTAAGGATTCAAATACATCCATTGCTTCTTTTCGAATTGGTCCACGGCAAACAATTAAAACACTGATATGATTACAGGCAAAACTTCTAACCCATTCACTTTTTTCGTTTATATATCTTATTGTTTGCTGATTTACTTGTGTTTTATTCATAATTTAACCTCTTTATTTAAGAAAAAATATAAAAAATATTTAATAATTGTTATTCTTAAACAAAATTTAGACTTTATATTCTTTGTCAATAATTTCGAATTTCTTGTTCCTGCTATACTAAAAAATTTTCTTTGATAAAAAGATAGATATAATAAATAACAATACTATCGATGGTATGCCAGATGCCATGTCCCTGAATTATACTTTCTGGATTGCAAAAGATTTTATAATAATCTAAAAGCCATATACCATAAGAAATAGCAAAAAGAATTAATGCTATATAAAAGTTTTTTGGTTTTATAGGAATATGATTTTTTACTCTTTGAAAAACAAAAATTGTTATAATCACATAAAAACCAAAAAGAAATCTTCGAAATAAAGGAGAATCATATAAAAAAATTCCAGATAAAATCAAACCTATTAAATAAATTATGATAGCCTGATTTTTTTTTATAAAATGGGTTTTATAAAGAAGGTATATAATAAGAAAAAGAATATACATATACATAGAAAATACATCAAGCCACATTCCAAAAAATGTCATTGTTGCATGGTAAAAAAAACTACCAATACTGAGTAAAATCACAATATAAGAATAAATAATAGAAAATAAATCCCATTTTTTTAACTGAAATAAAATCAAAATACCTGTATATAAATAAAATATATTGGTAAAACTATTAATAGGTTGAGCAATTTGATTGGTATAGACTTTTTCACAAAAACAATTATCTGGTAAACAGGTAGCAATACCAAGACAATTTTGTAATTGTTCTGTATTATATTGAATAGGGAGATAATTTTCTAAATATAAATTTAGTAAAATATAAATCCCTAAAAAAGCAAATGATAGCCATTGAACTAAATGGAGTTTATTTTTTTCTATCATAAATGGATTTATTAATATTTATTTAATTGAATGTCAATAATTATATTTTAAAAATGGAATGATTTTTAGAGAATTTTCATCGATTTTTATCCAAAGTTTTACCGATATAATTTTTTGTAATCTATTCTAAAAAACAAAGAAAAAAGAGTTTACATCTGAACAAAATTTTAGTACTTATATTTTAAGTACTTAAATTGTGATTACTAAACATTATATGAGAATTTATGAGAATTAGGAGCATTACATGAAAATTAATCGTTTTTACACAAAACAATTACAAAATATCAAAAGCAAAGATTTTTGTATAAATTGGGATAAACCATGGGAAAGTAGAGTCTGGGATTTAATAGATTGGGATAAAAAAACCTCAAAAATTATTAATCCAGATGGAACCATTGTTTTCTCTATGGAAAATGTAGAAGTACCAAAACATTGGTCTCAGGTTGCAGTAGATATTTTAGCACAAAAATATTTTAGAAAAGCTGGTGTACCTTTATATACAAAACCTGTCAAAGAAGAAAATGTACCAGAATGGTTGCAAAGAAGAATTCCCGATTACGAAAAATTACAATCTATACCAGAAGAAAAACGTTTTGGAAGTGAATTTTCTGCTAAACAAGTATTTGTACGTTTAGCTGGTACCTGGACTTATTGGGGCTGGAAACATGGTTATTTTACTACCGAAGAAGATGCCTTATCCTATTACGAAGAAATGCTATTTATTTTAGCAAATCAAATTGGAGCTCCTAATTCCCCGCAATGGTTTAATACTGGTTTATATTGGGCTTATGGTATTGAAGGAAGAAGTCAAGGGCATTATTATGTTGATCCAGTAACAGAAGAATTAGTCCGTTCCGAATATGCTTATGTAAGACCTCAACCACATGCTTGCTTTATTCAATCTGTTAAAGATGATTTAGTCAATGAAGGTGGTATAATGGATTTATGGGTAAAAGAAGCAAGATTATTCAAATATGGTTCTGGAACTGGTACAAATTTTTCTAATATTAGAGGAGAAGGAGAACCTTTATCTGGTGGTGGAAAAAGTAGTGGTTTAATGAGCTTTTTAAAGATTGGCGATAGAGCAGCAGGTGCCATTAAATCTGGTGGTACTACACGTAGAGCAGCTAAAATGGTATGTCTTGATATTGATCATCCAGATATAGAAGAATTTATAGATTGGAAGGTAAAAGAAGAATATAAGGTTCTTGATTTAGTTGTTGGTTCAAAACTTGTCAAACAACATGCAAATGAAATATTAAAAGCTATTCATAGCGAATCTGATGAAAACATAAAATATGATTATAATAAAAATCTAAATTTAAAAAAAGCAGTATATAATGCAAAGAAAGTTTATTTGCCAGATACTTTTATTATCCGATTGATTGAATTAGCAAAACAGGGTGTAAAATCCATTGAAATAGAAGAATTTACTACGGATTGGCAATCGGAAGCCTATCAAACTGTATCTGGACAGAATTCTAATAATTCTATTCGTTTAACAAATGAATTTATGCAGGCTGTTTTACAGGATAAAGAATGGCATTTATACTGGAGAACAGAATTAGAGAAAGCAAAAGCACAAAATAGAAAACCAGTTCCATATAAAACCATACCAGCTCGAAAATTATGGGATAAAATTGCTTTTTCTGCCTGGGCATGTGCAGATCCCGGATTGCAATTTCATACAACAATCAATGAATGGCATACCTGTCCAGAAGATGGAGAAATTAGAGCATCTAATCCCTGTTCTGAATATATGTTCTTAGATGATACTGCTTGTAATTTAGCTTCTATAAATCTAATTAAATTTTTAAATCATAAAACAAATGAATTTGATGATATAGCTTTTCGCCATGTTTCTCGATTATGGACAATTACCTTAGAAATATCTGTTACTATGGCACAATTTCCTTCTAAAGAAATTGCTAAATTATCTTATGAATTTAGAACATTGGGGTTGGGGTATGCGAATTTAGGAGCATTATTAATGCAAATGGGAATACCTTATGATTCTGAAAAAGGTAGAGCAGTAGCTGGTGCAATTACTGCTATTATGCATTTAAATGCAGCTGCTACAAGTGCAGAAATGGCAAAGGAATTAGGACCATTTAAAGGGTACGAAAGAAATAAAAAACATATGCTCAGAGTAATGCGAAATCATAGAAGAGCAGCCTATAATGCATTACCAGAAGAATATGAAGGATTATCAATTACACCTATTGGAATTAATCCAGAATATTGTCCAGAAAATTTATTAAAAGCTGCTCAGGAAGAAGCAGATAGAGCTTTACAATTAGGAGAACAATATGGTTATCGCAATGCTCAATTTACTGCCATTGCACCTACTGGTACCATCGGTCTTGTAATGGATTGTGATACAACAGGCATAGAACCAGATTTCGCTTTAGTAAAATATAAAAAACTGGAAGGTGGTGGATATTTTAAAATCATAAATCAATCTGTACCTTATGCTTTGCGTGTTCTTGGTTATAATGAACAAGAAATAGAAGATATTATTAAATATGCTGTAGGTTATGGCAGTTTAAAAAATGCACCTTATATCAATCATCTTACTTTAAAACAAAAAGGATTTGATGATGAAACATTACAAAAAATAGAATCATTACTTCCATCTGCTTTTGATATAAGATTTATATTGAATCGCTTTACACTTGGAGATAAATTTATAGAAAGAATTACTGGAAAAAATGTAAATGAACTTCCAAAGGATTTTGATTTATTAAAATTCTTAGGTTTTTCAGAAGAAGAAATTAGAAAAGCTAATGATTATGTAACAGGAACAGGTACAATAGAAGGAGCTCCCCATCTTAAAGAAGAACATTATCCTGTATTCGATTGTGCGAATAAATGTGGAAAATATGGAAAAAGATTCTTATCCTGGAAATCCCATATATTGATGATGGCATCAGCGCAGCCTTTTATTTCTGGAGCAATTTCTAAAACCATTAATTTACCAGCAAATGCGACTATAGAAGATGTAAAACAGGCGTATGAATTTGCCTGGAGAGTAATGACAAAAGCAATTGCATTATATAGAGATGGTAGTAAATTATCTCAACCTTTAAATATTGCTCTAGAAGAAGATCAATTTTTAAAGGATTTAGAAGCAACAGAACGAACAGCAGAAAAGATAGAAAAAGTTGCAGAAAGAATGGAAAGAGTTGTATCGAAAAGACAGCGTTTACCAACCAGAAGAGCAGGATATACTCAAAAAGCAATTGTGGGAGGACATAAGATCTATTTAAGAACAGGAGAATATGAAGATGGAAGATTAGGAGAAATCTTTCTCGATATGCATAAAGAAGGTGCTGCTTTCCGCTCATTAATGAACTGTTTTGCTATTGCAGTATCGCTTGGATTACAATATGGTGTTCCCTTAGAAGAATTTGTAGATGCATTTGTTTTTACAAAATTTGAACCCAATGGAATGGTTCAGGGAAATCCCCATATTAAAATGGCAACTTCTATTATTGATTATATTTTTAGAGAATTAGCTATAACCTATCTTGGAAGATATGATCTCGCACAAATTGATCCAGAATCAATCAGTCCTGATGCAGTACAAAAACATCAAGTAAGTGTGAAAAATAGCGATCATCTTAATGTAGAACGAGATCTACCATCCTGGATAGTATCTAAGAAACAAACAAACATAGAGCAAGCTAAAACAGAAATTCAGCTGGAAAAAGAATTACAAACAAAAACTTCTTTAATAACAATAGCAAAAATGCAAGGATACGAAGGCGATCCCTGTCCAGAATGTGGACAATTTACTATGGTTCGAAATGGAACCTGTTTAAAATGTGTAAGTTGTGGTGCTACTACTGGTTGTAGTTAAGAATGAGCGCGGTTTATCCGCGCTTTAATATTTAAAATATTGTAAGCGATCAATTTATATTTTCGTAAATTATTTTAAGCACATAATATTTCGACGTCTTCTTCTACAAGCTCCCTTGCCCTATAAAATCGATGCTCTATCCTGATCTCTGTAACACTTGTTACAAATTCACGACCAATTTCCCTAAGCGGAACCCTTAATAAAGATACCTTATTATCAAATCTTCTATAACATTCCCATTCTATTAGTAGCCTTATAATATGACTTACACTATATCCCGTCATCTCTGATATATCCTTTAATAACTGATGAATATTCTGACTTAATCTTATAGAATAATGTTCATAATCGTTACAAATCTTCTGATAGATTTTTTTACTGGTTTTCTTTTGATTTGCTAATTTTTTTAATCTTTCAATGTATTTAGAAATTAAAAACAAAAACATATCCGAATAGCTGGAATGATTATTTCTTAAATCCTGCAAATCATCTTTAAAAGAGATATAAATCATAAAATGTAAAATTACTGTATTGCTTGATGCTTTTATTAGACAGTTCTTTCTTGTATATGTAGCCATCAATATAATAGTCTATTTTTTGTTAAAAATCTTACTAAAAAAATATAAGAAAATCAAATTTTTTAATAATAAAATCACAATTTAGAAGTAGAATCAATAGCAACTATAAATTATACGAGATTCATTGAACGCTTACGAAAAAAATATTTTATTCAATTCTTATCACGAATTTACCATATTCAAAAGATAAAATCAATTCTTTTTTCGTAAGATAAATCTGTAAAAACTTTATTTGATTTTCTTTATAATAATAAATAAGCATTCTGGAATTTGATAAAACAGTATCTTTTTTTAGATAATAACTTTTATTAAAAGAAATTTGATTTAATTTTAAATCGATAACTAATGCATTAGTTTTTTGATCTCTTATTTTTATAAAATTTTTTTTATCTGATTCTATATAAATAGAATGAGGATATAATTTAATAGTACAAGAATGTTTTGTTTTTAATTGTTTATTTACATAATAAAAATAATGACAATTTAATTTCGTAGTATTAGTTTTAATATTTAATTGTTTATATAGCAAATCTTTTATTTCGAATGCATTTAAACTAAATTGCATAATAAAAATTAAAATTATAAAAAAATTAAAATAAATCTTTTTCTTCATGGAAAAGTTTATCGCTAAAAATAATTTCTAAACGATTATTACGATACTTTGCAAAATCAGATTTATCATTAAAATATGGAAAAAGTTCCCCCATACCTCTATAAAAAACATTTTCTTCTGGAATTTCTTTTATTAGAAAATTATATAAATTCTGAGCAATTTTTTCTGTTTGATATAAAGTTTCATTATCTTTTCCTTCGTAAAAAGAATGTACATGAATATAAATATATTTTTTTTGATGTCTATGGTATTCCTTAATGATTTTATTTATAATTTCTTTGATTTCTGGTAAAAATGTTTGGTTTTTATCTAAGATTTTTGATAGGGGAATATTGCAGATATAATCTTCTCCTTTTTCTCTAAAAAAAATACCTGTATTAAAGGATTTTATTATATTTGATTTATTATTTGCTATATCAATTGCTTCTATTTCAAAATTTAGATTTTCTAAGCTTTCTATATTGAAATTTTGGATAGTATCCCCATACCAGTAGATAATTTTATTAACCTGATTTTTATCGAATCCTATTTGATCTGGAATGAGTTTCCATTTTTTTATTAATAATTTTTTATTAAAATAATTTAGATATAAGTTTATATATATTTCTTTTACAAATGTATTATCATCTGCAATAATATGAATTTTCTGGAAATATTTATCATAATAAATATCTGGATAAATAGTTTTATAGTTTAAATCAACATCAATTTCTGGTTTTATATTATCAATATAAATAGGTATAATTGTGATTACTGGATAATTATAAATTTTTAAATATTCAAAATTCTGGATTGGATTTTGATAAAAAATAATCTGGCAGTAATGATTATAAGGAATAATCTTTAATATTTCTAAAATCCCTTTTTTAGAAATATCACCGATACCATCTTTAAAATATTGCCATTTAGAAGAAAAAATACTATCTTTAAAACAATAAATCTGATAATATTTTGATTGGTATTGAATATTTTCTGAAAATAATAAAAAATTATCATCAGTGGATTCGTAAATATCAAAATATTTATATTGGTTATTAATATAACCTAATCCATTAGGATTTAATATAAATGGATTTAAATATAATAATAATTCAGGTTGTATTGGTAATACAAATATACCAGGTAAAATATATTCGTATAATTTATTCTCATAACTTTTATAGGCAAAAATATAATGAAAAATAGAAAAATCTGCATAATCCTTATTAATTCTACCATCCCAGATAGTTATAGATTCTGGTTTTTTTTTCCAGTTTCTTTTTTCTATGATTTTATTTTTAAAATTTAAAATGTAAGAATTGAATTCAGAATTTAAAGAAAAATCCTTTTTATATTTTTGTCTTATTTTAATTTCGTTTTGTGTGGCGGAAAAAACATTTTGATTATTATCCCATAAACGTATTAAATAAGGGTTAATAAAATCTAATTCAACATCAAATATATCTCTATATACATCAATTGATAGAGAATATTCTTTATAAATATTTCCATAATCATAATAAACTCTTAGAATAGCTTTGTAAGTACCATCAGGAACATAATTCCCTTCTAAATCTTTACCATTCCAGATTAAGAGTATATTCATTTTGATTTTTAAGACGGTTTTGAGGTTGAAATATTTGAATGATTTTGGATTCATAATTTAATATATTGATTGACCATTCTTTTACTTTTATGGGCAAATCCTGATATAATTTTACAGTAAAAATAATATTATCATTAAAACCATCCTGATTGGGAGAAAGGAATTTACTACTGGCAAAAAATTCAATTTTTGATAATTGTTCTGCATAGATAGAAATTTTAAATATTTGTAAAAATAAAAAAATAACAAGTAGATATATTTTTAAATGACGATACATACTTTTTTTATTTTATTACCAAAATATGATAAATACATTACCAATCAACAAGTTTAAGGATATAAATCTACCAGAAAAAAATACGAAGATTGTTGTCGCAATGTCCGGTGGTGTGGATAGTGCAGTAACAGCCCTAATTTTACATGAATTAGGATATGAAGTTATAGGAGTAAATTTAAAGGTATGGGAATATGAAGAAAATTGTGATATTCAAAAAAAATCCTGTTGCAGTCCTAAGGATATTTATGATGCAAAAAGTGTAGGAATGCAATTAAACATTCCTTTTTATGTAATTAAAATGGAGAATGTTTTTAAAGAAAAGGTAATTGAGCGTTTTATTCTGGATTATCAAAAAGGCAGAACACCTAATCCCTGTGTTGAATGTAATACATTTGTGAAGTTCGGTGCTTTATTAGAAAAATCAAAAGCATTGGGTATTTCATGGATAGCAACAGGTCATTATGCAAAAATTTATAAAACAAATTCTAATCGCTATACTATACAGAATGGTGTTGACGAGACAAAAAATCAGGCATATTATCTTTATGGTTTATCGCAGGAAGCATTAGCACATACAATATTTCCTCTTGGAAATTTTACAAAACCAGAAGTAAGAGAGTTAGCAAAACATTATCAGTTACCTGTAGCAGAAAAACAGGAATCTCAGGAAATATGTTTTGTTCCAGAAAACGATTATAGAAAATTTTTAAAAAAACAGGGCGTGGAATTTACACCAGGATATTTTAAAGATATACACGGAAGGATTTTAGGTAAGCATTCTGGAAAAGAACAGTTTACTATTGGACAAAGAAAAGGACTTGGTATATCGTGGAAAGAGCCACTTTATGTTATCGAAATTCATGAAAATGGTGATGTCATTTTAGGACCTATAAATCAAACCTTATTCCGATCGTTTGAAGTAGAACAAGTAAATTTTTTATATTATTCTGAAGAAGAATTTAAAAACTTATTTACATCAAAACAATTATATTGTAGAGTACAGATTCGTTATAGAAGTAAACCTCAGAATGCATTTGTGGAATATCTTGGTTATGATGATTCTATTTCCTGGAATGGATTACCCAAGGGGCATAAAATAAAAGTTACGATGGAAAATTCTGTACCAGCAGTAACACCAGGTCAAAGTGCTGTATTTTATCCTTTATTAGAAGAAAAGCCAAATGATATATTATTAATGGGGGGAATAATTTCAAAAGAAAACTTGATTCATGATCTCTAAAATACCGATAATTCTTTTATGAAATACAAATATATTTTTTTTCTTTTTCTTATGAGTAGTTTACTATTTGCTGATAATTTACAAGATGAATCTTTTAAAAATTTTCTCAATTATATTGAGCAAAAAAATCAGTCCTTAGAAAAGATTTATCAATCTTATCCATATAATCAGTTAGAAATTAAAATTCCAGAACCAGAACAAAAACAGTTTAATAATAATATAATAAAAGAACTAAACAATAAAAATGATTCTATCAAAACTGACTTCTTATAATAAAAGCACAACTGTAAAAGAATCTTCTTTTAGCTTTCCATCAAATTTAGAACCATATCCGAAAGAAAAAGTTTTTTATAAATATAATAAACCAGAATTTATAAAAGCAATTTATATAAATAATAGAACACCTTTTAAAAAGGATTTTAATCTTTTTATTCAAAATGCAAAAAAACATGGTATAAATACCTTAGTTATTGATGTTCAATCGAAAATTATATCAAAAGAAATATTAGATCAATTAAGAAAAGAAAATTTTTATTTAATAGCTCGAATAGTTGTATTTCATTTAGGATTTAAAGAATATCCACCTACGACAAAACACTTAAAACAAATCCATTCTTTAATAGAATTAGCAGAAAAGTCTGTACAAAATGGGTTTCAGGAAATTCAATTAGATTATATTCGATTTGCAGATTATTATTATCCTAAAGGGTTAACCCTTGGTAAACGATATCGATTTATTGCTGGAATTTTAAAAGTATTTGAAGATCGTTTAAGACCTTATGGAGTTCGTATTGGAGCAGATATTTTTGGCAGAATTCCTTTTTATGAACATGATTATATTGGACAGAAAATTGAAATTTTTGATCGTTATTTAGATCATTTACATCCAATGTTATATCCATCACATTTTTATGGAATGAATGATAGAATTAATAATCCTTATCAGACTATTTATGATGGTGTGGTAAAAGCTAAAAAAAGAGCTAAAAATGCAGAAATTATTCCTTATATACAGGTTTTTAAAATGAGTGTTAAAAGAACTGGTTTAACCTATAGAGAATATATAAAAAAACAAATTTTAGCTTGTATTGATAGTAATGCAAAAGGTTTTATAGCCTGGAATGCAAGTAATGATTATGAAGAATTGTATAAAGCTTTAGATGAAATTTTTAAAATTAATATGGCTTATGAAAGAAAATAAAGAATATATTATAATGCCCCAGAGGGAAAAAGATATTTTTGTTAGAGGTATTATACCAGATTTAAATGTACGTTTTTTATTCGCTAATATTAAAGAAACTCTTATAGAAATTAGAAATTTACAAAATTTATCAATTCAATGCGAAGCATTATTGGGAGAAACTATATTAGGTGCTTTTTTATTAACGACAAGAGAAATAAAACAAGAACACGAAGTTATTGGTATTCATATAGAAGGGGATGGTGCAGTAAAAAAGATATTAGCATTTGCCAGTAGTTTTGGAGGTGTAAGAGGAATTATTGTTCCAGAAGATGCAAGCTGGGAAGGAAAAATCTATAAAGGAAAAGGAAAGGGTATTTTGCAGGTAAATAAATTTAAACTTAATTCAAAGAAAGTATATTCTTCAGCAGTAGAAATGAGAGATGTACCAATAGCAAAAAATTTAGAAGAATATATCAGTAAGTCTGATCAAATCAATGCTTTTATAGGTATATATTCTTTTTATGATAGTAATAACCCATTACTACCTGTAGAAGTATATGGATATTTTTTCGAAGTCTTACCAGATACGAAAATAGAACAAATTGATAAGTTAACTAATTTTATTTATAAAACAGATATGATAGAATTTCTTAAAAATATTTTTGGAGAACAGATCTATGAACAAAAAAAAGAATTAAAACAGCAATTTAGTGTTAGAATTTTACAATCTGGTTCTATCTTTTTTTATTGTGATTGTAATGCTGGAAAAATAGAAAATGTATTATTTACTCTTGGAAAAGATGAAGTTTTTCAGATTCTGGAAGAACAGAAACAGATAGAAATAACCTGTGAATTTTGTAAAAAAAAATATATTTTTACCGAAAATGATATTATAAGATTATTTAAAGAAAAAGAATAAAAATTTTATTGTATAAGAAAATAATAAAAAAAGTAATTATAAAAAAAATTATGTGAGGTAATTTATTTATTATGAATTCAAAAAGTGAATATATTTTTGTGCGTTCTATTAACGATGTTGATCCTAAGAAATTAACCATAAGAGACTTAAACAAAAAGTTTATTGATGAAGATGGAAGAAAGTATGCATTAAAATTTGATTTTCAAACCAGACAGATAAAATTTGTACGATTAGCAAGTTCTTATCAGGAAGCATTAAAAATTAAACAGGAAATATTACGAGAAAAACATAAAAAGGAATTAAACCAGCAAAAACTGGAAGACAATATACAAAATATATATGCAAAACAAGAAAGGGAAATCATAGATCTGGAAAATAAACAAGAAAATCAGAAAAATCAATTGAATCAATTTTCTCGTAATGTTGAAATTGATTTTTTATCCCCTGATGAATCCCTATTTGATGAAAATGAATTTCTTAAAGAACTGGAAAGAGATACAAAAAAGTCAGTAGAAAGCTTAAGAGCAATAGAAAAAAATTTAAACAGAGCTCAGGTTTTTGAAAAATTATCAACTTCTTTAAATGAATTTTTTGATTTACAAAAAGAAATTGAAATAAAATGCTATAATGCATCTGAAGAAGCTATAAAAATGCTTAAAGAACTTGTATATTATCCAAGACCAGCCACTCATTATCTTTCAAGATTACCAGATCCTATTAGAAAAAGGATAGAGAATTTAGATTCCAAACAGCAATTAGATTATATAAGACGATATGAAATCTATAAAATTTTCAGAGAGCTTATTATGAATATTATTGATTTTACAAATAAATTAGAGCGAATCTATTATAAATTACCTGCCATAGATCGAGAAAGAAAACCATTAGTAGATTTATTACCTTCTTTTGCGGAAATAAAAGAAACAACAGAAAATTTAATACAAAAAATGAATACATGGTATTCTAATTATCAAAAGCTATAAACTAAATCTGTGAGTTTTCAATATATTTCTCTAATTCTTTTTTTAGATTTTTAATAGAATCCTGATGATCATATTCTAATATAAAAGAATCTTTTGCAATATTATCATATTCAGTCTGGATTTTGGCTTCTATTATATTAATAGAATTTTTATAAAAAAATTTAGCAAAACTTACTAAAAGTCCAGAACGATCCAATGTTTCGAAATAAAAAAAGATCTGATTTTTTTCTTTTTCTTCTATAATATATTCAAAACCATTACGTATGATTTCGCTTAAATCTGGTATCTTTCTTTTTGTATTAAGATTTAATATTTTTTCGGGATCCTGGTTCTGACTTAATAAACTTTCCATCAGTACTCCTAGTTGATAAGAAAAATCATTAAAAGAACCAATCTTTTCATTATATCGTAAAATAAATGTATCCTCAGAAATATCTATATTATCCTTTTGAGTTGTTTTAATTTCTCCGGAATATATATCTAAACCAAGCACAAAAGATTGCAGAGGATAATTTGTATAATGTTCCTTTTTCTGTATGATCCGTTATAATTTTTAGGTAGATATTTTTTTCCGATAATGGATAGCATTCAAAATGTATCATTGATTAATTTTGTTTATATTGAATTACGTCAATACACCAGCGTATAAAAAGTTCTGGAATAATATCAACAGCTGGTATTCTTTCGTAATTTTGGCCTACATGGATTTCTAAATTATTTTGTTCAATACTGAATCTATCTGCGAAATCCTGTAAACTTCTTCCTAATATAGGATCTAATTCTCGCCAGCTCATTATAATTTGGCCAGATTTTTGTGCTCCAAAGATTTTTTGTCCTCTTGCATAAAATTCAATTTCTGTATAACTATCTTTACAATACCATTCCCCATAGGGATCCAATGCCTGAAAGATTTGCCAGAGTATTTTAGAAGCTTTTTTCTTTTCTTTTTTTGCTCTTGTTTCTTCTTCCATTTTGTTTAGAAATTCTTTCATGGTTTGTAGGGTAGCAGATTTAAAATCACCTTTACGTTTTTCTTTTCCCCACCAGTGTTCTACACGTTCTTCTGTTAATAAAATTTTTAGAGAATTTAGAGCTTTATCCCATATTTCTTCGTACTCTTTTCTATATTCTTCATTAATCCAACCTTCGTGGTAAATGTAAATACGAATTCCTTCTCCTTTGTCCTTTCTTCTTACACCTTTTTCTTCTATTTCTATTGCTATGGTTGTCTCTGGATGATCTTTCCAATCAAGACCGTAGAATTTATATCTAACAAATTCATTTTCTCGAGAATTAACAAGAATCATCTTCATATCTTTTCCGGGCTTATGAGATACTATATTTTTAGCCATTATTACTCGTGGAGCCCACCATTTACGTAATTCGGTTTGCGAAGTAATTGCTCTATATGCTCTTGTAGAAGAAGCTAAAACATCAATTTTTCTTTCAATAGGAGCTAATTCTTCTAATCGTCTCATATTTTAAATTATAATAGAGATAAATAAAATATTCAATTATTTTTTTACTTTATAAATATCTGAAAATAAAATCATATCTTTTTGACTTTTCCCTGCTGGAATCATAGGGAATACTTTTTCTTCTGCTGGAATTACAACCTCTAAGAAAGAAGGTCCATTTTCAGATAAGTAAAAATTCTATTCCTTCGTCTATTTGATTGGGTTTTTCTATTCTTCTTCCCGGGATATTATATGCTTCCATAATTTTTACGAAATCGGGGTTAAATTGATATTCAGATTCAGCAAATCGCTCATTAAAGAAAAGTTCCTGCCATTGCCTTACCATTCCAAGAAAATTATTATTTAAAAGAACAATTTTTACTGGTATATTATATTGTCTGATAGTTGCTAATTCTTGCATACACATCTGAAATGAACCATCGCCACTAATAGAAATAACAAGATCAGAAGGTTTTGCAATTGCAGCACCGATAGCAGCAGGAAAACCAAAACCCATTGTACCGAGTCCGCCAGAAGTTAACCATCGATTAGGTTCATCAAATAAATAATATTGCGCTGTCCACATCTGATGCTGACCAACATCAGTAGAAACAATTGCTTTACCCTGAGTTATTTCGTATAAACGTTTTATAAATCTTTGAGGTTTTATTACTTCTTCGCTATCTTCATATTCTAAAGGATATTTAATTTTATATTCTTCTAAGTGTTTTACCCATTCTGAACGATCTTTTTTCTCTATAAAAGGTATTAGATGCTTGTAATACTTCTCTTAGATCACCGTGTAGAATATAATCAACTTTTACACGTTTATTAAATTCAGCTGGATCAATATCTATATGTGCTTTTACTGCATTGGGAGCAAATTCATTGGGAACACCAGCAACTCTATCATCAAATCGTGCTCCAAGAGATAAGATATAATCACATTCTAATATTGCTTTATTCGCTGCTGCTGTACCATGCATTCCTGGCATTCCAAGAGATAATATATGACTGCCTGGAAAAGCCCCAAGACCTTTTAAAGTACAGGTTACAGGAATCATTCCCTTTTCTGCAATTGTTCTTATTTCCTGTGATGCTCCAGAAATAATAGCACCTCCACCAACATATAATAATGGTCTTTCTGCTTTATTAAGTGCTTCTGCGAATTTTTCTAAATCACCCTGAATAGGTGGCTTTTTTAAAAAGCGTTCTGCTAATCTTACTTCTCCTTGTAGTTTTTCTGTCTCCTGAGTTTGTACATCCTTAGGAAAATCAAGTAGCACTGGACCTGGTCTTCCCTGGGTTAGCATTATCCATGCTTCTTCAAAAACATCTGCAATTTCATCAGCACTTTTTATTAATGCATTATATTTTGTTATGGGGATTGTTATACCAAATACATCTGCTTCCTGAAATGCATCAGAACCAATAGCAGATGTTGGCACCTGTCCAGAAATTACCATAATAGGAATAGAATCCATTTTAGCATCTGTTAAACCTGTTACTGTATTGGTTGCTCCTGGACCGCTTGTAACAATAGCTACGCCAGGTTTTCTTGATACTATTGCATATCCTTCTGCCATATGTACGGCACCTTGTTCATGACGAACAAGAATATGTTTAATTGAAGAATTATATAATTCATCATAAAAGGGAAGTATTGCACCACCAGGGTAACCAAATACTACATCGACTTCATGGGATAATAATAAATCTAACATTAATTTTGCACCAGTTTTTTTCATTGTTATTGCTCCTTTGAATACAAATCTTAAATTTGAAAAATGAATTTAAAACTAATAAAATAGTTTTTTATGTTAAGTCAATTCTGTTTTTATTTTGTATTTCGATTGATTATATATATTATTCAAAAAATTAGAAATGAAAATAATAAAATTTAATAAATATCCAATAAATGCTATTATGCTTTATAAATTTTATATCAAACTTAGGATTTGTAGCAAGCAAATCTTAAAAAATAAAATAATTTATTAAAATGAAAGATAGGAAGCATATAGCTTCCTTAGAAAATAAGATAAGTGAAAAGAAGAAAGGAATTAATATTCCATTGCTTTTTTAAGTAGGTCTATAACTTTTTGATTATATTGATTTCCGTCTTTTTGAGCAAAACCATCTACCATTCTATATAAAATATTAAAATGATCTAACAATTGTAAATAGAAATCTCTTTTAAATTCTACTCTATGAGGAAAGTTTGGCGTATTATGCAAACTTCCTAATACTATAACATTAGTAGGTTTTTGATTATATCGATGTAATATAATAACATCATCCATATTTTCTGTATTTGGGTCTGGATCAATTACTAACTCTACGTCTTTTATCCCATCTTTAATATGGTGTCTTATTATTCGAGAAACAACCATTGTTAATTTAAAATCCTGAGGAGTATCTATTGTTCCTTGATTTATTCTTTCGTAAAATAATGTTAAAGATTTTCTACGAGAACCTACCACTTCTCTTGAAGGAGAATCTTCTGCATAAATAAATTCAAATTGTGTTAATTCTATACCATCTCTTGCCTTAAATTGTAATTGAGGAACTTTAACTCCTTGCCCATTAACATAATCAATTCTTTCTTTTATTTTTGCTAAGGTTTCTTGTGTAGTACCAAAACCAACTAAAAGAAATTCTGGCGATTCTTTAACATAACGTATATAGGTATTTCTTGGAGTATAGACAATATTTTTTAACGAATAATTAAAATCTAAAGGATTTTCTTTTTGTTTAAAATATTTTTCACGATCATTTTTTGCTAAATTTACAAGAGGACCAAAAATAGATAAGCGTTTATAAGCATCTAAAATATTTTTATCTAAAATTGCTTCTGTTTGTTGTAAATCAGGATATTCTTTTTTTTCTTCTTCTCTATCAATCAATTTTGGTTGAGCCCAGATATATAACTGACCTACAAGTATCAATAAAACAATGGTTATTAACTTTTTCATAATTCTCCTCGCTTATAATTTAATGCTCTTTTATTATTATTGGAATTTTCCTTTCTAAAATTTAATGTAACTGAGAAAAATTTCAACAATTTTTACAAAATTTGGTATTTTTTTATGGTTTATTTTTGGCTTATAAATAAAAAAATGTAAACGATCAATTTATATTTTCGTAAATTATTTTAGGCACATAATATTTCTACGTCTTCTTCTACAATCTCCCTTGCCCTGTAAAATCGATGCTCTATCCTGATTTCTGTAATACTTGTTACAAATTCACGGCCAATTTCCCTTAACGGGACCCTTAATAGAGATACCTTATCATCAAATCTTCTATAACATTCCCATTCTATTAATAATCTTATAATATGACTTACACTATAACCCGTCATCTCGGATATATCTTTTAATAATTGATGAATATTCTGACTTACTCTTACACAACAATGTTCATAATCATTACATATTATCTGATAGATTTTATTACTGGTTTTCTTTTGATTTGCTAATTTTTTTAGTCTTTCAATGTATTTAGAAATTAAAAACAAAAACATATCCGAATAGCTGGAATGATGATTTCTTAAATCCTGCAAATCATCTTTATAGGGTAAATAAATCATAAAATGTAAAATTACAGTATTACTTGATGCTTCCAGTTCTTGGTTAGGACTTTGGATATTTTTTCTTGTATATGTAGCCATCAATATAATAGTCTATTTTTTATTAAAAATCTTACCAAAAAAATACGAGATGAAAATCAAATTTTTTAATGATAAAATCACAATTTAGAAGCAGTATTTATAGAAACTATAAATTATACGGCGTTCTTTGATCGCTTACAAAAAAATTTATATTCAATGTCTTTTTAGAGTAAATATATTTCGAAAAACCATATTATTAAATTTATAAAGAAAACTCTGATATGTATCTTATTTAAAATTGAATTGTTTTATTTTTGATTTTGTACTGGTTTTGTTTGTTCGTTATTTTCTGGTATGGTCTGTGTTTGAGCAGGATTATCTGTATCTGGCTTAGGAATCTTTTTTCTCGGAACAGCAAATACTATAGCAGAAATAAGTGCTAAAACAAAGAAAAAAACAATTCCCCACCAGGTAATTTTTTCTACAACATCAACTGTTGAACTACCAAAAGCAGAATTAGAAGCACCTCCACCCATTATTCCAAGGCTGCCACCTTTACCAGATTGTATTAAAATAAAAAACATTAAAACAATACATGTAATAATAAATACAGTTACCAAGAAAATTTGTAAAAATTGCATATTCTTCCTCTTATTAGATACAAGGATTTTAATTGTTTTTCTATTGTAAAGAATTTTATTTATATAAAACATAAATAGGTTCTGGATTTTGGAAAAAAATAACTCGATATATTTCTGGTAATTTATTTGATAAAAACGTACCTTTTCTAATAGAAATAAAAAATATTTCTGTAAAAGAAAAAAATAAACCTCTTACTTCTTTGCTAATAGATATATTGTTCTCGTAAATAGAATAGGGTAATCGTAAAATCTCGTAAGAAGTTTTACCCAAAGAAGATAAAAGATTTACAAAACCAAAAATAGGGCGAATTATAATATGTCTTTCTGTAAAAAAAAGAAAGAAAGAATCATTTTGATTAAAATAATAAATTTTGCTTGTTATAGTAGAAATTTCTTTCAATGGTTTAAGTTTATTTTTTAAAAATAATTCATTTCTAAATGAGGGATAATATATTTCTTTATATGAAATTGATTGTTCCTTTAAAATTTTTTTTAAAGATATATAAGAAAAATAAGGAATAAAATGACCCTTTGTTATATGGGAAAAATTTTTCGAGTTATATAGATTCGAGAAAATTATATTTAAAGTTTTATTATTAGTATAATTAGTAATTAATTGTATTAAATCTGTTACACAATTTTTTGTAATTAAATTATATTCAAAAATTCTTTGGTGATTTTCTTTTAAAGTATTTATTTTACTTTGAAAAAACATTTCTGCCGGAATCATTAAATCTAATAATAAGTTTTTTATATATTTATCTAATTTTAAACTATGATATTGTAATTGAGGAGTTTTTAAAATACCAATTTTAGGATCAAAAATATCAAAGTGATTTTCTAATAAAAGAATTTGATTACATAATAAAGTGATTTCTTTTAAATAAAACTGGATTCTAATTAGAGGTTGTTTTTCTTTTATAGCATTAAATAATAAATTGTTATATTCATTTAATTGTAAATATAAGTTCTTATAATAGGTTTGCTTGATTTTATTTAAGCTAATTTTTTTTTCTTTTATTCTTAGTGGCTGAATCGATAGATTTTTAAATTCTATAAGAAAATAGGGAGCAATTAGCTGATTTTCTAACAACCTAATAAGAATTTGTTTATAAACAAGAGATTCTAACAAAGATAAATATTTATCTGGTGATATAGATTTTAATAACATTTGATTTTGTTTATTCCATTCATCTAAATAGAAATTAATTTCTTTTTTTAAGGAACTAAAATCTATATTAGAATTATTTATAGTTATATAATACTCTGAATTATAAGAAATCTCTTTCTGAGGAAGAAAATGATAAAATAATTCCAGTAAATATAAAATTACATTATAGTTATATTGGTGATATAATTTATTACTATTTATTTGATGTGATTCTAAAAAATCTATAAAGTCTTCTTCCTGAAATTTAAAATATAATAAAGCTGGTAAATTGAATTTTTTTGCTTGTAAGGATTTATATAATGATTGATAATATAAAAAATTATAAACGATAAAATTATCTTTTTTATGGAAATATTCTAATTTATCTTTAAGAAATTGCAATTCATCATTTTTTAAAATGGATAAACAAATAATATGAATATTTCTATTCTGGATTCTACTATAATTAAATAAAAATCTATTTATATTTGTTTTATCTAAAATAAAAAATTCTTCAAATACTCGTTGAAAATGAAATACATCATTTTGAATTAATAATGCAGTATGACCTCCCCCTGAACCCTGTTCATTGCTATCAACATAGATATATCCCAAAGAACAATCTTTATATTCTTTTTGTATGGAAGGTAATAAAATTTTTTGTTCTTCTAAGCCATATATAGAAGTAAAACTGATTAAGAAAAAAATAAAAAAAACATAGATAAATCTAATCATTACAGAGAACTTTTCTTTCCTGTAAAATACAATTTTCTTTTATTTGTTCTTCGCTAATTTTTAATGAACCTTTTCCTTCTTTACCATCGTTCTGGAATATACCTTTAAAAATTGTTCCATCATTAAAACGATAAATACCTTCTCCTTCTCGAAAACCAGCTTTAAAGTTTCCAACGTATATATCTCCGTTTTTAAAGTTATAAGTTCCTTCGCCATCTCTTAAATCATCTTTATATTCACCTTCGTATATATCACCATTTGCATATGTCATTTTACCTTTTCCATGACGTAAACCATTTTTAAATTCACCTTCATAAATATCCCCTGATTCATAAACATATTTACCTTTACCATTTATACAATCGCCAGAAATACAACCTTTGTTTAAATTCCTTGATTGTACATCATTTTGACTATTCTCAATTTGTTTTTCTTCTGATGGTATTTCACCAGAGTTATCAACTTGATTTGTTGTAGATGCACAGAAAACAAAAGAGAATAATATTATAATTTGTATCGGGAATAAAATATATTTTTTCATATTATCCATTATTGTTAAACAAAATAAATGTCAACAAAATTATAATTTGCTTTTAAGTAAACGATCAATTTATATTTTCGTAAATTATTTTAGGCACATAATATTTCTACGTCTTCTTCTACAAGCTCCCTTGCCCTGTAAAATCGATGCTCTATCCTGATTTCTGTAACACTTGTTACAAATTCACGGCTAATTTCCCTTAACGGGACCCTCAATAGATATACCTTATTATCAAATCTTCTATAACATTCCCATTCTATTAGTAATCTTATAATATGACTTATACTATAACCCGTCATTTCGGATATATCCTTTAATAATTGATGAATATTCTGACTTACTCTTATAGAATAATGTTCATAATCATTACATATTATTTGATAGATTTTTTTACTGGTTTTCTTTTGATTTGCTAATTTTTTTAATCTTTCTATATATTTAGAAATAAGAAACAAAAACATATCCGAATAGCTTGAATGATGATTTCTTAGATCCTGCAAATCATCTTTATAGGGTAAATAAATCATAAAGTGTAAAATAGTCGTATTACTTGATGCTTCCAGTTCTTGGTTAGGACTTTGTATATTTTTTCTAATATAAGTAGCCATCAATATAATAGTCTATTTTTTATTAAAAATCTTACCAAAAAAATACGAGATGAAAATCAAATTTTTTAATGATAAAATCACAATTTAGAAGCAGTATTTATAGAAACTATAAATTATACGGCGTTCTTTGATCGCTTACGCTTTTAAAAACTTTCTAAACGAATACTTTCAATACTATAATTTGCATCTTCTAAATCTGTTTTGAATTTTTGTAAGAGTTCTTCTTTTTTGATTTTATCTTGTTCTAATTGATATAGAGCGATAATTCCAATAATTTTAGCATTACGATATAATTCAATTGCTTCTGCAAAATTTTTAAATCTCATCAATTCATCTGCAGAAGAAATTTTATTTTTCATTACATTCAATCTATGCTCAGATTCATGAATTAAAAAATAAGGAGCATTAATTTGATCTTGTTCTAAATTAGATAGTTTTATAGCAATATTACTTGATATTTCAATTGCTCTCTTTCTATAAAAATTAG
>BPKM01000012.1 GCA_026005135.1 Leptospiraceae bacterium | reverse complement strand
AATTAAGGAGGTATGGCATATGGTGATAAAAAGAATTATAATATTATTATTTTTTTTATTGTAAGCGTTCAAAGAAAGCCGTATAATTTATAGTTCCTATTAACTTTGCTTCTAAATTGTGATTTTGTATTAAAAAAATTTGATTTTCTTATATTTTTTTAGTAAGATCTTTAATAAAAATTAGACTATAATTATTGATGGCTACCTATATAAGAAAGAATATACAAAATCCTAACGAAGAACTAGAAGAATCAAGTAATACTGTAATTTTACACTTTATGATTTATATTCCCTATAAAGAAGATTTGCAGGATTTAAGAAATCAGCATTCCAGCTATTCGGATATGTTTTTATTTCTTATTTCTAAATACATAGAAAGACTAAAAAAATTAGCAAATCAAAAGAAAACCAGTAAAAAAATTTATCAGATAGTATGTAATGATTATGAACACTATTCTATAAGAGTAAGTCAGAATATTCATCAATTATTAAAGGATATATCCGAGATGACGGGATATAGTGTAAGTCATATTATAAGGTTACTAATAGAATGGGAATGTTATAGAAGGTTTGATGATAAGGTATCTCTATTGAGGGTCCCGTTAAGGGAAATTGGTAGTGAATTTGTAACAAGTATTACAGAAATCAGGATAGAGCATCGATTTTACAGGGCAAGGGAGCTAGTAGAAGAAGACGTTGAAATATTATGTGCTTGAAATAATTTACGAAAATATAAATTGATCGCTTACTTTTTATTTAATTGTATTGAAGATAGAGGTCCTTTTAGTTCCCATTTAATTGCTATTTATTATTATTTTCCTCATAAAGCACAGGAATTGACTCAATTAAATAATTTAACATATTATTTATTCATAAATAATACTTCCAATACACTTACACTTATAAAATATCCAAATTTAGAATGTAGAAATGAAGAACATATTGTAGAACCTCAGGCTACTATTCCACCATCTACAAAGATTGCAATTTTAGCAAAATCAAATTCAAGTATTGAACTTGTTGGTAGAAAATGTTTTAGAACTGAGCCTGCGCCTATCAATGATACAACGAAAAGATGGTTTATTTGCAATATTAATGATTCTAATATAGATTGTTCTTATGAATAAAAAAGGAGGTATTAAAATATGAAAAAAATTAGTTTTGTATTTATATTATTTATTTTATTTTTGCAATGTTATGGAAAATATGGAGGCATAGAACGTCCAAGTCCAGGAGAAATAGAAAACGAAAAAGAAGAAGATAAATTAGCATCTTTATTAATGATACTTGATATATTAAATCATCCACTTATAAATCCTTATGAAATACATATAAATGTCAAAAATAAAACTGCTCAAAATATAACGGTAGATTTTTACATCAATAAAGATGGGGAAACAAATTGTTCTTTAAAACTTTTACTTTTAGAGAACGTAGAAAATGCTATATTTACCATAGAGGAAGAAGCAAGCATAGAAATTATGACGCGGCGATTAGATACTATAAATGAATTTTATATAGGTATAGAAAGTCTGGGATTATGCTGTGATCCGATACCTATGTATTTAAAACCTTATAAACATTTTTATTATACCTGCGAAATTACAACAAGTAATATATTTTGCTATGAATTATAAATCAATAAGGAATAAAAAAATGAGAGTAATAAAAATTTTTATTATTATTATTTTATTATTATTTTTAATGAATATGCAAAGTAAAGATTGTAAAAAAGAACAAGAACCATCAATGGATGAATATTTTTTCTTAGGGTTAATCTCTCAGTCTAAATCAAATTACATACAGGGTATTTTAGATAAATATAGACGACGGGTTATTATAATTCTGGATAATCAAACAACTTCAAATCAAACCATCAAATTAAGTTATGATAATGCTTCTAAGTGTAATACTTATGAAGTTCAAACTATCCTCCCTTCTGGTGAAAAAATAGCTATTCAGGAATTTATCTATATTAAAATAGAAGGATATGGATGTTATTACATTGATGAACTATATCCCTATTCAGGACAAAAGATATAAAGGTATTGTTAGATGTTCACTAAATACAGATCTAATCTGTATAGGAGAATAAAAATGAAAAAATATAAATTTATAATAATAATATTATTACTAACTGGATGCATTGCTGTAGAAATAGATACTGGAAATGATAATGACTCCTCCCTTACTCCTTTTGAGATTCTTTTTTGGTATGAATTATTTTTTAATCCTATTCCTCCAGAACCTGATGTAGATACAATTTATTATAAAGCTACAAATCATACTGGAAGTACAATAATAGTAAATGAATATATCAATACTGTTTTAGAATCTAATTCTTCATTAAAAAGATTTTATCCCTATAGCAAAATAATCAATAATAATAAAACTGGTAGTGGTAAAGTTTATTCTTTAAAAGGAACCATAAAAGAATTCTATATTGGGGTAGAAAGTTTAAGTCTATGTAGCAATCCAATGACAGTAGATTCAGATCGATATAGTAAATATGATTGCGAAATAACAGCAAGTGCTATCAATTGTGTAAAGATGGATTAAGATTTTTGGCAAAGAATAAGACAGTTTTTTATTAAATTGATTTTAAAATGAAAAAGTCAAAATATAAATAAATTTGGTTTGTTTAAATAGAAAATAGATCATTTATCGATGCTATTAGCAAGACAAATTTCTAATTTTTACTAATTCCTCTACAAATTGATCAATTTCTTCTTTTGTGTTATGTGCATGGATATTTAAACGTAGGCGTGAAGTATGCTTGGGAACAGAAGGAGGACGTATACCTATAATATTAAAATTTTTTTCTCTGAGCTTTTGGGTTATAGATATTACTTTTTCTTCTTCTTTAAAAATAATTGGTATAATATGACTTTGGGAATTCCCTATATCAAAATCATTTTCTTTTAGTATTTTTCTTGTATATTCAGATAATTTTTGCACTTTTAATCGACGTTGTGTTGCTTCATAGGTTGGTAAATAATCAATAATTTTTTTTAATAAGTATATAAGGATGATAGGTTGGGCAGTAGAATAAATAAAACCACGAGCATGGTTAATCAAATAATCTTTTATAATAGAATTTCCACAAACAAAACAGCCCATCATTCCAGGTGCTTTACCCAATGGATATGTTGTAATTGTAATATTTTTCTGTAAGTTTTTCTTGGCAATAAAGCCTTCTCCTTTGTTTCCAATAATGCCAATAGAATGTGCTTCATCTATAAAAAGATTGCAATGATATTGATTCGCAATAGAAAGTAAATCTTCTATTGGTGGGAAGTCTCCATCCATACTGAATACTGCTTCTGTAAATATCCATAAATGGGATTTCGAATTAGGTTGAATTTTTTTTAATTGTTCTTCTAAATGATTAACATCATTATGATTAAAATAAATTTTTTTTGCTCCTGAAATACGAATACCATCTAATATACTTGCATGGCATAGTCTATCCACAAAAGCAAAATCTCTTGGACTAAGTAATGCATAAATAGTAGAAATATTTGCTGCATATCCACTATGGAAAAGTAAAGCACTATCAGTTGAGACAAATTCAGAAAAAAGATTTTCTATTTTCTCATAAATTGTTCTATGACCAGAAATCAATCGAGAACCTGTACTTCCTACAGTCTTTTCTTTATATAAGGTGAGTATTTCCTGTAAAAATTGATTTAATATTCCATCAAAATTTAAACCAAGATAATCATTAGAAGAAAAATCAATTTTATTATTATCAAGAGGAGTTAATTTTCTAAATAAATGGTTTTTTTTGCGAGTTTCCAGTTCTTGCTTTAATATTTCAAGAAGTTTTTTTTGAGCATTCATAAAAAAATTGCAACGATATTAATTTTTTGGTTTCCTATATAATAAGAATAATGAAAATATTTTTTATGGAAATAGTAGAGTCAATTGCAAAAATTTTAATTCCTTTAATTCCCATTGTTGGAATTATAACGGGAGGAATCGTAATTATATTATTTTTTAAATGGTACTTTGAATATAAAAAATATTTAATTGATAGTGGAAAATATCAACCTTTTCAGATTAAGGATTTTAGAATATTTATATTATTATTAGGAATTTTATCTCTTTCTTCTGGTATTGCTATAACAATTGTATTTATTATTGTTGGTAGTTATTCTTATGGATTACTTGGTGGTTTAATTCCTTTATTTGTGGGAATTGGATTGATTGTATTTTATATTTTGACAATTCGGCAATGAAAGATTGTAAGAACAGAAAGTGGATAAAATTAATAAAAATGAATTTGAAAAAATTGTTAAGGATACATATAAAATGATTTATAATTTAGGTTTACGTTTATTTAATTATGATGTGCATGAAGCAGAAGATTTTACGCAAGAAGTCTATTTGCAGCTCTATAAAAATATAAATAAATACGATGGAAAATCCAAAATCACTACATGGATTTATTCTTTGGCTTTAAATCTTGGATTAAATAAAATTAAAAAAAAGAAACGTTTTAAAAAAATACAAAATCCCGATCCTGTATACGAAGCAGATTTAGTATCTTATACAAATCCAGAAACTGATTATTTAGAAAAATTAGATGATAAAATTTTAATCGAAAAAGTGCAAAAGGAACTAATGAATTTACCAGAGGAATATAGAATTCCTTTAATTTTATTATTTTATGAAAAATTGTCCTATAAAGAAATGAGTGAAAAATTAAATATTCCAGAAGGAACTTTAAAATCTCTTGTATATAGAGGGAAATTAAAATTAAGAGAAAAAATTAAAGAATTGAAAGATATTTTATGAATTTATATATTGAATTTATAAAAATATATGTAAAAAGAAAGTAAAGAATTATGGAACATGTATTGAAAAAAATATGGGAAAATACAAATCAACTAACAGATGTAGAAAAAAAGCATATAGAAAAATGTGATTTATGTAAAAAAGAATACCAACTTGCTAAGAAAATTGAGATGTCTATAGAAACATTACCAGAATTTTCTATACCATTGGATATAGAAGCCATCGTTACTCGTGTCTTGCTAAAGCCAGTTTATAAAATCTGGCAATTGATACTTGTAGGCATTTTTGTAATTTCTTTACCTTTTATTTTACAAATGGATATTTTTACAATTTTTTTAGATCAAAAACAATTATTTTTTATAACTATATTTTCTATTTCCATTTATATGCTATTAATGATTGCTTTTACTTTTCAGATATTTATTAATTATTATGGAAAAATTGAACCATTTTCAGAGAAAATTGATATTTTTTTAGAAAAAAAACTAATGAAATTAGAAAAATAGACGATAAAGCGATCAGAATCATTGAACGCAAGGATGCGAAATTTTGCAAGGAGGCAAATAAAATGTATGATTGGATATACGAAGAATTAGATCCCAATTTACACTGGAAAGTATATTATACGAAAAAAAAGGTGCTGGAATCCATTGATAAAGGTACCATAATGCCAGAAAATGGTCTTTGTGCAGAATCACTTCTAAATGATGAACAATTAAAAAAAGTACAGGAAATAAGAAAAAGAAAATTAAGTAAAGTTTTTGATCAATTTCAATCTTCAAGAAGTTTTTAAAAAGATATTGTATAAGAGTTCATAAAATAATTTACTTATTAAATAAGGTAATAAACCAGATTGTTCTGCTCTTAATCCAGTAAGAAATTGTAATAAAATAGGAGCAATATTTTTATATAAAGGACTTCTACGAATACATTGCAGATAAATATTGCAAAATAGTTCCCAGAATTCATTTTCGTTTATTTCGTATTGTTCTATGAATTGTTTTGAATTTCCTGATACCCAATTTTCTAAATCCATTAAATCGATAGGATGTTCTAAGGATTGTAAAATTTTTTGTTTTAAGGTATTATATAATTCAAATTTTATAGAATAATAATTATCTAAGGAACCACCAAGTATTTCTAAAAATTCATAATCATTAATTTCTGTAATTTTATGCATAACATCTAAAGAAAAATGTTTTAAAGGAATAACAATACCTCTACTTATAATAGTTTCTTTAAGTAATTCTAAGGAAGGAGTAAAAAAAATAAATTTTGTATTGGGATTAGGTTCTTCTAATGTTTTAAGTAAAGCTATTTCTGCTTCTATACCAAGTTTTTCAGCAGCTGGAAATAATATAATTCTAAATGAAGATATTGTAGGTTTATAAATCAAGACATCTTTTTGTAACCATCGAATTGTGTAAGGTTCTGGATTTTTAACATCACCAATTTTTATTTTATCATCTGGAAATAGAATCATATCAGGATGTTCTTCTTTTTGGAGTAAAAGGCAGGATTTACATTGATTGCAATGATTTTTATTTTTACAAAAGTGGATAAAAGCAATTTTATTCATAACAGTATAATATTTTAAAATTTTATGGGGACCAGTAAAGATTAATAAATTTGGTAATGGATTCTTTTGATAATAATCAACCATTTTTGATAATATAGCTTGAAATTTATAAGCTTTTTCTTCTAAGGAATTTAATATTTGTAGATTTTCCATTAAAAGTAAATATATAAAGGCATTTCTAACTGAGCAATCAAAAATTAAGGATTATTACAGGAAAAGAAAAAGGGGCTTCTGCCCCTCGCATGCCACACTCTACCTTTTTTTATGAGCCCTTCCCACCCTTCTTTGGGTGTTTTGACTTAATGAAGGGCTACAGTGCGAGAATATAAAATATGAATTTTCCCCCTCGCCCTATATTAATGCAATATTTATACCATAAATAGACAATTATGAATAAAGAAGATAAAAAATGAATATTATTCAGAAAAATTGCTCATTTAAAGCCTTTCTTGAATGTTTTATGGGAAAAAATTTTATTTAATCCATATATTTATTACTTTTTTTAATAAAAATAATAAAAAAATTGATTTAGAGAAAATGACGATATATATTTAAATGAAATAAAATAACAATATTTGTTAAAAATATCATAAAATAATAGATTAAAATTAATCAATTGCACAAAATATGTTCATTTGTATGTTTTTAATTTATAATAATTTGCTATTTAAATAAAATAGATTTGACTTTATATAATTTGACGATATAGTTTAATAAATAAATACTGCTTATGATAAGCAAGTCTGGAGTAAGATGTGTATAAAATCAATAAAAAACTAAGAATTTTATTTATAATGATATTTATTGCTTTTACAAATCATTATGCCCAATCTTTCGAAAAAAAAGAAACAATAGAATGTTTAAAAGAGAAAAAAGAAACTAAAGAAAATTGTTTTCGTATAGCAGAAGATTATTACAACAAAAAGGATATAGAAAAAGCAAAAGAATATTACGAAATTGCCTGTATATTAGATCATGGAATTAGTTGTGGAAATCTTGGTATTATCTATCATTATGGAGAATTGAATCAAAAAATAGATTATAATCGTGCAGCATCTTATTACGAAAAAGGTTGTAAACTAAAAGATGGTTTAAGTTGTAATAATATCGCTTTTCTTATAGAAAAGGGTTATATACAATCTTCTGATAATCCTTTAGATTTATATCAAATTGCATGTGAATATAAATTTGGCATGGGTTGTAATAATGCTGGTATTTTTTATTTAAATGGAATCAATACAGAAAAAGATATAATAAAGGCAAGGGAATACTTTGAAAAGTCCTGTAATTTAAAATTTCCTAAGGGTTGTGGAAATTTAGGTTATATTTATGATAAAGGAATTGGAGTAGAAAAAAATTATAATGAAGCAGTAAAATTTTATACATTTGCATGTAAGAATGCTGATGTCTGGAGCTGTGGAAATTTAGGTTATTTATATGAGTTTGGTTATGGTGTAGAACAAAATATAGATATTGCATTACGATTATATAATATTGCCTGTAATCAAAAAGATGGATGGAGTTGTAATAATATTGGTTATATTTATGATACTGGAAAAGGTGTAGAAAAAAATTATAAAACAGCCTTAGAATATTATCAATTAGCCTGTGATTATAAAGATGCCCTTGGTTGTTCGAATGTGGGATTATATTTCGAAAATGGAATTCAAGTAGAAAAGGATTTAAATAAAGCAAAAATGTATTTTGAATTATCCTGTCGCTTAGGTAATAAAAATGCTTGTAAAAAAGAATAATCTTTAGCTATTTTTTGTAAATATAACCAGATGGCAAAATTTTAAATTCAGGGAATGGAATTTTTCGATAGGTTTCTTGTTGTAAAATATTTTGTAATCCTTCTTCAATGGGTTCTGTATCAGATAATATAAAACAATCTATTTGTTGATAGGTATTGATTCGAATTGATGAAAATTCATAAAAATAGGAACTTTTAAATAATCCATAAGGAGGAAATTCTTTATAAATTTTATTTTTTGGTAAATCAAAATAAGGGTCTGGAATAGATTGTATATAAATCATTTTACAATCTTGAAGATTTGCATTAAGAAAATCTATATACATATTATATTCTTTTTTATATAAATTAATCTTAGGAATTGTTTTTTTCCAAAACAGAAATTGTATTGTAATAAAAATAATTGTAATAAACGAAACAATTTTTAGTATATATTGAGGATAGGCACGTAAAAAAATAGAAATATAAAGTAAAGCAAATGGAATAGGATAAATTGAATACCAGCCTTCGCTACTAAGTAAGGTGATGAATAAAATAATAATATAGATAAAAAAATATTTTATAGTTTTTCGGAAATGAAAAAAATCATATAAAATTAATATAAAGGGAATGATTAAGAATAAATAAATTAAAATAAAATTCATTTTATGTTGATATTGACCACCTAACACCTTTATTAAATAAAATAAATTTTCAATTGTATAATGGGTTGTTTTTCGAGAAAATTGAGCAATAAATTGAAATTGAAATACATCCCAGTATTGATAAATATAAATAAACCATGGCAGCATAATTAATAATGCATAGAAGCCAATTTTAATAAGACTTTTTAGAGAATTTAAATTATATATAAAAATAATTGGAACTAAAAAAATACTAATAGGATGAGTTAAACCAGCAAGACCTGTGCATATTCCTGTAAGTGTTCGTTGTTTTTTTTCTAAAAAAAATATACATAATAAAATAAATAATAAATTTAAAATTTCCATACGAATTATATTGCTTGCACGAGAAAAGGATAAATCTATAACTAAAATAAAAGTTAATATAAAAGATAAATAATAATGATCTGTTAATTTTTTTACTAAAAAATA
This sequence comes from Leptospiraceae bacterium, assembly GCA_026005135.1. Classification (GTDB taxonomy): domain Bacteria; phylum Spirochaetota; class Leptospiria; order Leptospirales; family Leptonemataceae; genus SKYB61. Next base: position 35,790 of record BPKM01000012.1, on the reverse strand, counting down.
AAAGACAAAAATACATAAAATACCTATAAATAAAGAAAATATCCTTCCAGCAATTAAAGATTCTCCTGTAAATTGATATACAAAAGAAAGTAAAAACATATATAACGGACTATTCCATAATGTAGCTTTATCCATTCCATAAATAATTCCACTTAATACTTCTGTATTAAATTTACCTGAATTGGCTAATGAAATAGCAGGAGAAGAGAAAAGAACTTCATCTGGCCATGGAGGAGGATAAAATCCATTATAAAAATAAACAAGTATTATTAATAATAATAGAAGAACAAAATAGGCATACATATTAACTATTTATATAATTCATTGCTTCGCTTTCTGAATGAAATAACGGTAATAAATGGTGTAATTCTGAAATATGAATAATTTTATTTACTTCTTTGGTTAATTGATAAAGGGCAATCTTATAACCTCGCATTTCTAAATAATTTTTTATTTTTAATAGAGTTTTTATACCAGAAGAAGAAATATAAGGTACTTCTTGCATATTGATAAGTAAATGAGAAGGTTCTGATTGTAATATTTCCATTACTTTATTATAAAAATGTTCTGCAAAAGAAAGATCTAATCTTACTTTTGGCTCTATAATCAAAAGATTTTCTTTTTTTGTTACTAAAACAATATCATTATTAAAAGAAGATTCTTCATTCATATATTACTATCTGTTATTTTTTATAATTATCTATCGTAAAGTTATTTTTATAATTTTTTATCCATTCTTTTTTTTGTAAATACCATTCCTCTCGAATAATCCGATTTTTTTCTAAATCTAATTTGATTTCATTAATGATGGTATCTAAATCTTCCTGAATTTTTAAAATTCTATTCCAGCGTTCATTTATTTCTACATCCATATATATTTTATCGGTAAAAAGAAATATATTTATTTTATTTTCTTGTAAAAATAATTAATATGAATTGACATAAAGATTCTTAGAGAAAAAACATAAATCAAAAAATGTTAGAAAGAATAAAAAATATAGTAAGAAAATGGAAAGAAGGTACAGAATATTTAAATTATGGTAGAGATATTATATCTGATTGGGCATATCAATTTATAAAAGAAAAATATATTAAAGAGAATCAGCAAGAATTTGTAATATTTGATCATGGTTGTGGTCATGGAGATGATTTGCAATTAATAAAAAATAAAATAGAAAATGATCCCGATTTAAAATCGGTTCAACTAAGTTTATATGGTATAGAAAATTACCCTCCTTTTGTAAAAGAATGTAGGGAAAAAGGCATAATAGTATTTTCCATTGATTTAGAAAAAGAAGTTTACCCATTAGAAGATGCAAGTGTGGATATTGTCATTACAAATCAGGTATTAGAACATACAAAAGAAATTTTTTGGATAATGGATCAATTTACTCGAATTTTAAAACCAGAAGGATTATTAATAATAGGTGTACCTAATTTAGCAAGTTTACATAATAGGATTTTATTATTATTAGGAGAACAACCAACAGCACAACAATCCTTAGGACCACATGTAAGAAGTTTTACCTTACCTGATTTAAGGCGTCTGGTAGAAGTAAATGGTTATTTTCAATTTTTAGAACGAAAAGGATCTAATTTTTATCCTTTTCCTCCATTTATTAGTAAAGTTTTAGCAAAATTATTTCCTTCGTTGGCATGGGGATTATTTACTAAATTTAAAAGAACAAACAAAAAAGGAAGTTTTTTAGATTATTTAAAAGAAAATTTTTTAGAAACACCTTATTATGGTTCACCTCAGAATCCAGCAAGAAATTCTTCAATAACTCAAATTCAAAGAAAACACTTTTCAAAGAAAGCATTACAAAAATAAATACATTTATGACAAAAGTAAAAATATTAAACATATCCAGAGAAGCAGAATTATTATATTCTATACAAATACTTGCACCTCAGGAAATTTATAAAAAATATCAAATTCCCGGGCAATATGGGATTTTTAGTCTGGATCAGGAACAAAAAAATAAAATTTATCTGGCATTTTCCAGTGCTCCCCTACAAAAAGAACCTATTATAGAATTATTGGTAAAAGAAAAAGGAGAAGTTGCTCAAAATTTAATACAATTAAAGCCAAATGATGAATTTTATTTAATTGATATACAGGGAAATGGTTTTCCTTTAGAAAAATTAATCCAGAAAGATATAGAAGCTTTTGCTATGGGATCAGGAATTGCTCCCATTAGAGCACTTATTCAATCCATATTGAATGGTATGGTAGCCATTAAATCCTTAAAAATCTGGATTTCTGCTTTTTCGGAGCAATATTTACCATATAAAAATGATTTTAAATTCTGGGAAAGTATATTCCCCATCAAATATATTTATGATAAAGTAGCACCCTTTAAAAATGTTATAGACCATTTAAAAGAAGATTTCTCTTTATCTTACGAAAATAAAACTGTTATCTGGATTGGATCAGAAGAATATGGGAAAAATTTATGGGATATTTTACAAAATAGAGGTCTAAAAAAAGAAAATTTTCTAACAAATTATGAAATTATCTAAAGTTCTAATATAAATTTGACGAATATGATTTTTCTTTTTTTAAATTAAAATTATAAAGTTTGTTCAAAAAAATACGATATTAATAATGATGAATCAAATAGGATTTACAAATATAAATGGAAATTATAATCCAATTACAATAGCCCAGAAGAATGCAACCCAGGAAAATAATGCAGATTTAGAAAAGAAAATTGTTATAAAAGATCCACTTAGAGAGAAAATTAAAGATCAGACTGAACAGAAAATTTCTATGGAAGAATTAACAAAAGCATTAATGAAGCCAAAAGAAATTAAAAGACTTTTATATTTAACAATTCCTTTTACAAGACATTTAATTGCAGAATTAGATCAAAATAAAGGAAATCTACTTGATAAACAAGGTTGATTTATCTTCTGGGCAACTTCTTGATGTTTTTAAAAACAAATACATAGTTATATTATTGTCTTTTTTTTTGTACTTCCATCCTTATTTGCTAATCCCTTAATTTATGATATAGAGGGGCTTTGTTGCATAACTCCCATTTTAAAGCAAAATTTTTTATAAAAGCGAAATTTTTTTCAAATAATACTAACAAATGTTTAAAAATTTAATACTTTTTTCATATCATGAAAAATTGTCTAAGAATGTTGATAAATATTTTTATAAATAGCAAATCATATACTTTTAAATAATCAGGAATTTTAAAAAATATAATAATTGTTCTTTTAATAAAAAAACTTTGATATTTATTTTATCATTATTTACAACTTGTGCTATATTTTTATTATTGATTAATAGATAATAAATATTGGTTGAACTTTTTGACAAATTTAAAATATAGAATCAAAAAAAAAGAATTAGCTATGAATCAGCTTACATTATTTAAAGAAAACCAGAAAAAATTCATTAACTTAAAAGAAGCAAGTATATGGGCATCTAAATATTTAAACCGAAAAATAACAATATCTAATATCAATTATTTAATCCAATACGGTAAAATCAAAAAATATGGAACTGATGGCAATCCTCTTGTTAATTTAGAAGAATTGAAGTATTATTATGATACTTTTTCTAAAGAAAAGCAATGGAAAGAAAAATTGGGAAAAGATATAAATTGGCATCTTTCATTTACTGAGTATAAAGAAGCTGAAAGGACAAAACATGTTCATAGGTTACATCCTTATAAAGGTAAATTTATTCCACAATTGGTTGAATATTTTCTGGATTCTCATATAGATGAATTTAAGAAAGAAGTATATTTTAAATCTGGTGATATAGTATTAGATCCATTTTGTGGAAGTGGTACGACATTAATTCAAGCAAATGAATTAGGAATCCACGCAATAGGTATAGATATTTCTCCTTTTAATGTTTTGATTTCTAATGTAAAAGTTCAAAAGCATAATTTAGTATTGATTGAGAATATAATTAATAAAATAACATTGAAGTTAAAAGAATTTCAAGAAAATAAAAAAAATATAATTTTTGAAGAATATTTATCGAAAGAGCTTACAAGATTTAATAATTTATATTTTCCTTCTCCTGATTATAAAAGACAAGTAGCTAATGGTACCATAAATGAAAAAATATATTCGAAAGATAAAGAACAGAAATTTCTTGTTATTTATGATAAATTAGTCAAAAAATTTCAAATTAAAATTGAACAGGATAAAAAAGAAACTTTTTTAGATAAATGGTTCATAGATCCAGTTAGAAAAGAAATAGATTTTGTAGCTGAAGAAATTAAAAAAATAGAGGATGTAGATATACGAAATGTTTTAATTCTTATTCTAAGTAGAACTGTTCGCTCTTGTAGAGCAACAACCCATGCAGATCTTGCAACCTTAAAAGAACCAGTTACAACAACATATTATTGCAAAAAGCATGGTAAGATTTGTAAACCAATATTTACTATATCTAAGTGGTGGGATTTTTATACAAAGGATACGTTAAAACGTTTAAAAGAATTTGATATGTTAAGAACAAATACATTCCAACTTTGTTTAACAGGAGATAGTAGAACTATAAATATTATTAATGAAATAAAAAAGCTTATGCCAGAATTTACAGAAATAATATCAAAACAAAAAATAAGAGGAATATTTACAAGTCCTCCTTACGTAGGGTTAATTGATTATCATGAACAACATGCATATGCTTATGAAATATTTGGGTTTAAACGAAATGATGATTTAGAAATAGGCTCCTTATCTAAAGGACAAAGTGAAGCACAAAGAAAATCTTATATAAAGGGGATTGCAGATGTCCTTATAAATTGTAAACCATATCTTCAGAAAAATTATGATATTTTTATAGTAGCTAATGATAAATTTAATCTTTATCCAAAAATAGCGGAAGTGGCTGGAATGAAAATTGTCAATGAATTCAAACGTCCTGTTTTATGTCGTGTAGAGAAAGATAGAGAAACACCTTATTCTGAATCTATTTTTCATTTAAAGGAAAAATAAAAATGCCTCTTACAAATGAACAAAAACAACAAATAGAGAATACCATTAAAGAAAGTTTAAGGAATAAATTTCTGTCATATAAACCGGAGACAAGTAATATGCCATTTCATTATCGTTTGCTTGGTAAAGATAGAATGGCTTTATTTTCATTTATTCATTCACTAAATACAACATTTGGTACTTCTATTTTTGAGCCTGTTGCAGAAACACTCGCAAATTTAAAATTCCCAATTGCACAAAAGCAATTTGTTGTTGGTAATACTATAAGTGAAAAGGCACAACTTGAAATACAACATATTATAAATGAATTAACCACTGGTAAGAATCCAAACAAGAAAAAAGAAATAGAAAGGATTAGAAAAGTTGCTACTATTGGGAGAATCAATAAGTTAAAAACAGTCAAAGTAGATTTATTTCTTAAAGATAATGATGGTATTGTTTATTTATTTGATATAAAAACTGTTAAACCTAATATTAGTAATTTTAAAGATTTTAAGAGAACATTATTAGAATGGATAGCTATTTATTTACTAAAATATCCAGATACGAATATATATTCATATATAGCTATTCCTTACAACCCATATGAACCTAAACCATATGAAAGATGGACATTAAAAGGAATGTTGGATTTGGATAATGAATTAAAGGTTGCAGAAGAATTTTGGGATTTCCTTGGTGGGGAAGGTTCCTATATTGAACTACTAAATTGTTTTGAAAAGGTAGGAATAGAATTAAGATCTGAAATTGATGAATATTTTTCAAAGTTTAAATAGAATTAACAAAAAAACATAATAACTTTTTATATAATGTTTTGATTTTTTATAAATTTTAAAGGCTTTGTTGCATAACTTCCATTTTAAAGCAAAATTCTTATAAAAGCGAAATTTTTTTCAAATAATACTAACAAATGTTTAAAAATTTAATACTTTTTTCATATCATGAAAAATTGTCTAAGAATGTTGATAAATATTTTTATAAATAGCAAATCATATACTTTTATGCAACAGAGCCTATTTTAAACATAAAGTATTTATAAAACCTAAAAAATTGATTGCAAATTATATTAAAAAAATAATATTTGTAAAATGAACGACAATAAAGTCATATTTTTTTCGGGTTCAAGTTCGGGGATAGGTTGGGAGCTTTTACAAAGGCTTGTTCAAAGAGAATTTTTTTTAATTTTACCTGTACGCAATTATGGATCAAAACCACATTTAAAAGAGCTTGTGAATAAATATTCCAATAAAATAGAAATTATTGAAATAGATTTAGGAGATGTAAGATCATTTACAAATCAAGAAGTGTTAAATAAAATAAAACAATATGAAAAAATAGATATTTTACTTCATAATGCAGGGATTTATACTCATTCTAAAAAATTAAATAATGGTATTGAATTACAATGGCTTGTAAATTATATTGCCCCAGCTTATTTAACTTTACAATTTAAAGAACAGTTGAGTAAATCTGATTTTCCTCAGGTATTATTTGTTAGTTCTCGTATGCATTATATGGCTAAAATTGATTTTGAGGATATACAGTATTCAAAATCATATAATGGTCAATTAGCTTATGCAAATTCTAAATTTGCTATAACAGCCTTTTGTATGTATCTTGCAGAAAAATGGAAAGATATGCATATTAATGCCTGTCATCCTGGTGTTTATGCAACAGGTATTACAAGAGATTTACCATTTATAGTAAAATTTTTATGGAATGTTTTTATACCAGAACCAAAGGAAGGTGCAGATGTATTATATAAATTATTATTTTCTCAGGAATATAATCAATATACAGGCACCTATTTTGATAAATTAACTATAGCAAAAGCACATAAAAATTGTTATGACAAAGAAATACAACAAAAGTTATTAAACTTTTTAGAAGAAGTTATTTCTTTTGCAAAAGCATAAGAGATTCCCAATGTGAGGTATGAGGGAAAGGATCACCAAATATAATAGATTTTATTTCGTATCGTTCCTTTAAATGTTGAATATCTTCGTATTGTTTTGGGGGATTACAGGAAATATAAAATATCCAATCAATTAAAGATTGATTTAAAATCCATTTGATAATTTTAGGATGTAGACCACTTCTGGGTGGATCTAATATTAAAATTGTTTCTTGCGAAAGAGGAATTTCTGTTGTTTTATTTAGATCGGCTACCATAAAATGATATGGTATTTGATTTCCAAAAAAGTTTTCGAAATTTTGTTTTGCTAATTCAATTGCATTTTCTGACATTTCTATACCAAAAAGTGAAGTTAATAAGAAGTTTTTTAATTTATGAGTAAAATAGATAGAAAGAACACCAGTTCCACAATAGAGGTCTATAATTTGATATTTTTTATTGTTATAAAATTGTAAAAAATCATTTATGCCGTTATTTAACATTTTAGATAAAATATCGGGGTTAGGTTGAAAAAAAGCATCTGGTGGAACTTCAAAGATTAAATCATCAAAGGAAATTTTCATTGTAGGATTTCCATAAAGAATTTTTCCATTATTGACATTAGAAATTTCTGCTTTATCATCAACATAACATTCTTTTATAGAAAAAGAATAAGAATGTTTTTTTTCTAATATTTTAATTTCATCAATAAATTCTTGTAAAAATTGGGAATAAATCTTTTGATTTTCTTCTATTTCTAAGGAATCTTTATTTAAAGTAAATATTATAAAACCTGTTATTCCAGTACGAATTGTAATATATTTTATAATTCCTTGTTTTGTTTTTCTATTAAATCCAAGATTTTTATATTTTTTAAATATCTTCCTGAATAATTTTAAAACAATGTTAGCTTCTTCCTTTTGAATATAGCAATAATCAATATCAACAAATTGATTAAATTGGTTTGGTTTTCTAAGTCCAATAATAGAGTCTGTTACAACAAAATCCATTCTATTTCTATAATGAAAAATATTTTCTGGAAGAATTTCTTTAATATTTATACTGAATTCTTTTTGATAATTATTTTTTAAATTATTTGTTTTTAAATTCCATTGAAAATCATAAGTTAAATGTTGACCTTTGCACCCACCACATTCCCCAAAATATTTACAAATTGGTTGTGTGGTATATTCGAATAAAGTTTCTGAATTTCTTTCTATAGAAAGAGGAATAATTTTTCTTTTCCTTCCAAATTTTTTGATGGTAAAATGAACTATATCACCGGGAAGTACAAAAGGTACAGTAAAGATTTTATTTTTATATACAATTTCTCCTTCCAGTGTAGGAAGAATTTTTTTAATTTTATATTCCATATCTATTTGACAAAGATTATTTTTTTTACTAAATTTGTCGATGGTAATCACAAGTCAGTAAAAAATTATGGAGTGGATATTATTATTACTTTTAAGTTCTATTGCAACGGGAGCTGCAGCTTATTTTTTAAAAGATGATAAAAAAGATAGAATTATACAAACCAAAGAAAAAGATTTAAAAGATAAGTATCCAGAACAGATACAGGAAGAAATCAAAGAACCAACGGGTGCACGTTCCAGCCCTCAATTTCCCGAAGTAAAACAAAAAATTAAGTTTAAAGTAGAAGAAGATGATATACAAAAATTTAAAGACTTTATTAAAAAGGCACCTTCTCCTATACAACCAGAAGTTAGACAAACAGATGATTTAAAAAAGACCTTGCAGGAAATAAAACAAGAAGTTCATAAAAGAAAAAAACCTTTAAAAGTTACTTATTCTACTGATGATATAATTCCCAGAACCTCTCCATTTTCCCGTCATAGAAGACCTTTACAGAATGCAGAAAAATTTATAGAAGAACAAAAAGCCAAAGAAGCTCTTAGTATCTATGAAAGATTATTAAAAAGAATTCCCGATGAAGATATTAAGCAAAAAATTCAAACCAATATTGATGATATAAAACGATGGTTATTAGGATTAGATGAAGAAGAAACAATTGAATTTCCAGAAATTATTATACCCTTATCCACACAAACTGTTGCTATTGAACAATTTAATGAAGGTTTAAAAAAGATTTCTGAAGATATTGCAAAAGATATTTCTAAAATCTTATCTAAAGGTATAAAAGATATTAAAGCAACTTTAAATGTTACAGATGCCCAGATTCAATCCAAAGAAATTAAATCTGATGAATTAACCGTAGAAAAAGATAAGAGTTTTTTCCAGACAATTCCTAAAAAAGCAAAAAAAAACAATAGAAGCGCCAGAGGTATCTCAGGAGCAACAAAAAAAAGAAACTATTTCAGAAGAACAAAAACCATATCAGGGAAATTTATATTATATCACTCCTACTTATATTCGTAAAATTCCAAAAACCTTACAAAAACAAAAAGGCATTCCAGAATTAAAAATTACAGAAATACCTTTACCTATTGGTCCTAAGGTTCCTACCAGACCAGAAGAATATTTAGAACCATTACTATCGAGAGAAGAATTTCAGTTTGATTCTGAGGGTAATTTAATAACAGATGGTTGGACAGATAAAGATTTTGAAAGAGAATGGGAAAAATACAAACATTTACCGTTAATTGATCGTAGAACAGGACAAGATAGAAGAAAAGATTATAAATTTGATCCATATAAGCCAGATAGAAGAGCAGGGAAAGATCGTAGAAAGGTTGATTTATTCGAAGAAAGAGATAAATTTTTAGAAAAATATCAAAAGCATTTAGAAAGAAAGAAATTACTCGAAGAACAAAAAGAAATACTCCAATTTTATACTCCTTTAGAATCAAAAGAAGCAAAAGATATTGTTATTCCTATTATACCACCTGTTGAATACGAAGATGAGTTAGAAGAAATCGAATTGCCTGATCCCGTCAGTGAAAAATTTGAAGATTTACAAGAATCTATCAAAACTCTTGAAATAGATGTTGAACCAATATCTAAAGAACAGGAAGTAGAAGAAAAACGAGAATTTCCATTTGACGTTCCAGAAATGTCAGAAGTAGAAAAAGAAGAAAAACCAGAACCTATTTTAGAATTAGAGGAATTAAACTTACCAGAGGGAGAATCAATAGAAGAAGAAATAGAAACCTTAGATTTACCAGAGACAGAAATTTTAGAACCAGAAATTGTTTCTTCCGAAGAAGTTCCTTATTCAAAAGTAGAGCTTATAGAACCTCCCTTACCTTTAAATGATTTAAATTTACCTGATCCAGAAGAAGCTTCTATAGAAGAAATGGAAAAAGAAGAATTATTAGAAGAAGAAACACCAGAAACACCTATAGAAGATCAACAAAAAGAAGAACAAACACAAAAAGAACCAGAATTATCTCCAGAAGCAAAACAGGAACAACTGGGAGAAGGTGTAGAAGAAATAGATTTTCCAGAAATACCAGAAACGCCGGAAACCAAAGGTCCTGTTCAGGAAATTAGAGGTGTATTAGAATTAAAACCGCCTGATGAAGATGATGCACCATTCTTAACATTAACATATGATTTTAGTAAAATCCCAGATTCGTTTCAATTAAGTAAAAATTATCATACATTAGAATATGTCTATTATAAATATAAACCATTATTAATCAAAGCACAGGAATTTGCTAGAAGAAAAATGTTAAAAAATGCATTAAATTATTATCGTATGATTAAATCTCAGAATATTCCCCCAGAATTTAAAAGAATGATCAATCGAAATATACAGGATATTACCGATTACATAGAAAAATTTATGATGAGTAGAACTAATGATTAATATATCTTTTATAATTTCACTAACTGAATAGAGTTTAATAAAAAAATTGACAGATAGAATTTCTTTATATAATAAACCTTATGACTCAACAATCATTAGATATAAAAAAAATTCTAAAAGAAAAAAAACGAAAATCGAATTTATTTTTATCTTTATATTATTGGATAGGTGTTATTTTATTAACGATTATATATGGTATTCGTGTTACACCTTATATTATAGGAAAAAAAGCAGAAGAAACACACCGTATTGCTATTTTATGGGGAAGAGCAATTGCTAAATTTACAGGAATAGAAATAGAAGTATATGATAAAGAAAAAGTTTATAAAGATGGTCCTGTAATTATTTTATCTAATCATCAAAGTTTATTTGATATTTTTATTTTATATAGTTTTTTAGATATTTCTTTTCGATGGATGGCAAAACAATCTTTATTTAAATTGCCAATTGTTGGTCCTGCAATGAAAGCAGCTGGATATATACCTGTAGAAAGAGAGGATCGAAAAAAAGCAATGCAATCATTATTCGAAGCAGCAGATCAAATAAAACAAGGTAAGTCTGTTATTATTTTTCCAGAAGGTACAAGAGGAAAAATAGATGGAAAATTATTACCATTTAAAAAGGGTTCTTTTATATTATCAAAAAAAGCAAATGTTGTTTTACAACCCATTGTGATCTGGGGTTCTCAGTATATCATACCAGTGGAAAGAGATAAATTTTTTCAGAGGGTTTATCCAGGAAAAGTTTGGGCAATAGTTTGTGATCCTATCTTTCCAGAACAATATAAAAATATGAGTGTAGATGAATTATCTGATTATATAAGAGAAATAATGGAAGAAAAGATTGAATTTTTAAAACAAAAAGAAGAGGAAGAACTAAATAAAATGAAATAAAAATTATTAAAATTCAAAACTAATTCCCATTAAAAAATGGAATAATTCTAAATTAGAATTGGGAAGTTTATTAGAATGTAATTGATAATATGAATAAGAATTTTCTGCAATAATAGAAAAGTTTTCTGTTATATTAAAAACAATTCCTATACTCATCATGGAATTCCAGCCAGTACCATTTTTAATCTTAGTATTGATATTTAGATTTTCCTTTAATGGATTAGAACTCTTATGCATATTGCCATGAAAGAAAGCCGGTCCAATTCTTAAAGAAGTATAAAAGGAAATAGGGTTTGCTATTGAAAAAGTAAAGCCAGTACTGAAAGTCGGAGAAAATAAAGATAAAAATAGTTCATTCGTTGTATAGGGTGTTATTTCCCATTTTTGGTTTATAAAAGAATAACTGGTATTTTGTTCTTCTTTACGAAGAGAACTATAATGAAAGGAAACACCATAGAAGATATTTTTTTTCTTTTGAGAATATTTCCATATATCAAAAATAAAAGAAGATGTGCCATAATATTCTGGCTCAAAATAAAAAGGTTGGGGTAATAATAAACTATTCTGTTGAATATCTCTATATTGAACCTTATTTTCTAAACTTAATATACGAATATTTTGTACATAATTTTTTTGTAGTTGTATTAAACTTCCCTTTGGAAAAAAGTTAGAACCTCCAAGAAGATGGATTTCTATGGTTTCTAATGATTTTTCTTCTGTTTGTTCTTCTAATGTAATAATATCTTGTTCTTGCGAAAATAAGTTCGAATAAAAGGATATAAAAATTATTAAAAATAACAAGTATTTATTTAATTTTATCTTTTTCATTATAAATGTAAATATATCTAAAGTAATAAATGGTCAAGTTAGATTTAATAAATTATTTAAAATATATATTTAAATTTTTTGCATTAAGAGTATATCTATGGAAATAATTATTGACTATTTTGACATATTGTTTTTATTTAAATTATATTTCCAAATTATTAAAAAAGGTAAATTTATGAAAGTACAAAAAAATACAGTAGTAACAATTGATTATACCCTGAAAGATGACAATGGTAATATCATTGATACATCTCAGGGTAGAGGACCATTAAAATATCTTCATGGAAATGGTAACTTAATTCCTGGCTTAGAAAAAGCATTAGAAGGCAAAGAAGCAGGAGAATCATTTTCAGTTACTATTCCACCAGAAGATGGTTATGGCTATAAGGATGAAGGATTAATTCAAGAAGTTCCAAGAAATTTATTTGACGATTCTAATGGATTAGAAGTAGGAATGCAATTTCAGGCGCAAACAGAACAGGGAACCTATATATTAACCATTCAGGAGATTAAAGAAAATACTGTGGTTGTAGATGGAAACCATCCTTTAGCAGGTCAAAACTTAAATTTTGATATAAATATTATAGATGTAAGAGAAGCGACTGCAGATGAATTAGCTCATGGTCATGCTCATTAAAAGAAGATAGGTTATTGCCTATCTTTTTTTTCCTAATAAAAATTAAAAATTCTCTTCATTTAGATATAATTGAATCTTATTAATAGAGTTTAATTTTTTCCCTGCCTGAGGATATTGTTTTATAACATATCCATTACCAAAAATTTCTATTTCAATATTGGTATGATTTTTTTTATTATAGGGTTCTAATACATATTTTTTCCATTCAAAGATTTCTTTAAGAGATGCATCTTTAAAGTCTGGTAATTCTTCTTTATATTTAAGTAATTTATTATTTTTTTCTATCTGTATTTTTTTTGTTATATCTATTTCTTCAGTGTATAGTTGACTGAATAAGATCTTTTTTATATTTTGTAAAAATTTAGCAAAGGTTGGTGCTGCAAGATTACCACCAGAATAGGTATCATTAACTCCATCATAAATTATTAGTACAATGTATTCAGGATTAGAAAAAGGAAAAGCTCCAATAAAAGAAACTGTAAATTCATCTAAATAACCATATGGTCCAGATTTTTGTGCTGTTCCTGTTTTCCCTAAGATTTTTGTAAAAGAAACATTTGCTAATTTACCTGTTCCTTTTTCTACAACATTATATAAATATTCTTTTAAAATTTTTAAAGTTTGTTTTCTTAAAGATGTATTTTTTACTTCTGTTGTAAATGTTTCGAAAAGTTTTTTATCTTCGCTTTCTATTTTTCTAACAAGTACTGGCTTTATTAAAATTCCATCATTAACAAGAGCACTAAATGCAGTTAAAATTTGAATGGGTGTAGCCAGCATCCCTTGACCTATTGGTAAATAATAAGGTGTCGATTCAACCCAGTTGTCTATTTTTGGAATATAGCCATTTGCTTCCCAGTTTTCTGGTACAATATGCGTTGGTTTATTAAAACCTAATTCTAATAAATATTTATATATTGTATTTTTATCTAATATATTGGTTAGTTGAATAATACCAACATTACAGGAAACTTCAATAATTTTTTCCAAATCCACTTTACCATGGGCATGAATTTTTCCTTTTCTTAAACATCTAACATTTCCTGTTCGAAAATTAAATTCTCCATTACAATAAACTTCTTTATTAGTAATATCTGGATATTCATTGATTAATATTGCAGCAAAAAAAGGTTTCATTAGAGAACCTGGTTCAAATTGATAAGTGATTGCCCAATTGCTTTTATATTCAGCATTTTCTCTATAATAATAGTTAGGATCAAAATTAGGTAAATTTGCCATAGCTAATATTTCGCCGGTATCAAGTTTCATCATAATTCCTATTGCTTTTTTTGCCTTTGATTTTTCGAAACCTTCTTGAAGTACTTTTTCTAATTCATATTGTATTAAGGAATCTATTGATAACTCTATAGAATATCCTGAAAATAATGTAGATGGTGTTGTTAAGATTTGATCATAAATTAATTCAATACCAGCCATACCTTTTAATGTATCTTTTCTAACAAAGCCTATTAGATTCGAAGCTAACGTATTGGCAGGATAAATCCTTTTATATTCAAAATCTCTATATACACCAGGAAGATTTAAATCTAAAATTAATTCTGCTATATAATTATCGATTTTTCTTTTTAATAAGAAGTAATTCCGATTTTGATATAAATAAATTTTTTGTAAAATAGTATTATAATCCATATCTAAATAACCTGCAAGAAATCGAGCAGTTAATTGAGGATCTATGATTTCCTTTGGATTGATTCCTATTGTACTTGCTTCTTCTGTTATGGCAAGATTAACACTTCTTCTATCAGATATATTTCCTCTTAAAATTTGTTTAAGACCTATTCTTGATTTATTCTCTGAAACAATATCAGATAGAAAAATAATTCTTAAAGCGATAAGAAAAAAAATTAAGGATACCCCTACAAGTATTATAAAAAGTCGTTGATTTGCTTTTTGTAAATTAAAATGCATAAATAACCTTTCCTATAATTCTATCTTTTGGAATGAATCCATAAATTCTACTATCACGTGAGAATTTGGTATTGTCACCAATTAATAAATAACTTCCATCTGGTATTATACCTTTTTCCCCTGTACCATTTAAAAAAAAGAATTGATAAATACTGGGATAAATTTTTAATTCTTCTGGTAAAATAAAAATTGGTGTGGAATGGTATTCAGTTAAAAAATCTATATGGGAATAGAAATCTAATTTTTTTCTATTTATATATAAAGCATTATCTTTAAATTCATATTCTTCGTTTTCTAATCCAATAATACGTTTTATCCAGATTCTTTCTTTTATTACTGGATCGGGGAAATCAAAAATAACAATATCAAATCGTTTTAGTTTTTGTAAATAACAGATTTCTTTTAAACATATTTTTTTATAGCCAATAGTACCAAAAGGAAAAAGAAAATAAGGAATATTAATACCATAATGTAATTTATCAATAAGAACCCATTGTCCATCTTTTAAAGAAGGTTTCATACTTATTCCAGAAATTTTTTTTATATCGAAAATAAACGTCTTTATTATTAATATAAAAAGCATTAAAGAAATAAAAGAGATATGATAAATTTTTCCAAACTGTAGAATTTTTTTTAAAAGAGCATAAATTACCAAGAATAAAACAATACTGATTGCAGATAACCACTGGTAAGATACATACCAGATAATATAATGATTTATAATATAATTTGTTAGAAATAATATAATAATCAAATAAAAAAATGATTTTACAACTCGTAAAGTTTTAAAAGATTTGACACTATTATTTAACGAATCCATAAGTTATGACAAAAAAAACTATGCCAGAAGAAAATCCATTACTTACTGAACTAATAAAAATAGATGGAAATACACTCAAGCGTTTATTGAATATCTGGAATATAAAAAAATTACCCAAAGATAAAAAAAGTCAGATAAAATTGTTAATGGCTGCAATGGAAGATGAGTTCTATGTTAAAGGTATTTTAGAAAAATTAAGTGCTATACAAATTCAGATTTATCTTGAAATTATCTCTCAACCAGAATTAGTATTAACCTTAGGAGAAATTGCTAAAAAATTTTCTCTTCCACCTAATTCTGCTGAAATGGAATTGGGTGTTTTAAAAAGATATTTTTTAGTATATCAGAGAAAAAATAGAGAAAGATTAACGAATACATTGGACCGATACTATGCTTATCCACAAAGTGCAAAAACAATAAAAATTACTTTTGAAAAACCCATTGATGTATTTTCTCAATCCATTGTATCTATTATAAATGAATTACAAAAAGAAAATAAAATTAATGATATAGATCCCATATGGCAAAAAAATGATAAATGGACAAAAGAAAAAATTGAAGAAAATATAAAGATTCTTTTATCAAAATTATCTGATGTAGAAGAAGAGTTACTTTTATATGCTTTTAATCAAGGTGGTATTATAGAAATTAATCCAGCTCGAGAATTAATAGAAAAAAATAAAGATAAATGGGAAGATGTTATTTTAAAATTACATAAGTTATTATTACTTAGAGATGATTTTTTTATTGATGAAAAGTTTATTCGTATTCTTGTAATACCAGAAGAAGTTTTTCAATATCTTGTTAGTAATCCAATTATACCAAAAACACCCAAAGGAGTAAAGAAAAGTTTAGAACGAGTTAGTAAAAATGATTTAGATTTTTTTATTAATATAAAAAAACTTATTGTATATATTTTAAAAAGGGGAATTACATTATCTAAATCTGGAAAATTAAAACAAACAGATTTAAGAGATACAGAAAATTTTTTATTGCCAGTTAATATTGAACTTTTTAAAGAAAAAAGTCAGATTTATCAGATTGAATTATTATTAACAGTAATGAGGATTTTAGATATAGTACGTATTAAAAAAGATGATATTGTTTTAAGAAATGATTGGGAAGAAATCTTAAAAAAAGAACCATTAGATATCTTAAAAAGAACATTAAAAGCAATAGAAGAAGCAGAAGATAGAATTATTCGCTATGAAGAAGTATTTGAACCTATTTATGTTCCTTTTTATAAAAAGAAAATTTTTCAGAGTGTGGTTAAAACATTATTAAAACAAGAAAGAAATATTTACTATGTAATAATGGCATTATTGATTCGAGAAAATGTAATACTGGATAAAAATTTTAAAATTAAGGAATTTGCAGATAACTTAGCTAATTATACAAAGGAATTAATCTCTGCTTTATTTTATATGCAATTATTTGGCTATATAAAAGTTGAATATCCAGATAGATGGATTTCTTTTTCTGAGCTTGGTTTACATCTTGTTAAAAAAGCACCCTTAAAAAAAGATGATGAAAAAGGAGCTATTGCTATTAACCCAGATTTATCTATTATTGCTTTTCCAGAAAGACTATCATTAAATGGTTTATATTATCTAAAAGTATTTTGCGAATTAAAGTCTTTTGAAAATATTTATACATTCCAGTTCACGAGGGATTCTTTTTTAACTGCATTATTGATGAATGAAGATCCAGATAAATTTGTTAAATTTTTGGAAAAAACTTCTCCTACAGAATTACCACAGAATTTAATATTTTCTATTAATGATTGGAAAAATAATATTCCTCTTGTTACAATTACAGATGAATGTGTTGTTGTAAAAACAAGAGAGCCTAATCATATGGAATTATTATTAGGACAGATTAATGATAAAGAAATAATCATAGAACAATTAAGTCCAACTACTATAATTATAGACCCAGATAGTATACCAGAAGTTGTTGAGTTAGCAGAAAAACTAAATTTATTGGTAAAATTAATACGATGAAAAACGTATTTTCCTTGTTGTTTTTTATATTTATTATTACTTGTAATAATTTAGAACATTCAAAAAAATTAGAAGTATCTAAATCTTTTTTTATATATCAAAAACCAGAATATAATAATTTACAGGAAGCTAATTTTCCCGTTGATTTAATTTATCCTTCTGCTAAAATTCGGTATTTCGTTCATTTAGAAAGAACAGGTATATGGTCACCAGATCAATATGCATTATTATTAGAAGTCGAAAATCCTAATACTTCTCATATCTTGAATTTTTATAAAAATATTATGAAAATAAAAGAATGGCAAATATTACAATCTAAAACAATAAAAGGGCACAATAGTACAATTAATTTTATAAATGCACAGGATTTTTTTAATCGTAATTTAAGTATTCTAATTGAGGATACGAAAAAAAAAGCAAGGATTAAGATTTATATAAAAAAGCTAACTGATGAATGATAAAAATGTTCATACCTATTCTAATTTTATTTTACAGTTAATACTTTTAATAATTTTTTTATTTGGTTCCGCTTTTTTAGTCTTATATATTTTTAGAGCGTTTGTATGGGCAATTTTTTTTGCTTTTTTACTTTATGCTACATTTGATAAATATAATAAAAGATTATTATTTTACATAAAAAATAAAGATTTAACTTCTTTAATTATTATTGTAATGATCATAGTATTAGTTATTGGTCCTTTAATCTTTTTTATATCTATACTGATTCAACAGATTATTAATTTAGTTAAATTAATTCAAATGAGTATTGAAAATGGAGAGATGTTAAGATTTTTTTTAAATTTCGATGCCTTAATTAATTTTATTACAAATGATCCTTTTTTCTGGGTTACTTTTTTAAATCGTTTAGGAGAAATATTAAAAGATTATTCAGAATATTTGAATTTTTTTAATGTCTCTGGTCTTGTAGGTGGTGCTTATAATATATTTATGTTTAGCTTAGGGCTCACTATTAGACTTATCGTATATATTTTGTTAGGTTTTGTTTTACTATTTTTTCTATTACGTGATGGACATACATTTTATATTAAATTTTCTCAGATGTTGCCTTTTGATCAAACCTTAATGGATGACTTTAAAAATCAAATGAAGTTAGTAATTTCTGCTATTTTAAAAGGTAATGTATTTATTGCAATTTTACAGGGATTATTTTTAGCAATAGGGTTTTATATTGCTGGAATACCCAATATCGTTTTATATGGTTTTTTAGGAGCACTTTTTTCTATTATACCTGTTTTGGGAACATCTATTGTTTGGTTACCTGCTAGTCTATATTTGTATTTTATCAAACATAGTCTTGGCTGGAGTATTTTTTTAAGTGTTTATTGCTTATTATCTTTTTTTACATTAGAAAATATTGTAAAGCCTAAGATACTGGATAAACAAATAGGGATTCCTTCTATTTTATTGTTTTTGGCAATTATTGGGGGGTTAAAAGAATTTGGTATTTCTGGCTTAATATTAGGTCCTTTAATTTTAGCATTATTTATTATAGTATGGCGTTTATATCCCTATGCAGATAAGGAAAATATTCTTGACAAACCAATACAACATTCTTCGGATTAAGTTTTATGGATCTTAATTCTTCTGAAGAAATATTATTATTGCTTAAGCAGGTAAATTTAGAAGATGAAGAAGTATATACACCCAAACAAATTATAGAGAAATTATATGATATAATTAATGAACAGTCAGAATTAAAAGGTATCTGGATAGAAGGGGAAATTTATAACTATAAAAAAATATCATCTGGACATATTTATTTTTCTTTAAAAGATGAAGAAAGTAATTTAGAATGTGTTTATTTTTCTTTCAATCAAAATAAAAACAAGTATCCTTATTCAAATGTAGAATTAAAAGATGGTAAAGTCATTCGTGCTTATGGTAAAATAAATTTATATAAAAAAAATGGACATTGTCAATTAAATGTAGAAAAAGTAGCAGAAATAAATCATATTGGAAATATTTTTAAAAAAATTAAAGAACTACGAGAAAAATTAGAAAAAGAAGGTTTATTTTCTCCCGAAAGAAAGAAAAAACTTCCAGTATTGCCTATTAATCTTGGAATAGCAACTTCTGATAGTGGCGCAGCTTTAAAAGATATAATAAAAATTGCAAAAAGCAGATTTAGAGATATAAATATTTATATTGCACCCTGTCAGGTACAGGGAGAAAAAGCAAAAGAAAGTATAATTAAAGCAATACAAATATTAAATAAACCAGAATATCAAATCGATGTAATTATTTTAGGACGAGGTGGTGGATCGTTTGAAGATTTATTTATTTTTAATGATGAAAAAATTATTAGAGCTATTGCTAATTCTCGTGTACCAATTATTTCTGCTGTTGGACATCAAATTGATCGCCCATTATGTGAATTAGTAGCAGATGATTATGCTATTACACCAAGCGAAGCAGCACAAAAATTTATTCCAGATATAGATGAAAAAATAAATCTCATAGAAAATTATATTATCAAAATGCAGAATATTTTACATTATCGAATACAAGGATTAAAAGAAAAATATAATACGATAGCAAATTTTATTATATGGAAAGAACCTAAACGATTAATTTCGCAGCCTTTAAAATATTTAGAGCAATTGGAAAATAGAATCAAAGTAAGTATGAAATACATTTTACAAAAAAACAAACAACAATTTACTCTTCTGGAAGAAAAATTAAAACAGTTAAATCCTTATGCACCATTAGAAAGAGGGTATGCTTATGTAACAGATAAAAACGAAAAAATTATCAAAAAAGGAGAAGAGATAAAAGAAAATGATACTATTTTTATCCATTTCTTAAAAGATAAGGTTCATGCTCGTGTAGAGAAAATTGTAAAAGTTCCCGAAAAATCATAATTTATATTTGTACCATAATATCTTTTATAATTTGTTTTTCTTCTTCTTGTGGTGGAATATGCCAGCTTATACCATTTGGGGAAACATATAAAGACTTCCCTTTTAACTTTTTATCTATAAGTGTCCCAACAGCATCGCATTTTACAAAAACTTGTTGATTTTTCTTGGCATAATTAAGTAAGATTTCTTCTGTGTTTGTTTTATCGTCTATAAAAGTTTTACTTACAATAAAAATCAATTTAATATTTTGATCTTTTAGTTCTTCTATATAGGATTTTTCTAAATAATCTTCTCCTATTAAAACAGCAAACCTTATATTATTTAAAATATAAATTCCAGCCTCACTACCTGGTGTTAAAAATTTTTTTTCTTCTGATGATGTTAAATTTCTTTTATAATACCAATCAATGACTTCTCCATTAAAAATAATAGGGCAGGCATTATAAAGTTTATTATTATTCTCTTCTTTATGGATAATACTTCCTCCAATTATAATTCTTTTATAAGAATGATTTAATTTTAATAACCAGTCTAATGCACTTTTTTCTCTATCCTGAAGTTCCTGAATGGATTTAATATTAGAATCTACATTAAAGTATTCTGGAAGTATCATTATATCTGATTTGGTGGAAACTAATTTTTTCATTACATTGATATTTAAACCTTCAGTTAAATTTTTTTGAAAGATTGTTACTTTTATTAGTGGCATAGTAGGAATAAATCGGAGAAATGAACCTGTGAGTCAATACATTTATGATCTCAGTCATAAGAAAAGTTTAAAAGGGATTATCTTTAATTCTTTAAGTGCTTTTTTATTTTATTTTGCAACAGTTATGGTTCATATAGGTCTCCAATTAGATACTAATTCAGATGCCTTTACTTATGCTTTTTACAGGTATTATTTAGGCAGTATATTTTTTTTGTTTTTATTAATAAAAAATAATATCAAAATTACATTAAAAATTCCATTACCAGTAATATCTCGAGGACTTTTTAATAGTATTGCAGTTGTTTTATTTTATTATGCAGTTCAATTAGGAGAAACAGGAAGAGCAAATGTATTAAATATGACATATCCAGCATTTGTTGCAGTAATTTCTGGTCCTCTATTAAAGGAATATCCAGATTTTAAGACAATTTTAAGTTTGATTTTATGTTTGGCTGGAATATTTTTACATTTTTATGAACCAATTACTCAATTAGCCCAACATTTACTTTTTTCTGATTTATTGGGTTTAAGTTCTGGTATTGTATCATCTATTGCAATTATCTATTTAAGAGGATCTGCTCGTATAGTTCGATCTGAAATTATTTTATTCTGGATGTTCTTTATTGGTACTATTCTTTCTTTCCCCTTTTGCTATAAAAAAATATTTTTACTTGATAAATTAGATTTGTATTATCTACTGGCATCAGCTATAATGGGAGTTATGGGACAATGGTTGTTAACAATTTCTTATCGTTATTTAGATGCAACAACAGGAAGTATAATATCTGGTTTACGAATTCCTATTGCTATATTATATGGATGGTTATTTTTGGATGAACCTTTTTCTATATATTCCTGGCTTGGAGGATTATTAATATTTTCCAGTAATATATTATTAGCGTTAAAAAAATGATTCAAAATGAATTAGAAAATCAAATTATCCAGATGGGAGAATCTGGATTATTCGGTACTATAAAGGAATTTTACTTCTGGCATTATTTTTTATTCCATCCAGAGGAATTAACATATAAGAATTTTAGTAAAGTTTTTCATCAATTAATAAAAAAAAATATTTTTAGAAATAATGAAAATTATAAAAATGAATATATCTATAATTTAGAATTGAGTTTTACAAGATTTATGGAATATTATGCTCCAGCATCGTTAAATTTTTCTCCCATTCAATTTGTACGTTCTCGTTTATTATCCTTCTTAAACTTTCATAAAATAGATGAAGATATAATATATGATATCATCATAGCTTCTATTGAAGCCACAGAAAATGCTGTAAAATATTCATCAGATGATAAAATATATGTAAAATATTTTATAGAAGAAAATACTTTTTATATAGAAATTCATAATAAATATAAAATTCCAGAAATAAAAAAAGATATAGAAAATGGTAAATATGATAGTTCTATTACATTAATGAGGGGAATGCTTGTCATGTCTAAGCTTTTCGATGAAATGGATATTGATTTAATTGAGAATAAAGAAATAGCAATTTTTCAAGCGAAAAAAAAAATAGTACCTATTACAAAAAATGAAAAAATTTAAATTAATTTCAGCATATAAACCAGCTGGTGATCAACCTAAAGCAATAGAAGAATTAAGTAAAGCTGCACTAAATGGAAAAAATCAATTGTGTCTTGTTGGAGTAACTGGTTCGGGAAAAACATTTACCATGGCTGGATTTATTGAAAAAATCCAAAAACCAATTTTAGTCTTAACCCATAATAAAACATTAGCAGCACAATTATATAAGGAATTTAAAGAATTCTTTCCAGAAAATGCTGTAGAGTATTTTGTTTCCTATTATGATTATTATCAACCAGAAGCATATGTACCTACTTCTGATTTATATATAGAAAAAGATGCAAGTATTAACGAAGAAATTGATAGATTAAGACTTCGCGCTACATCTGCTTTACTGGAAAGAAGAGATGTAATTATTGTAGCTTCTGTTTCTGCTATTTATGGTTTAGGATCACCAGAAGATTATAAAGAAAGCATAGTATTATTAGATAAAGGTTTAACAATTGATAGAGATGAAGTTCTAAAACAACTTATCCATATTCAATATACAAGAAATGATATTAATTTTGTTAGAGGTACATTTCGTGTTAGAGGAGATACAGTAGAAATATTCCCTGCATATCGTCAGGAAGCAGTAAGAGTAGAATGGTTTGGTGATGAAATTGATACTATCAGCTTAATTGATCCTTTAACTGGTAAGATATTAGAAAAATTAGAAAGGATTATTATATATCCAGCAAAGCATTTTATAACATCGCCACCAAGATTAAAAGAAGCAGTTAAAGCAATAGAAGAAGAATTAAAGGAACGTATTGAGTATTTTAAAAAACAAGGGAAATTTTTAGAAGCAGAACGAATTGAAATGCGAACAAAATATGATATTGAAATGTTATTAACCTTAGGATATTGTAATGGAATAGAAAATTATTCCAGACATTTATCTGGAAGAAAGCCGGGAGAACCACCAGCCACTTTATTAGATTATTTTCCAGATGACTTCTGGGTAATCATAGACGAAAGTCATGTTACAATACCTCAAATACGCGGAATGTATAATGGCGATCGTTCAAGAAAGCAAACCTTAGTAGATTATGGTTTTCGTTTACCTTCAGCTTTAGATAATAGACCTTTGAATTTTAAAGAGTTTGAAGAAAAAGCAAAAAATATATTATATGTTTCTGCTACTCCATCAGAATATGAGTTAAAACGTGCACAAGTTATAGTTGAACAATTAGTAAGACCAACAGGCCTATTGGATCCCATCGTGGAAGTTCGTCCAACAAACAATCAGATAGAAGATTTAATACGAGAAATTAAAAAGAGAATTCAAAAAAAACAAAGGACTCTTGTTACAACTCTAACAATTAAAATGGCAGAAGATTTAACAGATTATCTAAGAGAATTAGATATATCGGTTGCTTATTTACATTCAGAAATTGATACTATCGAGAGAGTAGAAATTATTCGAGATTTACGTAAAGGAATATATGATGTAGTTGTAGGAGTAAATTTATTAAGAGAAGGTCTTGATATACCGGAGGTTTCTCTAGTTGCAATTTTAGATGCTGATAAAGAAGGTTTTTTAAGAGATGCGCGTTCTTTAATACAAACTATAGGTAGAGCAGCACGAAATGTTGATGGTATGGCTATATTATATGCAGATAAAATTACACCATCAATGAAAATTGCAATAGAAGAAACAAGAAGAAGAAGAAAAATTCAAGAAGAATATAATAAAAAACATAATATTACACCAGAATCAATTAAAAAACGTATTGATGATATTTTACCACGAGATCTGGAATATCAAGAAATTGAAGAAGAAATCCATAATTTCGAAGAATTAGAAAAAGAATTAAATGTTAAACATTTAAAAACAACAGAAAAAATTAATAAAATCAAAAAAGCGATGTTAGAAGCTGCAGAAAAATTGGATTTCGAAAAAGCTGCCTTATTAAGAGATTGGATGTTAAGTTTAGAAGGAAAAAATATTCCAAAAAAAATTATCTCTGAGCAAAAAATACAAGAATTGAAACAGAAAAAAAAGCCAGCAAGAAAAAAGAAATCAATAAATAAAAATTAATAATTAAAATATAAAAATGTTATTTTATTATTTACATCCTGAATATAATTAAAAAAAAAACTTTCTATGAGATATCATTTTAAACCTTATAAAATCTTACTATTAATTTTTGATGCATTAATATTATTCTTTACTTTTTATTTTGCTTATTATTTTAAATTAAATAAGTATCCATTAAAAAATGAATTATATTTGTTATTTCTTTTTATTGGATTATGTTTATTTATATTTTATCTATTAGATTTATATAATCCCTGGAGTCCTTTTTCTAAATTTCCTATGTATTATAGAAGTTTATTAGGTATTCTAATATTTTCTATTATATATTTATTATTTAGTTTTTTATTTCTATCTTATAAAAATCCAATTTTTGAAAGTAGAACAGTATTTATTATTTCTATTTTGCTTTTAACACCTGTTTTTTTTCTTACAAGATTTTATTTTTATAAATTATTTGATCCAGATCGCTTAAAAATTCGATGGTTAATGATAACAAATTTGGAATATGCATTAGAATTTCAAAAAGAAATTGAGCGAAGGGGAGGTAAATGGGAAATTTATTATTTGCTTGATAAAAAATCAATGAAAAAAGCAAAAAATATAAAACATTTAAATATTATAGGAGAAATTGAAACTGAATTTGAAGATGTAGTTAAATCAAACTGGACTGGTATTATAATAGCAATTAAGAAATTAGAATCAAAACATATCAATACTCTTATAGAAATAAAAAGAGAAGGTATTCCCATTTATGATCTTGTTTATTTCTACGAATATTATTTTTTTAAAATTCCTTTATTTTATATTGATGATTCCTGGTTTTTATTTACAAGAGGATTTATGATTATAGAAAGTTCTTCTATTATACGTATTAAATATTTAATGGATAAAATTTTATCGATTTTACTTATAATTTTATTTTTACCAATTATGATTTTAGTAACAATTGCGATATGGATTGATGATGGTTTTCCTATATTATTTAAACAGGAGCGATTAGGACTGGATAAAAAAATATTTATTGCTTATAAGTTTAGAACCATGATAAAAGATGCAGATAAATATAATCCTTATACACAGGAAAATGATCCACGAATTACAAGAATAGGAAAATTTTTAAGAAAATCTCGTTTAGATGAATTGCCTCAATTATTTAATATTTTAAAAGGAGATATGAGTTTAATTGGTCCACGTGCAGAATGGATAAAATTAACAGCAATATACGAAAAAGAAATAAAATACTATCATTTTAGACATTTAATTCGACCAGGATTAACTGGATGGGCACAAATTATGTATCCTTATGGAGCATCTATCGAAGATACGATTCAGAAATTAGAATATGATTTATATTATATAAAAAATTATTCTTTTTTATTAGATTTTTCCATCATAATTAAAACTGCAAGAATTATGTTATTTGGTCGTGGAAGATAATTTTTAAATCTAAAATAAATTCATTGTATAAAAAAATAAATGATTCTTGTTTATTTAAAACACCAGTGTTATTTTTTCGTTGTCATGATATTTGGAGAGAAAAAAATATCCCAAATTACTAAAATAAAGGAAGGTGTACCTTGATTGTAAGTATTCCTAAGGAAATATTAGAAGGCGAAAAAAGGGTAGCAATTATTCCAGAAACAGTTGCAAAATTAAAAAAATTAGGTTATACAGTATATATACAAAAAGATGCAGGTCAAATAGCTGGATTTTTAGATAATCAGTATATAGAAGCAGGTGCAGAAGTTATAGAAGATGTAAATCGTCTATATAAAGAAGCAGATATATTGATAAAAGTTAATATACCAATGAAGCATCCATCTACAGGAAAAAATGAATTAGAAATGATGAAGGAAGGTTCATTTTATATTGGTTTCTTCTTCCCATTGATAAATAAAGAATTGGTACAATTAGCTGCGAAAAGTAAAGTTAATGTTATTTCTATGGATTCTATTCCAAGAATAACAAAAGCTCAAAGAATGGATGTTTTAAGTTCTCAAACCAATCTTGCTGGATATAGAGCAGTAATACTTGCAGCAAATTATTCGAAGAAGGTTTTTCCTTTAATGATGACTGCTGCTGGTACAATATCACCTGCTAAGGTAGTGATTATTGGAGCTGGTGTTGCTGGTTTACAGGCAATAGCAACAGCAAAACGATTGGGAGCAGTTGTAGAAGTTTCAGATGTAAGACCTGCTGTAAAAGAACAGGTACAAAGTCTTGGAGCAAAATATATTGAACCACCAGATGTAATTGAAGAAGAAGGTGGTTATGCAAAAGAAGCATCGGAAGAATTTTTAAGAAAACAACAGGAAATTCTAAAAAAACATATTGCTTCTGCAGATGTAGTAATAACTACTGCACAAGTTCCGGGAAAAAGAGCACCTATTCTTGTTCCAGAAGATATGGTAAAAGCAATGCAACCTGGTTCTGTAATTGTCGATATGGCAGCAGGTACAGGTGGAAATTGCGAATTAACAGAACCAGATAAAATAGTGGAAAAATATGGTGTAAAAATTATTGGTTTTACGAATTTAGTATCAGATTTAGCATTTGATGCAAGTCAATTATATTCAAGAAATATACAGGCATTATTAGAATATCTAAATAAAGAAGGTAAGTTAGAAATCAATTTAGAAGACGAAATTGTAAAAGGTTCACTTATTACTTATAATGGCGAAGTAATACACGAAAAAACAAAAGAAATTTTAAATAGTTAATTATTTAAGGAGATTTGTATGACATTTCATGAATTAATATTATTATTTACTATTTTTGTACTGGCAGTATTTTTGGGGTTTGAATTAATATCCAAAGTTCCACCAACATTACATACACCATTAATGTCTGGTTCTAATGCAATATCTGGAATTACGATTGTTGGTTCCTTAGTAAGTGCAGGATCCAGCTTAGACGTAAATCTAAATCTTTTTGGATACGAAACAAGTATCTCTTCTATTTTAGGTTTTATCGCAATTATTTTTGCGACTATAAATGTGGTAGGTGGATATCTTGTAACAGATAGAATGACAAGAATGTTTAAAAAGAAATAGGAGGAATAGAGAAAATGAGTCAGGATATACTTATTATAATATATTTAATTTCATCTATTTTATTTATTTTTGGAATAAAACAATTAAGTAAAGTTAAGACAGCAAGAATAGGTAATTTTACTTCTGCCTTAGGAATGCTTATAGCAATTGTTGCTACTTTATTTGATCAAAAGATTGTTAACTTAGAATTAATTTTTATTGGATTATTGATAGGTTCTTTAATCGGTGCAATTATGGCATTAAAAGTAGAAATGACAGCAATGCCCCAGATGGTTGCATTATTAAATGGATTTGGTGGTGGTGCTTCTTTACTTGTAGCATCTGCAGATTATTTTAAAGAAGCTCCAACAGAAGTTTATATTGCTGTTACAATATTTTTATCAATTTTAGTTGGTGGGGTAACTTTTACTGGTTCTATTATTGCATTTGGTAAGCTACAGGGGATAGTTACAGAAAAAGCAGTAGTTTATAAATTTCAACATCCCATAAATTTATTATTATTATTATTAACCATAATTGGTGGAGTATTTTTAACAATAGATCAAAGAACAAGTTCAGAAATTTTATCTACTATTGGATTAGGATTTTTAATTGGTGAAAATTTATTAATCACAATAGCAATCTTATCTTTAATTATTGGAGTTTTAATCGTAATACCTATTGGTGGGGCAGATATGCCAGTTGTTATTTCGTTATTAAACTCTTATTCTGGTATTGCAGCAGCGATGACAGGTTTTGTTTTAGGAAATGCAGTTTTAGTTATAACAGGTTCTTTAGTTGGTGCTTCCGGTATTATATTAACAAATATTATGTGTAAAAGTATGAATCGCTCTTTAATGAATGTAATGTTAGGAGGTTTTGGTTCTACAACTGCATCAGTAGGTCCAGGAGAAGCAAAAGAAATTGTTATTAAAGAAGTAGGTGCAGAAGAATTAGCAATGATGTTAGATGGTGCATCTAATGTAATTATTGTTCCAGGATATGGTATGGCTGTAGCGCAAGCACAACATGTTGTTAAAGAATTAATGGATGAATTAGAAAAAAGAGGAGTTAATGTACGTTTTGCAATCCATCCTGTTGCTGGTAGAATGCCAGGACATATGAATGTTTTATTAGCAGAAGCAGCTGTTCCTTATGATAAGCTATATGAAATGGATCAAATCAATGATGATTTTTCTAATTGTGATGTTGCAATCGTAATTGGTGCAAACGATGTTGTTAACCCTGCTGCAAGAAATAATCCTAATAGCCCAATATATGGAATGCCAATCTTAAATGTAGATAAAGCGAAAACTGTTGTTGTTATAAAAAGAAGTTTAAATCCAGGTTATGCTGGAATTGATAACGAGTTATTTGGTTATCCAAATTGTTTAATGTATTTTGGAGATGCAAAAGCAAGCCATTTCAAAATTAATTCAAGAATTAAAAGAACTATAAAAAATAAATTATTTCTTAATTACAAAGGGTACTATGTTACCCTTTGTTTTTTATAATATTAATATTAGTATTAAAACCTTTTATAATATAATCCTTATAAATAAAATCTTTATATATTATTCCTTATTGAACATTCTTAAATCACTTTAAAAAAATCAAAATACTATTGACAATATAATTTTTTCTATTATAAGTATTGTAAAATCATATTCAGGAGTAAAGAATGATAGATATACTATTAATCCTAATTATTATATTTATAATATTTTTGTTAATTCGATATATTTTCTTTCGTTCAGCTAAAAATAAAAGAAGTAGTTCTAATGATTCTATAATAAATTCTTACGAAGACTTTGATAGAAATGATTTAAATTTCGATTCTGAAAATTCAGAAAATACTGCTTTTTCTGGAGAAGGAGGTGAATTTGGAGGTGGAGGAGCAAGTAGTGATTGGGGAGATTCTTCGAATTTTAATGGTGGTGATAGTGGAGATGCTGGAAATGGCGATTAGAAATTTATAATAAATAATAAAACAATTTACAAATTTAATATATAAGTCTTATTGGTATTTAGTTTTAATATAGAATGGAGGAATCAATGTACGTAGAATTAGAAAAAAAAGAAAATTATGCTATATTAACATTAAATAGAGAAAAAGCATTAAATGCATTAAATTCTGAGGTTTTATCAGAAATAAGAGAAGCTATAAGAGAGTTGATT
The DNA here is from genome assembly GCA_026005135.1 of Leptospiraceae bacterium. Lineage (GTDB taxonomy): Bacteria > Spirochaetota > Leptospiria > Leptospirales > Leptonemataceae > SKYB61. The sequence goes on along the minus strand of BPKM01000012.1, from coordinate 5,602 downwards.
TCTGATACAAAAATGAGAGGTGTTATTGTTACAGGTAAAGGAGAAAAAGCATTTTGTGCTGGTGCAGATATAACAGAAATGAAAGGACTAAATTTTGATCAGGCAGAAGAATTTGCAAGAAAGGGACATAAAACAATGAATATGATTGCTGGTTCAGATTTAATTTCTATTGCAGCTATAAATGGATATGCCTTTAGGTGGGGGATTAGAGTTAGCATTAGCATGTGATATAAGAATTGCTTCAAAAAATGCGAAGTTTGGATTACCAGAAACAGGACTTGGATTAATACCCGGATTTGGTGGAACCCAGAGATTACCAAGAATTGTTGGTAGAGGTATTGCATTGGAAATCATTTTAACAGGGGATCATATTGATTCAGAACGAGCATTAAAGATTGGTTTAGTAAATCATGTTGTGGAATTACAGGAATTATTACCAAAAGCAGAAGAAATGATGCAAAAAATGTTAAAATATAAAGGAGTAGAAGCACAAAAAGTTGCACGATGGTTAGTTCATTCTGGATCAGAATTACCATTAACAGCTTCTTTAGAAAGAGAAGTGAATGCTTTTGCAGAAATGTTCGAAAAAGGAGAACCAGAAAAAGGTATTACAGCTTTTTTAAATAAACAAAAACCAGAATTCTAAAAAAATTAGTGACAAATAAAATATTTACGTTTATATATATTATATCTTGCTTGTACTATAGAAAAAGAATTTATTATTATGAATCCAGAGCAACTATTAGAAGAATTTGATTTTAAAGCTTATGATATATTACCTTTGCCGCTATTAGTTACTCAGGATTGGAAAATTCTCTATGCAAATTTAGAAGCAAAACAAATTTTTAATAGTCAAGATTTGGTAAATAAAAGTTTATTAGAATATCTTACAGAAGAACAAAAAAATTTCTTTAAATTTCAGATGGCTTTAATTAAACCAGAGAGAACCCATTCTTTTTCTATTATATTAAATATAGAAAATCAAATAATTCCAACCATATGTTTAATTAAATTGTTAAAAGATGAATATAATAAATGCTATTTTTTTATAACATTACAAAAAATCGAAGGTTATGAAGAAAAATTTCAAATTTTAAGTAAAATTGTTTTAGATACTTTTACCCTTTTTGGTAAAGAATTATACGAAAAATTATTAAAAAAGATAGTAGATAATTATGATTTAGATGGAATTTTTTTATTAGTTAGTAAAAATAATGAATTTGTTATTCCTAAGAATAATACAAATGAAAATTTTATTTTAGCTTCTTATAAAAAGGATTCTTTAGAGATTGACTTTCAGCAATATATATTTTCAGAAAAATTACAAAAACGTATAGATAAATTTGGTTCTTTACTTATAGAAAGAGAATTTTATAAACAATATCCAGATGATAGTTTAGCAAAATTCAATATACAATCACTTATTGGAATTAAAATTAATATTAGAAAAAGTGAAAAACTCTATTTTATTGCTTTTTCTAAAAAAACAATTACGAATTTAAGTGAATTACATTTTACATTAAATGTATGTAGTGTTAAAATTATCAGTGAATATTTACGAGAATATCATTATCTTAAATATGAAAATTTTTATAATACATTTTTACATACAAATGATGCTGTTTTTTTATATCATGTAGAAAAAGATAAAATAATAGATTGTAACCCAGCTTTTAATAAATTATTAAATTTATCATCAGAACAGGTATTAGAACATTCCATTTTTGATTTAATAAGAGATGAATTTAGTAAACGTTATAAAAAAATATTCTGGTATAGTTATAATAAAAATAAATTAAAAAATGGTAAAGTTCGCTTATATATAAAAAATTCTCTTGGTATAGAAATCCCCGTAGAAGTTTTTATTACTTATATAAAAAGTAAAAATGAAACTATTATGCTTGGTATAATGAGGGATTTAACATATGCAATTCAATCTGTAGAAGAACATAAAAAATACCTTCAAACTTTATCTTTATTAAAATTACATGTAATTGAATTAGATGAAAACTTAAATGTCCTTTATGTAAATTATATCCCTAATTCTAAATTTCCTAAGTTATCAAAATTTAGTAATTTTCTTGATATTATATTAGAAGATTATAGAGAGTATGTTAAAATTGTATTAACAAATTTATTTAAAACGAAAAAGAGTATAAGAATACGATTTCCAGTAAAAGTTTCAAAAAGCAGAAATGATTGGTACGAAGCAGATTTTGTTCTAATAAAAAGTAAAAAGAAAAAATATATAAGAGGAATTATCAAAGATATAACATTAGAATATATTTCAGAAAAACAATTTATTTTAATCGCAGAGCATGATTTATTAACATCATTACCGAATAGAAATCGATTGGAAGAAGATTTATATAAAGCAATATTACGAGCGGATAAAAATCGAACTTCTATTGCAGTTGGATTTTTAGATTTAGATAAGTTTTTTCATGTTAATGAATTATTAGGACATCGTTTTGGGGATTTAGTATTAAGTTTATTTGCTGATAGATTACGCCAGATGCCAGAGATAAGTCATTCAGTATATCGGTGGGGAGGGGATCAATTTGTTTTTTTTATAGAAAACATAAAAAATAAATCAGATATATTTGGTTTTTTAGAGCGATTAAAACAATTATCAAAAGAACCAATAATTATTGAAGGAGAAAAATTTTTTATTACCTATACAGTAGGAATTTCATTATATCCCAATGATGGCATGACTATTGATGCATTATTCGGAGAAGCAGATAAAGCGATGAATTATGGAAAACAAAGTGGTAGATTTCAGTTTGTTTTTGCATCAAACTTACCAAGAAGAAGTACTACATTAAGTAAATTCGAAATTCAAAGTCATATATTAGAAGCTATTTCGGAAAAAAAAGTTCAACCTTATTTTCAGCCAATTTATGATATTAAAAAAAATAAAATATCTGGAATGGAAGCATTAGCACGATTAACACATTACAATAAAGATTTATATATTGGTCCAGATATTTTTATCCCTATGGCAGAGGATTTAGGTTTAATAGAAGAGTTAAGTTATTATGTAATAAAAAAATCATTTGAATTTTTTAAAAAATTATATCAAAAATATAAAATCTATTTATCTATTAATATCTCGAGGAGATTACTTCATTCAGATTTATTTATTATGAATTTATTTGATATACAGCAAGAATTAGATATTGATACCAGTGGTATTGTTATTGAAGTAACAGAATCATTAGCAATGTTAGATAAAGAATCCAGTTTAAAAAAACTTTTTCAATTAAAAGAACTTGGTTATAAAATTGCTATTGATGATTTTGGAACAGGCTATTCTTCCTTGGCGGAATTACAGGAATTACCAATTGATATAATTAAAATTGATAAAATTTTTATAAGAAGATTAAAAAATGATGAACATAATAGGATTTTAGATGCTATTATACTATTAGCACAAAATTTGAATTTAGAAATTATTGCGGAAGGTGTGGAAGATATACAAACATTAAAAAAATTAAATAAATTAGGTATTCAGTATGCACAGGGATTTTTTTATGCACCACCTTTAACCGAAAAGGATTTTATAAATAAAATAGAAAACGATGAAATTATGAATTTACATTATTTAAGTTGAATATTTAAAAATTTACAACTTTCTGGTAATAAATTATTATTCCATTTATTGCAATCTAAAAAATAAACTTCATAAAAGCAAAGATCAATTTGTTTTTTATCAATGGGAAAGTATATTAGCTCCATCTGTTTATTAGTATTACATTCAGAATTTTTTAGAATGACCATAGATAGTAATTTAATATTTGCTTCTTCAATAGAATATTGATTATCTTTTTGTGTTGTACAGGCATTTAAGAAGAAAGAGCCCAGTAAAAACATAAAAAATAATTTCCATTTCTTAAAAAAGAAGTTCACAATAGAGTAAAAAAAACAAGTTTTGATTGTATGTCAAATCATCTTAATATTTATTTTGATGCAAGAATGATTGGTTATTCTGGTATTGGTACTCAGATAGAAGAAGTAATATCACGATTATATCAAAATTCAGAGATACATTTAACTTTAATTGGAAATAAAAACAAAATTCAATCTATATTTCCATTTATAAATAATATAATAGAATTTAATGCACCTATTTATTCTTTAAAAGAACAATTTTTTTTCCCTGCTAAATCATCAAAGGAAGGAATATTTCATTTTCCTCATTATAATGCTCCCATAAAACATTTAAAACAAAGTATAGTAATAATACATGATTTAATTCATTTAGATTCAGAAGAGTTTAAAAAACTTCATTATAGATTTTATGCCAAAACATTAATTTCGCAAATATTAAAAAAAGCTAAAGCCATTATTACAGTATCTGAATATACAAAAAAGAGATTACAGGAAGAATTTCATACAGATCAAAATAATATTTTTGTAAATTATAATGGAATTAATCAAAAGGTTTTTTATCCAGCTACTAAAAAAGAAATACTGGAATTTAAAATAAAATATCAACTTCCAGATAAATTTTTATTAGTAGTAGGAATTGGAAAAAAACATAAAAATTTAGATGGATTACTTTTAGCATTAAAAGAATTATGGAAAAAACAACATTTATTGTTACCACTTGTAATAGCTGGTACAAATAAAAAAATACCAGAATATGTTAAGCCAATTATAGACGAAGAAATTAAACAATGGATTTTTTTCTTACCTTTTATACCAAAAGAAGAATTAAGAATTCTTTATTCTTCTGCTTTTTTATTCCTTATGCCTTCTAAATTAGAAGGTTTTGGTTTTCCATTATTAGAAGCGATGGCATGCAATGTTCCGACCATTTCTTCTAATAGAGCAAGTTTACCAGAAATAGGTGGAGATGCTACCATTTATTTTGATCCATATTCCATACAAGAAATACAGAAGACAATTTTAAAAGTTTGTAATGATGCCAATTTAAGAAAAGATTTAATTCGTAAAGGAAAAAGCCAGGTTAAAAAATTTAGCTGGGATCAACATGTAAAAAAACTTATAGAAATATATAAAAAATATTATTAATTATATTTCTAAAATTTCATCAGCATTTAATTGAAATTCTTCATAATCGGGTAAAATTAAAATATGGGAATTTCCATTAGAAATACTTATTTCGTATTCTATTTCATTATTTTCATTAATATTTTTTGTTATAGAAAGAACCATTTTATTTTTATAATAATTATTTTTTATTATGATAGTTTTATCATCAATAGATAAACAAAATGGTATACTTTTGTTTAAATGGATTTTTAAGGAGCCATCAATCATTTTAATAGATTCATTTTTACAAATTTTTTTATTATTAATAATGATTTTAGATTCTGGATCTATGTTGATAAATCCAATATTTTCTTTATTTTTATAAATGTGAATAGTTATAATTTTATCTGGGTTATTTACTACCTGTTGAATTTTATTATCAAGAATGAGTTGTAAATTTTTAGTTTGGTTAAATAAAGGATAATCAAAATCGAATAATAAGAATAAAAATAATAATATTGGCAATAACTTTATTTTATTTTTCTTTGGATATGGTGGCGATAACATTGTATCCTCAGAATTTAATAAATAATAGTTAAAA
>BPKM01000011.1 GCA_026005135.1 Leptospiraceae bacterium | reverse complement strand
CTTGCAAATAATGCCACATCTTTACGAGGAACTCGATAAATAATTTTTGATAAAAAGGGAAATAATTCTCTTTCTCTTTTTTCTATATCTTCTTCTAAGGATTTTACATATAAATTTTGTTGTCTTAAAATTCTTCTTGCTTGTGTTGGCGAAGGGGCATCTAAAATCCCTTTAACCTGTTTACCTTTTCGATCAATTGCTATATATTTATAAACAGCCATTAACAAACTCTTAAAACTTCTTCTGGTGTTGTAATACCATCTATAATTTTTCTTTTACCATATTCAAATAAAGTAATCAATCCTTCTTTTAAAGCAATTTCTTTTAAGGATTCAGAATCAAGACCTTTCAATACACCTTTTTGTATGGCTGGTGATACTTTCATAAATTCATAAATTCCAGTTCTACCTCTATAACCTGTATTAGCACATTTTTCGCATCCTAAACCTTTATAAAACTTTTTATTTTTTATTTGTAAAGGATCAATTTTTAAATCTTCTAATAGATCTCTTGAAGGTAAATATCCCTGCTTACAATTATCACAAATCACTCTAACTAAACGCTGTGCTATAACTGCTCTAACACTACTGGTAATAAGATAAGGGTCAATACCCATATCAACAAGTCGAGTTACTGCAGAGGGGGCATCATTTGTATGTAATGTGGATAATACGAGATGTCCAGTTAAAGCAGCCTGAATTGCTATACGTGCAGTTTCCTGATCGCGAATTTCTCCCACCATAATAATATCTGGATCCTGTCTTAACATGGTTCTTAAAATATTGGCAAAAGTTAAACCTATTTTTTCCTGCACCTGTGTCTGAGAAACTCCTTCAATTTCATATTCAATAGGATCTTCTGCTGTCATAATATTAACAGATTCTTGATTTAATTCTTTTAAAATAGCATATAATGTAGTAGATTTACCAGAACCCGTAGGACCTGTAACAAGAATAATACCATTGGGTTGAGAAATAATTTTTTTAATTTCATTTAGAATATCATCATAAATCCCAAGATTATATAAATTAAATTCTATATCAGATTTATTCAATAAACGCATTACAATTTTTTCGCCATGTTTTGTAGGTAAAGTCGAAACCCTGATATCAATATCTTTACCAGATAATTTAATTTTAATTCTTCCATCTTGAGGTAATCGATTCTCGGCAATATTCATATTTGCCATAATTTTTATTCGGGATACAACACCAGCATGAGCTACCTTAGGAGGAGATAATCTTCTATGTAAAATACCATCAATACGAAATCGAACAACAAAATTCTTTTCATAAGGTTCAATATGAATATCAGAAGCACGCTCCTGAACTGCCTGTGTTAAAATGGAATTTACCAATCTTATAATTGGCGCTTCATTTGCTAAATCTAAGGTATCATCTAATTGAGAAAACTCCGAATATTCATCTTCCATTCCCTCAACAACATCATCTGCGGATACCTTCTGATAATATGTATGATAAATTCTTAAAATTTCACTCTCTGGTGCTAATACAAATTCAACACGTAAACCTTTAAAAAGATTTCTTATATCATCTTGTATATGAATTTTTTCTGGATCAGATATAGCAATTTTTATTAAACGTTTTGATTCTTTATATTCGAAAGGTGCTATTTTAAATTTTTCTATAATAGAAGAAGGAATTTTTTGTAAAATAGGATGTTGTTTAAATTCTAATTTAGGATAAAAATCATATCCATATTGTTTTGCTAAAATTTTTAATATATCATTTTCTGATACTAAACCTTTTCTCTGTATAATTTGTCCTAATTTTAGGGGTGATTTTTCCTGTATTTTTAATACTTCTGCTAATGATTCCTGATCTATTAATCCTTCTTCTAATAAAAGTTCACCTAATTGCTTTTTCATATTTCATTTATTATTATTAGATTCTATCAAATAGGGATTTTCTCTGTCAATATTATTTTCCTGCTGTTTTGAATTTTGTTTTTCCTGTACAGATTGATTTTCTTTATTATTAGATTCCTTTTCTGGAGTTATAGTTATTGGTTGATCTTCTAAACGTTCCTGATAGCGTTCTTCTTGTGTTTTTACATAACCTTGAGGCCATAAATGAATTTTTTCAGTTGCTTTTTTATACTCTAATTCTTGATGCTTTCTTTTTGTATTGGTTAATTTATTTGCTAAATCGCGATTATCTAAAATAATTGGTGTAATAAATACCATTAAATTGGTTTTCTTAGTCGTAAAAGTAGTTCTTCGAAATAAAAATCCTAATAGAGGAATATCACCTAATAAAGGAATTTTCTGTATCGCTTTTAGTTTTTCTGTAGAAACAAGACCACCAATTACTATTGTTTGTCTATTATCAACATTAATAAACGTCTTTACATTTCTTTTACTAAATACTGGATTTACACCTGAAGTAATTCCACCCTCTATATTTGTAACTTCTGTAAATAATTCTAAATTGATTTTTCCTTCTGGATTAATATGAGGTGTAAATTTTAATTTTATACCAGCTGGTCTATATTCAAAAGAATTTACAGTTGCTTCTGCAGTACCACCACCTGTAGTTCTTTCCTGTGTTTTTACGGGGACATCCTGCCCTACATTGATTTCTGCTTCTTGATTATCCAAAGTTAAAATTTGTGGTGCAGATAAAACATTAAAATTTCGATTCGAAACATTAGCATTAAATATTCCTAATAAATCTCCCCCTTTTTGTAAAAATCCAATACTAAACCCAGCTAAGGTATTATTTCCAGTGATATTACCATTTTCATCAACTAAATTTCCTTCTAAAGCTAAACCGGTGTTGAATTGTGTATATCCTGCATCGGGACCTATATATCTCCAATCAATACCAAAATCATTTATATCTGAACCAGAAACCTCTGCAATTAAAACTTCTAATAAAATTTGTTTCCTTGGTTGGTCTAATTTTTCTATAATTTTACGAATTTCATTCCATTCATCCCTATTGGCAATTACAATAACTGTATTGGATTCTTTATGTGCTACTGCTTTAATTTTTCCAGAAGGAGTTTTATCTTTTTCGTCCTGTTTAATCACAGGATTTTCTAATTTTACTAAAATATCTGCAAGACTCTGAGCCTGTAAATTTTGAGCCTGATACATATGTACACCTTCTGTTTCTATGCTTTCTTCTTTTTCTGTCTCTTTTGGTATAACCTGATTTGCAATCTCTATTACCCTACGAATAACTGGCGCATATCCCGTTAAAATGATAGAATTCGAAAATTCATTAACTGTAATTTCATTACCTCCTAATTTTTTAAATAAATCCGACACTTCCCTTATACTGATATGTTTAGGAACTTTATATATTTTTGTAATAATATCATTTTCGCTTTTAGGTATATCTTTATTTTTTAATTCTGATAAATTCTCTGCATCTTTTTTCTTTGTTACTTTTAATAATCCATTTTCTTCTATAACAGTATAACCACGAACTTCTAATACTGATTTTAAAAAATTTAAAGCCTGATTTACTGGTAAAGGTTTATAAGCAACAATGGTAATTTTACCTTTTACTGAATCATCAACAAGAATATTTCTTCTGGTAATTTGTGCCATTGTTTTTAAAAAATCCTGGATCTCAACATCGCGAAAATTAGGTACAAACATACCTCTCGGAACATTTTTTATTTCCTGAGGCATTAATATAGAAACATTTATAATAAATACAAAGAATAAAAAAAAGCATTTCTTTTTCATTGTTTTGATTATCGGAATAAAGAAATTTAAATCTTAAGAATTAATCCTGAATTAAAATTTCAAAAGGAATAATTTTCCCTCCACGTTCAATTTCAACGGTAATTTTATTTAATGTTTGAATATTCTGCCATAATTCCATTAATTTATTCATATTATCTAAAGGTTGACCATTAATTCTACGTATAATATCACCACTTCTTGCACCTAATTCGTATAAAAAATTATTTGGTGGAATAAAGATGGCTTTAATACCGAGTATTTTACCATTTTTCGTAATAGGAGCAAATTTATTTTCATATAATTGTGTTTGATTTTGTGTTAATTGTATTACTCTACTTCGTTTTATAGTAATTTTTTTTGCATTTTCAGATGACATTTCAATTTGTTCAGATTGTTGTACAACTTTTTCTTTTGCCTGTGAAGTATCTTCCCCAACTGCTATTTCTAATTCGCGATTACCTCTTAATACAACAATAGAACTTGCATAAATTTTTATAATTTTATTGCCTGCTACAATATCTCCAATCGCATATTCCTGTATATTGTTTTCGTCTTTTATTTTAATTAAAGCTCTTGCAAATTTAGGAGAACCTGCAATTACACCAAGAAGTTCAATATCTTTTACTTCTTCTGGTAAATTTTCCTCAGATTCTACACCAGCCCCGAGGGGTAATTGTAATAAATTTCCAGAAAGAATGGTTTCATATTCCTCATAAGGTTTTTTTTCTGGTAATGGTATAGAAATATTTCTTCTTTGAGGGGATTCAATCTTTATATTGCTTTGTTGTTCACTCATCAAAAAATAATTTAAAGAAATCGAAGTTAAATAAGCAAGGGAAAATGATAATAATAATATACTAATTAGTAAAATAAAAAAAATATTACGATTTAATGTAATGATAATAGATGTCATATATATTTATTTTAATGCAATTCTTCTTACTGACAATTGTATTTTTTCTTCTAATTTTAATGCATATAATGGATTTAATGGTTTATCTAATTTTCTTACTTCGAAATGTAGGTGGGGACCTGTTGCATAACCTGTTCTTCCTACTTCTGCAATTATCTGTCCCTGATATACAATATCTCCCACCTTAACTAAATTCACTTTATTATGACCATATACAGTAATATATCCATCCTGATGTCTTATAAAGATACAATTACCAAAACCAGCCATTCTACCAGAAAAAATAACAAGACCATCTCTTGCAGCTTTTACAGGTGTTCCTATATTTGCACCAATATCAATTCCTTTATGGAAATGTTTTATCTTACTTATAAAGGGATTTCTTCTATAACCAAAACCGGAAGTTATATAACCATCAACTGGTTGAATAAATAATTTTCTTACCTTATAATTTTTTATTATTTTATATTTATTAACAATTAAAATCTGATTAGGATAAATTATTCCCCTGGAATTTAATTTATTTAAATGTATTAAGGAATTTACTGTAGTACCAAATTTTCGAGCTATATGAGATAATGTATCTCCTTTTTTTACTTTATACTTTTTATATTTATAAATTACTACATTTCTTTTTTTCCATTTTTTATTTTGTATTTGATTTTCAGATTGTTTATAAACTTTTATTATATCTCCCACATAAATTGTTTTATTTCTAATTTCTGGATTTAATTGATAAATTTCATTTAAATTCATTCCAAATTCTTTTGCTATTGAATATAAAGTATCCCCTTCTTTTACAATATAATTATAAATTTTTCCTTGATTATAAAATTCCTGTATTTTTTGTTCTAATTCCTGTTCGGATAAATTTTGAAATTGAAGTGTTTGTTCTTTTTGAGGAATTAATTCTATATCATCTAATTGTAAAGGAGGGCCAAAAATTTGATTTAATTTTTCCTCATCAAAATCTTTATCTTTTAAATTTTGTATATATTTTTTAATTTCTATATCTATTTCGTCTGTTTCCTCGTATCCATGAGATTTTGTTTCTGCTACTAAACTTAAATTTCCTGTTTGTAAAAGTAAAAAAATAAAAGAAAATAAAAAAATTACTTCTTTTTTTAAATACATATTTTTTTTATCGGCTATAAATGTTGATATATTCATAAATAATTATCAATTTATGGAATTAAAATGCATTGTGATAAAATCATCAATAATTTTTTTAATTTCACTCGAAGTTAATTCTTTATTTTCTGGAACTGTTAAATAAAAGATTACCTCTCCTAAATAGTCCTTTTTGTTTTTTTGTAAATCAAATGCACGTATTCTTAACCAATCATCAACTGCTTCTAATTGTAAATAAACTTTGGTATTTTTTTTAATTAAAATACTTTCATTAATAGTTATATATTTTTTTTTATCAAAATCATATTCATACAAAGCAATATTGTCTAAACTAATATATTCTTTTTGTAATTGAGCATTCCATTTTTCCAGTTCTTCTTTTTTTATTAAACTCGATTTACAAGATAAAATAAAAAAAACCCCTAAAAAAATAATTAGATTTTTACTCATAATACATACTATATATATATGAGAACATTTACTGTAAAGTCTTTGATCATTGAAAAACCAAATTTTGTACGAAAAATTTCGGTTCAAACTGTTATAAGAAAAGGTATACCTGGAATAAAAATATTAGGAATTCCCTATCAAAAAGCAAATGATTTATCTATAAAATTACAAACGATTTTTTTATCAAATCAGATTCCATTACCATATGAAAATATTCAGGTTAATATTAGCCCTTCTATTTTAAAACAATATTATAATTATTTAGATTTTTCTATTTTTATGTCTATTTTATTAGCCTTTAAAAATTTTGATTTTTTAAACCCCATCGAAGAAATTGCTTTCTTAGGGGAATTAACATTATTAGGAGAATTAGAACCCATAGAAAATCTTTCTACTTTTTTAGTACAAGGTAAATCTTTACATTTTAATAAATTCATTATTCCCAAAAATACTAACAATTATTCTATTGATATTAATCATATTAAAATTGCTCAAATTTCCCATATAAAAGAACTTTTAGATCAAAGTATATCTTTCGAATATATAAATAAGAATAAAGTAAATGAAAATGAATTACCCAAAAGTTTAAAAATTTATAAAAATTTAATAGAAATACTTCCCTTAATTGCAGGTAAACATTCTTTTTATTTTATAGAAAAACAACCAATAAATAAAAACGAATTTCTAAATCTTTTATCTTTCTTTATACCAGACATTTTACCAGAAGAAAAAGATGAATTTCTTATTATTCATGAATCAATAAAAAGAAGGCCCATAAAAATTATTCAGAGCAATATTACAAAAAAGGAATTGATTGGAGATAAAAAAAACCTTATGGAAAGTATATTATATCAAAATCAATTTGGTTTTCTTCTTGTTAATGATTTTAATGGATTAAAAAAAGATATTATACTTCTTTTTAAGACACTTTTAGAAAATCAATCTATTAATTATTATGATTTTATTTTAAAAAATAACTTCTGGCTTTTATTTTTTTCCATTCCTTGCCCCTGCGGAAATTTATTTAATCCAATCAAAAATTGTAGTTGTAATCATAAACAAATTATAAATTTTCATAAAAAATTCGAACTATATCTGAAAGAATCAATTGATATTATATATTTTATTGATAATAATTTCATCACATTACAGGAAAAAACAATGCAAGAAATAAAAATAAAAATAAATAAAGCAATTCTAAGACAAAAAGAAAAATATAAAGATACCAATTTTAATTATAATTCAGAAATTCCTTCTCATCTAATCGAAAAATATTGTCTTTTCGAGAATGAAAAAACAGAACATTACTGGAATGAACAAACAAAATTTCTAAGTAATAATGAGAAAAAAATCATCCGGAAGATTGCTCAAACCTTTTGTGATTATTCTGGCAATCCCCGGATTACTGAAAAAGATCTTCAAATTGCTCTAAAAGTTCGCAATCCATTAAACTTCTTTGAAGAGCCAAAGATTTATCATCATTTTAGCGATCCTTTAAAATAAAATGAGAAAGTTCCATAGCAATTCTATTGATTGCATGTTCCATATATTTTTCATCTATAATTTTTTTCTTGTAATAAGAAATATCTTTTTTCTGAAAATAGGTAATACCCTGTTTTTTTAAAACAAGTGGATCCAGATCTTCTAATTCCTCTTCCCATTTTTCATTTTTTAAATTTTTTCTAATATTAGATTTTTCTGATTTAATCTTTACACGTGAATTTAATTTTTCTTTCATAGTTACATCCTTGTAACATAAATTTCCATCCGTGGATATATGTACATTCGACCTGTTAAAAAAAACGAAATAGTACTTTTTTAGTTCTTACCTAAAATATTTTTAAAATGATAAATTTTATTCTGTTTTTTCCAGATTAGATCAAAAGAAACTGTTAATTCCCATGGAGAAATTTTCTCTAAGAGACATAATAACTGATTATATTCACATTTTTCTTTATAATACTTTTTATTATTTATAATATGATTTATAAATATTTTTGATGATAAAATAAGTTTTTCTTTACGATGATATATTTCCTTTATAACGGGATGAATATAAAAATGATTCCAATTCTTTACTTCAATAAAATGTAAGGTTTGATTTTTATTATAAAATCCAATTATATCAATCTCTATTCTGAATTCTTTATCCTTAATAATTTTATTATGTTCAAGAATAGTATAATTTTTATTGATAAGATATTGATATATTACTTCTTCACTTTGATTTCTAAATTTTCCCAATTATACCCTCATTAGATAAATCTATATAAATAATATCTATTTATTTTTAAAAATATAACTAAATTAATTGGGAAATATTTAAACCTTCATTTTTTGGATTTAAAACTTTGGTTATTGTAACTGTTGGTTCTTTTGTTAAATCTAAAAATTTTAAATCTTCTATAATTTTATTGCTATCATCAAATAATAATTTAACAAGGGGGCGTAAAGGAGATTGAATATTACCCTCTACCACAAGTGCTTTATAATTATTGGAAAGTAAAACATAAGAACCAATGGGATAAGCAGACATACCCCCAACAAAAAATCGTAATATTCTGGGATCTAAATGAGATGCTTCCTGAGATAATAAAACCTTCATTGCTTCGTAAGGCATTTTTGCTGTCCGATGATATCGATCTTCAATCATTGCTGCATATCGATCTACAACAGCAGCAATTCTTGCCATTAAAGAAATTTCTTCTTTCTTTAATTTTCTTGGATATCCAGTACCATCAAAGTTTTCATGATGTTGTAAAGCCACAAGTGCTAAAGGTTGTTTTACATAGGCATCCTCTTTTAAAACTTTGTATCCATATATTGTATGAGCATAAAAGACCCTTCTTTCTTTTTCTGTTAAGGGATAATTTTTTTGTCTTAATTGAGGTGGAATAAAATACATACCAACATCCATAAGCATTATAGCAAAAACAAGATCTTGAATCCTAACTTTACTTAGATTGATTAATTTACCTAAATAACCTCCATAACAAGCTGTATGGATAGAATGATGAACAATTACATCATCAGATATCCTTATCCCTAATAACAATAATGGGAAAAAACGATATTCTACAATTTGATTTGTTAAATATAATGCTTCTGATAAAATTTCGTGATTATTAAATTGTTTTTTTTCTACCAGATCCTTAAAATTCCTTCTTAGTATAGATCCAATAGTAATAATTCTTTCCTGAAATTCTTCTTTAAAATCTTTTAATTTTGCATAATCTTTATGTAATTTAATATCATCTAATTCCTGTAAAACCTTGTTTCCTTTACTTTCGATGTTTTTTTTTAGTTCTTTATTTTGTTCAATAATTAAATCTCCATCTGTATAAACAACATCAATACCCCATTTTAACAATTTTTCTATATCAGTTTTTTTTATTGGTTCATTTGCTCGTACTAAAATATTTTCATCATCAATATATAATGGAGATGTAAAAACCATTCCTGGTTTTAAATCTTCTATTTTAATTGTTTTCTTCTTTCTTGATGTAGCCATTGTTATATAATATCTTATAAATATTTGCAATTGTAAAATAAAGCTCTTCTGGTATTTCAGATCCAACTGGTAATTGTTCAAGTATAGATACAAGTACTTTATCTTTTATAATGGGTATTTTTTCCTTTCGAAACATTGTAAGTAATTTATCGGTTTCAAAAGAATAAAATTTAAATAGTATCTTAGGAGCATTATCATATCCAGGATTAAATTTTAATCCTATATATATATTTTTATTTTTCATAGTATAATCATAAATAATTTTAAAAACAAATTTTTTCTATTTCTTTTTTTGTTTTTAAATCCAGAACATTATCTGGATCACTAATATGAATTTTAACTTTTTTATGGGAATTTTTCTTTACTATAACAATTTCTAATAAGACATTAGAATGATTTATTGTCAGTATAAAATTATATGTTAATCGTTTTGGTGTTGTATTATTTTTATTAAAAACAGAATTCTGAAATAAAGAATAAGAAGAATAGAATTGAACTTTCATAAACTTTATGAACGGAAAAATTGAATTTTTCTTTATAAATTGTTGAAAAAATTTAAAAAATTCTATATTGAAAATTGATATTATAGGATTTTCTATGTAAAAAACATTGACCAAATTGTTCAATCTTTTGTAAATGTTCTTTTGTTCCATAACCTTTATTATTTTGGAAATTATAGTCCGGAAAAAGTATAGATATCCTCTTCATATATTGGTCTCTTTTTACTTTAGAAAGTATAGAAGCACAAGCAATAGAAAATACTTTTTCATCACCTTTAATAATATTTTCATTAGAAATTAAATAATTTTTATTCTTTTTTTTAAATTGAATATTTACAATATTTTTTTTGTTTGTAATTAAAATATCTTTTATAGAATCAATTTCATCTTTAATATTATTATATAAAAATTTATAATTACCATCAATATAAAATTTTATTTTTGTATAATTGGTAAAACAAACTATATGTCTGATAAATATTAATATTGCTTTTTCAATTGCTGCATTTATACCTATCTTATCGATAATTCTGGAAGAAATCAATAAATATCTATAAAAAGAAAGATTTTTTAATATAGAATTTAATAATATTTCTCTTTTATTTTCAGTTAACTTTTTAGAATCATTTACTTCATATATCCAGCTTTCTTTTTTATCATAATTTTGAAAAAAAGATTTTTGAAAAGAAATGCATGATACGGAAACAGGTCCTGCTAAAGAACCTCTTCCCGCTTCATCAATACCTAATACAATTTCAAACTCTTTATAAGCAGATAATTCGTAAAATGGAAAAGAATTCAGAATATTCAAATATTAAAAAGCTTCCTTAATTCTTGCAGATTTACCTACTCTTTCTCTTAAATAATATAAACGAGCTCTACGTACTTTCCCTTTTCTTACAATTTCTACATTTGCAATCCAGGGGCTATGATAGGGAAATGTTCTTTCTACACCCACACCATGAGAAATTCTTCTAACAGTAAAGGTTTTATTTAAATCCTCTCCACGTATTCTCATTACTGTACCTTCAAAAATCTGAATTCTTTCTTTATCGCCCTCTTTAATAATATAATGTACTTTAATAGTATCGCCTGGTTTAAATTCAGGCCATTCTTTCTTTTCAAATAAAGGTGATTTTTTTACCAATAATTTCTCTCCATTAATTCTAATTTCTACCGTTTCTTTAGAAGATTCTTCTGTTTCTACTTGATTATTCTGAACTTCTTCTTGCTTGGCTTCTTCAGTTTGATTTTGTGTTAAATTTTCCTGGCTCATATTGGGTTCCTTATTACAATTTTTTTATGATTTTTCTTAATCGTCTAATATATTTTTTTTTCTTTGATTTGTTCTGTCCAAACTTTTTTCATATCGCCATTTTTCAATCAATTTATGGTTTCCACTTAATAAAATTTCTGGAACTTTCCATCCTTTATATTCTCTGGGTTTTGTATATTGAGGATATTCCAATAAGAAAGATTCTCCAATGGATTTATTAAAGCTTTCTTCTATTAGACTTTCTTTTTTTCCTAAGAAACCAGGAATTAATCTACAAAAAGCATCAATAAAACATAAAATGGCTAAGTCTCCAGAATTTAATATAAAGTCTCCAATAGAGAATTCATAATCTACTAAATAGTCTAAAATTCTTTGATCAAAACCTTCATAATAACCACTTATAAAGGTTAATCCAAATATATTTTTTTCCAATAATTTCTTATAGAATTTATTTAATATATTTTGATTTAATGGTAAACCAGAAGGAGTCATTGCTATAACAGGAAATTTTTCTTTTAGTGAATTTAATGCTTTATCCACAGGTTCAATTCTCAATACCATTCCCGGACCACCACCATAAGGTTTATCATCAATTTTCTTTTTTTTATTTTTCACTATAGCATAATCTAAAAGATTAACTGTTGTATAATCTATAATTTTATTTAACAGGGCTTTATGAGGTAAACCTGTTGAAAAATAGGCATTATATCGTTCTGGAAAGAGTGTTATAATTTGAAATTTAAACATTAAGTTTCTAAAAAATACTCCCAATTTTTTACACGTATATAATCAACTTCTTTTGTATTATTTAATTTATATATAACTTCACAATATTCTTTAATAAATGGAATAAAAATTTGCTTTTGGTTGATAAGTTCTACTACAATAATTCCATGAGCTCCTGTTTCTATATAATCGACAATTTTACCAACTGAATTACTATTTATGTCTTTAACTTCAACATTTTTAATATCACAAAAATATAAATTATTATCCTGTTTTATAATTTCTTTTTTTATACATATCCAGCTTCCAATTATATCTTCTGGAATAGGATCTTATACTTTCGAAAAATAAGATATAATTTCTCTTTCGTATTATTATTTCATTAATAGTGATTTCTATAATATTAAATTTATATAACTCTATCAACTCTGGAGTAAAACCTTCATAAGAAATATGATAATGTTTATTATGTGATATTTCTTTTACTTCTTTTTATTTTAAAATTTCTTTCTGGAGATTTTATCTGAACAAGAATTACATTAATAGGTAATAGTTAGTTCTTTAATTAAATCTCCTTTTGATGAAACCTTAAAGCAGTTTTTATTGAAATAGTAATCCTGAATATATGCTATAGGTAAATATTCTAATAAATGTTTTTTATGCAAGGCTAATCTATAACTTCCAATATATAATTTTTTCTTTCTCTATTACCTACAGCATTAACAATAGTTCGTAAGGCACGAACGACACTACCATTTTTTCCAATTACTTTCCCAATATCTTCCTGATGTACCCTAATTTCAACGATAGTTTCCTTCGTGCCATCAATTCTATTTATTTTGACCTCTTCTGGATGGTTTACTAGATTTTTAATTATATATTCAATATACTTTTCTGGTGTTAATTTTTGCATTTTATTCTACTTTTGCTTCTTCTTTATTCTTTACTTCTTGTTTTTTATTCTGTGCTTCTATTCGCTGCTTTTTCTTTCTTTCTTCTTCTCTTATTATAAATGCTGGTAGTTCAATCCCTGCTTTTTTAAAAAGACTTAATACTGTATCTGTTGGCCATGCACCTTTATTTAACCAGTATTCTGCTCTTTCTTTATTAATTCTATATAATTCTTCTTTTTCTGTTGCAACTGGATTATAAAAGCCAACGGATTCTATATATTGTCCATCTCTTCTTTTTCTTGAATCTACCACAACAATTCTATAAAAAGGTTTCTTTTTTTTCCCAAATCTATGTAATCTTATCTTTACCACGTGTACCAATATTTTTAAATATAGCTTTAAGTCAAACCATAATTTAGTTAATTTATATATAAATAAATGAATTTTTTGTTTTTTAGAATTGAGAAAGTTTTATAAAAATATATTTATATAAGGGATTAAAAAGTTGACTGAAAATAAATTTGTAAATTTATTATTATTAGGGGTTAAGTACTGCTGGGTTAGAGCTTAAAAATTTTCTGAGCCTCAAACATACTGAGAAGGGATTTCGGGTCCAGTAGTGGATATCAAGCCCCAAAAAAATGGGGAAGATAGAAGCTACTGGCAGAAAACCCACCTTAATTATTAAGGGCTCTCAGAAAATTTTCTCTACCCGTGTGGGCTTAACCCCTCTTTTATATAATTGGATCTCCTAAAATACCTTCATCTAAGAGTTGAATTAATTGTCTTGTTTTGTTTACTATTAATTCTTCATCAATCGTTTTATTCCTTTCCTGAAATAATTCATCTGCTATATTTAACGCAGCAAGAATAGCTAATTGAGAAACTGGTATTTTATGATTTAATTGTTGAGATAAATCCTTCATCTTTGCATCAACATAATTTGCTAACATTATTATATATTCTACTGATGCATCAGTACTTTTTAAGGTATATTCCTGGCCAAATATTTCTACTTCGACCCTTTGTAATTCCTTAGTTTTTTGGTTTATTGTTGTCTTCATTTTCTTCTATAATTAAAAAATCATCATCATCATCTAATTCAAATACACCAATATCTTCATCATCAAGAATAATATCATCATCTAAGGAAATCTTTTGATTTAAATCTTCCTCTTTACTCTCTGTAGTTTCTGATTTTACTAATTCTTCTGATTTTTCTGTTTGTAATTTATTTTCTTCTAAGGTTTTAACTTCATCCAATTCCTGTTTTACATCGGAAACGTCTTCTTTTTCTTCTATAATAACTTCTTCATCATTTTCTTCTGTTAAGATAATCTCATCTTCATCTTCATCAAGAACAATAATTTCATCTTCATCAACTTCCATTGCTGTATCCATTTCTTCCTGAAATGAAGCTTGTTTTACAAAACCATGCTCTTCTTCTTGTTGAACTTGTTCTTGAGATGTTACCTGTTGTGTTTCTTGTTGAAAAACTGGTTTTTCTATAGGTTTTTCTAATTCAATTTCAACAGAACTTTCATCCTCTTTTTCTTCTTGAACAGAAGTATCTTCTTCTACTATTGTTAATTCATCATTAGATATTATAGGCTCTTCCTTTTTTGCTGTTGTATCTTTGGTTGCCGTAGAACTAAAACTTTGAATATTGCCTGTTTGATAATTACTTCCTTCTGCATCAGCTAATTTTGATAAAATTTCTGAAATTCTTTTTTCTAAGATAGATTCTTTTTCTTTTAATTCTTTTAATTCTTCATTTGTTTTTTCTAATTGATCTTTTAATGTCTGAATATCTCTTTCTTTTTGTTCTAAAGCATGTTTTAAATGATCATGTTCTTCTCTTAATTTTTGATTTTCAATTTCTAAGCGGGAATTTTCTGTTCTTAAATCACCAATTAATTCCAATGCCTTAACTATTCTACTTTCCAATTCATCTAATTGTTCTAGAGTTATCATTCCTGCTCCTTTTTAATTATTATTTTTATCTATACAATATATAGTAACGTCAAACAATATTTATTTCGTAAAGAAAAAAATCAATCTGTTTTAAAATTTTTTAAAATTTTTTGCCCGGTTTTACCGGGCATCCGATAAAAGTTATTGATTTTTTACTTGTTGAACAAGCTTGTCGAAAGCTTCGGGATGGGAAAAAGCTAAATCTGCAAGGGATCTTCTATTTAATTGAATATTGGATTTTTTTAATAAATGAATAAATTGAGAATAAGATAAACCATGTGGTCTAACCGCTGCATTAATTCTTACAATCCATAAAGAACGAAAATTCCTTTTTTTCTGTTTACGAGAATTATAAGCATGTTGACCTGCATGCATTACGGAGCTTTTTGCAACTCTATATAATCTATGCCTTGCACCCCTAAACCCCTTCGCTAGTTTTAATATTTTTTTTCGCTTTTTACTATGAATCTTTGTTGTTTTAACTCTCATAGGAATCTCACTTAATTATAGTTTTATTTAATAAGATAAGGTATCATTGGTTTAACCAGTTTTAAATTTGTTTTATCAACATACCCGCCTTTAACCAATCTTCTTTTTCTTTTTGAACTTTTATGACTTAAATTATGGTTTTTAAAAGCTTTTGTTCTTCTAATTTTACCATTTGCAGTTACTTTAAATCGCTTTGCTGCAGATCGTTTTGTTTTTAACTTAGGCATATTAACCATCCAATTTTCTAATCTATTAAAATAAATTACAAGATTTTTTTTTATATATTAGCGACAAGTACTTTTTATTTTTTAGGTTTTGGTGCTATAACTGCATTGATAATTCTACCATCAAGCTTTGGTGGTACTTCTACATTTCCATATTCAGAAGTATCGTTAATAATTCGATTTACAATTTCCATACCCAATTCGGGATGTGCCAATTGTCTACCTTTAAATCTTAAATTAATTTTCACTTTATTGCCTTCTTCTAAAAATTCAATTGCTTTTTTTAATTTAATTTGATAATCATGTTCTCCAATTTGAGGGGTTAATTTTAATTCTTTTACCTCAATTATATGTTGTTTTTTTTGTTGTTCTTTTTTCTTTTTGTTTTGTT
This sequence comes from Leptospiraceae bacterium, assembly GCA_026005135.1. Classification (GTDB taxonomy): domain Bacteria; phylum Spirochaetota; class Leptospiria; order Leptospirales; family Leptonemataceae; genus SKYB61. The sequence goes on along the minus strand of BPKM01000011.1, from coordinate 41,711 downwards.
CAAATTTCCATTTACCATAATCCATAATTTTACATACAGGAGGATCCTGATTAGGAGATACTTCTACAAGATCTAATCCCATTTCTTCTGCAATTCTTAATGCCTCCTGTATACTTACAATTTTAGCACCCTGTCCTTCAATTACTAAACGGACCTCTGGAGCTCTTATCTGATTATTTATCCTTAATTGATTTTCATCATTTTTTCGATTGGAAAACCTTTTCTTCTTCATTATTTATAATCCTTATTTAGAAAATTTTCTTTTTTTATTTATCGTTATTTTACTTACCATATTTTACCATTCCTAATAATCTAATCGAAACTTATCCATGGGAAATTGTTTAACAATTTCTTCCACTTCTTTTTTTAATTTTTGTTTCATAGTATCATTATCAATATTTTCTATAAGATCGCAAATAATATGACCAATTTTTCTAAATTCATCCTTACCCAAACCTCTTGTTGTTAATGCTGGTGAACCAAATCTAATTCCACTTGTAATCATAGGTGGATGTGGATCAAAAGGTATAGTATTTTTATTAGCTGTAATACCAATTGCATGTAATTCATCAGCTACTACATTACCTGTCAAACCTTTTTTACCAACATCTAATAATACAATATGATTATCAGTTCCACCACTAACAATTCGAAAACCTCTTTCTAAAAACGTTTCTGCCAATGTTTTTGCATTATCAATAACCTTTTTAATATATTCTTTATATTCTGGTTTTAATGCTTCTCCAAAGGCAACTGCTTTAGCAGCTATTACATGCATTAATGGTCCTCCCTGGGTTCCTGGAAAAACCCTTGAATTTATTTTTTTGGCAATTTCTTCATCATGAGTCATAATCATACCACCACGTGGTCCTCGTAATGTTTTATGTGTTGTTGTTGTAACAACATGTGCTACGCCAATAGGAGAAGGATGGAACCCTGCTGCAACAAGTCCAGCAATATGAGCTATATCTGCCATTAAAATAGCACCTACACTATCAGCAATTTCTCTAAATTTATTAAAATCAAGTATTCTTGGATAAGCAGAAAAACCTGCTATAATCATTTTAGGTTTATGCTCTTTAGCTAATTTATAAATTTGATCAAAATCTATTGTTTCATCGTCCTTTTTTACACCATAGAAGATTGGCTGATACAAACGTCCAGAAAAATTAACTTTTGAACCATGAGTTAAATGCCCTCCATGAGCTAAATCCATACCAAGGAATGGTTCATGAGGATTTAAAAAAGCAAGGAATACTGCTGCATTTGCCTGGGCTCCAGAATGAGGTTGAATATTTACAAAATTTACATTAAATAATTTTTTTGCTCTTTCAATTGCTAAGGTTTCAATTTCATCAGCGAATTCACATCCATTATAATATCTTTTACCTGGATAACCTTCTGCATATTTATTTGTTAAGGTTGAAGTATATGCTTCTAATACAGATTGACTTACAAAATTTTCAGATGCAATCATTTCTAAGGAATTTTCCTGTCTTTGATCTTCTTTTACTAATATTTCATAAACTTCTGGATCGGATTGTCTTAAATATCTTTTTAACATTGATAACTCCTTTTATTATTTTCTAAAAAATTACTTCTTTTAAGGTATATTTTCCTTTAAGTATCCACTCGGGATTTTTATAAACATTTTTAACTTTTTTAATTAAATTTGGCCTCATTTCGTTAAATTCTTGTTTTGTTAAAAATCGACTTTCGGAAATCTCATAGTAGGTTTTTATTTCATTTAAAAGACAATTATAAAATAATGATAAATCAAAATATTTCGGTAAAGAAACCAAAAATTCTTTATGTTTTCTTCCTCTTCGATAATCTGGTTCCTTAGGAGGATGTTTTAATACATTTTCTACTTCTTCGATAACTTTTGGATCTAATAAAATTGTTCCATGATGAACCAAAATATTAAATTTTCGAAATTGTGAATTTCCAGAAAATTTTTTATATCCATCTTTTGTATATAAAACTAAATCTGATAAACCCAATATAGAAGCTTTAATATTTTGTTTTTCTAAGGCTGATATAACAAAATTTAATATAATTTCAAATGATTCCTTAATTGAATACAATTCTTTATATTTATTTAATGGGAACATAATTGTATAATTTAAATTACCCTGAGAATGGTATACAGTACCTCCACCAGATAATCTTCTAACAATAGCTATCTTGTTTCTATTTTGATAATATTCACTTAATACTTCAGGTTTTATATTATCTAATACCTTACATGTTCTACCCAAAACAATTGCAGGTGGATTTAACCAGAAACGTACTAAAGCTTCAAAATCATCTTTCTTACTATAGTATTCTGCCAGAACTTCTTCTATTGCTATTGCTAAATAAGGAGAACGCAATTTTAAGTCTGGTATTTCTATCAACATATCATATCCTTTTTTTTATTACCAGTAATGTACCTAAATCTTCCATATGTTTAAAATAATAGTAATCTGATAACTTTGAAATAATATATAAACCTAAACCTTTATCTCTAAAATCAGATAAATCCTTAGGTATTAATTCTTTGGGATTAAAGGACTTTTTTCCAAAATCTCTAAATCTTAATTCAATATATGTAGTATAAAATAAATATTCAAAAAAAATCCAACCAAGAGGATTATTATTATAGGAATGCTTAATTATATTGGTTATAGATTCATTAACAATCATTTTTATTTCAAATGAAATTTTATGTGTAATACCATAAGATAAAGATAATTCATAAATAAAATTACGGAATGGTTTTAAAAATCTGGGATCTGATAAAAGTTGCATTCTTATTTTTTGTTTTGTGTCTTTATATGTTTCGTAATCAAATCCAGATATTAATAAATGTTTTTCCTGCCAATTATACTCCTGCATAAGATTTTGATTTTTTTGACTCATCGAGCAAGTAACTTAGACATTTTCTTTCTTTCCGTAGGATCCAGATATTTTTTTCTTAATCTTATATTTAATGGAGTAACTTCTACCAATTCATCATCTTCAATATATTCAATAGATTGTTCCAGATTCAATTTTGTTGGAGGTGTTAATCGTATTGCTTCATCTGAGCCGCTTGCACGTATATTTGTTAATTTTTTTTCTTTACAGGGATTAACTTCAAGATCACCTTCTCTTGAATGTTCTCCAATAATCATTCCTTTATATACTTTTGTTCCAGGCTCAACAAAGATCTTTCCTCTTTCTTCTAATTGCCATAATGCATAAGCAACAGCAACTCCATCAACCATAGAAACAAGAACACCATTAATACGATTTGCAATATGACCAATAAATGTATCATAATGAGAAAAACGAGAAGAAAAAGCAGCTGTTCCTCTACTTTCCGTAATTAAAAAACTCCTAAATCCTATTAAACTTCTTGTTGGTATAATATATTCAATTCTACATGTTCCATGAGAGAAAGTTTCCATAGATTCCATGATACCCTTTCTACGGTTTAATTCCTGTATAATAGAACCTGCATATACTTCTGGTAAATCAATTACTACAATTTCATATGGCTCTAACTTTTTATTTTGTTCATCAATTTTTATAATTACTTCTGGTTTTGATAGTTGTAATTCAAATCCTTCTCTTCTTAATGTCTCTGCCAATAATGCTAATTGTAAATCTCCTCTACCTTGAACTTCAAATCGATCTTTTCTTTCATTATCTTCGATAACTCTAATAGAGACATTGGTTAATGTTTCTTTTAATAATCGTTCTCTTAATTGTCTGGAAGTTATATATTTTCCTTCTTTTCCAGCAAAAGGTGAATCATTTACAAGAAAGTACATCGAAACAGTAGGTTCTTCTATTTCGATTCTTGGACCAGGAATTACATTACCTGGATTTCCTATTGTATCTCCTATTTTTATATCTTCAATACCTGCTATTCCCACTACATCACCAGAATAAGCTTCTTGAAGATCTATTTTATTTAAACCTTCAAAACCCATTATTTTTGTGATTTTAGCTTTTTGAATCTCTTGAGTTTCATTTTTATAAACTTCTACAATATCTCCTTTTTTAATTGTTCCACTAAAAATCCTACCTACTCCAATCCTTCCAACATAATCATCATAATCTAAATTCATAATCTGTAATTGTAAGTTATTTTTATTTTTTTCTTCAGAAGATGCAGGAGGTACATATTTTAAAATCATTTCTAAAATAGGTTCTAAAGAACATTTTTGATTTTCTTCAATATGTTTTTGTAATTCTATTCCAATTTTTTCTATTTCTAATGTTGCATAGTTCAATTTAGCAGAAGCATAAATAACAGGAAAATCTAATTGTTCGGAGTCTGCACCTAATTCATCAAATAAATCAAATACTTCATTTAAAACTTTATCTGGATTGGCAAATTCTCTATCAATTTTATTTATAATTACAATAGGTTTATGCCCCATTTTTAAACTTTTTGCCAGTACAAAACGTGTTTGTGGCATTGGACCTTCTACTGAATCAACAATTAAAAGACTATTATCAGCCATTCCTAAAACACGTTCTACTTCCCCTCCAAAATCAGCATGTCCGGGTGTATCAATAATATTTATTTTATGATTTTTATAAAATATAGAAGCATTTTTAGCCTTTATCGTAATTCCTTTTTCTCTTTCTAATTCAAGATTATCTAAAACACGCTCTGTTTCTAATTTTTTTAATTGTCCTGTTACTTTTAATAATCCATCAACCAAGGTAGTTTTACCATGATCAACATGAGCAATGATTGCAACATTTCTAATATCTATATAGTTTTGATTCATATAATTCTATTTATAAAGTCAATTTTTTTATAATCATTTTCTCTGCAATAATAAAAAAATCTTTACGTATATTTAGTATAAGATATATTTATTTTTAATTATTAATGACTTTTTTGCAAATTTTATTTAATTGATTGCAAATAATGAATAATTTTTCGTCGAAATTATAATAAAATAGTATGATTTAAATTATTGAAAGGAAAATTATGAATATATCAAACCTCAATCATATAGAAATTACAGACATAACATTAGAAGAAATATTATATCAATATAATAAAGAAGAAAAAAATTACTTTTTCTCCAGAATAAAATCCAAAGGTATTAATAAAATAATATTCATTACGAAACATTTTAATAAAGATTTAGAAGAATTAAGTATTCAATGTATACAAAAAAATTTGCAGATTCTTGTATTATTCGAACAAAGACTTATAAAAAATCCAGATCAAATCTGGGATTATATAAACGAAACAGAAAAGGTCTTAATTATTTTTTCGAAACATTGTGATGAAATAAAACGACTATTTTTAAAACATATAAATTTTGATCCAATTCGAGATGAAGTAATTTCTCCTAAGGAAGAGCAATCTCAAAATATTAAAGAGTCCATTGCTATAACAAAGCAAAAAGAAAAATCAGAAAGAACACATTTATTATCAAATAAAGTTTTTGAAGCCGAATCAGAAAAAAAAGATATTAAGGATTCCGATATATCTAAAACAAATGAATCTATAAAAGAACCATTTGAAGAACCAGTTTCTTCTGTTGAATTAACCGAAGAAATACCGAAAATAAAACCTTCAGAATCTCCAAACGAACAAGAAGCTTTATTAAAACTTTCAAAATCAAATTTAGAAGAAATAGATTCAGATAAAAAAACCAAAGAAAAAGAAATTATCACTAAACCAATAGAAAAAACTTCAGAATCCATTTTTAAGCAATCAAAACTTACCATTCGAACAAAATTAATGGGAATTACTGCTATTATTATTACATTTTCTTTATCTGCAATGATATTTGCAGCTTCCTATTTTTTTAAAAGGGATATAGAAACCCAGATACAAACTAATAACTCTAATATTGTAAATATTATTTCTCAAAAAATAGAAGATTTAATCCAACAAATTTATTTTGATTCTGATTTAATTATTAAAACATTTGATGAAAATAATCCCATAATCAATTTAAAATCTTTTGAAAATCCGTACATATTCAGTATAGCTATTATACAACCCGAAAAAGATTCTTTTAAAATAGAAAAATGGTATAAAAACGATATTTTAATGCAACAAAATGCCTTATTAACTTTTGATTTTGAAAAAACTATACCTATTTACAAAGATTCTATCGCTCTTTCATTAACAGGAATTTATAATATTTTAAATATTTCTCCCAGTTTTAATATTCCAGTATTATTATTTATAGCACCATTAAAGGATACACCAGGAAAATTACTTCTTGTTTTTATTAATGCCAAAAAGATCATAGATGATTTTCCTTCCGAAGAAAATTCTCAGACCTTTATGGTAAATAGAAAAGGCGATGTTTTAATATTCCCGGATATTACCTTGGTACAATCAGCAGCAAATTTAAGAGAAATGCCTATAGTTAAAATGATGTTAGAAAGTAAATTAGATAATGGTCTTACCAATTTTGTATATAAAAACATAGAATTTTTAGGTACTTTTAAGAAAATCTCTATTGCAGGTATAGGAATTATAAAAATTACAGAAACTAAGAAAGCTTTTGAACCTGTATATGCTACACAAAGAAGAAATTTATATATTTTAGGTATTGTATTGATTATTGGCATTATTATTGTATATTTCTTTTCTAAAACAATTTCTCAACCTATCAAGGAACTTGCTATTGCTACGGAAAAAGTCGAGCAAGAAGATTATTCTGTAAGAGTTATTCCAAAAACAAAAGACGAAGTTGGATTATTAGCCTATTCCTTTAATAAAATGGTGAAAGGTTTAGAAGAAAGAGAACGAATGAAAGATGCATTTGGTCGCTTTGTTAACAAAGAGATTGCAGAAAAAGCGATGAGAGGAGAAATAAAATTAGGTGGAGAAAAAAAAGAATGTGCTGTTTTCTTTTCTGATTTACGTGGTTTTACCGCAATGTCTGAAAAAATGAAACCAGAAGAAGTTGTGGAATATTTAAATCGTTATTTTACTTTAATGGTAGATTGTGTAGAAAAAACCCATGGTGTTGTAGATAAATTTATTGGTGATGCAATTATGGCAACATGGGGGGCTGTAACAAGTTATGGTAATGATACTGAAAATGCAATTAATGGTGCATTGTTAATGAGAAAAGCTTTAATTGAATTTAATGAATATAATAAAAAGCATAATTTACCTATTGCTAAATTTGGTTGTGGTATTAATACTGGAGAAGTTATTTCTGGTCAAATTGGTTCAGAAAAACGTTTAGAATTTACAGTAATTGGAGATGCAGTAAATTTAGCTTCTCGAATAGAAGCCTTGAATAAACCTTTTGCTACAGATATTTTAATATCTCAGGATTCGTATGAAAAAGTGAAAGATATTTTTAATGTAGTTAAAATGCCTGCTATTAAAGTTAAAGGAAAAACAGAGCCACAAACAATTTATTGCGTATTGGGAAGAAAAGATGATCCAGATTGTCCAAAATCCTTAGATGAATTAAGAAAATTAGTAGGGATAGACTGGAAACCACAGATTAAAGAAGGCCAGGAAACATTAGAAGAAGATAAAGAAGAAAAATATGAAATCTTACAATAAAACAATGAATCCTATAGTATTAAAAAATAATACCACAGAAAAAAATAGTAATAAAGATAGTATTAAAGAATACTACATAAAAATTGATAGCAAGAAACAGGACTTTATTTTTTTAATTATATCAATATTGATACTTCTAACATTAAGCTATCTTCTATATAGAGACATTTATAAATCCTATGAAGGTATAGGAAAACCAATTGGTACTATTGTTTTTAAAAAACGAACTGCTTTGAGAAAAATAAAAAATCAATCTATCTGGGAATATTTACAAAATGAATATCCTGTTTATAATGGCGATGCCATTAAGACAGAAGAATTTTCAGAAGCAGTTTTAAAGTTAAATGATGGAACAGAAATCGCCTTAAATGAAAATACCTTTATCGTATTAAATTTTAGCGATGAAGAAACAAAAATAAAGTTTAATTATGGAAGCTTAGAAGCAAATGCTGAATCTAATAAACAAATTAAAGTAACTACAAAAGATTCTGAAATCGAATTAACTTCTGCGAATGCCAAATTAATACAAAATCAAAATAGCTTACAAATACAATTAAAAGAAGGTTCTGCAAATCTTAAAAAAAACAATAAAATAGAAAAAATCAAAGAAAATGAAGTTGCTCTATTAGATAATAATACAAATAAAATTATTAAAAAACAAAATCAAATTATTTATCTATCACCAGAAGATAATGAAAGATTTATTACAAATCAAAATCAATATCCTATAATATTTTCTTTTAAAGCAGAAAATCCTAATAAAAACTTTGAACTTTTGATTGCTTTAAATTCAACGTTTAGACCTGTGCTTATGCGTATACCAATAAAAAATACAGTAAAAGTATCCTTAAATCCAGGGACTTACTACTGGAAAATTATAGAAAAAAATTCTGATCCTATTTTGTCATCATATAGAAAATTTACAATTTTAAAACAAGAAAAACCTATATTATATTCTCCAGTAAATGATCATAAATATGTTTTTAAAGATAATTTATATATAACCTTTTCCTGGTCTAAATTAGATTTAGCAAATTCTTATGAAATATGGTTGGATACCAATAAAAATTTTACAAATCCACAAAAAATTACAACTATAACTAATATGATTTCAATTCCTTTAAAAATTAGTAATAATAAAGAAATTTTTTATTGGAAAGTAATTCCTAAATCTTCTTTAAAGGATGCTCTATTAGAATCAAACATATTTTCTTTCAGAATAGAAAGAATGGAAACATTAAAACCAGCACAAATTATTTTTCCATTAAATGAAACATTTTATAAAAAATCACTAAAAAAAGGTTTAAATTTTAGCTGGCAATACGATGTTCCTAATAATCAAATTTTTCAGATAGCAGAGGATAGAGAATTTAAAAATATAATATTAAGCGAAAGTAAAATTACTAATAATTTTTATATTTTTAAAAAAGAATTACCTGCTGGAACCTATTATTGGAGAGTTATAAATGAAGACAATTTAGCGTCTAATACTGGAAAATTTTATATTACAGATATAATCAATATAGAAATTTTATCTCCTGAAGAAAATGCGATATATTTTTTCGATAAAATTAATACTATAAGTTTTCGCTGGAAAGTGGATTTAGAAGATTTAAAATATAAAATTTTTATTTATTATAACAATAATATTCTTTTTAATAAAGATATCAATCAACCTTATTTTAATATGGATATTCAACTTTTAAAAAAAGAAGGGCAATATCAATGGATAATTGAAGTTTTGAATAAAAATGATAATAAAAAACTTTTAGAAAAAAAATCACAATTTTATATTTATTATTCGCCAGTAAAAACACAAATACTAAGACCTTATAATAACCAGACTATAAATCTATTAAATAGAAATAGTATTTTATTACAATGGAAAAGAACTCCTTATACAGATTATTATGAATATGAAATATATAAAAACGGACAATTAATATATAAAAATCAAACAAAATTGAATTATGTTAATTTCAATTTATTAACATTATTAGGTATTGGAATATTTGATTTAAAAGTATATAGTGTTAAAAAAATAAACCAAAAAGAATATAAAAGTGATCCAGATATATCTCGATTTATCTTAGAATATAAATTAAATAAAAAACCAGAATTTTTAACTCCAGATAAAATTATTATTGAGTAATTATATGAAACCAAATAAATATATAATTTTTCTATTTTTTATTACAATTTCTTTATTCGCACAGGAAAATATAGAATTAAGTAATAAAAAAAATATTGTTCGATATACAGAAAAGTGGACTGCAATAGAAGGAGTAAAAAAATATCGATTAGAAATTTACGATTTATCAAATAAACCAATATTTATAAAAGAAACAGAAAAAAACGAAATAGAAGTTGAGCTCCCTCCAGGAAAATATAAAAAACGTCTTGGATTAATTAATCCATTTAATCAGATCTTTCTATATACTGACTGGAAAGATTTTGAAATTTTAGAAATTCCTACCCCAAAGGTTTCTTATATAGAAAAGAAAACTATAGATACAACAAAAAACCAGGAAAATATACAAGTATCTATAACTGGTATTACAAAAACAACTAAAATTTATTTAAAAGATAAATATAATAAAATTATTCCCATTACTTATAAACAAATTGATACCAATCGCATGATTTTAGAAATTAATCCTAAATCTTTAGAAGAAGGAAATTATAATCTGATTGTTAAAAATTCAGAAAACAAAAAATTAGAATTACCAAATGTTCTTAAAATAGAAAAACCAAAATCAACATTTAAACCTCTTATAGCAAACTGGAAATTACTTATTCCTGGTTTACCTCAGCGAGAACGAAATCAATATACAAAAGCAAATATTTTACAATGGGGTTTTATTGGTTCTCTTTTCTCCGCAGGATATTTTTATAACGAAGCAATTCGCTATCAAAAAAAATATGATTCGTTAATACTAACACAATTGGGAAATAATTTAATAAGTGCATCTGGTACTGTACAATTTTTCCAAACTTCTACAAGATTATTACTACTAACACAACAATCCCAGCAATTAGAAAAAACAATAGATAACTTTAATAAAAATAAAAATCTTTTTTATTTTAGTATTGGCTTAAGTGTTTTATTTTATAGTTATCATATTATCGATGTTGTCTATTATGAATTTTATGTAAGCCCCCAGAAAAAAGAGATAGGGGCAAAAATTACATTTCAGTTTTAATACTTTTATATTTATTATAAAGATTTTTAATCAAAAATCCAACAAATAATAGAATTCCCAATAAGGCTGTTAAACTAGCATATTTTAAGTGATTTTCATAAGAATTAATTAAATAAGCTGTAACTCTTGTCCATAAAGCTATATATATTAAGCTAAAAGAAACAGCAAAAATTTTAGATTTTACTTCTAATATTAAATCTAATTTTTCATGAGAAATTATAACCCTTCCAAAAACAATGAGTACCAATCCTAAATATCCACCAACAAATAGAGTATGATACAAATGTTGCTTAACTTCAGGGAAGATGGGAAAAATAAAATGCCCTATTACAATTGTATAAAGGTATAACTTAATAAAAAATGTATAAATCCCTTTTCTTTGTGCAGGGAAATATAAATACCATGCTTCGTGAGATAAAAATAAAACTAAAATTGCTCTTACCCATAAAGAAATTTTTTGATAGTTTGTTGCTTCGAATAAAAATGTTAATAAAAATAAAATAGCATAAATATACCAGAATAAATGAGAATTATAAAGCTTCTTAGAAAGAATTTGATATTTTCTATCTTCTGAAAGTGGCGTTGTTAAAGTTAACATAGGAAAAAATTTTGTTCCAACACCAAAAAGTAAAATCCAGAACATTGCATAATAATATAATACATAATAATAATTATATAAATATGTTAAATGATAAAAATTATATAAAATCTGGAAAATTGTTCCAAGAATTCCACAAAATAAAGATATGAAAATAAAGGGAGCAAATAAAGGATTACCAGATTTTCTTTTAATATATCTCATCAATACAAAAAATGAAATCTGAAAAATATAAATGAATTTAAAGATTAGATATAATTCTAAGGAATTAAAAAAATAAAAAATAAATAATAAAATAATCCATAAAACAGTAAAAAAAATTTCCCAATTTTTAGCAAAATAAGAATTAAAAAATCTTGGTGTAGCAGTATATAAAAAACCTGTAGCAACAGGCATTAAATATAAAGTAATTAAAATTTCTCTATGCCAGAATATAATATTTGCATTGATTGGTCTTAATACTAATGCTAAACCAGTTATTAAACCAATAATAGACAAAGGAAAAAAAAATCGATAAGGGTTTTCTAATGTATTTTGCCACTGACTTTTATAATTCAAAATCATGATTTAAGACTCCTTTATTAATAATATAATATACTATTAAATATAAATTTTTACAAAGACAACTAAAAAACAACTATCTTTTTATGAAAAAATTTAATGAAATTCATTTTATTTAAATTTTATTAATAAAATAAATAAACATATTTTAGTAAATGTTTTTATTGACATCATTAATAATTATAATTTTTTATTTATTATGATAACACATGAAATATATTTTCGAATTCCCCGTTTATTACAAAATTCTTTTTTACAAACTACTATGGCATCAATAAAAATGGGAAATAATGTCAAATTTATAAAAGAAATCTCTAAGTATGAACTCATTAAAACTAAAAAAGGAGTAAGACTTTTAGGGGCTTATACAAAATCTCCAAATAAATTTCAATCCAAAGGTCTGGTAATTCTTTTACATGGCTGGGAAGGTAGTATAGATTCTTCTTATATAATAAGAATGGGAAATTTTTTAATTGCAAATGGTTTTGATATTTTTCGATTAAATTTTAGAGATCATGGTAATACACATCATTTAAATGAAGGAATTTTCTTAGGTACATTAATAGAAGAAGTGTATGATGCTATTATACAAATTATGCAAAAATATAATTTACCTACCTATGTGGTGGGTTTTTCCTTAGGTGGTAATTTTGCTATTCGATTTGCCTTACTTTATAATAAAAGAATTAGAAATAATAAAAAAACAAAATTTAAAGATATATTAGAACTAATATTTGCAGTTTCTCCTGCTATTGATCCAAAAAAATCTACAATGGTTATTGATCAGGATTTAATTTATAAAAAGTATTTTTTACAAAAATGGAAAGAATCATTAAAATTAAAACAATTTTATTTTCCTTATTTATATAATTTTGAACCATTTTTAAAAATAGACTCTATTATGGAATTAACAGAAAAAGGTATATTAAAATTTACAAATTATAAATCTATTGATGAATACTTTGCTAAATATACAATTTCTAATTTTTCTTTTAAAAACCTTAAAGTTCCGATATATATTTTAACATCGCATGATGATCCTATTATACCTGTCGAAGATTTTCAATTTCTAAAAAAAATCTCCAATATACATTTATGTATTACAGAAAAAGGAGGGCATAACGGATTTATTATGGATTTTCAGTTCCATTGCTATTATATGGATTTATTTGCAGATATTATTAGGACTCTAAATTTAACAAAATTTTTCTGAATTTTATTCTTCAAAAATGAGATGTCTTATCTGGAATTTCTTTTTTTTTGGTATTATATGGTATTTCTTAAAAAGAAACCAGTAATAAAAAGTAATTTAGATTTAACTGTAAAAGATAAAATAGAAAATGAAATTTTTTATGAAACTATTAATAATATTCGTATAGGATATATACATAAAAAAAGTCATTTAACATTTTTACAGATCGCCAATCAAGTTGGTTCCCAAATAGAAAAAGAAGATGAATGGGGAATATGTCATATATTAGAGCATATGTTTTTTAAAGGATCAAAAAAGCGTCCGAATAGTATAGAATTTTTACATTCTTATAATAAAATTGGTGCTTCTATGAATGCTTATACGGATTTTGATCATACTAATTATTTTATCTCAATGTTAAACCATGTTTTTGATGAAGGATTTGATATTATCGCTGATATGTATTTAAATCCTTTATTTCCAGAAAAAGAATTCCATAAAGAATTAAATCCCATATTAAGTGAGCTTCGAGAAAAAGAAGATGATCCTCAGGAAATTCTATATGAGAATAGTATGAAATATTTTATAACAAACTTTCATTCTATTTTAGGTACAGAAGAATCTATTAAAAATACAACTATAGAAAAATTATTCCAATTTAAAAATCAATATTATGGTTGTAATAATACTATTATAACTGCTGTTGGAGGAATAGAGCCTGATCATTTTTTTAAGAAAGTTGAAGAATATTTTAAAAATTTTTCTATAGCAAAAGAACCAGAATATCCACCAATATCATTTACTAATGGAGAAAAAGTCTTTTATAAAAAAGGAATTACAGAAAGTAATGTTTTAATTTTATATCCTGCTCTTCCTTATAATCATAAGGATCGTTTAAAACAAAACTTCTTAAATTATATATTAGGTGGAATGGATTCATCATTATTATTCGAAAGAATTCGAGAAGAGTTAGGTTTATCCTGTTATGAGATCTATTCTAATATAAATAGAAATCAATCCTTTTCTGTATTGGAAATTTTTGCAGGTATTGCAACAGAAGAAATCGATACATTATTACAAGAAATTGATAATATTATTTATTATTTAAAAACAGAACTTTTAAATGAAGAACGTTTACTTATTGCTAAAAATACATTAAAAACACAGATGTGTATGTTAGCTGAAACTTCAAAGGGATTAAGTAACTTACTATTAAATACATTGCTTCGTAAAGAATTTATAGATCCTATAGAATATTTATTAAATGAAATTGATCAAATTACATTAGAAGATATTAGAAACATAGCAGATATTACTTTTAACGAAACTAAATTTACAGGAATACTATTACCAGAAAATGAAAATTGATATTATTAAAGCTGTAGAAGAATTAAAAAGCGGTAATATTGTTGCTTTACCTACAGAAACAGTATATGGTTTAGGCGCTATTGCTACTAATATTGATGCTATAAAAAAAATTTATAAAATAAAAAATAGACCTCAAAACAATCCTTTAATTTGCCATATACATTCGATTGATTTGCTAGAAAAATATGTATATATAGAAGACTTTCATAAAAAATTATTTTCTTTATGGCCAGGACCTCTTACTATATTATTTAAAAAAAAAGATATTATACCTGATAAAGTAACAGCAAACTCTGAATATTGTGCATTTAGAATTCCAAATCATCCCCTATTTTTAGAAATATTAAAATTAATTAATGAACCAATAGCTGCTCCATCTGCAAATCCCTCTGGTAAAATAAGCCCAGTAACGGCAGAAATGGTAATTGAATATTTTAATAATCAAATTCCCGTAGTAGATGGTGGTAAATGTCAGATAGGACTTGAATCCACAGTTATAAAGGTTATAGAGAAAAATATGATTCAAATCTTACGACCGGGAAAATACACAAAAGAATATTTTGAAAAATCTGGTTTTTTCGTTATAGACTCCAAATTTGAAACTAATAAAAATAACCAGAAAGGTCTTCTTTCTCCTGGCTTACTTCCAAAACATTATGCCCCTAAAATTCCTTTAATTCTTTTAGCCAATAAATATATAGAATATTTTATAAATTCAAACTATAAAGAATTTATAATTGATTTATTACAAAAAAATAACATCTATATAGATAATATGTTTGATAAAAAAGTTGGTTTTTTAGTATATGGAAAGCAATTTCGCCAGAATTCTAATTTTTATAATCTATCAATAAAATCAGATTTAGAAGAAATAGCTCGTAATTTATTTTCTTGTTTAAAAGAAATGGAAGAAAAATTTGATATAATAATAAGTTTTGAAGTAGAAAATAAAGAGGTTGGTATAGCAATAAATGATCGTTTAAAGAGGGCAGCAGAATGGATCATACCATAGAACAAAATAAATTAAAAGAAATATTTGAAGAATCAGTAAATTTTTTTTATCAATTACAGGATAGAATTACACAAACCTTAGAGGAACTGGAACAAGAAAAATGTTTTTATTTACCTTATTTAAATAAAAAAAATCTACAACAATTTTTTAAAGAAGATCTTTGGGATTATACAGAATCGTCAACAATGTTAACAGGTGGTGGAGGTCGATCTCGCATTATTGAAAATGGTAAAATATTTGAGAAAGGTGGAGTAAATGTTTCTGATGTAAGAGGTATATTTAATGAAGAATTTTCTAAAACCATGCCTGGTAATGCTCGTAGATTTCGTGCTTCTGGAATTTCTCTTGTATTACATCCACAAAATCCTTATGTTCCCACTGTACATGCAAATTTCCGAATAATAAAAAAAATGACCGAAAATGGCTTTATTGAAAAAATGTGGTTTGGTGGAGGTGCAGATTTAACCCCTTATCTTTTATATGAAGAAGATGCGAAATACTTTCATTCTATCTGGAAAAAAGTATGCGATAAATATAAACCTTATATAAATTATGAGGAACTAAAAAAAGAATGTGATAATTATTTCTATTTACCTCATAGAAAAGAACATAGAGGTATAGGCGGTATTTTTTTTGATTATTTAGATACTAATTTAGAAATTATAAAAAATTTTGTTTTTGATGCTGGAAATCATTTTTTAGAATCCTATTTACCAATTGTAAAAAAAAGAATGACAATACCCTACTCTAATATAGAAAAAGAATATCAATGTTATAGAAGAAGTAGATATGTAGAATTTAATTTGATTTATGATAGAGGGACATTATTTGGCTTAAAAACAGGTGGAAGAATAGAATCAATTTTTATGAGTTTACCATCTATTGTTTTCTGGAAATATAATTATAATCCCTTAGAAGATAATACTATTCCTGAAGAAATTCGAACTAGAATTTCCAATCTTTATAAAGTAATAAAAACACCCAAAGATTGGACAGTAGAATAAAATATATTGCCATTAATAAAAAGAAAATTTTTATGTTACTATGTTAACAACATCTCATATAGAAGAAGGTATTCTAAAAGTTGGAATAGGTAAATACGGTAGTGAACCAATTCCCGATGAATTAGCTGATTTTATAATAAGAGATTTAGAAAACCCCGAAATTTTTTCCATACAGAAAGGTGCATTAATTGGTGCTTTATTTTTAAAAGGTTTTGAAAGTGAAGGAGAAAAAAAAATACAAAAGTATTTAAATTTATATACAGCAGAGGATATTATAAATCAATTTTGTTCTTTTACAAAAGAAAATTATAGTACAATAGTACATTTATTAAAAAAATTATTAGAACAAAAAACTTTAACATTAGAAGAAAGTTATCAAATCGGTAAATTTTTATTCGATAATAATGTACCAGAAAATAATGAATTTGAAATTGGACTTATAACAACAATTTTTCGTTTTAGATACGAAACAATAGAAGAATATTTAGGTTTATTAAAATCAATTGAAGAACGCTACGATAAAAAATGGACTTCTTTACCAGATAATTTACAAAATAAAACAGTTATCATAACAGAACCATTTGATGGAGTAGAACGAAGCTATTTAGTTACACCTTTAATTGGTAAAACCTTTATCGAAAATAATTTTATACCTGTTTATATTGTTAGTGATAATCCCGGACCCAAATTTCACTATAATTTAAAAGATCTTGCCATAAAATTAAATGGAACATTTATAAATTCCACAGAAGAATTTTTAGAAAATATAAATAAAAATCTTGAACCTTTTGGATTTTTTATCGATATAAAAGAACTAAATCCTATTCTACTTCGATGGATTCATCGAAGAAAATTGCTAAAAAAAAGACCTTTTCTTGCTACCTTAGAAAGGATATATAATCCATTGAATGCATCAATTCAAGTATTTTCTGCATTTCATCCTCCCTATTTAGAAAAAACATCAGAAATATTACAAAAGAAAAATATTCCAGTAATTTTTGGTATACGAAGAGGAGAAGAAGGAGGTTTAACATTTTCTTATAATAAAAGAAATGAATCCCTTTTATCAATAAAACAAAACAATAATTATATTCAAAAAAAAGATACTTATTTTTATGCAACTACTTATAAAATTTCTTATACACCAAATATAGAAGATAATAAAAAAATTATAGAAAATTTTAGTACGTATAAAAATATATACAATATTGAATTAGCGATTATGAAAGAATTAGAAAATCAAATACAAGAATTTCAACATTATATTAATTTTCAGATAGAAAAAACTTTAGAAATTTATACAAATTTTATTTCTGAAATCAAAAGTCAATCATAATAAAATCAAATTGCCTATGTTATAATCATATTAAAAGATATATACTTTTTATATTGCCCAAATTTTAAACACATAAATTCTATAATTCAGGCATATCAATTGCTAAAAATTTAACATGAAGGTTATAGTAATTGGAAGTGGAATGGTAGGCATTCGCTTTTGTGAATTTTTAAGAAAATATGTATCTAAGGAAGTTGAAATTTTTATATTTGGTGAAGAAAATGAACTTCCCTATGATAGAGTACGTCTTACATCTTATTTTGAAAGTTATAATAAAGAAAATTTGTATCTAAAACAGCAAAATTGGTATAAGGAGAACTCAATTCAACTCATAAATAAAAAGGTTATAAAAATTTTTCCAGAAAAAAAGGAAATATTAACAGAAGATAATAAAATATATTCCTATAATAAATTAGTTATAGCAACAGGCTCTTATCCTTTTGTACCTCCTATTGAAGGTATTTCGGTGAATGATATTGCTTATTCTTGTTTTAAAAATAGCAATGATATTAAAAATCCTATTTTTGTATATAGAACCATCAAAGATTTAATGCGAATCAGGGAACAAGCAAAAAAATCAACTAAATGTCTTATTGTTGGTGGAGGTTTATTAGGATTAGAAGCAGCGAAGGCAAGTATAGATCTTGGATTAGAAACCAGTATAATTGAATTACAAAAATGGTTAATGCCAACACAACTTGATGAAGAGGGAGGATTTCTATTAACAAATCAAATTCGTAAACTTGGTATTAAATTATATCTTGGTACTTCTATAAAGAAAATAGAAAAAAAGAATAAAGATTTATATATATATACTACTGATAATAATACAATTATCACTGATATGGTAATATTTTCTGTTGGAATCAGACCAAGAGATGAACTAGCAAAAAATATTTTAGCTACCGGAGATAAAGGAGGAATTATAGTTAATGAATTTTTACAAACTTCTAATCCAGATATTTATGCAATTGGGGAAGTAGCTTTATTCAATAACAAAATATATGGCCTTGTAGCACCAGGCTATCAAATGGCAGAAGTAGCAGCGAAACATATTGCGCAATTTATTACTCCTTGTGATGATGTCGTTAAATTTAAAGAGCCATTTATATCTACAAAATTAAAGCTTATTGGTATTGATGTAGCTTGTTTTGGTAATATACATAATACAAACAGTTTAATAATAAAATATAAAAATGAAAGTAAAAATATATATAAAAAAATTTTAATCAATAGAGATACTAATAAAATTGAAGGTGGAATATTCATCGGCGATCTTTCAAGTTATAATATACTTTCTCAATTAGCAGAACAGCAAGCAATATTTCCAGAAAAATCGAATTACTCTATCGATGAAATTGAGTCTTATATCTTTCCAAAATCAGAATCCATTAAACCTCATTTTACATTATCAGAAAATGCTATTATTTGTAAATGCAATAATGTTTCTAAAAAAGATATTATAAACACGATACATCAAAATTCCATAAAAGATTTAGATACATTAAAACAACATTCTAATGCTGGAACAGGATGTGGCGGTTGTATTGGTTTAATGCAAGAAATATTAGATGAAGAATTAAAAAAATCAGGTAAAAAACACAAAAAGATTTTATGCGAACATTTCCCTTATACAAGACAGGAACTTTTTGATATCATTAAGGTTAAAGGTTATAAAACATTTAAAGAAATTCTTTTCAATTATGGTAATGGAATAGGTTGCGAAATTTGTAAACCTGCTATTGCTTCTATATTAGCTTCTCTATGGAATGAACCTATTTTAAAAGAAGAAACCATTCAAGATACAAATGATCGTTATTTAGCAAATATTCAAAAAGGTGGCACTTATTCTATTGTTCCAAGAATACCTGGTGGTGAAATAACACCAGATAAATTAATTATATTAGGCCAGATTGCAAAAGAATATAATCTATATTGTAAAATAACAGGAGGACAAAGAATTGATCTTTTTGGAGCAAGATTAGATGATTTACCAGAAATCTGGGAAAAATTAATTCAAGCAGGTTTTGAAAGTGGTCATGCTTATGCAAAAGGTTTAAGAACTGTAAAAAGTTGTGTTGGTTCTACCTGGTGTAGATATGGGGTACAGGATTCTACTAGTTTAGCAATAAAATTAGAAAATCGATACAAAGGACTAAGAGCGCCCCATAAAATTAAAGCTGCTGTTTCTGGTTGTATAAGAGAATGTGCAGAAGCACAAAGTAAAGATTTTGGAATTATAGCTACAGAAAAAGGCTGGAATTTATATGTTTGTGGTAATGGTGGAGCCAAACCCCAACATGCTGTTTTATTAGCACAAGATTTAGACGAAGAAACATTAATTCAATACCTTGATAGATTTTTAATGTTTTATATAAAAACAGCTGATAAACTAACAAGAACATCTACATGGTTCAATCAATTAGAAGGAGGAATTGATTATTTGCGTTCTGTTATAATTGATGATTCTATTGGTATATGCGAAGATTTAGAAAAATCTATTCAAGAATCATTAAAAAATTATCAATGTGAATGGAAAGTGGCTGTAGAAAATCCAGAAATAAGAAAAAAATTTAAAACATTTATTAATACTGATGAACCAGATCCAGAAATACAATTTAAAATAGTTCGAAATCAAAAAGTCCCTATAAATGAATAAATTTAGTTTATAATTTAATTAAAAATTTAAGGAGGAAAAAATGTTAACAAAAACATTACTTGACTTAGCTCATATAAATGATATACCCGAAGATGGAGGTATTGCTTTTTTACTACCAAATAAAGAACAAATCGCATTATTTAAAATTCAAAATAAAATCTATGCTGTACAAAATCAATGTCCCCATAAAAAAGAAAATGTTTTGGCAAGAGGTATTATAGGAAATAAAGAAAATATTATTTATGTAGCCTGCCCTATGCATAAAAAACGTTTTGATCTAAAAACAGGTAAAGCTTTAGATCACAATTGTGGAACTTTAAAAACCTATCCAATTATTATAAAAGATGATATAATTTATTTAGAATGGGATTATTAAATTTTAATAGACTTAAATATAAAATTAATTGACCTTAATAAATCTCAAAGAAAAATGGGATAAATTTATTTAAAAGGAGTTCCTTTATGAAGACAAAACTATTCATTTTATTTTCTATTATAAGTATAGGTTTATTTGTATCAGACATTAAAGCTAATCCAAATGGAAAAAATATATTTACTTCTAAAGGTTGTGCTGCCTGCCATCAGCCTGCTGTAGATAGTGTTGGTCCATCTCTAAAAAATATTTCTTCTGCTTATAAAGGTAATTTAGGTCAACTTATTGATTTTCTAAAAGGCAATGGAAAACCCCTATTAGAAAAAGGAAAGTTTGCTGGACAATATGATTCTGTAATGAAATTACAATTAAATCAAATTAAAAACCTACCAGCAAAAGATTTAAAAGATTTAGCGCAATTTATTTTAAGCCATTAATATTTAAACCTGCCATAAGGCAGGTTTATTACTGATAATCATATATAATTTTTAATCCTTTTAAGGTTAAATCTTTATCTACAATATCAAATAAATGTGGTATTTCCTGATGAATTACACCAGATAAACCACCAGTAGCAATTATTTTAAATTGAGTATAGGGAAATGTATTTTTTAATTCTGTAATTATCTCTTTTATAAGCCCCACCCATCCATAAAAAAAACCAGCCTGTATAGAATGAACTGTCGAATCTGCTAATATACCAGATGGTGGTTTAGAAAATTCAACAAGGGGTAGCAAAGCCGTTCTATTATGTAATACTTCCATTGACATTTTTAATCCAGGTGCAATTACTCCACCTTCATAATAATTATCTCTTATAAGACAAAACGTTGTGGCTGTTCCTAAATCAATTATTATTAAATCTTTTCCATATAAAGAAATACCAGCTACAGCATTAACAATTCTATCAGCCCCTAATTCAAATGGTCTTGGATATCGATATTTTAATGGTAATTTCATATCATAGGTGACTTTTATAGGAATACAATGATAATATTCCTGAATCATTCTATCCAGAATAGGATTAAATGCAGGAACAACAGACGAATAAATAACAGATTTTACATTTTTAATATCAAAACCAGAAGAGGTAATAAAACTATTTAAATACACGCCTAATTCATCTGAAGTTCTATCTCGTTTTGTAACAATTCTCCATGATTTTTTCAATTCATCTTGATAAAATAAACCAAATACTGTATTTGTATTTCCTACATCAATTGTTAATAAATAATTCATAGTATTTCAATCTCCTCATTCCAATCATTAATTGTTATAATTTGATTATTTTTATTTTGCAATTGTAAATAACCATTATTATCTATTTGTTGTATTATATATTCTTCCCCTCCTATTTTTATTTTTTTATTTTTTAAAAAGTGATATTTTATAATTAAATCTCTATAGGATAAAAAATCAAAAGGTTTTTCTATAGAAAATTCATTTAATTTTTCCAATAGATAATCTAAAAAAAATATCGGTTTTTTATCAAAATTTTCATCAAATAAAGAAATAGGAGCAAATTTATAAATTTCTTTTTTTTCTATTAATGGTGTTTTCTTCCAGTTTAAACCAATTCCTATAACTACTTTCCATTGTTGATAGTTATAAACAGTTTCAATTAGAATACCTGCAAGCTTACCTATATGATTGTTTCTTAATAACAAAATATCATTGGGCCATTTTATAAATAATTGTTTATCATCTAAATCTATATCTTTTAACATTTTATAGATTGCTTCTATTACTGCTAATGCAACTATTAATGATAAATACTGTATATGAGAAATTTCTTTATAATATAAAACAATAGAAAAGATAAAAGTACTTCCCGGAATATCATACCATTTTCTTGAATATCTACCTCTACCTGCTGTTTGTGTATCTGCTGTAATGATTGTACCATGTGGTAATTGACTTTCTAATAAATATTGATTCGTAGAAGAAATCGAATTAAAATGAATCCAATGTTCTTTTGTTAACATATTTTTATTCTGAAGTATCTTCTCCAATTATAGCTTTTAATTTAATATGATTACCTTTTCTAATTATATAAATTTCTACTTCGGCTCCAACACCTGCTTTTTGTACAGCTTTTACCAGATCTTCAGGTGTTTCGATATTTTGATCATTAAATTTATATATAAAATCATTTTCCTGTATGCCAGCTCTTTTCAGCAGCAGAATTAGGAATAACAAATCGTACAATGACACCTTTTAAATTTTTTGGAATACCAAGATATTCTCTTAAACTTTCATTAGATTCTGTAACGCTAACACCTAAGGCTGCCTTACCTATAACGCGTTTTTCTTTTTTTAAAAGTTCAATGGTTTCTTTTATTTCATTAATAGGTATAGCAAAACCAATCCCGACACTTCCACCTCTACCATCAGGAGAAATAATAGATTGATTAATACCTATAACCTCTCCATATATATTAAGAAGTGGACCGCCAGAATTACCCGGATTAATAGAAGCATCTGTTTGAATCCTCGAATATTTTGTATTATCAATATATCTTGTAACAGCAGAAACAATTCCAAAAGTAAATGTACTTGCAAGACCATAGGGAGAACCAAGAGCAAAAACCAATTGTCCAGTCTGTACTTTATCAGAATCACCTAAAACAGCTGGTTGTAATTTATCAGATGGTGGAACTTTAATAAGAGCAATATCTGAATTTTCATCTCTTCCTATTAACTTTGCTATTGCTCTTGTATTATCACTAAAAAAAACCTCTATATTAGTTGCACCTTTTACAACATGACTGTTAGTTACAATATATCCTTCTTTATCTATAATCACACCAGAACCAGCACCTTCAACTTGTTGATAATAATCAAACCATGCATGAGGACGAACTAATATATTTGTTTTAATATATACAACAGAAGGTTGTGCTTTTTTATAAACATTCATAAATGCCTTTTGGATTTCTATAGCAGAAATCTGTTCTGTTTCGCTTAATGGATCTGCATCCGTTTGTATTGATTTTAATGTAATATGTTTTTTTAAACCAGAATATATTAATGGACTTATAAATGTACCAATTAAAAAAGCACTAAATAATAAATTCATTAAAGCAAATCGAGAAAGTTTAATTTTTTTATCCATAGATATCCTCTTAAATTTTCTTAATTTTCATCTATTTTACTTTTTCTTTTACTATACTAAAATATCAATTTTTTTTTAATTGATAAATTCATACTTGTTTATTTTATATTTTTTTATTTACAACATAATAATAATAAGATACTTTATCAATAATGCACTTAATTAGAAAATTTTTAACAATTTTTATTTTTATTTTAAATAGTATTATTATTGCAAATGAATTTTCCTGGCCTATTGATATTAGTAAAGAAAACCATCTTATAACATCAACTTTTGGTGAATCTCGTTATGATCATTTTCATGCTGGCATAGATATTAGTGGTGATAATTTACCAATCTATCCAATTCAAGAAGGAAATATTTTATATTTAGATTTTAATTCTATGCATACTCATATAAATCGATTCCCTTCTGGTTCTGGAAATCAAATCTGGCTTGATCATAATAATGGATATTGGAGTGGATATTTTCATTTAAAAAAATTTTTTATACCTGATAAGAAATTTAGAATTTCATTAAATGAAAGTTTTGCTTTAACAGGAAATACTGGGCGATCTATGGGAGCTCATCTTCATTTTTTTATTTTACAAGATTATGGAAGAAAAATTATAAATCCTTTCCAAATTTTATCAAAAGAAATAGATGAAAATCCTCCTATTATTGAATATTTATTATTCATAATTCCTGATAAAGAAAACGATCATATTACAATCATTGTACCAGAAGAAGAAAATCATATTCGTCTTACACAACCACGTCCTATTTATTTAAAAGTTCATGATCCAGGAAGGATAAAAAATACAAAAAGAATGCCCTATAAAATAGAATATATTTTTAAAAATAATAAAACCTTAGAGCAATCCTCTATTACTTTTGATTATTTAGAAAATCAGGAAGAGGGGTTAAAATTAAATGGTAAATACAAATTTAATCATATATATCATAGAAATTATTTAAAACTCAAAACATTCGATTTTACAGAAGGAAAAAATTTTATCACAATAACAGCATATGATATCAATCAGAATAAAAGTACCAAAAAATTTATTTTAAATATAAAAAAAGAATATTAATTTATCGTATAATATTTAAATCCCAATAGTAAGGAATAAATTTAATTTCTTCTATATTTTTTATATTTCTATATCGTTTTATAAATTTTAATATATGGGAATTTGAATTTCCAAAATCTTCTTTATACCAGTTAAATAAACTGGAAAGATGTAAAACATTATTCTCTATATAAAGTCCTTTATTTAAGGATAAAAAGATTTTTGTTTGATTTTCTAATTGATAGTTTAATTTTTTTCCTGTATATAATTCAGTTCTTATATCTGGGCAACTAATAGCACCACATACTAAAGCAAAATGAATACGTGGTTCATGAAAATTTTTTCTAATTATAGTATGTTCAATTTCGTTTAAAGAATAGGTATAATTTTTAATGTTTACAATTTTTTTATCAAATATATTTTTTCCTAAATCCATTATGGAAGTTAAAGGATAGTTCTGGGTTATTATATAAATTACATAAATATTATAAAGATTTATATAAAATGCTAATTTTTCCTGTCTTGTATTTAATTGTTGTAAATCAAAGTTCTGAATTTGATTAACCACTTTCGAAATTAATGTTTTTACCCTTTGATTTTTATAATCAATTCCTATATAAGATATATTTTTGAATTTTGAGCTTTTAGTATATTGTTTTAAAATTATATTATATTCATAAGAATAAAAATCTTTTGCATATATTAGATATGGTAAAATTAACATAATCAATATTTTAATATATAAATTTATCTTTAAATTCATTATTTACTCCTGATATAATAATACAGTGATTATTTAAAAACTTCTTTCTATATTTTGCGATTATTCGATAAAAGAAGTTACCTATAACAATAAAAATTTTAAATTTAAAGATTTTTTTTATAGTTTTAAAAAATATATAAATTTCAGATAAGATTTCTATTGTAGCTTCGAATTCCACATAAAATTTTCCATCACTATAATAAATAATAGAATCCAGATAATTAAATTTTTCTCTTACTGGTTTAAGAAAATTCTTTGCAAATTCACTATTTTGAGGGGAAAATTTAAACCGATTATTTTTATCATGTTTTATGATCCATTGTACTGTTTTATTACAGAAAACACAGTCTCCATCATAAAAAATAATTTTTTCTTTTTCTAAATTATTATTCATAATACATTTTATATTAAATTTTTTAATAAGGAATATCTGAATTCAGTTAAATAAAAAATTATATTTCGACTATAAAAATTAATTTTTATTGATTTTATGTTTTAATATTTGAATTAATTCTCTGATTTGTTTATGAAAAATATAATATGATGCCTTATTAACAATGAGTGTTGCTGTAGATTCTAATATTACTTCTACTTCTTTTAAATTATTCTCTTTTAAAGTTCTACCGGTACTTACTAAATCTACAATACAATCTGCTATACCAAGGATAGGACCAAGTTCTATTGAACCATGTAATTTAATAATCTCAGCATTAATACCTTTTTTAAAAAAATAATCTTTCGTTAAGTTTGGATATTTTGTTGCAACACGAATATGTGATTTTTTGAAAAATTGTTTTTCATCCAGATCAGAAGATATTGCTAAGGATAATCTACAATAACCAAAAGGTAGAGAAACAGGATAAGTTAAATCATAACCATTTTCATATAATATATCTTTTCCACAAATTCCAGCATTTGCACCACCATGTATAACTGTTAAAGGTATATCCTGATTTCTAACTAATAAAAATCTTATTTTTTTATCAGAATCATAAAATGTTAATTCGCGAGTATTTGGTAATTGGACATTTACTATTTTTGTTTCATTTAGAAAATTTATTGCTTCTTCTGACATTCTACCAGATGGTAGTGCTATTGTTAAAATTTCATTTTGCATTCTTAGGGATTACTTAAAAGAAATGCTATTATACGTAATTGAATATTTTTTATTTCTGGATTAAGGTTATCATCTATTTCTAGTTCTAAGATTTTCTGTGCTACTCTTTTCGCGTCTTCTTTTTTACCTAAATAATACAAATTTCTCATTTGTGAATATAAAACATTCGCTAAAATTACATTATGAGTTAATTTATATTTTGATATTTCTTCTAAATTTGCTAAAGCTCTACTATATTTTTTTATATTTTCAAAATAAATTGCTGATTTATATAAAAAAGTTATTTTTAATTCTGGATAATCTACCAATTTTGCTAATTCCTCATACTGTATTCCTAAATTTTCATAATCCTTATTATATTCATATAATTCTATTTTTTTTATAATTGCTCTTTTTTTTGCAGAATCTATATTATATTCTTTAATATAATCATCCAATTTTGATATTGCAACTTTTATATCTCCACCACCAGGCTTTAATAAAGGATTTTTTTGTAATTCTTCAAATTTTAATAATGCTTCATGTTCTAAATTTTCTTTATAAATATTATAAGATAAAACCGATATAAAAACAAGTATTATAATGGAAGATATAATTAAAAAACCTTTAAAATTATTTCTAATATAATAAAAGGTTTTTGCTACAAATAATTCGTATTTATTTCCTTCAAACTCAGCAAAAGGATCATAGATTTGTTCATGAATTTTTTTTGATTTTTCCTGTGTCTTTTTTCTTAGAAATCTTTTTTGTGGCATTACTCTTCCTCAATACTATCTTTTAGAATGGTACCAAGTGTATATGTTGCTGAATCATCTTTTAAATATTGTTTTACAATTTCTTTTTCTTTTCTTTTTTCGTAATCTTTTATAGATAAAGAAATTTTCTCTTTTTGAGGATCAATCTTTAATAATACAGTATTAACTTCATCTCCAATCTTATATTTATCTTCTAATTTTTCATCTTTCTTTAAAGAAATTTTTGATTTATGTACTAAACCTTCAAATCCATCACCTATATCTACAAAAATACCAAAATCCGCTATTCCTGTCACTTTTCCTTTAATTATATCACCTCTTTTGTATTTTTGAGCCAATTTTTCGTATGGACTTAGTTCTAATTGCTTAATACCACAGGAAATCCTTCTATTTTCTACATCAATAGATAGAATTTTATATTTAACAATATCACCTTTTTTTAACATATTTTTGTCTGGATTTTCATCCCAACTATAATCTTTAATATGGATTAATCCTTCAACTTCATCAAATATTTCTACAAAAGCACCATAACTTACAACACCAGTTATTTTTCCTTCTCGTATTTCCCCTACTTTTAAAAGTTCCTTTGCTTTTTCCCAGGGATTTTCTCTTGCTTGTTTATAACTTAATGCAATCCTTTTATTTTCTGGATCAATGCTTAAAATTTTAACATCTATTTCTTGACCTTTTTTTAAAAAACTTTTAGGATGTACCTGTTTATTAGACCAGCTTATTTCGGAATTATGAATTAATCCTTCTAAACCTTCACGAATTTCTACAAAAGCACCATAATCCTTTATATCGGTAACTGTACCAGTTATAATATCACCAGGTTTTAATTCTCTTTTTGCCCATTCCCATGGATCTTCTGTTAATTGTTTAATACCTAAGGAGATTCTATTCTCTTCTGGATTGATGGATAAAATTTTTACACTAACTTTATCCCCTTTGTTATAATATTTTCTAAAAGGAAAATTATTTTTCCAGCTTATATCATTTTGATGTACCAATCCATCTAAATCATCAATTCTAACAAATAATCCATAAGATACAATTTTAGTAATAGTTCCTTCGACTATATTTCCTTCTTTATATTTCGCTAAAAATCTATCCCATTTTTCCTGATTTATATCTTCCTGAATTTTTTTTCTTGAAATAATTGCCGATTTTCTTTTCTCATCAATACTTAATACTTTAAAATCAATTATATCCCCAACTCTTAATCTCGGTAATCGATTTTTTATTTTTATACCTACTTGAGATTTTGGTAAAAATAATTGCAAACCGTTTAATTCAACTAAATAACCTTTATTATTATTTAAAACTACTGCTACCTTTCCACTTAAAGGTAAATTATTATTATAGGCTTCTAATATTTTTTCCCAACCTTCTCTTCTGGCTGCTTCTCTTCTGGAAACTAAAGAACTTCCTTCTATACCACCACCCCTAATAACGGCAACTTTTACTACTTTACCAATAGCTGGTTTTTCCTCAAACTCATTTAATGGACATATTCCTTCTTGTTTTTGTCCTAAATCAAGATATACTTCATTTTCATTTACATCAAGAACCGTAGCTTCTACAATATCTCCTTTACTAAATTTATTCAGATCAAATTGCTCATTTAGAGATTCTTCTAAGATTTTTTCGAAATCTTCTTGTTCTTTTTGGATTTCATCAAATGGTGTGGGTGTTGCCATAGTAATTCCTTGAGCCATAAATTGTCCTATTGTTTTATTTTAAGATTAATTTTTATTAATCTTAAAATTTTTTTTGTAAATAAGTTAATAGTAAATTTAAAACCATATTTCTTGTTAAGTTAGAAGTGTCAATAATTATTGCATCTTCTGGTATTTTCAATGCACCAATTTTTCGATTTTTATCCTGTTCATCTCTTTTTTGAATTTCTTTTTTTATCTCTTCAATATCAATGTGATTTTTTTTATAATTTTGTATATATTCTTCGTAGCGTCTTTTTGCTCTAACTTCTATACTCGCATCAATATAAAATTTATATCTTGATTCTGGAAAAACTTCCGTTCCCATATCTCTACCATCTACAATTACAGGATAACGGACTGCTAAATCTCTTAAAATTTGATTTACTTTATAACGATATGATATATTATCTGCTATATATTTAATTCTTTCTGTTAATTCTCTTGTTCTTAATTGTTCATTTAAAATTTCTGTATCTAACTTAATGATTTGTGTATCATTTTCAAAATAAACCTGCAAAGAAAATTGTTCTGGATTGATTTTTTCTTTTAAAAAAACATCTCCAAACTCTTCTGGACTATTTAAATATCCTATTTTTTTAATTACTGCATAGGTGTATGCTCTATAGATAGCTCCAGAATCAATGTGATAATAGCCCATTTCCTTCGCTAACATTTTTGCTATTGTACTTTTCCCTGAACCAGCTGGACCATCTAAGGTTATAACTTTTTCTAAATAATTATTTTTTATTTCCATATATTTTATCTCTATAAATTTTAGATTGTTCTTGCCAGTCGAACCAGAATTCTTCAAAGCCTTCATTTTTTTCTAACATTTCAATCATTTTATTTAATTCTTTTTGATAATCTTTTAGAGCTAAAATAATATTTTCTTTATTAGTTATAATAATATCATACCACATTTTGGGATTAGAACCAGCAATTCTTATCATATCTTTTAAACCACCACCTAATATTGGTATAGGGGCTTCCAGATTTTTATTTATAATAAATTCTTTTTTACCAATAATAGTAGCAAGAATACTGGAAAGAATATGAGGTGCATGACTTAAATAAGATACAATATAATCATGACTTTCTGCATCTAAGAATAAAATCTTCATACCAATTTCTTTCCAGAAAGTTTCTATAGCTTTTAATTCTTCTCTTGCTTCTATCTTCTTGATCTTCTTTACTAAGTTTATTAATCAATATGCATAATTTATTTATATAAAGATCCTTTACATATCCTTCTGGTCCAGAAACCTCAGAACCACACATTGGATGAGAACCAACAAATCTTAATCTAAATTTTTGTTCTTTTTCTCTAATCTTTTTTTCCAATTCAAATCTTGTTGAACACATATCAGTTATTAAACCTTCATATCTCCAATTTACCAGTTTCTCTATTAAATCAATTGCATCTAAAACAGGTAATCCAATAATTAAAAAATCTGTTCTTTTGATAATCGATTCTAAATTATGAGTATCCGCTAAATAAACTTCATCTGCTAATTTCTGTTTTACTATCCATTCTTTACTTTTAGTAGTTCTTACTATTCCAGTAATTTTTCCATTAAAATTATCATGTTTTTTTAAACTATATGCAAGAGAAGTTCCCATTAATCCCATTCCAAATATACAAACATTTTTTAGACTTTGAATCATATATTCATTAAACCTTTTGGATATGAACCTAATACTTTTAAAAAAGATGATTTCTTTTCTATTATTCTTAATATTTTTTCAATTTTTCTCTCTTCTTGATGACCTTCAAAATCAATAAAAAAATTATATTCTCCATAAATTCTTTTTGTTCTACGAGATTCTATTTTAGTTAAGTTTATTTTTGCTTTATAAAATGGTTCTAATATAGAAAATAAACTTCCCGGTTTATCATGTACACCAACAACAATGGATGTTTTATCATTTCCTGTTATTTCTGTTTTTTCATTATTTGATAATACCCAGAATCTTGTAATATTGTTTGATGTATCCTGAATATTCCTTTGTAATATTTTAAGATTATATAATTCAGCAGATAATTCACTTCCTATTGCGACACCATCTCCTCTTTCTGCAACCATTTTAGCTGCAGCCGCAGTACTTGGTGTTTCTATAAATTCTATTTTACTTAAATCTAAATTCTGAGATAACCAGTTTAAACACTGTTCTTTTGCTATACTTATAGTATAAATTCGCCTTATTTTCGAAAATGGTATTTCTCTTTTAGCAAGTAAATTTTGCGAAATCTTAACATAAATTTCCGCATATATAGTAAGAGTTGATGTAATGATTTCATCTAAGGTATTTCCTACTGATCCACCTATTGTATTTTCTACAGGGACAACACCATAACGAATTCTTTCTCCTAATTCTACATCTCGAAAAATATCTCTAATACTATTATATGGAATTGATTGAATAGTTTTTCCAAAACGCTGCTTGTACTGCTACATGAGAAAAAGAGCCAGGAGGACCTAAATATCCAATCTTTGCTCCTCCTTCCATTTGAATAGTACCAGACATTAATTCTCTATAAATATGTAATAATGCTTCTAAAGGAAATTTATGTTCAACTATATTATTTTTATAAAATTCATTGTAATACTTTTTAATATTTTCGTAAATTTTTACTTCTCTATCAGGTTTATATATCGATAAATGATTTTCTTTTTTGTATTTACCTATTTCAGAAGCAAATTCTGCTCGTTTTAATATCAATTCTACAATTTGTTTATCAATATGATCTATTTCTTCCCTGAATTTTTGTAACGACTTCATTAATATAAATCAATAAAACTAAAAGTATTATATAACTCAATTCTTTTTTATTATTTGAAAAATCAAATTTACAAAATTAGATAGATTTTTTATAATATCTTTATGAGTATTAATATTAAAATTTCATTAATATTTCTTATATTGTTAACTCATAATGTTATTTATTCAGATTGTATTCTATATTCTATATATAATCTTAATGAAAAACATTGGGAAGATACTATAGATTGTTCAGAGGAAATTCTAAATAAAAAATATTCTGCTGGTTCTCTATTTAAAATATTTATTGTTAGTAGTGGATTTTATTTTAACATTTTAAAAAAGAAAGATATAAAAGAAGTTCAATACTTTATGAGAAAATCTGATAATGATTATTTTTTAAAATTACTAAATAAAATAAATAAGAATAATTTTATTTCTTTTATGAATAATAATATGAAGCAATATATAAAATTAAATTTAAATTCAAATGTTTTTTCTGATGATTTTAGTTATCTTTATGGGGGAAAATTAAAATTTTATCCAGAAGAAATATTAAACTGGTTTAAACTCTTAGCCATAGACAATTCTTTTTATATGAAACAAACATTAAAAACTATGCGAATCAAATATAAAGATAAAACCTATTATGGAAAAAGTGGTACCTGGGGAGGTTCTGCATGGTATTGTGGTATTATACCTGAGAAAAATACAAAAGTATTATGTGTTTTAAATATTTATAAAATTCCCTACTGGAAAAAAGCTAAACAAGAATCTTTTTTAACATTTATACAAATTTTAATTGGAAAATAAAAGACAGGCTATGTAAAACCTGCCTTTAAGTTGATGGTGATAATTTTTTTAGAACCTTTAATGCTCTAAAAGAACGATTCTTTTTCTTTCTATCAAATCCTTCATAAACTTCAAATTCAAATTCATACCCTTCCATTGCATCTTGATTCATTACTTGACCTGGTATAAAGACTTGTTCTTGATTTTCTGTTTCTGCAATATAATATTTTTTTTCTGGATCAACATATTTAATCTTAGCTTTCATTGGAATAATGATCTCTTTTTCTTTTTCTTTCATTACTTTTGGATTAAAATATAATTCTTTATTTTTCCAGCGTCTTCTTTCAAAAGAACGATAAGTAAATAAACGCACTCCAATCACAATATCATTTATATCATCAGTTAAACCCTCTACTTCATTAGCTGGTATAGGAATTCTTTTATAATTTGCAGAATAGAAGAAACCTCTTTCTTTATTTTGCTGATCTCTTGTCCATACGCCTACAACTAATGGAAATTCTTCTGGATTAAATTCATGAATTTTCTCTACTTTCTTTACAATACCAAAATAATTTTTTCTTTTTAGTACTCTTATATCTACCTTCTGTCCTTTTCTTACATTTTCTAATTCAGGAAAATGATTCCAATCTGCCAAATAAATAATGCCATTTTCTACAAATGCTGTTTTTCTTTTTTCTGGATTTACATCTACGACAATACCATGCACTAAATCTAAATGACTATAATCTGGTTCTACATTTTTTGCATATTCTTCATAAAAAGATTGTGGTAATTCTTCTGGTGCATCTTGTTTAAAATTTGGATCTTGTTTTAATTGTTCTAATTCTTCTTTTGGTGGTAATTTTCTTATTTCTAATAATTTTGATACATATTTAACTTCGCTGGAGCCCTCTGTATATTTTCCTAATTTAAATAACGTTTTTGCTAATGCTATTCTAAATCGAATTGTTAAATAAGGATCCTTAGGGGTAATAACAGCTTTACATAAATAGGGTAAAGCTTTCTCGGGATCTAGTTTTTCATATGCAATTCCTAAATAACCCCATAAATGCCAGTCGTTTTTTATGGCTGTTAATCTTTGTAAAATTGGTATAGCTTTATCTGGTTGGTTCAGCTCAATTAAAATCCTTGCTCTATAATAAGGAAGATTTAAATTATCTGGAAATTTAGTTTCAATCTGCTCAATCCAGTTTAATGTAAATTCCAATGCTTCTACATCTTTCATATTTAAAGCATGGTGTGCTAATGCACTGGCAAGTGATTCTACTAAGGAATTTGCCTGAATTCTTCCTTTTCTTCTACGCAAAAAATCTTCTGCTTTAAAGATGCTTTCAATAGTAAAATTCTTTAAAAAATTATAAATCTGAAATAAAGCAGAATTATCACCTTTTTTATAAAATCTTAATAAAACCTTTAGAATATTTGTATATAAAATATCAGGAGTGGGTATATTTAACCGTAAAAATTCTCTAATTGCAAACTTATTCCATTTATTGAGACGTCTTTGTCGTTTTAAGGCATTTTTTAATTTTTCAAATATTACCCAACCTAAAGCCTTTTTATTCCATTCATTTTCTGGATCTTTTTCTAAATATTCTCTTGCTACTTTTTCTGCTTCTCTTAATTTCCCTTCTTTTCTTAATTTAAATGCTGGATTTGGATTTGCCATTTTCTACCTCTTTTAGAAATTTTTCTTTATTAATTAAAAATTTTAGATATATGGGTAAAAAAATTTATATCCTATATTTATGTAAACTATTTTATGAATTTATAAAAAAAAATTATACAAAATGTTAATAATAAAATAGGCTGGTAAAATTCCAGCCTACTTCTTATTGATTTTCTTTTAAAAATTTTCTTAATACAGTTTGTAAAATACCACCATTTTTATAATAATCAATTTCTACTTGATTATCTAATCTACAAATCACTTTAAATTCTTTATCATCTGCTTTAACTGTAAGAATTTCATTGGGTTTTAATCCATCATGAATACCATAGATGTTATACACTTCCTTACCAGTTAATCCCAGGCTTTCATGAGATTCGCCTTCCATAAATTGTAAAGGTAATACACCCATACCTACAAGATTAGAACGATGAATTCTTTCAAAACTTTGTGCAATAACAGCTTTTACTCCAAGTAAATAAGTTCCTTTTGCAGCCCAATCTCTGGAAGAACCAGTTCCATATTCTTTTCCTGCTAATACAATCAATGGAACATTTTCTTCTTTATATCTTAGACTTGCTTCATAAATTGTCATTACTTCTCCACTTGGAAAATGTGTTGTATAACCACCTTCTGTACCTAGTACCAATTGATTTCTTAAACGTATATTTGCGAATGTTCCTCTTGTCATCACCTGATCATTTCCTCTACGTGCTCCATAAGAATTAAAATCTTCTGGTTTTACTCCTTTAGAAATTAAATATTGTCCAGCAGGAGAATTTACAGGTATTGAACCAGCCGGGCTAATATGATCAGTTGTTATAGAATCGCCCACTTTAACAAGACACCGTGCATTTAAAATATCTTTTAATGGTGGTACTTCCATTGGCATATCTTTAAAAAAGGGTGGTTCTTGTATATAAGTGGAATTTTCACTCCATTGATATAATAATCCTGTAGGAGCTGGGATTTCATTCCACATTTCGTTTATACTTTGAATATTACTATATTTTTCCTTAAACATTTCTGGAGTTATAACTTTTGATATTACTTCATAAATTTCCTGTGGAGAGGGCCAAATATCTTTTAGATAAACATCATTACCATTTTTATCTTTGCCGATTGGTTCATTATATGGATCAAAGTTGATAGTTCCAGAAATTGCATAAGCAACAACAAGTGGAGGACTTGCTAAAAAATTTGCCTTAACATGTGGTGATATTCTACCTTCAAAATTTCTATTTCCCGATAGAATTGCAGCCGCAATTAAATTACCTTCATTGATCGCATTTACAACACTTTCTGGAAGTGGTCCAGAATTTCCAATACAGGTCGTACATCCATAACCTACTACATTAAAACCAAGTTGTTTTAATGCATCCATTAAACCAGATTTTTCTAAATATTCTGTAACAACTCTTGATCCTGGTGCTAAACTGGTTTTTACATAAGGTTTTGTCTTTAATCCTTTTTCTACTGCCTTTTTTGCAAGTAAACCAGCTCCCACAAGAACAGCTGGATTAGAAGTATTTGTACAGGATGTTATTGCAGCAATAACAATATCTCCATGATGTAAATCTGCTTCATAACCATTATGAATATGCCCTATCGCATTTAATCGTTCTTTATCTAACTCATAACCACCTTGTTTTATTGGTGTTGTTAATAAAGAATTCCATTTTGGTTTTAATTGTTTTAAAGGAATACGATCTTGAGGTCGTTTTGGTCCTGCAACAGAAGGTTCAATAGTAGATAAATCTAATTCTAATACATCAGTATATTTAGGTTCTGGCGATTCTTTTGTTCTAAACATTCCTTGTTCTTTATAGTATCTTTCAACTAAATCAATATGTTCTTCTGAACGTCCTGTCTTTCTTAAATATTCTAAGGTTTCATTATCAACAGGGAAAAAACCAGTTGTTGCTCCATATTCTGGAGCCATGTTCGCAATAGTAGCTCTATCTGCTAAGGATAATGAATCTAAACCAGGTCCAAAAAATTCTACAAACTTACCTACAACACCTTTTTTTCTTAACATTTCTGTAATAGTTAGAACTAAATCTGTAGCAGTTGCACCTTCGCTCAATTTTCCAATTAATCTTACTCCAATAACTTCTGGAATTAACATATAAAGAGGTTGTCCTAACATCACAGCTTCTGCTTCAATACCACCTACTCCCCAGCCTAATACACCTAAACCATTAATCATAGTCGTATGGGAATCAGTACCAACTAAACTATCTGGATATACTTCTCCATCTTTTGTTAAGACTACTCCTGCTAAATATTCTAAATTTACCTGATGTACAATACCAGCTCCTGGTGGAATTATACCAAAATTATCAAAAGCTTGTTGTCCCCATTTTAAAAATTCATATCGCTCTTTATTTCTTTGAAACTCTAACTCCATATTTTTCTTTAGTGCATCATTAGTCCCAAAATAATCTACCTGAACACTATGATCAATAACAAGATCAACTCGAACTAATGGATTAATACGTGCTGGATCTCCTTTCATTCGAACCATTGCACTTCGCAATGCTGCTAAATCTACAACGCAGGGAACTCCAGTAAAATCCTGTAATATAACTCTACCTGGTTTAAATGCATA
Organism: Leptospiraceae bacterium; assembly: GCA_026005135.1. Taxonomy (GTDB): domain Bacteria; phylum Spirochaetota; class Leptospiria; order Leptospirales; family Leptonemataceae; genus SKYB61. The sequence continues at coordinate 4,483 of BPKM01000011.1, read as the reverse complement.
TTCTACCTTAGGAGTATTTTTTGGATCATAATGAGCTAATCTTAATACATCTTCGTCTTTTAAGACATAATTATCTATATTCCTCAATGCTGCTTCTAAAAGTACGCGAATTGAATAAGGAATTTTATCTATATTTCTATTTAATTCTTCTCCAACTTTCGGTAAACTATAATAGGTAAATGTACCTTTTCGGGATTGTATCTGAGATCGTGTTACTTCTTTAAATGACATACTGAACCTCTTTATGAAAAGTAAATATTTAATTTTTAAGTTTTTTTTATAATTGGTAACGTCAAGTATTATTTAATTTTATATAATTATGTTTTAATTATAAATAAAAATAACTGAATGCTATTAAATAAAAGAAAGCAGATTGCAAATGCAATCTGCTTAGGTATAATTAAGCAAGAATATTTATATTTTGAGCTATACCTTCTTTTTTGAGATCTTCTAATTTTTGCTCTACATTTATATTTATTAATTTATTATCCATCTCCTGTTTTTGATCAACTATCATCTGATTGATCTGATTAACTGCCTCAGCAGATTTTATCGATAAGTCGATACCTGCCGAAGCAGTATTTTGTATTGAATTTATATCCATATAATTATTATCGCAAAAAAAATCAAAAAATCAATCTTAATTTAAAAAAAATTTTAATTTTGAACTGATGCAATTCCAGCAGCTAATCTTGATATAGGAACTCGATATGGCGATGCACTAACATAATCTAATCCTATTTTTGTAAAGAAATAAACACTTTCTGCATCTCCTCCATGTTCACCACAAACACCACATTTTAAATTTGTTTTTGTATTTTTTCCTTTCTTAGTAGCTTCTTTGACAAGCTGGCCCACACCTTCTTTATCAATACTTTGAAAAGGATTTCTTTCGTATATACCTAATCTTAAATAATCCTGTAAAAAACTACCAGCATCATCTCGGGAAAATCCTAAGGTCATTTGGGTTAAATCATTTGTACCAAAGCTAAAAAAATCTGCTTCTTCTGCTATTTGTTCAGCAGTAATGGCAGCTCTTGGTACTTCTATCATCGTTCCTATTAAAAATTCGATGGATTCATTCAATTCTTTAAAAATTCTTTCCGCTGTTTTTTTTATTACTTCTTTTTGTAATGCTAATTCTTTTTTATTTCCAACTAAGGGAACCATTATTTCTGGAAAAACTTTGATATTATTTCGTTTGCAATAAATTGCAGCTTCTAAAATTGCTTCTACCTGCATTTCTGTTATTTCTGGATAAGTAATACCTAATCTACATCCTCTATGACCTAACATTGGATTTGTTTCTTTTAAAGATTCTGCTCTTTGTAATATTTCTTCTTTTGGAATACCAATCTTAGAAGCCAATATTTCTGCATCATGTTCTGTATGGGGTAAAAATTCATGTAAAGGTGGATCTAATAATCTTATTGTTACTGGATATCCATCCATTTCTGTAAATATACCAACAAAATCTTTAATCTGAAATTTTTTTAATTGATTTAATACATCTTTTCTTTCTATCGTAGTTTTTGATAAAATCATTTTTTGCATTAATGGTAATCTTTCTTCTCCAAAAAACATATGCTCTGTTCTACATAGACCAATACCTTTTGCACCTAAGATTCGAGCAATTTTAGCATCCTCTGGAGTATCTGCATTTGCTCGAATACCAATCTTTCGAAATTGATCTGACCATTCCATTATTCTTATAAAATTTTTTGCAATTTCTGATGAATTTTTATCTATTTCACCTTTCATTGCTCTTATAACTTCTGATGGAATAGTCTTTAATTTTCCTAAAATAACCTCTCCTGTAGTACCATCAATAGATAGTTCATTCCCTTCTTTTATGCATAATCGTCTTCCATCTTGTGTTATTATTTCAATATGGTTTTCATAAACTTTTAAATCTGAACAACCAACTACACATGGTTTATTCATTGCCCTCGCTACTACAGCAGCATGTGAAGTCATTCCTCCACGAGCAGTTAAAATTCCTGTTGCATATTGCATTCCTTTTATATCTTCTGGACTTGTTTCTAAGCGAACAAGTAATACATTTTCTCCTTTTTGTGCTAATTCTACTGCTTTTTCACTTGTTAAGACAATTTTACCACTAGCAGCACCAGGTCCTGCATTTAATCCTTTCGTAAGATAAAGACCATTTTCTTTTGCTTTTTTTAAATCCTCTGGATCAAATACAGGTGCCATTACAGAAGATAATGATTCTGGATCTACTCTTGTTATAGCGATATCTGGTGTGATAAGACCTTCATCTACCATATCACAAGCGATTTTTAATGCAGCTCTTGCTGTTCTTTTTCCATTTCTTGTTTGAAGTAAATAAAGTTTTTTTCTTTCTATAGTAAATTCAATATCCTGCATATCCTGAAAATGCTTTTCTAAAATTTCTGTAATTTTTACTAATTGTTCAAATACTTCTGGCATAATTTGTTTTAAATTATAAATATTTTCTGGTGTTCTAATACCCGCTACGACATCTTCTCCCTGAGCATTTAATAAAAATTCACCATAAAACTTCTTTTCTCCTGTCGAGGGATCTCTGGTAAAACAAACACCTGTTCCAGAATCAAACCCCATATTACCAAAAACCATTGATTGTATATTTACTGCTGTTCCATAAGAATCTGGGATATTATGAATCTTTCTATATATAATAGCTCTTTCATTATTCCATGAACGAAAAACTGCTTCTATAGCCATTTGTAGCTGAGTATGAGGATCTTCTGGAAATTCTTTACCTGTTTCTTCTATTATTAATTTTTTATATTTCTGTATGATTTCTTTTAATATTTGTGCAGATAAATCGGTATCTGATGTAACACCAGAGAGTTCTTTGTAATAATCAAGAACTTTTTCAAATTTTTCATGTTGTACTTCCATTACAACATTTCCAAACATTTGAATTAATCTTCTATAAGAATCATAAACAAATCGCTCATCTTGTGTTTCTCGTATAAGACCAATAGCTGTTTTTTCATTTAATCCCAAATTTAAAATTGTATCCATCATCCCAGGCATACTAACAGGTGCACCAGAGCGAACAGAAACAAGTAATGGTTTTTCTTCTCCTCCAAACTTCCGACCAGTTGCATTTTCTACTAATTTTAATTTTTCATAGACTTTTTCCATAAAACCTTCCGGTAAGGTTCCTATTTTTAGATATTCTAAACAATATTGTGTAGGAATAACAATACCAGGTGGCACAGGTATGCCTAATTGTGCCATTTTACAAAGATTTGCTCCTTTTCCCCCTTGTATCATTTTGTCTATTTTTGGAGCATCTGTATAACCATTTCCAAAAAAATATATATTTAAATTTTCCATACTTCTCTCCTTAAGAGTTGTCGGCGAGTAAACCCGCCGACGATTTTTAGTCATCCCTCCCGCCCACCAGTTGTCGCTGTGCAAAGCCCAGCAACAATTATCTTTGCCCACCCGCCTTTTTTTATAATCGTCGTCAGTAAATATGACGACGTTTTTATTCCCTCCCAACCAATCCCTATCTATTATGAGTTGTCGGCGAGTAAACCCGCCGACGATTTTTAGTCATCCCTCCCGCCCACCTGTTGTCGCTGTGCAAAGCCCAGCAACAATTATCTTTGCCCACCCGCCTTTACACTTTTTTTGGGTTGTTAAAGAACATATCCATCTATGATTAAATCGTCTACAACAGCCCTTTAATTACTTTTTTTTATTTTATAAATTCTTATAAAAAACTGTATTTATTGTTTTTTTTCTATTTCGTACCTTTACATTTATTTTAATAATCTAATTAACTTCAATTTAATAATTATTTTATTTTTATTATAATTATATTTGCAAGAAAATTTTTAGAATTAAATAAATATTTTATTATACTAAATTCATATTAGTTTGTAGGCAATTAAACTCGCCAATATTTTATATATAGGTTTGACTTTTTATTTATTGTATCTTAAATATAGAAATTAAAATGAATTAAATTCAATTTTTTATTTATTTTATTAAAATCATTTGACAAAAAACAATAGTTATTTTAATTTTGTTCTACAATGTTTACAACAAAACAAGAAAATGATATATTAATTATAGAAACAACCGAACAACGATTAGATATGGTTATTGCAAGAAGATTTAAAGACAAATTAAATGAGGCTATTAGCAACAAACCTAAAAAAATTATAATGAATTTAGCAAAAACAAATTATTTTGATAGTTCAGCATTAGGAGCTCTGGTCTCTTTTTTAAGAGATGTAAAAGCTTATGGAGGACATTTAATATTATGTAATCTTTCTCGTTCTCTACATGCTTTATTAAAGCTTTCCAAATTAGATATATTATTTGATATACGAAATAATATGCAAGAAGCAATTGAATATTTTAATCAATTATCAAAAAAAGAATCATAATGTTTAGTTTTATATATTAAGAAAACGAAAATGTTTATGTGAATAAATCTATTATTGCACAAAAGATA
>BPKM01000010.1 GCA_026005135.1 Leptospiraceae bacterium | reverse complement strand
CTCTGGTAGTTAAAAAATAAAATAATAATCCTATACCTGCACCATAAAAGGCATTTTGAATTTTTTTGTCATTATCTTCTGTTATAATCAAACCACCAATTGAAAATAAAGCTGGTAATAATATTTTTTGATTTTCTTTATCTTCTAATTCTTTTGTTAATTCAAAAACTTTATAGTATTTGCCATAAGACATTTTTCTAAAATATAGCTCTACTTTGTTTAATTCATTACGAAAATTGTAATCTGTTGATTTTATTAGTTTTGTTAAATTTGATTTATTTTGTGTATAATTTCCTGTCCAATATTCTATAAAGTCATAGCCTCGTTTTGTGTTTATTTCCAAATGTAAATGTATATTATTAGGATATGCTATCCCTACCCAGTAATCTAAATTATATCTATGATTGCCATTATTGTATAAATATAAAAAAATCTCTAATAAAAATAAAGCGTCGTCTGTATTACAATAAGAAATATCTATTGCGTTTTTATGCTCTGGTTTATCTAAAATATATCTGGTCGTTGATGTAATTTTAAATTTTCCAAATATTTCTTTTACTTTTTCTATATAGTTATTTAAAACTGGATTATATAATCCAGACGTAATATTATTTTTTTTATATTCTATAACTTTTTGTTGTAATGCGTCAAAATCAATTTTATATATTTTTTTTGCCAAATCTTTAATGGCTTGAATTAATATAATTGTAGCTAATCTTTGATTTTTTGTAAATTCTGTTTTCCAAATATTATTCAAAAAATCAATATTTACTTTATCTTTTAAATCATCTATTTGATAAGAATCTAAAAATAATTTTATATTATATAATATTATACTCATATTTAATTATTAACTGATATACTTGGATATATATAAGACTTAAAAAATAAACATAAATCTAAATAGTCTTCTTTTTTTACTTCTATTTCTTTTAAATCTTCCCATTCAAACTGAATAATTATTTTTTCGTGTGGTTCTGGCTTACATTGATCTAATGTAGTTAATTCGGTTTTTTCGTAGTGCAAGCGTCCGAAGTAAAAACCTGCTGTAAAAATCAAAATTGCAATTATCAAAAATAAACCTGTTTTTATTAAGTTTTCTGGTTGGATTGTTAAGTTCATTTTTATTGGCTTCATATTATATTGGACCTCTTTTTCTTTTTTTTAGTTCAATAAATTTTTTAAATCATTTTCGACATATAAATCCATAAAATAATCAAAATCTACGGCTATAACTTTATTCTTTCTATCTTTTAAAACTCGTTTTTCTAAAACCTCTCCCTCTGTTAAAATACCATCATCTAACGTTAAGAATAAATAATTTGGTTTTTTATAAGATGACTCTTTAATTTGTTTATTTAATAATCCAGCAATATGTAAAGAATCCATTGGTTGTAATATATAATTTTCTCTTAATTCTAATGCTTTTCTTACAGTTCCATCATCAATATGAGTTTGAGTTTTTGCTATTTCTTTAAAAAAGATTTGATAAAATTTTTTTGTTTCTTTATGCCTCTCTAATGGCAAAACCTCTAATTCTAATAATTTAGATGATATAAAATTTATATCTTTTTTCTTTCGTTCAATTAAATATTCTAATTTTTCTTTGTATTTTTCATATTTTTTATAATTAACCAATACAGAACTATCTAAAAATATCCTCCACATCTATATTTACTCCATCCTTTTCAATTAATCTTTTAATATTATTTTTTATTTGTTCTTCTGTTCTTCCTCGACTTCTCAAAAAATCTGCAAAATCTTTATACCGCTCTATTAAAAAATTCTTATCTTTGGATTTTTCTCTTAATTCCATAATTTCCTGATATACTTTTGGTTTTTTATACTTTAATTCATTTTCTACCCATTCCTTGATTATCTCGTCTGTTGTTTTTTTCTTTTTGGTTTGTTTTGTTTTCATATCTCTAATATATTTTATTTAAGAGTATTTTCAATTATTTTTTTAAGAGAAAATAAGCACCTAATCCTAATAATAAAAATAACAAAATATTATTATTAGATTGATTAGATGTCGGTTGTACTGGTATATTAACGTTATTTGCTGGTTTTGGTATATTTCTATTTACTACTTCTAATAATTTATTAAATGTATTTCGTCCAACTATTCCATCTACTACCAGACCATAATCTCGTTGAAAATTTTTTACTGCCTGTAAGGTTTTACTTCCAAATTGTCCATCTATTTTACCCGCATAATATCCTAATTGTTGTAGTAATTTTTGAACAAATGCAACTTCCTTATCATATCCGCCGTATCCTCAAATTTTAATAATTTTGTTAAAGTCATCTTTTACCCTCCTGATTTCTATATTCCTGTTCTAATATTTGTAATAATTTTTCTATTAAAGAAATGGAATATTCAATAATAGGTCTTCCTAATAAACCTTCATAATAGCCTTTTTCGTGGATAATTTCATAAATAATTGAAAATGCTTTATTACATCTGAACATATAAATATATTTTTTACCATATAAATTTCTTAACACATTACCAAAATATGTTATATGTTCAAGATTATAAAATTTTAATACTCTATCTAATTTTTCTTTTTTCTTTGGTCGTAAATTATTCTTTAATTCTTGTTCTATAATCTCTGGATTTAACAAATAAAAACCTTTTAATATAATTTTAAAAGAAACATATAATAAACCACACGCTTTTATCACATATTTAGAATCTTTATAGTATTCTGGAATTTTTTTGTCTATGTTATTTGCTAAAATTTCTTTGGCATTTTCTATAAATCGTTTTGCTGTTTCTATGGCTTCCTCTGTTGTCTTTATTTCCGATAAATTAAAGTTTCTTATATTTAATTTTAATGTAATTTGTTCACTCATAAACCAACCTTATAATATAATTTTATTATACTAAAAATAAATCTTATTGTAAATAAAAAAATCATTCCAGTTATAAAATTGTACTATTTCGTGGCTCTGTTGCATAAAAGTTAATGATTTGCTATTTATAAAAATATTTATCAACATTCTTAGACAATTTTTCATGATATGAAAAAAGTATTAAATTTTTAAACATATGTTAGTATTAATTGAAAAAAATTTCGCTTTTATAAAAAATTTTGCTTTAAAATGGGAGTTATGCAACAAAGCCCTATTTCGTAATAAATTTAACTTATTCAAAAAGAAACTTATTGAGAATTTTAAAATATATATATAATATCCGGATTAATTGAATTATAATTATGATATTTTTATAAAGAGTAAATTTATATATTTTTTATATTTAAAAATGTTATTAAACAATTATCAAAGTCTAAATAAAAATTAATTTTTAATAGAAATATAACCTATTTCTTCTACAACTTTAAAAAAATCATCTTTCGTTAATTCGGGATTTTCGTAAATGATTTCTACTTTCTTTTCTTTATGATTAGCATGTACTTCTTTTACCCCTTTTAATTCTTTTATTGCTTTTTCTACCGCCATTTCACAATGTCTACAAGTCATACCATCAACTTGTATTTCCATTTTCATATGTATTTCTCCTATTTTGCATATTTTTAATATTGTACTATGTCTGGATACATTATCATAATTATTAAACTAATTAATTGAATTATTATAAATGGAATAACTCCTCTATATATATCAATAGTTTTAAGTTCTGGTGGCGATACACCTTTTAAATAAAATATTGAAAATCCAAATGGTGGTGTTAAAAATGATGTTTGTAAATTCATTCCTATCATTACGCCAAACCAGACCATATCAATACCTAATTTTGCTGCTGCAGGTGCTATCATTGGAATAACAATAAAGACAATTTCAAAGAAGTCTATAAAGAAACCCAATATAAATACAACTAAATTTGCTATGATGATAAGTCCCCACTTACCACCTGGTAAATTTAATAATAATTCATCAATCCAAACATCTCCATATACACCTCGAAAAACTAAAGAAAAAACAGTAGAACCAATTAATAAAAATACTACCATAACAGTTAATTTTGCTGTATCGTCCATTGTTTCTTTAAGATTTTGTATTGTTAATCGTTTATTTAAAGCTGCTAAAATCATCGCTCCTACTGCACCTAATGCACCTGCTTCTGTTGGTGTTGCAATTCCAGCAAATATACTTCCCAAAACTAATAAAATTAAGAATAAAGGAGGAAGCATTACAAATACAACTCTCTTTAGTAATTTATTTAATGGTATATTTCTAATTTCTTTTGGTAATGCTGGTGCCATTCGTGGTTTAAAAATTGCAATACCTATCACATACAAAATATACATTCCAGAAATTAAAAGACCAGGAAAAAGTGCTCCTATAAATAAATCGCCAACAGATACACCTAATTGATCTCCTAATACAACTAATACTACACTAGGCGGTATAATTTGCCCTAAGGTTCCCGAAGCACAAATTACGCCTGATGCTAATTCTTTAGAATATCCATATCTTAACATTACAGGTAAAGATATAAGCCCCATAGCAACAACAGATGCCCCAACTACTCCCGTTGCCGCTGCTAATAATGTTCCAACAAGTACAACCGCTATAGCAACTCCACCTCGTATTGGTCCAAATAACATTCCTATTGTTGTTAATAAATCTTCAGCTAAACGAGATTTTTCTAAAAGTGTTCCCATAAAAATAAAAAACGGTACGGCTAATAAAACATAATTAGACATTACCCCAAATATACGTTCTGGTAATGTATTAAAAAAAGTTATATCAAAATATCCATATAATATGCCAAAAATAGAAAAAAATAAACCTGTACCTGCTAATGAAAACGCAACAGGATAACCACTAAAAACAAATATCAAAAGTCCTAAAAACATTAAAGGACCTAAAATAGATTCTGTCATACTGTTTTCTCCGTAATTTGTTCTTCTTCTTCAATTTGATAACCTTTTTTTAGATGAGCAATATTTTTAATTAAATATGATATTCCCTGTAAAAATAATAATATAAATGCTATAGGTTTTAAAGTTTTTAAAGGATAACGTGGAAGACCACCGGGATCAGGAGACATTTCTAACACTTTCCATGAATTTATAACAGCAGGTATAGAAACATATATCATCAATATACAAAAAGGAAATAAGAAAAAAATTGTTCCTATAATATTAATATATGTTTTGACTTTGTCTGACCATAAATTATAAATTACATCTACTTTAACATGGGCATTATGCTTTAGCCCATATGCTGCACCTAATAAAAAAATTACACTAAAGGTATACCATTGTAACTCAATTAAAGCATTAGAAGTTGCATCAATACCAATATATTTACCCAAATATCTAGCAATAGCATTATAAGCAGAAATTATTACCATAAATAACGTTAACCAGTATATCAGTGTACCTATTTTTTCTGTAATTTTATCAATTTTTTCTGAAAAAATAATCCATTTTTCTATAGGATCCATAAAAACATCCTAAAACAAAAATAATTTTACGTAAAAAATAGAGCAGTAAAAATTCTGCTCTATAACACTTTTTTTCTATTATTTTGCAAGAAAACTAAAATTTGCGTATGTTAGCTCTGCTGTTTTAAACCATTCACTTTCATCACCACGAAATTTTTTCCAGGATTCATATACTTTTTTATATGTCTTATCCTTAGAAGCTAATTCTTCCATCATTTCTGTTGATGCTTTATATGCTGCTTTCATTATATCATCAGAAAATTTTCTTAATTTGACTCCTTGTTTTACCATTCTTTGTAAGGCAGCTGGATTTTTTGCATCATATTTTGCTTGCATATCAATGTTTGCATATGCACAGGCTGCTTCTAAAATTGCTTTATAATGTTCTGGTAATTTATTCCAAGCATCTTTATTGATTAAGAAACTTAATGTTGTTCCTGGTTCCCACCAACCTGGATAATAATAATTCTTCGCTACTTTATAAAATCCAAGTTTCTCATCATCATAAGGTCCTACCCACTCTGTCGCATCTATCGCTCCCCTCTCTAATGCCGGATATATATCTCCACCTGCTAATACCTGAACATTTACCCCTAAAGCACTCATCACCTTACCTCCTAATCCAGGTATCCGCATCTTTAAACCTTTTAAATCATTTACACTATTTACCTCCTTGCGAAACCAACCACCCATCTGACATCCTGTATTACCTCCAGGAAAATTTATTATATTAAAATCACTATAGATAGATCTTATTAGTTCCAAACCCCCTCCATGATATAACCACGCATTTTGCTGTCTTGATGTAAGACCAAAAGGAACACTTGTATCGAATGCTAAAGCTTCGCTTTTTCCAGTAAAATAATAAGAAGCAGTATGAGCCATTTCTACAGAACCATTTTGAACAGCATCCATCGCCTGAAGACCCGGTACAATCTCTCCTGCTGGATAAACTCGTATATTAAAATTTCCACCTGTCATTTTTTTTACATATTCAGCCATAACTTCTGCACCACCATAGATTGTATCTAAGCTCCTTGGAAAACTAGAAGTTAATTTCCACATTATTTTAGGATTATTGGTATTTTCTCCCCCACCCTGTTGGGCTGGCTTACAATACGCCAAACCTACCATACCAGCGGATACTGGTAAAACTTTTGTTAATAAATCTTTTCTTTTAATTTTCATACCTCTCTCCTTTAAAGTTGTCGTCCCTCCCACCTCCCTAATATTTTTCTTTAAGAGTTGTCGTCGTGCAAAGCCCGACGAAGGTTATTGTTATCCCGCCCACCCTCCTGTTGCCGTTGTGCAAACCCAACGATTATTTAGTCCCACCCGCCATTTTTAGAGTTATCGTCAGGTTAACCTAATGACAGATTTCTACCTCCCAACCGAACTATTTTTGTTTGTCGTCAAATAATCCTTGACGACGCTTTACTTTCTGATTATTAATGTTATTAAATTCGAAATTAAATTAATTCCATATAAATTTATTCATAAATATTTGCAATAAAAAAAGTTTTAATGTTATAATAATTGAATTTCATTTATTTATTCTTTTATTAGAAAACTAAAATTTGCGTATGTTAGCTCTGCTGTTTTAAACCATTCACTTTCATCACCACGAAATTTTTTCCAGGATTCATATACTTTTTTATATGTCTTATCCTTAGAAGCTAATTCTTCCATAATATCTTTCGAAATTTTATATGCTGCTTTCATTATATCATCTGAGAATTTTTTTAACTTAACCCCCTTTTGTACTAATCGTTGTAATGCTTGTGGATTTTGAACATCATATTTTGCCTGCATATCTAACGTAACATATCTAAAAGCAGATTCTAAAATAATTTTATAATGTTCTGGTAATTTATTCCAAGCATCTTTATTTACAAGAAATGTTAAATTAGCACCTGGTTCCCACCAACCTGGATAATAATAATTCTTCGCTACTTTATAAAATCCAAGTTTCTCATCATCATAAGGTCCTACCCACTCTGTCGCATCTATCGCTCCCCTCTCTAATGCCGGATATATATCTCCACCTGCTAATACCTGAACATTTACCCCTAAAGCACTCATCACCTTACCTCCTAATCCAGGTATCCGCATCTTTAAACCTTTTAAATCATTTACACTATTTACCTCCTTGCGAAACCAACCACCCATCTGACATCCTGTATTACCTCCAGGAAAATTTATTATATTAAAATCACTATAGATAGATCTTATTAGTTCCAAACCCCCTCCATGATATAACCAGGCATTCTGCTGTCTTGATGTAAGACCAAAAGGAACACTTGTATCGAATGCTAAAGCTTCGCTTTTTCCAGTAAAATAATAAGAAGCAGTATGAGCCATTTCTACAGAACCATTTTGAACAGCATCCATCGCCTGAAGACCCGGTACAATCTCTCCTGCTGGATAAACTCGTATATTAAAATTTCCATTTGTCATTTCTCTAACAATCTTAGAAAGAAGTTCCGCACCACCAAAAATTGTATCTAAGCTTCTTGGATAACTTGATACACATTTCCACATTATTTTAGGATTATCGTTTTTCTCATTATTTGAATTATTATTATTCTTATTACAATAAAGTAATGTTGAAGTTAACGTAGCGGGGATAACACTTTTTATTAAATGTGATCGCGTAATTTTCATATAATCTCCTTTAAGAATTTTTATATTACCAATTCTTTTTTTTTAATCTTATATGCAAGAAATCATTTATATAATATAAATTGACTCTTCGAGATACTATTTTTTTTAAACTTTTATGCAAATTCATTTTTCTTTAAAGAATAAAATTCCTTCGGAGATTTATCAAAAACTTCTGGAAGTAGCAAATATTTTTAATTATAACCATTATGAATGTTATTTTGTCGGTGGATTTATTAGAGACATCCTTTTAGAGAAAAATAAAAATTTCGAAGATATTGACATAGCAACAAACGCGAAACCAGATGAAGTAATGAAGTTATTTAAAAAAGTAATTCCTACCGGTATAAAACATGGAACAGTTACTATTTTATATAAAGGGTTAAAATTTGAATGTACTACTTATAGAACAGAAAAAAAATATTCAGACTATAGACATCCAGATGAAATTGAATTTGCTAAATCAATTTATGAAGATCTTACAAGAAGAGATTTTACAATCAATGCTTTTGCCTATGATATTATTCAAGAAATTTTGATAGATGAATTCAATGGCTTAGAAGATTTAAAAAATAAATTGATTCGCTGTATTGGTAATCCAAAAGAGCGATTTTTAGAAGATGGTTTAAGGCCTATTAGAGCATGTCGATTTATGGCAACCTTAGAATTTCAATTGGAAATAAATACCAAAAATGCAATATTAGATCCAGACGTTAGAAATGCTATTCAAAGTATATCTATAGAAAGATTTACAGAAGAATTAAAAAAAGGTTTAAAAGCTAAAAAAACTTCTCTAATGTTAGTAAGTTTATATGAATTAAAACTCATAGAACTTTTTATAAAAGAAAAAGTCTTTTCAAAAATTTCCCAGGGTTTTTTTTCTTATTTAGATTGTTTAGAAAATGAATATTTAAAATTATCTTATTGGTTCTGGTATCAGGATTTTAACATAAATAATGCTGCAAAACAATTAAAATTTTCTAATAAATTAACTAAAATTTGTAATATTTACATAGAATTTATTAATCTTTATACTTCTTTACACCCATTTGTTTTTTTAAATCAAAATGATATGAATTTACTAATAAATAAAAATTTTATAGTATTACAATATGATAAAATAAAACTATTAAAAAAATATAAAAAATATTTAGGAAAATTAAAAAAAGAAATCCCAAACGAATCAAAAGAACTATTGAATTATTTGAAAATTTTTATAATACAGAGTTCTTATAATATAAAAAATCTTCAATTAGAATTTTATTTTTTATTAAATCAATTTTTTGAATGGCTTAAATATGTATTAGAGAAAGAACCTATTATTATAAATGATTTATCTATTAATGGAGAAGATCTAAAACAATTAGGTTATTCTGGTAAAGAAATTGGTTTAAAACTTAATGAATTATTAGAATTTGTTTTAGAAAATCCCTCTCTTAATACAAAAGAACAATTAAAAAAATTCCTAAAACCATAATTTTTTTATTTTATGAAATATATCTGTATTATCATATATCCCTAAGAATTCTTTTGCACCAGGTCCATAAGAAAAAACAGGCACTATTGTAGAAGTATGTTTGGAATGAATAAATTTTGTTTCGAAATTTAACAAAGGTTTATATTTTTCTATATTCCCTTTGGTTATTGAATAACCACCTGTTTCATGATCAGCAGTAACTATAACAAGTGTATTTTGTTCTCTTTCGGCAAAATCTAAAACTTCTCCAATTGCTTTATCAAAATCCAGCACTTCCCCAATAATGTAATTAGAATCCATATTATGCCCACCCCAATCGATTTGAGATCCTTCTATTAAAAGAATAAAGGGGTTTTCTTTTGATTTTAAAATTTTCAATGCTACTCGTGTCATTTGTAATAAATATTCTTGTGAACGTACTTTATTAAAATCGGTTATATTATTTAAATAGTCATAATATTTAGAATCAGGATTAGGTTTTGTTTTAATGACAGGTGGAAGTCCATCATCAGCAAATAAACCAATAATTTTTTTATTGTTATCTAATTTTGCATTTAATAAGTTTTGCCATTGATAATAAATTTCATAATTTTTATTATTTAATTCTTGGATTAAATTTCTTTGATCAGGTCTATTTTTAAAATATTTTAAACCGCCACCTAAGGCAATATCAGGTTCTATGCCCACAATATCTAAGGCAATCTCGTATTGGTCTTCTCTATCTTCCGCATGGGATAAAAATGCTGCTGGCGTTGCATGGGTAAGAGAACAAGTCACAATAACCCCAAAACTATAGCCTTTTTCTTTTGCATATTCCATAATGGTTTTTAATGGTTTTTTATCTGGATCAACAGAAATTGCATGATTATAACTTTTATAACCTGTTGCAATAGCTGTTGCTGATGCTGCTGAATCTGTTACAATTTTATCATATGAATGATTTGTCATTAAACCAATATATTTAAAACGTGTAAAATTTAATGGTTTATTAGAAGAATACATTGCAGCTGTAATTTGTCCAATACCCATTCCATCACCAATCATAATTATAATATTTTTAGGTTTTTGCTTTTCTGGATAATTACAAAAAGAAAGTATTAAAATTACAAAAAAAATAATATTAAACTTTTTAAACATAATATTCTCCTCTTATTATTAAATGATAAAATATAAAGTAAATAACATTTACTTATCATAATAATTTTTTTGAATCTATTATCAATAATAATTTCTAATTTTTTAATTACATTTTTATTATTTTTATACTAAATTCACATAAAATTAAAGAAAACAATAAAAATTTTTTAAGATAAGAAACAAACCCCTTGACCTTATTAAAATCAAAAATTATTTGGTAATTTGGCAATATGGAAACAAAAAGAGAATATGACTTAATTATTATAATGAATCCAGAATTGGCTTTAGAACAGGCAAAAGAAGAAGTAGAAACAATTTTAAAAGAATTTAATGCAGAAATTAAAGCATCAGAAGTATTAGGAAGAAAAGATTTACAATACGAAAGAAAAAAATATAATTCTGGTCTATATTTGGAATATAGAATCTTATTAAATAAAGAAAAAGCCTTTGAATTACAATATCGATTTAATATTACTAATAACGTATTACAATACTTCTTAAAAAACTTAGCTAAAAAATAAAAATGAGTGATTTAAACTACGTAATCTTAATTGGTAGGTTAACAGCCGATCCAGTTTACAAAGTAGCTCAAACTGGAAATGGATTTTGTACTTTTAGTATTGCCAATAATAGACGTTATAAAAAACAAAATGGTGAACTTGCAGAAGAAACGAATTTTATTAATTGTATTACATGGGGAAAACTTTCTGAATTTACAAGAAACTATCTAAAAAAAGGAATGCTAATAGCAATTGAAGGAAGATTACGACAAAATAGCTGGCAAAACGAAGAAGGAAAAACACAAAGCAGTATTAACGTTGTAGTAAACAATATACAAATTTTAACACCAAAACAAACTTCCCAGGAATCAGAACAAACTATAAATAACATAGAAGAAACACCCGAATTAGAAAATCCAATTTTAGATGATACAGAAGATGATATTCCATTTTAAATTTAATTATTAGAGGAGAAGATTATGAAAGTAATATTAAAACAAGACATACCAAATTTAGGAGAAGCTGGGGAAATTAAAGATGTTGCAGATGGTTATGCAAGAAATTACTTAATTCCTAAAAAGCTTGTAATTCCTTATACAACTTCCAGTAGAAAAGCATTAGAACATCAAAAAAGGGTTATCGAAATAAAAAAACTTAAAAGAAAAAAGATGGTTCAGGAATTGGCAAAATCTTATGAATCCCTTGGCACTTTAGAAGTACAGGTAAGAGTTGGAGCAAAAAATAAATTATTTGGTTCTGTAACAAATGCAATGATTGCTAAGATTATAGAAGAAAAAACTGGAAAACCTATAGATAAAAGAAAAATTCAATTAAATGAACCTATTAAACAATTAGGAGAATTTAAAATTAAATTACATCTCTCTGAAGAAGTTCAAATTCCATTAATCATTAAAGTAGTACCACATCCAGATAGCAAAATAGAAGAAACAGAAGAAAATAATAAAAAAGAAGAAACAAATCAGAATCAATCCCTGAGAACAGAAAATATAGAAAATCAAGAAGAAAAATAAACTATTTAAGGAGGAGCTTTTCTGACAGCTCCAATTGATCAAACAGAATTACCCAAGGATATCGAAGCAGAAATTCAGGTTCTGGGTTCTATTATGCTTCGCCCGGACCTGATTTTCCAGATATCTAATATTATAAAAAAAAATGATTTTTATTTAAAAGCACATCAAATTATTTTTGAAGCATTAGAAAAATTAACAAAAGAAAGCGATACAAATCTTGAAATAGAACCAGTAAGATTAATACAGTACTTAGATGATCATAAACTATTAGAAGAAGCTGGTGGACCAGAATATATATTTCAAATTAATGATAAAGTTATTTCTCCTACTAATGCTCTACATCATGCAGTAAGAATACATAATTTTTCCACAAGAAGAAAATTAATATTAAAACTAAAAGAATTAGAACAAAAAGCATCAGAACCACAGGAAAACGAAGGTAGTTTTTTAAAATATGTCGAAGAAGAATTATTAAAAATCACTGGAGAAAGTATAACACCAGGTATTGTTCCTATAGAAGATATAAAAGAGGAATTTATTGATTATATTTCGAAATTACTGGAAGCAAAAGGTGGTCTAACTGGACAACCTACCCGTTTTTTTGAATTGGATAAAATGACTTCTGGTATTCGTGGAGGAGAATTAATTATTTTAGCAGCACGTCCTGGTATGGGAAAATCTACTTTTGCGTTAAATATTGCAATGAATATTGCAATGTATTATCAAAAACCAGTTATTATTTATTCTTTAGAAATGAGTAGAATGGAATTAGTAATGAGAATGTTAAGTGCAGATGCACAAATAAATCATAGCGATCTAAAAAAAGGACATATACCTCCAAATAAACAAGAAGCCATTAAAGATTCTATTGCAAGAATTTTTTCTTCCCCCATTTATATTGATGATTCTGGAACCTTAGATATATGGGATTGTATTGCACGAACTAGAAAATTGGAAATTGAATTAAGAAGACAGGGAAAAGAGCCAGGTCTGGTTGTAATTGATTATTTACAATTATTATCAGATCCAGAATCCAGAAAATTTGGAAGACAGGTAGAAGTTGCAAGTATTTCCAGAAGTTTAAAATTATTAGCAAAAAAAACTGATTTACCTATTTTAGCCCTTTCTCAGATGAATCGCTCTGTAGAACAAAGACGAGGTGATTATGCAAGACCACAACTTTCTGATTTAAGAGAATCCGGTGCTCTTGAACAAGATGCAGATATTGTTATGTTCATACATAGAGAACATTTTATAGATCCAGAAAGCCCAGAAGCTATAGAGAACCGCGGTAGAGCAGAAATCATAATAGCAAAACATAGAAATGGACCCTTAGGAAGTTTTAAATTAGCTTATAGACCAGAAATGTTTCGATTTGATAATTTAGAAACCTTTGAAGCATCAGATGTTTTTTAAAAAAATTAGTTAGCTTTTTCTCAATTTGATATATAATATATATAATGAAACAACAAACCAAAAAAAATAAAATTCAATATATTTGTAATAATTGTCATGAAATTTATAGCCATTGGGCTGGAAAATGTAATAAATGTGGAAGTTGGAATAGTATAGAAGAACTAACAGAAGAAGATTTAATGATTGCTCCTAAAAGAAATAGAACATTTATCGTTAAAAAACTATCTCAAATTGATACAAAAGATAATATCAGAATATCTAGCGGTATAAATGATTTAGATATTGTTTTAGGTGGTGGATTTGTTCCTGGTTCATTTATATTGATTGGTGGGGAACCTGGCGTTGGTAAATCAACCTTAATGTTAAGTTTAGCAGAAAACTTTTCAAAAGATAATAAAAAAGTACTATATTTTTCTGGCGAAGAATCTCCAGAACAAATTCGATTAAGAGCTAATAGAATGAACATAACAGGAGAAAACATATTAATTTCTAAAGAAACAGAATTAAATCAGATTTGTTATACCATTCTTACTGAAAAACCTCATTTAATAATAATTGATTCTGTCCAAACAATACAATTAGAAGATGCAAACTTACCAGGTACAGTTTCTCAATTAAAATACACTGCATTTAAATTAATGGAACTTGCAAAAAAAACTCATATTCCAATTATTCTTATAGGTCACATAACAAGAGAAGGAACCATAGCTGGACCTAAATTGCTGGAACATATGGTCGATACAGTTTTATATTTTGAAAGTGACAGATTAAATCATTATAGAATATTACGTGCTATAAAAAATCGATTTGGAAATATAGGAGAAGTTGCTATTTTTGAAATGATACCAGAAGGTTTAAGGATTATACAAACTATTCCACAGGAAATTCATAAAGAAAATTCACCTGGATGTGTTTATTCTGTAATTTTAGAAGGAAGTAGAGCCATAGCAGTAGAAGTTCAGGCTCTTGTTTCCAGAACAAATTATCAAGCCAAAAGAATGGCAGAAGGATTAGATATTAGAAGAGTAATCTTATTAACTGCTGTATTAGAAAAGTTTTTAAAATTAAATTTAAGTGAACAGGATATATTCACTAACTTAGCAGGGGGCTTAATAGCCCATGAACCTGCTTTAGATCTTGCTATCTGTACAGCTATCCTATCATCATATTTAGAAAAACCAGTTAATAAACATTATGCCTTCATTGGCGAAATAGGATTAACAGGGGAAATTAGACCAACACCTCGCATTAATGCTCGAATTAAAGAATTATTAAATTTAGGATTTCAAAAAATTTATATTCCTTTATCTCAAAAAAAAGAAATTGATTCATTAGGAATAGACATTATAGAAATTGGACATATAAAAGAATTAATTGAGGTATTTAAAAATGCGTAAAATTATAATATTTTGTATTTTCCTTTTTTTAAGTTGCAGTGCAGAACCAAATAAAACAGATCTGGAAAGGGTTGTAAAAAATTTTTTACAATTAAGATTTCAATCAGAATTGGATAAAAATTTAAAACAATATACAGATTATGAACTATTTCAATTAAGTTGTAAAAATAATAGGGTAAAATGCGATAAAGTACTTAAAATGCTGGAAAAAGATAATCCAGAATTTTATAAAAAACTCTTAGAATCAAAAAATTAATTATGATTGGATTAGGAATCGAAACTTCCTGTGATGAAACAAGTATAGCTCTTGTAAAAGATGGAAAAGAAATTATTTCTAATATTGTCTATTCTCAAATAAAAGAACATGAAAAATTTTACGGTGTAGTACCAGAAATAGCCAGTAGATCTCATTTAATAAAAATAAATGAAGTATTTGAAAAAGCTTTTGCAAATACCAGTTTAACATTAAATGATATAGATTATATTGCAGTAACAACCCGACCGGGATTAATTGGTTCTTTAATGATTGGAGCACAATTTGCCAAGGTATTACATTGTATAACTAATAAACCAATTATTGATATTAATCATTTAGAAGCACATTTCTATGCTAATTTTCTTGATAGAAAAGTCTCTCCTACCTATCCTTTTTTAGGACTATTATTATCAGGTGGTAATACAATAATCTATAAAGTTTCGGGACTAAATCAATTAGAAATTATTGGCAATACTCAAGATGATGCAATTGGAGAAGCATTTGATAAAGCAGCTTCTATTCTAAAAATTGGATATCCAGGTGGACCAATAATTGAAAAATATGCTAAAAAATACAAAAAAATTTCTTCTAATTCTTATTTTTCCAAAATATTAAAAGATAGTAAAAAAGATGAAATAACCTTTTCTTATTCTGGGATAAAAACCGCTTTATTATATCTTGTAAAACAAAATTCAAATATTGATCTTTATAAAATCTGCTATGATTTTCAAGAAACATGTTTTGAATTGATCATCCGTATGTTAAAAAAAGCAATTTATAAAACGAAAATAAATCATATAGAAGCTGGTGGAGGTGTTTTAGCCAATCAAAGATTAAGAGAATTATTAGATAATTTAGCACAAGAACTTAATATTAAAATTTACTATCCTACCCAGAAAATATTATGTACCGATAATGGTGCTATGGTTGCAACTCTTGGGTATTATTATTTTAAAAATGGTTATAAAACAAATCTTGAATTTCCTGTTTCTTCTACTGTTATTTAAATCCATTTATAATAAACTTCATTTTATCAATAATTTTAATTATAATAAACCGATCAAATAATAAAAAAAGATTGCTGAATAATATTTATTTAAAAAATTTATTTCTATGATAGATGCTTTAAAAAATAGTTTAAAATGGATTCCCAACTTATTTACTTTAGGAAATTTATGGTTGGGATTTTATGCAACATTAATTGCCTTACAATCCCATTCCAATTCAGAATATATAAAAATTAGCAGTATATTAATTATTTTAGCTGCCTTATTAGATGGATTAGATGGATTTATTGCAAGATTATTAAACGCAACATCAGAAATTGGAGCTCAATTAGATAGCTTAGCAGATTTAACTACTTTTGGTATTGCTCCTGGTGCACTTTTTTATATGATATTTTTACAGGATCTTTACTGGGAATGGCTTAATATAAGAATCCCCTTAGGTATGATATTAGCAGGTTTATATCCTGCCGCAGTTGCTTTTCGTTTAGCTCGTTTTAATGTATCCCATAGTGATGATAGCTTTGATGGTTTACCCTCTCCTATTGGTGGTTTAATTGTAGCGCTTATGCCTTTAATTCTTTACGAAGTTCAAATAAAAGTTCCAGATTTTATATTTATTATTATTTATATTTTTTCTGCTTATTTAATGGTAAGTACCATAAAATATAGTAAAGTTCAAGTTTCTTTATTTAGAAAATTTAGTACAATTCGCGTTATAATTTTATTATCGTTTATATTTTTAGTCTTAATAGGAATTTATATTAAGTTTGGTTTAGATGCAACAGCTACAGCAATTTTTATTTTATTATTGTTATATATTATTTCTGGTATTATTGCTTTTGTAATACATTTAATACAAATTTATCGATTATAAATGTAGAGCAAATTTTATATCCAGAATTTGATTTTCTTTCTTATTGGATTGTATATAACGAATCTGATAAATATAGTTTGAATAAAATAAAATATTATTTAATTTAATTTGTGTTTCTAAATATATTCCCGTATATACTCTATCGATTAAAATATTTTGAATAAAATTAGTATCAATATTTACATTAAAAAAATCAAAACTATTCTGAATTTTCTTTATATTGTAATTTTGATAAAAAATACCAATATAAAAACGTTGTTTCTTGTCCCAACCAGACTTTAATTTAAATATCGTTTGATTTTTATCCATTTCGAAATTAAATCGATAGATTAAATTTTTTATTAAAAGAAATGTTAAATTATAACGAATTAATACATTTTTATCTTTATTTTCAAGTTGTTTTTCTAAATAAGAAAAACCAGTGAAAATTTTAAATATAGAACTATCAAATACTTTAAAAGAAAGTTGATTTTTATTATAAATAATATTCCCTTTAAGAAAAAAATTTATATCTATGCAAAATATACTACGTTCATAATTTAAATTTGTATAATAAGAAAATTTTTTTAATCTATTTGTATTTATATATTGATCTGTAAAAAATTCATATTGATCCCAATAAATTTTACGTAAAATAAAAAAACTAAAGTGATTAATTTTATCATTATAATTAAATGAATAATAACCATAAATTTGTTTTTTTTCACCTGCAATATTGATAAACGAGTAAAATTTTTTTGTATTGATGATATTATATATTATATACTTTTTTTTGTAAAAATCCCACAAAATGATTGTATTTTTTGTATTAAAATAGATTCCTTTACTTAAATCTTCTAAATAAAAATAACCAATTGCTACTAAATATCTATAAAGCCAAAGAGAAGTAAAGACTCCCTTTTTCTTTCTAATTTGAAAAAATTCATGTTCATTGGAAAAATCATCTCTTAAAAAAACGGAACGATTCCATAATGTATTTAAATAAAAATTACCACCAAAAATCTGAAATTTATAAAAATTAAAAAATATTTCTGTATTAAAATTAATAGAATAATTATTTTTATTTTTATACATAGATAATAAAGAAAAATTATATTGTTCTAAGTTAGATTTATAATAATACAAATATGAAGGATTATTATCACTATTAAGCATCAAATCTTTATTATAATAAGACATAATACTACTTTCAGCATATAATACTATTGAAGAATAAAGAAAAATAAATAGTAAAATTAATAACCTCATATATTATCTATATCTATAGAAAAATAAATACATAAAAAAAATAAAATAGTAGACAAAATATAAATACTAATAATATGAACAAAAACAGATATAAATCAATCTATGAAAAATAAAGTTCCGGAATCAGAAAACGAATCTAAAAATAAAATAATTAAGGAAATATACGAAAAATATGCAAATGATATTTTAATATATTTATATCGTTGTACTAATAATTATCATTTAGCCTGTGATCTGTTACAAGATACATTTTTAAATTTTATAAGAATTTTTTCTGATAAAGAACTTATAGAAGAATCTAAAGCAAAAATTTATTTATTCCAAACAGCAAAAAATTTATTTATTAATAATTATCGTAAAATAAAAAAGCAAGTTATATTAAGTTATAACGACGAAATAGAAACAAAACAAAACACTTCTACACAGATAAACCCAGAAGAACAAGTTTTAAATATTGAAGATCAAAAAATAAAAGAAAAAATGCTAAATGAATTATTAGAACATTTAGATCAAGAAGAAAAGACTATTATCATTTTAAGATATAATTTAGATCTAAAATTAGAAGAAATTGCAGAAATTATGAATAAAAGTATTTCTTCTATATCAAGAAGAATTCAAAAAATACAAAAAAAATTATTAAAAATAGCACAAAATAAAAAATTTTTATAATTTGTATGCAAAAATTTAAAATAAGATTGTTAATATAGATAAAAGATATGAAAAACGAAATAAAAAATAGCATATTAGAAGAAATATTAAAAACAAGGCCCAATATAAAAGCTCCATATTTTAATCCAAATATTTATTTTAACAAAGAAAATGAACCAGAATTTCATATAAAAAAGCAATTTAATACAGATAGCTTTATCAAAATTGCAGCAACAATTTTTTTTATTTTCACTATTTCTTTTTTATTTTATGAGCAAAATATTAAATTCGATATAGTTAATCAAAATAAAAATAAACTATCAAAAGCTAATATAGATAATAATAATCAAGAAAAAATTGGAATTATTTTATTTACAAAAGGAAATGCAGAAATTATTTCCCCTAATGCATTACAAACAAAATCCAAAGTTTATCCAGGTACAATATTGACCAATCATACATCAATTAAAACTTATAAAGATAGTTATATAGAAATTCTTCTAGAGAAAAAAGCTCATATAAGAATTAATGAAAATACATTTATAACACTTGCAAAAAATGATAATATATTGACTATTCATCAGGAAAAAGGAGAAAGTTATCATAATATAGAAAAATTATCCCAGGAAGAACAATATTTTGTAGAGACCCCTACCACAATTGCTGGTGTTCGTGGAACATGTTTTATTGTAAAGAATACGCAAAATATTGAAGAAATTTATGTACATAATGGAAAAGTTGCCATTTATCTAAAAGAAAAAAATGCAAATTATATCCAGATAAAAAATATAGGAATATTAAATCCAAATCAAAAGTATCTTTATAATAAAAAAAATAAAAAAATAGAAAAAAAAGATGCAAAAAATTCAGAAATAGATGTTATTATTAATGAGATGAAAGAACATCTAACATTAATTGAAAATAAAGAAATATGGGAAGAAATAAAAAAAATACCCAATACAATGAACAAAAAAGAGATTGAAAAGGTCTATAATAGAAGAATTGAAAAAATTCATTTATATGATGGAAGAATTTTAGAAGGTGTAATTGCTTCCCAGATAAAAGATCAGGTAATTTTACATACAACACAAGGAATTTTAATAATTAATGTTAAAGAAATTAAAGAAATTACTTATGAAACAAATCAAAGTACTCATTAGGAGGTTTATATGAAAATAATAAAATATAACAAACTACTACTATTAATAGTAGTAATAAGTTTATTACCATTTTGTAAAGAACAAAAAGATATAAGTACAACACAAGAAAAAAACAAAATGGTAATAACATTTGTATCAGGAGATGTTAAAATCATTCGAAAAGATGAACAAGGAAATATTCAGGAAATACCAGCAAAAATGGGAATGTTTGTCTATGAAGATGATTCTATAAGAACAGAAAAAGGTAAAATTGATCTACAAACAAAAAGTGGATCTGCCATTAGAATTAAAGAAATGACTTATTTAAGTGTAAAAAGTTTATCTAATGAAGCAGGTGGAGAAACCAATTTAGAAATGGAAAATGGAAATATAATAGCTAATATTAAAAAGGCTACTTCTAAAGAAGATTTTAAAGTTGCTACACCAACAGCAATTGCTGGTGTTCGTGGTACAACATTTACAGTAGAAGTTGATCCCTTCGAAAAAACAAGTTCTATTAAAGTATTGGATGGAAAAGTTGCTGTAAAGCCACGTGTTATTCCATTAGAAAAAGCATCTAAGGAAGAAATCGAAAAAGATCCAGCTCTAAAGCCATTAAAAGAATTAGAAAAAAAAGAAGTTATTATAGAAGAAAACCAATCTGCAAAATTAGATCCTTCTATAGAAAAGAAATTAGCTGAAATCAATGAAAAAGCAGAAAAATCTGATAATTTAGAAAGTGCAATACAAACAGAAGATATTCAGACATTAGTGGAAGAAGTAAAAGAAAAACCACAAGTTCTAAAAACAGAAAAAATAGAACCTGCACCAGAGTTATTAATCGAAAAAGAAACTATGATCATATTAAATCCAGAAGAAATGAAG
Organism: Leptospiraceae bacterium; assembly: GCA_026005135.1. Classification (GTDB taxonomy): domain Bacteria; phylum Spirochaetota; class Leptospiria; order Leptospirales; family Leptonemataceae; genus SKYB61. Next base: position 42,506 of record BPKM01000010.1, on the reverse strand, counting down.
CAAATTGAAGAAGGTAAAGATATAGATCAAATTTTTGCAAAAAAACAAGAAGAAAGAAAAATAAAAGAAGAACAAATTCTAAAAAAAATAGAAGAATCTGCTTCTAAGAAAAAATTAAAATCAGAAAAAGAGATTAAACAATATTATAACAAGTTAGAAATTATTACTCTAAGAAATGGTAAAAAGATTAGTGGTGCTGTAATTGCACAAACAGGAAATATAATGGTAATCCATACACCTAAAGGTATTATCAGAGTAAATAAAAACGAAGTAGAATCTCAAGAATTTAAATAAAAATTTTCTTAAAGAGCGCCTGCTGGCGCTTTAATTTTTAATTGTTATGGATATATATGAATTAAATCAATTGTTACGTCCAAGAAAAATATGTTTATGTTTAGGACTTTCAGAAGAAGATTTAAAAAAAGCAATTGATGAAAATCAAATCACTACTTTCGAAGAATTGCAAAAAGTAACAAAATGTTCTACCAATTGTGGTACATGTGAAAATGAAATAAAAAAATTTTTAAACCAATACATAAAAAAATCTTCTGCATCATAATATTTAAAAGTTAAAATATTAGATTAATTTTAAAAAATAAATCCATTAAAAATCAATACATATTCTTAATAATTATTTATATATAAAAATAAAAAATCAATTGCACTTCATATATATAAAAAATATTTGATTTTAGATTCTTATGGATTGGAAATTTATTATTTTCTCTGGTGGACCAATTGTTTTAATATTGTTTCTTTTATTAATTATAGTTTTAATTATTATAGTTGAACGTATATTTTTTTATAATAATTATAAAAAATTTTTATCTAACTTAGAAGAAAAACTAAATTCCCAACAATCTATTAGGATTCAGGATCTTTCAAAATTTTTATATGATAATAATAAAATTATTTCCTCAAATTGGTTTTTTTTATTAAATCAATTAGAAGAAAAGAAAGAAATCGATGAATGTTTTTTACAATTTTATAATAAAGAAATTTTACTATTAGAAAAATATCTTATCTATTTAGCAACCTTAGGTAATTTAAGTCCTTTTATAGGTTTATTAGGAACTGTTTTTGGTATAATACGTTCCTTTATGCATTTAGGAGAAACCAATATGGTAGAAATCAATAGAGGAATTGCAGAAGCCCTGATAGCAACCGCAATTGGTTTAATTGTTGCTATTCCCTCTTCTTTTGGTTATAATCTTTTTCGAAAAACAGTCGAAGAAATCGAAATACAATTAGAAACAATTCAAAATCTGTTAATGACAAAAATAAAAAATGAAGAATAAAAAAAATAAAGATATTATTAGTAATATTAATATAACACCATTTACAGATGTAATTTTAGTTTTATTAATTATTTTTATGATTTCTGCCCCAAGTATTTATTTAACATCTATAGAAATTCAACTACCCAAAGGCTCAAATAAAAATTCGCAAATTCAATATAATGAAATCATTGGCATCGATAAACAGGGAAATATATATTATAAAAATAAACGTATAGATAAAAGCGAAATTCAAAATATTTTTAAAAATAAAACCTTAGAAGATAAAAAGAAATTGCATATTTTAATTAATGCAGATAAAGAAACTAAACATGGTGATGTAATAGAATTAATTAATCTTTTAAATCGTTTAGATTATAAAAATGTCTATGTGGGAACATCAAAATAAAGCTATTCTTTTATTTATTTTTTTTATTACTGCTAATTTATTTTTATTTGTTTTATTATATATTTTCAAATTCGAAGTGTTTAAGTTTTATATATTGTATTTACTTATTCCATTTTTAATTTATATTTTTTTTTATTATCATTCAGACAAAGAACAATTTTTTATCGTTAATCGATATTTAATTTATATCTTTTATTTACCACTTATTATAATTTTATTTTATTATCCTTATTCTTTCTTTTTATTTTTTACAACTTTATTGATTCTTTTATATAAATATTATACAAATAAAGAAATTATTATTTTTAATTTTTTATTTTTTATTGGTATTGTTATTTTATTCCATTTTAATGATTCCTTTGATGATTCTCATTTTAGCCTTAAATTTTTAGAAGTTTTTTTATTAAATATCATACTATTCTTATCAAATAAATAATAATGTTTGACAATAACCTTTGAATTCGATTTCTTTACATTTAAGTTCTAAATCAATAAAATATAAATAGGAGTAAATAATGAAACAAGAAACCTTAGCATTACATGCAGGTCAAATCCCAGATCCAACAACAAAATCAAGAGCTGTACCAATTTACCAAACAACGTCCTATGTTTTTGATAGTACTGAACATGCAGCAAATCTATTTGCTTTAAAAGAATTTGGTAATATTTACACACGAATAATGAATCCCACAACAGATGTATTAGAAAAAAGAGTAGCAACTTTAGAAGGGGGTGTGGGAGCCTTAGCAACATCATCTGGACAAGCAGCAATTACAATTTCTATTATGAATATTGCAACTGCTGGTGATGAAATTGTATCTTCCAGTAGTCTATATGGAGGAACTTATAATTTATTTCATTATACATTACCCCAAATGGGAATTAAAGTACATTTTGTTGATCCAGCTGATCCAGAAAATTTCAGAAAAGCAATAACACCAAAAACAAAACTAATTTTTGCAGAAACGATGGGTAATCCTGGATTAGATATTTTAGATTTTGAGGCAGTAAGCAAAATTGCTCATGAAAATGCAATACCTTTAATTATTGATAATACTGTTGCTACACCTTATTTATGTAAACCTTTTGATTTCGGAGCTGATATTATTGTTCACTCAACAACCAAATTTATTGGAGGACATGGAACATCTATAGGTGGTATTATTGTTGATTCTGGTAAATTTCCCTGGAATCAAGGAAAACATCCTATAATGACAGAACCAGATCCTTCTTATCATGGTTTAAAATATTGGGATGTTTTTGGTAATTTTGAGCCTTTTGGCGGAGTAAATATTGCATATATTATTAAAGCTCGCGTACAATGGTTAAGAGATATAGGTGCAAGTATGAGTCCATTTAACGCATGGTTATTTTTACAAGGACTAGAAACATTACATTTACGAATGGAAAGACATAGTGAAAATGCATTAAAAGTAGCTCAATTTTTAGAATCCCATCCAAAGGTTAAAAAAGTAATTTATCCTGGTTTGGAATCACATCCAACTTATCATCTTGCTAAAAAATATTTTCATAGAGGTTTATATGGTGCTTTAGTAGGATTTGAATTAAAAGGTGGATTAGAAGATGGAAAAAAATTTATAAATAATTTAAAATTAATTTCCCATCTTGCTAATATTGGAGATGCGAAAAGTCTGGCAATCCATCCTGCCTCTACAACACATTCCCAATTAACAGAAGAAGAACAATTAAGTGCGAGAGTCACACCTTCTTTTATTAGATTATCTGTTGGAATAGAAGCTTACGAAGATATAGAAGAAGATATAAAACAAGCATTAGAAAAAATTTAATATTCAAATAAACTTATAAAAAATGGTTAAAAAATATTATTCTGATGTTGGATTTGTTTCGACTCAAACTGTTCGTTTACCTGGATTTGAAACGACCTTTGGTTATCAATTCCCCTATGTTGATATAAATTATTTAACATTGGGGAATTTAAATAAAGAAAAAAACAATGTTATTCTTGTTACACATGCATTATCTGGTAATGCTTTAGTTGCTGGACAGGATAAAGAAACTGGAGCAATTGGCTGGTGGGATGATTATGTTGGTCCAAATAAAGCAATAGATACAAACCGATTTTTTGTTATTTGCTCTAATGTTATAGGTGGCTGTAATGGTTCTACGGGACCAACTTCTATTAATCCTAAAACAAATCGACCTTATAATATGGAATTCCCACCTATTACTATTCAGGATATGGTTAAAGCCCAATCACTATTATTAGAATATCTTGGTATAGAAAAGATTTTTGCGGTAATTGGTGGTTCTATGGGGGGAATGCAGGCATTAACATGGGCATTACATTATCCAGAAAAAGTACATCTTTGTATACCTATTGCAACCTGTATGGCACATTCAGCGATGCAAATTGCATTTAATGAGGTTGGAAGACAGGCAATTATGTCTGATCCAAATTGGAATCAGGGAAATTATACACCTGATAAAAGACCAGAACATGGATTAGCAGTAGCTCGTATGATAGGCCATATAACCTATTTAAGTGCAGAAATTATGGAAAAAAAATTTGGAAGAAAGCCACAAAGAAACCCTGAACCATCAGATATCTTTCCTATCTTTTTTTCTGTCGAAAGTTATTTACAATATCAGGGAGAAAGTTTTGTTAAACGATTTGATCCAAATTCTTATCTTTATATAACAAAGGCTCTTGATATGTTTGATTGGTTTCAGAATATAGAAAATCCAGATGTAGCGATAAGAAATATCAAATCTAAATTTCTTGTTATAAGTTTTCAATCCGATTGGTTATATCCACCAGAACAATCGCGACAAATTGTAAAATTATTAAAAAGAGCAAATAAATCTGTTACTTATATGAATTTAAATACTCCATATGGACATGATTCATTTTTAATACCAAATAAAGAACTATCAACTATTATAGATTCTTTTTTAGATCTGGAATTTAATCAATTAACGAAAAATGGAGTAAATCTAAATGCTATATAAGAATGTCTACGATAAAGTTAAAGAATGGATCCCTTATGGTGCTAAGGTTTTAGATCTTGGTACCGGGGATGGTACATTTTTAAAAGAACTTATAGAAGAAAAAAATATTATTGGCGAAGGTGTAGAAATCAACCCAGAACTTGTTTCTAAATGTATTCAAAAAGGATTAGTTGTACACCAGGGTGATATTATGGATGGTTTAGATCAATATGGTCAGGGTTCATTTGATTACATTTTACTATTAGGAACTTTTCAAGAATTATATGATCCTAATAAAGTTTTAGATGAAGTTTTTCGTGTAGGAAAAAATTTAATTATAGCTTATAATAATTTTGCTCATTGGAATATACGTTTTCAGATTATGTTCTTAGGAAGAACTCCCGTCACCCCCTCTATGCCATATCCATGGTATAAAAGTCCTAATTTGCAGTATTTTTCTATCCAAGATTTTCATGAATTCTGTAATTCTAAACAATTAAAAATTATAAAAGAAGCTTTTTTTCATAAATTAGGAGAAGTTTATCTATTTCCTAATCTATTTGCAGAACAAGCATTAGCTCATGTGATTAAAAAATAATATTATCCTTCCATTAATTCTTTATATTTTTTAAGGGCATATCGATCTGTCATACCAGAAATATAATCAGAAACTGTTCTATGTAATCCATATTCTTTTATCCTTTCCTGAATATGCCTAGGCATCATTTCGGGATAATTAATATATTCATTGAATAAAAATGTTATAATTCTTTCCCCTCTTCTTGACATTGTTAAAACTTCTGGATGATTATACAAATTTTCTCTAAGAAATTGATAGGTTACATAAGTTATTTCTTGAAATTCTGAAGAACTTTTAATTGGATTTATTTCCATGGATAATTTATAAACATCTTTAATTGAAAGTAAATGTAGTTTATTTATATTTTTTAATGAATTTTCGATAAAATCTTTTATAAATAAATTTAATGAATATCGAATTAACATTCTAACTTTATGAGGTATCCTGGCTCTAATAAAATATTCTTTATATTCTTTTTCTAATTTTTTATTAAGTTCTTTCCAATATGTTAATTCCAGAATTTGTTCTAATTCTAAAAAACCAGAATCAATTCCATCTTCAATATCGTGGTGAATGTATGCAATACGATCACATTGATCAACAAGAACACATTCTAAAGGAGGAAATTGTTCTTTTTTTTCATTACTTAATTCTTTTAAATGTATATCATCTTCATAGACTTCTCCATATTTCATCAATGCTTTTAATGTAGCTTTTGTTAAATTTAATCCTTTCCAGTAAGGATAACGTTCTTCTAAAAGAGTAACAATTCTTAAACTTTGCTTATTATGTTCAAAGCCTCCATGATGCTTCATTAAATTATGCAAAACATCCTGTCCAGCATGTCCAAATGGTGTATGCCCTAAATCATGTGCTAATGCTATTGTTTCGGAAAAATCCTTATTTAATTTTAATACATTGGCAATAGAACGAGAAAGCTGACTTACTTCTAAACTATGTGTTAATCGTGTTCTATAATTATCACCTTCTGTATTGACAAAAACCTGTGTTTTATAACCTAACCTTCGAAATGCTTTACTATGAATAATCCTATCTCTATCTCTTTGAAAATTTGTTCTATAAGGATCATCATCTTCTTTATGAATTCTTCCTTCATTTTCTTTATTCTTTAATGCATAAGGAGCTAAAAACTGATCTTCGTATTCTTCTATTGTATTTATACTATTCATCATTATTGTCTATTTTTTATTCCAGTATCATTTAAAAACAAAATTTTATTGAAAAAGAAGGCAATAAAAAAATCATTATATTAATTATTATGAAACTTAAAATATTCATAGTTTTTATATTTATTTCCTGTCTTTCTTTTTATAAAAAAAAATACCAAATATTAGGAATTGTAGAAATCTATAAAGAAATCCCCAAAACTTGTAATAAGATTAAAGGTTTAAAAAAAGAAAAAGTTATATTATCGTATAGTGAAAAAGAATTAATACAAAATTACGGGATAACAAACCTTATTTATTTTAAAGATAGTCAAAGTCCTATTCTTTATGGTTCCTTATATTATATGGATTTTGATAATGATATATATTGTATGGCATTAATGAATGGAATGATTGCTGTAATAAAAAAACCAAACCAAAACAACAATAAAATGATACAAGAAATATGTTATCCTTTAACCAAATGTGCTATTTATGATCAAAATAATTTTATTTACAATTTATTAAAAGACTAAAAGGCAAAAATAACCTTTTAGTTTATTCTTCCTCTTCTTCTATACGTTTTTTCTCCTGTTTAAATATTGCATAAATTTTTCTTTTCGAAGTATCCATGAAGTCTGAGCCACCTAACTTTATTGCTTGATCAAAATATTTTTGTGCTTGATCCAAATCTCCCTGATACCATTTAGCAGCTGCTAAATTCCATAATGCTGATTTAGAAGTACCACCAGATTCTTCCAATGCTGCTTCCCAGGATTGAATTGCCTGTTCTACATCACCTGCTTCAATCCATTTTATACCATCTTGTAATAATTGATTAATAGTCTTTTCATCACCAACTTTAATTGTATCATCCTCATCTTCTAAGGGCAATGGAACTGCAACAACACGAGGAGATAATTTATCTGCAATTTTTTTTGTTGCTGCTTTTAATGCTTCACTAAATGCCATTAATTCAGAAGGACATTGAGGATTTCCTACTTGATTTTCCAATCGATAAGGTTCCTGTACGGAATAGCTAATAGAACGTCCTGTTTCTATATTGACTAAGGTTCCTTCTACAAAAACTGTTAAATATAATACACCCGTTGGTTTAGATATTGTTGTATTATCTGTTTTTACATCTGCCCCACTTGCAGCCATTGCTAATTGTAATGCTGCTGCCGCTGCAGCGGTTGCATCTTTAAGAAGTTCAACTTTACATTCTACTCGTGGCACAGCCGTCATATTTACATAAAATAAATGATCAACATTAAGTTCCTGTCCTAAGGATTTTTGTATACGAGTTATACCTGTTTGACTTCGAGCTAATTCATTATAACGATCATTTCGACTATCAATATCCACAACTGCATAATATCCATATTCTTCTAAGGTTGTTTTCATTGCTGCACGAATGGTTTCTGACCATTCACTTGCTAAACCATATTGATCTAATCCCCTTTTTACAGCAGGTGGTAATTCTTTTGCAATTACAGCAACCTTTTTTTTTCCTTCGAGAACCTGTCTTAATTTTTTACCAGTATCATCAGGAAATTTAGGAAATTTAATGGGGACAGTAGCACCACATCCAATCAATAAGCTTAAAAACCAAAATATCAAAAAGCGTTTCTGTAATAAATTCATAATAGTTTCCTTAAATAACAAAATTTTAAATCTCTATAGTAATAATTTAATATTATACTAATTTTATGCAAGTTTTTTTTTATATAATTATGATTTTTTTGTTTTAACGATTTAGAATATAATCGATTTTATAATACAATTTCTTTTTCCTTATTTGCTAAAAATTTACAGGGATAAAATTCTATTTGATTTTTTAAAACAGATGTTTTTGGAATTAAATAATCAACTTTTAAATGATTCAAAAACAATGGAGCCAAAAACATTGCTATACTATAATTGAATCCAGTACTTGCTATTATAATTTTTCCTTTATAACCAATTTGGCGAGCTTTTTTTAAAAATGTTAAACCTGCTAATTGAGATTCCATTGTAATATCTGTAAGTATTATATCATAATATTTTAAGTCTTTACTTTGTAAAATTTCTAAGGCTTCTTTTCCATCATAAGCCCTATCAATTATATAACTTTTTTTTTGAAAATATTCTGTTAGAATTTTAGCATATTTGTCATTATCATCTACTAATAATAAATGTTTTTCCTTTTGCATAATCTATCCTTAATATTATATTAATTTATTCTAAGACTTCACGACTAATTTTTTGAAGCTTTGCATAAAGACCATCTTTTTTAATAAGTGTTTCATGTGTTCCTATATCTACAATCCTTCCCTGACTTAAAACAACAATTAAATCTGCCTTTTCAATAGTTGATAAACGGTGAGCAATTATAAAGGTAGTTCGATTAACTAATAATCGTTCTAATGCTTTTTGTAAAAGTTTTTCGCTTTTTGTATCTAAAGCAGATGTTGCTTCATCAAAAATTAATATTTCTGGATTATAATAAATTGCCCTTGCAATAGCAATCCGTTGTCTTTGTCCTCCAGATAGATTCACTCCTCTTTCTCCAATAATCGTATCGTAGCCTTCTGGTAATTGCATTATAAAATCATGTGCAAAGGCTAAACGTGCAGCACGTTCTATATCTTTCATAGAATAATTGGGTGAACCATAAGCAATATTTTCTTTAATAGTACCATGAAAAAGAAATGTTTCTTGCTGTACAATTCCAATTCTACTTCTATGATCATGAATATCAAAATCTCGAATATCTATACCATCAAATAAAATTCTTCCATCTGTTGGATCAAAGAAACGCGCAAGTAAATCCATTAAGGTCGATTTACCACTACCACTTTCTCCAACAATTGCTACTGTTTGTCCTATTTTTACTTTAAAAGAAATATTATCTAATACCTTTTTGGTAGTTTCTGGATATATAAATGATATATTTTCAAAAACAATTGAATCTTTTAAAGGTTTTTTTTGTTTTGGTTTAACTGGATTTTTTATATCTGAGGGTATATTCAAAAATTCAATAATGCGATTGGCAGCAACCGATGCTTGTTGGATTTTCCCTATCATACTTGAAAGCTGAATAACTGGTCTAATTATAAATAAAGTTGTAAGCAAAAAAGCAAAAAATTCACCACCCGTAAAATTTGTATGATCAATATAATATACGCCAAGAACAATAATTGCCAATGTATATAATGTTGATGTTAATTCTATAATATTTGGTCCCATTCTTAAATAGAAAATTTCTTTAAAACTGCGCCAGCTAAATCGATGATTTTTTTCTTTTAATTGTTTTAATATTTTGTCTTCGATTACAAATGAACGTATAGTTTTTATCCCTCCTAAGAATTCCTGTAAAATAGAAGATAATTCTGCTAATAAATTTTGTGTTCTATGAGAAGATTTACCTATTTTTCGTAAAATAAAAATCATAGGAATTAGAATCAATGGTACAGTAAAAGAAGAAATTAAAAATAATTTATAATTTAAATAAATCAACAAAGCTAAATGCGTAATTAAATAAAAAATATTAGTTATAGAATCTCTTAAATTACTTGAAATAACTGGGGCTATAAATTCTACATCATTTACTAATCGACTCATTAAATATCCTGTTTTTTCTTTATAAAAATAATTTAATGGTAATTCTCTAAGTTTTTTATATAATTTTTTTCTAATATCTCTAATTGCTTTATAACCTGCTCCAGCAATAAATCGAATTGAAATTAAATGCAAAATTAACTTAATTAAATACACAATAAATAAAATCAAACAAGACAAATAAACAATTTTTAATGCAGAATAACCAGAAGCATTAATATTTAATTTAGGTCTTATAATATAATTGATTTGTAGTCTTTCAATAGTAGTAAAATCTTTAAATTTCTCTTTTGAAAGTTTATTTAAATAATATAAATATTTATTTGCTAAAATTTTATTAATTTTTTTAGGTGCTTCGGGAACTATATAAAATTCTGGATTTTTATTTAAATTTTGTGTAAACTCATAAAATTCTAAAATATGCGAACTTGAAGTAATATACAAAAAAATTGATTTTTGTATAATCTTTCTTTCCTGTTCAGAAAATTGAATTACAAATTCTGTATCTTTATCCCCTAAAGCATCAAATAAAGGAATAAATAATGTTAAACTTATTCCATTAAAAATAGCAACAAAAAAAGCAAGTACCAATCCCAAAAAAAATTGGGATCGGTATCTTAAAACATGCTGAAGTAACCACAAAAAATTTTTATACATTTAGTTTTATTCTTCTATTCCTAATCCTTCTTTTGGTGCTCCAACAAGTATTGCCATGTTTCCTGGTGGATGTTTATTTTCCTTCATAATTTGATGGCATAATCCTGTTTCTTCGAATTTAAAAACCTTAGTCAAACAGGGATCAACCTTTTTCTGTATTACTAAATCATTAAAATTTTTACAATCTTCATCATTAGCAAAATGGGAACCCTGTAATCGTTTTTGCCTCATCCATAAGTATCTTAAATCAACAGTTGCATTATATCCTGTTGTTCCAGCACAAATTACAACCATTCCACCAGTCTCACAAACAAATATAGATGTTGGAATAGTAGATTCGCCTGGATGTTCAAAAACAATCGTTGGATTTCTTTTATTAGTAAATTCCCAGATTGCTTTTCCAAATTCTCTTGCTTTTTTTACCCATTCTGCGAAAACTTCTGGTTTATTTATATCACTGGTTAATGCTCCCCAATGATTAAATTTCTTTCGATTAATTACTCCATCAGCACCAAGTTTTTTACACCATTCTATCTTAGAATCATCAGAAACAACTGCTACAACAGTTGCACCAGCTGCTTTTGCAATCTGGATAGCCATACTACCTAAACCACCTGCACCACCCCATACTAAAACTACATCATCTTCTTTTACGGTATTAGGTTCCCAATGATGAAGCATTCTATAAGCAGTAGCTCCAACTAACATATAAGCAGCTGCCTGTTCCCATGTTAAATGTTTTGGTTTTGGTAAACATTGATGATCCTGAACTAAGGTAAATTGAGCAAATGAACCCCAATTCGTTTCATATCCCCATATTCTTTGAGATGGTGCAAGCATAGGATCTTTACCAGCCTTAACCCATGGGTCATCATGATCCCATTGACCACAATGAATTACTACATGATCACCTACTTTGACATTTTTTACTTCACTACCAACTTTATAGACTATTCCAGATGCATCGGAACCACCAATATGAAAGTCTTCTTTTTCGCCTTTCTTTTGACGTGCTGCTATTACATTAACAGGATAACCAAGTGCTGCCCAAACATTATTATAATTAACCCCAGCAGCCATAACTGCAACGAGAACTTCTCTTGGTCCCGGTTCTGGTACTGGAATTTCCTCTATTTGAAAAGCCTTTATGGGATCTCCAAAACGTTCTGCACGAATTACCTGTGCATACATCTTCTTAGGAACTACACCTACAGGAGGTAATTCCCCAATTGGTACAATTTCTGGTCTATTTTCCATAAAAACCAAATTTTAATGTTAAAGTTTATTTACCACTTTTTTTTAGCACAAATTCAAGTTAGATTTTTTATTAGTTTTTAATACTTTTAAAATAGTATTGTTTTGAATTCAAGAGGCTTTGTTGCATAACTACTATTTTAAACCAAAATCTTTTATAAAAGCGAAATTTTTTCAAATATTACAAACATACCTTTAAAAATTTAATACTTTTTTTATATCACGAATAATTGTCTAAAAATGTTGATAAATATTTTTATAAATAGAAGATAATTAACTTTTATGCAACAGAGCCAATTCAAGATAAAAAAAATATTTTTTTCTAATTTTTGGAAATATAACGTCTGTTGTTAAAAATAAATTTTGTTTTTCATAAAAACTTATTGAATTAAATTGTATTTTAGAGAAGGAACTATGGAACAGAAAAAAAAAGAATTTAGATTATTTACGTTTACACCAGAAATCATGCAACAAATTGCAGAAACAAAAGAAATTCCAGTTCACTTTTACAATAAAGAAGGTCAGATTGTAATTTATAAGAAAAAAAATGCTACAGAAGTGGAGATTGATCGATTATTTCGCTATACACAACAAGGGACCTTATATTACGATGTTGAAGATAGTGAAACCTTAGGTATTAAAGAAGAAAAACAAAGAGATATTCCAGAAGGTTTTACTGATACAAAATTATTAACAGAAAAAAATGCAAAAGATTTAACACAAGAAACAAAACAAATTTTTTCAACACTAAAAAAAACAGCAATTACATCGATTCATGCTCGAAAAACAAGTGAAAAATTAACACAGGTTTTTAAAGATTTTGAAAGTAATCCAGATTCTTTAACTGGATTAATTAATATTATAGAATTATTAGCAGGTAAAAAGCATGAATATGAAATTGAATTAGCAACAAAACGAGTTGTTGTCGCAATGGCTATGAAAACAAGAGGAATTTCTGCCCAATATTACAAAGAAGATGGTTCTTTTTATAGAAGAGTAAACCATCTAATGATGAGTGCATTATTATGTGATATTAGCTATGCAAAAATGAATATTCCAGATAAAGCTTTTTTAGATATTAAAGAAATGAATTATATTAAAAGTCATCCATTACTATCATATCTCTTAATTGCACATGAACCTTCTATCCATCCAAATATCAAAAGAAATATATTAGTTCATCATAGACCAATGAGATATGATATTAATACGAATAATTATCCCACTAAGGATTTTTTATTAAAAAAACTGAAAGAAATTCAATTAAAATTTTTTGAAGATCCTAAGAAAAAAGTAATAGTTGATGATATTGATACACAATTAAAACTATTAAAAGAAGATTTACCCTATGATGAAGATGCAGCAATTCTATGTATTGCATCAGAATTTGCTTCTCTTACTTCCAAAGTTCCATGGCGTAATGCTTTTTCTCCTATAAGAGCTGTTCAAATGATTGTCAATAATTCTTATTTTACATATCCTGATAGAGTAATACGTGAATTCTTAGATCATACTGCAATTAGCTTATGTGATAATAAAAAAGCAATTCGCGAAGGGGATTTTGTTATTATGACCTGTATGACACCTAGTGGAAAAATTTATTTTGAAGCAGGTCAGGTAACGAATACATCAAGATACCAAAGTAAACCTGGTGTAGATAGAATTGCAACAGTAAAACCTATATTTAAAAATACTCCCAAATTACATATAGCTGGTTTTGATTTTAATCAAATGCAAATAGATAAGCGATATGCGCATTTTGAATTATTACAGGACGATACAAGAAAAATTATATATATTGTAAATCCAGAGTATGATGAAGAATTATACGAAATATTATATAAATTAATGAAAGGAAAATATACTAAGGATACAATCCATATAGGTAAAGTAAACATTTAAAAAAATGAAAGAACTATTTGATGCAGTAGAGAAAGATAAACTTGCTGGTGTCCATAAGCGAAGTGATGGTAAATTATATTATATTCAGAGAAAAGTCAATTTTCAAACAATAGATTTTAATCCAGAATATATATTTTCTCAAAAATGGAGTATCTTTCAAAAACCATTAAAACCTATAGACTGGTATCTACCGTTAGAAGAATTAGATAAACAACTAACAGAATTTTCTTTAGAATGTTCTTATCGCTTTCATTATTTATGGTATAAATATATTGATATAATGTTAGCCAGAAGTTTATCATTAAATGATAAAAACTTATATATAAAAAAATTTATAAAATCTTCTATTTTTCTTGATTTAGGAATACCTGAAAATCCAGAATGGACGAATGTACCTGCTCCAATTCATAATAAAATTATAAATGAATACGAAATTAGTAAAAACTATAAAACAAAATTTAGAATCTTTTATTTAAGTGAATATTTAACAGATTTAACGGAAGATATAAATCATTTTCTATCTCCTTATAAAGAATTATGGGAATATGAAAATACAAAATTAGAATTTTATGAAAATATTAATAATTTTGTAAAGAATTTATATAAAAATGAATTTTTTGATTTTATAAAAAAAAACTTAAATCAATATTTAATAGAAATCATTAAAAAAGAGAAAATTTCATTAGAAAATATTATACTTAATAATATTTATTTTAAAATAACACAAAATGATATATTCTACGATTTAAGCTATTTCGAAAGAAAAATAATTTTAGAATATTTATTTAATCATCAAATGATAAATAATGAATATAAATACTTTTTTTTATTAAATGAATATACAATCTTTCCGCAGGAAATAGAGCGATTTATTCGTAAAATTTTATATTTAGAAAATCAAATTCATAAAGAAAAAATCCATCAAATAAAAATCCTCTATAATAGAATAAAGAAAGAAAATATAAATATCTCAGATAAAATATTAGAACAAATTAAAAACACAGAAAAAGAAAATCTTTTACAGCAAGAAAAAATCAATCTTATTTTTCAATTAACAGAATTTTTAAATTTAAAACATAATTTATATTTATACTATTTTATTACATTATACGAAAATAAAAAAATAAAGAATATTTTTGATTTCCCTATATATTTTAAGGATCTAAAAGATATTCAAGAAAATATACTAAAAAAACAGATTTTAGATAGTATTAAACAATTTTCAGAAATAAATTATAAAATTATTGGATTTTATAAAAAAAGTCTATCTTTTACTTATAGAGAATTTATACCCAATCCTAAATATATTAATAATAATAATTTTCCTAAGAATTTAATCACAGGTAATCCATTTCACGAAAAAGAAATTCTTGAATATTTTAAAAATCTTATTAAAGAACGATTAAAACCAATTCGTATGGCTTCGAATGATTATTCTTTATTATATAATGAAAAACATGGTATATTAACATTAAATCCCGTTTTAAAATTATGGAAACATCAAATCCATTTTCAAAAAGATTTACCAGAAATAACTCAATTAGAATTAAATACATCAATTACTATAGAATGTTTATTGGATTTATTACAACTTGTAGATAAAAATCTATTAAAAAGAGAAATACAGCGTGGAAATATTTTAAAACAAATTAAAGGTTCAGAAAATTTATTAAATATGACAATTCTTTTAATTCCAGGTTCCTGCTATCCACTAAAAGAAATTCCTTCATCTCATTTTCCTCAGTATAAAAATAAAATTATAGGAGAAAAAAGATTTATTAATGAAGTCGGAATTAAAGAAACCCATTATATATTAACAGGTGCATGGTATAATAAAAAAAATCACACACTCTATTATCCGATTGGAGGTGATAATGCTGAACTTTTAAAGAAAATTTATCTTGGAATTCGTGTTAATACAATACCAGCTTTCTTTTTTGCTATTGGACAATTTGTTTTTGATTGTTTACCAGATACAATTTTATATTACAAAACAACGAAACTAACATTTCGAGAAATATTATTAAAAATTTATAAAAATCAAAACTACTCAGAAAAAGAACTAAAAAAAATAAGACTCTTTTCGAAAGAAGAAATAAAATTTCAATTTGCTATTTATTATTCTCTCCTTGTTATGGAAAATCTAACAGGTGGTTTACATATCCAGACTAAAATACCAGAACTTTATAAATGGTTTTTTGAAAATTTAGATATACAAAGTATTTTTTTGATAGATAAAGAAAATAGAAAAGAAATTCGTATTAAAGCACAAAATATTATTGAACAATACAATAAAAAATTTTTAGAATTAATTCGATAATAAAAAATTTTTAGAATATCATATATATTATTTTTTTGTTGACGATAAATACTTAAAGTAAGGAATGTTATTATGAATCGGGCTGTAGCGCAGGGGTAGCGCACACGTCTGGGGGGCGTGCGGTCGCTGGTTCGAATCCAGTCAGCCCGATTGATTCCATAATTCCATTTCTAATTTCTTCTTATGAATGATTTCTTCGTAAATGTTTTTGGGAGGTGGCATTACTTCTTTATTTTCCATTATAATAACACGAGACCATTTGCGTTCAGCCATTTCGCATATATCTTTAATATTTCTTCCAGAAAAACCACTACTGATTTTGGCAAGTTCAACTAATTCTTCTTTTGATAAATGTTTAATATATTTTTTAAAAATCTTATATCTCTCTTTAATATCAGGTAAAGGAAATCTAATAATTACATCAAAACGAGAAAGCAATGCATGATCTAAATCTTTTGCTCTATTGGTTGCTCCTATTGTTAATACATTAAATTTATTTTCGAAACCATCTATTTTTCTTAAAAGAACAGAAAGGACTCTCCTTGTTGCCTCTATTATACCCTGCTCTCTTGAAACCGCAAGCGAGTCAATTTCATCTAAAAATAATATTACACGTTCAAATTTTTCCGCACAGTCAAAAATTTCTGATAAGTTTTTTGCAGATTCGCCATAATATTTACTTAATATATTTTCTATGGGTATATAAACCATCGGAATCTTTGATTCAGAAGCAATAATTCTAGCCATTGAAGTTTTACCTACTCCCGGTGGACCTTCGAATAAAATTGCTGATGGATAATTAGGAATTTTTTTCCCTCTTGCCAGTTCACTAACTTTTTCAAATACTTCAGGATGTAATAAAGGTAATATAACTGTTTCCTGAATTTCTGTTTTTATATCATCATATCCTCCTAAGGAATTCCAATCTTCTTCTATAAGATTAAAGTATTTTTCATCTTCTTTATTTTTAATATAAGAAGGATGACAGAAAAGTTTAGTACCGAGTTGAACTAATCGTTCACAAAAATTAAACTTTTGTTTTTTTCCATAAAAATATTTAATTATTTCTATAATAGATTGGACTTCTTCCTGTAAAAGATTGCCAGATTTTGTAATTTCTACTCGATTTACACCAATAGAGATAAATTTATATTTTATACCCTGTAAAAAATTTTTGGTTTCATAGATATTTGATCCCATAGACTGAAATACAATATAATTAGGATCAAAGGTATGAATCCGAACATTTTCTATATATTGTTTTATTATTCCTAAAGCATCTAAGATCTGTTCTTTTGTTAAACTTTCTGGATAAAAATAGGTTTTAAACTCTCCTTTTTCAAAGCTTATTACTGGTAATTCAATCGAAGAGTTAGAAATAAACTTTTCTATTTCAGATTCGATTTGATTTTTAGATGTCTGAAAATCTAATTCTAACATAATTATTTTTCTTTAATCTAATATTTTTTTTTAATAAATACGATCAAGTGATTTATAAAAAGAAATATTTGACTAAATAAATTCTAATAATTTTATGATTTTTTGTGTCTAAAAGATGGAAACCACCTTTTGAAAAAGATAAACAGGCTCGATTGTTTACAATCTGTGCATATGATTCTGAACATATTTCTTATATAGAAAAAGTAAAAAAAAAATTAGAAGGATTTTTTGGTAAAATTGATTTTGAAATTCATTTTAATTCTTTACTACCAGTTCCATCAATTTATGCTGCTAATAAAGAATTTGATGTTTATCATTTAATCAGTTTTGAACGTCCCGTTGGCAGAGAAGAATTAGTTGATATTAAAATAAAAACACTCAGTATTGAATTACGATATCAGAAAGATGGCTTTCCTATTATTGAAATAGATTCTGGTTATGTTACAGAAAATCAAGTTATAAGAACATCTCTTTACGAAGAAAATCACAAAATTTATCTATATAAAAAGGTTTTTGCAGAAACTTTATATTATTTTGATAAAGGTAGTTTTAAACCATTTATTCATACCCCTAAATTTTTTCGTAGCCCAGATATAATTACTACATTTAATGATTTACGTTTAATTTATGTTAGTAGTTCGTAAATTTCTTTTATTACATTTTTTTGTTATTCCATTATCTTGTATAAAACAAAATATAATCCTTTGTGATAATTATGATTACTCTTTAAAAAAATGTATCAATTATAATAATCCTATTATTATAAATACTGCTTTTGATCAAACTATAAAACATTTGTCTTATGATCTTTATTTTCATCAAAAAATAACACTGGGAATTCTTCAAAAATATTATAATCAATCTTATCAATATCAATGCTACTATAAAATTTATTCTGATAATACCTATGAGTTTGAAGAAGAACTAGAAGGAAGTCGTATTATAAATCATTCCTTCTGGTGTTTTGATTATTTAGGAAGTATGATATTAAATTATTATAAAAAACATCATAAAGAAAATAAAAGACTACTCGATATCAACAAAAAAAAGATTCAATTAGATATAGAACTTCTTTTAATAGAAAATAACAA
The DNA here is from genome assembly GCA_026005135.1 of Leptospiraceae bacterium. Taxonomy (GTDB): domain Bacteria; phylum Spirochaetota; class Leptospiria; order Leptospirales; family Leptonemataceae; genus SKYB61. The sequence goes on along the minus strand of BPKM01000010.1, from coordinate 23,837 downwards.
ATGGAAAAAAAATTTAAAAAGAAGGATTATTATTCAAAATCTTTATTGAAAAATCTAAAAAGTTTAAATATATTGTAATATATGATGAGGGATGATGAAATATTTGAAGTAAAAATATCTGATATTTCTGTTACAACAGTTGGATTTGCACTAATTTTTAAACCAGTTCATTTTTCTACTAAGGAAGCTGTACCCATTTTTATTGGTCCCTTAGAAGCATATTCTATTTCTAATGAATTGCAAGGGATAAAAAATCCAAGGCCAAATACACATGATTTAATGATTAATATATTAAACCAGTTGGGTGCCAGAATATTACGTGTTATTATTAATGATCTTGTAGGGAATATTTTTTATGCAACAATAGTATTACAATATGAAGATAGAATTTTAGAAATTGATGCAAGACCATCAGATTCTGTTGCCTTAGCAATTCGTACAGGATGTCCTATTTTTATGCATAAAAAGGTTTTTAGAGAAAGTGCGGTAATTATATCCAGTGAAGAAGAAGAGACTTCACCACTGGAAGAAAAAGAAAATCCCTTAAAGCAAAAATCAAGATTAGAAATATTACAGGAACAATTACAAAAAGCTATCGAAGAAGAAAATTACGAAGAAGCTGCCAGAATCCGAGATGAAATAAAACAATTAAAACAAAAAGATAATTAATTTCTATATGAATAAACATATTTTAAATGATGAAATATATTCAAAAATACTCATTGAAGAATTAAGCCCTTATGGTAATTTAGTTGCTTACGTAGAATCAAATGATGAAACATGTTATTTCTATCTTGTTCCAGTAAGTAATAAAAGTTATAATATCAATTTTAAACCATCTGCTTTATGGTTAAGAAATCTTGTTCCTGCACCAGAACATCTTAATATTTCAAGAGAAAAACCTCCTTTAATGCCAGAAAAAAATTGTAAACATAAAAATGGTCATTCTGAATATAATCCAGAAGAATTAAAAATTATCTGGTTCTCTGATGGATGTGGTGCTATTTTATTAAATCAAAATAAAATAGAAGCAATTATTCCTCCATGGTCTTCCTTAGATAATATAGCTGGATATTCTAAAGAATCAATTGGATTTGATACTCCTTTTCTACCATTACCAGAATTAAGCTCTCCTTTTTATTTAAGAATTCAAGAAGAGATGGATTTCTGGGCTAATTTAAAAGAAAATCCGAATTTTCAATGGCTAAATTATAAAAATAAATTATTAAATCAATACAAAAATATTTTTGGAGAACCATTAGAAATATACGAAGTACCAATGGATTTTTTACCCAAAGTAGAAATTGCTGAATTTAATAATGAGAATTATTATACCTATATTACAATTGGATTATCTCGTCAACCATTACCAAAAGTTGAATTTTTTTATAAATCTCCAGAAGAAATAGAATCAAATCGATTTATAGAAATGTTGTTGATTTTACCAGAAAGAATAAATCAAAAATTATTAAATGTTTTGGGTATGTTTGCAACTTTTCCGTGGAGAACACTTAATTTTATTGGTTTTTATCATTCCTTTGAATACATTTATGACAACAAATATGACGGTTTTTTTACCATTCCATTAAAACAACTCTTTCAGTTATTTCCTATATCTTCTTTTTCAAAGATAGAACAAAGTTTACCTAAAATAAAATTTATGGGATTATTACCTGCTACGCAAGAAGATTTTTTAATTGCTCGTGGTAAAGGAATTGAATTTGCCGTTAAAAAGAAATTGACTAAATTAAATATTTAACTATTTTATATTTAAGTATATGCTACACTCTACTTTTAGAACTGCTATTATTATAGTAGTATTATTTTTTAATTCCTGTCTTCCAGAATTAGATATTAGTAAAGAGCAAATTAGATTATTTCAATTTCTTATTTTAAGTTATTCTAATATTGAAATAAAAAAACAAAGTAATAAAATAAATGAAGGTCAAATAATAAAAATTTATATCAAATTAAAAAATGAACCTTTTAGTAATGTAACCGTTCCTATTAATGTAAATTCTAATTTAATACAAATTAATAAAAATCAATTAACCTTTACTTCTTCGAATTGGAATGAATATCAAGAAATTCAACTTAATGCAATAGAAGATTTTAATTATATAAATAATCACGATGAATATATTTATTTTGGTCCTTTTATTAGTTCTGATTTTTTTTATGATGGGAAAACGAATTCTACTTCTATTTTTTATATCAATAATGATAGTAAGGGTATAAATATTAGTATTTCAAATCCTACAGAAGGTGGCGCTAATGGTATTTTGAATTTATCTTTACAATCAAAACCAAAAGGTAATGTTATTCTTAATATTATGAATCCTTCTCCATTAGATTTAAGTTTTTCTAATACATCTCTTACTTTTACACCTTCGAACTGGAATATGCCTCAATCTATAACAATAACAGCAATCAATGATACATTAACAGAATATACAGAAAATTTTAATATTGAAATCTCTTCTTCCAGTAGCGATAAGGATTATGATAATTTATCTTTAACTGTACCTATTTCTATTTATGATAATGATATTCCCGGCTTTACAGTAAATATTTCTTCTTTTTCTATACAGGAAGGAAGTTCTCAGGTTGCTAATATTCATTTGAATACAGCTCCTTCTAATAATGTAAATATAACTATAACAGCTAATCCTTCTTCTTTATGTAGTATAAGTGCTGGTAATTCCTTAACATTTACACCAGTAAATTATAATATAGATCAAAGTTTTACCATACAGGCAAAACCCTTAGATAATATCGATAATATTACAGAAAGTCCTACCAATTGCAGTGTTACTATTACAAGTACATCTGCGGATTTAGATTATAATGGTTTAACTCAGGATATAAAAGGCGAAATATATGATTATCTTAATGCAGGTATTATATTAAATAATAATGGTAGTATTGCACTTGGTACATTATTAGAAAGTGGAAATACTTCTTCTTTTACAATACGATTACAAAGTGAACCAAGTTCTAATGTTATCGTATGTTTAAAAAGTAATAATTATTGCGAAGCTACTGTGGATACTATTGGGATCAATCCACCCGATGGTACCTGTATATCTATAACTGGCTTAGATGTTCCATATATAATTTTTGATAATTTAAACTGGAATTCTAATAAAGCCATAACAATAAAAGCAAGACATGATTGGGATTATAGAAGTGGAGGATTATCCACAGAAGATGGAAATCCCTGTAATCCACCCTATCCAGATGGTAATAAATCATTTTCTATTCAAATTTATACATATTGTCCTGGTTGTAATAGTAATGAACAAATATATTACCATACCAATAACAATCCTTATACAGCAACTCCTTCTGGAACTGTACAGGATGATTTAGATTATTATAGTTTTGTAACAACTACAGGACATAATGGAGATTTTGCCAATGATGCTACCTTATCTGGAACAAATGCTATCCAAAAAGCCGATGATTTCTGTACTCAGCAAAATCCTGGATTAACGGGAACTTTTAAAGCATTACTTGTTGATGGTACAAATCGTAGTGCCTGCGGTACGGGAACTGATTATCCTGGCTGTTCTGGAAAAAATGACTGGATTTTAAAACCCAATAAATATTATTTTAGAAATACAGATGATCAATTATTATTTAAAACAGATGCCAATGGATTTTTTATTTTTGGTGATCCATATGCTAATGGAATTCCAGGTAGTACTTATATTTGGACAGGTATTGATGGTATTCCTTCCGTAACAGAAAACTGGGCTAATTCTGTAAACAATTGTACAGGATGGTCAAGTATACTACTTTCAGGGAAAGCAGGAAAACCTATAAATACGAATACATATAATGCTATATCAGATAATATTTATTCATGTAATTTAACATTAAAATTATTATGCATTCAGCAATAATTGAATTATCAATAATTTATAATACTATTTTTTAATACTTACGAATTTCTAAAATTTTATTGACAAAAATTATATTGTTTTAAAAAATAATCATATGGGAACAATTTGTATTAATGCTTTATCCGAAAATAAAAATACAGAAGAAGCAATAAAAGAAATATTATCCGATATAGAAAATAAAATTTCTAATGTTAGTTTACCTTTAGCTTTTGGTGTTATTTTCTGTGGACCTGATCATAATTTATCTTATATTATAAAAGAAGTTTCGAATCTTGTTAATAATGAAACAATTATAGGATGTACCACTGCAGGAGAATTTACAGACAAAAAACATATTCATAATGGCGTTGTTATACATCTTGTTTTTTCTGATGATATGATTACACATAAAATTGTTGTAAAAGGGATGTCTTCTAATTTATTAAATGTTTTAAGAAAACTAACAGAAGGATTTAAAGAATTTAGAGAAAATTGTATCAATAGGGGTTATTCTAATGGATATAGTTTAGTTTTAACTGATGGTATGGATCCTGATGGCGAAGCATTAATCAGTATGTTACAAACAAGAACACATATTCAACATAATTTTTTTGGTGGTGCTTCCGGTGATGAAGGAAGATTTAAAAGAACATTGGTCGGTGATAATATTTTATGTGATTCTGATGTAGTTGCATTAATCCATATTTTTAGTAAAAAACCATTTGGAATTGGAGTAAATCATGGTTTAAGACAAAATAGCGAAATAATGACAGTGACAAAAGCAACTTCCAATGAAATTATTACAATCAATAATAAACCAGCATTTGAAGTCTATAAAGAATATGCACAAAAAAAAGGAATAACCCTAACAGAAGATAATGCTTCTGAATTTTTTATAAAAAATGAATTAGGAATTATTCGTCATGGAGAAGTAGTAAAAGCAAGAGCTCCTCTATATGCAGGAAATGATGGAAGAATTATTTGTGCAGGAATTATTTTAGAAGGCTCTCAGGTGGCAATCTTAGATTCTGAAAAAGAAAAACTTTTAGAAGCATCAAAAAAAGCAGCAGAAGAAGCTAAAAAAAATGCAGGTATAGATTCCTTTTCTGGAATATTAGTATTTGATTGTATATGTAGAGAAACAATTTTACAAAATCAATTTCCAGAAGAAATTAAAACCATTCAAAATGTTTTTGGAAATATTCCTATAACTGGTTTTTTAACTTATGGAGAAATTGCTAAATATAAAGGTAGTCTTAGTGGCTGGCATAATACAACAGCTGTTGTAGTAGCAATTCCTTCGTAAAAGAAAAGTTTATAAATAAATATAATAATTATTTAATAAATTCTAAAATTTATTATTTTTGTTTAATAAAAAATATAAAAATTCTTTACTCAATAAATACATCCAAAAATACGTAACTATGGCTAAATTCCAAAACCAACCAATAAAAGAAAAATCGGCAGAAGTTCCTTTTGATAAAAATAAAATCATTCAAAAAGAATATGGAAGATATTTAGAAGATTTTGTAGAAGGTGAAATTTTTGTTCATCCAAGAGCAATAACTATAACAAAAGGATTTGCTTTAGAATATGCAACGACTTTTCATGAAGCATGTCCTTTATTTCTAAGTGAACCTTATGCAAAAGCGCATGGATTTAAAGATTTAGTTGTCCACCCATTAATGGTATTTAATATTGTTTTATCCTTAGGAGTACAGAATAATTCTGAAAAAGCAATAGCTAATCTTGGTTATTATAATGTAAATTTCTTAAAACCAGTTTATCCAGGAGATACATTAAGAGCAAGAACAAAAGTATTATCAAAAAAAGATAGAGGAGATAAACCTGGTATTGTTCATGTAAAAACCTTAGGTTTAAATCAAAATAACGAAGTTGTAATCCAATACGAACGAAAAATTATGGTTCCACCTTCTAAAAAACCTCGAACTTCTATACCACAAGAGGAAACTTATTTTCCGGAAGTTGATAATCCTACAATTGAACTACCAGATTATAAACCATTTTCAAAAAGCGATATTCATATTTTAAATCATACCTTGCAGAATACATATTATGAAGATTTTGAAGTAGGACAGATCTTTGTTCATAAAAATATGCGAACAATTACAGATGAACATATACCATGGACTTATCGGGTAGGAAATACACATCCTCTCCATTATGATCGTTTATATTCTACGGGGTTAACAGGTCCTATGAGTGGTGAACCAATCGTTTATGGTGGTTTAGTATTCGGCTGGTTAGTAGGACTTGCTTCAAGAGATACTACAGAAAATATGTTATGGGATTTAGGCTATACAGAAGGATATCATACTCAACCATCTATTTCTGGAGACACAATTGGTTCTATATCAAGAGTATTAGCAAAAGAAGATGGACCTATACCTGGTACTGGTATTGTACATTTTCAATTAATTGGTGTAAAAAATATTAAAACAATGGAAGCCATTGAAAAATATGGAGAGGATCTTTTTATAAAAGAAAATGACAAAAAAGATATGGGAAAAGAAAAAATATCCCATAAAATTTTTGAAATTGAAAGAAAAGTCTTATTGAAAAAAAGACCAAATTAAGTAAAATGGAAACATGTTTGCATTAGAAATACAAACAGAAATTAAAGATTCTCAGGAATTTGATATTTTAATTATTGGTGGTGGCATTACAGGCATAGCTATAGCAAGAGAAGCCGCAGAAAGAGGTCATTCTGTTGGACTTATAGAAAAAAATGATTTCGGATGGGCTACTAGTGCCGCCACCTCTAAGTTAATTCACGGAGGATTACGATATTTAGAAAATTTTGATTTTGGTCTTGTTAGAGAATCTTTAAAAGAACGAAGAATTTTAATGTTAGCAGCATGTCATCTTGTTAAGCCATTACCTTTTATTATACCTATTCTACCCTGGACAGAACCAAATCCTTTATTAATCTATACTGGTTTAAAATTATATGATATGTTATCTTATGATCGAAATCAATTTGTTCCAGAAGAATCTTATATACCTTCTTCGAGGAAAATATCTCATCATGAACTAATCAATGTTTTGCCAGAATTAAAGAAAATAACCCAAAAAGGTGGTTTTCTTTATTATGATTGTCAAAGTTTACATCCTGAACGATTAACCCTGACATTTTTAAAATCAGCAGCAGAAAAAGGAGCAAAGTTTTATAATCATACTATTATAGAAAATTTTATAACAGAAAGAAAAGGAGAAGAAATTACTCTAAAAGGAGTTGAAGTAAAAGACGAAATTACTGGAAAATCAGCTACCTTTAAAGCAAAAATCATTATCAATGCAACAGGCCCCTGGATTGATATTTTACTTTCAAAAATTACAGGAAAACCAGTAAAAAAAATATTACGTTCTAAAGGTATTCATTTATTAACAAAACAAATTTTAAATCATAAAGTTGCAGTACTTTTTCGAACAAAAACTCATAGGCATTTTTTTGTTATTCCCTGGATGGGATATTCTTTAATTGGACCAACGGATACTCCATATACAGATGATCCAGATAAATTAAGACCAACGGAAGAAGATGTACAACAATTATTAACTGATGTAAATGAAACTCTTTCTGAAAATATTTTAACTGAGGATATGATTATAGATATCCCCATCGGGATTAGACCTTTAATATTTACTGGAAAAGGAAATACTTATAAAGCTTCAAGAAAATATGAAATTTTTCATCATAATAGAGAAGGAATCCATAATTTAATTAGTGTAGCTGGTGGAAAATGGACAACATCAAGACAATTAGGAGAAGATGTAATTAATGAAATTTATAAAGAATATCCAGAATTAGAAAAACAATCGCGAAGAATAGATACATCACAACTACCTTTATATGGTTCTCCAGGTTATTCCAATCCCTATTCTATTTATGAAAACTTTGCCTTAAAAGAATTCCATATAGATGAAATATCTGTAGATCAACATAAATATTTAATAGAATTATATGGAACAGAACATATAGAAATTTTAAAAATTATAAAAGATAATCCTTCTTTATCCAATCCCGTTTCGGAATTACATCCAGAAAAAGATGTTTTAGCACAAGTTGTATTTGCAATACAATATGAAGGAGCTAGAACCTTAGATGACGTTGTTAGAAGAAGAATTGGATATGGTACTTATGGTATACCAGATAAAAAGGATTTAGAAAAAATCGCTAAGCTTATGGCTAAATATCTAAAATGGAATTCTAATAAGATACAAGAAGAAATAGAAAAAACCATAAGTTATTATCCTGTTGAATTATTAAAATCTTAAATTGAGCGTTTTATTAAAATAATACTATTTTTTAAAATTTTTTTATAAAAATCATTTTGATTTAGTTCTCTTTTGGTACAGACTAATAAATCAAAGCTTATATTTAAAAAATCAGAAAAATAAAAATAATATGGTTTTAATCTTTCTATTGGATTTTTTTCATTAGATTTTTCAATTAAAATAAATATATCAATATCACTTATACCAGTATAAGTATTATTTGCAATAGAACCAAATAAGTGAATTTCCAGAATTTCTGGAAACTTTTCTAATGCCTTTTTAGCAATTTCTCTTAGTTCGTTAATTACTTTATTTTTTTCTAAATATATACCCTTTACAGTATTGGATAATATGATTTGCCGCATCAATTGCCTCTTTTGCCTGTTCTTCTGTAAAATAATCTGATGGTTTCCCTTCTGGAAATCCATTTGGATAACGAGAAGGGATATAATATAAATCAAGTATTTTTGCTTTATTAATTAACTCCTCAGGTATAGAAACATTTTTTGATAAAATCTTTAGCATTTCTGTTAAAGAATGTCCCCATAAATCAACTCCCAAAAATAATCCAAGTGATTTAATTACTTTTTCAGATGCTTGCTGGGCACTAAAACATGCCCATTCAAAATATTTAAATTCGATATCTAATTTTGCTTTTTCTAAATCTCGAATTCCTTGTTCGTACCAATCTTTCCATCGATTCATATTTTTATATTTTTATATTGTTCCTCTATATATCTTGCAAGCTCTATATCTAAATTTGTTATGCCATTAACTGAATGAGTATTTAATTCTATTTTTAATTGATTATAAACATTATACCATTCTGGATGATGATCCATCTGTTCGCATTTTAGTGCACATAAAGTCATAAAAGTAAAAGCTTGTTTAAAATCTTTAAATCTGAGTTCACGTAATAATTTATTATTCTGATACTTCCATTCAGGTAATTCATTTTTTATTATTTCTAAAATCTTAGAATCCTCTAATCTTTCCATAAATTCAATTTAATCTATATTATAATGAAAGTAAAACAAAAAATCCGATGAATTATTATTTTTAATAATTTTTTTTATAAAATTGAAACTTTTTGTAAGATTCCAGACATATATATAGTATGACAAGAAAAGAATTAAAAAAATTGATAGGAGAAAAACTAATGGAAAAAAACATTAATCCAGATAAAAATGGAGAAAAAGAATATAAAGAACATATAGCAGATAAATTAAAATCTATTCTAATCCAATATATTGATGTAATAAAACCAAAAGATATAAAAGAACTAAAATCTATAATCAACATATTATATTCTTATGAAATATATTATGATGATTATGAAGAAAACTCTGTTAAAATAACAAAAAGAAGAAGTCATAAAAAAGTTAGAAAAGTTATATTAACTGAAGAACAAAAAGAAAGGATAAGAGAAAAAATTAAAGAAGCAATTAAACGAATAAATCGAAAAAAAATGTAGAATTAAACATTTAGATAAAATTTTGGCTATCCTTACTATTGGGATAGCCTTTCTTTATTTAATAAAAATTAAAAAAATCTTTTTATATTTTATACAAAAATCAAAATAATTTATAATAAAAATTCATCTAACTGTAAACAATAAATACTAGAGTAATTTAATTGTTGCAATAAAATAGCAGCTTGTCTTGCTCTTGCTCCAGATGAACATAGAATTATTATATCTTTATCTGATGGCAATTGACCTGCTTTATAGGGCAGTTCTTTTAAATCAATTTTATATATTTTTTTATTATTTAGATTTATTTTATTATATAAATTTTTATTATTTTGTTCTTCTGTTCTTAAATCTAATATAACATATTCATTTGATCTCAATGGTAATTCATCAATTGTTATGTAGGATATATTATATTCTTTTTTTGTGTTTTTAATCTCTTGATTTTTATAATATTGATTACACTTACAATTTTTATTTTTTTCTATTGCTAATTTTAATTGCTTATATTTTAATAAATCTATAAATAAAATTTGATTTTTTAAAAAATTCATATTTGATAAATATTTAATTGCTTCTAAGGTCTGATATAATCCAGCTATACCAGCTACAGGTCCTAATACTCCTCTATCTACACAACTCATTAAAGAAGAATTTTCTAAATCTGGAAACAAACATTCATAACATGGACCATTATTATAGTTCAATAAGGAAATTTGTAAACTAAATTGATCAATAGAACAATATAAAAATGGTTTTCCCATTTCTAAAGAAGCTTGGTTGATCATTTTTCTTGTTGGTATATTATCTGTGCAATCAACTATTAAATCATAATCTTTAAAAATATCTTTATATTTTATATCAAAGTAATCTTTATAGATTTCTAATTGAATATTTTTGTTATATTCTTTTAATCGCTTTTTAGCTATATCTACTTTATAAGAACCAACATCTTCTTCAAAAAATAATGGCTGTCTTTGTAAATTGGATAAATCTACTTTATCAAAATCAAAAAGACCTAATTTTCCCACACCAGCTAATGCAAGATATATAGAGACTGGACTTCCCAGACCTCCTAATCCAATAATTAAAACCTTAGATCGATTTAATAATAATTGTCCTTCTATTCCAAATTCTTCAATTATAATTTGTCTACTAAATCGTTTTACATCCATTGATAACAAATAAGAGATTCATTTTGTTGAATTTTAGAACCAACAGGAACTATAATATAGCCATCAGAATAAGCTATTGATGATAATTTATGAGAACCCTGCTGTTCTGCTAATTCAAAATATTCTTTATCTTTAATACGAATAGTAAAAAATATATCTCTATTACCTTCATTAGAAATATCAACCTTTGATTTAAGAAAAATATGATTATATAACCACTGTCCGGATTCTAAATATTTAATTGCTGGTAATACATAATGTTGAAAATTTATAAACGAAGAAACAGGATTACCAGGTAAACCAAATAGTACTGTATTTTCTTTTTTAGCAAAATAAAATGGCTTTCCAGGTTTTTGCTTTATTTTCCAGAATACTGGTTTAAATCCAGCTTTTTCTACATCTTTTTTTACATAATCATAAGGACCTACCGAAACACCTCCAGTAATAATTATAATATCATAATCATTGTTGTTTTGCAATATATTATAAATTTGACCTTCTTCGTCCTGTATTTGAGAATATAATTTAAATTCATAATTTTTATCTTCTAAAACTGCTGAAAGTAAATAAGCATTTGTATCTAAAATTTTTCCATTTTCCATATCTTCTTCGATTATACCGTCCTGAAAAGAAATCAATTCTGTTCCTGTCGTTATAAGTAAAATTTTAGGTTTTTTATAAACAAAAATTTCATTTTTCCCAGATTGTAATAATAAAGCTATATTTCTTGGATTTAAAATTGTACCTTTTGGTAATAAAAAAGAATTTTCCTGAAATTCTTCTCCTTTTCTTCTTATATGCTGGAATTTTTTATGAATATTTTTAACTCTTATTTTTAATCTATCAGAATCCATATATTCAACATCTTCTACAGGAATTATAGCTCCAGTATTTTGAGGAACTTTTGCACCAGTATTAATTTGAATGCATTTACCAGAACTTAGAGATTCAGTAAATGGTTTTCCAGCCTGACTTATTCCTATAACTTCAAATTCATTATTTTGATTAAAATTTGATAATAATAATTCTGCATCTTCAATAGAAATAGCATAACCATCCATTGCACAATTATCAAAATAGGGACTTGGAAATTGTGCATATATATCTTCTGCTAAAGTAAAATGATTACATGAGTAGGTTTTTCTTAATTCCTCTTTTCTTTCTGGTAAATTTTTTTTTATTAATTCAATTGCTTCCTTAATTGTTATCATGATATGTATTTTTTTAGGATACTATATAATGTCAAACTAATGTCTTTCTCCTCTCATCATTCGATCTGCATGGAAAACAGCTGGTAAAATTGCCTGTAAACTTTCTTCTACTCCTTTTGAACTTCCAGGTAAACTAATTATTAAACAACCATCTTTCATTACAGAAATAGCACGAGACATCATAGCAAGTGGTGTTCTTTCGTATCCATAAATTCGCATTGCTTCAGAAATACCTGGAACTTCTTTACCTCCTATTTCTTTTAATACTTCTACAGTATTATCTCTTGGTCCAAGACCTGTACCACCTGTTATAAAGATAAAAGGAATTTTTTGTTCCAATTTTTCTAATATCCATTTTTTTATTTCTTCTGGTTCATCTGGTAAAATTTTATAATCCTTACATTCTACTCCATACTCTTTTACTTTATCAATGATTAATTTACCAGACTTTTCTTCTGGTATAGGTTGATTTTCTTTAAATTTTTTATATATTGTATCGGAACAAACAAGTACAGCACAACTTAACCCTTCTCTTACTCGCTTCCATCTATCAGATTTTCCTCCTTCTTTATGAATTAATTTTATTTCTGTAATTTCCAATTCTTTTGTTACTGGTTTTAATAAATCATATATAGTTAATGCAGTTATAGAAACAGCTGTTAAAACTTCCATTTCTATACCTGTTCTTGCAATCGTTTTAGCTTCTGCTATAATTAAAATATGATCTTTATTTAATTCATAATCAATATTAAAATATTCTATTGGTATGGGATGACAATGTGGAATTAAATCTGGTGTCTTTTTTACACCAAGCATTCCAGCTGCTTTGGCAAAAATTAATGGATCTTTTTTGGGTAAATCATTTGTTATTATTTTTTCATAAAGAAATTCTGGAAATTTTACTATAGCCTGTGCTTTTGCATATCGTAATGTTTTAAATTTATTTGTAATATCAATCATATTAACCACCTATATAATGCATTTTATTAGAACTACCTTTAAAAATAAGTTGTTTATTCTTAATAGCAATATTTAATTTATCATATATTTCGTTTTCTGAATCAGAAAAGTCCATAGGAATACCTTTTTTTTGAGTTATACATCCATATAGATTACCATTATAATCAATTCTTAAGCGATCACAATCCATACAAAATGGTTTAGAATGATTTGCTATAATTCCAAATTTGTAATTTGTATCTGTTAGCCAGTAATTCGCTGTTGAATGTTTTTCTCTTTTTAATTCTTTTATTTGATATCTTTTTTGTATTTCATTTAAAATATCAAACATACTAAAAAAACGCTCTTTATGAATGGTTTCACTTACTCCCATTAACATATATTCTAAATATCTTATAATAATATTTCTTTTTCCACAATATTCTAATAAAGGCAAAATTTGATTTTCATTAAATCCTTTTAAAATAGTTGTATTAATTTTTAAAGAGATATTTAAGTTTAAAATTTCATTTATCAATTTGTCATAAAATTCAAATTGCTTTTTTGTCCCCATTTTTTTTAAAACAGAATTATCAATTGCATCAAGAGATAAATTAATACTATCAATGCCAGCCATTTTTAATGTATGTAATTTTTTTAATAATAATGTTCCATTTGTAGTTATAGAAACCTCTGGAATATTTAATGATTTTAATCCTTTTACAATTTCTTCTAAATATGGATATAAAGTGGGCTCTCCACCAGTTAAATGAATTTTTTTTATATTTATTATTTTTTTTATTTTATATATTAATTTTATAAAATAATCTGGTTTTTGAATTTTATATTTATAATTTTCTTCTTCTGTTTTACAATAAATACATTGAAAGTTACATACTGGTAATAGACTTAAACGTATTGTTTGAAATGTTCTTCCATAGGAATCATAAACTGAATTAAAGGATGTATTTTTTGATTCTGGATAATCCTGATAAATATGTGGTGTTATAAATAACATGAAACCTCCTTTGCAATCCCGGCAGGCATGGACATTTCTATCCATACCCTATCGTCCACATACCATAGCATTATGCCTTAGGTAATGTGGATCGGAGGATTTTATTAATTTAAACGTTATTTCTACTAAAATAAAACATGTTTTTTTAATGTCTATTAAAAAATTAATGAATTTTTTCTATTAATAATTGTAAACTTTTTCCTAAATTTAGATAAAAACCATTTTCTGTTGAAGACATTAATAAATTTATAAATTCTGGAACCCATCTTAAATAATGATCATTTAAAAATTTATATCTTAAATCAATAATAATATCTTTTTTTTCTTCTTTTTCTGTATCTGTTAAGGTATTATCTTGTGTAATAGAAAATTCCTTTAAAAATAAGTACGATATAAAACCAGTTTCTTTGTCAATAGTATCGGGAGAGCCAACTTTTTCTGTTAAATAGGGAAAATCCACTGCTTTGTAAAATGAAGTAACATCACCTAAAACATTCCCTTTTTCTATATTTACATATGCTGCTTCAGAAAATGGAATACCACTTTGAAGATCAAATAAACGATGATATTCTCCTTCTAATGATTGATCTTTATAATTTAATAATTCTTTGAATAATTGTATTTCGGTTCTATAAAAATTATTTTCTAAAATTAAGAGTTTATCAAAATCTAATGAAAGAAAATCATTTAAATTATCAAAAAAAATGGACTGGTTTTCCCAGTCCATAACAGTAAAGCCAAGGGCGATTAAACGATATAAATCTGCTTGAATTAATAAATCCTGAATATATTTTTCTTTTGTTTTCATAATAATACCTATTCTATATATATTGGTTGCCATGGAGCATAATTTTTTCTTGCGCCAATGTCTTTATTATTACCTCCCCATATCGCAAATGCTATTCCAGTATTAGAACCAGGTTTTAAAGTAGGTATTAATTCTGAATCAAATTTATATGTAAACATTACTTTCCATCCATTTAACGTTTTTATACCCCATGCACGAATATCAGCTTCTTCTGCATGTGTAGAAGTGCCAAAACCTTCCGCATGTAATTCCTCAACTGGTGAAATTCTATTTTCCTTAGATATGGGATTATTGGCTTCTCTTGCTATTTCTTTACCAAACATATATGTTTCTGTAAATGCATTTGGATGTATATCTTCTAATTTTACATATCCTTTTTCTATATCACGGTTCCATATTGCTTTCCAATGAAAAATTACAACAGGTGCCCCTTCGTGCCCCATAAAAGGAGAAGTTGAATTAAAATCTTTTCTTGGAAATTGTATTGCACACGCATCACTTGCTTTATCCACATCGGTAATATCATTTTTTGTAGGATCCAGCCATTCTAATAATATAGCAATATACTTTTTATTGTGAATAGCTTTTACTTTAACAAAAGGAACAGTTCTTTTTTGTAAAGAAGGCGTCGTAATATTCTGAGGCATCAATTCTACTACAAATTCATTTATATTATCCCATATTTTTTCTTCTGGATTGGGCTTAAGAAAAAAATTATCAGAAATATTTTTATATTTTACAGTATATCCATCTGCCAGTAATCCTTTAACAAAACATAGGAAAATTATAAATTGTATTAACTTTTTCATAGTTAAACTCCTTATGTGGTATTAATTCTATATACTTCATTTTCTTTATCAAAAAATGGTCTTTGAAAAAATGGTTCCTGGAATGGTACCCTTACAACTTCTTCTCCCTTTTCATTAAATCCAACCGCTTCTTCTCCTTCTACTTTAAATTTAGTAATTATATAAGGTGTATTTCCAAATAATAATAATGCTGCTAATAGTTTTTTATCAGAATGCACCTTTCTATATGTTTCTATAGCTTTTTTTACATTAGGACCAAACATTTGTTTTAAGAATTTTTCTGGTACATGAACTGGTGGTATATAATAAACATTAGGTTCTAAACCAAATTGTGGATATAATGGTAATGCAACCTTTTTAACATGTACAATATAATCAATAGGATTATCTGGATCAATTTTTTCTGGTTTAGAAAGCCAACCCTGTAATCGTATTTTACCTATACATGTTTGAACACATCTTGGTTGTTCTCCTCTTTCTAATAATGGATAACAAGCGATACATTTTTCTGATGTCCTGGTTATAATATTATAAAATGTTTTTTTATAAGGACATGCTTTAACACATTCTTTATAACCTCTACATCTACTTTGATCAATTAACACAACTCCATCTTCTTCTCTTTTATAGATTGCTTTTCTGGGACAAGCTGCAAGACATGCTGGATAAGTACAATGATTACAGATTCTTGCTAAATAAAACATCCAGGCAGAATGAATATTCTTAAAAAAAGCTCCTTTGTTTATAATACCTGTTATTTCATCTTCTCCTATATTTGGACTTGCATAATCTTCATCTTCTGGTAAATATCCTAAGACTCTTTCGCCTTGTGGTGCAGCCTCAAAAATTGTTTTACCGGTATAAGTATTATTATTCCATTTTTGTGGTCCCAATTTTTCCAGAATTTTAACGTCCCAGGCAGTTGGATAAAATCCATAGGGTTTCGTTTCTACATTATTCCAGAACATTGCTTCCTGTCCACGACCTGAAGTCCAGGTAGTCTTACAGGCTACAGAACATGTTTGACACTCAATACATTTATTTGTATCAAATATATATGCTACTTGCTTTTTGGGTCTATTTTCTTCATAAGGATATTCCATTGTTCTATTAATTTGCCAGTTTTTTACCTTGGGCATATAAGACTCCTTTTAGTAAATTTTATTATAATAATTTACATAATATCCCACCCACCCACCTTTATCTTTGTAAAATATTAACTGATAAATTTACCTGAAATATATTGTTTAAAAATGGGATTTTCATTTGTAGGGGTTAAACCTTTTTCTACTGGCTTCCAGACACCTACACCATTTAATCCACCAGCTTCTGCTTTTGTGATTTTTACAAATGCTTCTCTTGGAGCACCAGTAGGACAATGAACATCAGGAGCAAATCCTCTTTCCTACAACCTGTCCAATTAAATTTTTTCTAACAAGAGAATCAGTCATCCATGTTGGTTTTAAATATCCTCTTGTACAACTTTGATGAGAACCACTTCTAAATAAAGAAATATAACCTGTTTTAGGATTCATCGCGAGTCCTTTGGGATTTGTTTTCGCTCCAAGTACAGTTCCATACGTAGCTGGAGACATATTGTGCCACATTCTTGTTACACCTCTTGGTGTACCTGGATAAAATCTAACTCTACATAATAATCGAGCAACTTGATAATCTTTTTTTCGATCTTGCCAACCTTTGAACGGTCTATCATGAGGATCAGCATCTACGTAAACATAATCTCCATCATTCAATCCCAATTCCTTAGCATCAAGTGGATTAATATCTATATATCCTTCTGTTATAAATGGTTTTCTTTTATCAAAACGATACATATCTCCAAATGGACCAAACCATATTGCTACGACATCTGTATCATGTCCTGTTGTATGTACTGCATGTCTATATTTTGGTGTATGAAAAATAAATCGATAACCATCCTTCATTAAAGGATGTTGTGTTTGTTTTAATATTTTCCACTCTTTTATTACATGTCTTGCCTGTCTAATTTCTCCTTCTAAATTCGAAGAACTTACACCATAACTTTCTGGAGAACGTGGTTTTAATGCAATATGAGGCTTTGCAACAATCACATTGGGTTCATAAAAAGTAGAATCAATTGGTTCTCTATATACTGGAATATTTTCACCAGAATCAATAAACTCTTTTTCTTCTCGATAAAATTCTAAGCGACCGGATTTTGTATAAAATGGTTTGTCTTCATTAATTTGTTCCCAACCAGCTGTTTTTGGTGTTGTTCTTGTCATCATTAAAGCAGGTATTCCTTGTTTTGCTTTTTCTTCGAGTTCTATAATATTATAACCTTTAAAAGAATTACTATTATCAAGAATCCGTTGTAAATAAACGGTAGTTTTATCTTGAAATACAAAATACCAGTAATCTTCAAAACGTTTATCACCTGTTAATTTTGCTAATGCTTTACCAATTCCTGCTGCAACTTCAATATCTGAACGTGTATTATAAATCCGTTTTAATGGTGTTCTTGGATAGATATATAAAAATGGATTGGTTACAGAAATTGTCATATCAGGATGTTTAAATTCAGCCCAGCTATCAACGGCAAAAACGATATCTGCATATTCTGTTGATGGTGTCCACCACCATTCATTAACAGCTAAATATTCCACTTTTGGTAATGTATTCATTATAAGATCATAATGTCCTTTAATATTCCCAATAAGAGAATTACTATTGGATACATGAATAAATTTTGTAGGTGTTGGAATATGGGTTTTACCAGTGATTCTTTCTTTACCCATTCTTAATAAATTATCTCCATGATTAAAATAATGTACAGATTCTCCTTTCCAATATCCTTTAATTTTTACTGGTTTATCTTCTTCTAAAGTAATATTAAAAGGATCTTCTAATGCATATGTTCCAATACCACTAAAAAAAGCAGCTCTATAATTACCTGCATAACTACTTATATTACCACCAGGTTTACCAATATTCTCTGTTAATGAAGCAAGAAAAAATGCTGTTCTATCTTTTAAATCATTGTTAAAAAATTGATTTGGTCCCATTCCAAAGAAAAATAATGTTTGACCTTTATTTTTAACAAGTTCATTATAGATTTCCAATATACCTTCTTTAGGAGCCCAGGTAATTTCAGAAACTGTATCTGGATCAAAGTTATTCATTATATATTCTTTTAATAAATCAAATACCGGACGAACTTTTATTTTTTTACCATTTGCTAATTTTATTGTAAATGTTCCTTCTAAAGCAGCATTGATATTAAATTTTTTACCATAATGATCTCTTGTTACTATAATTGGTTGATTAGAATCTTTATCCCACACAACATAATCTCCCCATTCTTTTCGTAAACTTTCAGAAACAATAGGTCCAAATTGTAATGTTGGTTTTGGTGGTTTATCACCTTGTTTTAAAATAACAATATTTTCTTTTAATTCTGCAAGCTTATAATTAGGATCAATATCGTTAGCTCGTAAAATTTGCAAATTATCGAGGCGAACCAAATAAGGCATATCTGTATATCGTTTTAAAAATTCTTCGCTATAAGTTTTATTTTTTAGAAATAAATAACAAAAACCAAGTATTAAGGCTGGTGATGTACCAGGACGAACTACCAATCCATAATCTGCTTTATTCATTGTTGCACTATATTCTGCTGCAATTACAACAACCTTTGAACCTTTCATTCTTGCTTCTGTTAACCAATGGGCATCTGGCATTTTCGTTGTTAACCAGTTCATACCCCAAACAACAAGAAGCTTTCCATATTCAGCATTTGCCAGATCGAAATCATGTGTTTGTTGACCGGTTACCATTGGATGTCCTGGCGGTAAATCAGTATGCCAGCTGTAATTATCCCAACCACGACCACCAAGTGCTTT
The DNA here is from genome assembly GCA_026005135.1 of Leptospiraceae bacterium. Classification (GTDB taxonomy): domain Bacteria; phylum Spirochaetota; class Leptospiria; order Leptospirales; family Leptonemataceae; genus SKYB61. The sequence goes on along the minus strand of BPKM01000010.1, from coordinate 4,336 downwards.
ATCATAGGAAACACCGCGAATTTTTGCATCTAATAATGCTAAAGAATTTGCTAAACGATATTGAGCAAAAATGCGTGTAGCTCCAAGAGCAGCCATTCCACCACGAAATTTAAATGTTTGTGTTCCAGCTCCATTCATGGCTTCAACCATATCGGGATCATAACCTTGTTTTAATAAATATCGTTTACCCTGTTCCCCAGAATATGTCTTTGCAATATTTTCCATTGCTTTAGCAGTATATTCAAATGCTTCTTCCCAACTTATTTTTACCCAATCATCCTGACCGCGTTTAAAATATTTTTCTGGGGGTTTACCTGTTTCCGGATCACGTGGAAATCCAGCTTTGATCCATTCTAAATAACCTTTACGAATCATTGGATCTTTTACTCTTCGATCTCCATAAAATCTACGAATTAAACCCAAACCCTTATTACAACAACGTGGATCCCATCTTTGAGTTGTTTTATTTCCATAAATATCTGTTGCTTTTCCATATCCAAAAGAAGGTCCAATACGTATTGCAACACCATTTTTTACATAGACTTTTAATAAACAATTATGCGTATCATTAGGAGCACAAAGAAAATGAAATGTAGAATCATAATTATAAAAATCTCTATATTGCTTTTCCCAATCTCTATTAGGATAACCATTTAAAGGATTATCATGCTTAAAAGGTTCTGTAAAAGCAAATAATTGCTTATCTTTAAGTGAACCAATTACTGCGGTAGCACCAGCAACGCCTAAAATCTTTAAAAAGCTCTTTCTTGTAATTTTATGGTTTGAAACCATTTCGGAAGGTTGTTTTTTTTGTGGCATACAGAAACCTCCAAATTAATTTAATACTATTAAATAATAAATATTAAAAACATTAAAATCTTAATAATTTTCAAAAAAAATGCAAGCAAAAAATTTTAAGAGTATTATTGTCCACAAATTTTTTTTACATTTTGAGAAAAGATCTCAATTTTAGCAGCTTTGTTTATATTTTTTTTTAAAGCGAAATTTTCTTCGAATTTTACTAATATATATTTAAAAATTCAAGATTTTTTTATATCATAAAAAATTATCTAACAATATATATAAAAAATTTTTACAAATTTCAAATAATTTATTTTTATGCAATAGAACTATTTTTAGGTATAGTATAAAACCTATCTTAAATAATATCCAGGTATAGCAATGGTTTCGTATGTTTCTTCTTTTATGGTTTTTAGTTCTTCCTTATCTTTATAATTTATTGCTACAACAATTCGAATTTTTACTAAACGAGGAATTCTTCTGGTTGATTTTGAACTCCAGTTATCCTGCCAGTCCACACCATTTAAAGAATAACTTAATTGAAATGATTTCACCCCTTCAAGAATTTTATAATGATTCCCTCCTACATATGGTTGGTCATCAACGATTTGATCTTCACGTATATATAAAGAATTATCTTTTCTATAAAAGGAAACTTCTTTTACAATACCACCTCCAGCTAATGGAGAACCCGTAGATACACAAGTTAACGTTAATTGATCTGCTCTTTCTCCTTCATTACCATTACTTTTTCCATAAAAAACTGTTTTTTCAATTTCTGGAAAAAAATATGCCATACGTATAGAATTCTGAATTAAATTTAAAACTAACATAGCCTGAGATCTGGTACTGCTTATTGGAACATTTTTTTTGGCTATTTTGGAAACAGTAAAATTAACACTAAACATTACAATAAATAAAATAGACATCGTTGCTATTACAAGAGCTAATTCTATTAAAGTAAAACCTCTTCTATAGGATTTTAATAATTTCATTTTAAATTACAATTGTTTAGCAGCTTTAATTGATACGACTTCATAAGTATTTTTATTTTTATTATCTACAGGGAAGGTTATTTTTACTATAATTCGATAAATTGGAATTAAAGCTCCTGTTGCTGTAACATCTTCGACTGCTTTTTCTTTTCCCTTATAATTCTGTACACTTGCTGGTAATTGATCATCTACGTTAATTTGAGTATCCAAAGAACCAGTTTGCGAAACTTTTGCTAAATCTATATTTTCCTCTCTTATGATTAATTCATATTCAAAACCATTATATAAAGGAATATCCAGAACACCTTTTTGATTTGTTGGTTCCAGAACGGGCATACTTAAAATTTGCGTCATTTTCGCTCTTGCAAGATTCGAAGCTAATTCTAACTTTTGGGCTTTTAATTGCATTCTATAGGCAGAAGATACCAATCCAAGAACAGAAATTGAAATAGTTGCAGCAATACTTAAAGCTAACGATACTTCTATTAATGATACACCTTTTCTATTTTTAAAAATTTTCGCCTTTATCTTCCTGTAAAATATTATCATAAAATTCTTCTTCAAAATATTCTCCATTTTTTATAATAGCATATTTATTATAACGTGGAAAGAAAACTGTTTTAACAATTTTATTATTAGAACTTAAATATATATATATTTCATCATTAAAACCCTGAGGATAAAATCGAATGGTTAATTTTCCTCTATCTATTTGTGTTCCTGAATGAGTTTTTATCGAAGCAATATCCGTAGAAAGATTTCGTTCAACCAAAATTTTGTTTTCCAGTTCTTTTTCTCTTAATTTTCTATAGATAATGTATTTATCTTCATCTAAATCGAAATCCATATAAATAATCTGACCAGATTTAATTGCTGTTCTTTTTGCGAAATTAAACATATCTTTTAAAATTTCGGCTTCTCCCTGCGTTGTTTTAAAGATAGAAAAACTCTGAACAAGAGAAAAGATAATACTCAATAATAAGGACATTAGAAAAAGTACAATAGCCATTTCGACTATTGTAACACCTCTTCGAAAATTAACAAAATATTTCAATTATTTTAACCAATCTGGCCAGGATGATTTATCATCTAAAAAGAAATCCTGATTTTCTCCCTCTCCACCAATTTGTCCATCTTTTCCATAACTACAAATATGCAAATTCCCTTCTGTATCAGAACACATAATATAATAATTATTCCAGGGATCTTTTAACATTTCTTCATCTACGGGATCCCAATTGGTTCCTTCGTGTTTTTGAGCTAAAATTTCCAGACTATCGCCATCATTTAAAGGACCAACTTCTTCTTCGTATCGTTGAACTAAAATAGGTAATTGTTTTGATTGTACCTGCTTTACTTTTAATTTTTTTGCTTTATCAACAACACCTATATCAAGGTTTGCATAAACTATACCAATAATTATACCCAAAACTAAAAGCACCAAAGCCAATTCAAATAATGTTAAACCTTTTCTTAATTTTTTATTTAATTTCATAATTCTAATTAAAATCATACAGATTCATTGATCAACAATTTTTTATATTTCTATGTATCTTGTAAGGTTATAAATAGGTAATAATATGGCTGACATAATTATAGCAATCATACCTCCCATTAAGACTATCATTGCAGGTTCTATTAAAGTAGAAAAACGTTGAATTATAGCATCAACTTCATCATCTAAAATATCAGCTATTTTTAAAACCATATTTGCTAAACTATCAGAAGATTCACCGGCAGAAATCATACCTTTTACCATATAGGTCATAATTCGTGAATTTTGAAATGCTTCTGAAATTTTACTACCTTCTTTAATTTTATCAATAGCTTCTATAATTTCCTTTTCAAATATTTTATGATCAACAATTTTTGAAGCTATCTGTAAAGCTGTTATAAGGGGAACACGATTTTCTAACATTACTCCAAGATTTCGGGAAAAACGAGCAAGCACTACTTTTTGTAATAAAGATCCCAGAATTGGAATTTTTAAGGTAAAATCTTCAAATTTAATTCTTCCTTCTTCTGTATTATACCATCGAATAAAAAAATAAATTCCTGTTGCAGAAAATATAATGGGGAAAATAATTTTATAAGAAACAAAAATTTCTGATATTCCAATAACAATTCTTGTAATTAATGGTAATTCTACATTTAATTGAACAAACATTTCCTGGATTTGTGGAATTACAACAGATAATAAAAAAGTCATTATACCACCAAGAAAAAATAACATTATCAACGGATAAAATAATGCAGTAATTACTTTATTTCTTAAACGCAAATTTGCTTCTTCTAAGTCTGCTAATCTCATTAAAGCTTTTTCATATGTACCTGTTTGCTCTCCTACCTGAATAAGATTTGAATAGATTTCTGGAAATATAGCAGGATGCTTGGAAATTGCTTTTGATAAAGATTCTCCTTCTAATATATCACTTTTAATTTCTATTAAAGCCTTTTTTAAATAAATATTTTCTGTTTGTTCTATAATATTGCTTAATGATTTATCAAGAGGAAGACCTGCATCTAATAGTGTTCCTAAT
>BPKM01000009.1 GCA_026005135.1 Leptospiraceae bacterium | reverse complement strand
CTTTTAAATTCTGAATTGACAGTGATAGCGTTTTAAATTTTACATCATCAGTTCAATTTTTATTATTTTAAAGAGGAAGTATGATTCATCCGTATACAGAAATAAAATTTATTAGTCCAGAAGTTGGATATGGAGTATTCGCAACGAATAAGATCCCTATGGGTACCATTGTATATGTTAAAGATGATTTAGAAATTATGATTTCTCAGGAGGATTATCCCAAATATAGCGAATCTTTAAAAAAGATTATTGATAGATATTCTTATATTGATCCAGAAGGTTATCGAATTATTAGCTGGGATTTTGCTAAATATACCAATCATTGTTGTGACCCTAATACTATAAGTACTGGTTATGGATTTGAAATTGCAATAAAAGATATAGAACCAGGAGAACAAATTACTGATGAATATGGTATTTTTAATCTTGATCATGAAATCCATTTATCTTGTGATAAACCAAATTGCCGTAAGGTGGTGTGTAATGAAGATTTTGATAAATATTATCATGAATGGGACAAGAAAATATTACCAGCTTTAGAAAAAATTCCCTATGTAGAGCAACCTCTATATGAATTTATAGATGAGATTACCAAAAAAGAATTAGAAGAATTTTTTAAAGATCATTCTAAATATAAGAGTGTTTATCATTTGCGATTTAAAAAAGTCAGAAAATAAACAAAAAAGCGTTCCCAGATAAGGGAACGCTTTAATGAGATTTTAATAAATATCTTTACTTGTATTATATACGTTGAATTTTCCTGTTGGTGTTTTTAACCAATCACCTTCGATAACTTTTTTAAGTTTTAATGTTTTATCATCATAGATATAGATTTTATTTTCTAACCAACCAGAAATCCAGACTTCATTACCATCTTTATCGTATTCAAAATGAACCACTCTTTTGGGGCTTACCTGTATATATTTAATTATTTTACCAGTTTTAATATCAATTACACCTACCTGTCCATTTACGAAATTTCCATTTTCCTGTTTGGAAGAAAGTGGCATATCAAACCATATATGATTAGATTTTGGATGAGATTTTACAAATAAATTTCCTGGAGATTTTGTTTTTATTTCTCTTACAACTTTCCAGGCATATTGAGGATGTTTTTCTGGATCAACACCAATAAAGACAATTTTATCATCACCAATATGTCCTGTAACATATACAGACCCATATTTCGGATCTACAATATTTGCTCCACGACCTGGATGAGGAATTTTTCCAGTTTCTAAACAATTAATTACTTTATGTTCTTTTGTATCTACCACACATACTTTATTTTTTGCATTTGCAGCTACTAAGAAATATCGTTTTTCTTTTTTACCTGGTATTTTTACCCAACCACCATCGTGTAAAAAGTTATCAGCTTTTAACCGAGTTTCTTTTGGATTTTTTGGATCCCGATAATCGATTAAATATACCCATCCAGATTCTTTTAAGTTGATAACCCAGAAAGGTTCATCTTCTGAAGCTACAATAGAAGCTACGCGTACTTCTGGTAGTTTATTACCTGTTGCCCAATCAGGAGAATCAGCGACACTTCTGACGGATAATGGTTCTAAGGTTTGTCCGTCTAAGATCCAGTATTGATTAGGAGTATAACATCCTATAATTGCATATTTATCTTCGTAGCCAGGTGCTTTGGAAGAATCAACTGAACGTGCATCCCAGCAAGTTCTTACTTTTGCAACGAGTTTAGGTTTCTCAAACCATAGATCTATTAATCCTACTCGACCATCTCTACCAATGGTATAAAAATATCTACCTGAATGCGAAGAACGTAAAATATGTGTTGCATATCCCGAATCTACCACTGAGAGAAGAATTTTTTTGTAGTTCCATCTATAATAGCTACTTTACCTGCATCTCTCAATATAACACCGAAATAATTTAAGTATTTACCATTTGTAGGATCAGACTTAGGACGATCTTCTGGTTTTACTAAAAGCTCCCAACTTTTTTTAGCTTCTTCCATACCTAATTTAGGAACTTCTGGGGGATCCATTTGGACATATCGAGCCATTAGTTCTACTTCTTCTTCTGTTAAAACACCTTCTTTACCCCAGGGAGGCATACCTGCTGGTGTTCCATTCCAGATAATGGCTTTTAAAGCTTCTGTTCCTTTTTCCCTTGTACCACCACCAGGAATTTCCTTTGCTTTATCAATATGAGATGTAGGTAATAATGATGGACCAGTAGCTCCCCAGCGTTTTGCTCCATGACATCCAGAACAACGTTCAAAATAGATTTTTTTTGCTCTTTCGAATTCTTCGGGAGATAGAGGTTTAAAATCTGCGGCAACACTTCCTTCTGTATCCATCCATTTTAGATAATCAATAATATCATTGATTTCCTGATCTGTTAAACCAAGATTTATCATATTAGAAGTTGGGAATTTCTTATCCAATTCCTGAGCATATTTATCGGTTTTCTTAACTTCGTCGGGATTTTTTAACCATTTTTGTAACCATTCCACAGAAACACGTTTGGTTACACCTTTTAAAGAAGGACCAGTAGGTTTGTCTGTTCCACTAAAGTCATGGCAGGCAACACATCCTTTATTGATAAAGATTTCTTTTCCTTTGCCTGCATATTCTTTCTTTTGTGCTATTTCTTCCGTTGGTTTTTTACAAGCCACTGGAAATAGGAATGTAATTAACAAACCTATTCCCAACCACTGTAAGCTGGTTTTTTTATGCTTTTGATTCATATGCTACTCCTTATATTAAATTTTTATACTATTTAATATATATTATATTATTACCTGATTTGTATGTTTTAAATCATTTTATTTTATATTCTTTAAAAATCAAGCAAAAATTATGTATTTAATACTCTAAAATAATATTAATGGATATTAGTAAATTCCCATTTTTCTAATTCTTTTAGAAAGTATTTTAATCTTGTTTTTTTATACTCTATAGGTGAATATAGTATTAGATATTCTGTAATATCTAATTTATTAGAAATATTTTTAATTATATTATGGACTGTTTCTTCATCTGGTCCATGGATCATTGAATAAAGATTATAGGGAAACTCTGGTAATATAGTTCTCGCATAACAATGGCTAACTTCTGGAAAATTTGCTAGTTGATTACCTTTTAATGCTAATTCTTCTTCTGGAACTTTCCATACTGTCATTGCATTATAAGATACACCTAATTTCCTATGATTAAAAGTAGCAACATATTTTCTTATACATCCATATGGTGATGAATTTAAAAAAGAAAGCAATTTCTTTTCCGTAAGAGAAAATTCTTTTGCCAGTTTTTCGAAAGGTCTTTCTATATAAGGTAAAGGTGTTTGTATTGCTCTTATGATTTGTTTTACTTCTTCTGTTAATTCTTCTTGAGGAAATTTATTAAAATTAGAAGGAATATCTGTTTTTTCTGTTATATTAATTTTTTTGTTAAGATCAAAATTTACACCAATTTTAAAAGTTTGTGTTCTTCTAAGAGGATAATATTTATAGCCTGTAAAATTAGATAAAGCATTTAAATGCTTTTCGATGCCAATATCCTTAGAAACAGCAATTGTAAACCATAGGTTTATTTCGTAAATTCTTAAATATAGATGAGTGATAGTAGGATGTTCTTTTAAAATAGAAACAACATTATCTAAATCTTTTTCTAAAATTCGACCACAAACTAAAGCAGAATCATAATTTAATACTTCTCCTTCCATTACAGCGGAAATTTCTCTAAGATATTTTTGATGATCCCATTCTTCTAATTGTTGAAGAATTTCTTTTTCTGTTAAAGAAAATTCATTTGCTAAATGTAAAAAAGGTCTTTCCACAATAGGAAATTGTTTTTGTATCCTTTTGGCTAATTGATTTTGTAAATCTAAGCTTAATTTTGTTCTGGTTATCATAATTATTCTCCAAAATTATAGTCCTATTTGATATGCTCGCCATACACCAAAAATACCTGATGGTGAATTAAGAGGAATGCGTTTTATAATTTTATAATCATAAGTTCTTATAACGATTAGTTCATTGGTAGCATTAGAACTTACAAATGCTTTATCTCCCTTAGGTGTAAATGCTAAGTGATAAATTTTTTTACCAACATCTAAAATTTTAATTGTTTTTTCTGTTCTTGTATCTATAATTTGAATTTTTCCATCTGATTCTCCAGAAAAAGTAATCCAGATTTCTTTCTGAAAAGGGTGTACAACAGTATATACGCCATCACCTATAATAGGTATAGAATGACTATATTTTAATGTTTTTGCATTTATTACATGTAAAAGAGGTTCTCCATTTGCAGAGATAAAAATTTTTTCGCCTGCATTTGCCCATGCTTCCATATGAGGCATTTTTACAGGTGTTTTTTTAGAATATTTTCCAAAATCGATTTTTTCTGCTCTATCTTTTAAATTCCATAAATCTATAAAACTTAAAATATTTGATTTATAATGGGCATTTACGTAATATCTACCATCGGGAGTAATTAAACCATCAAATGGATAGAGATCTGCTGTTTTAATCTTATTTGTTATCTTATAAGGACTTTCTGGATCTACTGGATCTTCTCTTTTTAAAATCCAAATTTCATTAGAATCCATTAAAGCACATATAAAAGAATTCTCTGGACCATCAACTAAACCAGTAATTTTTGAATATTTATTATTGTCTATTTTCGCTGGTATAACTTGTTTGATTTTAAAATCCTTTACTGATACAATAGTAATTCCACCAGGTTCGTATTCAGAAACAGCGATTGTCTGTCCATCTTGACTGATTGCTAAACCAATGGAATTTTTTGATGTTTCTATATAACCATCATATTCTTTAGTTTCTAAATTTATTCGGTTTAATTTCCCGTTTCTTGTAGCAATATAACCATATTTTAAAGATGGTTCAAATACTATAGTAGCATGTCGAAGATTTGCTTCTAATGGAATTCTCTTTACAACTTGATAATTTTCTATATCAATAACTGCTAAAGTGGAATTTTCTCTTTCTACGACATAAATAAATGAGCCTACTCTTATATCTCTGAGAGTACATAGGGTAATCAAACTTGTTATAAATAAAAATAATAAAAAATTTATATATCTCATATTGCTACTCCATATATTTTTTTATTGGGATTTTTATTAGAAATATTGCGAAAATCCTTTAAATAACAGGCAGGGTCTATAGCCCATAAATCATGATAGACAGCTAATGCTCTTTCTCTATGGGAACCTCTACACATCATTAAAAAGGGGCATTCTTTACAATCTTTAAGATATTTTTCTCGTTCTTTTAATTGTAAAAATAAAGAGTCTTGCATAATTTCTTCAAGGGTATTTTCTAATAAATTACCTGCTGTATAATTTCTCCAGAATTGATCTGGATGAACATTTCCAAGATGATCAATATTTATAATCTTTTCTCCAGCAGAATTTCCTTTTCGTTTTTCTAATAAAATTTTGATTTGATTTGCTTTTCTTTCTCCATATTTTTCTTTTGTATATAAATATAATAAAGCACAATCTACGTCATTTCCTCCAGAAACAAATCGAATATGTTTATTTTCTGATAAAAATTGATCTGCTAATTGGAAAATTTGCCACATAATTTGTTTTGCTTCTTCAGTAGAAAGATCATCATTCTGAATATTTTCTCCTCGACCAGAATAAAGTAAATGGGAAATATAGAATCTATCAATATTATGTTTAAGTGCATAATCAATTAAAGGTAAAAGTTGATCTTTATTCGCTTTACTTAACGTAATGCGTAGACCAGTCATAATCTGATTTTCTTTTAAATATCTAAAAGCCATAAATGCTTTTTCGAAAGCATGATTTAATCCTCGATATTTATCATTGAATTCTGGTAATCCATCAATACTAATACCTACATAAAATATTTTAAGTTGTTTTAATTTCTCAGCATTTTTTTCGTTTATTAATACACCATTTGTTGATAAATGACATTGAAATCCTAAATTGGACGAAAGTTCTATCAAATGGAATAAATCCTGCCGTAGTAGAGGTTCTCCTCCAGAAAAGATCAAAACTTTAATACCATAATCATAAAGTTGTTTAATTATAAATTCTGCTTCTTGTGTTGATAATTCTTTTGTTTCTTTTTTTCTTTTTTTGGCAGATGCATAACAATGAGGACAACTCATATTACAAAACTCATTAACATTCCATACAACAACAGGTTTAAAAAAAGAAGAATATCGTATCTTTTCTCCTTCTGTGCTATGTTTAATTTGATTTGTTTTAATTTGTTTTAATAAATCTGTGATTGGTAGCATTATATATCTTAATAAATTATTTTTTATAATATTTAATATTCAAATTGTGGCCAGAAAGTAGCGCTAGCTTGTTTAATAGATGTTTTTCTTAGTTTTTCTAAAATATTGATTTTATACTGATCCCATTTATCATGAAGAGGACAAGGATTATCTGCATTACATGGTTTCCAGCCCATCACACAATCTGATAATAATTCCTTGTTTTCTAAAAAAGAGTAGATTTGTAATAAGCTGATTTCTTCATTTTCTTCTGGTAAGGCAAAACCACCTTCAGGTCCTGTTGTGGAAACTAATACACCTTCTTTAACTAAATCCTGTAAGATTTTCGTTAAATAGGAGGGTTTAATCCCTAAACGTTCTGCTATTTCTTTCGATTTAAAATATTTTTTCTTATCTCGAAAACGATATAAAAAAACCAAAGCCTGAATTCCATAATTAGAACGTTTGGAAAAAAACATAAATACCTTCCTTTAATTTTATTCTATGATTTTAGTATACTTTAAAACTTAAAATTTTTAGACTATTATATCTTAATTTGAAAATTTTTCAAGCACAAAATTTTATAGTATAAAAAATTAAATGATTGTGAGTCTCAAAATCAAGAAAACTATAAATTGCCTAAAATTCTTCCAATTATTAATAAAATAAATCCTAAAATGATATTACCAGATAAATATAAAAATAATTCGTAATAACGTCCTTCGCTAAAAAGGAAAAAACTCTCATACCCAAAGCTACTAAAAGTTGTTAGACCACCAAGGAAACCTACTAATATCATTTCTCTATAAGGAGATAAGATAAGATTTTTATCAATAATTAAAACAGATAATAATCCTATTAAAAACATTCCTAAGGTATTTGCCAGCATTGTTCCGAGAGGAAAAAAAGGTAAATATCGTGCTGATAATCTAGAAATAATAAATCGTAGTAAAGAACCTGTTCCACCGCCTAAAAAAACTAAAAAATAAGACATAAATATCACCTAATTTTTAAAAAATATAACATGAGCTTTTTCGTAAGTAAGAAAGCCACCAACATTTGCTTTTTCAAAAAATTCTTTCGTAATATTTATAGCTAACTTAATATTTTTAAAATCATCACAAACTTCTATTACAACTGGTAGTGCATCAGATACACTTAAGATACCAGCAGAATGAATCATTTTTTTATTTCCATATCCTGCAATACCATGAAAAACTGTGGCACCCTGTATACCTTTATCTTTAAAATTTTCTAATAAATGTTCGAAAAGGGATTTTCCTTTATATTTATCTTTATCTGTTAAAAATATACGTAGTAAATATGCTTCTTTTTCTTCGTACATAAGAAATTTATACTAAAACAAATATTTATGATAAACTCCAGTCAAGTAAAATACAAATTTTATTCTAATCCAACGGATTTCATTGCTTTTTTGATCTTGGGATCATATTTGGATAATTCTTTTAAAACAAGCACAGATTTATATGCTTCTTCTAATTTTTTTCTGTCAATTTCATTTCTTCTTCTTGCAAGATATTCTATGATAAAAGGTGAAACAATTAAACCTGTAATAATAACCAGAGAGAGATTTTCTAAAAAGTTTAGTCGTTTATCGATTTGCTCAAAACGTTTATCCATTTCTCTTAAAATTAATTGAATATCATCTTTTGTTGCTAAGGGTGATTTTTCCTGTCCCCAGCTAAATTTATAAGTGATTACAATTAAAATCAATGTAAATAAAATTATAGATTTCATTTATTTCAAATAATCAAAAATTTATTGAATAGTAAATGATATTTTTAAAATAGAAATGTCAGGCAAAATGCCCGACTATTTTTTATTCTTCTTTAGAGATTTCGTTTTCTATTTCTGATATTGTTTCTAAACTTTCGTCCTTATCTTTTTTCTTTTTGTCTTTTTTATGTTCTTTTAAAAATGTTTTACAACTTTCGGATAATTGATCTTTATTTTTAGCAAGACAGGCTCGGATACGTCCTTTACCTGGCTGAACATTTGGACAAAATTTATCTAAATCTGCTCCACAATATTCTTTAAATTTTTGCCATTTTTCTTTTTTTTTATCTATTTTTTTCTTACAATCTGGAGAAAGTTCCTCATAATGTTCCACTAAGCATTGAAAAACCCTTCCTTCGCCTTTTTTTACATCTGCACAAAATTTTTTTTTATCATCTTTACATTGTCCTTTTGCAGATATACTACTTCCAGCAAATATCAGTGTTGTAAGTATTAGTATTAATGAATAAATTTTTTTGGTTTTCATAGGTATCTCCCAATTTTTAGCAGTAACCCATTTTTAATTTTACTAAGGAATTTACAATAAAAAAATTTAGTAAAACAATATTAGCTTTGTTGTATATAAACGAAAAAACACAAAAAAAGTTTGAAAAAATAATAATTGAAATAAAAGAAAGGCTCTGTTGCATAAAAGTAAATTATTTGCTATTTAAAAAGTATTTATCAACATTCTTAATCAATTTTTCGTAATATGAAAGAAATAATGAATTTTTAAACATATGTTAGTAATATATGAAAAATAATCACTTTTATAAAAGAATTTGCTTTTAAAACGGGAGTTATGCAATAAAGCCTTATTTACCATTTTTAAAAAAAACTTTTAAATAATCTACATAAAAGAAATATGGATTTATGCCACATAAAATCCAAAATATTTATTATAAAATTGATACTATACAAAAAAATTGGGAATTAATAAAAGAATTAGATTATTTAGTTATACCTGTTTTTCAAGAAAAACAAAATAACAATGATAGAAATAAACAAATTTACGAAACAGAAATTATAAAAGAACTTGATAAAAAATATCAAATCAAAACATTATTCAAAAAAGAAGAATATAGTGCAAATAAAGATAGTATTTTTATTTTTCCCAATAAAGAAGATTCAACATTTATTTTTTTTGGCTTAGGGCGTATTAATGAAAATCAAAAGTATAAAGAGTTAAAAATTGCTCAATCTTTACTAAATGCATTAAAATCTATCAAAAAGAAACAGATTCATTCCATTGGAATTGATTTATATTCATTGAAAGAATTATTTAATGTTTATCAGTTAAACTGGAATATAAAATCACTCTTAACAAACCTATTAATTTCCTGTGCAGATTATACTTATCATAGTTTAGAAGCAAAGGAAATATCAAAAGATATTGAAAATTTATATTTTCTACTTAATGAAGATATTCCAGAAGAAGTTCAGCTATTTGTAAAAGCGGTTATTGATGCAAGAGCTTCTACAATGGATCTTGTTAATATGCCAGCGAATATAAAAACAACCAATACACTGGTAGAAAAAGCAAAATCCTTAGAAAATATAGGTTTAAAAGTAGAGATTATTGATGATGTAAACTGGATAAAAGAAAATATGCCTTGCTTTTATACTGTTGCAAAGGGTTCATTACAAACTGATCCACCAAAATGGATTAAAGTTCAATATATCCCAGAAACTCAAATAAAACAAAAAATTGCTCTTATTGGAAAAAGTGTAATTTTCGATACAGGAGGGTATCAAGTAAAGCCAGATAATTATATGAATACAATGAAAGCAGATATGACTGGTGGAGCAACTGTACTTTCTATAATAGAACAAATTGCAAATTTAAAATTACCCAATATACAGGTAACAGCTTATTGTGCTGCAACACCCAATAAGATTGATTCAGATGCAATGCTTCCAGATTCCATTGTACCAACTACCTGTGGCAAAAAAGTAGAAATCAGACATACAGATGCAGAAGGTAGATTAACTTTAATCGATGCAATTGCAATGGCAGAAAAAGAATCTAATGATTTATTTTTTACAATTGCTACATTAACAGGATCAGCAGCAAGAGCAGTTGGTCCAAGAATTGCTCTAATGTCTACGAGAGTAGATAAACGAAAAGAATTTGAAAATAGCCTTGAAGAAATTTCTGAACCATATCAGAGTTTAGAAGTGGAAGAAGAAGATTTCGAAGATATAAAAAGTAAATTAGATGGAGCAGATATAAATAATACTGGCTCTGAAAAATATAGAGGAGCACAGACGGCAGCAGCTTTTGTTTTTAGTGGATTATCTTCTTTAGAAAAACCATGTTTACATTTAGATATTGCAGGTGGTGATATGACAAAAGACGAAAAAGCTACTGGAATTGCCGTAAAAGGAATTTTAAATTATTTACATTTTATATCAAAATAAAAAAAAGCAAGGCTGCAGAAAAAGGACAGGAGGGATTTCTTGATAGCGGTGCTATAAAGAAATGTGCAGCCTATTACCATTTTATTTCTATTAATAAAAAAGTAAAGCAATAATTAAAATTAAATACTATAAAAAATGAAAATATTGAATTATTATCATAAAAAATCATTTTCGCTAGATTTGAACAAAAAAATAGGTCTTAATTATGTTTTACGAAATATTAAAGAATATCTTATTTTCTTTTGAACCAGAAAATGCTCATAAACTTGTTTCGCAGATACTTAAAATTACTAATCAATTTCCTTTTAATCTATTAGAAAAATCGATATTAACATATGATTCTGATAAAATTAAAATCAATCTATGGAATATCGAATTCCCGAATTTTGTAGGTCTTGCAGCAGGTTTCGATAAAACCGGAGAATTATACGAATCTTTATCTTTAATGGGATTTGGTTTTATAGAATGCGGAACATTTACACCTTTACCACAGGAAGGAAATCCTAAACCACGATTATTTCGTTATCCAGAATTTAAAGCTATAATAAATCGTATGGGATTTAATAATCCAGGAATAGAAAAAGCAATAGAAATATTTAAAAAACAAACAAAATCCATTCCAAGAGGAATCAATATTGGCAAAAATAAAATTACTCCAAACGAAAAAGCATTAGATGATTATATCAAATGTTTTGAAGCACTATATCCATATGCAGATTATATGGTTGTAAATGTTAGTTCTCCTAATACACCTAATTTAAGAGAATTACAGGAATCCACATTAATTTTAGATTTAATTCGATATATAAATAAGAGGAAAAAAGAATTAGAATTATCTTTACCTTTATTAATTAAACTTGCACCAGATTTAGAAGAAAAACAGTTTTATAGTATTATAGAAGATTATATGGAGTGTAAAATTGATGGCTTGATCTTAACCAATACTACTATTCAACGTCCAAAAGGATTGGAAAATGCAGAACAGGGAGGACTATCTGGACTTCCTTTAAAAGATATAGCAACGAATTGGATAAAAAGAGCGTATAAATTTACAGAAGGTAAAATTCCCATTATAGGAGTTGGGGGAATTTTCAGTGGAGAAGATGCTTTAGAAAAAATTATGGCTGGTGCATCTCTTATTCAAATTTATACAGGTTATATTTACGAAGGTCCCTTTTTACCTAAAAGAATCTTAAAATATGTTGATCATTTTTTAAAAAAAGAACAAACTACTTTAGACGAAATTATCGGAATAAATGTATAAAAGAATTTAAAAAAGTAATTATTTCAATTATAATTTAACAGAAAATACCCACACTTAGACATAAAATCAATATTTTAATTTTTTATAAGAAATCAATATTTAAATTAAAAAATCATTATTGGATACGAAATTATAAAATGGAGTAAAAACGTTGAAAATCCGAAAAGACAAAATAGAGGTAACGAAGAAAATGCAAGATAAATGATGCTTTTTCCGAAAATATGCTATCAAGTCCAATGAAAGAAAATGTTTTAATAAATCCTATTAAAGATGCTAAAAAAATCAGAAATGTCCAATCAATACTTTGTCGAAATTGTTTATGATTAATAAATCCCAGAGATAGGGTAGCATATAGAATCATTAAACCAATCCATGGTAAAGATATTTTATGTAAGCTCGAGGTAGCAATACCAATTAAAAATAATAGTAATCCACCTAATGCTGCATATTCATTGATACTCATTTTCCCTAAAGTTAAATACTGAAGTTCAATATGTTTCTTTGTTATAGGAGGATTTTTGGTTTTAGGATAAAATAATTCCAGAAGTAAAATACATCCAATTATAATTACTAAACCTGCTGCAAGTGAAGCAAATAACCAATAACTCCATGTAAATCGTTCTTTAATTAGATTGGGAAGTAAACCAAATATAACAAAGTGAATTGCTTTACTACTTAAGAATATCGTTGAAAGCATCGTTGTACCAATGAAAGCAGCTGTTATAATTTTAGAAATATAGGATATTTCTTCTTTTGTTGTTTGATGATAGTGTGTAAGTCCAATAGAATGAAGAAAGTTTTTTAATATGGGAACCATTAAAGAAATTCTTCCGTTTGCAGAAGGAAAGATTGGAGTTAAAAATAACCCTACAAAGAATAAACTATAAGAATGCCATCTTGTCGATAAAGGAACTATTCGTAAAATCCACAATACAATTCTATAAGCAAAACCAGAACTAACAATCAATGAACTAAGGGTAAATATACTTAAAGCTAAATAAAAACTCCCATCCATAAAACCACTTAATACAACATTCTGTGGTGCTACATTCAAAATTAAAATAGAAAGAATTGCAAAAATACTTGTTACATATTCAGGAATTAATCGAAAAGACCACATTAGAAGAACAGCAATAAATATACTAATAAAAATATGAGTATTCCAGTTAATATAAAGTTTAGGATAATCTAATGCAATAAAATAATAAAAAAATGGTAAAAATATTGTCAGAATCCATCCCAGAATTTTAATTCTATTTTCTTTGCTCAGAGTATTCTTTATTTCTTCTAAAAAAACAAATTGATTTTTTTCTCTTTGCTCTTTTAATAAACTTCCTTTTTTTCCAGAAATAGTAGTTAATAAATTTTCCAGTATATAATTTTCTTTAATATTATTTAAAATTAAATTTTGTGCCTTATTCGAATCAAGCACTAATAAGACACAATCTGTGGTAGTTTTTGCATTTAAAAAGTAATGCATTTCTGTATGTAGTGATTCATCTCCAAATGCTTCTTCTTTTCCAATATTTATTTTTATATTTTCGTCTTCTAATTGAACATTTCCATTTAAAATCCAGTAAATATGATTTGCATTCTCCCCCTTGTGATAAATCATTTGATTGGAAGAATAATAATAAATATTAAAATAAGAAATATATTTAGCAATTTCATAATTATTAATAAGAGAAAGATAAGTTAATTTATGGATCATCTCGTCCAAATATTGTTTTTTTTGATAAATTTCTAAATCAGAAAAAGCAATAATATTAAACATAATTTTCCCAGAATAATTTATAAAAATATATTTTCAAGAAAAATCTATAATGATTTTAAATTTTTCGTAAATTTAAAAATAAAAAATAGAATAGATTTATACATTATATAAGCAATTGATAGAATTCTTTATAAAAATTTAATTAGATGATATGAAATACCCAAACAAGGTGTTATAATTTATCTCTTTGATATATAAAAAAATACAATTATAAAAAAAATAAACATATAAGTATAAAATTTTTGACTACAATATTAGTATTTTTAATATTGTATTAAAATGAATTATAAGGAAGAGTGTTATATATTAGCATTAGATTTAGGAACTTCATCAGCAAAAATTGGGCTTATAGATCGCAAAGGACACGTAATAGAAATGACTACGGAACCTTATCCTATATTTTTTACTGAAAATGGTGGAGCAGAACAAAATCCTGAGGATTGGTGGAAGGCATTTCTTAGCGGGGCAAAAAAAATAATTCAAAGTCATACAAATAAAAAAGAACATATTAAAGGAATTTCCATTTCTGCTCAATGGTCTGGAACAGTATGTGTTGATAAAGAAGGTAATCCTATTAGAAATGCAATTAGCTGGATGGATACACGTGGCGCAATTCATGTACAGAATAAAATAAAAACTTTTCCTTCCATTGAAGGTTATAATATTTTTCAATTGATGCGTTTTATTAATTTAACAGGGGGAGCTCCCACTCATTCTGGTAAGGATCCTATTGCTCATATTTTATATTTAAAAGAAGAAGAACCGGAAATTTATAAAAAGACTTTCAAATTCTTAGAACCCAAAGATTTTATTAATCTAAAGCTAACAGGTAAATATTATGCTTCTTATGATTCCATAACGTTACATTGGTTAACAGATAATAGAAATATATATAAGATTTATTATCATCCAGCACTATTACGTTTTTTTAATATCGAAAAAGAAAAATTACCTGAGCTTATTCCTCCATGTAGTGTGATAGGAACAATTTTACCAGAAGTTGCCAAACAGTTAGAATTACGTGGGGATGTTAAAGTCGTTTCTGGAACTCCGGATATACAATCTGCTATTATTGGTTCTGGTGCTGTTAAAGATTATGAAGGTCATATATATATAGGTACATCTTCCTGGATTTCTACTCATGTTCCATTTAAAAAAACAGATTTATTACATAATATGGCTTCTTTACCTGCAGCATTACCTGGTAAATACTTTGTTGCAAATGATCAGGAAACAGCAGGATATTCATTAACTTATTTTATAGAAAAATTATTATTTCCTGATGATATTTTAACAAAAAAAATGAATATAACCTCAAGTAGAGATCAAATATATGAGGATATAAATGAAATAGCAAGGCAATCTCCTCCAGGTTCTAATGGTGTTATCTTTACACCATGGCTTTTAGGGGAAAGAACTCCTGTAGAAGATCATTTTATACGAGCAGGTTTTTATAATATTTCTGTGCATAATGAACGTTCAGATTTCGTTCGTGCAATTTTTGAAGGAGTAGCTTTTAATAATCGATGGTTATTAATTTATATAGAGAAATTTATTAAACGAAAATTTGATTATTTGAACTTTATAGGTGGTGGAGCTAAATCTGATTTATGGTGTCAGATTTTAGCAGATGTCTTAAATAAAAAAATTAGACAGGTCGAAAATCCTGTCGAGGCAAATTTACGTGGTGCGGGTTTATTAGGACTATATACATTAAATTATATAACTTTAGATGATATTTCTATCCATATTCCTATAAGAAAAGAGTATGAGCCTGTTCAAGAAAATGTTAAACTTTATAATGAAATTTTTAAACAGTATTTAGAAATATACAAGAAAAATAAATTAATTTATAAAAATCTTAATAAAAATAAAATAAAAGGATAGCTATGAATATTAAGAAATTAATAGAAAAATATCCGAAACTGACAAATTTTATAAGAAAAATATCAACAAGATTTCCTTATATAGAAAAAAAAATTATGCAATTTTCTCGTATTAAAGAAATCTTAGCAGAAGAAGAATCTAAAATAGAAAAGGAATTCGAAAAAATAACTAAACCATATAAAGATAAATATCCAACTTATAAAAGGTTACCAAGTAAAGGAATAAAAAAAGATGATTTATTAAAATATTTGGAAGATATACAAAAACAGGAAAATGATCGTTGGCAGAAAGGATATGTATCTGGGGCAGTATATCATGGGGAAAAAAAACATATTGAGTTGTTAAATCAAGTATATGCAATGTATTCGCAAACGAATCCATTACATTCTGATTTATGGCCTAGTATTGCTAAATTTGAAGCAGAAATTATATCGATGTGTGCATCGCTATTAAATGCAGATTTAGATCTTCCATACGAAAAAAGGGTCTGTGGTTCTATATCAAGTGGAGGAACAGAAAGTATACTTTTAGCAATGAAAACCTATCGAGATTGGGCTCGTGTTGAAAAAAATATAAAAAAACCAGAAGTAATTGTCCCTGTTACTGCTCATGCAGCTTTTGAAAAAGCCTCAGAATATTTTAAAATTAAATTAGTAAAAATTCCTGTTGATGAAAATTTTAAAGCTGACATAAAAAAACTTAAAAAAGTCATTACGAAAAATACAATTGCAATTGTTGGTTCTGCACCTTCTTTTCCACATGGAGTTATCGATCCAATTGAAGAAATGTCAGAAATAGCTTATAAATATGGAATAGGCTTTCATACAGATGCTTGTTTAGGTGGATTTATTCTACCTTTTGCTGAAAGATTGGGCTATAATATTCCTATTTTTGACTTTCGATTAAGAGGAGTCACATCTATTTCTATTGATACTCATAAATATGGATATGCTTCTAAAGGTACTTCTGTAATTCTTTATAAAAATGAACATTTACGTCAGTATCAATATTTTATTACAACTGATTGGCCTGGCGGTATTTACTTTTCTCCTACATTTGCTGGTTCTCGTGCAGGAGGTATTATTGCTTCTTGTTATGCTTCTTTATTAAGTATTGGAGAGAAAGGTTATTTAGAAAATACAAAAAAAATTCTTCAAACAGCAGAAAAAATTAAAGAAGGTATTAGAGAGATTCCAGAATTAGAAATACTTGGAGATCCATTATGGGTAATTGCATTTACATCAAAGGATTTGAATATTTATCAAATTATGGATGTAATGACCCAAAAAGGATGGAATTTAAATGCATTACAACTTCCTCCTTCTATACATATTGCTGTTACATTAAGGCATACACAAAAGGGTGTTATTGAGCGATTTATTAAAGACTTAAAGCAAGCTGTTTTATTTACGAAAAAACATCAAGAAATAAATACTGGACTTGCTCCTATTTATGGAATGGCTGCAAATGTACCTATTCGTGGTATTGTAAAAAATATTTTAACGAAATATTTGAACATTCTATATAGAGTTTAAAAAATAGAAAACTGATTCATCAATATAAATTATAAACTACAATTAATAGTCAATTCTATAAGAGTGCTAAAATATTATATATTCTAATCTTATTAAAAAAATATAACTATTTAGCAATTAGAAAAAAAAATTGCAAAAATTATGATTTTTTGGTTGACGTTTGATGAAGCAAAAATTAATTTTACACATAGATATTAGCAATTGATAATAGTGATTGCTAATATCTGGAAAGAAAAAAGTAATATTTAAATTAAATATATCCAAGGAGGACACAATGAATATAAAACCATTAGCAGATAGGGTGCTAATTGAACCCATTGAAGAACAAGAAGAAAAAATTGGACATATCATTATTCCAGATACTGCTAAAGAAAAACCACAAGAAGGTAAAGTAATCGCAGTAGGACCAGGTCGTCAAGAAGATGGAAAAGTTATACCTTTGCAGGTGAAGGTTGGTGATAGAGTTCTTTATGGAAAGTATGCTGGAACAGAAATAAAAAAAGATGGTAAAGAATATTTAATTGTAAGAGAAAGCGATATTTTAGCTATAATTGAATAAAATTCAAACAATTGAAATTAAAATACAGGAGGAAAACATATGGCAAAACAAATAGAATTTCACGAAGAAGCGCGAAGAAAATTACAAATCGGGGTAAATAAATTGGCAAATGCGGTAAGAGCTACCTTAGGTCCAAGAGGTAGAAATGTTGTAATAGATAAAAAATTTGGTGCACCCACAATTACAAAAGATGGTGTTACAGTTGCAAAAGAGATCGAATTACCCGATCCTTTTGAGAACATGGGTGCCCAAATGGTTAAAGAAGTTGCCACCAAAACAAATGATGTAGCTGGAGATGGTACTACAACAGCTACAGTATTAGCTCAGGCTATTGTAAATGAAGGTTTAAAAAACGTAACAGCTGGTGCAAACCCAATGCATCTAAAAAGAGGTATTGAAAAAGCAGTAGAAGCAGTTGTAGAAGAATTAAAGAAAAGAGCAAAACAAGTAGGTTCTAACAAAAAAGAAATTGCTGCCGTTGCTGCAATATCTGCAAATAATGATTATGAAATTGGTAATTTAATTGCAGACGCGATGGAAAAAGTTGGTAATGATGGTGTTATTACTGTAGAAGAAGCGAAAGGTATTGATACCTATATGGAAGTTGTAGAAGGTATGCAATTTGATAGAGGTTATCAATCTCCCTATTTTGTAACAGATCCAGAAAATATGGTATGTAGCTTCGAAAAACCATATATCTTAATACACGAGAAAAAAATCTCTAACATGAGAGAATTATTACCAATCTTAGAAAAAGTTGTACAAACAGGAAGACCATTATTAATTATTTCAGAAGAAGTAGAGGGAGAAGCTTTAGCAACTCTTGTTGTAAACAACTTAAGAAAAACAATTAGAGTTTGTGCTGTTAAAGCTCCTGGCTTTGGCGAAAGAAGAAAAGCAATGTTAGAAGATATTGCGATTATGACTGGTGGTCAAGTAATTTCTGAAGATCTTGGAATGAAGTTAGAAAATGTAGATATTTCTCAATTAGGACAAGCAGAAAAAGTTATAGTAGATAAAGAAAATACAACTATTATTAATGGATACGGTAGCGAAGCAGATATTAAAGGAAGAATTAATCAAATTAAAAAACAAATCGAAGAGACAACAAGTGATTACGATAGAGAAAAATTACAAGAACGATTAGCAAAATTAGCTGGTGGTGTTGCTGTTATCTATGTTGGTGCTGCTACAGAAGTAGAAATGAAAGAGAAAAAAGCTCGTGTAGAAGATGCTTTATCTGCAACTAGAGCAGCTGTAGAAGAAGGTATTGTACCTGGTGGTGGAATAACATTATTAAGATGTAGAGAAGTAATCAAAAAACTTAATTTAGAAGGTGACGAAAAAACAGGTGCAATGATTGTATATCGTGCATTAGAAGAACCTCTAAGACAAATTGCTAATAATGCTGGAATTGAAGGAAGTGTTATAGTAGAAAGAGCATTACAAGAAAAAGATAATATCGGATTTAACGCAGAAACATTACAATGGGAAGATCTATCAGAAGCAGGAATTTTAGATCCAGTAAAAGTAACAAGAAGTGCATTACAAAATGCTGCTTCGATTGGTGCGATGATATTAACAACAGAAGTAAGTATAACAGATCTACCAGAAAAAGAAAAAGAATCTATGCCTGGAATGGGCGGAATGGGTGGAATGGATTATTAATTTCTATTCATTCTATCAAAGGGGCACCGAAAGGTGCCTTTTTTTATTTTTATAAAATGAGAATGAGTCTCAATATCATAAAAATTATAGACAAAAATTATGACGGTAAAAAATAGTATTTATGGAATCAGCAAATAAGAAAAAGAATTATATTTATAAAACACATTTCAATATGAATAAAAAAAATAATTTTTTATATTTTGAAAATCAAAAACTGGCTCAATACTATAGATGTCCTATTGATTGTCCATTTAAAGAAGAAGAAATCTATTGTTTTTGTGGTCAAAAAGGATTTTGTGAATATTTTCATAACAATTTAACAAAAATGATACAAGCAGATAAGGAATTGATTTTTAAATATAGATAAAAATTGTCTTTAAATTTTGATTTTTAATATTATTGTTATTTATATTAATTTTATTAAAAACTTATCTCTGACAATTGCCTTTTGTATATCCTATAACTCTTTTATCTTTACAAGCAAAGCATTGATTAGCATAGCTTTCTCTGCAATAGATATCATTACAATCACTTGGTTTTTCTGTAAACCAGCCACAAACTGGTTCATAAACCTCGATACAAAAATCAGCATTTTTACTTTCTGGAGTACATTCTTTAAAAAATTTATCCAATTTTGCATTTTCCGAATTTTGAATTACATTATTAGATGTTGGTTCGTTTTTTATAACTTGTTTTTTACAAAAAGGAAGTGCAAAAATAAATAATATCAATGTTATCATTATAAAATTTTTTCTTTTCATATGGATCTCCTTTCTTTTTAGACGTATTTTTTTAATTTTTACATCGTTTTTTTAGGATTTCAAAATTTTCTTCAATTTGTTTTTTTAATACTTTGTTTTGTTCTTCTATATAGGGGAATGATTGCCATTCTATCCAATACTTGGCAAGATTTTTACATCCTTCCTTAATTTTACCTTTATTAAAATCAAAATAAAGAGTAAAAATATTTTTTCGAATTCTTAAATATTGATCACATTCTTTACAATTTTTCTCTAAGAAATTATTGGAAATTTCTATTGGTAGTGCCAAGATAAGAGAAATTAATGCTTGTTTTAATCTCATTATGTTTTGTTGATTAACAGGATTTGTATAATCTAAATGAATAATTATACCCATTTTATCTAATGCAGTTCTTCCTTTTGCTAATCCTAATTCTATATGATTAATTTCTGTTTCTCTACGTTTATTATTATAATCAAAGTCTGATAAAATAGCAAAAGGAATTATCAATACATCATATCTTACCTGACTATATAAAAAATGATGCAACTGGCTTGATAAAAAAAATTTTTCTGGTTCTTTACTATTTTCTTCTTCTGGTATTTCTTCTATAATAAAGTTATTATGGTATAAATATTTTTTCTTTAAACGAAATGTTTCTATATATGGGTTTAATTTTTTACTAACAACTCTTTCCATTAAAAATGGTCCATCTTGAGGTTGATCAAAAACAGGATGTAATTTTATATCATTCCATTGTTTTTCTAATTCTTGAATTACTATATGAAATAATTTTTCTATGGTTTCTCTTGAAATTTCGTCATTTTCGAAGGTTAGTATTCCTACATCAAAATAAATATGGTAAGTATTATTTTTTATGTTGATTCCAAGACCTGGTGATTGAATTGGTTTATTTTCTTCAAAAAAACTACAACTTGCTGATAATATTCCTATCAGACATAGAATAAGAAGTCTATTATGATAATTCATATTGTTGATTTTTTTTCTAATGTATTAAGAATAAACCACTTTTTAATTTTTTGAATTGTTTTTATAATTTTTTTAAACCTAGAAATAAAAAAGGGTTGCAAAAGTAATTCAGAAAAAATAATTGGTAATTAACGGCACCGATAGAGAGGGGGATACACCCGTTCCCATCCCGAACACGGAAGTTAAGCCCCTCATCGCCGATGGTACTGCACGGTTCGCCGTGTGGGAGAGCAGGACGGTGCCGGTTCTCTTCTTTATATCTTCTAAAATAATTTCTGATAATTTAATCAAATATAATTTATCTTATGATAAAAGGAATTATGATATTTTTGTGAAAAAATTCCGTTCGCATACGGACACGGAAGTTAAGCCACTCATTGCGGATGGCACTATACAGTTCGCCGTGTGGGAGAGCAGGACGGTGCCGGTTCTCTTCTTTATATCTTCTAAAATAATTTCTGATAATTTAATCAAATATAATTTATCTTATGATAAAAGGAATTATGATATTTTTGTGAAAAAATTCCGTTCGCATACGGACACGGAAGTTAAGCCACTCATTGCGGATGGCACTATACAGTTCGCCGTGTGGGAGAGCAGGACGGTGCCGGTTCTCTTCTTTATATCTTCTAAAATAATTTCTGATAATTTAATCAAATATAATTTATCTTATGATAAAAGGAATTATGATATTTTTGTGAAAAAATTCCGTTCGCATACGGACACGGAAGTTAAGCCACTCATTGCGGATGGCACTATACAGTTCGCCGTGTGGGAGAGCAGGACGGTGCCGGTTCTCTTCTTTATATCTTCTAAAATAATTTCTGATAATTTAATCAAATATAATTTATCTTATGATAAAAGGAATTATGATATTTTTGTGAAAAAATTCCGTTCGCATACGGACACGGAAGTTAAGCCACTCATTGCGGATGGCACTAAACGTTTTGCCGTGTGGGAGTTGATGTTAATTTTCTAATTTATTTATAAAATTAGTAAAATAGTTTTTTAAATTCTATTTAATATAAATATTGTCGTAAATCGATAATGTTTTTTTATTGGTTAAAATATGCATTCAAGTAGATCAAAAATTTTAATTTTAATAGGATTATTTTTAAGTTTATTTTTAGCGGCATTAGATCAAACTATTATTGCTACGGCATCACCTTCTATTATTGAGGATCTAAAAGAACCTCAACATTATAGCTGGATTGTTACAGGATATTTACTTTCTTCTGTAATATTTTTGCCAATCTTTGGTCGTCTATGTGATATCTTTTCTGTAAAAATATTAATTATAATTGCTAATTTTATTTTTATTTTAGGTTCTTATTTATGCTCTTTAAGTAATAATATGTTAGAGTTAGCATTTTATCGATTTATACAGGGTATTGGGGGTGGTGGTATTTTTTCTATTACTTTTAGTACCATTGGTATATTATATACTCCAAGAGAAAGAGGGAGAATTCAAGGATGGATTGGTTCAGTATTTGGTTTTAGTAGTATTATAGGTCCTCTTCTAGGTGGATATTTAACAGAATTATTTTCCTGGCATTGGGTTTTTTTTATTAATGTTCCTCTTGGAATTGTAATTTTAATTTTATTAATTCGTTATATGCCTTATATTCCACCGATATCAGAACAAAAATTTGATTATATAGGAGGTATTCTTGTTTTCTTATGGTCTTTTGCTTTTTTATTATTATTTAGTGAAATCCAATTATTTCCATTTGAAAAGATATTATATTTATTTATTATAATTATAGGATTACTAATTTTTTATAAATACGAAATAAATCACAAATATCCACTTTTTGATTTATCTTTGTTAAATAATAAAACGTTTACGATAAGTAGTTTTTCTATATTTTTATTTGGAGGTCCTTTTATTGGGTCTTTGATTTTTTTTCCTTTATATCTGGTACAAAAATATAATATTAGTGTATTGCATTCTGGTTATATCATTACTCCATTAACGTTTGGTATAGTAATTTCCAGTACATTAGCCGGGAAAATTGCTTCCAAGACAGGAAAATATAAAAATATTTTAATATTGAGTAATATATTTGTGATAAGTATTTTTGGAATATTATTTATTTTAACAAAGTTTTTTTATGTTTCATTAGCTAATATAATTCTTATAATGATCCTATTGGGATTTGCTTTTGGTCCCATTTTACCTTTATATGTAATTGCTGTTCAGAATAGCGTTTCTTTAAAAAGGATCGGTACTGCAACGAGTTCGATTCAATTTTTTCGACAAATGGGAGCTACAATTGGTGTTGCTTTATTGGGATTTATTTATTCCTATTTTGTAAAAAAATATCCAGAAAAAAGTATTCTATTTGCTTTTCCGTATTTAATGTTGGTTTGTAGTATCTTATCGCTATTAGGTTTATTGTTTACATATTATTTACCAGATTTAGAATTAAATCATAAACATAATATTTAATTGTAAAATAAAAAATATTATAAAATCACTTATTCCTTGACTTCTTTATTTAACAATAAAAAATTATTATAGATGAAGATAAAAAAATTAATTCTTTTATTTTTCTTATATTTGAATGTATTATTTGCAGATACTATAACATTAAAAAATGGTAAAATCGGCTTTGTTGCATAACTCCCATTTTAAAGCAATAATTTTTTATAAAAGCGAAATTTTTTCAAATAATACTTACATATGTTTAAAAATTTAATATTTTTTTCATATCATGAAAAATTGTCCAAAAATGTTGATAAATATTTTTATAAATAGCAAATCATTAACTTTTATGCAACAGAGCCGGTAAAATCATAGAAGGAAAAATTATTAATCAAACAAGAACAAAAGTTCAAGTAAAAACAGAAGATGGGAAAACAATAATTTTAGATAAAAGCGAAATTAGGAAAATACAATTTGGTCCTACCCGAAAAGAATTAGAAGAAAAACGCATAGAAGAATTACGTCGCAAACTAGAAGAAGAGCGCAATCGTCAGGAAGAATTACGTCGTAAACAAGAAGAGGAACAAAAACGCATAGAAGAATTACGACGCAAACAACAAAAACCATCTTTTACATTAAAAAGAAATAATCTAAGTATCGGATATGGTATAGGTAATGCAACTATATATCCTTCGTATATAAAACAAATTAATTTATACAATTTTGCGAAAAATATTGGTAGTAGATTATTTGATTCTGATCCTGCCAATGTTTATAGTATTGCTAATTATAAAAATTATGTTGGAAGTAGTTCTTTATTTATAAAATATGATTTAGATAAATGGATAATAGGTTTTAATGTTTCTGGATTTGATGTTAAAGATAGTATATCTATAAATACAATTCGAAATGATAAAAATATATTGTATCCGGGAATTTCTCAGAACAATTATAAAAAAAGTGATTATATACATACACATTTATGGTTTTCTTATGTATTTTATAAACTCAATATTCTGTCTTACGAAAGCTATTTATCCTTAATAGGTGGAATATATGGTGTAGATACAAATATAGAATTTGATGATAATCTTTTTGTAAATAATGCTTATAATATAAACAATTATAAAATAACATCAGATAAAAATGGTTTTATAAGTATTGGACCTTCTTTAAAGATTTTACTTTCAAAAAATCATATATTTAATGTAAACCTTATTTTATTAACAGGGAATTTTAAATGGTCATTAATTATCAATGAAAATACATTTTTTTCTCCTAATAATCAGGGTAAGAATTTTATTAGTATTGAAGTTAATACAACAGGCAGTTCTAATGGATTCCTTTTAGAAGGGGAATATAATTATATCTTTTATAAGAACTGGTATGTCTTTATAAAATATCAATGGAATGAAAATCGATATAAAATGAAATCAACTGGAAAAGTAATAGAGCCTGATCGTAGAGAAGGTAGTCCACCACCTCTGTTATCATCTGGTTTAATGAGTCTTGTAACTTTTAGAGAAAAGAAAATAGCAATAGAAAAAACACAAGTAATTTATTTTGGAGTAGGTTATAGTTTTAATTTTTTATAATTAATTATTATACTCAAATTCTTTTTTTAGAATTTCCACTGTTTCTTTAAAACTAAAGCCCTGTTTTCTTATTTCATGAAATTTCATGATCAATTCATATTCAGGGGTTAAACCAAATTTATTAAAATCAAATTGAAAAAAAATCGCTTTAGAGATTGTATAGATTTTATCATTAGAATATACTTTTGCTTCTATATAGATTTTTCTTTTTTCTACTTTTTGTAAAGAAGAACGAATATAATGAGTATGGAATAAAGGAACAGGTTTTTTATAAGTTATTTCAAAATGATTTGTTAAACCAAAATATCCCGAAAGAAACATTATAGCCCCCATTGCTTCGTCTAATATACTTGCTAAATATCCTCCATGTACATGATTAGGTGGTCCTTCTACATTTTTATCTGGTGTAAATTGTAAATAAAATTGTTGATTTACTTCATCATAAAAAGCTTTTAAATTTTTTTCCTGATGAAAATTATGAATAAAAGGTGAATATTTAAAAGGTACTTCTAATGCTGTTTCAGGTATCATAATATTACCTTTATAAAAAATTGATATTTTTGTCAATTATTATTAAATAGATTTAATAAATTTTGATAAAAAATATATCAATAATAAATAGAATTTGTAGTTGAATTGTAAAAATAAAAATATTTTTCTAACTTTGTGGAAGATATTTTTAAAAATAAACTTTTAGAATTAAAACAATATGGACTTTTTGCCTTAAAGACTGGCACCGAAGTAGAAGATATGAATTTTGATGAAATTTCCTTTTTGAGAAATATCAGTAAAGATATTGTTCCTTTACATGTAAAAATTGGTGGTCCAGAAGCAAGAAATGATATGCGTTTTTTATTATCTATTAAGGTGGATTGTATTATTGCTCCAATGATAGAATCACCTTATGCATTAAAAAATTTTATTAAAACATTAGAAGAAATCCAGCACCAACATAAAACAACCTGTAAAGCGGGAATAAATATAGAAACGATTACTGGTTATATGCAATTAGATTCTATATTAAATCTTGAATATGCAAAAAAATTATATCAAATTACCGCAGCAAGAACAGATTTATCTGGTTCAATGGATTTATTACCAGATAATCCACGTGTAATTGAAATTTGTAAAGAAATTTTGTTATCCTGTAAAAAAAAGAATATTTTAACTTCTGTAGGAGGAGCCATACAACCAGCAATTATAAAAAATCTTTTAGAAGAACTTGATTCTGATTTTATCAATACCAGACATATGGTTATTAGAAGTGATATATTAAAAAATGATCCAGAATTTATTTTAAGAAAACATCTTGAATTTGAAGTTGAACTTTATAAATTTCTTTCAAAAACTATTGATCCTATAAGAAAAAAAATTCATACTAATAGATACAATGTTTTAAAAGAGAGATTGTTAAAATGTTGACGATATTACAAAGAATGAAAAAAAATAAAATTATGAAAATTTATCCAAAGAGTTTTACCATAACAATCATTATTATATGGGCAATTTTTATATTAATTAATACTATCTGGAGTAGGGTTTCTGCAAATTATGGAATAGAATTTATGGTAATGTACCATTCTATACATCCGCATCCTTTTTTAATTACAAAAGGAGATTTAACTCTCGTTCAGCATATTTATGGTGTATTATTTGATGTTTTTTATGCAATAGTTGATGCCTTTATTATAGGTTTATCATTTAGTGTTATTTATAATTTTTTGATTGATAAAATAGAATTAAAATAAATATTTATAAAAGTGATATATAAAACCCTAAATAAATATTTTCGTAATCTACCTGGTAGACCAGTAGACTATAATCTTTTACTTCTTGCAGCAATTGATATTGTTTTACTGATGATTATAAATACATATGGATTTCTTCTGGATAAAAAATACAATGCCTTTTTTTATGGATTTGATATTTTTATTATCATCATCTGGGGCATAGATTTAGTAATTCGTGTAAAAAAAGAAAAAACAGAAGAGAAAAAACGAAGTTACATGTTAACACATTGGTACGAAATTATTGGTTTGATACCAATTCCTTTATTTAGACCTTTTCTATTGTTACGAGGTGTAAAATTGGCAATAGCTTTTTATAAATTAGAAAAAGCTGGAGAAGAAATTTCTAAGACATTAACCAGAGAAATTACTTTTCGTTTTCGAGATATCATTGTAGATACAATTGCAGATGCAGTATTTTTACAATCTTTAAAAAGAGTAGAAGAAGTAATGATTCGTTTAAATTATGCTGAATTAGCAAAAGCTGCTTTTAAGAAATACGAAAAAGAATTAACCGAAGTGGTAAAAAATAGTTTATATTCCACTACTATGATGGGAGAATTATCTAAGGTTCCTTTTATGAGTAATTTTGTAAATTATGCAGGAGAAGAAATCAGTAAAGTAATAAGTGAAATTATGGAAACCGAAGTCTTCGGAAATATCATGAAGGAAATTACAAAAGGAATTTTAAAAGATATGTATGACCGTGTACAAAAACTTGATATAGAAAGAATAACAGGTAAGAAGTATTACGAAGAAGGCTTAATTTTAAGAACAATTAAAGAAAATATAGAGCAGGTAAATAAAGAACAAAAAAATGAAAATTAGGCTTTATCGTTTTATTTTTCTAAAATATAAAGTTTTTTCTACCTTCGCAATTAATTCCTGATTTGATTTGGTTTTAATTTCCACCGGGAAAATTTTTTCTATGCTTTTTTTCTGTGATAATTCTTCTTTTATATTATCAATAATTTCATCAGTAATAGAAAATTCAGCATAAACATTTTCTGTTGTTGCTTTAACAAAGTCGATACATGCCTTTTTATCCCATACGATATAATCTTTACCTAAGATTTTTAGAAACATTAACATATAAAATGGATCTGTCATAGCAAATAAAGATCCTCCAAAATGAGAACCCACATAATTTCTGTTGTAAAAATTTAAATTCATTTCAACACGAATATATTTATAATCTTTACTTACTTTGGTAATTCTTATCCCAGATGCTAAATAAGTTGGGTATAAACTAAAAAACCATTCAGGTGGTAATAATTTTTCTAAAATATCCCATGTAATATAAGGTTTAGTTTCTATAATTCTTTTTGTTTTATTAGAA
Source organism: Leptospiraceae bacterium (assembly GCA_026005135.1). Lineage (GTDB taxonomy): Bacteria > Spirochaetota > Leptospiria > Leptospirales > Leptonemataceae > SKYB61. The sequence continues at coordinate 54,071 of BPKM01000009.1, read as the reverse complement.
GACATATTTCCAAATTGATTTTAGAGTCAATTCTGTAAATAAAAAAAGCTTCCTACATTTTTGGGTAGGAAGCATGTTTAGATTTAGTGGGGGTATGTTAATAAATTAGGCTACTTTTTCTTTTCTTAGCCAGTAGATCATTCCAAGAGCACCGAGAATCAAAATAATACTAGGAATTACTACTTTGTATGTTAAATTTGGATTTTGTAATAAGAAAGCTGATATTGGAGATTCAATATCACCAACTCGTTTTAGACGAACACGAACAATTTCAATATTTGCATCAAGTTCTTTATCAGGTTGATATTTATCATTTAACCATGTAATATTTAGAACAATATCACCTTCTGGTAAATCCAATGTGGTAGAACCTTTATGATATTTACCTTGTTCTGCTGGTATTGTAATATAGTTAGAGTTACCATTAGCTGCAACCAAGATTTTAAATTCTTTATATTCTGGCATTAAAGGATAACCATTTTTGGCATTACCAGCTCTTACGATAACTTCGTATTTACCTGCTTTTTGGGTTCTAAGACAATAAGATATTGTTTGATTTGCCCAATATGTATATGCAGATGGTGGATTGGTTCCTACAAACCATCTTCCATGTGTATCGCAGAATCGACTTCCTTTTCGAGATAAAATTTGTTTTCTTTCTTTGTGATGTTTAATTTTTTTGATTTTTATTCTTTTGATTTGAATATTCGCATCATATTCACCTTCTTTGTATGCATCATTTGTCCATAAAATATTCAATATACTTTCTCCTTCTGGTAGAGTAATTATTAATCTACCTCTATGGTAGCTTTTATCGCTTGCACGAATTAGCATAGTACCTAAGTTTTCACCAGTTTTTTCGTTAAATACTTTAACATTAAAATAATGGTACCATTCTGGTAATTTACCAAGGTTTTTTGCTACTACAACTAATTTATATTTACCACCTTCGCAATTATTATCTACTTTTACTAAGAGTTTTTGATTTGCCCAGTATGTATGGATACCTTTTGCTTTAATAAATTTACCTTGTTTTTTAGGATGTGGTAATAAAGATTCTTCTGTGTTATACCATCTTCCTTTAGATGTATCGATTTCTTTTATTTTAACTTTGCATTTACCATGTTCTTTATCTTCTTTGTCAGATTTATCTTTTTCTTTGCCTTCCTTATCTTCTTTAGAAATTACACCTTCTCCATCGTCTGATTCTTCAATTTCTGCTATTTCTTCTGCTTCCTCTTCTTCTGCTGCTACTTCTTCTTGAGCATCTTCTTCACTTATAGCTTCTTCTTCGATTGCTTCCTGTATCACTTGCTACTTCTGTTCCATTATTAGATTCTTCACTAACTTGTGAAGTTTCTGTATCACTTGCAACTGTAGTTTCTTGTGGATCTTCTGCTACATCTTCATCTGTTATAGCTTCCTTAATTTCTGAATTATTGATAGCTGTATTTTCACTAGTAGAATCAGAAGAATTATCATGAGGTATTTGATTATTGGGTATTTCAACTACTTCTTTAGAAGAATCTTGATTATCACTTCCAGAATCAGAAGAATTATCATGAGGTATTTGATTATTGGGTATTTCAATTACACCAGTAGAAGAATCTTGATTGTTAGAAGTTGTATTATTATTGATAGTTCCTGTATCCACAGCTCCTGTATCATCAACAACCTGTAATGATGGTGCTTCTTCTTGAGTTGTTGTTTCTTCCTGTGCTGTTTTTGGATTATCTGGAGATACTTCTGGTCCCCCTTGACCTTCAATTAAATCTGGAAGTAACAGCGCACCTGATTTTTTCTTACCACAGCTTGATAAGCTAATCCCTATTAATAAGCTAAGGCTTAATATTAACCATTTGTTTTTCGTTATTTTATTCATATTTCCTCCTTTATTGTTGTCGCTGTGCATAGCCCAGCGACGTTTTTTTTGTCAGCCCGCCCACCCTCCAGTTGTCGTCGGGAGACCCGCCGACGGTTTTTTTCCCACCCACCCAAGACCCTTTATTGTTGGGATGCCGTTTTGTAAACCCAACGGCGTTTTTAGTCAACCCGCCCACCCAACCGACCCTGATTATATTTTAATAAGCAAAACTTATTGATTTTGCTTTTGTTAATATATGACGCTTAGATTTGATAGTTCGTTAAATTTAAATTGAATTTTTTTGTTTTATCAAAAAAAAAAATTAAAGTAATAGTATAAATTCGATAATGCTATCCTAATTAATAGGTTTGTCTTAAAATATTAAAATATTTTAATAATGATATTATAACTTGATTGTATAAAAAAAGAAAAAAAAATGAAACTTATGTGTGGAATTGTAGGATATATAGGTAATAAATCAGTTAATTCAGTATTAATAGTAGGACTAATACGATTAGAATATAGAGGTTATGATTCTGCTGGAATTGCAGTAATAGATAATGGAGAATTAGAAGTTCGTAAAGAAAAGGGAAAAATTAAAAATTTAGAAAACCTATTAAAAATTCAGCCAGTAGAAGGAAATATTGGAATAGGTCATACACGATGGGCAACCCATGGGGAACCTTCCAAATTGAATGCACATCCTCATATAGATTGTAATCAAAAAATTGCTATATGTCATAATGGTATTATAGAAAATCATTTACATATAAGAACGGAATTAATCAAAAAAGGACATTTATTTCGTACAGAAACAGATACAGAAGCTATTGTACATCTTTTAGAACAAGAAATGAAAAGAAAAAATACAAAATTGTTAAAAGATGTTATTCCATCTGTAATAGAGCAAATTGAAGGTAAATATGCTATAGTAATTCTATCTGAATATGAACCAGATAAGATTTATTTTATGAAAGATGGTTCTCCTCTTTTATATGGGAAAAATACTGAGGAAAGTTATCTGGCAAGTGATATAGTAGCAATTGTTCCACAAGCTAAAGAATATTATGTTTTTAAAGATAAAGAATGGGGTTGGATAACAAAAAAAGAAATTTATGTTTTTAATCGAAATAATGAACCAGTAACAATAGAACTGGAAAAAGTAAAATTACAGGCAATTCATTTAGATAAGGGTAATTATGAACATTACATGTTAAAAGAAATATATGAACAACCAGATATATTCAGAAAAATAATAGAAGCAAGAACAGGAGAAAAAGGAAAAGTTCGATTTGATGAAATGAAATTATCTAATGATATTTTAGGGAGAATAACAAGAATTTTAATAACAAGTGCAGGTACATCCTGGCATGCTGGTCTTGTTGGTAAATTATATTTAGAACAATTTGCAAGAGTAGCAACAGAAGTGGATCTATCTTCTGAATTTCGTTATAGAAATCCAATAGCCGAAGGCGATACATTAGTAATAGCTATTTCACAAAGTGGAGAAACAGCCGATACCTTAGCGGGTATCCATGAAGCTAAGGCAAGATTTTGTAAGGTATTATCTTTTGTTAATAGAACAGAATCTACTATTGCAAGAGAATCTGACGCTTATATTGATTTAATGGCTGGTCCAGAAATTGGTGTTGCTTCTACAAAAGCATATACTTCTGAATTAATACATTTACTTTATTTTGCTTTATATTTATCTGGTATTAAATGGTTAACACCCCGAGAGGAAAGAGAAGAAATTTTTAACGAAATAAGAAAACTTCCAGCTAAAATGGAATATATTTTAAATAAAGCAGATCAAATAAAAGAATGGGCTAAAAGATTTAAAGATTCCAAAGATTTTATTTTTTTAGGTAGACAATATAATCATCCTACTGCATTAGAAGGTGCATTAAAGTTAAAAGAAATTTCTTATATCCATGCATCTGGATATGCAGGAGGCGAATTTAAACATGGACCTATTGCACTAATTGATGAAACAGTTCCTGTTGTTTGTATAGCACCAAAAACTTCTGTTTATGAAAAAATGGTATCTAATATTCAAGAAGTTAAAGCTCGTAAAGGAAAAATTCTTGCAATTGTAACAGAAGGTGATGATCAAATTCCCGAAATTGCGGATTATGTTTTTGAAATACCTTATGTACCAGATTATTTAACGCCAATTCTAACTGTAATACCTTTACAGCTTTTAGCATATTATACAGCCTTAGAACGAAATTGCGAACCAGATCAACCAAGGAATTTAGCTAAATCCGTAACGGTAGAATAAATAAGCTTTATTGTATCAAATCAAACAAAAAAATTTGAGATTGCTTTTAACATTTATTAGTAAAACGTGGATTTTATGAAATTAATTAATGATTTAAATAAAAATTCAAAATTAGAGAAAATCTTTGGTATTAATGTCTTTCATATAAAAAGAATGAAAAAATATTTATCTAAGGAAACATTTCAGGCTTATATCAATGCAATAGAGAATAATCAATCTTTAACGCTGGAACATGCAAATGAAATTGCAGAAGCAATGAAGAACTGGGCACTAAAACATGGTGCAACTCATTTTACCCATTGGTTCCAGCCTATGACTGGCTTTACAGCAGAAAAACATGATTCTTTTTTAGAACCAATTACAACTGGTATTGCTATAACGAAGTTATCTGGTAAACAACTTATCAAGGGAGAACCAGATGCATCTTCCTTCCCATCAGGTGGTTTAAGAACAACATTCGAAGCAAGAGGATATACTATTTGGGATATTACCTCACCAGCTTTTATTAAAGAAAGTCAAGGAACAAAAGTATTATGTATTCCAACCGCTTTTTGTTCATATAATGGCGATGCTTTAGATAAAAAAACACCATTACTTCGTAGTATGGATGTATTATCTAAAAGTGTTATTCGTGTATTAAGATTATTAGGAAATGAAACAAGTAAGCGAGCATTTGCAACGGTAGGTCCAGAACAGGAATATTTTTTAATCGATAGAAAATATTACGAAAAAAGACCTGATTTAATTTTTACTGGAAGAACATTATTTGGTGCAAAACCTCCTAAGGGTCAAGAAATGGAAGATCACTATTTTGGTTCAATTAAAGAACGAATTGGTGCTTTTATGCAGGAATTAGATATGGAATTATGGAAAATGGGGGTTTCTGCGAAAACTCGTCATAATGAAGTTGCTCCAGCTCAGCATGAAATTGCACCCATTTTTGAAAATGCTAATATTGCTGTTGATCATAATCAAATTATAATGGAAACTTTAAAAAAAGTAGCAAATAGACATGGATTAGTATGTTTATTACATGAAAAACCTTTTGCATATATAAATGGTTCTGGAAAACATAATAACTGGTCTATTCAGACTGATGATGGAATTAATTTATTAGATCCTGGTTCAACACCACATCAGAATTTACAGTTTTTAATTTTTTTGATTGCTGTTATAAAAGCAGTTGATGAATATTCTGATTTATTGAGGGTTTCTGCTGCTACTCCCGGAAATGATTTGCGTTTAGGAGGTAATGAAGCACCACCAGCAATTATTTCTATCTTTTTGGGAGACATGTTAACATCAATTTTAGAACAAATAGAAAAAAAAGAAATTGATAAAATACAATATAACAATTCAGAATTAAAAATAGGAATATCTCAACTTTCTCATTTGCCCAAAGATACAACAGATAGAAATAGAACATCACCTTTCGCATTTACAGGAAATAAATTTGAATTTCGTATGGTTCCTTCTACTGCTTCGATTTCTGCAGCAAATTTTACTTTAAATAGTATTGTTGCTTATGTCTTAGAAGAAATTGCAGATTTGCTGGAACAAAAATTAAAAGGGAACAAAGAATTAACTGATGCAATTTTAGAAATTGTAGCAGAAATATATAAAAAACATAAAAGAATAGTTTTTAATGGAAATAATTATTCTAAAGAATGGGAAGAAGAAGCAAAAAGAAGAGGTTTACCGAATATTACCAATACTGTTGATGCAGCTAAAGCAATTATTAGCGAAAAGAATATTAAAATGTACGAATCTATAGGTGTATTTAATAGAAGAGAATTACATTCACGTTATGAAATTGTTCTTGAAAATTATATTAAAACCATTCGTATAGAAGCAAATACAATGATAATGATGGCAAAACAGATGATTCTTCCAGCTATCAATCGTTATATAAAGGAATTAGCAGATAGTATTAATTCTTTACAGGATAATTCATAAAGAAGCAAAAGTACAGGAAAATTTATTAAATCAACTATTAGAAAAATTTAATATTTTTTATGAAAAATTATTATCTCTTGAAGAAATTATGAAAGAAGAACAACAGAAAAATTTTGATAATACTTATGAGCATGCCTGTTATTTAAGAGATAAGGTATTAAATAAAGGAATGAAAGAATTAAGAGAAATTACAGATGAAATTGAATTATTAGTAGATAAAAGTTACTGGCCCATGCCAGATTATTCTGATTTATTATTTAAAGTATAAAATGAAAACAATTAAAAATATCATATTAATAGAATTTGATCTACCTTATTGTAGAATATTAGCACGTTATAAAAGTATTTTTGAATTTCGCAATGGAATTTTATCAGCAATTGAAAGAATTAAACAAGAACATTCAGATAAAGAGATATTATATTTTCATCCAGAAATAAAATTAGAGAAAATTTTTTGTAATAAAAATAATTGGAAATCTTTTTGTGATGTATATCCAGAAATTGCATCTGAACTAAAAACAAAAAAGAATTTAAAAGATTCACTAAACTATATAAAAGATCTATTTGAAGATAGTTTAATTTGTTCTTCCTTAGAGTTTGATTTGATTCATATCTTAGATAAAGTGGAAGAAAATATATTAGCTGATCTTAAAAAGTTAAAAAGAGAAGAATATAATAATTCTCATAAATATGCACAAATCCATGGGAATAATACCGATATATGGATCCATCCAAGTGTAGATATTACCTATGGTGTTGTACTCGATGCAAGAAATGGTCCTATTATTATTGATAAAAATTGTAAAATTAGTGCTTTTACTTATATTGAAGGACCTTTTTATGCAGCTGAAAATTGTTATATTGATAATGTTCGTATAACAGGTGGGGTTATATTGGGGAAATATTGTAGAGTTGGAGGAGAAATAGAAAATAGTATCTTTGGCAATTTTACAAATAAACATCACGAAGGATTTGTAGGACATTCCTTAATTGGTGATTGGGTAAACTTAGGTGCTTTAACAACTACTTCTGATCTAAAAAATAATTATGGAGAAGTTCGTATTTCTGTTCCAGAAGCAAGAATACCGGAATTTACCGATACTCCTATTATCATCAATACAAATCGAATTAAATTTGGTTCTATTATTGGAGATTGTGTAAAAACTTCGATTGGTACCATGCTTAATACAGGTAGTGTAATAGATATTGGATGTAATGTTTTTGGAGGAAGTCCACCCCCTTATTTACCACCCTTTTCCTGGGGTATAAGAGGGCATAAATATGATTTAGATCGTTTTCTTAAAGACTGTGAAAAAATTTTTGCTAGAAGAAATCAAATTGTAGATTCTTTCTTTATTGAATTGACAAAATTATATTATTCAAGATTGGTTTAAAAATGAAAAAATTTAAATACGAAGAAGCTATTAAACGATTAGAAGAAATTACAAATAAATTAGAGAGTGGAGAATTAACCTTAGAGGAATCATTAAAATTATACGAAGAAGGTATCCAATTAAAACAACAATGTTATGAATATTTAAAAAAAGCAGAAGGTAAAATATATAAAATCATTAATAATGATGGCAAAGAAACATTAGAAGAAGTTGATGAAAGCTCTATTTTAAATAAAGATGACTGATCCTGTTAGAACGATAAAATGGGTTCAAAATGGATTTACCTTAACCTATTTTAATAATAAACCTTTTTTTATTCATGGTGCATTACCAGATGAAATTATTCATTTTGAAATTATAAAAGAAAATAAACATCATGGTTTTGGTATTGTAAAAAAAATTATTCAGAAAAATCCATTAAGAAAAAAGATTGATTGTCCTATTTTTCCTTTATGTGGAGGATGTAGTTATCGTCATATTGATTATAAAGAAGAAATAGCATTAAAAATTGAATTATTAAAAGAATTTTCAGAAATAAAACCTTATTTAGAAACAGGACAATTTGATTACTATTTTTCTCCTGAATATAAATATAGAAATCAGGTAAAGATACATTATCTAAATCAAAAATATGGTTTTTTCCGATTATATTCAAATATAATCGTTCCTTTTTCAGAAGAGGGATGCTATAATTTACCAGAAAAGTTAAATGAATATATTAAAAAGCAAAATAATCCATCTAATAAGCTAAAAGAGAAAAAGATCTTTTATATAAATAATAACATAATAGAAAATCAAACTTTTAATATAAAATTAATGCCAGAAGTAGAATGGGAAATTTCAACAGATTGTTTCCTTCAAACGAATCGATTTTTATTGCGCGAATGGTTAGATTGGATAAAAAATAAAGTATTATTATTAACACAAAAATCAAAAGTAAATGTATTAGAATTATTTTGTGGAACAGGTATTATATCTTCTTATTTTTTAAATTATTTAAATTCCATAGAAGGTTATGAATCCAATTCTATTTCTTTAAAATTTGCTAAGTTAAATTATAAAAAGTATCATATTAAAAATCAGTTTATTTATAAAGATTTATATTCTAATGGAGTTAATATAAAAAATAATCAGTATGATATTATAATCATAAATCCACCACGCAAAGGAATAGGAAAGAAATTAATACAATCCTTAGAAAATTGTAATATTCCTATGATTTATTCTTCTTGTAATCCTGCTACATTTAATAGAGATATTCAAATTCTAAAAAAAACTGGCTATAAGATTAAACATTTTGCTATTTTTGATTTTTTCCCTAGGACTTATCATGTAGAAATAGTAGCTACTTTGGTAAAAAATAAATGTTAAACTATTTTAATAATTCGTCCATTTGATCCTCGATAATTGCTAATCGATTAATTTGATTTGTACCTTCATAAATTTGAGTTAATCGTGCATCTCTAAAATGTTTTTCTACATAATTTTTATGATAAATACTATGATTTGATAAAATATCCATAGCTGTTTCACAAACTTTCATTGCAGAATCAGAACAAAATACTTTAATCATAGAAGACCAGGATTGATGTGCTTTCCATGTTTTTGCATATTGCCAGATCATCATACGAGAAGCAGAGGTTAAAATTAACATATCAGCAATTTGCATTTGTATTTCTTGATATTCTATTAGCTTTTTGCCAGCAAAGGTAGTTTTTTTAGCAAATTCTATTGCATGTTCCATTGCACCTCTGGCAATACCAAGAGCAATAGAACCAACAGGAATACGAGAATAATTTAACGTTAGACGATTTAACATCCAGCCTTTTTCTAAACCACCAACGATCTGAGAATCTGGAACAAAACAGTCTTCAAAAATTAATTCTGTTGCTGAAGATGCTCTTTGTCCCATTTTTAACTCATTTCTACCACGAGAAAATCCAGGTGTTCCATCATATACCAAAAAACATGTCCAGGAATCTAAAGCTTTATTTTCCAGTGCTGCAAAAACGGTTACTGCATGTGCGATATCGCCATCAGATATAAAAACTTTTCTACCATTTAATAACCAGCCACCTTTTACACGCTTTGCTGTTGTAACAGGTTTATATCTTGTTCCACCTTCTGTATCTTCTACATCAGAACCACCAGCTGGTTCTGTAATAGCAAATGCCATTAAAGTAGGTATACCTTTTTTATTTTTTCTTAATATTGGATAAAGATGTCTTAAAATAATATTTATATCACCAGATACCATAATAGGAGCTACTCCAAGAGAATGGGCTCCAATTAACAATCCCAAACCACCACAGGCAGCACATAATTCTTCGTATTTAATAGAAGCAATCCAGTGGAAAGGATATCGATAGGTAAGCCAATCAACTGATCCAATAGGAGAAGGTAATAAATCAGAAAAATAGCCAGCCTTTGCAGCTTCTACTTTAATTTTTTCTAATATATCTTTATTTTTATAAACATCAATTTCGAGAGCATTGGGTTTTAAATGTTTTTCTGCAAAAGCTTTATAATTTCTTCTTAATTTTTGTAATCTTTTAGGTAAAAGTTTTGTATCCATTTCCCATAATTTATCTTGATTATAATGAATCAAAAATTTCATGTATGGTGTAATTTGATTTAAAAAATATTTAGGTGATAATTTTTCTTCATCTGCTAATTTTTCTATAACATATTCGGAATTTTTTGTTTTTATTTCCATATAAACCTTCCTTAATAAAATTTATATTATCTGTAAATTTGATTGTTTATGTTTATAAACTTCAGCAAGAAATAGACTAATTTCGAAAGATGTACCCAGATATTGTTTTAAATGATTTACATCTCGATATGCTTTTTCTAATCCATAATCACGCATATATCCATATCCCCCATGGGTTTGTAAGCAATCGGAAACCCCCTGTAAAATTAAAGGCATTAATTGTTTTTTTATTCTTAATACTTTTAAGAAAAGATCCTTATCAAAAGATAGTTTATTACAGGCAAATAAAGAATTTAAAGCTATTTCTATCGTTGAATCTGCATTGAATAATAAGTTCTGAATAGCTGGATAATTATAAATCAATTTCCCACCTTGAATTCTTTCATTTGTATATTTCAATGCCTTTTGGAATGCATAAACCAATCGTCCAGTTGCTATTGATAAATTACCTAAGAGTTGTTTGCTGAATAAATCTATATATAAAGAAATATCTACAGGTATAGATATAATTGTATTATATTCTATTTCATATGTTTTGATTTCTTCTAAGCCATGAGAAGGATTTAATAATTTTTTAGATTGAATTTTGGCTATATTGAAATTTAAATTATTCTTCTGGATATTTTGATCATTAATATTAAAAAAAGAAAAATATTCAAAAAAATCGGGAATTTGTAATATAAAGGATTCGGGAAGTTCAAAATAATGTTTAAGATTTTGTATATATAATTCTTTATCTTCTTGAGAAAATAAGTATTTCGCAAGTAAATTACGAGCAAGACCATAATTCCCCTGTAATAATATCCAGAAAGGAAATTCAAAAGATTGATTATAATGTTCTTTAATATAAGACAAACAATAATTAAATAAGCTATATTGATGTGTAATATAACTTAAACCACCATTTACTATACCAAGTTCTAATAGGGAGATTATACTAATCAGGATATTTTTTTGATAATAATTCCAGATTGAATATTCGTTTTCTTTGTTAACTGGTGAATAAATTAATCCAAATTCAATCAGGTTCTGAATGTGCTTATAAATAATTTCTTCTGAAACAACATGTTCGGTATTCTGATATTCTTCAGAAATTGTTTTTTTAATATAATCGTTTAAATATTGATAAAACTCTTCCTGTTCTTCTGGTATTTGAATATATCTTTGAATCATATTACAAATATAAAAATTACAACATTGTTGTCAAATATTTTTACTGGTTTTACTTATATTGCCTACCAGTAAATGGATTAGGATTATTTTCCATTTCATGTGTATAGGTTTTATGAAAATCAATAAACCATTTTCCATTTCTTTTTACAATAAAATGATCAAGCTGACTAAATGTATTTTGAGCATATTTTAAAAAAAATCTGATCATATACTCATTTTCGTTAATCTTTTCATTTGCAAATTTAGAATCTGATATTTCGCATTCTTCTACACCAGTAAAAAATTCAGAATTTAATATTAATTCTTTGTATTGATTTTGCTGCTCTTTTAAAATCATTTGTAGATATCCATTAGCATTTTTATTTACCAATTCATTACAAATTTAATTTAAAAATTCTTCTAAATCTGGACTAAATGATGTTTTACACGATAAGAAAAATACTACTAATAAAATCGTATTATTTATTAGTCTTTTCATATTAGCGATACCTCCTATTATGAGGATTTTTAAAATATTATAATTGCTTTCTTAAAATTGCAAGAAAAATTTATTTTTTTAGATTTAATTATAAACTATCTAATAAATGGATATTTACAGGTATAATTTTGATTTTTAAGCATTTTATTTTTGATTCTATTATACTTGTATTTACTAAAAATTTTAATATTTTCTTGAAAGGAAACACATTCATAAAAAATCTACTTCTATGGCTAAAATATATTATGATGATTCCTGTGATTTAAGCATTTTAAAAGATTTAACAATAGCAGTACTTGGTTATGGAAGTCAAGGACATGCTCAGGCACAAAATATGAGAGATTCTGGATTAAATGTTATTATTGGTTTAAGACCAGAATCCCGTTCTGTATCTCAGGCTAAAGAAGATGGTTTTGAAGTTTTACATCCTACAGAAGCATGTAAAAGGGCAGATATAATTCAGGTATTAACACCAGATCAAACGCAAAAACAACTTTACGAAGAAAGTATTGCCCCAAATTTAACAGAAGGAAAAGCTTTGGTTTTTTCTCATGGATTTAACATTCACTTTGAAGTTATACAACCACCTTCGAATATTGATGTCTATATGGTTGCACCTAAGGGACCTGGACATTTAGTAAGAAGAGTTTATGTAGAAGGTGGAGGTGTACCAGCTTTAATTGCAATACATCAAGATGCAACAGGAAAGGCAAAAGATCGAGCTTTAGCTCATGCATCTGCTATCGGTGCAGGTAGAGCAGGTATTTTAGAAACAACTTTTAAAGACGAAACGGAAACAGATTTATTTGGCGAACAAGCTGTTTTATGTGGTGGATTAACCTCTTTGATAATGAAGGGATTCGAAACCTTAGTAGAAGCTGGTTATGATCCAGATATTGCTTATTTTGAGTGTTTACATGAGGTTAAATTAATAACAGACTTAATCTATGAAGGTGGAATAGCAAATATGAGACATTCTATTTCTGATACAGCAGAATATGGAGATCTAACACGTGGTCCTCGTGTTGTTGATGATCATGTAAAACAAAATATGAAGCAAATTTTATCAGAAATACAAAAAGATAAAGGGGCAAAATTTGCTAAGGAATGGCTCGAAGAAGCACAAAAGGGATATCCTAATTTTAATCGATTAAGAGAAGAAGCGAAAAAACATCCTATTGAAGAAACAGGGCAAAAATTACGTGCAATGATGAAATTTCTTAAAAAGAAATAAAAGAATTTAAGGGAGCCTCTTAGGAGGTCCCTATATTATTTCTGCTAAGAGATGATGAAGTTCTTCTGATAATTTTTTTTCATTATCATAAGAAATATTAAATTGCTGTCCATTTTTAAGATTTTTAATTTTTATTTCGTGATTTTTTAGCTCATCTTCTCCTATAATAATTGCATAATAGTATCCTTTTTTCTCTGCTAATTCAAATTCTTTTCCAAATTTTTTGGGTCTATTTAAAGATAATTCTACAGGTATATCATTGCTTCTTAAAATATGAACTATTTTTAGATATTCCTGATATAAGTTTTCATCAAAAAGGGAAAAATAAAAACCTTTTTTGTATTTTATTTCTGGTAATAAATTGTGATTTCTTAAAAATTCTTCTAAGGTAACATCACCCATTCCAAAACCTATTGCAGGTAAAGATTCTTTACTAAATTGTCCAATTAAATTATCATATCTTCCACCACCAAAAATTGCTCTTCTATTTTCTGGATGCGTATCATAGATTTCAAAAATTAAACCAGTATAATAATCAAATCCTCGAACAATAGAAGGATCAAATAATACATTGATTGTATTATGACTCATACTTAAATACTTAAAGATATTTCTTAAATGGTTTAAAATTTCAATAATTTGTTCTTTATTATTGTTTAATTCAATATCATTTGATGTTATATCTTTGTTTAAAGAAATTTTAAGATTTAAAAATTTTTCAATTTTTTGGATTTCTTCTATATTACATATTTGTTCTAATTCTTTTTTAAATTGTTCAGAAGAAATTTTATCTTTTTTATCTATAATTCTTCCTATTTGACGTAATTTTTCTTTATCAACAATATTAAGCCATAAATCTAATAAAGCTCTATGACTAAATCTTACAATAAATTGATTTTCATTTGCACCATAAGATTTTAATAAATCCATTGCGATTGATAAAATTTCTACATCTGCATAAATACTGTTACTACCTATTAAATCTACATTCAACTGATAAAATTCTCTTAAACGTCCTTTACCTGGTCGTTCATACCTCATAAAATTAGCAATACTAAACCATCTTAGAGGTGGAATATAACTCTGATCTCGATTAGCAATCATTCTTGCTAAGGTAGGTGTCATTTCTGGACGTATAGAAACTTCTCTATTTCCTCTATCGATAAAGGTATAAAGTTGTTCATTTACAATTTCTTCAGAAGATTTAGAACGATATAAATCTGTATATTCTAAAATGGGAGCAGAATATTCTTCGTATCCATATTTTTTACAAACTTCTCTTTGTTTTTCAAAAAACCAATTTCTAATTTGCATTTCGTAAGGATAAAAATCTCTGGTTCCTGGATAAGATTGAAATTTTTTCATAAGATTATTTTGAATTTAATTTTGATATTAGATTTTTTAATAATTCACTATTCTTTTTACGAAAATCTGTATATCCTTCTCCTGTAAAGTCAATTCCTACTAACAGGCTTTCTTTTTCTTCTTTTTTTAGTTTATGAATATATCGAATTTCTCCATCCATTCTTATGGGGGCTACTAATTTAAAGACAAGATCAAAAATAATATTTTCTTGATAAGGAATAAGAGATTTTAATTCTTCATCAGTAATTTCTAAAGCAACACCTCCTTCAGAGATATTTACGACCCTTTGTTTTTTTTTAATTAAAGTAGTATTTGCTTCTATCATTTTTTCATAGGTTTCATCTGCAATTTTTTCTAATTCAATTAAAATTTGTGTTTTTTTGTCTTCTGTTGGGGGTGATGAAGAATAAGGAAATAAAATATATATAAGGGGAACAAATTTATTTTTCTGATATACTACAATTGGATAAACAAAAACATATTTAATATTAATTTTTATAATTTGAGGTGTATTGATTTCCTGTTTTTTTATTTCTTCTGGTAAATTTTCTGCATTGGATAATAATAATTTCATACCTGGAAATTGATCCTTATACTTTTCTTCGATCTGTGGAAAAATAACTTTTGCAGTAATCTGAAATTGTATATTATTGGTAGATATTTTATTTTTACTTAAACGAAAATTATTAGCGATTACTTCATCATCTTTAATTGGAATACGATGATATCTACGTTGGAATTTACTTACTTTTAGTTCTTCGGGTTTTAATATAGCCCTTCCCGGAGAGATTTCTTTTATTAACTGGAAATGAAATTCTAAATGACGTTTTAAATCTAAATATAATATAACATGTTCTTGTAATTTTATTGAAGGATTAAAATAAAATTCAATACCACCTTCTTTTTCTTCTGTAGGTGTAAATTCTGCTGGGGGAATGCTATTCTTTAAATACAGGGAATGTTTATTTAATTTAACTAAAATGAAATTAGTAATAATCTTAGGATCCTTAACATAGTCCCATAAACGTTTTGATTCTTTAATTGGTTCTATATTATATTGAATTATTTCCATAAAAAATCCTTTATTATTTTTGACGAAAAATTATTTTATTTCTTTAAATTCTACTCGTCTATTAATAGCTCCTTTAATTGCATCTGGTGCTTCTACTAAGGGTTTTGTATAACTATAACCTTTTACAACTAAACGATTTTCGTTAATCCCTAATTGCATTAATTCTTTTTTTACATTATTGGCACGTTCTATGGATAATTTTAAATTATATTCAAATGATTTTTCTTTTGGTCCACGATAAGAGCGATCAGTATGGCCCTGGATTTCTATTTTTACATCGGGATATAACTTTAAAATTTCTGCAATAAGTTTAATTTTTTCTCTTTCTGTGGGTTTAATTTCTGCACTATCAAGATCAAAAAAGATACGTGTATTCCAGATACATTCTAATTGTTTTGCTTCGCATGGTTCTTGAATTTTTTTTAATTTTATAATGATTTTTTGGAGTTCTTTAGATTCTTTAAATGTTTCTATTTTTGTTTCATAACCAGGAGAGCTTGCTTTGATTTGAAATTTTTCATTTTTTCTAACAGGTACTGTGAATTGTGCATAGGGATCCAATTTTAGTTCCAATATATTACCATCAGAATCGATTTTAATTACTTGCGAACCTGGTAAAGATAAATGAGTCTCTTCATCAATAACGATGCCTGGAATATAACGTATAATAGGTTCAATCGGTTTGATTGGTTTAAGATAAAATATTCTTTCGTCAGTTTTTGTTTCTGTATAGATTTCTTTATAATCCAATAAAGTTTCTAAAGGATAATAACCTGGTGCACTAATTTGTAATCGATAGATTCTACCAGAATATAATTCTGCTTTGAAAGTATTATCAATTGTTTTACCATCGTTTTTAAAACGTCTATCTGATTTAATAACTAAATTTTGTAAACCAAATTCAATTAAGATAGTTGCTTCTACACTAACTGGTTCTTGAGTTTCTGCATTTAAAATTTTTCCTTTAAGAATAATTTTGGAAAATTCAACCAATTCTTTTGGAATTAAAAAACGATAAATATCATAACCACCCTTAGCATTTACCTCAAAACGATCCGAAGAGAAATATGTCCATAAGCTATTATCAGAAATTTTTAATGCTTCATCATTTTGTTTAGAATTAAAGGGTTCTCCTAAATTTATAGGTAAATCAAAATCTAAACCGTTAAAATTGCTAACATAAAGATCAAAACCACCTATACCACCAGGGCGATTACTTGCAAATATTAATTTTTGCTGGTTATGGGTTAAAAATGGTGTTATTTCATCATATTCAGTATTGATATTAGGTCCTAAATTAACTGGTTTACTCCATATTCCTGTTTTAAGATCTCTTTCTGCATACCATATATCAAAGCCTCCATAACCTCCGGGACGATTAGAAACAAAAAACAATTTTGTACCATCTTTTGTAATAAAAGGCATTAAATCATCAAAATTACTATTAATTTCATTAAGATGTTCTGGTTTCTGCCATCTATTATTAATAAATTTTGCTACGTATATATTTAAATGAGCATAACCTTCTAAATGGGAATCTTTAAAGGAAGTAAAATAAATTTCTTTTATTTGATTGTTTTCTATATAAACAGAAGGATGTCCTATAAAGGAATCAGAATTGATTGTAAATTCATTTTGATTTAGGGCTTTCATTGTTTCTGTTGGTTTATTATCTAAAGGAAAAATTAAAGGTAAAGGATCTGTCCATTCTGGTTCAGAAGTAGGATCTTTATAGTTTTTATTAAAGGAATACCATAAAGAATGTTCTTCATAAGGACCAGGACGTTGAGATTGAAAAATTAAATATTTCTCTCCAAAGATTGGTAAAGGTGCATATTCGTCCCATTCTGTATTAATTCTTGATTGATTTTGAATTGAAGTATCTTGTAAAATATTCTTATAATAATAAATTCTACTGATTTCCTGCGATGTAATGGGAATAAAATTTCCTATAAATAGAATAATAAAAATAAAAAAAATATCAACTTTTTGATAATGACTCCATATAGATTCTACGATTTTCGAAATAACTATCCAGATTCTTGGAAGATTGAGGTACAAATTGATAAATTTTTTCCCACATATATTGTGTTTCCATGCAAAGATAAGAAAATAACTTTGGATCTTTTTTATCAATATAACTTTTAATTGTAGCATACATCTCTTGCCGTATCGTTTTAAAATAACGGAACTTCTTATCACTTCCTTGAACCATTTCTTGTTTGGTTAAATTATCGTCTAAAAATCTTTTTTGCATAATTTCTTTTTGCCCAATAGAATAACGAAAAGTTCCCAGAGAAATCCAGGCAATGCGATTTGTATCAATTGTAGCAAATAATTGGTCTAATAATTCTTTATAATTTTTTTCCCAATTATCATGATATATCATTGGATCAAAATGGAATGCTAATTTATAACCAGCTTCCTGAACTCTTTTTGCAGCTTCTAAACGTTCTTTTAAACTGGCTGTTCCCGGTTCTATTTTATCAATAATTTCTGGAGGATTTAAAGACCATGCAACTACTGTATGATTGTTATGATTTAAATTTAATAATTTTTCGATATGATTTGATTTTGTTTTTAATTCTAAGGTAGCATTTTCTAATTGGGCAAAATAATTTACTAAAATAGGAGATATTTCTATAATAGGATCTAATGCTAAAGAATCTGTATATTCACCTGTTCCAATACGAAAATGAAAATTTTTTCCTTTAATCTTTTTTTCTATTTCGGAAAAAAGATCTTCTAAATTACCAAAAACAGTCATTAATGGTTGATTCATAAAGTTTTGTAGATAACAATAATGACAATCATACAAACAACCTATCCCAAAATTAATAACAAAGTACTGACAGCATACCATTCCATCTGATCCTGGACAGGAAGAAATAAATTTACCCTGATGACGATAAACAAGAAGTGTATCTTTTTCGAATAAAGAACCATGTTTTAAATAATAATCAAATATTTCTTTTGGATTATCAATAAATTCAATCTTGATAGATGTATTTTGTGTATTTTTTAAGATATTTTGAATTATTGGATTATGGTCTTTATTTAAAGAATTATCAATAAATATCTTTTTTATATCCCATGGTTGTATCATTAAAGATAATTTAATTTAAATCCTTTTTATGGCAACGTAAAATTTTATAGAATAAAAAAAGAACAGGTACTATTAAGAATACCTGTTCTTTTAATAATATTTATCCTCGCCATTGATGTTTAATTGTACAGGCAGAAGGATTTTCACTATATTGCTGACAACTTTCAATAGCTCCTTTATCTGCTTCTTGTTGAGTACGTGCACCACAGGAAGCACCTATTGTTCCTTCATTATCTGTTACAATTGCAGCAAATCCTGTTTTACAGCTTATAAGTTCCTGACAGTTGGTTCCACCATTTTGTTCACAATATTGTTTTGCTACTTGCCTTGCTCTCGCTAATGGTACACCCCATGCAGCTCCATATGCAGATGTTTCCTGGCAAAAATAAATAGCGGTATCTGCAATAAGGGAACTACCAGCCATTAATCCTAATATAAATCCCATACCTAATAAAAGTTTTTTTTTGAATTTCATATACATCTCCTTAAAATTTAGTACCAGAATTATATCTGGTATAGATAATTAAAATTCAAAATGGTATATTTGTAAATAAAAAAATATATTTAAAAAATAAAAATTTTATTTAAGATATATTTGTGATGAATATTACTGTTGAATTTATATAACAAAATTATATATAAAAATATTTATTAATAATAACAAGTGATAAAAATGGTTTTTATGGATAAAAATCAATTGCAGTATTTTCGAAATATTCACAAACAACATATCTGGTGGCCCTTTACTCCAATGAAACTTGCAAAAGAACCCTTTTTTATCGAAAAAGGAGAAGGGGTATATTTATATGGATATGATTATGATGGGAATTCTATTCAATTTATTGATGCTATAAGTTCTTGGTGGGTTAGCATCTATGGACATAATTGTAAACCATTAAAAGAAGCGATTAAAAAACAATTAGATATTTTAGAACATGTGATTTATGCAAGTATGGAACATGAACCAGCTTTAAAATTAGCGAAGATGTTATCCGAGAAGTCCAATCATACATTATCGCGAGTATTTTATTCTGATGATGGTTCTACTGCAATGGAAATTGCAGCGAAAATGGCCTATCAATATTTTCAAAATCAAGGGTTGTTCCAAAAAAAAACGTTTTTTGTTTTAGAAAATGGTTATCATGGCGATACATTTGGAACTATGTCTCTTGGTGCTCGTTCTGATTTTCATAAAGTTTATGAACCTTTACTTTTTAATGTTATCCATATACCTATGTCTTATAGTTCAGAAATGGGAATGTTTGATGAACAGTTAGCAAAACAGGAATTACAACCTTTATTAAAACAATTAGATAATTATTTTGAAAAATTTCATAAAGAAGTATGTGGTATTGTTATAGAACCTTTAATTCAGGGTGCTGCTGGAATGTTAATGTATCATCCTATTGTTTTAAAAAAAATTCGAGAATTATGTGACAATTATAATATTTTTATGATATGTGATGAAGTCTTTACAGGGGCTGGAAGAACAGGACCATATTTTGCCTATGAACATGCAGGAATTTATCCAGATATTCTTGCTTTAAGTAAAGGATTACCCGCAGGTTATGCAACATTTGCTGTTACTATGTGTAAAGAAAAAGTATATCAAGGATTTTATTCTGATAATAAACAACATACATTATTTCATGGCCATTCTATGACTGGAAATCCCATAGGTTGTGCTATAAGTATTTCTTCTATAGAATTATATGAACAATTAGATATAAAAAATAAAATTTCTTTAATTGAAAAATGGCATAAAGAATTTTTAGAAGAATTAAAACAATCTTCTGTAAATCATAAAATTAAAGAAACAAGATATTTTGGTTCTGTTGCAGCTGTAGTAGTAAAAATATCCAAAGAAGCTTTAAAAACATTTAATCTTGAAGTTATTGATTTTTCTGTAAAAAATGGCGCATTAATTAGACCCTTAGGTAATATTTTATATATTGTACCACCATATATTATAGAAAAAATGGAATTAAAAAAAATCTATGAAGTAATTTTCAAAATATTAAAAGAAATGTTGTAAGATAAATCAAGTTGAAATTCTTTATTAATAATAATTTGTTGCCATAGAAGAAAATATTGTATATTTTAATTGACGTACATATAAAAAAAATAAAGTTGGATTTACGCATTATGCTGCCTTAGCTCAGTTGGTAGAGCGGCTGACTTGTAATCAGCAGGTCGTGGGTTCGAATCCTACAGGCAGCACCATTTTGGGCAGGTGGCCGAGCGGTTAATGGCACCAGACTGTAAATCTGGCACCCGGAAGGGTTACGGAGGTTCGAATCCTCCCCTGCCCAAAAAATCATAATAAAAGTATAAAGATGCACAAAAAGTCTTATTTTTTAGAAATCTTTCAGAAAAGTAAACAGGATAGTATTCCATTTCATGCATTAAGGGCATTTGCTGTGGTTTTGGATATATATTTTATTTATTATTTGAAAGACCGTTTCATTTAATAAAAGAGAAATCTTAAAATAACTTTATTAAAAATAAATATAATAATGGTAGGATTCCAATTAAAAAAGTAATTGTACTCCAAACGAATATCTGAATTGTTAATTGTATATTTAAATTGAAAATAATACTGGATACAATAGAATATACCGCTCCAGGCATAAAAGACATAATAAAAATTACTTTTTTATCAAATAGTGATAGTAAGTTTTCTGGTATAATTTTTAATACAATAAATGTTATCAATGGAATTATAATAAACTTAATTAATAAGATCTTTTTTACAATATTGTTTTTTCTTAGTGATAATTTCTTAAATTCTAAGTTTATACCTAAGGAAAAATAATAAATAATGATAGAAATATAAACCATAATTTGTATTATATAAGATAAATAAAAAGATTGAGGTAATGGTAGCTGAAAAATAAAAATTAGTATGCCTAAAATTAATCCATATAAAGGAAATAATCGATAATCTTTTATTTTTTGTTTTATCGAAAAAGATTGATTTTTTATATAGTAATTTTGCTTTTTTTGTATCCAGGGGAATAAAAATCCATATAAATAAAAATAAAAATAACTGATAAAAATTAAAGCTTTACTTAAACCTTTTTCACCTAAAATAAAATAACAAATAATTCCTCCCATAGTATAGCCATGATTTGCGAGGGAAGTATTAACTATAAGTGTTATACGATTCCTTAATGAATAAGGAATAGAAAGCAAATATCCAAATAAAAAACCTAAAAACACTAAAAACAAGCCACCTATTGGTAAATATAGGGTAGATAAATTGAATTCTAATTTTCCAATGTACCAGATAATAATAAATGGCTCAAAATAAATCAAATTAATTCGAAGCATTCTTTCAGATAATTGTTTTTTTTGCCATTCCTCTAATTTTAGTTTTTCTTTAATAAAAAAACCAATTACGAAAGGAAAAATAATCAAACATTCTAAGAATAAAAAATATATATAATTCATAAAAACTTATTGACGATAATAAGCGTCTAATTATATAACATTATTATGATGAGAAAAAATATATTTATTACCCTGTCTATTTTAATTATATGGGGAATATCATTTTATATTATGAATTGTTCTTCTGCGACACATGTTGCGGGAGGAGAAGAATTCGAAGGCTGGAGATCGGAAAATGGAATAGATACTTTTTATGTAAGAACATCTGCCAGAGCAAGTGAAAATGCTATAGAAAAAGATGATCAGGAAATGATGAAAACTACCTGTATGGAGGCAGCAAAATTACAAGCATTAGATAATATGATTCGAAAAATGATTGGAGAAACAGTAGAAGCCCAATCTGGAATGTTAGATGGCCAGGCTACAAATTATGCTATTAATTCCATACGATCTGGTGTAATTAAGGGAGTTCAGACAAAGGAATGTGCACCGAGAGGTGGTAGCTGGAAAAATTGTGAATGTATACATTATGTTTCTGGACCCAATCTAAAAAAGGAAATAGAATTTCAGGTACAGAAGGCTCTGGAAGGACATTGATATTTTGGTTGCGTAAAAAATGAATCTTTACAGATATTTTTTTACATCTATTTACAAAGAAAGTGAATACTTTTAGATTTTTGCAATTGGAATTTCGTTAATATCTGTTGTATATCTTTTTGATAGATGATATTGTTTGGGAAACCATGTATTCTTAGGTAGTTGAATATTTTTTGCAAATTGGATTTTAATCTTTCCAGAGTGATTATAATAATGCATTAATTTCAGAATAGCTTCGTTTCGTAATTGTTCCTTATCATAATTCTGATTATCAAATAAATCTTTCTGAAAAGAATCTATCGAACATAAATTTAATGCAATTACTCCCATTTTTTTATATTTAATTTCAGGTTTATAAATATTTTTTAGTATTTTTTTAGCATTTTGATATAAAATCCTGATACTATTGGTTGGTGTTTCTAATTTTTTAATCTTGTAATTAGAATAATAAGGTTCTTTTTTATTAAAGGGATTACTTTTAATAAAAATACCAAGATAGGTTGCCAGTTGTTTTTGTTTAATTAATTTTTCTGATAATTTTTCAATAAAGGACATAAGAATTTTTTCCAGATCTTCAAGATTTGATATAGATGTTCCAAAAGATCGAGAAACTACTGTATTTTTTTTCTGAGGATTATAAGATTCTAAGTTATAACAGGAAATTCCACGTAACTCATAAACCATTCTTAAACCGTTAATTTTAAGATGTTTTTTAATCCAGTAATCATTTTGTTGAATAAGATCATAAGGTGTATGAATTCCCTTTTTATATAAGAATTGTGATAATTTTGAACCAATACCCCATACTTCTTCTATTGGCATATTTTTTAATAATATAGTTTCTCGATTGATAGAATTAAAAACACCTTGTAATTCGGGATGTTGTTTTGCATATTTATTGGCAAGTTTAGCAAGGGTTTTTGTTCTTCCTATTCCTATACAGGAAGGAATTTTTAGCCATCGTAAGATTTCATTTCTTACATAAAGACAATAGGATGTTAAATTATATTTTTTTAAGCTACTTAAATCAATAAAACTTTCATCAACAGAGTAAACTTCTATTTCTGGGAAAAATAAATTTAATGATTCATGAAATCGATAACTCATATCTGCATATAAAGGAAAATTGCTGGAAAAAACATAAACGCGATGTTTTTTTACTATATCCTGAATTTCGAAAAAAGGTTGCCCCATTTTAATACCCAATTGTTTCGCTTCTGGAGAACGAGATATAACACAACCATCATTATTTGATAAAACAATAACGGGTTTTTCTTTTAGTTTTGGATTAAAGATTATTTCGCAACTGGCATAAAAATTATTTGCATCTACAAGAGCAAAAATTTTATTATTTTTTTCTTGCTGGATGGATAACATAGGTTATAACTCCCCATATTTCAATGGTTTCTGTATCTTCTATAGTCTGATTTTCTAAATTTAATAAATAATATTTATTATTTTTTTTGATTAGTTTTCTTATATGAAATTCTCCATTTATAATTGCAATTATATAATCGCCATTCACTGGATAAAGAGAACAATCAACAAGAATAATATCTTCGTCCTGTATAAGATTATCAAAACTATTTCCTTTTACCTTCATAAAAAAAGTAGATTTAGGATTACGAATTAAAATTTGATTTAAATCAATTCGTTTTTCTAAGAAATCTTCTGCAGGACTGGGGAATCCAGAGTAACTGATAGGTAAAAGTTTATTATAAAGTTCTTCATCAATTTTAAAATAAGGAGAATTTTTACGAAACATTTTATAATTATAATGGTCTTCCATAGAAATTCCATTTATATACTATACAAATAATAGTCAATAAATATATAGCATATTTTGGGAGAATATGGATTTTTTTCGTTCCATTTTATATATTTTAGGTAAGCGATCTAAAAACACCGTATACTTTATAGTTCCTATTAATTTTACTTCTAAATTGTGATTTTATAAAAAAAAATTGATTTTCTTATATTTTTTTAGTAAGATTTTTAATAAAAATTAGACTATAATTATTGATGGCTACTTATATTAGAAAGAATATCCAAAGTCCTAACGAAGAACTAGAGGAATCAAACAATACGACTATTTTACACTTTATGATTTATATCCCCTATAAAGAAGATTTACAGGATTTAAAAAATCATCATTCCAGCTATTCGGATATGTTTTTATTTCTTATTTCTAAATACATAGAAAGATTAAAAAGATTAGCAAATCAAAAGAAAACCAGTAAAAAAATTTATCAGATAGTATGTAATGATTATGAACATTGTTGTGTAAGAGTAAGTCAGAATATTCATCAATTATTAAAGGATATATCCGAGATGACGGGATATAGTGTAAGTCATATTATAAGATTATTAATAGAATGGGAATGTTATAGAAGATTTGATGATAAGGTATCTCTATTGAGGGTCCCGTTAAGGGAGATTGGCAGTGAATTTGTAACAAGTGTTACAGAGATCAGGATAGAGCATCGATTTTACAGAGCAAGGGAGCTAGTAGAAGAAGATGTTGAAATATTATGTGCATAAAATAATTTACGAAAATATAAATTGAGCGCTTACTATTTTAGTGTATTAAAATTATGAAATTAAAAAATATTATTAAGATATAAGATATCAGAAGGATTCTTTAAAATTATATACTTTAAATCTAATGTAAAAAGTTATATCGATAAGGTAATCTAAAAAATAAACTGCAATGTATAAATTGTAAAAAGTTATCTTAATTTTTATTTAGTATTATTATATTATAATTTTTTTGATCATATTTATATAATTCCTTATCCAAGGAGAGGATAAAATGGATTGAATCATTATAAATTTTATATTTTTTTGATATTTTATTTTTATTTTTTAAAGTAGATTCTAAATAATAGTAGCCAAATAGATCAACTCCATAAGAATAATAAATAATTTTTTTATTACTTTTCGCTTTCATTGGTTTGATCTAAAAGTTCGAGAAATACTTTTCTCCAGTTCTTTTTAACACGCAATTTTCTTAAATTACCAAAATGTCCAATTAAATTTCGATGAATAAAAACAAGATCTTTGGGAAAAATTATATCTTTTGCTTCTTTCCAGCTATCTCTTGCAATTTGTAATAAACGTTGGTAAATTTTAGAATCTTCTCCAAAGTAGGTTTCTTTATCTGGAAAAATTTCTTCTATAATTTCTAAATGTGGCTTTAAAAACTTTTCAGATAGAGGCTGATTATCTTTGGTTTTAATACCAGCTTCAAAAAGGTAATGAGATGCTTTATCCCATTCATGATTCAGAATTGCATAGGCTGTTTTTTTGTATGCTATAGAGATAGAGTTTGGAACTTTTTTTATACATCCAAAATCGTATAATATAACCTGATTTTCTCGAAAACCAAAATTTGCAGAATTAGGGTCAACATGTAAAATTTTATATCGAAATAATCCAAAAATAATTAATTTTAATAAAATATATATCCACGATTCATGATATTCTTGATATTGGGAATGTTTTGTTACTTCATTAAAATTATAAGATTCTTCAAAACTTAATGTTAAAACTTCTGTAGTAGAATATTCTCCAAAATATATAGGAAAAACTAAACCAGGAATAGAAACAAATTGATGAAAAGTTTTTAAATTATTTAATTCATGTATATAATCGACTTCTTCTAATAACCGTTCTC
Source organism: Leptospiraceae bacterium (assembly GCA_026005135.1). Lineage (GTDB taxonomy): Bacteria > Spirochaetota > Leptospiria > Leptospirales > Leptonemataceae > SKYB61. Next base: position 27,763 of record BPKM01000009.1, on the reverse strand, counting down.
TAATTTCTTCCCATACTGGATCGAAAGGAATTTCTAATGCCTTAAATAAAGGAGATAAAATTAATTTTATGGTAGTAAGATCAGATTGAATGGATTTTCGAATACCGGGATATTGAATTTTTAAGATAACTTTTTCTTTTGTTTTTAAGGTAGCTTTATGTACTTGCCCTATGGAAGCAGAAGCAAATGGTTTTTCTTCGATAGAATCAAAATCAGATAATTTTTCTTTTAATTCTTGTTCAAGGATTGTTTTTACCGTAGAAAATGGCATTGGAGGAGAATCTTTTTGTAAAACTTTAAATATTTCAATAATTTCTGGAGGTAATAAATCTTCATGCAGGCTTAACATCTGGCCTACTTTCATTGGGGCGCCTTTTAGACGAGAAAGAGTATCAACTGCTTTTATAATTTGATCCAGATCTATATTATGATAAGAACCAAAATTTTTTAAAAAAGCATATCCAATTCGGCCTGCTGTTTCGCCAAGTCGAAAAAGTCTTGAAAATGTTCCAGAAATAAAATTATTATCATTCATAAAAACTAAAACATTAATATACTAAAAGCTGGATAATATGTCAAATCATTTTAATTCATTACCATATAATAAAGAAGTATTAGAAGATATGATAAAAAATCAAATTGTATATAGAGGAGTAACCAACACAAATGTTTTGAATGCAATGCGAAAATTTCCGAGAGAATATTTTGTAAGAGAAAAAGACAAACCATATGCCTATACAGATGGACCTTTAAGTATTGGTTATGGACAGACCATTTCTCAACCTTATATTGTAGCATTAATGACAGATTTACTGGAACTTACAGGAAATGAAAAAGTTTTAGAAATTGGTACAGGAAGTGGATATCAAACAGCAATATTGTCAGAATTAGCAAAGGAAGTATATACAATAGAGATTGTACCATCATTAATAGAATTTGCAAAAAATAATTTAAAACGATTTGGTGTTAAGAATGTTCATTTTTTTTGCAAAAATGGATATGAAGGGTTACCCGAATATGCTCCCTTTGATAGAATTATTTCAGCTGCTGCACCTAAAAAAATACCAGAATCATGGAAGAAACAATTAAAAATTGGTGGTATTATGGTTTTACCTGTTGGAATTGTTTATCAGGATTTATTAAAAATCAAAAAAATTGGCGAAAACAATTTTATAGAAGAAAATATTATTCCAGTTCGATTTGTTCCTCTTGTTAAAGAAAAAGATTATGAATAAAATTAAAAATATAGATATTTATTATTTTAAAACACTTTCTTATCAGAGATATTTAAAATTAGCGGAATATTTTAGAAAAAAGCGTAAAGAAAATCTTTTATTTTGTGATCATTTTCCTGTTATAACTGCTGGTATTCAATATAAAAAAGAAAGTTTTAAAATACCAGAAGAATTTATTCAAAAAAAGGGAATAGAAATATATTATGTTAAACGAGGAGGAGATTTAACAGCTCATGAATTAGGACAAATTATTATATATATACATTTAGATTTAAAAAAAAGAAAAATATCCATAACAGATGTTATTCAAATTATTATAAATATAACAAAAGATTTAATCTATTTAGAATATGGAATTTCCTTAATCTATAAAGAAGATATGCCGGGTTTATATACAGAAAAGAATGAAAAAATAGTTTCTATGGGATTAGAAATTCGTAAAGGATTTACTTCGTCTGGTATTGCTATTAATTATTGCAATGGTTTAAATACTTTTAATTATATTTTCCCTTGTGGATATAAAAATTTAAAAATGAATTCTATAAAAAATATCATAGAGCAGAAGAATCTTGTGGATAAGAAAATAGATGACGATGAATTCAATTATAAAAAAATTGATTTTTGTAAAAAATGGGCAGATCAATTTATGCAATATTTATCTTCATAATTTTTTTTTCTTTTTGTGCATCTAAAAAGGATTATATAAAAGAAGTATATTACTTAAAATATGGATTACCCAAAGAATATAAAAGAACTGGATTAATAAGCAGTTCTACCTATCAGGTTTATTTTCAGATTCGTGCAAGTAATTATGTTGAAGGGTTAAAAATAGCTAAGAAAGAAGTTATCCCTTTAGCTTTAGAATATTTATTACAGGAACCATTTGTTTATGTTAATATAACTTATAATGGTAAACAACAGATTAAAAAATTGATCGAAAAAAAAGGTAAAATAGTATATTTTAAAAGAGTTTCCGAAGAACAGGATATTTATGATGTTGTTTTTCATATTACAGATTATGATTTAAGAAATCAATTTAAATATATTAAATGAGAGGACATTATGGAAATAAGAACAAGATTTGCCCCATCTCCCACAGGTTATTTACATATTGGTGGTGCAAGAACAGCTTTATTTAATTATTTATATGCGAAAGCAAAAGGTGGTTCCTTTATTTTAAGAATCGAAGATACCGATCAAGAACGCTCTACTAAAGAATCAGAAAAAACTCATATTAGAAGCATTAGATTGGCTTGGTATAAAAGCAGACGAAGGTCCTAATGAAGGTGGAAATTATGGTCCTTATAGACAATCTGAACGTTTAGATATTTATAAAAAATATACAGAGTATTTGTTAGAAAATAATTTAGCATATCCTTGTTTTTGTACCAATGAAGAATTAGAAGCGAAACAGGAACGTTCAAAAAAATTAGGTATTCCACATGTATATGATGGAAAATGCAAAAATTTATCTCCGAAGGAAGTAGAAGAAAAAAAGAAACAAGGAATTCCTTATGCAATTCGTTTTAAAGTAGAACCCAAAGAAGTTGTAGTAGATGATATTGTACAGGGAAGGGTTAAATTTGATTCTCGTTTAATTGGTGATTTTATTATTGTAAAATCAGATGGTTTTCCTTCTTATAATTATGCTGTTGTAATAGATGATTATGAAATGAAAATATCTCACGTTATACGAGGTGTTGGACATTTATCTAATACGCCAAGACAAATTTTAATTCACGAAGCGTTAAAATTACCTTTACCCAAATATGCTCATATTTCTGAAATAGTAGGAACAGATAAAAAAAAGTTATCCAAAAGAAGAGGAGCAACCTCAGTAATGTTTTTTAAAGAATTAGGATATTTATCAGAAGCTTTGGTTAATTATATGGCATTACTTGGCTGGTATCCAGAAGATGGTGTAGAATTTATGCCAGATGGAGAATTATTAAAAAAATTTGATATTGAAAGATGTTCTAAAAGCCCAGCTATGTTTGATTTCTTTTTAATTGAAAAAAATTCAGAATCTGAACAGGAAGAAATAGATGTTAGTCAACTTTCTATAGAAGAAATCAAGCAAATGATTAATCCGAAAACAAAATTAAACTGGATGAATCAGAAATATATACGTTATTATTCTGTTGAAAAGGTTTATGAATTAGCAAAGCCTTTCTTATTAAAAGATTCAGAAGTCCAGGAATTAATACAGAATGATGAATCCAAAGTTAAAGATATATTTGCATCTATCCGTGATTATTTAGTTACACTTGATGATGCAATTCCTTATATTAAAGAATTATCAAAAGATGAAATACAAATCACCGAAGAAGCAAAAAACGAATTAAAATCCTTAGAGGAAAAGCAACCAGGAGCAGAGGATTTAATAAATATATTTATAGATTTAATTAAAAAAGAAAATCCCGATACAGAAGAAGAATATTCTAATTTAATAAAACAGGCTGGCAAATTATCAAATCGAAAAGGTAGATTTTTATTTATGCCAATTCGTATTTATACGACGGGCAAAATACATGGTTTAGAATTACCTCGATTATTTTATTTATTAGGCAAAGATCGTATTTTAAAAAGAATAGATTATATAAAACAAAAATTACAAAATCAATAAAAAAGTATTTACAATTAATTTTTTTATATTATAATAGGATAAGTATATGAACTGGAGTCAATTAAGGGATCATTTACAAAAAGAACTGGATCGTTATAATGAATTAGAAAATTTATTAAGCCAACCAGATATTATTAATAATCAAGAAAAATTTAAAGAATTATCACAAGAACATCGTAAATTACAATCTTATATTGATGATATAAAAAATTTTATACAAAAAATCAAGGCTTACGAAGAAGCAAAAGAGATTTTAAATGATCCTAAGGCAGATAAGGAATTAAAAGAAATAGCAGAAATGGAATTAGAGGAATTAGATAACTATTTAAATGAGCATGAATTTGAAATTGAATCTTTATTATTAGAACCAGATCCCAATGAAGGAAAAAATATTATTATGGAAATCCGAGCAGGGACAGGAGGAGAAGAAGCAGCTTTATTTGCAGCAGATTTATTTCGTATGTATAGTAAGTTTTGTGATGATATGGGTTTTAAAGTAGAGGTATTATCTTTATCAGAAACAGGATTAGGAGGATATAAAGAAATTGTTTTTAGCGTAGAAGGGGATAGAGCTTATGAATTATTACATCAAGAAGCAGGAGCACATCGGGTACAACGAATTCCTATAACAGAAAGTGGAGGAAGAATCCATACCAGTGCAGTAACAGTAGCGGTACTACCAGAAGTAGAAGAGTCTGATTTCCATATAGATGAAAAAGATTTAAGAATTGATGTTTTTCGTGCAAGTGGTGCTGGTGGTCAGCATGTTAATAAAACAGAATCTGCAGTAAGAATTACACATATTCCAACGGGAATTGTTGTAAGTTGCCAGGATGAGCGATCACAACATAAAAATAAAGCAAAAGCAATGAAGATTTTAAGAGCAAGATTAAAACAAATGCACGAAGAACAGCAACATAAGGAATTAGCAGATCTTAAAAAAAATCAAGTAAAGACAGGAGATCGTTCTGAACGTATTAGAACCTATAATTTTCCCCAAGGAAGAGTTACAGATCATAGAATTAATTTTACCATGTATAATTTAGATGAATTTATGGAAGGAAATATCCTTCCCCTATTAGAAGAACTCGTAAAACACGAAAAATTACAAAAACTCGAAGAAATGCGAAAAAAACAAATCTTATCGGCTTAGAATCAAGATAAATAATTGTTTATGTTGATCGTAATCACAAAAATAAATAAGTGAAAAATTATCTAAAATATTGATAAATATTCTTAATAAATAGCAAATAATTAATGTTTATGCAACAAAGCCAAATTTAGAATCTATTATTATTTTTTATGAGTTTTTTTCTCAAAATGAAATAAAAGGTTCATAATTTTTTTAATAGATATTCATAATAATTTATCGCTTTAAGTCTTTTTAGTTAACATAAATTTATTTGATAAGATTTTATAAAAAGTAATTCTAAATCTATTTTAAAAAATATAAAAAACTTGATTTTTAAGTCAAATTCTAAAAAAAGGGGATATGTCAACAAGACCATTTGAAGGAAAAGTAGCCTTAGTAACAGGCTCAGCAAGAGGAATTGGTAGAGCAATAGCAGAAGATTTGGCAGAATGGGGAGCTAATCAGGTTATACTTGATATTAGACAGGAAGATTGCGAAAAAACAGCAAAAGAGATTTCGGAAAAGTATAATGTAAAATGTATAGCTATTGCTTGCGATGTTACAAAAAGTGATCAAGTAAAACAAGCAGCAGAAAAAGTAAAAGCAGCATTTGGTGGCTTAGACTTTTTAGTAAATAATGCTGGAATTTTGCGTGATAATCTTTTATTGAGGATGAAAGAAGAAGAATGGGATATTGTAATCAATGTAAATTTAAAAGGACCCTTCTTAGTAACAAGGGAATTTCTACCTATGCTACTTAAAGCAAAAGATGGTGGAAGGATTATCAATGTAAGTTCCGTTTCTGGATTAATTGGACAGGTAGGACAGGCAAATTATGCAGCAAGTAAAGCAGGTTTAATTGGTTTTACAAAGGTTGTTGCAAGAGAATATGCAAAGAAAGGTTTATTATGTAATGCAATATGTCCGGGATATGTACAAACTGATTTAACAGATGCATTACCAGAAGCAGTTAAAGAAGAATTAAGAAAATCTGTTCCTCTCGGAAGACCAGGACAGGTTAAAGATATTTCTCGTGTTGTAAGATTTTTATGTTCAGATGATGCTTCTTTTATTACAGGAAATGTAATAAGAATTGATGGTGGAACGGTTATTGGATTATAATAAATATGTCTAAATATTCAAAGATTTTTTCTCATTTATATGATCCTGTAATGGGAGTTTTAGAAAATAAGATATTAAAAGAAAAGAGAAAATTTTTATTACAAGAAGTTAAGCCTCCTGTTCTGGAAATAGGTGCTGGAACAGGAGCTAATCTTTGTTTTTATAATTTTTCTCCTGATTTCGATTTAACTATTATAGAAAAATCACCTTATATGGTGGAACAAATTAAAAAAAAATTTCCTGATAAAATTGATAAAATTCAATTTATTGTTGATTCAATAGAAAATAAACATTTAATTTCGCAATTACCCAGATTTAATACAATTGTTTCAACATTAACATTATGTTCTGTTGGTAATTTAGAACTTGTAATTGAACATTTAAAGCAATTACTTCATAATAATGGTAAATTATTAGTAATTGAACATATTCGTTCTAATCATAGGTTTTATGGAACATTTCAGGATGTAATTTATCCAGCCTGGAAAATTATAGGAGATGGATGTCATATAAATAGAAAAATTGATGTAGCATTAAAAAAAGAATTTTATCCTATATATGAAGAATATTTTTTTGCAGGTGTAGATTTTTATTTAGCAAAAATGCGAAAATCAAACTGATACATTATTCCTAAGAGTATGTATAAATTGGATTGATAATATATGTTTTCTTTATTAGAATATTCTAAATTATGAGCAAAAAATCTTGAGTTGTTATCATTCGTTAATAAATAGATACTATTTTTAGAGGAATTAATTTGATATTTTAATTCTAAAAATTCCAGAGAACTAATAAAATAGAAGTTATTATAAATATGATTATTCCAATGAAGAGAAATTTTATAACCTACGATAGAACCAACTAAATCAGATGTTGAATTGAAATATAAAGGATTATTAAAATTATTTTCTTTTATATTTATTCTATCTTTAAAATTCCCTCCTAATATAATTGTTTTTAAAGAAAAGGAATTTTTATTATTATTTATAGTATTAAAATTCAATCCTAAATACACAAGAGGTTCTTTACCTAAATCAAATACTAATGAAAGATTTGAGTTTATTGGTTGAGAAAGATTTTGATAATTATTAAATATATACGTCCAGTAAAAATAGGAATTCAAATGAACAAAAATATGATTTTGAAAAAGACCAACTTCAAAAGCAATTCTATAATTTATATTAGTTGTTTTAGAATAAATTTTATAAAAATCATAACTATAAGTAAACTCAGATAATTGTTGAAAATTTTTAGAAATATTTAAAGGTGCATTGTTTGAAAAATTACTATAATAAGGGCTTCTTTGATTACCATAAGTTATTAAAAAAGAATTTTGGAAATTATTATCTAAAGAAGAACGTTTAATTTCCACTTTATAATGATGATTTTGATTATTTAATATTATAGAAAAATTTTGACTATTATTAGTTGCTCTTTCTGATGAAAGTTGAGATATTGCTATGTTGCCTGATGAACTTACAATATAATTACCAAACATAAAAGCACTACTATATAGCCTATAAATTTTAGAAAAGGGTATACTGCTATTATTTATACCATATTGATATTGGATTTGGATATATGGCAATGAGTTATCCGATAAATTTTTTTTAGATAAAACAGAAGAAGAATCTTTATCGTTTTCTTTATTCAATTTTTTTTCTTGTTCTTCTAAAAGTTGTTGTCTTCTCTTTAGTTCATCAATTTGTTTTTGTATAAGTTCTTTTTCTATTTCTAATTCCTTTTTTGTTAAACCATATTCTATTATTTGAATTTCTTTTCTTTCTATAGTTAATATTTTTTCATTTTGATTATTTGTATCTATTGATTTAACTTTTATTTTAATTAAATCTTTATTTTCTTCTACAATATTACCTAAGATTACATTACCATTTTTTAATGTAATTGCATCAGTATAAATAGAACTGGAATATAATAGTAATAATAGTATAATTATAAAATAAAATTTAGAATATTTAAAATACATAAAAAATAGCCTCGGAAATTTTTTATCAAATTATTTATATTTTATTATTTATCAAGTTATTTTTTTGTTTATAAAATAATAATTTTAAAATTCAATAACTATTATGCAAGATTTGTTTGACAAAAAATTATAAAAAAAATAATATAATTTTATGTTAATTGATAATCGTAATAAATGTTTATATGATTTTTTAAATGAAAGGATAATTGAAAAATCATCTAATGGAAAATTTTACTTTGTTTCTGGATTTTTTTCTTTAAGGGGACTAAGTTTTTTGGCTGATTTAAGCTCAAAATTAGAAGAAATAAATTGTATTTTAGGAGAGGTAAACGAAGAAGATGGCTTTGAAACTTTACGTTTTATTGATCTAATTAATGATTCTCTTTCTATTGAAAATTTAGATAAAGTAATTATCGAAAAAGAGAAAATTAAAGCATTATTAAATAATCAGAATTTTAAGATAAAAACATTAGAACCCAATTTTTGCCATGCAAAATTATATTTATTCGAAAATACAAATGATGATGCATTATGTTTTTATGTTACAGGAAGTGCAAACCTTACTTCTGCTGGGCTTGGTTTAAAAGAAACCAGCAATGTAGAAATGAGTATTGCAAAAACAGGTAAAGAGTCGGAATATAATGAATTAAAACAATGGTTTAAAGAATTATGGAATAGCCCTAAAGCTCATAATGATAAAATAATATATATAGAAAAAGAAAAGAAAAAAATTTCCTATAAAGATTTTATTTTGCAATTAGTAGATCAGATTTTAAAGCCTTATTCTCCGGAAGATATTTACTATAAAATACTAATTGAGCTTTTTGAGGATCAACTTATAGAAGACGAACAGCAAAAAGAAAAGATTAAACGTCTCGAAGAAACTATTATATATAAAAGTTTGTATGAATTCCAGAAAATTGCTGTTAGAAGTTTAATCTATAAAATAGAAAAATTAAATGGGGCAATATTAGCAGATGCAGTAGGTTTAGGGAAAACCTGGACAGCACTTGCAATTGCAAAATATTATCAGATGCAGGGTAGAGAAATAATAATAATATGTCCGAAACGATTAATGAGTTATTGGAAACAGTTCCATAAAAATTTTGAAAGTAAATTTAAAAATGATGAATTAGAATTTTTTGTACGTTCTCATTCAGACTTAGAAGATCTGGAAAGGTTGGAAAGATATGATGATAGAAGTGATAAATTATTTAAAAACGATAAACCTAAATTATTTATTATTGATGAAAGTCATAATTTTAGAAATGATAAAACAAGTAAATTTGAAAATTTAATCACCATATTAAACCATAATCCTGATTGTAAAGTTTTATTATTAACTGCAACACCAATAAATAATTCTTTTAAAGATTTAAGAAACCAGATTTATATTATATCAAAGAAAAATGATAATGCATTTAAAAATATTTTACCAGATTTTAATATTTATTATAATTTTATTAATGCACAAAAAAAATTAGAAGAATATATAGAGAATAAAATAACACTTAAAGAATTTATTAATAAATTAGATAAAGATTTTAAAAAATTCATGGATAGTGTGCTTGTTGCAAGAAACAGAAAATTTCTATCTTTAATAGAGAAAGATTTTTCTTTTCCAGAGAAAAAAATTTTCAATATCAATGTGGAAGTTCCCATAATGGAAAATGAATTTAAAAAATTTATAGAATTAAACGATTCAAAAGAATTAGCAGAAAATTTAAGAAATTTATTCTCTTCTTTTACTGCTTATAGACCTTCTTTTTTTATGATATTACCAAAAGATATTTCTGTTTTAGATGATCCACGAATTAGAGAATCTGCTTTAACAGGAATAATGGTAACATTATTAATAAAACGGATAGAATCTTCCTGGTATGCTTTTTATTTAACAGTAAAAAGAATTTATGAATATTTTAAAGAAGTACATCAAAAAGTAGAAACTTTTATTAATGAAAATAATATTAAAGATAATGTATTAAATAAAAAAGAAGAAAAGATAGATTTAATATCTATTATAGAAAATATTAGACAAAAAGAAGAAGAGGAAGACGAAACATTATTTGATGAATTTTATATAGGAAAATCGAATCAGATCTCATTAAAAGATATAGCAGAGTCTGGAAATATTGAAGCTTTTAAAAAATCCTTAGAAGTAGATATAGATATTTTAGAACGTTTAGTTCAAAAGATAGAAAATTATAAATTAACATTAGAACAGAGACAAACAGAAGATAAAAAATTAAAAGAATTAAAAAAAATTTTACATGATATACAACATAAAAATGAAAAAGTTATTATATTTACCAGTTATCACGATACAGCAGAATATTTATTTAATGAATTAAAAAAAGAATTTGATTCTATTGCTATTATTACTGGAAATATTCAAAAAGATAAATCAGAATATACATTTAATCAGCAGGAAATTTTAGAGCGATTTACACCTTTTACAAAATTATTTTTAGAAAAAGAACAGCAATTCCCTATGGATAAAAATAAAACGCAGTGGGAAAATTATTTAGAATGGAAAGAATGGATTAAAAAAAACAATAAAAAAGAAATTATAAAAAAATTAGAAAACCCTATTAATATATTAATTGCAACAGATGTCTTAAGCGAAGGACAGAATCTTCAAGAAGCACGTCATATAATTAATTATGATATTCACTGGAACCCTGTACGATTAATTCAGAGAATTGGACGTATCGATAGAGTCGGAAGTCCTTATAAAGAAATTTATATTTATAATTTCTGGGCAGCAGATAGTATAGAAGATTATTTAAAGTTAAAACAAAAAATAACCAACAAATTTTTAATGATGATTCTAACCAAAACAGAAATCGAAGCCATTACAGAAGAAGTTCAACAGAAATTAAAAGAAGTAGATATTATTTTAGAAGAAGAAAGAAAATTATATGAACAATTTAAAGAACAAATTTTAAAACAGGATTTTGAATGGGATTCTGGAGAAAATAAATTAGGTTTTGATGATTTTTCTTATGATTTATTTAGAGAGCAACTAAGAAAAAAATACGAACAATATAAAAAAATACGAAATGGAATATTTAGTGGTTTAAAAAATCCCTCTATAGATATGTTAAATAATAAAAATTTTAATAAGGGTATTGTAGCATTATTAGGAGTAAAAAAACCATCTAATACAAAAAAAATAGATTATATAGAAAAAATATTAATTTTTATTGATGAATCGGGAAAAGAAATTGTCCCCGTCAATAGGGAGAATTTAGATTATCCACAATTGGAAATCTTAGAGTTTCTAAAACAAAATAAAGATTATCCAACTTATTTACCAGTTTTTATAGATGGAGATATTAAAAAAACAAAAACCTTTCTAGAAAATTTAAAGAAAGCCTTATCTTTATGGTCTCTAAATAAATTTGATTTTAATAAAGAAAAAATTAATCCGAATCAATTAGAAATTCTAAATCTTGCATCAGAGAATAGAACGTCTAAGTTATCCAATCAAAAACCATATAAATTCGAAGAATTATATAATCTTAATAATATAGATTTAATTTGTTGGATGTATGTGGAAAATTCCTAAATAAAATATATTTATAAAATTATTATTTAATATGTTTTATAATTCTTGACAGAATAATATAACAAATTATTGTTTTTATATGGCGACAGAAGTTCGTTCACCCATTAAGGAAATCTTTAAAAAAGATGAAGGAAGATTTTAAAAATGGCATTAGTAATTTTTTTAATAGTTTTGGAATTCAAATAAAACAACAATCAGATAAACCATTACAAACCTTATTTTTATTCGAAAATCAGAAATTAAAAAATACATCTCTTACAGAAGAGTCTTTAAAACAAAAAGAATGGTATAATTATATCAATGAAACCTATTTATTTCTCTGGGATGATTTACCTTCTTTAAATACTCAAATTGATGATGATTACAAAGGTATTCTGGTTTTTGCGGTAGAATTAACAGAGATACCGAAAAAAACTCATTTAAAAGAAATAGCACGATTAATCAGTAGAAATTATTATGGTTTACCAGTATTAGTTTTTTTTAAATATCAAGATTTTTTATCTATTGTAAATTGTGAACGAACCAACTATAAAAGAAAAGATTTACAAAATAAAATACGAATTGGAAAAGTTTATCTTTTATATAATATAAATTTATTAAACCCTCATACTGGTCATATAAGGATATTAGAAAAGTTTTATAATGATGATATTAAGAATTTTAAATATGCTTATGATAATTTACAAAAAGTTTTCGAAATTGATATTTTAATCGATAATTTTATAAAAGATATAACAGAATGGTATTTTTATGCATTAGATGAAATCGAATTCCCCAATGATCTTAATATAGATGAACAAGCATTTAAACAGATGACGTTACTACGAATGATCTCTCGTATTATCTTTATCTGGTACTTAAAAGAAATGAAGTTAATTCCAGAGGAACTATTTGATACAGATTTTTTAAAAAATATTGTAAAAGATTTTGGGAAAAAAAATCATTATTATAATGCAATCTTACAGAATTTATTTTTTGCTACATTAAATCGACCTATAAAAGAAAGAGCTTTTGCAAAAGACGAAGGATTTCCTAAAAATAAAAACAATTATGGTGTTTATAACCTTTATCGATACGAGGATTTATTTTTAATTCCACCAGAAGAGGTTATAGAATTATTTTCTACAATACCCTTTTTAAACGGAGGATTATTTGAATGTCTTGATAAAATAGATAACGATAATAAGATTATTTATATTGATGGATTTTCGAGAAATATAAAAAAAAGAGCAAAGGTACCAGATCATATATTTTTTGACGAATATGGTTTGATACCTATTTTAAAAAAATATATTTTTACCATAGAAGAAAATACACCTCTTGATGTAGAAGTTGCATTAGATCCAGAATTAATAGGAAAAGTCTTCGAAAATTTACTTGCTTATTATTTACCCGAATCGAGCGAAGCAGCAAGAAAAGAAACAGGTTCTTATTATACCCCAAAACAAATTGTAGAATATATGGTAAATGAATCCTTAAAAGAAAGGATTAAAATATGCTATAAAGAACAATATAACGAAGAATTACCAGAGGAAAAAATAGAACTATTATTTGATCCTTCTATAGAATACGAGGACCAGATTTTTACCGATAAAGAAAAAGAAAATCTTATAAGAATTATAAATCAGTTAAAGATACTTGATCCAGCAGTTGGAAGTGGTGCCTTTTTACAGGGTGCTTTACAAAAAATGGTATTTTTACTACAACGATTAGATCCAGATAATAAACTTTGGAAAAAGATTATAATAGAAGATGTAATAAATAAACAAATTAAGATTTTAAAAGAAGATAAAGAACGAATACAGCAATTAAATGACGACGAAATAAAACAAAAAGCCTTAAAATTAGTAGATCAAAAATTAAAAGAAATAGAAGAATCTTTTAATAAAGATTATTTTTTTGATGATTATGCAAGAAAATTATATTTAATTGAACAATGTTTATATGGTGTAGATATACAGCCTATTGCAATTCAATTATCTAAATTACGATTTTTTCTAACACTTGTTATAGATCAAAAAGTTATAGAAGATCCAGAACAAAATTATGGCATAAGACCTTTACCAAATTTAGAAACAAAATTAATTGCAGCAAATACCTTAATTCCTTTAAAACAAGATCATCAAAATAGTTTAAAAAATTTAGAAATTCTAAAATTAGAAGAAGAATTAAAAGAAATAAGAGAAAAGTATTTTAATGCTGTAAATCGACAACATAAAATAAATGCAATCCAAAAAGATAAAGAAATACGAGAAAAAATTAAAACAATTTTACTCAATTGTGGATGGGATACAGAAATAGCCCAAAAAATCGTAGAATTTGATCCCTATGATCAACATAATGTAGCAAGCTGGTTTGATCCCGAATGGATGTTTGGTATTACAGATGGCTTTGATATTGTGATTGGGAATCCGCCGTATATGCAATACAGGAAAATGATAAAATATTGGAAATTTTGTATAGAAAATAAGATTAAAATTGCTGTACTTGATATTTTTAATTGAAAAGGCATATAATTTTAAAAAATAATGGAATTTTAGCTTTATAATTCCAAAATATGGATGAGGACAAGTATGGAGAAAAATTAAGAAATTTTGTAATAAATTATAATATGCTTAGAGTTATTGATTTAACTGTAAAATTTAAAAATGCTATTACTGTGATACAAGATTATTATAGTATCAATTTAAAACTATTCTGAGAAGTAAAAATGAATACATTTATTTTTACAATGAAGAAGATCGAGAAAATACAACAAGATTAAAAAAAAGGCATATCTTAATAATTTACATAATTAGTATTGGAACTATTCAATGACAAAAATAAGAAAAAATATGATAAATTGAGAAAAATTAAAAGGGATGTTAAACTAGTATTCTTGTTATGCTCTTCATATTTCAAAGAAAATATAATCGGTTTATACTTTCAAAATAAAGATATAGAAAAAAAATCGAGCATATTACCAGTATTAAGAATGGAAGAAAATATATGAAAAATGAGATTCAATGGAGAATTATAAATAAAATTCCTAGAGATTACTATATAAACATAGATGGAAAAAACAAAAGAACATTCTTAATACCTAAAAAATATATTTCACGAAGAATAAAAGGCTTATCATCGTGATGAAACCATTATGGTGGGACATAAGATTGGATAATGATCGAATTTTGAAAATGAAAAGAATGTATAGCATTAAACAGTTAAGATCCATTTTTATATAATACGATAGATTTATTGTAGCTAACGTATTTATTCATGATTGAAAACTTAAAATATCTGAATGGTTTTAAATCATAAACTGTAAGTTTTGTTTAAAAATAACAGGGAATCTAGGTGATAACAGATAGATAAAGAAAAATTTATTGGCAACTCCCTATTCAAACTATCACTCCCGAAAACAAACAATTAGTAAATCAGATAGAGCGGTTAGTTGATCAAATTCTTTCCTTTATCCAATCAGACGATTGCGAAACCAACCAGCAAAAACAGACAAAGGTAAACGACCTCGAAAAACAAATAGACGAACTTGTATACAAACTCTATGGCTTAACAAAAGACGAAATAAAAATTATCGAAGAAAATCTATAGAGAAAAAAAGAAATGAAAAATCAATGGGTAGGAGATTGGAGCAGAAATTATTCAGTAATTCCGTATTTTTTTAAATCTTTTTTAGATAAGCCAGTTATATCACAAATGTCCTGTATGGAATATCCTTTTTTTAACATTTTTTTTGCTGTTTCTATTTTTGCTTTTAGTTGCCCTTCCTGTAAACCTTCCAGTTTTCCTTTTTGGATTCCTTCCTGTAATCCTTCTAATTTTCCTTCCAGTTTTCCTTTTTGTAAACCTTCCTGTAAACCTTTTTCATAGTGTGGTTTAACTAAGTCCGTAATATCAGCTTCGTAAACTTTTGGCATTTTGATACCCTCTGGTAATTGTTTTTCGAAATTACTATATCTAACATAATACATTTCTTGTAATAATGCAATCATTTTTTTATCTTTAATGGGAATTAGTTTAATATTTTTTAGACCTTCTTTTAATTTATTTAGATTAGCGAAGATATAGAGATATTCTATTTCGTATGCATTAATATCAAGTTGATTGATTTCGATAAAGTAGATATTTAATAAATCATTATGGAATTTATAAAGACCATCTTGTAATAATATGGCATGTTTATTTAATAGATTTTTGAATGATTTAGTAAAGTCTGGTGTTATAAGAGTAATGGTAGTATTATTTAAGTTAGCGGATTTTTCTCTATTACAGAATCCTGTAAGATAGATAAATAGGTCGTTAAAATCTTTGATAGAGGGTTTATCTTTTTCGGATTTTCTGCTTTTTTGCAAACAAAATATATAACCTTAAAGTTATAAATATTTATAAAATATTATATATAATAAAAATTTGGATTTGATATAAACAAGAATTATAAAAAATTATAAAAAAGGAAAATTCATAAAAAACAAAAATTCAACCATATAACAATAAGAAAAAAAATAACGTAATAAAGCCTTTTGCAAAAAAGTAATTCTAAAAAAGATGATATTATAAATTTTAAAATATTTAAATAATTCAAATTTTTTAGTATTAGGATTTTTAATGATAATGATGTCTGCTTTTTTGGGTAGTTTAAGAATTTCGTATTCGGTGATGACGTTGCAGTTTAGTAGTTCAAAGAAGTTTTTGGTTACGATTTTAAAGAATTCGTCGTATTTTAGAGTAAATTTATGTTTTGGCATAGATGGATATATTTTGATTATCGGAATTTATAGAATAAGTTAATAAAAAGAAGGATTAGTTTGAGAAAAAATTATAAAATTTAATTTACTATCTAAAAATCAATGGGTAGGGGATTGGGCAGAAATTATTCAGTAATTCCGTATTTTTTTAAATCTTTTTTAGATAAGCCAGTAATATCACAAATGTCCTGTATGGAATATCCTTTTTTTAACATTTTTTTTGCTGTTTCTATTTTTGCTTTTAATTCTCCTTCTTGTAAACCTTTTTCGTAGTGTGGTTTTACTAAGTCCGTAATATCAGCTTCGTAAACTTTTGGCATTTTAATACCCTCTGGTAATTGTTTTTCGAAATTACTATATCTAACATAATACATTTCTTGTAATAATGCAATCATTTTTTTATCTTTAATGGGAATTAGTTTAATGTTTTTTAGACCTTCTTTTAATTTATTTTGATTAGCGAAGATATAGAGATATTCTATTTCGTATGCATTAATATCAAGTTGATTGATTTCGATAAAGTAGATATTTAATAAATCATTATGGAATTTATAAAGACCATCTTGTAATAATATGGCATGTTTATTTAATAGATTTTTGAATGATTTAGTAAAATCTGGGGTAATAAGAGTAATAGTAGTATTATTTAAGTTAGCGGATTTTTCTCTATTACAGAATCCCGTAAGATAGATAAATAGGTCGTTAAAATCTTTGATAGAGGGTTTATCTTTTTCGGATTTAAAAGATATAATGTTGAATAATTTGAAATATTTAAATAATTCTAGTTTTTTAGTATTAGGATTTTTAATGATAATGATGTCTGCTTTTTTGGGTAGATTAAGAATTTCGTATTCTGTTATGACGTTGCAGTTTAGTAGTTCAAAGAAGTTTTTGGTTACGATTTTAAAGAATTCGTCGTATTTTAGAGTAAATTTATGTTTTGGCATAGAGGGATATATTTTGATTATCGGAATTTATAGGATAAGTTAAGAAAAAGAAGGATTAGTTTGAGAAAAAATTATAAAATTTGATTTACTATCTAAAAATCAATGGGTAGGGGATTGGGCAGAAATTATTCAGTAATTCCGTATTTTTTTAAATCTTTTTTAGATAAGCCAGTTATTTTTACAATTAAATCAATCGATAAACCTTCTTTTTTCATTTTCTTCGCTGTTTCTATTTTTGCTTTTAGTTGCCCTTCCTGTAAACCTTCCAGTTTTCCTTTTTGCAATCCTTCTTGTAAACCTTTTTCGTAGTGTGGTTTAACTAAGTCAGTAATATCAGCTTCGTAAACTTTTGGCATTTTAATACCCTCTGGTAATTGTTTTTCGAAATTACTATATCTAACATAATACATTTCATGTAATAATGCAATCATTTTTTTATCTTTAATGGGAATTAGTTTAATGTTTTTTAGACCTTCTTTTAATTTATTTTGATTAGCGAAGATATAGAGATATTCTATTTCGTATGCATTAATATCAAGTTGATTGATTTCGATAAAGTAGATATTTAATAAATCATTATGGAATTTATAAAGACCATCTTGTAATAATATGGCATGTTTATTTAATAGATTTTTGAATGATTTAGTAAAGTCTGGGGTAATAAGAGTAATAGTAGTATTATTAAGGTTAGCGGATTTTTCTCTATTACAGAAGCCCGTAAGATAGATAAATAGGTCGTTAAAATCTTTGATAGAAGGTTTATCTTTTTCGGATTTAAAAGATATGATATTATGAATTTTAAAATATTTAAATAATTCAAATTTTTTAGTATTAGGATTTTTAATGATAATGATGTCTGCTTTTTTGGGTAGATTAAGAATTTCGTATTCTGTTATGACGTTGCAGTTTAGGAGTTCAAAGAAGTTTTTAGTTACGATTTTAAAGAATTCGTCGTATTTTAGAGTAAATTTATGTTTTGTCATAGATGGATATATTTTGATTATCGGAATTTATAGGATAAGTTAAGAAAAAGAAGGATTAGTTTGAGAAAAAATTATAAAATTTAATTTACTATCTAAAAATCAATGGGTAGGGGATTGGGCAGAAATTATTCAGTAATTCTATATTTTTTTAAATCTTTTTTAGATAAGCCAGTTATTTTTACAATTAAATCAATCGACAAACCTTCTTTTTTCATTTTCTTCGCTGTTTCTATTTTTGCTTTTAATTCTCCTTCTTGTAAGCCTTTTTTAATTCCTTCTTCAAGTCCTTTATCATAATGAGGTTTAACTAAGTCCGTAATATCAGCTTCGTAAACTTTTGGCATTTTAATACCCTCTGGTAATTGTTTTTCGAAATTACTATATCTAACATAATACATTTCTTGTAATAATGCAATCATTTTTTTATCTTTAATGGGAATTAGTTTAATGTTTTTTAGACCTTCTTTTAATTTATTTTGATTAGCGAAGATATAGAGATATTCTATTTCGTATGCATTAATATCAAGTTGATTGATTTCGATAAAGTAGATATTTAATAAATCATTATGAAATTTATAAAGACCATTTTGTAATAAAATGGCATGTTTATTTAATAGATTTTTGAATGATTTAGTAAAGTCTGGTGTTATAAGAGTAATGGTAGTGTTATTAAGGTTAGCGGATTTTTCTCTATTACAGAAGCCCGTAAGATAGATAAATAGGTCGTTAAAATCTTTTATGGTAGGTTTATCTTTTTCGGATTTAAAAGATATGATATTATAAATTTTAAAATATTTAAATAATTCAAATTTTTTAGTATTAGGATTTTTAATGATAATGATGTCTGCTTTTTTGGGTAGTTTAAGGATTTCGTATTCGGTGATGACGTTGCAGTTTAGTAGTTCAAAGAAGTTTTTGGTTACGATTTTAAAGAATTCGTCGTATTTTAGAGTAAATTTATGTTTTGGCATAGAGGGATATATTTTGATTATCGGAATTTATAGGATAAGTTAAGAAAAAGAAGGATTAGTTTGAGAAAAAATTATAAAATTTAATTTACTATCTAAAAATCAATGGGTAGGGGATTGGGCAGAAATTATTCAGTAATTCCGTATTTTTTTAAATCTTTTTTAGATAAGCCAGTTATTTTTACAATTAAATCAATCGATAAACCTTCTTTTTTCATTTTTTTTGCTGTTTCTATTTTTGCTTTTAGTTGTCCTTCCTGTAAGCCTTCTAATTTTCCTTTTTCGTAGTGTGGTTTAACTAAGTCCGTAATATCAGCTTCGTAAACTTTTGGCATTTTAATACCCTCTGGTAATTGTTTTTCGAAATTACTATATCTAACATAATACATTTCATGTAATAATGCAATCATTTTTTTATCTTTAATGGGAATTAGTTTAATGTTTTTTAGACCTTCTTTTAATTTATTTTGATTAGCGAAGATATAGAGATATTCTATTTCGTATGCATTAATATCAAGTTGATTGATTTCGATAAAGTAGATATTTAATAAATCATTATGGAATTTATAAAGACCGTCTTGTAATAATATGGCATGTTTATTTAATAGATTTTTGAATGATTTAGTAAAGTCTGGTGTTATAAGAGTAATGGTAGTGTTATTAAGGTTAGCGGATTTTTCTCTATTACAGAAGCCCGTAAGATAGATAAATAGGTCGTTAAAATCTTTTATGGTAGGTTTATCTTTTTCGGATTTAAAAGATATAATGTTGAATAATTTGAAATATTTAAATAATTCTAGTTTTTTAGTATTTGGATTTTTAATGATAATGATGTCTGCTTTTTTGGGTAGTTTAAGAATTTCGTATTCTGTTATGACGTTGCAGTTTAGTAGTTCAAAGAAGTTTTTGGTTACGATTTTAAAGAATTCGTCGTATTTTAGAGTAAATTTATGTTTTGGCATAGAGGGATATATTTTGATTATCGGAATTTATAGGATAAGTTAAGAAAAAGAAGGATTAGTTTTAAAAAAAATTAAAAAACTTCATTTACTATCGAAAAATCAATGGGTAGGGGATTGGGCAGAAATTATTCAGTAATTCCGTATTTTTTTAAATCTTTTTTAGATAAGCCAGTTATTTTTACAATTAAATCAATCGACAAACCTTCTTTTTTCATTTTCTTCGCTGTTTCTATTTTTGCTTTTAATTCTCCTTCTTGTAAACCTTTTTCGTAGTGTGGTTTAACTAAGTCCGTAATATCAGCTTCGTAAACTTTTGGCATTTTAATACCCTCTGGTAATTGTTTTTCGAAATTACTATATCTAACATAATACATTTCTTGTAATAATGCAATCATTTTTTTATCTTTAATGGGAATTAGTTTAATGTTTTTTAGACCTTCTTTTAATTTATTTTGATTAGCGAAGATATAGAGATATTCTATTTCGTATGCATTAATATCAAGTTGATTGATTTCGATAAAGTAGATATTTAATAAATCATTATGGAATTTATAAAGACCATCTTGTAATAATATGGCATGTTTATTTAATAGATTTTTGAATGATTTAGTAAAGTCTGGTGTTATAAGAGTAATGGTAGTGTTATTAAGGTTAGCGGATTTTTCTCTATTACAGAAGCCCGTAAGATAGATAAATAGGTCGTTAAAATCTTTGATAGAGGGTTTATCTTTTTCGGATTTAAAAGATATAATGTTGAATAATTTGAAATATTTAAATAATTCTAGTTTTTTAGTATTAGGATTTTTAATGATAATGATGTCTGCTTTTTTGGGTAGTTTAAGAATTTCGTATTCTGTTATGACGTTGCAGTTTAGTAGTTCAAAGAAGTTTTTGGTTACGATTTTAAAGAATTCGTCGTATTTTAGAGTAAATTTATGTTTTGGCATAGAGGGATATATTTTGATTATCGGAATTTATAGGATAAGTTAAGAAAAAGAAGGATTAGTTTGAGAAAAAATTATAAAATTTGATTTACTATCTAAAAATCAATGGGTAGGGGATTGGGCAGAAATTATTCAGTAATTCCGTATTTTTTTAAATCTTTTTTAGATAAGCCAGTTATTTTTACAATTAAATCAATCGATAAACCTTCTTTTTTCATTTTTTTTGCTGTTTCTATTTTTGCTTTTAGTTGTCCTTCCTGTAAACCTTCCAGTTTTCCTTTTTGCAATCCTTCTTGTAAACCTTTTTCGTAGTGTGGTTTAACTAAGTCCGTAATATCAGCTTCGTAAACTTTTGGCATTTTAATACCCTCTGGTAATTGTTTTTCGAAATTACTATATCTAACATAATACATTTCATGTAATAATGCAATCATTTTTTTATCTTTAATGGGAATTAGTTTAATGTTTTTTAGACCTTCTTTTAATTTATTTTGATTAGCGAAGATATAGAGATATTCTATTTCGTATGCATTAATATCAAGTTGATTGATTTCGATAAAGTAGATATTTAATAAATCATTATGGAATTTATAAAGACCATCTTGTAATAATATGGCATGTTTATTTAATAGATTTTTGAATGATTTAGTAAAGTCTGGTGTTATAAGAGTAATGGTAGTGTTATTAAGGTTAGCGGATTTTTCTCTATTACAGAAGCCCGTAAGATAGATAAATAGGTCGTTAAAATCTTTGATGGTAGGGTTTATCTTTTTCGGATTTAAAAGATATAATGTTGAATAATTTGAAATATTTAAATAATTCTAGTTTTTTAGTATTTGGATTTTTAATGATAATGATGTCTGCTTTTTTGGGTAGTTTAAGAATTTCGTATTCTGTTATGACGTTGCAGTTTAGTAGTTCAAAGAAGTTTTTGGTTACGATTTTAAAGAATTCGTCGTATTTTAGAGTAAATTTATGTTTTGGCATAGAGGGATATATTTTGATTATCGGAATTTATAGGATAAGTTAAGAAAAAGAAGGATTAGTTTGAGAAAAAATTATAAAATTTGATTTACTATCTAAAAATCAATGGGTAGGGAGATTGGGCAGAAATTATTCAATTATTCTATATTTTTTTAAATCTTTTTTAGATAAGCCAGTTATTTTTACAATTAAATCAATCGACAAACCTTCTTTTTTCATTTTCTTCGCTGTTTCTATTTTTGCTTTTAATACACCTTTCTTTTCACCTTCTTGTAATCCTTCTAATTTTCCTTCAAGTTTCCCTTTTTGTAAACCTTCCTGCAAACCCTTTTCATAATGAGGTTTTACTAAATCAGTAATATCAGCTTCGTAAACTTTTGGCATTTTGATACCCTCTGGTAATTGTTTTTCAAAATTACTATATCTAACATAATACATTTCCTGTAATAATGCAATCATTTTTTTATCTTTAATGGGAATTAGTTTTATATTTTTTAGACCTTCTTTTAATTTATTTTGATTAGCGAAGATATAGAGATATTCTATTTCGTATGCATTAATATCAAGTTGGTTGATTTCGATAAAATAGATATTTAATAAATCATTATGAAATTTATAAAGACCATTTTGTAATAAAATGGCATGTTTATTTAATAGATTTTTGAATGATTTAGTAAAGTCTGGTGTTATAAGAGTAATGGTAGTATTATTAAGGTTAGCGGATTTTTCTCTATTACAGAATCCCGTAAGATAGATAAATAGGTCGTTAAAATCTTTTATGGTAGGGTTTATCTTTTTCGGATTTAAAAGATATAATGTTGAATAATTTGAAATATTTAAATAATTCTAGTTTTTTAGTATTTGGATTTTTAATGATAATGATATCTGCTTTTTTGGGTAGTTTAAGAATTTCGTATTCGGTGATAACGTTGCAGTTTAGTAGTTCAAAGAAGTTTTTGGTTACGATTTTAAAGAATTCGTCGTATTTTAGAGTAAATTTATGTTTTGGCATAGAGGGATATATTTTGATTATCGGAATTTATAAGAATTTTTAAAATAAAAGAGTTATAAAGTATATATCGTTATTATTCTAAAAGCTATTATTTGGATTACATTTCTATATAACAAAAAATATTGGATTTTAGATCTTAAATAAAAAATGTCGTATTTAGAATGAAGTATTTTATGATTTTTGTTCAATTTGTTTTAATAATGATATTTACTACTATATTTATATATCTTTTGAATTTGAATTTTTTACAATGTCCCAATAAGGATATGTTATTATGGGATGCAAATATTCGAATGATTCAGGCTATTGATTTTTTTCAATATATTTTTTATAATGATTATTTATCTGCTTTTAAAGTTATTTTAGATTCTCCTACCTGGCCACCATTAAGAAGCATTATAAGTATAATAATAATTTTATTTAATGGAAAACCAGATCCTGTTTTAGATACAAGAGTAAGCATAATTTTCTTTATATTTACTATACTTATTTTATTTTTTGGTACATTATATTATTTTAATGATAAATATAAAAAAAATCTTATTAATAAAATAATAATATTTTTATCAATCTATATTGCAATTACATTTTTATTTTTATTAGATCAGATTCCAGAATATTTATTTAATTCTATGTTAGAAATTCAGGGAATGTTTTTATATACATTTTTTTTATTTTTAATTTATCATATTTATAAAAAACAGAGTTATAACAAAAAGGATAAATGGATATTTTTTACTGTTGGTTTTTTGATTTATTTAACAAAATATCCCTATGGAGTTTTAATTTCTATTTCTTTTATTATTATAGAATTTATAAGAGATCCAGAAAAATTTTTAAAAGAGATTTATCGTCTAATTTCTTATTATAAAAGTTATCGATTAATATTTATTTTACTTCCTGTTATGGGAGTTTTAATGGTTATTGTTTTTCCTTATATTTCTTCAGAAATAATAAAAACTAAGTTTATAAAAAATTTTATATATATATCCATATTAATTTCTTTTATTGAATTAAACATTTTTTTATATAAAAATAAGATTCAATTATTTAGTAATATATTTGGTTTTTTTTATAAATATTTTATTTTCCCATTTAGTGTTATCATCTTATCTCATCCAGATAGATTTCATTCCCTTTTAGGAGCACAAGCCGATACAATAGATAAAGGAAGAAGTTTTTTTCGAAGTATATTTTATGATTATTTTATCAATTCCTATGGATTTTCTATTTTAATGTTATTATCATTTGCTGTACTATTATATTATTTATTTATCAGGTATCGATATAATATAAAGAAATATCTCGCTGAATATCCTGTAATCAATATTATTTTATTCTTATGGATACATTTTTTTATATTGGAATTTTTAACAACGAATCATCAAGCAAGATATATTTTTCAGATTATACCAGGCCTTCTTTTATTTCATAGTTTGATTTTTCTATATGTTCGAGAAGAATTAAAATATTTTATTATCTTATGTTTAGGTGTAATTTTAATTTCTAATTTATATTATATTTATTCTTATCCACCTTCTAAAAGAAATACCTGTTTTGCAGGAAAAGACAAATCATTATTTGAACCTGCACGTATTATTGCTCAAATTTTACCAGAAGATACAAAAGCATTAATATTCAATGAATTCCATGAATATAAAAAATATGGCAAACAATTAAATAATCCCTATTTATTTATTCCAACAGATATCGATGTCCATATCCGATATAAAATATTCAAAAAAGGATTTGTTTTAAATTATTCTAAATATATGGATTTATCGTATGATTTTAAAAATTATATTTATATTACCCATAGTTGTAAAAACGAACTAAAAAATAGTCCTTATTTTAGATTAAAACATTCTTATTATAAAACTATCTTAGAAAAACAAATTGATCCATATATATGTTTAAAAATCTACAAAAAAGAATAAATTAGAGGAGTTTTTCTAAAATTTCAATTATTTCGGAATGATGATATTCTTTCGCTAATTTAAGGGCATTATCTTTATGTAAGGTTGCGCCATATTTTAAAAGTAAAATAACAATTTCTTTAAATCCTTTATAAGAAGCAATTTCTAAGGGTGTATAATTTCCTTTTCCAGTAATGTTTGGATTTATTCCACGTTCAAGTAGTTCTTTAACCTTATCGTAATTTCCTTGATTAGTATAAATATGTAATAATGTATTTTTTTGTTTATGCATATTGGATTAAAAACTATGGGTTTGATAAAAAAAATCACCTAAGCCAGTATAAAAAATTATAAGTCCATAAATAGAATGTTCCAGAACTATCCAGTAAACAGAACGTGTTTTAAAAAATGTAGAAAGAAATAAGAAATTTCCAAAAAAACTAAAAATCAATGCTATATAATTTTTATAAATAATGTGAATAAACATAAACAAAAGAGCATTAGTAAAATAAAATTCCCATTTTGATTGAAAAAATGCATAATACCTTTCGAAAAAAAATATTCTAAATATAAATTCTTGTTGAATTACTGATAATAAGGGATATATAATAATAACAATTATCAATATATATGTAGGGAATGTTTTTAAGGGATAAAATAATCTTTCTGGATAAACATAAAATATAAAAGTTAAAATAATAGTTATAATTCCTAAAAATCTTAATAGAATCCATTTTGCATAATAAAAATTATTTTTAAAGGATTGTATTTTAAAATACAAAAAATTTCGTATTTTTTTATAATATATAATTAACGTATATATAAAAATAATTTGTAGTAAAAGAATTTTATGTAATTTATATAAGATTGTTAAATTTCCATTAAAAATCTGATTTTTGAAGTAATGATCCAGATCAAAATAAACATAGAGAAAAGGTAAAATAATAAAAATAGTAAATAGTTCAATTATTTTAATAATCATTGAATTAACCTATATATTTGTTTTTTTGTTTATCTACTTTTAAAGTAAAATTTTATGGTAAGAAATGGATCAAGTAAAAAAAGGCATTGTATATCTTGTTGGTGCTGGTCCAGGTGATCCCGAATTAATTACTGTAAAAGGATTAAATATATTAAAACAAGCAGATTTAATCTTATATGATAGTTTAGTTCATGAGTCTTTATTAGAATTGCCAGAGATAAAGCAAAAAGAAAAAATTTATGTTGGGAAAAGAAAAGGACAACATAGTTATCCTCAGGAAAAAATTAATGAATTATTATTAAAGTATGCTTTAGAAGGAAAAACTATCGTTCGATTAAAAGGAGGAGATCCCTTTATATTTGGAAGAGGTGGAGAAGAATTAAGTTATTTAAAAAAACATGGGATTACTATAAAAGTAGTTCCGGGTATTACAACAGCATCTGCATCTGCTGCGGAATTACAGGTTCCTCTAACCCATCGAGAATTGGGGCGTTCGGTAATATTTTTAACTGGATATAGTTCCTTTAATGCAGAAGATGAATCTGGTTTTCCAGATTATAATTGGGAATTATTAGCTGATCCTACTATAACATTGGTATTTTATATGGGCTTGTACCATTTAGAAAGAATTGCAGAGCGTTTAGTTAAAGAAGGAAGAAGCGAAGAAACACCAGCATTAATTATTAGTAAAGCAACATTACCAGAACAAAAAGTAATTCGAGGAAACTTAAAAAATATTTATAAAAAATCCATAGAAGAAAAAGCAGAATATCCTTCTCTTATTATTATAGGTCATGTAATTGATTTAATGGATCAAGATCCATTTCAATAAAAAATATGAATGATTCTATTGAAAATTTAATTCATATGATTTTAAATCATTCTTATAAAATTATTGGTATAACGGGGATATCTGGTGCAGGTAAAACAACATTCGCAAATTATTTAAAAAAAAACTTATTAAAATATAATAAAAAAGTTCTTTGTATTTCCTTAGATGATTTTGTTATTTATAAAAGTTATCGTAAATTTTTTTCATTAAAATGGCGTTCTCAACCTGAAAGTCATAATATTGTATGGCTTTTACAATTATTGAATCAAATTAAAAAAAAAATTTATCTTTGTATTTTCCAAGATTCAATAAAGCAAATAATGATGTTGGTTTAATAGAAATAATCCCCTACAATTTAGATATTCTAATTTTAGAAGGTTGGTTAATTGGTTCTAAAGAAATTCCTTTAAATTATATATATCCTTTTATAGATTTTTTAATATATTTGAATTGTCCTGTTAAAATAGCAAAAATACGACGTTTTAAAAGAGAAGAAGAATTACAAAAAATCAATAAAGGTTTTACAACAGAAGAATTAGAAGAGTTCTGGAATACTGTTCTTTTACCAATTTTTTTAAAAAATAAAACAGAAATAATAAAAAATTCTCATTATTATATTGATCATACTATGGTTCAATTTGAAATATAGAAGCATCACTAAATAGATTCTTATTAATTTGCTTTAATTCCTCTAAAACCTTATGAGCATTTTCTTTATTTAAAAAACATCCTATAATAATTTTATGATATTTCCCATCATCAGAAGGTATTCTATAAATTCCTCCATTGTTACGAAATGCCTGGTATTGTTCAAG
>BPKM01000008.1 GCA_026005135.1 Leptospiraceae bacterium | reverse complement strand
TGTTTTGCTAAATAAGTCGTAGTCGTAGAAAGGTGCAACTGAGGGTTCGAAACTGAACCTCTTGCCATAAAAAAAACTAATAGACGAAAAATCATAAAGAAAAAAAATAACCCCAGGAAAAGTATTTAGGAGAGGTGGCCGAGAGGCTTAAGGCAGTGTTTTGCTAAATAAGTCGTAGTCGTAGAAAGGTGCAACCGAGAGTTCGAAACTGAACCTCTTGCCATAAAAAAAACTAATAGACGAAAAATCATAAAGAAAAAAAATAACCCCAGGAAAAGTATTTAGGAGAGGTGGCCGAGAGGCTTAAGGCAGTGTTTTGCTAAATAAGTCGTAGTCGTAGAAAGGTGCAACTGAGGGTTCGAAACTGAACCTCTTGCCATAAAAAAAACTAATAGACGAAAAATCATAAAGAAAAAAAATAACCCCAGGAAAAGTATTTAGGAGAGGTGGCCGAGAGGCTTAAGGCAGTGTTTTGCTAAATAAGTCGTAGTCGTAGAAAGGTGCAACTGAGGGTTCGAAACTGAACCTCTTGCCATAAAAAAAACTAATAGACGAAAAATCATAAAGAAAAAAAATAACCCCAGGAAAAGTATTTAGGAGAGGTGGCCGAGAGGCTTAAGGCAGCGGTTTGCTAAACCGCCGTAGTACTGAAAGGTGCTACCGAGGGTTCGAATCCCTCCCTCTCCGTTAAATTTTATAATAGATGTATGTCCGATAGAATTCGAAATATACAAACAAGAATAAAATCGAAGATTCAAAATGGTGATGAATTTTTAGCAGTAATATCTTATTTACCTCTGATAGGCTGGATTATTACTTCCCTTAAAGGAAATAAAAAAGATAAATTAGTTAAATTCCACACAGAACAAGCAAAGGAAATAAATATAGCAATCATAGTTATATATTTATTTGTTTGGTTTATTGAGAATTTCCCTTTAACAAGCTGGTTATTTGGTAAAAATAAATTTTTTTATCCCATTATAGAAACATTCTGGCTTTTAGGATTATTTATTTATTTAGGGATTACTTTTATTGGAATATATAAAGCATTGAATGATGAAATATGGTCATTTCCTTATCGAAAAGAAATTAAAGATAAAATAAAAGATATTATAGAAAAAGCAAAAAATTGAAAAAACCAGGTATTTATATACCTGGCTCAGGATACATTTTTTTCTAATTGAGACTTGTCAAATTCCTGTGCTTTAAATAGAATTTCTTTAGCATGCTCATATACAATAGGTTCGTTACCACCTAGCATTCTGGCAAGTTCTTTTAGACGGTTTTCTCCCATTAATCGTTCTATATGCGTATAGGTTCTCGCATTTTTTGTTCGTTTATAGATTTTAAAATGTCTATTTGCCATACTAGCAACTTGATGAAGATGAGTAATTACTATTACCTGTTCATTGATAGAAATATCTTTTAATTTTTTTCCAAGTATATAAGCTGTTTCTCCACCAACACCAGTATCTATTTCATCAAAAATCACACATAAGGGTCCATATTTATCCATTATAATGGATTTCATTGCTAAAGCGATTCTGGATAATTCTCCTCCTGATGCTACTTTGCGTAAAGGTAAAAGAACTTCTCCTTCATTAGCACAAAATAAAAATTCAATAAAATCATATCCTTTTTCATAAAGTTTAAATTGTTCTTTGTTTTCATAATTATCAGAATATATTATATCATCGTTATTTTCTGTTATTACTTCTCTACTTAGAGAAATTTGTATTCTAGCATTTTTCATACCTAATTGTTCTAATTCCGAAGCTAATTTTTCTTCTAAGATAGGAATTACCTGTTTTCTTTTTTCTGATAATTCTTCTGCTAAATCTCTTAATTCTTGTTCTAATGCATGGATTTCTGATCGTAATAATTCTTTTTCTTCATCACTCATTTCTATTGAATTTAATTCTTTTTTGTATTCTTCTTTTTTTTGTAAAATTGTAATAGTATTTGAACCATATTTTTTAAATAAACGTCTATATCCTTCTAAACGTTCTTCTATATCTTCTAAACGTTCTGAAGAAAAATTCATATTTAATTTTTTTTCTCTTATAAAATCTACAACAGTTTCCAAATTATATATACTATCTCTAAGTAAATTTAATATTTCTGAAAATTCTGGATAAATTTCGGATTGCTTTTCTAAAATTTTTTCAATATTTTGTAAAATAGATAAAACAGAATGATCTTCTTCTTGTAAAACTGAATAAGAATATGCTAAATCTTCATATAATTTTCCAGAATTCATAATCATTGAACGTTCTTGTTGTAATTCTTCAAATTCTCCTTCTTTCGGCTGGAATTCTTCTATTTCTTTAGTAGCGAATTGTAAAAAATCTTTTCGAAATTTTTTTTCTTCTTCCATCATAGAAACTGCTTTTAATTTTTTTTTTACTTTCTATTAAACGTTTATATAATTGAGAGACTTTTTCTCTTAATCCTTCTAAACCACCATATATATCAACAAAATCAAGATGAAAAGATGGTTCTAATAGACGTTGATTTTCGTGCTGACCATGGATTTCTACTAATTTTGTACCGATTTCTTTAAGAATTACTAAAGATACTTGTTGGTCATTGATATACGCACGTGGTCTACCGTCCAATAAGATTTCTCTTTTTAGAATAAGATTATCATCATATATTGGTATTTGTAGTTGATTCAGAAATTTTTGGATTTCTATTTTTTTATGTTCTTTTTTAGATAAATCAAAGACTGCTTCAATAACAGCTCTATTGGTACCATTACGTAAATATCCAGTTCCAGCTCTATCTCCTAATACAACGCCTATTGCCTGTATAATTAATGATTTTCCTGAACCTGTTTCTCCTGTAATAATATTTAACCCCTTACCTGGTCTAAATTTTAGGTTTTCTATAATCCCAAAATTTTCAATACTGAGTTCTACTAACATATTTACCATATAAATACTAAACAAAAAATAAGCAAACATTTTTTATGTTTAATTTGAAAATTTTTTCTATATCAAGTTCAATCTTTATTGGTATACGAACAAAAACGCAGTATACTTTTAGTTCCTATTAATTCTACTTCTAAATTGTTATTTTATCATTAAAAAATTTGATTTTCTTATATTTTTTTGGTAAGATTTTTAATAAAAAATAGACTATTTATATTGATGGCTACATATACAAGAAAAAATATCCAAAGCCCTAACGAAGAACTGGAAGCATCAAGTAATACTGTAATTTTACACTTTATGATTTTTTTACCCTATAAAGATGATTTGCAGGATTTAAGAAATCAGTATTCCAGCTATTCGGAAATGTTTTTGTTTTTAATTTCTAAATACATTGAAAGACTAAAAAAATTAGCAAATCAAAAGAAAACCAGTAAAAAAATCTATCAGGTAGTTTGTAATGATTATGAACATTATTCTATAAGAGTAAGTCAGAATATTCATCAATTATTAAAGGATATATCAGAGATGACGGGTTATAGTGTAAGTCATATTATAAGATTACTGATAGAATGGGAATGTTATAGAAGATTTGATGATAAGGTATCTCTATTGAGGGTCCCGTTAAGAGAAATTGGCCGTGAATTTGTAACAAGTGTTACAGAAATCAGGATAGAGCATCGATTTTACAGGGCGAGGGAGCTTGTAGAAGAAGACATCGAAATATTATGTGCTTAATATAATTTACTAAAATATAAATTGATCGCTTACATTAAAGTTAATTATTTGTTATTTATAAAAATATTTACTGGTATTATTAGACAATATTGCATATTTCGAGAAAAATATTGAATTTTTAAACATATGTTAATAGTATTTAAAAAAATTTCGCTTTTATAAAAAATCTTATTAAAATGGGAGTTATACAACAAAACCATTTTTTGGAAAAGTTAAGAATGCAAATATATTTCAGTCATTATAATATTAAAAAAGATTTTTTTTAAATCATTTCCTCTACATTTATTAAAATGTTGAAAACTATTATTTAATTTATTTACTTTTGCGTAATGTCTGTTTTACATAATGTTAGTTAATAAATCTTAAATTGATGAATTTTATCAAATAGTATTACTTTTGTTTTCCAGTTTTCAAATAATATATTTTCTTCTAAAGTATAGTTCCATTCATTTTGATTATGAGTATCTCCGATTAGTATTTTAACATAATGTGTACCAGCATTGACTGGAATTCTTTCTAATGCGATACTATTTAAATCTTCCCATATACCACCTGGTTTATAGGATTTTTCTATAATTTTTTGATTATCAATATAGATAGCCATTCTAACTGGACTTCTTTGTCTTTCGCATTTTTTAGGTTTTCTCATATGGATGGGTAGTTTTTCTAATTCTTCTTTTGAAAGTTCAATGCATTTTTCGCTTATCTGACCAGGATGTTTAAAAGAAACAATCAATTGTGGTTGTCCATCAAAAGGTGTTTTATAATTAAAATCACTGAACAAAATTATTATAAACGAAACAATTAGAAAAAATATACTTGCTACTAAAAATAAATTTTTCTTATTATATTGATTATAAATTAAATGAGTAATATTTTTTTCTTTTAGTTCTTCTTTAAATTTATTTACTTCTTTTAAGAATTCTTTTTTTGTTGTAGGATATATAATTTTAATTTTATTTGGATTTACTTTATCTTTACGTAAAAAAGGATCTCTATCTTTAAATATACGTTCTTCTAACCATTTTGTTCCTTCTCTATAACTACATTGTGGACATCCTATAATAATCGCTCCGCTATTTTCTTCAAGTAATAGAATTTCCAAGGTTCTTGTATGTACCCAACCTACACAAGGTGCAGCAGTAACATAAAAATCTTTTAAAGCAGGCTCTTTTGAAATACCTGTTTCTGGATCAAATTCAATAGAATTAATACAGGAATTCGCACAAATAAAGGCGATATAAAAAGGTTTGTTTTGGTTTCTTGCTTCTAATTTCCATTTTTGATATTGTCTACGTTTTTCTAATACCTTATAATAGGGTATTCCAACAGAAACAGGAAGGCAGGAACCATTACAAATCCCACAACTAACACATAATTTGGGATTTACTCTTGCAGTGGGTTCTCTATTTTCCCTTGGTATCATAGAAATCGCATTATATGGGCAATCAATAAAGCATTGTTGACAATTTTGACAACGATCTTCATCTACGATAGAAGGTTCAAATCTTTGTTTATAGAAAATCCAGGGAAAACCGAAGATAAAAATACTACTAAGAAATGTAATAAACCATAACATTCCACCATTTAAACGATCTGTAAACCATATGGGTAATAAATACCAGTAATCCATTGAAAATTTTTGTGGTATTACCTGTAATTTTGCAGGTTCAGCGCTTGTTGCTGGTTTTATAAGAGAAATTAAAATCAATGAAATAATTATAAGAATTGTAAATGTTTTATTTGTAATCCAGTTAGAGCGATTTAATCGATTGATATGTAACCATAAACTTAAAATGATTGCTAAAGGCATTATCATATGAAAGAAAAATATTAAAAAGAACAATAAAGTATTGATATGATTATCTGTTAAAAATGTACGTGATAAAGGATCAGCAAATATGGGAACTAAATCCAGCATTTTAGATGTTCCTAAAGCAATTTGTTGAGCACGAATATCCCATACTAACCAGTATCCTGTCCAACCTTCAAACCAGAAAATTCCAATAGCAAAAAAACCCGTTACCCATGCAACCCATCTTGGACCGCCTATTTTTCTATCAGAAATTTCTTTTAATAAATGTAATAAAATAAATAATATAGCAGCATCAGAACTATATCGATGTAATGAACGTGTTAATTGACCGATAAAAGAAAATACATCTGGTTCCTTTAAACTTTCTAACGAAGAATAAGCCTGATATACAGAAGGTTTATACCATATTAGTAATATAATTCCTGTTATAGTAGCTATCCCAAAAAGAGTATTTGCAATAGCACCAGAAAATCTAATAGGATTTAATTCTTTTGTAAACCCTTTGTATAAAATATGATCTAAGAGAAAAAAGCATTTTTTAAATAAAGAAAATAAAGGTTCAAAAATTTCTACATATTCTGGTTTTAATTCTTTTACTGGAATGAAGTTTTGAGAATTTTTCTCTAGTTTCATAATGTTTCCTTTTTTTATTCTTTCATTAATAAATGAATTGCCTGAATTGCTAAGGATTTTTGTTCACCATTAATCGTAAAACGATAGGAAATATTATTTTTTTTATCTATTATTAAAATAATATTAGCATGATTATATGCTCCTGTTTCTGGAATATATTGTCTTGCGAAATTTAAATGATCTAAATAATGATTTACTTTGATTTTATCGCCAGTTAAAAAATGATAATAAGGTTCATTCATATCAAATATATTTGCTGTTGTATTTAAGCGTTCTATTGAATCTCTTTCTGGATCCATTGTTATTGCAAAAACTTTGATTTGCGACTTATCTTTAATTTGAGATGTAATATCTTTTACCTGTTTTAAAATAACAGGACACATATAATGACAATGAGAATAAAACGATGTAATAATTAGTACTTTTCCTTTATAGTTGTTTAAATTGATTTTATTTCCTCTATGATCTATTAATTCTATGGATTTTAAAGGTACATGAATTCGAAGAGAATTCAAATCGTAAGAAAAAGTTGGATTTTCAAAAAATGCTAAATAAAGAAAAAAAAGCGAAGAAAAAAATACTGGTATAAAACCATATAGTATATATTTATAAAATTCTTTTGTTTTATGATTTAAAATTTCTTTAAGGGGTTTAAACCAGAATAATGATATCAGTACGATAAGTAAAAGAGGGTCAAGAATAAACATTAATAAATATATATTTTGATCTTTTTGTGTTTCTGGATTTAATCCAAAACACCAGATTCGAAATGATTTAGCAAACTTTCCAATAGGATTAGTATCAACAGGAGGTATTAGTAAGATAGAAAAAATTAAGATAATGAAAAATATTAAAAAAGAAATAAAAAAGACTGCAAACCTCCAACTCGAAATCCAATCGTATATTTTATATAAAATGGTTAATTTTTTTGGTAGATTATTTTTATCATGATTCATAGTTTTTTATTTTAATATAAAATAGTATAATATCTTAAATATGGCAAGAAAAAATCCCCCATAAGGGGGAAAATTTGATATTGTTATCTTACAAACCATACATCAGAGAGAGCTTTCCAGTTAGCAAAATAATAAACAACAAAACTAATTAATAGTAATGCCACTAATACGAGGGTACCTGGAACTTTATGTTCTTCTGGATTAGTATTATCAGATAAGGTTTCTACATTACTGGATATAGGTTGAACTGTTCCCCAATCTTCCATTGGATTACCAGCATTAGATTTTCCAAAAAATACAGCCCATACGGTTAATAAAATAAAAATTATTAAACCAGTGAAAGCAATTATCCCTCCAATGCCTAATAAACCAAGCCAGATATGAGCAGCAGGATCAAAACCAGCAGCTAATTTTGCTCCAGAAAATTCAACGTCCCAATGTCTTCTTGGAACACCATAAGAGCCCGCAAATTGCATACCGAGAACTACTAATAATATACCAATTCCAAAAATAAATGGTTGAATTCTTGCTAAACCTTTAAGAGGATATTCTTTTCTAAAGATCAATGGTACTACATAATAAGCTAATCCCATAAATGCTAAGGAAGTACCACCAACTACAGTTGCATGGAAATGGCCCGGAATTCTTAATGTATTATGTGCAATAATATTAATTTGTTGTGTACCCAATGTTACACCTGTTATTCCTCCAATAAAACCAAAAATTACCATAGAGATAAAAGTAGCACTAAAAGCTGGATTTTTCCATGGAGCATTTATTAACCAGCCAAAGAGACCTTTTGTATAGCCTTTTTTTCTCATGGAATTTTCAATAGATGCTGGTACTGTAAAACCATGAATCATAGAAGCAAGAACTGCTAAATACATAGCATAAGAAGTATTCCATATTTTCCAGGATGCCCCAACACCTGGATCTACTAATAAGTGGTGTGCAGATGCTAAATTAATAAATAAAATATATAAGATAAAAGCACCTCTACATACTGCCTGATTTAATGGTTTTGCACCAGTTGTTAAAGTGGCTAATAAATACCAGACAGAAACCATTGCTGCTACATTAATTTGTTGAGATGGGTGTCCTAATCCCCACCATACTAAACGATATACACCTGGATCAATATTAGAAATCAATCCTATAGACCATAAAAATGTTGGGATATAGATTGCAGCACCATGTAAAAGTGTTACGACAGCAATAATAGCAGCTGTTATAGCACCAAATACAACTAAGGGCACAGAACCATTATATGTTCTATCTCTTTTTGCAATATAGATTGTTCCAAAGAAATTAATCACTCCAATTAATGTTCCAACTGCGAATAATATAATTCCTAAATAAAATAAAGGATCTGCTCTTAAAGGAACATAGGATGTCATTAAAACATCACCACGTCCAGCTAAAATCATCCAATCCACTAAAATAGCACCTGCAACCATTAAAATAAAACCTATCCAGGCAAGCGCTTTAGAGAATAATCGTGTATTTAATAATACTGTTCCAGCAAAATAAAGAATGGCAACTTCCATAAAAATAATCCAGAAAATTAACATATTTAAGCCATGTAATGTTAAGATTCTGTAATACCATTCTGCTGGTAATAGATGAACTGCTGGCCATCGTGTCAATGCTAATAAAATAGCAGCAATACCTCCAATTAATAAAGATACAACTGCCATTACAGCGTTGAGTTTAATAAATTTTTCTGCTGTTAAACATACAGGAAGCCCTGTTGTATCGCATTTTCTTACTTCTCCTTCTGGATGATTTCCTTCTAAAAAGCCTACATCATCATTCATTGTACCTACTTTACTTGTCATATATTTCCTCCTTAAAATATATATTATTTTGTTTATTCTACAATGATTTTACCTGTCATTAAGTGGTGTCCAATTCCACAGAATTCATTACAGATAATTTGATGTTCACCACTGATTGTAGGTGTAATTGTTAAAACATGGTCGTATCCTGGCATAATTTGAAAATTCATATTTACTGGTAATAAAGAAAAACCATGTTGAATATCAGCAGACGAAATATGTAAACGATATTCCTGTCCTTTTTTTAATTTTAAGATAGGATACCATTGCCACATTTTTCCCAGTAGATAAATATCGTTACCTGGTGGTGGTTCAACAATTGGAATACCGTTTTCTTCGCCTACCTTATAAGATTCTACAAATTTATCTACTCGTTCAACAAAAGCTTGTGGAGTTACGCGGTATGCTTCTCCTGTACTATTTTGTTTTCCTTTAAAATGCCAGTATGGCATCATAATAAACATTATGATACACCAGATTAATGATATACCTATCCATGCCCTTTCTGCACCTTCTGGTGGATGAAACCAATCTTTTTCTGGTATGTAAATACTCATATCTTCCTCCTGATATAAATTTATGGTAATTGAGCGGGAGCCATATTTAATAATTCTACCAATCCCCAGATAGTATAAGAAATAACTGGTAATGCTACCCCCAATAATAGTAAAATCCATGGATTATCCATGAACTTTTGTATTGGATGTTTATTTTCCATAAGGAACCTCCTTGATTGAATTTGTAAATTTTATAATGAGTACATTGGTTTTCTTCGAAAGAGAATATTTTAAACAGTAAATAGCAATACTTACAAATAAAATACCTGCAAATATAGCAATAATACCACCTAAACCAACAAATCCTAATCCTAAATAATCTAATATACCTCGAATTTCCTGATCTTTTGCAAATAATTTTCTTCCCTGACCATTTATACCAGCCAGACCAAATCCGATGGCAAAGATGCTCTGTCCAATTGCATAAATAATAGGTTGATAAGAAAAAATTTTATATTTTTCCATTAAAGATTTTATAGGAAATTTAAAATAATCCAGTAAAATAATACTAAACGTCATTAAAATTAATGTAATAGCACCAATGGAAGCATGATAATGTCCAGGAACCATTGTATTAGGAATACGAATCATTGCACCAAGAACATAACCTAAGATTGTCATAAACATAGATAGATAAATAGACCATAAAAAACTTTTATGAATCATTGAATCAAATTTAAAATTATATACTATTTGATATTTAAATAATTGAAAAATAATTCCGATTAAAATCAAGCTTGTAAAAGGAAAAATTCCCCATCGCATAATTTGAGTATAAAATTCACGAAATTCATTGGAAAAAGTATCAAAACGGAAAATGAATAAAGAAAAAAGAGGAAGAATAGTATATAAAATACCCAATAATTTTATATATTTATTATTTTTAAAGAATTTATTTTCTGGAAATAGAATATATAAAATTGTAAACCATAATGATATTTTTAAAGCTTCAATAGCGAAAACAAAAATATGTCCAGAAGCCCAGAATAGAATTTCGTAATAATTTTTGATTTCGAAAGATTTTGGTGTCCATAAATAAGAAAATAAGCCAGATTCGAAAGCAATTATAAAGGAAATAGCAGAAGCCTTAATCCATGTAATAGCATTTGGTGGTAATATAGTATTTTGATTGTAATTAAGTAATAAATTTTTATCAAATAAAGCAAGAAATATTCCTGCTGTAAATAGAAAAATTCCTATAAAAAAAACAGGGTGATCTATCATTGGTATATAATTTGATAAGATTGCTTTTCCTTCTAAAAATAAAGAAGGTATTGAAACTAGAATTATTCCAGATATAGAAATATAAAAAGGTAAAGTCTTTTTTTGATTTATAGGAGAAATTAAATAAAATACACTTACAATAAAACAGCTAAGCCACATTAGAAAACCTAAATTAACATGAATTGCCAGTGCTTTTTTGAAAAAATCTGGATCATTTAATAATTCATAAATATGAGGTGTTCGAGCAATGGTAATAAAAAAGGCAAAAAAACCAGATAAAGAAATAGATAAAATTGCTAAGGTTAACCAGTACTTAGATAAAGGAAAATCATAATTTTTTGCTGGATAAAATAATAAAGTGGAATAATTTTGATTTTTAGTTTTAAGATTATTAAATACCATAATTTTACACATAAATTAAGCCAGAAGTTTTTGCAAGCAAAATTTTAATTTATATAGTACAAAATATAGAATTCAAGGATATTTATAACTTTTACTCTTGAATTATTGGAATCAAAGTAAATAAAAATAAAATAAAAGAATTTTTTAGTCATAAATTCATATTTATTTAATAGCTTTAAATTTAGAAAAAAAATTACAGCAAAATTATTATAAAATTATATTTTTATTGACATAAAGTAAAATAAATATATAAAGTATATCTTTTATGAAGATAAATAATGTATTTTACTTATTAATTTTAATTTTATTCGGGGTTCATTGTATTAGTTTGGTTCCTAAAGAAAAATTAGATCAATGTGATGTAAACAAAAATGGACAAATATGTAATGATATTGGAATTGATTATTTTAAAGAAGGAATAAAAACAAAAATAAGTTATTATTTAAGTAAAGCTGAGGAATATTTTAATAAATCTTGCCAATTGGATTTTACAGAAGGCTGTATCAACTTTTCTGAAATGTATGCATTAGAAATTAGTGTTAATAAAAATTTTAAATTAGCTTTTGAAACTAATGAAAAACTATGTAATAAAAAAGTTCTCGTAGGATGCAATAACCTTGCAGTAATGTATGCAAAAGGGGAATATGTAGAACAAAATTTTAAAAAAGCATTGGAATTATATCAATTTGCCTGCAATCAAAAATATTATTTATCCTGTAAAAATATTGGTACTATGTATTATTTAGGACAGGGTGTTAAAGAAGATAAAAATAAATCAATAGAATATTTTGAACTTGCCTGTAAAAACCATGTAGGAGAAAGTTGTTATTATTTAAGTGAAATGTATCGACTTGGTGATGGTGTAGAAAAAGATTCCACAAGAAGTACTTTTTATCTTATTTATGCCTGTAATTATGGATATAAGCAAGCCTGTTATATTTTAAAGAAAAGTGGTCAATTTATTCTGGTACATTGAGAATAAAAAAAATATGCAAAAAATTTGATTTTTATTGTCTTAATTATAGTAAGAATTAATTTGTATAAGAGGTAAAATATGAAAAAAATAAAAATCATACTAACAATCTTTGGAATAGGGCTAATTTTTACATTATGTAAGCAGGAACCACAAATTCAAAAAGAACCGGAGGTTAAAATTATTGCAAAAGTTCAATTTCTTAAAGGAGATGCTTATATAATAAGAGACAATGTAGAAAAGCCAGTACAGATTAATGATTTATTACAAATGAAAGATATTCTAATTACAAAAGAAAATACTACATTAGATATTGTATTAAAAAATAAAGGTATTATTAGAATTGCAGAAAATACACAAATTGAATTACAAACACTTAGTGAAGAAAATATAGAAATACATCAGAATTCTGGTACAGTTATTACACATTTAAAGAAACTAAAAGAAAATGAAAATTATAGAATATCAACACCTACAGCGGTTGCTGCTGTTCGAGGAACAAGTTTTATTACAAAGGTAGACGAAGAAAAAAATTCAAATTTTGCATTAATTCATGGAAAAATCGAAGTAAAAAATCAAAAAGGTTCCAGTATTGTAATAGATCAACCTGGAGAACTAACAGTAAAAAAAGAAATGGATTTAATAAAACAAAAAATTCGTCCTTTATCAAAAGAATCTTTACAATTATTAAAAGAATTAGCAGCTCAGGATACTGGAAATGTTCAGGAATTTGTAAGTTTTGTTCAGGAATTAAAAAATTCCAGTGCATATAAAGAAATTGAATTAGAAACTAATTACGAAGAAAAAGTGGAAAATGTTGTATCTAATCAAAATAAAAAATCTATACCAAAAACACAATCTGCAGAAGAAACAGTAATTAAACGAAATATTAAGAAAGATCCTTTAAAAATTCCACCATCAAGAGATTTTACAAAAGAATAAAAATATAAGATTATAAACAAATATCGAAAAATGAAGCTAAAAACATTTTTATTATTTGTTATTCTATTTTTTAATTTATTCTATCAAAATTTATATTCAAATCAACCAGAACAATATAAACTACCAGCGAATACTTTAACAATTGCTTTTGGGGGAGATACTCATTTTTTATGGGGCGTAATGGAATTACAAAATAAAGAAGGATTATTGGCACCAGTGGAACAATTACAAACATTCTTCCAGCGTTTTGATTTTCGTATTCTAAATATAGAAACAGTTATTTCTTATAATGGAAAATCCAAAAATCAAAAAAATTATGTTTTTCGCTCAGATCCAGAAAATATAAAGCTTTTAAAAACGCTTAATATAAATCTTGCAATTTTGGGAAATAATCATTCTTATGATTTAAAAGAAGAAGGTTTAAAAGAAATGCTGGATTGGTTTAAAAAAAATGAAATTCCTACTATTGGAGCTGGATTAAATTTAGAAGAAGCAATAGAACCCTATCAAATAGAATTAAATGGTATAAAATTTGCCTTTTTTTCTATTTGTATGATATGTTCTAAAGAAGATTATGCTAATAAAAAACAACCAGGTGTTGCTGGATATAATAAATATTTATTACAAAAAATCACTCAGGTTAAAAAGAACGTTGATTATATCTTTTTATCAATTCATTGGGGAAAAGAATATAATCCATTCATAGAAAAATGGCAAAAAGATTTAACACATCAATTATTTAAAAAAGATGTACACTTTATTATTGGTCATCATCCCCATATACCACAATCTATAGAAGTATATAAGAATAATGCCGTTATTTATTCTCTTGGGAATTTTTTATTTGGTTCTGCGAATTATTTACAGGATGAAAACATTATTGCAGTTTTTCATTTTGATAAAAAAGAAAAGCGTTTCTTAGGGATAGAGGTTTTTCCTATAACAGGAAAATATAGAAAATATGGCTATAAATTAAGAGAACCAGAAAATACAGATAAAATAAAATTATTTAAAGAACTTTATTATTTAAGTAAAAAGGAAAATCCAGATCAATTGATTTTTATATCAGATAATCAAAAGAGTTTATTTTTTAAAGCGCTGGATTAATTAAGGGATCTTTTAAATCTACTGGGCTTTTACAGGTGCTGGAAATAATATCTCTTAAAAACTGAACTTTAAACTCGGATAATTTTTTTTTATTATTTTCTACAAATAATTGAATTTCTTTTTTAGAGTTGCAATTAAATTTTTCAGCTTTTTTTAATATTTCTAAATGTTTATTAAATTCTTCTTCTGTTGATAATCCATTTGATAATAAAGTAAACAATTCTTTTAAAGCTTTATTATATTCACCATATTCCAGAAAAATATAAAATCGAAGTAACATTAATTCTTGATTTTGTGTATTTTGAGTTTTTTCCAGTAATTTTAAAATATAATCTTTTTTATTATATTGAATAGCTAAATGAAAGAATTTAATCAAAAATTCATCTACTAAAAAATGTCTTTCTAATGCCTTGTTATAATAGATAAGAGCTTCTTCTGGATTGGAATTTTCTAAAATCATACCTTTTAAATAATAGGCTTCTGGAAAATTATCTCGTAATTTAATACATTGATCAATTTCCTTTAAAGCAAGATCATTTTGTTTTAAAATCCAGTATGTACGTGCTAAATTGTAGCGATAGACTGGATGATAAGGTTCCAGTTCAATAGCTTTTTTAAAAGAGATAAGTGCATTTTGAAAATCACCTGCTAAGCTTTGTAAATATCCCATTAGATTCCAGGCTGGATCAATTTCTTGATTTAGACTTAATGCTTTTGATAAATAAATTTGTGCTTTTAAATTATTGCCTTGCTTGGATTCCCATACTGCTAAAAAATAATTATAATATGCTTCTGCTTCTTTATATTCTTTTAATTCTTGTGTTTTTGTATATGCTTCTTTATCTTTACCTATAAAAAAAAGTAAATTAATTTCAGAAATGAAATGTTTTATTTGTAATTCTTTTTCAATATTATCAAGTTCTTCTTTGGAAATGGAATTATCAAATAGAAAGAATGTACGGGGGATTTGATAGAGTTGTTTATTATATTGTATTTCGTTTAAATAAATCAATAAAGGAAGTAAAATATCTAAAATCATATATCCCAACCCTGAATAAATTCTTTCCATTTTTTATGTAGTTTTTCTGGAATGATTTCTAAAGGAGAATGATAAATATTATTTAAATCTTCATAATCTTTTTTGGTTCCACAATCGATACGAATTCCAGAATATATTTTAGCATTAATTGGATATTGTAATAATTCACTTAATTCTTTTTTATAAATTTCTGTAGTAGAAAAATGACGATTAAAATTATTTCTATAATAATAAAAAAAGGATTCGTGAAAAATAGAAAGTCCCGTATAAAAATATTCTTCGTTAGAAATATTTTCCTGATTTGTAAAATTTAAATGATAATAATGATCCATGTCTTTTTTTATAATAAATCCTTTTTCTTTTTTATGTTTTTGATCTTTTTTTTGAATATATAATAAATGATCTATAAAAAAATTTTTTAAAATAGCAATATCTTCAAAAGGATTAAAATCTGGAAAAAAAATTGTATCTGGATTAATAATCAAAAAATAATCAGATAATAAATGGTTTGAAATAGCAAAAGAAATACCACCTGCTGTTCCAAGAATTTCTTCTTCTTCAGAAAAAAAGATAGAAAAATAAGGAAAGTCTTTTAAATAATCCTTAATTTTGTCTTTTTGATAATGAACATTGACTACAACAGATTCTACTTGATGAACATATAATAAAAACAGTGTATAAGTAATTAAAGGAATACCAGCAACAGGTAATAAGGGTTTTGGTAAGTTTTTTGTATATTCTTCCATTCTTGTTCCAAAACCAGCAGCAAGAATCATAGCTTTTTTAGGATTCATTTTGATTTTTATTTTTTTGAAAAAAATCTAAAAGTTTTTTACAATACAAATAAATGCAATCTGGAAATTTTCCTAAATGACTTAAAAGAATCATTTGTTCTAAATCTGGTATAATATAGTTTAAAAAATGTTTTTTATTTAACTCAAAACCTAAATATAAAAAACTACCAAGAGCTTTGAATAAACGTTGTAAAGCTTGCAAATAAAAGAGATTTAAATAAAATGTTTTTTTGTTTTTAGGTAGTTTAGAATGTTTATAATAATAATCAAATAATTCTAAAATTACAGAAGAATTTAATTGTACATAAGGATCAAACAATAAAGAAGAAAGATCATACCATCGTAATCCCATTCGAGCATCTTGATAATCTATGATTTTAAAATCAGAATTGCAACTTTTAAAAATTATATTACGAGAATGAAAATCTCTATGGGTAAAAACATATTCTTTTTGTTCACATAAAAACTCAATAACTTCCTGTAAAAATATTTGAAATTCAAATGATGGTAATGGGAAGTGATTTTTTTGTAATTTATCAATACAAAAATCTATTTCAAATTGAAATTTATTTTGATCAAAATATCGATGTTTTACAACTTTTGGGATATCTTCAAAAGAATGCCATAGAATTAATTCATCTATGATTTGTTTATAAATAGATTTTAATTGATCATGATTGATTTTTTTAACACAATCCTGCAAATAATATTCGCCACCATCTTCTAATAAAATCCATCCTTTCTTTGCTTCGTAATCAATTATGTTTGGGATTTTTGCTTTTTTTTCTAATAGATATTGGGTTAATAGAATAAAATCATCCTGATTTTCTAAAAAAGGAAATGTAATACAAAGAATAAGAGTAGAATTTTCTAAATAAATTCTA
This sequence comes from Leptospiraceae bacterium, assembly GCA_026005135.1. Lineage (GTDB taxonomy): Bacteria > Spirochaetota > Leptospiria > Leptospirales > Leptonemataceae > SKYB61. The sequence goes on along the minus strand of BPKM01000008.1, from coordinate 84,912 downwards.
TAATAATTTCTATTAGAACCTTCTTCTGTAATTTTTTTTATTTTATAATTTAGAATTTGATTTTTATGTAAAAATGGTTCTAATTCTTTTAAATTTATATCCATTTAATGAATTAAATTATAAATAAAATTTCCAATTCTTTCCATTCCTTTTCTGATTTGATCTTCATTGATTGCATAAGAAAGTCTTATACAATTATCATCACCAAATGCTATACCAGGAACAACTGCAACATTTTCTTTTTCTAATAAGAGACGAGTAAATGCAATTGAATTCATCTCGTCTTTTTGTTTTAACTTCTGGAATTTATCTAATTTAAAAATTTCCGATAAATCTGGAAAAATATAAAAAGCTCCTGATGGTTTAAATACTTTTACATTATCAATTGAATCTAAAATTCTAAAAATAAGATCGCGTCTTTCTGTAAAGATTCTTCGAAATTCCTCTAAATAAGATTGATCTCCTGTTAATGCTTCCAATGCTGCTTTTTGAGAAATAGATGTTGGATTAGAAGTACTTTGTCCTTGTATCGTTTCCATAGATTGAATAATCTCTTCAGGTCCTAAACCATATCCAATTCGCCAACCGGTCATACTATATGTTTTACTTACTCCATTAACAATAATGGTACGATTCTTTAATGAAGAATCTACAGATAGAATATTTTTAAATGTTAATCCATCATATAATAATTTTTCATAAATATCATCTGTAATAATCAAAATATTGGGATAAGATTGTAAAATATCTGCAATTTTTTTTAATAATTCTTCTGGATAATATGTCCCTGTTGGATTAGAAGGAGAATTAATAATGATGGCTTTTGTTTTAGGTGTAATAGCATTTTTTAGGTTTTCTATATCAGGTAAAAATTGGTTTTGACTTTTAGTAGAAACAATTACAGGTTTTCCTTCTGCAAATTGAACAATATCAATATAAGAAACCCAATAGGGAGAAAAAATAATTACTTCATCACCAGGATTTAAAATGGCGAAAAATAGATTAAATAAGACCTGCTTACCCCCACAACTTACTGTGACTTCTTTCATATTATAAGATAATTGATATTCTTTTTCGTATTTTTCAATAATAGCTTTTTTTAATTCTGGAATACCACCAACGGGTGTATATTTTGTAAAACCTTTTTTAATTGCTTCGATTGCAGCATTTTTGATATTGTCTGGTGTATCGAAATCTGGTTCTCCTGCCCCAAAACCAACAACATCTTTACCTTGGGCTTTTAATTCTTTTGCTTTTGCTGTAATAGCTAAGGTCATGGAAGGGCTAATATGATTCATTCTTTTAGCTAAAAACATAATAAACCAAAAACCTTTCCTTTCTTATATTGCCAACTAATAAATCATGGATTATTATTTTAAATAATTTATTTTGAATAGTAAATCATAAATAAAAAAATTATTGATATTTTGTTAAAGTTGTCCCAGATAGGACAAAAATAGACGAATTTTGTCCAAATATGGACAATTGAGAAATTTTTTTGACTTTTTCATCAAAAAAAAGTTGCACATTGAATTAATATTACAATAAATGTAATAAAAAGAGGAGTGTTTTATGCGAAAACAACTATTATGTTTAGTAGTACTATTGATTAGTACTACCATTTGGGGAAGGGCGGCAAAGACTACTTATCCAGTAGTTTTTGCACATGGTTTAGCTGGGTTTGATGATATTTTAGGTTATGATTATTGGGGGGATGATTATGGAACCTTTGTGGGTGATCCATGCGATAAATTCTTAGAAGTTGGTTGTAATTCTTATATAGACTCTAAGCAAAAAGCAAAAGCAACATCAGTTCAACCATTTCATAATTCAGAATATCGAGGATGGCAATTGGCAAATCAAATAGAAAGTTATATGGCATCGACTGGTTCTTCATATATCAATATCATAGGACACTCTCAGGGTGGTATAGATGCTAGAAAAGCAGCAAAAGAATTAAGAGCAAGAAAAGGATATACAGTAGTAAGAGTGTTAATTAGTGTATCCTCTCCTCATAGGGGATCTCCAATCGCTAAGTATATTTTAGATTTAGGTCCAGGTGTTACATCAGTGATTAATGCTTTAGCAACCATTTATGGAAATGTAGTTTATCGTTCTGGTAATGATGGATATGCAGCGGCAAAACAATTAGTATATAATGATTATTCTTCCTCTGATGGGCAGGTGACAGGAATGAAAGTATTTAATCAGAATAATCCAGTTAGTTCTTCTTATGCTTATCGATATGCATCTGTTATTACAGCACAAACAGGAACATCGGTTAATCCAGCATTGTTTATTTTACGAAATGGATTTTATAATATAGATGGAGATGGATATTGTGTCGATGATTGTGATAATGATGGAGCAGCAGGAAAAGGAGATGGTACAAGAACTGATTTAGATGATGATGGATTGGTAGGGATTAATTCTCAACAAATGGGATATCGATTAAAATATACAGTAAAATGTTGTGGAATAATGGATGTAATCAATACATATTCCAATACAGGTTATGTAGGGAATATAAATTATCCCAATTCTACGCAAATGACTTCAACAGCAGCGATAGTAGAGCAAGATCATTTAGATGTAATAGGGGTTCCACCTGATACATTTGACGAGATGGAATTTTATGCAGCGTTAATAGATTATATTGCATATTATGATTAATTCTTCCCCTTTTTGGGGGAATTTTGATTAGAAAATATTTATTAATAAATTAATAGTAATTAAAATCCCTAATTTAATTTTATAAAAAATTAATAAATCAATAAGGTATAATAATTATGAATAAAAATAAATTATTATTAATCGGTATTATTACACTTGCTATTCTGGGTATAGTTACAATTTTTTATTTAACAAAGGAAGATCCTGTAAAAAGACAAATAGAGCAGGTTAAAAAAAATCCACCAAAAATACCAGAAATAAAAGAAGATGTTTTAAATAATTTACTAATTGAAGATAATCCAGAGGGAACACCACGTTATTCTGATGATTTAACATTTGAACAAATGGTAGCATTATACAGAAAAAATTATGGTAAAAATATAACAAATAAATGGGTACAGATCAGACTTATAGAAGATTTAATAAGAACATTAAAAGAAAAATATCCGGATTCCTGGGTAACAGAATTATACATAATGTTAAAAGCAGCATTCCCCGATCTTGCTGATGAAATTTTTAAGAGATTCGAACAATATCAGGAATATCAAAAATGGTTAGAAGATGAAAGAAACGATTTATATAGTCTAAGTCCAGAAGAAAGACAGGAAGTTCTATGGAATAAACGATATGAAATTTTTGGAGAAGATGTTGCGAAAGAAATCTGGGCTGGTGAATTAAAGTCTCAGGAATTAAAACAAACACTAAAAGAAATTGATCAATCAACAGGCGATATAAATGATAAAGTTCAGCAATTTAAATCTTCTATTCAACAAATTTATGGTGAAAATGCACAGGACTTTTTATCTAAAAGAAATTTTGAAGTTTCACAAACATTTTTACAATTACCATCAGTTCAAAAAGAATTGCAAAATATGGATTCAGAAACACGATATAAAACTTTAAGACAGATTCGTTCTTCACTTGGTATGGATCCAGATACTGTTAAACGATTAGAGGATTTAGATAAAGAAAGAGATATAAGATGGGAAATTGGTCAACAATATATGATAGAAAGAGAAGCATTAATAAAACGAGGAGCATCAGAAGAAGAATTAGATAAGTTACGTTTAAAATATTTTAATCCAGAAATGGCAGAAATATTAAAACAAGAAGAAGAAAGTGGATTTTTTCGATTTAAAGAACAAAGAGTTTATGGTGTAAATTAAACGAAGATGAGCAGGCGATCGAATATTTTTTAATTTCGATCGCTTTGTTTTAATTTTTTAATAAATCTTTTAATTTTTTCGTTTTCTGGTTCAAGATTTAGTGCTTTTTCAATAAGATATTCAGAACGAGCGAATTGATTTATTTTAAAATAGCATTCTGCCAATTGAACTAATAAATTTACATTAGTAGGATTTCTTAGATAATATCTTTCTCCAAATTCAATTGCTTTATCAAAATGTTTATTTTGATATAATGAATAAAAAATTAAATATAAAACCGTATTATCTGCAGGTTTTAATTCAAAATAGTTAATAGCATAATTATATAATAAAGTAAATTCTTTTCTTGATGCATAATATTGTATAATTAATTTTAAACATGGTGTAAAATTTGGATTATTTTTATAAAAATTTATTAAATCATTTATATGTTTTTCTGGATTTAATTTAAATTCTTTTTTTAATTTTAGAAAATAAAGTTTATCATGTTTGTTAATTTTATGAACTTTTTTAGAATTAAAGTGAATTTTAAGTAAAGATAAATCATCTGTAAGTTCACCTATTTCTATCATTTTTCGATATATTTTTTCTAAGTCTGCTTCACATTCTTCTATAATATTTAATATTAAATATTCATCATGATTTATATTACCATTTTTAAGTTTAATATCATCTTTACCATCAGATCCAAAAATAATAATATCGTCATTTAATAGAGAAAATGTTTGAATATATATTATTTCTTTATTTTCTGATTCCTCTGTAATACCAAGTCTTTGAAAATGAAAATCTGGATGAAAAAATAATGCATTTTGATTCCTGTATAATATGCCAGGTGGATGTTCTGCATTTATATAATACATTGTTCCAGTATTTTCATCTATTAAACCCATTACCATGGTAGCTCCCATAGAACCATGAAAAGATTCAAATATATGCTTTAATTCCATAAAGGAATTTTTTAACCATCGTTCTGGGGAATAATTTTTAAAAATAAATGCCTGAATGGTTCTTTCCAAAATAGATTCCATAACAGAACCTAATATTAAACTTCCTGCTGCTCCCTGCATTGACTTTCCCATTGCATCAGCATTCAGAAAGAATATATAGGGATGTTCTCTTAAAAAAATTGTTCTAGCAATACAAATATCTCCACCAATTTCTCCTCTTTTATTTCTAAATTCGAATTCTTTTATTTGTTTTACAAAAAATTCAATTTTTACATTTTCACTATGAACTAAATTTTGTCCTAATTGTTTTAGAAGTAGCGAAGTAAGATAATAATCACCATCTTGAATTTCTTTTAGTTGATTGATCTCCAAAATTGTTTCTTTTAATTGTTTTGTTTGATTTTCTACCATTTCTTTTAAGTTATTTGCATAATTTTCTAATTCTTTATTCTTTTTGCGTATAGAACGAACCATAAAATTAAAAGTTGATGCAATGTATGCTATTTCATCTTTCCAATAAACTTTTAATCTTATTTTATAATTTCCTTCATTGACTTTTTTCATTCCTTCTATAACTTCATTAAGTGGTTTAATAAGGTTTAATCGAATAAAATAATAATAAAGAAAAATAACAAAAAATATAAATATAAAAAATATTATGTATAAGTTTTTTCTGATTTGATTTACGATAAAATAACTTTCATCTTCGTAAGCTCCTATACCTATAACCCAGTTGATATGCAAATTTTGATTATAATTATGATATTCAAAGTGTTTAAGATAAGCTACCTTTGTTCGAATTTTATTATCAACAGGATTTTTCCAGGGATATCGATAAAATCCATTTTTTTGAATAACAATATGTCTTACTGGATAAATGTTTTTATAATTAACATTATCAAGATTAACAAATTCGAAATATGGATGAACAATTGCAATAGCTGGATCTGGATTTTTCTTTTTACTATGCATATAATTATTAATGTACTGATATTGCTCTTCTGGTGTTTTACCAAAAGTATTTAAATAATTTTTATAATCTTCATTAGAATTAAAATGTCCTTTAAAATGATTGGAAAATCTTTCTCTTATTTTCTCTAAGGTATAATCATCTGGGAATTTTGTATTAGGTAATAGCCATTCTGGATTATAAGATTGTATAATATATACATATCCATCTTTACCAATTTTTATTGATGCTTTATTTATATTTCTAATAAAACGTATTTTGTATTTATTTATGATTTCCTCTTGGGTTTTTGAAGTAGAGTTAATAAATTTGTAGTAAATAATTTCTGCTAAATTAGTAGGAAATTGTAATAATATTTGATCTCTATTATAATTGAAAATAAAGATATTTTGATTGCCTAAGGATTCAATAAGAATAGCCTTTATTTTATTATCTTCTTTAATAATCGAAATATCCGTAGTATTAATTTTGATATCTAAGATATTAAAAAATTGTATTAAAGAATTATTAATATCCTTATTTAGAATAATTTGAAGGGACTCAATTGGACCATTAAATCGCTTTTTTAAAATTTCTATTGCTTTTTCATAACTTATAATTCCTTGATCCATTTGTGAAAAAGTTTCAATAACTGAATTATACGAAATTTCTACCAAATTTTGAAGATCATTTTCTAATTTTTCTATAAGTTTTTTTTTAAAATAAAAATGTATATATTCAATTACTGCTATAGAAAAAAGAAATATAAAAGTTAAAAAAAACAAAATAATTCGGCTTTGAATTGAGCTATTTAAAAAAGTATTTTTAATAACTTGAAATGGAAATTTTAAATATTTCATATAGAATACAATTTAAATTTGCTTCCAGATTTTACAATAAAAATAATTTATAAAATACATATAATAAATAAATGATATTCAGTTATATTTATAACAAAAATATAAATTGCCATATTAAAAAAATTGATTTTATTGTTAATTATTAAATAACATTAATTATGTTAGTTAGTAATATAACAAAAAAATTTAGAATATTATTTTTTTTGATTATTGTAATGTTAGGTGTTAGATGTCTATCTGATTTAACTTTTCTTAATCCCAATACAAGTAATAAAAATGATTATAATGAATATATAAATCGAGAAAGAGATAAAGAAAAAATTAAAAAGTATTATTATATAGAAAAAAATAAGCAGGAGCAAATAAAGAAAGAATGCTTTGAAATGGAAAAAGAATATATATCAAAAAAAGAACATTCTTATGTTTTTAGACAATGTAAATAATACCTGTTATAAAATAAAAAAATAAAAAAGAACTAACTATAAATAACTGAATAGCTTTAAGTATATGAATATAATGTAATTGTTTTATTTTATCACCTAAAAAAGGACGAAATTCCTTTTTATTAAAATAATAATTTATTCCACCTAATTGAATTTCTAAGGAACCTGCAAATGCTGATTCTGGATTACCTCCATTAGGACTTGGATGTTTTTTATGATCTCTAAGCCAAATATAAAAACAATTTTTATAGTTATATTTTAGCAGAAATGAAGCAATAAAAATAAACGATATAGAAATTCGAGCTGGAATAAAATTTAATAAATCATCAAATCTGGCAAATATAAATCCAAATTTAAGATACTTTTGATTTTTATATCCAAACATGGCATCACAGGTATTGAAAATACGATAATAAAAGGCAAAAAATCCTCCATAAGAAGGATGAATCAGATAACCAATTAAAAAATAAAATAAAGGAGAAATAAAAGTATCAACATAATTTTCTGCAATACTTTCAATCGATGAACGTATAATAGTTTTATCATCATTATCTTTAATTATTCTACTAACAATAAATTGAGTAAAATATTTCGCTTTATCAAAATTATGATTTTTTAAGGAAATATAAATAGGATAGGTATGTTCTATCATACCACGAAAAGAAAACGAAAAGTAAATCAATATAATATTGATAATAATATCATTAAAATATATACAAAGCATAAAAATTAAAATATATAAAATATGTAAAAATATAAATAATATAATACTACTTAGGATATCGTTATTAAAGAAATTTCTTAATGTTTTTTCTAAAATAGATAATCCTTTACCCAGCCAAGCTACAAGATGAAATTTATTTGATGGTTGTCCTAAAAAAAGATCAAGAAGAAATGCCAGATAGAGTTCTAACATATTAAGATTTTTTTAAATTAAGTGGAATCCCTGCATAACATAAATAAACTTCATTAGAATGTTCTGCAATGAATTGAGATGTCCATCCCATCCAATCCTGGAATTTTCTTGCAATAGGATTTTCAGAAACAAGACAAAAGCCCACTTCATCAATAATAAATATGGTATAACCACTATTTTTTTTACATACGTCCATTATATTTTTTAGTTGATGTTTTATTTCTTGATATTCTATTTCTGGATTATAATATAATAAATTATTAATCCATATAGTAATAGAATCTATAATGAAATTACTATTTAAATATTGGTTTATAATTTTTTCTAATTGTATTTCTTCTTCGATTGTTTGTAGATATGGATAAAATAACTTTCTTTCTATTTTGTGTCTTTGAATTCGTTCTTTTAATTCATTATCTAAAATAGGACTTGTTGCAATATAATAACTTGGTAATTGATTGTTTAAATTTTTATAATAATTTAAAGCAAATTTTGTTTTTCCACTTCTTATACCACCAGAAATTAAAATAATTTTTCCCATTGAAAAAACAAAAAATTTTTATTTATACCATTGAACAGAAAAATAAAAACCTATGTCCGGACTACTTGCATAGAAATAAACATTTTCTATAAGAGAAAAAGTGAATTTTTTATTATTATAAAATGTTATTAAACCAAAAGAAATAAAGTGACTATCTTCTGATAGTCTTCCTAAATTAAGAATTGGTTTACTTATAAATAGATATTCTAAAAAGAATATTTGTTTTCTATAATAATAATTACTTTGAAGACGAACACTCCATTGATGATCAGGCATTTGAATCCATTGCCATTTTTTTAATTCATAATAAGTATAAGAAATACCATAAAGAAACTCGATATTTTTTTTAAAATAAAAACTTCCAGAGAAAAACCAACTTGTATCAAATCCAGAAGAATAAAAATAATTCGTTTTATTTATAACAGGAATTTTTGTATAAATACCCATATATAATTTTTGGAAATAATTTTCGAATATTTCATATAGAAAGTAGATTTTAGGATTATCAAAACTATCATAATTATCATTTTGTACAGGAATAACTTCTAGTGGTAAAATCATTTGATTCCATATAAAATAATTCGTTTTTTTCGTAGTTATAATTGGTAATGGTATAAATAATGGTGGTTGTTCTCCATTTCTTGGATAAGATCGCAATTTTCTTCTGAGCTCTTTTGTGTAAGGTGTATAGTCAAAAAATTGATATAATTCTCCATAAGGTTCATAACTAATAAAAATTTTATTTTTAGAATAATCTTCTCTATATTGCTGGGTTACACCTGTAAAACGATGAAAAGATTCAATAAGGGGATCTAAAATACCACCTGTTTGTAATTTATAAGCGATATTACCCCCAGCATAGAAATGATTGCTAAATTTTAATTGCTTTGTATAAGAAATTTCCCATTCTTCTCCATCAATAATAAATTTTTCGTATTGTAAAGACCAAATATTTTTAACAGAAAAAGAGATACGTTCAAAATTGTGTTCATTTTCTAAGATAGGTAATAATGGTGTTCTAATCGTTAATAGATTAGAAGTATAACTATAATTTATAAAACTAAATATAGAGTTTGTATAAAACATTAATAATATAATAATAAAATAAAATAATCTCATTACTAAATAAAAAAATATAAACTATAATATTTATGCAATTTCTTTTATAGAACTTTATATTAAAAAGAAGCATTTTCTATTTTCAAAATAAATCTTTTTCTTAATTTTAAAAAATATCTTGCAAATAAAAATATAAACACATGTTTGTTATTTTGAAACTGTTTTTATATTAAATAAATTGTTTTATTATAGATTATAAATAGTTTATTATTTAGCAATAATGTATAAAAAAGAAAGTAAAATATAAATTTCGTTTGATTTATTTTTTTTATATAAGATTTTGAACCTATCAAATATGGATGGTGAAAAATTAGGTATTCTGGCTGGTAAAGGCGAATTACCCTGGATTGCTGTTAAAAATGCAATAGAAATGGGCGAAGATCCTGTTGTATTTTTATTAACAGATGATGATCCACCAGAAGAATTTAAAAGTCGTTGTCATAAAGTAGTTTTAACAAAATTTTATAGTTCTGTTATCAAAAGTTTAAAGAAGTTTCAGATTAAGCGTATTGTTTCACTTGGTAAAATACCAAAAAATATTATTTATGAAAATCCTAAATTCGATTTACGAACATTATTATTACTTGCCAGAATGCATAATAAGAATGATTATACCGTTTTTCTTTATTTAAATGATGTTTTGCAAAAGTATGGTATTGAAGTTTTACCACAAACACAATATTTAAAAAACTGTTTTTTAGAAGAAGGACGATATGGTAAAAGATTATCCAGCAGTCAGATAGAAGATATTGCTTTTGGAATGTATTATGCAATGGAAGTTAATCGATTAGATATAGGTCAATGTGTTATTGTGGGGGACAAAATTGTATGGGCTGTTGAATGTGCAGAAGGTACAGATGAATGTATTCGACGAGGGGGAAAATTATTTAAAAAAGGTGGTGCTATTGTTTGTAAAGTAGCTAAAAGAGATCACGATCCAAGATTTGACATTCCAGTTATAGGTATTACTACCTTAGAAAGTATGAAAGAATCCAATTGTAAAGTTTTAGCAATAGAAACAAAAGGAACAATTGTTGTTAATAAAGAAAAATTCTTAAAAAAAGCTAAGGATTATGGTATTACTATAATAAGTATTAAAGATAATCTAACAGATAAAAATAAAATAAAAAAAATTAATGGAAGCTGGCTATCTATTTTATGAAGAAATCAAAAAAAACAATAAAAAAAAGCAAGAAAGCAAAAAAGAAAATTAAAAAACTATTAATCATAACAGGGGAAAAATCAGGGGAATTGTTAGCAGTTGATGTTGTAAGAGAGTTAAAAAAATTAGATTCTTATGAATTTATAGGTACAGGAGGAGAATTATTAGAAAAAGAAGGAATGAGGATAATTGAACATATACAAAATATGGAAGTTATTGGTATTATAGAAGCGTTAAAAGCATATTCATTTTTAAAGAAATTACTAAAAAAAATTCTTTCTATTATTAAAGAAGAAAATATTCAATATGTTTTATTGGTTGATTATCCCGGTTTTAATTTACGATTAGCAAAAGAATTAAAAAAAATAAATTCTCAAATCAAAATTTTTTATTTTGTAAGCCCTCAGATATGGGCATGGAATTATAAAAGAATCAAACTGATTAAAAAAGTAGTAGATAAAATGTATGTATTATTTGAATTCGAAAAAGAAATATACGAAAAAGAAAATGTACCTGTAAAATGGGTTGGTCATCCTATAAAATTTCGAATACCAAAAGAATTACGAAAACAACCAATATTACAGTTAAAACATAAGCCTGTTATTGGTATATTACCCGGTAGTCGATATTCCGAAGTTAGTCAATTGTTAATTCCTATGTTAGAAGCAGCAAAAAAAATTCAGAGTCAATATCCAGATGCAATTTTTTTAATTCCTTCTCCTTCTGATTCAGGAAAAGTATTTGATTATATCAATCAAACAATATCCTTATATAAGGACTTAAATCTTAAAGTTTTACCTGCGATGTCTTTAAGAGTGATGCAAAGTTCTGATTTATTAATTATCGCTTCAGGAACAGCCACTTTAGAAGCTGCTTTCTTTAAAAAACCAATGATTATCTGTTATAAAGTTGGTTGGTTAAATTATTTTATTATATCATTACTAATAAAAACACGTTATATTGGTTTACCTAATTTATTAGCAAAAGAACAAGTTGCTATTGAACTATTACAAAATGAAGTTCATCCAGATAATATTTATAATGAAGCAATAAAAATTTTGCAGGATTCCACATATAGAAATAAAATTGTAAAACTATTAAAAGAAATTCCTTTAGTTCCAGAAAATAAAAATCCAGCTAAAATTGTAGCAGATGATCTTTATAAATTAATAAAATAAAGGGATAATATTATGAGACATTTACTTCATTTAATGAATTTAAAACAAGATGAATTTTTTACTCTTTTAAAAAGAGGTATTGAATTTAAAAATAATCGATTATTAAATCCCACAGCATTAAAAAATAAATCGATTGCTTTATTATTTGAAAAAGCATCTACGCGAACACGTATTTCATTTAGTATTGCCATTCAGGAATTGGGAGGACATTATCTTGTTTTACATGCAAATGAATTACAATTAGGAAGAGGAGAAACAATTGAAGATACTACTTATGTTTTAAGTCGTTATTTAGATGGTATAATGATTCGTACAAATAGTCAAAAAAAATTAGAAACAATGGCAAATTTAAATGTCCTACCAGTAATTAATGGATTATCCGATTTATATCATCCCTGTCAGGCTTTAGCAGATTATATGACTATTTATGATCTAGGAATGCCCTTAGACAAAATTAAAATCGCTTTTATTGGAGAACCTAATAATGTATTCAATTCTCTTGTTTTAGGAAGCATTTATACAAAAACTAAAATTGCCATTGCATGTCCAGATGGATTTGATATTCACCCCATTGTAAAAAATATAATAAAACAGTATCAAAAAGAAATAGAAATATATAAAAATCCTAAGGAGGCTGTTAAAAATGCAAATGTTATTTATACAGATGTATGGGTATCTATGGGACAGGAAAAAGAAGCAGAAATTAGAAAAAAAGTTTTTCAGCCCTATTCTGTAAATAAAGATTTATTACAATATGCTCCAGATGATGTGATTGTAATGCATTGTTTACCTGCTCATCGTGGCGAAGAAATTACTGACGAAGTAATGGATCAATTTTCTCATATTATTTTTCAACAAGCGGAAAATCGACTCCATATACAAAAAGCAATTTTAGAATGGATATTTGGTTTGATATAAAAAAAAGCCAGGACTATTGCCCTGGCAAACGCAACCCTTATAGTTAATTAAGGCTATACTTCGTACTTCGTTCTTCCCTTAATAAAGAGAAATACTAAAATCCCGGAGGTAAATATCGCTAAAAATGTCCATAAGAGAGATTGATGAACATTTCCAAATTGGAGGAAATAGGCTGATAGGGGGCTTATATTAAAATATTGAAATTGATGACTTTTTGCTTTTTCATCAAATCTTTTATACCAATCTTTATATTCTTTTCCATTAGATTTGTACCATTCTTCAAAATAAGGATAAGCATTTCGTATGTCATTTCTTTCTAATGGCCAATTCCATTCTATTGGTATTTGAATTGCCCATGGAAATCCTTGCGAATCTATATACAAATCTTTACCATTAGAATCTTTATATAATCCAGGAAAATGAATTTCTTTTTTAGTGTTATTTACATATACATAGAGATCATAAGGAGCGGCTAATAATTGAGCTTTTTCAATTGGTTCATCAAAGATGATTTCTATTTCTGCAGAATAACTATTAGAAATAGGTCTATTTGCATAGACATTGCACATTCCACTGCATAATTGATTGGTAAAATATATACTGGAGTTATTAATCTTTCTATCTTTAAAGAAACCATCATTTTTAATAAATATAGGTAATTGATTTAATGTATCTAAATGAATAGAAACATCTGATTGAAGTTGATTATTTTCATCATAAACCTTAGCATTAAAAGTACCTTTGCCCGGTAAATTTAAAAATACTACATGGGCATAACCAGCACCTTTTGCAAGTAATTTATATTTTCCTCTGATGCGAACTACCTGTCCCTGTGCATTTAAATCTTCTTCGTTTATAACTTGCATTACAATATCATTAAAGTCAGCATCGCCTTTATCAGGAAATAAATCTTCATAGGCAATAATAGAAATTCCAGAATTAGGTAATATGGTTCTTGTTGCTCTTGTTGGATCATCTGGATAAGAATCTAATTCATCAGAAATTCCATCTCCATCTGTATCCTGTATTTGATTTATATAATCTTCTACTTCTTGATTAAATACAATTTGTCTATTGATAAATATTACAAATTCATCTTCTTTCTGAATTGGTACTGTTTGAACAGCGGTATGTTCACCAATTTTTACATTTATATCTACATTTTCTAAAGCAGTTGGAATAGTGATATTTCCAGTAACAATTCCATTTTCGTTAGTTATTCCCTGAAAAATAATAATATTACCCATAGAAGGATCAGTTATATTTACTATTGCACCACTAACAGGACCAGAAAGATCAACAACGCTTATACTAAATCCTACGGTAATTGTAGTATTAAAATTAAACTCTTGTTCACTTGTTTGATCTTCAACAATTACAGTTCCTATTAACTCTTCATTTTCAGTATTAGAAGTATTATTTTGAGAATTATCAGATGTTCCTGGATCAGTTTGTTCAGAATTATTATTCTGTTGTTCTTCTTGTCCATTTACATAACTTAAAGGAATGTCCCCTTTTGCTGGTGTTGTCTGAGAAGTATTAGATATACCACCTAATAAAAATAATAGTGGATTTTTTTTCTTTCCACATGATGCCATAAGGAATAATATTAATATTCCTATAATGATTTTATATATTTGATTTTTCATAGTTTTTCTCCCATATATTGTTATATTTTTAAATACATAATGAATTCTCTTATTTATTTGAGACGTTAAAAATGGATTTCTTTAAAGAAAAATTAGAAAATTTTTTTAAAAATATAGAAATAATAATCATATATTTAAAAATTGCTAATCAAATGTTTGTATAATTGGTTATTTTAAAGGTGATTATCTGTTTTTTCCCAAAAAAAATTTATCCATACAGAAGAATGAACTTCTCTAATAGCATAGTTTTTTATAGGATAGTCTTTATCTTTATGCTTATATAGGGCAATGGCTTCGAAATCTACATTGGGAAATAATTCTTTTATCTTCTTAATAGTATTACCTGTAGCTAAAATATCATCACATATTAAATATCGTTTATGGGGTTGTAATTCTGGTAAGAAATGAATTTTAAATTCTTTTTGAATTTTTCCATTATCATAAGAAGATATATAAAGATAGTGTACAGGTAAATCTATTCTTCTGGAAATATAATCTGTAAAATAAAAACCACCACGTAAAGGACATACTATACCTTTATAATAGTCTGGATTGTTATTTAATATTTTTTTAATAATTTCTACACCTTTTTGAGCCATAGAAAGAAAATCTTGATAATTTAAATCAATTTCGTATTGAATAAAAGTTTCCATAATACAATTTTAATTATACAATTATGATATATAACAAGTATATTTTAATGTTTTTCCTGCCCACATTGGAACAACTGTTTCATTTCCTAAGGGGTATTCTTCAGGTATAGAAAATTCTTGCTTATAGATAGAAATGGTTTTTTTATTATATTCAAGTCCATAAAAGTCAGCGCCAAATTTTGATAAAAAGTTTTCTATTCGGTTTATAACTTCTTTGTTTTCTAAAAGATCTTTATCTGTATAATTATTATAAAAGGATTTTCCATAATCATCAAAAAACTGGAGATATAATTCAATCGAAATAGGAGCAGAAAAAATACCTGCTGGTCCACAACAACTTTCTTTTTTATGTTTTGGATGTGGTGCACTATCAGTACCAGCAAAAAATTTTGGATTTCCCTGTAAAACTTCCTTAGCAATTGCTTCTTTATCATGTTGAGTTTTTACAATAGGAAGACAAAAATTATGTGGATTAATTCCACCAAAAAAAAGATCATTTCGTGTTAAAAGTAAGTGTTGAGGTGTTACTGTTGCTGCTGTTAAATCATATTGATTCACAAATTCTACTCCTTCTTTACTGGAGACATGTTCTAAAACAATTTTTAAATAAGGAAATTTTTCTCTAATTGGAATTAAATGATTTTCAATAAAAACTTTTTCTCGTTCAAAAAAATCAACTTCATAATCTGCTACTTCTCCATGTACCAATAAAGGTATATTATATTTTTCCATTAATTCAAAATAGGAATAAAAATATTCTAATTCTGATACTTTAACTCCATAATCAGAATGTGTTGTAGCACCAGATGGATATAATTTAATACCTAAGAGCCAGGGAATATCGGGAAATTTTTTTAATTCTTCTTTTTTAATATTTTGATTAAGATATAATGTCATTAAAGGATTAAAATCTGGATTAATATTTAAAATTTCATTTCGATAAGATTTTGCTTGTTCAATTGAAGTTATTGGTGGTTTTAAATTAGGCATTATAATAGCTCTGGCATATTTTGAACTATAAGTCACAGTATGTTTAAGATAAATTCCATCTCGTAAATGCAAATGAAAATCATCTGGTTGTATTATCTCTGCTATTTTCATCGATAGTACCTTTTAAATCTTCCAGAATGGTTTTTTCTAAATGGTAAAGTATTTTTTGACTGATTCTTTCGTAAAGCCTTCTTCTAGCCTGAAAATCATTTTCTATAGCACCTTCTTTAAGAGAATAACGAATGGAATCATAAACTTCTTCTTTTAATAGAGTTTGATTTTTTTTATTGATATAAATTTCTACAACCATATCAATTTTATAATGTGTGGGTTCTAATTCATTAGTATATAATAATACTTCTCTTCTAAAAAGAATAACTTTACCTTTTAATATATATTTTGTATTATCAGGTTCCTTAGTTAAAATAAGTGTATTTCTTGTATGAAATTTCTGTTTTAAGACATCTGTTAATTCTAAATGAATATATGGTTCAAAAGTTTGATTAGAAAAATTTTCAATAAAAACCTGTTTTAAATTTTCTGGAAATACTTTTAATTCTTTATAATAGGTTTTGCATTCTAATAGGAAAATTAATAATATAATACTTAAACTTCTAAATTTAGCCATATAACGAGAATTCTTATAGAAAATAACTTTCATTAAATGAATCCATTTAATAATTATAAAAACAAAAATTATGATTCTTTATTCTCAGGCAATTGTTTTATGAGGGTATTTAGATTTTGCATTAATTGATCATAACTATATTTTTTTAAGAATTTTATGTTCTGATTTACTTCTATTAAAAATTCTTCTGGTTGATGAGAGGTTTTGTAAATAGTAAATTTATAATCTTTTTTTTGAAATAGAGAAAACTTCCATTCTTGAAAATCCAGCATAAAATTTATTGTTATTAAAGGTATAAGTTCGTTTTTATTATAAATATTTTTAAAATTTATATCTTCTTCCATCATTACAATTTGATTAACAAATTTCATTGCTATACCAGGGGATATAGGATTTTGATTTAGGAACCATTGTTCTTTTTTCTTGTTTAAAAGAAATTTTTTATTATTATAGGAAAATTTTACTTTTGCTATAAAAGATTTTTCTGGTAAATTCCAGATACGAGAATCAATAAAATTCAAAATACGATTTAAATTTTGAGGTTCATTTTGTATTTGAATGATTGTTTCTTCAATATTTTGCCATGGATAAGTATTTAAGATATACATATTTTTGGATAAAGTTTCTTTTTCTTTTATGGAAACAGGATATCCTTTTTGTAATACTTTTCCTCTACAAATAGAGTAATTTTCTGCTAAAAAACAAAAAGATTCTTTAAAATTTTCTGGATTTAATTTATAAACAATTTCGGAACATAAAGGATTGATTTCGTTAAAAAAATTATGTAATACCGAAGATGCTTTATAAATGATTTCTTTTTTATCAGAATTTAAAAATTGAATTTTTAATAATAGATTATCGTTTTCTTTAAATATTTTTATTAAATAAGGTTCCTTCATTAAAGTAAGAGAATTTGTTTTATGGGCATCACATATTTTGTTATTTGAAGTATCATTTAAGATTATAAAAAGAATAATTATAATTAATATACTGATTCCTATAAAATAATATTTTGTCTTAATATTTTGTGTCTTCATAGTGCGGGCTATAAGGTTATTTTATGTTTTTTATTATAAAAATATACTAATAATCCAACTAAAATAATCATTGATAAAGGAATTATAATAATACCAATTATAAAAAGTCGTACTTTTCCACTTTCATCTATAAGAATATTTTGATTTTCTCTTTTCTCTTCTAAAATACCAGGTATATTCATTCTATTTCCAAGATAAAATAATGTATCTGTTGCTAATTGTAGATTTAAATTATAAATATTCTGGATTAAATATTTATTTGTAATCCAATCTACATCAGAATAGAGAACAATTTTGGAGTTTTCTTTTTCAATTGCAATACCTAAGGTAAATCTTTTATTGTTTTCTTCTGGTATTTTATCTTTTTTTAAGTTTTGATTTACATCATTCCACGTAGTATAAGTAGTAAATAAAAATTCTTTTACTATGTAATCAGATATTTTTTGTAATTGATTGATTTTATCAAAATATCCTCTAGCAGTAAATAAAATTCGTGGTCTTTCAATATTTCTTATATTTTGTGTTAAATCCATTATACCAATTTGATCTGTATAAATAAAATTTGGCTTTCTTTCTATTTGTAATAAATTTGCTATATGAAATCTATAATTTAAATTTAAGGATTCTAATAACCAGTTAAAATTTTCTTTTCCATTGGGATCTATCATTATCAGTAATTTACCATTTTTATTAGTTAGATAATCTAAAATTACTTTTTGTGTATCCTTAGGAATTGGATATTGAGATCCTGCAAAAACTAAAATTTGTGTATCTTCTGGAATGCTATAAGGGAAGCCTTTTGCTTCATTCCATTCAAAAATTTCAAAATTATAGATACGAAGAACATCTATAAAATAATCTATATTATATGGTTTTTTTTGAACATTGATATATCGTTCACCAAAACCTGTAGAAAAATAAACTTTAATAGGCTCACTTGCAATTTGTAGCAAAGATCGAATAAAATTTTGTTCTAATTTTTCTAAATCGTAAGAAGAAAATACATAAATTCTTCTTTCGGTATAAGGTAAATTGGTTTGAGTATTACTATAATTACGAAGTATGATAGTACCATTTGTTACATTTCCAAAACTTTGATTATTATTTTCTAAAAGATCAGCATTATAAAATTGTACTTCTATTTCTGGATTAATTTTAGAAATACTGCTAAACATGATTTTTAATTCTTCGGAAAAATTATAAATTTCTGGTACTGTTGTATCTTTTTTGGTTTGAACTAATTGTTGATCTGGTAAAAAAACAAATATTTTAATATTTTGGCTCTTTATAGAAGCAATAATATCTTTTGTTTTTTTGCTAAAAGAATAATATCCAGGTGTTAAATCAATGGTTAAATCCCATTTAATAAGTAATAGATTTATTAAAAAAAGTACTAAAACTAAAAAAATAGATTGAGATATAATTTTTAAACTACTAATTTTGATAGCTGTTTTTTGATAAAGCTGATTATAATAATGATAACCTACAATATTTCTATAAATAAAATGAATAAATAAACTTAATAAAAACAGAAAAATAAAAAAGGTTCGTAGATTATTCCAGAATGTTTTATTGTCTTTAAGTGCAGGAACTTCAATAAACCATAATATAATAAAAAATAAGATTACAAGTCCATCAATTAGAAATAAATTTATAAAATGCATTGTTTCCTGTAAGGATTTTGAAGTTTGATATAAAAAATAACCATCAATAATTATAAAAAATAAACCTGCAAATATTAAAAAATAACCCCAATAGTTTTCTGGTAATAAATAAAAAGATGTACAAATAAAAATTAAACCTGTAAGATGTAAAATGCTACCTATAATACCAACGATGTATCTTTGCATAAGAGCCCCCTTTATAAATCTTTAATTCCTTTAAATCTTTGCAATTGTAAGATTATAATACTTAAATAATGAAAAAATAATCCAATACTTAAAAAGAAAAAGATACCTTTAATCGTTAATATCCCTTTGGATAAAGGCATAAATTGATTAATTGCATGAAAATAACTAAATATTTCTTTTGCAGGGGAAGGAAATAGTCCCGATAAAAAACCACCAATATCAATTAATAAAAGAATAAATCCAGCAAGAAAAAAAGAAGTAGTGATACTATTTGTAATGGTAGAAGCAAAAATACCTATACTGGTAGAATAGTAAGATAAAAACAAAAATCCAATAATACATGTTAAAACAATGTAAAATGGTGTTTTTACAATTAATAATGTATATATAATAAATAAAAGAGAGAGAACAAACCAGTTGATAAAAGTATAAATAACTATTTTTGCACTTATAAATTCAAATTCATTAATAGAATGAATAAACAAAAAATCTAACATTTTATATCGTTTTTCATAAATAATTGATGGAATGGATAAAAACATACCAGAAAATAATGTTAATATATAAAAATAATGAATCAATATAGCAGATGCATTTTCGTAAGTTAGACCGCGAGATAACATAAGCAATATAGATATTAATCCTATCGAAAAACTTAATATTCCAATAGTAAATTGTGGAATTGTACTTGCTGGTAAGGTTTGTAATTCTTTTTTAATAATAGCAAGAAAACGTTCAAGCATTGGTAGCCTCCATAAAGATTGTTTCTATTTGTGGTAATTCTTGTTTTGATACTTCTTTAACTATTTCTCCTTTATGTAAAATATAAACTCTATCGCAAGTTTGTGCTACTTCTGATAAAATATGACTGGAAATTATAATTGTATGTTCTTTCGCTAATTCTCGTATTAAATTTCTTATTTCTATAATTTGTCTTGGATCCAATCCAGAAATTGGTTCATCTAAAATAATAAAATCTGGATTGCCTAAGATTGTTTGTGCAATTCCTGTTCTTTTT
Source organism: Leptospiraceae bacterium (assembly GCA_026005135.1). GTDB lineage: Bacteria > Spirochaetota > Leptospiria > Leptospirales > Leptonemataceae > SKYB61. Next base: position 64,212 of record BPKM01000008.1, on the reverse strand, counting down.
TGATAACCAAGAGATAAATATTTGATTAATGTATTTTCGTATTCTTCTAAATGAGTCTTTTGTATAGCATTTTTTAATTCTTCTTCTCTTTTGTACTTTGGAACATCTTTTATAACCATCATAAAATTTAAAAAATCTTTTACAGTTAATTCTGGATATAATGTTACAAATTCTGGTAAGTAACCAATTCGTAGTTTAGATTTATATTGAAGTAAATAATCATCTGTTTGATGAGTTTCTGAATTATAGATTAGAGTATTTTTTAAGTAGATTTCTCCTTTTGTGGGTGGTAAGATACCAGCGAGTATTTTTAAACAGGTTGATTTCCCCGCTCCATTTAATCCTAAGATACCAACCACTTCGTTCTGATTTAACTTTAAATAAATGTTGTTTAATGCTATTTTAGCCCCGTAATGTTTACTTAAATTTTTTATTTCTATTAATAGTGTTGACACAGAGAAAAAATCTCAAAATTAGTCTTTTATTGTCAATCCTTTTTAAAAATAGTAAATAAAAAAATGAATTCGATTAAATTAAAGTTCTTAATTATTATATTTTTATTTCCTTTCGCTTTAGGTGGTGAATCAGAAAATCTTCTCTATGGAAAAAAAGCATTAGCAAAAAGAGATTATAAATCTGCGATAGATTATTTTGTAAAAGAAATACGATTATATCCCAAAGAATGTTATGGTTATTATTATTTAGGGTTAACTTACGAAAAATTAAAAGAAAAAGAAAAATCAATAGAACAATTTCAAAATGCAATTAAGGTCTATTGTCAAAAGGATTTAAAAGAACAATCTTTCTGGAAAATTGTAAATTATTATAAATTTATAGAAGATTGGGAAAAATTATATATATATTCAAAAGCTTTTTTAAAATTTAAGCCATCAAAAGAAGTGGAAAAATATGTATTATTAGCAGAGAAACATTATGATCCAGAAAAATTACGATTACAGGATTTACTTTACGAAGCAAAACAATTAGAAGAAGAACAAAATTATCAACAGGCAGCAGAAAAATATTTAGAAATGTTTTCTATTAAAAAGAATGTATTGTTTTTAATCAAAGCAGGCAATTTATATAAGGAAGCTGGAAATAAAGAAAAAGCTTCAGAAATATTTTTAAAAGTTTTAGAGTTAGAACCAGAGAACTGGTATGCTAATTTTCAAATGGCATTAATGTATTATAATAAGGGTAAATTATTAGAAGCTCAAGAACATATTGAAAAATCATATAATAATATAGAAAAAACAGATAAAAGAAATTTATATTATTTAGAGATCCTGAGAGCATATATTTATTTGAATTTAGAAAAATTTGATGTAGTAGATAAAATATTATTTAAGATAGATGAGTTATTTTCTAAGGAAAATGTAAACAATTTCCAAAAAGAAAAAAATTATTATATTGTTTTTTTATTAAGTAAAGCATTACAAAACCAGATTAACGAAGAATATAAAAGATATTTAATTTACTTAGAAAATGAATATCCAGAAAAATATTTATATAGTATGCTTGATTTTTTTTATCAAAAGAAATATGACGAATTATATGAATATTTTATAGAAAATATAAATTATCAGAATACAAAGATTATCCCCTATTCAAATTTTTTTAATCAATTTTATATTATATTATTACTAATATATGATAAAGAATTATCTAAAATAGAGAAACTTTTAGCATATAGACAAGAATCGCAATTCTGGGAAATTATATCTAATTCTTATGGTGATTTTTTATTAAAACAATATTTATCTAATGAGAAATTTCTTAATACTTCTGATTTATTGGAATATGAATTTCATAATATTTTGAAGGAAGTTCCTTATAAAGATTATTTGTCATTATTATTAATTTATAATACTTATAAAGTTAAAGATTATAGTTTTCTTAAAATTCTTTTTGAAAAGTTTTATCAAAATTATCATTCTCTAACAAATGAAAATTTAAAAGCTTTTTTAAATTATATGAATGCAATAGAATTACTTTCCAAAAATCAATATGAATCTGCATTTGATTATTTAAAGAATGCCATTGACTTAAATACAAATTATCGAACAATTGCAAAAGAAGAACCTTTAATACAATCTCTTATACAGGAAAATGAAGAATGGAAAAATTTAATTGAAAACAAGACATTTTTAGATTTTTTAACAAATTAAGACATTATGTTAAACAATAATATTTATTTAGCTGGAATACTAAATATTACAGAAGATTCTTTTTCTGATGGTGGTGAATATTTATCTATTGAAAAAGCAAAAAATCAATTAATAAATTTAAGTCAATATTCTGATGTTATTGATATAGGAGCTATTTCCAGTAATCCAATGGGGAAAGACGTATCTATTGAAGAAGAAATAAAACGATTAAAACCAATTATAGAATTTGCAATAGAAAATAATATACCCATTTCTATTGATACATGGAGATACGAAACACAAAAATTTTGTTTAAATTATCAAATAAAATATTTAAATGATATAAATGGTTTTCCTAATTCCGATTTATATCCTCTTTTAAGAGATCATGAAGTAAAATTAATTGTAATGCATCAGATATCGTCAGGAAGAGCACAGATGGATCAAGAAGTGGATCATAATCAAATCTTTTATTCAATTATTAATTTTTTTGACGATAGATTAAATGCTCTAATACAAGCAGGAATATCTAAAGAAAGAATTTTAATTGATCCTGGGATGGGATTTTTTCTTGGAAATAACTATCTTAATTCCTTTTGTGTAATTAATATGATACCAGAATTAAAAAAACGTTATGGATTACCAGTTTATGTCTCTGTATCCAGAAAATCTTTTCTTGGTAAAGTTGCAAATATAGAAAATCCAAAAGAGAGAAACTATGTAACCTTAGCATGCGAGATTGCATTAATATTAAAAGGAGTAGATTGGATTCGCACACATAATCCTAAAGCAATTAAGGATTCTTTAAAATTATTAAATTATATACAGTTATAAAAAAGGAGATATAGATATGAATCAAAATAAAAAAATATTAGCAGTTATTCCAGCAAGATATTCTTCTACGAGATTTCCAGGAAAAGTAATAGCAAAAATTGGTAGCTGGCCAATGATTCGTTATGTATACGAAGCAGCTATGAAAAGTCAATATATAGATAAAATTATTATTGCAACTGAAGATGAAAGGGTAAGAGAAGTTGTAGAATCTTTTGGAGGAGAATGTTTAATAACAAGTGAAGAACATAAAAGTGGAACAGATAGGGTAGCAGAAGTAGCAAATATATATGCAGATTATTCTATAATAATAAATATTCAGGGAGATGAACCAGGGAATAGAGCCAGAATTAATTGATGGTGTTATTAAAAATAAAATAGAATATCCAGAATGGGAAGTATCAACCGCAGCAAGGCCATTTAAACATAATGAAGATCCATTACAACCTAATCGTGTAAAGGTTGTTGTTTCTAAAAAAGGACGAGCTCTATATTTTTCTCGTTCTTTAATACCATTTCCCAGAAATCCAATTAATCATCCTATTTATCTTCATTTAGGAATTTATGCTTACGAAAGAGATTTTTTATTACGTTTCGCTACTTTACCAAGATCTATTTTAGAAGATGTAGAGTCTTTAGAACAACTACGAGTATTAGAAAATGATTTTAATATAGGTGTTTATTTAACTGATGATTCTTTACCAGGTGTAGATACACCTGAAGATTTAAAAACCATCACAGAATTATTTAAACAAAAAAATATGTTAAAATAAATTTTTACTTAATTGTATGGCAAGAAGGGAACTTAAAGAAGAAAAAGAAAGTTTATTAGATACTTTATTAAAAATAAGGGATAGAATCAAAGACATAAATTTAAAAATATACGAAGACCCTATTCCTACTTCTGATATAATTTTTCGAAAACATCTAAATGATTTAGTCTATTCTGAAGATATGGCACTTTATTATATAAAATTATTAAATGAGTCTAATTTTTTATTTATTATTCATATTGTTGAGCCAGATACAATACTGAAAATACCGGGTATCTATGGATATGTTGTAGCAGAATTAGAAATTATAGAAAAACTTTTATCTGTGTATAATAAAAAATTAGAAAAGGTTTATGAAATAGAAAAACGAAAATTAGCAGGAGCAGAAACTATTATTAGAGAATTGATGCCAAAGGTAAAAGAACTTAATAATACAAATTTAGGAAAAGTTCTAAATATTTGCTTGATGTTAGATCAATTTACTCGTATTATAAGAGAAAAACCGGATCATTTTAAAGATGATTATCGTATAGGTAAATTAAAGCAACTTATTCCAGAAGAAGAGGAAGAAACTTTTCAGGATATAGAAATAACAGGAGTCTTCAGATGAGGTTTCTGTTCAGGAACATCGAAGAGCAGTCGATACAGCGGAGTATCAAGAATTAGCTCGAATGAATTTATCTGGAAACTGGGGAAAAGCAGTAGAAAAATTTGGTGTTCAATTTTTAATTCGAGTGCATTTAAGAAAATTTGAATTTGATATTTTAAAAAAATTATTATTACAAAAGAGAATTGCTAAAGAAGAAGATTTGATTTTTTTAAGAGATTCATTAAGAAAAATGGAAGAAAGAAGTCTTTTTGATAAAGAATTGAAAAAATATTTAAATGATATTAAAGAATTAAAACGTATTGCTCAAATAAAAATTAATCAATTTCACTTAATAAGAAAAAAATACGAAGGATAAATATTATTCGAGCTTAATTTCAATAGCATTTTCTGGACATTGATGTTTACAAATTCCGCAACCAATACAATTTTCAAGTATTTCGGGAACTTTATTATAAATACTTATAGCATCTTCTATAGGGCATTCATCATAGCATAAAGAACAATTTAATTTCTTTTTTCTGGAATTTAATAATTCATAGTTCTGACATTTTTCTATATTTATTTCTGCATAGCCAAAATAAGGAAAAGTGTTTTCTTCTAAGGGCATAAGAGCATTTGTTTCGCATGCTTCAATGCAGGGATAATCTTCGCATAAATAACATGCTTTAAGATTTGGATTCATTACTGGTCCTTCTATACCCTCAATTTTAAATATAGCATTATAAGGACAGGCAATAATGCAATCACCACAGGTATTGCATAATCGTAAAAACTTTTCTGGATTTGGATTTGAACCAGGTGGTCTAACAAAAATTACTTTATGAATTGTTTTATTGTTTTTGTCATTAGAGTTTGATTTTTGATTTGTATCTACATCTTCGCTATAATTTGCAAAAGGTTCTAATGCATTTACAATTGTTTGCAGACGTAAATCAATAAAATTTCCTACAGGGGTTTTATAAAGTTCTTTTGCAAGTTCTTTAATACCTTTTGTAAAAAAATCTTTTCTATCCATAAGATAAATTAAGGATTTAGTAAATATTCAATATTACTATTGTTAATTCAAAAAAATTACAATATTCGAAATGGCAATCATAATAGTTTTAGAAATGAATAAATGGTTTATTTTATTAGAATTATACCTATACCATTATAATTTTCTAATGTCAACTACTATTTATAATACAAAAATTTTCTGTCATAAGGCTATTGAGCTCACTTCGATACATTTCAATATTTTTAAAAAATTGTATACAACTATCTCTAAATGCATCAAAACTCTCATAATATTTATTATAAAGAATTTTCTTTTTAAAAAATTTCCATAATCTTTCAATAAGATTCAAGTTTGGTGAATATGGTGGTAAGTAAGATATTTTTACTCGTGAATTTTGTTTTAAATATTCTTGTATTAATTTGCTTCTATTATATCTCGCATTATCTAATATTAAAATAATATTTCCTTTCTTCTGTTTATATTGTAATTCATCTATCAAACTTATTAAAACCTCTGAATTAACTTTCTGGGCTTCCATGATGACTACTTCCTTTGTTTCTACATTATATGCCCCCTTTATATTAATTCCCTTCCTTCCTGTATTAGATAAAATGTTTTTCTCTTTTCCTTTCTTTATCCAACCATAAGATGGCATCGAATTATGAATTACGTGAACTGCATCTACAAAATATATCTGGTCCTCTTCTGATTTAGAAGCTTTTAAAAACTTATATTTTTCCCTAAATCTCTCTTGTTTTTCTTTATCTGCTTTAGCTGGTATCTGTTTTGTCTTTTTATAAACATAACCCATTTTATGTAAAAGTTTCCTTACACCCTCTAAACTATAATATATTCCAAATCGCTTTTTAATATATTCTCTTATTTCTTTGATTGTTGTATATACCTTCTGACTTAAATGCTCGTCTGATGATAGTTATCTTCTATGAGACCTTCTATCCCTTTTTCTCTATAACGCTTTATATAATTTCTTATTGTAGTTTCATCTAACAATAATATATGAGCAACTTGCTCGTAAGTATATCCATCATTGAGTAATAATATTGCTTTTAATCTATCTGCTATCTTTTTATTTTTAATTGCTCTATGCTGTTTTTTTATAATATCTTTTTGTTCTTCTGTTAGAAAATTTGCCTTCATTAATAGCTCACTTTATTACGATTATAAAATTATATTTTCTCGGCTCTGTTGCATAAAAGTTAATGATTTGCTATTTATAAAAATATTTATCAACATTCTTAGACAATTTTTCATGATATGAAAAAAGTATTAAATTTTTAAACATATGTTAGTATTATTTGAAAAAAATTTCGCTTTTATAAAAAATTTTGCTTTAAAATGGGAGTTATGCAACAAAGCCTATTTTCTCTATTATTAATCAACTACTTTTTCTTTCTTTATCAGAAATTCCAAGTTGTTTCGGTATAAAGTAACTTTAAAGAAAATTTAATCTTTAATATCAGGTTCAATAAAACTCCATTTAATATCTGGAATCTTTTGTTTGATTTTTTTTTCTAATTGATTAATAATTTTTACAGCCTGTTCAATATTTAAATGAGATTTTAATTTGATTTTCGCAGAAAGCATTACATCTGGTCCTAATTGAACTGTAATTACTCGAAATACTTTTTCTATTTCTTGTATTTGAGAAATGATTTGATTAATTTCTTCTTTAATGGTTTGATTTGCTGATTCTCCAATTATCATAGATTTAATACGAATACAAATCATCAGGGAAATAATAATTAACAATATACCTATACAAATAGAACCAATTGCATCGAAAACTGGATTTTTTAAATAATATGCTAAAAATACAAATAGAAAAGCAATAATTAAACCAAGTAAAGCTGCAACATCTTCTCCAAAAACAACAACAAGTTCTGCTTTCGTAGATTCTTTTAACCACTGGAATAAAGGAGTTTCTTTTTTAATTATATAAATTTCTTTTAAAGCACCTAATAAACTTAGAAATTCAAGAATAATAGAGATACCAAGAACAACTAATGCAATCCATGGTGATTGAATTGATTCTTTAGATTCCAGTTTATGTATTCCCTCGTAAATAGAGAATAAACCTCCCATACTAAAAAGTAGGATAGCAACAAGAAAACTCCAGAAATAAATTGTTTTACCATAGCCAAGAGGATGTTTCTCATCAGGAGGTCTCTGGGAACGTTTAAGTCCAATAAATAATAATATCTGATTAGAAGTATCTGCAAAAGAATGAATTGCTTCTGCTAACATACTACCAGAACCAGTATAAATGGCAGCTGCTAATTTTGTAATCCCTATTCCTAAATTTGCTAAAAAAGCATATAAAATAGCTCTTAAAGAATTATGACCTTCCATAAGAGCTAATTAAATTTTAATTAAAAATTTGTAAATAAAGATAAATAAGAAAATGCGGTCGAATGTAAATAGAGAACTCGACCGCAATTGATAATTAAATTGCTAATTTTTGTAAACGAGCAATTCTTTCTTCTAAAGGTGGATGGGTTGAAAATAATGCCATTAAACCATGGGATTTATTAGAAATTTTAAATGCAGCTAATTCCTGACCACGAGGATCTTCTATTTCGTAATAGTCGCGTAATGTTTTTAGTGCATTAATCATACTTGTTCTGGAAGTAAATTTTGCACCACCTTCATCTGCACGAAATTCTCTATAACGAGAAAACCATGCAACAACCATCATACCAAGAAAACTTAATGCAATTTCTAAAACAATAATTAATGCAAATTGAACAAAATGACGTAAATCATCATCTCTTACTGCTGAACTTACAGCAAAAGCAATAATTCTAGCAAAAAACATTACAAAGGCATTAATTATACCCTGTAATAAAGTCATTGTAACCATATCTCCATTGGCTATATGTGCAACTTCGTGTCCTAAAACGCCTTCTAATGCATCTTCCTCCATATGTTGTAATAGACCAGTAGAAACAGCTACAAGAGCATTATTCTTTGAAGGTCCAGTTGCAAAAGCATTTAATTCTGGGCTTTCGTAAATTCCTACTTCTGGCATTTTTGTAATACCTGCTTTTCTTGCAATATTATGTACTTTATGAACAAGCCAGCCAAATTGGGGATCACCTGGTTGAATTACATGAACCCCCATCATCATTTTTGCCATAAATTTAGATAATAGTAAAGATATAAAAGAACCACCCATACCCCAGATAAGACAGAAAATAGCAAGAGATGTTAAATCAATACCATATCCTCTTAAATAGGGTTGAATTCCTAATAGAGATGTTACGATACTTATTGTGACAATTATTAAAATATTGGTTAAAACAAATAAAAAGATTCTTTTAAACCAAGCCATATTTTATCCTCCGTTTTTTTAGATGTATAATAAAAATAAGGACGATAAAAACGGCAACTAAAAATCTAATCATTTTAATTTTAAATCTACATAAATAGGATAGTGATCAGAAGCAATTTTAGTTAATTTATCTTTTATAACTTTATGATCTATTACTTCCCAGTAAGAATTTATAAAAATTTTATCAATTCGAATGATAGGTTGAGGAGAATAAGAAGGAAAAGTATAAAATTGGCTTTTTTTTATTTTTTTATTTAATGAAATAAGTTTAGTTGTATCAAAGAATCCTTTTTTTTCGAATAATTTATCGACACGTTCTAAACGATCATTTGTATCACCTACAATAACTAATGGATAGTTTTTCATAATTTCGATAAAAGCTGAATTTAATATTTGTTCTACCTGCCATAATCGTTCAAAATTTGCTAAACCAAGATGCATATTTAAAATTCCTATTTCTTTAATGGAGAAATCTTCTATATGTTTTTTAGATTTTTGAATTTTTTCTTTAAACTCTGAATAGAATAAATCATTTTTTAATAATTCTAATGGGGTGATAATTTTTGCCATTAGACATCCTCGACGTTTTTTTATACCCCAGGTAATATTTAAATTTTCGGAATGTACAATGGGAAAACGACTAAAAATAGCATTTCCATAAGCACCTTTTTTTAAATATACATTAAGTCCTAATTCATAATGATAACCAAGACTTTCTGCAATGATTAAAGCTAAATCTTCATTTTTGGAACGAGGAACAAGATAATCCACTTCCTGTAAACATATAATATCTGCTTGACATTTTTTTAAAAATTCTATAATTCTATCTAAGGAAAATTTGCGGTCATTACCAATTGCTTTATGTATATTATAAGTAAGGATTCGTATCATGATTATATACCGTTATATACCATATGAACCAGAAGATAATAATAAATGGAATACTGACAAATTAATGTCCCTCCTTTCCGAATTAGTTATGCGTTATGATATTCAGCTTGAAGAAGCATTAAGAGAACTTATTCAACGTGGCATTCCTGTAAATCTTTTTTTAAAACAGGGTGGAATGGATGATTTATTAAAAGATTTTATAAATAAATTACAACAACAGATACAGGATTTGCAAAACCAATATGATATAAGATCGGGAATTCAGGAAACAGAAAAAGATATAACAAAGCATTATAAAGAAATTGAAAAAAAATTGATAAATTTTCCAAATATGCTAAATAAACTAAAAGAAGCAATTGAAAATCGTTCTTTTGATAAATTAAATCAGTTTAAATGGGAAATTTTTAAAAATCCCTCCTTAGAAAAAAAATTATCTCATAGGGAATTAAATCAATTAATTAAAGATATAGAAGATTTAAATTTATTATTAGAAGGTTTAAAAAAATATCATTTTAAAGGTAAAGAACAATTAAATAGAAAAGAATCTGTAGAATTAGTTTTAGCATTACAGGATTTAGAACAATTGATAGAAAATTTAAAAAACTCTCTCGAAAATGGTGATGTATATAATTTTGATTTAGAAGCATTAAGTAAATATCTTGGTCCGGAATCTTATCAGGAATTTATAAAAAGAAGGGAAGAAATTTTTAAACAATTAACTGAACTTTTAGAAAAACAAGGTAAAATTATTAGAAATGAAGAGGGAGATATAGAACTTTCTCCAGAAACAATAAAAAAAATAGGACGAAAATCCTTAGAAGAAATATTTAAGCATTTAAGATCAGATGATACTGGAGGTGCATTATATACAAAAGAAGAAGGTGATGGTGAACAGGTAACACCTATAACAAGAGAGTATCAACCAGGCGATAATTTAAGTAATCTTGATATAACCAATAGTCTTATTAATGCCTTTATCAGGACTGGAAAACCCAAACCAGGCTTTCGAGATTTAGAGGTTTTTAAAAGTAGAGGAATGGCAAAAAGTAGTATTGTAATATTATTGGATATGTCTGGATCTATGTTTAGAGTAGATCGTTTTTATTATGCAAAAAAAATGATCTTAGCTTTAGAAGCACTAATAAGAGAAGAATATAAAGAAGATACATTGCATATTGTTGGATTTGGTACTTTTGCAAAAATCTTTTCTATTGCCGAAATTCCTAAGTTACAACCATATCCTGTAACACTTTTTGATCCATTTATTCGTCTTAGATTTGATTTATCAAAAAGAAAACCATTAGACTATAGAGGCATACCAGAATATTTTACAAATTTGCAACGAGGCCTTGCTTTATCCAGAAAATTATTAGGTTCAAAACAAACAAAAAATAAACAAATCATATTAATAACAGATGGGGTACCTACTGCCCATATCGAAGGAAGCGTATTACATATTAATTATCCACCATCACCAGCAGATTTTGATTTTGCACTTAAAGAAGCTATTATGTGTAAAGAAGAAGATATTATTTTAAACACGTTTCTATTAACAAATGAATGGAATTTTAATTTTTTTGAGGGACGTTCTTTTATACATGACTTTGCCAAGGTTACAAAAGGAAGAATCTTTTATCCACATCCTTCCGAATTAGGAAAATTTGTATTGGCAGATTTTATAGAAGAAAAAAGAAAATTAATATCTTAAGATTTAACGTAATGCTTTAAAATTATTTGCAATACTGATTTCTGGAGCTAATGTTCTAATATATCTATCAAAATATAAAAATTGTTTTAATAATAAACCAAATTCTCTGGGGAAGCGAATTCCATTTTCTTTTGCAACATTAACAATAGTTAATAGTTTTTTATTAATTTCTTCTTCCTGTAAATCTGGATTAGTAAAAATTTCGTCTTCTAAGGATTCTATTGCATCAAAAGCCTTTTTTAAATCGTAAGCAAATTTGATTTTATCAACCTTTTGATGAGCAATACCAGATTGGATTAATCCTTCTGCCATCAATGGATAATTGATAGGTTCTGATTCCATAGCAATAAGTATTTTTTGTAAACCTTCCCACGTGCTTTTTTTTATTTGTCCTACAATACCAAAATCGATAAAGGCAATTTTACCATCATTAAGAAGCATTAAATTTCCAGCATGCACATCTGCATGAAAAAAATCACAATATAATAAACTTAAAAACCAGACATTTAATGCTTTAGCAATAACTTCCGAAGGATTATTTGTATATTTTTTAATTGTTTGAGGGTCTCTTAATGGAATTCCATAAAGTCTTTCCATGGTAATTACTCTGGAAGTTGTTAAGGAATCATAAATATAAGGAACAACAACATCCTTTATATTAAAATCTTTTAAAAATTTTCTGAATTGTTTTGTATATTTTGCTTCTAGAATAAAATCACATTCATTTAGCATACTTCTTTGAAGATCTTCTATAATTTCAGAAAGAGATAATCTCTTTGCTTCTGGAATAAGAAGTTCAAATACTTTCGAAGCAATATAAACAAAATTCATATCTGTTAGTATAATATCTCTAACACCAGGTTTTTGTACCTTTAAAACTACATCTGTACCATCTTTTAATTTAGCAGCATGAACCTGAGCAATAGAAGCACTTGCTAATGCTTTTTCTTCTATAGAATCAAATATTTTATGTAGGGGTTTTTTAAATTCTTGTTTTAATACCTTTTCTATTTCGGAAAAAGGAATGGGATTGGTTTGATCAAGACACTTCTGAAATTCTTTTACATATTCTTCTGGAAATAAAGAAGGAGCACTTGCAATAAATTGTCCTAATTTAATATAGGTTGTTCCTAATTCTTCAAATGTTTCTCGAAGTAATTTTGGTGTTGGTTTTTGATTGTTTAATAGTAAAGAAAGACCTTTAGAACCAAATACACTAATAGTTTCGAAAATTCTATAGCCATTTTTTAGTAGAATATCAATCATTAGTACCAATTAATTCTAAAAATTTTTAGTGTCATTATTTATTTTTATAATTTTTATTATTCGGATTGGCTCTGTTGCATAAAAGTTTATGAATTTCTATTTTATAATATTATTTAAAAATATCATTTGAAAATTTTTTATAATTTGAAAAATTCTCGCTTTTATTAAAAATTTTATTTTAAAATGGGAGTTATACAACAAAGCTATTCGGATTTATAATTACAATTTCTTAAATAGAAATCTTCTATTGGGATAGTTTTAAAATGAATAACTTGAATTTCTTTTAAAGGTATATAAAATGAAGATGTATTATTAATTTGATAAATTCTATTTGCATAAAATTTTAATTGAATTTTATATAGATAAATTTTGGAACCTATAAGAAAAAATAAATAATTTCTGACATCAGTTTCGTTATAATTATTTGAAGGAAAACTTAATTGAGAGATTTCTTTTAAATTTTTTGCATTAAATTTTAGTATATTTTTCTTTTTTAAAAGAATCAATTTATTAAAATTTAAATCAACATAATAACCTTTGTAAATTTTATCAAGATGATATAAATTGGCTTTATAGCAAATTATATCGATATGAAAATTTTTTATTATAAGAATTTCAGATAAATCTTTAAAGGGAAAAAATAAAATACCTTTGTTATTGGTTTGATTTTCAAAGAAAAAGAATTTCAGGTATCTTAAAAAAAATAAAAATATTAATGTATTAAAAAAAGTAAATAAGGAACTTATACAGTAACAAAAAACATTTTTTTTATGAATATAGGCGGTAAATTCATAAAAAATATACTTTTGGAATAAATAAAATAAGAATTGTTTTATTTTATAAGGTATATTAAATTTGTAAAATTCAGAAGAATAAAAATAAAAACGAAAAGCAAATTGATTTATATGGATTTTTATATTTATACCAATTTTTTCTAATAGTTTATTAATATAGGAATAATTTTTCCATTTTTTAAAAAATTTAATAAATAAAGAAAATGGAATTTTTTCTACTTTGTATAAATGATTTTTTTTGATTTGTTGTTGATTTTTAATAGACATGAATTTATTTTATTTTCGGAAATAATTTTAAAAAAAAGAATATTCAAAAGGCAAAAATATGGCGGAAGGAAGTGACTTTCAGGAATCAAATTTAAGTGAAGAGCAATTAGATGAAATTTTATCTTCTGATAGTGAAGATTTTTCTACTGACGATTTATTATCTTCTGAATCAACGAAAACTCAGGAAACAGGTCAGAAGAATTCTTCCAAAGATGATATTTCAAATTTATTAAGTGATCTGGGTGTAGAGGGTTCTCAGGATAGTGCTATTCAGGATATTACAAACTTCGGAACTTCTGAAATAACTTCGCCTAGTTCTTCGGAAATACAAAAAGCTGGTATACCCTTAAAGGAATTATATGATATAAATGTTAAATTTACCGTAGAACTTGGTAGAACATTTATGTATATTAAAGATATTTTATTATTAGGAGAGGGTTCTATTGTTGAATTGGATAAAAATGTTGGTGATGAAGTTGATATACTTATTAATGATAAATTATTTGCCAGAGGTAAATTGGTACTTGTAGATGAATTTTATGGGGTACAAATTACTCAAATATTACATCCAGCCTATTTTAAAAATATATAAATTATTAGATTAAATAAAAAAATTTCGAAGAACAACTAAAAAATTACAACTAACTCTAATTTTAAAATCCAAATTTCCCGAAGTTATAAACAAATTGAAAAAAGAGCATGGATGCTCTTAAAATAAGTTTCATGGAGGAAACGATATGATAATTAACCATAACTTATCAGCTATAAACTCCCATAGAGTTTTAAAATTCCAACAATGGGCTGTTGACAAAAACATGGAAAAACTTTCTTCTGGTTTACGTATTAATCGTGCAGGAGATGATGCTTCTGGTTTAGCGGTATCTGAAAAAATGAGAGCGCAGATAAATGGCTTACGTCAGGCAGAAAGGAATACAGAAGACGGTATGAGTTTAATTCAAACCGCAGAAGGTTATTTACAGGAATTGGCTGACATACTTCAAAGAATTAGAGTATTAGCAGTTCAATCCTCTAACGGTATTTATACAGCAGAAGACCGTCAGATGATTCAAGTAGAAGTTTCTCAGTTAATAGATGAAGTGGATAGAATTGCTTCCCAGGCAGAGTTTAATAAGATGAATTTATTTCAAGGTGATTTTGCAAGAGGTTCCAGAATTTCTTCTATGTGGTTTCATATTGGACCAAATCAACATCAAAGAGAAAGAGTTTATATTCAAACTATGACATCTCGTTCACTGAATTTAAAACGATATGATGGATCATTATTGACTTTATCTACGGCGGAGTTCGCGAATGATGCGATTGGTATTTTAGATGCAGCACTTCATAGAATTAACAAGCAACGAGCAGATCTTGGTGCTTATTACAATAGATTAGAACATGCTGCAAAAGGATTAATGGTTGCTTATGAAAATACCCAGGCATCAGAATCTCGAATCAGAGATGTAGATATGGCAGAAGAATCCGTAGCATTTACAAAAAATCAAATTCTTGTGCAAAGTGGAACTGCAATGCTTGCACAGGCAAATGTAAGACCTCAGTCTGTTTTACAACTATTACGATAATTTTTTTCTATTTGCCCACAAAAGTGGGCTTTTTTTATTTATTCTATGCCTTCAAAAAAAGCTTTTAATACGAAAAAGTCTAAAAGATCAAAAAAAACGAAAGAAAATAAGAAATCGGAAAGCGAGTCTTTGTTTGCAGTCTATGAACCAGAACAAATTGAACCTGTAAAAAAAAATAGATTACGTTTGTTTACATGGAATGTAAATGGTTTTCGTGCTATTTCTTCTAAGAATTTTTACGAGTGGTTAGAAAAAGAGGATCCTGATATAGTTTGTCTTCAGGAAACAAAAGCAACTTTCGATCAAATAAAACATCATAAAACAGCCAAAAAGATTTTAAAATATCCTTATTATTCTTATTGGGTAAGTTCAGAGAAAAAAGGGTATTGTGGAGTTTCTACTTTAACAAAAATTAAACCATTAAAATATCAATTTGGTTTTGAAAAAGATGAACCAAAACATAATTTTAATGCAGAAGGTAGAATTGTAATTACGGAATTTGAAACATTTATTTTATGGAATGTATATTTCCCTAATGGTCAGAGAGGTCCTGAGCGTGTAAAATATAAACTGGATTTTTATGAATATTGTTTAACTTTCTGGGAGAAACAAAGAAAAGAAAAATACTTAATTATCGCAGGTGATTTTAACACTGCTCATAAAGAAATAGATTTAGCACGTCCCAAAGAGAATGAAAATGTTTCTGGATTTTTACCAGAAGAACGTGCCTTTTTAGACAAAATGGTTTCTATGGGATATGTAGATATTTTTAGAAAATTTGATCCTTCTCCGGGTAAATATACTTATTGGGATCCCATTACTCGGGCAAGGGAAAGAAATGTTGGCTGGAGAATTGATTATTTTTTTGTTACTGAAGAAACTGTGCCAATTGTAAAAAATGCATTTATACAAATGGAAGTAATGGGAAGTGATCACTGTCCCGTTGGTTTAGAGATAGAAATTCCTTGATTTTTTTGCATAATATAGCGATGAATCTCTTCTTTTGAATTTAATTCTAATAGTTTTTGAAAGTCTTTGTCATCCCATGCTTTTAAATGATTTTTTATAGCTATATCTGTCGAGGCTCCAATATATAAAGTATAAAGATTTTTTTCTGGTATATTGGGATTTTCTTTTACTAATTGAATATAATGAAGTTCTGGGTAATAATTACGTATAAATGTTAAAATTTCTTTGAATTTGTTTATAGGGAATTTCTCGCCTAAAACAATTACGGAAAAAGCGTTATGCGTATATGGTTCATCTGGCCAGATTGGCTGAAATTTTAAATTTAATTCTTCCAGTAATATAGCAACACTACTTACTTCATCATGGTATGTTAATATTACTATAGGCTCGTATTCTTTTTTAAAAAATTGATTGATGGGATTACTGGAACAATCTATGAAAAAAATGAAAAATAATATAAAATAATAGATATGCTTCATCAGTTACATTTTTATTAAATTAAGTATATTGCAAAGATTTTTTTGAATAGCATAATTTAATTATAAAAGGTCTTTTCATTTATAGGAAATATAATTAATTGTACATTATGGAAACTTTAGAAATAAAACCTTCAACAAAAATGTACGAAATTATGGAACAATATCCTTCCGCACAAAGAATTCTTTTTCAAAAGTATCATATAGGAGGTTGTTCTAATTGTGGTTATTCCTTAGATGAAACATTAGAAGAAGTGTTTGCTAAGCATAATAAAATACATCTACTTCAGGAAGCAATTGATTCTATTTATCAAACAAAAGAATTAGAAAAACAACTACAATTATCCCCAGAAGAATTTGTAGAATTAATCAAAAAGGAACCAGATTGGAAAATTATTGATGTTCGTGAACCTTTTGAAAGAGAAATTGCACAAATTCCAGATTCTATTTTATTAACAAGAGAATTAGCTTTTGAGATATTGGAAAAATGGAATAAAAATACGAAAATGATTTTTTATTGTCATACTGGTATTAGATCTTTAGAAGCTACCTATTATTTTTATTCCCATGGTTTTAAAAATGTAAAAAACTTAGATGGTGGTATAGATAGATATGCAAAAGAAATAGATCCTTCTATCCCTTTATATTAAAATTTAAATTCCAATTAAATCTCTAAATGAAGAAAAGGTGGGAATTTCAATATCATTAAAAAAATATTTCCCATCTTTTTCTATAATATTGTTGCTTAATTCATTTAAAACATATTTTCCTATTCTACCATATAAAATATGATTTACTGGATAATACAATTGTCCACTAACCTCAACATATTTTAAATTGTTGGGATCAAAAGAAATTTTTAGATCTCCAGCATAAATTAAGAATTGATTTTCTATATTACGAAATACAATAGGAGTATCTGGACAGGCTATAAAATTCATTTCTTTTCCGCAGGGAGAAATATAAGGATAATTTTCAAAATATCCTGTTTTGTTATATTGTATATGTTTAAAAAAGAAATTTAAAAATTTTTTATCTGTTAATAAGGAATTTTCATGATATAAATGACCATCAAAATCTACATAATAAAAATAATATCGTTCAAACTTCATTGTAAAAATAATCAAATCAAGAATAATAAAATAGCAATATTTTTATTTTTTCTGAAAGCGCTTTAAAAATTCTCTTCTTTGTTTATTAAGTCGTCCAAATAAATTAAAATAAAAAATATACCAGATAGCATAAATTCCATCTTTTAATCCAATTTTTTTCCCTTCTTCGTAGGTTCTTCCATAATACGAAATGGGAACTTCATAAACACGAACTGGCATTTTACCAATATTAGCTGTAATTTCTACTTCCATTCCAAAACCTTTACTTGTTAATGGCATATCTTTAAAAAATTCACTGCGAAATGCTTTATAACAAGTTTCAATATCAGTCATATTTAAGTTCGTAAAAAGATTCGAAAGATGTGTAAGAAACTTATTTGCGATATAATGATAATAATATAATACTCGTGCAGCTTTTTTTACTAAAAAGCGACTTCCATAAACCACATCAGCCACATCTTTTTGGATAGGTTCTATAACACTTTCTATTTCATCGGGATCGTATTCTAAATCTGCATCTTGAATAATTATGATATCTCCAGTAGCTAATTCTTTTGCACGCCGAATGGCTGCAGTCTTTCCAGAATTTTTTGCTAATTTTTCATAAATAATTTTTTTAGGATATTTTTTCTTAAAAGAAAGAACAATATCTTCTGTAGCATCTGTTGAACAATCATTGATTACAATAATTTCTTTAATGAATTTAAGTTTAATTAATTTATTTAGAATAATTCCAATCGTTTTCTCTTCGTTATAAGCTGGTACAAGAACACTTACATTATATTTATATTTAAGATTTTTCATAAAAACTCCTATTTGTCGAAAACAAACTTATCAAAACCAAAGTAATTAAAAATAATAATGATTGCAATACTAAAAATTGTTGATATAAGAAAATGAAAACCAATATAATCAAAAATAGAAAAAGAAATAAAACGTACAACTAAGGAACCAGCCATAATAGTATGGTATCGAATAATTTTATAGAAAAATGTACCAGTATTCCCTTTCCATGTAAAATTATCATGAATAAAAAAAGAAATAAAAACCATCAATTCTGTTGTTACAATATTTGCTATATTATTTTGAATACGATGATTTTGAGAAAAAGGTATTTTAAATATAAAATATGCTAAAATTAAATTAATACCAAAGATAATGGAACCATTAATAATATACAAAATTTTTTTATTATCAAGATATGATTTTAAAATACGTGTAACTTTTGCCTTTAAATTTTGCATGGAATAAGCTAATATATTGTTTTAATCCTAATTTTTTTTTAATAATACTGTAGCAAGGATAATTTTTTAGTAATTTTTTAAAACGACTTTTTAGAATTTACTATCATTCAAAAGTTCTTTTTGTGCTAAATTTTTTTGATTGAAAAATTTACAGATATTTTTTTTCTATAAAATAGATTAATAATTAGGGGGAGAATATGACACAAGTATTAGAAAATACAAAAATAAATGAATTATCCTTGGAGAAACTACCTGAGGAAGAACCCAGAACCTTCTTTGATATGTATTTAAGAGCAGAAAAATTAAATCCAGATGTTAAAAGTTTTTTAAGAAGAAGAGGAGATGGTACAATAGACGGTTATACATTTCCAGAAATGAGGCGAATGGTAGAAGAAATAGCTGCTGGTTTAAGAGAAATTGGATTAGAAAAAGGAGATAAGGTTTTATTCTTATGTGATAATTCCAATCATTGGATGATAACGAATGTGGGAATAATAACAGCTGGTGCAATTTGTGTTCCAAGAGCAACAGATGTAACAGACGAAGATATTAAATATATTGCCAATCACTCTGAGGTTAAATTTGCCATTGTTCAAAATAAAAAAACCTATGATAAATTAGTTTCTTTATTAGAGTACATACCTTCTTTAGAAAAAAAGAATATTTTTATCCTTGAAGACGAAAAGTTCTATTTATTAAAAGGTCCTTTATCTGTTTATGAAAATATTATGATAAAAGGACAAAGAAAATTAGAGAAAGAACCAGACTATGTTCTTCGTTTAAATCAAGAACTAAATCCAGAAGAAATGTCTATTATAATTTATACCAGTGGAACAACAGGTGTACCCAAAGGAGTTATGTTAACACAAAAAGGTTGGATAGTTTCTGCAAGATGTAGTTTAGAAAAACTTGATATAAGGCCAGGAGATAGCTGTATAAGTCTTTTACCACCATGGCATGCTTTTGAACAAATTGTAGAATATAGTTATGTCTATTTACCGCTTCCATTTATGATAACTGATATAAATAATTTGAAACAAGATTTAATAGATTTTAAACCAACAACAATGCCTTCTGTTCCAAGAATATGGGAGAATTTATATAATGGAATTATTTCAAAGATCAAGAAGGAATCGCCTGCAAAACAAAAGATATTTTATTTCTTCCTTAAAGTAGGAGAAATCTGGCATAAATATAGATGTATTCTGGGAGGTTATGATTTTCAAATAGAAAAAAAGAATTTTTTTAAAGATATATGGGATAGAACGATTGCTCTAATAATTTTAATTTTAATATCTCCCTTGAAATTACTTTCTATAAAAGTTTTTAAACCTATAAAAGCTGCCTTAGGTGGAAGATTTAGAGCTTCTTTATCTGGTGGTAGTGCTTTACCAGAAGTTGTAGATAAATTTTTATCAGCAATTGGACTTAAAGTTGCAGAAGGTTATGGAATGACAGAATCTTCCGGAGTAATTTCTGTAAGGGATTTTGATAAGCCTACACCTGGAACCATAGGAACACCATTAAGAAGCTATGAGATCAAATTAAAAGATGAAAATGGCAATGATGTAAAACATATACCTGGTGCTAAGGGAACATTATGGATTAAAGGTCCACAAGTAACCTTAGGATATTATAAACGTGATGATTTAAATAAAGTAGTATTTGATAAGGATGGTTTCTTTGATACAGGGGATTTAATGAAAATTAACTGGAGAGGACAGTTATTTTTTGCAGGAAGAGCAAAAGATACGATTGTTCTTGCAGGTGGGGAAAATATTGAACCTGTACCCATTGAAGATAAACTTTTACAAAGTGAATATATTGATCAGGTGATGGTAGTTGGTGATGAGAAAAAAACACTTGGTGCTTTAATTGTTCCTAATTTTGAATTGGTAAAACAAAAAGTAGCGGATGCTCCTGATGATTATACAAAATGGAACGAACATCCTAAAATCAGAGAAATTTTTAGAAATGAAATAACACGTCTTATCAATACTAAAAATGGATTTAAATCTTTTGAATTAATACCAAAAGATACCTTTTACATTGTACCAAGACAATTTGATTTAGAAACAGAAATGACCAGGACATTAAAGATGAAAAGACCAGTAATAAAAGAACATTTTAAGAAAGAAATTGATGCAATGTATAAATAAAAGATAAATAAATAGATTTAAAAGCGATCTTAAATACGAGATCGCTTTTTTTAAATTTTATAATTATATTCCTGCTTTAAAATATTTTTTAAGATTTTTCCAGAAGAATTACGAGGTAATTCTTTTAAAAAAATTACTTTTCTTGGACATTTATATTCTGCAAGATGAGATTTACAATATTCGATAATATCACTTTCTGTTAGATGATGAGCTAAATCTTTTACAACAAAAGCAGTAATTAAAGAAATTTCCTTATTTTTTTGGATTTCGCAAACACAGGCTTCTTGTATATAAGGATGTTTTTCTAAGATACTTTCAATTTCTATTGGAGATACTCTATATCCAAAAGATTTCATTAAATCATTATTCCTACCCTGAAACCAGAAATAACCATCTTCATCTTTATAAGCAAGATCGCCTCCAATAAACCATTCATTACGAAAAACAAGTTGTTCTTCTTCTGGACGATTTAGGTAACGAAGCATTAAGCCAGGATCACTTTTATGAACTGCAATTAAACCAGTTTCTTTTTCTGGTAATTCTTCTGTATTTTGTGAATCTGAAGAGATAATTCTTACATTACGTCCTTTTTGGGGTTTGCCTGGGCTACCTGGTTTTGTTGGTACATTGGGACCTGAACTAATATAAGTAGAAATTTCTGTCATACCTAAGGCTTCGTAAAGAGGTTTTTGTGTTAATTCTGTCCATTGTTTCCATAATTCTGGTTTTAAGGCTTCTCCTGCTGTTAAACAATGTCTTAATGTTTTAATCTGGGATAAATCCTCTCTATGATATTTTATGATTCTCCTATAAAGACTTGGAACTGTAGCAAAAATTGTAACAGGAAAATGTTGCATTATCCATGTCCAGATACTTAAATCTTTTCTAATATCTCCAACTAAAATACTTGTTCTAGAATTTGCCCATACATCCATTATACCCACACCAAGTGTATAAGTCCAGTTTAATTCACCAGCATGTAATAATATATCAGAGTATGTAATATCTATCCATTCTTTTTGAATAGGTATTCGACCAATAATATTTCTTTGAGCATGAATCACTCCCTTAGGTTTTCCAGTTGTGCCGGAAGTATATATCATAAAAGCAGGATCATTATAATAAGTCTCGGGTAGTTTTTTTTGAATATATTTTTTAGTAGTAATTTCATTTATAAATTGATTAGCTTCAAAAATTTTTATATTTTGATTTTGTATCTTAGGTAATGGTAGATGTTCATAAATAATGATATCTGGTTTAGCATCATTAATAATAAATTCAATTTCTTCTGTAGTGAGCATTCGAGAAATAGGAATTGGTATAAAACCAGCTAAAATACTGCCAAAAAAATAAAATAATACATTTGGATTAGAAGGCATTCGTAGTAATAAAAATTGTTCTTTATTAGAAATTTTGTATTTTGATAAATAATGAGCAATTTTTAGAATCTTTTCGAAAATTTCTTTATAAGTGTATTGAATAATCTCGTTTTTATTTTCTATATATAAAAGTGCTATTTTATTTATATTATTTTCATTCTTTTCTATTATATATTGAGTAAGATTAAATTCTGAAGATTGCATAAATATAAATTTTATGATGAACTTAGAGAATCCATTAAATTTTGCTTTTTCATATTGGTAAAAATATTCATACTACAATATTTCTGGTTATTAATTTTTATTTGTTTTATGAATTCTGGATTAGAAACAATACTTTGTGCTATTTGAAATTCTTTTTCTAAAGAAGTATTTAATATCCCCGGATCATCTGCTCCCAAGCATATAGTAAATTGATGTTTTTCGAAAAAGAATAAAGGAGAAAAACCTGCAATTCTAATATTAGAAGTAGGACAGCTTTCTATAATAGCAGATTGTTTTAAGTTATTGATAATATAATTCCAGAAATCTAAATGTAATTGTAGTTCTTTATTTTCGTAAATTACGTTTAATATTTGATTTTTATCAGTAATTTTGTTCTTTTCTTTTTGGACGTAGTCAATGGGAATCCATTTTTCTCCAGACTCATATAATTCTATTAGGAAATTTAAATGATCGATTCTTTCTTTTGCATGTTCTCTATAGGACTTATTTTTTATTTGGATTTCTGTTAGTGCTAAACATGTAGCATGTCCTAAACGATGAATACCCCATTGATAAACTTGAAATATCCATCGAATAGTACTGGAAGGAGTCTTATTTTGAAAACTTTCTCCCACATGGTACAAAAAAACAAATTGTTTGTCTTTAATAACTTTTTCAATAAATGATTTTTTATTTATAGGAGGATCATTTTCTTCATAACCTGCAAAATCTATACCGATAAGGATATCGTCTGGATCTTTTTTTTGTATATCTTTTAAAATTTCGTATTGCCATTCATAATTGGGATATTCTCTATTTAGAGAAATGATAAGTTTAGATATTTTCGTATTATTTTTATTTGCAATTGAAAAACCTTCTATTAAAGCGAATACTTTTTCTTTAAATTCATTTGGACTAATTCGGGGATTAAACATCATTCTATATTCAGAATAATATTCTTTTTGTTTATAAGAAACTCTTTGACTGATTTCTTTTAATTCTTCTGGATCTGTATGTGATAAGGCAATAATAAAATCAAAACATAGTTGAAAATGCACAAAACCTTTTGGTTTTGAATTATTATATATATAATAAGAACGTAATATTTTTTTTTGTTGTTCATTTAATTTCTGAGAATGAAATATTCTATTTTTAAATAGAGGTTCTAAATCTGGATATTTTTTATAGATATTATAATAAGAATTTTTATAAATATGCCATCGAGGGGATTTTCTACTTCCAAGCCAGTTTAAGTCATCTTCGTCTAAGCAACCATAAAGGTGAGTATGAACTTCGTATAAATCATTCATTAACTTATTTTTTTGTCTCTCGAATTTTTATAAAATCTTTTTTAGGTTTTTCTTCTGCAAGATCAATTTCTATGGTTGGTTTTGCTTCGTTTTGTTTTTCTTTTGCTTCTTTATTTTCTTTTTTTTCTTTCTTCTTTTCTCCCATAATTCAATAATAATTTTTTTTGATTATAATATGTAAACAAAAATTTTATTTTTTGGAATTAATAAAACATTTGACCATTATCATTCTTTTGTGTACCAATATGCCCATAAAATTAGAATTCCTTGAAAAGGTAATCTCGCCCATAAAATTATCTGTTGTGTAGTATAAGAAAGATTTTCCATAGAGGAAGGTACGATATGATGAATTGCCATATTTATATTTGCTGGAAATACAGCTATTAATAATAAAATAATGCCCCATGCTGCTATTTTTGTATATTTTGGTATTAAAAATAGAGCACCTAATAAAATTTCAAAAAACCCAGAAAGATAAACTAATTCAAAATGATAAGGTAAATAAGAAGGCATTATCTTTACATAAAATTCTGGTATTTTAAAATGTAAAATTCCAGCAAAAATATAAAAAAAACCCATTATCCATTTTAAAACATTTTTAATACTCATATAAAAAATATCGACATAATTGTTTAAAATAAAGAATTATTTTAAATGAATTTCAGCTTTTACAAGTTCTTCGTCAAGAGTCTTGATAGAAAATCCCAATTTTTCACAGACTTTAATCATTGGAATATTTTCTTTTAAGATTATACCATAAATGATTTCTTTATTTTCTTTTTTTCCTATTTCTAATAATTTGGATAATAATTTTTTTCCTAAGCCTAAACCTTGATATTTATCAGCAATAATGATTGCAAATTCAGATTCTTTCGTATAAGGATGATGAGAAAGTCGTCCAACTCCAAGAATTTTATTCTCTTCTGGATCTAATGCTATAATAGCTATTTCTCTATCATAGTCTAAAAAACATATTTTGATTAATCTTTCATGTGTAATACGATGTTTTAAATCTAAGGGTTGTAAATATCTTTGATATACACTTCTTTCTGATAACTCATGGTGGAATTTAATTATTAATGGTTCATCTTCTGGTTTGATTGGTCTTATTATAATTTTTTTATTATTTTTTAAAGTAAATGGTTCTATATATTGTTTGGGATAAGGACGAATAACAGGAGGTTTATATTCTTGAATAAATATTTTAGGATGATATAAAATTACTTTACATTTAAAAATATTGTAAGAATTATTTTCTATATTAGCATAAAAATTAATATATTTAATTTGGGGAAATTCTAAGATAAAATCATTTAAATGAACAAGAAGCATTTCTAATATTTTAATTAAATCTTTTTTCTTTTCTATAAAGTTGTATCCGGGTGATGATTCTATCATACGCTTAGCAAGTGTAGAATTTAGTGGAACTAAACCATAATTGTAAATAGACAAAGAATAAGTTTTAATTTTATAAAATATAATAGGACCAAGTACAGGATTTATAAAGCAACCAATTTGTATGGGTTCATTGGTTTGTTTATATGGATTGATATGAAATCTTGCATAACTTAAAAAGTTTAAACTTTCTTCGTTATTTAAAATAATCGAATTTTTATCGATGATTTTTTCTTTTTTAGAAATGAATTCTAAAATTTTAAGGTAGTCGAATTTTTGGGTATCGATAGGATAAGGAGTTTCGTATAGTGCTCTTATAGAATAATAATATTTATACATATAATTAAAAATTTTTATGGCAAGATCAGGATATTCAAATGTAGGAATATGATTTTCTTGTAATATACGAATATATCTTGAAATAGAAAATCCTCCCATTAAACATACTAAAAATGGTTTTTGTATTTTTTGTTTTATCTGGATGATCTTTTCACATAATAATTGATAATCAAATGAAGAGTAGGGAGCAAGAATTAATAAGATACCATCTTGATTAGTATCATTATCAATTGCATAAATAATTTTTATTAATTGTTCAATGGGAATATCATAAGGTACTATTAAAGGATTTTTTATTTTTTTTAAATTTTCTTTTTTTAAAGTTTGGATTGTAGAAGGTTCAAAATGATGAATTTTACCTCCTAATTCTAAATATTTATCCAGTGCCAGTAAAGTAGGTCCAGTTCCATTTGAAATAATAGCTAAACGATTATTTTTAGGTATTTCTTGCTCTGAAAGAATTTCTGCCATATAGAATAAGTCTTCGATATTTTTTACACGTAAAATACCAGAGCGGCGAAAAGCAGCATTTAGAATTTCATCTTTAATAGGATAACCAGAACGTTCTTTAATAATGTTTTGAGTTAATAAATATTTACCAGACTTTAGAACTATAACAGGTTTACTTAAGGCAATTTCTCTTGCAGCAGAAAGAAAATTCGAAGGATATCTTAAAGTTTCTAAATAAATTATAATACTTTTTGTATACGCATCATGACCAAAATAATCGATTAATTCTCCTAAATTAACATCTATAGAAGAACCAGCATTAACATAAGCACTAAAACCAATATTTCTGGATAAAGACCAGTCTATGATTGATGAACCAAGACTACCACTTTGCGTTAAAAATGCAATATTTCCGGATTTTAATTTTATGGGTAATGGGCTAATATTTAAATTAAGATGTGGTATAATAATGCCAGTTGAATTTGGTCCAATAAGGCGTATATTATGATGTCTAAGAATAGAAAGGAAATTCTTTTTTAATGATTCATAAATTTTACTATTTTCTCTAAATCCAGAAGAAAGCATCAGGATTGTTTTAATTTTGTCCTTTTGCTCTATACATTCCTGAATACAATTAAAAGCTTCAGGATAATCTTCTGTTATAATGAGAAGATCTATTTTATCATCAATTTCTTTTAAAGAATGATAACATTTAATTCCTAATACGTGATCATTTTCTTTGTTGATAGGATAAAGAATACCTCCAAAAGGATTTTCAATCAAATTTTTAATAATTCTTTTTGATAATTCATTTTTTGCATTGAGTATTCCAATACTTTCTGGATAAAAAAAAGGAGTTAAACTTTTTATATAACCATATTTTGAATATGTTTTTTGATTCACTGGTTATAAAATATCATTTATCATTTGACGTTCAATTTCTTTTTTTAAATAGTTATATTGAGGTGAATTTTTACCATATTTTAAAATTACAAATTGTAATAAATTTTTATATTTTAATTTTCTATATTGTAAAACAATTTCTTCACTTGCATGAGATTTTTCCGATATTTTTTCTAAATATTGATAACAATAAGCGAGGATTTTATAGGGTTGTGCTTCTTCTTTATGGCTGTCTTTTAAACTAAAATATTCTTCTATTGTATGGATAATTCCAGAAACATCTTTTAAAGAAAGTTGTAATAATACATAGTGTCTTAATAAATTACTTTTTAAATTGATATAATATTCAGTCTGTAATATTTTATGTGCTTTAATTTTTTCTAAATCCTGTAATCCTTTTATTACATAGATCTTAGCTTTTTGATATGCTTCGGTCATAATTTCGTTTTGTTTTTTTTTAATTTTTTCTTCTTTTTCTTGTATTTGCCAGTAGTGTGTTTCTGGTAAATGCTTGTATTTATCTGGTACTGTTTGTGCTTCTTTTTTAGATTCTTTTATGATTTTTAAAGCAATATCATAATTTTTTTTAGCAGATTTTAAATATTTCTCTGATTTTTTGGGATCTAATTGGTCAAGAATTTGTAATTCTGGAAATGTATCTGGAATGTCATAATCTTTCCAGTTTAATTCAGATTCTTTTTCTATTTCTGTATCTGGAATTACATAATCATCATTATGATAGGGACCTTCTCCATAAAGCTCAATGAAAAATAAACAAGAAAATAAAAATCCTAAAATATATTTTAAATTCATAGTTGTTAATGATATCAATTTTTAAATAGTTGTAAACCTTTTTTTATTATATATGATAATCGGTAAATTTAAAATATATATTAGTAAAATAAAAATAACTATCCTGTAAGAAGTTTTTAAAAAATTAGGATTTATGGAATTTCCGGGTATTCAGTATATCAAAGGAATATTACATTTTTCTGATGTACCTTTAAATGAAGTTGTAAATAATTATAAAACTCCATTATATGTTTATTCCGAAGATATAATCTTAAAAAGAATTGAATCTTATAAGAGGGGTATACAAAATTATCCAGTACAATTATGTTATTCTGTTAAAGCAAATTCTAATTTATCAATTATAAAAATTATGTTAAAAGAAGGATTGGGTGCAGATATTGTAAGTGGTGGAGAACTTTTTCGATGTATTAAAGCCAATATGCCAGCAAATAAAATTGTATTTTCTGGTGTGGGTAAGACAGAAGAAGAGATTGAATATGCATTAAAAGAAGATATTATGTTATTTAGTGTAGAATCCATAAGTGAATTAAAAAAAATTAATGAAATAGCTCATTCCTTACAAAAAATAGCACCAGTTAGCATACGTGTAAATCCAGATATAGATCCTAAAACGCATCCTTATATTTCTACGGGTTTAAAAGAGAATAAATTTGGCATATCTTCTAATTTATTTGAAAATGTGGTAAAATTAGCATTAGACTTAAAAAATGTTGAACTGTTAGGATTTGGTTATCATATAGGTTCTCAAATTGTTGATATTTCTTCAAAACTGGAAGCAGCAGAAAAATCAAAATTTTTTATAGAAACATTTAAAAAATATAAAACATTAAAATTTTTAGATATCGGTGGAGGACTTGGAATTCGATATAAAAACGAAAACCCACCAGAACCAGAAGAATTTGTACGATCCATAATTTCTATTTTACCATGGAATGAACTAAAAGATACTACTATTTTATTAGAGCCAGGAAGAAGTATTATAGGACCTGCAGGTATATTTCTTACTAAAATTCTATATATAAAAGAAAATTATCATAAACTTTTTTATATTGTTGATGGTGCGATGAATGATTTAATTCGTCCTTCTTTGTATCAGGCATATCATGAAATTTTACCTTTAATTGAAAGTACAGATTTTAATCGAAATGTTGATATTGTAGGTCCTGTATGCGAGACTGGAGATTTCTTTGCAAGAGATCGGCAATTACCTCAATTAAAAGAAAATGATTATTTTGCAATATTAACAACAGGGGCATATGGATTTGTAATGTCTTCTCAATATAATAGTAGACCTCGCCCGGCAGAAGTATTGATAGATAGAAATAAAAAAATAAAACTAATTCGGAAAAGAGAAACTTACGAAGACTTAATCTATAAAGAAATATTGATATAAAAAATCAACTTGACTAATTATAAAAAAAATATAATATAAAAATATGCCTTTATTAAAGAAAAAAGATATACCTCGTTATAATTATAATGATTATTTACAATGGGAAGGTCGTTGGGAATTAATCGAAGGAATTCCTTATGCTATGTCTCCTGCTCCTAATCCCTATCATCAAAAAATTAGTAGTAAAATTAATACGATTTTAAATATAGCACTTGAACGATGTGAAAAATGTATAGCCTTATTACCAGTAGATTGGAAAATAGATGAATATACAATAGTCCAGCCAGATAATTTAGTAATCTGTTATCCTTTAGAAGATAAGCCTTATATAACAAAAGCACCGAGTATAATATTTGAAGTAATATCAGAATCAACAGAGAAGAAAGATAGAGAAATCAAATATAAACTATACGAAGAACAGAAGGTATTATATTATGTTATAGTAGATCCTAAAAAGAAATCCATAGAGATATATAAACATAATGGTAGAAAATATAAAAAAGAGACAATAAGTAATAATTTATATATATTTAACATAGAAGAATGTAAAATAGAATTTGATTTTAATAAAATTTGGTAGATTTATAAGTTCATATATACAAAAAATTAGTTTGACTAATTATAAAAAAGATATATTATAAAAATATGCCTTTATTAAAGAAAAAGGATATACCTCGTTATAGTTATAATGATTATTTACAATGGGAAGGTCGTTGGGAATTAATCGAAGGAATTCCTTATGCTATGTCTCCTGCTCCTAATCCCTATCATCAAAAAATTTCTGGCAGCATTCATTATGAATTACAAAAATATTTAGAACAATGCGAAAGATGTATAGCCTTACTACCAGTAGATTGGAAAATAGATGAATATACAATAGTCCAGCCAGATAATTTAGTAATCTGTTATCCTTTAGAAGATAAGCCTTATATAACAAAAGCACCGAGTATAATATTTGAAGTAATATCAGAATCAACAGAGAAGAAAGATAGAGAAATCAAATATAAACTATACGAAGAGCAGAAGGTATTATATTATGTTATAGTAGAACCTAAAAAGAAATCCATAGAGATATATAAACATAAAGGGAAAAAATATAAAAAAGAGACAATAAGTAATAATTTATATATATTTAACATAGAAGAATGTAAAATAGAATTTGATTTTAATAAAATTTGGTAGGGTTATAAAAAATTTTTAATTTCATTTATATTAGAAAACCAGTAGTTTATATAATTTTTTGGAACATTTGCTATGTTATTAGTTCTTAATAATAATAGTACTTTTATATTGTATTCATTATAATTTAGAATTTTTGCTTTTTTATTGCCATTTTCTTCTATTTCGAATATTCTCGAATATCCATCAATTTTCCTATATGCATCTGAATACTCTGTGCCTTTGGGATCAATAAATAATATTATATAATTGTTATCTTTTTTTAACCAGAAAATAAAATCGGGCTTAAATTTATCTATTCTGTTTGTTGTGGGATTATAATAAGGTATATAAATATTATCCAGTATTTCGTCGATTTTAGAAAAATACCACCAATCAAATTGTTTAAAGAAATTATCTTTTTCTATTAGATAGTTTTCTAAGCTATTTAGAAAATCTATTTCGCTTTTATGCTTTATTATATGCTTGATAAAATTGATTTGTTGGGATTGTGCTAATATAACAGGAAAATAATAATGATTTGCTAAATACTTAATTTTTAATTTTTCATTTGGACTATAAATTTTTTCTTCTTCTTTTATTTCGGAAATATTTTCAATTTCTTGTGTATAAACATCTAAATTAATTTCGTTTTTTTTAAGTTTTTCTTGAAGTTCCCTTTTTATTTTATTTTTATCTTTTAATTTTTTTACATTTTCGATTTTTTCTCGTAAAGAATTTAATTTATCTTTCGAAATACTTATCCTTTCAAAATGTATAATTTCTTTTTCCAGTTTTTTAAATGAATCAAATTCTTCTGTTTTATTATTATAGTGTTGAAAAATTCTTTTTAATAAAAAATCCGGATTTTTTATTTCTGGTTCTTCTTCTTTTAGTTGAAAATAGTCATTTTCTTTTCCATTAAATCCTTTTTTGGTATTTTCTAATATTTTTGCACTACAATCATATTTAACTATGCATATTTTTTCGCTTAAATAATTAAAATAATTTTTTATTAATTTATAATCTTCAGGATGTATGGGAAATTTTATAATATTTTTTTCTTCTACAAGGATTTTTGGAGATTTTTTATAAACGGGAATTAAAAGTAATTTGTCATTAATTTCTGGATTGATTTCAAATAGATTGCCAAGTGGTTCTTCCTGTTTTTCCTGTTGAAGAGTTTCCATTACTTCTTTTAAATTTTCTGCTTTTGTACCATAGACAAATAATGTTTCAAGTGGTTTTACTATATCTTTTATTTCTTTGAATTTTTCTATGGATATTTCGTTGTTGTTGAATAAAAAATGGATACGTTTTCGTTTATTTGGTAATGGTTCTATTCTTATACCTCGACCTATGGATTGTAAGACAAATTTTTTAGCATCTGCTCCCTTTCCAATATTGATATATAATAAGATATTGGGACGATTACTATCCCATCCTTCGTAAAAGGATCGAGATCCCATTAAAATGTTAATATCGGAATCATCTTGATTGATCGTTTTAAAAAGACTTTCATTTTCGAAACGTTCAATAATTTCGTAATTTGATAGCTTATTTTTTATCCATTCTGATATATCTCCAATTTTAATAAGTCCGAAAGGTTTATCGCTTGTTGTTAGTTTAAATAGGATTTCCTGTTTATTTCCCGGAATTTTAAGTACTTCTATTTTTCCATAAGTGGTAGAATGAAAAACATTTTTTAAAATATCTTCAAAGCCAAGATCATCAATTTTTTTATTATCTATGTTGATTTTTTCTTCTGTAAATTCGCAGTTATGAGTTAAATCCTTTTTTAATGCTTCTTTTGCTTGTAACAAAGCATCTATATTGCCATTACCTGTTGCAATACTTTCTAATTCTTTAAAAAATAAATATAAATCCGAATCTTCTGTATTTACAGAATTAACAAGAGTAAGAAGCAATGGTTTATGATAAAACATAGAATCTATATTTAATTTTTGTTGATTGATATATGTATAAAGAAGTAGTAATTTAATAATAATGATTTGTTTTTCTTTTTCGTTATAATCTTGCTTATTTGCTAATTCGGATATATCGCTTTGAGAAATATAAATTTGTTTTCCATAGCCATTTTTGATAAATTGTTCAAGATTAAAGTTATAAACACAGGTTACAAAATCAATCTTATCTGTAAAAGTGGCAGAAAAATTAAATAAAAATCCATTTCGTGAAAGGATAGAATAATAGTGTTGTCTTTTACTTTCTTCTTTATCTCCTTTATGGGCTTCATCAAGTATAATATACCAGTTGCCATTATCGTCATAATTTTTAAAGTCAATGATTTTATCTTTTTGTTCATCAGAAATTAAATCACTTCTGTAATAAAAGACATCAATACTTTTATAAAAGGTTAATGCAGAATTCTTTTTTCGTGCTTCGTATTCTTTTAAATTTATTAGATTAATAGTAATAGATGGATTAGAGGCATTATATTCTTCTATATGTAGTTTAAATTGTTCAATTAAATCTTCGCGGTAAGTTAAAAACAAAATATTTTTATTCGGAATATGTTTATTTTGAACTAGATTGGCAAGTAATTCGATCAATTTAACAATTATCAGTGTTTTTCCACTTCCAGTAGCCATCCAGAAACTCATTCGATTGATAAAATGTTCAAAAGAAATTATTTCGTTTTCTACTATGGTATAATCCTTATCAAATTCTTTATATATTGTCTGGATTTTATGATTATTTTTTAAATTTATATCTAAATTATTTTGATTTACATCCAGTCCATTATTTTTATAAAGATCAAGAAATTGTTTTTTGTTTCCCTTTAATTCCACATAATATTTATACAAGGCTATAAGCGCATTTTTTAATGCTTTCTGTTGATAATCAAAAAGCATTTTTTCTTTCGAAAAGCGAAATAAATTAAAATCAGTCCAATCCGCGGGTAAATCATTCCATTGAACACTTTCAACAATATTTTGTAGGTAAAGCTTGTTCATATCTGACATCTCCTATTAAAATCTAAAATTTAAATCTCTTAACATTTGATATAAATCACATATTTTTAAATCAAATTCTTTACAAACATTAGGTATGGGTATCTTATTGTCTAATTCCTTTAATATAATAATATTTATATTTTCTATTTTCATTTTACTCCTAACCTATATATAAGTTTTAATATGGTAATCTCCATATAGAGGTTGCAATTGTCGCTAATTGTAATTGTCTGCTTCTAATTTCATTTGCTCCCCATTCTGTATTTTGCGAAACTTCTTTTGTAATTTCATATTGAGACTTTTTATATATCTCTCTTTTCTCTTTAAATGGTTTATTTGCACATTCTCTATTTAAGCTTGCTTCAATCAGTGTTAAATTTCCTAATCTATAAATAATGGATTCATCTATTTTCTCTTCTATGTTTAAATAATTTTCTGGAAAGATATGTTCAATGGTTGCATTAGTATCAAAAAGATGATAATCTTTATTAAATTTTTTATTTTCTATTGATAATAAAATATAACGAACCAGTTTTTTTTCTTTAGTTTTGCTAGTATCAAATATTTGAGTGCTAAAAGTATTTTTAAATATTTCGTCATCAATATATATATCTTTTAATTCTTGCTGAATGTCTTGTGGGGTTGAAATTTTTCCATTATATATCTTTATTGCTATACGATTATATACTCTTTCTAATTCATTGGGATTTCGTTTACCAATTACATTATATCGAAAAGTCAATGCCCTTATAATCCTTAAAACATCTTCAAAATATTGATTCATCTTAAAATAAACAGAAAGAAGTAATGACTTATGTTGCTGAACCTGAAAAAGAATTAATTCATTTATTATTTGTTTAATATTATTGTTATTATACCATAACTCATTATCTGGATCGTCTAAAGCAATATAAACATCTGCATATTGTTCTAATTCATCTATAAGATGAAATACATTTTCTTTACTAGCAATTCTATTCTTAACTTCTTTAAATAATCTTTCTGCTCTAACAATTTGCTGTTGAGAATTAATAAAATATCTAAGAAATACAGGAAACTTTCTATATTTAACCATATTAACTATTCTATTCCATATTGGCTGTAAATTGTTTATATCTATTTCATTATCTAATAATGAGAATAAATAATTTTTTATTAAATCAGTTGTTGTTAATTCAACTCCTCTTGCATTTAATGTTTCAAATACAGTATAAGCTGATAAAGTATCATCAACAATAATTTGTATAAAAATAAGTTTATTGGATAATATTGATTCAATAAAATCTACAATAGATTCACCACTTTCTTGTAATCCTATACTTTTTAGCTTTTCTATAAAGTATTTATAAGCTTTAATTAATAGCTTATTTGAATCGGGAAGTTTTGAAATATTAAGAGGATTTTTTAATTGAACGAGATAAGAATTATATAAATCTTTATCTGTATCATTTAAAGTAAGTTTCGATTGATATGTTAAGGCTTTTGGATCTTTAAAACCAATATATTGGTTTATATATATCTCTTTTCTCTCTTTGTTTTTTTCAGGTTCAATTCCATTCTGGACTAAATTATCAAGTAATGTTAAACATCCAAGTATAATAATACTTAATGTAACCATTCTTTGTTGACCATCGATTATGGTAAATGTTTTATTATCCTCTGTTTGTAGTACAATCGTCCCAAGATAATGTATAGATTCTTCTTTATTTTTTAATGCTAAAATATCAAGCCATAGTTCTTCCCAGTTCGATTCATCCCAGGAATAACTTCTTTGAAATCTTGGCACCTTATAAATTTTTGAATTTCCTAAGAGTTCAGAAAAATTTAATGTTTTCGTATCAAATAATGGTTTTGGCATAGCTAACTACTCCCACCATATTAACGGTTTTATTAATTTATAATCCAAATCTTTTGTATTAACTTTTGTGCCATCTTCAAACTCTACTTCGCCATCTTTTATTTTCTTTATCCATTTTCCTGTTAAATTAGATAGTGTTTCTGCAATATCTATATTTTCATAAAGTTTTGATAAATCCACTTTTACTTTATTGTTTTCGTAATCTATTTCCAGTGCTTTAAGCATCTTTTCGTCTTTTAGAAATACATATTGTTCGTAAGGGGATTTATTGCCAATAAGAAATAAATCGTGATTTTCGTAAACTGTGTTTGCAAGTGTTTCTTCGTATTGTTCTAATTCATAGTATTTAAAAAAACCACCAGCATTTTTTTCATTATAATGTTCTTTTACATCGTTTTCCTTAGATATGCCTGATTTATCGTAAAATAAAACCTTCTTCATTCTTGGTAAGACCACGCTGTAAAAATGCTCTTCCATTTCAATACCAATCCATTTCCTGCCAAGTTTATGGGCTACTGCTGTGGTTGTACCTGAGCCGAGGAAGAAATCGAGAACTATGTCGGTTTTATTTGAGGATGTTTCAATCGCTCTTTTAAGTAAGATTTCAGAATTTTCAGTTTTAAAATACCAATTAGAAGTATAACCAGAAATATCCGTCCAATTTGAATCGATCTGTTTTATTTCTGTTGGAGCTAACAGATATTCAACTTTAACATCTTCCTTATTTTTACACTTTGGGCATCCCTTCCAAGAACCCGAAATGTGAATATACCCGCATTTTCTACATTTTAACCTTATTCTTCTTTGATTTTCCATTTGTTTTATATTCTCTTGTCCATATGTCCAGTGTCGTCCTCTTGGTGGGTGAAATAAATAATCAAAAATGTAAAGTGCTTGTCCTTGTCCTTGCGAATCCATCGCATGCCATCTTTCGGCTTTTGCTTTTGCTAATTGCTTGAACAAAAGATTGAATTGAAAAGCATCAGTATTAGAATAAAAAAATAATGAGTCTGTTGCAGTATTGAATTTTTGAACTTTTGGATCTTGTTTACTTATTCTACTAATTATTAATTCATTTTTAAAATTCTCCCTTCCAAAAATCTCATCCATTAAACATCTCACAATCCAATTTCCATTGTAATCACAACGGACAAAAATGCTTCCTCTTTCATTCAGCCAATTTTTAGCAATGCGCAAGCGGTTTTCAAGCAATGTTGCCCAGTTGGCATCTTTGTAATTTGTGCGGTATAAAAATTGGTCACTGCTGTCCAAATTAAACGGTGGATCAATATAAATTGTCTGCACTTTTTCTTTGAATTTCGGTAAGATGGTATTTAATGCCTGATAGTTTTCGCTTTTTATAAGCCAGCCGTCTAAGGATTGATCTAAATCATCAAATAATCGTAAAATTTCTAATTCTAAATCTTTAAAATATTTTGTATCTATTGGTAAGTGTTTATATTTTTCAGATAAACGTTTACCTGTTAAATCATTTTCTAAAACATTATCGGTTGTAAAATTTTCTTCTATAATTCCTAATTCTTTCCATTCGTTAATTTGAGCTTGTATTTTTTTATGCGTAAGTATTTTTTCAATTAATTCAATAGTATTGATTCTATCTAAGGTAATCACATAATTACTATTTTTTACGAATTTTGGTTTGTTCCAGATTTTTACAAGTTCATCTTCGAATTGCGAAATAAAATCAATGATTTTAAAAGCAATATCTTTTAATATTTGTAATTCATTTACTCTATCGGGGCTCCATTCTTTTGCTCCTTCCCAGAAGTATTGAAAACTCCATAATTTAAATTGTTCCTGCAAAAAGGCTTTTGCATTTTTATTAATAAAAAAATCTACTTCGCTTTGTTTTTCGAATGTACGAAATGCACGTTCCAACTGTTCTTCTGTAATTGTAATATTATTTTTCTTTAATGTTTTTATTATATCATCTGTTCTGGTAATTCTACCACGTTCGGAGTATATTACATTAAATATAATTGTGCCATTCTGATTTATTTCTTTAAGTTCATATATTAAACTTCTTTTTTCGTTAGCTTTTTTATGTTCCAGATTAGATACATCAAAATAAAACTTATATTCATCTAATTCTATTTCTAAGCTTCTAAAAATTCTATCTGTTTTAACATAATAGAGCATCTGTGTTTTCCAGAATAAAACTACATCTTTTTCATTGGTATAAACCTTTTCATAAACATTATTATGGAAAGGAGTAGAATTAAAATAAATTGCACCACTTTCCGAAAAATACCTGCTAAAAAATGAATATAGTTTATCAAAAAGTTCTTCTCGAAACGAAGGATATTTTTTTAATGCATTTTCGATATCGTTTTTAAGTAATTCTTCTATTTTTTCGTAATATTTTGATTTAATCATCATTAAATTTACAAAACCACCTTTACCTTCTATTTTAGCACCGATAAAAATATCTCGTAATGCATTATAAAATTTTTGTTCTTTCGTCATATTATAATCCTTTTTTATAAAATATTTATACTTTGGAAATTTTGATGAAAATTTTATCGATATTACTAAAGTTGTCAATTCTTTACTCCCATAATTTAATTCCAGAGATACGTTCGATTTTGTTTTCGATTGTTTTTTTCAATGTTTCTTCGGAAGAAATAAGATAGATTTTTCTTTTTGCTCTTGTAATTGCTGTATAAAGAATCTGTCTATTATAAAGATTGATTATAGAATGGGCTTGATTTTCTTCTATCTCTGGTAAGATTAATAATACTTCTTCATATTCACTTCCCTGGCTTTTATGTATTGTAATAGCATAAGAATAATCATAATAATTTAATGACATAAACGAATAAAGAAGATATTGATCTTTTCCTTTAAAACAGGCATAATAATTTTTTTTATTATCTTTAAGAATAATACCTATATCTCCGTTATACAGCTCATTATAATAATCATTTTGTGTTATGATAATAGGCATTCCTTCCTTAACAGGATCAATATTAAGGTTTTTATATAAAGAGTGGATTAAATACTGATGAATAGATTCTGTACCAAGGGGACCAACTTTTAAGGGTGTAAGAATTTTATGATTAGAAATAATTTCGTAAAGTTTATGCAAAGGATTTGTTTCCTGGAAATCTAAGCGCCATTCTTTTTTACTTTGTTTTGTGATTTTTTTTAATAAATCATTAGAAGATTTAATGATTTTTATTTCGATATAATCTTTTATAATGGCTTTTATTTTTTCTTTATCTGTTTCTTCTATCCAGAAAATAGGATTATCTTTGTTAAA
Source organism: Leptospiraceae bacterium (assembly GCA_026005135.1). GTDB lineage: Bacteria > Spirochaetota > Leptospiria > Leptospirales > Leptonemataceae > SKYB61. The sequence continues at coordinate 25,570 of BPKM01000008.1, read as the reverse complement.
AATATCTTTAGAATAACTTACTTTATTTTGATTTAATTGATCTATTAATCCCATATCATTTTCTTTAATTTTATCAGCCAATTCTTTTATAATTTGAATGCTTCGATAAGATTTTGTTAATTCAATAAAATAAGGATTAAAATTTTCAGGAGGTTTAATTTTAAATTCTTTTAAATAGTTTTCTATTTCTGGTAGAGTGACTTTTTTTGTAGGTTTTAAATCTGCTAGGGTATTTCCTTCCTGAACAGAAGGCAATTGATTATGATCTCCTAATAAGACTAATTTTGTTTCTTCGAAAGAAATTGCAGAAAATAATTGTTTTATTAAATGAATATCAATCATCGAAGATTCATCTACAAGAATTAAATCGTAAGGAAGATAATTATTTTCTCCATAATAAAATTCATTTTTATAGGGTTTAAAATACAATAATCGATGTAGGGTTTTTGGCTCAATTAAATTCAAGTGATTTAAATCAATAATACCATTTAAATTAGATTTTAAGCTTTCGTATAATCGAGAAGCAGCTCTACCTGTTGGTGCTGCAATTCCTATGCGAAATGCTGGCATTCCTAATTCTATATGTAATCCAATAATATGAGATGCAATAGTCGTTTTACCTGTCCCCGGACCGCCAGAAATAATTAAAAATTTTTGTAAAATACTTAAAATAATAGCTAATTTTTGTGTTTCGTCTAATTTATTTACTTTTTTAAGATATGATTCAATTATATTTTTTGTATTTTTATCAATTACGATTTGGTTTTGAATAGTTTGAATTATTTTTATTTTTTCTTTTAATAGATTTTGAGCTTCGTAATGTTTTTTAAAATATAAAAATTCATAGGTATTATCAGATTCTGGATAGTCTGGATAGAGGTAAAAAATTTTATCGAAATTAGATAGTTTTTTTATTTTATTTAATATTTTAGAAGTCTTTTCCCATTGAATTTCATTTTCTTCTTTTAATATTTCCTGTGTAAATTGTTCCAGTTGTTTTGAATTTTTTAAATCAATGCATAGGTTGCCTTTTTCGATGGACCATAATAGATAATAAATAAGCAAATTCCAGATTTTTATTTCTTCTTCTTTAAGTTTAGATTCTATGTTTAAATATTGATCAATATCATTTATTAAATAAATATAGTAATAAGAAGGTTCTTTTATAAGGTTTGATATTTCCAGTTTTGTTATCATAAAATTTCTCCTATTTTAACGTTATAATATTAATTTTAATTCTTTATGTATATTTTCAAATAGATCAAATTCTTTAAAATAAATTCCCTTTGATGATTCTTTATATCCTCTTATATAATAATAAATAATACCACCGGGAAGTTTTTCTTTTAGAGAATGCCTTTAATTTGATTTAACCATAAATATAAAGCATAACTATATAATAAATACTGGATTTTATAATAATTTTCTGTATGTTCTTTTAAAGAATTAAAATCATATTTTTCTAATAAACTGGTTTTATAATCTAATAAATAATATTTATTATTATGTTCGAAAAATAAATCGAGATTTCCAGTAAAAAAATTATTATTTAAGATAGGGCTAAACTCATCAATACTATATATATCCTGAATTAAAAAACCAATTTCTTTTTTTGTAAATTCTGGATTAATTTCGCATAAAGAAAATTCATTATTGATTTTATGATTTAATATTTCGAAAAGAAATTCGATAAGAAATTGATTTAATTTTTCTTTATTCTCTAAATAAATAGAATATTGTTGATTATAATAATTAAAAAGATTTTTATATTTATTTAATAAAGATTCTTTATTATATATATCTTTTTTAAAATCCATAAAATCTATTTTTTCGAATATTTTATGAATAAAATTACCTGTTTTAGCACCAGGTTTTAAATACTTATCAAAATCGGTTTTTGCTTTTTCAATTTTTTCTTTTGATGATGATTCTTCGGAAGTAGAGATTTCTTCTATTTCGTCATAATCTACTTCGTCCATTGTAGAAGATTCCTGTTTAGTTAGAGAAGAATAAGAATTTAAAATATATCGTTTTTCGAGATAGGGAATTTTTTCTAATTGTGTTAGATTCTGGATTCTTTCTTTTATAGAAATTCCATTTTCTTTTGATGAATTATTTTCTATATTATTTAATGAATTGATTTTTTCAGGATAAGTGATTTCTTTTTTTAACTGTTCAAAAAATTCTTTTTCTAATATATTAAATTTTTCTTTATCTGCAAGATTTGATAAAAAATCTTTCATATTGGATATATCATATTTAGGTAAAAATAAATAACTCTGGGCTCTGGTAAAGCCAACATAGAATAAACGAAATTCTTCGAAAAAAGTTTCTTCTGTGATAAAATTTTTAACATATTCGTTATTATTATCATAAAAAAAACATATATTCCAGATATTATTATAATCATCATAAAATTTATAATTATTCCTATCTCCTACAGAAGGGGCTTTATAATTAAACCAGCCAGATAAAAATACTACTGGAAATTCCAATCCTTTGGATTTATGCATAGTTAGAATATGAACTTTATCTTCTTCGGATTCTAAGCGAATATTATAATCATCAATATCCTCTTGACTTTCTTTTAAATTTTTAAATTCTTCGTAAAGTTCATAAGGTCCATAATGATTTTTTGTAGCAATTTCTACTAATATTTCGATTAAATGTTCATAATTAGTAATTTTTCTTTCGTAATCTGGTAATGCTAAAAATTTATAATATAATTTAGTATCTTCAATAACCTTATAAAATAATTCATACCAGTTCCGTTTATCTAAATAATTTACCCATTCCGAAATTGTTGATTGTATATAGGAATAATTCTCTTCGATTTTATCTAAATTTGTATAGGGAATATCTATAAAATAATATACAATAAATCGCTTTTTTATTTTTGCATCCTGTGGATTTGCTAGATATTCTAATAATAATTCTATTGCAGAAGCTTCTAAGGAATTAAAAATATTATCTTTTGAATAATCAATAAAAGGAATATTATTTTTCTTAAGAGAATTCTTTATATAATTTGCTTCATCTCCTGTTCTTACAAGAATAGCAATATCAGAATATTTCACTGGTTCTATTTTTTCTTTATTATAAATCATTACTTTATTTTGTATTAAATCTTTTATAATACTTACAATATGTTCAGATAATTCTTTTCTTGCACTATCAGCATCTTCGCTTTCTAATTGAATAAAATTTACTGGTTTATATTTTGTATAAATTGCATCATTCTGGTTATTATAATTTTCTGGTGAAGAAATATCATAAAATTCTATTTTATCTAAATAATTTAAATTATTATTAAAACATATTTTAAAATATTCATTTGTTTGTTCAATAAATGTTTTTGTGGAACGATAATTGGTATCAAGTTTATAAAATTTAGCTTTATTATTTAATGCTTCTAATTCTTTTTTTGCATTGATATAAGTATAAATATCTGCACCACGAAAACCATAAATTGCCTGTTTGGGATCTCCAACAACTACAATATTGTTATTATTGTTTTCTATAAAAATCATTTTAAATATTTCCCATTGATAAGGATCTGTATCCTGAAATTCATCTACAATACAAATTTTAAATTGTTCCTGCATTCTTTTTTTAAATGATTTATTATTTTTTAATGCATAATATAAATTTAGAATTAAATCATCATAAGTAAATTTACCATGAAATTTTTTATATTGTTTTACTCTTTCATGAATTTCATAAAATAATTTTAATAATTCAAGATACTCTTCTCTTTTAATATTAGAATAATTTTGATTTAAAATATCTTTTAATTCGATTTGTTCATCTATAAAATTGATTACAATATTTTCTCTTCGAGAACTTTCCTGAATAAACTTTTCTATGTAATTAGTTATTTTATCCATATTTTTTTCTAAAAGAATTTTATTTAAATTTATATTATTAAGATTTTTATCTGGATTTAAAAATTTATCAATAATAATCTGTTTTATAATTTCTTTGTTATCATTAATAATTTCTGTATTGGAAGGTAAATTCAGTTCATAGGGAAATTCATTTAATAGACTTTTACAAAAACTATGTATAGTAGAAATTCGTAATTGATCAAAATGTTTTAGTATATTTTGCAAGGTATCAATTTGCTTATTATTTAGATTTTGATTTTTTATAAAGTCTAATTGTTTTTTTTCAATTCCTTCTATAATCAATTCTCTAACACGATTTAGCATTTCTATGGTAGCCTTATTCGTAAACGTTAATAATATAATTTTATTATGATCTATATTTTTTTCTAAAATATATTTTAAATAAATTCTTGTAATTGTATAGGTTTTTCCTGTTCCAGCAGATGCTTCGATAAAAATATGATTATCAAGATTAATTTGCTTTATATCTTTTAAAGATTCAACTGATTGCATAGCCATCATATTTAATCCTCCATATTCTTAGTATTATTAAAATCTAAATAAGCAATTTCATCATAACATAAAGATAATAATTCGTCATCAGAATCAATATCATATTCTTTTATTATTTGTTTTTCATATGAAATGAACATAAAATCTTTCATTTCTTGATTTTCATTTTCCTGATCAGGTTTTAAGTCTATTTCGAAATATTGATAAAATTTAATATTGTTTTCTCTATTTTCATTATTGATAATATATTTATTAATAAAATTAATAAATTCATTTTTAAATTTTTCTTCATTAATTAGTTGCTCTGGAAAAATTTTTTCTTTAAGTTTCCATTTTTTTTCAAAATAAAAAGAGATAATTTTTAAATTTTGTATGTTAAAAATCCGTTTAAGCTGTAAAAATAATAAATAAAGTTCTATATTATTATAATTATTAGATAAAAGATAGATTTTCCATTTATTAAATTGATTATTTGCTTTTTGAATAATAAAATCTCCATAAAATCTACCATAAAATTTATAATCATTTATAATAATAGATGGTATTTCTAATATAAGATTTTTTTTATTGATTTCTTTATTTATATCGAAATACTTACTCTCAATATTTGGATTTAACAAAATAGTTTCTTTTAAATAGAGAACTGAATTTTTTAATTGATTAAATATATATATAAGTTTTTGATCTACATCGTTAGATTTTTTATTCTTTTTTTTACCAGTATCTTCATTTGATTGTTCTAATTGTTCTTTAATTTTAAAAAATATTTCTTTTATACTTTCATCAACTTTATTGGGATTGGTAAAAGAAACAGGTAATTGACCTTCGATTAAATATTTATGTAAAACATCCTTAATTATATTTTCTATTTGTTCATTTTCTGTTATATATTTTTTAAAGATTTCTTTAAAAATCTTTCTTATCTGTGTTGAATCTAAATTTAATTGTAAATTTTCCATCATTACCATCTCCTGTAAATTTGATTTTTATCAAAATAGTATTTTAATGGTTCCTGTAAATATTCTAATAATTTATTAATATCAATCATATTATTTTCTATATCCTTAAAATCAATTTCTTCTGGTTTAAATTTCATTTCTTTATAAATTTCTTTTATAGAGTTTTTATTATTATTAAAAATGATTTTTAAATAATCATAATCATTTAATATATTTTTATAATGTTTCCTTAAATATTCTAAATCTTCTCTATAAGTAGCAAGAATAGTATTTAGTAATTCAAAAGTATTATTAAATATTTTATTTTCTTTTAGTTTTAAGGTTAAAGGAATTGGTTCTACATATTTTTTATCATTATTGGTGATCTTTACAATAAATTCTTTTAATTCATTATAAATATAAGAAGGATATAATTCTTTTTTATTTGCTAAATCTTTATACTTATAAGAAAGAATTAAGCATTCTCTTGTAGAAAAAAAGATTTCATAAAATAGAAAAAGATTTTCTTCTGGTCTTGTTAGTATATTTTTTTTATATTTATTATTTTCTTCTAAAAATAAATCAATTAAATTAAAACTTTTTTTAATATCCTTACCAGGAAAATTCTCTATATTAAGACCTAAAATATAAATTCTTTTAAAAGGAATGGGACGAAGAGGTTGTAAAGAAGAGATAGTTATTCCATTAAATAAATATTCATGAATATTAGATTTTGCTTTATCAAACATCATATCAAAATATACATATAAAAAATTACCATTGGGCTCGATTAGAAAATATCTTAAATAAGATAATTTTTTTATAAATTCATAATAAGATTTTTTTTCAATATGAAAACTATCCTGATACAAAAAAACATTAAAATGTTTTAAAATAATTTCTTCGAATTTTTTATATTTATCTAAAATCGAATTATTTTTTTTAAATTCATTAGCTAAAATTTTTATATCTTCTAAAAATTCTACAAGAGAGCGATGAATTTTTTCTAAAATTTCAAAATTGATTTCGAAATCTTCGTAAGGGGAAACTTCAAGTTTTATATCATTATTCTTGTATTCTAAACTTTCATTGGTTATTTTATTATCGTACTCTAAAATTTCATTGGTTATTTTCCCAGCTCGTAATCGTTTTAATGCAACTTCCCAGCTATGGTAAAAATCCATTTCATTTTGGTAATGAATATTAAGCGAATCTATAAATTTATAAAACATCTCTATGTCTGATTGGGAAATCCTATGAGTTTTCTGAAAAACTGGATTTTCTAATACAGGAATAACTTTATCTTTATGAAGAAGAATTTTATTATTTAAAAAATCATCGATAAGATCACATACAATTTTAACACCATCTGGAAAATAACTGATATCTTTTATAGAAGGATCTTGTATATTATAAGGTATATTTAAATAATCTAAATATCCACGAAGTAAGGGAAAATATTCATTTATGACTGGAGAAAGAATAGCAATATCATTCAGTTTTAAATTGTTATTTGTTAATAAGGAATTTTGAATATCTTGTATAATCGCTTTTATTTCGGTTTTTTTATCTGGAGCTTCTATAAATTTTATGCTGGGTTCATCTTCAGAAAAATTAATAGAATGATTATTAAAATTAATACCCTTTGTTAGAAATGTTTTTTGTAAATTATTTAAAAGAGATTTATTATTCTTAGTATTTAATGGTATAAAGTGAATTTCTTTTTCCTCAATTCCTGTAATTTCTTTAAATAATTCTACGTTATTATGGGAAATTTGCTGTGCTTTGTTTTCAAATTTGAATGGTGATTTATAATCGTAAAGAATAAATTGAAAATAATGAATATCAAAAATATCTTTTAGATTTTTTAAGAGTTCAAAATAAAAAACATTATTAAACTGGAAGGCAAAAATAAATAAAGGTACTGGTTTTTCTATTTTTTCTTTTAGCTGGTTAATTTTCTCTCGGAATGTATTATGATATTTAAAAAATAGTACATAATTTGTATTGTTCTTATTATTGTAATCATTAATAACTTCTTGAATTTCTGAATAGATAAGTTGTTCATCATACAGGATGTTTTCTATGACTTCTTTATTTAGATTAAATTCTTGTAATTGTTGTTCTAATTTTTTTACCAGTTCTGGATTATGAAAATTATACCTAAAAAAGATTTCTGATAGTTCTGAACTTAAATTATAAATATTACCTGGATAATCTTTATGTTCTTCTAAATAAGAATTAAAATATTTTAATTGATCTTTTTTTTCTACTAAAATTTGATAGATAATAAGCGATAGAAAATCTGGATCAATTCGTTCTTCCTGTAATCCTTCATCGAAAGAAATATTATATTTTTTTATTAATTTATTATATAAATTCCATATTCCTTCTTCGAAATAATAAAATTCATAATTCATTATAATATTTTGTTTTTCTGCAATCTTTTGTTTTAACCAATATTTTATATTCTGATTTGGAATAAGAATATAAAAAGGTTCATAAGGATTTGTTTTCTTTTTCTCTTCTATATTTATTTGTTCTAATAATTTTTCGAATAAATCTTCTAATTGATTGGCTAAATATAATTTTATCATATTGTTTTTCCTTTTTGATTAAATATAAATTTTTTCAATTAAAAAATGATTTATGTTAGATGATTTTTTAAATTTTTTTATTTAAATCATTTATTTCTATTCTAAAATAAATTCAGAAGAATCATCAAGTTCAAGATTTTCTCCCTTACAAATGAAACATTTTGGTTTACAATTATTACAAACATCAAAGACAACATTACATTTATTACATCTATAGGTTTTTGTTTTTTCAATCTTGAATTGCTTATCACAAATGGAACATCTTTTTAAACCCAAATTCCAATTACTATTTAAAGGACTATTTATAATAAATTCCATAGTTTTAGCTCCTCCTATAACACTATAAGTTAATTCTTTAATAAAAAGTTTCATTTTAGAGATTTTTTATGAAATCCTAATAATTTTTTTATTCAGTTTAAATTTTATTTATAATCTTCTATAAAACTCGTTGCGATAATTCTACTATCCTGATGATGATTAAAATCAAATCATAATGCATATAAAACAAACAAAATACTATAAAATGCCTATATGTATAGCAAATTTTTATATTTTTAATCGGGTATTGTTTTTGCAAATCTTTACATAAAAATACTACAATTGTCAATAAAGGAGTAATGGGTTATGAAGAGAATAAAATATAAACGAATATATTGGCTTATAACAGGTTTTTTATTTATCCTGAGTTTTTCTTTATATGCTCAGGAACAATCAATGGGCGATCCAGTTGCAGCTTATGCTATTGATAATTTATTCTTATTTTTAGCAGCAGTATTGGTTTTATTTATGCAGGCTGGATTTGCAATGGTAGAAACTGGATTAAATGCAGCAAAAAACGCTACCAATATTTTATTTAAAAATTTGATGGATTTATGTGTTGGAGGATTGTTATTCTATATTTTTGGCTATGGTTTAATGTATCCAGGAGAAGCATTCAAAGGTGGTTTTTTTGGATTTGGTGGATTTTTTATAAAAGAATCAAGTACAGAATTGGGAGCGGGTATTTTACATCCACAGGTAGATTTTTTATTTCAGGTAGCATTTGCAGCAACAGCAGCTACAATAGTATCTGGAGCTGTAGCTGGACGATTAAAATTTAGTGCCTATCTAATATATAGTGCAATAATAACTGGAATTATTTATCCTATTTCTGGATTCTGGAAATGGGGTGGTGGCTGGTTAAATGAATTAGGTTTTCATGATTTTGCTGGTTCTCTTGTTGTTCATGCAGTAGGTGGATTTGCTGGACTTGCAGCAGCGATTTTACTTGGACCTCGTATTGGAAAATTTGACCCAGAAGGAAAACCGCAAGCATTACCTGGGCATAATTTATCTTTTTCTGCCTTAGGGGTATTTATTCTATGGATAGGCTGGTATGGATTTAATCCTGGATCTCAATTAGCTATTTATGGAAAAGAAAATACTGATTTAGTGATGTTAATAGCTGTAAATACAACACTTGCAGCAATGGCTGGTGCAGTTTCTGCCATGATTACAACCTGGATTTTCTTTGGTAAACCAGAATTAACAATGGCATTAAATGGTGTATTAGGAGGACTTGTTGGTATTACAGCAAATTGTGATAGTGTATCAAATCCAGAAGCTATTATCATTGGTCTTGTAGCAGGTATACTTGTTGTTGGAGGTGTTAAGTTACTGGATTATTTAAAAATTGATGATCCAGTAGGTGCCTGGCCAGTTCATGGATTAAATGGTGTATGGGGTGGTATTGCGACAGGTATTTTTGGAGAAGGTAAAGATCTAACAGCTCAAATTATTGGTTCTTTAGTAATTCCTTTATGGGCATTTGCAACAATGTTTGTATTATTTTTAATTCTAAAATATACCATAGGAATTCGAGTATCCCGTGATGAAGAACTAAAAGGACTCGATATTGGAGAACATGGAGAAGAAGCATACCATGGTTTTTCATTTTTTACTGTAGAATAAAATATTAATAATTAATAAAAGGAGATATGTTATGAAGTTAATTACAGCAGTTATCCAACCATATAAACTAAAAGATGTAAAAGCTGCTTTAATGAAAGCAGGTGTAACAAAAATGACAGTAACCACCGCCTTAGGTGCAGGACAACAAAAAGGATATTCCGAAACCTATCGTGGTGTTATTCACGAAGTAAATTTACTAAAAAAAACAGTCATAGAAATTGCCGTAAATGAAGATTATGTAGAACCAACCATTAATGCGATTATAGAAGGAGCAAGAACAGGTAATATTGGAGATGGAAAAATCTTTATTACAGAATTAGTTGATGTTATTCGAATTAGGACAGGAGAAAGAGGAAGCGAAGCGATAGGTTAATTTTCTTTTATTTAAAGTCTGGCTTTATGCCAGACTTTTTGTATTTTTCATAAAGAATAATTTCTAATTATAATTTCTTGTATCTTTCCTCTTTTATCACCCTGGCAATTTATCATTCTATTGGCATAGATTTTATCAATAAAATATCCCTGATATAAGTTTTCAAAAAATTTATCGTGAGGATTTGTATTTTTGGGATCAGAATTACTTAACATCAGGTAAATATTTTTTTTATCAAGTTTTTTATAAATTCGTGATAATTCTATCTGGTCTTTTTCGCTAAATCCATATTGAGTATATTTAACAAAATTAGAAGAAGTACTGATAGGTCTGTAAGGAGGATCAAAATATACAAAAGAATTTTTTTTGATAAGTTTTAAAATTAACTTATAAGAACTACAGTAAATTTCTGCTTTTTGTAAAATTTTAGAAACATATATTAAATTTTCTTCGTCAAGAATGGTTGGATTTTTGTAATTTCCAGCAGGGGAATTAAATTCTCCAGATGAATTTAAACGATATAAGCCATTATAACAGGTTTTATTCAAAAATATCATCTGAGCAGCTCTTTCAATCCAATCGTAATGAAATTTTTTGTAATTTATGAATGATTTATTTTCATTATAAGATTTCCTAATTTTGTAATAAAAAATCTTTCTTTTTTCTTGCGAAAGTTTTTTATATTGTTGTTCTAATTCTTTTAGATTTTGAATTAAATCATAAACATAATTTTGAATAACAAGATAAGTTAGAATTAAATCTTCGTTTATATCAATTAAATATGCTTTTTTAATATCATATTTCTGGATTATATCAAAAAATACAGCACCACCACCAAGGAATGGTTCATAATAATAATCAATTTTATTTTCCTTTAATAGAATAGGATAAAATTTTTGAAACTGATCTAACAGCTGAGATTTTCCGCCTGCCCATTTTATAAAAGGTTTAGCTAATTTATATTGCATCATATAAGAATATTTTAACATTTATCACTGACATTTTTTGTATCGACAGGGATAAAAAATCCGTTAATATAAAAATTTTTTTATTATTTTGGAATTTTTTAAATGTGATGGAAATAAAACAATAAATTTTTTTCCGGTTTTTTTAAATTCTTTTCGTAATTCACGAGATGTTTCTAAATAGGTTTCGTATTCTTCTTCTCTACGTAAAAGAATTTTTTCCCAGAATATATAATGAGAATCAATAAATTCCTGTCTTATATCTTTGTATTTTCTTGTTAAAGGACATTTAATTCTTCCTGTTTTGGGATCTTTATCTGTAAAATTTTTAATAAATGTTAAGCCCACAAAAACACCACGTCTATCTAAATAGGGTTCTAAAGGAAATGTTCTACACGAAATACTTCTTTGTTCTCTAATGCAATGTTGAACCCCCTTACATTCACAGAAAATTTGATCATCGCCTTCTTCTTGCTTTAATTTTTTATCTTCTTTTGTTTTGGGAATCCATTCTTTCCATAAATCACCTTTAGATTTTAGATATTCAAATTCTGCTTTATATAAAAGTGGAACAGCATTTTCTACAGAGCAACAATAAGGTATACCATTATTATATTTTTTACATAATTCACCGCAATCATAATCCGTAATTTCTTCGTTTAAAAGAGAATAGTAATATTCAATTTCTTCTATCGTTAAGGATTTATCTATCTTTGGCATTTTCGTAATTTAAAATCCATTTTTTTGAAATTTTGCTTATAGAAAAGGAATTATTTTAATTTAAGAGAATAAATGATGTAAATTAAAAAAAGATTTTTCTTATTGTATATTTTTAATTTTTTGGATATTACAATGGAAAAAAAGCAGTTATATATAGAAACTTATGGATGTCAGATGAATGTATATGATTCAGGTATAGTTAAAACCTTATTTTTAAAAGATGGATATGAAATCAGTAATACCGAAGAAAATGCAGATATCATTTTAATCAATACCTGTGCAGTAAGAGAAAGAGCTCAAGAAAGAGTATATGGAAGATTACAATCCTTATATCCTTTAAAAAAACAAAATCCATCTCTTGTAGTTGGTATTATTGGCTGTATGGCACAGAATTTAGGAGATGAACTTTTTGCCATGGGGCTTCCTATTGATATTGTATTAGGACCGGATAATTATAGAAATTTACCAGAAATTGTAAAACAAATTCGTTCCAGTCCAGAAAGAAAATTTCAAATAACAAGAATTTCTTCAACAGAAGTTTATGATGATATTGAACCAGAAGTTGTAGAAGGTTGTTCTGCATTTGTAACCATTATGCGAGGATGTGATAATTTCTGTTCTTTTTGTGTTGTTCCCTATACAAGAGGAAGAGAAAGAAGTAGAAAGCCAGAATCAATTATTTCTGAAATTCATCATTTGATTGAAAAATATAACATTAAAGAAGTAACCTTATTAGGACAAAATGTTAATTCTTATAAATACGAAAATTATGATTTTACTGATCTGGTTAAAATGATTTTAGATTTGACTGATATTAAACGAATTCGTTTTACTTCTCCACATCCACATGATTTTCCTAAAAAATTAATTCAACTTATGGCTAAAGAAAAACGTTTTTGTAATAGTATTCATTTACCTTTACAATCTGGTTCTACAAGAATTTTACAAAGAATGCATAGAGATTATACTAAAGAAGAATATTTAAATCTGGTAGATTATATAAGAAGCGAAATACCAGATATAGGATTATCTACAGATATTATTGTAGGATTTTCTGACGAAACAGAAGAAGATTTTGAAGAAACACTTGATGTAGTACAAAAAGTTCAATTTGATATGGCATATATGTTTCATTATTCAGAAAGAGAACATACTATAGCAAGAAAAAAATATCCAGATAATATCCCTTACGAAACAAAAATAGAAAGATTAAACCGATTGATAGATTTACAAAGTGATATAAGTAAAAATAAAAATAAAAAAGAACACGGAAAAATATACGAAATTTTAATAGAAGGTAAGAGTAGAAAGTCTCCAAAAGACTGGATGGGAAGAACAACATCAGGTAAAGTAGTTGTCTTTTCTGATCCAGAAGAAAAATTTAAAATGGGAGATTTTGTTTCTGTAAAGATAATAAATTCAACAAAAGCAACCTTAATAGGCGAAGCAATTTAAACAAAAAAATATAGTATTCCTATCATATTTTATAAAAAATATTTTTGCTTTAAAAGCATAAATAACAAAAAATTAAAATGTAAGGTTTCTTTTAAGCTATTAACTAATTTTTTTTATAAAAAAGTTTAAGGTAGCCATTAATAAATATAGTTTTATTTTATATAAAATTTTATCGAAAAGTAAATAAAAATTAAGTTTTTTTATTAAATTAAATTAAATTAGGGAATATAAAACAAGTTCATAAAAATATAATAATAAGCTATTTATAAACTTTTTTTCATTGACTTAAAAATATTAAATTTTCTATTCAGAAAAGATTATTATTTGTATATGATTTATGCTATATGCTTAATGAATAAGCAAGATGATTAAAATATAATGAAAAAAATCTAAATAATTGTGGTATAAAATTTGCAAAATTATATTATAATTAATTCTAAAAATTTACAAAATTTAAAATAAGGAGAAATAAAATGTACGATTTACCAAAGGAACCAAAAGAATTATTAAAATATTGTCGTGATGAAAAAATTGAATATATAGACGTTCGTTTTACAGATATTTTAGGAATGATGCATCATGTAACATTCCATATCGATGCGATAGATGAAGATGCATTTGAATATGGTGTAGGTTTTGATGGTTCTTCTATAAGAGGATGGAAAGCTATTCAAGAATCAGATATGTTAGCAAGATTAGATGCGACAAGTGCTTATATTGATCCATTCTTTGAACATAAAACCTTAGCTGTAATTGCAGATATCTATGAGCCAGCAAAAAATGGTGAACCACCAAAACCATATAATAGAGATCCCAGAGGAATTTTAAAAAGAGCTGTTGAATATATGAAAAGTACAGGTATAGCAGATACCTGTTATATGGGTCCAGAAGCTGAATTTTTTATATTTAGTGATGTAAGATATGATCAAATAACAAATCAAGGTTTTTATTTTATCGATTCTATTGATGCGAGATGGAGAATGGGAGTTGATGAAAAACCCAATCTTGGTTTTAAAATGAGAACCAAAGAAGGATACTTCCCATTACCACCTAATGATCAATTTCAGGATTTAAGAACAGAAATGACAGAAATGTTAAATAAAATGGGTATTCCACCAGAAAGACATCATCACGAAGTATCCAGTGCAGGACAGGCAGAAATTAATTTTAAATTAGACGATGCATTAAAACAAGCAGATAAATTACAGTTATTTAAATATGTTGTTAAAAATGTAGCAAGAAAAAATGGCTTTAGCGCAACATTTATGCCAAAACCTTTATTCGGAGATAATGGTTCTGGAATGCATACCCATCAATCTTTATGGAAAGATGGTAAGAATCTTTTTGCTGGTAATTGGTATGCAAATTTATCAGAAATAGCAAAATATTATATTGGTGGTATATTATATCATGGTCCAGCTTTATTAGCTTTTACCAATCCTACAACAAATAGCTATAAACGATTAGTTCCTGGTTACGAAGCACCAGTAAGCTTAGTATATTCTGCGAGAAACCGTTCTGCTGCAATTCGAATTCCCGTAGCAGTACATGGTGATAAAGCAAGAAGAATAGAATTTAGAACACCTGACCCAGCAGCAAATCCTTATTTAGCTTTTGCAGCAATGATTTTAGCTGGATTAGATGGTATTCAAAATAAAATCGATCCAGGCGAACCAGCAGATTTTAATCTATATGAAGTTCCAGAAGAAAAAAGAAAGAAAATAAGAGCAGTGCCAGCAAATCTAACTAAGGTTCTCGATGCTTTAGAACAAGATCATGAATGGTTAACCAAATCTGGCGCTTTCGATCAAGATTTTATTGATAATTATATTGCTTATAAAAGAGCAGAAGTTGAACAAATTGTAAATCAAAGACCACATCCATACGAATTTGTTTTATATTACGATTGTTAATTTCTTTCTGAATTTAAAAGGCTTCCCTTTTATAAGGGAAGTCTTATTTATTTAATAAAATATTTTAATCATTTTGATTTTTAAAAAATATATTATATCGATTGTTTATATATAATTTAAGATTTTGCAATTAAAGAGAAATTTCGCAATTTATAATAATTATAAATTATTTTTAAAAGTTCTTTTAAAGAAATAAGATTTTTGTTTTTTGCATTTTTATATCCTATTTCGAATAAGATTTTCCATTGCTCAAATAAAATTTTATAAGCTTTTAATATATTAAAAGCTGGATCATAAATATTGGTAGATTCTGCTGTTGCACCATTTAATTCTACAATATAAAAATTTTTTCCATTTTTTAGATCTTCTTCATTTTCGTATCGAATATCAAATCTTCCAAAATAAAATCCGTTGAAATATTTTGCAATAGAATCAATTGTTTTTTCTAACTTTTTTGTAATTAAATCCTTTCTATCTATAAATTTTGTACCCTGGCAATGATTTCCAATCTTTGTTAAATAAAAGATTTCTTTTTCTGGAAGAAGATGATCCAGTATATTTTCCCATCGTTTAAAATATACCTTATATTGAAATTTATAACGAGGATGATTTAAAATTAATTCTTTTAAAGTAGAATGACCATCTCCTATTACATAAGGGAATTCTTTACCTGTAATAGAAAAAATTTTACCATTTTCTTGATCTGGGTAACGATAATAAAAAATTCCAATTTCGTAAGGTCCTTTATGATATTGTTGCATTAATAAATTACAACGTGTTTCCTGTAAATAGGGTAAGATTTCGTTTTGATTATAAATAATTTTTACACTTGCACCTCTTTGAGATTCATTTGGTTTTAATACAAAGGGATATTTTAATTTCTTTGCATAAGAAAGAATCATATTGAATTGTTTTTCTATATCATCTTCAGGAATAAAATAAAATTTTAAAACATATTTATTAGGTAGTTGTTTTAATATTTCGAATTTGGATTCTCCTACAATTCCACTTAGAAATATACCTGGATTCGCTTGCGTAATTATTGTAAATTTTCTATATTTTAAACTTAAATATAAAATATAAAATGCAAGAGGTATATAAAATATATAAGCAGGTAAAAATTCATATCGAAATAGTTTTTCTACATGAATAAGAAAAATTTTTCTTTTATCTGGATTTAAAAGAATTTTTAAAATATAAAACAAAATTATTAGTATAATAAAAAGAACTGTTATAGTATATATATTATATTGCTGTATAAAATACTTCATGAGTGATTCTCCTAAAAAATAAGTTAAAATTAATATAAAAGAAACCCATAGAAAAATAGCGATGAAACTACCATATAAGAATTTTAACAATATTGAATAGTCGTTATATTTTGCTGTTAAAAATCCTAAATATAAATAATAGATTACTCTCGTACCGGGTAAAAATCTTGTAAGGATAATATTTCTTATAATATTACTATTATTATTTAAATGTTTTAATAATGATTTTCTTTTATTAGTATTAAAAATATTCTTTTTGAGAAAAAAACCTATAAACCAGATTCCTAAGTCTCCAATTAAAATACCCCAGAATACAGCATTAAATCCGTAAAATATAGGAATTTTTTTGGTAAATATCAATGTAGCCGCCATTAAAAGAGCTATATCTTCGGAGATAAAGGTTCCAATAAATATACTAAAAAATAAAATGTGTTCATTAAAAAAGTTTATATGATTTAAATATGATATAAAATCAATATTCATAAGTTGATAAAGTAGATTTTAATGATAAATTTAATTTATATTTTTTCTGGTTGATTAAATCATAGTAATGTAATATAATATTTTTATTTTTTATAAGAATAAATGTCTGACTTACTGTCATTGATAATTTTCGATTAATTTTAATACTTGATTCTGGATTTTTTGAATCTATATAATTATGGAAATATATTTGTTTTTTAATAGAAGGATTTTTTAAGAAATTTTTATAATGTTTTTTCCGAAGCGGATAAATTTTATAATCTCCTAAACCAGAAGAAGCCTGAAAAAAAGGAATCTGAAAATATCTAACTTTTTTTCCTCTTCCAGTATAAATAAACTGGAAGATATTATTTTCGTTTTTATCAAAAAAAATTAAGCGAAAAGGAGAATAATTATAATAATCCAGATTTTTTATATAATTTAGAATTTCTATTTTTGATTTTAATTGTAATAATTCTGGAATAATCAATCCTCTACTTTTTTTATTTTTATAAGAAGGATTTATATAATAATTTAAATATAGATTTTTTTGATTGTAATTTAATAAAAAAAAGAAATAGCCATATTCATTTAATCCAAGCCAGGTTCCTCCAAAATTTGCATCTTTTGGATAAATCATTTGGATATTGTTATTATTATAAATAGCTGGTGGAATAGCAACTTTTCTATTTTTTAATTCATCTCTATTGAAACCTATAAAAACTTTTTGTAAATGATTGTAAGGTATAATTGTTAAGGTGCACATGAATTATCCTTAGAATGAATATATTGAATTGTAGCTGGTGCAAATCCAAAAAAGGAAGGTACTGTTTTATCTAATTGTTTTAATATAGATAGAATAATTGCATTATGATGAACGGTATGATTGATTAAAAAATGAAATTCTCTTAGAATGTTACTTTCAATTTGAATTGGTGCTTTTTCTGGATTAATTACAACATTTAGTATTATATCTTTATTTTGCCATTCTATATTATTCAATTCATTTATTATCTGAGTTAATGATTCTTTTGCCAGTTCTAAATCATATTCCATTGGTTGATTTCTACTTCTATTATCATATTCAATATGATTTCCGTTTTTTAAAGAAGAAATAAATATTAAAATATGTTCTATTATATGCCTTAAATGACTTCCAATAGAAGCAGTAAAAGGAAAATAAACTTTTCTATATTCTTCTACCTCTAAGTGATCTAAAATTTCTCTTAATTGAAATAATAAATGTATTAAATAATTTTTAGCCTCTATCATTACAATATCCTTTATATAATAAATTAATATTAATTTTCCATTTTGTAAAGGAAAAAGTTACTTTTAAAATTAAGAATATCCTTGTAATTTTATATAAAATTTTTAATGAATATAGTTTTTAATCTCTTATCCTCTCGGATGATATTTTTTATGTGCTTCTTTTAGATGTTTTTTATCTAAATGAGTATAAATCTGGGTTGTCGAAATATCACTATGACCTAATATTTCTTGAACAATTCTTATATCTGCTTTATTTTGTATCATATGTGTAGCAAAACTATGCCTAAAAGTATGAGGAGAAATCTGTCTTATAATACCAGCCCTTTGAGCATATTTTTGAAGAAATTTCCATACAGATTTTCGATCTAACTTTCCCCCTTTTTTACTTATAAATAAATAATGATTGAATTTTACTTTATGTTTAGAAATAAATGGTCTACTTTGTTTTAAATATTGCTGAAGAATATCAAATGTTTTTTCTCCAAAAGGTACAATTCTTTGCTTTTTACCTTTACCTGTAACTTTTATTTCCATTTCCTGGAAGTCAATATCTTCCAATTTTAAATTGCAAACTTCAGAAATACGTAATCCACTAACATACATAATTTCAAAAATGCAACGATCACGTAATTCAAAAATATTATTCATATCAAAAGAATTAAAGAATTTTTGTATTTCTTCGAGTGTTAAATAATCTGGTAATTGTTTTTCTATCTTAGGTGGTTCAATTTTTTCAGCTGGATTCTTTTTAATATAGTTCTTTATTAATAAAAAATGATAAAATTGCCTTAAAGAAGCGATTAAACGAGCCAAAGAACGTGTAGAAATATTTTTTAGACTATCATCTTTTAAGAATTTTGTTAAATCTTCTGTTGTTAAATCTAAAATATTTAATTCTTTTTCTTTTGTATATTTAAAAAACTTTTTTAGATCCTGGGTATAAGCTATAAGTGAATTCTGGCTTAAATTTCTTTCTACAATAAGATATTCCTGGAACTCAATCAAATAATTTTTTTCGTTATTTTCATATGCATTGATAGCACTCACAATTTAAACATCGGTTAATAAAAATAAGTTCCCTTGAATTTTTTTAAAATGTTTCTTATCAGAAATACAAAAAATTAGAAATAGAAAAATATGGAATTTATCACTTAAAGAAATGAAATATTAGTTGAAAAATTAGTTTTCTATACTTTTTTCGATATATGTCTAAAAAACAGAATAAAAATACCATCGAAGAATCATTAAAAGATATTGTAGCTTTATGTAAAAGAAGAGGATTTGTATATCCTGGTTCAGAAATTTATGGAGGATTAGCAAGTACATTTGATTATGGTCCTTATGGTGTAGAATTATTAAGAAATTTAAAAAATGAATGGTGGAAATCATTCGTTCATTTACGTTCGGATGTTGTTGGATTAGATTCAGGTATTTTATTGCATCCAGATGTCTGGAAAGCAAGTGGTCATGTTGATAATTTTAATGATCCTTTATTCGATTGTAAAAAATGTAAATCTCGATATAGAGTAGATAAATTTTACGAAGAACAATATCAAATAGATTCTTCTAAATTATCTTTTGATGATATTATTCGAATTTATAAAGAAAAACAAGAAGATGGAACATTAATTTGTCCGATGTGTGGTAGTAAAGAATTTACAGAACCAAGACAATTTAATCTTATGTTCGAAACTTATATGGGAGCAGCGAAGGGTTCTGATATAAAAGTATATCTTCGTCCAGAAACAGCTCAGGGAATTTTTATTAATTTTAAAAATGTTGTTGATACCTGCCGTGTAAAAGTTCCTTTTGGAATTGCACAGATAGGAAAAAGTTTTCGTAATGAAATTACAGCACGACAATTTATTTTTAGAACTCGCGAATTTGAACAGATGGAAATGGAATTTTTCTGTAAACCTGGTACACAAAAAGAGTGGTTTGATTATTGGGTTGATTTTTGTATGAATTGGTTAAAATCCTTAGGTTTAAAAGACGAAAACCTCAGAATAAGACAGCATACAAAAGAAGAATTAGCTTTTTATTCCGAAAATACAGTGGATATAGAATTTAAATTTCCTTTTGGTTGGGGAGAATTATGGGGTATTGCTTCTCGAACAGATTATGATTTAAGACAACATATGACTTATTCTAAGAAAAATTTAGAATATGTCGATCCGGATACAAAAGAACGATATGTTCCCTATGTGATTGAACCAGCTCTTGGTGTTAATCGTTTATTTTTATCTGTTATTAGCAATGGATATTATGTAGAAAACCCCGGAACAAAAGAACAAAGAACAGTATTAAAACTTCATCCTAAGCTTGCACCAGTAAAAGCAGGTATTTTTCCCTTAGTAAAAAAAGATGGCCTTCCAGAAATTGCAGAAAAAATATATAAAGATTTAATTTTACATTTTCCCGTAGAAATAGATGTATCTGGTTCAATTGGTAAAAGATATTATCGTCAGGATGAATTAGGAACTCCCTATTGTATTACTATTGATTACGAAACTAAAGAAAATCAAACTGTAACAATTAGAGAGCGAGATACAACAGAACAAATTAGAATTACTATAGATAAAGTTTTAGAGTTTTTACAGGGATAAAATATAATTTTTTTACTTGATATTTTATTTCTAATCGATAATATTTAATAAGAAATATGACGGAAAAAATCTATTCTTTAATTGATGAATGGTATAATGCCATACCTTTAAAAGTTAGAAAATTGATCAGAATCTTTTCTATTATTTTATGGATTTTTATGGCAATTATTGTTTCTATTTATAGTTTTCTTAAAGGAAGAGAAAATGCACCAGTAATTGGAGAAGATTTATATCAAACACAAATCAAAGAAAGAATTTTAAAAAATCAGAATCTAAATAAGAAAGATTCAATTATTTTACCAGATTTAAATGAACTGGTACAGGAAGAAATTCCCCTTAAAATTGAATCTATAGATTCTACGAAAGAACATATAGAAACTAATGTTCAATCTGATTTAACAACGCCAAAATCGATTCAAATCCTACCAAATAAAGATGAATTAATTTTTCCAGAAAAACAGGAACCCATTCCAGATCAAAATAATTTAGAAATAGAAGAATTAAATAATAATCCCTCATCGGAATTTAAAATAGAACAAAAAGAAAAAAATAAAAAATTAGATATTCTAAAAATAGAAAATTGATTTACAAAATAAATTATAATGAAAAGGTATTTGTTAATGAAAGATATAAAATTTGAAATACTATCGGAATATGATGTTTTGAGTTCAACTGAAAGATTTTTAGCCCATACTTTAATTTCTATCGAAACACCACCAGTATCTGAGGATCAAAATCGCTTACCCCTAGCGGTAGTTATTGTAATTGATAAAAGTAAATCTATGTATGGAGAAAAATTACAATCTGTTATAGAAGCATCCAGTGCTCTTGTAAATTGGTTAACAAGAAAAGATTATGTTGGGATTGTTGCTTATGATACTAATGTAGAATTAGTACAACCATTGATTCCATTAACAGATAAATTTTCTGTTATAAAAAAAATTCAAAGTATAACAGCTGGTTCTTCTACCAATTTAAGTGGTGGTTGGTTACAGGCATTGAGAATGTTAAGGGATTTAGACGAAAAAGCCATAAAAAGAGTTATTTTATTAACAGATGGTATGGCAAATGCAGGTATTGTTAATCCAGCAGAATTAAAAAAAATAGCAAGAGAACATGCAGGTTTAGGTATTACAACTACTACAATGGGGGTTGGTAAAGATTTTTCAGAAACACTTTTAAAAGACATAGCAACTTCTGGTGGTGGTAATTTTTATTTTATTGAAGGACCAGAACAATCCAATGAAATCTTTTTTAAAGAATTTGGGAATTTAGCTGCTTTATATGGACAGGGTTTAGAAATAAAAGTAAATTTCCGAAGGGGGATTTCTTTTAAAGAAATGTTGTCTGATGTTCCTTTTGATAATTACGAAGATTTATTAATTATACGACCTGGCGATTTACGTTCTGATGATGTAAGAAATTTCATAATGATTACAGAAATTGATGGAACAATAGCAGAGAAACAGGAATCTTTAATCGATGCAGAATTATCTTTTTATAATGTTCAGAAAAGTTCACAATTTGAAAAAGTTAGTTTCTCATATAAACCAGAATTTGCTCCCTCAGTAAATTTAGAACAACATATAAATAAAAGAGTTAGAATTGAAGCACTTTTAGCTTCAGCAAGTAAAGCAATGATGGAAGCTTCTCGTTTATCAGCAGAAAGAGATTTGAATTCTGCGAAAGATTTGATTATTAGAATACAAAAACGTATAGAAGAGAATCTTAATTTAGAACCTAAATTATTGGGTCGATTAATTGAACGTCTAAAAGATATGCAAAAAAATTTAGAAGACAATTTAGTAATAGCAAGTAAAAAAATGATGGCAAATGCAATAGACTTATCAGATTCATTTACGATTCGAGATAAATCCATAGAAAAGCCAGCCCATAATAAAATTTATGAAATTCAATTAGAGGGACAATTAGATCTTTATAAATGTCCAGAATTAAAATCAAAAATTAAACATGCAATAGAAGATGGATATAGATATTTTATCATAGATATGACGAATTTAAATTATATTGATTCCTCTGGTGTGGGAACATTAATTCAAATTTCCAATTGGTTAAAAAATAGAGGTGGAATGGTTGTTTTTACAAATGTTCAGGGAAATGTAGAAAAGATCTTTGAATTAACAAAATTAAATGAATTCTTTATAATAAAAGATAGTCTTGCTTCGGGAAGAATGATGATTCAGGAATTTATTGAGCAAAAAGAATCATAATTTGCGTCTAATTAAATAGATGAATTTTTTAAAAAAAGCATTAAAAATAGTTTTAATTCTGTATCCTTTTTATATTATTAAGGCAGAAATATATAAGCCTCCTGGATATGGTATGGGGGCTAATTTAGAGGGAAATGCCTATGGTTTTGATATGGGATTTAAATCTATTGACGGTGATTATTATGTTACCATAAATCCAATATTTGAATTTCCTTTTTTTGGTTTTCGAATAGGTCTTCAGATTCCATTAGAAGTTCTTATTTATGATCAGGAACCTTTATCTGCAGAAAAAACGCCTTCCATAAGACCAGGTACCTATGATGATAATTATGATTATTTTAAAATCATTCGTTATATTTCTTATGGAACACATCTTTATTATGATCCAGATGATGCCTATAATTGGTCTTTTTTTTATGGAATGATGACAGATGGTTATATTGGGCATAGAACTATCATAAATCGATATGTTAGTAGTTATAATCCTTCCGTCTGGAGTCCTGGTTTAATGGCAGATATTAATAATAATTGGGGTGGAATAGAAGTTTTTGCTAATAATGTTTTACGAAAAGAAGTACGAGGTTATAGAGTATATATTCGTCCAATGGGGATTTTTAATTCACTTAGTAATATGGCTTCTAATGATTATTATACAAAAAAACAAATTGCTTATTCTATTAGAGAAAATAACAATCCTAAGTTAAATAAAAATTATTTATTTCAAACAAAAGTTCCAAATCCTGGAAAAGGAGGAAGTCTAAAACAACATTTACTTCGACCATTAAAAGAAGATTTAAAAGAAGAAAACGTTGAATTTAGAGAAGTTTTTGATCCAGAAACTGGAGAAGTAAAAATTGTTCCAGTACCCAAAGAGGAATTACAAGAACCTAATGTTCCATCAGATACCCAAACTGTGGAGTCTAAAGAGTCAAAATCAGATCAAATTATTTATCCAAGAGAACATGGTTTCTGGAATCGATGGGCTATTGGTTATACAGTAGTAACAGATTATGATGCACCATTAACCTTAGAATTAGATGGTTCTTCTAATCTTGTAATTGATCCAGAAACAAAATTACCGAGAGCTGATAAAGTTGAAAACTTAACTATAACTGGAGTTGATATGGAATTCCGATTATCTCCTTTTAAATGGATGGATATAACACCTTATATTGATATTAATAAATTTAAACATATTGATAAAAGTAGAGGTACCCATATAGGTATTAATTTCGAAATGAAGATTAGTAATTTGATTAAATGGAGTATTCGTCCAGAATATAGAGAAATAACTTCAAATTATATACCTGAATATTTTGATTCTGCTTATGCTGTTGAACGAACACAGTTTATGTTAGAGGAAGGTAATAGTAGTAATACAACACCAAAATTAGCTTATTTAAAATCCTTACCAACAGATGGTGCTATTACAAAAGGTTATTTTTTAAACTCCTTATTAGAAATTGCCTCTTTTTTTGTAGTTGAATTATCTTATGAGGACTATGATGGACCAAATAATTCGAAAGTATATGTAGGATTTTATGTCCCCAATATAGGAGGATTTTTTCTTAATGGTTATTATACTAAGAAAAATTTTGATAAATTTAAATATGCTTTTATTGCGAAAGATGAAAATGCATTACTTGCTGCAGAAGCAGGTATTTCTTTTTATGGAGGGTTTTATATAAAATATACCATTCAGAGAACATGGACATATAATGAAGAAACAGGAGAATATGGTCCGAATGACGAAACATCTATTGGTTTCGGTTATGGAAGTAATTTTTAATATTAAAAACTAATCGATTATTTATTGTATTAGTTTCTTATTATCTGCATATTACTAATAATAATTACATTAAAAATATAGTAGACAATCCATTCTAATCTAAATATTATATTTAAAGATATGAAAATTTCACAAAAATCCCAGAATTCTTTAGAATTATTAAAGAGTTTATACGAAAGAGATTTTCCATTATGGGTAGAGAAGAATTTACAATTATTAAAAGAGAAAAGATACGAAGAAGTGGATTGGGAGCATTTATTAGAGGAAATAGAGGATATGGGTTTAAGGCATTTAGAAAGTTGCATAAGTCATTTAGCGGTGATATTGGAGCATTTATATAAATGGGATCATTATAGGGAATTAACACAATCAGGGAGTGATTTAGGAGGTAAAGGTTGGATAAAAAGTATTAAGAATGCAAGGAATGAAATAGAAGTATTGTTTGAAGATTATCCGAGCTTAAGAGAGAAATTACCCAAGGAGATGGATAAGGCATGGCGTAGAGCCAGAGTTCGTTTAGTAAAGAGTTTAAGTTTGATGGGTAAGGAAATGGAGCTAAAGGATTTTCCGGAGAAATGTCCTTATAGTTATGAAGAAGCGATGACAAGAGAGATAAAGTAGGTAGGGT
>BPKM01000007.1:5000-179387 GCA_026005135.1 Leptospiraceae bacterium | reverse complement strand
ATAAGAGTTATGTAACAAATCCAAAAAAATATTCGTAAGCGATCAAAAAACACCGTATACTTTATAGTTCCTATTAATTTTACTTCTAAATTGTGATTTTATAAAAAAAAATTTGATTTTTTTATACTTTTTTAGTAAGATTTTTAATAAAAATTAGACTATAATTATTGATGGCTACTTATATTAGAAAGAATATACAAAGTCCTAACGAAGAACTAGAAGAATCAAGTAATACGACTATTTTACACTTTATGATTTATATCCCCTATAAAGAAGATTTACAGGATTTAAAAAATCATCATTCCAGCTATTCGGATATGTTTTTATTTCTTATTTCTAAATACATAGAAAGATTAAAAAGATTAGCAAATCAAAAGAAAACCAGTAAAAAAATCTATCAGATAGTTTGTAATGATTATGAACATTGTTGTGTAAGAGTAAGTCAGAATATTCATCAATTATTAAAGGATATATCCGAGATGACGGGATATAGTGTAAGTCATATTATAAGATTATTAATAGAATGGGAATGTTATAGAAGGTTTGATGATAAGGTATCTCTAT
This sequence comes from Leptospiraceae bacterium, assembly GCA_026005135.1. Taxonomy (GTDB): domain Bacteria; phylum Spirochaetota; class Leptospiria; order Leptospirales; family Leptonemataceae; genus SKYB61. The sequence continues at coordinate 178,823 of BPKM01000007.1, read as the reverse complement.
TGAGGGTCCCGTTAAGGGAGATTGGCAGTGAATTTGTAACAAGTGTTACAGAGATCAGGATAGAGCATCGATTTTACAGAGCAAGGGAGCTAGTAGAAGAAGACGTCGAAATATTATGTGCATAAAATAATTTACGAAAATATAAATTGAGCTTACAAATATTCAAATTATTATTCTTTCAAACTCTTTTTCGTGATTTTCCGTTTATATGCAACAGTGCCTCTCTTATTTACAATGTAACTAAAACAATTTCAAATCGAATTAATATAACAAAATATATTTAAAGGAGATAAATGAAAAATGAAAAAGATAATGATCATTCTTATTTTAGCTACTTTACATTGTTTTAATGAAAATAATAAAATAATTGCAAATGAACGCTTTTTTAGTAAATCTCAAGATTCCATATTTAAAATTCTGGATTTTAAAGGTAACGCTGAGATAGCTCAATATAAAGGAAAAGTAAAACGTTATAATCAATTTCGTAAGGCTCATCTTGCATTAATTACAGTATTTGAACCTTTTAATTTAAAACAATTAGTAAAAAGTGATACTTCCCAACAGTATGTTTTAAAACAAAACCAGGTTTTAACATATCAAACAGGTGTATATCCTTATAGGCAAATGAATAGTCTTTTCTGGAAACCAGATTTACAACTTCTTAAAATAGTTATGACATCCCAGGAATGGTGTGGTCAAAGTTATAAAAAAATCACAATTAATAATAAAAGGGAAGTTAATCTTCATTTCCATACATATTGGGAGAATGAAGCCGATGGTGAATATACTTATAAAATTCCTGATAAATATTTTCTTTTTTATGATGAATTACCGTTATTATTAAGATTTATAGAAGATGATTTTTATCAACAAAAAATTAAATTATTTCCTATGTTAATGTCTTCAAGGGTTAATCAAGCAAGCTGGGATATATATACGAAAATAGAAAAACCAGATTTTAAAGATGCTTTATTATCGCGTGAAAAAACAAAAATAAAGTTTAAAAATAAAATAATTCCAATTATAAAATTTACCTTAGAATACAATGGACTAAAAGATGTTTACTATTTTGATTGGAATCATCCTTATCGTATTTTAATAAAATGGGAAAGAAATGATGGAGGGTATTTTGAACTTGATCATTTAAGTTATGCAAAATATTGGGAGTTAAATCATAAAGGAGATAAATTACCAGAAAATGTTTACAGGAATCATTGAAACAACTGGAATTATACATAAAATAGAAAAAAGCCAGGCTAATATAAGTTTTTATATTAAGTCCAATTTGATTCCTAAGCTAAAAATAGGAGATAGTGTAAGCCATAATGGTGTATGTCTAACAATAGAAGAATTTATTTCTTCTGAAATATATAAAGTTACTGCAATCCAGGAAACATTATCTAAAACAAATTTAGGATTGCTTAAAGAAAATGATATAGTTAATTTAGAATGTTCTCTTCTTGCTAATGGAAAAATTGATGGTCATTTTGTACAGGGACATGTTGATTGTATTGGTTTCGTTTATAAAAAAAATTCAAAAAATGGAAGTTATGAATATCAAATTCTCTATCCAACTAAATTTAAACAATTTATTATTCCAAGAGGAAGTATTGCTTTAGATGGAATCAGTTTAACAATTTCTAACATAAATGATTCTATCTTAAATAAAGATGAGCTTAAAAATATTATTAACGAGACATTATTGCACTATTCTGATTATTCTTCTTTTTATGTTAATATTATTCCACATACTTATCAAATCACAAATATAAAAAAATGGGAAAAGGGAAGTATTATAAATATTGAATTTGATGTTCTTGGTAAATATATTTATAGATTTTTTGAAGTTACAAAACAATCATTTTAATATAGGATCTTTGACTTCTCTATTTTTTTCATCTCTAACAACAAAACGATCTTTTGTATCTGGATCACTCTGACGTAATCGTTCATTTAGCCTACGTGCCTTTTCTAAAGCTACTTCTTTTTTACTTGAAATTCCTAAGTTAATTAAAGGGAAAGAATCACCATCTTCTGAAATTCTCCAGATTGTATATTTCATAGATTCCAAAAAAAGATTAAATATCGTAATGACAAATCAAAAAAGCTATTTTACACCAAAAAACTACTAAAAATTTATTTAGTTAATATTCTATACTTTGAATTGGTTTATGTAAATAATATTTTTTGGAAGGTAATTTTTTAATCTTTGCCTTTACAATTTTTAGAATTTCATCCATTTTTTCCATTGTTGCACGATATCCCTCTGCTATGGCAATTTGATGTTTATGATAATCTAAAAATTCTACTTCATCTAAATCTGGTTCTATTACAATATCTGGTTTAGCAAAAATTTTATTATCATAGTTAATACGATGTTGCATAATTTCTATGCTTCTTAAAAAGATTTCCCTCATAGAAGAAGGAATGATTGTTTCTGGCCTTGCATTTAAATCTACTGCAATAACAACTTCCGCACCTAATTTTCTTGTTAAATCAATAGGAACAGGATTCAAAATACCACCATCTACAAATTTATAATTTTTATATTCAAAAGGAGAAAAAAATCCAGGTACAGCTATAGTAGAACGTATTGCTGGCATTAATTCTCCTTTAATAATATGAACTTCTTGCATTGTAACCAGATCGACAGCAACTACACCAAAAGGTTTTTTTAATTCACTAAAATTACGGACTGGTAAATATGTTTCTAAAAATTTTTTCCACCATCTTTTTCCTGTTATAATACCACCAGAACCTATACCTAAATCTAAATGAGCAATTGTATCTTTTAAACTTCTGAAATTTTTTAACGATTCTTCTAAAATAGGAATTGCATCAGCGGCACAAAATGCTCCAACTACACCACCTGCTGATGTTCCTGCTATAACATCAACTTCTATATTATATTCTTCTAAAGCTTTAATAACACCAATATGAGCCCAGCCCCTCGCAGAGCCGGACCCCAATGCCAATCCTATCTTTGGTTTTCCAATTATAATATTCCCAAGTCGCATAAATTAAGCATGTACCATTTCTTTTTTAGATTCTTTTTCTAATTGAATTTTTGCCAAATTTGCTTTTAAGATACCTATACTATCTTTATTATATCGTTCAGAAATTTGTTTTCTTTTATTAATTACTTCTTGATCTACTTTACCTTCTAATTTAGCAATAGAACGTTCTATTAGCATACCAGCTAAGAATCTTGCTGCAGATTCTACAATTTCTATTGCATATGCATCCTTAGTATCTCTATCTTCTATTTCCCTATATGTAGAAACAATTTGTTCAAATAGATTTAACTTTTCCTGTAATAATTTAGAAGGTGTAAATTTAGATATTTCTTCGTTTATATATTGTCTTAAATTACCTTTTTCTGTCATTCCAGACATTACTCCACCAATTGCAGCAACTACCTGTAATTGTGTAGTACCTTCGTAAATATTTGTAATTCTTGCATCTCGATAAATTCTAGCAACATCATATTCTTCTGTATATCCAGAACCTCCAAAAACTTGTACCGCATCAAATGCTATACGATTACACATTTCAGAATTATAATATTTTGTTAATGGTGTAAATAAATCAGCTAATTTTTCCCATTTTAAGATTTCTGGATCTTTCCTTACTTCTCTTTCAGGAATACCTTGATGAATCATTCTATCTTTTTTCCAATGATACATATCTACTGTTTTACCTGCTTCTACTAATAAACTTCTCATAGCCACAATTTCTTGTTCCATTCTATCAAGCATTCTTTTTACTGCTGGAATTTGTTCTATCGGTTTGCCGAATTGGATTCGTTCAGATGCATATTTTTTTGCTTCTCTATATGCAGCAGTAGCAATTCCCATCGATTGCGCAGCAATACTTAAACGAGCTCCATTCATCATTTGCATTGCATATTTTACAAGACCTTTACCTTCTTCTCCAATTAAATCTGCTGGGGTATTATCATATACGACTTCGCATGTTGGGGAAACATGTAATCCCATTTTTTCTTCTATCTTAGCAATTTCTACATATTTACCATCTACAATGAAAAATGATAATCCTTTACCGCCACTTTCTGGAGAACCAGTTCTTGCTAAGGTTAAGATAACAGCTGGTTTATCTGCAAATCCACAACCATGAGTAATAAAACGTTTCGTACCTGTTATATACCATTTACCATCTTCTCCTTTAACAGCTTTGGTTTGTACTCTCTGTAAATCTGAACCATAATTAGGTTCTGTTAAAGCCATAGCTCCCCAATATTCACCTTGAGCCATTAAAGGTACCCATTTTTTAATTTGTTCTTCCGAAGCAAAATTTTCAATAGTTTCTCCTAAATTAACACAACCAAAGCAAATCGCAACAGAAGCATCTCCTCTTGATATTATTTCAGAAATCAACATTTGAACACTTGCTGGTAATCCAAGACCACCATTTTCTCTTTTTATTGCATAAGGTAATAATCCAGCTTCTTTAAAAGTATTAATAACTTCAATCATTTCATCTGGAAAAATCACCTTACCATTTTCTAACTTTAAACCTTTTTTATCCATAATTTGAGATTTAGGAGCTAATTCTTTTCCTGCTAATTCACCATAAGAATCTAAAATAGTGCGATAATATTCTTTTGCTGCTTCTAAACTATCTGGTGCCATCGCAAATCTTTCATCATTGGTTTCCTGATACTTTTTAGCATCTTCAAAACCATTTTCGTACTGATTTACGATTTCTTCCCAATCAATTAAATATTCAAATTGCAGCTTTAAATCATCATTATCTTGAAAGTAATTCCCTGTAATCATAGGACCTCCTTAAAAATTAATACATGATATACCATAACTTTTAAATTGACATAGACGTCAATTTAAATCAATAATTTTTTTTGTATTTATATTGAATTTTAAGTCGAAATCTCTTTTATGAGATAATCAAAAAATCAATAAACATTCAAAAATTAACAAAAAAAGCTTGCCATAAATACATCTTATATTTTTTTTGTTTATATACTATATAGGGGTATAATGTATATAACAATACTTCAAAAAGGAGATGAATATGAATCATAAAAATGTTATAGAAATCCAGCAAGAAGATTACGAAAAAATGGTATTAAATTCAGAAAAACCAGTAATATTAGATTTTTATTCCGATGATTGTATACCATGTGAATCCTTAGCACCTAAATTTGAAGATTTAGCCAATCTTTTTGGTCATCATATTTCTTTTTTAAAAATATGGAGACAAAAAAATCGTCCATTAGCAGAAAAATTAGGTGTATTTTCCAGTCCAACTTTGATTTTTTACAATCCAGGAGGGAAAGAAGCTGGAAACCGATTATCTGGTGCGATCAAAAAAAGAGAAATTATTGAACAGATAAAAGTTTTGATAGGACAGGAAACTGTAAATAAGATTTTATCAAAAAAACAAAAGCAAAGAATAGATATAGATGTAATCATCTTAGGTGGAGGACCAGCTGGATTAACAGCTGCTTTATATACAGCACAGGCAAAATTAAATACAATTGTTATTGATCAGGATTTAGCTGGTGGACAGGTAAAAATTACTCACCAGATCTCTAATTATCCAGGAACAGGTGGACCAGTTTCTGGCTGGGAATTAGCAGAAAAAATGCAAAAACAGGTTAAAGATGCTGGAGCAAAAATTATTTCTGCAGTTGATGTAACAAAAGTAGAATTAAAGCCATTAGATCATACAGTATGGATTGATGATGAAATAGAAATACATGGAAAAGCAATTATATTAGCTATGGGAGCAGAACCAAGAAAATTAAATATTCCTGGCGAAAAAGAACTTAAAGGAAAAGGTATTTCTTATTGTGCAACATGTGATGGAAAATATTACGAAAATAAAGAAGTGGTTGTTATTGGAGGAGGAAATTCTGCTGTCGAAGAATCCATTTTTTTAACAAAATTTGCTAATAAAGTTACAATTATTCATCAATTTGATCATTTACAGGCAAATAAGAGTGCTCAAGAAGAAGCTTTTAAAAATCCAAAAATTCAATTTATCTGGAATAGTGAACCAAGAAAATTTGAAAAATTATCCAATGGCAAAATTAAAATAACAATAGAAAACACAAAGACACATGAATTTTCAGATATAATCACTGATGGTATATTCATTTTTATAGGATACCAGCCTAATCTATCCTTAATAAAAGAAAATTTAACAAAAGATCCATGGGGATATATTATAACAAACGAAGATATGGCAACCAATATAGAAGGTGTTTATGCTATTGGAGATTTACGTTCTAAAAAATTCAGACAGGCAACCATTGCTGTTGGAGAAGGAACTATAGCAGCTATGGCTGTTGAAAAATATCTTGCAGAAGTAAAACATCAATATATAAAGGAAACAGAATCAGAATTAATTTATGTTAATTAAAATTATCTTAAGGATTGTAAAATGAATGCAAGCAATATAAAATCAGCAATCATAGTTCGATATACACAAGAAGCCAATAATACTTGTTGTTTATCCTGTGGTTCTGCATTAGAATATTCTTTTTTACAAAAAGGAGAAATTATAATAGATTTAGGTTGTGGTAGAGGAACAGATATTATAAAAGCAACTAAATTTATTGGTAAAGAAGGTAAAGCTATTGGAATAGATACAACTCAGGAAATGTTAGAGGTTGCCAAAAAAAATGCAGAAAAATTAAAAATAAAAAATGCTGAATTTATCTTAGGAGATATAGAAAATATTCCTCTTCCAGATAATTATGCAGATGTAGTTATTTCTAATTGTGTTATAAATCATGCAAAAGATAAAAGTAAGGTATTTAAAGAAATCTATCGTATTCTTAAAAATGGTGGTAGATTTATTATTTCTGATATCATTGCAGAAAATCCTTTACCACATTCAGTAAAAAATAATCCAGAAGCATGGGCACAATGTTATGGTGGTGCAATTACAAAAGAAGAATATTTTAATAGTATTGCAGAAGCAAATTTTAAAGAGATAGAAATTTTAGAAGAAAGTGAACCATACGAAAAAGGAAAAGAAAAAGTACTTATTAGAAGTATAACAATTAAAGGATATAAAAAATAAAAAGGAGCGATGTATGAATAAAAATCAAAATACAAAAACGGCATTTAAACCAATTTCTAAAAGACAACCAGTGAATAAACATAAGCAAGTCGCTCAATGTTGTTCCAAACAATCAAAGATCATATCTGGTTGTCATGATTAATATCTTTTATCCCTTCTTCTAAATGAAGAAGGGAATTTCTTTATAATAAAAAAGGAGAAATATATATGATTAAATCACGTTATACATTTACATTTGAAACACCTTCCCAGAGATATTTTATTATGAATTATTTAACAGGTGCTATTGATGAAGTAAGTATATTTGAAAGGCCAGAATTAGAGTATCGTTTGCAAACAAATCAATGGAATGATTATCATTTAAAAGATTATATGCTTGAACGCGGTTATTTATTTGAATCAATCGAAGACGAAGAAGAATATATCCAGGAACGTTATATTGAATTTTTAGAAGAATATGAAAAAACACCTGTTCAAATTATATTTTCTACAACCTATGCATGTAATTTTTCTTGTATTTATTGTTTTCAAGAGAGTTATAAAGAAAATTCAAAAATTATAACACCAGAAGTAACAGATGCATTTTTTAATTATATCAATAAACAATTTGCTCATGAAAAACAAAAACCATATATAACATTATTTGGTGGAGAACCTCTTTTAGGTGGAGAACGATATAAAAAACATTTATTGTATTTCTTAGAAAAAGCAAAACTATATGATTATCAAATTACAATTGTAACAAATGGATATGAATTAATCCATTACATACCTGAATTTAAAAAAATTGGTATTAAAATTAAAGAAATACAAGTAAGTGTTGATGGAAGTCCAGAACAGCATAATAAAAGAAGACCAACAGTAACTGGAAAACCAACCTTTGAACGTGTAGCAACAGGGATATCGGAAGCCCTAAAAAATGGATATAGGATCAATTTAAGAATGATAATTGATAAAGAAAATTTACCAACAATTGTTGAATTAGCAGAATATGCAAAAAATGCCGGATGGCTTGATTATCCAGAAACATTATTCGAAACATCAATTGGTAGAAATTACGAATTACATACCTGCCAACCCAAAAATAAACTATATAATCGCTTAGATTTATGGAAAGATTTTATTGCTTTAGCAGAAATGTATCCTATATTAAAAAGATTTCATAAACCTCATTTTCATGGTATACGATATTTAGCAGAAACAGGTTCTTTACCTATGCCTATTTTTGACGGATGTCCAGCAGGAAAAAAAGAATGGGCATTTGATTTATATGGTAATATCTATGGTTGTACCGCTTCTGTTGGTGTTGAAAAATATAAATTAGGCAATATTTTCGAAGATACTAAAATTACAAAAGAACAAATTATCGCAACAGAATTCTCATGCGAACAAATTGATCCTGAAGTTTCTTATTTAGATACATCAAAAAAACCAGAAATGTATCATACTAACATTATTCTAAAAGATAGTCAAAAAGAACAAAGAATGAAATGGCAAACAAGAGATGTTCTATCGATACCTCAATGTAGAAATTGTGCAGTATCTTTATCTTGTGGAGGCGGATGTGGGGTATTGGCAGCTAATCATAATGGTGATATTTTATCTCCTGATTGTAGACCAGTTAAAGAAATTGTATCTCTTGCAATTGATTATTATAAAATTGGCTTATAAAAAAGCATAAAAATCTAATTTTATGATTTATCATTTTGAAAATATTAAATTAAAAAAATTTACAAAAAGATTATATCATAAAATTTTTTGAGTATATAAAATATAGAATGCAAACGATATATAAACCAATTTCAGAAATTTGTTGTATAGCACCGAGAGTATCTCCTGTATATCCATCAATTTTTGATAACAATAATTTATAAAAAAAATAATAAATTATTATCAAATATATGATAAAAATTAAGAATAATAAAATATACGAATCATAATAATATAAAATAAAACATAAAGAAATAAAATATATAATTTGAAATATCCAGAATCTTCCATTAGAAATAGATTCAAACATTTTAGCTTTACCCACATCACGGGCATATGGTAAGAACTTCATAAAATAAATTAATATAATTCTACTTAAAAATTGGATTATAATAAATATAATAAAAAAAATACCAATATTAATAAACAAATACTTTAAAAGAATAAACTTTAAAAGAATTAAATAGATGATAGATAAAGCACCAAAATTACCAATATTAGGATCCTTCATAATTTCTAAAATTTTTTGTTTTTCATAACCTCCACCAAATCCATCAACAAAATCAGAAACCCCATCTTCGTGCAAACCACCAGTTATAAATGTATGAAAAATCATCATTAAAATAATTCCAATTTCTATTTCCTTAAAAATAATTATTAAGCCTTTAAATAGAAAAATATCCAATATCCCTATTATTATACCTATAAATGGTAAATAAACAATACTATTATATTTAATATAATTATAATTTATTCTGAATTTTATTGGTATTCGTGTAAAATATTGAATTGCTCCCATACAACTTAAAAATTCTTCTTTTAAATTCATAAAATCTAAATTTATTTATTAAACTATAAAGTAAAATATTTATACTATAAATTTAACATAATCCCATATGTAATTTTATTCCGGAATCATTTTTTATAAAATATAAATATTCGTATTTTAATACCCTAATAAAAATATCTGAGCTGAACTCCCGTGTTTGTATGCATACGGAATTTTTTAATCCTATTATTGAACGAATAAAACAATATAAAGAAATCCGCACTACTCTCCCACACGGCAAACGTATAGTGCCATCCGTAATGCGGGCTTAATTTCTGTGTTTGTATGCATATGGAATCTTTTTAATTTTATTTTTGAACGAATTTTTGAATAAAATAAAGAAATCCGCACTGCTCTCCCACACGGCGAACCGTATAGTGCCATCCGTAATGCGGGCTTAACCTCCGTGTTTGTATGCATATGGAATCTTTTTAATTTTATTTTTGAATGAATTTTTGAATAAAATAAAGAAATCCGCACTGCTCTCCCACACGGCGAACCGTATAGTGCCATCCGTAATGCGGGCTTAACTTCCGTGTTTGTATGCATATGGAATCTTTTTAATTTTATTATTGAACGAATTTTTGAATAAAATAAAGAAATCCGCACTGTCCTGCTCTCCCACACGGCGAACCGTATAGTGCCATCCGTAATGCGGGCTTAACCTCCGTGTTTGTATGCATATGGAATCTTTTTAATTCTTATTATTTGAATGAATTTTTGAATAAAATAAAGAAATCCGCACTGGCTCTCCCACACGGCGAACCGTATAGTGCCATCCGTAATGCGGGCTTAACCTCCGTGTTTGTATGCATATGGAATCTTTTTAATTTTATTTTTGAATGAATTTTTGAATAAAATAAAGAAATCCGCACTGTCCTGCTCTCCCACACGGCGAACCGTGCAGTACCATCGGCGATGCAGGGCTTAACTTCCGTGTTCGGGATGGATACGGGTGTATCCCCTGCTCTATCAGTGCGGTTAATGACATTTTTTTTCTGACTTTATAAATTACAATCAAAAAACATATTTTTATCTTCCAAATTACAGAATTTTTTTATTTTTTATAAAATATATAATTTTAGATATTAATATCAATATTTATTAAAATCAATATATAGAATAGAAAATTTGATGATAAATTATCTCAAATGAGGATTCCATTAAGGAAAATTAGTTCTGAATTTATAACAAGCTTTACAGAAAACAGGATAGAGCATCGACTTAACAAAAAGAAGGAAACTGATAGAAGAAAAAGTCAAAATATTATGTATGTACATAAAATAATTGTCTACAATATTTTTAAATTATATAGGTTTGTAAAATTGATTTTAGCTAATTATTTAAAAAGCAATTAAAAATTGATGGATTAATTCATACTCTTCCAGATCAGGATTCTTTTTCTGCACCGAGTATACCTCTTTTTGAATTTTCTATAAAACTAATGAGATTTGTTATATTTGGATCATTAGAAAATTGTTTTTTTAGTTCTTCTATAGCACTCGAATAAGTTAATCCTTTTTTATATAAAATTTTATATGCATTTTTTATATGTCTTCTTTGCTCTTCGGAAAAATTGTTTCGTTTTAAACCTACAACATTTATACCTACAACACTTGCTGGATTTCCATCAACCATCATAAAAGGGGGAACATCTTTAACGATTTTAGATAGACCTCCTATTATGCTATAATCTCCAATTCGGCAAAATTGATGAATAGCGACATGTCCACTAATTAAAACACGATTACCAACTATTACGTGACCAGCTAAAATACAATTTTGTACAAATATATTATGATTTCCTACAATACAGTCATGACCTAAATGAACGGTACCCATAAAATAATTATTATCACCTATGGTTGTAGGTAATTCTTCTTTTGTACTTCTATGAATATTAACAAATTCTCTAAATATATTATTATTACCAATTTTTAAATAAGTTTTTTTATTAGGATCAAATGTTATATCCTGAGGTAAACCTCCAAGACAAACATGAGGACTTAATAAATTATTTTCACCCAATTGAGTATTTGCATATATATAACAAAATGCACCTATTTTTGTATTTTTGCCAATAATTACATTGTCTTCAATAATTACATATGGACCAATCTCTACATTTTCTTCAATAATAGCTGTTTTACTTATTATTGCTGTAGGATGTATTTTATTACTCACATTGACAGAATTTTAATTGGTTATGTATTATCAATTTTAAATTAGATTTAGACATTATTTTTTTGTTGTTTGGAAGGAAAATATATAAATTTTGCACCTGTGCTAATCGATACCCATTGTCATATAGATATAACAGAATCATTTGGTTTAAAAATTGATGAAATATTAACAAATTGTAAAGAACATCATATTTCTGCTATTGTACAAATTGCAGTTGATAAAAATTCCAGTTTATGGAATAAAAACTTTGTAAATCAACAAAAACAAAACAAAACTAAAATTTATTATACAATGGGACTTCATCCAGAATCTGTTAAAAATCAAGACCAAATTAATGAAGTATTAAATTTAATAAAAGAAAATTATAAAGAAGATAATTTTATAGGTATTGGAGAAACTGGTTTAGATTTTTTTCAAACACCAGAAACTAAGGATTTACAAATAGAATCATTTTATGAAGCATTTTCAATTAGCAAAGGAATTAAACCTACCTGTAATAATTCATTGTAGAGATGATAAACAATATAATGAAAATAAATTAGAAGCCATAAAATTGATCCATTCCATAGGAAGGGAACTAAATTATAATAAAGCAATAATGCATTGCTATACTTATTCTTATAAAGAAGCTAAATGGTTTATAGATTTAGGATGGAAAATTTCATTTAGTGGAATTATTACTTTTAAAAATGCTACTTTTATTCAAGAAGCTGCCAGAAATATCCCTTTAGAAAATATTTTAATTGAAACTGATTCTCCCTTTTTAACTCCTGTCCCTTTTCGAGGAAAAACAAATCAACCTGCCTATGTTAAATATGTATTTGAATATCTTTTAAAATTATTAAATATTTCTGAGGAACTTTTAGAAAAACCAATTACTACGGAATACCTTAGATATCTTTAATAAAATACGATTATAAAAAAAACATATAAAAAACAAAAAATTAAAAAAAATAGATTGAATTTTTTTTGTTTTACAAAATATTGGTTATATGAAAGCAAAAACAATTACAAAATTAGGCTTAACAATACTTTTCAGCTGGTTTATTGCTTGTGCGAGTGGTCAGACAACTCAACCACAAGAAACTAAACCAGTCCCAGCTGAAGAAGAAGCAACCAAAAGAAGTGTATTACCAGAAATAGGGGAAGAGTTAGGATTTGTTTATGCTCCACATGGAAAAGGATGGGCATATAAAGATGTAAGTTTGGATCAACAAGACTTTCAGAATTGGTTCAATCAAAATAAAGATAAATTTATGGAAGTAATCAATAATCTACCCGATGATTTAGTATTAGAAATAGTAGGACATACAGATGAAAGTGGTCCAAGAGAAGCGCAACCCGAACTTGGTAAAAAAGGAAATATTTGGTATTCTACCGAACGTGCCAAAAGAGTTTATAATGCTTTAATTAAAGCCGGTATTCCTAAGGATAAAATCCGACCAGTAGGTGTTGCAGAAGACGAACCAATTCCTGGTATTGATCCTTATGATCAAAGACAAAGAAGAGTAACATTCCGTATAGCTAAAAAATAATTTTTACAAACCGGAGCATTTCGCTCCGGCAAATTTTCATCAGAATAATAATAAATATCTAATATTTTTTTCGAGGTATTAGTCTATTTTTTATGAGAAATTTATTTTCTTTTTTTTTAAATAAGAAATCAGATTTAATTCCATCTTATTTTTATAATAAAACAGTTTTAGTTACAAATTGCTATCATCCTGTTGCAAGAGAAATAATATATTATTTATCGAATAATTTGAATAAAAACATTCGTTTTGTTTTGATAGGTAAACATCCAGCTTTTGTATCCTATATAGAAAAAAAAATTATAGATAGAAATGATTATAAAATAGAGAGAAAAAAATATGTTTTGTCTTTTTCTATTGATTCGAGAAATTATTTTCATATAAAAAAAGCATTCAAAATAATCAAAAGTGAATGGGATAAAATTGATTTTATCTTTCATTTTGATGATTATTATTTCCATAAATCAATCCTTGATTTGCCTGTTCATAATTTTAAATACTTACAACAATGGAATCAGTTAAGTTTTTTTAATATAATTAAAGCACATCAAATTTTTATTCAAAACCCTATAAGAATTTTAACAATTCAGAACAATAATAAACAAACATTATATTACCATTTTAGAAAATCATTTATAGATTTCTTAAAAGAAAATCAATATTCTGTTTCTACTCTAATATTAAATGATAATATAATAAATATTTCCTCCCAAAAACCTAAAAAACGTTTTTTAAAACAAAAAATTATAGATAAAAGTCAAGTCGAAAATATTATAAATCAATTTATTAAAGAAAAATCTACTATTACAATTAATTAAAATACATAAGAAAATATTGCCATTATATATAAAAAAAATTTTTTAACGTTTAATTGTTATGTTAGATGCATTTTTAAATTATTTACAAGAAATTGATCCAATCTGGATTCATTTTTTTTTAATATTTTCTACTTTTACAGAAAATGTTTTTCCTCCCTGGCCTGGAGATACCTTTATTGTTTTCGCTGGCTTTTTAATTTATCATAATATTATTTCTCCTATTACAACTTATATTTCTACAGCTATAGGAAATTTTATTGGAGCATATCTAATGTATTTTATGGGGCAAAAAATATTGAATCTTGCGCATAAAATTCATGATCAAATAAAAATCAAGTGGATATCAAATTTATTGGAAGCAATGATTTCTGAAGACCAAATGAAAAAAACAGAGAAATGGTTTAATAAATGGGGCTTTTTATTTGTTGTATTATCGCGTTTTTCTGCTGGTATTCGTTATTTTGTAAGCATAATAGCTGGAATAACCAAAATGAATCTTTTTTTATTTTCTTTTGGTTTTTTAATAGGTATTTTAATATGGAATTCCTTACTTTTAGCTGGTGGCTATCTTCTTGGAGAAAACTGGAAAAAAATTTTAGAATGGTTAAAAATGTATAATTTAGTTATTTCTTTGATAATAATTATAGGTATTTTAATTTTTATTCTTTACAGAAAAAAGAAGCAAAAACATTCCAATCTATATGAATAACCTCTATAAAGATATAGAAAATCAAATTGTAAATATACCAGATAAAATTGAAAGTATAGGAATTATAACAGGTGCTGGTATTTCTCAAGAAAGTGGAATACCAACATTTCGAGGAAAAGATGGATTATGGAAAAATTATAAACCAGAAGAATTAGCAACTCCCTATGCTTTTGAAAAAAATCCCAAATTAGTCTGGGAATGGTATGAAATGCGAAGGCAAATCATAAAAAAAGCAGAACCTAATCCAGCACACTATACACTTGTCAAAATGGAAGAATTTTTTGAAAATTTTCTTTTAGTAACACAAAATGTTGATGGATTACATGAAAAAGCAGGCTCTAAAAATATAATAGAACTACATGGAAATATATGGAGAGCACGTTGTATTTTATGTAATTATAAAGAATTTTTAGAAACACCATTACCAGAAATTCCACCCCATTGTCCTAAATGTAATTCATTGATGAGACCAGATGTTTTATGGTTTGGAGAAACATATGACACTAATTTATTAAATATTGTTCAAGATTTTTTTCAGAAAATTGGATTATTATTTGTTATTGGTTCTTCTGGACAGGTCTCTGTTCCAGTGTATTTAGCAAAAGAAGCTCATTTAAATGGAGCAATTGTTATAGAAATAAATCCAGACTTTTCTATGTATAGTCATTTTGCTGATATAATTCTTCGATATAAAGCAGCAGAAGCACTCCCTATTTTATGGCAATTTCTTAAAGAAAAATGGCAGAACTAATTTTATTTATTCCTGATTCAATTTTCGTTGGAGTTCTTGTATTGCTTTTCCTTCTGGTGTAGAAAGAAAATAATAAAACCAGGCATAATATCCACCTAAAACTAAAAAACCTACTGCCATAATGCGAAGTGCCAAAATTCGAGAACGATTCCATGTTGACATATAATCCTTATGTATTAATTTAAGAGACATTAGTAAAAAATAAACCCCAACAAATGTATAAATAATGATAAAAAACATAACAAAATAAAAATCTTTTATTAATGATAAATTGTCAATTTTTTAATAATATATCTTTGCCAGAATAGTAATAAAATAATGTATCAGATATTTTTTCTTTTCCACAGCTTGGACAAAACATAAATCACTTCTTTAAATAAAAACAATAATATAGCTATTAGGATAAATAGTTGATATATATTCATAAAAAACAAATATTTCTTTACGTGTGCAGGTTCAAATCGATAAAATTCTATAATAAAACGAAAAACTAAATATATGAAAAGGATTTGGATTCCTATTCTCTTATATAATTTAAGATATAAAAACAGACCAATAATACTAATAGTAATTAAAAATAATGACTCATATAATTGAACAGGCACTAACTTTAAATTTATAGGTGCATAAAAATGTTTGTGATAAATGACATATGGGAAATTATTTGTCGGTACACCATAACAACAACCTGATGTAAAACAACCAAGACGACCGATACCCATTGCTAAAAAACCAACAATAATTACTGAATCAATAATTCTTGGAAAGGAAGTAACTTTATATTTGCTTTTTGTAAATAAAATTAATGAAAAGAAGATACCAAGCATTCCCCCAAAAGAAGAAATACCTACATACTTATTTAAATTATTCAAAACTGTTACAGGAGAATATATTATAAAATTAATAACAATAGTAAAAATAGCTGCAAAAGTGAAAATGAAAGCGATGGTTATTCCATAAAATAAATCAAAATCTATTTTTGACATTGTATTAAATTTAACAATAAGATAACGCAATAGAAAATAAGCTATAAGTAAACTAATAAATAAAAAAAACTGATAAGATGTGAGTTGTAAATTAAACTTTTCAAAAGTATAATTTACAACCCACGGTAATGATAAATCAATTGTCATTTTTTATTTTCTTCTGGTTTTCCGAGAAATCCCAATATGGCGGCAACTGCAAATAGTAATGCTGGAAATAAAAAGCTATATAAGCCAAATGCAACACTAAATATATTTCCTACAATATTTTCTTTTCCTATAACTATTATGTAAATAAAACCAATCACTGGATATAAGGCTTGCAATATTGAACCAATAATTTTTTCCTTTTGAACTAAAGCAGATCCAATAATACCGAGAATTGATAAAAAAATTAATCCTGTACCAATGTCTAGTCCGGCATCAATACCTGAACTATGTTTATTTGAAGAATAAGAAAATAAAGAAAGTGTTGACACACATATACCAGCACAACCTCCTAAGAACCCTGTAATGATACCTAAAATGCCACCAATCAATCCTATAACAAAGGATGCTTTTAGCATATAAAAATCTCCTTGAAAAAAAATTTTTTGTTTATACAAGTCTGTACTATTTTTATATTTTGTCTATATTATTTTTTTTATATATATAAGAATCATGTCAACCATTTTTATCTGAAATTATCCCAAGAAATAGGACATTTTTTAATTGTACAAAAAAAGTCCTCCTTCAATCTGTAATTTATCACTACTTTTTATTTAATAACCAGACTGAAGGAGGAGCAAATTATGATTAGTAAAAATTTTATAAGACAATCTTATCAACAAATCTTACCTTATCAATCAAAAATTATTGATACATTTACTGAAATTTGTTATGCTATCATCCTTGCAAAATCTTTAAATGTTTCTGAAATTGCTAGACATCTTCCACAAAATAGGATTAGAGGCAAAGATAAAGGAAAATTAAGAAGTTTTAATAGTATTTACAAATGGTTAAACAGAAAATTGGAAGATTTAGCAACAAAATGTGATTGGAATATTTTATTCTCTTTACTACATAATGAAGTAGAATTTCTTATTGGTGATCCAACTGTAATCGTAAGACTTTATTCTTATAAAACAGATTACGTAGGAAAACTTAAAGTAGGAGAAAGAGGTTATACATTATTAAGTATTTCTGCCCCTTTTGAAGGACGAGCTTTACCTATTTATTTCCTACTCTATTCTTCTTCTTTAATAGAACAGGAAAAAACTTCCCGTAATTTAAAGCATAAGGAGGCTTTTGAGAAAATTATTGAGATATTACGAGAAATTCCCATTGTTTTAGACAGAGAATTTGCTTATGAAAGCCTAATACATTTTTTCCGTCTTTATCTTTGTAAATTTATTATTCGTCTCACTGATAAAAAAGTAAAATTATATTATGATAATAAGAAAAAACAAGAAGTTTCTTTATCTATTCAACCCTCAGAATTGAAAGTCATAAAAAATGTTTATTATAAAGGGAAGGAAAAAGTAAATCTAATTGGTTATTGGGACCCAAAATACCATAAACCTTTATGGTTAATCACAAATATGGATGACCCAGAAAAATGTATAGAAATTTATCAAAAAAGAATGAGAATCGAAGAAATGTTTCGTGATATAAAATCTTACTTTAGTATTGAAGACAATATGACAAGAAAATTATCTAAATTAGAAACACTTTTATTTTTATTTTGTTTAACCTATCACATTATTGCCATTACAGGATATGTGACAAAACATCAATTCATTACAAATAATAACTTTAAAAAAAAGTATTCAGAAATATTCTTAATTTTATTTTTTGATTTTCGACAATTAGATATAAACAAAGAAACTATAATACAAATCTATCAAAAAACATTGGAATATATCTATATTCATCTATATCCTAAATTTTATACCTCTACTCAATGTCCTATTTTTAGGACGTAAGTCAATTTAATAATATAAATAAAATTTAAATAAATGGAATATAGATTAAATTTTTTTTTATTTTTTCTCTTAATTCTTCTTTTTTGATGGAATGGTTTTTTAAATAAATATCAAATTTCTTTCTTGGAAGGAGATAATTTTTATCGAATGGAATATAGATACGAGAAATTGTTTTAAAAATTTGTTTAGATTGATTGTTTTGATAATTAAAAATAACAAAATGTCTTGAATCTAATCCAATTTGTTTTAATAACATAATAATTATTGCAATTCCCATCCCAGCACCTTCCTGAGTATCACTATATTTTAAATAAAAATCATATAAGTTATTTACAAGAAAGGTTTCCTGAAACTTTAAACGTATTCTTTTTTCTTCTATTGGAAGTAAATTCCCTTCGTTAATTATATGAAGTAATAATAATTTTTTATGAAATGATAAATAAACATCATAATAGTAATCATAATCTTTAATATTATTTACTA
Source organism: Leptospiraceae bacterium (assembly GCA_026005135.1). Classification (GTDB taxonomy): domain Bacteria; phylum Spirochaetota; class Leptospiria; order Leptospirales; family Leptonemataceae; genus SKYB61. Next base: position 159,789 of record BPKM01000007.1, on the reverse strand, counting down.
ATTCTTCGATTCTAATAAAATATAATATATGTCTTAAAATCCTTAATGATTTTTGATAATCTAAGGGTTCTAAAGGATTTAATTTATATCTTTTAAAAATCCATCTTTTAATATGTGCTTTAATACAATTTTGAATTAATTCTTTTATTATCATATCAATAGAAATTAAATTCTTAGAAAAAAAATCATATTTTAAGTTTTTTTTATAAATATAATCTAACTTTTTTTCTACTTCATTATCTAACATTTTTCCTTGAATATGATAATTATCAAAATTCTTTAAAATATCAGGGAAATTTTGCAAAAAATCCATATTATAATTGTAATTTCTGTTTTATAACTTCTTTTACTTTTTTGATATCTGGTGGTAAAAGGATTGGTTCATTTTTAAATTTTGCTTGAACTTCATTCAATTGATTTTTATGATAATTAACTTTAAATTCTGTAAATTTTAAACCATGAGCTGTTGATATAATAACAACACTTTCGTTATTTTTTATTATATTTTTATCTTTTAATTTTTTTAAAGCAACCATTGCAACAGCAGTATGTGGATCTAAAAACATTCCCATTTTATCAATATAAGCTGCCATATTTGCTAATTCATCTTCTGAAGCTTCCTCTACAACGCCATTAGAAATCTCTAATGCTCGTTTTGCTCTTTTATAACTAACTGGATTTCCTATCTGTATTGCAGAAGCTAAGGTTGTTTGTGCTTTTACTGGTTCAAATGTTTGAAATTTATTTAAATAACTTCTATATAATGGATTTGCTTTACTACTTTGAGCAACAGCTACCTTAGGTATTGAATTAATAATTCCTGTTTCTTTTAGTAAAACAAAACCTTCGACTAAAGCAGAAACATTCCCTAAATTACCACCTGGTATAATAAACCAGTCTGGTTTATTCCATCGTAATTGCTGTATAACTTCTATACCAACTGTTTTTTGTCCTTCTATACGTAATGGATTCATAGAATTGGCTAAATAAATACCAGATTCTTTATCTAATGTTACTTCCTGTACAATTTCCATACAACCATCAAAATCAGTTTCTAAGCTTAATACAATAGCACCATTAGAAATTGGCTGAATTAATTGAGCTAAGGAAATTTTATTCTGAGGTAAAAAAATAATTACTGGAATATTTGCAAAAGAAGCATAAGCTGCTAATGCTGCACTTGTATCTCCAGTAGAAGCACAGGAAATAGCCTTTATAGGTTTTCCCAATTCTATTAATTGTTTTACATGACTAACAAGAACTGTCATTCCTAAATCTTTAAAAGAACCAGTATGAGAAATACCACATTGTTTTATCCATAATTCGTTTAGTTTTAATTCTTTTGCATATTGTGGTAAAGGAACTAAGGGAGTTGCACCTTCTCCTAAGGATACAATATTGTGATTTTTTAACTCTGGTAATACCCATTCTTTTTTTCCCCAGACACCAGAAGAAAAAGGATATTCCATGCGAAATCTATTATCAAACAAATGTTTCCAATATTCAGAAGTATAGGTTTTTAAAGCATTTAAATTATGACGTACATCTAATAATCCATTACAACGAGGACATCGAAAAATGATTTCGTTTATATCATATTCTTGTTTGCAATCCATGCATTCCAGTTGTGCTTTAAAATTTGCTTGCATAACGTTAACCTGTTCTTTAACCAAATATTTCTTCTTTATCCTCTGTTTTTATTCTACCAAATGAGTAAATTCCTTTTTTATCTCTTGATTTTAGATCAATTCCCGGATATATTCGATTAATCTTTAAAAAAAATTTCATTCTTTCTTCTCCTATATTATCAATAATAAATTTTACTGACAATTCAAACTCTACATAATGTATAGGGCGATTATTTTGCATTAAACCAACTACACGTAAATATGCAGGATGACCTATTAATTCTCTACTTTCAAAGGTATCTGGTTCATTTAATAGAATCATATTTTTTACATGGGGGGCTTTCCATAGAACTTTATTTTTTGCAATGGGTTGAATTGTAATTTCGTATTCTTCCAATCCTTTTTCTTTCTGAATAATGATTTCTACATGGGGATCTTCTATCCCTTTTAAGCGTAAAGCAATATCAGATGTTAATGCGCCAATTGTTATGATTTTTTTCCTTTCATTTTGTTCTAATAATATTTCTTTTATACTCCCTTCTTCTGGAGGAGGTGATTGTAGATCCATATAGATTTTATATGATGGTATAAAAATATAAAGATAGAATCCAATTCCTAAAAATATCATTAAAATTAATAAAAATAAATATAATAATATATCAATATAAACAGGTATAACCATTATCGAACATATTTCTTTAAATATTCAATTGCTCTTTCTTTTGCCTGATCTTCTGTCAAATTAGGATCTTTTTTTATTCTCCATAAAACTCTAATTGTAAATTCTTTTGGATAAGTTAAATCTTTTAAATATTTAAATTTATATCGGGAAATATCCTGAATAAATAATTCTACTGCTTGCTTCATTTTTGGTATATATCTGGGATGATATTGTAATTTTTCGATATTTGAAGTTTGAGGATTTAGTTGAATTTGAATAACTCCTTCAAATTCCCAGTCTTTAAAATTTATTTGTTCATAAATTTGTTTGTAATAATTTAATTGTTCCTTATCTCCAATTATATCTTTGACTCTTTCTATATATTCTTCATATTGGATTTGTCTTAATTGATAATTATTTTTTGTAATTAATACCCGAAAAGCTTCATCATGTAATTTATCATCTAAATTTAAAAAATAAGGATCATCATTTTCTACTGGATATTTGGGTTGTTCTTCCTGAAATTGTTCTTCTATTATAATGGGTTCTATATTTTCATCACTTTTTGTTTCTTCGATGATTTGATGTTCTCCTGTTTTACAATATAAAAATAATAAAAGCAAAATGATTTTTAAATAAATCTTCATAATATAATTATTATATTATTTTTAACTTTCCATTAATGCAAGCATTTTTCTTAAATTATCTGCATCTTTTGGATAAGTATATATATCATAAGAAAAATTGGGTTGAACAGGTGAATCCTGAAATATATTCATATCTTTTATTTTTGATAATAATTTTTTTATATAAATCTGACTTTCTTCTTTACCTCTACCAGATAATATCAAAATAAACCTTCCCTGTCCTAAACGAACTATATAATCGTGTTGATATAAAGTTGCATTAATAATTTCAATCAAATTTCTAAGAAAACGTTCCATTGAAGATATGGAATTTACTCCTAATAAACGTTTTAAATTTTTTATTTTTAAATCTATTACTGAAAATGATGTTTGAAGTTCTTCTGCTTTTTTGATTTCTTGTTCTAAACGTTTTTTTAATGGACTAAATGTATCTTTAAATAATAATTCTCTTTCTTGATTAATAATTAAATTCATTATAATAGGAGAAATAATAGTAGCAAAATATAATAATAACTCTTTTTGTTGTTCATTTAATGTTTTATTTTTCAGTTTATGGATTGCAAAAAAACCAACTAACCAATTTAAATGAACTAAAGGAACAATAATAAAATGTTCCATAATAGCTAAATCTTCTTCTGAATAATTCTGCACTATTTCTTTATATTCTTTAAAGTTATCCAGTTCCTGAATTGTTGTTAAATTGGAAATTAATCCAATTAAATCTCCATTTATATCAATATTAAACTTTTGAATAGAATCATAAGAGATATTTTTACCTGAAAATAATTTATATCTATTTTCTTCTGGTTGAATTATAGCAAATGAAAACATACTAATATAAAAATTTTCTTCTAAAAACGTTTGAATTAAATCAAAAAGATCATCAAAGTTTTTCTTTGACGATGCTTCTACTACAAATTTAAAAATAGAATAGGAATATTTATTAAATTCTTTAATTTGTTCAATTTCTTGCTTTAAACTATTATGTTTTTCTAATTGTTTTAAATGTGTTAATGCAATTCGAATTAATATTCTCAAAAATTCTAAATCATCTAAAATATAATCTTTTTGTTCCAATGGATTTGATAAAAAATAAATTGCATATATCTTTTCATGATTTTTAATAGGGAAATAAATATTAAAATCCTTTAGAAATTCAGACGATTCATTTAAGACAGATTGTTTTAAATTTTTTTCTAATTGTTTTATTAATTTAGAAACATATAGTATTTCTCCCTGTTTTATATCATATAAAAAGGATAGAAATGGATCATTTTCTTTTAATGATAATTCTAAGGAATGATAACCTATATCTAATAGATAAAATAAAGATACATTTTTTTGTTTTAAAACTTCTGGATTTCCCAATACTAAAATTGAACGTGTCCCTAATTGTTCCTGTATTGTAAAAGCAATTGATTCTAATAATTCTTCATAATCTTCGATTTCCTGTAATTCTTCTATTATATCAAATAAAGCTAAATAATAATCTATTCTTTTCTGGCTTGCTACATGAATTTCTTCTGGTAATGTTAATATTTCATTTTCATCTTCTATAATTTGTTGTTTTATTTCTTGATTATCTAAGGCTTGTTTTTCAAATTCTTCTACTGCTTCTTTTTGCCAGTCTTCAAATGGATCTATCTCTGGTGGCGAAAATTGATAAAATTCTGGATCTTTCTCCTTAGGAGATATTGCTTCTACTTTAAAATCAGGTAATACCAGTTCTTCTTTGGCTGGATTTTTTTCTATCTGTTCTTTTAATAATTTTGCTTTTAAATATAAACTTCTTGGTTGATTTTTTTCTTTTTGTTGTAATTCCAGTAATTTATGATATAAACCTTTTTTCTTTGCAAAAGAAGATGCTTTTTCAAATAATCCCATAATTAATTGGAATCTGGGGGATATATTCCTAAGCTTTCAATTACTTTTTTATATAGATTAAAATATTCGGAACGGCTAAATTCTTTAATTGTTTCTTCTGGTAATTGATCAAATAGCGAATCTAAATAGGCAATAATCTTTTTTAATTCTTCTTTTTTAATCCCAGTCTCTTTTTCTAAATCATCTGTTAATTGTTCTCTTTTTTGTTGTTGATCAATTTGCTGCTGGGCTTTAGATTCATAAATTTCTGGTTCTGGTATAGAAATCTCTTCTGATGTTTGCAATTCTCCTACGATATTTTTTAATTCATCATCTGTTAAGGAAATGGTTTCTTCCGAATTATCATCAAAAATAGGTTCTGGTATTTCAATATTTTCTATATCTTTTGGTTCTTCTTTTATATTAGATAAATCTTCTTCTATTTCTTCTTTCAGTTCTTCTGTAATTTCATTTATATCTTCACTGGATACAATTTCTTCTAATTCTTCTGGCGTTAAAGAAATAGAATCATCTTCTTCTAATTCAACCTCAGATAAAGGTGGTAATTTTGTCTCTTCAGTATCTGATATAATTGTCTTTGCTAATTCATCATCAGTAATGATTAATTCATCCTGGATATCACTTTCTTCATGTGTATCAACAGATTGTTCTTCGCTTATTTCTTCTTCTGGTAAATCTGATAAAATATTATCTAATTCATCATCACTAAGACTTATTGGTTCATCATCTAATTCTTCTTTAGTTATATCTTGTTTTTCTTGTATTTCCAGTGATTGTTCTTGTGCTTTCTGAGATTCTATTTCTAAATCATCACCAATATCTATTTCTATTGGTTCAATTTTATAATCACTTACTTGATCTTCTATATCTTCTTCATATAAATCTTCATCCGAAACTTCTATTTTTTTTATATCTAATTCTTCCTTTTTTTGAACCAAATCCGTATCTTCTACATTGTTTTCTGTTATAGTTAATGAGTCTGTTTGTTCAGTTATTTTCTCTTCTGGTTCTACTTCTTGCTCTGGTATCTCTAATATATTTTCTAATTCATCTTCACTTAATGCTACAGATTCTTCTGACTTCTTCTTGCTCTGGGATAACTAAATCACTTTCTTCTATCTCCATTGAATTACTTTCTACTGGTAGTGTTTCTTGCTGGTTCGATTGTCTTCTGATTCTACTTCTTGCTCCGGTATCTCCAATATATTTTCTAATTCATTATCAGTTAATCCAATATTTTCTTCTTCGTTTTCTGTAGATTCATCAATTTTAAAATCGGGTATATCTTCTAATAATTCTGGAGGTAAATCTGGTAAATCTAATGTATCAAAATCAATTTGTATTTCTTCTAGATTTAAATCATTGGATTGATTATTTGAATTCATAAAATCTTTTATTATATTTCGGCTATCATTATTAAAAAATCAATTTCTTTATTTCTATTATTTTTAAAGAAGTTCTTATTTTAAATAAAGAAAAAAAGAGAGGAGGTGTCAAGTTTTATTTTTCATTAAGAAACGATAACTTTTTTCTTATTGCATTTAATTTTTCTAATTTTTCTTTAATTCGTTCATCTCCAATTGCTGGTAATTTTTGTATTTCTTGATATTCTTTTTCTACTAATTCTCTTTTAAGTTCTTCTTTTTTATAAGCTTCGTCAGCCAGTACAGTGATTTTATTATTACTTATTTCTACAAAACCACCATTAATAAAATAAGTTAATTCTTCATCATCATTTTTTATTAGTTAATTTTCCCGGTCCTAATTCTGCAATCATTTCTGCATGATTTTTTAAAATACCAGCTAAACCATCATATAATGGTAAAATAACGGATTTTACTTTTCCCTCGTATAATGGTTTTGATGGTGATACAACAGATATAGTTAATTCTTGCTTTTCCATATTTAACTCCATAAAATATAAAAAACCCCTATTGGACGGGGTTTTTATACTTGAACTCCCATTTGTTTTGCATTTTCTATTACATCATCAATTGTACCAGTCATATAAAATGCTTGTTCTGGTATATGGTCATATTTTCCAGATAGTAATTCTTTAAATGATCTAATAGTGTCTTCTAATTTTACATAAATTCCTTTTCTACCTGTAAATTGCTCTGCAACATGGAATGGTTGTGATAAGAATCGTTCTATTTTTCTAGCTCTTGCTACCAGAATTTTATCTTCTTCTGATAATTCATCCATACCAAGAATTGCTATAATATCCTGTAAATCTTTATATCTTTGTAAAATTCTTTGTACTTCTCTTGCTGTTTCGTAATGTTCTTTACCTACTATATTTGGTTGTAATGCACGAGAAGAAGAGTCTAATGGGTCAACTGCTGGATAAATACCTTTTTCTGCAATTGCTCTACTTAAAACGGTTGTAGCATCTAAGTGTATAAATGCTGTTGCAGGTGCTGGGTCTGTTAAGTCGTCTGCTGGAACATATACAGCTTGCACTGATGTAATTGAACCTTTTTTAGTAGAAGTAATTCTCTCTTGTAATTCACCCATTTCTGTTGCTAATGTTGGCTGATAACCTACGGCTGAAGGCATACGACCTAATAAAGCAGAAACTTCAGAACCAGCCTGGCTGAATCTAAAAATATTATCGATAAACAATAAACAATCTACTCCCATTACATCACGTAAATATTCTGCCATTGTTAAAGCACTTAATGCTACTCTTAATCGTGCTCCAGGTGGCTCATTCATCTGACCATAACATAATACTGTTTTATTAATAACGCCAGACTCTTTCATTTCTAACCATAAGTCATTTCCTTCTCTTGTCCTTTCCCCTACTCCTGCAAATACAGAATAACCACCATGCTCTTTTGCTAAATTATGAATTAACTCCATTATAATAACAGTTTTACCTACACCAGCACCACCAAATAATCCAGTCTTACCTCCTCTTGTATAAGGTGCTAATAAATCGATTACTTTAATACCTGTTTCGAAAATTTCTACTTTTGGTTCTAAATCAGTCATTTCTGGAGCATCTCTATGTATTGGCCAAAATTCTTTTGCATCAACTGGAGGTCCATCATCTACTACATCTCCTAAAACATTAAAAATTCTTCCTAAGGTTGGTTCTCCGACTGGAACACTTATAGGAGCACCAGTTGCTATTACTTCCTGACCTCTTACCAATCCATCTGTTGATGATAACGCAACAGCTCTTACTCGTCTTCCACCTAATTGTTGTTGTACTTCTGCTACTAATTTTTCTTTTTTACCAAAACGATCTACTTCCATTTCTAAAGCTTCGTATATTTCTGGAATTCTGTCATTTTCGAATGATATATCTATCACTGTTCCGATAATTTGTGTTATTTTACCTTTTGATGGTTTTAATTTCTCTGCCATAATTATAACTCCTTTAAAAATATAAATATTATTTTTTATTTAATTGCATCTGCACCAGCTACTATTTCTGAAATTTCCTGAGTAATTTTACCTTGTCGTTTTCTATTATATAGTCTTGTTAATGATTTACTCATATCATTTGCTGCATCTGAAGCTGATTTCATTGCAATTCTACGATAGATTTGTTCTGATGTTATTGCTTCTAATACTAATTTATATAAAGAAAATTCTAAGATATGTGGAATAATTTTTCTTAGAATTTCCTCTTTCGAAGGAAGCATTATAGTGTTCGGTTGTATTTTTTCTTCTTTTTGCTTGTCTGATTTTTGCTGACTTATTATTGGTAATAATTGTTTTATTTCTGGTTTTTGAGAAGTAGAAGAATAATAATGGGTAGAAATAATTTCTAAAATATCAAATTCCTGATTAAGAAACTGTTCCATAAAAGAATCCATCAATTGTTTTGTATCTTCGTATTTAAAATTATCTTCAAAATTTGTATAAACCTTTTCTACTGGTACACGGATAAATTTAAAATAAGATGCTCCTTTTTTTCCTATAACATAAATTTTAAAATCTTTTTTGTTTTCCTGTAATTCTTTAATTCTCTGCCTTGCTAATTTTAAGACATTAGAATTATAAGCACCACATAATCCTCTATTAGCTGTAATTATTAATAATACATACTTTTGCGGATTTTCCTTTTGTTTTAAAAAAGGAGTATCAATATTAGTTCCATATTTAGATAAATTATCCATAATTTCGAAGATTTTTTTTCCATATGGTTGAGAATCATGTACACGGTTCATCATTTTTCGAGATTTAGCAGCAGAAACCATCTCCATGGTTTTAGTTATTTTTCTAATATTTTTAACTGAACCAATTCTCTTTTTTACTTCTTTTAATCCAGCCATAGATTCTCCTTATTTATTATGATGCTTTTTCCTGTGGTCTAACATCTGCTGCAGTACCTGAAAGATAAGCATTTACATATTCTTGAATTGTAGATTCTAATTTTTTCTCATCTTCTATGACTTTTTTCTCTGCAATAGATTTTAATATTTCAGGATGTGATTCTTTTAAATATTTTAATAATTTCTTTTCGAAATCTCGAATTTGGGGAACAGGTATTTTATCCATTAATCCTCTTGTAACTGCAAATATTACTACTACTTGATCTTCTACAGGGTAAGGATCAGATTCATCTTGTTTTAGAAATCTCCATTACACGATAACCTCTATCTAACTGAGCTTGTGTAGCTGGATCTAATTCTGTTCCTAATTGTGCAAATGCTTCTAATGCTTTAAATTGCGCCTGATCCAATCTTAATCGACCTGCAACACTTTTCATTGCTTTAATTTGAGCACTACCACCTACTCTACTTACAGAAATACCAACATCAACAGCTGGTCTTTGTCCTGCTGCGAATAAACCTGGTTGTAAATAAATCTGTCCATCTGTAATTGAAATTACGTTAGTTGGAATATAAGCAGAAACTTCTCCTTCTTGTGTTTCTACTATTGGTAATGCTGTTAATGATCCACCACCATATTTATCATTTAATTTTGCAGCTCTTTCTAATAATCTACTATGTAAATAAAATACATCACCTGGATAAGCTTCCCTTCCTGGAGGTCTTCTTAATAATAAGGACATCTGACGATAAGCATTTGCTTGTTTTGATAAATCATCATATACTACTAATGTATGTCTTCCATGTTCATACATAAAATATTCTGCCATTGCACAACCAGCATATGGTGCAAGATATTGTAAAGGTGCTGGATCCGAAGCAGATGCTGATACAATAATTGTATAATCCATAGCACCATATTGTTTTAACTTTTCTGCAACAGCTGCAACCTTTGATGCTTTTTGTCCAATTGCTACATAAACACAAATAACATCCTGCCCTTTTTGATTTATAATTGTATCTATTGCAATAGCAGTTTTTCCAGTATTTCTATCTCCAATAATTAACTCCCTTTGTCCCCTTCCAATAGGAATCATTGAATCAATTGCTTTAATACCAGTTTGTAAAGGAATTTTAACTGGTTCTCTTGTTGCAATACCTGGAGCTATTCTTTCTACTGGATATGTTGTTTCTCCTTTAATTTCTGGACCACCATCTAATGGTCTTCCAAGAGGATCAACTATTCTACCTAATAGTTCGTTTCCTACTGGAACTTGTAAAATTTTTCCAGTTCTTTTTACTTTATCGCCTTCTTTTAAATGCTCATAATCACCTAAAATAACAACACCTACAGAAGATTCTTCTAAGTTAAATGCAAGTCCAATTGTACCATCTTCAAATTCTACCATCTCATTAGACATTACATTTTCTAAGCCATAAATTCTTGCAATACCATCACCAACGGATATTAATTCACCATATTCAGTTAAATCTGTACTTGTTTCGAAACTCTGTATTTCTTTTTTTAGTAAATTTACAACTTCATCTACTTTAATCTTCATATACTACTCCACTTATTTTAGTATTTTTTAAATTTTTATAAATATAACGTAATTTCGTTAATACACTATTATCTATTTCGTATCCTTGACTTTGTATTACAATTCCACCAATGATTTGTGGTTTTATAATGTATTTTACATCAACTTTCTTATTAAAGTATTTTTCTAATACTTTTTCTAATTCCTCTTTTGTATTTTGATCTACTTCTATAGCTGTAATTACTTTTACAGGAACTATATTATTTTCTTGATCATAATAATATCGATATATTTCTTCTATTTTTGGTAATAATTCAATTCGATCATTTTTAGCAAGAACGCATAAAAAATTTAAAAGTATTTCTGGTAAATATTCTTTGAATGTTTTTTTTATTATTTCAATTTTTAAATTTTTACTAATTGTTGGATTAAGAAAAAAATGCTCTATTTGTTTATCTTTTTTTATTATTTGTTGTATATCTTTTATATATTCAAGTGTTTCTTCTTCTTTGCCTTTTGTTAAATCCAATAATGCTTTTGCATAGGATTCTGGCAATTGTTCAAAAATCATAGTTATTCCCTTTAATTTTGAGATTTATTTAATTCTTTTAACGTCTCTTCTAATAATCTTTTATGTTCTTCTGGAGATAAAGCTTTATTAATTGCTTTTCTTGCAATTTCCATTGATAATTCAATTGCATGTTGATGTATCTCTTCTATAGCTGATTCTTTTGCTAAATTGATTTCTTTTTGAGCTCTTCTTCTTAATTCTTCTGCTTCTTCTTTTGCTTTTTTAATAATTTCTTCTTTTAAAACTTCTGCATCTTTTTTTGCTTCCTGTATAATTTCTTGAGCTTCTTGTTTTAAATCTAATAATTTATTTTGATATTCCAGAAATTTAGTTTCTGCCTCTTTTTTTAATTGTTCTGCTTCTTTTATATTATTTTCTATATATTCTGCTCTTTGATCTAATGCCTGAATAATTTTTTTCCAGGCAGCAACATATAATATAATTGCTACAATAATAAATGTAATTGTCGTCCAAATTACAAGACCAGGATTTATTTCAAGTAGTGCTATTCCACCTGCAAGAATGATATTCATAATATTCCTCCATTAATAATAAAAAAAGAGCAAACCGGATTACTTTCCGGTTTGTTCTACAACTGGTGGTTTTTCTGCAAATTTAGTTAATACATCTTCTGTTAACTTTCCACCCATCTGGAATGCAATAACTAATGCAAACAATGCAATACCTTCAATTAAAGCAGCAGATATAATCATCGCTAACTGAATAGCTCCAGATGCTTCTGGTTGTCTACTGATACTTTCTGTTGCAGAAGTACCAATTTTTCCAATTCCATAACCAGCTCCAATGGTCACCAAACCAATTCCCAGGCCTACGCCAATAAATGCCAAACTTATCATTTGTTCCTCCTTATTTATAAATCATAATTTTAAAAATATAATTTTAATATTCTTACGTTTAATGTCTATGCATACTTAAACCAATAAATATTGCTGATAAAAGTGTAAATATAAATGCCTGTAAAAATGCTACTAAAATTTCTAAAATATACATAAAGGTCATTCCAAATACTGATAACGATGTCACTAAAACAGTCATTAATGTCCATTTAGAAAATTCAAAAATAAAACTTGCAATTACTAAAATTACCACGTGTCCAGCAGTCATATTTGCTAAAAGTCGAATCATCAAAGCGAAACCTTTTGCTAATGGGCTTATAATAAATTCAATGGGCCACATAATAGGATATAACCACCAGGGTACACCACCTGGAACAGCATGCCATATAAATTGCACACCCTGATATTTAAAACCAGCTGCCCATATTAAAATAGTTGTAAATGCAGCTAATGTAAATGTTACAGCTATATCACCAGTTACAGTTATTCCAGGCCAGATAGCAATAATAGGAGATGGTAATTCTCCTACACCATGGGAAGGATGATGTCCAGTTATAGAAGAATATATTAACTCAGCAATTTCTCCAAATGGTGGAAATAATCCTAATAAATTACTGAACAATATAAAAAAGAAGGCTGTAATAATATACCCCAGAAATAAACCACTTGGATGATGCATGTTTGATTCTGCAATATCTTTTCTTACAAATTCAAATAATACTTCTATAAAATTTGCAAATCTACTATTTATTCGCAATGGATTTTCTGCAATCTTGTTAGCTGCTTTAATAAATACAATTAACAACAATATAGAAACAACCCACATCATTGCTACTCGTTTTGTTATATGTAAAGGTATTCCGCCTTCGTATTTATATAAGCCCTTTTCGTCTTTAAAGATATATCTTCTATATGGATCTTTATCAAAACCTGGTTCTCCTTGATAGACTTTTTTACCACCTATATTAAGTTCAAAAATAGGAGAATCCATTAAGTGGTGCGATAAAACATCTTCAAATGATGGTTGGTGTCCATTATTTGAGTGCCCTTCTGTTTTTCCATAAAGAAAATTTACAATAAAAAACATTAAAAAAGTTATAATAATTCTTTTAGTTTTCATGGCAATTATAAGGTCTTATTTTTTTAAAGCTACGAGGATGGCAAGCTTAAAACAATAATAACAAATTAAAAAAATCAAAAAAGCATATACAGGAATATAATTTTTTATACTATTACAATATAATAATAATCCCATTGTATATAAAAAATGCAAAAGTATTTCTAACTGAATTAGAATCACTCCCTTTATATCTGGCTTTCCATAATATTTAATATAAAACCAGTAAAAAAAAGGTATAGAAACCAAAATACCACCATACGTAATATAATAATATTCTAAAGAAAAAGGAAAAAAATAAAGATTAATTACTATAGATAGTGGTATGGATAATAATATAATATGGATTAATTTATTCTTCATATTTTTTAAAATATTTATCTAATTTTTCTTTTGTATCTTCGATTTCTTTTCTTGTTTTTTCTATACGTTCTTTTGTTTGTTTTTCTCTATTGTAAAAAAATTGATTTATAGATTCTTTTTTTAATTTAGATATGCGAATTTTGGATAAATTTTTAGCTCTATTATACATATAATAGATTCCAATCATCATTCCTACAAACATCGATAAGATCAAAACAAGAGGATTATCCTGAAAAAAGTGATATTGTATTAAATACCCCACTATACCAAAAAATAATAAAAATCCTAAAAATTCAAATACAATTGCTAAAATAATACCCATAAATTGAATGGGATGAATTTCTTTTTCCTTTAAGTTTTTCTTTTTATCTTGAGAAGAATCCATATTATTTTGTTTTACTATTCTAAAATTGTTCCAATTCTATACCAGCGGATATCCATTCGTGGAATCCTATAAAATAATGTACGTCTTAAATAGGTAAAAATATCTTCGTTATATAAATTCACATCATAAATACTACAATATTTTAATTGTTCTTCTTGAGGAAAATCTTTTAAAGGAAATCCCTTTTTACCTCCAAGATATTCATAAAAAGCAAAACAAATTTGATCTTTCCAGTTAATACTAAAATAAATAATTAATGGTTTTCCTAAAATTCTATCTCGAGAAATAGGTCCAACCTGCCAGAATCGGGAATCCTGAGAATCATCTCTATTATCTCCCATCATAAAATAATGATTTTCTGGTATAAGACATCCTGTTGTTTCTATATCACTACATAAAGAATCTGGAACCATCATTTCTGCTGTTTCTACAAAATAATGAATATGTCCATTAATTGTTTCTTTAAAAAGAACAGGAAGATATCCTATATTTCCACGTTCTTCTGGATAAAGAACTCTTATACTATCTGAATCATAAAGTATTTCATAAGCTATATCATAATCAATTTCTTCTATATCAAAATGCTTCCATTCTCCCTGATCATTCTCTTTATATTCTACAAAAGCAATATAAGGAATTAAATTTTTTTTCTCACTTTCTTTATCACATTTATATAAGGTTTTTTTTGCTCTTTTTATAGGAAGATTAGGATCACAGATAGAAATATTTCTAATCCGAATTCTATCATTTGGCATACCAATAACACGTTTAACATAGTTTTTAGAAGGATCTCTTGGTGGTACAAAAGTAACTATATCCCCTCTTACTGGGTCATCAATATGTAATATTTCATAATATGTAAAGGGAAAATATAAAGAAAATCTCATTTTATTAACAAAAAGATAATCTCCAATTTTTAAAGTAGGAATCATGGAACCACTGGGAATATTATTTGCATCTAAAATAGAATGTTTAAAAGCAAAAACTAAAATAACTAATATTACAAATGATATTATACTTTTTAATGTATTTTTTAAATTCTCTTCGAACATATTCCCATTCCTGATTTTTTGTTTTCTAAAAATTTTAATAATGTTTATATTGCAATTGAAAAAAATTTCAAAAATGGTTTTTATATCTTTATTGCTAAAAATACTAAATAAATACTAAGTTACTACTTTACATTAAAAAAGTTTGTATTTTTTGGAAAAAATTACCAAAAAATTTTAACAAAATGAAAAATCTTACGTCTACATTATCTAAGTAAATAGAATAATGGAGTTACCTTATGAAATATATAAAAGCAATTATAATGATTTTTATCATTATAATGATGAGCATAAATTGTGGAAATAAGAAAAAACCCTTTCTCTGGTTTTTAACAGGCTTATCAGAGCAAGGGATAATTACTAATAATAGTGGAAATACTTCATCTGCAATAGTTGGAGATAATAATCCTTCTAATAGTGGAAATACTTCCAATAGTAATACAGGAAGTTTGCAAATCACATACGATAATACTCAATTTACTCAACAACAAAATCCAGATGGTTCTTTTGATGGTGTAGTACTTGCAGGACCTGATGATAATACTAATGCATTTGGAGCTGTTGTGCCCTCCTGTGCTGATGTGTCTTGTTTGTTGGATAATATCTTATCTACTATTGCTAACTGGAATGAAGTAGCAACAAATGGATATAGTTTAATCAATAGACAACCAATCAGTAATGTTATAATTCCAACAGAAGTTGCAAGTTTACAATTAACTTTAAATCAGTCATATACTGCGAATGACGTAAGAAATTCTTTAATTGAATTAATTGGTACCATAGATGGAAGTGGAAATGTCTCGAATTTTCCTGATGATCCTCCTTCTGCCAATTTAGATACACAATTTCGTATTGTAATACAGGCAAGTCAGGATGAAAATGGTAATGCAGTTGTTTTAGTAGGAGTAACAACCGTAAACAACTATGAAAATGTAGAAGATGCTTTAACTGGTTTAACAGATGGAACCAATGTTGGTCCAGTAGATTCAACACCAAAAGATTATATTGATATACTATTAGCAGATAATCCACCAAAAGCAGATTTCTTATTTGTTGTAGATAATTCTGGTTCAATGTCCCAGGAACAAAATGCAGTTGCAAATAATTCCTTAGCATTTTTTGATAGACTTAATAATTTAGGTGTAGATTTTAAAATCGGCACCATTACAACAGATAATTCTAATTTAAGAAATACGGGTTTTACCAGTGATAGAACACAATTTGAAAATGATATTCAAGTCGGAACATCTGGTTCTGGTAAAGAAAGTTGTACTTATTATGCAGAAAAAGCCCTTTCGAATAGTTCCCCTAATAATATGAATGCAGTTTTAACAAACGGAAATGGCTCTTTAAATACTATTGCAAATGCTGGTTATCCAAGAAATGGTTCAAATTTAACCGTAATTTGTATTACAGATGAAAGCGATGCCTATACAAAATGGGATGGTAGTGGAAGTAATGACGATAATCCTCGTTTTAATTTAATAGATAATATATTTACACAAAATAATATTTCTTTTTATGGTGTAATTCCCTTAAATGATTCTGGACAATATGGAAGCTGTACTGGTGTTAATGGTAATGCTAATGTTACATATAATTTCTCTAATTTTCCACAAGGTGCACTTGATTTAAAATCCTTAGCAATTAATACAGGTGGCAGTGTTTCCAGTATCTGTGGAGAAAATTATGGTGCATTCTTACAACAATTAGCAGATCAAGTTGCAGCAAAAGCAACAAGCTATTCTTTAACTCGTATTCCTATATCTTCTACTATAAAAGTTTATGTAAATGATGTAGAAATACCAAGAACATCGAATCCACCAGTTGGAACTACTGGTTATAAATATTTATCTTCTGAAAATAAAATTGTATTTACAGGAAAATTACCTTCTGTAGGTTCGCAAATTAAGATAGCTTATCAGTCTTATCAATAATTTAAATGCACTATTTTTTTCATTTTTCGCCTCCGTTAAATGAATTAAAATAGCCTCACGTTTGGGTCCCGGGGAAACCCGGGACCATTTTTTCATCTTGATTCTTTATTATAAAAAATTAAATTTTCATTTTATGTGGCTCTGTTGCATAAAAGTTCATTATTTGCTATTTATAAAAATATTTACCAATATTGTTAGGAAATTTTTCGTGATATAAAAAAAGAATTGAATTTTTAAACATATGATAGTAATATTTGAAAGAAATTTCGATTTTATAAAAAATTTTATTTTAAAATGGGAGTTATGCAACAAAACCATTTTATGAAATATATTTTATTATTTTTATTATTTTTGAATACGTTTCTTTATAGTGAAACAACTCATATATCTTTTTTAAATTATAAAATTTCTATTCCTGAGGATTTTATTTTAGAAAATATAAATAACTCAGATTTATTATTATTAAAAACAAAAAATAATGAAATATATTCTTTTATCATTAATAAAAACAATATTAATATTAAAGATTTTACCAAAGATGTTTTACATAAAATCAATTCAGCAGAATTTATTGCAGAAAATGGATTTCATTTAATTCAACAAAAAGAAAATAAAATCTATCCACAATTAAAATACGTTGGTTGCTTAGAAAAACGTTTTAATAAATGTTTTGAAATTTTAAATTATTATTATAATACTATAGATTTGTTATTCGATATTGTTTTGACTAAATCACTAACAATTTCAGAACTCAGAAATAATATTATTTCAATTCTCCAAAACCAATCTTTTAAAACAAAATCAAACGATATAAAAGATATGGAACGTTATCTATTTTTTCGTATAAGATTAAAAGTTTTCGAAAATCAAAATAAAGATTTCTTTATCTTTGCAGTCCTTATCCCTAAGGAAAATTATTATAAAAAAGAATATTTAATTCAACAATTTTTATCATCAACAAATATTTTAAGTAAAAATACAGATTTATTATATCAGGAAGAATATTTTGATATTAACTATAAAATTAATTTTTCTAACTTTTTATTTGTTATTGATAATAGTGGCTCTATGATAGAAGAACAGAATAGTGTAAAAAATAATTTATTACGATTTATCAATAAACTTTCATTATTATCGAATGATTTTCTTCTTGGTGTTATAACTACAGATAGTTGTTCTTTAAGAAATTCATTTACAAATAAAAAAGATCAATTCGAAAAAAATATATTAGTAGGTACTGATGGTAATGCAACAGAATCCTGTGTTTATTATGCAGAAAAATTTTTAACAGATCCAGACTGTAATAATAATTCTATTCCAGAGAATTTATCCATCATATGTATTACAGATGAAAGTGATGCTTATTATTCTCTTGCAAATAAACCCTTTAATAAAAATAATAATATTTTTATTTCGATGAACATTCCTTTTTATGCTATAATGCCATTAAACTCTTATGGGAATCCAGGTGATTGTAGTGGTCCTAATGGTATAACTGATTATACTGGAAATTATGGTAATGAAACCAATACACAAAAATATGCAGTAAATTTAAAACTTCTTGCCGAAAAAACAGGAGGCGCCGTTTCCAGTATTTGTACAGAAGAATATGGATCATTTTTAGAAGAATTAGCCTATGCCAGTTCTGCCAAACATTCTCGGATAAAACTTTCAAGAATCCCAGTAAGTAATACAATTAAAGTATATTTAAATCAAATTCCAATATCTAATTTAGAAGGAAATGATTATAATCCAGATAAAACATACTTTATCTATTCTGAAGAAGAAAATTCTATTATTCTGGTGGGAAAAAATATAAAAGGACGATTAAAGGTCAGTTATCTTACATTTGATTATTAAACATATAAATTTCTGAAAAAAGAGAAGTCCAGGCATCTTGAATATTTTTAGACTTCATAAAATAGGTACCTATTAAAAAAGCATCAACGTAAGAACTAAGTTGTTTGATTGTTTCTGTATTTTCTATACCTGATTCTGCAACAATTAAAATATCTGGAAAAGACTTACGAATTTGAGGGGCATATTGTAATGATAATTTCATATTCATTTTTAAGGTATCTAAATCTCTATGGTTAATACCTATAATTTTAACAGGATATTTTAATGATAATTCAATTTCTTTTTCATTGTGAGTTTCTACAAGACAATCCAGATCTAATGAATAAGCAAATTCTAATAGTTCTTTCAATTGTTTTTCTTCTAAAATTCGAACAATTAATAATATAGCATCTGCTCCATTTAATTTTGCTTCTATAATTTGTTCTTTCGAAATAATAAAATCTTTTCTTAGTATTGGTATATTAACGTTTTGTTGAACCTTACTTAAATCTTCAATAGAACCTTGAAAAAATGTTTTATCTGTTAAAACAGATATAGCTGAAGCCCCTAAGGATTCATAAATATTAGCTATATGAACAGGATCATAATCATCTCTTATAATACCATAAGAAGGGCTGGCTTTTTTACATTCTGCTATAATAGAAAAAGGTTTCTTTTTTTTTAAAGAATTATAAAAATCTTTTTTTTTATTTTGATTTTTTAAATTTTCTATAAGGTTTTCAATATTTCTTCCTGAATATTGTTTTTTTAATTCCAGAGACTTCTTTTTGTTTTTGTTCTAAAATTTTTTCTAAAATCATTGAATTATTGAATACTTTTTATTGCTTCTTCTTCTGTTTCATATATATCAAATAAACTGGTCAATTCTATAACATCAAAGATTCTTTTAACAGATGGTCTTACATTAGAAATTTTAAAATTTCCATTCAAACTTTTTAACTTTCTTAAAATAGCAATACATGCCCTAAAACCAGAAGAACTCATATATTCTACATTTTCTAAATTCATAATAATATTTCGAGCTCCCTCTTCCTCTATTAATTTTGTAATTTCTTCTTCTAATTCTGTAGATCTTGTTACATCCAATCTACCTTCTGGATAAACAATTATTATATTTCCTGTTTTCTTTTTCTTTAGCAATTTTGCACCCCTTTCTTTTTTTTCGTTAACTAAATTCTATTTTATTTCATTGTCAACTATATAAAGAGAAAATTATTTGATTAAATTTAAAATAAAATTCTTGCTGTTTATATAATTTAATATTTTTTTTAAATATGGGACAATTAAACTTAGTAGAATATTTAAAGCAAAATCCAACAATTGCTCTTGTTGGTGCAACCAATGATAAATCTAAATATGGAAATATTATTTTTCATGATTTATTAAATAAAGGATATACTATATATCCAGTAAATCCTAAAGCTACAACAATTGATGGACATAAAGCCTATAAAAACTTAGAGGAATTATTAAAAGAACATCAAATAGATTTAGTTGTTTTTGTTGTTCCTCCTAAAATAACTTATGATATTTTACAGGAAGCATTAAGATTAAACCTAAAAAAAGTATGGATTCAACCCGGAGCTGGAAATGAAGAAGTTCGAGAATTTTTAGAAAAACATCAATTTGACTATTTAATGGATGCTTGTGTAATGGTAATGAGTAGAAAATAATATAAATTTTTTTAAAAAATCTTCAATTTTTTATTGTTTCTCTAATTAATTGTAAAGTTATGTAGATATGACTTATTCTAAAACAATTAAGATAAATTCTTTTTCTTTTATTATAAATGATTCTACAATAGAGTTAACTTATGTGCCATTATTTAATAATAAAAACTGTTCAAATATAATTTTTTGCCATGCTAATGGTTATTCTGCCCAAACATATTTAAAATTACTAAATATTTTTTATGAAAATAACTTTAATGTTTTTGGATTAAACTTCTGTGGTCATAATGGTTCAGAAAATTATGATAATTTTTCTGACTGGTATTTTTTTAGAGATCAAATTTTACAATTTACAGAGCACTTAAAAACAACTTTTCAAATAAAAAAATTTCATTTAATAGGACATTCCTTAGGGGGAGCAAGTTCTCTTTTAGCATCTTCTATAAATAATAAAGATATTTTATCAGTAAGTTGCTGGGATCCTGTAGTTCTAACACCATTCATCAGTTTTTTAGCTAATTTTATAGAAGCACCATTAGCACCTGTAGCAGAAAAACGACGTGACGAGTTTAAAAGCCTTAAAATCATAGAAAGAAGTTATCGAATGAGCCCTTCTTTTAAAAATTGGGACGAAGAAGTTTTTCAAGATTATTTACATTCTTGTTTTTATCATGATAAACACTCCAATACTTATAAATTATGTCTTCCTAAGGAAATAGAAGCTAAAATTTTTAGAAGTTTAAAATTTGGCCATTGGAAATATTATAAAAAAATACAACTACCTATTTTTATTTATACTACAAAAAAATCAAATGTATGTCCGATAAGAGCATGTAAGTTATTAATTAAAAATAATAAAAAATCTAAATTTCTTGTACATCCTTCTGGTTCTCATTTTTTCCCTATGGAAGATCCTATTAATACAGCACAACATACATTAGAATTTATAAAAGGGTTAGGTTAAGTTATCTTATCTATAATAGCAGCACCAATAGCATCGCCTAAAACATTAATGGTTGTTCTACAACGATCTAAAAACCAATCAATAGATAATATTAATGCAATTCCCTCTAACGGAAGACCAACTGCTTTTAATACAATCGTCATAGTAACTAATCCAGCTTCTGGTATACCTGCTGCTCCTATAGCAGCTAAGGTAGATGTTAAAAAAATTAAAATCATTGAATAAAAATCTAAGGGTATATTAGCTACATAAGCAATAAAAATTGCTGCAACAGATTCATAAAGAGCTGTTCCATCCATATTTACAGTTGCCCCAAGTGGTAAAACAAATCCAGCTGTTTCGGAACGTATTTTTGCTTTATTTTCTACACAATCCATTGTAACAGGTAATGTAGCTGAACTCGAAGCAGTAGAAAATGCTGTTCCTAATGCTATACCCAATTGTTTTATATAAATAAATGGATTTTTTCGAACTATAATAAAATAAATTAAAGGTAATACTAAAAGTCCATGTATCATTAAACCAATAATTACATTTCTAGCATAATATTGTAATAAAAATAATTCCTGAATAAATTGTTCACCATCTTCTGCTATTCTACTTGCTATTAATCCTAAAATACCAATAGGTGCAAACCATAATATCAAATGAACAATTTTAATAATTGCTTCTTCCAATATAAAAAAAATACGAAATACCTGTTCAGAGCGTTTTCCCTGTAATGCAATTGCCCATCCAAATAATAAAGAAAATACAATAACAGGTAATACTTCATTGTTTGCCATAGATTCAAATATATTAGATGGAATCATATTTAAAAAAATATCTGTAATCTGTAATTGAACTTCTTTTGGTTTTTGTTCTTTTAAAGGAGGTTTGGTATCTCCAAAACCTAATAATAAAGTAAAAGTAATTCCTATAATTACTGCAATTGCTGTTGTTATCGTATAATATATAAATGTAAATAAACCTTTTTTACCCAATTTTTGTAAATTTCCAATTCTTCCAATTCCATTCATAATAGATAACATAACTAAAGGAATAATAATCATTTTTAATGACTTCATAAAAAATATTCCAAGCCATTTTAATGATAAAGCAAAATCAGGAAAATAATAGCCTAAAAAAATTCCAATAATTAATCCTAATGGTATACCAACTGGCAAATAAAGTTTTCTAATCCAGTCTTTCATTTTAGTATATTTCATAATAAATATTTTTAATTAACTTATTCTTTTTCAATAATAATTTTTATATTTTGATTTTTCTTTAATACTTCAATTGTTTCATCATTCTGGTATCGTCTAAAACATAAATCTTTAATAACATCTTTTGAAGTATTAAGATTATATACATAAAGTTCATCAATAAATTCTGGCAATCTGGGATTTTTAAAGAAAATGTGATTTTCTGCAATTTTTATTCCTGATAATGCATCGAAAAGTAAAAAAGGGGTTCCACTTGCCCATGCCTGCAATATACATAATTTTTCCATTAAGTCAAACTTTTTGCTTACTTAATAATATAACAATAATTTTTTTAATCCATAATGAATAATATAGTTTCATATCTAATTATTATTGACGAAAATATCAACTGTATATTTAAAAACTTAATGAATTTATTTCAAAAAAGAATTATCATAACTGGTGCTACAGGCGGATTAGGAAAAGCTTTAATAAAAGAATTAATTCCATATAAAGTACAATTAGGTTTGATAGATATTAATGAAACTGAACTTAAAAAATTATCAAAAGAATTATTAAAACAAAAAATAAAAAACGAAATTTATGTTTGCGATATATCAAAAAAAGAACAATGTAAAGAGGCTGTTCATTTTTTTATCAATAAATTTAATTGTATTGATATTTTAATTAATAATGCAGGTATTACACATCGCAGTTTATTTAAAGAAACGAATTTAGAAGTAATTGAAAAAATAATTCATGTAAATTTAATGGGTAGTATTTATTGTACGAAATTTTGCCTTGAAGAAATCACAAAAAATCAAGGAACTATTGTTATAATTAGCAGTATATCAGGTTTCGCGCCTCTGTATGGTAGAACAGGTTATGCAGCAAGTAAACATGGTTTATCTGGTTTTTTTAAATCACTAAGGACAGAATTAAAAGATTTTAATGTTAATATTTTAATTGTATATCCATGGTTTATTCGTACAAATATAGATAAAAATGCTCTTGCAAATGATGGTAGTCCTGCAAAAACTCAATGGTCGACTATTGGGAAAATTTATCCACCAGAATTTGTTGCAAAAAAAATTATAAATGGTATTATCAAAAATAAAAAAGAAATAATAATTTCTGCTTCGGGAAAACTTGCCTATTTATTAAATTTCCTCTTTCCTTCTCTTTATGAAGATATTATGAAGAACAAAATTCAAAAGGAATTTCTCTAAATATAATTTTAAAAATTAATTTTATCTTTAATCATCTTTATGTTTATCCCAAAAATCTTCAAACCATCGAATGAAATTATCATAAATTTCTATTTTTTCATCATTTAACAAATAAACAATTTTCATATTATGTTTTCTATCAAATGCAATATCATATTCTTTATATTTTGCTATTAAAAGATATTGTTTTAAGAATTGATGTTTTTCTGGTACTGTAAAGAAAAATTCTGGAATATCTGGATCAACAGACATCAGTAATTTTCTATAATCTTCTGGAAAAATTACTCCAAATTTTTTTTCATAATAATTCAACTCATCTTCATTAAATACAGCAGAATCTATATATTTACCAGATTGATAAATTTCGGAAATAACTTTCATTATACTCATAAATTCAAATAAATTTTATTTTATAGAAAAATCAATGAATTTGTTTATCTTAACCGCTCATTATTAAATAATAAAATATGTAAACGGGGACTAAATTGAAATCCATAATTAAAACATTGTTCTATTAAAAATTCTCCTTGTTCTATAATTTCTTCTCTTGATTTCCCAAATGGCATTAAAAAAATTTTATTTTCTGGAATTTGATATAATTTCATTAATTCCTTTATATGTTTTAAATCTTCTTTAAAACTATTTTTCGACGTAACAATTTTTATTATATAATTTTCTGGAGGATTCTTTAAAATTTTGATCTGTTCTATAGATAAAAATCGTGCTGGTTTCAATATACCAATTTTTGGGGAAATATTAAATTGAATTCGATGCTTTATTTCTTTTAGTGATTTTATCAAATTCCATTCATGGTATCCACTGGTTTCTATATCAAATTGAAAATTTTTTATATTTATTAATAATTCCAATAATTGTTTTTCCCAGATAGCTGGCTCTCCACCTGTAATTAAAAGATGATTTACTTTTATATTTTTATTTATCATATGAATTTCTTCTATTAATTCTTGCAAAGATAAATGTAATAAAGCTTTCCTTTCTTTTGGAAATTTCCAGCTATAGATAGTATCGCATTCTGGACATTGAATATTACAACCTGCCAATCTTATTAAGATCATTTTTTTCCCTATGTTAATTCCTTCTCCCTGTAAAACATAATGGATTGGCTCTGCTAAAATAATTCTCTTCATAACGTATACCTGTTTTCTAATATCTACATTAAAAAAGAATTTATTTTATAATCAAAATAATATTTTTTGTATCAATGAAATATAAAAATTCAATACATTTAGATAAAATAGATTTTTATTTTAATAATAATCACTTTATTATTTTACCAGCTATTGATTTAAATTTAAATCAGAAACTTATCCAGAATTTTTATACATTATGTAATGAAAATGAAATTCTTACTTTAATATCTTATGAAAATTTATCTCAACGATTTACTTTAAAACATGCAAAAATGTTTTTAGAAAATTCTATAAAGGAATTTAATAAGAAAAATCTTACTTTTTATTTAGTAAAAAATCAAATCGTTGGTGTATTTATGGTAAAAGACATTAATCCATCTATTTATCCAGAAATTGGTTATTTTCTAAAAAGAAGCGAAAGAAATAAAGGATTGGGAAAAACATTTATTTCTTTAATGGTTCAGAATATATCTTATTATTTTAATGGTTTGGAAGCAATTGTTCATAAAAATAATATTCCATCTTTAATAATCTTAAAACAATTGAATTTTAAACAAATAGAAATAAATAATGATTTTATAAAATTAAGAAAATTATTCTAAATAACACGTACTTTTTATTATTTCTGACATTTCTATTGCTATATCCTTAGCAGGGATTTCGTCACTATTCCATAAAAATAATATATATTTATGATCTTTCCCCACCATATTGGCAAACCAGAAACGTTCTTCATGGATAAATTCAATTGCAGATGCCATTAAATCAGGTTTTAATTCATAAGTTGTAATTCTATTTTCCACAGCTTGAATATTACGTGATGTTAAATATCGTAATAATTCTCTTTTTGTATCCACAGTTTGAGCTTCATAACGAAAGGCTACTAATAATAATGCCCCTGGTCCATCAGGACGAAACAAACTGGGTATATTTTCTATAATTTCTAATTCCCAATTATCCGGGTATTGAATTATAAAAAAAGTTCCTTTAAAGGATTTCATTTTATTGACCTATTTATTAGTTCCTTGATCTTGTTCAAGATCATGAAAAATCAAGAATCTTTTTTTTCAATTCTTTTTGCATTTATAGGAATTCTTTTTATTATTATTATAACTGGTAGTTTTATACTTGCTATTTTTACTGGATTATTAATTTTTTTTGTATTAGTACCTGCTATATATCCTTTAATAAGACCAAAATTAAAATTAAAAGATTTAGCTGATCGTGTATATTATGCCAGAACAGAAGATAACTGGTATATTGCAATTCATTATCACGAAGCAAGATATCCAAGAAAAAAAGCTTTGCCTGTCATTTTATGCCATGGTATAGCTCAAAACAAATATGCTATGGATTTAGATGAATACCATAGTCTTGCAGTATATTTAAAAGTTCGTGGATTTCCAGTATTTGTTGTAAGTTTAAGAGGCGCTGGTCTTTCCTATTATAAAGGAATTAAAAAACGTGCTCACTATTTTACTTTTGATGATTATGTTTTATATGATGCACCAGCTATTATTCGAAAAGTTATAGAATTAACAGAAGCACCTGCTGTAAACTGGATTGGTTTTAGTATGGGTGGTATGATTGGTTATGCTATTTCTGGATTAGGTTTACCCGAATCTAAAAAAATTCAAAGTTTAATTGCCTTAGGTAGTCCTGGAAAAGCAGATTATATAAATAGTAAAATTATTCAACAAATTATTTATCATCCCTGGATTGGTAAATTATTTCCTATAAAATCTGGTTCAAGAATGGTCTCTCCAATAGGTAGAATTATACCAACACCTATTGATAAATTTTTATATAATCCTCAAAATACCAAGAAAAGAACCATTCAATATCTTTTAGCAAACTGCATAGAACCTATTAATCAAGG
This sequence comes from Leptospiraceae bacterium, assembly GCA_026005135.1. Taxonomy (GTDB): domain Bacteria; phylum Spirochaetota; class Leptospiria; order Leptospirales; family Leptonemataceae; genus SKYB61. The sequence continues at coordinate 132,920 of BPKM01000007.1, read as the reverse complement.
TGTAATTGACGAATTTACCAGCTGGGCTAAATATAAAAAAGAAGTTTCTATTGATAAAACTATTGATTATAGAAAAAATTTAGAAAGGATTAAAATACCTACATTATTAATTGCTGGTTCCATTGATCATATTGCACCACCACCTCAAGTTCGATTTGTATATGAAAAAATTTCTTCCCCTATAAAAAAATTTGTTATCGCTGGTAAACGATACGGATTTAAAGAAGATTATGGACACTTATGTTTAACAGTTGGAGAATATGCTCCCGAAGAAATCTTCCCTTTAATATTGAACTGGTTAGAAAAATATGGTTTAGAAAAACCTAAGCGAATTAGAACATGGATTCAAAAATTAAAGAGAAGAATTGAATTAAATCGTATCTTGAAACAATCCATAAAAAAATCCAATAGACAAAAAGAAATTCAAAAATAATTCGTAATATAATGGCGATAAAAAACTTATATAAAAATTTTTCTCTCTTATATAATTATATTTATTCTAATATGTTTAAATTGCAAAACATTTGGGCAGGTTAAATCCGATACTTTACCCGGAAAAAATTATTTTGATCCAACTTTTAAATGTAAAAAAGGATTATTAGATAAAGAAAAAGATCTCTTATATTTAAATTTAAGAAATGATATAAGAAAGAAATTTCCAGATGTAAAACAAAAACCTTTTATGGTTATTGCTGGTGAATCAACAATGGCTCTTTTTAAACCAGAAATTTATAATAAATATCTTGGTGATTATACTATTATAAATAGAGCAATTGGAGGAGAAACTACCGCATTGTTCTTAACCAGTATGGACGAAGATATTATTGCCTTAAAACCAGATGTTATCTTAATTTCTATTGGAGGTAACGATTTATTAGGTGGACGATGTATTAATACGATAATCAGTCATATGAATTTAATTTTTTATAATATTAGAATAAAGCTACCTGATACATATATTATATTTGCAAGTATTCCTCCAGTATTATCCTGGAAAGTTAATAGTATATCGCCTTATCTAAATCAAAAAATCCAGCAAATCCTATCATTATATCCCAAAACCATTTATTTTGATTTATGGGAAATCTTAGCAGAAGAAGAAAAACCTGTTCTACAAAAAGAATTCTACCGCAAAGTCATTGATTTTCCCTTAGCAAAATATGATTTATTGCATTTTAACACAAAAGGCTATGAAGAAATTGCACAAAAATTAAAACCTATATTAGATAAAATCTACGAAGAAAAATATGGCAATTCCACTTCAAATACAGAAGATAATACAAATAAAAAATAAATATTATAAAGACATTCTTATCCCTACACTACCAGTATATATATCCTTAGTTCCTTTTACATCTATAAAAATTTTAAATATAGGGATATTAATTTCTAAACCCGCTGTTAAATAAGTAATATTTCTATGAGGAGGAGAACCACTTCCCTGTAATAACACACCTAAATATGTATCGGGCGCTTTATAACCTAATAAAGTTAAATAATCACTTGTTACTGTAACTGGACCAAATCGTTGTAATTTTAAACTGGAAGAACCTTTTAGCCAGGAATGTCCCGCACCAATAGAAAATCTAAAAAAATATAAAAGTTGGATACCAGTTCTAATATCTATTAAATAAACATCCATTTTGTTTTCGTAATTAATTTCATTATCTGCTTTCCAGGTTAAATCTGTATTATAACTTGCATTCAAAGTAATTTTTGAATCTTTTTGTTTATAATTAATATTTTGATTCACACTATGATATCCAATGCCTAAGGATACACCAGAAAAACCAAAAAGATAACTAATTTCCTTATCTCCTTCTGCTAAATGATAACGTAGTTCTAAACCAACACTCTTACTTAAAACTTCCCATGTTTCGTTTTTTTTACCTGTACCAAACTGCTCATTATTAACTCCAGAATTCAAATAAGATAAGTAAACATCAAAACGATGTAAGGAATACCATGGCAATTTACTTAACGTTGGTTTATTCGAAAATATATATCCTAAATTAGTTCCTATAAATAAAGAAGGTACTAAAGCAACACCTGCAGATGGCATATCTTCAAGTGTTCCATAGTCTGGAACAAATACATCTATCTTTCTTAATTTGGTTTGAGCTACAGAAACACCAATACCGATGGTAAATTCCTTTAAGTTAACAACACCACCAGGTATTGTATTTACAAGTGCATAAGAATTGGCTATTGCCATATCTTCTAAAACTTTATTTAAATAGTTAGTTTGTAATGCATAAAAAATATTATTCATTTGATTGGAATCTATTGGTAGGGCAGCACATCCATCACCCTGACAATACATTTGAGCTTTTAATGGCTTAGTCTGTACAAAAATAATCACATATATAAAAAGTATTAAACTAATCAAATAACATTTTTTTTGAATCATTCCTTGCTCCTCTATTATATAGACGATATTTTAATGTAAATTTGCAAATTTTTTATCATCTTTCAACTATAAAAAATATTTTCTATAATTTTATACTATTTTTTTTGTACTTTATATTATTATAAATATACAATATGGAAAAAGAAGAAATTATAAATCAATTCTGTAAAAATCAAAAAGAAACAGAAGAATGTATTATTGCTTTTTTTAATAATTACTTAATAAATCATAAAGGAGTAATTTTATTATTAGAAGGTAATTTAGGTGCTGGAAAAACAACTATAACCAAAACCATAGGTAAATTATTACATATAAATCAAATTATAAATAGTCCCTCTTTTAATATTTATAATATTTATACAAATGAAAAAAATGCATTACTACATTATGATTTATATAGAATTTCTCATTTAGAATTAGAAGAAATGGAATTAAGAGAATTATGGAATGAACAATACGAAAATAAATTTACGGTACATGCTATTGAATGGTGGCAAAAAGCCCAGTATATTCAAAGCAATTTACCTATTTATTTGATTCAAATTGAACAAAATATAAATCAGTTTACAGAAAGAACTCTTAGAATATTTAAGATATGTGGTAATAAATATGAATTATCTTGAATTTTTAAATAAATATAAAAAGTTCACTCTTCTTCTCTTAGATACAAGTAGTAAATGGATTATTTGTTCGTATTTTAAAATTCAAAATATTAATTCTACCTATTCTATAGAAACATTATACAAAAAAGAAGATATTGCATTTAGAAATAGCTTTCAGAAACTCAGTATATATATAAAAGAAATTTTTGATTCTTATAGTAAACCAGATCTGATTATATGTGGTCTTGGACCTGGTTCTTTTACAGGTGTTCGAATTAGTGTTTTAACAGCAAGAACGTTATCTCAGATATTGCATATCCCTGTAATCGGAATTGATAGCTTAACATTATATTCATATTCTTTATATAAGGAATTTAATCTAAATCATTTTTTTATAGGAATTGATGGTAAGCAAAAAAAATATTATATAAAAGAATTTTCTTTCGATAATTTATTTTCAAGAATATTAGATTTATCCAAAAAAAAAATCTTAACGCTAATAAATAATGATATTTTATATGTTGATAATTCTAATGAAATTCTTTCCTGGTTCAATAAAGAAGAACAAACTAAATATAAAAATCAAATCAAAACGATTACAAATTTAAATTCTGAAGCAATGATAAAAATCATTTTTACAAAAGAATTTATTGAGCATTCACAAATGTATTTTTATACAAATTATAAGTCTATAATACCAATTTATTTAAGAAAAGATCCAGCTAATGAAAAATTTCCAGAAGGATTAGCAAAATTATGAAAGTAAAAGAATTATTACGTTTTTTCGAAAAAAATCAGGGGAAAACTTTAAGCGAAAGAGAAGTAAATAAATTTATTAATAAACTATTAAAAAACAAAAAGGGAATAAAAAAATCAAAAAAAGAATATTTAGAACCAGAAATCATTATATCTGAATTAATGAATTTAAATTTAATCGAAAAAGAAAAAAAGAAATATAAAATAAAATCTCCCTTTCTTGTAGAATGTAGAGTATCGTTCAGTCCAACAGGATTAATTTTTGCCTGTCCAAGATTTCTTTATATGCCAAATGAATTTCCTAAGGATATTTTTATTCCACCAAGAAGTGCTAAAAAAGCATTATTAGGTGATATTGTTCAGGTTAGATTGGTAGATAAAAAAAAAGAACGATTTGAAGGAGAAATTGTAAATATTATAAAAAGAAATAGAGAATTTTTTAGAATGGAAGTTATAGAAATTTCTAAGGATTTTGCAATTGGTAAATTATTAGATATACCGGGTAAATTATCTGTTATCTGTAATCTTTCTGGATTATCTAAGGATACGAGAGAACGAATAAAAGTTTCTACAAAGATCATTATAAAGCTTACAGGAAAAATGATTCCTTATAAACAAGCACATTTTTATGAATCATTATTTGTTCGCTTTGAAGACGAAACCGAATTTGATCTTGATTTTGATAGAATTTTAATTAAATACAATTTAAATCCTTATTATCCAGATTATCATTTTCCTGATTACGATCCCGAAAAACCTCAAACCATTCCAGATTGGAATAAAAGAAAAGATCTTCGAGATCTTTATACAATTACAATTGATGGAGAAGATGCTAAGGATTTTGATGATGCCATTAGTTTAAAAATTATTAATAAAAATAAATATAAACTTTATGTTCATATTGCAGATGTTTCTTTTTATGTAGAAAAAAATACACCTTTAGATTTAGAAGCTCAAGATAGAGGCACATCTTATTACCTTGCTAATAGAGTTATACCAATGCTGCCTCCTGCATTATCAGAAAATTTATGTTCTCTTATAGAAGGTAAAAATCGATTAACAGTAACTGTAGAAATGGATATTCATCGTCAGACTGGAAAAATACAAAAAGCGAAATTTTATCGTTCTATTATAAAAGTAGATAAACGATATACTTACGAAATTGCAGAACAATTAATAGATACAGATGTTGATCCTATATTACCAGAATTATGGAATCTTGCACAAATCCAGAAAAAAGAGCGTATAAAAGCAGGAAGAATTGATTTAGAAATACCAGAACCCAAATTTATTTTCGGAGAAAACGATAAAGTAATAGAAATTAAATTACGTGAACGCTTACGAAGTAGTATGCTTATTGAAGAATGTATGCTTTCTGCTAATATTGCAGTAGCAGAATTTTTATATAAAAAACAAGTTCCTACTTTATTTCGTATACATGAACCTATGGACGAAGAAAAATTAGAACTTTTAAATGCATTTTTCCAGATATATGATATTCGATTGAATTTAGAAGAAGTAAATCCGTACTTAATACAAAAAGCATTAAAAGAAGTACAAGAAAAAGGAGAAAAAGAAGCAAGAATTTTTAATTTACTTTTATTACGCTCTTTTATGCAAGCTCGATATAGCCCAGAATCTATTGGACACTGGGGATTAGGATTTAAACATTATTGTCATTTTACTTCGCCAATAAGACGTTATCCTGATCTTGTTGTACATAGAAGTTTGATTAATGTAATTAACAGAAAGAAACCTGCCTATACCTTAGAAGAAGTATTTCAATTAGGAATTAGAACCAGCGAAGCAGAAAGACAGGCAATGGAAGCAGAAAGAGATATATGGAAATTGAAATTAATTCGCTATATAGAAAATACAAATCAAAAAATTTTTCATGGTTTTATTACTGGTATAAGACCAGAAGGTGTTTTTGTAGAATTAGAAGAATGTCCTATTGATGGATTTATTCCTGCTGGATATTTAACCAATGAACCAGAATTAATTTTACCAGATCCTTTTTCTGTTTATGTTAAAATTCTTGCAAGACCAGCATTCTTAGGAGAAAGATGGAAATTAGAATTGGATAAAATTGATATAGAAGGTTTAAGAATTTATTTTAAACCAGTATTTTCTTAGAAAAAAAGCGGATTTAACCGCTTTTTTATTTTTGAACTTTTTCTTTTAGATTTTTCATTGTATAATAGGTTAAACGATAATTAAAAGGATCAGCCAGTGTTTTAGATAAATTTTCTGCTGGATCTAAATTATAAATATAAATTAATCTGGTAGTATTTTCATCAATTTCTTCTAAGTTAATTTTTATATATCCCTGTATTATTTGAACATTTCCTTTGGAAGGAGTAAATCCTTCTTTTATAACATTCATATTAATATCAACAAATCGTTTATTATTTACTGTTTTTTCTATATAGTTGGTGTCGAAATATACTTCTCTATCAGAAACAGGCCAGGGTATATCAATCACATAACGTATAATAAAATGATTTTGAGAGAAACTTTTTGGTTTAGTAGAACTTTTACAATTATAAACCCAACGACAATGTCCATTTATATCAAGCAACCAATCTCCTACTTTTTGAATATTTGCATTAATAATAACTTCTGCTTTATAAGATTTATATCCTCCCATACCAGGCTGGGAAAAAACCTTTAATTGACCTGCATCCTTTTCTAATGCCCAATGTATAAAAAAAATACAAAAAAATGTTAAAAATAGTTTATTCTTCATATTCTCCCCCATTTTTTTGAATGATTATTCATATTTTAATTTAACAACAGAATTGTCAATTTAAAAATATCATTTTGTAAAAAAAATTATAAGTACATTAAGTTTTATTAACGTTTATAATATTATACTGAAATTAAAAATATTTTTATTCTGTTTAATTAATTATAATTCTTTTGATGCTTTATCTAAAAACTTCTTTTCTTCTCTGGTTAAAGAATCCATACCTTCTTTAGAAATTTTTTCTAAAATTCTATCTAATTCTTCTTTCATTTCAATTCTTCTTTCTATTTCTAAACGTTTTTTTTCTAATCTTCGTTTTTTCTTATATTCAGAAATTTTATTTTTTATTTTTTCTTTCCAGGAAATTTCAGTAGGAGGTTCATATAAAATTCTATTAAGTTGTGAGCTGGAACGTGTTGAATAACGATTATATTCATCTTTTAATCGACCTCTTTTTGCTACAATATATAAATAAAAACCAGCAAAAATCGCACCACCAAGATTTAAAATTAATTGATTATAAGAAGCTAAGGCTAAAAAAATAAAAAGAATTAATACAACCCACTTCATTTTTAATGGTAAAACAAAAAAGAAAAGTACTTCTCGATTTGGAAATAAAATTGCATAAGCTAATAATAAGGCAGATATTCCAGCAGTTGGACTAAATGCATATAGACCTGGTAAAAAAAATGTACCTATTATTAAAATAGAAATTGCTCCTCCAAATATACCAATAAAAAAATATTTATAAAAATTTTTTGTTCCCCATAGTTGTTCTATTTCTGAACCAAAACCCCATAAAATAAGCATTTCAAAGAAAAAACTGAAAAAAACCACTTAAACTAACAGGATAAATAAAAAAATGAGTAAATAAAGATAAAATATTAAAATTATTTCCAGAAAATAATATTAAGGAATCATAAGAAACAGAAAAAATTGTTGCAATAAGTTGAATAAGATAGGTTATGGTAAAAAGGATAAGAAAACGAAAAACTCCTTCTGTTAAGGATGGATATCGCACTTCATATTGATAATTTTGCATAAATCTAAAAAAGGTTGCATATGAATTTTAGTCAAGTTAATAATAATCCCTATAAACCTAAATATAACTATAAAATAACTTTATTAATAAGTTTATCCATGGGTATATTGTTTGGGCTTTTTCTTTCTGGTATAAGTAATCATGATTTAAGTTTATTAAAAGCATATCAACCATCTAAACCAACGATTTTATATGATATTAAAGGAAGGCCATTTGCTGAACTTTACATTCAAAAATCTGAAGTTACTCCTTTAGAAAGAATTCCACCTACTGTTTCGCAGACATTTTTAATTGTAGAAGATGATAATTTTTATCATCATATAGGATTTGATATTTTTGGAATTTTTAGAGCTGCTATAAAGAATTTATTAGCTGGTGGAATCGTTCAGGGAGGCTCTACATTAACTCAGCAAGTAGCTAAAATGCTCTATATAAATGTATATAAACAAAGAAAAAGAACCTTTATACAAAAATTTAAAGAGTTAATTTTAGCCTTAAAATTAGAACAAAATTTATCGAAAGAAGAGATTTTAGAGCTATATTTAAACATGGTTTATTTTGGACACGGATGCGAAGGTCTTAAATGCGCTTCCAAATTATATTTTAATAAAGATGTTGAAGATCTTACAATTGGGGAAGCAGCTTTATTAGCACGTTTACCTAAATCTCCCGTAGAATATTCTCCTTATAAATATCCAGAGAATGCAAAAGATCAACATAAATTTATATTATCACGATTAGTAAAAGAAGGTTTTATTACTCAAAAAGAAGCGGAAGAAATTCATCATAATTTCTGGAATAAATACTGGGGATATTTTATTACTACATCACCAGCTACAAATATAAGAAAAAATAGGTTAGATTTAGCACCTTATTTTACTAATTATGTAGAAACAATTTTAAAAAATGATCCACATATCGGAGAACAACTTTTATATACAGGTGGTTTAAAAGTCTATACAACCTTAGATTTGGATTTACAACTTATAGCATATGAAGAAATGCTAACAACCTTAGAAAAAGCAGATAAAATTGGAAGAACTCATGCATTAGCTGCAGGGAAGACTGGTGTAGATTATTCTTTATTTACTATTCATAATCTTTTATCTATGATTTTACCTATTGGAAAACCAGAAATTAAAGAACCTACTGCTAAACAATATTTTGATATGTACTTGGAAAATCAATTACTTGATGCATTAGAATTATTAACACTTCTTACACCAGCAGAGAATGAAAATAATGCTTTCCAGGAAGTTAGAAAAAGAACTTTAAGTTTTTCTCATAATTTACATGTAGAAGGTGCTTTATTAAGTATTGATCATAATACAGGTGGTATTAAAGCAATGATTGGAGGAAGAGAGTTCTCTCCTTCGAATCAATATAATAGAGCTCTTTTTGCTTTAAGACAGCCAGGTAGTGCATTTAAAATTTTTGTATATGGTGCAGCATTAGAAAATAGAATAATTAATTCTATGTATCCATTAAGTGATGCTCCAATGCAAATTATTTCTGATGATGGAAGTGTATGGTCTCCTGGAAATTACGAAGGAGACTATCATGGACTTGTCCCAGCTACATTAGCATTAGCATATTCTTTAAATACCTGTTCTGTTGATCTTTATAATAAAATTGGACCTTATCCAATCATAAATTTTGCCCAAAAATTAATGAAAATAACAAATCCTTATAGATTAAGACCAGAACCTTCACTTTCTCTTGGCGCAAGTGAAATTACTCCCAAGGAATTAGCTATTGCAACAGCCATTATTGCTAATGAAGGAAAAGATATTATACCCTATGCAATACGATATGTAGTAGATGCAAATGAAAATATAATATATAGTCAAGAAGAACTTGTTAAATATAACATAGGGCAAAAAATTAAAAATGGAGATATTCAAGTTATATCTAAAGGAACAGCTTTTATATTAAGAAAAATGATGGAAGAAGCAGTAAATAGAGGAACACTAAGGCATGGAATTCGAGATCATGATGAAGGTAATTTCTGGGGAGATTTAGCAGGTAAAACCGGTACAACATCCAGCTGGTCTGATGCATGGGTTACTGCATTTAATCCAGAATTTACTTTTACATTATGGTTCGGTTTTGACCGTTCTTCTATTACCTTAGGACCTGGTCAGGCAGGTGGTAGTGTTGCTGCTCCTACACTTGGTAGAATACTTAAAAGATATTATGATAAAATAAAAAAAACACCACCTACATTTCCCAATAATATTACCAGAAGATGTAATACCTATGGATTGTGGATATACATTAAAACCTGTAATAATAAATAATACACCTGTTTATCCTCCCTATGATCATATCTGTAGTATTCAAAATCAGATTAAAGATCAAAAAGAACTTATAATGGAAGAACTTGGTATAAAACCAGAAGATCTTGGAGTTAAAGATAAAAAAGTAAAATTTAGAGATTAAGGAGATGAGATGAAAAAGTTGTCTTGTGCGACTCTGAATATAACTGTGCCGAAAAGGCATAGTTAGAGTAGATAGGTTATAGGTTGGATATTTTAATAGGCAAGTTAGCCTGAAAAGGAGATTAATCATACCTATAACCGAATCACATAATAGGCAAAAGCCTGAATAGGAGTTTGGCGGAGTTGCCGAGATAGAATCTACTCAACTATGTTTTAAGATTATGGATATGGAGGAAACTATGAGATATATAGGAGTGGATTTGCACAAAGACAACTTTGTAGTATGTTATATGGGAAAGGGGACAGAAGAAAAGAGATTTGAGAAATATAAGTTGTTGGAAATTGGGAAATTTATAAAGACATTAAATAAAGAAGATATATTAGCAGTAGAGTCTACAACGAATGTAAAGTATTTCAGGAAGAAGGTAAAAGATTATGTATCTCGCGTAATAGTGGTAAATCCTCGCAAATTTAAGATAATCAGTGAGTCTACAAAGAAAACAGATAAGAATGATGCGGAATTGCTGGCATATTATGCGAGTAAAGAGATGTTGCCAGAAGTTCGGATTAAAGATGATGCTTATGTGGAGATAGAAAGTTTAACGAATACAAGGAACAAATTAGTAGAGTTAAGAAGTAGTTTAAAGAATAAGATTCACAATCTTTTATTATCACAGGGAATATTAACCAAAAAAGAACAATTTTCAAGTGATAAGAGTTTAGAGAAGGTATTAGAATATGAAGAATTGAGCGAAACAGTAAGATTTGAATTAAAAATTATAGTTAATCAGATTTTATCTTTAAATGAATCTATCAAAGAAATAGATAAAAAATTAGAAGAGTTAGGGAAATCTTTATCAGGTTTTACAAATATTACAAGTATAAAAGGGATAGGAACAAAAACAGGGATAACATTATTAGCGGTAATAGGAAACATAAATGATTTTGAAAATGAGAAGAAATTATTTTCCTATTTTGGTTTAGTACCAACAATACATCATTCTAATAATAAGAAAATTAATGGACATATAACGAAAAGAGGCAGTAAATTAGGAAGAAAAGTTTTGATACAATCTACCCTGATAGCGATAAAATATTCACCCTATTTGAGGGACTTTTATACAAGATTAAGAATGAAAAAAGGGAATGGAAAAGCGATTATAGCAACATCGAGGAAATTGCTTAAAATTATTTATCTTACATTAAAATATAATTTGGTATTTGAAGATTTCTCTAATTTTGTAATAAAAGCAGCATAAAAAAGATTATAAATTATATAAAAACGGAAAAAGAGGATATTGGGAATGAATGAATAAAAAGTTGAGTAGATTCGAAATTGTATGTAATTATTTTTAAAATTACATACAAAAAAAAACTTTTTCATAGGAGAATAAAATGAAAAGTAAACAAATCGGTCAAGACAAAATCAATACAGAATTAGCAAAACTATATTTAAAAACCTTAGAAACTCCAAAACAGTTTGAATTAGGAGAGCAAGTATATGTAGTAATAAAAGATATAAAAGATCCAGAATATATTTTTATTGAATCTGATATTGGTACAGGTTTGATTCCCAAAGAACAAGTTCTTAACGAAGAAGGAGAAATAACCGTTAATGTAGGCGAAACTATCCCTGCATTTTATATTGGTTCTAAAAATGGTGATCATTATTTTACAATAGTTCCTATTGGAAACTATGCAAAACTTATTATAGAAAATGCTAAAATTAATAAAATACCATTAAAAGGAAAGATCGAAACAATATTAGAAAGTGGATATCAGGTAAAAATAGGAGATGTAGTAGCATTCTGTCCCAAATCCAAACTTCCCAAGCAGGTAAATAAAGGCGAAACATTACCATTTATTGTAATAGATCAAAATAAAAACTCTTTTGTTGTATCTTACCTTGATTATTTACAATTACAAAAAGAACAATTACGTAAAGAACTAATTGAAAAATTAAGAGTTGATTCTGTTATAACAGGTAAGGTTAAAAATCTAATAAAACAGGGAGCTATTATAGATCTTGGTTACGGCTTAGAAGCATTTGTACCTATTAGTGAAATTTCTTATAAACGAATAGAACATCCTTCTGATGTATTAAAAGTAGGTAATGAAATTCGCGCAAAAGTAAAAGAAATCGACTGGAAAGAAGATCGTATTATTTTATCAATCAAAGAATTAGAAAAAAATCCCTGGCTTGGTACATTACCTTTTAATAAAGGCGATGTTCTTGATGTTAAAATATTACAAATTTTAAAAACAGGATTAATTGTACAACTTCCAGAAAAATTTCATGGCTTTATTCCTATAAAAGAATTAAATTTAACCAAGCAAAAGCAGCTACATAAAGAATTTCAAAAAGATCAGATATTAAAAGCAATGATTATTCAAATTGATAAAGAAAAACAAAGAATTCTTTTATCTATAAAAGCTGCTCAAGAATATTTTGAACAAATAGAATACAAAAAATATATTAAAAATACCCAGGAAGATGATTCTGTTAGTTTAGGTTCTATTTTATTTAATGATTAATTACTCTTATTATAAAGTATAAAGGTATGGTTAAATGATTTAATAAAATTATAAAACCAATTTAAAATTTATTGACATAATAATCTAAATTATTTATAAAACAATTATTATGGAAATTATAATTAAAAAACCTCCACAAATTTCAAACATAAATGAATATATTGAAAATTGGAAAACAATCAGAGAAGAACTTTTAGAAGCGATAAATAAAATACCTGATGATATATTTAATAAAAAACCAGAAAAAGGATGGTCTGCATCAGAAATTGCTGAACATTTATATTTAACTCAATATTTATTTGCTATTTTTATTCCAAAGGTTTTAAATGGAAGTAAAGGCTATTCTAAAGAAGAATTAAAATCTATTCCTTATGACGAACTTTATGATACATTAAGCAAACCTTTCTCTGGTATTAAAAATCCAGATGCTGTTACACCAAAAAATAATTGGGACAAAAGAACAGTCTATAGAAAATTTAAAAAAAGCAATGAATTTAATGATCAAACATTTATCGAATCAAGATTTAGAATTATTAAAAAATAGAGGTATGTTACATGGAATTTTTGGGCCTATCAGTATTTTAGATTATACTTATAATTTAGTTGTTCATGAATTAGGACATTTAAAAGCATTAAAAGAAAAATATAAGGTTTGATGCCAGCAAATTAGCTGGCATTTTATAATTATTTAGGTATTACTCTAAAGAAAACATCAATTATTATCATTCCTATCATTATTATAAATAAAAGAATAGGATAAAAGATTCCAAAAGACCATATCAATTTGTTTTCGTATTTTAAATGCATAAAATAAAGTAAAACTAACGTTGCTTTAATTGTAGCAATAATTAATGCTATAGCAACATTAATTGCCATATGTCCAAAATCGATATAGGATGCTGCAACTGTTATTATTGTTAAAATTAATAAAGCAATCCCTACATATATATAAGTTTTTGTTGGGGAAATATGTCCTCTACTTTCCTGTACTGGTATATGCATATCAATCTCCTATTTAAATTTATTTTGTTATTGTATTAAATAAAATAATGGGAATAAATATATCCAGATTAAATCAACTAAATGCCAGTATAAACCACCATTTTCTACAGGTGTATAATACCAGTGGGTATATTTTCCTTTAATCATACCTATTAGAACCCAGGTTAATACAATCATTCCAATTAAAACATGTAATCCATGGATTCCCGTCATTACAAAATAAAAAGAGAAAAATAAATTAATTCCATTTTTATCAATTGGTTTTCCTTCCCACTTATCTGGAATTGGACCATATTCATGTGTATCATGATTAATTACAATTTGCTGTGCATTGCCAGGAAAGATATTATGTTCAAATTTTGCTGTATATTCAAAATATTTAACGACTAAAAATCCAGAAGCTAAAACAATTGTTATCACTAAAAACCATATACTTCGATTCCTTTTTCCTCTCTGGATTGCATCTATAGCCAGTGCAACTGTCATTGAACTTGTAATTAGAATTACTGTATTGATAGATCCCATTACTCTATCAAGTGTCATATGAGCAAGTTTAAATTCTAAAGGATATTTTGCATGAAAAATAGCAAAAGCAGCAAATAATACACCAAATAATAGTAATTCTGTGGCTAAAAATAGCCACATTCCAAATTTTGCTCCTTCGTAACCAGCTAATTCTTCGTTGACAGGATGTTTTATTGTTTCGAATTCTTTTATAGAATGTACAGACATTGTTTTCTCCTCTCTTTAAAATTTATTTTTTAATTAACCTACTTCTTTTTGAGGTTGTTTTATTTCTTCTTTTCCTTCTGTACCATAATCATAAATACTTTCTGGGAAGTGTGGTACAGTTATAAAATTTGTTGTTGGTGGTGGGGAAGATGTTTGCCATTCTAATGATAAAGCATTATATGGATTAGCTTCTGCTTTTTCTCCTTTAAATGCAGAAACGAGTAAATTTGTTAATACAATTATATATCCTAATCCATTAAACCAGGAACCAACTGTAGAAACTAAATGCCATGTTTGGAAATGAGGCAAATAATCAAAATATCTTCTTGGCATTCCTTCTAATCCTAATAAAAATTGTGGTAAAAATGTTGCGTTAAAGCCTACAAATAGAATTAACCATCCCCAGAATGCTACTTTTTTATTATACCATCTTCCTGTTATTTTGGGGAACCAATAATGCAATCCAGCTATTAAAGCGAAAACTGTACCACCTTGCATTGTATAATGAAAATGTGCTACAACAAAATAGGTATCATGTAAATATACATCAGTAGAAAGTACTGCTAAATGCAATCCTGTTAATCCTGCTATTGTGAACATAAATAAAAAGCCCAAGGTATAATACATTGGTGCTGCTGTTATTTCAAGGGAGCCTTTCCATAAAGTTGCAAGCCAGTTAAAAATTTTGATTGCTGTTGGTACTGCTACAAAGAATGTTAAAAAAGAAAAAATATATCTTGCCCAATCAGACATACCTGATACAAATAAATGATGTCCCCATACTAAAAAACTTACTAATGCAATAGCAAGGGAAGAATAAGCAATAGCCTTATAACCAAAAATAGGTCTACGGGAAAAAACAGGTAAAATTTCAGATACAACACCAAAAGCTGGTAAAATCATAATATATACAACTGGATGGGAATAAAACCAGAAAAATTGTTCAAATAAAATGGGATCTCCACCTTTTGCTGGATTAAAAATCCCTATATCTAAGACTCTTTCAAAAATCAAAAGAACTAAATTCATCCCTACTACTGGTGTTGCTAAAAGCTGAATAATAGCAGTTGCATATAAAGCCCATACAAATAAAGGTAAATTTCTCCAACCAAGACCTGGTGCTCTCATTCTATGAACTGTAACGATAAAATTAAAACCTGTCATTATAGATGCAAATCCCATTACAAATGCTCCAAAAGTTAACCATACAACCAAGTGCATTTGTCTTCATACTATAAGGTGCATAAAATGTCCAGCCAGTATCTGCTGGAGACAATAAAGAAACTAAAGCAATGAAAGAACCAATTAAATATACATAATAACTTGCTAGATTGATTCTTGGGAAAGCAACATCTTTTGCACCTATCATTAAAGGTAATAAAAAATTTCCAAGAGTTGCTGGTATTCCTGGTACAATAAAAAGAAATGTCATTATTGCACCATGTAAGGTAAATAAAACATTATAAGTATCTGGAGAAAAAAAGGTTTTTCCTGGTGCAATTAATTCTAAACGAACCAATAAGGCAGAAATACCTGCTACTGCGAAATAAATCATAATAGTAAACAAATACATTATACCAATTTTTTTATGATCAGTTGTAGTTAACCAACCCCAAATGCTTCTTCCTACTTCTAAATAGGATTTATTAGTATCGTGTACTGATGTATGTGCCATAATATTACCTCTATTATTTTAATGATTTTATAAATTCTATAATGGATTGAATTTGTTCTTCGTTTAAATCCTGTGGTGGCATAATATTGGGATAACCTTCTGCCACTTCTTTTGTGGGTTCTAATATTGCTGTTGTAATATAATTTTCATCGATCGTTACTATTCTACCATCTATTAGTTTTCTTTTTGTACCCCAGACACCTTTCCATGTTGGGCCCACAACTTTTGTTCCATCTATAGAATGACAGGATTTACATCCTTTTGTTTCGTATAACTGTCTTCCATATTCTGCGCTAATTGTGATCTGTCCTTGTTCTTCTTTTAATTTATTCATTACGGCTAAGAATTGTTCTTTTTTTAATACAACAGCTGAACCAAGCATATAGCTATGATCTTTACCACAATATTCAGCACAATAAATTCTATAAGATGCACAACTTCCATTAGGTAAATTTATTCCATATTTTTGTTTTAATTTTTCGCATTGATCTTCTACCTGAGGTATAATTTCCTTTTGATCTTCTGTTATCTGATACCAGATTTTTCTTTCTTGTTCAGACATATTTTTTTGCCTATCAGAAATTAATGGTATAAAAGTAACATAGGTATAAATATTTCCTACAACATCTTCTTTAACACGAAATTCAGGTACATAGAAACTATGTATAACATCCTTAGACTTCATTATTAACTTAACACGTTCATTTTCTTCTAAATATAAAATATTATCTGTTTGTAATTTCTTAGAAGAACCAATTAAGTCACTATCAGTAGTATAAGTAAAATTCCAGGACCATTGTTTAGCAGATACTAAAATTTCCTTATATTTTTGTCCAGCTGCTCTTAATTCCCGAAAATCTTTTAAACCTATAATATATAAAATTGCAAGTATTATAGAAGGTATAACAGTCCATATAACTTCAATGGTATGGTTTTGATCAATACGAGAAGTAATTTCTCCTTCTTTTCTTCTTCTATACTTTATGATAAAGTAAACTAGAGTAGCATTTGTTAATAGAAATGCAAGCCCAGTAATAAAATTCACAAGATTCATTACAAAATTCACCTGCGGTGCAATAGTGGATGCGGAATCAATAAACCATTCAAACATATTGTTCTCCTGTCCTTATATAATAAATAACATTCAAATTAAAAATTTATATACTTTTAAACCATGAAATTGAATTTAAGTTTCATTTCAAGTGTAAATTTTCTTTTTTTGCTTTTCTTTCTAAAAAAATTAGAATTGATATTAATCCGAGTATTAAAACCAAAATAAGAATTCCTCCAAGTCTAATAAAACCCCAGGCAAATGGTGTATATTTACCCTGAAGAGAATCATATCTAAAACAAGTAAGAAGTACCGTATCTACTGGTGTACCAATTTTACCCTGACTTGCTTCGATTAAAGCAAAACGAAAATCCCTTGTTTGGAATTCAATTCCATATAGATATTTAGAAATCTTTCCTTCTGATGTTAAAAAAATAATTGCTGCTGGATGACTATAATCTTTGCCATCTTTTTTATAATAATATCCCATAGAATTTAATAATTTTTGAGGATTCTCCGGATTTTTAGGATCTGCTATAAGAAAAACCCAATCCTGATTTTGTAATTTATATCGTTTCTATATTTTTTCTATAATTTTCTGCTTTTTCCTTAGCTAATTCTTGTGTATCTTCTGGATTAAAACTTAAAGAAATAATTTTATAATCTTTACCTGGTTCTATATATTTTGTATTTTCTATAGCTTTTTTCAGTCCATTATATACTAACGTACATAAACGAGGACATTCATAATAAGCAGGAGCTATTATTACTGGTTTATCTTTAAAAAAATCTTTTAATTGAACCTTTTTTCCTTCTTCGTCTAAAAACGTTAGGTTTAAATCAATAAGCTGATCCAGTTTCTGTTCAATATAAACATCTTCTGGATTTCTTGATGTTTCTCCTGAAATCGAAACAGAATATAGAAGCAAGATAATAAAATAAATCACTCTTTTAAGCATCATAAACAATATAAATTAAAAATCTTATAAATGACTTTACAAATTTTTAATAAATATACTGTAAAATAAAAAAGCTGTTTTAATAGATTCAAGAGAAATCCTTTCATCATTTCCATGCATTCTATGCATATCCTCTTCTGTAAGATATACTGGCATAAAACGATAAATATTTTTTGTTATCTTTTTAAAATAACGGGAATCTGTTGCACCAAGAACTAAATAAGGAGCAATACCATATTCTCTGTTAATAGTTTTAATTGTTTTTATAATTTTCTGAAAGCCAAGTCCGTCATTTTCTGTTATACCTGATACTGGAGAAGGTTCCGAATAAAATGGTAAAACTTCTATTTTTATATTATCATCATTGATAATTTTTTTTATTCTTTCTTTAGCTTCGTTAATAGTTTCTCCGGGTATTATTCTTAAATTTATAATTGCTTCTGCATTTGTAGGTATAATATTTTCTTTTATTCCAGCTTTAAGAATTGTAGGCGTCATAGTTGTATGTAAAGAAGCACGACCTGCATCTGAACGTTTTAAAATAGATTCTATTAAAGGTTCAAATAGCCATAAATTTGCAGCTGCCATTTTCTGAACAAAAGGGAAATAGGGTCCAACATACTCAAACATTTTTTTCTGAATATCTGTCAGATCATAAGGAAAAGGATTATTTTGTAAACGTTCCAATGCATGAATTAAACGTGTTACTGCTGTTTCTTCGGGTGGTGTAGAAGAATGCCCTCCTCTACCTGTTGCAATCAATTTTAGACTAAGATAACCTTTTTCTGCTATACCAATTGTAGCAACTGGTTTTTGAACACCAGGAATCATTCCTATGGTAATAGCACCACCCTCATCCATTACAAATTCTGGATAAATTTGATTCTGTTCTAAATAATTTACAATGGCTTTTGCACCTTCTTCGCCTCCAATTTCTTCATCATGTCCAAAAGAAAAATAAATGGTTCTTTCTGGTTGAAAATTTTCATATAATAAGTATTCAATCGCCTGTAATAGTCCTATAACAGTAATTTTATCATCAATAGAGCCTCTACCATAAAGATAATTATCTATAATTTTTCCTTCGAATGGGGGAACAGTCCATTCTTTTTCATTAACTGGCACAACATCATAATGTCCCATTAAAACAACTGGCTTTAAATCCGGATTTTTGCCCTGCCATTTATATAATAATGCAAATCGATTAATTGTTATAAGTTCCAATCTTTTGTGAACTAATGGAAAACTATTTTTTAGAAATTGTATAAATTTTTGAAATTCTTTATCTTCTCTTAAAGAAACATCTTGATAAGAAATTGTTTTTATCGTAATAGCTTTTTGTAATTTAGAAATTAAACCTTCTTGATAATCTATAAAACTCTGAGATTGTGTAAATTCTATATTTTGATATGGCTCTATATTTGGTTCTTTAAAAGTAAATGTTTTTCCTAAAATAATTATAACCAATACAACAATAAAAATAAGAATTCCCCATATAATTTTTTTCATAATCTCAATTTTTTTTATTCTAAAAATTTCGTCAAAATATTTATTTAATATAATTTAAGAAAATAATATTTATAATATATTATTCTTCAAGAAAAACTTAATTCTTTTATCTTAATAAAGATATTCCAAATTAAAGGGGTTTGTTGCATAACTCCAATTATAAAGCAAAATTCTTGATAAAAGAGATATTTTATTCCAATAATACTTACATATGTTTAAAAATTTAATACTTTTTTCATATCACGAAAAATTGTCCAAGAATGCTGATAAATATTTTTATAAATAGCAAATAATTAACTTTTATGCAACAAAGCCAATTAGAGAAAGGAAATTATTTGACGTACTATAATTTTTATTGACATTTTTTTTATTTATATTATTATATCTTTGCTATGTCTTATGCTTCTAAAATTTATCAGGCTTTTAAAGATGAACCTCAAAAAGCAGAAGTCTTATTTGAATTTGCCCAATTCGTTGAAACTTTTCATGAAAAACTCTCCCATATTGCAACTAAGGAAGATGTAGAACTCGCAAAAAAAGAATTAGAACTTCAAATTAAACAATTAGAAGCTAATACTCAAATCAAATTAAAAGAATTAGATGGTAAAATTGAAACAATAAAAATTGAATTATTAGGGGAAATTGAAACAACTAAAAAAGAATTAGATGGAAAAATTGAAACAACTAAAAAAGAATTAGAAGGGAAGATTGAAACAACTAAAAAAGAATTAGAAGGGAAGATTGAAACAACTAAAAAAGAATTAGAAGGAAAAATTGAAACAACTAAAAAAGAATTAGATGGAAAAATTGAAACAACTAAAATAGAATTAGAAGGAAAAATTGAAACAACTAAAATAGAATTAGAAAAACAAATTAGAGAATTAGATGGTAAAATTGAAACAACTAAAATAGAATTAGAAGGTAAAATTGAAATCACTAAAAAAGATTTAGAACTAAAAATAGAACAAACGAGATCTTCCCTATTACGTTGGTCTTTTTTATTCTGGTTAAGCCAAATGGCTACTCTTATGGGTATTTTATATGCTGTTATAAAATAATTGCTATAGTATATAAAATAAAATATACAAAAATCAATATATAATTTTAACATATTATACATATATTTTTTACTTTACGAATATTTAAATCAAAGCAATATTGCTTTATGTTTTCTGTAAAAGATAAAATTGTATTTATTACAGGTGTTAGTAGGGGAATTGGAAGAGCAATTGCTAGAGGTTTTGTTGAACATGGAGCCATTGTTTACGGCTCTATTAGAAATGAACAATATAAGGATGAACTTCTTAAAGAAAATATTTATCCTGTTATCTATGATGTAAGAAATTTTCAAGTTGCAGAAAAAACGTTATTACCAATATACGAAAAAGAAGGTCGTATTGATTGTTTGATAAATAATGCTGGTATTTCTTCTAATACACCAGCTTCTCTATTTAAAGAAGAAGAAGTTCGAAAAATCATAGAAACAAATTTTGAAGGTGCATTTTTTTTATGCCAAACTTACTATAAATTACAAAAAAAATATAAAATAAAACAAGGAAACATTATAAATATTGCCTCTATTTTAGGTTTAGTAGGTACAATGTTAGCATCAATTTATAGTGGAACAAAAGGAGCAGTTTTACAACTAACGAAATCCTTGGCAATAGAATGGGCAAATTCCAATTTTCGAGTCAATGCAATATGTCCTGGTTTTATAGAAACAGATATGACAGAGAATATGCAAAAAAGAGAAGAGTTAAAAAATAAAATTCTCGAAAACATTCCCTTAAAACGATTAGGTAAACCTGAGGACATTGTAGGGGCTGCCTTATTTCTTGCATCAGATTATTCATCTTATATGACTGGACAATATATCGTTATTGATGGAGGTTTAACATGTCAGTAAAAAGTAGATCATTCCTAAGAATAATTATTATTATGTTTTTGTTAAATACATTATCTTATTGTACTATCTTACAAAAGATCTTTATGCAAAAGGATCCAGAATTTAAAATTCACGAAATAAAATTACATGATGTTAAACTTTCTGGTATAATTTTAAAAATTGATTCAGAATTAATTAATTATTACAAATTTGGTCTACCAGAATCTCAATTAAAATTTGATATAAAAATTAATGATCAATTATTAAGTAAGTATCAATCAGATAAATTTCAGATAGCAGCTAATTCTTCTGTGCATATTCCCATTTATTTACAATTAAAATTTGCTGATATTGCTAAAATTGTTAGTAATTTTTCTTCCCAAAAAAATATTAAAT
The DNA here is from genome assembly GCA_026005135.1 of Leptospiraceae bacterium. GTDB lineage: Bacteria > Spirochaetota > Leptospiria > Leptospirales > Leptonemataceae > SKYB61. The sequence goes on along the minus strand of BPKM01000007.1, from coordinate 111,176 downwards.
TAAGTATGATTGGTGGAGTAGATTTTCCTCTTGATATTCCTGGACTACCCAAAAATGTTCATGTACCCTTTAATGTAGAAAAAAGTATTCCAGCATTTTTACCAAAAATTTCCATAGAAGATTTAAATATACAATTAAAAAATATAAAATTCCAGGATTTTACCGTAGGTGCTCCTAAACTCAGTATTAATCTAAAACTACTAATTGAAAATGAAGGTGGTTCTCTTTTTACTTTATCTAAAAATGATTTAATATTTCAATTAGGAAGTCAAAAAATATTAAGTATAAAAAATCTTCCACAGGAACCTACAAGAAGTCATATCATTGATATTTCTACAGAAATTTCTCTTACAGATTCATTAAAAAATATTTATGATATGTTAATAACAAACAAAAATATAGATTACTTTATAAAGGGTGATCTTGGATTTCAATTTGAAGATGTAGATTTCAATCAATTCTTAATACCCATTGATAGAAAAGGACAATTAATTTTAAATCAATAAAGAATATGACAATTAAAAAAATATTTCATTTTATTTTTCTACTTTTTTCTTACCTTCTTGTTATTTTATCGTTTTTCCCTATATTGCGATATTTTATCATTCCTATAGCCTTATGTATTATACTTATAGAATTTTATAGAACTAATAAACTAAAACATTTCTTATACTGGCTTTTAAGAAAACAGAAAAAAGACTGGGATGTTTGTGATTCTAAAATTTTAAGTTTATCATTTTATAGTTTAATTTTATGTTCTTTATTATTTTTTTGCTTGTGGTTTATTATAGAATTTTTATATCTACTTCCATTAAAACAGGAATTTTTATCGATTATAAAATAATTGTAAGGAGAAGGAGTAGCTATGAAAATTGCTATTTTTACAGATACATTTTTACCTAAAATTGATGGTGTTGCTATATCGGTTTATCAGTTTTGTAATATTTTAGCGGAAAAAGGTCATGAATTTACTATCTGCGCACCTAAATATAAAGAAGACGAAAGAATCGAAATAGAATTACATCCTAATATAAAAGTATATCGATTTAAAAATGCTCCTTTACCTTCCTATCCAGATGTAAAAATTGTATTACCTTCCCATAAAAAAATTAAAAAAGCTGTTAAAGAATTTGGTGCTGAGTTAATACATTTGCAAACACCTGGCTTATTAGGACAATATGCTTTAATGGCATCTAAAATGTATAAGGTACCAATGGTAGGAACTTATCATACTTTAATTTCGGAACAGGAAATGTATTTATCTTTATATCGTTTATTAAATATTGATAAATTAATGGACTACTTTATTCTTGGGAAAAAAATCAAAAAAAACTTAGAAAAAATTGAAAATAAAACAACAGGTGCTATTAAAAAAGCATTATTATGGAAATATACTAATACGTTTTATGAAACATGCGAAGTTATAATAACACCAACAGAATTAATAAAAAAAGAACTATTACAAAAAGGTGTAAAAAAGCCAATAGCTGTTATTTCTAATGGAATTGATTTTCAAATGTTCGAAGGAAAACCCAAAGAAAGACCCAATAATCCTCCTAAGTTACTTCATGTAGGTAGGATTTCTTACGAAAAAAATTGCGATGTAATATTAAGAGCTTTTTATGAAATAAAAAAACAAATTCCAGATGCTACCTTAGATATTTATGGAGATGGCCCAGCTTTAAAATCTTTAAAAATCGAAGCAAGAGCTTTAGATATTTACAATTCTGTTATATTTCATGGTTTTGTCGATCGTTCAGAACTACCAAAGATTTATCCTTTATATGATATTTTTTTAACAGCGTCAACCATGGAAACTCAAGGATTGGTTGTTTTAGAAGCAATGTCATGTGGATTACCATGTGTTGGTGTAAATTCTTTTGCATTACCAGAATTAATTCAAAATGATATAAATGGATATACGGTTGAACCCGGAGATTATAAAACTATTGCAGAAAAAACAATTGAAATACTAAATGATATAGATAAATTTAAAAAATTTTCTCAAAATAGTATAGTAATAGCAAGGCAGCATGATATTTATGAATGTGCTAAAAAACTGGAAGCATTATATGAACAGGTAATTGAAGATTATTATAAAAAAAATCAATAAAATAAGCTGAGATCTATTAATGATCTCAGCCAGAATATTTTTATTAAGAAGCGTGTTTTTTGAAATATTCTTTTGCACCTACGATATCTGCCTTCATTGTTTCCATACCTTCATCCCAGTTTGCTGGACATACTTCTCCAGGATGTTCTTCTACAAATTTATCAGCTTTAACAAGTCTTAAAACTTCTTTTACATTTCTTCCTACATTATTGTTGTTAACTATAGATACCTTTAAAATTCCTTTGGGATCAATAATAAATACACCTCTTAGAGAAACACCAGCTTCTTCAATTAACACATTATATTTTCTTGAAATCTCTTTTGTTATATCAGAAACAAGAGGAAATTTAATATCACCTAAACCACCTTCTTTTCTTGGTGTGTTAATCCAGGCTAAATGGCTGAATTTACTATCAACACTAACACCAATCACCTCTGCACCTACTTTTTGAAATTCTTCGTACATATCATCAAAAGCTGTAATCTCAGTTGGACATACAAATGTAAAATCCAATGGATAGAAGAATAAAACCACATATTTCCCTTTATAATCTGATAAGGAAATTGTTTTAAATTGTTTTCCTATTACCGCTTCCGCTGTAAATTCTGGGGCTTTTTGACCTACCTGTAAACATTTGTTTTCTTTTTCCATAATTTTCCTCCATTTAAAGTTGTTTTTAATTTAGACTTATTCTAAATTTTTATTAAATACAATATAATTATCATTACTTCTGCTGGCAACCTTTTTTTAGTTTTTTTGGATTATTTTATAGATTTTTTATTATTCTTGTTTTATAAAATAATTATAGGAATAATAGGCAGATCCAATAGGTCCAGCATAATCCCCTAATTGAGCTAAATAAAATTTAGGTGGTCTCGTAATAGAAAATTTTTCTACATATTTATAAATATATGGTAATAAATATTCACCTAATGCTTCCATTATACCACCACCTAATACAATAACTTCTGGATTAATAAAATTGATCACCTGACTGATACCAGCCCCCAGATAGGAACAATAATATTTTTCCAATAATTTACGTGTATAGGAATCACCCTCTAAATATGCTTTTTTTAAAGAAGACGATTTTATAGGAGTTTTTGATAAATCATATTTAATAATTTTTTTTAATAATGTTTTTTCGTTTTTTATAATATTTCTCTGTATTTTTACATTTAAAGCCCATTTACCTATATAGGCTTCGAGACATCCTTTTCTTCCACATAAACATCGCTTTCCCTTTTTTTTAACAATCATATGACCTACTTCTCCAGCAGAACCATTTATACCGGTAATTAATTGGCCATTAATAGCTATAGCACCACCAATACCGGTACCACAAAAAAAAGCAACAGCAATTTCGGGAATTTTTTCCATCGAAATCAATTCTCCATATAAACCAGCATTTACATCATTGATTAAACAAATCCTGGACTTTAAATCTTTATCTAACTCTAAATCTTCTAATAAAGAAACATGATTCCATCCTAAATTAGGAGCCATATAAACCATTCCTTTAGAAACATCAACTGTTCCTGGTATTCCTAAGCCAATAGAAAAAATAGAATAGTTTTTTTCTTTTAAAAGATTCTGAAATTTAATAATTTGCGATGCAATTTTAGAAATAACATATTTATATCCTTTTCTTGCTTCTGTATCAATTTTTTCCTGATATAATATTTCTTTTAATTCTTTATCATATGCTACGCTGAATAAATTGCTACCACCTAAATCCATTCCTATAATTGCTATATTTTGATTTTCCATAATTGAATTTTTTATATTATTTATATGATATCAATATGACAAACAAATTAAAATTGGAATAAATATTTTTCTATATATTCACAAAAAATATGACCAATTAATATATGGGATTCCTGAATCCTTGCAGTAATATTAGAAGGAACTATAATCATAACATCAACATAGGATTGCATTTCTTTTTTAATTTTTCCTCCATTCCCACCTGTTAAAACAATAACCTTCATATTTTTATTTTTAGCAGATTCGATTGCTTTAATAATATTGGGTGAATTTCCCGAAGTCGAAATAGCAATTAAAACATCTCCATCTATACCAATACCTTCTATCTGGCGAGAAAAGATAAAATCATATCCATAATCATTACCACAGGCAGTTAATACACTTGTATCTGTTGCAAGAGAAATTGCTGGTAGAGACTTTCTTTCGTTAGAACTTTTATATCGAATGATAAGCTCTGCTGCAATATGTTGAGCATCTGCCGCAGAACCACCATTCCCACATAATAAGATTTTTTTATTCGATTTTAAAGCATCTACTAAAATAGAACCAGCTTTTTCTATATCAGCAATACATTTCTTTAACACTTCTCGTTTTGTTTCGATGGATTCTAAAATATTCTTTTGTATTAAATCTATACTCATATTGACCTTTTTTATAAATAAAACAAATTTTTCAAACCAAAAAAAGAAATCACAATCAATACATAATATTAAAAAATCGTTAATAAAAGTAGTTATAATAAATTTTTGTGAAGTTTAAAAATATATTTATAACGTAAAAACTTATATGGGAGCTATCTTATATCAAAAACAAATACAAACATAATATTAAGAAATATGAATTTATAATTTATTTTCTTTGTTATTAATCTATATCTAAATTCACCCATACCATCAGAGCAAAACTAACAAGAATGTTTATTTTAATAAAATCCTTTTATTTTTTTATCCTAAAAGTTTTATAAACTCTTCTAAGGAATCTACTTTGATGGATTTTCTTCTTAATTCTTTTAATTTTTCTATTTTATCTATGGATTTTATTCTCTCTTTTATATTCTCTGGAACAATAGTAAATCTTTCTTCTAAAATTTCTATGATTGATTCCTGTGCATCTAATAACTTTCCTTTTTCTAAACCCTGTTGTAAGCCTTGTTCCAATCCTTGTTGAAACCTTTCCAACCTTCTTTTCCATTTTTCTGTTAATGTCATCATCTTCTCCTCTCCTGTTATTTCTTCTATTAATTGTTCTATATTCTCTATATCCTTCTTTACTAATACTGCATAGTCAAGTATAATATAAACATAATCTTCTATCTCTCCCAATAATATTTTCTCAAATATAGGCTTTAACCTTTTTATATCCTCAAATATATTTTTCATCACATATAAAGAAGACATTAAATATGCATTTAAATATAAATTTTTTAGCAAATAATCATCCTCAATCTTAGATACATCAAATAATATATAGCTTAATGTATTCATATATTTTCTTAAACTACTTTCTAAATCTTCTTCCCCTATCTCTGGTATATCAGTTGGTATCTGCCATTTTCTACCCCCATGATAAAATACAATGGGTATAACGGGTTTATAAAGCCTATTATTTTTCTCGTCTTCTTCTGCTAATACTGCTTTATAATATAATATCTGAGATGGTGTATGCCTATCTATATAAGATTTATGTTCAAATACTATATATATCTGAACTTCTAAATCTTTTTTTTGGGTTTTAAATTTACAATCAAAAGCTATATCCAAATAAAATTTTTTATATTTTTTCGATAATTTCTCTGTATTATAAAATTTTAAAGAACCCAAAACTATATTTTTATATATATCAGGAAAAAATAATTTTAAAAATGATTCTATATTCTTTTCCAGACTGAATATCATCTTAAAAAACCAATCATGGGGCTGATTTTCTATCGTCATTCTATCCTCCCTTTCATCCCTATAATTATCTATATAAAATTTTTAATTTTAATTACCGAATTTTTTTTGGATTAAACTAAAAATTTATTTATAATATATAGTAAGCTATCAAAGAACGCCGTAATAATTTATAGTTTCTATAAATACTGCTTCTAAAATATGATTTTCTTATATTTTTTTGGTAAGATTTTTAATAAAAAATAGACTATTATATTGATGGCTACATATACTAGAAAAAAATATCCAAAGTCCTAACGAAGAGTTAGAATCATCAAGCAATACAGTAATTTTACACTTTATGATTTTTTTACCCTATAAAGATGATTTGCAGGATTTAAGAAATCAGTATTCCAGCTATTCGGAAATGTTTTTGTTTTTAATTTCTAAATACATTGAAAGACTAAAAAAATTAGCAAATCAAAAGAAAACCAGTAAAAAAATCTATCAGATAGTTTGTAATGATTATGAACATTATTCTATAAGATTAAGTCAGAATATTCATCAATTATTAAAGGATATATCAGAGATGACGGGTTATAGTGTAAGTCATATTATAAGATTACTAATAGAATGGGAATGTTATAGAAGATTTGATGATAAGGTATCTCTATTGAGGGGTCCCGTTAAGAGAAATTGGCCGTGAATTTGTAACAAGTGTTACAGAAATCAGGATAGAGCATCGATTTTACAGGGCAAGGGAGCTTGTAGAAGAAGACGTAGAAATATTATGTGCCTAAAATAATTTAAGAAAATATAAATTGATCGTTTACAATATATACAATAACAGAATAATATTTTTTCTTTACAAAAGGAAGGTTCTTTTAATTTTCGTATATAAAATTTATATTTGGGGGCATTATGAAGAAAATTTATATGATGATTTTTTTCATTTTTTTAACAACAATGTCGTGCATTTCTATAACACCTGCTAAAGGAGATTTACATCATCCTGTAACTAAGGATGGCTGGAAAATAACCTTAGAACATTTCTTTGATAAAGAAGCTCAACAAAAATTTAAAAGAAAATATCCAGTAATTTTATGTCATGGTTTAATGGCAAATCGTACCTATTATACCATTAATGGAGAAAATTCCTTTGCCGTTCAATTAGCGAAAGCAGGTTACGATGTATGGGTTCTGGATTTACGTGGTAGAGAAGCTGCTGGTTCACCTTCCTGGTTTTTTGGAGAAAAAAAATATAATTATTCTATTGATGATTATATAAAATATGATGTTGATGCAGCCATACAATATGTCTTAGAAAAAACAAATGCAGAAAAAGTAAATTGGGTTGGACATTCTATGGGGGGTATGATTGCTTATGCAAGAATTGGAAGTTTTAACGAAACCCGTATTGCAAATTTAATCACAGTTGGATCACCCTTTAGTTTTGAATTATCTACTTCTTCGTTACGTTTATGGCATAAAGTAGGAAGTTGTAATACTGCAATTTTACCAGCAGTTCCTATGGGAACCATAGCACGTTTTAATAGTTATATGTGTATAGATTTAACGCCACGTACAGGTCTATTGGAAATTCTTTTATATCCAGAAAATACAGATAAAGATATTATAAAAGCATCTCAAAGATATATGATAACCAATATTGCTGCTCCAGTTGCTTTACAATTAAAAACAGCCTTAGAATTAGGAGATTTTTATTCCTTAGATGGAAAAATTAATTATACAGAAAATCTTAAAAATATTAAGATACCTACTTTAATGGTTTTAGGTAGAAGAGATCATCTTGGATTTGGATATACAATTCGCTTAGTTTATGAAAATATTTCTTCTAATGACAAACAATTATTAATCATAGAAAGAGCACAGGGAGCAAGCGAAGATTATGGACATGGAGATTTATTCTTAGGTAAAAATGCCTTAAATGATGTTATGAAACCATTAATCGAATGGCTTAATAAAAGAAATTAAATCAAGGAGATGAGCATGAAAAATAAAATCATTATATTACTTACTTTTTTATTATTGGGAATGCAAAATTGTACTATACCAGTACAAAAAGAAGAAAAACAAATTTTATCATATAAATTGGAATATTATAAAACAAATCAAAAACCACAAGGAATTCTTGTCCAGCTTGATCCTATTTCTTTTCCAATCAATGTGCTTGAAAAAAACTGGATACCTTTTCTATTAAAAAAGAATTATCATATAGTTCAAATTCATCAAAAAGAGAAAAAGATTTTATCTACACAAGAATTACAGGCAATAATAGATAACCTTAAAATTCATTTTAATACTGATAATTTAATCTTAACTGGTATTTCTTTTGGAGGAATCTCTATTTTAGACTGGATGAACGAAACAGAAAATCTTTCTAGTATTTCCAGAATCATTCTTATTGGTACTGGCTGGGATTATCATTATTCTGGAAATTTATTCTACGAAAATAAAGATATATTAAATCATAAAATCGAAGAAATCAATAATCCCAAATTTCAATCCTACAAAACCTATTTATTGAAAAATTACGATAGCTCTTTAATAAATAAGTTTTTTATTCCAGCTATTAATACAGAACAAAAAACAATTCAATATATTAATAAACATAATATTCCTGTTTTGATTGTTATTGGAAAAATAGATAATTTTTCTCCAGAAGATAGTATTATAACATTTATCAAACATTATTCAAACTGCAAATTTTCTACTAAATTAAATCGTTGCTACTATATAGAAGCAAGTAGAGCAAATTTCTTTGATATTGATTATAATCATTTTGACTTATTTTTATATAATGATGTAAAAGACGACTTATACGAAGATATAGAGGAATGGTTAGACGAAAATTTCATGTAGTTTTAAAGGGGGAAATCTCCCCTTTTTTATTTTTTAATTATCTTAATTTCTTTTTATGACGATTCTTTTTTCTTTTCTTTTTTCTTTTATGAGTTCTGATTTTTCTTCTTTTTCGCTTTTTTCCTGATGGCATTTCCCTACTCCTTATTCCAGTTTTTTATTTTATATATTTATGTAAAGTAGGATTTTCTTTTAAAGATTTTAACATATTTTTTATATCATTTAATTTATCTTTTTTTGCAAGAAAAAATACTTTTTCAGTTTCTACAATAACCATATTTTCAATACCAAGCAAAGCAAATAGCTTATTTGATTCCATCGATAAAATATTATTATAGGAATCATAGGCAAAAAAGTCCGCTTTTTTAGGTATTAAAATAATATTTTGTTTATCATCGACTTTATCAGAATCTTTTAGATAAATTCTTTCTAAGGATAACCATGAACCAACATCATCCCAGATAAAACTTGCTTCTACTACAGCAATTTGTTGTGCTTTTTCCATTATGGCAATATCTATAGGTAGTTCAGGTATAACTTCAAAAGCATTTTTTAATTTAGAAGAAGATTTATAACTTTGTTTTATAGGATTTAATATTTCTAGTGCATTTTTTTCAAATTCTTCTAAAATACGCTTACCTTTCCATATAAAAATACCAGAATTCCAATAAAAACCTTTTTTTATATATTCCAGAGCCTTAGACATATCTGGTTTTTCATGAAATTTTAAAACTTTATATCCATTTTCGTTTATAACATCTCCTTTTTGGATATAACCATAACCTATTTCTGGCCTTGTTGGTATAATACCACAGGTTACTAAATATCCTTCTTCCGCTAAATGGATTGCTTTTTGTATAGTTTTTTTAAATTCATTGATGGGAGATATAAAATGATCCGCACTTAAAACAATATGAATTCTATCAGGATATTTATCTTCTAAAATAAGAGAAGCTAAAGCTACAATAGGAGCAGTATTTCTTCCAAATGGTTCTATAATAAATTGCTTATCTTTTATTTTTAATTCTTTCTGGATAGCTTTTTTTAATTCTTTATTACAACCTATATAAATATTTTCTTTAGAAGTAAGTGCTTTTGCTCTATCAATTGTTTCTTCAAGTAAAGTTTTATCAGAATAAATTTTCTGTAATTGTTTTGGTTTTGTTTCTGTAGATTTAGGCCAGAATCGTTCTCCTTTTCCTCCAGCCATAATTAGTATGATAGGTTCATTTTTTGTTTTCATTTCAACTCCTGTATTATATATTAAGGTGGTGTTTTATCAATAAATTTTGTATCGCTCGAAGGATTTGCAATTTTAATTTCTGGTATCGATTCTATTTGTTTTTTCTTAGAATCAACACTAAGTTGTGAAGGTATTTGATTTTGAAAATAAAAATAATCCGATGGTAAATAAATAAATTTTGCCTGTGATGATAATTTTTCTATTTTTAAATAATCCAAAACTTCTGGATAGTCTCTTATCATTTTAGCAAGATTTTCTAATTTTTCTTTTTCGAATTGGAATAAAATCCATTGAGATTCTTTTTTTGCTTTTGCTTCGTCTATTAAAGCACTTCTTTCTAATTTTTTTTCAAGATAACGATTACTCTGTCTTAATATTAAATTATACTGTTCCGAATCTGGTACATATAGATCCTGAATATAAATTTTTTTAAAATAGATTCCATCATTTTGAAAATATTGATTTACATGATTTAAGAAACCATTATTAATATAACCTTTTAATAATTCCTCTCCATTGACTAAATTATTTTCTATCTTTAATTTTTCTTGTAATGTTTGATATAATAAATCTTTTAATTTTATTTCTATATAGGAATTTAAATACTTCCAATCTCTTTGTTCTAAACGTACAAAAATATCTGGTAATTTATGTATATCTAAATCGTATACATAGACTAAATCTAATTTGATGGAAAAAGAATCATCAAGCCCTAAAATTTCATTAGGAGGTAAGGAATAATAATAAATAAAATTTAAATATCGAGATTTAATATAAATTGGATGTAATTTGATGCGCTCTGGTATTAATCTTCGAAATAAAAATGTAAAACTTTCTGGTGGAATTACTTTTTTTTCTACTCCCCAATAGATATCTTCAATTACAATAGCTTGTTCATAACCTGTTTTGATAAAAGCCCTATATAATGCATAAGATAAAAGTAATAACAATAAAAAAATTGTAATTCTTTTCTTTAATTGATACATTCATTACTCAACAGAAATCTCTGAAGGTATTATAATCGTAGAAATAGCATGTTTATATAAAAGACTTTTTTTACCTTCACTTTCCAGAACAAGTGTAAAATTATCAAAACTTAATACTTTTCCTTTTAAAGGAACACCGTTCATTAAATAAAATGTTAATTCTGCCCCTAATTCTTTAGCTTTTGTTAATATATAATCCTGGATATTATTTTTATCACTCATCGTAATGCCCTTTTTTTATTTTTAAAGAAACATTTTTGAACATTTATTAAGAGTCAATCCTTTCTTAAAGTGATATTTAAAATATTTTCTAAAAATTTTTCTGCTTCTTTATAGGAAACATGTTTTAGAGCTTTTTCGTTTTTAAACCATTTCAATTGCATTTTACCATATTTTTTATGGGTTTTATATAAAATAGAGATAATGTCATTTTTTAAATTATTATCATATAATATTTTATCTCCAAATTTTTGATATAAATCATAAGTTTCTTTATAACCAGGTGTTTTTAAAGCTGGACAATTTCCATATTTCTTAAAGATATATAATGCTTCTTTAATAAAACCCATATGTACCATTTTCTCTGCTCGAATTTTTAATTGTCTTTCCCATTTTTCTTTTTCTGGAATTATAAATATACCTTCAAATTCCCATAATTTTTGTTTTTGATTTAAAATTAAATAATGCATACGTAATGTTTTGCCAGTAAGATAATATAATTCTAAACTTCGATAAATTCTATATTTATCATTAGGATGTATAATTCCCTTTCTAATTGATTGATTTTCCTTACTTATAGAATCAGGATCGATTTTTTGTAATTCTTTTAACCTCTCTTCTTCTGTCATTTCGTCAAGCATTTTTTTTATTTTTTGTTTTCTTTCTTTATCTTCTTCTAAAAAAAACATTCCAGTATAAAATGCTTTAAAATAAAAGCCCGTTCCTCCACATAAAATTGGAATTTTATTTCTTTCCCAAATATCATTTATCAATCGTTCAGCATCTTTTACAAAATTTCCTGCACTATATATTTGATCTGGTTCTAAAAATTCTACTAAATAATGAGGAATTTTTTCTTTTACATATGGTTCTGGTGTAGCAGTTCCAATTGGCATAAATTTATAAATTTGACGGGAATCAACAGATATAACTTCAAATAAATTAGGTTTCTGACTTAAATATCTATAAAGCAAATCTGTTTTTCCGATACCAGTAGGTCCCATTATTACATATAATTTTTTTAAGGATTTTCCCATTGATTGAAAAATTTATATATAGAATTTATAAAAATATCAATCTAAAATTTGTTCTCTTTTTAAGATAGAAATAATTTGATTTTTACAATCATTTAAATCATCATTTACCACAATATAATCATATTCTTTTGCTGCTTCCATTTCTTTTTCTCCTTCCAAAATTCTTATTTGTAATTCTTCTTCTGATTCTGTATTTCTTTTTTTTAAACGTTCAAGCCAGACTTCCTTAGAAGGAGGCATTAAAAAAATAGATAAAACCTTATTTTTAAATTTATTTTTAATCGTACGCATACCTTGATAGTCTATATTTAAAATTAATATTTTATTTTCTTCTATTGCTTTATGTAATTCCCATAATGGAATCCCATAATAATTATTATGGACCTTGGCAAATTCAATAAATTGATTATTATTGATCATTTCCTGAAACTCTTCTATAGAAAGAAAATAATAATCTTTACCGTGAACTTCTTTATTTCTTGGTTTTCGAGTTGTTGCTGTTACAGCTACGCGAAATTTTTCTGGAAAAAAATGTAATAATTCTTTGATAATCGTATTCTTTCCACCACCAGATACAGAAGATATAATTAATATTTCTTTTTTTGAATTTTTAGTATCCATTGTTTTATATTTCTTTTTTATAAATTGTTCCATAAGGTGTATGAATTATTTTAAATGGTGTTTCTAACATCTGTAAACTTTCTGCATGACCTAAAAATAAATAACCATCAGGTAATAAACGATTATAAAACTGCATAGCTAATTCCTGCTGTTCTTTCTTTTGAAAATATATCATAACATTTCTGCAAAATATTACATGTACATTTTCTACTGTTGGTTCAAATAAATTTTCAATTTTAAAAATTACTTTACTTTTAAGATCTTCTCTAATACAATAAATTTCTGGATCATGTGGATTCTGACGAAAATATCTTTTTAGTATTTGTTCTGGAATTTTTTCTATTTTTCTACCTGAATAACATCCCTGTTTTGCAATTTCTATAACTCTTCTGGAAATATCAGTTGCTATTACCTCAAATAAATAAAAACCTAATTCTTTCATCGCTTCGATAGATTCTATTACAATATTATAAGGCTCTTCTCCAGTAGAACAACCAGCAGACCATATTCTTATTTTTTTATTATGATTGTGTTTTAATATATCTGGCAAAACAATTTTTTTATATGCTTCGAAATTTTGAGGTGTTCTCCAAAAATATGATTCATTAGTTGTTATAACTTCTAAAAAATGAATTATTTCTGTATCTGATTTATCGCTATTTGTTAGGTAATTAAAGTATTCATCATAATCATAAATTTTCAATTCTCGAAGGCGTTTTCTTATTCTATTCGATAATAAAGTAATCTTATGGTCTTTTAAATATATTCCAGTTAGATCATGAATAAATTTAGCATATTTTTTGAATTGCTCTATTGTCATATCTGGAATATCAAGATTAAATACATCTCTATCTACATTGACCATTGATTATCCTTTTTTGTATCTTAATTTGGAAATCAATAAAATTTCCGCAGGTGGCATATCAGTTATATAATGAATTTCATCTTCATTAAATCCCAAATCAATCAATTTATTGATAAATTTAATCTTTTCTTCTTTTGTTTTAAGTTCTAAAAAGAGTTTTTTAGATTCTTTTAATAATATTTCTTTTGGATCAATAGCATTTTTTGAAGAATCTTTATAAGTTTGATTAAACTGGATTGAGTTTTTTTCATTAATAGAACTCTGTTCTGTTTTATTTTTTAAATCATTATCAGTTTCTTTTTTTATTTGGGTGGTTTGTATATTTAGTTCAAATTCTTCTAAGGATATTGGTTTTTTTTCTGCATTTATAGCTAGATTAATTTCTTCATTAGAAGGTAATGTAATAGGTATATCTGGAATATTTAATACTCTGCGAAATAAACTTCCTAATTTTTGTACAAAATTAGTATTATTATTTAGAGCCTCTTTGACTGGTTTTTCTATTTTTTGAGATACTTTTTCTTTCTCTCGAAAAGAAAATTCTATTTTATCTTCCTCTATTTCTTCTAAAATCTTCTCTATGAAAGATGAATTTTCTGTTGTCTTTATACTTTTGAATGATTGATCTTCAAAATTGGAAACAACTTCTTCTTTATCTTTTTTTAGATCATTTTTTTTAGTTTTTTTAGTTCTTTTTTTAGGTAATTGTTTTTCTTCTAATTCTTTTTTTAATTCTAAAAGTTTTATATATATTTTATTTATATTTTCTTGTTTTTGTTTAATTGATTCTAAAGTATAATCAATATATTGAATTGTATCTTTTAGATTTTCATAAAATTCCTTAGGTATTTTAAATTCTTTTTTTTGGTTTTTGATTTTTCTTTTATGTATTTCATTATATAATACATAAAAACAAAATATAATTGTTAAAATAATAAATTCCATTTTTACACAACTAAATCAATAGTATTTCCTTTGTTATAGTTCTTTTTAAAACGGAATTTTGTAAATGATATTTCATAGGTTTCTTTTTCTAATATAATTTTTTTCTGATTTATTTCTTTTTTATTTTCTATAGTTCTGTAATTTTGTAGAATTTGATTTTCTGTTCCACTTTTATATATATCTACTATAGTCTGCTCTCGCATTAAATTTATTTTTTTAGCATTATTGATATCCTGCATTTCTTTATATGTTTGTACAATTTGTTGTGCATATATATCCTGGCTTATTTGTGGAATTCCATTAAATGATACTAAATAATCAATAATTCTCATATTGGTTATTTTTTCCTTTCTTTAACATATTTTTCTTCTATAATTTTTCCATTTCTATATACATATTGAACAGAAAAGCGTTCATCCATTACACTATAAGCAGCATTCTTAATACGAATGATAACACCAGGAAATATTTGTTTTTCTACGATAACTCTACCTTCTCCAGCTAATTCTTCCATTTCGTTCTGGACTTCTTCTTTTTCTTTTTCTAATTCTTGAATTTCTTTTTCTAATTCCTTAACCTGTTCTGTGACTTCTTCCAATTTTTTTCTTTGCTCAGCTAAAAATGAATCTGGATCTTCTTTCTTCCTTGTTTCTAAGGTTTTTTGCGTTCTTTTTAATTTATCATAATTTTCTTTTTTTTCTTTCAGAGTACGTTCAATTTCTTCAAAACGTTTTAGTAGTAATGGATCATAACCTACAATAATATCTGTTTTAGGATGCGCAGCAGAACCAATCACACGAGCTCTAACTTCTTTTTTTGCTCTAATTTCTCCCCCTACAATTTGTGCTCTTCTTCCCTGACATATAACTCTTTCTCCAGCCTCTACATAACTATGAATAATTGCTTCTTCTACCAGTACATCAATTGCAGCATAAACTTTTGCACTCTGTATAAATCTTGCTATTACTGAACCATTAGAAGATGTGATTTTCGCTTCATCTTTTCCTAAGATACCACCTTTAACGACAATATTACCTTCAGCTTCTACAATTGCTTTTTGAATACTATTAAAAACTTCAATATTTCCACCAGCTTTTACTTGATAATTATCTAAAACAGAACCAGCAATATTAACAGAACCTAATTCTTCAATATTTCCTGTTTTAGGTCCTACATCACCTAATACACGATAAACATCCTCTACAGAAATTCTATTACCTATCATTACAACATGTCCACTTATTTCTGCTTTTAAAACAGTACCATCTTCAGAAAGAATGGTATTTTTACCCTGCTTTAGTTCAATATCTTTTCCATCTCTTGCAGGGATAATTTTATTAAATAATGTTCTACCTGGTATTCCTTTCTCTGCTGGTATTTTTACTGCTAAAACCTGACCAGGAACAACATTTTCTATTAAATGTAAATTCTTAAAATCAACTCTTCCAAATTCATCTTCTTCTAATTGAAATTCTTTTTTAATCCTTACCTTGTATTCTATATAAGCATCTCTACCATGCTTGGGTGGAATACCTTCTGCTGCTAATATATCTTCCATATAGATTTCTTCATCTAATGCTTTTTTAATATTTTCTTCTTTAAAGCCTATTACTACTCCTTTTGCTTTTAATGCATTTACAATATCTTCTACCTTTAAATCTCTACCTCCTTTTCTAGGTGGTGTAATTTTAACATATGCTTTCATTTCATCTGGAGTAATTTCTACTCTACATGTAGAATCATGTTCTGGTATAGGATCATAATCTGCAACTTTTACCGGTTCGCATTTTGCTTGTTTTACTACTTTTTCGATTTTTTTTATATCGTATACAGTTACTCCACGTTGTTCTAAACGGTGAATACATTCTTCGATCTCTACTGGTTTTCCTTTTCCTTTAGGAGGACAAACTGTTAAAAAAACACCCTCTTTATAAATCCTTACTTTAAAGGTTCCGTCTACATCTTTTGGTTCTATATATTGCTCCAATTCTGTACTTAATAATTTATCACCTACACCTAACTTTAAAGCAAATTCTTCTAATTCTGAATAAGGATTATAATCTTTATTAATAGTAATAAGTAATTTATAAGGCTTTTTTTTAAATAAACCCTTCTTTCCTCTTTCTAAAATTTCATAATCTAAATAAGAAATATCTTTATTAAAATATTCTGAGGCTTTTTTTAAGCAATCAGAAATAGAATATCCTACAACAACAACCTTATCCTGTGTTTCTTTTTGTAATTGTTTATCAACTTCTAATAACATTTTTTTTAATGGATCCATTTCTAATTACAAATAATATAAATTTTATGTATTTTCAAGTAATTATTTATATTCTGAAAATTTTTTATTATTTTAAAATAATCATTTTAAAAGTAATAGAATTACATAGGATTAACATAGAAATTAGACAGGATATTAAAAATTGACTCTAAATCTAATTCTAAAATTGTGGATTTTATAAATTATATTAAGGAGAAATCGATGGCTTTAAAAAATTTTGTATTTACCTCTGAATCTGTTTCAGAAGGTCATCCAGACAAAATATGTGACCAAATTTCTGATGCAATATTAGATGCTTTTTTAAATGGTGATCCTAATAGTAGAGTAGCTTGCGAAACACTTGTTACAACAAATTTTATTTGTATTGCAGGAGAAGTATCTTCCAATGCAAATGTAGATGTTGAAAAAATCGCCCGTGAGATTGTAAAAAATATAGGATATAATGATCCTGAAATAGGATTTGATTATAAAACAGCAGAAGTCTTAGTAAAATTACATGCTCAATCCCCCGATATTGCACAAGGTGTAACTGGCGAAGGATTATATAAAGGAGAACAAGGTGCCGGCGATCAAGGATTAATGTTTGGTTTTGCTATTAATGAAACTGAAAATTTTATGCCATTACCTATTGAATTAGCACATAAACTTGTTAAATATTTAGCAGAATTAAGACATAATGGAACATTAAAAGATATATTACCTGATTCTAAAAGCCAGGTAACGGTAGAATATAGAGATGGAAAACCATATCGAGTAGATACCGTTGTTATTTCTACTCAACATCGTCCCCATTTAGAACATAAACAATTAGAAGAATTAATGATTGAAGAAGTTATAAAAAAAATTATACCAGAGGAATTTTTGCAAAATACACGTTATCTAATCAATCCTACCGGTCGATTTGTTATTGGTGGTCCCCATGGTGATGCTGGTCTTACAGGTAGAAAAATTATAGTAGATACCTATGGTGGATATGGTAGACATGGAGGTGGTGCATTTTCTGGTAAAGATCCATCCAAAGTAGATCGAAGTGCCGCTTATATGGCAAGATATATTGCGAAAAATATTGTAGCAGCAGGTCTTGCAGAAAAATGCGAAGTTCAACTTTCTTATGCAATTGGTTATCCAGAACCAACATCTGTTCTAATAGATACATTTGGTACTGGTAAAGTAGAAGAAGAAAAAATATCTAAAAGGGTTCGAGAAATTTTTAAATTAACACCTCGAGGTATAGAGGAAATGTTACAATTACGTTCAAAAGAAAGAAAATATTTAGAAACAGCGGCTTATGGACATTTTGGTAGAACAGAACCAACATTCAGCTGGGAACGCTTAGATAAAGTAGAAGAATTAAAAGAATTATTATAAATTATGATTATTTTATAATATCTCCTCTATGGTTTATGAACTTAAATCCCTAACCCCATACCATAGAGGAGAATAATAAATTTTTTTATATAATTTAAATTTAGCTCTTCTCTTATTAAAAAAAGTTTTATAAATTAGAATTATTCATTAATAAACACTTATACAAGAAAACTTTTATAGTAAATCTTCGAAAAAAATAAAACACCTATAAACCTTTAGAAAAACTAACAAAATGATATTAAATAATTATCATAAATACTTAAATTATAAAAAAACATATTCAGATTGCAGGCTTTAATAATAGTTATATTATAATAAGATTTTTTTAGGACATAGCTACTATTTATAGAGAATGGTGATATAATTTAAGTATTACAAAAAATCAGAATAAAAAAATGATTTTAGTAGTATATAAAAGTTTTTTAATGAAATATAAAAAATAATTCATTTAAACAATTAATATAAGATAGGAAAATTTAAAAGAAAAACTAAATTATCTTAAATAAATAAGAAATAGGGGATTATCCCCTATTCTTTAGGAATACGTAATTTCTGACCTGGATATATCAAGTTTGGATTTTTAATTTGATCTTTATTTGCTTCGTATATTTTTTTCCATTTTCTTGGATTATTATAAATCTCTTTTTTTCCCGCAATTCTCCATAAGCATTCTGCTGGTTTGGTTTTCTTAACAGTATAAATTAATTTAATATTTTCTTCCGTTAAATTCTCTTGTTGAATTTCTTGTTCACTTTTTTTAAGCTCTTCTTCTTGTTGTTTTTTTAATGCTTCTTCTCTTTTTCTTTGTTCTTCTAAAGCTAAATTTCTTCTATAAACAGAAGATGATTGTTCTACTAAATCATTTAAAACACCACTTATCTTTATTACCTCTTCTGAATTTTTTATTGAAGATTCATAATTTTCCGATTCGTAATCATTTTTAGCATTATTTAGAGCTTCATTACCAGCAAGTAACATTTCATCAATTTTAGATCTATTTTGTCCTAATACATTTCTATTTTTATTTACATTTTCTTTCGCTTTTTCGAAACTTGTATTTGCTTCGTTTAATTTTTCTTCTGAATAATTTTTTAAAGATATTGCATAAACTTCATCAATATCTGATTTTAATGTTTCTAAATTACTATAAGCATTTTTTAATTGATTGTTATCGATTAACTGCTTTGTTTCATCAATTTTTTGTTGAATTAATGCAGATTTTTCTGGTTCATATTTTTCTGCTTTATATTCTTTTGCTTGATTAAATTTCTCTTCCAATGATCTTAACTCATCAAAATATTCATCTTTATAGGTTAAAGAAGTTTCATAAGCAATTGTTGCAGATTTTAAAGCTTTTTTTAATTTATCTTGAATGGAACCATAAACTATAAGATTTGCTTCTAATTTTGTTACTAATTGTTTTTTTTCTTCGTTAGATGCATATGTATTATTTTCTATCTTATCTTTCTCTTCCTGGGTTAATTTATTTTCTTCTAATTGAGATATTAATTGATTCGCTTCTTCGAAGAATGATTTAGAAGTTTCGTAATCTTCTTTTGCTAACATTTCTGCATTTGCTTCTTCTGCTTGTTTTATTTTATCTTCATACTCTTTTTTAAGATTTTCAACAGCAGAAGGAAACCATTCTTGATATGCAAGACGTGATAAAGAATAAGAAATATTTGCTTTTTCTTTAGCAAGATCATATTCTTCTTCTGGTAATTTTTCATGTGCTAATTTTAATTCTTCGATAGATTTATCCAATAATTCCTTAGCTTTCCCTTCTGGATTGTTTTTTTGGACTTCTTCGATACTTTTTCTTGCTTTAACCAGATCCTCCGTAGGAACAGGTTTGGAACAATTAAAAGTAAAAAAAGCAACTGATATTAGGGTATAAAAAAACCCTATTTGTATTAGTTTTGTTTTCATAAAAAGCCTCTTTATAATTTATTATTTTTTAAATGCTTCTATTGCCTCTTGTTCAGAATCATAAATTTCAAAAAAAGAAGTTAATTTTGTTAATTCAAATACTTTACGAACAGAACCAGAAACATTACAGATTTTTAAACCACCCTGATATTTCTTTAAATTGGATAAACTGGAAATCAGAGCTCCGATACCAGAGGAATCAATATAAGACACTTTATCTAAATTAATTACAACATTATATTTTTTTTCTTCTATTAGTTTATTTATTGTATCTTTTATCTCTGGAGCATTATATAAATCAATCTCCCCATTTACATCAAGGATTACTATATCTCCACTTTCTCTTCTGGATATTTCCATATTGTTCCTTCCTTTTTATCTATATTATAATTACTTTTTACCTAATTTGTTAATTTATTTTTTTTTGATTTTATTTCAAGTTTTTTTTTACAGTTTTTATACAATATACATAAAAATTTATTGTATTTCAAAATCAAAAATCATTTTATTATTTATACTTATCGATCATTGTCAAACAAAAAATAATTACCAATCTAAATTTATCCAGTTTTTAAAGAAAAAATTATATTCATCTTTTTCTATCGCTTTTTGAATTAGTTCAAAAAAATGATAATAAAAATATAAATTATGATATGTTAATAACTCAAAAGCAAGTAATTCCTGCATTAGATATAAATGCCTTATATATCCTCTACTATATCTTCGACATACTTTACATTTACATTCTGGATCTAATGGTAAATTATCTAATTTATATTTTGCATTCTTTATATTTAACTTTCCATTCGAAGTATAAGCATGACCATGTCTTGCATTTCTTGTAGGTAAAACACAATCAAAAATATCAAAACCATATTTAATTGCATATAATAAATCTTTTATATTTCCTACTCCCATCAAGTAATGGACTTTATTTTCGTTAATTTTAGGACCAATAAATTCAATAATTCGATAAAAATCTTCTTTTTTTTCACCTACACTAAGACCACCAACAGCTATACCATCAAAATCTAAGGACTCAATAAAAGATAAAGATTCCATTCTTTTTTCTTCGTAAATACCTCCCTGAACAATTCCCAAAATTCTATTGGAATAATTCTTTTTTGTTTTTAATTCTTCGTAATGATTTTTAGAACGTTCTGCCCATTTATGGGTTCGATATAAAGATTCTTCAATTCTATTTATATCGCTATTGGCTGGAGGACAATCATCTAAAACCATCATTATATCAGAATTTAAGATCAACTGAAAATCAATAACCTTTTCTGGAGTAAAGAAATGTTTCGAACCATCCAAATAACTCTGAAAAATAATTCCATCTTTATGGAATTCTCGAATCTTCGATAAACTATAAACCTGAAATCCGCCACTATCAGTTAAAATAGCATAATTCCAGGAAATAAATTGCTTTAAACCACCAAAATGTTTAATATCTTCTCCGGGTCTTAAATATAAATGATATGTATTTCCTAAAATCAATTTATACCCCATTTCTTCTAATTGATCCTGCCATATTGCTTTAACACTACCTCTTGTCCCAACTGGCATAAAAATAGGTGTTTTAACAACAAAAGAATTTCCATTATTGAGAAAAAATAATTCTCCTAATCTCGCATAAGTATCTTTATCTTTTTTTATTAAACGAAAAAAATTCTGATCTTTCATAGATTAACAAGAAAGATAAATATTTCTTTATCGATTATGATTCAATAGAATTTTTAATAGATAAAATTTTTAAATTTTGATCATGATATTCTGGTTTATCCTTTGCATATTGAAAATAAATCTGTATATGTTTTTTTAATAAAGATTTTAATTTTTCTCTTTCTTTATATTTCTCGAAATGCAAAAGCTCTTTATATAATTGATAATAATATTGTATAAAAATATATTCAAATTGAACAATATCAATATTACGATTGATATAATTTATTCTCCCTTCCTGAAATTCCTTATACTTGATATAATTTTTCTCACTAAAATATTCTTCTATGTGTTTTAAAAGCATCCCAAGTTCAAATTTATATTTATCATTTAGCGTTCGATTCTCTTTTGTTGATTCATCAGAATAAAAATTCATTAAATAATACATTCCGATAGATTTAGCCATTTTACATTCTATATCATCACTTATTAATTCACATTCATTTCCAATATTTATCATCTGTTGCAAAATAGAGTAATTTTCTTTAGAATTTTTTTCTATATTATTTTTTTTATAGTATACAAAATAATCTAATAAAGCAGAAAAATAGCTAAACAAAAAATCAAAGAATTCATTATTATATCGAAAACGATCTTTTAAATCCCAGGAAATCTGAAATTCTTTTAAAGCATTTTGTAAAGCAATAGAAGAGCCTTCTTTTTTATATTGCAAATAATAGATATTAGCAAGTGAAAAATGTGCCTCTACTAAATCTGTATCCTGTTGAATTGCTTTTAAATATTCTTTTATTGCCTGTTCATAATTTCCATTTTGTAAATAACTATCTCCCTTTCGTTTTAAAAAATATGCTTTTTCTATATTTTCTGATTCTAAGGTTCTTACAACATAAAATCCTTCTCTTACACGTAATAAATTTCCTACACCTGTTAAAACAAGTCCATAAAAAGGATGATTTAAAATGGCTGTTACTTTAATTTCTCCCATAATAAAAGCATTTTTAAATTTTTCATGATATGAATCTTTATATACTACATATAGGGTCTGTCCTACTTTTATTCCTTTTTTATTGATAACTTTTACGGTTACAATATCTTTTCTGGTATCATATTCTTTGATAGGAGATTCAGTACTTTTTATTTCTGCTGCTTTAACCTTAGATTTTATTTCTCCTACAAGAATCATTTTTTTGGGATAAATGGACTGATAAGAATCAAATGCATAAACATAAATAATTTGATCAATAGAATAAATCCCCTTTATAGTAAGAATCAATAATAACAGAAATTTTATCTTAAAAAAATATGAATTCATTTATTAATTATATCGTATTTTTTAAAAAAATTTGAAACTTTTTTTCACTAAACCATACTACATATTATATAACATTTTTTTAAGGAGGTTCAATATGAATACCTTGTTAATAAAACTATTTATTAAAAAATACAAATTAAATCCAGCCGGGTTAATAATGTATGTAAAAAAACAAAAAAATCCTAAAACCTTAAAATTTCGAATTCTCTATGGTATATCTATTAGAAAAAAATTACTAAAAAAATTAAAAATTAATGATATAATTATTATCTATTATGATAGATTTGGAAGAAAATATGCTTCTAAGGATTTTAATTATAAAAAATATCCAGTATTTATTGGAAAAATTACTGGAATAGATTTTAAACAAAAAAAGATTTATATTAAAATTTTTAATTATTTATATAAAACCAATCTTTACTGGGAAGAATTTATAAATAAATTTTCTACTAAACCTAAAGTGAGTCTAATTAGATTTGTATTTAGAAAAATTTCTGTATATACTCCTCCTACTTCTACAGTAGGGCAAAGTAGTTCTTCTTATGGTTTATCTTCGAATACTGGCACAAATACCAATGTAACTATCTATACAAAAGGTCCAAAAAAACCAGCAATCATTACAGGTGGTGGAATTATCTCTCGTGGGAAAGTTTATTCAAAGGATCACAAGGGCTCTTTTCTAACTTCTTCTGACTCTCGATCAATTTAAAATAATTAATTGTACCTTCGTCGGTTAAAAATTCTTCGGAGAAAAAATGTTTTTTATTTTCATAATAATTAAAAAAAGGATCACAAGTATGGAATTCTTCTATTGGAAACAATATATAATAAAAATCTTTAACAAAAGAAATTCTTTCTTCTAATTTTAATTTATTACAAAAAAGTATGCTATTTGACAATATCAATATAAAGACCCTTAGGATATAAGGCTTGAATCCCCTTTTTAGCATAATATCTAAATAAATCCATTTCTTTTATTTGTCTTGAAGATTTTTCTATTTGGGGATTGATTTTTTCTACCTTTGGGACCTGTTCTAAATTTTTATAAGCTGGAATAGGATAAATCCTTTGAATCCCCGTATAAGAACCTATTGGCTCAATTTTCATAGTTTAATTATCGGTATTTTTTTATTGTAATAAATAGAATTTTGATTTTTTTGCTATTTTATTTTAACAAATTATCTGATTTATTTTATTATGAAGAATATTTATTTTATCTTAATCTTTTATATAATAAATTGCACAAACATCAATTATCAAATCCCCTTAGATTCTAATTCCGAAATAGTAAAAATCCATTCTATAAATTCCCATTTTTTTCTTATAGAAGATTTTAATTATTGGAAAACCAATAGTCTATTTTATATATCAGATACGAATGTTTATTTTTTCAGTAGTGGTTGGTGTAATAAAAGTGCAGAACAAATCTTATGGAAAGCAAAAACATTAACCTATTTACCTTTTAAGGGTCTTTTCTTAATATCTCCAGAATTAGAATTTTCTGGTGGAATAAATCAATTTGCAGAAGAACATATTCCCATCTATATACAAAAAGAAGGATATGATTTTTTATTATTAAACTGGAAACAATGGCAATTCGAAATGCAAAAAAAATTTTTATCCTGGCAAACGATTGAAAACTTACCTGTTATATCGGGTTTAATAGAATCTGAATTACGCTTGGAAAAAGAAAATATTATATTATTTTATCCGGGTAATATTATATCTGCGGGAAATTTGGTATTATATTTTAAAAATGAAGAAATATTATATGCTGGAAATCTTTTGCATAATCCAGAAGAATTTATATTAAATCTTAATAAAAATCAAATTAAACGATTATTAGATTTAATTCAAAAATTAAAAAAAATGCCAGTAAAAACCATCATAACAGGGAAAGGACGTCCTATCCAGAATAAATCTTTATTCGATAAAATGTATAAATATTATAATAATTTATTATAACCATATCATACTTCTCATCGATAATGTCTTATATTGAAAACCTTCATAAATAAATTCTAAATGATTTTCTGTATCCAATCCTGCAAAATATAATAAAGGGATATAATGAGATGGTTCTGGATGAGCAATTAAAAATAAAGGATCTTTTTGAATATATATTAATTTATTATAATCTTTTTCTAAAAAGATTTGTTTTATTGTTTCATCAAATATTTTTGCCCAATTTTCTGGTTCTGCATCAATATTATAAAAATCTACCAAAGAAAGATTATGAGTAACATTACCAGAACATAAAAATAATACATTACGATTTTTTAAAATTGCAAGAGAATGAGCAAAATCAAAATGTTCTTTAAAAGTCTTACGAGAATCTATGCTAATTTGTAAAATAGGTATTACTGGTTCTGGCAATAACCATTTTAATATACTCCAGCTACCATGATCTAATCCCCATTCTTCTGTTATATGTAAGGAAAATTCCTTAGCAATTTGATAAGCAAAATCAGGATCGCCCTTTGCTGGATATTGTATTTTATATAATTCTTTTGGAAATCCCCAGAAATCATGAATGGTAGGCATTTCTTTATTAATTGTGATATAAGAACCATTAGTTATCCAATGAGCAGAAATAGAAATAATATAATCGATTTTAAAATTAGAAAAGATTTCTTTTCCCGTTTTTTGCAAAGATTGAGTAAAAGCATTTTTATCAATAGCATTCATCGGGGAACCATGAGAAATAAATAAAACAGGAATCTTATTATTATCCATAAAACCATTACATTTAAAGATATTAATAAAAAATAATAATAATTTATAGAATAATGGCAATATAAAAATAATTGTAGGGCAATAATGACAACTTAAATAGATTGCCTTTAAAATATTAAAAATAAGGATAAATTTGCTTATAATAGGAAATTTTTTCTTTCTGATCAAATTTTAAATCATATTCTATAATTTTTTCATTGTAATATTGTTTTTGTTCTGTATTATGATATAAAAATAAT
This sequence comes from Leptospiraceae bacterium, assembly GCA_026005135.1. GTDB lineage: Bacteria > Spirochaetota > Leptospiria > Leptospirales > Leptonemataceae > SKYB61. The sequence continues at coordinate 85,068 of BPKM01000007.1, read as the reverse complement.
AACATTTCTCTTAATTCTAAATTTTCTGTTGCAATTTTTCTTAGTTCTATTATATCAAGATTCTTAAAATGATGATTTTCTATATAAGATAAAAAACGCTCTAAGGTATCTACCTGCTGGATATAATTTAATTTTTCATAAACCTTTTTAAAATGTAAAAAAATAATATAGAATTCCAGTTCATTTATTTTAAAATTAGAAATATCATATATATATCGTAGTACATGTAATGCTTCTAAATATTTTTGATTCTGAAATAAAAATTCATAAAACTGATATAAATCTGGAATAGTTCTTTCTTTATAAATTAAAAATCGATAAAGATGATATTTTGTTTTATATCCATTATTGAAAGAAATACAATTTTTAAATTTATGAATTAATTCCGAATTGTTATTTTTCTGGAAGATAGATTTTAAAAACTCAATAAAATCGTTTTCTTTTTGTGTTAAAAAAGTTCTCCATAAGAAATGATACGTATGATTTTTTAATTTATTTTTATAGAAAAAAACTTCATCTTGTTTTGAACATGCTATTGGTAAAATAGTATATTCATTAGTTTCTTCTAATTTAGTTAAATTAAATTTATTAAGTAAAATTTTTATTTCCTCGTATTGATTAAAATCTAATAATTGTATAATTTTTACATAGATTATAAAATCATCATTTATTTCTAAAGCATTTAATAGTCTAAAATATTGTTCTGATTGATAATAATTTTCTTCGATAAAAGAGATTAAAAATTGTAACTTTAAATATTCTATTTTATTTTGTATGGTCGTATCTTTTAATACTGCCTGATATAAAAAACCTTTTGTTAATTCTATTTTTCCCTTCTTAAAACTTTCTATTGCTTGCTGTAAAATTTCTGGACTTGCAACTAAATCATTAAAAAAAATACTAACTATAAAGAAAAATAATTAAAAAACACTTGTGTAAATTTCTTTTTTTATAGAATTGATTATACATAATGATTTTGTATAATAAAATATTTATACGTCTAATTTTAGAAAGCAAATTTTAATATAAGTTATGAACGAAAATAAAACAATTACAATAAATCAGACATTACGCAACTTTAAAGGAAATTTAGAAAAAAATGATTGAATCTATATCTTTTTGTGATAAAATTTTATTTTATGAAAGATCCCTATATTTTTGAGTTATTACGAAATTTTATATTAGTATCAAATGATTATATAAACGCTACTACATTATCACTTGTTCTGGATAGGAAAATTAGTCATGATAGAATTACCCGTTTTCTGAATCAGGAAGAATTAAGTTATAAACAAGTATGGAAATGGGCAAAGCCATATGTCAAAAAAATAAATGAACGAAATGCTGTATTAATTGTTGATGATACTATTATAGAAAAACCTTATTCTTCAGAAAATTCTATCGTTGGATATTATTGGAGTAGCACGAAGAATAGAACAGTAAAAGGGATTCAGATGTTAAGTCTTACTTATTTAGGAAAACATAATCAACATATTCCCATAGATGTAAGAATTGTAGAAAGAGAAAAATATTTTGATGAGAAAAAAGGAAAAGAGTGTTATAAAATTATTAAAAATAAAAATGAACTTTTTAGAGAGATGGTATTAGGAGCAATACAAAAAAACCTCCTATTTTCCTTTATTTTAGGGGATATTTGGTTTGGTTCATCTCAAAATATGAATTATACAAAAAAGAAATTAAAAAGGAATTTTATTTTTCCTCTACAACGGGATCGTTTAGTAAGAGAGAAAGGAAGATTTTATGCAAAATGGGAATGGACACGAATAGGTGATTTACAATTTGAAGATAATGAGGAAAAAATTTTATTTATAAAAGGAGTTAGTTTTCCAGTAAAAGTAATAAAAACAAAAAAAAGAAATTCAGATGGAACTGAAAGTGTTCATTATCTTTGTTGTAGTCACTTAGGAGTGTCCAGAGAGAAAATAATCGAAACCTACCAGAAAAGGTGGGCGATAGAAGAATATCATAAATCTTTAAAGCAAAATTTAAACATAGAAAAATCACCTCAAAAAAAAAAGCGTAGTCAGATGAATTTTATCTATGTTGTAATTGCTGCTTATATTTTTTTGGAAAAGTTAAGAATGCAAATGCATTTAAGTCATTTTAATATTAAAAGGGACTTTTTTATTAAATCATTTCCTATACATCTATTAAAATGTTAAAAATTATTATATAATTTATTTACTTTTGCGTAATGTCTGAATAAATAAAAATGATTACAAAACATTATTTCGAAATTTAACGTTAAAGCACGAAATTTTTACTCATATTGTTCCTGTACCTGCTGCTATCTATTATAGTATTATTACACTCCATAAAGTTGATTTTACAATTATCTGGACATTAATTACCGGAGGTGTAACTTCAGCTACATTAATGTTAATTATCGGTACATTTTTAAGATATAATAAATTAAAAAAAATTTTTTCCAGACTTATTCCAGCAGAAAATTATCATATAAAAAAAGAATTATTAACATTTCCTTATTTCGAAGTAATATTAATTATGTCCAGATGGCTTGTTGGAATAACATTAGCTCATATTTTTTTTGGATTTCTTTTATATTATATTAAAGGTGAATTTGATTTTCGCTTTCATATTACAGCTTTCCCCTTAGCATTATTTATTATTCCTATTGAAATGACAGGTCATTATTTAATCACAGAAAATGAAATTCGTAAATATCTTAAATCAACTCAATTAAAAGATATAGCCATTAATAGAAATACCAGAATGCGTATTACTATCTTTATAAAAATTCTATTTTTTATATTCTCTCTTGTTAATATGCCCATTATATTACTTTTATCGATGAATTATCTATCTTCCAGTAAATCTGGTTTACAAAATCCTATTTTACATATGGTTATAATAACAACTATTTTATTATATCCTTTATTACATATTTCTTATTATATAGCAAAAAATATAAAAGAAAATATAAAACAAATTAAAGTATCTTTAAAAGAAGTATCTCTTAGTAATTTCGAAGAAAAAGTAGGTATGCTAACCTATGATGAATTTGGCGAATTAGCTATCTATATTAATAAGATAATAGAAAAATTAAAAGAAATGTATTATTCTCTAATTCATTTAAATAAAAATCTGGAAAAAAAAGTAGAAGAAAGAACTAAAGAATTACAACAATCTTTTGAAGAAATAAAAAAATTAAAAACACAGCAAGATGCTGATTATTATTTAACAACTTTACTTCTAAAACCTTTTATAAATTTAAATATTCAAAATAAAGAGATAAATCAAATCTTAGAATATGATTTTTTTATTAAACAAAAAAAAGAATTTCAATTTCGAAACCATGAAGAAGAAATTGGAGGTGATTATTGTTATTTTGATGAAATACGATTAAAAGATAAATCATATTTATTTTTTATAAATGCCGATGCAATGGGAAAATCTATCCAGGGTGCTGGAGGTATTTTAGTATTAGGTTCTATGATTCAATCTGCTATTCAGAGAAACAAATTTTTTAAAGAAGATCAGATATTATCTCCAGAACATTGGTTAAGAGAATTATTTATACAGATGCATAAAACATTAGAAACATTTCAGGGAAGTATGTATATTTCCTGTGTTATGGGATTAATTGATATTAATACATTAAGTCTATTTTATATGAATGCAGAACATCCCAATCCAATTTTAATAAGAAAAAACGAAGCATATTTTCTAAATCCAGAAAATAATTTAAGGAAACTTGGTTTATCTATAGAAAAGAAATCATTATTTATACATACTTATCAATTACAAAAAGATGATATCCTTATTATTGGTAGTGATGGAAAAGATGATTTAGAATTACCAGATAATACCATAAATGATAACGAATATTTATTTATTGATATATTATATCAAAGTGATTATACGTTAAAGGGAATTTATGAAAAATTAAAATCCTATGGAAAAATTAAAGATGATTTATCACTATTAAAAATAAAAGTAAAAGAACCTGCTTTAATAGAAAATGAAGAGATAAAAGAAGAATTAAATAATTTACAAAATGAAATTACAGAACTTATAGATTTATTAGCAAATAAAAATTTAGAAGAAGAAAAATTACAAATTCTATACGAAAAATTAAAATATTATACAAATCTTGTTCCATTGGATAATAAAATGTTATTATTATATGCTCAAATTTGTTTTAAAATACGAAATATTAACGAAGCATTAGAAACCATAGAACGACTACTTTTAAGAGATCCTAAAAATTCTTCTTTTCTATTGATTGCATCTAAATTTTACGAAAAATTGGAAAAAACTAAATTTAAAGAAAATATCCCCGGTTTTATTTTATCGATTTTGGAAAATCAATAAATTATTGATTTCTCTTTGTATAAATTTCTATACCTGTTCGTTTTGCAGATGGTATAGCAACAGGTTTAAAAATCTGGATTTTTATTGCTTCAATCAATGGAGAATTTCGAAAATAAGTGCTGGATTAAATCCCCACCTAATTTCTCTAACAAACGAGGAGAATTAATTTTACAAAATTCCATTATTTCTTTATATATATCTTTATAATTAACTGTATGATTTATTTTATCAGATAAAATTGCTTTGCTAAAATCTAATTCGCATTCTAAATTAATAAGAATTTCCTGAGGGTGAGATCTTTCGTCATCTCTTACTCCTATATTCATTATTACTTTAAGTTCTTCTATTATTATTTTCATAATTAAATAAATTCTCCTCCATCAACAGGTATATTAACTCCAGTTATAAAATCATTCTCAATAATAAATTTAATTGCCTGAACAATATATTCTGGATTTCCAGGAATATTTAGTGGAATTTTTTGTTTTGATTTTTCATAAAATTCATATATATTTATTTTTTCTTCTATTTTATCTTGCTCATTTAATTGAGCTGGAGGCAAAATTGCTCCCGGAGATATAGCATTTACACGAACATAAGGAGCCAATTCCTTTGCTAACATATATGTTAATTTTTCTAAGGAAAATTTACTTAGTCTATAGATAAAATGATCCGTATAATGATATTTTAAACTTGCATCAAGGAAATTAATTACCAATCCTTTTTTGTAATTTTTAAAAATTGTTTTAATTATAGAAGCAGGGGTAAATAAATTTACATCAAATATTTTAATAAAAAGTTCATATTCAAAATTTTTCCAATGATCCATTTTAGGAAAAATAGAAGCACTATTTATTACTATATCAATTGATTCCTGTGATATTTTTTCTAAAAAACTTTCTCGTTCCTCTTTAATAGAAAAATCAGCTTTAATATAATAAGATTCAGAATTATATTTTTTTATTTCCTCTAATAATTCTTTTACATCTTCGTAAGAATTTCTATAATGCAATATAAATCGAGGTTTATATTTAGATAGTTCTAATACGATACTTTTAGCAATTCTTTTTGCACTACCTGTTATAAGTATGGTTTGATCTTTTAATTCTTCTAAATTCATTTTATTATATCTAAAAGTTTTTTATGATAAGGATCTTCTAAATTAGGTTTTGGTCCTGGTGGATAGGTAGGTATAAAATTTTCCACAGATATCCATTTCGAAAAGTTTGCTTTATTTATAAATTCTACATAACCATTTGTAAAATAAAAAGAACCATAATATTTTTGCTCTTCTTTTATAGGAATTTCTATACCTATATAGATAGGAACTTCTTTAAGTGGACCTATAATAATTGAATCTCGTGCCTCTTCTAATAATCTTGCCAGTGCATAAGCATAAGGTGTTGTTTTAGATTGATGCAATATAATGATTTTTCCCGTATAATATATATTTTCTGTGGAACTTAATATCTGAGGGTTCTGATCTTTTATATGCACTTTTAATAGTTGTTTTTTTGGAATAAATAAATCTGCAATTTTTAATATTTCCTCTAAATTACCATGAGATAAATAACGGATATCCAGAATAAGAAAATCTGGATTTTGATTTTCTAAAAGAAATTGTTTGATTTGATTTGATACACCATCAATTGCAAAACGTATTTGTAAATATAATATGTTTTTATTATTAATTTTCCAGTTTGTTTTTCTTATTGGTAAAAATTGATAGGTACTTCTATATAATTCATAGTTATTATCCTGTATCGTAACATTGATTTTAGTTTTTGGCTTTCCTTTAATTCTTGCAACAACATCTTCTAAGAAAAAATTCGAAACAGAAATATTATCAATTGCCTGTAAATATAAATTGGGTTTAATATCTGCCAAATAGGCTGGTGAACCTTCTATTACATCAATAATAAAAAATTTTCCCATCTCTTCTTCGTATAAAACTATACCAATTCCAGCATTATTGTTTTTATCATTTAGAAGAGCAAGTGTAGATGGAACAATATATATATTTCTGCCTTTGAAGTTTTTTAATAATTCATAAATTGCTTTTCTATAAAAATTTTCTGCGATAAATAGATCTTTTTTATAATTTTGTCTTAATATTTCTATAAAATAATCTTTTGCATTCAAAGTAGAAATATTTTTAAGTTCTGGTTCAAAAATTTTTACTGTCCTTAAATATTCTTCTAATGGAATTGAGTTATTAAAATAATAATGTTTTAAAACTTCTTTTTCCAGGATAGAAATAAATTTTTCTGGTTCCATTAATTGATATTCTTCTTTTTTACAACTAAAAAAGATTATTATAAATATCGAAAACCAAATTATCTTATTGATTTTTTTTATTTTTAACATATTTTAACCACCATTCTGGATATATTGCTCTTTGTCGAAAATACATATCAATTAAAACTAAATTCACAACTGCTTCTACAATAGGAACAGCACGCGGTAAAACACAGGGATCATGTCTTCCACCAGCTAATAAATTGACAGGTTCTCCACTTTCTGTAACGGTTTTTTGGATTTTATGTATTGTTGCAGTTGGTTTAAATGCTAAACGTAATAATATAGGCATACCATTAGAAATACCACCCTGTATACCTCCAGAAAAATTCGTTTTTGTTTTTAAGTCTGGTATATTTTCAAAACCTTCTACTCTTTTAATTTCTCTATTTCTTTGAACTTCATTATTATCTGGTAAACCTTCTTTACCAGGTATAAAAAATTCATCATTATGCTCACTACCCTTTAGTTTCGTTCCTTCGAAACCACTACCACTTTCAAAACCTTTACAGGCTGGTATACTTAAACATGCTTTTGCTAATTCTGCTTCTAATTTATCAAATACTGGTTCTCCAAGTCCAGGTGGAACATTTCTTACAATTACACCTATGGTTCCTCCAATAGAATCCCCTTCTTTTTTTATTCTCTCGATTAATTGAACCATTTCTTCTGTAGCATTTAAATCTGGACAACGAACAATAGAACGATCCACTTCTTCTATTGATGTTGGTGGATTTTTCATAACACTGGATTGAATGGGACCAATGGAATCTACCCATGCTATCGTTTCTATACCCAAATCTTCTTTAAGAATTTGAGAAGCAACACTACCAGCTATTACACGAGCAATCGTTTCTCTAACAGATGCCCTACCACCTCCAACTGGAGTTCTATAACCATGCTTTGCATGATAAGTATAATCTGCATGAGATGGTCTATAAATATCAGCCCATTTTAAATAATCATCTGATTTAACATCAATATTTCGTACCAAAAAAGCTATAGGTGTGCCAAGTGTCTTACCTTCGTAAATACCACTTAAAATTTCAAATTCATCTTTTTCTTTTCTCTGGGTTGTTAGCCTATTTTGCCCAGGACGTCTTCTTTGCAATTGGGATTGAATTAGCTCTAAATCTAATTTTAAACCAGCGGGACATCCATCTATTATAACCCCTATTCCAGGACCATGAGATTCACCAAATGTGGAAACACGAAATAATTTATTTGTAATAGATGACATTCTAATTCCATTCGAGTTATGAAGATATTACTGTCAATTTTAAATTCTAAAAGCTAATGATCATACATAGGAATATAAATTATTCTCCCTGTGTTGCTGTTCTTAATAATGCTTTTTTTTGCTCTTCTAAACTTTCTAATTGTCGTTCATTCATTTTTAATACTTCTTCGTATTGACCTTTTAAATCTTCTGGCAATTCATCTGCTAATTTTTCTAAAACGTATCGTAATAATTCTAAACGATCCTGAATCGGTTTTTTTTGATATTCATAATATTCTTCGATTTCTTCGGGTGTTGCTTTTCGAACAGATATTTTTGATTGAATTTCTAACATTCTACGCTGTTTTTCTTCTTGAGCTTTTTTTTCTTCTGGCGTCATTCGCTTTGGAATTAGAGAATTATTAGGAAATTTCTCTCTTAATTTATCAAATGCTTCCATTTGTTCATCTGTATAGGGAAGCCCTGTTTGTGGATTAATAGGGTTTCCCTCACTTACTTTTTCTAAAATTTCTGGTTCTTCGTCAGAGGGAACTGTGGTATCTTCTATGGGAACATTTTTAACTCCCTGTTTCCAGAAATCGGAATCATAAATAGATTGATTTTTATTTCCTGTTTTTTGCTTTTGAAGAGAATTGTTTTTTTGTGGTCCACCAAATAAAAGCGCTAAGGCTTGTTTATCATCATCCTCTGTAGCAGAATGAGAATCTGGCTTAGTAAAATATATGACATTATAGCAACGATAACGGAAAAACCTATAAAAAATTGCTCTGCTTTTCTCATAGTCTTAAAATAAAATCAAAAACAATAAAGTCAATAACATTCTATTCTATTACAATATATTTTATATTATATACTATATAATATTTATTATAATTTTTTTAATTTTTTATGCAAATTTTTCTTTAAGTAAGTGTTATATTTTATGATATTAATTTGCGGAGGCGAAAAATGAAATATAAACATAATATTTTAATATTATTAAGTATTTTTTGTTTATTAAATTGTACAAAATGCAATGATAAAAAACAAAATAAAGATTTGCTTCTATTAAGCTTACTACTCAATCAAAATACTTCTATAATATTTCCAAGAGGTATTATAGATACTGAATTTGGTGATAATGGTTTTATTAAAGATTTAGATAAATTATTCAATTTAAATAGTGTAAGTATAACACTCTCGGATATAAAGATACAAAAAGATGGTAAATTCATTGTTTCTGGTATTTATAATAATGGAATTTTAAAATATAGTATTTTAATAAGATTTAATGCAAATGGAAGTATTGATAATTCATTTGATTATAATGGAATTGTTATTTTTAAGGTAGGTGATGAATCACCTGAAAATACCTATATATTTATTCAAGATGACAATAAAATCCTTATTTGTGGTAATTATTTAAATAGTGGAGCAGACGAAACATTTCTAGCACGTTTTAATTCCAATGGTAGTTTTGATACCTCTTTTGGCTTAAATGGAATAAAAAAAATCGATATAGATAATAGTACTACTGTTGAAAAAGTAAAAGATATAAAAATCAATAAAGAGGGTAATATTATTATTACTGGATACTATGGGAATCCTCCTTCAAACTATGATATTTTTATTGCAAAATTTGATTCAATTGGTAATCCCATTACAAACTTTGGAACCAATGGAATTATAAAAAAGGTTATTACCTCCAATCAAGATTACCCAGAAAAACTGCTCATTCTAAATGATGGAAAAATTTTAATAGGGGGTATATCTTATAGTGGAACTTCTAATTATAATATTTTTTTAATTCGCTATAATAACGACGGCACAATAGATAATACGTTTGGTACTAATGGAATAACGATTACAGATGTAAATTTTTCCTTACAAGAAGATATATTAAATTCGTTTATCATTTTAAATGATGGTTCTATTATGATATGTGGCTATACCAAACAATCTGGTATTAACATACCTTTAATTGGAAAATATAATTCTGATGGGAATCTTAATAGTACTTTCGGCAATAATGGTTTTAAAACATTTACTCTATTTAATTCTTCTGCTATTTTTTATGATTTAGCTATTCAATTAGATGGAAAAATCCTACTTGGTGGTAGTTTTGATAATGATATAAATCTTAATGATAGTTTTATGCTTCGCTTAAATGAAAATCTTGAATTAGATGAATCCTTTGGAATTAATGGAATATTTACCAATGATGTAGCCTATACCTTAGAACAATACCATAAAAATGATTACATTGATAAATTTTTATTATTACCTGAAGGTAAAATACTCATATTAGGTAATTATAACGATATAAATAATAGTAGTTCAAATTACATATTACAATTAAAATAATCTTTGATTTAAAAAGTTATAATATACGAAATATTACTTATTTAATACTTTTATTTTTTATAAAAAAAACAATAATATTTCTAAATTGTTCTTGAAACTTATAAATTAAAGATTTATTCTGTTTCTATGCTCAATAAGAAATCCAGAACCCCATCTACACCTTTAAAAATACTTAATATAAAACAACAATATCATAAACAAATAGAAGAAGTGGCAAATGAGTTAGATAATGCAATAAAACAACATAAACTTTTAAAAGAATGTATAAAAAATAAGCCATTCTGTCGAGGTTTTATTGTTTCTGAAAAAGTAATTATAAAACCAGATATTTTAGTCCTAGGAAAAAGACCTACCTGGTATAAAGAACATGATCAATATCAGAATGATATTGTTGAATATTGGTGTCCAGTATTACCACCTGAGGAAAGTTGCTCTAATAAGAACCAAAAACTAACGATCTTTGAAAATAATAAATATCAACTTTTAGTAGAAAAAGATTTTATAGCACCTATTTTTGCCAAATATTTTAATAATAAGAATTGTAAATTTCAGGATCTAAATTTTACTTTTCTTGATTTATACTGGCTTCGATGTAATGGAGAAGAATTAGATTCTTTATTAAAACATCAAGAAACCAGTAAAATTTTAGAATAAACAACTATGTATATGCTTAGATATTATTAAAAAAATTGAACCATATGCCATTCTTTTTATCAGCGATGCACAAAATGTATTAAAAAATAATGAAAAAAAGAAAATAATAGATTTAATTAAACCAGATCAATTTGAAATTCATGAATATTCTTTTATTCCAGATTTATTTTTAAATGATAATGATATAAAAAAAATCTATAACTATATACAAAAAAAAACGCAATAATTAAAAAAAAATGAAACTTTTATAAGAAGATTCATACATAATATAATAAAAATCAAAAAGGATAGTTTTATGAAAGCTCTAATTTTAAATAAAATTATCTTAGAACTGCAAAAAAAGGAATTATTAGAAAAAACTCTGGAAATACAACAAAAAATTTTAGATCATTCTAAAACAATTTCAAAATATAGAAGTATGCAGAGAAAAGAAACATATAGAGACTATTCTTCGGATAATGAAAATAAAATGTTAATAATAGGTTTCGTTATACCATCTAATATGAATCATTCTGGTTATCAGTAATTCTTATTATAAAATTGAAATTTCTAAATTACAAAAGGAAATAAGAGAATTACAAAAAGAAGAAGAAAATAGTAAAACAGAAAATTTTAGAAATTAATAAAAAAATCAAAAATGTAGAAAAACAGATTTATAAACATATTTTTCGCTTAGTTCGATCTTATATAGAATGCTACTATGGGCATTTATGGGAAAATAAAAAAATTTTATATGCTTTTTCTAAAATGATTACTAAGATTATTTTTTATAAGTTTATATACGAAAATTATTATCTAAAACACGATTATAGAGATGATATCAATAATGAATTATTTCTTTATAAGAAAATAATGGTACTATCCACTTTTTTATTAAAAAAATATTTAAATTTTTTATATTAAAATTTATATTAAAAGGAGCTTTGTTGCATAACTCCCTTATAAAACGAAATTTTTCTATACATACGTTATAAGTACAATACAATTTGTATATGTTTATATATGAAACAATTAACCTTTATGCTACAAAGCTTTATAAAGGAGGAGTTTATGAATCAAAATTCAGAATTAGACTTAAAAGATATACTTAAATTTTGCATAGTAAATCAGGTGATCATAAATGAAATTGAAAATATTCCCAATAAAGAAAAAATCCAGAAAGAAATAGATAATGTATTAGCAAATAAACTTATAACAATAATTCCTAGAATAATCAAAAGATCACTATATAATAAAAATATAGAATTTAATAAGATAAAATCTGATTTGAATCAGGATTTACTTCTTAAAATTTTCGAGGAATTAAAAGAAAAAAATCTATTAATTCAATTATTAGAAAAAGCCAATGATATCAGTGCATATTTTATTGGAACTATTAAAAATATTTCTAATAATTTAATAAAATCTAAATTTAGTAATCAAAACAAAATACATAATCATACATTAAAATATGATGATAAAATTTTAAATAGAATAAGCACAAAATCTTATAATCAGGATGAAGATTTAGACCAGGAAATAAGTCCAAAAGAATATATTTTAAAATCATTAAAAATATTACGAAAGGAATATACAGAAAAAGGGAAATTAGATGATTATTTTATTTTTAGATATTTTCTGGTTCTTAAAAAAAGAAAATTGAAAGAATGCGATAAATGCGATCTTAATAAAAATAAAAAAGAAACAGAAAAATATACAACAAAATTAAAAAACGTTATGCAAATCGTTATCAAATCAATAATATAAATACATATAAAACTATAATCCATAGAACAAAAGGAGATTTAGTAAGAATAGCCAATTCTATGAATATCAAGATTGTTCAAAAATAATATTTTATTAGTACTAATTTTACCGGAGGAAAATATGGATTATATCCTTTGTACAAATGATTGCTGGAAAAAATTACATCAGGATTTCTGGGAAGATAATTTTTGTAAAGTTTGCTCAAATAAAGATATGTGTAAAAAATGGGCAAGAAATGATTTATATAACGACCCAAATACAAAAGATCGTATTGTATTAGCAGTGGGAACAAGTTGTAAAAGAGAAAAACCCTTAGAAAAAATTGATATTCTAATCATTGGTAATAAACCAGCAGAAGGTTATGTTCCACCACAATCACAATTTCCATATACAGATATATGTGGACATATTGATAATTTTTATCAAGATTACCTCAACAGCATCCAGAACCATTAATAGAAAATTCTTGCTATGATATTTCTGGTGTGTATTGGATAGTCATAAAATAAGTTGGGCTATATATTGACTTCTTAAAAAATCCTCATGTAGATTCAAATAACATGTCAAAAGACTTAAAATGTATAGAATTTCTATAATGCTACAAATATTAGCATTACAACCTACAATTATTCTAACACTGGGGACTAAAGATGGTTTAAAAGATTTCTTTAATTATCTTTGCATATCCTAAATTTAACATTAAACGGCTGGTGTTACAAGGTTACATGGCAAAATCTACAAAAATAAAAATTGATAATCCCTTTCATGTTTAAAAATCAATACTATCAAATTCCCGAAGATAAGAGGAATGATTATAAAGAAAACATATCCTTGTATCCATGGATTTTCCATATGAATGTAATTGGATAATGTAAGTAGGTTTCCCGGAGGAATTGGACGGTTTTAGAGAATACAAGAATTAGTGGTGGGCATGTATTTTCGAATCAACTATGGTAAGATATACTAAATATAGACCTATAAATCCAGAACAATTGTCCAGAATGTGAAAAAAATATAATAGCGTCCGCAATGGACGCCAATTTTTTTTATAGTTTTTCCCATTCATAATGCACAATATTTCGTTTCTCTTTACTAAATTCTATTCCTATCAGATATATCTCTCTATATTTACCCTGATACTTCTCGTAATATTTCCTCTCTTTTATCTGTTTTAATGATAATCCCTCTTCTTTTTCTATTACCTTAAATTCTATTATATATACTCTATCCTTATATATCAATGTTAAATCAATCCTACCTCTATTCGTCGCATCTTCTGTTATTACCTCTAATCCACTTCCATTCAATAATGCATATACCACTGAAGCATAAAATCCCTCATAACTATCTATCTCATTCCTCCTATACCAGTCCAATGGTATACTCGAAAAAAAACTATATAATATATTTCTTATACTATCTATATCATTATTCTCTAAGGATTCTATTATACCTATCTGTAATTCATCTTTCTCTGATAAGATATTAAATATATTATTTAAATATAAATTATTTAAACTTATCTTTACTTCTAAATTTGGATAAGTTAATTCATAAAATGTTTTCTCTGTTAATCTCTTTACCTCTTTTATCGTTAAATATCCAGTCTGAAATAATATATTCTCAACATTTATATAATCTATATCTAAATTTGATAATATCTCTTCGCCCGCTTTTAATGACTCTAATTTCGGTATATAATATTTATTCTGTAATATCAATTTTACTAAAAATGTTGGTGTCCCTGTTTCGAACCAGTATGGCCTGTATAACTTTTTATCTAAAAATAATAATATATCAAATGGATTATATACTTTATCCCCTAACCAATTATAGCCATTATACCATTTCTTTATTTCTTCTATATCCACATCTAACAATCTATCCTTAAATACTTCTTCAAACTCTTCCTGTGTATATCCACATATCGTAGAGAATTTCTCGTCTATTGTTATATCATTTATTTGATTCAATCCACTAAATATCGATACCTTCGAAAATCTTGATACCCCCGTCAAAAATACAAATTTTAAATATGCATCCAATGGCTTTAATACACTATAAAAATCTTTTAACACCTCTCTTATCTCTATCGCCTTCTCCCTATCCTCTATCCTATCCAATATTGGCTTATCATACTCATCTACTAATACCACTACGGGGGCTTTATATTTCTCATATGCTTGAAATATCAACTCTTCTATACATCTTCTAAAATCTTTTTTATGTTCACATGATATTTTAAGTGATTCTTGATTTCTTTCGAGCAATGTAACAATTCTTTCTTTTAAATCTTCTGCATTATGAATTACCCCACCTCCAAAATCTATATGGATTACGGGATATTTCTTTCCCCAATCCCAATTCTTCTCTAAATATAATCCTTCAAATAACTCTTTTCTGCCTAAAAACGCCTGTTTTAACGTATCTACTAATAAAGACTTACCAAATCTCCTTGGACGAGAAAGAAAATAATACGTCCCATTTCTTACAAGCTTCTCTATAAATATACTTTTATCTACATAATAATAATTCCCTCCTCTTATCTTTTCAAAACTTGATATTCCTATGGGTAATTGCTTCATCTTCTCCTCTCTTCTTTATCCCTTTTATTGTTATATAACTAAATTTATAATTTCTCCCATTCATAATGCACAATATTTCGTTTCTCTTTACTAAATTCTATTCCTATCAGATATATCTCTCTATATTTACCCTGATATTTCTCGTAATATCTTCTCTCTTTTATCTGTTTTAATGATAATCCCTCTTCTTTTTCTATTACCTTAAATTCTATTATATAGACTCTATCCTTATATATCACTGTTAAATCAATCCTACCTCTATTCGTAGCATCTTCTGTTATTACCTCTAATCCACTTCCATTCAATAATGCATATACCACTGAGGCATAAAATCCTTCATACTTATCTATCTCATTCCTCCTATACCAGTCCATCTGTATACTCGAAAAAAAACTATATAATAGTTCCTTTAATCTATCTAAATTATTACTTTCCAATACACGGATTATCCCTATCTCTACTCTATCTTTTTCTAATGTATTCGTTATATAATTCAAAAATGCATCATTTAAACTTATCCTTACCTCTAAATTCGGATAACTTAATAAATAATAATTCTTTATCCCTAACTGATATCGCTCTTTTATCGCTAAATATCCAGTCTGAAATAATAAATTCTCCGGATGTATAAAATCTATATCTATATTTGATAATAATTCTTCTCCTACTTCTAAATTCTCTAACTCCGGTAAATAATATCGCTCTTTATGAAATAATTTTACTAAAAATGTCGGTGTCCCTGTTTCGAACCAGTATGGCCTGTATAATTTCTCGTCTAAAAATAATAATATATCAAATGGATTATATACTTTATCCCCTAACCAATTATAGCCATTATACCATTTCTTTATTTCTTCTATATCCACATCTAACAATCTATCCTTAAATACTTCTTCAAACTCTTCCTGTGTATATCCACATATCGTAGAAAACTTTGGAGATAATGTTATATCCTGTATCTGATTCAATCCACTAAATATCGATACCTTCGAAAATCTTGATACCCCCGTCAAAAATACAAATTTTAAATATGCATCCAATGGCTTTAATACACTATAAAAATCTTTTAATACCTCTCTTATCTCTATCGCCTTCTCCCTATCCTCTATCCTATCCAATATTGGCTTATCATACTCATCTACTAATACCACTACAGATTGATTATATTTCTTATATAAACTAATAATTAAATCCCTAAACAAAAAATTATATGTATTTTTATTTTCTAAAATTTTTAATCCATATAATATATAATGTTCTTCTAATTGTTTAATTAATACTTGTTTTAATTCTTCTTTATCTTTTATTACCCCTCCTCCAAAATCTATATGGATTACGGGATATTTCTTTCCCCAATCCCAATTCTTCTCTAAATATAATCCTTCAAATAACTCTTTTCTGCCTAAAAACGCCTGTTTTAACGTATCTACTAATAAAGACTTACCAAATCTCCTTGGACGAGAAAGAAAATAATATGTCCCATTTCTTACAAGCTTCTCTATAAATATACTTTTATCTACATAATAATAATCCCCTCCTCTTATCTTTTCAAAACTTGATATTCCTATGGGTAATTGCTTCATTATTTTTCCCTCGCTATTTTTACCTCTCTCTAAGGTTTTTTGCAAAACTCCCATTTTAAAGCAAAATTTTATTTAAATATTAATAACATATATTCAAAAATTCAATACTTTTTTTATATCACAAAAAATATCTATATTATATTGGCATATATTTTTATAAAAAAATATTTTTATAAATAGCAAATCATTAACTTTTATACAACAGAGCCTCTATAAAGAAAAAATTCTTTTTTTTAGAAAATATAATGATTTTATTCTTCTGTCGAGTATTTAATTGCTAGAATCCAATTTATGGGTTTTGGAAAAATAGATATTACTGGAAAAAATTTATAAAATAATTCTTAATGTTAAAAATTCTGCATAATTTTATGTGATTATTCATTATTGTGTTATATTGATTGTGTCAAAAAAACCCTTTGCAAAGCTTTTGAAATTTTGGTTTTATGAATTAATTTGCAATAAAAAGTAAAAAGATAGATTATAATTGAAAAACTAATAAATAATAAACAAGAATTAGAAAACTTAATTAAACAGGAAATCAAAAAAAACTATTTGAGAATCTAATATTATAGTACAAACCTATTAGAAAAAGAGAAATAAAAGAAATAAGAAAACGAGTAAAAGTAATAAAAGTATTTCTTATAGAAATTCCCTTAATAAATATCTCTATTTTGTTTATTTGGAGAGAAATAGTAAAATTAAAAATAGAAAATTAAATAATTTTAATAATTTTTTTACCAAGGGGAAAAACACAATTGAGTTGATACAATCGCTTTAGCATTAAGTTTTTGATTTTGCTGATTGACATCTTCTAAATAGGGTTTACTGAAAAATTCAAGTTTTTGCATTTTTTGGAAAAATATAAGGAAAATTTAGAAAATAATATAGTATTTACCAAAAGAGAAAAAAATTCATTTACTAACTTTTCTAAATTTCTCAATAATACTACTAAAGAAATTGTTGTTTCACTTGTAGTTTTTAATTTATTCATTAATCTATCTAAACCATATTTTCTTTTAATTACTCCAAAAAAGCCTTCTATTGCATTTCGCATACTTTGGTCTTGTTTTACTATCTTCTTATCTATTTCTTCTTCTCGTTTTTTTCGACTTAAACGCTTACCTGTAAATCTTATATGCCTTTCTTTACAATATTCAACATTCTCTTTCGTTTTGAATAGCTGATCCGCTAATACTGCTTCTGGGTAATAACCTGTCCTCAATTTATATCTTTCTATCTGTTCTTGTAAAAATTTCGCTTCGTTAATATTATCCCAACTAATCTTCTCTATTATATGATAACCCTCTATCCTTGATACAATGATTTTCGGACCAAATTCAACTTTAGCTGATTTCTTACCTCTTATCATAGGTCTTATGTAAGGTTGATGTATACTTACAATTCTATGTTCTATTTTATTCGTTTTTTTCTCATACATATACTTCTGCTGACGATATATTTCATTTATTACTAATAAATCTCGATATTCTTTTCTTGTTAACACACTTAACTTTCCTCCTTCTCTTAATAAACTCTCTATATGATTTAAATCCCTCTTAATATATTGAATTTGCTTTTTTATAGCCTTTTTTAGGGATTTCCGAGAAATTTTCTTGTTTAATACAGCCGATAAATATTCTTTTCTTGCCCTTTCCCTATAAGTCCTTGGTTTCTTCAATTTCCCTTCTATGTTTTCATAAAGTTTATCAATAACCCTCTCTAACTTCTCTCTCGACTCGTTTAATAAATCCAAATCTGTGGGATAACTAATATCCGCTGGAATTACCGATGCATCCAACATTAAAATGCCTTTGTTCTCTTGTTTTCCTCCTTTTACTTTTAAATCTTCTCCCCCTTCTGACTTGATAGAATTAGAAGTATTATTATCATTATCTTTATCTTCTTTCGATTCCTCTTCCTTCTTCTTATTACTCAAAGCATTTTTTATAATAATCTCATTTATCTCTTCTAACATATCTGAATTTATCCTTTTTCTAAAATATACCAACATCGATGCATCAAAGGGAGCTTCATATTGATATTCTGATAACCCTATAAAATATTGTAAATAAGGATTCTCTCGTATCTGTTCTACTGTCTCTTCGTCGCTTAAACCTAATTTCTGTTTTATTAATAATGCCCCTAAAGCCATTCGAAACGATTTCGCAGGTGCTCCTTTATTTTCGCTAAATAAATTCGCATAATTCTCTTCTAATTCCTCCCATGGTATTTGCTTCGCCATTAGAACCCATCGATTATTTTTGTTTAACTTTCCTGAAAAAGGCAAATAAAAATTCTCTAATTCTAATTGATTTTTATCTCTTTTTTTATACATATTTTTATCCTTTAAGTGCAAGCTTTTTTAAGCATTCTCTGAATTTCCTTTGCACTTCATTTATTCTATGTACAAAAAAACAACTGATTTTTTAGGCATTTTATACAAATTTATTTTTTTCAGCATACCCTAAATATACTATATAAGCAAAACAATCTTCTATACTTTGAAAATTTTTAATTGTTTCATTATGTATTAATTTTTTGACAATTCTCTTTAAACTTATAGTTAATTATAACTTAAAAAATTATAATATCATGTGCATTATTGAGTGCCTATCAATTTATATTGTGAAAAAAAATCAGATGATGAATTATCTTCTATAAAATTACTTATCATACCGACTTTATTCCTAAAATTCTATGTCAGATAACGAAACCCCTATTATTAAAGATTTTTTAAAATCTATTTTAGGAAAATTCTTTTTTTAAAATTATTCCTATTTCTGGCTTTCTATAATTGTAAATTCCCTTTTTTTAATAATGAGGACAATAATATATATTATATATTATCCTTTTTTAAAAATTGTAACATATTTTGATATATTTTATCCAAATCATCTACACTTCTAAATACTATTCCAATTCCTCCTTTATTTGTAACAATAATAATTTTTCTCAAAAATTCTATTCATTATTTTCAACGCATCCATAACGTTAGGTAAAAATTTAAATCGTTCCAATTTCTTACGTAACCACCATCTATTTTTTTATTTATAACTCCGTCTCTATCTAAAAAGAAAGACAAGCTTTTATCCATACTTAAACTTTTTAAAATCTTTTTTCGCTCTCTCATAATCCTCCGGTACTCCTATGTCTATGAAGTAGGAATCAAAAGGTAATCCATAAAAATTATAAATAGAATAATA
This sequence comes from Leptospiraceae bacterium, assembly GCA_026005135.1. GTDB lineage: Bacteria > Spirochaetota > Leptospiria > Leptospirales > Leptonemataceae > SKYB61. The sequence continues at coordinate 65,060 of BPKM01000007.1, read as the reverse complement.
CTTTTCCAAAAGATCCTTTTCAAAAGAAAATTTAGCAGGTAAACGGAGAGACAAATAGAAATCTCTATTGATTAAATAAATACCTCCATTTATCAATCCACTTTCCCTGTGTTTTTTTTCTAAAAAGGCAACGATCTTATTGTCACTATCTATTTCAATGACTCCATATCTATCAAGATTTTCCATTCTCTTTAAAGCTAAAGATATTTTTGAATTTTTATCTTTATGAAATTTATAAAACCGTTCTAAATTTATATCAAAAAATGTGTCCCCATTTAGTATAAAAACATCTTTTTCTTGTGCTAAAGTTATTGCTTGTTTTATTGCACCGCCAGTGCCTAACAATTCCTTTTCCTCAGAGTAAAAAATAGAAACATCTTTGAATTTAAAATCAAAATAATCTTTTATTATTTCTGACTTGTAACCAATGGCTAAAATAATTTTTTTAACTCCATAACTTCTCAAATAATAAAATATATATTCTAAGAAAGGTTTCCCATTAATATCTGCCATAGGTTTTGGTAAATCTTTAACTAATTTTCTAAGTCTTGTTCCTAATCCCCCAGCTAAAATTATAGCTTCTTTAACCATTAAATAATTCCCTTTCTACAATCTCGCATATTATATGACCTATCGTAATGTGAGCTTCTTGAATCCTTGGTGTATCGTTTGAAGGAACATTTATCAAATATTTACATATATCTGTTATCATTCCTCCACTTTCTCCGGTCATACCAACAGTTATCATTCCAATTTTATTCGCTTCTTCCAGTGCCTTAATTACATTATTAGAATTGCCTGAAGTTGATATACCAATTAAAATATCTCCTTTTCTACCATTAGCCTTTACGAGTCTTGAGAAACACCTCATCATAAGAATAATCATTGGCCACGGCTGTAAGGTAGGAAGTATTAACGTGCAGATGCCTCAGCGAAAAAGAGGGTCTCTATCAAAATAAAATCTCCCAGATAATTCAGCTGCTATATGTTGCGCATCCGCTGCACTTCCACCGTTTCCACAAAATAAAACTTTCCTATCATTTTTAAAAGCTTCAACTATTAGAGAGGCAACTTTTAAAATCTTTTCAACTAAATCTTCATTTTCTAAAATCTTCCTTTTAACATCCACTGATTCTCTAATTCTGTCTAATATTAATTCTTTCAAGTTCATATATAAATCCTCCTTTAAGAAGTTTTAACAATATTTTTCTCTATCTTTCTTTTGAGCTAATATCTGGTAAGCGAAGCCCGTTATATCCCAAAAATCACCGGCAATGGGTACCTGCCTTATATAATGATATGTAATCAGAAAAGGCATTAGTAAAATTCTATACATATTTCTTCTTGTCCTGCTAAATATTATTTTAAAGTCATTATCTAATAAAATATTTATAATCTCATGAGGAGCATAACACCTTATATGTGTCTCATCATCACAAAAGTGTAAAGTACCCTTCATAGATGGAAGATTAAAAGAGTTTATATCGGGGAATTCTATATATATATATCCGCCTGACTTAACTTTCTGGGATATCTTATCTAAAACTTCTAATCCATTCTTTATGTGTTCGATTACATGAGACATAATAACAATATCGTAATAATTATCTTGTATATCTTCTAATAAATCTTTTTCTAAATCCTTGTTAAAAAATTTATCCATAACTTTAAAATCCTCATCAGCTAAATTATAGAACTCTTTATCTATGCAATGATATTCACAAAGTGGGAAAAATTTTTTAGTTTTAGAAGGCGATCTATTTCCACAACCTACATCAAGTATTTTAACAGGTTTATTTCTTAAATGTCTAAAATATTTAAATTTTTCTATTAAAGCGAACCCCAGTATTGACTTTAATCGTTGTTTTACACTTTCCATGTTTCTACTCCATACTTTGTAAATTGATATCTTCTAAATTCTCCACCAAACTTTTGTAAAGATTCTATAACTTTATATCTTGTATTTCTTGGACAATATAGTATCATAAATCCTCCTCCTCCTGCTCCAGATATTTTACCACCTGTGGACCCAGCTCTTTTTGCTGCTTCGTAAATTTCTTCTATAACAGGATTTGTTATACCCTCTGCCATTTGTTTTTTATATTGCCATCCAAAATCCAATATTTCTCCAATTTCATCAAGTTTTCCTTTTAAAATGGCTTCCTTCATCATTATAGCCTGTTCTTTTAATTTATGCATTGCTTCTACAGATCTTTCTTTTTTTTCACTTACATTCTTTACCTGAGCTTCTATTATTTTTGAAGACAACCTGCTTGTCCCAGTGTAATAAAGTAAAAGATTGAATTGGAGTTCATTTATAATTTCGGGTTTAATTCTGAGGGGATTAACGATTACTTTATCGTTATCATAAAACTCCATAAAATTAAAACCTCCAAAGGTTGCTGCATATTGGTCCTGTTTACCACCGGTCATTTCCAAATCTTTTCTTTCTATTTCAAAAGCAATATGTGCAATATCATACTCTCCTAAAGGTAAACTTAACCATTCTGCAAAAGCTCCAAGAATTGCTACAACCAAAGTTGAAGAACTCCCAAGTCCTGACCCAGGAGGAGCATCTACATAAGTGGTAAGCTCTAACGATAGAGGTTTTTTTGCAAAATCCTTGACTATTCTATTGTAAATTCCTTTCAATAAATCTAAGTTCCCATCTATTTCTAAATAATCTTTTGAGTTAAACTCTAATCTTTCTTTTCTATCAACAGAGTTAATTACAATTTTTCCATCGCTCCTTGGTTCTATTGTTGCATAAGCAAACATGCTTATCGTTGCATTTAGTATAGCGCCGCCATACAAATCAGAATAAGGGCTCACATCAGTACCACCACCAGCTAAACCTAGTCTTAAAGGTGCACGAGAACGAAAAATCATTTTAAGACCTCCTTTTGAAAAACATATTTAAAAAATTTAAAATTTCTAACAAATCTGTTAAATCTTTTAGGATTTTGATATAGTCTCCATACACTTTCTAAACCTATTTTTTGAATAAATTTAGGTGCTCTTTTTTCTATACCTGCTACAAGTTCAAAGGTTCCTCCAACAGCTATTGCTAACTTAATCCCTATTTTTTCCAATAATGTTTTGTTGTCCTCTATCCAGAATTCCTGTTTTGGAGCACCAAATGCTACAAACATAATATCTGGAGAAAATTCCCTTAAATTCTTTAAAATTTTTTCATTATGTTGTTTGGGAAATGGATATGGAGCAAATGGAGGAGAATAACCACTTATAATTAGTTCTGGAAAAAGTTCTTTTAAGCGTTTCTGAGATAATTTATTAGAAATTTCTAAGCCACCTAAAAGAAAAACTTTTAATTTTAATTCAGATGCTTTTTTACATATGTCAAATATCAAATCTGAACCAGAAAGTTTCTCAAATTCTAAGTTTCTATATTTAATTTTCAAAAATAAATATGGTATTTGACCATCTATAGTTGATATATTTTGGTTTAAAATTTCTCTAAATCTTTCATTTTCATTTGCTATTACTATAAACTCTGCATTTACAGTATTAATTATATTAAAACTTTTTGTATTCTCTAAAAGAGAAAGAATAAAGTCCTTTTTTAAGCCTTTAAAATAAATACCACAAAATTCTAACATTGATCTATAATTTCCTTTAATTTACTTAGTGACTTTTCCCATGTATATTCTTCTCGCATTAATCTTCTTGCAGCGTAAGATATTTTCTCCCATAATTCCTTTCTGGTCATCAGTGCATGGATTTTATCAATAAAATTATTTATATCATCAGCTACCATAAAGTGTATTCCATCCATTCCATTTATTCCTTCTATTCCTATGGAAGTAGTTACGAGTGGAATACCTCTATACATAGCATTAATGTTTTTTATTTTAATTCCACTTCCAAATCGTAAAGGTGAAATAAATACTTTACTTTTTCTATAGTACTCTTCCAGATCTTCAACAAATCCTGTTAGAATTACATCTTTATCTCTTTTTACAACTTTTAATAATTTATCAGGAGGATTTTTCCCCACGATATAAAACTTTACGTCAGGAATTTTATTTTTTAAAATATTCCAACCTTGCTCTAAAAACCAAATAAGACCATCTAAATTTGCTTCCCATGATAGTGTTCCTATAAATAGAATACTGTTTTCACATTCATTAAAATTCAAATCAGGCTTATTTAACAGATTATCATCGCCAACACTCATAATCAAATCTATTTTGTTATTTTGTATACCCAATTTTTTCAAATTTTCTATATCATTAGAACTTACACACAAAATTTTATCAGATAATTCACAAATATATTTTTCGTATCTTCTAATTCTTACAGCTTCTATTTTAGTAAGAATCTTCTTTAATATATTTTTTTCAGTAGCAGAATATCTTTCCCACAATATATATTCCGCATTATGTTCATGTAATAATATTTTTATTTTTTTATCTCTAATTAAGTTATGGAGATTAATAATCATATGAAAAATAATATAATGGTCTACAAATATAACATTAAACTTTTCATGTTCCAGTAAATTAGCTATAAATTTCGTAACATCGGGAATATAGTTTCTATAAACTGTTAAGGGTATCCTTTTTATGTAGCTTTTCAATAGATTTTTAACATTTCTTTTATATGAGTGTTCAGGAATTGGAAAAAATTTATATCCTAAAAGATTCTTTTCGAATCTTGAAATAAAAAAACTTGAGTTTTCTATTTCATCGTTCGACTTTAGCAGAGAAATTAAAAACAAATTATAATTTTCAGAAAGATACTCTATAAGTTTATAAGATTTTATTGTTCCTCCAGAAGTTGGAGGAAACGGTAGTTGAGGAGTCAAAAAAATGATCCTTTTTTCATTTTTGCTCATATATTAAACATCTCCTGCAAAAAATAATTTTATACTTCTTTATTTATTTTAGCATTAATCCAAATTATAATAGTACCTAATATAGGTAAAATTGAAATAAAAGTTATAATAACAGTAGTACCTGATATTGTTGATTCACTAAAGAGTAACCCTATAAAAAATTCTAAGATCGTTACATAAGCAACTTCAAGTATAAAAAGAAGTATGTTTTTATTTTCGATATTAATTTTTTTAATTTTTTTATAATTTAATGTAATCAAATTTAATAAGTTATTCAATTGGTATATCAATAAGAAAGAAAATATACCAATTTGCGCTAATATGCTTCCTATAGAGCTTTCTCCTCCTATGGGCTTTATGTTAGAAAATGTTGCATAATTTCCTGCTTGCCCTAACCCACGACCAAATAGTTGAAAGTCTGTAAAAGCCGATATTAAACCTTCAATATGGGCAGATGAAGGAATATAATCGAAAATATTTATTAGGACTATGCTAATGATTAAGGCTCCTATTAAAGTATAGATTATAATATTTCTTATCATAAGTCTTGTAAAATAAAAAAATATACTAGTTAAAAATGATAGAATAAAAAACTTACTTAATGTAAAAAAACCTGATAAAACAATGAAAACCAATAATAATTTATCTTTAAATTTTTTATTAGGTAAAAATAAAAATATGTTTAACAATAAAACAAGGACATTTGCTGTTAAAGTAGGATCGGCATAAATTGAAACTAATCTTCTTAACTTGTCACCTAAGATTATAAATAAGTCCCAGCTGTAAAACCTTCCACTTTGACCTAAAGGAACACTTGCCCATGGATCAACTTCAGTATCTCCCATAAAAGATTGTATTTTAATGATGTCGCTCCATATTGTTTCTATTGGTAGACTATATTCTAAAAGCCCAAAAGATACTATTATCCACCCTATTAATCTATAAACTCTTAAGAAATTAAAAATTTCAAATTTTTGAATATATAAAGAGGTTAAGATAGTTAGAGATATACCTATAGTTATAAATTTTATATAATAAATTAAAGTTCCAGAATGAAAGTAATTACCAAAAAAGCTTAAAAGTAAATAAATATTAAGGATTAAAATATAAAAAATACCTAAAAATAAATTACTTTTAGAAATAACTTTAATTTTAAGAGCAAAAGATATTAAAGTTAGGAAAATGAATGCCATTGAAAATAATAGTATATTCTTTAAGATTAATAGTTTAGGTAATATAGAATATTGAAATAAACTATATAGTAGTATTAAAGAAGGATTAATTAAGCTAAAAAATAGAACTAAAAATATATATAATTTAAAATCTACACTAATTATTCCTAAATTGCGGTTTATATAAATCATAGTCCCACCTGTATAAATTTAGGTAATATATTAATCTGCTTTTGTATTAACATCCTTTATTTCTTTTACCTGGGCTAAAATAATAATTCTTTTACCATTAAGCCAGTACTCAAAAAATTTTATTAATCTAGTAAAAATTATAAAACCAAAACTAGATAATTTTTTAATAAAATTAGCATTTTTTAAAATAAACTTAATCCTATTTCTCATAATCCAGTATGCTGAAAACTCTGATATTTCCCCTTCACTGCCCGCTCCAACTTTATGCCATATATTTGCAGTATGTACTATAGCTAACTTGTACCCAGATTTAATAGTTTTATAAAAATAATCTAAGTCCTCTACATACATAAAATAACTCTCATCTAGTAATCCAGCTTTCTCTAAAACTTCCTTCTTAATTAATATACAACATCCAGTTATAAAATTACATTCAGATACTTCTTTATTAATTTTCTTTTGAATATGAACAGACCTATCATCCATTCGTTAAACTTACCTCCGTTAAACCATATTTTATTTAAATTGGATTATCTTAGTAATATATTTTGAAAAACATGTAGCTGAATTATTAAAAATAAATACAAAAAGCTTATATATTCTTTTAAACCTGTATACCCATCTAAAATAATAGGATAGTTTAATGTGGAGTTCAGACCATCCACAAAGTTTTAGGTAATCATAAAAATATTTCATCGCTGAATAATGTTGTATTGTTATCAATCTTCGAAAAGAATGATTCCTTTTTAATATTTTAAGAAATGAATCATATAATTCTTTATTATCTTTAAAATAATAATCTGCTATCTTTGAATATCCTTCGAAATCCAACAAAAGTCTTCTAATAAAACCTTCACTGGCAAAACTATCATTACCAAGACGAGTAAACACTAAAGGTTTGTTTACATGTTTTATGGTTGCTCCTCTGATTAATGAACCCAATAAAACATAAACATGTACATAAGCAGTTCCTATAAATTTTTCAATATTGCTATCTACAACCCATATTTTTTTTCTTAAAATTATTGAACTAATATAAGCAAAAACTCCTGCTAAAAAATTTACATTATCAAAATATTTTTTTAACATTTTAGCGTCATAAATGTTCCATGTTAAATTTGGTTTTTTGAAAAAAGATTGATTTCTAATTGGATTCATTTTAAGATCACATTCCAAACGGTTTGTTATTAGAATATCATATTTAAAATCTGCTATCAGGTCTAATACCATTTTAATTGCTGTGGGTGCAATCTTATCATCACTCCCTAAAAACCAACAGTATTCTCCACTTGCAATCTCTATCACTTTCAAGTAATTCCTATCAGCTCCTAGATTTTCATTATTTTTATTATAGACAATCCTAATAGGAGATTTAACCTTCCATTTTTCAATTACTTTATCTGTATCATCAGTTGAAGCATTGTCACTTATGCATAATTCAACTTTTTCTTTTATATCTTTGGTTATCTGAGAAATTACACTTTCGATAGTTTCATCTAAAAACTTATCTCTATTGTATGTAGGTATACAAATAGAAAGTAAAGGTTTTTCCTTCATCTTATCTTCCCTCGAATAGTATAGTACTTATAAGGTAAAATCCAAGCTGTAGTAAGAATAAAGGAGAAAATTAATCCTAATATTATGCCATTTAATTCAAACATACTTCCAAAGTACCTCATAGTAATTATACTTATAATTGCTTGAATAGGAACAATTTTTAAAAAAATATCTAAATTATTCATACTTTGAAGAACTATAGCAAATGTGTCAGTCCATATTCTCAATAAAAAATATAAAGCCGTTAAAATTATGGCTTTATAACTAACTGCTAAATTATTAACCGATATAAACTTAAAAACTAAATCTTTGAAAATTAAAACTAAGCTTGTTCCTATAATTAAGATAAATAATCCTATCTTCAAAGTTTCTAAAATCTTGCTATCAATCTTAGAAAATTCTTTTTTGTAATACATTTCTGTTATATTTGACCATGATGCAAGAAGTATTGTATTGTAAAAAACAAATATAAAATTAAAGATTTTCATATTTATATTATATATAGATATATCTTGTGGAGATAAAATCCTTGACATAATTACATAGTCAATGTTTAATGTAAGGTTTGCCATTATAGCAAATATCCAGAAATTTTTTGCTTTAGAATATATGCTTTTAAATTTACTTATGGTAAAGCAAGGTTTATTATTTTTTATAGCCGAAAAATGAGATACAAAAAAAATTAGAATGTATGGAAAACAGGTGAATACTAACACTGTATTAAAATCACTTATGTTAAATGTTTTTAAAGCTATTAAAAATATAATAGTAAAAATATGAATAAAAGAGGGATATAGATTTGACAAATATCCTTTTTGCTCAGCAAATAAGATTCTATAATATATTTCTGTAAGTCCCGCGAAAAATAAGAAAAATAAAGATAAGTATAAAGTTCTAAACTCAACAAAAGTATAATTGGATAATAAATATTTTTTTGCTATAAAAGTTATTAAAAATATTAAGAATATAGCAATTATGGTTATCACTATAACCAGAAAAAATGATAAACTCAACAGCTGATCAATATTTTTTCCTTTAGATCTGTATTTTGATATTTCATTCTGAATAGCTGGCGGTAATCCTAAATTAAATAAAGAAATCCATCCTACTAAAGAATATACGATAGAATAAGCAGCAAAACCATTTATATCAACAAGTTCTATCAGAAGCCTTGTATTAATTAGTGTAAAAATAGTAGATATAACTTTTGAAATCCAACCTATCCATACAACAAAATAATGATTTTTTATACTTATTGTTCGCATTTTTATTTCTTAAAAAATCGATTCTATCCACTCAATCAATTTTCTAACACCTTCTTCTCTGGAAACTTTTGGTTCCCAGCCTATTAACTCTTTTGCTTTTGTTATATCAGCAACAAAAACTTTTTGATCACTTTCTCTAGGAGGAAGTTTTGTGTAGGTCATTTTTATATCAAGTTCTTGTTCTAAAAATGAAAATAATTCAATTAATGATGAGGAGTTTTCCATTCCACCACCAATATTAAAAACTTTTCCTTTTATATCTTCTATTTTTTCTGAAGCTTTTAAATATAAATCTACACAATCACTCGCATATAGCAGATCTCTTACTTGCTTTCCATTTCCTGAGATAGTAAATGGTTCTTTTAAGATTTCTTTTTTTATTTCTATTGCCTTTTGAACAAACCATCCCACCCAACCCTGATCATATGTAGTAAATTGTCTACCACCATACATTGATGAATGCCTAAAAACGACTGTTTTAATGCCATAAATACGATAAAAATCAAGCATATACTGATATGCAGTACCCTTTGAACAACCGTAAGGTGAATGAAAATCTAATGGAATATTTTCAGGGAATCCATTCGTAAAATCTACAGCTACATACCTTGTATCTGTTTCTTCGTATCTGACCCATTCTAAATCTCCATAAACTTTATTTGTTGAAGAGTATATAACTATGCTTTCTGGAGAAAAGTTTCTTACCGCATCAAGTAAATTAAACGTTCCCATTGCATTAATCTCAAAATCTATTCTTGGGTTTTGTATCGAAGTTGTCATAGCAACTTGACCTGCTAGATGAAAAATTATATCTGGTTTAATATCTTTGATTACTCTTTCTACATCATTAGTATTTCTTATGTCAGAATGAATAAACTTAAAATTTCCAGTAGATCTTAACCATGCTAAGTTATCTATAGAACCTACCCTATAAAGGTTATCAAATATAATTACTTCTTCATTTTGTTTTAATAAATGAGAAGCTATATTTGAACCAAGGAAACCACAACCTCCAGTTATTAAATATCTCATACATATCTCTCCACAAATTCATTTATCGTCTTTACTATATAACTAATAGCCTCATCACTTAATCCAGGATACACACCTATCCAGAAACCATCGTTCATTATTTTATCAGTGTTTTTCAAACTCCCAATTACTTTATAATCTAAACCTTCTTTTAGAGTATCAAAAGCAGGATGTTTTGTTATATTACCAGCAAATAAATTCCTAGTTTGTATCCCTTTATCTTCTAGATATCTAACAATTTCGTTTCTGCTAAATCTAATACCATCTTTTAATGTTATAAAAAAACCAAACCAACTCACTTCACTATTCTCCTGTGGTTTCACAAATATAAATTCTTCAATATCTTTTAATCCATTATACAGCTTTTCCCAATTTTCTTGTCGTTTTTTTATAAACTCTGGCAATTTCTCAAGTTGAGCGACACCTATGGCTGCTTGCATATCTGTAATTTTAAGATTAAACCCAAAATGGGAATAAACGTATTTATGATCATATCCAAAAGGCAGTTTACCAATCTTTTGAGAAAATCTGGCACCACAGGTATTATCTACTCCACTTTCACACCAGCAGTCCCTTCCCCAATCCCTCATAGATAAAAGTATTTTTTTCAAAATCCTATTGTTAGTATAAACCGCTCCTCCTTCTCCCATGGTTATATGGTGTGGTGGATAAAAACTGCTGGTTCCTATATCACCCCAAGTTCCAGTATATTTGCCTTTATATTTACTCCCCAGTGCATCACAATTATCTTCTATTAACCATAAATTATATTTTTCGCATATAGCTTTGACTTTTTCTATATTAAATGGATTACCCAGGGTATGGGCAACCATAATTGCTTTTGTTTTATCTGATATAGCTTTTTCAATTTCATTTTCATCGATATTCAAAGTTTCCAGATCAATATCAACAAAAACAGGAACTGCTCCATATTGAATTATAGGAGCAATTGTTGTTGGAAAACCAGCGGCAACAGTTATAACTTCATCTCCTCTTTTTATTCTTCTTTCTTTAAGTAAAGGTGATGTTAAAGAAAAAAATGCCAAGAGATTAGCACTGCTACCACTATTTACAGCTAAAACATATTTAACTCCAAGAAAATTAGCTAATTTTATTTCAAATTCTTTTGAAAACCTACCATAAGTTAGCCAGAAATCTAAAGCACTTTCCACTAAATTACACATTTCATTTTCATCAAAAGCTCTACCTGCATAGTTTATCCTGCTTTTACCTTCCACAAATTTTTCCTTTTGCTTAGGCTCATGAACCAATTTATAATAGTCTTTAACTTTACTTAAAATCTCTTGTTTCAATTCAGTTTGCTTCAACATTTAAAAACCCCTCAATAGTCTTTTTTATTCCCTCTTCCAAAGATGTTTTAGGTAGCCACCCTAAAGAAAGAAGAGGTTCAATATTTTCATCTATCTCCATAAATTCACCTTCTCTATACGGGAGAGCACCAAATTTTAGTTTAGTATCTATTTTTTTTATTTTCATCACTTCTTTATAAACATTTATAACAAACTCTTTTAATTTTATTGGTTTTCCACTACCTATATCATATTCTTGAAAAGTATTTTTAAAATTGATAACATGATCAAGTAAAAGCATATAAGCATCTACAACATCATCAATATAGATAAAATCCCTTTTTTGTTCACCCGCTGTTAGGTCAATATTTTCAACATTCTGGAGCAGTTGTGAAATTAACCATGATACAAATTTTGTATCATCATCTTGTGGTCCATACATATGTTCTATTTTTAAATTTACTACCTTGATTTTATCACTAAAAAACTTAAGCCATTCAACAAATTGTTTTTTTGATAATGAATAATGATTAAGATATTTATATAATAACGTGTCTGTGTTGAAAAACGTGTCTGTGTTGAAAAACGTGTCTGTGTTGAAAAATGAAGCAGTTTCTAACAATTTTAAAGAAAAAATCAAATTTGTTTCAACTACATCTAAAACACTTTCTTTTTTTCTTCCATAGTTAGTAGCTGTATGAATAACTATATCTATTTTTTGTTCTTCAAAAGGTTTCTCTATTCCCGTAATATCTATATCGTAACTTTTAATTTTACCCAAATAACTGTTTATTCTCCAGGTATTAGAAAAACTTCTTTTTAAAATTACGACATTATACCCCTTATCCACCAATCTTTTTAATAAATGGCTCCCTAAAAAGCCAGTAGCACCAGTTAAAAGAACTGTCATTTTTGAGTCCATGCAATATTTCCCAAATTTGCATCATTGATATATTCTTCTAAATCCAACATAGACATAATTTTATTATTATTATAATATTCCTTATACCATCTTGCTGTTTTTTCAAATGTTTTCTGATTATCCCATACACTCTTCCATTTTAAATAGTAATGTGCTTTTGAACAATCTAACTTTAATAAATTTGCTTCATGAAATTGTTGTGAGCTATTATCTACTTCATAATCTATTTCACACCAATAATTTTTCATATTCTTTAAAACATCTTCAACTGTTATATTCCCTTCGCCATCTGGACCAAAATTCCATCCTTCTGCAAATTCTTTTTTGCCTTCCAAAAGTCTTTGTCCTATCATCAAATATCCACTCAATGGCTCTAATACATGTTGCCATGGTCTTGTAGCATGTGGTTTTCTTATCTTTACTTTTTCTTTTTTGCTTGTAGAAATCATAACATCAGGAATTAATCTATCCTTTGCCCAATCACCACCCCCTATTACATTACCAGCCCTACAGCTTGCCAACAAAGTATTATGCTTTATTTTATAATCATTCAAATTAAAAAATGAATTTCTATAACTGCTTGTTAAAAGTTCAGCGCAACCTTTACTGGAACTATAAAGGTCATAACCACCCATTGGATCAATTTCTCTATAACCCCAAACCCATTCTTTATTTTCATAGCATTTATCACTTGTAATATTTACTATTGCCTTAACTCCAGCTTTTCTACAGGCTTCAAATACTTTTAAAGTTCCTATCACATTTGTTTCATATGTCTCTATGGGATTTTTATAAGAATTCCTAACCAAAGGTTGAGCTGCTAGATGAAAAACTATATCCGGTTTATATTTATTAAAAACTTCATCCAGTTTTTTAATATCTCGTATATCGCCTCTAATATCAATCATATTCTCAAAATATCCTTTTTCTTTCAATAGTAAAAAGTGATTTGGATCTGTAGGGATATCTTTAGAATATCCAATAATTTTTGCTCCCATTTGTGTAAGCCATAAAGACAACCAACTACCCTTAAATCCAGTATGACCGGTTACTAATACTGTAATTCCATTATAAATACCATTAAATAACTTCTCAAAACTAATCATTCCATACCTTCCAGGGAGCATTTCCAGAATTCCATAACCTTTCCAATTCCTTTTTATCTCTTAAAGTATCCATAGCTTTCCAGAATCCCGTATGTCTATACGCATACATCTTTCCATCTTTTGCAAGATTCCTTAATGGCTCTTGTTCAAAAACAGTGTTTATTTCATCTTCTATATACTCAAAAACCTCTGGTTCACATACAAAAAAACCTCCATTGATCCAATGACCATCACCTTTAGGTTTCTCTACAAAACCTGTAACTTTGTTGTTTTCATAAATATTTAGTGCCCCAAACCTACCTTCTGGCTGGACAGAAGTAACTGATATATAACCATCATGAGAATTATGAAAGTTCAATAATTCATTTATATTAACATCACCTAGGCCATCCCCATACGTCAACATAAACCTTTCATTTCCAATATACTTTTTTGCTTGCTTTATTCTTCCACCTGTCATAGTGTTTATTCCTGTATCTACTAAAGTTACTATCCATGGCTCAGCTTTACTATTATGTATTTTCATCGTATTATTTTTTAGATCTATAGTAACATCACTTTGGTGCAAATAATAGTTAGCAAAATACTCTTTTATCATATAGCCTTTATATCCTAAAAGAATTACAAAATCGCTAAATCCATAGGCTGTGTAGATTTTCATAATATGCCAAAGGATTGGCTTTCCACCTATTTCCACCATAGGTTTTGGTCTTATCTCTGTCTCTTCACTTAATCTTGTACCAAATCCACCTGCAAGTATGACTACCTTCATGATTTATACACTCCCTTATTCATCTTCCGTATAATATAATTAAATTAATATAAATTATTCATGTAAAATCTATACGTCTTCCTGATTCCCTCTTCTAAACTTATTTTATATTGCCAGCCAAGTTGATTAATCTTGCTTACATCTAAAAGTTTTCTTGGTGTTCCATCTGGTTTGGAAAGATCATGGGTAATTTCTCCTTTAAATCCTATCATATCTTTAATTTTATATGCTAAGTCCTTTAATTTAATATCTTCGCCAGTTCCAATGTTGACAAAATAGTCATCGGAAAATTCTCTCATTTTATCTGAATCTATATTTTCCATTAAATATATACATGCATCTGCCATATCATCAACATATAAAAACTCTCTATATACTTCTCCACTTCCCCAGAGAGTTAGTGAGACGTGAGAAGTGAGAGGTGATGAGTGAATTTTTATACCGAGTACGGAAAGAGTTTGTAATATGGATTTTTCATCACTGTAATCTACTTTTTCGTCTAAGCCAAAGCCTATGGGATATTTTTTAAAGTCTTTTTTTATTCCTTCGATATCTCCTTGTTCTAGAAGTTTTGCTAAATGAAATTTTCTTATCAATGCTGGCAAGACATGGGATGTTTCTAAATTAAAATTATCACCAATTCCATATAAATTTGTTGGCATAACAGATATAAAATTGGTTTTATATTGTTCATTAAAATATCGACATAGTTTTATTGCAGAAATTTTTGCTATTGCATAAGGTTCATTGGTAGGTTCTAAGGTTCCAGTTAATAGATGTTCTTCTTTCATAGGTTGTGGCGCAAATTTAGGATAAATACAAGAAGAACCAAGATTTAATAGTTTTTTTGTTTTATATTTATAGGCGGAATGAATTACATTTACATCAATAGCTAAATTTTCGTAAATAAAATCTGCTTTATAAGTATTATTAGCAAGAATACCACCTACTTTTGCTGCTGCTAAAAAAACATATTCAGGTTGATAATCCTTAAAAAATTCTTCTGTTGCTGCCTGATTAGTTAAATCCACTTTAATTAATTCTATTTTTTGTATATCTGGTTTTCTACTATCGATAGACTCCTATTAAATTATTAAAACCTTTTTCTAAAAGTCTTCTTGTTATAGTACTACCTACTAAGCCACTTGCACCTAAAACTGCTATTTTACTATTTTTTTGCATTTCACATTCCTATACTTATATTATTTATTCAATTAGGGTTATAAGTAATTATATGTTCCGTATAATGGAACCCTTTTCTCTTAGAAACATCTAATCCTTTTCCCGGAGGAGTTATCCCTACCCCCAATAAATCATAATCTACCATAATATGGATTAAGTCTTCAAATGTTGTTTTTGGTTGCCATCCTAATTGTTTTTTTGCTTTTGTTATATCTGCTTGTAAATGATGTACTTCTGCTGGTCGAAAATAGCGAGGGTCAATTTCAATTAAAATATCTCCTATTTTAAAAAGATATTCCCATCTTTTATCAAAACTTTTTATCAATCCTTTTTCTTCTTTATCTTTGCCTTTCCATTCAATTTCAATTCCTGCATATAAAAAAGACTTTTCAATAAATTCTCGAACAGAATGACTTTCTCCAGTCCCAACTACATAATCATCCGGTATATCCTGTTGTAGCATCAACCACATCATCTCTACATAATCTGGTGCAAATCCCCAATCTCTTTTTGCATCCAGATTACCCATATATAATTTTTTTTGTTTTCCTGCTAAAATATTTGCCAATCCTCTTGTTATCTTTCGAGTTACAAAAGTTTCTCCTCTTCTTGGGCTTTCGTGATTAAATAAAATTCCATTACATGCAAATATATTATAGGATTCTCTATAATTTACTGTTATCCAATAAGCATAAACCTTTGCTGCTGCATAAGGACTTCTGGGATAAAATGGTGTTTTTTCGTTTTGTGGAGGAGGAGAAGCTCCAAACATTTCCGAAGAAGAAGCCTGATAAAATTTAGATTTTATGCCTGTTCTTCTTATTGCATCTAAGATTCTTGTAGTACCTAATCCAGTAATATCACCACTATATTCTGGTATATCAAAACTTACTTTTACATGGCTTTGTGCTCCTAAATGATAAATTTCATCTGGCTGTATATCATAAAGTAATTGAACTATTTGCCCTGTATCTGATAATTCCCCATGATGTAAAAATAACCTTACATCTGGATTATGTGGATCTTTGTATATATGATCAATCCTATGAGTATTAAATGAACTGGAACGACGTATCATACCATGTACTTCATACTCCTTAGAGAGCAAAAGTTCTGCCAGATAAGAACCATCCTGACCTGTTATTCCCGTAATTAATGCTTTTTTCATTGTTTTTCTCTTTATTATATAGTTATATAATTAATTTACTTCTAAAATCAATTTACATTATTGTTCCATTTATTAGTTATAATAGCAAATAATTTTTCAAACAACTTTTGTCAATCCGATTTTATTTTCTTGTTCAAATTTTTTACTCGTTTTTGATCTTAAAAACATTATTAATTGAGATGAATTGTCTTTTTGGTGGTATTTTATAGTAGCTTTGTTGCATAACTCCCTTTCTAAAACAAAATTTTTTATAAAAGTGAAATTTTTCTCAAATAATACTAACATATCTTTAAAAATTCAATATTTTTTTCATGTAAGCGATCAAAGAACGCCGTATAATTTATAGTTTCTATAAATACTACTTCTAAATTGTGATTTTCTTATATTTTTTTAGTAAGATTTTTAACAAAAAATAGACTATTATATTGATGGCTACATATACAAGAAAGAATATCCATAGTCCTAACGAAGAACTGGAAGAATCAAGCAATACAGTAATTTTACATTTTATGATTTATTTACCCTATAAAGATGATTTGCAGGATCTAAGAAATCAGCATTCCAGCTATTCGGATATGTTTTTTTTTTTAATTTCTAAATACATTGAAAGACTAAAAAAATTAGCAAATCAAAAGAAAACCAGTAAAAAAATCTATCAGATAGTATGTAATGATTATGAACACTATTCTGTAAGAGTAAGTCAGAATATTCATCAATTATTAAAGGATATATCAGAGATGACGGGTTATAGTGTAAGTCATATTATAAGATTATTAATAGAATGGGAATGTTATAGAAGGTTTGATGATAAGGTATCTCTATTGAGGGTTCCGCTTAAGGGAGATTGGTCGTGAATTTGTAACAAGTATTACAGAAATCAGGATAGAGCATCGATTTTATAGGGCGAGGGAGCTTGTAGAAGAAGACATAGAAATATTATGTGCCTAAAATAATTTACGAAAATATAAATTGATCGTTTACCTTTTTTCATATCGAGAAAAATTGTCTAAGAATGTTGATAAATATTTTTATAAATAGCAAATAATTAACTTTTATGCAACAGATTTTTAGTAATTAATATTTTTATTTTTAAGATTATTTTTGTATTTCTTGATGAATTTGATTGAGTCCTTTTATAATTTCGCTATTGGTTTTTTGATCTAAATAATGAAAAAAACTCATCACGCCCAGTACGGCACTAAATAATAATCCTATTAACCATTGAGTTGTATTAAATCGCTTATTTATACTCTCAAACCGTTTATCTGAATAATGAATTAAATCTTCAAAGCGTTTATTCATATATTGTAATTGTTCTTCAAAACGTTTATCAACGGAATCAATTCGCTTATCTATATTCTCAAACTTTTTATCTGAATAGTGGATTAAATCCTCAAAACGTTTATCCATATTTTGTAGTTGTTCCTCGAATCGTTTATTAATAGACTCAAAATGTTTATTCATATAATTGAATTGTTCTTCAAAACGCTTATCAACAGAATCTAATCGCTTATTCATAGAATCAAAATGTTTGTTCATATAATTAAATTGCTCTTCAAATCGCTTATCTATATTCTCAAACTTTTTATCTGAATAGTGGATTAAATCCTCAAAACGTTTATTCATATTTTGTAGTTGTTCCTCGAATCGTTTATTAATAGACTCAAAATGCTTATTCATATAATTGAATTGTTCTTCAAATCGCTTTATCATTAGCTTGAAAACGTTTTTCCATCATTTCAAATCTTTCATCTATTCTCTTAAATCCTTCTCTTATTTCTATTAATATTTCTTTTAATTCACTTCTATCTACAAATCTTAATTGTTCTTTTGATATTTCTTCGAGAATTTCGTTTAGCTCTTCTACTGCTATATCGTCTTTGTTTTCTTTTAATAATAAAAATACTCTTTTTAATCTATTTTTTCTATCTTCTATATTTATTCCCATTTTTTTTATTTAAATATTTTTTTATTTGATTGTCAATCATTTTATTAAATTTTTTCCCATTCAAATTTTATAAGATTCTTTTCTTGTTTACTGAACTCTATGCCTATTAAATAAATATAGGGATATTTTTTTTGATATTTTTCGTAATATTTCTTCGTTTTGATCTGCTCTATAGGATTGCTTCCACCTGCCAGTTCTACTACTTTAAATTCCATTATATAGCATTTATCTATATAAAATATGGATAAATCTATTCTGCCTTGATTGGTATGATCTTCAGCTATCAAATCTAAACCTGCTCCTGCTAAAAAACTATATATTACACTCGCATAATATCCTTCGTATCCTGATAGTTCATTTTTTCTATACCAATCATAGGGAATACTGTTAAATAAACTTTTTAAAATTTCTTCCAGTTCTTTTATTTCTCCTGAGCTTAAAATTTTATATAAACGACTTTGTAGTCTTAAAGATTCCTGAGAAACACTCATTAAATAATTTAAAATATATTGATTTAATGATATCTTAACTTCTTTATTCGGATAACCTAAATAATATAAATATCCATTTGATATTGCTTCGTATTTTTTTATTGTTAAATAACCAGTCTGAAATAATAAATTTTCTGGCTCAATAAAATCTATATCTAAATTTCCTATTAACTGATCTGTTGCTACTAATTCTTCTAAGTTTGGTAAAAAAAACTTTTTTTCTGCCAATAATCGAATTAAAAAAGCTGGTGTTCCAGTTTCGAACCAATAAGGATAATATTTTTTCTCTTTTAAAAATAACAAAACATCAAAAGGATTATATACCTTTTCTCCTAACCAGCTATATCCATTATACCATTCTTTGATCTTTTCTTTTTCTGTTAAATCTTTTATTGCCTCATAAAAATATTTTTCTAATTCTACCTGTGTATATCCACAAATTGTTGCATATTCTTCGCTTAAAGTAATATCTCTAAGTTGATTTAATCCACTAAATAAAGAAACCTTCGAAAATTTTGATACTCCAACTAAAAATACAAACTTTAAATATACATCTAAGGGTTTTAATATACTATAAAAATTTTTTAATATATCTCTAATTCGTTTCGCTTCTTCTCTGATCTTCTATACAATCAAGGATTGGCTTATCATACTCATCAATTAACACAACAACCTTTTGTTGATATTTTTTGTATAACTTTTCAATTAATTCGATTCCTCTTCTTTCTAATAATTCTTCTGTAAGTTCAATCTGATAATATAAAGATATTTTTCTTAAATTTGATTCAATGACTTTTTTTAAATGATCCGAAGATTCGATCATTCCTTCTCCAAAATCAAGGTAGATTACAGGATATTTTTTATCCCATTCCCATTTATCATATAAATATAATCCCTTAAATAATTCTTTTTTTGCAAGAAAAGCTTGTCTTAATGTATCTAAAAATAAAGATTTACCAAATCTTCTGGGACGAGATAAAAAATAATAACTTCCTTCTTCTACTAATTTTTTTACAAAATAGGTTTTATCTATATAGTAATAATCATCTGTTCTTATTTTTTCAAAACTCTGTATTCCTATGGGCAACTTCATAATATCAAAACCTCTCCCAGTCAAATCCTACTATCTCCTTCTTTTCCCTACTAAACTCTATCCCTATTAAATATACCTCTCTATATCTACCCCTATACTTCTCTCCATATCCCTTCCCCCTTATCTGCTCTATCGCCTTACCCCCTCCCTCTATCTCCATCACCTTAAACTCCATTATATAACATCTATCTCCATATAATAAAGTTAAGTCTATCCTACCACAACTCGTATAATCCTCCGCTATTATCTCAAATCCTCCCCCAACCAAAAAACTATATACCACACTCGCATAATAACCCTCATAACTACTTATCTCATTACGCCTATACCACTCATACGGTATACCTCGAAATAAACTCTGCAATATATCCTTTAAACATCCTATATCCCCTACACTTAACCCCCTTATAAGCTCCACTACTAATCTCGATGCCTCATGACCCTCCTGCGTATAATACATCAATATATAATGATTCAACGATATCTCCACCTCCTTATTCGGATAACTTAAATAATATAAATATCCCGTCGGCATCCTCTCCAAACCCCTTATCGTTAAATAACCAGTCTGAAACAATAAATTCTCTGGCTCTATCATATCTACATCAAAACTACCTATCAACCCCTCCGATACCCATAACTCATTTAACTTCGGTATATAAAACCGCTTCTCTATCAATAACTTTACCAAAAAATTCGGAGTTCCACTCTCAAACCAATATGGATAAAACTTCCTCTCCTTCAAATACAACAATACATCAAACGGATTATATACCGCTTCCCCTAACCAACTATATCCATTATACCAACGCCTTATCTCCTCTCTATCCTCCCCCCTTAACTCCTCCTTAAATACTTCCTCTAACTCCTCCTGAGTATAGCCACATATCGTCGCATATTCCTCACTTAATGTTATGTCCCTCAACTGATTTAAACCAGAAAATAATGATACCTTCGAAAATTTCGATACACCAGTCAATATCACAAATTTTAAATACCTATCTAAGGGTTTTAAGACACTATAAAAATTCTTTAATACTTCCCTTATCTTTATCGCCTCTTCTTTATCCTCTAGCCTATCCAATATGGGCTTATCATACTCATCTATCAATACTACTACTTCACTATGATACTTCCTAAAACCCTCTATAATTATCTCCTCTAAATAACTATCATACAAGTCTTTTTTCTTACATTTTAATTTAAGTTCAAACTCATTCTTTTGAAGGTTCTCTATGATACTTATTTTTAAATGATCTACGTTTTCTATATATCTTCCTCCAAAATCAATATGTATAACGGGATATTTCTTCTCCCAGTCCCAGTGATCTTCTAAATATAATCCTCTAAATAATTCCTTTCTTCCTAAAAACGCCTGCTTGAGTGTATCTATAAACAATGACTTACCAAATCTTCTCGGACGCGATAAAAAATAATACTTTCCATCATTTACCAGCTTCCATACAAATTTTGTTTTATCTACATAATAATAATTTCCTGTTCGAATTACTTCAAAACTCTGTATTCCTATGGGCAACTTCATAATATCAAAACCTCTCCCAGTCAAATCCTACTATCTCCTTCTTCTCCCTACTAAACTCTATCCCTATTAAATATACCTCTCTATATCTACCCCTATACTTCTCTCCATATCCCTTCCCCCTTATCTGCTCTATCGCCTTACCCCCTCCCTCTATCTCCATCACCTTAAACTCCATTATATAACATCTATCTCCATATAATAAGGTTAAGTCTATCCTACCACAACTCGTATAATCCTCCGCTATTATCTCAAATCCTCCCCCAACCAAAAAACTATATACCACACTCGCATAATAACCCTCATAACTACTTATCTCATTACGCCTATACCACTCATACGGTATACCTCGAAATAAACTCTGCAATATATCCTTTAAACATCCTATATCCCCTACACTTAACCCCCTTATAAGCTCCACTACTAATCTCGATGCCTCATGACCCTCCTGCGTATAATACATCAATATATAATGATTCAACGATATCTCCACCTCCTTATTCGGATAACTTAAATAATATAAATATCCCGTCGGCATCCTCTCCAAACCCCTTATCGTTAAATAACCAGTCTGAAACAATAAATTCTCTGGCTCTATCATATCTACATCAAAACTACCTATCAACCCCTCCGATACCCATAACTCATTTAACTTCGGTATATAAAACCGCTTCTCTATCAATAACTTTACCAAAAAATTCGGAGTTCCACTCTCAAACCAATATGGATAAAACTTCCTCTCCTTCAAATACAACAATACATCAAACGGATTATATACCGCTATCCCCTAACCAGCTATATCCATTATACCAACGCCTTATCTCCTCTCTATCCTCCCCCCTTAACTCCTCCTTAAATACTTCCTCTAACTCCTCCTGAGTATAGCCACATATCGTCGCATATTCCTCACTTAATGTTATGTCCCTCAACTGATTTAAACCAGAAAATAATGATACCTTCGAAAATTTCGATACACCAGTCAATATCACAAATTTTAAATACCTGTCTAAGGGTTTTAAGACACTATAAAAATTCTTTAATACTTCCCTTATCTTTATCGCCTCTTCTTTATCCTCTATCCTATCCAATATGGGCTTATCATACTCATCTATCAATACTACTACTTCACTATTTGAATTTTTATATAATTTTATAATTAAATTTTTAAATAATAGTCTTATATCTTTTTCTTTTTTATTAATATCAATTTCTATATCTTGCTCGATTTGATACTCTTTGTAATTACTTATTAAAATTTCTTTTATCCATTCCTCTAAATCATTACTATCTTTTACTAATCCCCCTCCAAAATCAATATGTATAACGGGATATTTCTTCTCCCAGTCCCAGCGATCTTCTAAATATAATCCTCTAAATAATTCCTTTCTTCCTAAAAACGCCTGCTTGAGTGTATCTATAAACAATGACTTACCAAATCTTCTCGGACGCGATAAAAAATAATACTTTCCGTCATTTACCAGCTTCCATACAAATTTTGTTTTATCTACATAATAATAATTTCCTGTTCGGATTACTTCAAAACTCTGTATTCCTATGGGCAACTTCATAATATCAAAATAAAGTAAACTTTTATTTATACAAATGATTTTTATTTTTTAATATGGATTTTAAAAATTGTTTTTATATAGATAGAATAATAAAATTAGAAAATTTTTATAAAAAGGCCATCAATTATAAAATTTCTTTCCAGACAGCAACACCATTTTTTAAATTTAAAGGTTTTTCGTATTTCTTTTTTTCATTTTCTGTTAAAATGATATATCGAATTTTTCTATCCAATAATTGTTCTGCTTTTTTTATAAGTTGAATTAAATAATTTTCATCAATCCTGCCAATTAATACAATATCAATAATACCAGAATCTTTTCCTTCTGCATAATCACCTATAAGATAGGCTTCTTTTAAATGACCTATATTTTGTAAAACATTATCAATTAAAACATCAATCCCTAAGTATTTTTTTACTAAATTATGAATTTCTGGAAATAATTTATGTTTTACATTTGCTCTATAAAAAACTTTATTTTTTTCTCCTTCTTTTTCTAAATAACCTGCCTCTACCAGTTTATCTAATTCTACTCGTACAGAGTTGGTTGATTCATTCATTTCTTTTGCTAATTCTCTTAAATAACCTCTTGCATTGGGATTGATAAAAAATTTCAATAAAATTTTTATACGCGTTTTGGATGTAATCAATGTTTCTAACATATTTTTATACAAATATATTTGATATTTATTTTAAATCAAATAATTTTTATTTTTTGGTATAATTTTGAGTAAAAAAACTATACAATTATATTACATTAAAAAAATTTTTAAAAAATATAGACAGGATATGATTCCTTTATTACAATTTTCGTAATTCATTTTTTGTAATTTTATAATAAAAAAATCAGATACTCTTATTTTTAATAAAGTAAACACTCAAATAACACTGTCTATTTTTAGTTATTATTTAGTTACTTTTTATGCAGTTTTTAAATTAATGATATGGTAGAATAGTCGAAATATTATGTGTATAAAATAATTTATAAAAAATATAATTGAGTGCTTGCCAAATTAAGAATATTTTCAACTAAAAAATTCTTTATTTTTTCAATATAAAAAATAAAATCGATAATAAAAATATGAAGCATAAAAAAGAATTTGAATTTGTCTTAGATTATATTTTGAATAAAGCAACACCAGAAGAATTAACTGGCATAGAAATGGCATTAGAAAAAAGAAAAAAAAATAGTCCACTTTCTTTAAAAGATATCGATTTCGAAAAAATGGCTAAGGATATGGCTTCAAAAATTTCTCAATCTTTTAATATTGATGTTAAGGCAATGGCAAGGCGTATAGTAACCCAATTAATATTAGAAAAAGAACCAAATATCAGCGAAGAGCATTTAGAAAAATTATTAGATTATTATGTTCCAGACGAAAAAAAACCATCACTTCCCAAGGAACTTATTTTAGTAATGGTACAACATTTTATTGATTATTCTCTTGGTAGAATGCCTAAATCCCAGATAGAAGAATTAAAGAAAAGCGCCCCAAACTGGTATGAAAAATACTGGAACGCTTTTCCTTTGCAAGTTCGCGTTCTTATCGCTGATTTTCTAAAAGGTAAAATTGATTCCTATGAATTCTGGAACGAAATAGAAAAAATTATTTAAATATCCATAGCAGCAGCTGTATTCATACTTGCTAAAAATTCTTCATTTGTTTTTGTATTTTTTATTTTACTAAGTAGAAATTCCATTGCTTCTATCGGAGATAAAGGACTTAATATCTTTCTTAATAGATAAACTCGATGTAATACATCTTCCGGTAATAATAGATCTTCTTTTCTTGTACCAGATTTATTTAAGTCAATAGCAGGGAAAATCCTTCTATCTGCTAACCTTCTATCTAAGTGTATTTCCATATTTCCGGTACCTTTAAATTCCTCGAAAATGACTTCATCCATTTTTGAACCTGTTTCTATTAAAGCTGTAGCAATAATAGTTAAAGAACCACCATTTTCTATATTACGTGCTGCACCAAAAAATTTTTTTGGTTTATGTAATGCATTAGAGTCCATACCACCCGACAATATCTTACCAGATGCAGGTGTTGTCTGGTTATATGCTCTTGCTAAACGTGTAATAGAATCTAATAAAATTACAACATCTTTCCCAAATTCTACTAAACGTTTTGCTTTTTCTAAAACTATTTCTGCTACATTACAATGCCTTGTTGCTTCTTCATCAAAGGTTGAACTAATTACCTCACCTTTTACATTACGTGCCATATCAGTTACTTCTTCTGGTCTTTCATCAATCAAAAGAACAATTAAATATACCTCTGGATGATTTGTGGTAATTGCATTTGCAAGATGCTGCAATAATATTGTTTTTCCCACACGTGGTGGAGCAACTATCAAACCTCTTTGCCCTTTTCCAATAGGTACAAATAGATCAATAATTCTTGTATCTAAAAGATCAGGCCTATATTCTAAATTAAACTTTTCATCTGGATATATGGGAGTTAAATTATCAAATAAAATTCTATTTCTCGCCTTTTCTGGAGACTCTCCATTTACACTATCTATACGTAATAAAGCATAATATTTTTCATTTGAACCTGAATTTGGTGGTCTAACCTGTCCTTCAATAGTATCACCTGTTTGAAGTTTAAAATTTCTTATCTGAGAAGCAGAAACATAAATATCATCAGGTCCCTGTAAATAACTATAATTCGCACTTCGTAAGAATCCATATCCTTCTGGCTTTTTATCAAGAACACCAGAAGCATAAACAATACCATTACGCTGCAATTGCTTTTGCATAATGGAATAGATAATATTTTGCCTTTTTCCTGTTACATCATCAACTCCCATTTGTATTGCTAATTGAGTTAATTCTTCAATTGGTAATGAGGTTAATTTCGATAAATATAATGGTGGTGGTGTTTCTTCATTTTGATAGAATTTTGTTTTATTTTTATTTTCATTTACCTCATTTTCTTCTATATTTTGGATATTTTCATTTGAATTCTGATTATTTTCTAGTTCTTCTGCTGATTGTTCTTCATTCATTTCTAAATTAGTTTCATTTTGAAATTCTGTTTTTTTCTTAGTTGATTTTTTGCTTCTTGATTTTTTTGTTGCTGGCATAAAATAACTCCTTTTTCTTTAAATTATTTGTTATTTTTAGATAATAAGAATGATAAAAAAATAAAATTGTATTTTATTGTCTTTTTAAATATTTAATGGGGTTAACAGGGCTTCCTTTGTATAATATTTCAAAATGTAGGTGTGGTCCTGTAGAAAAACCAGTATTACCAGATTTACCGATTATTTTTCCAGCCTTGATCATTTGACCAACCCTTACATAAATTTCACTCAAATGAGCATATAATGTTTTAAAATCTCTTCCATGTTTTAAAATAATTACTTTTCCATAACCTCCCATATAACCTGCAAAATAAACAATACCATCTCTTGCCGCCTGAACTGGTTGATAATGAGCAGCAATATCTATACCATCATGAAATTGTTTATATCTATAGATTGGATGTAATCTATAACCATAATAAGAACTGATTCTACCCCATATTGGCATTTGCCAAACAGGTGGGGGCTCTGGTATTACTGCATTTGGTAAAAATATTTTTTTACCTACTATTAATATATCAAAATTTTTTAAATCGTCATTATCTTTTATGATGTCAAGTACTGAAACTTTATATTTTTCTGCAATCGTAATTAATCTATCTCCCTTTTTAATTTTATAAAAGATACCTGGTTTATTAGGTATTTTTAATGTTTGCCCTGGATAGATATAATCTGTTAATTTTAAATTATTTTCTTTTAATATAAATTTTACTGGTACTCTATATTTCGTTGCAATTAAAATTAAATTATCACCTTCTTTAACTTTATATTCAATATATTTTGTTTTTTTATTTTGTAAAGCTTTTTCTATTTCATTATCTTCTTGAAGTACTTTATTTTTTAATTCTTCTGATTTTTTTTCTATTTCTTGCGGATCTAAATGTTTTAAATCTAATTGTTCTTGTTCATTTAAAGCATCTTTGGATGCATATTTTTTTGTTTCATTTGTTGTAGCAACACCACTTTTAGTTAATACTACAAAAAAAAGAAAAAATCCTACAAATAAAACAGTAAAACCAATTCCTATCTTTTTTAAACTTAATTCTGATAAATCAATTCTACCAACTTTAGGTTTATTTTTTCCAGGAATTGTGTATACAAAATTTCCTCCCCCTAAATGGATAAATGAGAATCTACCTTTTAATTCTACTCTTTTAACATCTTCTTTTTGTTGAAACCTTGTATGATAATACATTCAATACCTGACTATTTCTTTTTTTCTTCTTTATTTAAATTTTTTTCTTTCCCAATAGCAGGTAATCCTTCTCCAAAGGACTCTTCTATTAGTTTTTCAACATCTTTTTTTTGTCCGCCAGTAATTGTCATCATTCCTTTAGCAATAACACCAGGTGTTAAATATAATACTGGCGTTTCTATATCCCCTAATAATTTTCCATTTTTTTCAATCCTTACTTCTTCTGTTGCTTGTATATTTCCAATCATCGTACCTGTTTCTATATCCCCTAATAATTTTCCATTTTTTTCTATCCTTACTTCTTCTGTTGCCTGTATATTCCCAATCATCGTACCTGCAATAACAACACTTCTAGCTTTAATATTGGTTTTTACTTTTCCTGTTTCTCCAATAACCAGCTCATCTTCTGTTTTAATTTCTCCCTGAAATTTTCCATCAATTCTTAAAGAACCAGAAATATAAAATTTACCTTCGAATATAGAGCCTGGACCTATTACACTATTTAAGGATTCATTCCTATTTGCCATAATTTAACCTCTATTATCTCATTATAGTTTCGACTTTAATTTTTATGATTTTTATTGTAAACACAAAAAAAAATCTATATTATAAAAAGTAAATATTTTTTTGAATTTTAAAGAAAACTTATATTGTTAGACCGTTTTTCGTAATATAAAAAAAGTATTGAATTTTTAAACATATGTTAGTAATATTTGAAAAAAATCTCGCTTTTATAAAAAATTTTACATTATAAGGGAAGTTATGCAACAAAACCTATATTTTTTTAGTAAGATTTTTAATAAAAATTAGACTATAATTATTGATGGCTACCTATATAAGAAAGAATATACAAAGTCCTAACGAAGAACTAGAAGAATCAAGTAATACAATAATTTTACATTTTATGATTTATATCCCCTATAAAGAAGACTTACAGGATTTAAAAAATCAGCATTCCAGCTATTCAGATATGTTTTTATTTCTTATTTCTAAATACATTGAAAGACTAAAAAAATTAGCAAATCAAAAGAAAACCAGTAAAAAAATCTATCAAATAGTATGTAATGATTATGAACATTATTCTATAAGAGTAAGTCAGAATATTCATCAATTATTAAAGGATATATCCGAGATGACGGGATATAGTGTAAGTCATATTATAAGATTACTAATAGAATGGGAATGTTATAGAAGGTTTGATGATAAGGTATCTTTATTAAGGGTTCCGTTAAGGGAAATTGGCAGTGAATTTGTAACAACTATTACAGAAATCAGGATAGAGCATCGATTTTACAGGGCAAGGGAACTTGTAGAAGAAGACATTGAAATATTATGTGCTTAAAATAAGCATAAAAAATATAAATTGAATGCTTACAAAAAATTATAATTCAATGTAATTTACTGAGCACTTACTATCTTTCAAACGTATCTGGTAATTTTATCTTATAATTAAAACCTGTTTGTATATTTTTTTGGATTATCTTTATATTTTCCATAGATCGTTTTTTATATATTGTATTAATATTTTTATGTTCTAAAATTTTATTATAAAATAAAATAGCATTATTAAAGTCCTTATTTTTATAATTTAAATAAGCGATTCTTTCAAGGATTTTCTCCATAGGGAATGAATTTTTAACAATTTTAAGACTCTGGATTTGATTGTTTATATTAGGTAATTCAATTTTTTCAATTTCAAATAATTTTTGAGTTAATTCTAAATTTTCTTCGTAATAAAGTGTCTGTCTTAAACGCAATTGTTCTTTCTCTAAATTATTTTTTTTATTTTCGAGATTTTGTATTTCGCTTTCTATTAAATTTTCCAAATTATATATTTCTATAAGATAATTCATTTCTTTTTGATAATTTTTATTGATCCTTTCATATTTTGCCAAATCATATAAAATCTTATATTTTAATTGGTATCCATTTGATTTTTCAATTATATCTTTTGTATTATCTAATTTTAATGATAATTTATTTAAAATTGTATTAAAATTATTTTCAAAATCTTCTTTATTTTTAATGGTTGAATAATGTTTCAAATAAAAATCGTAATAAAAAAATAAAAAATGATCATAAGGATCCAAAAATAAATTTTCTTTATCTATAAAAATCTCAGATTGATATTCGGGATTTTGTTTTAAATAATCATAAAGCTCATCAATGAATTTTGTTGCAAGGCTTATATTTTTTGTATTTAAATAATAAGACATTATTCGAAAATAATGTTTAGGATTTCTTCTATCTTTTTTATCAGCATATTGAAACCACATTTTTTCTATCTTTAAACCTAATACTGGATCTTTTTCACGAAAATATTCATCAGATAATAAATCTATATATTCGATATTTTCGGGATCTAAATTATGTGCCAATTCTAATAATCGTTTATATCCAATAAATTCTCTATATAAGGTTTTATTAATTCCCAAAGCATTCCCTGTACCGCGATAATATGAAGATTGATTTAATAATCTTTCTCTTTCTTTATTTTTATACTCAATATCCTTCATTAAATTTGCCATAGAAAAAAGTATATTTGCATAATCTTTTTTTAATTTTTTTTGTTCTTCTTTAAATTTTTGTTCTAATTGAAGTAATTGATTCCATTGTTCTTTTATTTCATTCCATTTATTTTGAAATTCTATAGATTTATTCCGTCTTTCGACTATATTATTATTTAAATCAGCTTTATAATAGTCTTTTTTTATATTTTTTATATCTACTAAATTGCTTTTAAATTCTTGAAATATTTTTTTAAAAACCTCAATATTTGACTTAAAATTTAAATCTAATAACTCTTTTATATAATTTTCATCGCCAAATGTTGCATTCCAATACTCAAAATAATTTAATTTTTCTTTTAATTGTTTGTTATCTAAGTACTGTTCTAAATTTTCTATAGAAATACTTATCGGAAATAAAGATTTACTGTCTATTTCTTCAATAGAAGGATCTAAAATAGGAATTGTATATTGTAAGGCTTGCAAATAATGTGATAATGCATTTTGTGATTGATTTAATTTTTCGTATAATTTTGCTTTTAATAAAAAAGTTTCGTATAGATAAGGAGAAAATAATCTATGTTTTTTTTGAATATCCGAAAAACTTCTTATATATATAAGTGTGTGAATTTTATTTAAGGGAAAATTAAAATAATCATAAGGAATTGATACAATACTATCTTTTAACAATCGTTCATCTCTAAATTGTTTAAAATAATTTTGTAATTCCTGGTCAACCAAAGGTAATATTTCTTCTGGAGTGAAAATTTGATTCTGAAATTGTTGTTTTAAGCGAAGTATCCTTTGTATATCTATTACTTCTGATGGTGTTCTTAATACTTGAGAATAAATCGTATTTAACAAAATTAAGAATATTATAATGAATTTAAAATAAGTTTTTAGCATTTCTATCTATAAATAATGTCGGCAAATTCAAAAAATGATTTAAAAAAACATCTCGTTTAATTAATGTTATTAATTAAATCAAACTAATAATATATAAATCTTAAATTATAAAATAGTATACTTTTTCTAAGATTTTATTCTAAACTTTGTCATATTTTCATATTAATTTATAAAACAACTAATCGTTTTGGTTTTCGTCAGAAACATTCTGGTAATTTTTGATTTTATGTTCATAGATTCCGATGATTTTCCAGGCAAAATCTAATTTTTCTTGTAAATAATCTTGAATCATTTTGATGATTTGTTCATCTGGAAAAAATCTCCTTAATTGTTTTACTAAATATTGAAATTTTAAATTTGTAATAAAATGTCGTAAATCTAAAAGAACTACTTTATCTGGAAATACATCTTCTATATAAATTCCCAATACATCACATATATAAGCAGCATGCGTATTCTTTATGGTTAATTTTTTATTCTCATACCTTGATAAAATTGTTGGATGTATCTCTTCTCCAAACTTCTCTTTTATCTTCCTACATACATCCTGAATCCTTAATCTCCTTTTCATCCTATATAATTTTATCACATCTCCCATATTAAGTAAAAATTCTACTAACTCATTCTCCCTTCCTTCTCTTCCCAATTCTTCCATGTTTTCATTATCTATCTATATAACATCTTCTTCAGCTTTTAGCTCTTATCACACTTTCTTATCATGAATTTTTTTTTAATTTATTTCATATTATGAATTTATATTTATATATTTATAAAATATTTTCTAATTTTGAAAAATATATTACTTTACTATCCTCAGCATAAAATAAAAAACCCCGCTCGAAGCGGGGCCTTTTACTCGAACTGACGACTCAGCTCGAGGTAATATGGTCAAGCCTCACGGCATATTAGTATCTCTCGGCTCAACGCATTACTGCGCTTACACCTGAGACCTATCTACCTCGTAGTCTTCGAGGCGCCTTCAGTCCGCTTTCGCAGATGGGAGATCTTATCTTGGGGTGGGCTTCCCGCTTAGATGCCTTCAGCGGTTATCCCATCCGGACATAGCTACCCAGCTGTGCCACTGGCATGACAACTGGTGCACTAGCGGTCCATCCCGGTCCTCTCGTACTAGGGACAGCTCCCCTCAAATCTCCAACGCCCGCAGTGGATAGGGACCGAACTGTCTCATGACGTTCTGAACCCAGCTCACGTGCCGCTTTAATTTATGTGTTGAATTATAAAGGTATGATTAATCTCTGTTTCAAGATATATGTCTATGTTATGGACTAACCAATAACCTATCTACTCTAATTATTCTTTTTTGGCACAGTGATATTCAATGTCGCACAAGATAAGTTTTTCATCTCATCTCCTTAAATCTATATAAACCCATTCTGTATACATTCCCTCATTACTCAATTATAATACAATTACCCCATAAATAAAATGTATACCTGTCTAAACCTATACCATCTAGCATTCTCTCTAAATAACCCCACTCTACTTCACTTAATCCTAACCATACCCCACTAATCTATCCTCCCCTTATAACTATAACAATAACTACTCTATAATAAAAATTTTCGACCTTTTTATTAAATATAAAAAATATTTTTTATCTAAAATATAATAATGTAAGCTCTCAAAGAAGACCGTATAAATGCTTATCTTTATTTGAGATATAAACAAATAACTGTAATGTTGAATCAACATGATTTTATTAAATATTTCTCTATTTCTTTTTTTTGGGTAATAATTTTAAAAATTCCTTAGCCTTTTTTTCTCTAAAATATACTTACTGTTCAAATAGGCTCTGCTGCATAAAAGTTAATGATTTGCTATTTATAAAAATATTTATCAACATTCTTAGACAATTTTTCATGATATGAAAAAAGTATTAAATTTTTATACATTTGTTAGTATTATTTGAAAAAAATTTCGCTTTTATAAAAAATTTTGCTTTAAAATGGGAGTTATGCAACAAAGCCGTTCAAATAAATAAATATTTTAAATAATGATATAGGATTCGAATTGATTAATTATGTTGATTCAATTAATTTTAAAGAATGATCGATGTTTGGACTCTTATTTCTGTCCCAGAAAATAACCAGTTTTTTTATTTATACCTATAACAACGGGGCAAAATCGCATTTTCTACTAAATTGTTGCCAAGGGATATCGATGGATTATCAAGGAATTGGAATAATTTCTCCTTTTACAATTGATAGAGTTATCAAAAGAAACGGTTTATTTAGAAGATACAAAGCCAAAATAAAACACATAAGAATAAGAAGCATTATAATACATCAGATCCACTTGAAAGAGTCCAAATCTTTGTTTATAGGATTTATTAATGATAAAATAATCTTATTTTACTCACAACTTTATAGATCTTTACAACAGATTTGCATATTTAGAAGACCATAATGAAATTAGTAATTGGAATAGTGATTTAAGTTTAAAAAATTTTATTAATCAATATGGAATACCTAAAATAGACCAAATAGAGAATGGAGTTGAATTCACAAATCATTATATTTCTAATATAAATTCGAAAAGAATAAAATCTTTTTCGAAAGTATTATGATATCTTAATAATATACCCCATAAAAAATTTGCCCTTATATACCATAAACTTAATGGTAAAGTAAAATGATTTTATCGAATATTGCCTTTTTATATTTTAAAATTAGATTTACATGGTAAAATATTAAGTTTAACAAAATATCAATATAATAAATTTTGAATCCATAGTTCTATTCACTACTTGAAACCAGCAGAGTTTTTTCAAATAGAAATTATACATAGCTCAGTGAGTAACTTATGATATGATGTCTTACAAAAATATAATTTTTTAGTTTAGATTACAATTTTTTTTACTTAATTAGGATTATTAAATATTTATTTTTATTTTTGTTTTTTTTTGTTTTTATTATTTCTTTTATTGTTTTGTTCTATTTTTGCTTTTTCCTCAAGTATTCGCTTGAGAAGTTCTTCAGCCGGTTCGTCGTTGGGGTCTGGTGCTACAAGTTCGCCACGAAATGCCTTAGCAAGTATAGCCTGCTCTAATTTTTCTAAATGTTCGTACGATTTTTTGTATTTTTCTTCAATGGAATCAGCAAGGGCAAAGAGCTTTTCCACACGGCGAACGATTTCGAGCTGTTCTTCAAGAGGGGGGAGGGGGATTAAAATACTTGAGAGTTTTTGAGCATTGCAATTTGGTTGTGCAATACCAGCAACATTTTCATTAATTTGGAGCCAATAATATTCCGTTTGAAAAAAGAAATATAAATATTCTGCACTAACAATATTTGTATTAGGTTTTATTCTAATTAAGTAAGAAGCAAAAACCGAAGGAGGACAATCTTTAATCAAAAATGATTTGCCGGTTGTCGCACCAGTCCTGGCGAAAAGAATATCATTTTTTTCTAATAAGTATTTATTTATTACATTTTTCTCTATTTGGCAAAATGGAACTGTTTCCCAATTAACTTTCCCATTTTGAATATCTGTTATTCTCAGGTATTTTATTTCTCCTTGAGAAAATGATTTTGATGTATATCCATATTGAATATTATATATGATTTCATTTAATTTCTTTTCTTCCCACTTCGGCAATTTCTTTCCTGTACGCTGAGCATATTCCTCCCTCCAATCATCCGTCAGCTTTCCCGAACAGGCAGCGGCAAGGACACTTTGCCGAAATTTCTTGAGTATTGCAGGAATTTTCTCCAGCCGGGTTCTGGCACTTTTCACTTTTGGCAAAATGGCATCCAGCTTTTCTGCAATGCGCTTTTGCTCGTTCAGGGGAGGTAGGGGGATTATTATATTAACTGCATTAGAATCTGTTAATGCTTCTTGTGTAGAGCCGGTTGCTAATTCATCTCTTTGTTTTAAAAAATCACTCGATTGAATGTAATAATATAGAAATTTTTCTATATATGTATTCCCATAAGGTCTCAATTGGAGAAAGCCAGTAGAAAATAAAGCACCTTCAAAAGTGGGGTCATTTATAATAATTGGCTTATTAGTATTTTTCATTCTTGCTTGAAAGACATCATTTCTTTTTGCTATTCGATTTGCTCTTGATGGCCTTTCATTAAATGAAAATATCCCTTCTTCTAAATAAAAATCTTTTTGAATACTACCTGTCGAATAATATTTTTTTTCACCTTCATATTCATTTACACCAGTTGGAACTAGATAAAGAATATTATCAATTCTATCAAAAACCCAATGTTCCGGAAAATTCTTTTTCATTGTTGTGCCTCCAACAAATTATGAATTTCACTTAACTCGTCCATCACTGCTTCCAGCTGGCTTACTGCCTCAGTAATCAGGTCAGAAGGTTCTGGCAGTTCGTTGGGGTCGTCCAGTGTATCATCTTTTAGCCACTTGATATCGAGTTTGTAGCCGAGATCTTTGATTTCATCGATAGTAAATGCCCTGAAGCGACCTTCTGGTCCCTGGTCTATTCGTGGGCTATTGCCGTTTGGATCTGGGCCATAGCATTTTTCAAAATCGGCAAATATTTCTGGAGTAAGTGGTCTTTCTTTTTTAGTAATACCTGGAATATTGGAACGACAATCATAAATCCAGACTTTTTCCGTGGGTATTCCTTTCTGTAAAAAAATGACATTTGCTTGAGCATTGGCATAAGGGACAAACGTTCCTCTTGGAAGTCGCAATATAGTATGAAGGTTGCAATCTTCCATTACAATTTTAAATACTTCTGCGGCTTTATCTTCAAAAAGGCAGTTATCTGGTAAAACAATAGCAGCACGTCCACCTGGTTTTAATATAGTTAAAATATGCTGAACAAAATTTAATTGTTTATTTGATGTTGCAATAGTAAAATCATCTCTCGCTGGTATTTGACCAGCACCTTTGGTACCAAAGGGTGGATTGGTAAGCACAATATCATAGCGTTCTCCTCTATCGGGTTCGTAAATAGTATCTCCTAAATATATAGTAGGTTTAAGCCCATGTAAAAAGAGGTTCATTAAAGCTAATCTGCGCGGACGAGCAACAAGCTCCTGTCCGTAATAAGTATTTTCTTTAATTCGCTTAACTTCATCAACAGGAATAGCTCCTTTAGTTTTTTCGATTAACCATTCATAAGCTGCAACCAAAAATCCCCCGGTTCCACAAGCAGGGTCGCATATTTTCATTTCTTTGTTTACTAATGGATTTGGTTTCATAACCCTTACAATAGATTGAATCAATACACGAGGGGTAAAATATTGTCCTGCTCCTTTTTTTCCTTCACTTGCCGCTTTTTCAAGAAGTCCCTCAAATGCCTGTGCTTTTACGTCAACACCCAGACTTGACCATTCTTCGGCATCAATCATGGTAATAATTTTCTTTAAATTTACTGGATTGTTAAATTTGGGCATCGACTGGGCAAAAATATCGCCTAAAAGTCCTTTTTCTTCGCGTAGTTTCTGGAGTACCCAAAGGTAATGCTCGGTCAACTCTGTTCCGGATTTATTTTTAAGTGTTTCCCAATCACAGCCTTTTGGTAATTCAATCCCTTTTTCATCAGCCATTTTTATGAATAAAAGATAAGTAAGCTGTTCAATATAATCGCCATAGTCTATGCCATCATGGCGAAGAGTATTACACATTCCCCAAAGTTTGTTAACAATATCAGACATATTTCCTCCTTATGCAACTAATTTATAATTAATTTCTTCGATAATCTTATCCAGATCGTTTCCAAATATTTTTCGAGCCTTAGCAAGGCCACCGTGTCTTTCGAGCACTGGGACCATATCAAAATTATCTTTTTCTATGGCAAGATTTACAATAAGATGTTCTCTAATGTAATTTAGCCATTCTAATTGTTCAGATGTAAAAGTGTATTCTTTAATTAATGAGTCAATTGCCAAGTTAACACGCTCTTCGGCTGTTAATAAAGGATTGTTCTGGTTATCTGCATTTTTTATCATCGAGATAATATCTACCATTGATTTATGACTGGACAACTCATATGCTTTACGAAGTCGTTCTTCGTCAAATGAATTCTTTTTTAAGATTTCCCTAATTTCATTTAGGGCTTTTGTATTCCATTTTCGAGGATTTGAAAAAAGAATAGATAACGCTTCTATTTTCGATTTATTCTGCTTTACAAATTCTGAAAAGGCAGCAAGATAATCTGCTGGTTTTAATTCTTTTTCGTTGTACTTAAAAACATATTCTGATACTACATTATCTATAGTTTCATAAGCAATATAAAAAGTTTTTTTTGCTCTATCATAATTAACAAGAAGATCTTGGAAATTCTTATTTCTAAGAATGTTCATCGTGGCAGTAAAATTATTTTTTAAAGATTCTTGTAAATTATCTGCAAATTTTGCTATATCTCCATCAGGAATATACTTTGAAAAATCTGCACGAGCTTTGGCACTCATTGTATTTTCAATACGGCGCAGTCGTTTAATCAGTCGCTTTGTATTATATTCACGCTCAATATTATTCCAGATATTTTCAATAATCTGTTCTATGGTAACTGTGGTAACTGTTTCATCTCCAGTTTCTTGAATTTCAATAGAAAAATCTGTTGCATTTTTAAAATATTCTATAAGAGTACCATCAAAACAATCAAATATAGTAAAATATTCTTTATTTATTTCTGGACATTTTCTTGTTCCTCGTCCTAACATTTGTGTCCACAGTATGCGTGATTTAACAGGACGCAAAAATACAATAAATTCCAGAGCAGGAATATCAACACCTGTTGAAAGCATATCAACGGTTACAACAATTGCTGGGTTGGGGCGATTTCTAAAGCGTCTGATTTTCTCTAATGGGCGATCAACAGAAGGACTGCCTGTTATCTTTTGTACAAAATCATCGCCTCTACTAAATACTTCCCTGGTAAGTCTAACAAGCTGATCAGCATGTGATATATTAGGTAAATCATTAACTGCAAAAATAAGTGTTTTCGGAAATCGACCAGTTCTTTTTTCATGTTCAAAAGCATATTTTTTTATTTCTTCAAGAATTTTTCTATTGCTATCAGGAGCTGTAATCTTTTTTTCGATATCCTCTGAATTAAATTCTCTTTCATCTTCAAGTGTATCTATTAACTCTTTTCCGGTTTCTGGATCTTTTACTACTACCTTTTCTCCTTCTCTGAGAAAAACGCCTTTTATACGAACATCAGATTTAATTTTAATAGCCTGATAATCGACAAGATATCCATCTAATACAGCTTGTTCTACTGTATATTTATAAATTGGTGAGCCAAAATAAGCAACAGTATGCGCAGCAGGCGTTGCTGTAAGTCCTATTTTTATAGCATCAAAATGATTAAGAACATTTCGCCATACATTGGTATCTTTAGATGTATAGCCCCTATGACATTCATCTGCAATGATAATATCAAAAGCATGAATTGGAATTTGCATTCTATCTGCATCATCTTCAATTTCCGGATCACTTTCACTCTGGTAAAAAGAATTTTCCCGTCCAAAAAGGTTAATAGCCATACGTTGTATAGTAGAAACATAAACAAATGTATGAGAGGCATTAGGTTTTGTAAGGTATTCATTTGGAATTACACCTATATCAAACTTTTCTCCTTCTTCAAAATCTTCTTTTTTAAAACGTTGAGAAAAGACTTCGTATTCCTGATTAAATTTATTGCCACTAGGTGTATTAAAGGCAGAAAATGCCTGAGCTGCCTGAGCAGCCAAAGCCCTTCTATCCACAAGAAAAAGGACACGTCTAGCATAACCAGATTTTAGTAATCTATATATTAAGCAAACAGTAGTAAACGTTTTGCCTGTTCCAGTTGCCATAGCAATCATCATTTTTCTTTTATTGTCAATTAGGGCTTTTTCCACAGCACTTATTGCTTCTTTTTGATAGGGTCGTAATCTTTCAAAATCAATAGGATTTTTGATAAGCCATTGCTTAGCCTTCTGTATATTGCCATTAAACATTTCTTCCAGTGCATCTGGTGTATGGAAGTTTAATAATTCACGAGAATAATAATTTTCCTCTCTTACATCGGCGAACCAAATTTGCGTGCCATTGGAAGCATACAAAAAAGGTACTTTAAAAGAGTTCCATTCGCCAATAGTATTTTTACAGCCTTTAGAATAACGTTTTGCCTGTTCCAATACGTTTTGAGGATTTACAGAAACTTTTTTTGCTTCAATAATTCCCAATAATTTTCCTTTGACAAAAAGTGCATAATCAGCTGGTCCGTTTTCTGTTGGAAACTCTTCTACGGCATGATATTTTAAATTATTTATAACTATTTTTTCATTGTATGGGATAACTTCCCAACCTAACTCATTTAATTGCTTATCAATTCTTGTTTTTCTTGTCTTCCATTCATTTTCCATCATATGTATACCTATACCACTATAATTTTCTAAAGTCAACTACTATTTATAATACAAAAATTTTCTGTCATAAGGCTATTGAGCTCATTTCGATACATTTCTATATTTTTAAAAAATTGTATACAACTATCTCTAAATGCATCAAAACTCTCATAATATTTATTATAAAGAATTTTCTTTTTAAAAAATTTCCATAATCTTTCAATAAGATTCAAGTTTGGTGAATATGGTGGTAAGTAAGATATTTTTACTCGTGAATTTTGTTTTAAATATTCTTGTATTAATTTGCTTCTATTATATCTCGCATTATCTAATATTAAAATAATATTTCCTTTCTTCTGTTTATATTGTAATTCATCTATCAAACTTATTAAAACCTCTGAATTAACTTTCTGGGCTTCCTTGATGACTACTTCCTTTGTTTCTACATTATATGCCCCCTTTATATTAATTCCCTTCCTTCCTGTATTAGATAAAATGTTTTTCTCTTTTCCTTTCTTTATCCAACCATAAGATGGCATCGAATTATGAATTACGTGAACTGCATCTACAAAATATATCTGGTCCTCTTCTGATTTAGAAGCTTTTAAAAACTTATATTTTTCCATAAATCTCTCTTGTTTTTCTTTATCTGCTTTGGCTGGTATCTGTTTTGTCTTTTTATAAACATAACCCATTTTATGTAAAAGTTTCCTTACACCCTCTAAACTATAATATATTCCAAATCGCTTTTTAATATATTCTCTTATTTCTTTGATTGTTGTATATACTTTCTGACTTAAATGCTCGTCTAATTCTTGAATTTGTTCTTCATTTAAAAAAGGTATTTTCCCTTGATAGTTATCTTCTATGAGACCTTCTATCCCTTTTTCTCTATAACGCTTTATATAATTTCTTATTGTAGTTTCATCTAACAATAATATATGAGCAACTTGCTCGTAAGTATATCCATCATTGAGTAGTAATATTGCTTTTAATCTATCTGCTATCTTTTTATTTTTAATTGCTCTATGCTGTTTTTTTATAATATCTTTTTGTTCTTCTGTTAGAAAATTTGCCTTCATTAATAGCTTCACTTTTTTAAAATAATAAAATTATATTTTTTCTATTAAAATAATCAACTACTTTTTCTTTCTTTATCAGAAATTTCAAGTTGTTTCGGTATAAAAAACCATAATATTTATTTTTTTCAAGTATTTTCCGTTAATGAAAGTAAATTTATTTTTATAATTTTCGTAAGCGCTCAAAGAACAGCGTATATAAATTTTTTTTATGTTTGAATTATAAACAAATAACTGTAAAATTTTTTAAATCAACCTGGCTTAACAAAAGAATTTTCTATTTCTTTTTTGTCTATTTTATGGGGTAATAATTTTAATAATTCCTCATCGCTCTTTTTATCTATAAGCTGTTCAAATAAATATTTTATATAATGATAAGGGTCTAATTGATTTAATTTTGCTGATTCAATTATCGTGTATAGAATCGCTGATGTTTGGGCTCCTAATTCTGTTCCAGAAAATAACCAGTTTTTTCTACCTATAACAAAGGGACGAATCGCATTCTCTACTAAATTGTTATCTAAGGGTATCGATGGATTATCAAGGAATCGAATTAACTTCTCCCATTGATGGAATAAATAATAATAAGCTTTACCTGATTGGGTAAAACGATTTTGTAAAGGTAATTGGTCTTTTAACAATTTATGAATCTCATCTATGATTTTTTTTGAACGATTTTGTCTTATAGAAACTTTTTCTTCTAAAGACAGAGCTTTAATTTCTTCTTCTATTGTATATAATTTCCCTATCAAA
Organism: Leptospiraceae bacterium; assembly: GCA_026005135.1. Lineage (GTDB taxonomy): Bacteria > Spirochaetota > Leptospiria > Leptospirales > Leptonemataceae > SKYB61. The sequence goes on along the minus strand of BPKM01000007.1, from coordinate 24,010 downwards.
TAAAGCATTTCTTCTATATCTGGACGAGAAGAAACTTTCTTTGCTTCTATAAAATTCCTTCTTGCATGTGCCCAACATCCTGCATGGGTTATATTTAATTCTTTCAAATGACTTTCATAACTTTTAAAACCATCTGTTATTACTGCATTTTTATAATCTTTTAATACCTTTTTTAAAAAATCTGCACTCCTGCTTTTTCTATAATAAAATATTACCATAGGATTTTCTGAGCTTAAAGTCCTCATTACCCACATATAAGAATTTCTGCTTCCACTACTTCTCTGATTCTCTAATACCTTTAAACCTGTTTCATCTATACCTATACAAGATGATTTTAATGCCTCTTTCACTAACAAACGATAAAAACGTCTTAATTTTATCCCTGTTTTTTGTGCCCATATACACATTGTATTTCGGGGTATTTCTATCCCATACCTTTCAAATATCTTCTCCATCCGATAAAATGGCAAACCATCATTAAATTTAGATACCAATAAAAAGGCAAGTAAGGATTCTGATGCATACGATTTAGGTAAAAATTGTTTTATCGGCTCACCACTTACTATCTCTACCTTCTGATTCTGTGAACATTTCTTACAAACCCTTTTAATTGTTATATGTCTATCTATATAAAATTCTAAGGGAATCACCTGTAAAACATCTTTTGTTTCTCTTCCTATTTCTTCTCTTTTATTACCACAATTACAAACCTGATTTTCTTCTGGGTCATGAATGATTTCTCTTACTGGTATATCCAAATCTTTTATCTTTCTTTGTTTTTTCTTCTTTCTCTTATAAGATGATACCTCAGTAAATTCTAAAAATTCTTTTTTTGATTCTTCTATCGTATCTTCTATCTCATTAAACAATAAACTATATTGGTAATCTTTCTCACTCCATTTCTCTGATTTTTTACCATATAGCTTATATTTCTGAGCTATAATAAATTCTTCTCTTAATTTTAATTGTTTCTTTAAGTATTCTATTTCTTTATCTTTTATTGTGATTTCCTGAGATTTAGCATCAAGTTTTTGACTTAATTGCTGATTGACATTCTCTAAATATTCTATATAAGCTAAACAATCTTCTATACTTTGAAAATTTTTAATTGTTTCCATTATGAATTTATTTTCGTACAATTTTCATTAAACTTATAGTTAATTATAAATAAAAAATTATAACACCACGTGCTTTATTGAGCGCTTACTAATTTTCATTTTTAATTCATAAGGCGCATTGTAATTCAAGTGCAACACCTTAATGGGGAATAGCTTTGGTTTCACAGAAAAGAATATTTCATGAGGCGTATAGTATTGCAAGCATTTTCTTGCACGATGATTTAATTTTATTTCTACATCTTGTATAATTTTGTCTAAATTTTCACTTTTTCTAAAATCTATCCCTTTGGGTAAATATTGTCTAATTAATCCATTGGTATTCTCATTTAAACCTCTTTGATAGGGTTTTCCAGGGTCAGTAAAATAAACTCTGATATTTTTGATTTCCTGAATGATTTTATATAAACCATTATGTAGCATTTCTATTCCATTATCATAAGTAATACTTGAAAGTTTTTCTTTTGGAATAGAATTAAATTTTCGCAAAACTTTTTCTTTTGTTTCTTTAAGCTTTTTTGATGATACATAAAGCATTATAGTATAACGACTCAATTTTTCAACAAAAGTAAATACATAGCCAGAACCTTTTTCCCCTTCTATGGTATCTCCTTCCCAATGTCCCATCGTTTGAATTTCTGGTCTTTGTTGTATTGTCCAAATGTCTAAATTATCTCTATTTTTCCTTATTTTCCGCCAGTTTTTTCGATATTTTTTTCCTCCTCTTCGCAAATATTGAACGAGATTCCATCCCATTACTCTTTGATAAAAATAAATATAATTATAAATAGTTTTGAATGATATATGAAGTTTTTTATTTTTAGGATATAACATTCGTAATCTACCAGCAATCTGTTCTGGTGAATATTGTAAAAAAATCAAAGCATAAAAAATAAAAATCCAAAGTCTTGTATGATTCAAATATCTTAAATATCTTCTTGTCTTTCGTATTTTATACCAAGCCTGTGCCTTTCGGGCAGAATAAATTATCTTATGATTTTCAGTATATGAATTTCGCTTTAATTCTCTACTAATGGTAGAAGGTGCTCTATTTAAATACTTTGCAATTTTTCTTATGCTATGACCTTGCTCATACAAAAATTGAATGACAGCTCTTTCATCGATTTCAAAATGGGTATAAGTTTTAGGGGTGTTCATGGTGGTTCTCCTCCTTATCCCATATTCCTGGAGAATCACTATGAAAATTTTTTGTAATTGTTCAAAGATCGCCGTATAATTTATAGTCCCTATTAATTTTGCTTCTAAATTGTTATTTTATAAAAAATTTGATTTTCTTATATTTTTTTAGTAAGATCTTTAATAAAAATTAGACTATAATTATTGATGGCTACATATACTAAGAAAGAATATACAAAGTCCTAACGAAGAACTAGAAGAATCAAGCAATACGACTAATTTTACACTTTATGATTTATTTACCCTATAAAGAAGATTTACAGGATTTAAGAAATCAGCATTCCAGCTATTCGGATATGTTTTTATTTCTTATTTCTAAATACATAGAAAGACTAAAAAAATTAGCAAATCAAAAGAAAACCAGTAAAAAAATCTATCAAATAGTATGTAATGATTATGAACATTATTCTATAAGAGTAAGTCAGAATATTCATCAATTATTAAAGGATATATCCGAGATGACGGGTTATAGTGTAAGTCATATTATAAGGTTACTAATAGAATGGGAATGTTATAGAAGGTTTGATGATAAGGTATCTTTATTAAGGGTTCCGTTAAGGGAAATTGGCAGTGAATTTGTAACAAGTGTTACAGAAATCAGGATAGAGCATCGATTTTACAGGGCAAGGGAGCTTGTAGAAGAAGACGTCGAAATATTATGTGCTTAAAATAATTTACGAACATATAAATTGATCGCTTACAATAATCTTATTTTACTCACAACTTTATAGATCTTTACAACAGATTTGCATATTTAAAAGACCATAATAAAATTAGTAATTGGGATAGTGATTTAAGTTTAAAAAATTTTATTAATCAATATGGAATACCTAAAATAGACCAAATAGAGAATGGAGTTGAATTCACAAATCATTATATTTCTAATATAAATTCGAAAAGAATAAAATCTTTTTCGAAAGTATTATGATATCTTAATAATATACCCCATAAAAAATTTGCCCTTATATACCATAAACTTAATGGTAAAGTAAAATGATTTTATCGAATATTGTCTTTTTATATTTTAAAATTAGATTTACATGGTAAACTATTAAGTTTAACAAAATATCAATATAATAAATTTTGAATCCATAGTTCTATTCACTACTTGAAACCAGTAGAGATTTTTTCAAATAGAAATTATACATAGCTCAGGGAGTAACTTATTGATATTATATATATAAAAATATATTTTTCACTTGCTCTCTTATTTTTTAAATAAAGCTTGTTTTCTTATGGAAGATGCAATTATTATAAAAAAAAGAATTTTAGATTGGTGTAGTCCTTATTTCCCTTTAGAAATTCGAGAAGAAGCTGCAAAAATATATAATCGTTATATACAGGGCGATCGTTCTGATGATGTTTTTGCCTATATGACAGAATTAAAATTTGGTACTGGTGGACTTCGTGGCGTTATTGGTAATGGACCAGGAAGAATGAATGAATATACTGTAGGTAAAGCGACCTTAGGATTTGCTAATTATCTATTAAAAAAATATAAACATCCTTCTGTTGTAATAGCTTATGATTCTAGAAGAAAAAGTACACGATTTGCAGAAATTACTGCTGGTATCCTTGCAGGTAAAAATATTAAAGTTTATTTATTTGATCAAGTTACACCTACCCCTATTTTATCTTATGCTATTAGAAAATTAAAAGCACAAGGTGGAATTGTTCTTACTGCAAGCCATAATCCACCAGAATACAATGGGTATAAAGTTTACCAGGAAGATGGTTCTCAGATAGTAGGAGAAAGTCAAAAAGGTGTTGAAGAAGAAATCAATAAAATTGCAGATTGGAATATACCTTTTGTTAGATAAAGATGATCCTGTATTTAAAAAAAATGTAGAATATATTGGAGAAGAAATAAAAAAATCCTATTATAATGAATTTGATCATGTATTTTTCGCAAGAAAAATTAAAAAACCATTAAAAGTTGTTTTTTCCCCTTTACATGGTACATCAGGGAAATGGCTACCAGGTTTATTAGAAAAATATGGTATAGAAGTAATCCCTGTAAAAGAACAATTAGAACCTGATGGTGAATTTCCAACCGTAGCATATCCTAATCCAGAAGAACCAGATGCATTAGAAATGTGTAAACAATTAGCAGAAAAAGTTAAAGCAGATTTATTTATAGCAACAGATCCAGATGCAGATAGAATGGGGGCAGGGATAAGAAATCAACAGGGTGAATATGAGCTTATTAATGGAAACCAAACAGGTAGTATATTATGTGCATATTTATGCGAAAAAATACAAAAAAAACCAGATAAACGATATTTTGTTTTTAAAACCATTGTAACAACTAATTTACAAAGAGAAATTGCGAAAAAAAATAATGTATACATTCGTGATGTACTAACAGGTTTTAAATATATTGCTGAGCAAATGCGATGGATAGAACAGGGAAAAGATATTTATGATCCCAAAAAAGATATTTATCTTTTTGGTGGAGAAGAATCGTACGGATATTTACCTATTGATTTTGTAAGAGATAAAGATTCTCTATCCTCTTCTTTACTTTTATGCATGATAGCAGACGAAAAAGGAAACTTATTGGATTACTTAAATGAAATCTATTTAAAATATGGCCTTTATTTAGAAGATTTAAAATCTATTACAATGAAAGGTTTAGATGGCTTACAAAAAATGCAAGATACAATATCTAAATTAAGAACTTCCAACCTAATAGGTAAAGAATTAGGAAATAGAAGAATCATTAATGTTTATGATTATAAAAATAAAACAATTAATAATAAAGAAAATAAAGAGTATTTTAAAATTTTACCTCCTTCTGATGTATTACAATATGAACTAGAACCAGAAGGACTTTTAACCATAAGACCTTCGGGTACAGAACCAAAAGTAAAAATCTATATTAGTTTACGTTCTAAAGAACAACCACAAAGTTTAGAAGAACTAAAAATTCAAAAGAAAGAATTAGAAAATGAATTAAATACAATTCTTGGAATGTTTTTAGCAATAACGGGATTAACGGGTTAATAAAATATTTATATTAAATTGTTATTTATGATATTTTAATAACGTTAATGAATTTAAAACAACAGTTATAGAACTTAATGACATAAAAACTGAACCAATAAAAGGATTTATAAATCCTATAAAAGCTAAAGGAAGTAAGCATATATTATAAACAAATGAAATTGTTAAATTTTGTTTTATTTTTTTTAAAATATTTTTAGAATATTCTAAAAGGAATAGAATTATCTCTACATTGGAATTTAGTAAAAGTATATCTGAGGAATACATTGCTAATTTACTTGCATCTGCAAAAGAAATTCCTACATCAGCCTGATGTAGGGCTATGGTATCGTTAATACCATCACCAACCATAATTGTAATTCCATTTTTTTGTAAATTTTTTATAATTTCAGCTTTTTCGATTGGCTTCAATGAATAATGAATATCTTGAATATTTAGTTTTTCCTGTATCCATAAAGCATTTTCTAAACAATCTCCTGTTAATAAAATTGTTTTATATTTTTTATTAAGTAAATTTATTGTCTTATATGCATCTTCTCGAATTTTATCTCTTAATAAAAAAATAGCAATAATTTGTTTTTTATTTTGATATTTTATCCCTAAATATACTATAATATTACCTTTTTCTAAAACACTTTCTGGATCTTCTAATTCTAAAAGTTCCTTAGAACCTAAAAATATTTCTTTATGATTATCAAATTTAAATTTCAATCCCATACCTGGAATATATTGAATGGATTCTTTATCTATCAAATCTATATTTCCTAATTGATTAATTTGATTTTCTTTTGTTTTACAAATATGGATTCTATTTGTAAGAAATTCATATTCAAATTGAAGTAATGCTTTTGTAATTGGATGTTGTATTTGAATTTCTCTTTGTATTTGATTAATCTTTTGTAAAAGTAATTTAAATTCTTTAATAGGAATATAACTGTATATTTTTTCTATCTCCAATTTACCATAAGTTAATGTGCCTGTTTTATCAAAAGCTATAATTTTAGTCTTTGCCAGTTTTTCAATCATAGTACTATTTTTAAATAAACACCCATAAGAGAATAATTTTTGAATTCCAACAACAATAGCTGTAGGAATAGATAAACTTAAAGCACATGGACAAGCAACAATCAATAAGGATAATGTATTTAAAATTGCATTTTCTAAATGATTTTTAATAAAATACCAGTATAGAAAAGAAATAAATCCCAGTAGAAGAACAAATAAAATAAAAATATTTGCAGCTTTACTAGCAAGATGTTTCTGCATAAGATTTTTCGTTTAAACAATTTTCAGAAATTTTTAATAATTGTGATATTGTACTTTCATTTTTATTTTTAGTTACTTTCATTATAATGATAGATTGAGAAAGATTTTTAGAACCAGAAATTAAATAGTCACCTTTTTTCTTTATAATAGGAGTAAATTCTCCCGTTATAGAAGATTCATCTACTTCTACAATATCATTTTCTAAAATACCATCTAAGGGGATAATTTCCTCTGGAAAAATAGCTATAAAATCATTTTCTTTTATAGTATCAGTATCTGCATATTCAAAATCATCTTCTTTAAAATTAGATTTAATAGAAGAGTTAGAGCTTAATTTTCTAACAAAAGCAGGGATTAATGTTCCAAGATTTGTAGTATAATAATATGTTTTTAATTTTAAACGACTTTCTATAAATCTTCCAGTAAGAATAGCAAAAACAACAAAACATACTGCATCAAAAAAAATTTCTTTATGAACCTGAAAGGAAAAAGTAATCCATATACTATAAAAATAAGCTAAACTAATTCCTGTTGCAGTTAAAATATCCATACTAATAATTTTATGTTTTAAAGAATAAAAGGCATTACGAAAAAACTCCGAGGCACTATAAAAAAATACTGGTGTTGCAAATAAAAAACTAAAAAAGTGAAAAAATTGTTTTATATTGGTATCCATCAAATCAAAATAACCAGCATATAAAGAAACACTTATTAACATATTATTTGCAGTAAAAAAACCAGCAACAGCCATTTTTTTTAACAGACTATCACTTTTTAATTGAAATGATTTTTCAATATTTTCATCTATCAAATGAAGTTTATAGCCAATTTTAAATACTTTTTCTGCAATTTCTTTTAAACTTACTTTCTCTGGATTCCATTTTAAATAAATGCGATTATTAGAAAAATTAACACGAACATCAATTACTCCTTCTACCTGTGATAAAACCTTTTCGTTTAACCATACACAAGATGCACAATGAAGTCCTTGAATATAAAATGAATGTTCCTTATAATTTTGATTTTTTTCTTTTATAAGGGGTATTTTTTTATCTATAACATCAAAAATTGCTAATTCGTAATTATCTAATGGTTTTTCGCCATAGTTTTCTCTATTGGTATAATAGGAACCTAAACCATAATCCTGAATTAATAAATAAGCATTATAGCATCCATTACAACAAAAATAAAGATTCTCTTTATCTTTCAATATATTATAATTTTTTGTATTTACTGGACTTCCACAATGAAAACATTTCTCTTTTACTGGAGCTTTGACGATAAATTCTGACATATTTTTTTATTCCATAATAAGATTTATATAAAGAGAAAATATAATAAATAGAATTGCCATAAAAAATATAAAAACAAGGATATATTTGATATATTTTATTAACTTTTTTCGCTTCTTTTCTTTTTTTAATTTACCACCTGGTAAAACAACAAAATGGACTTTTTTATTTTTATAGGCTGGAATTTGTTTACCATTTTGAACAATAAGAAATTCCATAATCACTGATTTATTGATTTATCAACATCATCTTCGTCATCTAAAATCATTTTATGTGCAATATATTCTGGATCATCATATTGTCTGGTTTTAACAGACCATAAAAATAATCCTAAAAAAATTAAAGCAAGTATAGTTGCTAATGGAATAGTTAAATATAATGCATTCATTCTTTTTACTCCACATACAATTTTTTTGAATAAAAGATAGCAGCATCATTTTCTGGTCTTAATTCAAGTCGAAATTCATATAAACCAGGAACTGGAATTTGAATTTCTTTTTGTAATATTACACTATTATTATTTATTTTAAAATCTTTTTCTACAAACTGAAATTCATAATGACGCTTTATTGTTGCTGGTAAACTAATTTTTAGATCTACTACATTTCTTTCTGGATTAGAAAAAAAGTCTTTAATATTATTTTGATTTGATAAATGTATTTCTAAAAGATAATTTTTATTTATAGTATCTTTATCTAAAAAATTCACATATACTTTCCAATCTTTTTGTCTTGCTTTGAGAAATTCGTTTTTTCGTTTTTCATAATTAAGTCCTTTCTCGTAATAACGTTTATCCATTACTGGTTCAAAATTTTTCTGCGCAAGATAAATGGTATAACCAACTGCTACAAAAAATACTATAAAAAAACCACCAATAATATAAAAGATTCTTTTTACAGAAGGATGAACTTTATGTTTAGTATGAATTTCTTTTAACATAAAAAACCTCAATTTATAGGAAATGTAAAAAAACTTTTTACCTGTTTAATATGTTCTGGATTATTTTTGTCTTTTATAATAAATGTTACAGGTATAGTAAATTTTTCTGGTTTTCCTTGCGATTCTGGATATTCTAAAATGACTCTTAATTTTTCGTATCCCTCTGGTTTTATATTGATTTCTTTGATTTCATTAAGTATACGAAAGTTATAAGGACTTTGTATTTCAATTTCTGCAGTTAATGGTTCAAAAGATAAATTACCTATATGAATTTCATAACCATTTCTCCAGCCAGATTTAGGTATATATATATTTGTTATAGCTTTATCTCTTAGAACAGATGTATATATAGGAACTCCTTTTATATAATAAATACGAAAAAACAATTAATAAAAATATTAGTATTGTACCATAAATTATGGTTCTTGCTCTAAAATATTGTATTTTACTTTGAGGATTTTCAATTTGATCCATTGTTTTATAAGAAATTAATGTTTCTTTATTAAATTTTCCCATTACCGTTGTACAGGCATCTACACATAAACCACAATGTAAACAACCAATCTGTAAACCATCTCGAATATCAATTCCAGTTGGACAAACGAGAACACATAATTTACAATCAATACAATCACCTTTTTGTTGACCTACTTTTTCATTCGGTTTTTTTCTCGGCTCTCCTCTTTTAACATCATAAGTTACAATAGGAGAATGTTTATCCAACAATGCCACTTGAAATCTACCATAAGGACAAACTAATCGACACATATTTTCTCGAAAATATGCCATATTAAAAAAAGCAGCTCCCGTAGAAAGTGCTAAAAAAATCACCCAGTTTTGGGGAATCAATGTAGTCGGTATAAAAAACTCAAAATTTAGAATTTGATTTAGTGTTTCTTTGTAAGGTTTAAAATAACTTAAAAAAACAAGGGAGAAAAAAATAGATAAAAAAAACCATACAATATAAACAACAAACCAATCTGATTTTTTCATTGATGGTTTGCCAAATCGGTCTTTGGTTATTTTTCTTGCAATCCAGTTATATGCTTCTGTAAAAATGGTTTGTGGACAAGCATAACCACACCATAATCTACCAGCTAAAGCAGTCCAAAAAAATAAACTAAAACCTAAAAATAATAATATAATATGCAAAAAATATAATTCCTGTGGCCAGATAATAAGTCCAAATACATAAAATTTTCTTGCTGGGATATCTAATAAAAGTAATGGCTTTCCATTTATATATATAAATGGTGTTATTAAAAATATAGCAAATAATATAATATTGATTCTATCTTTTATTTTTCTATGTTTACCCTGAATTGGTCTTGCAATAACCATTATAAACTCCTAAATTTACAATGCCTTTAGTTTATTTTAATATAAAAACAAATTGGTTCTGAGGCTATAAAAAACCTCAAAACCAATATGTATTCTATTTATTTTGTAGGTAGAAGAGATGGATTTTTACTTGCAATAAATGCCATAACTTCTAATACTTTTTTCGCACCAAGACTATCTTTATGTGCTGGCATTGGTCCTTTTGGTGGATTCTGTTTTAGATTTTCTACAGATATACCATTCATAATAACTTCAAATATTTCTTTATCGGTATTTCCATGTAGCCAGTTATCATCCTTTAAACTTGGCCCTACTAATCCAGATAGATCTTGATTATGACAGGCAGCACAATATGTATTATAGATTTTTTCTCCTTCATTTATTGCATTCTGATCTCCTCGAAATGGATTAGAACCATCATCATTTAATTTTGCAGCAACTTCTGGATGTAATTTTTGATATAATGCTACCTCTTCTTGATATTGTTTTTCCTGAGACCATCCAGCTATACCATGCATATAAACCGAAAAAACAATAGAAAAAATAATTGTTCCATATAAAATAAGCATCCACCAGCCAGGTAACCAACCGCGATTTTCTTTGATTTCGTAATCATCATCTCTATATTCATTATTCATAAAAAACCTCCATTAGAGTTGTCGCTGAGCAGAGCCCAGCGACGGTTATCTTTGCCCACCCACCTCCCTTTACACCCTTTAGAGTTGTCGCTGAGCAGAGCCCAGCGACGGTTATCTTTGCCCACCCACCTCCCTTTACACCCTTTAGAGTTGTCGCTGAGCAGAGCCCAGCGACAGTTTATTTGTCTACCCTCCCACCCACCTGTTGTCGGCTGTGTATAACTCGACAATAGCTTTTTAGAAAATTAATTCATAATTTATTTTATGGTTCACTTTAAATTCCCTTCTAAGAAACATTTACTCATCTTCGTCTAACATGGTATATTTAACATCTTCGAAATCTTTTTTCTTCGAAGGACGAAAAACATACCATACAATAATTAAAAATATAACTCCCAGAATTGGAAGTCTTAATCCTTTATATATACCAATCCAATCGATATTTTCCATATTTTAATACCTTACTTTTGTTTGGTATCTCTTCCAAGTTTTAAAAGATAAGCAACAAGCGCATCACCTTTTGTTTTTCCTTTTAAGAGTTCATCTGCTTTTGCAATATCATCTTCTGTATAAGGTACACCAATTTTTTGTAATGCTCTCATATTTGCTTTTATCTGCTCAATATCTATTGGTTCTTCAAAAAGATGAGGATACTTAGGCATAATAGATCCAGGTGTCGTTTCTTGAGGATTAATCAAATGTTGTTTATGCCACGATGCATTATTATTTAAACTATTTTCATGCCAGAGATCTGGTCCAGTTCTTTTAGAACCCCACAAAAAGGGATGTTCATAAACATATTCGTATGCCTTAGAATATGGTTCTGGACCATATTCTCGGTTTCTATCCCATCGATCGGTTTCCCATTTAAATGGTCGTATCATCTGAGTATGACAATAAAAACAACCTTCAGCTTGATATACATCTCTTCCAGCTAACTCTAATGCATTATAAGGTGTAATTGATACAGGTCCTTTAACTTCTCCCATTAAGAAAAAGGGTGGTATTTCGATTAACCCACCTATTAAGGCTGCAATAAATACCCAGATAAAAAATTGCATTTTATCTTCTATTTTATGGCTTAATTTTTCATACCATTTTAAATCTTGATTTTCATGATTCATATCTTACCTCCTATTGTTGGTTTATGCAGCTTTAACACCTTCACGAAGATCTATATATTCAAAACCAGAACCAGCATTTCTTATTGTCATAATTACATTATATACCATAAGTAATGCACCACCTAAGAATAATGTACCTCCTATTGCACGAATAAGACGATATGGTGCAAGATGTTGAACAATTTCAACCCAGTTAGGATACATTAATGCACCTGTTTCGTCAACTGCTCTCCACATTAAACCTTCTGTAACTCCGGAAACCCACATAGATACTACATATAATAAAATTCCAATTGTTGCTACCCAGAAATGAATTTCTGCTAATTTTTCGCTATATAATTTTGTATTCCATAATCGTGGTACTAAATAATAAATTGCTGCAAAACACATTCCAGCTACCCATCCTAATCCTCCACCATGAACATGTCCTATTGTCCAGTCTGTATTATGGGAAATTACATTTACACTTCGTATAGACATCATTGGTCCTTCAAACGTAGACATACCATAAAATGTGATGGCAACCAGCATAAACTTTAATGTTGCATCTGTTCTTAACTTTTCTTTTGCCTGTGTTAATGTCATAAAACCATTTAACATACCTCCCCAGGAAGGTGCAATTAACATAAAACTAAATAACATTCCAAGTGTTTGTAACCAATTGGGAACAGCAGAATATAATAAATGATGCGGTCCAGCCCACATATAAATAAATAATAAACTCCAAAAATGCACAATAGAAATTCTATGACTAAAAATTGGTAATCGCGTATGTTTTGGTAAAAAGAAATACATCATCGCTAATATTGGATAGGTTAAAACAAATGCAACTGCATTATGTCCATACCACCACTGTATATTGGCATCTGTTATTCCAGCATAAACAGAATAAGATTTCCATAAACCAGAAGGAATTGCAATACCATTAACAATATACAACATCGCTATACCTATAATCATTGCAGCAAAAAACCATATAGAAACATATAAACGTTTTTCCTGTCTTTTCCAGATAGTACCAAAAAAATTAATTCCCATTATAACCCACCAGATAACTATTAATACATCAAGAGGCCATTCTAATTCGTGATATTCTTTACTTTGAGTATAACCAGCTAATAGTGTTAAAACGGCACCAATAATAGTGATTTGATATAGCCAGAAATGAACTCTTGATAAAGTTTTAGAAAAAACTTCTGTTTTTAATAACCTAGGAAAAGAATAATACATACTGGCAAATATTATACTCAAAGTAAATCCAAAAATAATACCATTAGTATGAACAGGCCTCATTCTTCCAAATGTTAAAAAAGGGGGTAGATTTAATTCTGGATATATCATCTGAAAGGCAATTATAACCCCAATCAGCATCGAAGCAAGACCCCAAATTATACCCGAAATGACCCACCAGCGAACAATCTGGTTGTCGTAGTCGATTGTTTTTATGGACATTGTAATCCTCCTGTCAATTATGATAGTTTAAAAATAAATGGGCCCTCCAGGACTCGAACCTGGGACCAAGAGATTATGAGTCTCCTGCTCTAACCGACTGAGCTAAGGGCCCTTCTGACAGGAATGGAAGGTTCCTAAGATCCAAAGAAATGATCTCACTTACATTTTCAAGCAAAATATATTTAAAATGTAAGGATTTTTTATTCTTTATATCTTCCATTCCTATCAATTCCAGTATCATTTTTGATACTGATTCTCAATATTAAGATTATTTTCTCTTAAATATAGATTTATTTTTATAATTTCGCAGTCAAGAAAATATAAATAGAAATAATAAAAAAGTTTAAATTTAATATTTAATAGTATTTAATTTTATAATCCTATCAATATTCTAAATATTTTTATATATTTTTTATTTATTTTATTAGTAATAAAATCCATATAATAGAAAAAAGAAAAACATAAAAAAATTAATAATAAAGTTTTAATAAATACGAAAGGGAATAATTTCGTATCCAATAATCGTAAAAATTGGGTATGAAATATATATATAGGAAACGTCAAATGCGAAAGTTTATTTATCCAGAATTCATTAAATATTTTCTTTTTTAAATTACTGGTAAGATAAAAGTATATAAAAAAGAAAGATAATGAATAAAATAATACACTATAACGATGAAAATGATCAAAATTATAAAACTGAATCTTTTGGATTGTATAATAAATGTATTCTCCTATCATAAGAAAAAAACTTATAATAAATATAAAATAACAAAATAATAAATTTTTCTTAATATATGGTAATATAGTATTTTCATTTCGTTTTAAATAAATCCCAAAATAAAAATAAAATAGCCAGGAAAATAGAAACGTAGAAGGAAAGGAATAATATGTAAAATTAAAATAAAGCAAAATTTTATCAGTTGGTGTATAAGTGAATATTTGAAATATAAATAACATAAATAATATTATCTTATTATTTATGTTAAATAAAAAAGGAAAAACTATATAACATTGCAATATAATAATAAAAAAATAAAAATGATAATCCACACCTGTTATGCTTAGATAATAAATAAAATCTTTTAAAAAATTAATATCAATAATAAAGTTTCTTTTAAATAATAAAATAATAAATGTCCAGAAAATAAAAGGAATACCAATTTTAAAAAAACGTATTTTATAGAATTCTTTAAATTCCAGTTTTACTGTTTGATATTTCGCTGTTAATCCATAACCTGATAAAATTACAAATACAGGAACACTAAAACGAGCTATTTGATTTAATAAAACATACAAAAAATCCAGACTATAAAAGTTTAAATCTTTTGAAAATTGTTTCTGAGATGCATAAGTAGTATGAATAATTATAACAGCAATAATAGAAATAATCCGTAAAAGATTAGAATGAAATAAATTCATAAATGATTTTTTTATTATAGACAAAAAATTGTCTATCTAATTTTTATAAGAATTTATGAAGATAAATAAATATGTACTAACTTTATTCTTAGTTTGTTTTATTTCTGGTTTTATAGGATTTATATTATTAGGGCATTATCCAAAACCCCAAAATCCTTCTTTTAGGATAGATATCCCTTATCTACGTAATATTACAGAAACGAAAAAAAGACCAGATAGAATTAACAAAATATTTTTTGGAGAAATCAAAGTCCCACTAGCCTTTCTTTCTGCTATGGGAACAGCATCAAAAACAATGTTAAAATTAACTTCATTAGCTTATCATTCTTATGTTATTTTTTATAAAAAAGACTGTATTTTAATTGATACTCCTCCAGAAAATCAAATGAAATTTAAAATTCCATTTTTAGGTAATTTTAATTCTCAAAACCATTCTCTCTATTTTAAATTATTAAAGAAATGTAACAATATTTTACTTACAAATTATAACAATATTAGTAATATTATGAAATACTTTGATGATTCGATAAAAAATAAAATATTTTTTTACAATAAAGTGAATAATCCTCAGGAAACTGAATATATATCTCCATTTCCTGGTATTGTAATTATCAATACATCTCGTTCAACAGAAAATAGATTGATGATTTATATTCGTTTAAAAAATGAAAGAGAATATTTCATTACTGGTGATACTGTATGGAATTATCAAAATATAATTGAAAAGAGAGGTAGACCCAATATAACTAATTTCTTTTATAAAGAAGACAGAGATTATATTGCCGAACAATTAATGGAATTAAATCGAATTTCTAAAGAATATCCAGAAATTAATATTATTATTCCTCACGATAAACTAGTGAATCAATTCCTTAGGGATATTTAACTAATATTGTAAGTGAATAAATAATAATGTTTATTTATATAATATTAATTACTTTAAATATAAAATAAATTGTAAGCACTCAAAGAACAGCGTATAAATGCTTATCTTTATTTGAGATATAAACAAATAACTGTAATTTTTTTAAATCAACTCAGTTTTATAAAAGAATTCTCTATTTCTTTATTGTCTATTTTATGGGGTAATAATTTTAATAATTCTTCATCGCTCTTTTTCTCTATAATTTGATCAAATAAATATTTTAAATAACGATAATGCTCTAATTGATTTAATTTAGCTTATTCAATTAACGTATAAAGAATCACTGATGTTTGCGCTCTTTATTCTGTTCCAGAAAATAACCAGTTTTTCTTACCTATAACAAAGGGGCGAATCGCATTCTCTAATAAATTGTCGCCCAAGGGTATCAATGGATTATCAAGGAATTGGATTAATTTCTCTCATTGATGGTATGATCTTTCCCTCTCCATTGCTCTGATTTTTTATAAAATCTATTATTCTGAGCTATAATAAACTTTTCTCTTAATTTTATTTGCTTCTTTAAAATATTCTATTTCTTTATCTTTTATTGTAATTTTTTGAACTTTAGCATCAAGTTTTTTATTTAATTACTGATTGACATCTTCTAAATATTCTATAAAGCTAAACTATCTTATATATTTTGAAATTTTGAAAATTTCTAATTTTTTATACAAAGGATTTATTTTGGTACATTCTTGTTAAACTTATAGTCAATTATCATAATATTATGCACTTTATTAAGTGCATAATAAATCTTAAATTATAAAATAGTATACTTTTTCTAAGATTTTATTCTAAACTTTGTCATATTTTCATATTAATTTATAAAACAACTAATCGTTTTGGTTTTCGTCAGAAACATTCTGGTAATTTTTGATTTTATGTTCATAGATTCCTATGATTTTCCAGGCAAAATCTAATTTTTCTTGTAAATAATCTTGAATCATTTTGATGATTTGTTCATCTGGAAAAAATCTCCTTAATTGTTTTACTAAATATTGAAATTTTAAATTTGTAATAAAATGGCGTAAATCTAAAAGAACTACTTTATCTGGAAATACATCTTCTATATAAATTCCCAATACATCACATATATAAGCTGCATGCGTATTCTTTATGGTTAATTTTTTATTCTCATACCTTGATAAAATTGTTGGATGTATCTCTTCTCCAAACTTCTCTTTTATCTTACTACATACATCCTGAATCCTTAATCTTCTTTTCATCCTATATAATTTTATCACATCTCCCATATTAAGTAAAAATTCTACTAACTCATTCTCCCTTCCTTCTCTTCCCAATTCTTCCATGTTTTCATTATCTATCTATATAACATCTTCTTCAGCTTTTAGCTCTTATCACACTTTCTTATCATGAATTTTTTTTAATTTATTTCATATTATGAAATTATTCATAAATATCTATTATCTATTTTCTTATTCTGAAATATATACTATTCCCCTTTTCCTCAAAAGAAAATAAAAAACCCCGCTCGAAGCGGGGCCTTTTACTCGAACTGACGACTCAGCTCGAGGTAATATGGTCAAGCCTCACGGCATATTAGTATCTCTCGGCTCAACGCATTACTGCGCTTACACCTGAGACCTATCTACCTCGTAGTCTTCGAGGCGCCTTCAGTCCGCTTTCGCAGATGGGAGATCTTATCTTGGGGTGGGCTTCCCGCTTAGATGCCTTCAGCGGTTATCCCATCCGGACATAGCTACCCAGCTGTGCCACTGGCATGACAACTGGTGCACTAGCGGTCCGTCCATCCCGGTCCTCTCGTACTAGGGACAGCTCCCCTCAAATCTCCAACGCCCGCAGTGGATAGGGACCGAACTGTCTCACGACGTTCTGAACCCAGCTCACGTGCCGCTTTAATTGGCGAACAGCCAAACCCTTGGGACCTACTCCAGCCCCAGGATGCGACGAGCCGACATCGAGGTGCCAAACCGGTCCGTCGATATGAACTCTTGGGACCGATAAGCCTGTTATCCCCGGAGTACCTTTTATCCGTTGAGCGATGGCCCTTCCACTCAGAACCACCGGATCACTAAGCCCGACTTTCGTCCCTGCTCGACCTGTCAGTCTCACAGTCAGGCTCCCTTCTGCCTTTACACTCTACGCACGATTTCCAGCCGTGCTGAGGGAACCTTTGGGCGCCTCCGTTACCCTTTAGGAGGCGACCGCCCCAGTCAAACTGCCCACCTAACACTGTCCCTACTTTCGTAGGTTAGAACCCCAGCTCGATAAGGGTGGTATTTCAAGGTCGGCTCCACCTGAACTGGCGTCCAGGCTTCTCCGCCTCCCACCTATCCTACACATACCGAACCAAAGTTCAATGCCAGGCTACAGTAAAGGTTCACGGGGTCTTTCCGTCCAGCTGCGGGTAGCCCGCATCTTCACGGGCTCTAGAATTTCGCCGGGCTGCCTGCCGAGACAGCGAAGCAGTCGTTACACCATTCGTGCGGGTCGGAACTTACCCGACAAGGAATTTCGCTACCTTAGGACCGTCATAGTTACGGCCGCCGTTTACCGGGGCTTCGGTTCCGAGCTTCGCCCTCGCGGGCTAACCCGTCCCCTTAACCTTCCGGCACCGGGCAGGTGTCAGCCCCTATACGTCCTCTTACGAGTTCGCAGAGACCTGTGTTTTTGGTAAACAGTCGCCGCTCCCTCTTCACTGCGACCACTCACGGCTCCATGCGTAATGCACTTCACCATAAGTGGCACCCCTTCTCCCGAAGTTACGGGGCCATTTTGCCGAGTTCCTTAGCAGGCATTCTCCCGAGCGCCTTAGGTTGCTCACCTCGTCCACGTGTGTCCGTTTCCGGTACGGGCACCAGTATAACTCGCTTAGAGGTTTTTCTCGCCAGTGTGGGCTCTGCTACTTCGTGCACCCGTAGATGCACTCCGTCCACACCTCAGCTCAGCAGGCGGATTTGCCTACCTGCCTCTCAGCCTACATGCAGACACGTAGAATACCATCTCTACGCTAGCATACCCTCCTGGGTCACCCCATCGCTCAAACGCTATACCGGTGGCGCAGGAATATAAACCCGCTTCCCATCGGCTACCCCTCTCGGGTTCACCTTAGGTCCCGGCTAACCCCCGGCGGATTGGCCTTGCCAGGGAACCCTTGGACTTACGGCGAGGAGGAATCTCACCTCCTTTATCGCTACTCATGCCGGCATTCTCACATGTGCACGCTCCAGTATACCTTCCAGCATACCTTCAGCGCTGTGCACATCGCTCCCCTACCAACTGCTTTCGCAGCTCCGAAGCTTCGGTGCTAT
>BPKM01000006.1 GCA_026005135.1 Leptospiraceae bacterium | reverse complement strand
GGACAGGTTTTTAAAGGCGTTGTAAAACGAATTACAGATTTTGGAGCTTTTATAGAAATTTTACCCGGAAAAGAAGGATTATTACATATTTCTAAAATGTCACCTCATCGTATTAATTCTGTAAGAGATGTAATGGAAGTTGGCGATGAAGTTTCTGTTGCTGTCCTTGATATTGATAATACTGGAAGAATTAGTCTTATTATAAAAGATTTACATCAACAAAATCAAAATCAAACAGAAAATCAAAAAAATTATAATAAACAAAAACCTCAGAAAACAGATAGAAAAAAACGATATTAATAAATGATAGCTGTTAAAATCTATGTAGAAAAAGGAGCAAGACTGCCAGAAAAGGCAACTCCTTCTTCTGCCTGTTATGATGTTAGAGCATTTTTACCCTTTGATAAAGAAATCATTTTAGAACCAGGTGATTGGTTTGCCGTACCTACTGGTTTATATTTTGAAATACCAGAAGGTTATTTTATATCTGTACGCCCACGTTCTGGATTAGCAAATAAATATGGAATTACGTTATTAAATTCTCCGGGAACAATAGATGCTGATTATCGAGGAGAATTTAAAGTAATTCTAATCAATTTAGGAAAAGATACCTATATTGTAAGGCATAATGATAGAATTGCACAAATCTTAATCGAAAAAGAAATCCCTTTTGAATGGAAAGAAGTTTCCAGTAGATCTCAATTAGACCCTTCCCTTCGTAATGAAGGTGGATTCGGTAGTACAGGATTAGCTTAATCTTTAATTAGTTTATAAAATTTTTTAAGAGAAATCTTAGCACCAGCTGCATGTAAATGCCCTCCTCCACCAAAATATTGGGCTGCATCTTTAGCATATAATTTTGTACCTTCGACACTACGAAAACTCATTTTTACATCATAATTAGAAATATAAAAAATACAGGAAATACCATCATATTTTTTTGCTAATTCATTTCCCAACTCCGAAAGATAAAATGTAGAATTAAGAGCAGGTATTTTATATTTTTTGAACCATTTTCCTACACTAATCCATATTGGTTCTATTTTTTCTAAAGTTTGTTGAATATTGGATTCCATATAGGATTGAATTTCTAAGCCTTTTTCGTAAATTTCTTTTATATCTTTTTCTAAATATTGTAATAATTCCTGTGGTCTATCTAAAACCTTTCCAAAAAGATAATAGCAAATAACATCTGTTTCTGGAAATTCTTTTTTCCAGATATCTCTATCTTCTATATAATAAATTAATTTTGGCACTTCTTCGAATAAATAATGCCAGGTTAAATAAGCCCCTGAATGATTTATATCAAAAATACTAATGTAATTTTCATATTTTTTTAAATATTCAATATCTTCTTTTGCTGTTATATGATGATCTATATGTATAATTTTATTTTGATTTTTTAACAATCTTTCAAAATCATTTCTTCTTAAAGAAAAATCTACAACATAAATTGTTTCGTTTTTAGTATTCCATAAGGGCTCTAAATCCATTTCTGAATAGGAATGACTAATTGGCATTAATTGAACATCAGGAAATTTTTTTAATACACCAGCAGCAGAACCAGTACCATCTAAACAATTTTTATGAAATAATACCCACATATCATTTATATCCTATATAATATTATATATAAATAAATTCGGCAAAAGTTTCATTTTTCCAGAAAAAAAATAAAACAATAATAAAACAGAGATTTTTTTTGATTATTAGCTAAATGTTTATTTTTTCGCATTCCGTTATTTTTTATACCAATGCCTGTAATTTAAAAATATAAAACACGGAGAACACAGAGAGACTTCGGAGACTTAATTATTTTTTTATCTTATTCTCTCCTCTCCATACTTCTTCGTGGTATTCTCTATGTGGTTAGATTATTTATAAACTACGGAGAGTACAGAGAAACATGGAAATTTTTGTTTCAATTTTTGAATATATAACCAAAAAAAACCTATTTCTATGTAATTATATAATATAAATGTTGTGTACCCAATTTTTCTTGGAATACTATGAATTATTTAAAAACTTTAATATTTTTTATCATTTTACGCGAAATATCACTATACATACGTATATAAGCAAGAATTTTTTTAAAATTTTACAAATTTTGGCTTAAAATGGCAATATAACCAAAAATTTGATCCAGAATTATTAAAATTTTTCAACTATTTTTTGTCGACCCCCCATTTTTTACGCGAACAAAAACTATACAAATGTTAATAAGCAAGCATTTTTTTTAAATTTTATAAATTTTGGCTTAAAATGGCAATATAACCCAAAATTTGATCCAGAATTATTAAAATTTTATAACTATTTTTTGTCGATCCCCCGTATTTTTTTCTGGTTTTAGGGTTGACAAAAAAAATAATTCGATTATTATGTAATTTGTTTAGGGCAAGGGTAAAAAAGTGCCTAAAAAATAGGGCTTTTTACCCAGATCTTTAACAGCATATAGGAAGGGTTTTTAGCGTACCTATGAGGAATTGAAACATATGATGTATAAATTTATCTAAACTTCTGCAGTTTTTAGCGTACCTATGAGGAATTGAAACTGATATAAATATCATTTACTTTTATATGCAAGCGTGTTTTTAGCGTACCTATGAGGAATTGAAACTAAGACGAAGATACAGAATGAAATTATTTGATTATAGTTTTTAGCGTACCTATGAGGAATTGAAACTATTTCAGAATTACTAATGATTAAAGATTGATGTTTTTAGCGTACCTATGAGGAATTGAAACTCTAAATCTCATTTTCGGTATAAAACTTTACCGAGGTTTTTAGCGTACCTATGAGGAATTGAAACAATAATGTCAGTAATTGAATAGAAGTATAGTTTTTAGCGTACCTATGAGGAATTGAAACTGAATATTGCTGTTAATCTTAACTCTAGTTTTTAGCGTACCTATGAGGAATTGAAACGCAAAAAATAAAAAAACAAAAAGAAAAATGTTTTTAGCGTACCTATGAGGAATTGAAACATACAACTTATATGTCGAGTTTTTAGCGTACCTATGAGGAATTGAAACCTAATTCTCCATCACTTCTCTTAAACAAGTTCGGTTTTTAGCGTACCTATGAGGAATTGAAACAAAATTATAGTTAAATAAACGTTAATTATGTTTTTAGCGTACCTATGAGGAATTGAAACTATAAAAATTTCGGCAAGGAATGTATGGGTTTTTAGCGTACCTATGAGGAATTGAAACTTAATCTTGCAAAAGTATCTATAAATCTGTTTTTAGCGTACCTATGAGGAATTGAAACCAATATAATTCTAAAAGTAGTATAAGGTTTTTAGCGTACCTATGAGGAATTGAAACCATAACGTCATATCTTACATTTGGAAGATCGTTTTTAGCGTACCTATGAGGAATTGAAACATGTAGTTTCTTAATATTTTCTCTATTTTTTAGCTGGTTTTTAGCGTACCTATGAGGAATTGAAACTTTAGAAAATACAATTGATTATGTCAAAGTAAGTTTTTAGCGTACCTATGAGGAATTGAAACGTATCAGAATCAATATTCATATAATGAATAGAGTTTTTAGCGTACCTATGAGGAATTGAAACAATTTAATAGTTTTGTCGAACAAATAAACTTCGTTTTTAGCGTACCTATGAGGAATTGAAACTAGATATAGTTTCTAATGACAAATCAACTATTATTGTTTTTAGCGTACCTATGAGGAATTGAAACCTCTAACTAAAATGACTGAAATTTCAAATAAGATTGTTTTTAGCGTACCTATGAGGAATTGAAACAACTAGAAAAGAAAATTGTAAAAAAAAATTAAAGTTTTTAGCGTACCTATGAGGAATTGAAACTAATACCGAAGTTCTTTTAGCGTACCTATGAGGAATTGAAACTTTTTAGGTACCATAGGAATTGAAGACTAAGTTTTTAGCGTACCTATGAGGAATTGAAACAATTTCGTTTCTAATTATAGGTTTTTAGCGTACCTATGAGGAATTGAAACAAATATATTTCTTTATTTTGTAACGTTTTTAGCGTACCTATGAGGAATTGAAACTATCAATAATTTATAGATCCTGTAAGTTTTTAGCGTACCTATGAGGAATTGAAACCTACTCTATGTCAATTGGTCCCAAAGGTTTTTAGCGTACCTATGAGGAATTGAATTATCAGATCATAGTTTTTAGCGTACCTATGAGGAATTGAAACAAGAATCTAATACGTTTTTAGCGTACCTATGAGGAATTGAAACGAAAAAAATTTAACTTAATCATGCGTTTTTAGCGTACCTATGAGGAATTGAAACTGCTGAATATACGATGATTAATTGATTAAAATCATTGTTTTTAGCGTACCTATGAGGAATTGAAACTGTTTCTAATCTGATATTTCTTTAAGCTAAATCAGTTTTTAGCGTACCTATGAGGAATTGAAACAATATAAATAACAACATATCGTATTATTAAGTTTTTAGCGTACCTATGAGGAATTGAAACTTGCAAATTACATACAAGATAAGAAATTCTCTAAAGTTTTTAGCGTACCTATGAGGAATTGAAACTCTTGTGCTTTTACTTTTTTCATTTGTTCATAAACATGTTTTTAGCGTACCTATGAGGAATTGAAACATCCGTCAACACCAGCTCTGATATCCCCTTCATCTCCGTTTTTAGCGTACCTATGAGGAATTGAAACTACAATGTAGCCCATACCAAAAATTGTAAGTCGTTTTGTTTTTAGCGTACCTATGAGGAATTGAAACTTTTTCAACTCTTGCAGAGATTAGAAGAAGGAAAAGTGTTTTTAGCGTACCTATGAGGAATTGAAACTCAAAAATAATAGGATTCGCGGAAAAAACGCTGAAAAGCGTTTTTAGCGTACCTATGAGGAATTGAAACTATAAAGAATATCATCTAACTTTAATGTTATATCAGGTTTTTAGCGTACCTATGAGGAATTGAAACTATAAAAGTTCAAATTCAGTCATCTTTCCCCTCCCTGTTTTTAGCGTACCTATGAGGAATTGAAACCTACTTCTATACCATCAATTTTCAAAACTATATTTTGTGTTTTTAGCGTACCTA
This sequence comes from Leptospiraceae bacterium, assembly GCA_026005135.1. Taxonomy (GTDB): domain Bacteria; phylum Spirochaetota; class Leptospiria; order Leptospirales; family Leptonemataceae; genus SKYB61. The sequence goes on along the minus strand of BPKM01000006.1, from coordinate 184,533 downwards.
TGAGGAATTGAAACCGAATTTGGTATTAATCAATTCAACACTTTTGGAAAGTTTTTAGCGTACCTATGAGGAATTGAAACCCCTTATGAGATTTGGATAGGAATAAGACCAAGCAATGGTTTTTAGCGTACCTATGAGGAATTGAAACGCTTAAAAAAATATTATTATCTTCAATCCATGCTTTGTTTTTAGCGTACCTATGAGGAATTGAAACTTTCTGAATTATCGATGATTTCTTTTTTAATGTCATTGTTTTTAGCGTACCTATGAGGAATTGAAACTATAGTTTCTTATTATATTTTGTTGAAGTCTAAATTGTTTTTAGCGTACCTATGAGGAATTGAAACAAATGAGCCCTAAGAAAATCAACATATCTAAATCCTGTTTTTAGCGTACCTATGAGGAATTGAAACGATTGTTCTACTTTTATGACTGTGAATTTTCTAATTGTTTTTAGCGTACCTATGAGGAATTGAAACTGGAATATAAGATTGATAATGATGATTATAAATATAGTTTTTAGCGTACCTATGAGGAATTGAAACTTTTTTAATAAATTTTCGAAGACCTTACCTGCAATCATTCGGTTTTTAGCGTACCTATGAGGAATTGAAACTTCTAATGGAACCCCGATAAGGTCAAACTTATCTGTGTTTTTAGCGTACCTATGAGGAATTGAAACATTTCAGTAAAAGAAAATGGTGAAAAATTAAAAGATGGTTTTTAGCGTACCTATGAGGAATTGAAACTTTATACTCTCTCTTGTACCACTATCTATATTTATTGCGTTTTTAGCGTACCTATGAGGAATTGAAACTTTGCATCTTCTTCTAATTTTAAAAATAATTCTGTAGTTTTTAGCGTACCTATGAGGAATTGAAACTTTGCATCTTCTTCTAATTTTAAAAATAATTCTGTAGTTTTTAGCGTACCTATGAGGAATTGAAACAGGTATGAAGTGATTTCTTGAAGTAGGGACAAGTTGTCCCTGGTTTTTAGCGTACCTATGAGGAATTGAAACAATTCTATATATCCAGTGCCTCTATACATTGGGTCATGTTTTTAGCGTACCTATGAGGAATTGAAACAGACAAAAAGTAATAAGGCAGCGTAGTTAAAATCCCGGAGGTTTTTAGCGTACCTATGAGGAATTGAAACAATTTAGAAAAGTTGGATTTTTTACTACATCATCCCAAGTTTTTAGCGTACCTATGAGGAATTGAAACATAACGTGGGGATTTCTTTACATATAACAAGATTCAGTTTTTAGCGTACCTATGAGGAATTGAAACAATCAAATTTTCTTTGTCTAGATGTAGATAGAGATAGTTTTTAGCGTACCTATGAGGAATTGAAACTCTTGAAACTCTGCCGGGCTCAAAAGGTTTTTCATGCGTTTTTAGCGTACCTATGAGGAATTGAAACATATATAAATTCTCCCCAGCGAGATATGTGTCATTTAGTTTTTAGCGTACCTATGAGGAATTGAAACCACTAAAAGACTTATAATCTTTCGGCGGGAAGCCAACGTTTTTAGCGTACCTATGAGGAATTGAAACTACTCGAATCGCAAAGGTGTTGGCAAGATACGTCTGGTTTTTAGCGTACCTATGAGGAATTGAAACGATATTTTAAATTTACCACTAATAATCGTATCAAGAGTTTTTAGCGTACCTATGAGGAATTGAAACTGGAATATAAGATTGATAATGATGATTATAAATATAGTTTTTAGCGTACCTATGAGGAATTGAAACTTTTTATTAATCTAGATATTTCTTTAAGTAACATGCAGTTTTTTAGCGTACCTATGAGGAATTGAAACTTTAATAAAAATTAACAACATACTCAGTATTTTTGAAAGTTTTTAGCGTACCTATGAGGAATTGAAACTAGAAAATTAATATTCAAGATAAAGAGAATTCGCTAAAGTTTTTAGCGTACCTATGAGGAATTGAAACCTCCACTTTATAACTCTTAAGGAACTCTCTGAGTTCCTGTTTTTAGCGTACCTATGAGGAATTGAAACCCAAATCAGAATTATCATAAAATTCAGCACTAAAATTCAGTTTTTAGCGTACCTATGAGGAATTGAAACTATAATCTATTTCAGTTCCTGAAATCTTCTACTTTTAGTTTTTAGCGTACCTATGAGGAATTTTTATTAAAGGATGAAGGTAACTAAATGCTAAATAAAAAAAAGCAAAATTCGTAAATATGTATAAAAAGATTTCTGATTTTCGAATTATTATTTTTGATTTGTTCATCCAATATTAAAATTATTACGTAAATTTATAAAATTTTAGATAATAAATGACGATTATATCGTTTTTTTATGAATCCCTTTTATGGAAAATTGTAAATTTTTATATTTAATTTATAGTCAAAATGCTTATTCTATAGGCTTTTTGATGATTTTTTATGATATAATTAGTTTAATTAGTAGGCATTATGTTTGCTATATTTTTTATTATGAGTACAAAACAAAAAAATATTAATGGAAAAAAATTTTATTTTATCCCCTTTTCCTTATTGATTTTATTTGGTATTATTGGGCTATTTTTTCCGGAAGTGCACACAGAAGTAAATTCTAACCAATTAAATTCTGGAGATATAGCATGGCTATTAACTGCTTCTGGTCTTGTTATGTTAATGACCCCAGGTTTAGGATTTTTCTATGGTGGTATGGTAAGTCCTAAAAATATTATTTCTACAATTTTGCAAAGCTTTATTAGTCTTGGTGTTATTAGTATTTTATGGGTTGTTATAGGTTTTAGTCTATCGTTTGGAGAAGATATAGGAGGGATTATTGGTAATCCATTTACTTATTTTATGTTTCGTAATGTTGGTGGTGCACCTAATCCAGATTTAGCAGCAACCATTCCTTTAGCATTATTTGCTATGTTTCAATTAAAATTTGCTATCATTACACCTGCCCTAATTACTGGATCTTTTGCAGAAAGAGTTCGTTTTTCTTCTTATTTATTATTTATTTCTTTGTGGTCTTTATTAATATATACTCCTTTAGCTCATATGACATGGCATCCAGAAGGTTTACTTAGAACCAAAGGTGTTTTAGATTTCGCTGGTGGAACAGTTGTACATATGTCTGCTGGTTTGGCAGCATTAGCTGGAGCAATGTTTCTTGGAAGAAGAAAAGTTCATTTAGAAGGAAAATCTCATGAACCAGCTAATATTCCTTATATACTCTTAGGAACTGGAATGTTATGGTTTGGATGGTTTGGATTTAATGCTGGATCTGCCTTAGCAGCAAATGACCAAGCAACACATGCTTTTGTTACAACTAATACTGCTTCTGCTTCTGCTATGTTAAGCTGGATTTTTTTTGATGCTATCAGAGGTGGTAAGCCTACAGCAATGGGTGCATGTATTGGAGCAGTTGTAGGCTTGGTGGCAATCACTCCAGCAGCAGGTTTTGTTAGTATTGCTTCCAGTATATTAATTGGTGCAATTGCAGCTATTATTAGTAATATTGCTGTTCACTGGAAATCAAAATCTACATTAGATGATACCTTAGATGTATTCCCATGCCATGGTATAGGTGGTATTGTAGGAATGATAGCAACAGGAATTTTTGCAAAAGATGTAGGTTTGATCTTTGGAAAAACAGAAACATTTATTGTTCATTTAATTGCATTAATTGGTGTAAGTATTTTTGTTTTTGCTGGTTCTTATTTATTATACTGGATAACCAATTTCATTATTCCAATTAGAGTCTCAGAAGAACAAGAAGAACAAGGACTTGATTTAAGCCAACATGGAGAAAGTGCCTACAAATTAGATCCATTTATTATAAAATAATAAATAGGCGTTCCTCTGTGGAACGCTTTTTCTTTAAGCCTATAAAATAGGTTCTCCATTTTGAATTAAGAGATAAGGTCTATTATCGGAAGTATAGAGTTTTAATTTATAATCAATTCCAATTTTCGAATATAGTGTTGATAATAAATCATTCATAGTTATAGGATTTTTTATTGGGTCTTTTCCTTTTTTATCACTCTCGCCTATAATATGATTTTCTGGGATATTTCCTCCACCTAATAAACAGGTCCATACACTGGGATGATGATCTCTTCCATCGCCATTGGGAGAAAGTTCTGGTTTCCTACCAAATTCAGAATTAAGATAAACTAATGTATGATCCCATAAACCTTCTGCTTTTAATTCATTTACAAAATGATAAAAGGGTAAATCGAATTGTTTTGCTAATGTTTGTATTCTCTCTTTATTATTGTTATGAGTATCCCAACCGCTTAATGTAATTTCTATAAAAGGTACTTTTTCTCTTATACAACGTTTAGCAATTAATAAGGCAATACCAAAATTCGATACCATATATTTTTCTTTTGAAGTTTCTTTTTCCAATCTCCAATCAAAAATAGATAGTTTTTCAGAATTCATAAAATCTATTGCCATCTGAAAATATTCTTTCCATTCATTTCTATTGTTTGAATAAATTCTTTGATCAAAATTCTTGTTTAAAAAAATCCAATAGCATTTCTCTTCGTATAAATCTCGATGATTCTAAGCAATGATAACGATTTTTAATATGATTCAATGGCTGATCGACATTGGAAATATGAAAGGACTTAAATCGATTTCCTAAGAAACCAGCATCGCCAATAAATTCTCCTTTATGTAGTAATGTAATATGACTAGGGAAATAAATCTCTTTATTTGTTTCTAATGCTTTTGCAATAATTGCTCCAAATGATGGTGCATCTTTAAATCCAGCCAGTAAATTTTTTCCTGAATGTAATAAATATTGTGCTCTTTTATGATCTCCCATTTCCGAATGTAAAGAACGAATCATAGTAAAATATTTTAATACTTTCGCTGTATAGGGAAAGACTTCACTTATTTTTACACCTATGCTACTCTTTATTCCAGAAAATTAAGAATGACTTTTATAATCAAAAGTATCAATATGACTCATTCCTCCATTCATATTAATAAATAAAACAGATTTTATCTTAGTAGGTTTTTTTGTAAGGGATTAATTTAAATTTACATAAATTATTTTAGGCACATAATATTTCAATATCTTCTTCTACTAGCTCCCTCGCCCTGTAAAATCGATGCTCTATCCTGATCTCTGTAACACTTGTTACAAATTCACTGCCAATCTCCCTTAACGGGACCCTTAATAAAGATACTTTATCATCAAATCTTCTATAACATTCCCATTCTATTAATAATCTTATAATATGACTTATACTATAACCCGTCATCTCGGATATGTCTTTTAATAATTGATGAATATTCTGACTTACTCTTATAGAATAGTGTTCATAATCATTACATACTATCTGATAAATTTTTTTACTGGTTTTCTTTTGATTTGCTAATTTTTTTAGTCTTTCAATGTATTTAGAAATTAAAAACAAAAACATATCTGAATAGCTAGAATGATGATTTCTTAAATTTTGCAAATCTTCTTTATAGGGTAAATAAACCATAAAGTGTAAAATAGTCGTATTGGTTGATTCTTCTAATTCTTCGTTAGGATTTTGTATATTCTTTCTTATGTAGGTAGCCATCAATATAATAGTCTAATTTTTGTTAAAAATCTTACTAAAAAAATATAAGAAAATCAAATTTTTTTATTATAAAATCACAATTTAGAAGCAAAGTTAATAGGAACTATAAATTATACATCGTTCTTTGAGCGCTTACCTTTTTTTCTATAAAAATGGCTCTGTTGCATAAAAGTTAATGATTTGCTATTTATAAAAATATTTATCAACATTCTTAGACAATTTTTTATGATATGAAAAAAGTATTAAATTTTTAAACATATGTTAGTATTATTTGAAAAAAATTTCGCTTTTATAAAAAATTTTGCTTTAAAATGGGAGTTATGCAACAAAGCCGGGATCTTTCATAAAAGAAAATTTTATCACAAAAAGATATAGATTCAATCATTTTTTTCTAAATTTCCTTTAAAGCTGCGTAATGTCTGATTATTTTTAAAATAAATTAAATCTAAAAAATGTTCTCCATAATATAAAGTTAAAGGAATTAATAATAATAGAATAAGTTTTTTCATTTTATTATTAAGACGAGAAATCTTTTATTTTGTTCTGATTTTTTCTCTAAATTTTTCTATTTTATAATATAAAAAAGGTAATATTAATAAGGTTAATATAGTAGAACTAATAAGACCTCCAACAACAATTGTGGCTAATGGTCTTTGTACTTCTGCTCCTACACCAGTATTTAATGCCATAGGAATAAATCCAAACATAGCTACCATTGCTGTCATAAGAACAGGTCTTAAACGAATTAGGGTTCCCTGTATAACAACATCTTTTATATCAAATCCTTTCTTTTTTAAATCATTAAAAAAATTTATTAAAACCACACCATTTAAGATTGCAATACCAGATAAGGCAATAAATCCAACAGAAGCAGAAACACTAAAAGGAATATTCCTCATCCACAGAAGAAAAATACCTCCAATACTTGCTAAAGGAATTGCTGTTAATATTAAAAATGTTTGTATAATAGATTTTAAATTTTGATATAATAAAAGAGAAATTATTAAAATTGTAAGTGGTATAAGAATTAAAAAACGTTCTTTTGCTCTTTGTAAATTCTTATATTGTCCAGCCCATACAAAATAATAATCTTTATAATCTTTTAATAAATTTTCTATTAATGGTTGAGCTTTTTTTACAAAACCTTCAACATCTCTATTTTTTAAATAAATAGAAATTGCTGCATATCGTTTTGTATCGATACGAGAAATTGTTGTTATATTATCTTTTAGATAAGCTCTTGCAACATCAGAGAAAGATATTACACCACCTTCTGGTAAATCAACTGGAATTTTATTTATATAGTTTATATTATTCCTATAAAAATTATTTAAACGAAAGATAATTGGAAATTTAATATTATTTTCGTAATAAAACCCTATGGTTTTCCCAGCCATACTCATTTCGAATATATTGTTTAAGTCACTTTGTTTTATTCCATAATCAACAAGGGCTCTGGGATTTGTTTCGAATTGTAAAACTGGTGTTCTATTTAAAGCACTTAATTCGTCCTGAGTAATTTCTTTGATTTGCTCTTCTAAATGACTGCTTATAACTTCTTTGGCTTTTTCTATTAATTCAAATAATACATTTAGATCTGGTCCAAAAATTCTTAAACTGATATCTGCACGAGAACCTTCTAACATTTCATTAAATCGCATTTCGATGGGTTGTGTTGGCGAAACTTCATCATCTTTTAATAATGGATGTTGTTGTATTTTATCTCGAATTAATAAAAATAATTCTTGCTTTGTTATGGGTTCGCCCTTATTATTTTTTCTCCATTTTGATTTATCTTTTTTTAAAATAATAAAAGTATCGGCGAAATTAATCCCCATAGGATCAGTTGCTGATTCTGGTATTCCAATTCGAGAAAAAACATGTTCTACTTCGGGAAATTCTAATATAATCTTTTCTGCGATTTTTTGTTTCTCTATCATTTCTTCTAAGGATATATCTGGATTTCTTACAATACCAACTACAAGATCCTGTTCATCTAAGTTTGGAACAAATTCAGCAGGCATTCGGATAAATAATATTAATGCAAATAGAAATAAAATTATAGAAAAACCAACTATAAACCAACCATATTTTAATGTAAAAGCAATTATTGGCTGATAAATTGTTTTTAATAAATAATTGATTCTATTTTCTGATTCTTTTTTCTTTGTTTTAATAAATAAATATGCTAAAACTGGCATAAGAAATAATGCTATAAATAAAGAACCTAATAAAGCAAATATTAGCGTTTCTGCCATTGGACGAAACATTTTTCCTTCTATACCTTCTAAAAATAAAACTGGAACATATACAATTGTTATAATAGAAACACCTGTAATAATTGCTGGCGTAATTTGTTTAATCGATAAAAGAATTATTTGCTTTTTATTTTGTTTTTCTGTATGATTTTCTTCTAAATTTCTTACAATATTTTCAATTATTACCACAGATCCATCTACAATTAATCCAAAGTCAATTGCTCCAAGACTCATTAAATTTGCTGTAATCTTATTAGAAACCATACCAAAAAAAGCAATCATCATAGAAAGAGGAATAGCAAGACTTACAATAATAGCAGCTCGCAAATTACCAATTAATAAAAATAATACAACAATAACTAATATAGCTCCTTCGAATAAATTCTTTTTTACTGTTTCTATGGTTTGTTCTACAAGATAACTACGAGAATAAACTTCTTTTATTTCTACGTAGTCTGGTTTATAAATTTCTTTAATCTTTTCTTCTGCTAATTTTGCTACTTCTCTACTATTTTCGCCGATTCTCATCAAGATTGTGCCAAGAACAGTTTCTTCCCCATTAAATGTTGCAGCACCTATACGAGGTTGTTCTTTTTCCTGAATAATTGCAAGAGAACTTAATGGTATAGATGGTCCTATTGCATAAGTCCTTATTGGGAAATTTTTTATTTGTTCAATATTAAAAAAACGATTATCACTTCTTACAATAATTCTTTTTTGTTTTTGTTCAATAAAACCTCCACCAGAAATTTCTCCAATTCCTTCTATTGTATTCCATAATGATAAAGGACCAATACCATTTTGATATAATTTTTGTGGAAGATAACCAATATAAATTGCCTTATTATAACCACCGTTTGTATCTACTTCGGCTACACCTTTAATTGTTTTTAATTGAGGTCGAATAATCCAATCCTGAATCGTTCTAAGTTGTAATAATTTTTGTTTTTTATCTATGAATTTCGAAGAATCTAAAATATACATATAGACTTCACTTAATCCTGTACTGATTGGTCCAAGTTGAGGAACAATACCTTCTGGTAATTCTTTTTGAACAGATTGTAAACGTTCACTAATCAATTGTCTTGCAAGATATAAATCCATATCATCTTCAAATACAACAGTAACAAGAGATAAACCAAATTTTGTTATAGAACGAATTTCCTGTACTTTTTGTATACCCGATAGTTCTATTTCTATCGGATATGTTACTAAATATTCTGCTTGTTCTGGGTCCATTGCTCCTGTCTTTGTTTGAACCATTACCTGAACCCCAGTAATATCAGGTACTGCATCAATTGCTAAATGAGATATACTATAACTACCAAGAGAGAAAATAAAAACTATCAATAATATTGCCCATACTGGTTGATTGATAAAAAATTTTTGTAATCGATAAACCATATAATCTCCTCTTCTAATATTGTAAAAATTTCTTCCCTGTATATAATTCTAATAAACTTAATGATTCTATTGCTTTTGAAAAGAATGCCCTGTCATAATTAATAAATTATGGAATTTTTCATGTTCACCCCAGAATTCAAAATAAGTAATTCTTCGTTTAATTAAGGATTTCTCTAACATTTTTAAATAAGGTTCATAATTTTTTAATAATTGTATATTTTTTTTATATTGCGCTAAATGATTAATATAATCCATATAAGCATTTCTTATTTGATTTTTTATTTTTAATGATAATTCTTTTATTTTTAATTGTTGTATTTCATATTCTTTTTGCTGGATAGAAATATCATGTTTTCTTTCTGAACCATAAGGTATGGGAATTCTTATACCCATAGACCATAATACTTCTTTTTCTGGCGTTGCTACATCAAAAACCGAAGATTGATATTTCCCCTGCTCTCTATTTGTATAAGTAAAAAAGACTTCAATACCATCATATTGTAATTTTTTATATAAATCTATATTATTTTGTATGATTTGCAATTTTAAATTTTCTATTTTATATATTGAACTTTCAGTGTATAAAGAAAGTAATTCTTCTAAGGAAAGATCTTTTTCTAAGGGAAGCAATGTTTCTATTTTTTGTATCGGATCTAACTGGATTGATTTATTTGAATCAATTGATAATAAATTAAAAAGAACCATTTGATTTTGATTTAATAAAGAAATATTTTCTTTTAATTCTGATTGTAATGTATTTATCCCTAACTCTAATGCTGGAATTGTATAATATCCTAATTTTTTATCAAAATAATTCTTTCTAAAACGAAATTTTAATTGGTTAAATTTTAAAATATGCTCTTCTAAATGTTCTTTAATTAAATTTAAAAAAACTAAATTAAAATAAACATTTCTAAATTGTAATATTTTTTCTGTTTTTAATAAATTCAAATATTCATTTTCTATTTGTTTTTGGATTTTATAGATTTCCTTCTGTGTTTTTTGTTGATTTAATACATCAATTACTTTACTAATACCAATAGAATATTGCCTTATCATTTGTTGAGAAGGAAATTCAATACTAAATCCATTATAAGGTGTTTTTAGTTTTCCAGTAGTATAAGCACCTTCTAATGTGATTGGTTCCTGAAATAAAGATTCTTTTTTATTTATATACAAATCAACTTTTTCTTTTTGTTTTTTCTGTAATTGTATTTCTAAATTTTCTGTTAAAATACTATTTAAATATTTTGTATAAAATAAATCTTCTGCTTTTAAAAGATTGATAAAAAGTAAAATTATAATAAATATCTTTTTCATAAAAACCTCTTATAAAAAAACATTCCTAAAAGGAATAGTTCCTTATAGGATTTTTTCATTAATTTTTTATTGCTTTTTATTATAATTAATTTTATTTGATTGTAAATAGGTCATATGTCCTTTATTAGTAAAGTAGCAGAAAGATTAAAACTTAATACATTTGATTTTAAAATTTTATCGAATTATTTATTTTATATACTTATTTTTGTTCTTATCTTACTAAACTTATATGATATTATTTATCATCTAATCTATGACGGATTTCTTAATTTACATCAGACTATAGAAGCAATACTTTTATTATTTATAACAATTTTAGTATTTTCTGTAAAAATCTATAATAGTTATGGAATAGAAAACCTTTATCATAAAATAACAGAAAAAGAAGAAGAGGTGTCTTTATACAAAGAAAAATATAGAAATTCTATTAAACAGATCAAAAAAGGAATAGAAGAACAATTTGATTACTGGAAATTAACAAAATCCGAAAAAAAGATTGCACAATATCTTATTTTAGGCTATAGTTTTAAACAAATTGCAGGTATTTTAAATAAAAGCGAAAAAACAATTCGAAATCAAAGTTTAAACATATATAAAAAATCTGGAATGACAAGTAGACATGATCTGGCTGGTTTTTTCCTTTATGATTTTTTCGATGAGGATTAAAATACAATTACACTAATGAGGATTTTATGAAAACAAAAACCATTACAAAATCATCAAAACAATCTCAAATACCAGAATATCTTATTTACGAAATGAAAGATGGAAAACCCATTTATTATAAAAATTACGAACTTGTTTTAAATAAAAAATTACCTCCTGAGGCTATTATGGGAAGTAGTGCTTTACAATCCTTTATAATCCGTATTATTATTCAATTTTTACTGAAAAATCTTGACTTAAAACAATATGAAGTTTTATCTAACGAAATAGGATTTCAATGGGATAAAGGTTCCTGGCGTAATCTCGATATTGCAATCTTTGATAAAAAAGCCATTCTTCCCTATTTATCTAAGAATGAATATATAAAAATACCTCCTATCATAGTATTTGAAGTTGATACAAAAGCAGATACTTCTCAATACCCTGATATTGAATTCTATATTAGAGATAAAATTCAGGATTTATTAAATCATGGTGTTCAAAAAATATTCTGGTTTACTACTCATGATAAAAAAATACTTATTGCTGAACAAAATAAAAACTGGATTATTACAAATTGGGATTTTGATCTAAATATCATTGATAATCTCTCTTTTAATCTCTATAAAGCCCTTTTAAACGAAAAGATACCATTAGAATAAAATGAGGATTTTATGAAAACAAAAACCATTACAAAATCATCAAAACAATCTAAAATCCCAGAATATCTTATTTACGAAATGAAAGATGGAAAACCTATTTATTATAAAAATTACGAACTTGTTTTAAATAAAAAATTACCCCCTGAGGCTATTATGGGATCATCGAAATTACAAACAATTATTATTCATATTATATTAAAGTTTTTATTCCAACATTTAAATTCGAAAAAATATATGGTACTTTCTAACGAAATAGGATTTCAATGGGATAAAGGTTCCTGGAGTAATCTCGATATTGCAATCTTTGATAAAGAAGAACTTTTAAAAGAAGGAATTACCAATTCTTATACAAAAATACCTCCTATCATAGTATTTGAAGTTGATACAAAAGCAGATACTTCTCAATACCCTGATATTGAATTCTATATTAGAGATAAAATTCAGGATTTATTAAATCATGGTGCTCAAAAAATATTCTGGTTTACTACTCATGATAAAAAAATACTTATTGCTGAACAAAATAAAAACTGGATTATTACAAATTGGGATTTTGATTTAAACATCATTGATAATCTCTCTTTTAATCTTTATAAAGCCCTTTTAAACGAAAAGATAGAAATTTAAATCATTAAAATTGAATTGACTCTATTATTAATCTAAATTTAAATAAAATGATATATGTCCATTCGTTCTAACTTTAAACCTTCATTTTCAACACAAGAAATATCAGACATTTTTAAAGAAATAATTAATAACTTTATTGTATTTATAATTGATGATAAATATAACTTTCTTTTTGCTAACAAAAAATTTAAACTATTATTAAATATCTCTGAACAGGAATTGATAAATTTAACTTTATTGGATCTTTTACAAGAACAGGAAAATATTAAATCCCAAATCCAGGAATTGAATACATCTAACATTATAAATCTTGAAATTTCTTATTCTAATAAATCATTTTTATTACCAGGTTTATTTTATAAAAATAAACATATTTTATTTATTGGTATTCCTGTTTTAAAACAAAAAACAGAAGGAAGAGAAAATATCTTTCGTTCTGAATTATTCGAAATTTTAAAAATCTCTTTAGAAGTAGGAGATTTAAAAACCTTTCTTGAAAATACGCTAAAAAAAATTGTTCAAATACCCTGGTTATCCTTAGAAGCTAAAGCTGGATTTATGTTAAATAATGATGGAGAATTAAGATTAATTGCACATTATAATGTATCTGATAGCCTTGTAAAAATGTGTAATAAAGTACCCTTTGGTAGATGTTTATGTGGAAAAGCAGCAGAAACACGAGAAATTATTTATAAATCTCATGTTGATGAAGATCATGAAAATCGACCAGAGGGTATACAACCACATGGTCATTATAATGTACCAATACTAAATGGAGATCAACTTCTTGGTGTTCTTTTTTTATATTTAAAAGAAGGGCATAAAAAACAAGAACTAGAAATCCAGTTTTTAAAAAAATTATCTTCTATTTTAGCGATGGTAATATTACGTTTTCAATTCGAAAATGAATATCAACATTCTCTTGTAAAACTAATTCGAACAAACGAAATTATGATACAAAATCTAAAAAAAATCAATCTTTTAGAAGAATTAATAAATACATACGTGCCAGATACAATAAAAAAAGTTATAATAGATAAAAATAAAAATCATAAAAAATTATATTTTGATTTAGAAAGTAATTATTTTTTATTATTAAATATAAATGGTTTAATTCGATTTAGTGAAATATTTCCTTTACAAAAGGTTTATGAAACAATACAGGAATTTTATTCTCCTATAATTGATTGTATTTTAAAATATAATGGAGAAGTAGAACAATATTTAGAAGATCGTATTTTAGCAATATTTAACGATTCTTCTGATGCTATTAAATGTTCCTTAGAAATTAAACAAATCTTATTTGATATTAACAATAAAAGAAAACAATTTTTTTTAAAACCATTTCATTTTCAGTTAGCATTAAATTATGGTAAAACTTTTTTTGGTATAATAGGAAGCGAAAATCGTAAAAACTGGATGCGTTATGGAGAGACTATTCGCTGGCTTACCGCAATGCAAAAAAAATGTAAAAAAGATCATATCATTGTTTCTGAATCTATTTACCAAAAAGAAAAAAATTTTTACAAATTCTCAAAACCATTTAAAATCACCAGAAAACAAGAAAAAGAACAATTTATTATTGTCCGCTATCTTTTATCGTAAAAATTCTTGTTTAGTAGCTATTTCTCTAAGTGATAGATCTTACGCGAAATACTATATATCCCCAAATATTAAAATTTCTTAAATAATTTTCGTCGATCCCACATTTTTTTACGCGAACAAAAACTATACAAATGTTAATAAGCAAGCATTTTTTTTAAATTTTATAAATTTTGGCTTAAAATGGCAATATAACCAAAAATTTGATCCAGAATTATTAAAATTTTTCAACTATTTTTTGTCGACCCCCCATTTTTTACGCGAACAAAAACTATACAAATGTTAATAAGCAAGCATTTTTTTTAAATTTTATAAATTTTGGCTTAAAATGGCAATATAACCCAAAATTTGATCCAGAATTATTAAAATTTTATAACTATTTTTTGTCGACCCCCCGTATTTTTTTCTGGTTTTAGGGTTGACAAAAAAAATAATTCGATTATTATGTAATTTGTTTAGGGCAAGGGTAAAAAAGTGCCTAAAAAATAGGGCTTTTTACCCAGATCTTTAACAGCATATAGGAAGGGTTTTTAGCGTACCTATGAGGAATTGAAACTAATATAATATTATAATATTTTATTATTGTTTTTAGCGTACCTATGAGGAATTGAAACTAAAAAATATAGAATTATATCAAAAGTTTTTAGCGTACCTATGAGGAATTGAAACTAGCATTTTACTAAAAGAGAAATTATATGTTTTTAGCGTACCTATGAGGAATTGAAACTATCTTTTTTTTGGATCATATCTAATATTGAAGTTTTTAGCGTACCTATGAGGAATTGAAACACATTTATATAATGTAAAAGATGATTTATATTAGTTTTTAGCGTACCTATGAGGAATTGAAACTTCTATGGCAGAATACAAACATTCTATTCATAGTTTTTAGCGTACCTATGAGGAATTGAAACTAGTTTCTAATAATGTTTTATAAATTTTTATGTTTTTAGCGTACCTATGAGGAATTGAAACTAAATACTAAATTTTATTTATAAGTTATTGTTTTTAGCGTACCTATGAGGAATTGAAACTAAATAGAACTAAGAACAATTCTGTTTTTAGCGTACCTATGAGGAATTGAAACTTCATGTCATAATCTTAAGTGTTTAAGTTTTTAGCGTACCTATGAGGAATTGAAACAAAAATTTAATGATTTTAGTAATTTAAAAAGTTTTTAGCGTACCTATGAGGAATTGAAACTTTATTTTCAGAAAATTATAAATGCTTATCGGTTTTTAGCGTACCTATGAGGAATTGAAACCTAAATTTTATTCTTTAGATCTAAAATAACTCATAGTTTTTAGCGTACCTATGAGGAATTGAAACTTCTAATCATAAATGATTTTGGTACATTTATCGTTTTTAGCGTACCTATGAGGAATTGAAACTTCATATAACTTTTCAACTGTATAATAGTTTTTAGCGTACCTATGAGGAATTGAAACTTATTGCGATAATTATAAGCATATTATTTTAGTTTTTAGCGTACCTATGAGGAATTGAAACTATTTCGAATGTGGCATATTAGAAATCTAGGTTTTTAGCGTACCTATGAGGAATTGAAACATTTCTGGATTATGAATTGATATATTGATAGTTTTTAGCGTACCTATGAGGAATTGAAACTATTAAATTTCAAGTGCATAAAGTAAGAAGTTTTTAGCGTACCTATGAGGAATTGAAACTTCAATTTTCTTGAATATCTCGAGCAGTTCTAAGTTTTTAGCGTACCTATGAGGAATTGAAACTATTCTATCTCTATATCCTTCTCTTATTAGAACAGTTTTTAGCGTACCTATGAGGAATTGAAACCTAGAATTCATGAAATAATGAATAGCAAATTTATGTTTTTAGCGTACCTATGAGGAATTGAAACTGAATCAAATTGAAATAAGTATGAGATAAAATGTTTTTAGCGTACCTATGAGGAATTGAAACGAATATCTTATCTTGATTTGATCTTACTAAGAGAGTTTTTAGCGTACCTATGAGGAATTGAAACTGCATACATAAGAATGTTTTAATTTGATAATGTTTTTAGCGTACCTATGAGGAATTGAAACTCTTCAATTATGGTTTTAGTTTATCTATTATAGTTTTTAGCGTACCTATGAGGAATTGAAACTATAATGAATTCTTCATACTTGTATGAAACATTAGTTTTTAGCGTACCTATGAGGAATTGAAACTTGTAATCTGGCAGACATAGTTTATCTCGCATGGTTTTTAGCGTACCTATGAGGAATTGAAACTATCGTTTCATTATTGAGAACATGTCAATTCTGTTTTTAGCGTACCTATGAGGAATTGAAACATTCATAAATTATATCCTTTTTAAATTTTTATAAGTTTTTAGCGTACCTATGAGGAATTGAAACTTTTTCGATATGAAAATGAATTAATAAAGCATATCGTTTTTAGCGTACCTATGAGGAATTGAAACTATGAAACTTGGTGTCTAAAAAATATGAATAATCAGTTTTTAGCGTACCTATGAGGAATTGAAACATATAAAGCATTTATTGAAATGTATGAGACTCATGTTTTTAGCGTACCTATGAGGAATTGAAACGACTCAATTTTATAGAAATCCTCCTCTGGGAGCGTTTTTAGCGTACCTATGAGGAATTGAAACGATTTTATCGTCCTTAAGATTCTATTATTATATCAGTTTTTAGCGTACCTATGAGGAATTGAAACATCAATTTCAGTACTTTTTCTTGAACTTGTTAAGCTGTTTTTAGCGTACCTATGAGGAATTGAAACAATAAATCTTTATCTAATTCTCTACATCTTATAGTTTTTAGCGTACCTATGAGGAATTGAAACGCTAATTAGAACTTGAACAGCAAACTTTACTTGCGTTTTTAGCGTACCTATGAGGAATTGAAACTGTATTTGAATTCTTTATTTTATTTTATGTTTTTAGCGTACCTATGAGGAATTGAAACTTTTTCAATAACTATACATCGCTCTTTTGACAGTTTTTAGCGTACCTATGAGGAATTGAAACACTTGATGTCTGAAGAAGATAAGGCGACAGGTTTATGTTTTTAGCGTACCTATGAGGAATTGAAACCCTATACTTTCGGCGCTAGCATAAGCAATCGATATATGTTTTTAGCGTACCTATGAGGAATTGAAACTCTGTAATCTCTTCTATACCGAAACCAAAACTTAAAAGCGTTTTTAGCGTACCTATGAGGAATTGAAACCTATAATTTTCGCTTTTTTCTGTTCTATCTATAAAATTGTTTTTAGCGTACCTATGAGGAATTGAAACTACTTGACCTAATATTTCATATCATCCTTTTAAGTTTTTAGCGTACCTATGAGGAATTGAAACCTTTAAATGAACACTATTTTTCGAATTGTATAAATGTTTTTAGCGTACCTATGAGGAATTGAAACTATATATAAACTTATCAGAATATGATCAAATAATGGTTTTTAGCGTACCTATGAGGAATTGAAACCAATATCAATTAAACTTTATTTTTTTGTTTTTAGCGTACCTATGAGGAATTGAAACCTAAATGGAACTATTTTTGCATTTGTAAAATGTTTTTAGCGTACCTATGAGGAATTGAAACTTAAATATAAACTTATCGAACTATCAAAATATGGTTTTTAGCGTACCTATGAGGAATTGAAACAAAGATATAACATTATAACTTTATTCTTTATGTGTTTTTAGCGTACCTATGAGGAATTGAAACTATACTTCCTAGTACCCTTGAGTATCTAGTCTGGTTTTTAGCGTACCTATGAGGAATTGAAACGAACGAAAGGTCTTCCAATCCCACAGATAATTCATAGTTTTTAGCGTACCTATGAGGAATTGAAACCCAAGTCTTCTGTTCTTACCCCCATCCACTCTGTTCGTTTTTAGCGTACCTATGAGGAATTGAAACTTTTGTTAATAAACTGAATATCTGCAAAATCAATGCAGTTTTTAGCGTACCTATGAGGAATTGAAACTATTAAAACTCACTTCGCCGAACGCAGAAAAATTCTTGTTTTTAGCGTACCTATGAGGAATTGAAACGAAAAATTAGAAATATAATTGTAATTTCAGTTTTTAGCGTACCTATGAGGAATTGAAACTAATTCCAAATCATGTAATAAAATCCTAAAATAGTTTTTAGCGTACCTATGAGGAATTGAAACTTGATAATTTTTAGTAAAACAGTTTTTAGCGTACCTATGAGGAATTGAAACTATAATGGCTGATTAATCGAATTCTTTGTTTTTAGCGTACCTATGAGGAATTGAAACGGAAATTTACTGACGGTTGTGAGATTTTCATAGTTTTTAGCGTACCTATGAGGAATTGAAACAAACCCACTTTTACTTGTATGAACTATATGAAGTTTTTAGCGTACCTATGAGGAATTGAAACTATTCTCTTTTCATTTGCATATCAAGATTGTAGACATTGTTTTTAGCGTACCTATGAGGAATTGAAACTAAACTCATTTTGCGTTCATTTACTATTGAGTTTTTAGCGTACCTATGAGGAATTGAAACTGATTCTCCATTTGCATATCAAATTTGGTCAGTTTTTAGCGTACCTATGAGGAATTGAAACCTTTTTACTTTATCAGGTTTCTAATTTAATTCCATATTTTTGTATTTTATCAAATAGGGTTGATTTGGGGATTTTTAAAAGTCTTGCTGTGTTTCTTAAATTACCCTGACAGATTTCTAAAGCACATTCTATATAAAGTTTTTCTATATTTTGAATTTCTTCTTTTAGGTTATGAATATTTCTAATTCTTTCCATAATGATTTTTTGTAATTCATTAGAATTAGAATTTAAGAATAAGAGATTTTTTACTATGTCTAAAGAAATTATTTCTCTATCGGAAAATGTCACAAGTCTTTGTACAAAGTATTGTAATTCGCGAATATTACCTTTCCATGGATAATGTATTAAAAAATTTAATGCATCTTGAGAAAATCTAATCTTTTTGTCTGGATATTTTTCTTTGATGAAATATTCTATAAGTAATTCAATATCTTCCTTTCTTTCTCTTAATGGTGGTAAACGTATTAAAAAACCATTAAGTCGATAAAATAAATCTTCTCTAAATTTCTTTTCTTCTATTAGTTTTGTTAAATCCTGATTGGTTGCAGAAATAATACGAACATCAATAGGAATAGATTTTATTCCTCCTATTCTTTCTATACTTCCTTCCTGTAATACTCTTAATAATTTCGCCTGTAATGGAAATGGCATATCTCCTATTTCATCTAATAATAATGTTCCTTTATGTGCTAATTCAAATTTGCCTGGTTTAGATGTTGTTGCACCTGTAAATGCTCCTTTTTCGTACCCAAATAATTCAGATTCCAATAACTCCGAAGGTATGGCAGCACAATTAATTTTTATAAATGGTCTATCCGCTCTTTCGCTATTTTGATGAATAATTTCTGCTAAGAGCTCTTTACCTGTACCTGTTTCTCCCTGAATTAAAACAGGAATATCTGTTCTTGCAATTTGAATTGCTTTTTCGTAAATTTCCTTCATCTGAGGATTTTTAGTTATAAAATTACCAGACTTTATAATTTCTGTATTAGTATATTCTTTATATTTTTCTGTCTCTGTTGTAATTTTTTCTAATAAAGAAGAAGTATTATAACTGGAATTGATTTGCTCTGTTAATACTTTTAAAGACATTCTTTTAAATGCATCATTCAGATAAGATTTATCTACGAATAATAAAATTAATGCATCTACTTGTTTTTGGCTTTTAATGGGAATGGAAATTAATGTATATATCTTATTCTCTATAAATTTTTTATAAAGTTTATTATATGGATAAAATTGTTCTAAAAATTGTCTTATAGAGATTATTTCTAATCTTTCAAATCGTAAAAAATATGGGATTACCTTTTCCTTTAAAACATTTAAGTTCATTTTATTTTCTTTTAAAAATTCTATTAAATCCTTAGATGTTTTTTTATCATATTTTGCAATTAACTCTTTATTGTAATATAATAAAGCGATTTTAGCTTCTGTTATTTTATATAATTTTTCAAAACTGGAATGAATAAAAACTACGGGATTAATTTCCTGATTTTTTTTGGATAATTTTAATAAAAAAGATAAATTTTCAAATGTTTTATCTATATATCTATAATTATTAATCAACATCTTTTTAAAAATACTTATAAATACTATTGCATACGTACTAACTACAACAAGAATCATTAAATAATCAAAAAAACGAGAAAGCATTAAATCAAAAGGAAAATAATGAATATCATGCAGAAAAATAATAAAATAATAAATTAATGCAAGAAGAATACTTCCAATAGCAAAATTCATATCCAATCGTAATGTACTGATTCCTACAAGTATAAAAATAATAAGATTTAATGGACTATCAAACATACTATGCTGATGATTTTGAAAATAAGATAATAAAAACGTAGCAATGTAAACAGAAATAAAATCAATCAAAAGAGAAATATATAAACTAAATCTTGTTATATTATTTTTTTTATAATAATAAAACATAATTAAACTATAAATCAATACTAAAAACCAAACACCAAATGAAAGAGCTAAATATTGTTTGGGTATAATATTAAAATATACTTTTTGTAAAATAGCAGGTATATATAAAATTGTTAGACCAAGTCTTAATTTAGAAATCAAAATTTCCATTTCTTTTTTTTCAGCTAAAATAGGATCTTGCCTCATATTTTAATCTCCTAATAATAAAACAATACTCTTATGTCTAAATATCGACTCTATTGTCATATATTTAATTTAAAATAAAATTTCAAGATTATTTTTTTTAGGTGAATTTTATTTTTTAAAACTTTTTGATCTTAAAAAATTAATTTGTCCGATTCTTCGGATATAATTTACGAAATTTCTAAAATATTACCCTAAAATTTGTTTTTTTCCTGCATCTAAATTAAGGTATATATTTTGCGTATAAAATTCTACATCATAAAATTTTTTTTGGGGGAAAATGACAATGGTGTGGTTAATTAGAAAAAACATTAAACGAAATTGGGGGCTAATACTTTTAATCATTAGCTTATTATTTAATTGTTCCAAAAAAGAAGAAAAACTTTTATTCGAAGATGACTTAGAAGAAAAAACAGGATTATTTAATATTTTAGATCCTTATCCTTCTTTAAAAAGTTATTTTTCTTCTATGGAACCAGGACCTTTTAATGAAAAAATGAACACCTCTATGAATTATTATCCAGAAGTTGTAGTCGATAGTATGCGAAGTCTGGCAAATCTTACATTAAATAAAGGAAATACTTTAAGAGCTCTTTTAATGGAAATTTCCAGTGCATTACAAAAAATTAATACTATGGATTCCGATAAATATTCTACAATTACATCATTAATAGATAGAATTAGATTAAAACCAGAGTCCTTTATAGAAACAACAAGTCCGTTAGATCATAATACATTACAAAAAATTTACGAAAGAAATTCTAATGTAGACTTAATTGAAAAACAAAATAAAATAATTTCCAAATTAGAAGACAAAGATATTCAAAATCTTATAAAAGATTTAGACTCTATAATTCATAAGGGCCTTGTAAAAAATTCTAATATTAAAAATGCGTCAACACAATTACTTTATTATACTTTGATTCCCGATTTACATTACGATAAAGCTTTTAAAAAACATTTTATTAATCTTTTAAATGATCTGGGGAATTTAGCTTCCTTAAAAATAACAAATAAATTAAATCAGCAAGAAAAAACATTACCTGTAATAATTAAAGAATTAACAAAAAATATAGAGTCTCATTTTACAGAAAATAATCCAGGAGAAAGTAATAATGTTTTCCTACAAATTCTTATTATACAAATACAAACTTTAATGGTAAAAATTCTCGTTTAGATTATATCTTACAAGAAACATTTTTAGAAACACGAAAATTAATTGCTCCACCTTCTACTTATGTTAAAGATCCAAATATTAATATATTAACACTTCTTGGAGAAAAATTAAACCAAATTGAATTTATTAAAAATGATCCAGAACAATTAAAAAAATCTCTATATAAAATGTTAGAATTAGATCAATTTGGAAATCCAAGAAATACAAATACTCCTTCTTTATTAGAATCCTTAGCATATCAGATGGCATTAGCAGATTTCTTTGGTTATACATGGGACGATAGCTGTCCTCATAGTAATCAACCTCCACAAATTACTGGAGAAACCAACGGTATAATGACTATTGGAGATTCTATTTTAGCAATGCGGAGTTATAACAACTGTACAAGTAATACATTTAAACCAGATATTATAAGAACATTCCAGAATATGAATAAAAACGAAGAAATGTGGTATGGAACTCCAACAAATAAAAAAATCAAAATTTCTTTAAGTACTCCAGCTTTATGCTTTTTACAAGGTGCTTCAAAGGGTTCTGTAAATTGTATTGATTCTAATAATGATGGATTTTTTGATTCTAACTTTTTTTATACAAATACCCTTGTTTTTGCAATGGATTGGCTTGTTAAAGTAACATTAAAAGGTTATGGTCCCTATTATAATAGAAATAAATCTCCTTCTCCTAACTATGTACAAGAATGGGAAACAGAAAAATTCAAAATAAAAGTTCGTAGTGGCCATTGTGCTGGTCTCGATGGTTCTAAAATAAGCAATTGTAATGGAAATGGTACATCATTAACAATAAAAGAAGTACCAATTTCAGAAGAAGATCGTAAAGTTGATTCTGATGAAGAAGCCTTTTATAAAAATCTACAATGGTTATTATATTATAAAAAATTTGTATTAGTTATTCCAATGCAAGTTAATGTATCAACATTAGGAATCGATGCTGTTAAAGATGCTGTTTATCAAATTATTGTGGCAAATGGATTAAAAGGTTTAATGAATGCTAAACCCTATTGCTCTAATCCCAATGGGCAATGTAGTAAACATGATAATGGTCGATGGTTAATTGATGGACAATTATTGAAAGATTATCGTTATCAAGGTCAAATTACTCATTGGTCTACCCAACCAGGTGATGCTGCTGTTTTAATTGTTGGATATGGATGTGGTGTTCAAGGTGCAGGTTTAGATCTTACACCTAGTTGTAATTGGCCAGATAATTTACCAAAATATCCTGATATAAGTAACGATGCGAATGATCCAGGTTGTAGATTTCACAGTTCTTATTGTCCAAAAAAACCTGTCTTTGAACAAATTTACGACGATACAGCCTATCCTAAAAAGGCAAAAGAATTTTATGGTGTTAATCCACCTATTATTGGTAAAACCTTTCATCCCTTAGAAAGATTAGGTTTTCTAAATAATCAAATGGTTTTACCAGAACAAGTAAATAATTATTGGGAAGATCGTAATACAATCACCCCTTTACTTGTTGCTTTAGCTGATGTTTTATTGGAACAATCCGATCCTGCTAATAATAAGAATGCACTAAAACTTCTAACTGGTGGACTACTTCCTTTAATAAAACCTATTCTGGATAAAAGAATGGAATCCTCACTACAAGGAGGTAATAAAACAATCAAACAAGTTTTTATCCAGGGAAATACTTCTATAAGACATCCAGGTCTACCTTCTGAAAATGATTATTTACCTATTTCGAATTTAAGAACACCATTATCGTTTCTTATTGAATCAGAAAGAGGTGCAATAGATGGTTTATTACCATTGATTGCAAAATCTGATCTTTTACCGAATTTAATTAATCTATTATACGAATTAAACGATCCCAATAAAAAACCTTATTTAGAAGAGATATTTAATCAAACTAAAAAAATTGTTCAGGAAATTAAATTACAGGAAGAAAATCCTTCTTCAGAACAATATAATCTAACAGAAGCTATTTCGCGCTTTTATAATTGGATCTCCGAATTGCCAGATAATAAAACAGACGATTCAGACTGGCAGGATTTATATGATTTAGCAGATATTTTAAAAGATTACTTTACCTTAGATTCTGAATTTACAATTCTTGATACCATTAGCGATACAATGGATTATCTTGTTTCGTTAAATCTTACCCAATTAGAATCAGAAGCTCTTATTGAAGTAATTGCACGAATCGAATCCTTATCTAATGGAGATTCTTATCCCTTTTTATATAATCTTATAAATAATTATCTAATTGATATTTTAAAAGCAAATGTTCCCTATACAAAAGCACTGATAGGAACATTAACAGGAATTTCTGCACCAGATACTATCGGAGATTATTTAATTTACGATGCACGCAGTCGATATTCTTCTAATTATATTTTAAACGACTTACAAAAATTCTTATCTTCTAATGTTATCCAGAGTACAGTACCATCTGATGATAATCTCTTATATGGTATTGGAACTATGATGGATGTAATGGCTCAAATTAAAGAAAATCCCAGAAAAACAACCATTGGTGGTTATCAATTTCAAGATCATTTAAACATAAATGAATCTTCGTCTTATGATATTTTAACCAAAATTTTAACAAAATAATAAATAAAATATTAATAGGAGAAAAATAATGAAAAAGCAACCCTTATTATATTATATTTTCTTTTTTTGTGTATTTTTTTTATTATCAGGGAATAAAAATTTAAAGGCTGGTAACTATTTAGATATTTATGGAGGCAGTGGTCGCTTACAGGCAATGGGTGGAACGGGCATTGCTTTTGTTAATGATGCTTCTAGTCCCTATTATAACATCGCTGGTTTATCCGTTCCAAATGATGCAGATTATTTTTATTCTTCTTATAATTCAGAAGAAAAAGCTAAAAAGATTGATGAACATAAAAATTATCTTGATTATCTTTTAACTACACCTACTCCGCCTCAACCAGAAGAAAAACGACACGAAGTATTATTAAATTTAAATTATGTTATTCCTGTAACTAAGGTACACTTAGATTATCCTATAGAAACACCAGAAATAAAAAAATTTAAAGATCATTATGCTGTACTGGGATTAAATTTTAATTTAAATAAAATCATCAATATAAAAAATAAAATCAACTTTGGGTTACTTGCTGCTTTACCTGGTTCTGGTAATTTAGTAAAAGTTAATGATTTAAATCCAACTACCCATCGATTTCTACAAATAGGTAGTTCTAACGAACGTCCTTCTATCTTTGCAGGATTATCTGGAGAAATATGGAAAAATCATCTCTATATGGGGATAGGTATAACTGCTTTATCCAAGGGTCGCGGTGCAATGTTAATGAAAGATGTTGATATATCACCAGAAAAAGTTACTCCTAATCAACAAGCAATTTTAGAATTAAAACCTCTTATAATGCCAGTCTATGGTATTCAATTTCATTATGGAAAAATAAAAACTGGAATTGTTTATAGAAGAGAAACCTATATGATTGTTGATCCTTTAGAAGCTCGCGCACAAACTTCTTTATTAGCGATTCAATTTGATTTTGATCTTGCTATGTTAGATTTATATACTCCTCGTTCTCTTGGTGCAGGTATCAGTATAGAAGTTATTAATGATTTATTATTTGCCGTAGATATAGTAAAAGAATACTGGCATTTATTTGAACTATCAAGAACAAAAAAAATTGTTTATTCTCCCTTTAAAGATGAATTTCTAAAAAAGAATATTAATTTTCAACCTTTTCATTTTAATGATATTTCGATTATAAAAATTGGTATAGAATATTCCAGAACCTTTTCTTTCTTTAATCGAAAATTTCCTTTATCATTTCGAGCAGGATATTCTTATAAACCATCTCCTGTACCAGAAATGTATGATATTTATAACTGGATGGATAATGATAGAGCTATTTATACTGCTGGTATTGGATATAAAATCTTCCCCGAAAAAGATGGTATTCTTCAATCTCCTGTTATAATTGATCTTGCCATCGAAAACCATCAATTTAAAAATAGAGATGTTTATAAAATTGATATGGACAATTTTACAAAAAATCCATCTTATCATTATGGAGGATATGCATGGTTAACAAGTTTATCTTTAAAAGTCTATTTATAATTTTATTATTAAATTTTTGTACTACTTTAAAAGATATAGAATATCGGATACAGAATCCCCCTGTGTCTGAACCAAAAGAAAAAACAAAACAATTAGTTGGTGGAATATCCGTAGTTGATATAACCCCTCCACCAACAATGCCATTAGCGGGCTACTCCAAAAATGGCGAAATTGCAAAAGGTTTCCGTCATAAATTAAAAGCCCGCATTTTTGTTTTTACTAATAAAAAAAATCATTCTATTGTTTTAGTACAAATGGATTTACTTTCTGGTTCTAAATTATTACATCATAAGGTAGCAGAAATTATTGCAAAAAAATATCCTATTAGATTTTCTGATATTGCCTTATTTGGAACACATACACATGCAGGACCTGGAAATTACTTTGAATCTACTTTTTATAATAACTATGCAGCAAGTGATCCTGGTTTTGAGCCTGATTTTTTTAATTTTCTTGTAAAACAAATTTCCGAAGGAATAGAAAAAGCATGGGAAAATCGACAACCAATAAAAATTGCGATTGGTAGAAAAAAAATTTATGGATTTACAAAAAATCGTAGTTTCGAAGCTTATTTAAAAAATAAAAATATATCTTCCAATGTTACAAAAGAAACAGCTATAAATCCCTGGATAGAAATGATTCGTATCGATACTTTAGATAATAAACCATTAGGAGTTATTACAAATTTTTCTATTCATCCCACTATAATTCCAGAAGATAATATATTTTATCATGCTGATGTTTTTGGATACATAGAAAAAGGTTTAGAAGATCTGATAAAAAAACAATATAATATTTCGTTTTTTGTTCATGGTGCATTAAATTATACCCATGGAGATTCTACGCCTAATTATGACGACGAAAATGAAGAAGGAGATTTTGTAATTGCTCAAAATATTGGTTATGGTATAGCAAATGAAATGTTCGATTTGTATCAATCTTTAAATAATCAATTTGTTAATGATGTAGAATTAAATGCATTTTCTATGGAAATTGACTTTCTAAAAGAGAATCAAATAGGAAATATAAAAATTTGTGATAATGCAGTAGTAGGAATGTCTTTGGTTACTGGTGCCACAACAAGAAATACACCAATTTTAAGAAATTTGCCTTTTTTTAGACCTGGCTGGCCCAGATGGTTTTTTAAAGATGGATGTCAAGGAGAAAAACGCTGGCTATTGAGTAAATTACAACATTTTATGTTACCAAAAGAAGAATTCCCACATGAAATTTATTTGCAAGCCATACAAATTGGTAATATTGTTTATATTCCCTATCCTTTTGAAATTACAGCAGAAACAGGAAAGCTAATTCAAAATAAAATAAAAGAAAAATATAAAAATTTTCAAATTATACCAGTTAGTTGTGCTAATGGTTATACAGGCTATGTTACAACACCAGAAGAATATAGCCTACAATATTACGAAGGAGGACATACCTTATATGGGAAATATACAGCTCCTTTTTTAGCAGAAATAGGAAATATACTAATAGAAAATTTAGTAAAAAAACAAAACGAAAAATTACCCGAAGGATTCCTATTTCGTTTAAAAGCAAAACAATATTATCCACATAAACCAGAACAAATTATTCCTAATAGAATAATAGAAAGCCCACCTAAAATTAAATATAAAGAAAAAGAGTCCTACTGGTATTTTCGCTACTGGGATGTACCATTATATTATATTCATTTCCATCAACCATTAATCCTATTGGAAAAGAGTAAAGATTGTAAAAATAACTATCAAAATTATCTTAACGAAGATAGTCTTGATTTATCTATGCATTATATTAAAAATAAAGAAGATAAAACTCTTTACGAAATTCGATGGTACTTTAGAAATCAAGAGGAAGAACTATTAAAACAACATTGTTATCGTTTTCGTATTTTAAAAAGAAATAATTTTGACGATTTAATTTCTCCTGTAATACAATGGAAAAAATAATTATTATTTATATTTATTGATAAAATTTAAAATGCCAGCTTTATAAGAAGCTCCAAAAATATTTACATGAACAAGTAATGGATATATCTGAAAAAATTCTATCATTTCGGGTATCATAATAAAATTACAATAACGAGCAATTTCTTGATAATCCGAAAATGTTAAAGGACTACCAAATAATTCTAACATAGCAAAATCCTGTACAGGATGAGAATAACCGAAAGAAGGATCAATTAAATAGGCATATTGTTTGGAAAATATAATATTACCAGACCACAAATCACCATGTATTGGACGAGGACTATCTTTATCGAAATTCCAGACTTTAATTAATTGTTTAATGATTTTATATAAAGAATTTTTATGACTTACTTTAAAATGTTCTTTTTTAATAGCTAAATCCATCATAGGTTCGATGCGAGATTCCCACCAGAAATCTAAAAATTTTTTATATTCTGCATTTTTTTGTATCAAAGTACCAATATAATTATCGTTATCATGACCAAATGTTAAACCTCTATGTTGATAAAGATTTTTTAAAGAAAGAATTAAATCATTTTTGTTTTCTTTGTTAATAGTACTTTGCTCTACAAATTCTAATAAAAGTAAAGCATATGTTTTATTATCAATTACTGTAATGGGAAATGGTGTTCTTGCTTTAAAATTATATAATAATTGTAGTCCTTCGAATTCAGTATATGCCATATCTTTATTTTCTATTAACTTTATTGCAATTTTAGTAAAAGAATGATTTTTTATATTTAAAGAAACAGTACTTTCTAAAATATATAAAGGAAATAAACTGGAAGTAAGATATTGAACTGTAATTTTATCTGAAATTAATTCTATATCTTCTTTAAATAAATGATGTAAAATTACTCGTTTTATCTCTTCCGAAAGATCTTTTTTCATTAATTTATAGTTTTTAAATATTACGAATTTTTGTAAATCTTTTTCTTAACATAAATGAATATATTTCCCCAATTGTAAAAGGAAGTGCAACGGAATTTTTAGTTTTTTTATTAAGAAAGTTTAGAAAAAATGTTCATAGTGATTCCCCAAGAATATGGGATAAGGAGGAGAACCACCATGAACACCCCTAAAACTTATACCCATCTTAAAATAGATGAAAGAGCTGTCATTCAATTTTTGTATGAGGAAGGTCATAGCATAAGAAAAATTGCAAAGTATTTAAATAGAGCACCTTCTACCATTAGTAGAGAATTAAAGCGAAATTCATATACTGAAAATCATAAGATAATTTATTCTGCCCGAAAGGCACAGGCTTGGTATAAAATACGAAAGACAAGAAGATATTTAAGATATTTGAATCATACAAGACTTTGGATTTTTATTTTTTATGCTTTGATTTTTTTACAATATTCACCAGAACAGATTGCTGGTAGATTACGAATGTTATATCCTAAAAATAAAAAACTTCATATATCATTCAAAACTATTTATAATTATATTTATTTTTATCAGAGAGTAATGGGATGGAATCTCGTTCAATATTTGCGAAGAGGAGGAAAAAAATATCGAAAAAACTGGCGGAAAATAAGGAAAAATAGAGATAATTTAGACATTTGGACAATACAACAAAGACCAGAAATTCAAACGATGGGACATTGGGAAGGAGATACCATAGAAGGGAAAAAAGGTTCTGGCTATGTATTTACTTTTGTTGAAAAATTGAGTCGTTATACTATAATGCTTTATGTATCATCAAAAAAGCTTAAAGAAACAAAAGAAAAAGTTTTGCGAAAATTTAATTCTATTCCAAAAGAAAAACTTTTAAGTATTACTTATGATAATGGAATAGAAATGCTACATAATGGTTTATATAAAATCATTCAGGAAATCAAAAATATCAGAGTTTATTTTACTGACCCCGGAAAACCCTATCAAAGAGGTTTAAATGAGAATACCAATGGATTAATTAGACAATATTTACCCAAAGGGATAGATTTTAGAAAAACTGAAAATTTAGACAAAATTATACAAGATGTAGAAATAAAATTAAATCATCGTGCAAGAAAATGCTTGCAATACTATACACCTCATGAAATATTCTTTTCTGTGAAACCAAAGCTATTCCCCATTAAGGTGTTGCACTTGAATTACAATGCGCCTTTTTTGTAAGGATTAAGAGAAAAATTGATATACCTATCAGGTAAGTGTTCAATTTATATTTTCGTAAATTATTTTAAGCACATAATATTTCAACATCTTCTTCTACTAGCTCCCTTGCCCTGTAAAATCTATGCTCTATCCTGATTTCTGTAATACTTGTTACAAATTCAATGCCAATCTCCCTTAACGGAACCCTCAATAAAGATACCTTATCATCAAACCTTCGATAACATTCCCATTCTATTAGTAGCCTTATTATATGACTTATACTATAGCCCGTCATCTCGGATATATCCTTTAATAATTGATGAATATTCTGACTTACTCTTACAGAATAGTGTTCATAATCATTACAAACTATCTGATAGATTTTTTTACTGGTTTTCTTTTGATTTGCTAATTTTTTTAATCTTTCAATGTATTTAGAAATTAAAAACAAAAACATATCCGAATAGCTGGAATGCTGATTCCTTAAATCCTGTAAATCTTCTTTATAGGGTAAATAAATCATAAAGTGTAAAATTATTGTATTACTTGATTCTTCTAGTTCTTCGTTAGGACTTTGTATATTCTTTCTAATATAAGTAGCCATCAATAATTATAGTCTAATTTTTATTAAAAATCTTACTAAAAAATATAAGAAAATCAAATTTTTTTATGATAAAATCACAATTAAGAAACAAAATTAATAGGAACTATAAATTTTATAGCGTTCTTTAATTGCTTACCCTATCAGAAAATAAATAGTGAACTATTTCTTGCTTAATTTAATAATATTTTTTTTTTATTTTTATGGATAAACTATTATCAAACGACAATAAAGTTCAAAAGTATATACAAAAAATTATAGAAGAAATAAAACAATATCAACCAGAAAAAATTATACTTTTTGGTTCAAGAGCTCGTGGTAATAATAAACCTAACTCTGATATTGATATAGCCTTAGATATAAATTTAGACTTCAGAAAAAAAAGAAAATTAAAAGAAAGAATTGATCAAATAAGTGGACTTTATAGTGTTGATTTAATTTTTCTTCAGGATACAACAGATAATTTTAAAGAAAAAATCTTAAAAGAAGGAATTATATTATATGAAAAAAACAGAAGTCTTAATAAAAATTCAAAATTTTGAAAATGCAGTTAATCGATTAAAAGAAGCTATTGATAAAGTAGAAGATGATTTAGATAAAGATGGAGCAATACAGAGATTTGAATTTACTGTTGAATTACTCTGGAAAACATTAAAAGTTATTTTGGAATTTCATGGAATAGATTGTAATTCTCCACGTAATTGCATCAAGGAAGCATTTAAAAATAATCTTATTTCTGATGATGAAATTATTTTAGATATGTTAGAAGATCGGAAGAAAAGTTCACATATATACAATGAACAAATGAGTAATGAAATTTATAATAGGATAGAAAAAATATATCTTCCCTATTTATTAAACTTAAATTTTCAAGAAAAAGTTTAAGATTTTTCTTTTACAGATATAATAAATCAAATAAAATTTTATTGCCATCATTTAATTATAGATTTAATTGTACTAAAACTACAATTAAAATTAAGGAGAAATATTTATGGAATCATTAAAAGAATATTTAACAAAAGATCATAAAGAATGTGATGAATTTTTTGCAAAAGTAGAAAATGCTTTACATTCAGAAAAAATAGAAGAAGCTAAAAATGCTTTTTTAGAATTTTATCAAAGAACAAAAAGGCATTTTGTTATCGAAGAAGATATATTATTTCCAGAATTCGAAGCAATTACTGTAAATACAATGGGACCTACCCAGGTTATGAGAATGGAACATCAGGATATGAATTACCAATTAGATGTTTTAAAATCTCTATTAGAAAAAGAAAAAATTTCAAAAGAAGAAATTAATGAAGCAAAAAATACCTTAGAAAATATTTTATTTATTCTCCAACAACATAATATGAAAGAAGAACAAATATTATATAACATGATGGAAAACGTATTTTCAGATTCACTCAAAAAGGAATTATTAGAAAAAATCAAAACAATTTAATAAAATGGACTTTAAAAATAAAACTATTGTTGTACTTGATGTAAGCCAATTACCACCACCAGAACCTTTTTTGAAAATTATGGATACTTTAATAAAATTAAAAGATAATGAAGTTTTGAAAGTACTACATAGAAGAGAACCATTTCCCTTGTACGAAGAATTAAAAAAAATCGGTTTTAATTATTATACAAAAAAAATTAATGATCAAAAATTTGAAATTTATATATACAAAAAATGAATTTTACTGGTATTTTCCCAGAACAAGGTCCTAAAATTTCTATACCATTTCGTTTTTATTTTTTAGCACATTTAAATATAATCATAGGATTTCTATACTTATTTTATAAATTCTTTTCTGAAAGTGACTTTATAAAATTATTATCGTTTGAATCTCATCATTTTTTAATTTTATTCCATTGTTTTAGTATTGGATTTTTATTATTTATTATATTTGGTTCATTATTTCAGATGTTGCCTGTTGTTCTTGGTGTTATAATTAAGCATAATGAATTCGTATCTAATTTTATGATCATATTACTCTATTTAATTTATTATTTATTTAGTATTTATTTTGTTTATTTTCAACATTCTTTAATATTAGGTTTTATCATTCTTATATTTATAATTTTAATTGTTGTTTACTTTATAATTCCTTTAGTTAAAACCTATAATATCGAAAATCCTGGTTTTTTTCTTTCACTTTTTAGCTTTATCATTGGACTTAGTATTATTGCTATTTATTTTTTGAATTTAAATTTTCTACTGCACGACATAAATTTATTTACTATTAGAAGAATTCATGGCATTATTATGCTCATTGGATTTGTTCAACAACTGATTATTTCTGTAACATTTCAGGTAATTCCTATGTTTTATGTTTCTAAGAATTATCCCCAAATCATTAAATCTATATTGAATTATGGATATTTCTTTTTAAGCATATTGATTTTATTGATTCAGCATAATTCATTAATCTATTTTTATATTATTTTTAATTTAATTTATATTATTACAACAATTAATATACTATTAAAAAGAAGTAGAAAGCTTAAAGATTCTACAATAAAGTTTTTTATTCTCGGATTGATTTTATTATTTATTATAAGTATAATACTTTTAGTAGATTTTAAATATAACTATTTTTCTATAATTTTATTTTTATTTATAAACTATATTTTATCTTTTATCTATGGAATGTTTTATAAGATTGTTCCTTTTTTAAGCTGGTTTCATTTACAAAGTATTAAAAATCGAAAAATGTTTGATCTATTAAAATCTGGAAAAGATACAAATTCTTTATTTTTTATTCAATTCCATATGTCTGATTTTATAATTAAAAAATTAGAAAACATTCATTTTATATATTTTATTATATGTATTTTATTTTTTATTACTATAAAACAATTTTTATTTTTTTATATAATAATGATATTACTATTTTTTACAATTCCCTTAATACAACTATGCTATGCCATTTATAAATTTAAAAAAATATTGGATAAAATTGGATTAACTATTATTTAATTTTTATATTTTATAATGGCATCACTAGCAATATGTATATATTCTTTGATAATATTATAGTTTTTTCTTATTGGATCTGGAAGAAAAGTGTATTCTGATAAAACATTTATTTTACTCTTTTTAAGATTATCAATATTCTTATTAGGTATAATATTAAAAAAATTCTGATTATTATTAATATTATCTTTTAAAGATTCTAAACTTTTAAAAGCACCTATGATAATTTTAGGTTGTATTTTTTTTTATAATTTCAATTGTTAACTTTGCCTGTTCATCTAAGAAATTTCGTAAATTATTATCTTTGTTTTTATTATTTTCTAATTCCTTACTATTAATTGTTCTAACCCAGTATAAATCAAAATATTCCCAGCATATCTTATTGTTTAATTTTTCTTCGATTTTTTTGACAAATTTATAATAATAATTACAGTAAATATAAGAATTAAATAAAATAGTTTCTGGATGATGACATTTAATTATTTTATCTTTATTAATATTATCCTGATTATCCAGAACTTTAATATATTTATCATCATTTTTATTTAGCTTATTCAAATTAAAATCTTCTTCTTTTTCTCCAATAATTATATAAGGATACCAATAGGCAATTTGATTTTGTTTTTCTACGCTTTCATTATGTTCTGGATTAAGGGAAGGATTATTTCCAAGTATTAATAGATCTGGATTTTTAAATAACTCATTTACTATAATTAAACCCCTACCTAATATTTCATTATTTTTATTATCACTATATTCTAAATATAACTTTTCTATTTTCTCATGATATATTTTTTTTATATTCAAAGTTTCTTTTTTATCCATATATCAATTTCTCTTTATCTTTTTAATTTCTGCATAAATTTTTCCATGATTTTTCGAAAATCAGCGCTATCTAAATAAGTAGCATTCCATAAAGCTACATATTGCATACCTTCGAAAGTATTATGAGATTCCATATAATTTAATAAATATTTAATTCCTGCAATTACAATTGGTGGATTTGCTGCAATTTCCTCAGCTATTTTGATGGTTTCGGGTAATAAATCTTCTTCTTTTTCTACAAGTTTTTCGAATAATCCCATTTGATAACATTCTTCTCCAGTAAAATCCCTACCAGTAAATGCCATCATCTTTGTAGCTCCATATCCAATGATAAAAGGTAGACGATTTAAACTACACATATCTGCTACAATACCTACTTTTGTTTCTCGTAAAGATACAATAGCATTTTTACAACCAACACGAATATCACAAGCAGCTATTAAATCTAAACCTCCACCAATACAATGTTTATGAACAGCAGCAATATAAACTTTCTGACTTTGCATAATTTTCCTAAAACCTTCCTGCATTTGTAAGATCAATTCATGGAATTTTTTTCTTTCATCAGCGATTTTTCCCTGAATAATATCTTGAAATCGTTCATTGAATTCTACTAAATCTAACCCTAAGGAAAAAGATTTACCTTTTGCTGCAATAATTATAACATTTATATTATCATCTTTTTCTAATTCATCTACGACAATAGGAAGTCCAGACCAGAATCTCCAATCCATCGAATTTCTCGCTTCTGGACGGTTTAAAAAAATAATAGCAATTTTTTTATCCAAAATTTTTTCTACTTGAAAAAAACTTGTATCCTGATTTTCTTGCATCTTGGAAATCATTTCAAATAATTTGATTTTATTATCAATAAAAAAATCTTATGAAGGTTGAAGAATTACAAAATTATTTAAAAGATATACAAACTACCTACCAGAGGTTTGAAGTTATTGAATCCTTAGCAAAACAAATACAAAATGATAAAACAATTTTACAAAGTATAAAAGATATTTTAGAAAATTGTAAAACATTCGAAGATTTAAAAAGAAATAGTATCATTTGTTCTTATTGTATTCATATATTAATACAATCTCAAAGACCAGAAAGTATGTATATATTACTACAACATATTAAATCCTTACCAGATTTTATGCCTTTAAAATATGTAGAATTTTTAGGAAGACTTCTTCCCTTTTTTGGAAAAATTATTATTGGTCCAGCAAAAGAACTATGTCAATATCCTAAGGGTACACCTCAACATGCTATTGGGGTTCAAATTTTATGTAATTTATTTTTAGATGGTCTTCTTGGAGAAGAAAATTTTCCTTATTTAATAGAGTTAATAAGAGATTTTGAACAGGATCCTTATTTTACAAAAAATCTTATTGATATGGTAAAATCAACACGAGAATATAAAGACTTTTTAAAAAAATCATCAAAGAATATAAATAAGGATCTAGAATTAGATGAGGATATTATTTTTGATGATTCTATTTTAATAAAAAAAAGTTCAGATGAAGTATAATATAAAAATATTTATCCATTTGACATCTCCAATATTTTAAAAAAAATTTTCTTTAATAGTAGAAATTAAAACATGTTAATGAATAATATTCAATCAATAAAAATTCGCTCCTTTTTTAAATTATGTTTAATTCTTTTGATTTTTATTATCTTTATATTACCTGAAAAAATCTATTCGAAACCTACGAAAAAAAATAAAAAACCCGTATGGCAAATAGATTTAGAAGAATCATATATTTATTTTGAAGTTCCAACAATCTTTAATACTATTAAGGGAAAAATGGATCATTTTTTTGTTCGTAATTTTAAATATAAAGGATATTATAAAAGCTTAAGAAACAATGAATTATGGATACCTGTAAATTCTATAACAACTAATAGTCCTTATCGAGATGAGGGAATACGTTCTGAATTTTTTCTTAATGAAAAAAAATATCCTTATATAAAAATTAAAGTATTAAATATTTATCCTTTTAATATACAGGAAAATTATTATTTTGTAGATTTAGAAATAGAAATAAAAAATATAAAAAAAGTTTATAAAGATATAGTATATATTCAACAAAGATGGAATAAGGTTATCGCAAAAGGCGAAACAATCCTTTCTCGCAGTGATTTTAATTTATACGGTAATATTATTTTAAATTTTTTTTTAAGTGATAAAATCATTATTAAATATAATATTGTCATAATATATAAATAATTAGCTAACTTTTTGAAGATTATCTAAATTGTGATATTCTTTATCTATAATAATAGTTTCTGCTTTATTATCGAATAAGTCTTTTCGTTTTAAAATAAAACCAAATGATATAATACAAATAATAGACATTCCTAAGAATAAAACATTATTTAAAACAAACAATTTTAGAAAAATTATTATACCTATTAACCGCAATAATTCTCCATAATATGCCCATATCTGTCTTTCAAGAATTCCGCTAATTATAACAAGAGATAGAATGATAATACCCATTGAAATAGCATTTTCTAAATTACTA
The DNA here is from genome assembly GCA_026005135.1 of Leptospiraceae bacterium. GTDB lineage: Bacteria > Spirochaetota > Leptospiria > Leptospirales > Leptonemataceae > SKYB61. Next base: position 147,484 of record BPKM01000006.1, on the reverse strand, counting down.
AAATGGATTTGTTTTAATAGAAATATAAATGTTCCAAGAACTATTATGGTAAACCATATAAGAGAATAAAAAGATAAATCTTTGGTAATAATAGTATCATATTTCTGGTATAAATTTTCAAATGGTTTATTTTTTTCTGAAGGATATTGATAATCTTTCATATAGTCTGGTTTCCATCCTGGATAAGAAAACCATACTTTTATTTTATCTTTCCATTTTGGGGCTTTAAATGTAAAATGTATTAAATCCCAATAATGATGTAAATTCGCCCATACTGGGTTCCAGGTTTTTAATGGTCTTGTAATTCCATAAGCAGGTTCTTTTTTTTCCTCTTGAAATGTACCAAAAAGTTTATCCCAAATAATTAATGTTCCTCCGTAATTTTTATCAATATATTCTGGATTTCTTCCATGATGTACTCGATGATGTGATGGTGTATTTAAAAATAATTCCAAAAATCCTAACTTACCAATAACACGTGTATGGATCCAGAATTGATAAATTAAATTTATTTGTGCATGTAATAAATAAAATTCTGGCGAAAATCCTATAATAGCAAGAGGCAAGTAAAATACCCAGCTAAAAATACCTAAGGCTGGTTGTCTTAAAGCAACAGTTAAATTATACTCTTCACTGGAATGATGCACAACATGCGAAGCCCAGAATAAATTCCATTCATGACTCATACGATGAAACCAATAATAAAAAAAATCATAAAGGAGAAATGCCAAAATCCATGCTGCAATAGATTTTAAAGGTGTTGATAAATCAAATGTATAAATGCGAAAATGTTGATATAAATAAATATATCCAAATAAAGTAAATGATTTAAAAATAATTCCAGATAATTGGTTGCCAATTCCAGTACTTAAATCTGCTATAGAATCATTTAATCTATAATAGGATTTTTTCTTAATCCAACAATAAAGAAGCTCTAAAAAGATTAATAAAAAGAAAAAAGGTATTGCATATAAAATTAAATTTGGCGCCATATATTCCCCCGATTATAAAATAATAATTTTTTGACAAATATGTCAATAAAAAAAACCTCTCTATTTAGAGAGGGGTTAGATGGTTAGAAAAATTTTATATTGAGATTTTTTTATTTTTCAATATAAGTTTATAGAAAACATAGTGGGCAAACGCCATATAAAGAAAAAACTGTTAACACTAATCCTAAGGATAAAAGTGTTATTAGGATTTTTTTATTTTTTAACTGTTTCATATTCATCACCTCCTTTTTTTATAAGATTTTCTATTAATTTTATTCTTTTTAAAGTATACTTTAAGGTTACATTGCATCAAAAATTATAAATTTTTATTGATTCTTATTTTATGTATTTTTTATTTAAAATAGATATGATTAATATTGATCAATTAAGTAATTATACAAAGCTATCAAAATCAACTATAAGATATTATGAAAAATTAGGCTTGATCCAATCTTTTCGAAATCCAGAAAATAATTATCGATTATACAAGGAAAATGCCATAAGTGAACTGTTATGTATAAAAACTTTAAAAAATCTTAATTTTAGCCTAAAAGAAATAAAAGAGATTATTTCCTATTTTCGTAATGAGGATACTCCACAAGAAAATATATATTCTATCTTTTATAATAAATTATCTGAAATTGAACGAGATATTCAGAATCTTATAAATAAAAAAATAAATATTTTAGAACTATTAAAAATATGTCAAAGTAATTCTTGTAAATGTAACATAAAAGAAAAAATTTATATTCCTTCGAAATATTGAAGCAAATTCATTTATTAAAAATAAATTTTATAAAGTTACAATATTTTATTATTTTTTTCTTGCAAAAAATTCGAAATTAAATAAACTTTTGTAATATATGGAAAATCAGAAAAAAATCATCACTCTGGGTCCCGAAAGACCTTTGGAGAAGTTAAATGAATCCGATTTAAATTTATTACGTAAAATGTATCGAGATATGCTTTTAATACGACGTTTTGAAGAAGCAGCAGCAAGATTATATGCTCAAGGAAAATTTGGAGGTTTTTGCCATCTTTATATTGGACAGGAAGCTGTAGGTACTGGTTGTATTTATGCTTTAAAAGAGCAGGATTATATTATATCAACTTATCGCGATCATGGTCATGCTCTTGTTAGAGGATTAGATCCTGGTGCATTGATGGCTGAACTATTAGGGAAACAAACAGGAATTGTTAAAGGCAAAGGTGGTTCAATGCATTTTTTTGATGTTCACAAGAATTTTCTTGGTGGTCATGGTATTGTTGGCGGACATGTTGCGTTAGCATCTGGTGTGGGATGGGCAATTAAATATAAAAAATTAGATTCTGTAGTATTATGTTTTTTTGGAGAAGGAGCAGCAAATATTGGAGCTTTTCACGAAGGATTAAATCTTGCAGCATTATGGAAATTGCCAGTTGTTTTTGTTTGCGAAAATAATCATTATAGTATGGGAACACCAGAATATAGAGCTCTTTCTGTTCCAGATGTTAGTATTCGTGCTGTTGCCTATAATATGGAAAGAGATAAATTCGATGGTGATGATGTTTTGTTCGTATATAAAAAAATGTTACCTTATATCGAAAAAGCAAGAAAAGGAGAAGGACCTTCTTTAATCGAAATTAGTACCTATCGATTTAGAGGGCATTCAATGTCTGATCCAGCAAAATATAGAAGCCCAGAAGAAGTAGAAATCTGGAAAAGAAGAGATCCATTGATAAGAGCAAGAAAAATGTTAGAATTTAATGGTGTTGAAGAAAAGGAATTCGCAAGAATAGAAGCTGAAATAAAAGGAATTGTAGAAGATGCAATCAAATTCGCAGAAAATTCTCCAGAACCTCCTCCATCAGAATTATATACTGATGTTTATGTAGAATAAAAGGAGTAGCTATATGGCAAAAATCACATATAGAGAAGCAGTTCGAAGAGCTATGATAGAAGAAATGGAACGAGATCCAAATGTTTTTTTAATGGGAGAAGAAGTAGGACATTACCAGGGAGCCTATAAATGTAGTCAGGGTATGTTAGAAAAATTTGGAGAAGAACGCGTAGTAGATACCCCTATATCGGAACAGGGTTTTGCTGGACTTGGTATTGGAGCTGCTATGTTAGGATTAAGACCTATTATTGAATTCATGACATGGAATTTTTCTCTTGTTGCTTTTGATCAAATTTATAATAATGCAGCAAAAATTTTATATATGTCTGGTGGACAAATTCCTATACCTATTGTATTTCGTGGTCCAGGTGGTGCCGGTGGAATGCTTGCTGCCCAACATTCCCAATCCTTAGAAGCCCTTTATGTTCATTGTCCAGGTCTTAAAGTAGTTGCACCAGCTACAGCTTACGATGCATATGGATTATTAAAAACATCAATAAGAGATAATAATCCCGTTATATTTATTGAAGGAGAAGTTTTATATAATACTTCCTGGGAAGTTCCAGATGAAGAATTCTTAATTCCAATAGGAAAAGCAGATATAAAACGCGAAGGGAAAGATTTTACAATCATAACCTGGAATAGAGGTTTCTGGTTTACAATGGAAGCATTAGATAGAATCTTAAAAGAAGGATACGATCCACTTATCTTAGATTTACGTAGTCTTCGACCAATGGACGAAAAAGCAATCATAGAAAATACAGTTAAAACAGGCAGAGTATTAATAATAGAAGAAGGTTGGCCAAGATGTTCTGTAGGTTCTTATATCGCAGATTTTATTCAGAGAAACTGTTTTTATGATTTACATGCACCCGTTTTAAGGGTAAATCAAGAAGATGTGCCAATGCCTTATGCAAGAAATTTAGAAAAATTAAGTCTACCAAATCCAGAAAAAATTATGCAGGCTGTTAAAACCCTTATGAGTTTTTAAAAAAAAGGAGATATAATATGGCAAAAATTTTAGAATTAATGCAATTATCACCAACGATGAAAACAGGAACTTTTGTTCGCTGGTTAAAAAAACCTGGAGATGCAGTAAGTGCAGATACAATCATTGCAGAAATCGAAACAGACAAAGCAGTAATGGAAATGATGGCATTTGAAGAAGGTATTTTACTTGCAACCTTAGCCCAAGAAGGAGATCAATTACCAGTTGGAGCTCCTATTGCAATAATAGGAGAAATAGGAGAAGATATTTCAGATTTATTAGAAGAAGCGAAAAAGAAATTAAATGAATTGAAAAGTTCCTCATCTACAGAATCGAAAGAAGAAATTAAACAGGAAGTTACCCCCCTCTAATTGTATCTGAAGATATAATACCTAAGGAACAAGAAACTTCGAAAGAAGAAACTTCTTTAAAAACTCAAATACAAACACAAGAAATTTCTACAACAGAAGAACAATTCATACCAGAAAATTTGGAACCATCTTTAAAACCAACTAAAAAATTATTTGATAAAGTAGAAGTAGAAATATCTGATGTAAATCATCCTATTATTGATAGACCATCTTTAAATGGTAATATAAGTTTACCACCTTATATCAGTCTTGCAAAATCTATTTATCGTTCTAAATTTCCTATCAGCCCTTTCGCAAAAAAATTAGCAGAAAACTACGGAATAGACATAAATTTAATACAACCAGAAGATGGAAAACGAATCACTGCAAAAGATATTGAAAACTTTATTAAAAATCGAAGAATTACTGGTACTAAAGAAATAAAGCCAGATAAAAATATTCCAGTATCTGGTATAAGAAAAATAATCGCAGAACGACTCTATCAATCTAAAAAGAATATACCTCATTATTATTTAACTATAGAATTTGATGCTGGTCCAGTTTTAGAATTAAGAGAAAAAATGAATCAAGATCTCATAGGATTACAAGAAGATATAAAACTTTCTTTAAATGATTTTATTATTCGAGCATGTGCAAAATCTTTAACTAAGCATCCAGTAGTTAATAGTAGCTGGCAAGGAAATACAATTGTCCAATATGGTAGAATTGATATTGGAATTGCTGTTGCTTTAGAATCCGGATTAATTACCCCTTATATTAGAAATGCGGATCAATTAGAATTTTTAGAAATGGTAAATCAAATTCGTAAATTGGTTAAGCGTGCAAGAGAAAGAAAACTCAAACCAGAAGAATATACAAATGGTACATTCACAGTTTCGAATCTTGGTATGTATGGCATTAAAGAATTTTCAGCTATTATAAATGAACCAGAAGCAGCAATCATGGCTGTTGGTACAATTGAAGAAAAACCTATTGTTAAAAATGGAGAAATAACGATAGGAAAAACAGTAAGTGTTACATTAAGTTGTGATCATCGCGTTATTGATGGGGCAGAAGGTGCAAGTTTTCTACAAACATTCAAAAAATATATGGAAAATCCTTATTTAATGTTTATGTAATATAAATTGGGCGGTTAAATAAAAGACCGCCTATTTTGTATTAACCATCCATTCAGAGAAAGAATTTAAAAATTCTTTAAACAATTCTTCCATCTCTTTGGTAAAATCAACAGTATCATTTAATTCTTGTTTTAATTGTTCAATTGCATCATAAAAACATTGAAGCCAGACATTTCTTGCTTCATAAGTAATAGGAAATTTCATATGCCTTGCCCTCATCATTGGCGCACCATGCTTTTGAGAAAAATAAGGAGGTCCACCTAAAACCTGAATAAAAAAATCTGCATTTTTATCAGCAGCAAATCGTAATTCTTCTTCCTCCTGAGGAAAAAGGTGTTTAATTTTAGATTTAGAAAGATTTTTATAATGATAATATAATAATTTTCTTATATTTTCTTCTCCTAAAACAGAATATAATTTGGGCGCAGGTTTTTGTGGTGGTCCAGCTGGTGGAATAAAATTCATAATATATAATTTAACTATAAATACTTAGACGTCTATAAAAATATAATATAAATGATTACTTATTTCGTAAACAATCAATTTAAATTTTATATAAATTTCTTTAGGTACATAATATTTCAATGTCTTTTTCTACCAACTCTTTTCCCCTATAAAACCGATGCTCTATTCTGATTTCTGTAACACTTGTTACAAATTTAAAACCAATCTTCTCTTAATGTATCTCTCAATAAAGATATCTTATCATCAAACCTTCTATATCAATCCCATTTAGGAACCTTATAATATAATTTATACTATACCCATCATCTCGTATATATTCTTATATCTAAAAAAATGCAAAGATATAAATATATACACTTAATGAATTCAAAAATACTTTATTCAATAAGGACAAAAAAAAATCTGGTAATTAGCTTTATGAATAACATTATTAAAGTTTTCTTTTTAACAGTTGTTGTTTTTATTATAAATTGTAATAAAAATGATAATGCCAATATTTCTTTTTATATACAATCATCTAAGGAAGTAATAAATTTTTGTAAATTGATGGTTCCTTGCATTCAAGAAGAAATTCAGAATATTTTTAAAAATGATCCTCAACAAAGAGAATATCTTTTATCTAAATCTACTATTTATAATTGTCAGTTGGAACAAGGAGAAAAACTAAATTCTCTTTTAGAATTAACAGATGAACAAATTCAATCTTTTTCTAAGGAATTAAATGAATATCAAAAAGATTATGATTATGCTAAAAAAAATAATCAATTAGAAGAATTTCAGAAAAAAAACAAATATAAAATAAAAACTATAGAAGCTACATTCGATAACTTAAAACCATTTTTAAACGAAAAACAATTTCAAATTTTAATGAATTATTTATTTTGCATTAATCAATTGAATAATTCACAAAGTTGTAATATTAAAAAAAATATTTTAAAAAATAATACTTATTGTAGAAATATTTTTTCGAAATAATATACTCATTTTATAATTTATACAAGGCTTAAAGAAATTTCTTTTATCTGTTCTTCTTTTAACAAATGGATATAATAAACTTTTATATGTTTTAATGTTTCTTCTATAATTTGTTCCCATGGCAATTTATGTATGATTCCTATAAGTTTTTCTCGCTTAACTTTTGTTTTTGGCTTTTTGGCAATTAATGAACAACAATCTTTATAACTCTGAATACTTAAATCGTAGGTGCGGATCTTTTTTGCCAATAATGTTATTTCTTCTTTATCAAAACTTATTAAAGGCCTTAATACAGGAACATCAATAGAATAAGAACTACTATATAAATTTTCTAATGTTTGAGATGCAACCTGCCCCAAAGAATCACCCGTAATAAGAGCATAATAATTAAATTTCTTTGCAATAATTTCGGCAATTTTAAGAATAAAATGTTTAAATAATACAAGTTCATAACTATAATCCACATTTCCCATTATATATAAATCAAATATATTATGAGGTACTAAATATAATTTAGAATAAAATTGATATTGATTTAAAATTTTTATGGTCTTTAATATCTTACTATTTAGAACCAACTCTTCTGAATGAAATACATGAAAATGAATAAAATCAACATGTGCACCTCTTTTTATAGTTAAATAAGATGCAACAGGAGAATCAATTCCCCCAGAAAGCAAAGAAAGTGTCTTACCAAGACAATTAGCTGGTAATCCATTCAATCCAGAATATTTTTTATAATAAATCCAGATTTCATCTTTATGAACTTTAATATAAATTACATTTTCCTTATCTTTAAATAATAATGTTAAACCATAATTTTTTGCAATTTGATGCATTACTTCAATAATTTCCAATGAGGTTTTTGGAAATGTTTTATCAATTCTTTTTACTTGAATATTAATGGTTTTAATACCATCAGTCTTCATGCTTTGAAATATCTTTTTACTATATTCTATTAATGAAGATTCTTTTGCAGGAATTTTATCAATAAAACTAAAATACTTTATACCAAAAACACTATTTAAACAAGAAATAATTTTCTCTTTCGTGGAATTAAATTCACATAGGATTTGATTAGATATTTTTTGAATTTTTAAAAGTTCTACCTGATTTAATTTACAGGCTTTTTTTATATTATCCCTTAATTGATTAATAAAATAACTTCTATTATTACCTTTTAAAGCAATTTCGGAATATGCTACTAATACAGTATAATATTGTTTTTCTTTTTCTTCAGTTTCTTCTGATTTTAATAAATCTTGTGTTAAATAATTATTATTCATCATAATACTAATATTACTGAAAAAAACTTTTAAGGGATAGTTTTTTTAATTTCTCTAATGGGCAAACTACTATTTCATAAGAATCTATTCAATAAAATATCAATAGTATTGACCGAATTTCTTTTTTTATTTTTTTGTAAATATGAATATTTCCTCATTATCAAAAGAATCACTGGTTCATCATCTTTCTTCTTTAATTGAAGAACAATTCCAACGAGATCCAGAACCATTAAAAATTTCTGATAGGATATTTAAATCTCGTCTATTTGTTGGTACAGGTAAGTTTTCTTCTATTGAGAGTATGAAGAATGCTATAGAAATGTCCTGTACGGAAATGGTAACAGTTGCACTTCGACGTATTGACTTAAATAAAAATATTAATGAAGAAGATATTATTTCCGCTATTAATTTAGAAAAAATTCAATTACTTCCTAATACTTCAGGAGCTCGTGATGCAGAAGAAGCTATTAGACTTGCCAGATTAGCAAGAGAAATGGGGGCAGGCAACTGGATAAAATTAGAAGTAACACCTGATCCTTATTATTTATTACCAGATGCAAAAGAAACACTTAAAGCAACTGAAATTTTAGTAAAAGAAGGATTTGTTGTATTACCTTATATTCAAGCTGATCCTGTACTTGCTAAACAATTACAGGAAGCAGGTGCTTCTACTGTTATGCCTTTAGGTTCACCTATTGGTTCAAATCAAGGTATCCGAACAAAAGAAAGTATAAAAATTATAATAGAACAGGCTGATGTTCCAGTCGTAATTGATGCAGGTCTTGGCCTTCCTTCCCATGTAGCAGAAGCTTTTGAATTAGGAGCAGATGCTGTTTTAGTAAATACAGCAATTGCTATTTCTGGAGATTGTGGATATTCTGCATTTTCTTTCGCACTGGCAGCAATATCTGGTAGAGAAGCATATTTAAATGGTATCTTAGCAAATGAAAATATCCTTTCAATTAATAATAAATTTATAGATAGCTGGAAAAAAGCAAGTGCTTCGAGTCCTCTAACAGGATTCTTAGACGAAGAAAGTAGGTAAATATGCAAACACTACAATTTTCTGATTATATAAAAAATTATCCTTTTGAAGAAATAAAACTTCAATTACAAAATATCAATCAAGATTGTAAACATACTAAAAATAAAATTGAAAATATTTTAAATAAATCATTACAATACGAACATATTCCATGGAATGAATTTTTATATTTAATTTCTACTCCAGCTTTAGAATATTTGGAACCTATTGCTCAAATTGCTTATAAAATTACAAGAAAACGTTTTGGTAAAGCAATATTAATCTATGCTCCTTTATATTTATCTAATGAGTGTAAATCTATTTGTACATATTGTGGTTTTAGTTATAATAATCCTATTAAAAGACGAACCCTCAGTATTGAAGAAGCATACGAAGAAGCAATGATTTTGCATAATCAAGGTATTAGACATATTTTATTACTTACAGGAGAAGATTATAGAAATACACCAGTTTCTTATATTGGAGAAGTTGCAGAAAAACTTAAAAATCACTTTTCATCGATAGGTATAGAAGTTTATCCTTTAAAAGAAGAAGAATATAAATATTTACGAACAAAAGGTGTTGATAGTTTGACGATTTATCAAGAAACTTATGATCCTATTCGATATAAAGAAGTCCATTTACAGGGTGTAAAAAAAAGAATGGAATTTCGTTTAAATTGTCCCGATCGCGGTGGTCTTGCTGGATTAAGAAAAATTGGAATTGGTGCTCTTATGGGATTATCAGATCCACAAACAGAAGTAGCGATGGTAGGATTACATGCTCAGTATTTATTAAAAAAATACTGGAAAACTCATATAACTATATCATTACCTCGATTAAAACCAGCAGAAAATTTTCAAAATGTCCCTGTAATTTCTGATAAAATTTATGTTTTATTTCTATGTGCACTACGAATCTTTTTACCTGATGTTGGCTTAATTCTTTCAACAAGAGAATCTCCTTATTTTAGAGATCATGTAATCCCAATTTGCATTACTCAAATCTCTGCAGGCTCAAAAACAGAACCAGGTGGTTATAGTGGCAAAGAAGCAACAGAACAATTCCATATAGAAGATCATAGAAGTATTCCGGAAATTGTAGAAATGTTAAAATCAAAAGAACTCGATCCTGTTTTTACAGATTGGGTATATGTAATGAAATAATCTTATTAAAAAATAAACACAAAATAAAATTTCTAATAAAATCAAACATCATTTTAATACAATTCAGTATACATACTTTATTATCCTATATTTAACATAATTTTTTTAGTAAGCTTTTTACTAAAATGGACTACTTAATATATATGAACACAAAAGATAAAATCAAATTCCATACAAAAGACTTACATTTAGTTTGTGTAAATCTATTACCATTACATTATGATTTCTTAAAATATTTAGCAATTTCTCGTTTTTTTTTGGCTTTGTTGCATAACTACTATTTTAAATCAAAATCTTTTATAAAAGCGAAATTTTTTCAAATATTACAAGCATACCTTTAAAAATTTAATACTTTTTCCATATCACGAAAAATTGTCTAAAAATGTTGATAAATATTTTTATAATTAGAAAATAATTAACTTTTATGCAACAGAGCCCGTTTTAATAGTAGTATTCCAAAAACCATTTTTTATTTATTAAAAAAATATCTAAAATATCTTTATAAAATAAAAATAGCCCATAATAGAAAAACAATGACGGCAAAATATCAGCCAGTAACAAGAGAATATAACAAATACTGGATAGTAATGAAGCCACCCTTATGGGGAAAGATGTATCAATTAAGGTATTATTTGGGTTATTCTATGAGTTGTATTTTAAGAATTATGTTAGATTGGGACCAAAGCTTTGTTGCAACAGTAAAAATAATATAGATAGTCTTAAAAAATAAAATCATTATTCATTCAATAATAAAAATAAACTCAATTTAAATAAAATTAAAATTACAAAAAACAAAATCTAAATTTGATTAAGCATACAATGTAATAGCCTTTGCAACAAAGCTTATGATAATAAAAAAGCTATAGGAAGAGACATAATACCTCTTGTAGAGAAACCAGAATTATCTTTAAGGCAGCAAAGAATCCAGAATCGAATCCGAAGCCTTTGTAATTATACATTGATTAGTGTTGTAGATTACGAGGAACAGAGGATTTTTTACAGATTTTTTGATGAATATGATTGACAGTCATATAAAATAATTAAATTTATAAATCAAATATTATAAAAATTTTAATAACCCAATTTTTTACTGAGATAGTAATGTAGTGATATTTTAAAAGTACTAAAATAATATCATCATTATAGCCTTTTATAATAATTTGCTATCTCTAAAAATATTTTTAATTTTACATTGTAGCTTTAATCAATTTTACGTTTTCTTATGGAAATTGTATTATACGAACCTAAGATACCACAAAATACTGGAAATATAATTCGATTATGTGCCTGTACCAATTCCCGCTTGAGTATTGTTGGGAAACCAGCCTTTAATATGGACGACGCTTCTCTAAGACGAGCTGGATTAGATTATTATAAAGAAATATCTATTCAAATGTTTGAAAAATGGGAAGACTACGAAGAATATTTATTTAAACAAAATAAATCTATGAAAGATGTTGCCTTTTTATCACGTTTTGGTAAGAAAGTTTATACTGAATTTAAGTTTCAAAAAGATCAGATTTTTGTTTTTGGAAGCGAAACAAAAGGCTTACCAGAATTTCTACATAAAAAAATTCAAAAAGAATGTCCGGACAATTTACTAAGAATACCTGTTTCTAAACGATGTCGATCCTTAAACCTTGCAAATGCAGTATCTATTATGATTTATGAAGCATTTCGACAAACCAATTTTCCAAATTTAATTTTAACCTTAGATGAAATAGAATTAAGCTAAAATCATTTGCAGGGTTATCGAAGAATTTTTTTTTGTTATTATGTCTCAGAATGAAGTTTTTATTGTAGAAGGAGGAAAGCCTCTAAATGGAACTATAAGACCACAGGGGAATAAAAACGAAGCTTTACCCATATTAGCTGCATCTATTCTTGCAAGCGAGCCAGTTATAATTGAAAATTTACCAGATATCGAAGATGTAAGGCAGATGATAGAAATATTAAAATCCATTGGTGTAGAAGTAAAATATCCAGAAAAAAACAATAAAACAAAAGTTATTATAAATGCGAATCATTCCATAAAAAATGAAATCCCCAAACATTTAAGCGCTTTATTAAGAGGTTCTGTTACACTCGCTGGTCCAATTTTAGCAAGAGAAAAAGAAGTCTTCTTGCCACGACCTGGCGGAGATAGAATTGGAAGAAGGCGATTGGATACTCATATTTTAGCATTTAAATCACTGGGAGCAAAAGTTAAAGTTTTTCCTGATGGTTTTGAAATTAAGGCTGATGAACTAAAAGGTGCAGATATATTATTAGACGAAGCTTCTGTTACTGCAACTGAAAATGCTATTTGTGCAGCAGTTTTTGCTAAAGGAGAAACAATTATCAGAAATGCTGCCTCAGAACCTCATGTTCAAAACTTATGCCATTTTTTAAATAAAATGGGAGCAAAAATCAAAGGTATTGGTTCTAATGTTTTAAAAATTCAAGGAATAGAAAAATTAAAAGGAACAGAGCATCGTATTGGACCTGATTATTTAGAAGTTGGTAGTTTTATTTCCTTAGCAGCAGTCACAAAAGGTGAGCTTGTAATAGAAGAACCAGATTTGCAAAATCTAAGAATGATCCGTATGGTCTTTTCTCGATTAGGTATTTTAACTCGTCCAGAAAAAGAAAAAGGAAAAGATATTTTGATTGTACCAGCAGATCAATCATTAAAAATAGAAATGGATATTGGAGGTGCAATTCCTAAGATAGAATCTGCCCCCTGGCCTGGATTTCCTGCGGATATGACTTCTGTAGCTCTTGTAACTGCTACTCAATGTGAAGGAACAATATTGATACACGAAAAATTATTTGAATCTCGTCTATTTTTTACAGATAGATTAATTTCTATGGGCGCAAGAATTGTATTATGTGATCCTCATCGTGCCGTAGTGATAGGTCCAACACCTTTATATGGAAATATAGTATCTTCGCCAGACATTAGAGCTGGTATGGCAATGCTTATAGCTGCTTTATGTGCCCATGGAGAATCTATAATACAAAACATACATCAAATTGATCGTGGTTTTATGGAAATCGAAAAACGATTACAAAAATTAGGAGCAAATATCAAAAGAACAGTTATGCCATCAAGGTAAAAATTTCTACTTTGCAAACATATAGATTTTTCCAGATTGATAATCGCCTATCAGGATTTCGCCTTCTTTTGTATAGCCAAAAGTAGAAATAAGGATAGGCCATTTTCCAAGAGAATAAACATCGTTTTCCTGAACGTTTTGATCTAATTTATTTACATCAATTGCCCATATTTTCCCCTGTACAAAATCTCCGAATATATATTTATTTTTTAATTCGGGAATTTTATTCGAAGTATATACATAGCCTCCTGTAATGGATTGTCCTTCTTCGTGAGTATATACATAAATGGGATCAACCAGTTCTTTTTTATTACATAAATGTTTATCCATATAACATACATAGCCTTCTTTAATTCTCCATCCATAATTTTTACCTTTTTCTACAATAGAGATCTCTTCGTATTGATCCTGACCAACATCTGCTACAATCAACTTACCAGATAAGGGATCAAAACAATATTTCCAGGGATTTCGAAGTCCAATTGCATATATTTCTTTACGCCAATCAGAATATTGTTTGTAGGGATTATCTTCTGGTATAGAATAAGGTAAGTTCTTAGAAGGTTTTACATCAATACGAAGCATTGCACCAAGTAGGGTTTTTGGATTTTGTCCATGATTATGAGGATCATCACGCCAACCACCATCTCCTAAGCCAATATATAAATATCCATCAGGTCCAAATTCTAAATGACCACCGTCGTGATTTGCATAAGGTTGTTCTACCTCTAATAAAATACGTTCATTTTTTAATTGAAAATTTTTATCAAAATAAAATTCAGAAATTCGACCATATTTTTTCCCTCTTTTGCCAATTGAATAATGCAAATAAATAAGTCGATTGGTATTAAAATTGGGATGAAAAGCTAACCCTAATAAACCCTGCTCTGATGCCGTTAACACATCAAATTTTTTAATAAGAGTAGAATTTTTATTTTTAAAATTATATAACATTAATTCACCAGTTTTAATTGTGGCTAAATATAAATGAGGATTATCTGGAATTGGTCTTATTGAAGTAATTTGTGGTTTTCCAGAAAATACTGTAATGAGGTTTAATAAAATTTTTTTTCTATGTTTGTCTGGACCTATAAATTGAGCTTTAAATTCAGATGGCTCTGCTTTATATTCAGGAGTAAATAAATCAATGATTTTGTCTTTAAAAAATTGGCAATTTAATATTCCAAGAATTAAAATAAAATAAACAATTTTTTTCATAATAAGAAAGAATATTTTTATGCTGCAAATATTCAATCTTTTTTAAGTCTAAAAATAGAAAAACTACTGAGGGCACAGAGGAGCACGGAGGTTTTCGTTTTTTCCAATATGATTATCTTTATACCTCTCCCTTCTTCTTCGCGCCATCTCCGTGGTTTAGAAACTAAAAAACCACTGAGGGCACAGAGGAGCACGGAGGTTTTCGTTTTTTAACCAATATGATTATCTTTATCTCTCTCCGTTCTTCTCCGCACCATCTCTTTGGTTTAGAAAAAATATAAACCACTGAGTGCACAGAGGAGCACAGAGGTTTTTTGTAATTATATCAAATGTTTATGTTTATAGTTTGTGTTTTTATTTTGAATATTATTTAATCGAATAAAAATAACATATCATTTGATTACTGAAATAATCCAAATTTTTTAATATGATCAATTGCTATTTTTAATACATTGTCATTTGAAAATTTATCTTTTTTTCTCTTACTCCAATTTTTTAATTCTTTTTTTATATCTTCTATATTGTCTGTTTGTAATTGTGTCATTATCCAATCAACAGATGATAATAATTCTAAATCAAATTCAGAATAAAAACCAGTTAAAAATTCTTTTGTTTTATATGCTATATTTTTTAATTCGTGATTGTTTTCAATATAATATTTAACCTCATTATAAGTTTCTGGAATTAGAAATAAAGGTTCAAAAGGCTTTCGATTCATATCACTATATCCTGTAATATAACTTCCATTTAAATAATTCAGAACATATCTAACTTTTCCAGAATATGGACCATAAAACTTAGGTGCATACTTTAATTTAAAGTATTTTTCTGCACCAAATCTTTGTAAAAAGTAGCAAATCTTTTCTGCTGTAAATTCAGACACAAATTCCCCATATCTATCTAAATCGAATAATAGATATAATAATAATGCCCTTGCTGGTGTTAACTTAATCCTTTCTTTTGCTAATTTTTCTTTTATTTCTTTTGTTGGTTGATAAAGATAAATTTCTATATCTAAATGAGACAATTTATTGATGATTATTTTTTTTACCTTATCCCAGTTTAAACCACCATTATTACATCCAAGTGGTGGTATTGCAATACTTTTTATATTATATTCTTTTATGATTCTAATTAAATCATCTAATCCTTTTTCTATATAAATATATTCTGATGGCTTTTTCCAGTGTTTTTTTGTCGGGAAGTTAATAATGATTTTTTCCCCATCTAATGTTTTTTCTTTTGTAACAAATAACGTTCCAATATCTATTTCTTTATTCTTACAAGCAATAACATATTTTTTATAATTTTCTGGAAAAGCTTTTTTAAATTGAAGAGCGAGTCCTTTCCCCATTACTCCTACTGTATTAACAGTATTTACCAGTGCTTCTGCTTTGCTTTCTAATATATTTCCTTCTATTTCTCTAATCATATTAGCTTCTTAAAGTTAATAGTAAGCTTCTCTATCTACTATAATTTTATTTTCTTTTACACCATATTCTATTAATTTCTGTTTAGAACTTTCATCATAGCAAATATAATTACAAATAAATTTTTCTGGAATATCCTCTCTAATCAAAAATTCTGCTTGTTTTCTTTTCTTTATAATTGGTTCATTCCAATTTTTAGACATTATAGCTTTCCAATCTAATATTTCAACAATTTTTTTTATATGATTTTTATCATAAAAATTTGAAGTTTTAGAAATGGCATGACCATCTGAAAAATAATATTCGAAATTTTGATTCATTATATCTTTTAAGCGTATAACTAAATATACAATTTCCTGAGGATTTATATCTGTATTCTTCTGTATTTTATATAACATAGGCATTTTTATAAAAAAATAAAAAGGTATAAAATCACCTAATATAATTTTTTTTACTTTATCATATAAGAAAAATTCTCCATTATCTATAACAACTTCAAAATGATTTCTTATTTCTATTAATTCATCACTACCAATATCTATAAAATTTTTATTTGCATTTTTAGAATATTTATTTGTTATCCCAAATTTAACAATATGTTTTATATTTTTTATATGAGTTATTCTATATAATTTTATAGAATTTAGGTTCATTTATCTATTTTTATATAATTTTAATCAAATCCCATAATAATTCCTACTCCTCCCCCCATACTTTATCAATTACTTTTTTGATTTTTTCTTCGTAGGTTTTGATCATCTCCCGTAGGCTGTCTATAATTTTTCGTTCTGCTTCGATTTTTTCTACTATGTGTTGCTGGACTTCAAGGGGTGGGAGGGGGATTGAGAAATCAAATAAAATTTTCGAATTTAAGTTATTTATATTAACTCCACTAATTTGAGTTCTTAAATAATTATTAAACCTAGAATTCCTTAAATTTAAGAATAGATATTTTGGTTTCAATATATAATTATTCAAAACTCTGATAGCTCCCATAAAACCACCAAAGTAATAATCTATATCGTTATTAATAAATGCAACTTTCCCAATATGCTCTTTACTTCCACTAGCTAAACAGATAAAAATATCATCCTTTTTTAACTTCTTATTTTCATTAAGATTTATTTTTTTAGATATTTGTTTAACTTCATCTAAATTTAAGGTGCCATCTAAACTGATATTATTTGCTCTTAAGACAGGATAACCATTTTCTTCAACTTCATCTTCTTTTGAATATGTTATTCCCCTTATCAATTCACACACCTCCCCCAGCTTCACCATGGGCCAGCCGTTGGCTAATTCTTCTTTTTTTTCGGGGTGCTCTGTTAGGTAGTTTTTTAATTCTTCTTCGAGATAGGTTTCTATATCGGGCTTCCAGTTTTCTATTACCTGCTTACAGCCATCGATAATCTTCTGGTAGCCTTCTATTTCTGCCACTATTTCTTTTTGTACTTCAAGGGGCGGAAGGGGGATTTGGATTGATTTTAAATCTGATGTTTTTATACTTGCTTGATTTACAGCTTTTTGTGCAAAACTTTTTACTTGTTTAATAAAATAATTCGACTTGAAAATATACGAAGCAAAATAAGGATTTAAAAGACTTGTATTTGGTCTAAAACGTATAAGGTTTATACCATGAACAACTTTCTCAGATATGTTTTTGAATATAGCACTCTTACCAAGATGTTCTATACTATTTATATGACTTAATAAAATATCACCTTCTTTCAGAAAATCATTTTCATCAACAATATCATCTGTCCACTTAGTTTTTGATAAATCAAATGTACCATCTGAGATGGTTTGTATTCTTGATACTCTGTATTGTCCAACTTCATCAAATTGTTGTACATTCTTACCATTTTTAATTTCTATAAACACCTCTCCCAACCTTACCATGGGCCATTTCTGGTGTTTGCGTTTTTCTATAATTCTATATCTATCGCCTGTAAGGTTATATTCGCCATTTTCTGCAAGTTTTTCTTTTTTTACAAGTAAAGCAGAACAGGGTTTTTCTTCTGGTTTAAATTCCTCTAATTTTTTATTTTTTGCTTTATCAATAAATTCTTTAAGAACTTTTAAAGCATTGGGTAAATCGTTTTTATCAATAGGACGGCGTTGTGCTCCTAAATCATAACCATCATTTTCGATTTTTAAAAATAATATGCTATCAATTTTTTTAGATAATGCTTTATCCATCACTAAAATAGATGTTTTTACACCAGAATAGGGCTGAAATACTCCTGCTGGTAAAGAAATAACAGCGATAAGATAATTTTCTACAAGCATTTTTCGTAATTGCTTATAAGCATTCGCACTCTGGAAAATAATTCCTTCTGGTACAATAACCGCAGCTCTTCCCGTTGGGGTAAGATGTTCTGCTATATAATCAACAAATAATACTTCGCTTTTTTTTGCCTGTACACTGAATCTTTTATGGGGACGAATTCCTCCTTTAGGAGACATAAAAGGAGGATTGGCAAGGATTACATCGGCATATTCATTCCATCGATCTTCGCTTGTTAGGGTATCGTATTCATAAATTCGGGGATTAACAAAACCATGTAAATACATATTAACAAGGGATAGTCTTACCATATCGGGAGAAATATCATAACCAATAAAATTTTCTAAGAGTTTTTTTCTTTCTTCTGTTGTAAGTAAATCTCCTATACCATTACCATTTTTAGTGCGATACTTTTCTGATGTATTTTCTCTTAAAATATATTTATAAGCCGAAATTAAAAATCCAGCAGTTCCACAGGCTGGATCAAGTATAATTTCATTTTTCTTTGGGGCAACAATTTCTACCATAAAATCTATAATATGACGTGGTGTTCGAAATTGTCCAGCATCGCCCTGACTACCCAGTACAGAAAGAAGATATTCAAAAGCATCTCCTAATCGTTCGGAATGATCATAAGTAAATTCATTAATGGTTTTTAAAAAAAGATTTAATGTTTCGGCATCTCGATAAGGTAAATAAGCATTTCGAAAAATATTTCTAAAAAGTTCTGGCAAATGTGGATTCTGACTCATTTTCGCTATAGCTTCTGCATATAGATTCAATCGCTCTACCCCTCCAAGACGTGGATTCATTAAATTCGTCCAGCTATATTTTTCGTACTCTCCAATAAAAAAACCCGGTTTCCCTCCCATTTCGATGGATTCTTTATCCATATCGTCCATAAATTTATAAATTAGTGCAATAGTAATTTGTTCTACCTGACTTTTAGGATCAGGCACCTTTCCTACTAAAATATCTCGAGCTGTATCAATTCTTCGCTTTGTTTCTGCATCTAACATTTCTTATCCTCCTTTATCATAATATAATAGCATTTTTTATAGATAAAAGTTTCATATTTTTTCAATTTACTTGATCCTTTATAATAAAAATTATCATTTTCCTGAAAATTGGATTGATATAATTATAAACATTGATTATTATGCAATAAATTTATTCAAAGATACATAATCCTTAATATATTCTGGTATGGCTTTTTTTAATTCTGGTGGTAATCGTCTAAAAGCTTCTCCATAGGGAGATAAATTCAAACTTGTAAAATCTTTACTATCTATGATTTTTCTAAATTCATCATCAAGTATATAAGCCTTAAAAACTGTTTTTGCATATTCAAAATATTGCTCATCTGGTAAATATTGGCTATCAAATTTATTAAACTCTTCTTCTAATAATTCCTGTCTGGTTTTAAAATAAGGAATAAATCCTAATATTTTTTCTAATATTTCCCTCATTGTTATACGACGATCAATTTGAATTGCTTTTCTTAATTTTTCTAATGTAAAATAATCCTCTGGTTTATTTAATATATTTTTTTCTACGTATTCTATTATTTCGTCCCATCTTCCTTCTTCTGCTTTTTTACGAATATCTGGAATCTGTATTACTTTTTGTTCAAATTTCTGGAAATACATTCGATCAATCTTCATTCCTTCAGTGCCAATTGCTTTTTGTTCTAATGTAAGAATATCATCACTTTTTTGACTATGATATTCATCTATATTTTCTGAAATTACATTTTCGATTTCTTCTGTTTGTCTATATCTATCCCGAATAATAGGTAATTTTAAAACTTGATCATACTGGAATTTTTCTTCAAAATATTCGCAATTTGCAAAAAAATCAAATAGTTTAAAATATTTTTTTTCAATATCTCCTAATTCTTTTCTTCTTTGTAAGTCTGTTAAATCCTTTGTAAAATTATATTTTCTTGTCCCCCTTCCTTTAATTTGAATAAATTCATTGGGTGAATAAATTGGCCTCATTAAACATAAATTTAATATATCAGGACAATCATAACCAGTAGTCATCATACCCACAGTAACACAAACGCGAGTTTTACTTGTTTTATATGCTGGATCAAAATTCCCGGAACCAGAAAGATTATTATTCGCAAAATTAATGGCAAATTGCTGAGCATCTGTAATATTCGACGTTATCTGAATAGCAAAATCAGATTGATATTTCCCCGGAAAATATTGTTCCGCCATTTCGTTTAAAATCTGTGTTATTTTTGCAGCATGACTTTGAGATATACAATATATAATTGTTTTTCCAATTTCTCCACTAATAGGATCTCTTTCTGCATTTTCTAAAAATGCTCTACATAAAGCTCTATTTGTATTATCCGAAAAAAAGCGTTTTTCGAAATCTTTCGGCAAAAAGGTTTCTATTATTTCTTCGCCATCTTCATTTTGAATTATAACAGAATAACCACTATCCGAAAGAAGTTGTGTTGTTATTTCGGTTCGAGCATCTATAACAACTGGATTTACAAGAAAACCATCTTTTACACCATCAATAAGAGAATATCGAAATGTAGGTTCTCCACTCTCGCAACCAAATGTTTTATATGTATCTAAAAGCAATCTTCGTTCGAGCTGACGTGGATCATTTTCTCTTAATTGTGTAATATCTATGTTTTTTAAATAATTCTTTGGTGTTGCTGTAAGCCCAAGTTTATAACCAATAAAATATTCAAACACAGCACGATGATTTCCTCCAATACTTCTATGAGCTTCATCAGAAATAACAAGATCAAAATCATCGGGCGAAAAAACTCTTTTATAACGATTCTTCGAAAGCAATGTCTGTATGGTAGAAATAACAATTTCTGCTTTTCTCCAATCATCTCTATTTTGTTTATAAATAACAATAGTATAATCATTTTTAAGATATTCACTAAAAGCCTTATATGCTTGATTTTCTAATTCAATACGATCCACAAGAAATAGAACACGACGAGCATTTCCCGTTCTAAGAAATAATTTAATGACTGCTGCGGATAATAAAGTTTTGCCTGTACCTGTTGCCATTTCGAATAAAAAACGATCTTTTCCTTCTTTTACAGCTTCCTGTAATGCTCTTATTGCCATTAATTGATATTTTCTAAGAAATCGTAATTTATTATTTGTTATATATTCGTTTCTGGTTTTTTCGTCTAAATAAGAAGGATCATTTTTATAATCTGGTTTTTGTGTTAATACAATATAATCTTCATTAACAATTTCATTAATTAATAATTCTTTATCTGGTTTAAATTCTGCATATCCTTTAATTGCCTCTAAGGTAGGGAAATGACTGATTAAATGCGGATTACCTCTATCCAGATCCCAGAAATAATGTATATTTCCATTAGAAAGAATTACAAAACGACAACCTAAGGAACGAGCATATTTCCTTGCCTGTTCTTTTCCAAATAAAGGGTCTTTATCTTCTGCTTTTGCTTCTAATACAACTAAGGGAAATCCTTCTTCATCTAAAAGTAAAAAATCAACATAACCTTTTTTGGTATTTTCGAAATTTTCTCCTAATTTGTTAATTTCCTGTTCTGTCATTTTAATATGATTCTCAAGAAGTACATTTGCTTTTCCCTCTGGTGTATCGAAAAATCTCCACCCAGCTTCTTCTAATAATTTATTAATTTTGATTCTGGCTTTTGCTTCCTTTCCAGCCATAATTTAATATATTTTTAATACTATATAATTTTTTTTATTTGTCAATTTTTTTTATAAGTTTTTTAGATGTGACATACTCAATTTTTTATTTTATTTTAAATTATTCTATATACATAATATTTCGATGTCCTTTTCTCCAAATTATTTTTTCATGTAAAATCTATACTCGATTATGATTTCTGTAATATTTAAATTCAGACCCAATTTCCTTAAATGGAATCCACAATAGAGATATTTTTTTTATAATATTCCCATTCTAATAAATTAACTATTTAGAATTTTTAGTATTCTTTATTCTCGTAAGCGATCAATTTATATTTTCGTAAATTATTTTAAGCACATAAAATTTCGATGTCTTCTTCTACAAGCTCCCTCGCCCTGTAAAATCGATGCTCTATCCTGATTTCTGTAATACTTGTTACAAATTCATGACCAATTTCTCTTAACGGGACCCTCAATAAAGATACCTTATTATCAAATCTTCTATAACATTCCCATTCTATTAGTAATCTTATAATATGACTTACACTATAACCCGTCATCTCGGATATATCCTTTAATAATTGATGAATATTCTGACTTACTCTTATAGAATAATGTTCATAATCATTACAAACTATCTGATAGATTTTTTTACTGGTTTTCTTGTGATTTGCTAATTTTTTTAGTCTTTCTATATATTTAGAAATAAGAAACAAAAACATATCCGAATAGCTGGAATACTGATTTCTTAGATCCTGCAAATCTTCTTTATAGGGTAAATAAATCATAAAATGTAAAATTACAGTATTACTTGATCCTTCTAACTCTTCGTTAGGACTTCGGATATTTTTTCTTGTATATGTAGCCATCAATATAATAGTCTATTTTTTATTAAAAATCTTACCAAAAAAATATAAGAAAATCAAATTTTTTTATGATAAAACCATAATTTAGAAGCAAAATTAATAGGGACTAAAAATTATACGGCATTTATTGAACTCTTACAAATTTTTATTATTATTCTTCATATGGTTACAAAAATATTTATTAAAATTATTTGACAGTTTTTCATTAAAGATATATATTGTATATATAGCTTCAGGGTATTGCTATGGCAGAAGAAAAACAAAATCAAGAAAATTATATATTTGATAAAAAGGCAATTGATGTTTTAATTGCAAATATTATTCCAACCTCTAAATATTTTGAAAGTAGATTTGATCATTTACAATCCCAGATTAATGTTATTTTAGATGATATTAGAGAAATTAAAATAAATATTAAAGATTTTGAAAAACATGTAAATGATCGTTTCGAAGCACAAAAAAAGGAAATAGACTTAAGATTCGAAACCTTTAAGCAGGATATAGATAATCGTTTTAAACAAGTTGATAATCGTTTCGAACAGATTGATAAAAGATTTGAACAGATTGATAAACAATTTGAATCATTTAAACAGGATGTAAATAAACGTTTCGAACAAATAGATAAAAGATTCGAATCCTTCAAACAAGATATAGATAGACGTTTCGAACAGGTTGATAAAAGATTCGAACAGGTTGATAAGCGTTTTGAAAAAATTGATGAACGCTTTGAGAATATTGAAATAAAGTTAGATAAAATTCTTGAAAGAATAGATACAAAAATAGATGCTGGTTTAAGAGAAAATAGAACTTTAACAATAAGACTTTTTACATTTGCTATGACTTTTGCAGCGGTTTCTATTATTGGTTTATTAGGCAGAATATTCAATCTTTTTTAATTTTATAAGTAACCATAAACTTATTAAATACGAAAATTATAATAAGAACTAATACATATAGGAGGGATTAGTATGGTAAAAAATGTAGGAAAAACAGACAGAATCATCAGAATTATTGTAGGATTGGTTATAATTGGTATTGGTATATACTATAAGAGTTGGTGGGGTGCAATAGGTATTATCCCCATTATTACTGGTAGTTTAGGTTGGTGTCCAGCTTATCTACCATTTAAAATTAATACTAATAAATCATAGAAAACAGGGTTTATCCCTGTTTTTTTAATTTGGAAATACCATTATACCTTCCGAAAATGATTTCTGAATAAATTTAATAGCAAACTCATTTAAATGAGGATTTTCCATAGCATCCTGGTAAGAAATTTCTACAAGTTTTCTATCTTTAACAAAATCTGCTAATTTAAAGTCTGGAAGACCATGTTGTTTTATTCCTAAAAGTTCTCCAGGACCGCGGATTCTTAAATCAATTTCTGCTAATTCAAAACCATCTTGATTATTCACAATAGCCTCTAATCGTTCCTTAGCTGTTTCGGAATCACTATCAGACATTAAAATACAAAAAGATTCTTCAGAGCCCCTTCCTACCCTACCTCGTAATTGATGTAATTGAGAAATTCCAAATCTTTCTGCATGTTCTATAACCATTATTGTTGCATTAGGAACATCAACTCCCACTTCTATTACTGTAGTACTTACTAAAATATGGATTTTACCATTACGAAAATCCTGCATAATTTTTTCTCTTTCATCAGACTTCATTCTTCCATGGATTAATTCAACACGAAAATCTGGAAAAATCACATTTTTTAATTCTTCATAAGCTTCTGTTGCCGCTCTTAAATCTAATTTTTCAGATTCTTCTATTACAGGATAAACAATATAGCATTGCCTACCCTGACTTACATATTTTCGTATAGATTTATATAAACCTTTTCTTTGTTTTTCTTTTAGCCATAATGTTTTAACGGGTTTTCTACCAGCTGGTTTTTCTTTTAAATAAACAGGTTCCAGATCTCCAAATATTGTTAAACATAAAGAACGGGGTATTGGCGTTGCAGTCATTGTTATTAAGTCTGGATTTCTTCCTTTTTTTCGTAATAATTCACGTTGATTAACCCCAAAACGATGCTGTTCATCAATTATTACCAATCCTAAATTAAAAAACGTGACACTATCTTCTATTAGACTATGAGTACCAATTATAAAATTACTATCACCACGTTTAATTCTATCTAAGGTCTTTTCTTTATTTTTCTTACTTTCTCCAGCAGTTAATATATCTAAATGAACCCCTGGCAATAATCCTGGTAGTGTTGTTAATGTATTATAATGTTGTCTTGCTAAGATTTCTGTTGGAGCCATTAAAGCGACCTGAATACCATTTTCTATGTAATGTAATGCACAGGCAAAAGCAACCAGTGTTTTACCAGAACCCACATCACCCTGTAATAAATAGGCAGACATATATTCTTTCTGACATCCATCTATAATTTTTTTTATTGCATCTATCTGTCCTTGTGTTAATTTAAAAGGTAAATTCTTTTGCAGAGTTTCGAATAACTTTGATTGTCCAAAAGGTAAGGGTTTTAATTCTCTATCGAAAGATTTTCTAATTTCTTTTTTTCGATGCATCAAAGCACCAAATAAAAATAATTCCTCGTATTTTAATACTCGTCGAGCAATTTTTAAACTTTCTTTATTATCTGGATAATGGATTTGTATTAATACATCCTTTCTCGAAGGAAATTGATATTTTTTTCTAAGATTTTCTGGAATAAGTTCTGGAACAATCCATTCTTTTTGTATTTTCTGTATTGCTTGATGAATCAACTTTCTTAATCCTCTACTATCTAAACCAACTTTTTTTAACGCTTCTGTAGTGGAATAAATTGGTATAATACCACCACTATGTATGGCATTATCTAAATCTTCCTGATCAATTGCTTCTATTTCCGGATGAATCATTTGAGGCGTCCCTCGAAACATCTCTAATTTACCAGAAACTATATAAGTTTTATCTTTTTTTAATGCATAACGATAATATTGAATTCCATTAAAAAATAACAATATTATAGGATTACCCTGTATTGTTTTACAATTTACTATAAAGCGTGATTTTCTACCATGTGCTAAATAAGAAGATTGAATTTTTACTAACAATGTAATAGGACCTTCCTGTAAAAAAAATTGATCATGAATACTTCTATCAACATATCTTCGGGGAAAATAATATAATAAATCTTCGATCGTTTTTATATTGATTTTATTTAAAACCTTTTTTTTTGCCTCTCCCAGACCTGATAATACTTCAACTGGTAAATCAGATATAATTTTAGAAGAATGAATTTTTATAGCCATAGTATATTATTATTAACAATCGAACAATTTTTCTTATAACTCAATAACTTAATATATGTTTATATATAAATAAATTTTTTTCATAAGTCAATAAAATTTTCATAAGCGATCAATTTATATTTTCGTAAATTATTTTTAAGCACATAATATTTCAATATCTTCTTCTACTAGCTCCCTTGCCCTGTAAAATCTATGCTCTATCCTGATTTCTGTAATACTTGTTACAAATTCACGGCCAATTTCCCTTAATGGGACTCTCAACAGAGATACCTTATTATCAAACCTTCTATAACATTCCCATTCTATTAGTAACCTTATTATATGACTTATACTATAACCCGTCATCTCGGATATGTCTTTTAATAATTGATGAATATTCTGACTTACTCTTATAGAATAGTGTTCATAATCATTACATACTATCTGATAAATTTTTTTACTGGTTTTCTTTTGATTTGCTAATTTTTTTAATCTTTCTATGTATTTAGAAATTAAAAACAAAAACATATCCGAATAGCTGGAATGCTGATTCCTTAAATCCTGCAAATCTTCTTTATAGGGTAAGTAAATCATAAAGTGTAAAATTACAGTATTACTTGATTCTTCTAGTTCTTCGTTAGGACTTTGTATATTCTTTCTAATATAAGTAGCCATTAATATATTAGTCTAATTTTTATTAAAAATCTTACTAAAAAAATATAAGAAAATCAAATTTTTTTTATAATAAAACCATAATTTAGAAGCAAAATTAACAGGGGCTAAAAATTATACGGCATTCTTTGAATGTTTAAAATTTCCTATATAAATTATAGAACTAAATCTATTTTTAACACAAAAAATTTAAAAATTATTGATTTTATTTTAATTTTACTTTATTTTGTAAATAGAGAAATTAAATTATGAATATTAAAATTCCGATTCATAAGAAGAGGTGGTATAATGATACGAAATAAAGTTTTTATTTTTTTTATTATGTTTATTTCTTTTTCTGGATTATTGATATCCCAAACAACTTTAGTATCATCAAATAATACAACAGTTTTAAAAAAACCAACTGATTCTTTAAGAGAATGTAAAGAACCAGAAAAGTATAGAAAAACCACACCAGATAAATTGATATTACCAGATATTGCATGGGGAAATAATCCTCAAGAAGTAGAATATAGAGAGGAAATTATTCGATTATTAAAAATAGAAATTGCCAATGTTGAACAGGCAATTAAAGATCTTGTTAACAAACATAAAGAACTTATTAAGCTTTATCCAGAATTAAAAGAATACCAGGAAATTATTTTAGAAGATAATCCTGGTTCATGGAGAGATGGTATTTTTGTTAATTCTAAAAAGGTACTTGCATTACATTACAATTCTAATGGAGAAATTGATTGTATAGTACTTGATTCTATGATTAGAGGTGTAGATCAATATGAATGGTGGACAAGAAAAATTATGAGGATTTATTATCCAAGTATTCAAACTATACAATTAGAAACATTACGTCAGAATTTTAGAATGTTAGAAAGTCTCGAAAATTCTTCGCCAGAAATTCAACTAAAAGCTTTAAGGAAAGTCTTTATAAACTTAAGAACTGCTCTATATTCCATGGATATGATGATTGCCGCCTACTATGATCGCCGTAATAAAAAACATGACTGGCAAATAGGCTTATAAAAAATGTCTATATGGTAAAATTTCATGGAACGACAATTCTTTGTGTGCAAAAAGATGGTATAACTGCAATAGGTGGTGATGGTCAAGTAAGTATGGGTAATACCATACTTAAACATTCGGCAAAAAAAATTCGTAAAATAGAAAGTAAAAATATTGTTGCTGGATTTGCAGGTTCAACTGCTGATGCAATGACATTATTTCAATTATTCGAAAAAAAAGTAGAACAATTTAGAGGAAATTTAAGTAGAGCAGCAGTCGAATTAGCTCAGGACTGGCGAACAGATCGTATGTTAAGGCGATTAGAAGCTCTTATGATTGTTGCAGATCCAAAAGAAGCTTATATAATTTCTGGTACAGGTGATGTTGTAGCTTCAGACGATGGTATATTAGCAATAGGTTCAGGTGGTAATTTTGCATTAGCAGCTGCACGCGCCTTAAAAAAACATAGTAATTTAGATGCAAAAACTATTGTAGAAGAATCCCTAAAAATCGCTGCTGATATATGCGTATATACAAATAATCATTTAACAATAGAAGTAATAAAAGAATAACATTTTGCCTTATAAATCATATAGATCAAATTTAGTAATAATCACTTTTCTTTTAGAAATTAGAATTAAAAAGCAACTTTAATAGTAAATAAAAAAGATATTAGATTTTATACATTTATAATAAACAAAATTCATATATTTCCCATTAAATTATATTATTTTCAAACTAAAAAATCAAATTGTAATAAAGTCATAATATTTTCTTTATATTTATATCTATTTTAATTTCTATGTTTATATCTATACCTAATATACGTAAAACCTATCAATGGAAAAAATTAAAAATAGCCATTGTAACAGAAACATATCCACCAGATATAAATGGAGTTGCAAATTCTTTACATCAAGTTATAAATGAATTAAAAAAACAACAAGAAATATTAATTTTAAGACCAGAAGAAACTTTTTATTCCCTTAATATACAAACCAATTTAAAAGAAATTTTCTTCCCTTATATTTCCTTACCTTTTTACAATGAAGTAAAACTGGGAATTCCTTTATTTCAAAGAATTTATGACGCTTTTAATATATTTAAACCTGATATTGTTCATATTATTACAGAAGGACCCTTAGGATTTTCTTCTTTAATAATTGCAAAGCAAATGAAAATACCCATTATTGCTGATTATAGAACAAATTTTGATCAATATCTTGATTTTTATGGGCTGGAATTTCTAAAAGATTTTATTCAATATTATTTAAAATATTTTCATAATCAATGTGATTTAACATTAGTACCAGATGAAACAATAAAAAAAAGATTAATTCAAAGTAAATATCAAAATATAAAAGTTCTTTATCGTGGTATAAATACTTCTATTTTTAATCCAGATAATTTTAGTATAAATATACGACAAAAATTTAATATTGATCCAGATGATATTTTATTTCTTTATGTAGGAAGAATTGCACCAGAAAAAAACTTAGATTTTCTTTGCAATCTATTTTATCAGCTACATAGAGATTATCCAAATATAAAATTAATGATAGTAGGTGATGGACCCAAAAAACAAGAATTGATGAAAAAATATCCCAAAATTCTTTTTCCAGGTCAATTTAAAGGAATAGAATTAGCAAAAATCTATGCATCATCTGATGTATTCTTATTCCCCAGTAAAACAGAAACATTTGGTAATGTATTATTAGAAGCTTACGCATCTGGAATACCAACCATTTCATTTAAATATGCAGCAGCAAATTTGCTTTATAAACATGAAAAAAATAGTTTTTTAATTCCCTTAAATTCATCGCAGGAAGAAAAAATATGGTATCATAATTTAAAAAAATATATAGAAAATAAAAATTTAATAAAAAAACATAAAATGCAGATCATAAAAGAACATAAATATCGTTTGCCATACTTTACATGGGAAGGTATTGCTTACAAATTAAATCAATATTATTATTCCATTTTAAACAAAAAACTTCAATTAAAAAAAACAAGTTAATTTAAGGGATTAATAATGCATTCGAAGGCATAGATGTTCCATCTTCCTGCCCTATCCCTTGAAAATATGTTACTCTAATCGAAACATAATATCCAGAAGTTAAATTAACTGGAAATGTACATAATGTTGCTAATCCGAGTGGATTTGTGGAAGCTTCCATTATATAAATTTTACCAGTATTTGGCAATTCTAATAAAGAACCACAATCTACTCCAGAAGATGCATCTAAATTTAAAACCTGTTCTTCTGTTGGTGCTTGATAAATTCTATAACCTTTAAACGTTAATTCTGTATTTTGTGCTGCTACTCTAAGAATATGTCCTGTAGATGTTTTTTCAAT
Source organism: Leptospiraceae bacterium (assembly GCA_026005135.1). Taxonomy (GTDB): domain Bacteria; phylum Spirochaetota; class Leptospiria; order Leptospirales; family Leptonemataceae; genus SKYB61. The sequence goes on along the minus strand of BPKM01000006.1, from coordinate 117,364 downwards.
AGCATTAATTTTAGTAGTTGTAGAATTTCCAGAAGGTGGGGCTAATAATATTACTGGATTTACAGGTAAAGGTTTAGAAGAATAATTCGTACACGATAGATAAATAAAAAATAATAATATATAAATCTTTTTCATAGCATTAAACAAGTTTATTATATAATTGTAATTGTCCTAAATGAATAGATTCATGTATAATATTATATTGCAAAGCATTTAAAGAATTTTGAATTACATATCCTGTTGATGTTTTATAAGGTTCTAAATAGGATTTATCATAATTATCATTTATATAACGAATTAAATCTTCGAAATTAGTTTTTTCAAATATAAAAATTTTATCTACAAGTTCTTGTTTTGATAAAAGCTGATTTTCTATTACTATTTTATCATCTTGATATTTCCATTCTTTTGGACAACTTCCTTTTGCAAATAGAGGATCTAATTCTTTGGGAAAAAGAGAAGGATTCCCTGCTAACTTTAAAATTAAAAAATTTCTTGTTCTAACAATATGACCAAAAATCCATATTATATTATTAGAAAATGGTTCTGGAATTTTAAAAAGCTGTTCTATACTTTTATTTTGAACAATATTTAAAATTTGTTCTCTTATAATCTTCCATAAAGTAAATTGAATCTCTAATTCTTTTTTCATAAAAAACCTTTTTTATTACTTTACAAAAAATAAAAAGCCCCGAAGGGCTTAAAATTATTTACATATTATCGATTAAGGCTGTTCCAAATTCAGAACATTTAACTTCTTTTGCACCTTCCATTAATCGCGCAAAATCATAAGTTACAATTTTCTTAGAAATGGTTCTATCCATTGCTTCGATAATTTTATCTGCTGCTTCTGTCCAACCCATATATCTTAACATCATTTCTCCTGATAAAATTACAGATCCAGGATTTACTTTATCTAAACCAGCATACTTAGGTGCTGTTCCATGAGTTGCTTCAAATATAGCATGACCTGTATCATAATTAATATTTCCACCGGGAGCGATACCAATACCACCTACCTGAGCAGCAAGAGCATCAGAAATATAATCTCCATTTAAATTCATAGTAGCAATTACATCATATTCCGCTGGACGTGTTAAAATCTGTTGTAAAAATGCATCTGCAATCACATCTTTAATTACAATTTCTTTTCCATCTTTTTTTAGTAATTGCCATGGTCCTCCATCTAAATCTATTGAACCCATTTCTTTTGCTAATTCATATCCCCAATCTCTAAAAGCACCCTCTGTAAATTTCATTATATTTCCTTTATGAACAAGGGTTACACTTTTTCTATTATTCTGTATTGCATAATTGATTGCAGCTCTAATTAATCGATAAGAACCTTCTTTACTAACAGGTTTAATACCAATACCAGATGTATTTGGAAAACGAATTTTTTTATAATATTCCGGAAAATGTTCTTTAAACAAATCTAAAAATTTTTTATTTTCTTCTGTACCTGCTTTAAATTCAATTCCTGCATAAATGTCTTCTGTATTTTCTCTAAAAATTACCATATCAACTAATTCGGGATGTTTTACTGGACTTGGTACACCCTTAAACCATCTAACAGGACGAAGACATACATATAAATCCAATTCCTGTCTTAATGCTACATTTAAAGAACGAATACCACCACCTACAGGTGTTGTTAATGGACCTTTAATTCCAACTAAATATTCTCTAAAAGTATCTAAGGTTTCTTTTGGTAACCAATCATTAAATTTATTATATGCTTTTTCTCCAGCATATACTTCTTTCCAGATAATTTTTCTTTTACCATTATATGCTTTTTCTACTGCTGCATCAATTACACGTACGGCTGCAGCCCAAATATCAGGACCGGTACCATCACCTTCTATAAAAGGTATGATAGGATTATCGGGAACAATTAATTTCCCATTTTCTATTCGAATTTTTTCTCCAGACATGATTCCAGAACATTTTTAGAAATTGTAAAGTCAAGAAACTTTAATTATCAATATTTAGAATTTTTTATAAATTTATTTTAATTGAATTTTATTCAGTTAGTTTAAATAGATGTAATTTATATTTTTCTATAACTGGATGCTTTAAAATATCTTTAACTGGTTCTAACCATTTTTTTGCCTCTCTTATGTCTTTATTTTTAAAGTATGCATAAGAAATATAGTAATAGCAAATTGGTTCATTAATTAAATCTAATTCTTTTGCAAATTGAATTACCTGTTCGTATTGATTATTTTGTATAAATTTCTTTATATAATTTAATGCATCATTATTACTTGGAACTTTTTGTAAAAATTCAAGTCTTAAAAAAGAGAGATCATCTGTTAATTGCCCTATTTCTGTTAAATTTTCGTATATTTTATTGATTCTTCCTAAGGATTTTTCTACTATTTTTAAAATTAATGTATCATCACGATTCATTTCTCCTGTTTCTTTTAGTATAATATCATCTCTACCATCTGAAGCTAAGATTAATACATCTCCTTCCTGCAAATAAGTCCGAATTATCTTTAAAGATTTTGTATCTGGAAAACCAAATTTATAATTAATGGAATTATCTTCTTCCAAAAAAACTGCTTTATGATTTCTATATAAAATGGAATAGGGATGTTCAAAATTTGCATAAATAATTTCACCAGTATGTTCATTTAATATTCCCATAGCAGCAGATACCATCATAGAACCATCAAATTTAGAGAAAATGGATTGTAGTTCAAAAACCGTTTCTTTAAACCATTGTATGGGTTTAATGTTTTGAATTTTATCATTTGCAGCAGATCGTGATAAAATTGTATTGACAATCACACCCATAACAAGCGAACCACCAGCACCCTGTAACGATTTTCCCATTGCATCACCATTGAAAAAGAATACCCAGCGTTCTATCTTTTTTTCTTGATTTAAAAACCTTAAATTACCTGTAATACAAATATCACCTCCAATTTCTTTTTTTCTATCTTTAAAAACAAATTCTTTTTTTTGTTTGATAAAAAAATCAGTGATAACATTACGAGATTTATTTAAATTTTTTACTAATGGTTCAATCAATAAACTCGTTAAAAAATAATCTCCATCCTGCTTTTCTTTTAAGTCCTGAACATGTTTTAAAGCTTCCTGCAATTGCTTTGTTCTTTGATTTACTAATTCTTCTAAATTCTCTGAATATTGCTTGATCTCTTTTACCATCAGATTAAAATTCTCTGTTAGAATACCAACTTCATCTTTAGAAGATGGTATTAATTCAATATTGAAATTTTTATTTGCTACCTGAATACTGGCTTCGGATAATTTTATAATTGGTTTTAAAAATATTTTTGCCGTTATATAACTTAAAATAAAAATTCCTGTTAAAAGTATAACTAATAAAATATATAAAATATTTTTTAGTTGGTTTAATTTATTATATTCAGAATGTACATCTAAATCCAATCCCATTATACCAATAAAATGATTGTTGTAGTCAAATATAGGTATATAACAAGAAAGCCAGATTCCCCATTGATCTTCATAAAATTCATTTTCACATTGTATTTTTTTTAATTTAAATGCATTTTGTAAACTAGGTAAATAAACAATATTCCATATTGTCCCAATAAATAGTCCTTCTTCATCTGAATCTATTTTCCCATTTTGATTTATATCTTCTTCTTCCATATCAGCATCAAATAAAAATTTAACAAAGGAATAATCATCAAAATATGGAATTGTGGTCAATATATAAATAAATCTTAAAAAAGGTTGTGTTTTTAAATCATAAAACTTCATTTTATAAAATTTTTTTAAAATTACTTGTGGAGAACTTCCTGCTTTAATTTTTCTTAAAATCTGTACAATAGACTGAGATTGCTTTGAATTATATAATTCTTTATTTTGTTCTTCTGTTAAAATCTCATAAGTTTCGCCTGGAGGTGTTTTTTTTATTTCTTTTAAAAGATTTTTATCTTCTTTTATCATTACAATTAACTTTTTATTTAATTGATTATCTAAACTTTTTAAATATTCCAGATCACTTTCCTCAAATAAAAAAATTCCTGTTTTGCCTATATCTTTAATTCGATTTTGCAAAGAATTTAATATATTTTGTTTGGAATAATAATAGAAATAATATAATATAATTATAGATACAAAAAGAGTCACTAAAGAAAAAATAATGGATATTTTAAAAGAAAATGACAGAAATATATTTTTATTATTTTTATTTTTTTCCATACGTTATATTTTTTTATTAATATATCAATTGTCAAATAGTTATATAAAACTAAAAAGTATTAGATACGAATCACCCACAATTTATATTGAATAGTATTTTATTTTAATTTTGAAAAAAATTTTTATTTTATTGCCATTTTATAAATTTTTTATTTTCCTAATATTAGAATAATTTTAAATGTTTGCCCATATATAAATTATAATTTTTTTGATCATATTAAAGATTTGGGTAAATTAGGAGTTATGTCAAAAAAGATGAAGAAGCAAGAAATGGAAAAAAAATTACAAGAAATTATGCATAAAAGAAACAAAATAAAATATAAATTAAGTAAAAGAGAAATAGCAGAATTACTAAGAGAAAAGGGGATTAATCCGACAAGTCAAAGGGTAGAAATTGCACACTTTATCTATCAAAAACCACAACATATTTCCGCTGAAGAAGTCTTAAATCATCTTAATAAAGAATATGAAAAAGTTAGTCAGGCAACAGTATATAATACATTAAGATTATTCGTAGAAAAAAATGTTGTTAAAGAACTTATTTTCTCTTCGGATAGAATTTATTATGATTCTAATACAACAAATCATCATCATTTTTTAGATTTAGATACTGGAAAAATATACGATATACCTGCTTGTTTAATTCCAGGTCCAGAGTTAGATAAAAATGAATTAGGAAATATTGAAGTAGAAGAAATCAATATTTTAATTAAAGGCCGTTTAAAAACAAATAAAAATAACCAAGAAAATAATGAAATCAAAAGTTGATTAACGGATTTCTTCTATCATATATTCGGAAAACAGCGTTTTTTGATTATTATATTCTTCTTCCTGAAATGGTAAAGGATAATTCCCAGTAAAACAAGCATCACACCATTGACAGACTGGACTATTATTTACTTCCATTGCTTTTCTTGCATTTTCTATGCTTAGATATCCAAGAGATTCAATTTTTAAATATTTCTGAATTTCTTCTATTGTATGACTTGATGCAATAAGTTCATGTCTTGTTGGAATATCAATACCATAAAAACAAGGAAATCGTGTAGGAGGAGCACTTATTCGTAAGTGAATTTCTTTTGCTCCAGCTTTTCGGATCATTTTTATAAGTTTTTTCGATGTAGTCCCACGCATTATAGAATCATCGACTACAACAACTCTTTTGTCTTTAACTGCACTCTTTACTACATTATATTTAATTTTTGCACCAAAATCACGAATTTTTTGTTCTGGTTCTATAAATGTTCTTCCTATGTAATGAGAACGGATTAATCCAGTTGTAAATGGTATTCCACTTTGTTCAGAATAACCTAAAGCAGCAACAATTGATGAATCAGGTACTCCAATAACTACATCTGCTTCTGCTGGATGTTCTATAGCTAAATATCTTCCTAAACTTTTTCTAACTTCATATACTGAACGATTAAATATATAAGAATCTGGACGAGCAAAATATATATTTTCGAAAATACATAATGCCTGTCTTTTAGTATGAGGAAATGGAAAAAAGGATTCTACACCTTTTTTAGTAACCCTTACAATTTCTCCGGGTTCTATATCACGAATATATTCCACATCGGTTATATCAAAGGCACATGTTTCAGAAGCAAAAACAATTGCACCAGACTTGTGCTTTCCCATCACAAGAGGACGAAATCCCATAGGGTCCCGTATAGCATAAAGTTCATGAGGATTTAAGACAAGTAAACTATAAGCACCTTTTACCTTTCTTAAGGCATAAACTAAAGAATCTAAAAATTCTCTTTTACCACTTCTAGCCATTAAGTGAAAAATAATTTCTGTATCTACAGTTGTCTGAAAAATTGAACCTTTTTCTTCTAATTGTTTTCTTATATCCCATGCATTCGTAATGTTTCCATTATGAGCTAAAGCAAAACTACCTAAGTGAGATTCTACCCTAATAGGTTGAGCATTTCTTAAAAAAGATGCTCCCGTTGTAGAATATCGATTATGACCAATAGCAGCAAATCCACGAAGCATTTTAATTTTTTCTTGATCAAATACATGAGCTACCTGTCCCATTCCAGCATAACGATACAAACGCTCTCCATCAGAAGAAACAATTCCAGCACTTTCCTGTCCTCGATGTTGTAATGCATATAAACCAAGATAAGTATAGTTAGCTGCTTCTTCTACACCAAATATACCATAAATACCACATTCTTCTTTTGGATAATAAGAGGGATTATTAATTTTACAATTAAAAAATTTATTTGCTAATAACTGAGGAAATTTTACTTTCATTTGTGGATAATTCCAAAAAAATCAATATTTAGAAATAAGCAAGTAAGAAATATGAAAGAACTCATAAACATAATGAAAAAAAGTCCTCTTTTTGAAACATTAAATTTTTCCAGTAAAAAAATCCAGAAATTATTAAGCTATATTTTTATTAAAGACTTTCCTAAGAATTCTATTATTTACGAAAAAAGACAACCAGCAGAATATGTATACATAGTTCTTTCTGGAGAAGTTGGTATTTTCTTTTCTAATATTAATAATCAAGAATCTGACCAAAATAAGATAAACTCCAGATTTTTTTTAAATGATCCTAAAAGTCTATTATCAATACATGGCAAAGGAAGTATATTTGGAGAAGTAAGTTTTTTAGCTGGAGAAACACATTCTTCAACAGCAATTTGCTTAACAAAATGTAAAATAGCTCATATACCCGGTCAAATTTTTTTAGAACTTTTAGAAGCTGATCACAATCTTGCAATTAAAACAATAAAACTACTTTCTTCTCGATTTAGGCAAAGAATAGGTAATATAGAAACTCATATAGGAAAAATTGTAAGTTGTTTATACCCAGATATACCAGAAAGAAATTTTAAAATGATTCGTACACTTGCTTATTCTACAAATAAAGAAATACAAGAATCTGTTATAGTAATTTACTTCCAGAAGGGCTGGGAAAATGATGAAGAAAATTTACAATTATTTAATAAATTATATAAAAATTCAGAAGATGAATTGATAGATTATTGCGAAGAATTAAATAAAGAAAATAAGGTATATTTTTTGAATGGAATATCTTTATTAAAAGAAGAATTTAATGAACATAAATTAATTGATTTTCTCTCCTGTTTAAGACGTTATTTCTCTATCATATTTATAGAAGTTCCAAGTTTAGACTATATGATTAGTCAGGTCTTTTTAAGAATATGTAATCATATTTTATTTTTTCAAAGATATGGAATAACAAGTATTGCCATAAAAGAACTTTATTTAGAACAATTTAATAAACAAAAATATTTAGACCAACAGAATAAAATCCTATTTATTTACGAAAAATCTATTAAAGAAAAAACTCCTTTCGAAGAAGCAGATAAAGAAAATATTTATTATCTTAAAACATTTATTGAAGAAGATTTAGAACCTCAAGAAGATAGAAGTTTAAGAAGATTTGTACGTGTTTTACTAAACCGTTCCCGAGGATTAACCTTAGGTGGTGGTGGAGCAAGAGCACTTGCACATATTGGATGTATAGAAATTTTTGAATCTGAAGGAATTGAATTCGATGCTGTTGTTGGCTCTTCTATGGGAGCAGTAATTGGTGCTTTATATTCTATGGGACTCTCTTCTTTAGAAATAAGGAAAATGGTAGAAAAATATTTGCCTAAGAGTGATGCTATTCTTGATAAAAATATTCCTACTGTAAGTTTCTTTAAAGGAAATAAATTAAATCATTTATTAGATAATGTTTTTGAAGATATGAGAATAGAAGAATTAGAAATTCCATTTTATTGTACTGCAACAGATCTTACAACTGGTAAAATGATTGTATTTGATCGAGGATTTATTGATTTTGCTTTACGTTGTAGTGTTAGCCTTCCTGGTGTTTATCCTCCCATTAAATATGGAGAATATGTATTGGTAGACGGAAGTGTATTAAATAATTTACCCGGTGAAGTTTTAAAACATAAAGGATATCATAAAATTATGGGAATTAACGTTACACCTCTTGTAGATCCTATTTCATCACAAATAGAAAAAGAAAAAGGTCTTAAAGGAATTTATGAATATTATTCTTTACCACCAATTCTAAATATAATTAACCGTTCCATTGCAATACAGGGTAGAGAATTATTAAAATTCCAATTACAATTTTTTAATTTTATTTTAAATCCAGATATAACTGAGTTTGGTTTATTTGATTTTCATTTACGAGAACAAATTATCGAAAAAGGAAAAGAAGAAGCATTAAATAAACTACCCCAAATAAGAGAAATATTTCTTGATAATTAGAAAATTCTAATTTATATTGATATTCCATACTTATGGATAAGAAATTAGATCTAAAATCAATCCGACGAGAATACGAAGGTCCCAGATTATTGGAAGAAGAAGCAGGGAGTAATCCTTTTGAATTATTCCAGAAATGGTTTGAGCAAGCATTAAAAGAAGAAATAGATCCAAATGCTATGACACTTGCAACTGTTGATGAAAATCATAATCCAGATGCAAGAATAATGTTACTAAAAGAAGTAAATGAAAAGGGTTTTATTTTTTATACAAATTATCATAGCAAAAAAGGAAAAGATTTAGCACAAAATCCAAAGGCTACAATTGTCTTTTTCTGGCATAAAATGGTTCGTCAGGTTAGAATTTTCGGCATTGTAGAAAAATTATCCGAACAAGAAGCAATTGAATATTTTCAACAAAGACCATTTGAAAGTCAGGTTGCTGCCTATTTATCTAAGCAAAGTGAAATTATAGAGAATAGAGACGAAGTAGAAAAAAAATTCCATCAATTATTAGAAGAATTTAAAAATAAACCTGTTCCTAAACCCGAGAGTTGGGGTGGTTATATTTTAATTCCTTTAAAATTTGAATTCTGGCAAGGTCGTCCAGCCCGTTTCCATGATCGATTACTATATATAAGAGAATCTACTTCTATTGAGGAATGGAAACGTTATCGTCTCTATCCTTGATTAACCTTTAACACATAAAATTTGTTTTAATACATAAACAATTTCCACTAAATCTTTTTGTTGCTCCATTACCAGATCAATATCTTTATAAGCCGCTGGAATTTCATCTAAAACACCTTTATCTTTTCGACATTCTACTCCTCTGGTTTGTTCTATTAAATCCTTTTCTGTAAAAGTTTTCTTTGCCTTATTTCGACTCATTCTTCTACCTGCGCCATGAGATGCACTTTCGTAAGATTCTGGATTTCCTAATCCTCTAACAATATAACTTTTTGTTCCCATTGACCCCGGTATAATCCCCATTTCTCCCTTTCCTGCACGAATAGCTCCTTTTCTTGTTACATAGACTTTTTCTCCAAAATGGTATTCTTCTGCAACATAATTATGATGACATATAACTTTCTCTTCTTCTTTTAACTGAGGGAAGAATTGTTGTAAAACATATTTATAAATTTCTAACATGACATTTCTATTTAAAAATGCATATTTTTGAGCCCAGTATAAATCATGTTTATATTCTTCCATTTCTTTTGTTCCATCTAAATATACAGCAAGATCAGGATCTGGTAAATCTTTATTATGTGCTAATTTTTTCGCCCTTTCTATATGATACTTTGCTAATTCATTGCCTATATTTCGTGAACCTGAATGAAGCATTAACCACACATTTTCTTCTGTATCGAGACATAATTCAATAAAATGATTACCACCACCTAAGGTTCCTAATTGTTTTTCTGCCTTGCTTTTTAAAGAATGAACTTTTTCTGTTAAACGATAAAAATTTCGAAATAATTCAGATGCTTCCTGTAATAATTCTTTTGGTAAATATTTATAATACACTGCTTTTTTATGTTCATTAAAACCAACAGGTATTGCTTCTTCTAATGCTAATCGTATTTCTCTTAAAGAATCTGGTAAATCTTTCGCTTTTAAATTTGTTTTTACAGCAGCCATACCACAACCAATATCTACACCAACAGCTGCTGGACTAATAGCATTTTTAGTAGCAATTACAGAACCTACAGTTGCTCCTTTACCAAAATGTACATCTGGCATTACACTAACATGATGAAATACCCATGGCAAACGAGCAATATTATATAATTGTTTACGAGCTTCTTCTTCTATATCTTCTAAATTAGTCCAGATTTTTAGGGGAACTTTAAAATCTTTTTCTTTTAGAACTATCATATTATCCAATAAATTTTTATTTTACAAAACGACATTTATTTTTTGAAAATATAATTTAATGATTTTCTAAAAATATATTATCTAATTGATAGTTTTCTGGCTTCTCTAAAAAATTTATTAATTCTTCTTTTGGTAAAGGTGGAGTTAAATAATAACCTTGCACATAATCACCTTTAAGTTCAATAACTTTTTTTAATGTAATATAATCTTCTATTCCTTCAATAATGGTATTGTAACCAAGTAAATGGGCAAGATTAATAATTGAACGCACAATTAATTCTGTTTTAGGATTTAAAACAAGATCTTCAGTAAATTTTTTATCTATTTTTATATATTTAACAGGTAATTCTTTTAAATAACTTAAAGAAGAAAAACCTGTTCCAAAATCATCAATAGCAAAACTAAAACCAATATCATGTAAACTATTTATAACTCTTAATACTTTTGCAGGATTATCTATTAAAATATTTTCTGTTATTTCTAAAATAATCTGATTTGTTTTAATATTATATTTAGAATAAGTATTATAAAGTAACATAATATCTTTATAAAAATTTTTATCTATAATTTGTTTAGGAGAAATATTAATACTAATATTTATTTTTTCATTTAGACGATTTTGTATATCTATTAAATCTTCTATAGACTTTTTTATTATATAATTTCCAATAATGGAAATATAATTTAATTCCTCTAATAAGGGAATAAAATCAGCAGGATAGGATTTTAATAAAGGATGTTGAAATCTTAATAAAACTTCAATATGGTTTATTTTTTTAAGTTTTAGATTATATATAGGTTGATATACTAAATAAAAATGATCTTGAATTTGATGATTTCTAAAAATTGTTATTAATTCATTTCTTAATTGATTTTTTTGTTCATAAAAAGATTTTAACTTGCTATCGAAAAAGTAATAGGAATTTTTTGTTGAATATTTAACCTGATACATTGCCAGATCAGCATTTGTTAATAATTCATTTAAATTTTTTCCGTGTTCAGGATATATAGCAATTCCAATACTTATTCCTAAATTAAAAGTAATATTCTGTACTTCGTATTTTTGAGAAATATCTTCAATAATTTTTAAGGCAAATATTTGTATATCTAAATATGCTTCTTTTAAATTTGTTAGATCGATTAATAATGCAAATTCATCTCCACCTATTCTACCTAAGATCATTTTTGCATTTAAAAGGTTTGCTTGACATAATTGTTTTAAACGTTTCGCTACAATTTGTAATGCTTTATCACCAATATCATGACCATATGTTTCATTCACATATTTAAAACCATCTAAATCCATAAAAAATATGGCACATTCTTTATTCAAAGTCAATAATTTACTACTATAAAATTCAAACCCTTTACGGTTCAATACCTTAGTTAATGAATCTTCGAAAATGATTTCTTTTAATTGGTCTTTCATTCTATTAACAAAACTGGAAATTTGAGTTATTTCATCATTACCAATTACAGGTACCATACTACTTAAATCGCCTTCCGAAATTTTTTCTACTGCATTTAATAGATATTCAATTCTTGTTTCGTAAAATTGTTTATAAAAATAAAAGAAAAACCAGAAAGGTAAAAAAATTAATACAATAAAAACTATAATTAATATGGTAATATTTTTTATATTAAATATATCAAACCAATTAAAAGCATATATAATTATTAACCAATAATCTTGATTTAATTCTTCAATATAAAAATAATAGTTATTTTTTTTGTATATTTTTTTCTTTTTATTCTTTTCAATATAGGACTTTGCATTTAAAATATCATTCCATTCGAAAGCTAAAGAATCTTTATATCTTTCTAAAATTTGATGAAAATTTCTATTTTGAAAAACTTTATAATTCGAAAAAACTATATTACTATTTTCTTTATTTATGATAAATATATGATATAGATTATTCGAATGAAAAAGTAAATCATTATAAAAAAGTTCTTTTTGTAGTTGTTGATTTCCATTTATTATTTTGGTATTTTTATTTAATATATATAAAATTAAATTACGATGATAAATTATTCCATTAGTTATCTGACGATCTATTGTATTATCAACAATAAAATATATAGTAAAAATAATTCCAAGTGATGTTATAAACATTCCAATTAGTAAAAGTACAGGTATAAGATATTTTATTTTATAATTAATTAAAATACGAAAAAGACGTTCCATCTCTTAAATGAATTATAAAAATTTATGTCTGATTTATCAATCATATTTTTATAAATATAATAAACTTAATTTAATTTGACGTTATTTTATATCATTAATTTTTATTCTTTTTATATTATTATGAAACGACTTATAGTTAGATTGTTTTTTTTATTATTTTTTTTGAATCATTGCTCATTTTTTCCACCTATAAATATTTATAATGATTCTATGTTTATAATAGAAAATGAAATTCCTGGTACATACAAAGGAATTAAATTTTTTTTTAATCGATATAATGAATTAACAGTTTCCACTAATGCAATTAAAACCTGTAAAAATATTGATGCACAACATATACAATGTATAGAAAATTATAATATTAAAGAAAAAAAAAGAAATAAAGAATATTGTTTTTTTTACGAATATCATAACCCATATAATGTATCTTTAAATTACTTATCAAACTGTAAGAATTATTCTAATTTTACAAATTATCTTTTTTCTGATTATAATAAAATTCGAGGTGGTGGATTTATATTAATTACTTATGATCAGGAACCCTTAGAAAATCAAACTCTTCCAATTAGTTTATACTATGTTAGAGGCATTAAAAATAAATACTATTACGAGGAAAAAAAATATTATTTTTTATTCTGGCAAATTGGAAAAGAAATAACTATATGGGAAAAACTTTAACCTATATTTTAGAAGCAATTAACCAGATTCCTAATACAATAAAACCAATTCCAAGCCATTGTATCAAAACCAATCTTTCATTAAAAAAAATTCGAGAAGCAATAATGACTATGGCAAATCCTGTTGTTGTCATTAAAGGATAAGCAATACTTAATGGTAATCCTTTTGATAAAACATATCGATAAAAAACAAATGCTAATCCAAATGAAATCAGTCCACTTATTAACCATGGATTTGTAATTAAACCTATTATAGTTTCGTCATTAGAATAGATAGCACTTGCTTTTATTAATATATTTGCTAAAGCATTTAAGACAATAGCAACAATTAACATTAATATTGTAAATGTATCCATATTATTTCTCCAGAAAATATAATACTTCTTTACAATTTTTTACATTATTTCTTTCTATAGGTTTTTCCTTAACTTTATTTAATTTGAATTTATCTTGAAATAAAATTTTAATTTCCTTTTCAGGAACAGAAAAAGGGGGACCTATCTCTTTATCTGAATTTTCTAAGGGTTCATATTCCATTGTAATAAGAAAATATTTTATTTTATCATCAAACAATTCGAATATTTTCTCAACATATTTTTTTCTTAAATCAGAAGGTAATGCTATTAACGATGCTCGATCATAAATTCCATCTATATGAATTTCAAAATATTCAAATAGTTCCTTATTAAGTTGAAAGAAATCTCCATTTATTATAATAATTTTTTTATCAATAGATACATAAACGATAAAGTCATTATAATAGATTAAATTATACGAGATTTGATTTTCAATAAAAAATTCCTTACATGCAATTTCGGATAATTCAATACCTGCTACTTTTTTCTTATTATGATAAAACCACAAAATATCCTTAGTTTTACCGCATAGAGGAACAAATATAAAATTACAGGATTTAAAAAATTCTTCTCCATATTGAATTAAATATTCATTATAATTTTCCTGATGAAAACCAATTTCTTTTTTTTTCCATCGTTCTAACCAGAAATCTCTATGCATATTATTTTCCTCCTAAGAATAGATCTGCTCTATAAATTGATTTAATGAATAAATTTTAATCGTTATAACAAAGCGATAAAAATAACTTTTATTTTGTAAATAAATAGGATTATATAATAAACGAACCCAATCTTTTTCGGTTAATAAAATAGGCTTTTTATGTTTTAACCAATTTTGAATTTCTAAATTTGTAAAAGAATGATGATCTTTATAAATATACTTCTTAATAATGTTTATATTTTCTTTTTCGACTGCTTTAATAAATGAATCTGGATTACCAATACCACTTATTAAAATAACATTTTTATCTTTTAATGGGGGTATTATATCTTCTTTGATATGTTCGGATTTAAAATATGCTTTATTTAATTTATTAATGATAGCTTCCCATTTTTTTAAATTTTCTTGATTTTCTTTAATTCTTGTTAAAACAATTATATCTGCTCTTAAAAGAGCTTCTATTGGTTCTCTATATTTTCCAATTGGAATTAATTTTATATTATCTGGATTATCATTAACATCTATTAGGACAATATCTTTATTTCTTGCTATTAAGGGATTTTGAAAAGCATCATCAAGTAAAATAATGTCACAATCTTTGCCATATTTTTCTATTAAATTTTGACGTTTTTTTCCACATGCAACTTTAAAATTTGTATGTTGTTTTTCAATAAGTTTAAAGGCAATCAAATATGGTTCATCGCCAGAAATATATGGTGTGGTAAAAATTTTTCCTTTATCAGAAACTAATAAATCACCTTTAAAGGATCCTTTATATCCACGTAGACAGATTAAAACCTTTTTATTAAGCTTTAAAAAATAATCTGCTAAAAATATCGTTAAAGGTGTTTTTCCTGTTCCTCCAGTGGTTATATTACCAATGGATATAATAAATTTATCATCTAAATAAATTTGCTTTTTTAATCTATTTTCGAATACTTTTTTATGAAAATATAAATAAATTTTTTCTAATAAGGAATATTGTTTTTCAGGAAAATTGTAATTCATATAACTTTTTATAATAACCATTTTTTTCGATTAATTCCTGATGGGTACCTTCTTCTAAAATAGTTCCTTTTTCTATTACATAAATTTTATCTGCTTTATAGATTGTTCTAAATCTATGAGCAATCATTATAACAGTTTTATCTTTTATAGCAGATTCAATTGCTTTCTCTACCATTTTTTCACTTTCATTATCTAATGCACTTGTTGCTTCGTCAAAAATTATAATTTCTGGATTATGAATTAATGCACGAGCTATAGCTATTCTTTGTCTTTGACCACCAGATAACATTACCCCTCTTTCTCCTACAAGAGTATTATAACCATGAGGTAATTTTTCAATAAAATCATGCGCATAAGCCAATTTACAAACGTTTATGATTTCTTCATCTGTTTTTGTATCATCAAATAAAGTAATATTTTCTTTTATTGTAGCATTAAATAAAAATACATTTTGTGAAACAATACCAATTTTTTTACGTATATCAAAAATATTATATTGTCTTAAATCAATATCATCTATTAAAATTTCTCCTTTAATTGGATCATAAAATCGCATTAATAAATCTACTATAGTTGATTTTCCACCACCAGATTCACCTACTAATGCAATAACCTGATTTTTTTTAATTTCTATATTAATATCATTTAAAACATAATCACCCTTTTGTTTCGTAGGATAAGTAAAATAAACATGATTATATTGAATTGATTTTTTTAATCCTTTAAATGTTATAGGATTTTCGGGTAATTGAAATTCATTATTATTATCAAAAATTTCAAAAATTCTTTCTGATGCAGCACCAACAATTCCCAATAAATTCAACATTACAGATGTTTGAATTAATGGCCTCATTATAAACATTAATGTAAAGAAAAAAGTAAAAAAATGCCCTTTTGTAAGCTCTCCCTGAGTTATTTCGTATGCTCCCCAGGATAAAAATAATAAAACTACAACTGTAACTACAAGTTCTGTTATGGCTGGACCAACCTGATGATAATAATGACCTTTAAATGTATCTTTATATAATTTTTCATTTATCAAATTAAATCGCATTTCTTCAAAATCTTCCATCGAAAATGCTCGAATTACTCTGATACCAGAAATAATTTCCTGTAAATGGGTTAATAAATCTGCCAATCTTTCTTGCTGGTTTTTGGCTGCTTTTTTAACTTTTAATGCAAATTTATTAACAGGTGTCATCAAAATAGGAACACCAATTAATACTATAATTAACATTTTCCAGGAAATAAATATCAATAAAGCAAGATGAGTAATAATATAAAAAAAATTAACTATTGCTTCCTGAAATTCTACAGAAATAGAACGAGAAATCAAATGAACATCATTTACTACTCGACTCATTATATAACCTGTTCTTTCCTGTTCAAAAAATGATAAATTTAATCTATTAAGTTTTTCGTATAAATCATTTCTTAAATCTCTTGTAGCATAAAAACCAGCTGTTCCAAGAAAGAAAATTGATGCTGTTAAAGAAAGCATCTTTAAAAGATAAACAGGAATTATAAATAAAATAATTTTATAAACAGTCTGTTTATTATCATAAGGTTCAAAATATTGATTTATTTTTATTTTAATTTCTACCCATTTAACATAAAGTTTTTCATAAGATTCTAATTCTAAATTTTTTTTAAATTTTTCATAAATTTTT
Source organism: Leptospiraceae bacterium (assembly GCA_026005135.1). Lineage (GTDB taxonomy): Bacteria > Spirochaetota > Leptospiria > Leptospirales > Leptonemataceae > SKYB61. Next base: position 100,458 of record BPKM01000006.1, on the reverse strand, counting down.
TTCTCTTCTGGTCCTATTTCTATAACTTTTATTTTTTTATCCGAGCCAATAGCATTAAAAATTGGAACAAATGAGGTTAAAGAAAATAAGTTTGATAGTGATGCTATTAACGCAAAAAAAATACCTAATAAAATACGAATCTTATATTTTAAGATATATTGCTTTAATCTTAAAATAGCTGGTTTTTTATTTTTCATATTTTATATAAACTTAAAATCTATAATCTCCAATACCAAAGACAAAATTATATTTATCATCTTTTGGTATTGGTAGAAGGTGTCCTTTTTTATAATATCGTTTTTGAGCTAAAAATAATCTTATTGGTAATACCGGGATCTGGACTCTTAAACCAATTCCAACAGAATATAATAATCGATCTAAAGCAACATTTCTCTGAGATAAAACATATCGACTGGGATCATTCCAATCTGTTCGAGATTCATAAAAATAACGAGCATTTCGAATTGTATCAAATTTTTCAGTTAAATAAATATCTGTAATTGTTCTTCCTTCGAAAAGTTTTCTTACATTTTCTTTATAATTTTCAACATACTCTTTTTCATTTCCTGTTAATTCGCCTAAATTAATATAACCACCACCTGCATCTAAAAACATAACAAACCATAGAGTTGTTGGTTCAATAGGGAAGCGTAATTCTAAACTTCCCAATAATAAATGATTAACTCCTCCAAATTGATACCATGGTTGTGGAAATTGTCTATCATTTCCATAATCATATCCTCTTATTGTTTCGTATCCACCAAGAAATAAACGATCACTTCTCTCTAAATAGGGATTTGATTCTTTATTCTGTTTTTTATTATAAGGTGTAGTTTCGTGAGTAAAAGTTAAAGATATTCTCGCTTCTAAAGTTATTGCCCAACGTTGAAGTTTATTATTGCGAATTAATCCACCAAACGTATAATCTCCTAATCTCTGATAATTGGTGAATACAAATTTATATCTATTAAAATGGTCGTCTCCACCTAAGAATTGTCCTACGGTTTCTATAGATAAATCCATAGTTGAACCACGTGTAGGATTTAAATAATTATCAATAGAACTATAAGAAATTCCATTTGTCAAGCTGGATTTAAATTGCCATCCTAAGTTACTTCTCTGAATTACAGAATTATCTGATAATGCAGTTGGTCTTGTTATTGTTGACCAGGTAGGTGAATATCTATGGTAATGAGACCAATATATTCCCAATGCATGGCCTACACCAACCCCAAGTGAAAAAGCATTATAATCATAAAAAGCACTTTCATATAAATCATATGGATCATTACTTACACTTAATGCGGAAGTTTCTAAACGTTGAGAACTATATCCAGCATATAAAGATAATGACCATGGTTTTGGAACACTACGATAGCATTTTTCTTCTTTCGAAACAAAACCATATAACTTTCTTCGAATTCTCCATTTTAATTTATCTAAGGTTTCTATAGAAACTTCTTTTATTTCTGAAAAGTCTTTTGTTTTTAATTCATCTTTAATAGCCACTTCTAAAGAAGTCGCAAGTGTTGGATTTTCATTTTTAAAATTTTCAATTAATAATAATAATGTTTTAAAATCTGAGGCTTCATCGAATGATTTTTGTTTAAAAAACCAATATCGTCCTGTTATATTATCACATTCTTCGTAAAACCATGGTTCTGTCCAGGAAACACTAATAGTTCTTACGGTTGGACCATACTGTAACTTTCCAGATAATCTTTGTCCAGTTCCAAATAAATTATTTTCTCCTACTTCTGTAAAGACAGAGAATCCCGATTGGGTTCCATAAGTTCCCCCCATTGTAATAGTACCTGTTGGCTGCTCTTCTACACTAATTATCAAATTCATTTTTTTATCATCAGAACCAGGTCTCATTTCTAAATTTACTTCCTTGAAATAACCTAAATTATAAATTCTTTCTCTACTTTTTTCTACAAGAGCAGAATTAAATAATTGTCCTTCCTTAATCAGAAGTTGTCTTCGTATTACTTTTTCTTTTGTTTTTTTCATTCCTTTTATGATAATATTTTCTATATAAGCTCTATTATTTTCTCTAATTACAAAATGTACATGTCGTAATATGATTCCTTCTTTTGATGGATCTTCTTTTAATATATTTTCTAATTTTTCCAGATCTAAACTATTTGCTATATTTTTACAGGTTTTTTCTTCTTCTGTCTGAGGAGCTTTAATATCTTTACAGGATTTATATTTTTCTATATTTTCTTTTGTTAAAGGAAAGTTTGTATAATATGGCTGAATTTGAGCAAATACATAACCCTGTGTTGAATATGCTTGTTGTAATGTATTTCTATCCCGAAAATATCTTGTTTCGTCAAAAATGTCACCAGCATTGTCGGGTTGAAATTCCAGCATATTTAATAACTTTTCTGGCTCATAAATTGGGCGAATTTTTTCTTTATTTTTTCTTTCAGGAGGATTTAATTCTTTGTTTATATAAAGAGGATCATGTTCTATTGAATAACCACCAAAATAACGGATATCTCCTTCATTTATTTTATAGGTTATTATTACTACTCTACCTTCTTCTTTTTTCTTTGGATTACGCCAACGAATTTCATAACCTGTTCCTTCTGGATCAATTTCTGCATTTACATATCCTTTCGATTTAGCATAAGCAATAATTCTAAATTTATCTTCTTCAAACTTCGATTCCTGAAAAATTCCATCTTCGAATAAGCCTTCTTCTTTTTGTTCTAATATATCAATAATTTCATTTGGATTTAAATGTTTTAAGCCAATAATATTAATTTTTGCAATTGGTATATTTTTGCCTTCATCTATATAATATTTTACAATTACACTTTCATTTTTTATTTCTGTTTTATACCAAATATTTGCTAGAAAAAAACCTTCTTCTAAATATTTTGTTTTTAAAACATCAACACCATTTTTTACATCCTGTGGATTATAGACATCACCTTCTTTAAATGGTAATAGCGTTTTTAAATCTGCTTCGTATAATTCTTCTTCTCCGATAATTTTTATTTCTTCTATTCGTGGTAATTCTTTTAAAACTATATTTATTTGTATTTCGTTATCATTTATAATTTTTGCAAAAATCCTTACATTTTCAAAATTACCTGTATTATATAAATTTTGAACAGCTAAATTTAGATCTTCTTCTTTTAAGATTGATCCTTCCTTAAATGGTAATTCATCCCTTACATCAAATTCAGAAACATTATTTAAACCATAGATTCGAATTGAAATAATTCTTTTTCCAATATAATCCTGAATTCTTGATTCTACTGGTAAAAAATAAATTATTAAAAAATATAAAAAAATTAACTTTAATATATAGCTTATATAATTAGAATTCATTTTTTATATTATATCCTGTAATATCCTGATAATTTCTTATACACGTTTTATTTGAATGTTTAACAGGCAACTATAAATTATTTAACATATTTTATTATATATATTTTTGTAATCAGTGTTAGAATAATTTTATATAAATTTAATTATTACTTTAAAAATCATTAAATTAATTTTTTTTGGTTTTAATGAAGATTACAAGTAAAGGAAGATATGGAATTAAAATTATGATTGATCTGGTTAAATATTATAATTCCAATACTCTTGTTAAATCAAGAGAAATTTCTGAAAGGCAAAATATACCCATTAAGTATTTAGAACAGATAATAAATAATTTAAGAAAATGTGGTCTTGTTATTAGTATACGTGGTGCAGAAGGTGGATATAAATTATCTAAACCACCAGAAACAATTACTTTATACGATATTTTAAAATGTTTAGAAGGGAATTTAAGTATAATTGATCCTAAAAGTGATATTGTTCAGGGTGATGCAGGTTTATTCTGGAAAGAAATAGATAATAAAATTAAAGATATGCTTTCTATTAATTTAGTAGATTTTATGAATAAAATGGAAAATAACGATGATTCTTTAATGTATTATATCTAAATAAAAAAAGCGCAATAGCGCTTATGATTCAGATTGTTCTTTCTCTTCTCGTTTCTTTTTACCTATTTTAAATCTATGATACCATTTCTCTTGTTTCTTTTTAGCCTGTGTTACTTCGTTTTCTTTTTTCTGTTTTTTTCTCGTTAATGTTTCTAAAGTTTCTTTTTCCTGTAATTCTTGTTGTTTTCTTAATTCTCTTCTTGGAATACGTTTTACTTTTTGTTTTTCTACTAATTCTATAATTGACATTTTTGCACTATCACTTTTTCTTTCTGGTAAATGTATTATTCTTGTATAACCACCATTTCTATTTTGATTTCTTTTTGCTATATCATCAAACAATTTAACTACAATCTTTCTATTTTTTATAAATCTCATTACATATCTTTTATTATGTAATTTCTTTTCTGGTGTTAATTCATCATTTAAATTATATTTTGCACGAGTTATTAATCTTTCTACAAATGGTTTCAAGGCTTTTGCTTTTGCTCTTGTAGTAATTATTTGTTCATGTTCCAAAAGGCTTGTTGCCATATTTCTTAACATTGCTTTTCTGTGTGATGTAACTCGATTTAACTTTTTCGTTTTATTTCCCTTTCTCATTTTTTTCCTCTCTTATATTAATTATGATTCTCTTACAAATGGAATATCTTTCATACCTAATTCTAAATTTAAATTTCTTAATTTTTCTTTAATTTCTTCAATACATTCCTGTGAATAATGTTTTGATTTTTGAAATTCATCTTCTTGTTTTTTAACTAAATCTATTACATATTCTATCTCTAAGGATTTTAATAATGATAAGGTTCTAACTGAGAATTCTAATTCTTCTACATGTTTTTCTAAATTTTGTTTTAATGTTTCTTCAATTTCTGGTAATTCGGATTCTTCATCTTCTTCTATTGTTTCTTCGAAGTTAATGAATTTTATTAGATGGTCTTTTAATATTTTCGCTGCCTGTCCTAATGCATCTTCTGGTTTTATGGAAGAATCAGTCCAAATTTCAAGTATTAATTTTTCATATTCATTCCTTGTACCTTTTGTTAACTCTTCTATTGTAAAATTTACTTTTTGAATCGGCGAAAACAATGCATCAATTGGTATAGTTCCTATTTCTTCTATATTTTTTTTAAATGCTTCTGCTGGAACATAACCTCTACCGCGTTCAATTTGTAAATCCATTATTAATTCAGCATCTTCATTTAATGTAGCAATTACTAAATCTGGATTTAATATCTGTATAGAAGAATCTATTGCTAAATCTCCAGCTGTAAATAATCCTGCACCTCTCTTTTCTATATGAATTACTTTTGGTTCATCTTTATTTTCAGTTTCGTAAATTAACCTCACTTTTTTTAAATTTAAAATTATTCTTGTAACATCTTCAAATACTCCCGGAATAGAAGTAAATTCATGTTCTACACCTTCTATCTTTATTGCTGTAATTGCACTTCCTTCTATAGAAGATAATAATGTTCTTCTTAATGCATTTCCAATTGTTGTTGCAAAACCTCTTTCGAAAGGTTGTATAATAAATTTACCATAATTTGGTTGATTTTCCAAAGTTTCGTATATGATTTCTTTAGGTTTTTTTAACGGTTTTAATAATACTCTCATATTTTAATCCTCGTTGTGGAACAATATTTCGTTATAAAATTAGACTCGCCTTTTTTTCGGTGGTCTACATCCATTATGTGGAATTGGTGTAATATCTTTAATCATTCTTATTTTTATTCCTTCTGCAGCAATTGCTTTTATAGCAGATTCCCTTCCCAAGCCAGGTCCTTTAATTAATACATCTGCTTCTCGTAAACCATATTCTTTTGCTTTTTGAACTGCTTCTTTTGCTGTAATTTGTGCTGCATAAGGGGTTGATTTTCTTGTTCCACGAAAAGATTGTCCAGCACTTGCCCAGCAAATAACATTTCCCTGTTCATCTGTAACTGTAATTACAGTATTATTATATGTTGCATTTATATATATTCTTCCACTAGGAACATTACGTTTTTCTTTTTTTTTCGTAGCCATTAATTAGCTCCTTTTTTATTTTTTCTTATTAGGTATTGTTTTTCTTGCACCCTTTCTTGTTCGTGCATTTGTTTTAGTTCTCTGTCCTCTAACTGGTAAACCCATTCTATGTCGAAGTCCTCGATAACAACCTATTTCAATCAAACGTTTTATATTTAAATTTATTTCTGTTCTTAGATCACCTTCTACACGATAATTTTTATCAATAAAATCCCTTATTGCGGCTATTTCTTGATCAGTTAAATCCTTTATTTTTTTATTTCTATCTATATTTAATGAATCTAAAATTTTTTGTGCTCTTGAACGACCTATTCCAAATATATATGTTAAACCTATTTCTGCACGTTTTTCTTTTGGTAAATCAACTCCAGCAATTCTTGCCATATTTTTACTCCAATTTATCCTTGTCTTTGTTTATGCTTAGGATTCTTACATATTACCCTAACTACACCTTTTCTTCTAATTATTCTGCAATGATTACATATTTTTTTTACAGATGCTCTTACTTTCATATTTTATACCTCGTTAATTTATTATGATATATCTATTTGACTCTATAAGTAATTCTACCTCTTGTTAAATCATAAGGTGATAATTCTACTTTTACTCTATCCCCTGGTAAAATTCTTATATAATGCATTCTCATTTTTCCAGATATATGTGCTAAAACTTTATGCCCATTATCTAATTCTACTCTAAACATTGCATTCGGTAAATTTTCTATTACTTTTCCTTCTACTACTATTGGTTCTTCTTTTGGCATATTGTAATGATCCAGTTTTTTTATATATTTTTATTTGTCATCTTTAATTTTGGATTACATTCATTATACTTTTCGTTATTTCTTCTATTGTACCTAAACCATTAATATTTTTTAATAACCCTTTTTTTTCATAATATTGAATTAATGGATAGGTCTGTTTTAAATAAGTTTTCATTCTATTTCTTATTACTGGTTCTGTATCATCTGTTCTATTTTCAATTTTAGCACGATTTAATAAACGTTTTACTATTTCTTCTTCTGGTACATCTAAATTGATAACAATATTGATTTTTTTATTTAAAGATTCTAATAATTTATCTAATTCTTCTGCCTGTTTTATTGTTCTTGGAAATCCATCTAATAAAAAACCATTTTTACAATCATCTTGTTTAATTCTTTCTTCGACAATCCCTATAACAACAGAATCAGGTACTAATTCTCCTTTATCTATATAGCTTTTCGCTAATTTGCCAAGTTCTGTCCCATTCTGAATTGCTTTTCTTAAAATATCTCCTGTAGATATTTGTGGTATATTTAGTGTTTCGCAAATCTTTTTTGCCTGTGTACCCTTACCTGCTCCTGGTGGTCCCATAAAAACTATAATTTTCATCGTATCCTACCTTTTAATTTTCCTTTTTTCATAAATCCCTGATAATTTCTCATTATCAATTGAGCTTCTATTTGTTTTAATGTATCTAATGCTACACCTACCATAATTAAAAGAGAAGTACCCCCAAAGGTATATGCTAATCCCTGTATATTTTGATTTGCCTTTAAATCCATCATGTTAATAATTAAATAAGGAGCAATTGCTAAACCAGCTAAAAAAACCGATCCAGGAAGAATAATACGATTTAATACTCTCTCTAAATATTCTTTTGTTTGATTTCCTGGTCTAATACCTGGAATATATCCACCAAATTTTTTTAGGTTTTCTGCTAATTCCTGAGGATTAATATATATTGCTGTATAGAAATAAGAAAAGAATATAATCAATACAGTATAAATAATATAGTAAGGCAACTGTTGCCAGAACGTTGGTGCAAAAGGATTTAGCCATTGTTGTAAAATTTGCCATCCAATCCAGGCTTGAGCCTGACTTCCCAACATACCAAAAATGGTTTGAGGGAATAATAATAAAGAAGAAGCAAAAATGATTGGCATAACATTTGCTGAATTTAGTTTAAACTGTAAACTCTGGCTTTGTGCCTGAACCATTCTTCGACCCTGTATTCTTTTACCATATTGTAAAGGAATCTTTCTTACACCTTGGGATAATATAACTGTTAATGCAATTAATACAATAAATAGAAGGATTAAAATAAAAATATCAAAGAATTTAATAGAAGGATCCTGTATCATTTTTATAATATTAGTAGGTAATCGTGCAATAATACCTGCAAAAATTATTAAAGAGACTCCATTTCCTATTCCACGTTCTGTTATTTGTTCACCCATCCACATTAATACAAGTGTTCCAGTTGTTATTGCAATAATACCTACTACATAAAATAATCCTTTGGGTATAACCTCTGCAACTAAGGGCATTCCATCTCTACTTGTTTGATCAACAGCCCATAGAAGAATAAATAAAGATTGTATTGCACATAATAATACAGTACCCATTCTTGTATATTGATTGATTTTTCTTCGTCCGTATTCTCCTTCTTTTTGTAATTGAGCTAACTGGGGTATTATTACAGTTAATAAACTCATAATAATAGAAGAAGAAATATAGGGCATTATGCCAAGTGAAAATATAGAAAGTTTAAATAATGCTCCACCAGAAAAAATATCTACTACATCTAAAATACTCTGGCCTCTTGGACGGGCATTAGCAACTGCTATTGGATCAACTCCTGGGATTGTAATAAATGAGCCCATTCTGTATACAACCAATAGCCCAAGAGTATATAGTATCTTCTTTCTTAAATCATCGATTCGTAATATTGTTAATAAGGCATTCATATTTATTTATTTTCTTCTTTTTCGATTATTTCTACTTTTCCACCTTTAGATTCTATTTTTTCTATAGCACTTTTAGAAGCAGAATGAACTTTAATATTTATTGGATTACTGATTTCTCCTGTTCCTAATAATTTTACTGGCAATTTTGCATCTTTTATAACCTTTTTTTCTATAAGTGTTTCGATTGTTACATCACCTTCTAATCCTTTTTTTTCTAACATAAATAGATTAATCACTCTATATTCTTTTTTAAAAGGATTTTTAAAGCCTCTCTTGGGTATTCTTTTATAAAGAGGCATCTGTCCACCTTCAAAACCAATTTTTTTAGAATATCCTGTTCTAGATTTTTGTCCTTTTTGTCCTCTACCTGAAGTTTTTCCTAAGCCTGATCCTTCTCCTCTACCTACTCTTTTTCTTTTTTTCTTAGAATTTGGATATGGTTTTAATTCAATTATGGGTATTGCTCGTTTTATTTTATTTTTTTGTTTCTCTGGTTTAATCAATGATATGGATAATATTTCATTTGTATTCATTCTATCACCTCTATATCTAACATATATTCAATTTTTTTTACCATTCCTACTAATGCATTATTGGACATATCAATTTCTCTACTTTTCCCAATTTTTCTTAATCCAAGTGCTTTTACTGTTGCTCTATGATCTGGTTTTTTCCCTATAATACTTTTTTTTAATGTTACTTTTATTTTTTTTGCACCCTGTTCTTTTAATTTTAAAACCGACATATTTAAACTCCTCTTCTAATCATAATGTCCAAATAATTGTTTTAGGGTTATTCCACGTTTTTTTGCTGTTTCTACTGGATTCTCTAATTGTTTTAAAGCTTCTATGGTTGCTTTTACTACATTCAAATAATTTTTTGATCCAATTACTTTTGTTAATACATCATGTATTCCTGCTGCTTCTAATACTGCACGAACAGATTCACCTGCTATAATTCCAGTACCTGGTGTAGCTGGCTTCATCCATACTTTTGTTGCTTTAAATTCACCTACAACATCATGTGGTATGGTTTTTCGTTTTGTTATAGATACTTCTATCATGTTTTTTTTCGCTTGTTCAATAGCCTTCCTTATTGCTTCTGGTACTTCCTTAGCTTTACCAAAACCAATTCCTACTTTCCCATTTCCATTACCTGCAACAGCAAGTGCATTAAATGAAAATCTTCTACCTCCTCTTACTACCTTAGTTACCCTGTTAATTTTAACTACTTTCTCTATATATTGCTCTGGTTGTTCTTTTATTATCATAATTATTACCTCTTAAAATTGTAATCCTGATTCTCTTGCTGCATCAGCAAAAGCTGCTATTCTCCCAGAATATTTTCTTCCTCGTCTATCTAAATAGACCTTAGTTATTCCTTTTTCTAAAGCTAATTTTGCTATATATTGACCTAATTTTTTTGCAGCTTCTAAATTTTTTTTACTTTCATTTTCTGGAATCCCTAATTCTTTACTGAATGTTCCAACACTTAACAATGTTTTACCTGTTTGATTATCTACAATCTGGGAATAAAGATATCTATTGGTTTTAATTATTATTAATCTTTTTCTCTCTGGATCTTTTGGTAATGTACTATATTTTACTCTTTTTTTTCTTCTTTCCAAGCGTTTATATTTTAGTTTTAATCTATTCATAATTAATTCCCCTTATGATAATTACTTACCTTTACCAGCTTTACCAGCTTTTCTTATGATTTCTTCATCTTCGTATCTGATTCCTTTACCTTTATAAGGTTCAGGTGGCCTAAAACTTCTTATAACTGCTGCTACTTGACCTACCTTTTGTTTATCAATTCCAGTTAATTCTATTTTTGTTTGTTGATCAACTTTTGCTTTTATTCCTTCTGGTAAATCATAATTTACATCATGTGAGTATCCCAAGGATAATACCAATGTATTGCCTTTTAAATTTGCTCTATATCCTACGCCAACTAATAGTAAACGTTTTGTCCAACCTTGTGTAACTCCTATTATATGATTTTTCAATAAAGAACGAACTAATCCATGAGATGCTTTTGTTTGTTTTAAGTCATTTTTTCTTTCTACTTTAATTTTATTGTCTTCTATTTTAACTTCTATATTTTCTGGTATTTTTTGTGTTATTTGTCCTAATGGTCCCTTTATGTTTACTAGATTACCATTTACTTTAACTTCAACACCTTTGGGTATTTCTATGGGTAATTTTCCTATTCTTGACATAACTTCACCTCGTATGAGATTTTACCATACTTTTAATAAATATTCTCCACCTATTCCTAACTTTTTTGCCTTTCTTCCTGGCATTAATCCTTTTGATGTTGATATAATTGCAACACCTCTATTATTCATTACTGGCTGTAATTCTTCTGCTTTTACATAAATTCTTCTACCAGGTTTTGATACTCTTACTATTCCAGATATTACAGGTTTTTTGTTATAATATTTTAACTTTATTTTCAAATCTGATTTATTTGCTACTTTTAAAACTTTATAATCTAATATAAATCCATCATTTTTTAAAATTTTTAATATTTCTTCTTTTATTTTTGAATATCTCACTGTTATTTCTTCATGTTTTGCCATTTGAGCATTTCGTATTTTTGTTAACATTTCTGCAATAGGATCTGACATTGCCATACAATTTCTCCTTAATTATTCTTTTATGAATATACATTACCAGGATGCTTTGATTACTCCTGGAATTTCACCAAATCCAGCTTTTTTTCTAAAACATATTCTACACATTCCAAATTTTCTTAAATAAGCTCTTGGTCTTCCACAAAATGGGCATCGATTTCTTTGTCTTACTTTAAATTTTGGTTTTCTTTTTGCTTTTTCCATCATTGCTTTTCTAGCCATTTCATTCCTCCAAATTAATTCTTTTTAAATGGAAATCCTAAAAACTCAAGTAAAGATAGAGCTTCATCATCTGTTTCTGCTGTTGTTGTAATTGTAATATTCATTCCATGATAAAAATCTATTTTATCTATATCTATCTCTGGGAAAATAATTTGTTCTTTTATTGAAAAATTATAATTTCCCCTACCATCAAATGATTTTGGACTTAATCCTCTAAAATCTCTTACTCTTGGTAATGCTACTTTTATTAATTTATATAGAAACTCCCACATTCTTTCTCTTCTTAAGGTGACCATACATCCTATATTCATACCTTCTCTTATTTTAAAGGCAGCGATTGATTTTTTTGCTTTTGTTTTAACCGGTCTTTGACCAGTTATTAATGCTAATTCTTCCATTGCAGATTCTAATAATTTTGGATTTGATGGAGCACTACCTATTCCTATATTTAATGTTACTTTTTCTATTTTGGGAACTTGCATTATATTTTTATAATTATATTTTTCTTTTAATTTAGGTATAACTTCTTTATAATATAAATCTTTTAATACTGGCATATGATTTCTCCTTAATCTATTTCTCTATTTCCACCTTTTCCACGAGCTACACGTAATTTTTTATCATCCTCAAATTTATATCCAATCCTTACACCTCTTTTTATTTTTGGGTCATAATACATTACATTAGATATATGTATTGGTGCTTCTATTTCTATCTGTCCTCCTTGAGGATTTTCCTGTGTTGGTCTTACAAATTTTTTTATTTTATTTACACCCTGAACGATTACACGCTCTCTTAATCTATCTATATAAAGTATTTTTCCTCTCTTTCCTTTATGTTTCCCAGCTATTACAACAACTTCATCATTTACTTTTAATTTTGTTTTTCTATGTTTTAATTTATTATATAATTTTGGGTTTTTTTTCTGTATTTTTTGTAATTTTCTTCTATCCATTTTTGACCCCTTTTATAATACCTCTGGAGCTAATGATATAATTTTTTTAAAATCTTTATCTCTTAATTCTCTTGCAACTGGTCCAAAGATTCTTGTTCCTTTTGGATTCATTTTTTCATCAATTAAGGCGCAAGCATTATCATCAAATTTTATTATAGAACCATCTGGTCTTTTTATTTCTTTTTTTGTTCTAATGATGACTGCCTTTTGGACTGCTTTATTATGTACTTTTTTACCTCGAGAATCTCTTAATCCATATTCTGGAAGAGCTTGTTTTACTGCTACTACTATAATATCACCAACGCCTGCATACTTTTTTTTAGAGCTTCCTAAAATTCTAATACACATTACTTTTTTAGCACCTGTATTATCAGCAACATTTAATATGGTTTGTTCCTGTATCATTGCTCTTCTCCTCTTGCAATTATTTTATATAAAGTATGTCTTTTCTCTTTTGATAATGGACGTGTTTCTATTGCCTGAACAATATCACCTACTTTTGTTTCGTTATTTTCATCATGCATTTTTATTTTTTTGGATCGCTTTATTACTTTTTTATATAATGGATGTAAAACATTTTTTTCTATTAAAACAACTCTTGTTTTATTCATTTTATCCGAAATTACTTTCCCTTGAACTATCTTTAAATTTTTCTTTTTTTGTTTTTCATTTATTTCTGTCATAGCAATCCTCTAATTATTTTTTTAGTGTTTGTTTTTGATTTTTTAATTCTCTTTCTCTTAAGATAGTTAAGATTCTTGCAATATCCCTTTTTGTTTTTCTATATTGTGCTGGATTTTGTAACATTCTATTTACACCTAAGGAAAATCTCATTTTTAATAATTCCTCTTTTTTTACTTTTAGTTGTTCTTTTAATTCTTCATCACTCAATTCATGAAATTTATGCTTAGCCATTCTACCCTCCTTTATATAGAACTAAATAATCTCTTTTTTTACTATAACTGTTTTTACTGGTAATTTATGACTTGCTAGTCGAAATGCTTCTTTTACTGTTTCTTCTGGAATTCCACTTATTTCAAACATTACTCTTCCAGGTTTTACTATTGCTACCCAATATTCAGGGTTACCTTTACCAGATCCCATTCTTGTTTCTGCTGGTTTTTTTGTAACTGGATAATCTGGGAATATTCTAATCCATAATTTTCCACCTCTTTTAATATGTCTTGTAATCGCTCGTCTTGCTGCTTCTATTTGTCTTGCTGAAATTCTTGCACCAGTTACAGCTTTTAAACCATATTCTCCAAATGATACTTTATTTCCTCTTGATGATATTCCTTTTAATCTACCTTTTTGTCTTTTTCTATATTTTACTCTTTTAGGGCTTAACATTTCAAAACTCCTTCTATAATATCATTAACTTTCTGCTACTTCTACTGTATTAAAATTTTTCTTTGGTTCAATTATATCTCCTTTATATATCCAAACTTTTACGCCTATAATACCATAAGTTGTTAAAGCTTCACTTAAAGCATAATCAATATCAGCTCTTAATGTATGCAATGGTACCCTTCCATCAATATAATATTCAGTTCGAGCCATATCTACTCCGTTTAATCTTCCAGAAACCATAATTTTTATTCCTTGAACAACTCCACCTCTACGAGCAGCTCTTATAGCAGATTTCATTGCTCTTTTATATGGCATTCTTTTTTCTATCTGTTCTGCTACATTATCTGCAATAATTTGTGCAATTGTTTCCGGATTTCTTTTTTCTTTTATTGTTATATTTATATTTTCATTATTAAGTTTTTTTCTTAATTCTTGTTTTAAATTTTCTATTTTTGCCCCTTTATTTCCTATTACCATTCCTGGGCGTACTGTTTCTATTGTCACATTTACTCTATCCATCACACGTTTAATTATAACTTTTACAATTGTTCCTTTTGGATAATTATTTTTTATATGTTCTTTTATTATCAAATCTTCGTATAAGTAGTTTCTATATTTCTCTTTTTCGTACCATAAGGAATCCCATGTTTTATTTATACCTAATCTTAATCCTATTGGATTTACTTTTTGTCCCATAATCTTCCTCTTTTATTATTCTGATACAACTACTGTTATTTTACTTGTTCTTTTTAATCTTCTAAATGCTCTACCTCTAGCTCTTGGTCTATATCGTTTTAAAATTGGTCCCTGATCAACATATAATTTTTTAATGTATATCTGGCTTTCGTTTGCATTAGGATTTAAATTCATATAATTAGCTTTCGCAGATAATATAGCCTTTTCTAATAAACGTGCACCTTTTTTTGGCATATTTTTTAAAATACTAATTGCATCATCAACTAAATATCCTCTTACTTCATCTGCTACTAATCTTAATTTTCTTGGACTTATCATTAAAAAATTTGATACTGCTTTTGCTTCCATATCTTTCACCTATTTATTTTTTTAATTTTTTATCCATTGATGTATGACCTCTATAGGTTCTTGTAGGTGCAAATTCACCTAATTTATGTCCAACCATTTGTTCAGTCACATAAACTGGTATAAAATTTTTTCCATTATGTACTAAAAATGTTAATCCTATCATTTCTGGAAATATTGTTGATCTTCTTGACCATGTTTTTATTGGTTTTCTATCATTCGTTTCTATTGCTTTTAAGACTTTCTTCATTAAATGATCATCTATAAATGGTCCTTTTTTTAATGAACGTGCCATTTTTAACTCCTATTTATTTTTTCTTTTTGATTTTCTTCTTTCTATAATTAGATCATTTGTTTTCTTTCTTTTCTTTCTTGTTTTATATCCTAACGTTGGTTGACCCCATGGTGTTTGAGGATGATTTCCTTTACCTCTACCTTCTCCACCACCATGTGGGTGATCAATTGGGTTCATTGCAACACCACGTACAGTAGGTCTTATCCCAATCCAACGTTTTCTTCCAGCCTTACCAAATACAACAAGATTATGATCTTTTGCACTAACTTGTCCTATTGTTGCTCTACATTCTTTTAAAACTTTTCTTAGTTCAGAAGATGGTAATCTTATAATTGCATATTTATCATCAAATCCTGCTAATGTTGCAAATGTTCCAGCTGCTCTACATAATTGACCACCTTTTCCAGGTAATAATTCTATGTTATGTATATTTGTACCTGGAGGGATCTTTTCTAATGGCAAACAATTTCCTATTTTTATTGGAGCATTGTTTTTGGAAGATATTATCTTATCTCCTTTTTTAATTCCATCAGGTGCAATAATATAACGATATTCTCCATCTGGATATTTAATTAATGCTATATGAGCTGTTCTATTTGGATCATATTCTATAGATACAACTGTTCCTTCTATATCATATTTATCTCTTTTAAAATCTATTATTCTATATTTTCTTTTATGTCTTTTTCCTCTATGCCATACTGTTATTCTTCCCTGAGAATTTCTACCAGCAGTATAATTTAATACTTGTAACAATGATTTTTTTGGTTCTACTTTATCCAATTCACTATAATCATAAAAAGTTTGATATCTTGTTGTTGGTGTATATGGTTTTAATTTTTTTATTGGCATTTTCTTCCCTCTGCTGTCTTGTTAATCAAATTTTATTGTTTTTCCTGGTTCTAATGTAATAATCGCTTTTTTAAAACCTGGCTTTTTTGTTATTATATTTCTAAATCTTGTCTTTTTATATGGTTGATTAATAATATTTACTTTCATTGCTTTAACATTATATAATCTATAGATAGCTTCTTTTATCATTGTTTTTGTAGCATTTTTATGCACCTTAAATACTACAACTTGCCCTTTCTTTGAGTTTTGATTTAACATCTCTGTTTTTTCTGTTACGTAAGGCATAATTAATACTTTATCGATTTCCATATTACTTCCCTCTAATTTTTTATAATATTAATAAAATCTTCAAATCCTTTTTCTGTAAAGAGTAAGACACTATTATAATACATTTCTGGAAATGTGGGCCTTTTTCCAGATACTAATTTTAATAATGCTATATTATTTGCTGATTTATATAAATATGGTTCATCATCGTTATATACTAAGGTTATCAAATTTGCTGGTAATAAGTTTGCATTTTTTAATGTATTATATACAGTTTTTGTTGAAAATGTTTCTAATTTAAATCCTTTAATTTTATATAATGCATTTTGAGCAGATTTAATATTTAATAATTGTTTAAATGCCAATTTTCTCATTTTTGGATTGATTTTTTTATAGAAATCTTGTGGTTGTGGACCAAATACTGTTGCTCCACCACGGAACTGAGGTGCTCTTATAGAACCTTGTCTTGCATAACCTGTTCCTTTTTGTCTATATGGTTTTTTTCCTCCACCTCTTACTTCGCTTCTTGTTTTAGTTTTTCTTGTTCCCTGTCTTCTATTCCATCGTTCTGCTTCTAATACATTATGTATTAAATTTATAGAAATTTTATCATTTTCTATAATTATATCTTGATCTAATTTGTCTTCTCCTATCTGATTTCCATTTTCATCTAATAGCAATATTTTTCTATCTTGAGTTGTTAATAATTCTAAACTCATTTTTGCACCTCTATTTTTACTATAGATTTCTTTGGTCCTGGTACAGAACCTTTTATAAATAATAAATTATTATCTGGATCAATTTCTACTATTTCTAAATTTCTTATTGTTACTGTTTTACCACCCATCCTTCCAGGCATTCTTTTTCCTTTTACTACTTCAGAAGGAAAAGTACTTGCTCCTATAGAACCTGGCGCTCTATGGAATTTAGAACCATGTGATGCTCTACCACCACCAAAACCATGTCTTTTTATTACACCTTGAAAACCTTTTCCTTTACTAGTTCCTTGAACTTTAACTTTTTGTCCTTTTTCAAAGATAGATACTGTTAATTCTTGTGCTGGTTGTAATTCTTCTCCAAAATCACGAAATTCTTTTATAATTTTAAAAGGACCTAATCCATATTTTCTTAAATGATTTAATTCTGGTTTTGTTAGATGTTTTTCTTTTGTTGGTAAATAAGCTAATTGAACAGCATTATAACCATGTTTTTCTTCTGTTTTTATTTCTGCTACATAACATGGACCACATTCTATTATTGTAACGGGTGTTTCTTTTCTATTCTCATCAAAGATTCTGGTCATTCCAATTTTTCGTCCAATTAATCCTTTTGCCATTTTTATCTCCTAATTACTTTCTTTTTGTTTTTAATGTTTGAGCCTGGACACCTGCTGGTAACTTTAGTTTACTTAATGCTTCTGTAACCTGTTCATTTGGTTCTATTATATCTATTAATCGTTTATGGGTTCTTATTTCAAATTGTTCTCTTGATTTTTTATTTACATGTACAGATCTTAATACAGTAAATCTTTCTATTGTTGTAGGAAGAGGAATGGGTCCTGATACTTTGGCTCCATTCCTTTTTGCTGCAGATACAATATCCATAGCAGCCTTATCTATTAACTTATGATCAAAAGATTTTAGTTTTATTCTAATTTTTCTAGATTTTGTTTCCATTCCCCTTTCCTCTTAAATATTATTCAATAATTTCTGTTACAACACCAGAACCAACTGTTCTACCACCTTCTCTAATAGCAAAACGCAATCCTTTATCCATAGCAATTGGATAAATTAATTCAACCTCTAAATTTACATTATCACCTGGCATTACAACTTCTACACCTTCTGGTAATTTAATTGTTCCAGTTACATCTGTAGTTCTAAAATAGAATTGTGGTCTATAATTGTTTTGGAATGGTGTATGTCTTCCACCTTCTTCTTTCTTTAATACGTATACTTCTGCTTTAAATTTTTTATGAGGTGTAATTGTACCTGGTTTTGCTAATACCTGACCTCTTTCTATATCTTCTTTTTTAATACCTCTTAATAATGCTCCAATATTATCTCCAGCTTGAGCATAATCCAATTGTTTACGGAACATTTCAATACCAGTAACAACAGTTTTTTGTGTTGGTCTTAATCCAACAATTTCTACTTCGTCATTAAGATTTAATTTTCCTGTTTCTACTCTACCTGTTGCTACTGTTCCACGACCTGTAATAGAAAATACATCTTCTATTGGCATTAAGAATGGTTTATCAATATCTCTTTGTGGTTCAGGCACATATTCATCAATAATTTCCATTAATTTTAAAATAGCTGGCTCACCAATTTCAGATTGATCACCTTCTAAGGCTTTTAAAGCAGAACCTGCTACCATTGGTGTATCTTCTGGAAATCCATATTTTACTAATAAATCTTTTACTTCTTCTTTAACTAATTCTACCATTTCTTCTCTTTCATCTGGAGATAATGCATCTACTTTATTTAAAAATACAACGATGTATGGTACACCAACCTGTCTTGCTAATAAAATATGCTCTCTTGTTTGAGGCATTGGACCATCAACTGCAGATACTACAAGAATAGCTGCATCCATTTGTGCTGCACCAGTAATCATATTTTTTACGTAGTCAGCATGACCAGGACAATCCACATGAGCATAATGTCTTTTTTCTGTTTCATATTCCTGGTGAGAAGTAGCAATCGTAATTCCTCTTTCTCTTTCTTCTGGTGCATTATCAATTTCATCATATTTAACAGGTCTATTTCTTCCACCTTTATACTTAGCTAATACATGTGTAATAGCCGCCGTTAATGTTGTTTTTCCATGGTCTACGTGACCAATAGTTCCAATATTTAAATGTGGTTTGGATCTATCAAATTTTTCTTTTGCCATACTTTTACCCTTTTTATTTAATTTTTTATTGTTTTATTGCAATGTTGAGATAGATAATTTTTTTTATGTAGTTTTTATGTCTACTTAATTTTAAACAAAACACATAAAAAAATAAAAAAAGTATCTGTTTTACACAGATACTTTCGCGATTATTTCATTTGCAATATTAGCAGGTACTTGTTCGTAATGTTTAAACTTCATTGTATAAGATGCTCTACCTTGGGTAAAGCTTCTTAAATCTGTTGCATAGCCAAACATTTCTGCAAGAGGTACTTCTGCTTTTACTACTCTTGCATTTCCTCTTTGATCCATAGATAAAATTCTTCCTCTTCTTCTATTTAAATCACCTACAACATCACCCATATAATCTTCGGGCGTTACTACTTCTACATCCATTATAGGTTCTAATAATACTGGATTCGCTTTCTTACATGCATCTTTAAATGCCATAGATGCAGCAACTTTAAATGCCATTTCGGAAGAGTCTACTTCATGGTAGGAACCATCAAATAATTCTACCACAACATCAACTACTGGATATCCTGCAAGAACACCTGATTGCATTGCTTCCTGTATACCTTTATCTACTGCGGGAATATATTCTTTTGGTATTACACCACCTACAATTGAATTAATAAATTGATATCCTTTCCCTGGCTCATTTGGTTTAACACGGATCCAGACATGACCATATTGACCTCTACCACCTGTTTGTTTTATATATTTTCCTTCTACTTCTGCAGAACCAGTAATCGTTTCTCTATATGCTACTTGTGGTTTACCTACATTTGCTTCTACTTTGAACTCTCTTTTTAATCGATCTACAATAATTTCTAAATGTAATTCTCCCATTCCAGATATAATTGTTTGTCCAGTTTCATGATCTGTTTTAACTCTAAAAGTTGGATCTTCTTCTGCTAATTTCATTAAAGCAGTTCCCAATTTATCCTGATCAGCTCTTGTTAATGGTTCAATTGCTAAATCAATAACAGGTTCAGGGAATGTCATACTTTCTAATATAATAGGATGATTTTCATCACATAATGTATCACCAGTTGTTGTATCTTTTAGTCCTACTGCCGCTGCGATATCTCCCGCATTTACTTCATCGATTTCTTCTCTCTGATTTGCATGCATTAATAAGAGACGTCCTATTCTTTCTTTTTTGCCTTTCGTGGAGTTAAATATATATGAACCTTTTTTTAACGTTCCTGAATATACTCTAAAAAATGTTAACTTTCCAACATAAGGATCTGACATTATCTTAAATGCCAATGCAGAGAAAGGTTCATTATCATCTGTTTTTCTTTCAATTTCTTCTCCAGTTTTAGGATCAATACCTTTTACATGTGCAATATCCAAGAGGAGAAGGTAAATATTCTACAACTGCATCTAATAATGGCTGAACACCTTTATTTTTAAAGGCAGAACCACATAATACTGGGAATATTTTTCTTTCAAGTGTCCCTTTACGTATTGCTCTTTTTAATTCTTCTACTGTAATTTCGCCTTCTTCTAAATATTTTTCTAATAATTCATCATCACATTCTACAGCAGATTCTATTAATTTTGTTCTATATTCTTCTGCTAATTCTTTTAAATCATCTGGTATTTCCTGAAATATAAATTTTGCTCCTAATTCTTCTCCAGTCCAGATAATAGCTCTATTATGTACTAAATCTACAACTCCTGTAAAATCAGCTTCTGAACCAATTGGTAATTGAATAGGCACTGCATTTGCACCGAGTCGTTCTTTTATACTATTTACACAGAAAAAGAAATCAGCCCCCATTCTATCCATTTTATTAATAAAACAAATTCTGGGTACATGATATTTATCAGCCTGTCTCCATACTGTTTCTGTTTGTGGTTCTACTCCAGCAACACCATCATATACTGCTATGGAACCATCTAAAACACGAAGTGATCTTTCTACTTCTACGGTGAAATCTACGTGCCCTGGAGTATCAATTATATTAATTCTATGTGGTTTGAATTGCTTTTCCATTCCATTCCAGAATGTAGTTGTTGCAGCAGAAGTAATTGTAATTCCTCTTTCTTTTTCTTGTTCCATCCAGTCCATTTCTGCTGCACCTTCGTGAACTTCTCCAATTTTATATGTTTTTCCTGTATAATATAAAATTCTTTCTGTTGTTGTTGTTTTTCCGGCATCAATATGAGCCATGATACCTATATTTCTATATTGCTCTAATGGCACTTCTCTTGGCATATGTTTCTCCCAAATATAAATTTTGTTTAAATAAAAATTCTACCAACGATAATGGCTGAAAGCTCTGTTTGCTTCTGCCATTTTTCTCGTATCTTCTTTCTTTTTGATTGCTCCACCTAAATTATTCTTAGCATCTATCAATTCCATCGCTAATTTTTCTATCATAGACTTGCCTTTTCTTTCTCTTGCACTTCTTACTAACCATCTTATTGCTAAGGTTTGTTGTCTATGGGGTGGAACTTCCACAGGAACCTGATAAGTTACACCACCAACTCTACGACTTTTTACTTCTAAATCTGGTTTTGCATTTTCTAATGCCTGTCGCCAAACTTCAATTCCTTCTTCTCCTGTCTTTTCTTTAATTAATTCCATTGCTTTATAGAATATCTTTTCAGCGACTGTTTTTTTTCCATTCTTTATCATATAATTGATAAATGCTGTTACAACCCTATCATTATATACTGGATCTGGTGGTAATTCTCTTCTTTTTATTTTTATCTTTCTTCTAGACATACTAATACCCTCTTATGCTTTTGGTTTTTTTGTTCCATATTTGGAACGACCTTTTCTTCTATTTTCTACCCCTAATGCATCTAAGGTTCCTCTAATAATATGATACCTTACACCAGGTAAATCCTTAACCCTTCCACCTCTAATTAATACTGTGTTATGTTCCTGTAAATTATGTCCTTCGCCTGGAATATATGCTGTTACTTCTATTCCAGTTGTTAAACGTACCCTTGCTACTTTTCTTAATGCAGAATTGGGTTTTTTGGGTGTAACAGTCATTACCCTTACACAAACCCCTCTTCTCTGAGGACATCCTTTTAATGCTGGTGATTTAGTTTTCTTTTTTACTTTCTTTCTTCCTAATCTAATTAATTGATTTATTGTTGGCATACTTCATTCCTATATAATTTTTATAAATAACTTTTAATTTTCATTCCTTATTGGAATAACCATAAAATTTTTATATCCAGAGCAATCAACTTAAAATCAATTTTTAATCTTCTTGACTTTGTAATTCCAATTTTTGTTTGTAAATTCTTTGTATATCACCGTATTCCTCGTAGAAAATTTCAATATCTCTATATTTTTTAAGACCTGTTCCAGCTGGTATTAAATGACCCACAATAATATTTTCTTTTAAACCTACTAATTCATCTACTTTACCTTTTATTGCTGCATCTGTTAAAACTCGGGGGGTTTCCTCGAAGCTAGCAGCAGATAAGAAAGATTCTGTTGTTAAAGCTCCTTTTTTTATACCAAGTAATATAGGACGCCACTTACATGGCTCTCCACCTTCTTCAATAACACGTTTATTCTCTTCAACAACTTTAAATCTATCAACCTGTTGATGTAATACAAAATTTGTATCTCCAGGATCTGTAATTTCTACTTTCTTAAGCATCTGTCTTATTATAATTTCAAGATGTTTGTCATTAATAAATACTCCCTGTAAACGATAAACTTCCTGTATTTCCTGGATCAAAAATTCATGTAATGCATCGAGTCCTTTAATTCTTAAAATATCATGAGGATTTAATTGACCTTCTGTAATTGGTTCACCTTTTTTAACCTGATCGCCATCTCTTACAAGAATTCTCATCTGTCTTGGAATTGCAATTTTATAAATAGCAGGTTCATCACTTTCTTGATCATAGATATGATAATCCTGATATTCCTGTTTTTCTATTTCTTCGAATATTTCTTCTCTTTCTTCGATTTCTATTGTTTGCTCATTCATATTTTCTGATATTTCAAGAGGCACGATATATATAATACGTTTATCTTTAATTACTTCATTTTTATCTCTAACAATTCCATCTATAGGTGCTAATATAGCTGTCTTCTTAGGTGCTCTAGCTTCGAATAACTCTTCTACTCTTGGTAAACCACCAGTAATGTCTCTTGTTTTTATTTCTTTAGAAGTTGCTATTTTAAATAATATATCTCCTGGTCTTACTTTTTCTCCATTTTTAACCATTAATACAGCACCTATTGCAACAGGAAATTCTTTAAAATTATTTTTATCCTGTTTTACAATAATACTTGGATTTAATTTATCACCTCTTACTTCATAAATCCTGAAATTACCTTGTTCATCTTTTTTTAGATTTTCATTTTCAACTATATCTTTAAATTCAATTGTACCTTCAATATCAGTAATAATTATATCATTTAAGGAGTCAAATCTTGCTAATAGATCGCCTTGATTACAGAATTGATGTTCTTCTATAAAAATTTCACTTCCTACTTTTAGATTAATTGTTATTGTATTTTCATCTATTATATAAAATAAATTTTTTTCTTCGTCTATAACAGCAACACCTTTTGTTTCTGATGTTAAACCACGTTTTAACTCATTATTTTCATCATAATACTCATCAGCTATTTGCTGACCTGGGATTATAATATCTCCATTTTTAACCCTTAATCCATTTAATTTATCTAAGGGACACTTAAAATGAATTTTTTTGAATTCAATTGTACCTCTCGTAGCTAATAATCTTCTTCCAGATTTATCTTCTACAATTGATCCCTGTAAATTTGTTATTAAACAATTATCCGGTGCTCTATGCTCATTTTCTCCCCTTTCTACATTTGTAGCAATACCACCAACATGGAAGGTTCGCATTGTTAATTGAGTACCTGGTTGTCCGATAGATTGTGCAGCAATAATACCTACTGCTTCTCCTAATTCTACTAATTTTAATCGAGCAAGGTCAAGACCATAACATTTAGCACAAATACCTCTTCTAGATTCACAAGTTAATACGGATCTGATATAGATTTTTTCAATTCCAAGAGAATCAATCTTTTTACCAACTTCTTTATCTATCATTGTGCCAGCTTTAAATACAACTTCTCCTGTAATTGGATCCTCAACATCTTTTGCTAAAATTCTTCCAAAACATCTATCGCCTAAGGTAACCACAATTTTATCTCTATCTTTTACAGGACCTATCCATAAACCTTCTTCTGTTCCACAATCTTCTTCTGTTACAATTACATCCTGAGCTATATCAACTAATCTTCTTGTTAAGTATCCAGCATCAGCAGTTTTTAATGCAGTATCTGCTAAACCTTTTCTTGCACCATGTGTAGAGATAAAAAATTCAAGAACACTTAAACCTTCTTTAAAATTAGAACGAATGGGTAATTCTATGATTTCTCCAGATGGTTTCGCCATTAATCCCCTCATTCCAGCTAACTGACGAATTTGTTGTTTTGATCCTCTCGCTCCGGATTCTGCCATTGCATATACAGGATTAAACCCTTTCTGATCTTGCTTTAACTCTTCGAATACTGCTTTTAAAACTTCTTCATTCGTTTTATCCCAGATTTCTATTACTTTTTTATATCGTTCTTCATCTGTTATTGTACCATTGTTAAATTCCTTAGTAACTTTTTCTACTTCTTTATTGGCTTGTTCGACAAGCTCATATTTTTTCTTAGGTACTTTTATATCAGAAATAGAAATTGATGGTGCAAAACGAGTTGAATAATAAAAGCCTAACTCTTTAAATTTTTCTAACATTTCTACTGTTTCAATAGCACTATAATTAGAATAAACATCTGCTATAATTCGAATTGCTTCTTTATCTGTAATTGGATTATTAACAAAAGGATATCCTTTGGGCAATACAGAATTAAAAATTACTCTACCTGGTGTAGTTCTTATAATTTTATCTTCGATTAAATAACGAATTTCTGCTCTTAACCCAACAATTTTTTTATCAACTGCATATAATATCTCTTCTAAAGAAGAAAAACTTTTACCTTCTCCTACATCACCTTCTAATTTCGCTGTTAGAAAATAAAGGCCTAAAACCATATCCTGTGTTGGGAATACAATTGGCTGACCATTTGCTGGATTTAATATATTATGAGATGATAACATCAACATCCATGACTCTAACTGTGCTCGAGCTGATAATGGCACATGGACAGCCATTTGGTCACCATCAAAATCTGCATTAAATGCATGACATACCAAAGGATGTAATTGAATTGCTTTACCTTCTACTATTACTGGTAAAAATGCCTGAATACCCAATCTATGTAATGTAGGTGCTCTGTTTAACAATACTGGGTGTTCTTTGATAACATATTCTAATGCTTCATTTGCTTCTGGTGCTTCTTCCTCTACTTTTTTTCTTGCTGTTTTAATATTAGGTACAATATCAAGTTCCATTAATCTTCTAAGTATAAATGGCTTAAATAATTCAAGAGCCATCTTTCTGGGTAATCCCATTTCGTGTAATTTAAGATTAGGACCAATCACTATAACAGAACGACCAGAATAATCAACACGTTTTCCTAATAAATTTTGTCTGAATCTTCCCTGTTTACCTTTTAACATATCAGAAAGGGATTTTAAAGGTCGATTACCTTTTCCTTTAACTACACCTTGCTTTCCTCTTTTTGTATTATCGAATAAAGAATCTACCGCTTCTTGAAGCATTCTTTTTTCATTTTTAACAATGATATCTGGTGCTCTTAATTGTTGTAATCGTTTTAACCGATTATTTCGATTGATTACTCTTCTATAAAGATCATTAAGATCAGAAGATGCAAATCTACCACCTTCCAATTGAACCATTGGACGTAATTCAGGTGGTATGACTGGAATTACTTCAAGTATCATCCACTCTGGTCTATTACCAGATTCTCTTAAAGCTTCTAATATTTCTAATCGTTTTAATAATTTTTGATCTGATGCTTTTGTTTGTTCTAATGATAATTGACTTCGTATTTCATGAATTTCTTCATCAATATTAATTCTACTTAAAAGTTCTTTAAGTGCTTCTGCACCGATCATCGCAACAAATTTTTCTCCATATTCATCAAGATATTCATTATATTCATCCTCTATGATTAATTCTCCAACTTCTTTATCTGAATCAGCCGGATCAATTACAACATATTTTTCGTAATTTAATATGCTTTTAATCTCATTGATATTTTTATTTAATAATAAACCAATCCTGCTGGGAACATTTCTATAATACCATAAATGCGCAACAGGCGTTGCAAGCTCAATATGTCCCATTCGTTCTCTTCTAACTTTGCTATGTGTAACTTCTACGCCACATCTATCGCAAATTACACCTTTATACCTTACTGACTTAAATTTTCCGCAAAAGCATTCCCAATCTCTTGTTGTTCCAAAAATCTTTTCGCAAAATAAACCATCACGTTCTGGTCTTAATGTTCTATAATTGATTGTTTCTGCTTTTTTTACTTCTCCATAAGACCATTCCCGAATTCTTTCGGGACTTGCTAACATTATTTTTATTGCTTCAAATGTTTTTTCTTTTTTTAATGCCATATATATTCCCTTTTAATTTATTTTTTAGTATATTAGCTTCTCTCTATGGTTTCTATACGAATTCTTGTTTTACTGGAACGACTATAATCTTCATCTAAATCAGCGAGGTCTATTGGATTACCATTTTCATCAAGCATAATCATATCCAATGCTAGACCTCTTAATTCCTGTAATAATACGTTAAAGGATTCAGGTATACCTGGTTTAATAGTATGAATACCTTTAATAATCGCATCATAGATCCTATTTCTGCCTAAAATATCATCAGATTTTACTGATAATAATTCCTGAAGATTATAAGCAGCACCATAAGCTTCGAGAGCCCATACTTCCATTTCTCCTAATCTTTGACCACCAAATTGAGCTTTACCACCTAATGGCTGTTGTGTTACCAACGAATATGGACCAGTAGAACGAGCATGCATTTTATCATCAACCATATGAGCTAATTTTAGCATATAGATATAACCACAGAATACCTTTCCTTCAAATTTTTCACCAGTTCTACCATCATATAAATCAAATTTACAATCTAATGGTAAACCTGCTTCTTCCAAGTATTTTTTTATATCTTCTTCTGTTGCACCATCAAATACTGGTGTTTCGAAAAGATAATTTAATTTATGAGCAGCAAAACCTAACATCGTTTCTAAAATCTGTCCTATATTCATCCGAGAAGGAACTCCTAAGGGATTTAAAACAATATCTATTGGTGTACCATCTTCCATAAAAGGCATATCTTCAATAGGTAATACTTTAGAAACAACACCTTTATTTCCATGGCGACCAGCCATTTTATCTCCTACTTGTAATTTTCTTTTACTTGCCACATAAACCTTTACCATCTCCTCAACACCAGATGGTAATTCATCTCCTTCTTTCCGTGAATATCGTTTAACATCAACAACTATACCTTCTACTCCATTAGGAACTCTTAGAGAAGTATCTTTTACATCTCTTGACTTTTCTCCAAAAATACTATGTAAGAGCTTATATTCTGGTGTCATTTCTCTATCTACCTGCGGAGTTACTTTACCCACAAGTATATCACCTGGTTTTACTTCTGCACCAATTCTTATAATTCCATGTTCATCTAATTCTCTAAATGCTTTATCGCTTATATTTGGTATATCCCTTGTTATTTCTTCTGGACCTAATTTTGTTTCTCTTGCAAGCACTTCAAATTCTTCAATATGAATAGAAGTATAAACATCATCTCTAACAAGTCTTTCGCTTATTAAAATAGCATCTTCAAAATTATATCCATTCCAGGGCATAAATGCAACAAGAACATTTTTACCAAGAGCTAATCGACCATTATTAACAGAAGGACCTTCCGCCAATATGGTTGATCTTCTTTTTAAATAACCCTTAGAATCTCTTTGTTCTTTATAAACCTTTTGACCGGCTAAGGTAGTTCCATTTTTTATTTTATCACCTTCTTTAACAAATGGTTCAAATTCTTTATCTTCGTATTTTAATGGATATGTTAGAACTTCTTCTCTTTCTTGAATTTTTATTTTTATTTCTATACTATCTCGTTTTACTGCATTTACAATTGCTTCCTTAGGATAAATATATTCTTTCTTTTCATCATTCCAAATTTTATAATCAAATATAATTGTATGTACCACAGGTTTATGATTAAATAATGTATCTTGATTAGTTCTTTCAAATTTTCTTAATTTATAAATTCTTTCATTTCCATCTTTTCCCCGAACAATAATTTGATTTGCATCTACTTTAACAACTACCCCATCTTCTTCTGCTAAAATACATACCCTCGAATCATAAGCAACTCTGGTCTCCATACCAGTACCAACGAATGGTTCTTCTTCGTAAAGTAAGGGTACTGCCTGTCTTTGCATATTAGAACCCATCAATGCTCTGTTAGCATCATCATGTTCTAAGAATGGGATTAATGAGGTAGAAACACTTACTACCTGTAGTGGAGCTATGTCCATATAATCAATTTCTTCTGGCGGTTTTAATGGATAATCATCTTTTTTACGACATGCAACAAGTTTATTCTTAAAAGTTCCATCTTCGTTTAATGGAGCATTAGCCTGAGCAATTACATAATGTTCTTCAACATCAGCTGTCATATATTCTATTTCATCAGAGACATAAACTTTCGTAATCTTACCATTCTTATCTCTTTCTTTAATTACTTTTCTATAGGGTGTTTCTAAGAATCCATATTCATTTACCCTAGCAAGCGTACTCATTGAAACAATTAAACCAATATTCTGACCTTCTGGTGTTTCAATAGGGCACATTCTACCATAATGGCTAAAATGAATATCACGAACTTCAAAACCTGCTCGTTCTCTATTAAGTCCTCCTGGTCCTAAAGCATTTAAACGTCTTTTATGTGTGGTTTCGGATAAAGGATTAGTCTGATCCATAAATTGAGATAATTGTCCTAATCCAAAAAAATCATTAATAGCACTTGTGATTGGTTTTGGTGATACAAGAGATTGAGGAGTTATTGTATCTTTTTCTGCAGAATTCATTCTTTCCTTTATAACTCTTTCCATTTTAGCAAATCCAGATTTTAATTGATTCGCTAATAATTCCCCTACGCTTCTGATTCTTCTATTTCCAAGATGATCAATATCATCAACATTATATCCTTCTATTTCATTAAGAAGTCTTATAAAATATTTAAATGTTTCTATTATATCAATTTTTCGGAGAACTCTGTCAGAAACGTTTTCAAAGTCTTTAGGATTAATAAATCTAAATTTATTATTGATTTTAAATCTTCCAACAGGAGATAAATCATAGTTCTTTTCATCAAAAAACACTGATTCTAATAATGTTAGAGCGTCTTCATATTCATAACCATCCCCTCTTAGATATTCTATAAATTTCATTACTGCTTCTTCTTTATTTTTTACTCCGTCTTTTTCTAATGTATTAATTAATAATGTATCATCTTTATCATTTGGGAATTTTAAAATTTCTATTTCTTCTATTTTTCTTTCTTTTAGAATATTAAAAACATCCTCATCAATTTTTTCGCCTGCATGCATAATTATTTCGTTATTTTCTGGTTCAATTATATCTTCAGCTACTCTTCTATTTAGAATTTGATTTATCTGATTTTTTCTTAATTTTTTTATGTTTACTTTTTCTGTTTCGTAAAATATTTTTAATATTTCTTCATCTGTACCTTTTTCTGCTATTAAAGAACGTAAAAATATTGTAGCTGGTATTCTTTTTTTCTTATCGATTTTCACATATAAAATTTCTTTTTGATCAACCTCAATCTCTATCCAAGAACCTTTGTATGGTATGATTCTAGCTGTAAATATCCCTTTATCTTTTTCTTCAAAAAAGAAGATCCCAGGGGGAACGATGTAATTGAGAAACTACTACTCGCTCTGCACCATTAATAATAAATGTTCCATTGGGAGTCATTAAAGGTATTTCTCCAAAATACACTTCTTGCTCGCGTATTTCTCCAGTATCGTTATTTACAACACGTAATACTGCTTTAAGTGGTGCACCGTATGTTATACCTCTACTTTTACATTCTCTGGGAGACCATTTACATTCTCCTAAAATATAATGATCATACTCTAAAACAATATCTCCTGTTGTTGACTCTATAGGAAATGATTCTTGAAAAACTTGTTCTAAACCTTTATTTTCTCTTTTCTTCGGATCTACATCTAATTGTAAAAAATCATTATAAGATTTAAATTGTATTGCAATTAAATCTGGAATTAAATCATAGTTTGTAATTTTCCCCAAATTTATAATTTTTTTTCGTGGTACTAATTTTTGATTATCCTGTAAATTTTTTGTAGCCATATTTATCCTCTAATATTTATAAACTGAAAATAATTTTTGCAAATACTTGATAATTTATTCACTATAATTGCTGGAAATAATATTTGACATATATTTATGAGAATATATGTTATATGAATTTTATATTTATTCAACTTTATTATAAATAATTGTCTACAATTATAATCCATTCTTAAAATTGTATAAAAGGGTTTTTGCTTTAATTTTCTTATTATATATGTAGTATTATAGACCCGCACTTATTGTGCGGGCCTTAAAATCAGATTAAGCTGGTACAAGCTCTACTGTTGCTCCAGCAGCTTCTAATTTTTTCTTTAATTCTTGTGCTTCTTCTTTTGCTACACCTTCTTTAATAGCTTGATTTCCTTTTTCTACTAATTCTTTTGCTTCTTTCAATCCTAAACCTGTAATTTCTCTTACTACTTTAATTACATCAACCTTTTTATCTCCTTGACTCTTTAGAACAACATTAAAAGAAGAAGCCTCTTCTACTGCCTGTGCTGCTCCACCACCTGCTGGTGCTACTCCTGCTACAGCTACTGGTGCAGCTGTAGAAATACCAAATTTTTCTTCCATCTTTTTTACTAATTCTGCCGCTTCTACTAAGGTTAATTTTCCTATTTTTTCAAGTAATTCATCTGTTACTGACATAAGTTTCTCCTTTTATATTTATTAAATTTTAAAATATTAAGTTTTACATTATATTTTATGTTTTATTATTTTTTTCTGCTACTGCTTTAATTCCTCTAGCTAATTTAGCCATAATTTCATTAATTCCAATAGCAATTTTTTGAGCTGGCGTATTTAATCCTCGAGCAATAATCGTTAATAATTCTTCTTTTGTTGGTAATCCAGCTAAATTTTTAATCTCTTTTTGATCAAAGAATTTTCCTTCAAAATATCCGCCTTTTAATTGTATTTTCTCTTCTTTCTTACTTTCTTCTACAAGAATTTTTGCAATTGCTGGCAATTCTTCTCCTGCAAAAGCTACTGCTATAGGTCCTACAATTGTTTTCTCTATTTCTTTTGATTTTTCTTCAAATTCATGCTTTCCAGAATTTTTTAAAGCAATCTTAAAAAGATTATTTTTTACAACTTTTAAAGTTCCATTTTTTTCTCTTATTTTATTTCTTAGCTCTGTTAACTGTTCAACCGTTAATCCCGTATATGTAGTCATTACTATATTTGGTTTTTCATCTAATATTTTATTTATCTCTTCTAATAATTGTATATTTCTTTTTGATGGCATATCTATTCTCCATTAGAGTTGACGCTGTGCAAAGCCCAGCGTCGATTTCCTTGCCCACCCACCTCCCTTTACACTCCTTGAGTTGACGCTGTGCAAAGCCCAGCGTCGGTTTCCTTGCCCACCCACCTCCCTTTACACTCCTTGAGTTGACGCTGTGCATAGCCCAGCGTCGGATTTCCTTGCCCACCTTTTTTTGGTGTTACCGTTGAGTAAACCCAACGGATTTTTTCCCTCCCTCCCAATCCCTTTATTAGTTGATGCTGTGTAAAATTCAGCTACAACTATTATTATATCTTAACAAAACATTTAATTTTTAAATAATATCTTTATATTAAACTTTTGGGGTTTACTTTTACAGATGGTCCCATAGTTGGTGCTAAATAGATTGTTTTAATATATTCCCCTTTTGCATCTGCTGGTTTATCTCGCATTATAGTTTGATATAAAGCCTTTAAATTTTCTTTTAATTGTTCTTCACTATAGGATACTTTTCCAATTGGTACATGCACAACACCTGTTTTATCTGCTTTATACTCAACTTGTCCACCTTTAACATTTTTTATTGCAGATTTTAAATCATCAGTAACAGTTCCAGCTTTAGGCTTTGGCATTTTTCCTTTTAATATAGGTCCTAATTTTCCTATTTTCCCCATCATATCTGGTGTTGCAATACAAACATCAAAATCTGTCCATTTTTCATTTTGTATTTTTTCTATAATATCATCTGAACCTACATAATCTGCACCAGCTTCTTTTGCTTCCTGATGTCTATCTTCCTTGGCTATAACAAGTACTTTAATTTTTTTACCTGTACCGTGGGGAAGATAAACAATTCCTCTTACATTTTGTAATGATTTATAATTAACTTTAAAATGCGCTTCCACTGTCCCATCGAATTTTGTATAAGATACTTCTTTTACTTTTTTTACAGCATCATCGACAGGAAGTGGTTCGTTGGAATTTACTTTTTTACTTGCTTCTATCCATTTTTTACCGCGCTTCATTGAGTCCTCCAGTTATTTTTAAAACATTAATCTAATTCCACCTCAACACCCATAGATCTACATGTTCCAGCGATAATCTTAATTGCTGCATCCATATCATGAGCATTAAGGTCATTTTTCTTAATTTCTGCAATTTTTTCTAATTGTGCTCGAGTAATCTTCCCAATTTTCTGAGTTCCGGGTGTCTGAGCTCCTTTTTCTAATCCCAATTCTTTTAAGATTAATACAGATGCAGGAGGTGATTTTGTTATAAATGTAAAGCTTCTGTCAGAATAAACAGTAATTACTACGGGGATTTTAAGCCCAACCTGTCCTTTTGTTTTATTGTTAAACTGATCACAAAATTCCTTAATATTTACACCAGCCTGACCTAATGCTGGTCCTACTGGTGGTGCTGGTGTAGCTTTCCCTGCATCGATTTGTAATTTAATTTGTTTTACAACTTTTTTTTGTGCCATATGCTTATGCCTTCAATAAAAATATTATTTTAATTATAAATTATACATTTGCTGCTACCTGAGAATAGTCCACCTCTACTGTTGTAGTTTGTCCAAATATTTCTATTTTTATTTTTAATTTACCTTGATCTTTTAGGACTTCTTCTATTGTTCCAGTAAAATTATTATATGGACCATCAATAATTTTAACTTTTTCTCCTTTGTTAAATAAAACAGGTGGAGGTACTGATGCTTCTTCTGTATCTACACCCTGTAAGTTTAAGATATCTCTTACTTCATCTTTTGATAATGGTTTAGGATTAGCACCTCCTACAAAACCTGCAATAGAGGGAACCTTTCTTATTTCTGATTTAATATCTTCGTCTAATTCTAATTCTGCAATAATATACCCTGGCATTACTTTTTTTTCTACAAATACTTTTTTTCCTTTTCTTATTTGAGGTACTTTTATCACGGGCACTATTACCTGTCCTAATTTATCTCTAATGCCTCTTTTTTCTAAATATTTTTCTAAATTTGCTTTTGCTTTCTTTTCGTGCCCTGATTGTGTTCTAATAACGTACCACTGCTTCATAATTAACCTGAGCCTGTTCCTAAATTTACCAAAAATTCAAATATTTTTTCAAAAACAAAATCAGTAACAAATAAAAAAATAGAAATAGCGATAACAGTTAACAATATAATCCATGTTGATTTTACAACTTCTTCTCTTGAGGGCCAGATTACATGTTTTAATTCTTCCCTCACTTCCTGTATAAATTTCCACATAAAATACCTCAACCACCAAAAACATTATGGCAGGCCGGGCGAGAATCGAACTCGCATCAAGGGCTTTGGAGGCCCCCATTCTAGCCATTGAACTACCGGCCTGTACTTTTTGCCCTCTACCAGACTCGAACTGGTGACCCCTTCCTTACCATGGAAGTGCTCTACCAACTGAGCTAAGAGGGCAAATTTTATGGAATGACCTTTATTTTTTTTGACAGAATGTAGTCAAGAGTTTTCATTTATAATATAGCAATATAGAGGAAAAATATTTAAATTTTTTTTAACCAGCTATAAATAATTACGAATTTTATATATAAAATTCTTTAAAAAAATATGTAATTTATGCCTATCATTTTCATCTTGTACAGAAATCAATAATAATTTTAAATTTTTATCTATATTTTTTTCCATAAAAAAGTCTTCATTATCTTTTTCTAATAAAGAAATAAAATCCAGTAATGGTTCATAGATTTTAACAAAATATTCATATAATTTTTTATCATGATTCTTTAAATATTCTGAAGCCTGTTTAACAAACCCTATACATAAATTATATTTTTTTATTCTATAGTATAATTCCAATAATGATTCTTTACTATAACTGACTTTTTGAGCTATTTTATCTATAGAAAGTTCGAGGCTAAAATTTGGAGTTTTTTCATTAGATAAAATATTTAAAATCGCTATACAACTTTTTATTTTTTCATCTGCATTCTGTAAGAAATTTTGATAACCAATAGAATCATTTTGTATTTTAAAATAATGTAGTTTTTTTCTTATTTGTAAATATTCAGTAATTGATAACGGTATTTTAAGAACTAAATTATTTTTAAAACTTCCCTGTTTATTTTTTATATCATTTGATTGATTTATTTGATTTGATTCTATTTCTTCCTGATTTATTAATTCCTGTAAATCGACAGAAACAGGTAATATATCAGAAAATGTATTAAGAATTTCTTCTATAATAGAATGATTGTCGTCAATAATGCTTGTATTTATTTGTTTTATATCTTGTTTTTCTTTTATTGCACTTTCCATAGTAAAATTTTGATTCAATACAGAATCCAGTTCTAAGGATAAATTTTTAGAAACATATATATCTGGAAATTTTTGTAATATTTCTTGTATTATTGATATTTCTTCTGAAATGATATGATTACTTACTTTTTTTTCTTGCAGGTTTTCATTATTTTGCTGTCTTTCAATAGCATTTTTATAGGAATCTACTGTTGCATCTATAATCTTTTTTGAGGGGAAATTTAAAACATAATAATAATCTTCTTGTTGAAAATAAGCTAAAGACAAATCAGCCGGGAATATATATTTAGAAATTATTTCAATCAAATTTTGCTTTTCATCTGTTAAAAAAATATTATATGTTTCTTTTTGTTTTTTTAGATATTGTATAATTTTAAAATAATTCTTCTGGATAACTTCGTTAAAACTTTCTGGTTTTATATGTAAAATCTGAGCAATAGTATAGGAATTCTGTAAAAGCGACTCTATGCTATTGATATGATTTTCGTCTAAATATTGTCTAATTTGATGAAATAAATTATATTTTTTACTACTATCTATTTTTAGAGAATCTAATATCCTTTTTAATAAAAACTCAATTGCTTCCTTTTGAAAGGAGGGAGAATGTTCATCAACTGCCAGCACAATTTTTGAATAAATTATATTGCTGGATTGTCAATTGATATTTGTTCCTGTATCTTTAATAAATCTCCCTCTTCTTCTATGATTCTATATCTTATATAAGTATTACAACTACCCTCTTGAGAATATCGTACTAAATCATAATCTACTCTGGGAGAAATAAAAAAATCTGATTCTTTTAAACGTTTATTAATTTCTTTTTTTATATGAGCACGTGCTTCGGAACGTCTTGTATACCAAGTAGGTACTACCATTTCGTTTTTATAGGCTAATTTTTTATTTTTATATACAGCGACTGTTAATTGTATTCTATAAAATACTTCTTTTGTTTCGTAATCATTACTCACTCGCGAACCCCGTATATCTTGATCGTTGTGCCTCATAGTTATTTATAATATCGACTACGAAAAACTCGATTCTAAAATAGATTGAAAATATTTTTTTATTTTTTTATTTAAATTTTTAGCTCTTTTCCTATAATTTTTTTGCCACTCTATGGAACCATTTTCATAAACAGCATTGGTTATAGTTAAAAATGAAGTAAATGCAATTTGATGTTGGATACAAAATTTTGCTATTCCATAGACTTCTAAATTTTCAAAAATATTTTCTTTTACTTCTTTTAATTCTGGAAATTGATTTTTAATCCAGATTTCTGAAATTTGTGTTAATGTAACAGAATCAGTAGAATTTACTATACCAGTTTGCCATTTATAATGATTAATAATACATTTCGCAAAAAAACCCTGCGTAGTTTCCATTACCTTAGAAATATCTTCCAATATTTTTGCTTTATTTATAATACTTGCAAAATCAATATTCATATATTTATTGGAATATATTATATTTTCTTTATAATTTATATTGTAACTTCCACAAGACCCCAAAAACAAAATCTCTTTTAAATGATATTTTTTATATTTCTTATGATATGTATTATAAAACCAGTACATTAAATTATATAATGCATTTAATTTACCAATACCAATAGGGAAAATGAGTATTTTATACAATTCATCATTAAGAGAAAATTCAAATTCATTCCAGTTTTCCAAATCAATCAATTCTTCTTTAATAGCAGATGTAATAAGAATTAAATTCATATTTTAATAAATTTTATAAACTCTTTATATAATAAATAAGAACCAAAAAATAGAAATGTAATACCAGTAATATAATATAAAATATTTCTTGATTTACTCAATATTTTATAAGAAAAAGAAACAACT
Source organism: Leptospiraceae bacterium (assembly GCA_026005135.1). GTDB lineage: Bacteria > Spirochaetota > Leptospiria > Leptospirales > Leptonemataceae > SKYB61. The sequence goes on along the minus strand of BPKM01000006.1, from coordinate 63,471 downwards.
ATAAATAATGCTGGTATATTTGCTAACCCAAATAAAAACATAAATAAAAAGCCTTTAAAGGGATCATTCATAGCTGCTGATGCAATAAATGCTGTATAGGACAATCCACATGGTAAAAAACCCAAAAACAAACCATATAAAAAGTATTTCCAGATAGAATTTACATCTCTTATTATGATAATTAAATTAGAAAAAAAACGAAAAGAACGCTCAATTTTATTGAATAAAAAAGAAAGATGCTTTATGAATCCTAACATTTCCATTCCTTTGATTATTAAATATAAACCGACTAAAATCATAACTATATTTTTTATTCCAGAAAATATCGTTATAGTATTTAAAAATGAGCCCGTATATCCAATTAAAAATCCAATAGAACTATAAGTAAAAATTCTACCAGAATGATATAAAAATTGAGCCCAGAATAAATTAAAATGAGTTTGTTTGTTTTCTATAACCAGAGAAGAAATAATTGGTCCACACATAAAACTACAATGACTTAATCCACCTAAGAATCCAGAACTTAATGCCACAATATAAAAAGCATCCATTATTGTATTATATCAAACTTTATATCTGTGGAAAATTTTTTTTGATTCTTATCCTGAAATATAATTTTTATATTCCAGCGTCTATGATTACTCATACATTCAGGAAAAACACCATATCCTCGATACATATTTTTTGAAATTTTTTTTAATTTTACTTTATTATCTCCCATATACATTCCTGGCATAGATAAATCTAATAGAATCTCTGGCTCCATCAATTGATTTTGGGTTAACATTAATTGAAATTCTATATTTTCCATAGCTTTTACAGGTTTTGGATTTAAATTTAAAACTCCTTTTACAATTATCTTTTCTTTGTTGGAATCCGAATCCCAAATTTCAAATTCACATCCAGAAGTATGTGCATCACAAAAATTAAGTGTCTGTGAAATAATATGATTCTCCTCATTATGTCTATGCTCATGATGATTTTCTTTTTTACATATTACCAATAATAATAAAATATTTAACAACAGTATTTTTAGCTTAAATAAATTCATAATAAATCCTTTCTTTATAAATATTGTTTATAAAATAAAGTTATCAAATAAACCATAACCAAGGGATGTTTTTGCCCCTATACCATATTCTTTTAAAGATTCTAGTAAATAATTTTTGGTTTTTTGTAGTAAATCATTTTCTTTTTCTTTTGCTAGTAAAAAAAATTTAAATTTTGTTTTCTCTAAGGTCAAAAAATAAATTGGAATGGGGTTTTGGAAATCCGTAGGGGCTTCTTTCTTAGAATAATAATCTGGATAATGAACATTCATAATATCTAATTTAAGATTTATATTATCTACGGGAAAGGCATCTAAGAAAATAATTTTTCCTTTTTGATTCTGCGTTCCGAAAATTGATTGGTACTCTTGAATTATATTTTTGTTTTTTTCAATATTAGAAATATTAATATCTATATTATCTTTTTCTTTAAAAAATTTTTTTACTTGTATCTCTATATCATTATTTAGATTTAAATTTTCTAATATTTTTTCAAAATTGTTGATAGAATTTATATTAGAAAAGGTATTATAATAATGATTTAGTATAAACCAATGTCTGGTTACTCCTTTAATTGCACTTCCCGGAATATAGGGAATTCCATAAATATGATGTAAAGTCATTGATGTTTCCTGTGAATGAGAAGAACCAAGTCCAATCACCATTCTATTTTGAATTTCTGCAGTAAATTCATTTACTTGATAATTATTTTTTAAAATATTTAAACGTTGTTCGATTCTTTTACTGATATTTTCTATTAATTCTTTTTTGAATTTATATTTTTTTATTTCCCTATTGATTTTAATTTCTATTTTATTATTTTTCTTTGTGATTATAGGATAATTAAATTCATAATAAAAATTTATATTATTTTTAAAATAATTAAAAAATTGTTTTGTATCCTTTGGTAATGGTAAAAATATTTCAGAATTACTTTGTTGGTTTCGGGAGTTTTTTGAATTATTAGATTTATTATTTTTTTTCATTAGTTTCTCCTTGAATCATTCCTTCTGCAAATCTTCGCATCCAGTTTAATAATGCTAAAAGCTCCTGTTGTATCAATCTATATTTTTTAGAATCTATGCTAATAATAAATTCTGTTAATTCTTGATTATCTTTTAACTTATATTTTTGTAAGTATTTATTAAATTGTTCATAAATAATATCATAGGGATTTTTTTCAGTATTTTTCCTTTTAGAATAAATAAATGCAATGGTTTGTCCTAAGCCGTTATTTAAAATCATCGAAGGAATTTTTTTTATATAGGATTTATATAATTTTTGATCTTTTTCCGATAGTTTTTGGGTTGCATCTTGTATAAATTGATAGGCTTTTTCTGCTCTACCTTTTTCGATTTTTTGTATAGCATTATTTTCTTGGATTTGCATATAATCTCCTTTTATTGAAATAATTCTATTCGACAAAAACCTTTTCCTATAGTAGCATTACCTCCAATTTGGATTATATTTTTATTTATAATATTCTTAAAAGAATTATGTAAATCTTTGGCTTGTTTTTGATTATTTTCATCAGTTTTAATATTTTTTCCATCGGTAAAAAAAATTAAACTATACATAATCGTATCTGCTGGTAAATATTCTTCTGTCCATAACGCTCCACTTTGAACAGTTCCTTTTTCTGAATCAATTTTAGTTCTTGTAATTACTTCTGTAGAAGATTCTATAAATTGATAAAAATCATCATCACTTAAAATTACTAAATCTTTTTTTAGTTTTTCCTTCCAGTATTTATAGTTAGTATCTGGAAAAATTTTATTAACAATTTCAGAAATAAATTCATCAACTTGATTATCTTTAGATATTTTAAAGGTATATTCTTCTAAAACAATATAATCGTTTTCTAATAGTAAATCACAATTATTTGAAACAGAATTTTCTCTAAAATTAAAATTTAACTTTTTTCCTACCAAATTTAAATCATTTAGAAATCGATTTAGGACCAAAGGACAGGTTATCCAAGCAAAAACATTTTTTAGCGATTTAACTGGAAAAAATAAAATTCTTGCATCAGAAACAGAAATCGCACCAGCATAATCTTCACCATTTTCTGGACCAAAGATAATATCGATTTGATCTTTTGAGGAATTATTTTGAGATTCAAAAAATTCTCGAAGGGCTCCTTTTAAACTGGAGCCCTCGATTTTAGGAAATCTTGTATACTGTTCTCTTTGAATAGGTAAATCGACTATACCCACTTCGCTTCCACTTCCTACATGCATTGGTGTTTCTGCTATAATAAACATTAAATTCTTTTCTTTAAACATAATAACTCCTTTTCGAATTTTTAATTTTTATCTTGCTTCATTTTTTCATAAATAATTTTCCCAATGGGATTTAATTCCATTAAACCATCTACTTCATCTATCCAGATAAGATTTCCAAAATCTTTAAAAAATTCTGAATTTTTAATTTTTTCAAATTCATCTTTATTTGTTATTCCTTGATCTAATTTTTCTAAAATATCCTTATAAACTACTAATGGAGAATAATCATATTCTTGTTTTAGAGGAATAACGGGAATATGAATTAATGCATCTTCTCCTTCGAATATATAATAAATTAAACAACGATTTATTTGTGCAAGTATGGTTAAATAAGGAATTGTTGCTTTAAAACCACCAGTAATATTAAAAATTACATTATCCCAATAATCATTTGCTATAGAATAAATTTCTGCGATAAGATTTCCCATACCTTTATTAAATTCATTTCTACTGTTTATATTAAGAGAGGATATAATACGAATATGAATATTATTAAAATTTATTTTTTCTTTTGCTTTAATATCTTCTAATATATTTTTAACAATTTCAGCAGCTAATTTACTATCAATTGTATCTGTACATAGTAAATATATATCTAAATCTTTATCTTTTAATTCTTTATAAATTTGATAAAGACTTTTAATTTCAGCAGAAATATTAATAAGATCATCAAAAGATAATCCTTTTATCGCAATAGAAATCTCTCTTTTGATTTTTTCAATGATTTCTTTATAATTATCCCATTCACCAACACTTTTTCTTGCAATTGGCTTATAAATATCATTAAAGCCTTCAATTTTATCCTTATATCTACCAAATAAAAAATTTGTAAATATTGATGTTCCAACAGGTGTAATTATTTTTTTCATTGTAAACCTCCAATAATATAATATTAATTAGTACCCATTAGTGTTAATCCAAAACCTTCTTCTGAATTTATATCTGATATATTTTTTAAATGGAATACTTGTTTTATTTTATTAAAATCCGAATTATCTAGTATTTTAAAATAATAGATACTTCCTGAAGGAATGGCTTTATATAAAGGTTTTGGCTTATTATTTGCTATATCCCATCCTCCAATACGTATAAATTTACCAGTAGAACAAGCAACTAATTTTAATTTTATATGTTTATATTCTCCTTCTAATGTATTTTCATCTATCCATTCTGGTAAATAACCTTTTTTAAAAATCGAAGGAGTAGCAAAATAAATTTTAAATATTTTATTTTCATTTATGGAAAAATCAATATCCTCTAATTCTTTTAATAAATCATCCGTTAATGGATAGATTATACTAACTTTATTCTCTCCTCCAAATTTTATAACATCATTATCTAAAGGAATGGGACTTTCTATATTATTATCTACTTTAAAAATTATTTCTATTTCTTTAGATAAACGTATTAAGGGAATACGATATAAATGACCTTCTTCTGTATTTTTTGTATTTGGATTTCTTTTTATACCTGTTTTTAATTCTTTTTTATAAATGTTGAATTTGCTAATTTTTATTTCTTTTTGTTTTGTTAAATATTTTTTTAAATTTTCAATATCTAAAAAATATTCATCATCTTTTATTTTACCTTCTATTTGATTATTAATTAATATTTTTTCTAATGGATAATCAGAAATCAGAATCTGTGGTTTATCCAATAAAGATAAATAACTTGCAGAATAATCGTTTTCAACCCCCAATAAATCCAATGGTTTTGGGAAATAAATTTGATCCTGTTTTTTTATAAAAGGACCTTTAATTTTAAGTTTTCCTTTTTGATTTTTGGTCCCAATGATTTTAATAATTTCATCATTATCTTTAAATTTACCATTTAAAAAATCATTTATAGTATAATTTTTTAATAATAAATACGATCTTAATGCACCATAAAAAGTAGAAGGATAAGGTGGGAAAATACAATCCCCAAATGTTTCTGATCCCATTGTAAATGGTCGTGAATTTCTAAAAAATAAGGTATCTATTGGTTTAATAGAAAAATACATTTTACTCTCCTTGATTATTATAATTTGCTAAAAAGTAAGAAATAACTAAGGTTTGAATAAAATCAGAAATTTTAATATTTTCTTTAACTTCTATTAAATTTAATAAATTTTTTAAAGTTTTATCTAAAAATGCGTCTTCATTTTTTTTATTATCTTCTTTTGTATAAAAAGATCGTTTTAGTTGCCTTTCTAACTCTTTTATAAATATTTCTTTAAGATGAATTTCCTGATTATTTTCTATTTTATTATTGAAAAAAATTTCGAATTCCTTAGATAATTTATAAATAAAACTTCGAGAAATATAATAATCCTGATCTTCTTTAAATGTATTTCTAATTTCCTTTAAAATATCAATTACATCAAAAAATTCTATGTCTGCTTTTTTTGTATTATATTCTTTTTTCCATGGATATACAATTTCTCTTTCTTCTCCGGAACGCTTCATTAAACAAATACCAAAACAATTTCTTCCATTGTTTTTTGCTTCTTTTTCCATTTTTTGTGCTTTACTAATAACTAATTGTAAAGGGGTTTTATAATGTGCAATAGCAACTCCCATTGAACCTGTTGCTCGATTACCCATCGTTAAAATATATTCATCATTAGAGTCTACGAAACCTGTTATATTTTTGTAATCAATTTGAATATTTCCATTATATCTGATATTTCCAGAAAAAGCCCATCGTAATTTATGCATAATATCTAATAAATCTTTTAAATTTACAATAGCTACAACATCATCTCCACCAGCATATATTAATTTTCCTAAGTGTTCTTCTTCTACAATTTTTCTTACAAATTTGATTGTATAATTTTTTAATGCGGCTGAAATAGTTGCATGAATTGCTGGGGTTAATAATTTTCTTGGTTTTTCATCATCATTTCTTGGTAATAAATTTTCAAGATCTTGTTTAAATTCATTTGGTAATTTTTTCCAGACTTCTGAATTATAAGAAAATTCAATAGAAGGCAGTAAAGCTCCACTCAACCATTTGCCCATATTATCTCCATCAAAATATAAAACAGCATAATATTTAGATGGTTTTAAATTTAATTTTTTATATATTTCTTTTAAATCTTTTTTTATTTCGTTTAATTCATTTTGTTCTATATCTAAATTAAATTCTTTTTTAAAAACTTCTTTTGTATATTTTTCTTCGTATAGAAATTCTCCTTCGATATTTTCTTCATTTAGATTATTTTCTTTTCTTAATAAAGAAGATAAATAAGGAATAGGAGAAATTAAAATATAATCTGTTCCTATTTTAGGTTCTAATAGTTCTTTTAATTTTATAAATAACTTATTATAAATTTTTCTTGTGTCATCATTATTAAAAATTTCTATTTTAAAGTCCGCTGTTGTAATTTCTGCAATAGATGGAAAGCTGAAATTTCTGGAAATTAATTCTTTATCTTTTAAATAATCTAAGAAAACCCTTTTATAAAAACAGATTGCACATAAGCCTTCTCCATTGGATAAATATTTTAAAGAGATTTTATTTGTTAAATCCAGTGCAAAAGGATTATATCTTTTAAATTTATTTTTATTTCCTGTTTCGTAAAAAAATAAAATATCTCTTTCTCCACATACATGACATTTTCTACCTTCTTCGTTTTGTGATTGCTTAAATTTCCTTAAATTTTTTATTCCTCCATGGAATTTTTCAAGTGTAGAATAAAGTAATTCATACAAAAAACCTATATTAGTTGGATATTCTCCATTTTGATCTATATATTTTTTTAATTCTATAAAGTTATTTATTTTATCTTCGTTAAAATATTCTTTTAGATTATCTATGGTAATATCATTATAATTAGATAATTGCAATGGCACAGAAACCCAGTAAATTTCTGGAAATTCTTTAAATTGTTCTTCGATTTTATTTTCTAAATAATTTTGATTATCTGGATCTAGTTTCTCGAATATATCTTTAACCTTCTTTTTAATATATTGTTTAGATTCCTCGATAGTTTTAATAATATGTTTTTTAATTTGATCTGTTAATTCGATAATTTTGTTTTTTTCTATTTCTGGTAAGATAGCAACAAAACGATTGGGTATAGTTGGGAGATAAGTAAATCCCTTTTGAGAATTAATTATATGTATATTTAAATTTTTTTCTATATAATAATCCATTAAAGGTTGTTCGAGAAGATCTGGATAAATAATACTTGTAGGTCCATATTTATTAATAATAATTTCTATTGCTTTAAAAGTTAAATAAGATAAAATATAACTACCTACATAAAAATCCTGTATTTTCCTTGCCTGAGAAATAAACGATTGTACAGGTCCAATCGAAAACAAATATAAACTATTTTTTTCTTTTTGTGCAGAATCATTCTTTTCTCCTATAGCAAGTGCAGAAGCAATTTTATTATGCTCCCAGATAGAATGATCTGGAACTCTTGTATCTGCTGGTAATATAGGTACAATTTTTTTATAACTATCTGGTAATTCTTTTTTTAAAAGTTCATTTAGATTTCGCCAGATATAAAAGAAATAAACTTTATCATCAAAGGTTCCTAAATCTTTTTTTATTTGAGTAAAAATTTTTTCGATTATAGGTTGTATTTCATTTATGCTTAATTCACATATATTAGAAAGTTTACCTTCGCATAAAGGGTGTCGAATTTCATTAAATTTTTGATAAAATTCAGATTGTTCTAAACCAAAATTTTTTGCCTTAGGAATAAAGCTTCTTTCCATACAGGAGGCTATTAGATCACTTTTCTTTGAAATATTCTCTAAATCTGGAATATTTAATATTTCTGCATATTTTTTTGCACGAGATTCATGCCCAATTATATCAAATGGTTTATCGATAGGATCATGTAAAAATTGTTTTAATTTTTCCGTAAAAATCAAAGTCATATTATACCTCTTGATTATTGTAAGATTTTATTTTTAAATTCGCTTTGTTTATGAATATTTAATTTTGGATAATAACTAGGAAAAACACTATTTAATGTGGTAATAATTGGATAATAATGTTTATTATTTTCTATAACAGATACATAGATTGGTGATGCCATTCTTGGATTAGCATTATCTAAGGATGGAACAGAATATAAATGAGTTGCATCACCGATTTTTTTTAATAGATAATTATAATCATTATAACGATTTTTTCCAATTTCTATTTCTTTAATCCAGGGATAATTTCCTCCTCCTTTTGAAATGTTTTGAATTTTGTTTGATGTGATTTGATAAGTATTTCTTATAAAATTAAGTTTTTGTAATATTATTTTATAGTTTATTTCCTCAAAACCAAAATCCCTAGAATTATTTATTTTTATACTTCCAAAGCCCCTTCGAGAGCGATTTCCAAATCCACCTAAAATTGTAGTTAATATAAAAATATTTTCAATCAATACTTTATAATTATTTTCAAATATAGTTATTTCTATATTAAAATTTAATCTAGGAATAAATCCCATTTTTTTAAATGATAAATTTTCTTTATGAGGTAATGGATTAAAAGAACCATACTTATAATTTGATAAATTAAGTTTATAATCTCTTATCCTAATCATAAATTTGCTTTTTTCATCTGTACTTCCAAAAATTTTTCCTTCTTCTTTTTGTAATTTTTCTATGTTATTTTCTGACATAATAGCACGCCACCAGAACCTCATCATACCTTTAATTTCTGATGTACGTAGTTCTAAATCTTCTTTGGAATTCGCCCCATACATAAATAGTGGTGTAAGAACTTCGCATTCAAAAGTTAATTTATGCATAATTTCCTCTTTTTGCTTTTATAATATTATAAGTTAAAATATTATTAAAATGTTTCAAAAAATCATAAAAAAATTTATAAATTCGGAAAAAAAACTACTCTTTTAAACGATTCTGGAATATAATAGATAATTGATTCAGTATCAAATCCTACTTTTGCCAAAGTAATTACCTGTGCTTTTAATCCTCCAGTACAATTAAAATAGATTTTATAACCTTGTTTCTTTTTATTTTGGACAATTTTTTTTACTTCATCATACAATTTTTTTAACTTTTCCTTAAAGCTATTTTGTAAATCATTTAAAACATTATCATTAATAGAATTTTTATTCGATTCAAAAGATAATTCGCCTGCATAGTAATATTCATAGAAATCAATATTATTATTGTAATTTTTATGTTTTAGATATTTATGTAAAGTTTCTATTACAATTAAACAATCATCTGTCATAGTTCCAATTAAGAAATATTCAATATTCTGGGGAGATTTATTCTCAACCACTTTTAAAAAAGCATTTAATTCAGCAGAATATTTTTTCGGATCACAACAAAGTTCATTATAGATTTCATCAATTAAAATATTTTTCTCTTCCTCATTTAGGTTATTTACTTTAAAGTCTTTCCCTTTTATATTTGTTAGTAAAGATGTTCCACAACTAATAATATGAAATTCTTTTAGATTAGTATAATTCATAATAAAAATATTATATAAAAAAAAACAAATATTATGTCAATTAAATTTTTATCTATTATAATTTACAAAGCTAAAGTACCAAATATTAAACTATCTAAAAAAGAATTTAGTAGAAGGTAATACGTTTTTAAAAAATTTGGTTTTATGCAAACCCGTTTTATCTTTATTACAGGTGGTGTATGTTCTTCTCTTGGGAAAGGCGTTACTGTTGCTGCTTTAGGAAATCTCCTGGAAAATCGAGGTTATAAAGTTGCTATGCAAAAAATGGATCCTTATATCAATATTGATCCAGGTACTATGAGCCCCTTTCAACATGGAGAAGTTTATGTTACAGAAGATGGAGCAGAAACTGATTTAGATTTAGGTTATTATGAACGTTTTACAAAAAATACAAAGATTAGAAAAGCTAATTCTGTGACCACTGGTCAAATTTATTATGAAGTAATACAAAGAGAACGTAGAGGAGATTATTTAGGAAGAACTGTTCAGGTAATACCTCATATTACAAATGAAATAAAACGTCGAATGATTGAATTAACCAAAGAAGAAGAACTGGATTTTGTAATTGTTGAAATTGGTGGTACAGTTGGAGATATTGAATCCGTTCCTTTTTTAGAAGCTATTCGACAAATGCGAAGAGAAAGGGGGAAAGAAGGTGTATGTTTTATTCATTTAACTCTTGTACCTACTATAACAGTAGCTGGAGAAGCTAAAACAAAACCCACTCAACATAGTGTAAAAGAATTAATGACTTATGGAATCCAGCCTGATATTCTTGTTTGTAGAATTAATAAACCTCTTACTGACGAAATGAAAGAAAAATTAAGTTTATTTTGCAATGTAAAAAAAGAAAATATCATCTCTGCTGTTGATATACAAACTTCTATTTATGAAGTTCCAGCAATGTATAAAGAAGAAAAATTAGATTTAGTTGTCTTAGAACATTTTCAGATGCAACCTAATCGTTTAAATTTTAAAAAATGGGAAGAAATCTTACAAATTATACGTAATCCTACTAAAACCATCAAAATTGCTATTGTTGGGAAATATATTGCTCTACATGATGCTTATCGTTCTGTTTACGAAAGTTTATATCATGGTGGAATTGCCAATAAAGTTCAGGTTGATTTAATTAAAGTAGATCCAGAAGAATTAGAAAGAACAAAGGATTTAAATATTTTAAAAGAGGCACATGGTATTCTTGTTCCAGGAGGTTTTGGTAATCGTGGTATAGAGGGAAAATTATTAGCAATTCAATATGCAAGAGAAAATAAAGTTCCTTATTTTGGAATATGTTTAGGTATGCAATGCGCCGTTATAGAATTTGCAAGAAATGTAATTGGCTGGGAAACAGCTAACTCTACCGAATTTGATCCAAAAACAGAATATCCAGTAATTTCCTTATTAGAAGAACAATTAGGTTTAGAACAAAAAGGGGGAACAATGCGTTTAGGTGCCTATCCCTGTATTATAAAAGATAATACTCTAGCATTTAAGGAATATAAAAAGCATAAAATAAAGGAAAGACATCGTCATCGATTTGAGTTTACTCTAAAATATAAAGATGAATTTGAAAAACATGGACTTATAATTTCTGGGACTAGTCCAGATGAACAACTTGTAGAAATTATTGAATTAAAAAATCATCCCTGGTTTATTGGTGTTCAATTTCATCCAGAATTTCAATCTAAACCAATAGATCCTCATCCTTTATTTGAAGGTTTTATTAGAGCAGCAGTTAAATATTCAAAATAATTCATACTGGGAGGGATCAACTTTACATTCCTTTTGATCTTCTAACCAGTTTAATCCCAATTCTATTTTGATTCTTTGTTTTAAAATATCAAGACCAAACCCAAAACCATTTTCTGGATCCCATTCTATTTCCAACCCTATGCCAGAAGAAATAAGGAGAGCTCTTATATCATCCTTCATTTCTTTTCCAGAAAAAACAATAATTGTCGGTATCGGACATCGTTTTGCATCTTCTATAGCATAAGGTAATTTCTGATACGCAGTACCACCACTTTGTTGAGTTTTTGCTTCTATTCCAAGAGTTCTATTATTACATTCTACTACAATATCTAATCGCCTTTTTTGACCAATAAAACGACTACCTACAAAAACTTCTGTATAAACATTAAGGTTTGGTATTTTCCAGGACAAAATTTCTTTTATAATTGCTCTTTTAAAAAGCTCACCCGGATTTGTTTTTAATTTACTCATAGAAAAATTACAAACTTTTTAATCTTTGAATTTCTTTTTTTATATCATTAATAATTTCTGGATTTGCAATTTCTTTTTTACCATCTCTTTTTATAGAAAAGATTATAAAAACTTTTCCCTTATATTTTTCCTGAAACTTTTTATGAGAATTTTTTAACCACTCCTGCCAATTATATGCTTGATTCATTTGATTATATGATATAGGTTTAATTTGTAATCCTATATAAAATTCCTTAATTTTTATGTAAAAATCTACATTAAAAATTCTATCCCATTTATCCGGAGCTGGTTTAATTTCAACATCTAATTCATTCTTTAATAATCCATAAATAGTATTAATTTCTGTTTTATATCCCTGAAAAGTTCTATTGATTAGAAGATTATATAAATATTGTACACAATCCACTTCTTCAATATCCTCAATTTCAGATTGAATAACTTCTGTAATTTTAATATATAATTTCTTACCTAATTCCTGGATATATTCCCTGGGATTAACCAATAATCCTTTTGAACTTAAAAAAATACCAAGTTTTTCAAAATAATAATTTTCCCAATCTTTAATATTTTTTGGATTACATTCTCTAATCCATTCTGATACTGGACCAACATTATTTTTTTTGTTTAATCCCCATCTATTTGTAGCTATGTTCAAAATCCATTCTTTTGACATCTCTCTTTTTTATCCTACATATCTATATTTTGATTTTAAAGTCTTTATTAGGTTTTGCCATTCCACTTTTAATTAAATACCTATTAATAAAAATTTTATTTTTTAAATATACATAAGCTTTTATAACTTTTTCATTATTTATCAACTTTAATGAATTATCGCTACTAAATTTAAGATAAACTTCTTTATTTAGAACAAATTTATTTAAATATTCTAATACATCTTCTTTTTTTAATATTTCAATACCCAAAAAAGTAACCTGTAAACCACCACTTAATTGAATCGTTGACTCATTTATGATTTTTACTACTTTATAATATTTCTCTTTAAAATTAAATTTATCTGGATTAATTCGAGGTATAATATTTTTTATAACTGGCTTATAATTTTCTACTAAGTCTGGATTGGAAGATATATTATCTTCTCTAATTACATAATCTATTGAATAGAATTGATGGAATAAATCTTTTTTATTTGTTAATTTTTCTTCAATAATGGTTTTGTATTTATAATTAATTTCATATCCTATACCATTCCTCCCCAATTCTATAGCCATCTTTAAGGTTGTACCGCTACCCAAGAAAGGATCTAAAATTATATCTCCAACAAACGAAAACATCTTAATTAATCTCTTGGGTAATTCTTCCGGGAACATTGCTTCGTGATTTAATTGTCTTTCTCCAGAAAAATTCCAATGACCAGTATAATATTCTTTCCATTCTTCTTTACTTAACTTAGATTTTTCTTTTATTTCTTTGGAAATTTTTTTCATTTTGCCAGACTTTTTAAATAATAATATATACTCATAATCGATTTCAATCATACCATTAGGTGGATATGGATAAGAACCCATTATATTTGCACCACCAGTTGTATTCATAGTAGTTTTTTTCTGCCAGATAATTGATCCCATATAATCAAAACCAATATCTTCGCATTGTAAGATAATTTCAGCATGTAAAGGAATTACTTTATATTTCCCATAAATTATAGAACGAGCAAATTGATCTCCAATATTTATACATAATCTTCTTCCCTCTTTAAGTATTCTATAACATTCTTTCCAAACTAAATATAAATTCTTCAAATAGTCATGGAGATTTTGTCCAAACCCAATTTGACCATCAACTCCATAATTCTTAATATTCCAGTAAGGTGGAGAAGTAATAATAAGATCAATAGAACAATCCTCTACTTCTGACATATTTCTACTATCACCAAAAATGACTTTTACAAAATTTTTCATATTTTTATTAACGTTTTTAAATTTTATATTGGATTAATTTTAAATCTTCTTCGTTTTTTATTAAAGCACCAATAAAAGGTATGCGGTTTTCTCCTCTGAATTTTTCTTTTTCTATAATTAATACCTGCAACCAATCTATAAATTCGGAAGTAGTGGGTTTTTTCTTTAAATCGCTAATATTACGAATCTTATAAAAAATTTCAATCGCATTTTCTAATAATTGATTATCAATATCTGGAAAATGAGTCAATACAATTTGCCTCATAAATTCTGGATCTGGGAAACTTATATAATGAAAAATACATCTTCTTAAGAAAGCATCGGGTAATTCTTTTTCATTATTTGATGTAATAATTGTTAAGGGTCTATATTTTGCTTTAATTTTTTTGCCCGTTTCAACTATAACAAATTCCATTTGATCTAATTCTAATAATAAATCATTGGGAAATTCAATATCAGCTTTATCAATCTCATCAATTAATACAATTGAGGGAGAATCTAAAGAAAAAGCTTTTCCTAAGGCACCAAGTTCAATATAATTTTCTATATTTTTAACTTTTTCTAAATTTTCAGAAAAACGAGAATCATTTAATCGCGCTATTGCATCATAAGTATACAATCCATCTAATGCTTTTGAATAGGATTTTACATGCCATTCAAATACAGGTAAATTTTTTTTCTGAGCTATTGCATAAGCAAGTAATGTTTTTCCTGTACCTGGTTCCCCTTTTAATAATAAGGGACGTCCTGTAATCTCTGCAACTTTTACAGCTTCCTCTAATTGGGGAGAAATAATATAATTGATTTGTTTCATTAAAATCCAAACATAAGAAAAAAATAGATATGTCAAATGAATAAAAAAAGCAAAAAGAAAGAAAATAGGGAGCTAATACTCCCCGTAAAGTATATATATTTTTATATTTTATTTATCTGCAACCGTTAGTATCAAGATAATTGATATTATTATAATATGGAAAGATATAATTTTGAGAGGTTGTATCTACTCTTAAAAACCAATCTGTATAATTTACACCATGGGACATATACCACTCATCAAAACAAGGATAACCATTTGTTATATATTTTCTTTCGTAAGGCCAGTTCCATTCCGATGGTACAAGTAATGCCCATGGAAAACCATCATCATCTAAATAAGAATCAACTCCATTATTTACATATAGACCGGGAAAATGTATTTCCTTACCTGTATTTAAAACATAGATATATAAATCATAGGGAGCAGAAGTTGCTTTTGTTTTTGCCTGAGGCTCATCAAAAATTACTTCAAATTCAGAAGAATAACAGGGTATATAAACATTATCTTTTTTACTATTATGGAAACATAATTCGCCTGTATTATAGAGAGAAGAGCTAGTATATACTGGATTTGCAAAAAATAAAGAATCTTTTAAGAATAATGGTAATTTTTGTAAAGAATCCGCATGGGTATTAATCTGATTGACTAAATTATTATTACCATCATACACATTTTGAATCACAGTACCAGAACCTGGTAATTTAATTAATACAATATGATTATAACCTGCTCCTTTCGCTAAAAATTTATATTTTCCTCTAATTCTAACAACCTGTCCCTGTGTATTTAAATCTTCTTCGTTATAGATTTTAATTACAACATCATTAAAATCAGCATCTCCTGGTACAGGATATAGATCTTCAAAAGTCACAATTGCAACACCAGAAGATGGGAATACTACTTTGGTTGCACGTGTTGGATCATCTGGATAATCATCATGATTATCTGGAGTTCCATCACCATCAGAATCAATTGGATTATCATTATTTAAATCATCATCAGAAACAATTTGTCTATCGATACGAACTAAATATTGTCCTAAATCACATCGGTTATTTATATTATCAGAATAGATAACCTCATCACCTACTTTTACTTCTAATAAAATAGATTGTATATTTGTACTGATTTGTGCAATTCCCGTTACAATACCATTTTCATTTGTAACACCTTGAAAAAGATTTACATTATTATTCGCTGGATCTGATATTAATACAACCGCACCTTGAACGGGTCCATCAATATCCAGAACTGTTATTTGAACATTAACATCTACTAATTGTTTGAAAATCATGCTCTAAATTTCCACATTGATCATTTATTTGATTTCCACCATTATTGTTTTGTTCATTGGAATTATTAGATGAAGTTCCATTATTGCCTAAACCTTCCTGTTCTGAAGAATTACCTCCATCTGGAAATAATAAAAAAGGTTTTTTCTCTTTACCACAATATAAAAATACACCTAAAACTAGGAGAAATATTATTGTTTTATTTTTGTACATATATTACCTCCTATGAAAAAGTTTTTTTTGTATGTAATTTTAAAAATAATTACATACAATTTCGAATCTACTCAACTTTTTATTCATTCATTCCCAATATCCTCTTTTTCCGTTTTTATATAATTTATAATCTTTTTTATGCTGCTTTTATTACAAAATTAGAGAAATCTTCAAATACCAAATTATATTTTAATGTAAGATAAATAATTTTAAGCAATTTCCTCGATGTTGCTATAATCGCTTTTCCATTCCCTTTTTTCATTCTTAATCTTGTATAAAAGTCCCTCAAATAGGGTGAATATTTTATCGCTATCAGGGTAGATTGTATCAAAACTTTTCTTCCTAATTTACTGCCTCTTTTCGTTATATGTCCATTAATTTTCTTATTATTAGAATGATGTATTGTTGGTACTAAACCAAAATAGGAAAATAATTTCTTCTCATTTTCAAAATCATTTATGTTTCCTATTACCGCTAATAATGTTATCCCTGTTTTTGTTCCTATCCCTTTTATACTTGTAATATTTGTAAAACCTGATAAAGATTTCCCTAACTCTTCTAATTTTTTATCTATTTCTTTGATAGATTCATTTAAAGATAAAATCTGATTAACTATAATTTTTAATTCAAATCTTACTGTTTCGCTCAATTCTTCATATTCTAATACCTTCTCTAAACTCTTATCACTTGAAAATTGTTCTTTTTTGGTTAATATTCCCTGTGATAATAAAAGATTGTGAATCTTATTCTTTAAACTACTTCTTAACTCTACTAATTTGTTCCTTGTATTCGTTAAACTTTCTATCTCCACATAAGCATCATCTTTAATCCGAACTTCTGGCAACATCTCTTTACTCGCATAATATGCCAGCAATTCCGCATCATTCTTATCTGTTTTCTTTGTAGACTCACTGATTATCTTAAATTTGCGAGGATTTACCACTATTACGCGAGATACATAATCTTTTACCTTCTTCCTGAAATACTTTACATTCGTTGTAGACTCTACTGCTAATATATCTTCTTTATTTAATGTCTTTATAAATTTCCCAATTTCCAACAACTTATATTTCTCAAATCTCTTTTCTTCTGTCCCCTTTCCCATATAACATACTACAAAGTTGTCTTTGTGCAAATCCACTCCTATATATCTCATAGTTTCCTCCATATCTATAATCTTAAAACATAGTTGAGTAGATTCTATCTCGGCTACTCTGCCAAACTCCTATTCAGGCTTTTGCCTATTATGTGATTCGGTTATAGGTATGATTAATCTCCTTTTCAGGCTAACTTGCCTATTAAAATATCCAACCTATAACCTATCTACTCTAACTATGCCTTTTCGGCACAGTTATATTCAGAGTCGCACAAGACAACTTTTTCATCTCATCTCCTTTGTCATATTTTTTTATAGTATAAAAAAAGACAAAAAGGTTTCAATAAAATTTCTTTATAAGAATAAATTTTTTTTTCTATTTTGTCCAATTTGGGACAATTTTAGGTTCTTTTTGTTCTATTTTGGACAATATATTTTAATATTTTAATTTTTTTTATTAAATATTTAATATTGAATTATTATTTTTACCTTCATAAATTTATAAATATATTTTGATGCAAAACTATAAAACGAAATTAAAATTAAATTCTCCTAATATTAAATATATTTGCTATTTTGTTTATCATATAGACATATTGACAATTTTATAAACAATCAAAATTATATATGCTTAATATATTAGCATTTATAAAAATTCAAAATGGGTATATAATTTGCTAATTAATTCTACAACTAATAATTATTAATGTAAATATAGGAGAAAGTTTATGTTAATAACAAAATCTGGAAATATAATATTTGAACCAACAATTTTTAAAAAAAATGAAATCCAACAAGCGAAATTAATTATTAGTAATTTTAAAGATGCCCCAGGTATTTTATATAAAATAACTGGAGTTCTCTATGTTTATGGATGGACAATTCTTTCTGCTAAAATTAGAACATTTAATCAAGAAATTGAAGATATTTTTACAATCGAACCTGCGAATAATAATATAATCATAAAACAGGAAACCTTAGAAAAAATTGAATTAGATCTTTATAAACTATTAATGAACGAACTTCATATGAGTGAATACTTAGCTTATTATCCAGATAAAACCAGAATTTTAATTAATAGTATGAATGCATATCCAGATACAGAAGTAGAATTAATCCCTCTAAAAAATGATAGATACTTAAAAATTCTTTTAAAAACAAAAGATCGTCCAGGTCTTCTATATTTTATTTCTCAGATTTTATATTTAACTGATCTAAATATTTTAGAATTTGAAGCAAATACAGAAGACCATTTTGCAAATGACATTTTTATCGTAGAAAAAAAGAATCAAATTGAATTTACTAAAACAAATATAAAAGAAATAAAAAACTTACTAAAAAAATTTATTTAGAGCAGACATTACGCAAAAGTAAATAAATTAAATAATAGTTTTCAACATTTTAATAAATGTAGAGGAAATGACTTAATAAAAAAGTCTCTTTTAATGTTATAATGGCTCTGTTGTATAAAAGTTAATGATTTGCTATTTATAAAAATATTTATCAACATTTTAAGACAATTTTTCATGATATTAAAAAAAGTATTAAATTTTTAAACATATGTTAGTATTATTTGAAAAAAATTTCGCTTTTATAAAAAATTTTGCTTTAAAATGGGAGTTATGAAGCCTGTTATAATTGACTTAAATTCATTTGCATTCTTAACTTTTCCAAAAAATACAGAAACTTGAATTTCAGTAGACCCTACTTACATTATTTTCTATCTCAAATCACTCAAATCAATTTATATTTTAATTTAAGAAAAGTATATCAAATAATGTTTATTGACCAATAAGAATTAAAATTTAAATTTGTAATTTAATATGGAAAAAACTTCTATATTACATTTACACGAAATAGCACCTGATTTTATTAAAATTACCGATACTGTGGCTAGAGAAGTTTATGAACTTTCTGGTAAAGGAAAGAAATTTGAAGCTGATAAATTAGCTGTCAATATAATGGAAAAACTTCTTAATGAATTACCTTATAAAATTAGAGTTTTAATTGGAGAAGGAGAAAAAGACAATTCTGCTGTTCTGGATCAGGGTAAAAAATATGGTATGAAATTAAAAGAAAATATAGAATTAGATGTTGTTGTAGATCCTTTAGAATGTACTACGAATTTTTCCAAAGGTTTACCAGATTCTATGTCCGTCATGTTAATTGCAAGAAAAGATACTATTCAACCTGTACCTGGAACCTATATGAAGCAACTCTTATTACCCAAAGAAGTAAAGGAATTAGGTAAACCAGAAATATTAGAACAAAAAAAACTTTCATCAGAGGATAAAGAATTAATTAATAAATATATTTCCATAGAAGAAGGAGATAGAAAAAAAATTGTTATAAATAAACAATTATTAGAAGCTGAACCAATAGAAATTCTTAAACTTGTAGCTATTGCATTAGATTTAAATATATCTGATCTTACCGTTGTAATACAGGATAGACCAAGACATAAAGAAATTATAGATAAAGTTCGAGAGGCTGGAGCAGGAATAGCTTTAATTGAATCTGGAAGTATATCTGCATCTGCAGAAATTATTGTTAGAAAAGAAGGAAGGTATAATTTATTGATGGGAACTTATGGAGCACCAGAAGGTTTAATACAAGCATTTATGGCAAAATCAACTGGCTCAATTTTTCTTGGTAAAATTCAACCTCATAATGAAAAAACAGAACAGGAAGCAGAAAAATTCAATTTAATTGATAAAATATATTCAGAAGAAGAATGGATTAAAGATGAAGGTATTTTAACTATGTCTGGTATACATTCTTCGACCTGGCTTCCTGGTGTAAGAAAGATTTATAAAAAGGTTAAATCATCTGAAAATACAAAGCCCTATAGATATCTTGTTTCTACTGTTGTATGGACAATCAATAATGTTCAATTATTAGAACTGGAAGATGGAGACTTAAGAAAAAAAGAAATATTATTTCAATGATACAATATTTTATTCAACAATTAGAAAAATTTATACCTATAAAAATTTTAAGAGTCGGTTTTTTATTTTTATCACGATCTTTTCATTCACTTTCTTCTCTTATTTTCTCTTTTATTGTAGGACGTTTATTAACATTAGAAGAACATGGTTTATATAGTCAGTATTTAGCAAGAATTGTAGTATTTCAAGCTATATTGGAAGTAGGACTACAATATTCTATGATTCGATATCTATCTCCAGCAATTACAAAAAATAAAATAAACGAAATTAGCTATTTACTGCGTGCTTCTTTAAGAATAAAATTTTATGCTATTTTACTGGTATTATTGATTTGTCTTTACTGGATGGTGGAAAATTTTTATGGAAATGTCTGGAATTTTCATACAGGATTATTTCCTATTATTGCATCTCCCTTTCATCTAACAAATATATGGTTAGTATTTTTATCTGCAATTGGTATGTCTTTTTTCTCTTATTTTGATGCTATACTTGTTTCTCATAAAAACTATAAAATCTTAACATTTTGGATCCCAATTACTGGAACAACACGAATAATATTGTTATTGATTTTCTTTTTCTGGAATAAAGGCGTTTTGCAAATTAATCATGTTTTGTTTTGTTTTATGGCTGGAACATTTATATCCTGGATATTTTATTTTTTTGCTTTTGATGCACGAATATTTCTTCTACCCATACAAAGGAAAAGAGTAAGATATTGGATTAATCGATTATTAAAATATAATCAATGGATTATGCTTGCTTCTTTCTTTGCTATACTTTCGGATTGGATGGAAATACTAATGTTAAAAAATCAAAGTGATGCTGGAATATTTAATGCTGCAAGAATTCCTATGCAAGGTATAGTTATACTTTTAACAACAATGCAATCCTTTATTATGCCAACAATGAGTCAATTTACAACTTCTATTGAATATAAAAATTATTTTAAAAAATTATATATTTATATTATATTATTAATTTTATTATTAATTCCTCTAATATTTATTGGAAACTGGTTTATACCTTTCTGGTTTGGAGAAGAATATTATCAATCCTTATACGTCTTTTGGATTATTTTCCCAAGTTTTTTATTAAGAATTTTATTTGCTCCCTTAGGAACAGCTTTATTTACTTTAGATCAACCTGTATTAATAGCAATAGAAGCTGCTCTTAGAATGATGGGAAGTTTTATTTTAAACTTTTTTTTAATTCCAGAATATGGTGTAATGGGTGCAGCAGTATCTTCTTTATTTTCTCAATTTCTCGGATGGTTTTTTTTAATTTATCTATTTTACTATTATTTTAAATTTGACAAATTTCCACCTTTTTTAGAAAAAATAAAAGCGAAGTAAAATGATATGAAACAATTAAAACATTCTAATATTAATAGTAATATTTTTGAAAATAAAAACTATTTCGAACGAATTATATTCACTTTTCTAAACCAAATTATAAAAAAAAATCTACAAAAACCTAATTATTTACTACGTACTTTTATTATTTTTATATTAAGTCTTTTATTATTGCCAGTATTAATGACTTTTTATCTATGCGATCCAGTAATCATTTGGTTAATAGAAGATTACGAAAGACCTTCTATTGTTTATGGTTATAATAGCAAAGGAGAAATAGTCCCATATGCAGAATTTTATTCTCAAAATCGAAAGATCATCGAATTAACAGAAAATGATTTTAAAACACTTAGCGTAATAAAAACATTTATTGCTGCAGAAGACATCCGTTTTAAAGAACATTTTGGAATAGATATTCCGGGTATCATTCGTGCAATGATAATTAATTTTCTTGCTGGTAAAATCAAAGAAGGTGCTTCCACACTTACGCAACAAACGGCACGTCTTCGATTTCTTAGTAGAGAAAGGACAATTATTAGAAAACTAAGAGAAATAAGTTTATCATTATGGTTAGAGTTAAAATATCCAAAACATAAAATTTTAGAAATCTATTTTAATGAAGTCCCCCTAGGACATGGAACCCTTGGTATAGAAGCAGCATCACAATTTTATTTTGGTAAAAATTTTAGAGAACTAAGTATTGGAGAAGCTTCTGTTCTGTCTTCTTTAACTACAGCACCTAATATTTATAGCCCTTTAAAAAATCCTATAAAATCTATATCAAAAATGGAAGTTACCTTTAAACGTCTTGTAGAAAATGGCGAAATTCCTATTGAAGAAGCAGAAAAAGAATTTAAAAATATAGTCCAGAATTATATTATTACCTTAAATCGTTATCCAGACGAAAGTTCCTATACAAATCGATTAAATTTATTTCCCTATGCAACAGAATATCTTCGAAGAATTTTACCAGACGAAATAAAAGAAAATCTCGAAAATGGAGGATATGAAATATATACCACACTAAATGTAGATAAACAAAAAATTGCCGAAAAATCACTCCAGGACTGGTTAAAACAACTTAATAAAAATAAGGTTTTATATAAAAAACCTTTTAAAAATTTTGAAATTTTTGATGAACATTTTAATGAAGCTTTCCCTATACTTAAAGTATTATTTGGTATTGCTGATTTTAAACAAAAAATTACTAAAGAAGAGAGAGATTTCCAAATAAAATTTCTAAGTGAAAATCGTGATTATTTATTATTATTAAATTATCTATTCGGAGAAAGAAATATAATTAATGCATTAGAAAACCATCTAAAAAAAGAAATAGATGATCCTTCTCTAAAACCAGATTATATAGAAGGTGCACTTGTTTCTTTAAACCCTTTAAATGGAAAATTAGAAGCAATTGTTGGTGGCTCAAAATTTATTCCAGCAAATCAATTACTTCGTTTTCTTTCTCAAAGACAACCAGGAAGTGCATTAAAACCTTTTATTTATTCTGCTGGTATAGATCATTATGGTAGAAATATTGAAGATAAAGAACATCAATTTACAGCGGCAACAATACTTGATGATACTCCTCTTACATTCATTGATAAAGATTTATCAGAATACGAACCAGAAAACTATGGTGGTAATTATTTAGGACCAATACGAGTTCGAGAAGCATTAGTTTTATCTCGAAATACAGCAACAATCCAGGCATACACAAAAATTGGTTCAGATATTGTAAATTCCTATTTAGAAAAAATATTAAATTTACCAGAAAATTCTTTACCAAAAGAAGCAACTGTCGCTTTAGGTTCATACGAAGTTACACCTTTACAATTAGCTACGGCTTATACAATTTTTCCAAGAAATGGAAGTATAATTCAACCTTACTTTATAGAAAAAATTATAAAAAAATCAAACAAAAAAAATAAAGTAATATATAAAGCAGAAAAGCCTAATATAAAAGAGATCCTATTGCCAGAAACAGCTTTTATTATAAAAGATATTCTTAAAGATGTTGTAAAACAAGGTACAGGTAGAGCTGCCTATATACCAGGAATACCTGTATATGGGAAGACTGGAACGTCAAATCGTTTTACGAATGCATGGTTTGCTGGTTTTACACCAGATAATGTTACGGTCATTTATATAGGATATGATAAAAATATTTCATTAGGACCAGGTAGTAGTGGTGGAAGTATTGCAGCTCCTGTATGGCGTAATTATATATATAATGTTATAAAAGAATTCAACTATTCTTATAATTATAAAGAAAAAATACCGCCTAGAATAATACAAAAACCTGTTTGTAGTCTAACAGGACAAATCCCTTATTCTTCTCAATGTAATCCTATAAATGAATACTTTATCATTGGTACAGAACCAGATATAATTTGCGAAATTCACTCTAAAAAACACACAAAGTGAAGATAAAATTGAAATACCCTTAGACTTAAAAATTAATTTAGAATAAAAGGAATTAAAAATGAAATATTGTAGTAATTGTGGAAAAGAAATAGTAAAAATGATTCCAGAAGGTGATAACATAGAACGTTATGTATGTTTACATTGTAATACAATCCATTATCAGAATCCTAAAATTATTGTTGGAACAATACCAATTTACGAAGATAAAATATTATTATGTAAAAGAGCTATAGAACCACAATATGGAAAATGGACCATACCTGCTGGTTTTTTAGAATTAGGAGAACGTGTAGAAGAAGGTGCAATTAGAGAAACGAAAGAAGAAGCTAATGCGAATGTAGAAATTATAAAACTGCAAACTGTTTATAGTATTCCTAAAATTAGTCAGGTATATTTATTATTTTTAGCAAAATTGCTGGATTTAGATTTTTCTCCCGGGCACGAAACCTTAGCTACAAAATTATTTTCATTTGAAGAAATTCCATGGAATGAAATTGCTTTTACAGCTGTAAAATTTGCTTTAAAAACTTATATAGATGATAAAAAAAATAATAGACTTGAAATGACACATGTAGGATTTTACCCACAACATATATGAAAAATATTGGGGCTTCCACAAATAAAGATAGTGAAGATAGTTTATTTTCAAAAAATTTCTCTTTTTTAGAAAATAAAACTATTATAGAGCCAGCTAACTATAATGATTTTTTTAATTCATTTTACCAAGAATCAGATTTATTCTTAGCATTAAAAATATTAGAGGCATATAAAATTCGAATTCATTATATTTATGATAAGCTTTCCAGTCTTTCTAATTCTCGAACAAGACTACTACCACATCAAATTGAAGCAACACATCGCGTTATTAATGCCCTAAAACCAAGATTTCTATTAGCAGACGAAGTTGGTCTTGGTAAAACGATCGAAGCAGGTCTTATCATGAAAGAATTAATGCTAAGAAAAAATTATAAAAATATAATTATAGTTGTGCCTGCACCTTTACAAATTCAATGGCAACAAGAATTAAAAAACAAATTTAATGAAGATTTTGATATTATAAATTATAAAAATTTTCATTTAATTAAAAATAAAAAAACAAATAAAATTATAACCTCAATTGATTTTATTAAAAATCCAAAATATTATGAACCATTATTAGAAATACCATGGGAATTTGCAATTTTCGATGAAGCACATCGTTTAAGAAGAGACTATAATAAAATTACACAGGCATATCATTTTGCTGATAAAATATCACAACAGGTAGAAGCCTTATTATTATTAAGTGCAACACCTTTTAGAGGAAAAATAGAAGAATTATATTTTTTAATTAAACTATTAGATCCACATTTATTAGGACCTGAACATTCTTTTTTTCTGGAATATGTAATTCCATCTCGCAATGGAGAAAGTATAAAAAAAATTAGAAACATAATTGATAAAATTATTATAAGAAGAAGAAAAATAGACGTAGGTGGTTTTACTAAAAGAATAGCAAAAACAATCAAATTTGATTTATCTCCAGAAGAACGAATTTTTTATGACGAAACAACAGAATATGTAAAAAAAGAATATAATCTTTCTAAACAAATTCAAAATCGAGCTATCGGTTTTATAATGATAGTATTTCAGAAATTATTAGATTCTTCTACAAGAGCACTTATAAAAGCTCTCGAAAAAAGAAAATTCATGTTAGAAACAAAATTATTTAAAACCTATCAAGAAATTAATAAGTTAGATATGGATATAGATGAAATTATTGAATATTCAGAAAATGAAGATGAAATTTTAGAAAATATATCACATTTAGAAGATCATACTTATACTATACAAGATATAAGAAAAGAAATTTTAACACTATCAAGGTTAATATCCCTTGGTAAAAGGATCAAGCAAGATACAAAAGCCATAAAATTAAAAGAAACCATAGAATCCCTTAAAAAAAATGGTCATAATAAAATCATTATCTTTACCCAATTTCGAACAACTCAGGATTATTTAGTGGAAATCTTAAATGAATATAAGGTAAATGTATTTCATGGTAGTTTAACAGCTGAACAAAAAGAAAATGAAATTTTAGAATTTAAAGAAAAAGGAGAAATACTAATTTGTACAGAAGCAGGTGGCGAAGGTAGAAATTTACAGTTTTCTGATGTTCTTATAAATTATGATTTACCATGGTCACCTTTAAAAATGGAACAAAGAATTGGAAGAATTCATCGCTTTGGACAGAAAAATGATGTATTAATATTAAATTTTTCTACAAAAGATACTGTAGCAGAACGCGTACTTTATATTTTAGAAAATAAAATACGTATTTTCGAAGAATCTATTGGTCCTTCTGATATGCTATTAGGAAGCATAGAAGAAGAAGTAAATTTAAGTCAATTTATTATGGATTTTGTTAGTGGTAAAATTAGTAAAGATAAATTCGAAGAAAATATTAGCCATAAAATAGAGACAGCAAAAAAGTCCTACAAATTATTAAGTGATCTTGTATCTCCATCTGTTATTGATTTTAATTTAATAGATTATTATAAATTTACACAAAAAGAAAGAACAATCGATAATTTACATATCGAAAAAATTACTTTAAATTATTTAAAAGATAATAAAAATTCTATTTATAAATTAAAAAAAATAAAAACTATTAAAAATTCATTAAAGCAAAATGCTAATATATATCAGTTATTACCAGAAAATAAGTTAGCAGTTTTTGATTCCAGTCTTGCAGTAGAAAACGATAACTATATTTTTCTCGCAGTAGGACACCCCCTAGTTGATGAAGCACTATCATATTATTTAAATCATCCTAATAAAAAATGTATTATTAAATTTCAAACAGATGAAATTTCTCAAAAAGGAATCTATTTTGTTTTTATTGTTCATTACAATTCAAATCAATTACAGGAGAAAAAAGAAATTATCAATGTTTTTATTCCATCTATATTCTCTACGGAATTTCAAATTGTAAAAAAAATGGAAATCGAAGAATACTTCTTAAAACAAAAAAAATTACCAAAAAACATAGAAACCATTCCATTAAATAATACAGAACTCGAAACAATTCAAAAACTTTCAGAAAAAATATATTTATGGTTAGTAGAAGAAGCGAAAAATGAAAACTCACATTGGTTTAAAGGTTTACAGGAACTCTATATAAAAGAACAATATAAATTAGAAATCAGCTATGGTAAAAAAATACGAAATTTAGAAGAAAAAAAGGATATAGAAAAATTACGTTATAAAATGAATCCAACTTCTAATCGAAAAGCCATTTTAACACGAACAGAAAATGCTATTAATCAGGCAAAAAAGGAACTCGAAGAGCATATTCGAGAATTACATCATTTAGCATTAATAAAAACAGAAATTGAACTTTTCCAGATTTATTGGGTATTATAAAATTTAATTTATAAAGTATCTTTTATGATATCGATCTCTTCCTGAATTATTTTTAATAATGCTTCATCATAACGAAATATTATTATGCTAATATCGTCTAAATGAATTTTATTATATATATTTTTATATTTTATATAGATATCTTTTATAATTTCATTCAATAATAGATGATTGATTCTCAATAAATATTCACAAATCTCAATTTCATTAATTTTATCTTTATTTTTAAAGATATCCAATTCGAATAATCCATCAGAATAAAAATAAAGGGTATCTCCATCACTTATCGGAAAGGTTTTTATTTCTGGCTCTATAAATAATTTGGGATGAATTATACTACCAGAAGTTTCTAAAATTTTAAATTTCTTATCTTTTGAAATTAGTATAGGATAAGGATGTCCACAACGAGCAATAATGGTTTGTTTATTAAATAAATCTATTAATGAAATAACCATACTCAAATGATGGCTTTCAGCACGATGTTTTATAAATCCATAAATATGATTTATAATATATTCAGGTAATTCTTTTATTTGATCTTTTTCTCGAAATGATTGAATGATTTGTTCTATATATCCTTTTACTAAAGCACTGATTACAGCTGTACCTATATTATGTCCCGAAACATCTATTTGAATGATTACAATATGATTTTTAATAACATAAAAACAATTTAAATCTCCTCCTAATCCTCTTGGCGGTATATGTAAATATGTTAAGTAGTTTTTAAGTTTTATAAAAGGATAATCAGGTAATATAAATTTTTGAATATCTTTCGCAAACTGAATTTCCATATCATATTCTTTTGATTTTATCATATAAGAATTAAATCGATAACCAAGTCCTAAGGAAATTAATGACATATCAAGTGCAGAACCAACTAAAATTGCCCAATTAGAATAGTGATAATCTAATTGTAATTGAGAGAAGTCCATTAAAATTCGAATTATAATAGATAAAATTAAAATAAACCAGGATATAAGTAAAATTTTTGCATAAGGACTTTTTTTGAATGTTCCATAAATTGTTATTATTATCATTACAAAAGATGATATTAAAAGATTAATTAAAACCATTTTATTAATAAGTAAAATATTATTAATAAATATCAAAATTTTACTGATTAACAAATAAGATATAATACCGATACCTAAATAATATAACTTTTTATTTATCTTTTTTATATCTAAAAATACTATCATAAAAAGATAAGCAAAAATAATTGTTAGATTTTCTAAAATATAATTTGCAATTTGTGCAAAATAAGGGTAATTCCCCCAAATATATTCATAAGCATATCCTGTTATACTTAAAATGGTTAAACCTAAGAAAAATAAAAAAGAAACATAATAAAGATAAATTCTATCTTTTATAGAAAAATATAAAAAAAGATTAAATAAACACATGATTGCAATCATTCCTATATAAATTCCATATATAAGTTGATTATTTCTTATATAGGTTATAAAACTATCTTCCTGAAATAATGTTAAAGGCAATTGAATTGAAGAAGTAGATTCAATTTCTAATAATAAAATTTTTTCTTCCTCTGGCATTAATTCTAAGCTATAAAAAAATTCATTCGATTTAATATTTCTTTTACTGAATGGATAGTGATCCCCTAAATTGACTATTTTGATTTGTTTATTATAAATTTCGTAAACATTGATTTTATCAATATGCCAGGGAGCTATTAATAAATATAATTTAATAGATTGTTTTTTATTATTATATAATGAAACATATATCCATAATCTACCTTTATAAAATCCAATTAAATGAGATTTCATTAAACTAAAATATCGATAAAATTTGCTCTTATTAAAAAGAAATTCCTGTATTTGAACAAACTGAAAATTTTTTTCTGTATCATAAAAAATATAAGAATTAGAAAGAGCATTGTATATCTTTTTGTTAGAGGTAATAATAATTTTTTCTTGCGAAAATAATGAATTTATTAACATATAAAAGATGATTGTAAATTGTAATAATTTTATTTTCATATATAGATTATATTAACCTATTAATAATAGATATATAAAGATATTTTTTTTATTGCCCTGTCAATATAATTCTATAAATTCTGTTTTTATATGAATAAAATAATAGAATTTAATCAAGAGAATAAAGGTCCATTAAATGGTATAAAAGTATTAGATTTTACAATGCTACTTCCTGGTCCTTTATGTACAATGCATTTAGGAGATATGGGTGCAGAAGTTATTAAAGTAGAACATCCTATTGCATTCGATAATACTCGAAAAATGGGACCATACTTTTCTGAAAAAAATATAAATTCTTATTATTATCTTCTGAATAGAAATAAAAAATCTATCGCAATTAATTATAAACGAAAAGATGGTGTAGAAATACTTAAACGAATTATACCTAAATTTGACATTATCGTGGAAGGTTTTAGACCAGGTATGATGGACGAAATTGGGCTTGGATACGAAGAAATAAAAAAAATTAAACCTGATATTATATATTGCTCTATATCTGGATTTGGCAAAGATAGTCCTTATAAAGATTTTGCTGGTCATGATGCTAATTATTTAGCTTTATCCGGAATATTAGATTTAATAGGTGATGAAAAACCTATTTTACCTGCCATTCAAATTGCAGATATTCTTGGTGGAACATTAAGTGCATTAACTTCTATATTAGCAGCTTTATATTATAGAGAAAAAACAGGCGAAGGACAATATCTTGATGTAAGTATTACAGATTCCGTAATGCAAGTTGCTACATTAAGTATAGGAGATTTTTTAGCAACCAAACAACAACCGAAAAGAAATAAAACATATTTAAGTGGACTTATTCCTAATTATCAAATCTATCAATGTGCAGATGGTCGTTTTGTAGTATTGGCTGCTTTAGAAGGTCAGTTCTTTCAGGTTTTTTTAAAACAAATCCAAAGAGAAGATTTATTAAAAGCAACCATAGATGGAAAATACGAAGAAGTTAAAAAAGAATTAGAATATTATTTTAAAACTAAAACCTACCAGGATTTAGAACCTATCTTTAAAAATCCCAATGCCTGTTTATTTCCTATTTTAACATTAGAAGAAGTTTTTAATCAAATACATTTCCTCGAAAGAGGTACAATTATCCATATAAATGATAAAGAATTAGGTTTAATTAAAATTCCTGGTTCTCCATTTAAATTTTCTAAAACTGCTATTTCTTATCGATTACCACCTCCTAAATTAGGTGAACACACAGAAGAAATTTTAAAAGACCTAAATATTGATGAAAATACTTATCAGGAATTAGAAAAAAAACGTATTATTCTTAGAAATAAATAAGCGCTCCTGATTGAGCGCTTAAAAAATATATTATTTTTTAATCATAATAAGCAATATAGTCTATGATTGCCGCATAGAATTCCATTTCGTCGAATGTATCTGGTGGTATGCCAATTACATCAATATGATCTTGATTAATGATAGCTTCTTTAGAAATCATTTGCTGTTCAGAAGGATGACTAATATCAGAAACATAACCAGTATTATAATAAGTATTTATTATATCCATTATACCACAGCATTTTATTTTATATATTAATCGATAACCCATTTGCTGAGAATTAATCCCTACTAATCCATCATCATCAGTATCTGTTTTATTCCCATTTCCTCTACCTGCTGCACCATCATTATCACAATCATCAAGGCAATATCCATTTCCATCAATATCATAAAATGCTTTAACAAGTAATAAAATAGGATTTAAACTTAATCCCTGTTGATGCGTCATTAAACTTGCATAACGTTCTGCATAAAGAAGATTAATAGGATTTTTCTCATTAAATTGCTTTGCACCTGTTAATTTTCCATCATTAGGGTCATAATCATTATACATTAATTGTTTTAAAGATTCAATTGCATCATTACCCGATCCATAAATAATATTTCCAAATACATTAAATAATGCAGAAAGAATTTTTTCGAGTGTATAATTCTCCAGAACAAATTTCGCAACAGGAGAACCTCTATGGGGAGAAGATATACTTATCAATACTTTTACAACACGATATCCTTTACGAGCATATAATTCTTTTGCAGCCTTTCTTATATCCAATCCACCCTGAGAATGTCCAATCATATTTATATGGCTGGAACCTGTTGCGGCCATATAGCTTTCTACTTGATTTGCTAATTGCCATCCTCGATATTCTGAATTATGAAATGGTTGAACAGAAGCAGCCATTGTTTTTTGACCTGAATCTATATAAGAATTACAAGAAGTTTCTAAAAAAGCATCACATGGATCACCTACAAAAGTACCATAATCGTCCCCCCAGTAATCATAACCTAAAATATCATCAAAGCCGCCCATACCATGAGCAAAAACCACCGGATAGGTTGTTCTTGCAGCTCTTCCCCATGTTGATGTTATCATTATAAACATCAACAATACTATTATTATTTTTCCTTTCATAAGGATATATTATAAATATACCATCTATGTTATCAATATAAAAAATAATAACAATAATGTTTTTTTCTGATTTTGTCCATATATGGACAATTTTAGACAAATTTTGTTCTATTTAGGACAATTTATATGATAAATTTTATAAAAATATACTAACATACGGAATTTTTTAAAACATTTTTTATTTATTGAATATATTCACGAAATATAAAAATATATTCTTATTGATTTTTTATTGCTTTTTTAAGGTAAGTTTTTAAGTTGTTTCGATAAAGTAATGGTTTTTAATTAAAATCCCTGATTCTTTATTTAAGTTTTTTGAAACTTTTATTTTTATTACTGGTTACCATTTCTTAAATTAAGCAAACATAAAACTTACATCTCAAAAAAAATCACTTTCAATATTCACTGGATATTTATAAAAATAAATTATAATAAAATTTTTCTTTACTTTTTAGATTTTTTTATAATGCAAATATGTCTATAAAAGCTGAATTTAGAAGAGCTAAAATTAAAAAATTTATAACTTTCCTTAAAGAAAACAAAGAAGATATTGCATTACAGGAGTTAGATGAAATCTTCGAAGAAATTGTCGAAGAACAACAATATTTTGTATAAAAATCGGAATTTCAAGAGTTAATCATCGAAGTACGAGAGGTTTAAAACAATGGATAAGCAATTTCAGAATCTTATTCATTATATAAATAAACGATTCGAAGACATAAACAAACGTTTTGAAGAACAATTACAATATAAGAATAAACGCTTCGAAACCATAGATAAAAGATTCGAAGATATAAATAAAAAAATTAATTTTATCCAATGGTTAATAGTAGTGTTAGTTAGTATTTTATTTAGCACAATGACCTATTTTAATAATAAAAATTATGAGATATTACAAAAAATATTAGAAGAAAATCAACAAATTCAACAAGAATTAAAAAAAGATAAAAACAAAATCTAAAATTCTTATTATTAGATTTCTATATCTTTCCAATGATATTTAAAGCAAAGCAAAAATTTTATAAAGAATTATAAAAATTACGTGGAAAAATAGAAAAAGAAAAAATTTTTCACTTATTATGCATATTCAACATTATAAACGTGAATTAGGTCTAAAAGAGAGTCTGGCAATTATAATAGGTAGAATTATTGGTTCTGGAATATTTAAAACACCAGCTCCTATTATGCTTTTATCTGGTTCTATAATTACATTCTTTGGTACATGGATAATTGGTGGAATTCTTACTATTTTAAGTGCTATGCTTTATGCAGAAATGGTAGCCACATTTCCTAAATCTGGCGGTCCCTATGAATACTTAAAAAAAGCCTATCATCCTATAGTACCGTTTCTAAGAGGTTGGGCAATGTTTTTTGTATCTGAAACATCATCTATAGTTATAGTTAGTATTGTATTTTCTGAATATTTACTTAAAGTTTTAATGATTTTATATAATATTAATGGAAATTTTTTATTAGAAATGTCTTTTACTATAATGCTTATATGGATATTTACATTTTTAAATTGCTATGGCTTAAAATTTTCTGGATGGCTACAAAATATATTAAGTTTGTTAAAAATATTTGCATTATTTTATATTTTTATTATATGTTTTAATAATCAACCTACTAATATTGCTACATATATAAATTTCGATGATTTTAGTCTTTCATCATTTTTTATGGGTATTGGTGCTTCGTTAAGATATGCTTTTTTTGCTTATAGTGGATGGGAAGGTGCCACCTATGTAGCAGAAGAAGTTAAAAATCCTTCTAAAAATCTACCCATATCCCTATTCCTTGGTATTATATGTGTAATTATATTATATTTAATTACTAATCTGGCTTATTTAAGTCAATTATCGCCTGAAGAATTAGCTAACTCTAAATTCGTAGCAGCAGATGCAATACAAAAAGCCTTAGGAGATTTAGCAGCTCTTATTATTTGTATTATAATTATAATTAATACAGCAAGTAATGTTAATGCACAAATTTTTACAAAATCACGTACCTGGCATGCTATGGCTAGAGATGGATTATTTTTTTCTTTTTTAAAAAATCTTAATAAAAACTCATTACCTGTATCTTCTTTAATATTTCAGGGATTCTGGGCTACAGTTCTTACTTTACTTGCTTATAGTTCATATTTTTTAAAATCAAGTGTTTCTATTTATGATAGAATAATTGATTTTTTTTCTTTTACTTCTGCAGTTTTTAATGTTTTAACAATTATAGCAGTTCTTATTTTAAGAAAAAAATACCCTAATGTTTATAGACCTTATAAGGTTCGTTTTTTATATCCTATCTTCTTTATTGTATTAAGCATTTATGGCTTTTATTCTTTTTATACATTATATACTGCCTTTTATGAATCCCTGATAGGTATTTTATTAACATTAACAGGTTTGATTTACTGGTATTTTATTATTGACAAAAATCAATTAAAAGAATAAAAAAATAATAATTTTAAAAAAAAGGAGTTCAAATATGAAAAAATTACATATTACATTTTTTATTTTTTTGCTTATAGGAGCTTTTGCTGGTTATAACACAATTTATGCTGATGGTTGTTATATTTGTGGTTCTGGTTCTTCGGATAATTGTAAAGATTATTGTCGATATAGTGGTTCTGACACATGGGAAAATCGTAAAAAATGCGAGAAAGCTGGATGTAAAGTTTCAGGTACAGCATCCTGTCCAACAGCAGCAAATTATAAAGTATGTTCAGTATGGAATGAAAATAAAACATTGTACGAAAAACTTGTATTTAATTTTCTAAGAAAATAACCAAAGAAAGCCAGGAATAACCTGGCTCTTATTTTAAATTTGGTTTAATCATTTCTTCTGGTTTTACATATTGATCAAATTGTTTTGCTGTTAAAATTCCTAATTCAATGGCTGCTTCTTTTAATGTTTTACCAGTTTTATAAGCATGTTTTGCAATTTTAGCAGCATTATCATAACCTATATAGGGATTTAGAGCTGTAACAAGCATTAAAGAATTATGTAAATGTTTTTGTATATTTTCTATCCAGGGTTCAATACCAAATGCACATTTATCATTAAAATTTCTACATGCATCTCCAAGAATTCTAATAGAATGTAATACATTATGAATAATCATAGGTTTATATACATTTAATTCAAAATTACCACCTGCACCACCAATATTGATTGCCACATCATTTCCCATTACCTGACAGCATACCATTGTCATTGCTTCGCTCTGGGTTGGATTTACTTTACCAGGCATAATAGAACTTCCAGGCTCATTTTCTGGAATTTTAATTTCTCCAATTCCACAACGTGGACCACTTGCCATCCATCTTATATCATTAGCAATTTTCATTAAATCTGCTGCCAAGGTTTTTAATACACCATGTAAATTTAATAAAGCGCCATGAGATGTTAATGCTTCGAATTTATTAGGAGCAGTAACAAAAGGCAAACCTGTTAATTCTGCTATTTTTTTAGCAACTCTTTCTGGATACTCTGGATGTGCATTAATACCTGTTCCTACTGCTGTTCCACCAAGTGCCAGTTTGTATACATCATCTAATGCTTTATTCAATCGTTCAATGGCATAATCAAGCATTGCAACATAACCAGAAAATTCCTGTCCTAAGGTTAATGGTGTTGCATCCATTAAATGAGTTCTACCAATTTTTATTATATCCTTAAAATCCTGTGATTTTTTATATAATGTATCTCGTAATAATTTGATATTAGGTATAAGATGGTTTACAACACGTTCTGCTGTTGCTATATGCATAGCTGTTGGAAAAGTATCATTGGAACTTTGAGAACGATTTACATGATCATTAGGATGGACTGGACTTTTTGATCCTACTTCTCCACCTGCAATTTCTATTGCCCGATTCGCTATTACTTCATTAACATTCATATTAAATTGGGTTCCACTTCCTGTTTGCCATACTACGAGAGGAAAATGTTCATCAAGCTTACCTTCGATTACTTCATCTGCTGCTTGAACAATTAAATCTGCAATTTTTGGATCAATTACACCTAATTCTTTGTTTGTTAAGGCTGCTGCTTTTTTTAATATCCCAAATGCCCATATAAATTCTCTTGGAAAATGGTCATTACCAATTTTAAAATTCATTAATGAACGTTGTGTTTGGGCACCCCAATATTTATCTGCTGGAACTTCTACTTCTCCCATAGTATCTTTTTCAATACGAAATTTTTTTTCAGACATAATATTTCTCCTATGTAATTAAAGGTTATCTATTATTTTAATTTTTTTAAGAATTGAACAAGGTCAAGTAATTAGTTTATATTGTATCTTTATATTGAATTACTATTGCCGATACATCATCATGAAATGAAAAATATGGTATAAACTTTTTAATAAATAAAGGTAATTCATTTAAAACTAATCTTTTATTATGTATGATATTATCGCGGAAAAATGCTTTTAAAATCCTCATAAATTCTTTACTATCTAAAATTTTATGATTTTTTAAAAAAATTTCTAATAAACCATCTGTACAAAAAAATAAAATCTCATCTGATTTTAATTGAAACTCAAGAACTTTTAATTCATCAGGAGATACAATGTATTGTAATCCCAGAATGGGAGATGTATAGTTTATAGATTCGATATAATCCTTTTCTTTATTATAATAATAAATATTACCAAGAGTGCCAGTTATAATAACCTTTCCGTCTGGAAAAATCTTTGCGAGTGTTAAAGAAGCATAATTTTTTATATCTAATTTATTTAAAATTTTAAAATAATGATTATTTAACTCCCAAAAAATTTCTTGAATATCATCATAATCTTTTTCTATAATAAGATAATTTAATAATGTATTGATCTGCATCGTTAACATACTAGATTGTAATCCATGACCTGTTACATCTCCAATAATAATCCAGTAATAATCATTTTTTTTAATAATATCAAGATAATCACCAGATACTTTATCATAAGGTATAATTAAATAATCTATATAAAAAAAAGGATCCTCAGGTATTGCTGGATAGAATTGTTTTTGGATTTCCCCTGCTAATTCTAAATCTTTTTCTCGAGAATTATTAATTTGCTTTAATTTTAATTCCAGTTCTTCTCTAAAATGCTCGTATACTTCTAAAATAAACCAGAGGATTAAAGAAGCAAAAACAAAATCATAAAAATATTGTAAACGTAATTGAAAAATATCCCAATTTAGGTTTAAACTATTTTTTATAAATACTAAGATAAAAATAACAATCACAATCAGAACAATATATAATAAAGAAATCCACCTATTATAAACATAATGTAATACAACTAAGATTACCAGTAAAGAAGCATAATTCATTGGTGGAAAAGTTTCACTAATCCATGCATTATAAATATTCAGAATAATACCAGATAATAAGACAATAAATAAAAAAAGTTCAAAATATTTAAATTTTGTAATATAATTAAATGTTAAAAAAAAGTGTAATCGCAAGTGAATAAAATAAAAATAAAATAACATTAAAATTTATATTGGATACTACCAATAGAAATAATATTACCATAATAATTAAAAAGAAGCTTAATCCATTATAAATTCTTAAACGTTGTCGCTTTCGGGAATGAATTAAAATAGGATGTTCTTCTGGTAAAAAACCATCCAAAAAGCGACTGGCAAATTCAAATAAAAATGTTCTTTTTTTAGAAAATTCTTTTAACTTTTTTGTCATTTTAATTATCTCATAATAATATTTTTAATAAAATCAATATCTTCTAAATTATAAATCCTTACATAGCAAAATCCTTTTAAAAATATAAATAATTTTTCGTAATATCTAAAATTTTTATTATTTTTTCTAAAAGCTACAAAAAAAATAGAATCTGTTATTGGTTTTCGCTGAAAATGATAACTGATTTTTTGTATTCTCATTCCACGAAAACATCCAATCTATCCAACGAAGTAAATCATCATTATTTTTTATTTGATTCTCTTTCGTTTTTTGTAAATAAATATATATAATAGCTTCATTATTATATAATATTATAATTCTTTTATTTAATTCATATTCATTAAAATAAAACCACTTACTATGTTTTAGATCCATATACCAGTAATCATCAAAAATCATAGAAATTCCCAAAAAATCCGAAAACATATACATCTTATTAGACGAAAGATTATAAATAAAGTAAGGATCTATTTTTTTAAAAATTTCATAATTTCTTGAATTTTTTATTATGTTCTGTAAAATTTTATAAGAATTTTTAGAAACTTCTGAATTAGAACTTTTTAAAAGAGATTTCCATAAATATAGTGCAGGTAAAATATGATTTTTTTTCCATAAGCTTTTAGCTTCTATATAGTGTAAATAGGATTGTTCCTCAATAGGTATTAAAAAAGTCCAGTTAAAAATTTCTTGTTTATTATTATATAAATTTTCTTCAAGATTTATTTCCATTTCGCTATTATTTATAGTATAATAATATTCTCGAAAATGCACGTCATAAATAGATTTTTGCAGCTGTGGAGATTCGATTTTTTTTCTTAATAAATGTAATTCTCCATCAATCTCTTTTTTTAAAGAAACAAAATTTTGACTATACAAAGACATATAAGATAGAAAAATAATTCCCTTTAAATACCATCTCATTATTATAAAAATCGACAATTCTTTGTATTTTTATATTTTATTTTGAATCCATAAATATTCCATTATTGCTTCTAAAAGATGTTGTTTTAATGTATCTGGAAAATAAGATTTATCATTTAAAAACTTCTGATTTACTTCTATTTCAATACCTATATAATACTTAGGAAATAACTGTCTTAATGATTGAGTATGACCATCAGAAATTCCTCTATATGGTAGATTAAAATGACATTTATATATAAGTTTTTTTTTCATTATTTTAGCAAAATGATATTCCTCTTCTCTGGAAGGATCAAATAAAATACCTATCTCTGTTTTACGAACTTTCTTTTTGAATATTGGAGTAAAAGAATGAATGGATAAATGCAAAATCTGTTCTTTATATTTTATTTTACTTTCTATATAAGCTTTTGCACTATTTCTAAATAAATGATATTTATTTAATAAATCTAATTTATAGGATTCTGGTAAATTTTTAGAATAGCGAGAAAATAAACAAGGATGATTTAAAGACCGATTAAAATCGATTAATAATCTTGTTATTTGATTTTTTAAAAAATAACAGGAATAATTATGTTTTAAATTTTTATATAAAAAATTTGCCAGATCTAAAGCTCCTAAATCATAACCATAATGTGAATTTAAAATATTATTATCAATAAAAATCACTTTCTTAAATTTAGCGGGAATTTGATTCCCTCCATGTTCACAGGTAATTAGTAAATTCATAAGTAATACTGATTTTTTACAAGACATTCAATTAAATTTCTATAAATTGATTCTATTTGTTCATCTTCTAATGAATTATTATAATTATTTAAAATACGTTCTGAAAGATTACCGTATTTTAAAATTATTTTTAAATATGGTAAATAATTATCAGGATAGTCAATTCCATTTAATAATAATTTAATAAATTCTTTTATGGTAATATTTTTTTTCTTTATACTCCAAATATTTAAATATTCTTCTGGTAAATTGGTTACTGTTCCTTTCTCGATTGCTTTTTTATATATATTATATAATAATTCTAAATCTATGGGAATTATCTTATTATTCGAAATTAAATATTGAATTAACTTTACCCATAAACAAATTAAAGTAATATCCATTACTGGACTTTCCTGTATATCCATAACACGAATTTCTATTGCATTTCTTTCAAAACGAGAAATAGCTCCCCGAGAATTTAACCATTCTTCTTGTAATATTTCCTGTGGATCATAAGGCTTAATATCATTATACATAGGATACAAAATTTTATTATAATAATCATCAATAGATTCTATCCATTCTGGAATGACTTTTCCAGTTATAGAAGGTATCTTTTTTTGATTATTTTCGTAATACATTAAACGTGTATCTAAATAGTGTAATTTTTTCTCTACAAAGGGAGAAGAAGCAGATAAGGCGGGAATAAGTGGTAAAACAATACGTATAGCATTATGCAATTGAACAAATTCTTTTTCATCATAAAACGGCAAATTAATATGAATACTCTGCAAATTAGACCAACCATGTCCTTTACAATTAAAAATTTTATTATATGTATAATAAATTTCCCTATTTCCATATTGCCATAAATATGTCTCTAAATCTGGATTCATAAAAGGATGCATTGCAGTAGGCATTAAAATAGCATTATAAATATTTAAAAAATCATTTATATTTAAAATGATTTGATGGAAGTACTTATCTAATCCTAGAAGAATTTTTTTAGGTCCATTTGTTTTTAATTCAATTACATGACTAACAATTTCATTAGAAATAGCAATAGAATTTAAAGCAACTTCATTTGTAATCTGGTTTTTATTATAAAATTTTAATATTTCTTCGGCAATAGGTTTTATTTTTAATGTGTTTTTATCTACAATCATATATTCTGCTTCTATACCATAACCTTCAAATAGATGTAGCTTCATATTATTGATTTTTTAATTTTTGTATTTTATCATAAAAATATTTCAGAATAGTTTCGTATAATTTATTACCATAATAAGCATCTTCTATTCCAGCATCGATATTAGGATTATCATTAACTTCCATTACATAAGGTTCACCATTTATTTCTTTTATATCTACGCCATATAGACCACTGCCAATAAGATTAGCAGATCTTAATGCAATATCAATCACTTTATCTGGAACTTTATAGAGGGGTAATGTTTCAAAGCCACCTTCTTTTTCTTCTATGTTTTTAGACTGTGCCTGCCAGTTATAGATTTGCCAGTGATTTTTTGCCATAAAATATTTACATGCATATAAAGGTTTTTTATCAAGAATTCCAATTCTCCAATCAAAATCTGTATAGATAAATTTCTGGACTAAAAGTAATTCACTTGTTTTAAAAAGGTTTTCAGCTTCTTTTATGAATTCCTCTTTATTATCGACTTTTATCACTCCTATGGAAAAGGCGCTATCTGGTTGTTTTAATACACAGGGATATTCTAATTTTTCTGCAATTTTTAAAAAATTGGCTTTATATAAAATATAGGTCTGTGGTATTTTAATTTTATGTTTTATAAGTAGTTCTGTTAAAAAAACTTTATTTGAACATTTTAAAATGGAATTCGGATCATCAATAACAATTAATCCCATTGCTTCTGCCAATCGAGAAAATTGATATGTATGATGATTAACAGAAGTTGTTTCTCTTATAAATAAAGCATCAAATTCTGCAAGACGATTTAAATCATCTGGATATAGAATTTCTACATTGAATCCCATTTTTTTTCCAA
Organism: Leptospiraceae bacterium; assembly: GCA_026005135.1. Taxonomy (GTDB): domain Bacteria; phylum Spirochaetota; class Leptospiria; order Leptospirales; family Leptonemataceae; genus SKYB61. The sequence goes on along the minus strand of BPKM01000006.1, from coordinate 22,208 downwards.
TATTTTGAAATTTTGATAAAGCCTTTTCATTCGAAGGAGGTGCTTTTTCTTCTGGATTAATCAATATTGCTAAATCATAATGGGTTTGTTTTATTTTTTTTTGATATTTCTTTTTTAAATTAATATAATCTTCTAAAGCAATATTAAAAAAATCATTATGTTCTAAGGGAATATCTTCTAATTTTAATTGTTGTATTGCCTTAATTTTCCAGTTAGAATTTTTATTCTTATTTGATTTCTCTCTTATAAAAAATACTTTAAATAAAGGAATCTTCAGAAGCTGAAACAGTTCTTTTGATAATTTTTCGTGTCTTAAAGCAATATTTTTTCCAAAATAAACACTCAATTCGAAATGATCCGATGTAATAGAAGTAAAACTTTTTTCTATTAATTCACTACATTGATTCGTTATTTTTCTTAAAACCTTTAATGATTTTAAATCCTGTATCTGTAAAACTTCTGGTATTGGTTTATGATTTCTTGCTTCTGCTAATAAACTTACATAATAGCCAATAGATTGATATTTATAAGAACTACATAAATTAATAATATAAGCCTTTTTTTCGTCTAAAAAAGAAGAATTTGTTATATATTCCTTTGCTGTAATAATAGTATAAAGAGATTTATTTTCTTTAATAATATTCTTATTTTGTTTTTTATCTATTACAATATAAATACTCATTTTTCTATTACTAATAAATTTGCATCAAAGGTTATAATTCCTAATAAAATTGAATTGATTAATCTTCCCACTCTTACTTTATAAGTAATATTTTTCTTCCCTGGATGTAAGGGATAGGGATCTTTAACAATTATTTTTTTATTGCTCGAATCATAACCAACAAGAACAACAAAATGCCCTGCGGGTTCACCACAGATATCATCATCTATTACTGTTGTTGGTGTAGGAGCTCTTTCTCTCATAGTATTATAAAGGTAGGTTGAACTAAGTCCAGTAATAATGGGTACTCCCTTAAGAAATATTTTCCGAAATAATTTTGGTGTTAAATCTGTATATTTAATTTTACCACCCAAATCTAAAAATTTTAAATAGGCATCCGTTGCCTGTATTAATTTGGGATCATCTTTTTTACATTTTCGCTGTAAAATCAATTTTTCTTTTAGATTAATATTTTTTTTTAAAAACCAGGTAGGATCAAATATCTGTAAATTATAAGTATAAATGGTTGCATTATAACCTTTTTGTAAGGCATGATTCCCTAACATTACAGCAAGAGTTCCTCCTTCTTTTAAAAATTCAACTTCGTTTTTTAACTGTTCTAATGATGGATATTTTTCTTCGTAGTATCTATAAACTGCTTGAAGGCAGGTAATACCACAGGTTGTTTCGTCTGGTTGATTTTCTATATATATTTCTTGTAACTTCATAAAATGATTTTATTTTTAAATGATTTACGTGCAATCCCAATTCCTATACGAAAAGAAATATTTTCTTTTTGAAATAAAAGGCTTTTTTTATTCTTTATAGATTCTAATTTACTATATAATAAAATAGGATTTTGTAAAAATTGCAAAGAAAGTTGATCCTGCTTCAAGTGTTTTGTATACAAAAAAATCTTGAATTAGTAATTGATTTCTTGAACTTCTATATTGCTGAAATGATACTTCAAAAAATCCTATTATACCAAATTCTAAAAAATTCCACCATTTTTGTGGAAAAATATTATATAATCCTATATCCATTGATATACCATAGAAGTTACCAAAATTCTTTTTATAATAAATAGACTGTTCAAAATAATTCTGTAAATTATATAAATCTTTTGTTTGATTATAATACCTTTCGAAATAAACTTCCTGAAAACTATCAGAAATACTTAAAGACGTTCCAACATAAAAGCCAAATTCAAAAGGAAAATACCGTAATTTTAATGAATTTATAGCTGGATTTTTTTTATTCGAAGTTATAGAAACATTTTTAAAACTCTCATTCCAGAAATCATAATTATTATATAAAAATTTACTATTTTCTAAGTTTGCTTTATAAAAAGAAAATCCTATATGTAAAGGACTAATTAAACGATACATTATTTCTACACCTTCGCCTTGCTGTTGATTATTCGATACATAAGCAAAACCAGAAAGAAAAAAACGATATTTATCAAAATAAGGATTATAATTATAACCCCTTTGTAATCTTGCTTCGATAGAAGAATTTAAAAAGAATACAATAAAAAACAAAAAGAATAAACACTTATAATTTAAATTCATAGTAAATACTCCCTGAAAAAATTTCTTTATGAATTTGAAATTCTGGACCTCTACCTCCACTGGCAATAACATTTTGTATTTCTACCACAGAATATTTTCGAATTTCTGTTCCATGAGCAAATTTTGGCGTTAAGGTATAAAATTTTTCTTTACGAAATTCTATAATAATGGAACTTTTTTTATTAATATTGAAATTCATATTTAAAAACAATTCATAACCATTTCCTATATTGTCACCAACAAATTCTAAATACCTTAATGGATGATAAAAATCAAAATGTAAAATCCCTAAAAGAAATAATATACCTGACTTTATTTTTAAATTTTTTAATTTTAATATTGGAAACGAAAAACCAGAACCGATAATATAATAATCATTATATAAAAAATGTACGTTTGTATTAATAAATAATTTAATATAAGGATTAAAAGCATCAAATAAATAGTAATTTTCTCTTTCGTAATTAATCTTTAAAATAAAATCTAAATATTGATATAATTCTATTGTGTAGCGAAATTCAAGATTATAATATTTTTGCTTGATGGAAGATTCACTTTTATTAAAAACAATGTAATTATTCCATACATAAATACTATCTTTTCTATAAAATAGATTATCAAAATTAAAGGGTTTATAACCCGTATAAGGAAATGTATAAAAATCAATATCATAAGAACCAATTTGCTTTCTAGATTCTCCATACTCTATTTTAAATCGACAGTTTGATAGTTGTTTATTATAATTTAAACCCACACTTAATACATTATTCCTTACAGGATAAAAAATTTCTGAACCTGCACCCGAAGGACAAAGAAAATTAGAACATTTATCCTGATTAAAAAGAAATAAATATGAATATTTAAATCCTGTTGTTACAATCTTATTTGAATTAATATTTTTAATTCCCCAAAAAACAGAAAATTCAGAAGAATCCATATTTTTAAAAACAAATAAAAGAATAAATATAAACAAAAATCGCTTCATAAAACATCAATTATGGGTAAAATAAAAAAGAGGCATTTCGCCTCTAATCTTAATAAAAATATTTTATTTCGTAAATATCTTTATATTCTAAGATAGCATTCGATAAAGAAGCGATAGTTTCACAATTTTGCCTCCATTTTCCCTCTTCGTTTAAATCATAAAGAATATATTCATGAACATAATAAGGCGTTTTAATTATACACATTTTCTTAAAATTTTCTTTAGGGCAATGAGTTTTACTATATTCCCAGCCACTACAGGGATTATCAAATTCATTATCATTAGATATTTTATTAAATTCGTTCCTACAATATTTTCCCATATCACTACAACTATATTTAAAATAGAGACGATTTTGATTTTCACTAATTAAGAAATATAATAAAATATCCTGATCTTTTATTTTATTCTGGCTTGTATCAAACCAGGTACAGTTTAGGATAGTGAGAACAATAAGAAAATAAATTAAAATTGTATTATTGTTATTTTTTAGTACTTTCATATTTTTACATTCCCCTATATATATTCCTATCTATAATAAAATTAAAATGCAAATCCAAAAGAAAAACCTGCAAGAATATCATTATATTTTATTCTTTTTTTGGTATCAGAAAAAACATTAAAATAATCTATTCTTGGTGCCTCTTTTAAATTTACATATAAGAGTATATTATAAAAATCATTTATAGAAATATTAGATTTTTCCAATGGTAATATTTTAACCTGCAATGCTGTTTTATAAGGAAAATACGATATAACACCAGTAAAAAGATCAATAAAAAATCCCCAATCCTTAGATAAATTCCATTCCCATCGATAACCTAATTGCATACCCATACCATAAAGATTTTTTTCTTTATGCTCTATTGATATAAAATATTGATTCTCTATCTGAATAATACTTAAAGGTGTATTTATTCCTGAAAAATTATTCCCATTCAAAGGAAATAAATTTTTTATCTGTTTTTCTGTTTCGCTTTTAGTAACCAACAAACCTCCATAGATTTTATTGTACCATTTTATAGAATCTAAAAAAGGAAAGTAGAATAATGTTATATCTATTTTAGGGGTATATTGAATTTTTGCTTCTTCATAATAAACATTATTTCTAACAAAAAAATCAAAAGATTGATGCCTTTCCACTTCATTTTGTTTCCAGTATCGTATCCCTATTAATAAAAACGGTTTTAATTTATAATCATAATAGAAAAACTGATTTTTAGCATCTATATATGCCATAAAATAATGATGAAAAATCTTTCCTTCTTCGGAATAAATATTATTTATAAACAATAAAAAAAAGAAAAATAGAAATAAGCGCTTCATAATGCCTCCTTGAATTTTAATAATTCCAGTGGTAAGAATTATCATAATACCACATACCAGGTGGAATAGGAAAATATCGCGTTGGATCACAAATTTCCCATATATCACCTTCGCATTTTTCTTCCCATTTATATATGCAATTCTTATTTACTCTATATAAGTAACGAACATTACAATATTGTATGCCATTTATTTCTTTTGGAAATCCACAATGCCCTGTTTTATATAATCTTGTAGCATGACTAATAAACCAACATATCCAATAGTTATTTCCTCCCCCACATCCTCCTCGTGTTGTAAAGAATTTTGATTTTGGGCCTTCTGCTATACCTACTCCATTATTGTCTTGTTCTTCTGCCTTCGCTTTTAATTTTAATTCCATAGAAAAATCTTTTTAGAATCTATATCCCACAAAGAAACGTAATAGATGAAATCCTCTTGGATAAAACATTTTCTTATTATGCACTAAATTATTTTCTATTTGAAATTTTGTTAAAATAATCTTTTCTAAATTCAGAGAAGGTTCTAATAAATAAGAATCAATTAAATTTAATTTGATTTCTGTTGAAGAATTGATATAAGAATTTAAACTATATTCCAAACCTATATAAACTTTATTTTTATAAATATTATATTTCAACCCTACTCCTATCCCAGAAATAAAATCAGATTTAAACTCAACATTATAACTTGGATAGTCTAAAATATTATTTAAAATATTTGATTGTATAATATTTCTTTCTTCTCTTAAAAAATTAATATATTCATATTGATAGAATCTTCCATATCCTATCTGCCCTTTAATATAAAAATAAGAATTAAGATAATAACCTATACCTATAAATCCTAAGGGAGAAATTTTATTTGTATAAAAACATAACGAAGATATACAACCATTTTTAGTATAATCTAAGATCACTATTAAATTCTGATGTATCTTTATAAATATCCACAGAGCGCTTCAAATATAAAATTATTTTGCTCTTTACCCAAAGCAATATATCCAAATCTACGTATCCAATACCTTGAATATAATAAGAACTTGTTTCTGAATAAAGTGTATTGAATAAAAATAAAAAAATAAAAATTATGGATATTTTTTTTAACATAATTTGCCTCCTAAATTCTAAACTATTTTACTAAAAATCCCAGCTCCAACTGATTGGTACATTAATATCTGGACAATAGTAATGATATTTTAAATATCCTCCGCCACACCAGAATCCCAACCAGGCACAAGCAAATGCAGCAGGCCAAAATTGTGTTCCAACATAAATATCACCGCAACTAAAAGTTCTACATAATAAATAAGAGGGTCTACAATTGGATCGTTCTAACATTTTTACTATAGATTTATTTTTAGTAATATTATTATAAATTTCAACAAATTTATTATTATCATGTAATGAATTTTCTAATTGATACTTTTCACTATCCTTTAAAAAAAGGTTGTATTCTTCCTGCATAAGTTCTAAGACTAGTTTCTTATCTTGTATTGAAATATACTTACTTATAATTTGCATTTCATTTTTGTCATCATGATCCTTCTTTAATTTCGAATTTTTTAACTCATCTTCCATTTCTCTAAATTTTTCTAAATTTTTATTTTTATTAATATCATCACTAGTTGCCATTTTTGTAGAAGAATTTTCTCTATTTAATAATGTTAATATATAGAAATCATAATCATTTTTTTTATGCTTATTTTCCATACATCCCAAACCACAATATAGAATAATCGATAATCCTATTATGGTTCCAAACGAAAAGCCAATCTTTTTATGAATTGAATTGAATTGAATTGAATTGTTTTATTTTATTTTTTAGGTTTTGTATCTTCATTTCTATCCTCCTTTATGTATTATTTTATTGTTTATTTATAATTTTTATATAATATAAATTCTGACAATATTTTTTTCTTTGTTTATAAAAAAATTTTTTAAAATTGTCCATTATTGGACAAAAAAGGTATCATTTTGTCCTTTTTGGGATAATATTTATATAAATAAATTATAATATTTTTGAGTTTATCTATTTGTATACAGTTTTAGTTTAAATAAAATTTAAAATTTTATTCCTATATACAATCGTAATTTTAAATATTGTTCTTCCTTTTTAAATTCATTAAAAAAATTCATATTATTTAAAAGAGTAATCATAGCAACATCATAATCATAACTTAAGGAAGTAAATATTTTATTATATAATTCTTTATAATAAAAATAATCCATTTTATCTACAAAAATATCAAAACGATATTCTATTTTAGGCAATTTATAATAAAAAAATTCTGCTCCTATAAAATATTTATTTGCAAATTGATAATCACTACCAAAGCCAATTCCGAGAGTATAGACAGGATAATAATATATTTTATAAGAATAAAAATCTAAATTCGAGATATTTGATAATCTAAAAAAAATATGTCTATTTGATATTACTTTATCTTCGCTTCTTATAAAATATAAATTCCCATAGAAATTGATACTTTTCATAAACGTAATAAATCGATATTCAAGATTAATAAATTGCATAGGATTGATTTCTTTTTTTTGCTTTAAGATTAAATATCCTATATCAATACCTTCTATTGAATCGATAAAATTTTCACCATAATAATCATATTGTATATTATACGAAGCATTAATTTTATCTTCTTTTTGATTGTTTTTATCAATACCATAATAAATATTAAATTTATCATTTAATGAAATGCCAGTTTTCATAAATAAATTATTTTTAATATATAATCCTTTTAGAATAAAATCATAAGCATTTAATGAGATAGAAAACATAATAAAATAAAAGAAAATTAATCTCAGTACTTTCATTTTTTTTTGCCTCCACCTGTAAGTGATTAAAAATAATATATATAAAACATTTCTGGTTCCAAATTATATTGATTCGCAATAGTACTTCTAATACCTTCACAATATTGTTGTAATGTTTTCTGAGGAGTAGAATCTGAATAAAAATATAAACTATAAATCTTTGCAATAGAATCAAAGGAAAAATTTATACTACAACCCTGGCTATATATTTTTGATGTTATTTGACCGCAATACAGATCTTTTTGTTCACCACTCTCTCCACCTTGTGCTAAAACTGTATCCATCTGATTACATAGTTGTTGTTTTTGAGTAGTTGTAAATGTTTGTTTTTTTAATGCTTCTATTGATAAACAGATTTTTTGAACAGGATAATAACACGAAGTTAGAAAATTCATATGGATTACAGGCATTAATTCAAATACATTTTCGCTTATAAATTTATCCAATTCTGTCTCATTATTAAAATCATAGGTACAGGATAAAAAAAATATAAGAATTATTATAATTTTTTTCATACTGCCTCCTTATCTTATTTTTACTCCTATTATAAAATATAAATAAAAGCGAAAACGATTATTATTATTTATATTCATTAGTTCTCTTTCCTGTAAAATAAAATCTTCTATTCGATATTGTTGATCTTTATAAAAAAACCACTTCGTTTTATCAGAAAAATATATAATTTTATCTGGAGAATCTTTTAAAGAATCAACATAATAACCATACATTAAGTTGATAAACATTCTTTTATTAAGCCAGTATTCATAACCTATGGCAAATCCTCCATGATTTGATGGTTTATTATATAACTTATAAGAAATAAAGGGAATAAAATTACTAAAAGAATAATTCTGCATCTCAATATATTTTAAATTTCTATTATCAGATAAGGGTATAGAACTAATCTCTTTACTAAAGCCAGAAAAATAATGATAAAATAAATTCACATAAAAACCATATTCTTTCCAGGGATATAAATTCACATATAAAAAAGTATCTGCTTGATAAAATTTTGTATCTTCTATTTGTCTATATCCTACTATATTATAATTATAATTCTGTGTAGAAAATAAAATTGTACTTTTTATATCATTATAAAAATTTGATTCTTCTGGATATTGTAATAAACCACCTACTTTTAAATGAGGATGAAAACGATATTCCAGTCCAATACCATTATAAGAAATAAGAAAATTTATATTATAAGAAAAATCTGTTTTTATGATAGGTAAAAAAATATTTATACCTAATAAAATAAAATTTAACATATTAAAACAATTTATAACCTACCAAAATTTTAATCATAATATTATATGGTATTTTAATTCTTTTTAAATCATTTTTTAATTGTCTTTCATTAATATAAAAATCCATTAATTCATAATTATAAATATCGTTAAAATAAGAATAAAATATAGGTTCTGGAAAATAAATCACCTTATTGAATTCTCTTGTACTTTCGATTAAAGATAATCCAAGAGATATCTTAAAAAAATATCTTTCCCAGAAATTTTTATTATATCCGAAAGAAATTCCAGCCCTATAATAAGCTGGATAATTAAGTTCATAAGAAAATTCTTTATAAATCTGATCAAATAACAAAAAATCTTCTCTCTGAACTTTTGGAATATTTAATGGATTTTCTTGAATTTTCCATTTTGCAGATGAATATCGTTCTAATCGTAATTCTCCAAAAATATTATCATTAAAATATCTTTCCCAATAAAGCGATATATCTGGTTCATAAAAAGTAATTGTATTATTATAATTAATCCAGTTAGCGGAAAATTGTTTTATTAATTTCTTCGTTTTATCCATTCCAACATAACTATCATAATAGGAATTAATAAACCATATATCAGAAGGTGTCTCTATCATTAAACCAAATCTATTTCTGGAAACCTGATATTCCAATCCTATACCAGAAAAAAGAGGAATGGTTATATTCCATCTATAATTTTTTAAATCGTTAGAATATAAAAAACATATATGAAATAATAATAAAAAGATAAGATATATTTTTATGATTGTTTTCTTCATATATCATACCCTTTAAATTTATTTATAATAATTATTTATCTTTATATTGATATTCCAAATAATATACCCAATCCATTTGTACCATTTCGTTCTATATTAAATCGTTTTATATTTTTTAATAAAATACTTTGCGAGTAAAAATGTTCTGAATTATAAATAAAAAATTTAGAATTATATAAATAATTATCTTTTTTTGGAAAATAAATTACTCTATCTGGATAAATATTTAATCTTTCGTAAAAATAATCCATATATATACTAAAAAACATTTTATTATTAAACTTTTTATAATAACCTAATAACAATCCATATTCCTGGGTATTATTATAAATCAGTGTATAAGACATTGGAGGAATAGTTATTGAGTTTGATTGATTATTTAAACTATTAAAAACAAGAGGAATCTGATCTATTCCTTTTTCTAACTGAGAATAATACTGATAATATATACCCGAATATAAATAAGAATTATTATTAAAATAATAAAAATTTATTTTCATTTGAAATCGAATATCAGGAGAAATAAATTTAGATGTTTCTACTTTTTGATAGATTAAAACATCAGAAGCATTAAAATTACTATAAAAGATTTGATAAAATTGAAAACCCGTTTTTGGGCTTATATCCATATCCTTAGGATACCATAAATTAATCCCAAAAGTAAAGCGATTATTATAATCATATTCATACCCAATGCCCCAATTCAATAATGCTTGTTTTGTAATATAAAAATTATGAACATCACCCAAAATATATCCTAAAGGTAAAAAACATAATAGAAGTAATATAATTTTCTTCATCTTTTACCTCCCTTTGTTAAAACAAGAATACTCCCATAGCAATCTGTATTTGATATGGTAAATCAAACCTTTTATAATCTCTTTCTCGAATAATTTTATTTATATATAATTCAGAGAGATTATAAGTATAAAAATCTCTAAAATAATAATAATCGAATAAATCACTAAAATAAATGAAATCTGGATTTTTATTCAATTTCTCAAATATAAGACCATAAGAAATTTTAATAAAATATTTATTATAAAATCTATATTTATAGCCTATTCCTGTACTAAAAAAATAAGCAGGAGAATAAAACAATTTATAAGATGATTCTAAATATAATAAATCTAATTCTTGAAAATTCATATAAAAATTTTGAAAATAGTTTTCATTTCTAAAGGGATATTCTTTTATACTACGAATAGAAGAAGAAAAGCGATTAATCATTATATTTATATATAAAGATTTGAAAAAATAATATTCAAAATAAAATAAAAAATCAGGTTGAAGAAATTTTAAATTATCTTCTTTAATAGTTATATAGGGCGATATAATTTCTAATTCTTGATATAAAGATTTTCCTTTATATTGATCTTTATATGGATCATTTTTATATAATATATCACTGGGCTTTAATATCCCAACACCAAAAGTAAATTTATCATTTTCCATTTCTATACCTATTCCATTTAATGGATATAAAATAAGATTATATTTAGATTTTTCTTTTGCTATAATACTATTACTTAACAATATCAAATAACAACCAACACTTAATATAATTTTTATATATTTTACCATATTATCCTCCCAACTTAATTATATTATTGGTATAGAAATAAAATTTTTTCTCTTTCATCACAAATTTCCCATTCGCATATATTTCTTTGTCTGCATCCCTTTTTCAAATATTTTCTATGACAATACCAAATATTATTATCTCTATAAAAATAGGGGAAACAATACTTCCCAGTCCATAATTTATAAGCAAACGTTTCCTTAATAATGCACTCCCAAAATTTATCCCCACATCCTCGTGTTGTAAAGAATTTTGATTTTGGGCTTTCTGCTATACCTACTTCATTATTTTCCTGTTCTTCTGCCTTCGCTTTTAATTTTAATTCCATAGAAAAATCTTTTTAGAATCTATATCCCACAAAGAAACGTAATAGATGAAATCCTCTTGGATAAAACATTTTCTTATTATGCACTAAATTATTTTCTATTTGAAATTTTGTTAAAATAATCTTTTCTAAATTCAGAGAAGGTTCTAATAAATAAGAATCAATTAAATTTAATTTGATTTCTGTTGAAGAATTGATATAAGAATTTAAACTATATTCCAACCCTATATAAACTTTATTTTTATAAATATTATATTTCAACCCTACTCCTATCCCAGAAATAAAATCAGATTTAAACTCAACATTATAACTTGGATAGTCTAAAATATTATTTAAAATATTTGATTGTATAATATTTCTTTCTTCTCTTAAAAAATTAATATATTCATATTGATAGAATCTTCCATATCCTATCTGCCCTTTAATATAAAAATAAGAATTAAGATAATAACCTATACCTATAAATCCTAAGGGAGAAATTTTATTTGTATAAAAACATAACGAAGATATACAACCATTTTTAGTATAACTAATATAACTAAGATCACTATTAAATTCTGATGTATCTTTATAAATATCCACAGAGGCTTCAAATATAAAATTATTTTGCTCTTTACCCAAAGCAATATATCCAAATCTACCGTATCCAATACCTTGAATATAATAAGAACTTGTTTCTGAATAAAGTGTATTGAATAAAAATAAAAAAATAAAAATTATGGATATTTTTTTTAACATAATTTGCCTCCTAAATTCTAAACTATTTTACTAAAAATCCCAGCTCCAACTGATTGGTACATTAATATCTGGACAATAGTAATGATATTTTAAATATCCTCCGCCACACCAGAATCCCAACCAGGCACAAGCAAATGCAGCAGGCCAAAATTGTGTTCCAACATAAATATCACCGCAACTAAAAGTTCTACATAATAAATAAGAGGGTCTACAATTGGATCGTTCTAACATTTTTACTATAGATTTATTTTTAGTAATATTATTATAAATTTCAACAAATTTATTATTATCATGTAATGAATTTTCTAATTGATACTTTTCACTATCCTTTAAAAAAAGGTTGTATTCTTCCTGCACAAGTTCTAAGACTAGTTTCTTATCTTGTATTGAAATATACTTACTTATAATTTGCATTTCATTTTTGTCATCATGCTCCTTCTTTAATTTCGAATTTTTTAACTCATCTTCCATTTCTCTAAATTTTTCTAAATTTTTATTTTTATTAAAAATAAAAAGATAGCAGATAGATTAAAAGCAATATTACTACTCAATGATGGATATACTTACGAGCAAGTTGCTCATATATTATTGTTAGATGAAACTACAATAAGAAATTATATAAAGCGTTATAGAGAAAAAGGGATAGAAGGTCTCATAGAAGATAACTATCAAGGGAAAATACCTTTTTTAAATGAAGAACAAATTCAAGAATTAGACGAGCATTTAAGTCAGAAAGTATATACAACTATCAAAGAAATAAGAGAATATATTAAAAAGCGATTTGGAATATATTATAGTTTAGAGGGTGTAAGGAAACTTTTACATAAAATGGGTTATGTTTATAAAAAGACAAAACAGATACCAGCCAAAGCAGATAAAGAAAAACAAGAGAGATTTATGGAAAAATATAAGTTTTTAAAAGCTTCTAAATCAGAAGAGGACCAGATATATTTTGTAGATGCAGTTCACGTAATTCATAATTCGATGCCATCTTATGGTTGGATAAAGATATCATCACTAGTTGCCATTTTTGTAGAAGAATTTTCTCTATTTAATAATGTTAATATATAGAAATCATAATCATTTTTTTTATGCTTATTTTCCATACATCCCAAACCACAATATAGAATAATCGATAATCCTATTATGGTTCCAAACGAAAAGCCAATCTTTTTATAAATTGAATTGAATTGAATTGAATTGTTTTATTTTATTTTTTAGGTTTTGTATCTTCATTTCTATCCTCCTTTATGTATTATTTTATTGTTTATTTATAATTTTTATATAATCTAAATTCTGACAATATTTTTTTCTTTGTTTATAAAAAAATTTTTTAAAATTGTCCATTATTGGACAAAAAAGGCATCATTTTGTCCTTTTTGGGATAATATTTATAATAATACATTTATTATATTTGTAAAATATTGGATTTTCTTTTTTAATCTGTCTGATGGATTAATAATTTAAAAAATATTCTTATAACAAATTTTTCTTTACTTAATAAAATTGTTTTATTATTATGTTACTATGCCTTTAAAAGCAGATATTAGAAGAGCTAAAATTAAAAAATTTATTACTTTTCTTAAAGAAAATAAAGAAGATATAGCCATACAGGAATTAGATGAAATCTTTGAAGAAATTACCGAAGAACAACAAAATTATGTCCAAAAATCAGAATTACGAGAATTAATTATCGAAGTTCGAGAAGGTTTTAAAACAATGGATAAACGTTTCCAGGATCTTATCCACTATACGGACAAAAGATTCGAAGAACAATTGCATTATATGGATAAACGTTTTGAAGAACAATTACAATATATGAATAAACGCTTTGAAGAGCAATTACATTCTATGAACAAACGTTTTGAAGAACAATTACAATATATGAATAAACGCTTCGAAGCCATAGATAGAAGATTCGAAGATACGAATAAAAGAATTCATTTCATCCAATGGTTAATAGTAGTGTTAGTTAGTATTTTATTTAGTACAATGACGTATTTTAATAATAAAAATTTTGATATTTTACAAAAGATTTTAGAAACAAATCAACAAATACAGCAAGAGCTAAAAAATAGAAAATAAAATTTTGCTTTTTCCTCAATATTTGTTTTACATTTATCAATAATTGTTATTATTTTATTGCCTATTAAAAAAACTATATTTTATTGTTTTGTATGAAGGAAAATTCAGATTCTATACACAATAATCAACAAAGCGAAAACCAAAATGATCTTACCAATCAAAATCCAGAGTTAATTTCTAAATTATGGGAAGAAGTAAAAAAAGTTTATGATCCAGAAATTGGTTTTTCTATCGTAGATTTAGGGCTTGTTTATGATATATGGACAGAAGGAAATAAAGCATTTGTAAAAATGACTTTAACTTCAATGGGTTGCCCAGCTGGTCCTTATTTAGAACACGAAGTAAAAGAAGCATGTAAGCGTGTAAATGGTATAGAAGATGCAATTGTAGAAATTACATTTTCTCCGCCATGGGATCCAAGAGAAATGGCAAGCGAAGAAGTAAAAATGATGTTAGGTATTTATTGATTTTTAAATATATGAAAAATAAATTAATTTTTATTATTGTTATTTTTATATTTTTATTTTGTAAATTACAAAACGAAGAAGATAAGAAAAAAGACGAACTAATTCAAACCCTTTTACTAAATAGTATCAATTCTAATTGTAAAGTATATTCTCTATCAGAAGAGCCAACATTTACAGAATTACATCAAAAAAATGTATTCGAAAACTGTCTAAAATGTCATAATTCTACTATACATGAAGGTAATTTAGATTTAAATGATTATAATCAAACAAAAAATAGAGTTGTTCCTTATGCACCACAGGAATCCTTATTATACCAGACTATTACTACTGGTAGTATGAAGGATTATTCCAATTCCTGTATAAATGATGCAGTTCGCAGATGGATTCAATATGGTGCTAAAGAATAATTTATTTTAAACCTCCCTTGATTCCTTTGTAAATTTTGGCAAAAGCATTATGACTATGTAAAGATTCAAAATGTTCAATTTCAGCTTTCCAGTCTAAAATTTTACTTTCATTATCTAATATTTGATGCAATCGTCTTGCTACATGTTCTACAAAAATAGGATTCATGCCATTCAAAATAGCAAATGCCTGTTCATCAATTCTTTTTACCATACTTTGTGTTTCTGTTGGAATAGCTTTACGTAATAATTCTACAAGATAAGGAATAAAAAATTCTTCTTCTGGTGCTATCTGGACAGTTACTCTTGCTCTGGAACGTTGCGCATGTGCAGTTGCAATACCATTCCCTTCTTGTGTTAAACCCTGTGCATATTCATATTCATATTGTTGGGCTAAAGATAAACTACAGGGACAAGTAGAAGAATATTCATAATCCACTGTATAAAATAAGTCCATCTGGTTTTTGTTCATAACAGATTCTATTTTGGAAGGATAATATTGCCAACCCCAATTGCCACTTTTTAATGATTTTTGCTTCATTGGATAATTAAATTCTAATATTAAATGAGTATATTCGAATGGTTCTTCATTTTCTTCGTCTCTCATTTCCCATTGAAAACGTTTTAATATTTTTTCTATTAAAATATGATCTAAAGGAATATTAGATGTTTCTTCCTGTAAAATGGCACATAACCGACTCATATTAATTCCAGTTTTTCCTTCTTTAAGATTAATACGCATAGATGCTATACAATCATGATTCATAATAGGTCTTTCTGGAAGTTCTATATGTTCAAATAAAACTGGTATTCTAAATCTTGTTATACCTACTTCTTGTATTCTTATACCAGTTTTATCTGGTAATTTTTGATAATCTGATAATCCTTTCTCGTCTTTAATAGGAAAATGATTTTTTTTACTTATAATTTTCGTTATAATATCTTGATTTTCTATTCTTGCCATTGTTCTACTCTTTTATTCTGATATTTTTAAATTTTAGTTACCCCATAGAAATATTTACTTTAAGTTAAAATAAGAAATCCTGTATGGAATGACAAGTTTAAAATCATTTTAAATCAAAAATTTTTCTATTTTGGCTGGATCGCCATTTTCTAAAAACAAACCGAGCAGGCGATAAAGAATGAATCATTTGTTTTTCTACTGGGATAGGATTTTTATCTATCATACTAGCAATGATTTCTCCACCTAAAAAAGATGTTGTATAGCCTCTCGTTCCATGGCAGGTATTTAAAAAAATATTTTTATACTCTGGAATATATATATCTTTATAATAATATCGTTTATTTGGAATTAAACTTCGTAAATATTCTAAAAATTGCTCCCAGTTAACCAATCTTCCTATTACAGGTAAATAATCCATAGATTGACATCGAAAACCAATAAATGCTTCTGTAGGAATTTTAAAATCATAATCTGGATTTTTTATTGCAATATCATCAAAAATATCTATAAAATTTTTTTCTAATTTTTTTAATATATATTTATCAGAAATGGAATCTCTTTGCAAATTTTTATTATAATGTTCAAAAGAAGAACCAATATAAATTTTATCATTTAAAGAAAATAAGGATATATCTCCTAAAACATTATGTTTTATGTTTTGTCGTAAGTAATTAGAATTAAAACGTATCATCTGTCCTCTAATAGTTAAATAGTCAATATAAGAAAGAATAGAAAATTGATTTAAATGATAAGAATTACAAAAAATCAGAGAATCAACTTCATAAATTCTATGTTGATGATCCTGCAAAAGGATTATTTCGCCATCTTTCATAAAATCAATAATTTTAGTATTAAAATAAAAATTTAAATTGTCTGAATAATTACTCATTAAGTTTTCTATAAGAATTCGTAAATAATGGGTATCAATAATGCCTGCTCGTCTATTTAAAAAATAATTTTTATAAGCTCTAATAGAATGATTATTTATTTTATAATTCTTAATAAAAGAAAGTATTTTATCATTTTTATTTAAGGTTTTATAAATTAAAGTATCTTTAAAAAGGTTATAAAAATCCTTTTTAAATAAAGATAATAAAAAAGAAATAAAATAATTATAACTTTTTATAGTATAATCTGTTAACTCATTTTTTTGTGCACTAATATAAGGCATAATCGAGGCAATAGGTATTGATGATGCACCTTGCATTAAATAGGGGTTTTGATCAAATAATAAAACTTCATAACCTCTTTTTAGAAGAGCAATAGTCGTCGATATACCAGAAATTCCTGCACCGATAATGGCAATACGCTTTTTTTGAAAAGTTTCTAATTTTTCAGAAGAACTATTGTAATATCCATATAACATTTCTTTTTTATATTTAAAACCTTTTCTTTTTTGAATAATAAAGTTAGCTTTACTTAAACCCCTTTTTACAATGCCAGCACAACTAAATGTAGCAAATGTTGTATTTTTATAAGATAATCTTGCCATTTCTTGATAGATAGATTCCTGCCACATCTCTGGATTTTTCGAAGGAGCAAATCCGTCTAAATACCAGGCATCAAATTTACATTCTTCTGATAAAGATTGTAGCATATCTATAACATCACCAATAAGTAAAGTTAATCGAATTCGTGGATGAAAATCAATCGTATAAAATCCTTCTATAGGATAATATATATTTTTTAATAAGAAGATTAAATTTTGTAATTCTGACGAAATTTCATAAAATCTTTGTAATGCTATTTGAATTTGGGCAATACTTAATGGATATTTTTCTATAGAATAATAATATAAACGCCCTTCCTTATGTTGATTTTGTTCTAAAAAGATTTTAGATGTTAATAAAAAATTTAAACCCGTACCAAATCCTAATTCACAAATAGAAAAACTTTTTGTCTTTTTAAAACGTTCAGGCAAATGATTACCTTCTATAAATACATAGCGGGATTCTTCTAAACCATCAGAATTAAAATAAATATCTTGAAATTTTTCACTATACATTCGATATTAAAAAATAATGAGATTCTGGATTATTTTATTAACCTTTTTTCTATCTTTTGTTTTCTGGGAAAGTTCTTTTTTATTTCCTTTTAAAATGCTTGCTGTATTAATACATGAACTATGGCATAGTTTAATGGCAATGTTTTTTAATGTTGATTGGATTCAATTCCACATTTTTGAAGATGAATCTGCTAAAACAATGATAAAAGGCGATTTACCTTTTTTTGGTTTTATATTAACAGCCTCCTCTGGTTATATTGGTACAGTTTTAACAGCATCATTATTTTTACGTAATTTTCTAAAACAAGAACTAGAAGATTTATACTATTTTATATTTTGTTTATTATTACTTATTATTTCTTTTGTTTTTATTCCTTTTGGAACATTAGCTTTTCAGATTTCTTTCTTATGGAGTATTGGTTTATTTATTTTATATTTTATAAATAAAAATATTGCCTTTTTATGTTTTACTTCTATACAAAGTTTTATTTTATTTTATAGTTTTTATGATTTATTAGACTTTTCTAAAAATCCTTTTCAATCCGATATAGGAATTTTATATTATTTCTTTAAATCTAAAAATATTAATTTAGGAGAGTCAGTTGATTTTATTTATTTTATTTCTTTTATATGGATTTCTATTATTTTATATATTTTTTATAAATTTATACTTTCTTTACTTTTAGAAGAGGAATCCACAGAATTTTCCCACTCAGATACAGAAAAACTACATAATCTGGAAACTCAAAATACTAATGGAATACCAACCGAAAATACCAATATCGAAGAACAAAAAATAATAACACATTCTACTATAGAAAATCAAATACCAACTGATGAAAAAATAGAAAAATTATTAAAAAATGAATAAAACAAGTAAAAATAGTTGATTTTTCTTACTATTAAGAAAGTAATGTATATATGAATCAAACACAACTTCATATCATTACAGTGGGAACAAGTATTCTTAATAAATATTCTTCAGAAATTTTAAATAAAAAATACTATGAATTAAATGATAGCTTTTGGGAAAAATATTTAGAAGATGAAAATCTTATAAAAGATATTTTAATATTCTTACAAAAAAATCCTCGTGGATATTCTGCAGAAATTAATAGTTTTATGGCATTTAAAGAAAAAGAAAATATAGAAAATGATAAAATAAAAGTATTTTTTGTTTCTACAAAAACAAATGCAGGAGAATTATCTAAAATTATTTTAGAAAAATATTTTAAAACTATGCTACAAATTGAAATATGGGGAAGCAGAGAAATTCATGGATATTATAATGATTTAGAACTTTTTAATAAAGATAAAGCGATAGAAGAATATAAAAAAGATATAATAAATTTATTAGAATTACTTTTACGATTAATACAAAAGGCTAAAAAAGAAAATTATCGTGTATATTTGAATGCCACAGGAGGAATGAAGCCACATGTTATAACGGTAGCTATAGCTGGAATGCTTACAGGCTCAGAAGTATATTATATGCACGAAGGTTTTAATAAACAGGATATTTTAATATTACCTTCTATTTATTACTTCTTTAATAAAGATGAAAAAGACATTTTAAATTTTATTGATGACAATAATATTGTTCCTATAAATGATCTTAAAAAACTCTTTTCCTATCTTCCAGAAGATATAATAGATTATTACTTAGATAATTTTTTAAATCGATATATTATAAAAATTGATGAAAATGATAATATAACAATTACAGAAATTGGCAAATTTATATTAAACTTATGATAATAAATACAATTATATTTGATTTAGGAAAAGTTCTCCTTGATTTTGATTTTAACCCCTTTTATAACTGGATAGAAAATCATACACCTTATTCTAAAAAAGATGTGCTGAATTTTTTAAAACAAAACCATCTTATAAAAAATTATGAATTAGGATATATTTCAACAAAGGAATTTTTTACTATATTAAAAGATTATTTAAGGACTTCTTATTCTATAGAACATTTACAAAATTTATGGAATCGCATTTTTTCTATTATAGATAAAAATTATTTTTTATTACAAGAATTATATTATAACAAACAAAAATATAATTTAAAACTTGCTCTACTTTCTAATACTAATGAAAGTCATAAAATATTTATAGAAAAACATTTCGTTATTTTTTCTTATTTTGACTATAAGATTTTTTCCTTCGAAATCCATCTTGAAAAACCAGAACCCGAAATCTATCAATATACTTTAGATTTATTAAATACAAAACCAGAAAATACAATCTTTATAGATGATAAACTAGAAAATATAGAAGGTGCAAAATCTATTGGGATTCATTCTATACATTATAAACCAACACTGGATTTAAAAAACATACTGAAATATCAATATTATATTCCTAACTTTTCGAAGCAAACACAACTTTTTTAATTGAAAGAATTCTATTTTTTAGTAGTATCTTAAATTACTTTAATAAAAATGACATTATGCCAGAAAAAGAACCTTTAAATAACAATCCTTCTTCTGAAGGAATTCAAAAGGATCAAATTAATAATTATACACAACAAGATTATTTTCGTATGCCCTTAACTTTTGAAGAAATAAAAACCAAAACAGAAAAATATATTTTAAATACTTATAATCGACTTCCTGTATGTTTTTATTTTGGTCAGGGTCCTTATTTATATGATACAGAACATAAACGTTATATAGATTTTTTAAGCGGTATTTCCGTAACAAATTTAGGGCATGGAGAAGCAGATATAATCGAAGCCATCCGTGAACAAGCAGAAAGAATTATCCATACATCGAATTTATTCTATAATGAAGAACAAGCAATGTTAGCAGAAGTTTTAATTGAATATAGTTTTCCGGGCAAAGTATTCTTTTGTAATTCTGGTACAGAAGCAAATGAAGCTGCTATCAAATTTGCCCGTCATTATGGACAAAAAGAAAAAAATGGAGCAGAAATTATTGTATCCTTAGAAAGAAGTTTCCATGGTAGAACATTTGGTTCTTTATCTATTACAGGTAACGAAAAAAGTTAGAAAAGGCTTTGGAAGTGTAATCCCCAATATTGAATTTATACCAGATGATATTGATGCATTAACCAGAATTTTTGATTCAAAGGGTGATGAAATCTGTGCTTTAATTTTAGAACCTATTCAGGGCGAAGGAGGTATTTATCCTTTATCAAAAGAATTTCTACAAAAAGCAAGAGAATTAACCAGCGAAACAAAATCCTTATTAATATTTGATGAAATCCAATGTGGTATTGGTCGTACCGGACATTTATTTGCTTACCAATATTACGATGTAGAACCAGATATAATAACTCTCGCAAAAGGTCTTGCAAATGGATTTCCTATTGGAGCAATGATTGTAAAAGATGAATTTACCCATATTTTTGAACCAGGTATCCATGGTTCTACTTTTGGTGGGAATCACTTAGCATGTAGAGTTGCATACGAAACCTTAAAAGTCTTAATGACGAGAGACATTTTAGATAATGTTGAAGGACTATCAGAATATTTTTTTAGAAGACTTTATATTTTAAAAAGCCAATTTTCTTTTATTAAAGAGATTCGAGGTGTTGGCTTAATGATTGGAATAGAATTAAATAAACCATGTAAAGAAATTGTATTAAAATGCTTAGAAAATGGTTTAATTATAAATTGCACAGCAGAAAAGGTTATTAGATTATTGCCACCACTGAATATAGATCTGGAAACTGCCAATGAAGGCCTTGAAATATTACAAAAAACCTTAGAATCTTTTCGCTAATTTTTTTAAGTTAAAAAATAAAAATAAACCGATAATTGGATAAAAATGGCTATACAGAATATTGATTTTGCAAAAAAAATTGAAAAGGATATAAATCCATCTCGAAAAAGAGAAATCAAATCATCTCAGAGTAAGATTAGTTGGTTTTTAATTGTTTTTTTTATTGGTTTTACTTTAGGATTTATTGCAGGTTTTCAATTTTTTAAGTTAAAACATATAGAAGAAAATTTAATCAAAAATCCAGATCAATTAAAAGAATCCCAGGATATAAGTTTAGAAGAAAACGAAGAATCTAATGTTCATCAAGAAGAAAATAACAACAATGATATTATATATGCAAATATCTCTAAGGAAAAAGGAGACATTATAATTTTATTGGGTAATTTTGATGCAAAACGTTCTTCCGAAATTATAAAATATTTAAAAATTAAAAATATAATGCAACAATTTCAATTTTATTCATGCGAAG
>BPKM01000005.1 GCA_026005135.1 Leptospiraceae bacterium | reverse complement strand
TTCCTCTATCTTTTGTGCAATGATAGATTTATTCACATAAACATTTTCGTTTTTTTAATATATAAAACTAAACATTATGATTCTTTTTTTGATAATTGATTAAAATATTCAATTGCTTCTTGCATATTATTTCGTATATCAAATAATATATCTAATTTGGAGAGCTTTAATAAAGCATGTAGAGAACGAGAAAGATTACATAATATTAAATGTCCTCCATAAGCTTTTACATCTCTTAAAAAAGAGACCAGAGCTCCTAATGCTGAACTATCAAAATAATTTGTTTTTGCTAAATTCATTATAATTTTTTTAGGTTTGTTACTAATAGCCTCATTTAATTTATCTTTAAATCTTCTTGCAATAACCATGTCTAATCGTTGTTCAGTTGTTTCTATAATTAATATATCGTTTTCTTGCTTTGTTGTGAACATTGTATAACAAAATTAAAATAACTATTGTTTTTTGTCAAATGATTTTAATAAAATAAATAAAAAATTAAATTTAGTTCATTTAAATTTCTATATTTAAGATACAATAAATAAAAAGTTAAACATATATATTTATAAAATATCGGTGAGTTTAATTGCCTACAAATAAAATGAATTTAGTATAATAAAGTATTTATTTAATTCTAAAAATTTTCTTGCAAATATAATTATAATAAAAATAAAATAATTATTAAATTAATGTTAATTAGATTATTAAAATAAATGTAAATGTACGAAATAGAAAAAAATAAATATTGTTCTTTATAAGAGATAACTAAAAAGAATTGAAACTTATAATAGACAATTTAATCATAGATGGATATATTCTTCGACAACCAAAAGGGATTGGGTGGGAGGGAAAAAACCGTTGCTGGGCTTTGCACAGCAACAACTCAAAAAAGTGTAAAGGGAGGTGGGAGGGAAAAAACCGTTGCTGGGCTTTGCACAGCAACAACTCAAAAAAGTGTAAAGGGAGGTGGGAGGGAAAAAACCGTTGCTGGGCTTTGCACAGCAACAACTCAAAAAAGTGTAAAGGGAGGTGGGAGGGAAAAAACCGTTGCTGGGCTTTGCACAGCAACAACTCAAAAAAGTGTAAAGGGAGGTGGGAGGGAAAAAACCGTTGCTGGGCTTTGCACAGCGACAACTCAAAAAAGTGTAAAGGGAGGTGGGAGGGAAAAAACCGTTGCTGGGCTTTGCACAGCGACAACTCAAAAGGAGATGAGATGAAAAAGTTGTCTTGTGCGACTCTGAATATAACTGTGCCGAAAAGGCATAGTTAGAGTAGATAGGTTATAGGTTGGATATTTTAATAGGCAAGTTAGCCTGAAAAGGAGATTAATCATACCTATAACCGAATCACATAATAGGCAAAAGCCTGAATAGGAGTTTGGCAGAGTAGCCGAGATAGAATCTACTCAACTATGTTTTAAGATTATGGATATGGAGGAAACTATGAGATATATAGGAGTAGATTTGCACAAAGACAACTTTGTAGTATGTTATATGGGAAAGGGGACAGAAGAAAAGAGATTTGAGAAATATAAGTTGTTGGAAATTGGGAAATTTATAAAGACATTAAATAAAGAAGATATATTAGCAGTAGAGTCTACAACGAATGTAAAGTATTTCAGGAAGAAGGTAAAAGATTATGTATCTCGCGTAATAGTGGTAAATCCTCGCAAATTTAAGATAATCAGTGAGTCTACAAAGAAAACAGATAAGAATGATGCGGAATTGCTGGCATATTATGCGAGTAAAGAGATGTTGCCAGAAGTTCGGATTAAAGATGATGCTTATGTGGAGATAGAAAGTTTAACGAATACAAGGAACAAATTAGTAGAGTTAAGAAGTAGTTTAAAGAATAAGATTCACAATCTTTTATTATCACAGGGAATATTAACCAAAAAAGAACAATTTTCAAGTGATAAGAGTTTAGAGAAGGTATTAGAATATGAAGAATTGAGCGAAACAGTAAGATTTGAATTAAAAATTATAGTTAATCAGATTTTATCTTTAAATGAATCTATCAAAGAAATAGATAAAAAATTAGAAGAGTTAGGGAAATCTTTATCAGGTTTTACAAATATTACAAGTATAAAAGGGATAGGAACAAAAACAGGGATAACATTATTAGCGGTAATAGGAAACATAAATGATTTTGAAAATGAGAAGAAATTATTTTCCTATTTTGGTTTAGTACCAACAATACATCATTCTAATAATAAGAAAATTAATGGACATATAACGAAAAGAGGCAGTAAATTAGGAAGAAAAGTTTTGATACAATCTACCCTGATAGCGATAAAATATTCACCCTATTTGAGGGACTTTTATACAAGATTAAGAATGAAAAAAGGGAATGGAAAAGCGATTATAGCAACATCGAGGAAATTGCTTAAAATTATTTATCTTACATTAAAATATAATTTGGTATTTGAAGATTTCTCTAATTTTGTAATAAAAGCAGCATAAAAAAGATTATAAATTATATAAAAACGGAAAAAGAGGATATTGGGAATGAATGAATAAAAAGTTGAGTAGATTCGAAATTGTATGTAATTATTTTTAAAATTACATACAAAAAAAACTTTTTCATAGGAGGCATTATGAAACAATCCTACTGGAATAAAGTTGTAATTTTAGGTGCTACATCTGATATGGCAGTTGCTTTCAGTCATTTATTAGCTAAAAAAAATATCTCTCAAATCTTAATTGGAAGAAATAAAGAAAAATTAGAAGCCATTGCAAAAGATTTACAAATTCGTTACCAGATTAAAGTAGATACAATCCTTTTTGATGTAGAAAAAGATTCGCCAGAACAAATAATAAAAAAAATTCCAGATTCTATAGATATGTTTGCTTGTTTTATTGGTTATCTTGGGGATCAAAAGAAAGCACAAACAGATTCAAACGAAGCACAAAGAA
Source organism: Leptospiraceae bacterium (assembly GCA_026005135.1). Taxonomy (GTDB): domain Bacteria; phylum Spirochaetota; class Leptospiria; order Leptospirales; family Leptonemataceae; genus SKYB61. Next base: position 222,277 of record BPKM01000005.1, on the reverse strand, counting down.
TCATCAAAATTAATTATACGATGCCTGCTATATTTACAGAAATGATGATTGAAAAAATCAAACAGAGTTCATCAAAAAAAAGAACAATTATTGGCATAAGTTCTGTTGCTGGAGATAGAGGAAGACAAAGTAATTATTTTTATGGTAGTGCAAAAGCTGCTTATTCTACTTATCTTTCTGGTTTAAGAAATCGCCTATTTAAAGAAAAAATTCATGTTTTAACTGTAAAACCAGGTTTTGTATATACCTCTATGACAGAGAATTTAAATTTACCACCACTTTTAACTGCAAAACCAGAAGAAGTAGCAAAAGATATTTTTAAGGCAGCTATGAAAGAAAAAAATGTTATTTATACTAAGTGGTTCTGGAAATATATTATGTTAATTATTAAGTATTTACCTGAATTTATTTTTAAAAGATTATCATTATAATAGTTTTTTATGAAAATATTAAAGTATTTTTTATTGATTATTTTTTTGATAGTAATAGTTCATTGTAAATCTCAAAAGGATTATAATAAATATTTTAATTCTCTTGTAGTACGGGATTTGAATGGCAATCGATTTTATTTGAATCAAATTAAAAATCCCGTTTTAATTTTAAATTTTTATAGTCCAACATGTGTTCCTTGTGTTGAAGAATTACCAGCTTTGCATCTTATATACGAAGAAGCGAAAAAACTTAATTATAGTATGTTTTTAGGGGTAGAACCTAATTTAGAAAGAAATCTTCCCGAAATACCAGAAGAATATAAAAATAAACCATTTGATGAAAAGAGCTTTGAATTATTAAAACAAACACTTCTTTTAGATATACAAAAGAGAAAAATAAAAATACCATTAATAATTTTTGAACCACCTTTTCGGATTGATAATAATGAAATTATTACTGGAACACCTGAAACATTGATTTTTACTACAAATCCTTTAATTCTTAGATATAATTTTATAGGTCCTATTGCTACAAATCAAGATCCAGAAATGATTCAAGAAAATACACGTTATAAATTTTTTATTTCTCTTTTAAGAACCATTCATCAAAATTTAAATAAATCTCTTGAATACAATAATTAAATTTTTTAATTATTTTTATTACATAATATCTATTTTAAAAACGAATTTTTTTTTCAAATAATACATAACATATGTTTATAAATTCAATATTTTTTCATATCATAAAAAATTGTCTAAGAATGTTGATAAATATTTTAATAAATAGCAAATCATTAACTTTTATGCAACAAAGCTTTTTAATGAATAAGAAAAATATTTATATAAAAAATCATTTTGTATTTTATTCCAATTATATAAATATCTTACCTTATCAATCAAAAATTATTGATACATTTACTGAAATTTGTTATGCTATCATCCTTGCAAAATCTTTAAATGTTTCTGAAATTGCTAGACATCTTCCTCAAAATAGGATTAGAGGCAAAGATAAGGGAAAATTAAGAAGTTTTAATAGTATTTACAAATGGTTGAACAGAAAATTGGAAGATTTAGCAACAAAATGTGATTGGAATATTTTATTTTCTTTACTACATAATGAAGTAGAATTTCTTATTGGTGATCCAACAGACATAGAAAGACTTTATTCTTATAAAACAGATTACGTAGGAAAACTTAAAGTAGGAGAAAGAGGTTATACATTATTAAGTATTTCTGCCCCTTTTGAAGGACGAGCTTTACCAATTTATTTCCTACTCTATTCTTCTTCTTTAATAGAACAGGAAAAAACTTCCCGTAATTTAAAGCATAAAGAGGCTTTTGAGAAAATTATTGAGATATTACGAGAAATTCCCATTGTTTTAGACAGAGAATTTGCTTATGAAAGCCTAATACATTTTTTCCGTCTTTATCTTTGTAAATTTATTATTCGTCTCACTGATAAAAAAGTAAAATTATATTATGATAATAAGAAAAAACAAGAAGTTTCTTTATCTATTCAACCCTCAGAATTGAAAGTCATAAAAAATGTTTATTATAAAGGGAAGGAAAAAGTAAATCTAATTGGTTATTGGGACCCAAAATACCATAAAATTGACATATTTCTTTAATTTTATTATTATAATTAATAATTTTCCAAAAAATAAGGGAGTAAAAAATGTCAGAAAATAATTTATTAAAAAATTTATTTTTAGATTTATTTCAATATAATGATCATTTTAATAAAGCATTATTAAAGGAATTCGTTGAACATTCAAATAAAGTTTCTGAAAGATCTATCCAAATATTTAATCATATTATAAATGCGCATCAAATCTGGAATAATCGTATTGATCCACAAGACATTCCATTTAATGTTTGGGAGATACATACTTGGGATGAATGTAATCATATAAATGAAAATAATTATAGACATACTATTTCTATATTAGAAAATAATAATCTGGAAAACTTTATAAATTATAAAAATTCAAAAGGTGAGAAATATACAAATTCTATAATGGAAATTTTATTCCATATTATAAATCATTCTACATATCATCGAGGCCAAATTGCAATGGAATTCAAGAAATGTAATTTAAATCCTGTTGTTACTGATTATATTTTTTACAAAAGATAAGTGATTTAATATTTTTATTGTTTCGTTGACAAATAAAAAAAATTTATTAAATTGCTTTTATGGAAATTCAGAAAAATTATGAATATAATAGTTTATTAAAAGATAATCCTTTATTATATTTAGAACCAGATAAACCAGTTGACTTTAAATCTTTAATTCAAAGAAAAGGAAAAGATTTTTTACCAGCATTAGAGTATTATAAAAAAATTGCTTTAGAAAGAATAGAAGTAATAAAAAAGAATTCAGAAGAACCAGACTTTAATAATACAATTTTAGCTTTAGAACAGGCTGATCAAGAATTACATGAATGTGCTTCGATTTATTATGTTTTATTTAGTGCTGAATGTATTGAAGATATACAAAAAATTGCACCTGAGGTATCTTCTTTTTTAGCTAATTATTCTAATGATGTCTATTTAGATGAAGAGTTATTTAAAAAAATTGATCATGTCTATAAAACAAAAAAAGGGATTCAAAATAAAGAACAATTTCGCTTAACAGAATTATTTTGGAAAAATTTCAAAAGAAATGGTGCTTTACTTGATGAAAATAAAAAGAAACGACTTAGAGAAATTGATGATGAATTATCAAGACTCTCGCCAAAATTTTCAGAAAATCTTTTAAAATCAACAAATGCTTTTGAACTTCATATTACAGATGAGAATGATTTAAAAGGATTACCAGATACTTTAATTCAAATTGGTAAAGAAAATGCAAAAAAAAGAAATAAAGAAGGTTGGATTTTTACCCTTCAGATGCCAGAATATTTGCCATTTATTACGTATTGTAAAAATGAATCTTTAAGAAAAAAAATGTATATAGCTTTTCGCTCTCGCGGACTTGGAGGAGAAACAGATAATCGTCCAATTATAAAACGTATTTTAGAACTTCGCTTCGAAAGAGCACAATTGTTAGGATATAAAAATCATGCTGAATATGTATTAGAAGAAAGAATGGCAAAAACGGTAGAAAAGGTAATGGAATTTTTAGAAGAATTATATAAACATGTTAAGGATTTTGCAATAAAAGAAAAAGAGGAATTAGAAGATTGGATTTCTAAGTATTATAATATAAATATGGAATTACAACCATGGGATTATCGTTTCTATGCAGAGAAATATAAAAAATATTTGTTTGATATAGATCAGGAAATTTTGCGTCCATATTTCCCTTTAGAAAATGTCATAGAAGGGATCTTTCTTGTGGCAAATAAACTTTATAATTTAACATTTAAAGAGAAAGATAATATACCAGTTTATCATCCAGAAGTAAAAGTTTATGAGGTTTACGAAAATGAAGAATATTTAGGTTTATTTTATTTTGATCTTTTTCCAAGAGAAACAAAAAAAAGTGGTGCATGGATGACGACTATTCGAGAGCAGGGTTTATTTAAAAACAAAATAACAAGACCACATGTTGGTATTGTTTGTAATTTTACAAAACCAACCGAAAATCAACCGTCATTACTTACATTAGAAGAGGTAAAAACATTATTTCATGAATTTGGACATGCTTTACATGGATTACTTTCCAAGGTTCATTATAGAAGTCTTGCTGGTACAAATGTTTATTGGGATTTTGTAGAGCTTCCTTCCCAAATAATGGAAAATTGGGTAAAAGAAAAGGAAACCTTAGATTTATTTGCTATGCATTATAAAACAAAAGAAAAGATACCTTATAATCTTATAGAAAAAATAAAACAATCTGAAAATTTTCATGCTGGTATACAGTTTTTAACTCAATTAAATTACGGCTATCTTGATATGTATTATCATATTACAGATCCTAAGCAAATAGATGATATTGTTGCTTTTGAACGAAAAGTTACAGAAAAAACTAAAATTTTTCCAGAACCAGAAAATATATGTATTTCTACAGGATTTTCTCATATATTTGCTGGTGGTTATTCTGCTGGATATTATTCCTATAAATGGGCTGAAGTATTAGAAGCAGATGCTTTTGAATATTTTAAAGAAAAAGGTATTTTTAATAAAGAAGTAGCAGAAAAATTTAAGCATTTTATTTTAGAAAAAGGGAATACTGAAGATCCCTTAGAATTATATAAACAATTTCGAGGAAGAGAACCTGATGTTAAATCGTTACTTCGTAAATTTAATTTATTGAATATAAATAGCAAAATTGCCGGGTAATAAATCTTCTCTTAAAAATGTAAGGCTCCAGTTAGGATCATTATTGGAAACACGGAGCCAGATTTCTTCTATACGATAGTCTATTATTTTATAGTTGTAATTTATAGTTTCTTTCTTTTTATCATATATGGGAATTTTAATTTTATAATGATAATAAAATATATAATAATTTTTATAATATTTTCTTAAAATCCTTTTTTTAGGTTCAAATTCTAAAATTTCCCAGGATTTATTTTTATCTTCGTATTCGGGAATAGGAAAGTAATTTTTTAATAATATATTTACGATTTTTTTTCCTTCCTGATAATTAGGTAAAATTAATTTAGGTTTCGCCTGTAAACTATTTATAACGAATATAAAAAAAATAAAAATTTTAATGGCCTTCAAATGCACAAATTGTAAAAACAGGAACCTTAGCTATCTCTTGAATTTTTTTTGAACCACCGAGATCTGGCAAATCTACTATTGCTGCTGCTTCCACAACTTCTCCACCTAATTGTCGAACCAATTCAATTCCAGCTAACATTGTACCACCTGTTGCGATTAAATCATCCATAACAACAACTCTGTCACCTTTTTTACAAGCATCAATATGAATTTCTATTTCTTCTTTTCCATATTCTAATTCATATTCTTTAGAAATGGTTTTCCAGGGTAATTTTCCTTTTTTACGAATGGGTACAAATGATATATTTAGTGCATAAGCAACAGTTACTCCAATTAAAAATCCACGTGCATCAATTCCAGCAATTACATTAATATTTTTATCAATGTATCGTTGAATAAAAGCATCAATAAAACCACGTAAAGCTTTAGAATCCTGAAATAATGGTGTTATATCACGAAACATTACACCTTTTTCTGGCCAATCTGGAATTGTTCTAATAATACTTTTTATATAGTTTGCGTCAACAGCATGCATAGTATCAAATTTTTTTCAATATTAAATATTACAAGGTTTTTTTAATATTCACTTTCTTCAGAATCTTGAGAAATCATTGTACCAATACCTTCATAGCTAAATAATTCAATTAAAATTGAATGAGGTACTCTTCCATCAATAATATGGGTTCGTTTAACACCCTTATCTAATGCTTCTAAGCAACATTGAACTTTGGGAAGCATTCCTCCCGTTATAACACCTTCTCTTATAAGTTCTCGAATGCGAATTGGTGTTAATCGTGTTAAAACTTGATTGTTATGTAATACACCAGATGTATCGGTTAATAAAATGAATTTTTCTGATTGAAGGGCACTGGCTATTGCACCAGCCATAGTATCTGCATTAATATTGAGACTTTTACCTTCTTTATCCGGGCTAACTGGTGCTATAACAGGAATATATCCATTTTTAATTAAATCCAGTAGGATTTCTGGATTGATTTTTTCTATTGTTCCTACCTGTCCTAAGGATATTTCTTTAGAGTTACCTGATTCATCTTCTTTTTTTAAAAAGAAAGGTCTTGCAAGTGCAAGGTTTGCATCTTTTCCAGAAATGCCAATTGCTTTACCACCATGTTTCTGGATTAAAGAAACAATTTCTTTATTTACATAACCCGATAATACCATTTCTACAACTTCCATTGTTTCTTCGTCAGTGACTCTATGACCATCAATAAATCTTGTTGTAATATTTAATTTTTCTAAGAGTTGATTGATTCTTGGTCCTCCTCCGTGAACAATAACGGGATGAATACCAATATATTTTAATAATACAACATCCTGGGCAAAAGATTCTCTTAATTGAGGTTCTTTCATTGCAGCTCCGCCATATTTTATAACAATAATCTTCTGATGAAATTTTTGTATATAGGGTAATGCTTCTAATAAAATTTCTGCTCGAGTCTGTTGAGAAATTTTTGTATTCATAGTTCTTCTTTTTGTAAAAGTTCTATAAAATGCTTAATTGATTCCTGATCCTTTTTTAAAGAATTACTATAAATTTCTGCAATGGCTGCTTCTATTGCACCTCCAATAAATAATACTTTGCTTGTAATATGAATTTTATATTTCCTTAAAGAAGTATTTTCATCTTTTTTCTCATAGATAGATTCTCCCTCTATAAGAAAAAGATTATCGTTTCCACCAGAAGGAATGACTTTAAATTTATGAACATTGGTATCAAGATAAAAATCCGATTCTTCTATTAAAGTATCTGCACCTTTGGGAAGCACCTGAGCTAATATTGGTGGAGCTGAGGCACCAATTGATATATGTCTTACTTGATGTAAAATATTTCCGTTCTGTGTTTCTTCTATGATTTTTACATTTTTTAATTCTGGAAATTTATCTAAATGTTTATATCGTTCTTGTCTTGCTTTTAATAAAACATCTAAGGGTACAGGAAATTCTTGTGTAATTTCTATTGTCTTCATATAATTTGCCTTGTAATTTGAATTTTTATTTTGTCGAGTACATTTTTAAAATTGAAAATATAAAAAGTTTGGAGTATCTGGAGAAGCAAAGATTAAAATCATAAATACCATTATCGAAAGTAATAAAATTAATTTTTGGTTATCTTTTATAAAATAGTCTAACTTTTTTTTATCCATATAAAATTCATAGAACCAGAGTAAAATTAAAAACATAATATAGTCATGATATAATAATTTTGGATAATCACTTACAAAAGAAAGAGATTTATTGATATTATCAAATCCAAATAATCGACCAATTATGAAATTTGCTTTTTCTAAATTTTCTGCTCGAAACCATATAAATCCAAAATTTAAGCTAAAAAATAAAATAATTCTTGCAATTACTTCCCATAAGCGAGGAATTTTTGTATGTAAATAGGATTGTAATTTGGAACCATCATAATTTCTATGTATAACAATCATTACATATTGCCATAATCCCCAGGCAATAAAATGATAGGCTGCTCCATGCCAGATACCTGTTGCTAACCATACAATAAATATATTAAAATAAACACGACCAGGGCTAACGCGACTACCACCTAAGGGAATATAAAGATAATCTCTAAGCCATGTTGTTAAAGAAATATGCCATCGTTTCCAGTGTTCAGTAATATTTCTTGCTGCCATAGGATAGGCAAAATTGATTTCAAATTCATAACCGAAAAATCGAGCTACTCCTCTCGCTATATCTGTATAACCTGCAAAATCAAAATAGATTTGCCAGCCAAATCCAAGAGAAGCAAGCCATAAATCAATAAAATGATAGTTTTCTGGATTAGCAAATACTGTATTTACAAGAGGTGCAAGATTATCAGCAAGTACAAGTTTTCGAAAAAAACCAGTAATGATACGTGCAAATCCAATTTTATAATCTTCGAAAGTGATTTTTTTTGGATATTCCATTTGTTTAAAGAAGGTAGTAGCCCTGACAATTGGTCCTGCAACTAATTGAGGGAAAAAAGAAACATATAAAGCGAAATCGATAAAATTATCTCTTGCTTTTAAAATACCTCTATATACATCTATTGTATAAGATAGAGATTGAAACGTATAAAATGAAATTCCTACTGGTAAAATTATATCCAGTGGGGTTAAATAGAATATAGTATGTTTTAATCCAGTAGTATCATTAATAACTTCTAAACCAAAATTTGTATATTTAAAAAATCCTAATAAAGAAAGATTTAAAAATAAAGAAATATTGAGCCATATTTTATCTGGTATATATGATAAATACTTATAGAATAGATTTTTATGCTTTTTTTTACGATAAGATTCAATACCTAAAGCAGCAATATAATCATATAAGGTTGATAATAAAATTAAAAATAAATATTCTGGTTTAAAAACTCCATAAAAGTAATAAGATGCTAATAATAAAAATATTCTTAGTTTTCTTGTTTTATTTCTTAATAAATGCCCAATAAATAACGTTATAAAAAAAAATATTAAAAAATGAAATGAAGTAAAATTCATATATAATTTAAGATTTTATCCAATACTTAAATTTTTTAATTGTTGTCAATAAAATCTACTCTCTCATCCCTTCATCATATAATATTCTGGAAATTTTATAATGGATAAAATTTTGATAAGTTTTTCTGCAATAATTCCTACTTTCTTTTACTGGTAATATTTCTAAAAAATAATTAAAATCTCCATGATAATATTTCTTTTTCCATTTACGTAAATTCCCCGGTCCACCATTATAGGCAACAGATGCCCATCGAAAATCCTGTTCGTACATTCTTAAAAGATCAGAAAAAAATTTTGAACCCAATTGTATAGAAATTTCTGGATGAAGTAAATTATACTCTTTTATTCCTAATCTAGAAGTTAACCATTTTCCAGTTTGAGGCATAATTTGCATTAAACCTTTTGCACCAGAACGACTGATAGCATCTTCTCGAAACATACTTTCCTGTCTCATTAAGGCATAAATATAGTCTTCGTGAATATTATATTCTTTTTCGTATTTTTTAACGATTTCTCTATAAGGTCTGGGATATAATCGCTTTAATAAATAGGGAGGTAATGTAAAAGGATCTTCTGGTATATTTAATATCCGAAGTAGCTGTCTTAAAAAATAAACTTCAATAAATGGACTTTCGCTTCTTTGACCTGCTATTACTAAGTATTTATAATAATCAATTTTTGTTAAACGTTCTTTATAATATTCTTTAAACATTTCAAGACCTAATTGATATTCGCCATAACGAAATAAAAAAATAATTTCAGAAGGAATATTAATTTCATTCTCTAATAAAAAATCCTGTAGCTGGACTGCTTTTGCATTATAAAAATAGTTTAATTTTTTGGAACTTAAAAAATATAATGCTTGATCATTATATCCGTATTTTACAATCCAGCGATAATATTCTACTAAGGAATTTACTTTATCCCAATCGGATTTGTAATCTTGATATTTTGTATCTTTTTTTATTTCATCCCATATTGTCTGTATATAATAACTACCTGGTGCAAAATAATAAAAATTTTCTTTAATCATTTCTGATAATTCATAATTCTTTAAATAAAATTTATAATATCGATATAACCAATAAAAAAATCTTCCAGATTCGGTTTGATGAGGCATTTTTTTAAATGCTTCGTCCCAGAATTTTTTATTAGCATATTGATATTTTTCTGTATTTTCTGGATCATTTTGAATTATTAAAAAATTCATTAAATAATCGTATGCTTCTATGTCGTAATGAAAATAATTTAAATATTCTAAAATTTCGTAAAAAAATATTTCTTTATAATCGTTGTTATTTTGTGAAAGTTTTTCTATGGAATTAATATATATTTTCCAGATATTTTCATTATAAAACTTAACATGTTGAAATATTTTTATTATTTTATAAATAAAATCATATTGTTTGTCTTCATAACATTGTTTTAACCAGCTTTCTAAAATGTCTGGATTCTGGGATAAAAAACTATAACCACGATTTGCTAATTGATAAAGATAATCCCATTCTCTTTCTTCTATAAAATATCTGCCGTCATAATAGATTCTATTTACATTGGTTGTTTGTATAATTTGAAAATAACTAAATTTTTTTAGTTTCTCAATAATTTCTTTATCAAAATAAAATGCTGTTAAATCACGATAATATTGATATGGTAATTGATTTAGATTTTCTTTAATATCCTGTGCAATTGCTTTTAATAACCATTCTGCTTGTGTATTTAAAGCAGCATAAAAATAATATTCAAATGCTTTATTATATAAATTTTTGTTTTTATATAATTTTGCTATATAATAACTACTTAAAGGTGTTAAGAGGTTTTTTTTATGATCAATTAAATAAAATATATACGAAATATAATTTTCTGATATTTTTTGGTAATAATTAAAAGTATACTGGATCAATTCTCGAAATAATGTTTTTGTAATAATATCATTTTGATTATAATCGCCTTTAAGGAGAATAGCCAGTTGTAGTTCAATATCATTATTTTCTTTTGCAATATTATGGGCTTTTAAAAGAGAAAAATTACTTATGATTCCATCAACATTTTTGTAAGAGTACAGGCAGGATATGATTTGATTAGTACATTCAATACCAGAAGAAAGAAGATATAGTTTTATGATTTCTTTATAATCAATATTTTTATTATTTTCTTTTTCCAATTCCAAAGCCTTTGCAAAAATAAAATTATGTTCCTTATTAATTGGAGTTTGTTTTTTAAAAAAATTAATGATTGATTTCCATTGAGAGGAGCGAAAATAATATAATAATTCAGAATCTATTGCATAAAGGGAATAGAAAGAAATTAAAATCATCAAATAGATAATTTTATGAATTTTTGAGCACACTTACCATATCGTAAACATAAAGGTATAAATCAATCTATTTTTGTTTTAAATGTAAATATTTAAAAAAGAATTGATATTTTTATAAAAAAAAATATTATGTAATTCGTTCATGCAAGTAAGTCTGGATTTTAAAGAAATTTATAAGAAATTTCAAATAGAATTAAAACCTTATATAAGAATTGATAACGAAATATTTGATTTTATTGTTATTTCGCCAATTCAAAGTATAGAATATGTTATAAATCGAGATATTAGTATTTTATTTAAACCTTATACTCTTTTATCTATAGATATAATAAAAGAAAAGCTTAAACAATTAAATTTTACATTTGATTATTTTTATTCTCATTTAGAAGAAAGTTTAAATTATGAAGATATTATTATTCCAATGATACGTTATTATTTATTTATTGGATCTGGAAGAAAAATATTTCAGATTTTTATTGAACTTTATAAAAAAAAGAAAGTAAATGATTTTATTTTTTTAGTTTCTTATTTAATTTCTAAGGAATGTTTGGATTATCAATATTATTATAATTTTTTTGATAAAGTTTATTCAAAAGAAATACTTTCCTTATTTAATAGTGATACGTTATTTTTACTTTATTTTAAAAAAAATTTTGATATCTTAAAAGAAAGATTGTACTTTTCTGAACAATTAAAAAATAATTATGTTGAATGGTCAAAACGTTTTGATGATTATAAAAAAATTTTATTAAATAACTGGTTTTTAACAAATTTTCTTGCTTCTGGTAATATTTATACATCTATTCAATTTTATTTATGGACAAAAAAAAATGAATCATTTCAATTTCATCAAGAGTATTGTAATAGCTGGAATCTTAAATTAAGTTTAATATTATTAAAACATCATAAATGGAATGTTGTTAAATATTTAAACCATAAGGATTTACAAATTTATTCCTTAGAGGAAGCATATAAAAAAATGGATTTTTTTATTAATTTAAAAAGACCAGATAAAGAAGTAATTTTAAATTATATTCATCATCTATATTTTGAATTTAATTTATATGATTATTATCAATTATTATGTTATTATTTTGAAGACATTTTACTATTAGGTATAGAATGGAATCAGGATAAAAATGATTATATGATAAATTCTGATATAATATGGTTAAAACTTGAAAATTTTATCCATAATGAGAATCTTAAAAATAAATTCATAAAAGGTTTTTTTGAACATAATCCAATGGATATAAGTCATGAAGAAATTATTTTATGTGTTTTATTTATTTTATATAAATATAGAAAGAAGATTTTATATTATGCTGGTTTTGAACCGTTATTCCGATCATTAATTGGCCTATTTTACGAAAAATATAAGCCATTTATAAGTTTAAAATTGTATAAAGGAAATCCACATCCTCTGGTTATTTTTAGAATGAATCATCTATATAAAGATTATCCTAATTCCGATATAATAAAGAAAAATTATATTGATATAAAAATAAAGAAATATAATGGTTTGATAGAAGAATAATATGAGTACACAAAAAGAAGAATTGGAAAAACTAATTAAATTTATAAAAAGTATGCAAATAATTATTAGGACTTCTCCTAATAAACAACAGGTGGAGCGTGTAAAAAAAGATTTATATAAATATATAAAGAAATTACAAACAATTGTTCCAGATTTTGATCCAGCTAAGGAAACAATAGAAGAATTAGAAAGAAGAATTTTTCAGTATACGAATATAAATAAACCACCTCAGCATGAACAACAGAAATTATCGATCACAACAGAAGAAGAAAAACGCGATGTCTCCTGGGATATAAAACTTCCCTTAAAAAAAGCATCACCTCATTGTAATGATCCAGAAATCAATTTTATATATAGTGCAATTGAATTTTTACAAAAAGAGTACTGGCCAATATTGGCAGAACAACATATACATTTAGATTTTACTCATTCTCAGGAAAGACAATCCCTTCGTTTGGAATTTGATGAGGTGATAAGAGAATTAAAATCATTAATAGAAACAATAGAAGATTATGCATTAGCAGAAAATCCAGATTTTCGAGATCAATTATATAAAATGAAAAATAAACAAATTCGTGTTTTTTTAATCAATGTTAATGATTTTTTTAAAAAGGTTAAAGATTTTTTATCCCGTCTATTGGAGGAACTCGATAAAAGAAGTTCTGTAATTAAGAATCCTGATGATAAAATAGTTTTTGACCCTCAATTTGAAGATGCAAGTTTATTAAATGGCTATACAATACGTGCAGCACTGGTAGAATTTATTAGCTTAATGCAATTTATTATAAAAAAAATCAATTTACCAGATTTTAAACAAAAAAAATTCTGATAAAAGAATATAATAAGAGGTATGAATTATGGCTATTGTAAAACCAACAGTTGATGTTACCAATTCAACCATCGGGGAAAATTCCTATTTTAGTGGAAGATTTTATATTAATGGTTCTTTAAAAATTGATGGAAAATTTGAAGGTAAATCCCTTCAGGCTGATCAATTATATATAGGAGCTACTGGTAAAGTAAAAACCAATATAACTGCATCTACTGTAATTGTTGAAGGTATTGTAATAGGCAATATTTATGCGAAAAATAGAGTAATGCTTATGCCTACAGCAAGAATTCTTGGAGATATAACTACACCAGAATTAGTTATTCAAAATGGTGTTATTTTAGAAGGTAGATGTATGATTTCCAACGATTTAAAACATTCTGCAAAAGATTATATATATGCTGAGTACGAAAAAGACAATTTATCAGAAGAGAAATTATTTGGAAAAAAGTCTGGCTGATTCTTTACTTAAAGACTTTTTATTTATTACGGGAGGAGATCCAGCAAGTATTGCACCAGAAATAATAAGAAAATCTTTATCTGATCTTGGAATAAAATATCAAAATTTAAGAATCTTTTATTTTTTTAATTCTTCCAATGAAGAAATAGAAAAGTTATTTTTAGAATTAAAAGATTGGGAAATCTATTTATTTAAAGATTGGAGCGAAAAAGAATTTAAAATTTTAGAAAATCTTTCAAAACCAGATACAAATGCTTTATTTATATACCAAATTGGAAATTATAATAAAACATATCCTACCAAACAATCAGGTAAATTATCAATAGAAGCTTTAAAAAAAGCTATACAATTCATAAAATTATATGGTTGTAAAGGTTTGGTTACAGCACCTGTCTCAAAAGAATGGATAGCAAAAATAGAACCCAATTTTCGAGGCCATACTGGATATTTAGCAAAAAGATTTCAATGTAATGTAATTATGATTATGTATTCTTCATTTTTTTCTGTCATCCCTTTAACAGAACATATACCATTAAAAAAAGTATCCAGTGAATTAAAAAAGATACTTAATAATCCTTCATTTATTACTTTATTTAAAGAATTAAATCATAAAAAAATATTTAAAAAGGAATGGGCGATTTGTGGTTTAAATCCCCATGCAGGTGATAATGGATATATAGGAAATGAAGAAAAAGAATATATTATACCTTTTGTTCAGAAATTAAAAAGAGCTAAGGTCCCTATTGATGGTCCCTTTTCTGCTGATTCTTTATTTTTACCGGAAAAACTTCAAAAATATGATTTAATTTTAGCCTGTTATCATGACCAAGGTTTAATACCTTTTAAAACCTTGGTAGGTAGGGAAGGAATTAATCTTACATTTGGTTTACCATTTCTTAGAACAAGTCCCGATCATGGTACAGCATATGATATTGCTTTTAAAGATATAGCTGATTATAAAAGTATGTATAATGCTATAGAAATTCATTATAATGATATATGGAGTTAAGTTCTTTATTAAGTCAATTTAAGAGTTTAATATTTCTTTTAAGCATATTATGGGGAATTTTTGCCATATTACATATTTTTCATTTTGGGTTTAATATATTATGGCGTTTTATAATAATAATTATATATATTTTATTTTTATTTTTTTATTTTCCTTATTTTTTAGAGGAATATAATTTATTATATTCGAATTATATAGAATTTTTAAAAAAATTACTAAATAATATTTTATTACTTATAAATTACTTTGATTTTATTTTGTTAATTCTCTGGCCAGTTATTTTAATACATTCATTTTTTTCTGCGAAAGAAAAACAGTCTTTAGATAGAATTAAAATATTGATAGTTATAACATTAATATACTGGATTTATCTTCTTATAATAAACGATGAGTATTTTCAAAATATCTTAAAGAATTATTTTATTAAAATATTTTAATTTTAATATACTGCTAATAATTTAAATTTATTTTTTCTGATTATAAAAAAAAACTTGTATTTAACGTTTTTTAGTAATATTAGGACAATATGAAAATTCAAGGATTATTTACAGCTATTATAACTCCATTTACAAAAGATGGAAGTAAAATTGATTATGATGCATATCAACGTTTAATTGAAAAACAAATTGAAGCAGGAGTAAGTGGTCTAGTCCCCTGTGGTACTACTGGAGAATCACCAACATTAACCCATAAAGAGCATATTGAATTAATCAAAAAAACAGTAGAATTTGTAAAGGGTAGGGCATTAGTCATTGCTGGTACTGGATCAAATTCAACACAGGAAGCAATTGAAATGACAAAAGAAGCATGCGATGCTGGAGTGAATGCAGTAATGCTTGTTAATCCTTATTATAATAAACCAACGCAGGAAGGTTTATATAGACATTTTAAAAAAGTAGCAGAGAATTCTACCGTTCCTGTTGTACTTTATAATATCAAAGGGAGAACTGCTGTTAATATTGAACCAGAAACCTTTGTACGATTAGCAGAAATTCCTAATATTGTTGCTGTAAAAGAAGCAAGTGGTGATTTAAATCAAATGGCAAAAATTATTAAATATACAAATCATAAATTAACATTACTTTCTGGTGATGATAATATTACACCCGCAGTTATCGCCATTGGAGGTATGGGAGTAATTTCTGTTGCTTCGAATATATATCCTAAACGTATGGTTAAAATGTTAGATTATTATTTATCTGGACAGTTCGAAAAAGGAAATCAGATTTTTTATGAATTATTTGATTTTATGAATGCAATGTTTTGGGAAACCAATCCTATTCCTGTTAAAACTGCTGCTGGATTACTCGGTTTATGCGAACCCATATTAAGATTACCCTTATGTGAAATGAGTCCAGAAAAAGTTCAACGTTTAAAACAGGTTATAGAAAAAACAGGAGAGGATCAATGATTCAAATTGGTATTTCTGGTGCAATGGGAAGAATGGGAAAGACCATTGCACATTTATGTAGAGAGCATAAGGATATTAAAATTGCACTTGCATTAGAACATCCTGAACATCCAGATTTGAATCAAGATTATGGTATTTTATTAAATACATCGAATTTAAATATACCATTAAGTTCGAATAAACAGGAAATTCAAAATATTGATGTTTTAATAGATTTTACTTTACCAGAAAATACTATTGATATTATAAAATTTTGTGCAGATTACAAAAAACCTATTGTTATTGGAACAACAGGTTTTACAAAAGAACAAAAAGAAATTTTATATTCTTATAAAGATAAAATACCAGTTTTAATATCACCTAATATGTCCTTAGGTGTTAATGTTTTATTTTATTTAGTAAAGCAGGCAACGAAATTATTAAAAGAGTATGAAGTTGAAATTTCAGAGATCCACCATTCAAAGAAAAAAGATGCACCTTCTGGTACAGCTGTACGATTAAAAGATATTATTTTAGAAGAATATAATCTTACAGAAAATAATGTAATATATGGAAGAAAAGGCATAGTTGGAGAACGTAAATTAGATGAATTAGGAATACATGCAATTCGAGGAGGAGATGTTGTAGGTGAACATACTGTTTATTTTTTTTCACAAGGAGAAAGAATTGAAATTACTCATAAAGCAACATCAAGAGATATATTTGCTAGAGGTGCAATTGTTGCTGCAAAATGGATATTAAATCAAAAACCTGGTTTATATTCTATGAATCATGTTTTAGGTATTGAAAATATATGAATGCTGATAAATCTATATTTTTTATGATTCTGGATATATTATTAGTTTCGTTTTTATTATATAAAGTTTATGTTTTATTAAGTAGAACAAGAGCTATACAACTATTATTTGCAATTTTACTAATTTTAATTTTTGATGTTATTTCTAAACAACTTCACTTAGAAACGATATCCTGGATTATTCGAAATTTAAGTGCTTATTTAGTTTTTGGTATTATAGTTTTATTACAACCAGAATTAAGACGTTTAATTGGAGAAATAGGTAATATGCCTATATTTAACTGGATTAATCCAAAAAAAATTCAATTTTTAGATAAAATTATAGAAGCTGTAATAGAATTAGCAGAAAATAAGATTGGGTCAATTATATGTATAATACAGGATATTAAGCCAGAATATATATTGGAAAAATCAGTAAAGTTAGATGCACTAATTTCAAAAGAATTATTATTATCTATTTTTTATAAAGATAATCCATTGCATGATGGTGCAGTAATTATAGAAAATAATCGAATCATTGCAGCAGCCTGTTTTCTTCCTGTATCAAATTCTCCTTTATTAAAAACAACACATGGTGCAAGACATAGAGCTGCTATGGGTATGGCAGAAGAAACAGATGCAATTGTCATTGTTACATCAGAAGAAACAGGTAAAATAAGTATAATGCATAATGGTCAAATGTTTTCTCCTGTCCATGGAGAAGAACTAAAAGAAAAAATATTAAGATTAATGAATAAAAAAAAGATAGTAGAATATGATAAATAATATAATAAAATTTTTAAAACATCGCTGGCAAGCTAAATTAGGAAGTTTAATTGTAGCAATTTTATTTTATTTTTATGTCCAATATGCAAAAACAATTTCTAAAACATTTTATATTAAAGTAGAACCACCTGTATTACCTAATCATTTAATTTTTAAAGAAGAACCCCCTCCTTTTATAAAAGTAGAATTTTCTGGACCAGAAGAATTGTTAGAAATAGATCCGTCTAATTTTAAGTTATATATGATTAATACAGGACCAACAGCTGGTCCAAATAAATTTCGATTAGAATTAAATCCACCACCACCACCTTCCATTCAAGCACAGATTGAAAAAACTGAAATAGAAATTCAATTAGATAACAAAAAAAGAAAAGCACTACCTTTAGTCCTTGTATACGAATTGCCAGCTAATAAAAACCTGGCATACTGGAATATAAATCCACAGGCAATTATTATAGAAGGACCAGAATCGATTATAAATAGTCAATATAATATAAAATTAAATCCAGTAAAATTATCCCCTACTTCTTCTTTATTTTATGATAAAGTGATGATTCAGGCATTACCTAAATTTACAAAATTGGTAGAGAATCAACCCTTTGAAATTCAATTAGAATTAAAATATTATTCAGAAGAAGAATTTCAATCAAAATTAAAAGATTTACCACCAGGTTTTTATTTTTTCGAAGAAGAAATACCTATTTCCTGTAAAAATAATATTGGAAGATTGGAAGTTACAAATGATCCTAAAATTAAGGTATTTTATATTTCTAAATATTATTTAACTTCCACTTCTTTTATTGCAGAAGTTTTTTGTCCGGTAGAACTGGATACTACAACTAATAGTATAAAACCAAGTACTTATATACCGGATTTACCAGTTATTGTTAAAACTAAGTACGAAGTAAAAGAATTAGAAATAATAAAAGTAGAACCATTACAGATTGGATTGCAATTTAGAATTAAAAAGAAAATTCCGATGAATCAATTAGAAAAAGGTTTACAGGAGCATTTGATTCGATGATAATAGGTATAGGTACAGATATTATAGAACATAAAAGAATAAAAAGAATTTATAATAAATATGGAAAAAAATTTTTAGAACGTTATTTTTGCGAAGATGAAATTGAATATTCTTTAAGTAGACCTGATCCTATTCCCTATTTAGCAGCAAGATTTGCTGTTAAAGAGGCTGTTATAAAAACGTTGAATATTCGACATCGTATAGGTTTATTATACAAAAATATAGAAGTATCTGGAAAAACATTTGGTAAAAAACAATTAACGTTAAGAGGAAAAATTGCAGAAATTGCAAAAGAAAAAGGAGTAAAAAATTATCATTTGACGATTACACATTCAGAAAATTTTAGCATAGCATTTGTTATTTTAGAAGGTTAATTCATTTACTTATAAAGTGAATTTTTTTTTGTAATTTATATTCTAATAAATCTTTTCGTAAGTCAGCCATATTACAGAGTAATTCTGAATCCTGTAAGTTTTTTGTTATTACATAAAAAATATAAGTATTTTCTTTTTTTTCAATTTGAATATCTGGTTCAAGGTGTGTTCTTGATAAGCCAATTGCAATACGTAATATACCAGCATAAAATTCTATAAGATTTTGTTCTAAAGAACTTAGAGACATAAATTCCAGATGCTTTTTATTGGGAAAAGCTTTTCGATGATAGCGAGAAATACAGGCAATGATATCCAATTCATTCTTTGTAAAACCTAATAAATATTCTGTTTGAGAGATAATATAATAACTATGTTTATGATGACTTGTATGTGCTATAGCTACACCAATATTATGTAATAATGCTGCATATTCTAATAATTCTTTATGAGATAATAATTCTGGATAATCTTTACCAAGAAATTTTAATATTTTTAAAGATATATTTGCTGTATTATAGGGTATTTCCTGATGAAATTTCTTTAATAGATTGATACATGAATTTCTTCTTATTTCTCTTAAATCACTTTTTTTATTTTTTCTATAAAGAAGTTCAAATAATACACCTTCACGTAATGCATAAGGAGAATAAACCATTTTATGGATTTTAAAGATTTCAAAAATCTGTTTTAATATTAATGCACCTGCTGGTATAATATCTGCTCTTTTTTCATCTAAATTAAGTTTTTTTTGTCGTTTATCTGGTGTTTCGTATTTTAGAATTTTTTCTACTATAGTATTTAATTCTTCGAAACTAAATTCTTTTTTTTGATTTTCATGAATTAATTCTACAATAGTTTTAATTGTACCAGAAGATCCTACAACTAATTCGTAATTTAAGTTTTGATTTTGAAATTCTTCGTATGTATCTATTATAAAATTTCTTATATAATTTTCTGCTTCTTTTATTTTATCTGGTTTTATTATCCCTTTTGGGAAAAAGCGTTCTGTTAATCGTACTGCTCCTAATTTTAGGGAACGTATAAATAATGGTTTTGCTTGATATCCTAAAATAATTTCTGTTGAACCTCCACCAATATCAATAACAAGAGTATATTTATCATAAGCTGGAATAATCTGTAAAATCCCTAAATATATTAATCTTCCTTCTTCCTGTCCTGGAATAACTTTTACTTTAATACCAGTTTCTTTATAGACTTTTTTTAAAAATTCATTTTGATTTTTTGCTTCTCGAACAGCTGACGTTGCAACGGCTTGTATAATAGCATTATATTTTTTGGCTATACTCTTAAAACTTTTTAATGCTTGAATTGCTCGTTTTTCTGCTTCTTCTGTTATATAATCATAATCACTACCACCTTCTCCAAGCCGAACAACTATTTTCTCTCTATCTAAAACATCTACGTGATTATTTTCTTTTTTTGCGATAATCATATGAAAAGAATTTGTTCCCATATCAATTGCTGCAATAGGCCTATTTAACATATTTCCATTAAATTATAGGAATAAAAATTATACAATCAAATTTAAAAATCCTTGATAAAATATTCCTAAAAAATTATAATGACTTTTATGTTAGAATTTTATGGATATAACAAATGTAATACATCCCGTAAGGTGGAGTCTCATTTAAAAAATAAAGGGATTGAATATGAATTTATTGATATTACACAAAAACCACCATCGAAAATAATTTTAAATCAATTATTAAAATCCACAGGATTACAGCCACAGGATTTAATAAATAAATCCAGTACAACCTATAGAGAATTAAATTTAAAAGATCAAATAAAAAATCTAAAAAAAGAAGAAATATTAAAATTATTAATAGAAAATCCTAAATTAATAAAAAGACCAGTTATAGTAGATAAAGCAAAAAATTTATATGCAATTGGGAAAGAAGCGATAAATTTATTTTAGATTTGTTTTGATGTTATTTTCGTAAAAATTAAAAACAGCCTCTAATTCACTATCCCAGTAAGAAAAATCATGTTTACAATCGTTACATAAATGTAATACTATTATTTTATTATTAAAATTAGATTTTAAAAACTGGTATAAATGTTTAGAATATTTATAAGAAACAATTGTATCCTTTAAACCATGTCCAATATAAATATGAGTATTCCAACCATTTTTTTGTATATTATAAATTGGATTATCGATTGTTTCCCATCTATTTTTAAATAAATGATATTCTCCGTAGGTTAATCGAATCAAATTATCCTTAGGATTTAAGGTTTGATCATAATCACCGGCTAAGGCTGCTATTGCATAAAATAAATCTGGATTTCGAGATGCAATTAAAACGATACCTCTTGCGCCAGTAGATAAACCTAATCCCATATTATAATAATTATTATTAAATAAACCATATGTTTTAAAATAGGGTAGAAGATCTTCTTCTATAAATTGCATTCCTGGTTTTTTATGCCATTTTAATTTTGTTTCTTTAAAATATTGTGATTCATAAATAGAAATATTCATTTCTGGTGCTATAGCAATGTATTGATATTTTTTTATAAATTTTAGTAATCTTGTTTCTTTAAACCATTTTTTTCTGGAAAACTTCCAGCCAGGTAAAACAAGTAATGTTTTATAACAGGATTGTTTATTTAATTCTGGAATATAAACATCGACTTTTACCTTATCAATATCCAGAGTATAAAGACTAATAGAATTGATAATAGATACATACTGATGATTTTTTATAAAGAATTCTATATTTTTGATAGAATAACATTTATTCCAATCAATAGCTTTTAAAGAAAAAGAAAATAATAAAAATAATAATATATGTCTTTTTATAATATTCATTTTTAAGTTTGTTTAATTTTAAAATATTTTTTTAAACCTTCTAACATAGTATCAGAAAAATAATCTTCCAATCGTTCCTTTTTATGTATCCATAAATATTCTTCGTGTTCATCTGAAATTTGAATATTGCCACCAAGATAATTTCCTTCGAATAAGATGGCAACAGAATCTTTTTTATCTTTACTTACAAAATGAGGAAAACAATAAACAGGTTCTGGGTAAATTTTATATTGAATATTCCCTAATTCTTCTTTTAATTCTCTTTCTAAAGCAGATATCCAGTTATAATGTTCTTTTTGGGTAATTCTTCCTCCTGGTAAATCGCCAAATCCCGTAATTTTATCTTTTAGATATAAAAAATAGTTTTTATCCCATAATAATAATTTTAGAGTTATTTGAAATTCTCCGTTCATAGATATGGTTAAATTTCTTCTGCATCTATAAGTTCAAACGAATTTCCTCTACGTATGATCTTTTTATAAATTTTAGAAGCACATTCTTCTAATCGCTTATAGATCAATTGTGATTTTTCTGCTAAATGCAAATGATAATGTAATTCTTCTTCGAAAATAGATGGATTTAAAGATAAGAGATCGGATAATTCTTCAAATGTTTGTTTACTATATCGATGTATATTTTCAAAGAAAATAAGAAAAATTTTTGATGTTTCGTAAATCAATTTTTGTTCTTCTTCTGTTAAAAAGGCAATAATATTTATAGCAAATTCTGGTAATGGTTGATGTTTTTTATATTGATTTACAGCTCGGTATTTATAAGACCATAAATTACCAATAGAACGTTCAAATACTTCGATCCAGGCTGGTGTTAAATTTGTACTGGTAATTTCAAACATTGTTAAAAGAGCAAGTAAAACGATTGTTTCGTGCTTGGGGTTTTGTAATTTTTCATAGAAGTTCATTTTTAAGTTTCCGAAGAATAAAAATTCTTCACTTGCTTTAAATATAGAATGGATTTCATCATAATGAATATCAGAAGGTAATGCAATAAAAGATAAATGATTTTTGTTTTGAGATTCAAATAAATTTTTAACTAAATCTGGATAGCGTAAAATAAAATAGGCAATGAGCATATATTTATCAGGTAATGTTTTAATATTATGTAATAATGCTTCTATAATTTCTTGTATAATAGTTTGATCTGTTAATTCTTCTAAATATTTAATAGCAAGCCAGATATCGACTTCCTGTGTAGTTTTAAGGAAAATTTGAGCAGATTCATGAGGAAAATCACCACCAATAATTTCAAAAATATAAAAGTCAGATTCTAAAAAATGAATATGTTTCATCTTTCTATAAGTGGATTCATCAATCCAGGCTAAAAAGGACATCAATGCCTGATTTAAATGTTTTTCTACGGATTCTGAATTTTTTTCAAATCCATTATAATAATTTAAAGCATCAATAAGTTCATTAAGACCTAAATCTAATAAATTTTTAATACCAAATGGTTCTTCTTCGAATTCTAAAGCAAGCTCAATAAATTCAATCAAAAAACTATTATCGGGGGAACCATTTTTTAACCAATATTGTGTTTGTTTATAAAGTTCATATATTAAAAATTCTTCTGCCTGTTTATCTTCGTAATCCATATAATTTCTATATGCAGTAATTAAATCCATTGTTTACTCCTTTATCCATTGTTTTAATAAAGATTGATAAATCGCTTTTTCTGGAAAAATACGATTTTCTTTTTCTAAATAACGAGAAATTTGATATAAATTTTTGGTTAAATAGATCCATTTTATTTGTAATATCTGGATATTCTGATGCTATATTATTAAAATTAATTTCTTTATCAACTCGAAATAAATATTTCTCTTTACTATGAAAATAATGATAATAAATAAATGGAAGTTGTATCATACCTATAATATCGGTATTGGAACCACCTGCAAAAAAGGCATAAGGTTCATAATTATAATAATTCTTATAAAGTGTTAGATCCCTTCCTATGGAACTATATAGCTGATTACCACCTGTTAATGCTAGAATAGTTGGTAAAATATCTAACTGACTTACAGTATCATATCTAATTTGGGGTTTTATAAGATAAGGAGAATAGATTAAAAAAGGAATCTGTCTATCTTCATAATAATTTAAATTGGTATGATGAGTATGATCTGCAATCAACATAATAATTGTATTTTTAATAAATTTGCTTTTTTCTAAATTGTCTATAAATTTTCCTAAGGCATAATCCGCATAATGATAAGAATTTTTAAATCTATATTCTGGATCCGTTTCTGGAAAGATTGCAAAACGTTTATCTGGTATTGTATAGGGATGATGATTATTAGAAGTAAATATCATCATAAAAAAAGGTTCAGAGATTTTTTGTATTGTTTCAAAGGAAATATCATAAAGGTCTTCATCAAAATATCCCATTTCCCATGTATTTTTATATTTACCTGTTTTTTCCATTTCTTTTTTACCGATAAGTATATTAAATCCTAAATGGGGTAGGGCTGTACGTAAATTATCAAAATTTAAATCACCATTATGTATAAATACACTTGTATAACCTTTTTCTTTTAACAAAAGAGGAAGGCTTCCAAAATGATTCATAATTTGATTGGAACGAAAAATCGTTCTTCCAGCCCGATCGGGAATACCTGTTAATATACAGAAAATACCATTTGCACTTCTACCACCTGATGCATAACTATTTCGAAATAATAATCCTTTCTGGCTTAAACGATTAAAATTAGGAGCAACTTCTTTGGGATACATTGAATGATTTAGATTATATGGATGTAAGAATTTGGCACTCCAGGATTCCAGAACAACAATAATAAAGTTATAACGATATTCTGTTTTATAAGAAACGGGCAAACTTTTAAAAGAATAAAAATCCATTTTTCTTGGATTCATATAACGTAGTAAGGGATAATGATTCTCTATAAAAGGATCAGGTTTCTTAAAATAGGATTGTATAAATTTTATATTTTCTTCAATAGGATAATATAATGTAAAATCATCTTTATCAGAAGCATCATGAATAATTGTAAAAATCCCATTTAAACGTAAATTGTTTATAAAATTATTTTTTGATGTTAAAGCATCAGCAGGTCTTAAAGGATTTTGCTGAATTCCTCCTCGGAATAAAATGATATTTAGAATAAGATAAATAATAAAATATCTTATTTTAAATGGTTCATTGATAGAAATCCGAATAGAATATGTTTTTAGAATAAAATAAATACCGATAATTAACCATAAAAATAAAATCAAAAATAAAGAAATAATGATTTCTGGATTTTTTGTATAAATACTTTTAATAAATAAAGGTAAATCTCTAAAATAAGCAAAATATTCCCAGCCAAGATGTTTATTATTTACACCATAGTTTAAAATACTGGACATATTTGCTAAAGCCAAATGAATAATAAAATACCATTCAATATAAAATAATATTAAACTAATAATTTTATAATATTTTATTTTTATAATCTTATAACAAAATAATAAATAGAAAAAAAATAATAAACTATCATAAATTAAAAATACTATGGGAAGAACAGCAAAATCGTATCGAAGACCAGTTAAAAAAGCTAATAATACTTCTTTAGTAAATTGGGTAGTTTTAATTGTTTGATTTACATAAAAAAAATAAAAAGTAATTCGTTCTATCTGTAAAATCAATAAAAATAATCCCCAAAAAAATATAATATGATAAATCCAATCTTTTTTATTTACTGGTAGAATCCATCTTAATAAAACCATTTTAAGACAATTTTTATAAGAAAACCCTTTCGTCTAATAGAAATTTTTTATATTTTACAATAAAAAAATTGCAAAAAAAATATAAAAAATTGTTATAATAGATAGGGAGTATTTTGTGAAGTTACAAAAAATAATGTTTATTTTAATGCTACTATTTAATAATAAATTATTGTTTAAAGTTTAAAGAAAATCCCTTAGATCATACTACCCCCTTAGAATATTATTTAACATATATTTTAAATCAAAAAGAAAAAAAGCTCAAGATTTTTATAACAGCACGTACAGTTGATGGAAAATTAGAAAATTTAAGTGAATCATTTACCCCAGTAGGTAGTAATGCAATAGTAAAAGCAGATTATATCTGTAATATTGATGCTAATAAACCAGATAATAGTTATTATAAAGCTATGATTTTGGATTATAATAATACAATTTGGAATCGTCGTGCCTGTATATCATCAGATTGTATAAATTCAGGGGAAAATATTAACTGGGTATTTAAACCCAATACAAGTTATTATCGGGTTGATGGAACCTATTTATTTACTACCAATAGTGCCGGTATTGTTCTTTCTACGGATAGTATTGCCAATCCTATTCAGAACTAATTATCAATATTGGACAGGATTAGAATATCCTCCTAATGCATGGAAATCTGCTTATATTAGGTTTTGTACAGATAATTGTTATGCCTGGACTGATAATATTTCATCTAATGATGGTTGTTATGGGCAGGTACAACAAACTTATAAATATAGTTGGTTTTATTAATGATTACACTAGTTGTAATTCTACTTTGCATCTTCTTTGTGTTGAACAATAATTGATTGTCTTATATAGATAAATAAAAAAATTATCTTTTAATGAATTTAGATTTTAATAAACTTTATGATGTATATGGTATTGGAAATGCTATTGTAGATTTACTGGTTTTTATTGATGATATTTTATTACAAGAAATTTCTTTACCCAAAGGTCATATGACCCTTGCTTCCTCTAAAGAGCAGGCATTTTTAATTAATCTGATTGAAAATAAGCATTTGAAGATACAGATGACATCTGGTGGTTCTGCTGCCAATACAATGATTACTGTTACAAAAGCTGGTGGAAAAGCATTTTATACAGGGAAAATTGCTTCTGATCCTTATGGCGAATTTTATCGGATTAATTTATTAGAAGCAGGGGTAGATTTTGATGTTCATCCTTTAAGCGAAGATCATGGTTCTACTGCTACCTGTGTTGTTCTTGTAACACCAGATGCAGAAAGAACAATGTCCACTCATTTAGGTGTATCTATTTTATTAACAGAAAATGATATTCAAGAATCTATTATTCAAAAATCAAAAATAGTCTATATAGAAGGATATTTATGGCTAAATGAACAAACAAGAAATGCAGCATTAAAAACCATAGAAATAGCTAGAAAAAATCAAATTCCTGTTAGTTTTACCTTTTCTGATGGTTTTGTTGTGGAGCAATTTAGAAATGATTTTTATAATCATCTTATTAAAAACGATTTTTCTATTGTTTTTATGAATCTTGATGAGGCAAAATTTTTTACCCAGAAAGAAAACGAAAACGATATTATAAATGAATTAAAAAAATTTTCTAATTTATTATTTGTAACTGCTTCAGAAAAAGGTTGTTATGTAATTCAGAATAAAGAAAGTATCCTTGTTTCTGGATATCCTGTAAAACCTCTTGATACAACAGGTGCAGGTGATACATTTGCAGGAGGTGTTATATTTGGTTTAAGCCATGGTTATGATGTAATAAAATCAGCAAAAATAGGAAATTTCCTTGCTTCTGAAGTTGTTCAAATTCAAGGTGCTCGTTTACAAAAAGATTATAGTGATAAAATTCAAAATATAATTCAATGATAAATATATTGCATTTAAATCCTACAAAAAGCTGGCGTGGTGGAGAACAACAAACCTTATATTTAGCGCAATTTTTACAAACTCAAAAGGATCAGATAAAACAAGTTGTTAGTGGTAATCCAAATTCAGAATTAGAGAAAAGATGTCAAAATTTTAACATCCCTTATTTACCATTAAATATTAAAGGTGAATGGGATATTTTCGCTGCTAAAAAATTAACAGATTATATTATTAAAAATCAGATCCAAATTGTTCATGCCCATACAGCAAAAGCACATACAATTGGATTAATTGCCAAAAAAATGGCACTCAAAAAGCATTATAATTTTAAATTTCTTGTTTCTCGTAGGGTTGATTTTTCCATTAAAAAAAGTAAATTTTCTTTTATCAATTCAATAACATCAAAAAAGTATTTATCAAATCTTATAGATGGTTATATTGCTATTTCTAAAAATGTAAAAAATATTTTAATTCATGATGGAATTCCAGAACATAAAATCCATATTATATATTCTGGAATTGATTTAAATCGATTTAATCAAAAACCATCAATGGAAAAAATACAACAACTAAAAAAAGAATTTTCTATAACAAATGAAATCATTATAGGGAATGTTGCTGCATTAGTAGACCATAAAGATCATCAAACCTTATTAAAAGCAATCCATTTTTTAAAACAGGAAAATGTACTGCCATTTAAAGTTTTAATTGCAGGTGATGGAGAATTAAAATCTCGTTTACTAAAATTAAAACAAGAATTAAAACTAGAAGAAGTTTTATTTTTAGGTTATCGTAATGATGTTTTTGATTTATATTATTTATTTGATATTTTTGTTATGTCTTCCAAAGAAGAAGGACTTGGCACATCGCTATTAGATGCAATGGCTATGGGACTTCCTATTGTTGCAACTACTGGTGGTGGAATACCAGAAATAGTTATGCACAATAAGGGAGGACTTTTATCATCTCCACGAGATCCAGAAACTATGGCAAAACATTTAAAAATATTAATTCAAGATCAAAATTTAAGAAAATCATTTTCGGAATTTAATAAACAATTCGTAAAACAATTTCATTACGAAAATACTGCAAAAGAAACATTAAAATTGTATAAAAAAGTATTGACAGAATAAAATATTTGATTTACTTTGTATAAAAAATTAGCAAATAAATCTTCTGATTGCTAAATATTATATTTCAATTAAAATACAAAAGAGGAGTTCAAAATATGGAAACACAATTACAAAAAGGTAAAATTGGTATTCATACAGAAAATATTTTACCTATTATTAAAAAATGGTTATATTCCGAAAAAGAAATTTTTATAAGAGAATTAATTTCCAATGCTTTTGATGCTATAGAAAAATTAAAGCGTATAATGTTAACAGAAGATATATATCAATCCGATAAAACAGATTTTTATATAGAAATTAAATTTAATAAAGAAAAAGGAACATTACATTTTATTGATAATGGAATTGGAATGACAAAAGAAGAAGTAGAAAAATATATTGCTCAAATTGCTTTTTCTGGTGCAAAAGAATTTGCCCAAAAATATCTAAAAGACGAAAAATCAGCCGATATAATTGGACATTTTGGATTAGGATTTTATTCTTCTTTTATGGTTGCAGATAAAGTAGAAATACAAACGAGAAGTTATTTACCAGATGCTGAGTCAGTTTACTGGGTAAGTGATGGTAGTGATGAATATTATATTGGAAAAGGTGAACGTACAGATCGAGGAACAGAAATTATTTTACATTTAAATGAAGAAGCTCGAAATGAATTTTTAGATAAAATTACCTTACAAAATTTAATTCGAAAATATTGTGATTTTCTTTCTATTCCTATTAAACTTGAAGGTTTACAGATGAATTATCAAAAACCATTATGGCTAAAAAAACCCAATGAAGTTACAAAAGAAGAATATATATCTTTTTATAAATATTTATATCCTTTTGATGATGAACCATTATTTTATATTCATTTGAATACAGATTATCCTTTTCGATTGCAAGGAATCTTATATTTTCCAAGAATAAAACATGAGATGGATTTAAATCAGAGCTATGTAAAAATATTTTGTAAACAAATTTTTGTAACAGACGAAGCTCAGGAAATTATACCAAAATTTTTAACAGCTTTAAAAGGTGTGCTTGATTTACCAGAATTACCATTAAATGTTTCTCGTTCTTATATACAACAGGATCCAGAAGTAAAGAAAATAGCTTCTCATATTGTTAAAAAAATAGCAGATAAATTAAACGAAGAATGTAAAAATAATCGTCAGTATTACGAAAAAATCTGGAAGGATATTGCTCCATTTGTAAAATATGGAATGATGGAAGACCCTAAGTTCTACGAGAATGCGAAAGATGCTCTTTTATTCGAAACCATAACAGAAGAAAATTTAGATAAAAGAACATTTAAAACAATACAAGAATACTTAGAATATAATAAATCAAAAACAGATAATAAAATATATTATGCTACTGATTTAAAAACACAGGGTCCAGCAATTCGCTTATTATTAAAACAGGGTATTGAAGTAATTTATCTTGATAAATTAATTGATGCTCATTTCTCTTCGTTTTTAGAAATGCAGGAGCAAAGTTTTCAATTTGTAAGGGTTGATGCTGAAATTTCTGATCATGCTATAGAACAGGATAGTAAAATTATTGATTCTGATGCAAAAACAATCAAAGATAGAGTAGAAGATATATTTAGAAAGGCATTAAATAATACAAAAATAATAGTAAGAGCAGAAAATTTAAAAACAGACGAAATCCCAGCTATGATATTACTTCCAGAAACCCATAGACGTGTATCTGAACTTGCAATACTTTATGGAGAAAAAGATAAATTTACTATACCAGAACATCATACCTTACTTTTAAATCTAAAAAATCCATTAATACAAAAATTAGGAAAGCCAGATATCGTCATTTCCGAAAATCAAGAAGTAAATCCAGAAAAATTAGAATTAGCAAAACAAATTTATAAATTAGCCAGAATTTCTCAGGCTCTTGTATCTCCCGAAGAAATGCAACAATATGCAAAAGAAATTTTTGAATATTTAAATAAATATTTAATAAAATAATATAAATATCTTATAGATCAGGCGCTATTTTTTTGCGTTTGATCTATAAGATAAATTAAATAATATCTAAATATAAACAATTAATTATAATTATTATTAACTAAAAAAATATTGACTGATTATTTAATAGAAATATTATATACTTAATGGTAAAAAATATTGATAATATAAAAAATGAATTTCATAAAATTAAATCAGTATTAAAAACAGGAGATATTTTTTTAGCACATGGAGATTCTTTAATTAGCCATCTTATTGAAAAATTAACATGGAGTGAATGGTCCCATAGTGGAATGATTATAAGAGCTGAAGATTTAGGATTAGAAAACTTAAAAGGAGAAAACTTAAAAGGAGAATTATTATTATGGGAATCAACACGATCAACGGATTTACCAGATATATTAACAGGGAATTATAAGAAACATCCTAAACATCCAGGTGGTACATTCTTAGTGCGCCTCGAAGATAGAATTTTTTCTGATTTGATACATAAAGAAGATTATCCTTTTGCATTTAGAATCTTAGAAACAGAAAGAACAACAAAAATGTATAATATCATAAAAGAAGTAATTTTTCAACATCAAAATGCTTATTTTCCTGATGATATAAAATTTGTTGAAACGTTTTTAAAAGGTAAATTAAAAAATCAACCACCAGATAATTATGATTTCTTTTTTTGTAGTGAATTAATTGCTTTTACATTTCAGAAAATAGGGCTTATGCCTACAAATAGAGTTCCTAACTCTTATGAACCAAAGGATTATTCTAATATATTCAGAAATCCTACTTATCTTGGTAGAGAAATAGTATTAAGTTGAATAATTTTATGATGTATTTAAAACTTAAAAGCTTACTTAAAAGATATATTGAAGAATATTATTTTTCCATACCAGATAAGCATAAATTTTCTTATAGGATTTTTTTTATAGAGAATAATCTAAAAGTTCTATATTTTTTATGTCATTTTTTATTATTAATATCATCTTCAGTTTTATTTATTTTTTATACTTCTATTATTAAAACAGGTAGATGTAATGTAGAAGATATACAAATCTGGTGCTATGGAGTGTCTATCTTACATTGTTTTTTTATACTACTAAGTGTAATATATATATTTTTATATTTACTTCATATCGAAAAGGAGATAAAAAACGATAAAAATAAATTAATTCATTCCAATTATTATTATCTTGAAATCTTTTATATATTTATAATTTCTCTAATAGGCACATTATTCACGATCGTAGGACAAGTTTATCACGGAACCATAACCATTTATATAATTGCAATCTTAGCCGTTGCAACTATGCCTATTTTACCAAGAAAAGTGACTGTTTTGATTTTTTTATTTAATTATATCGTTTTTATAACGGGTATGATATTATTACAGCATAATTTTGATAAACTAATTGTAAATTTAGTGAATGGAAGTGTAGCTACAGTTGTATCATATTTATTAAGTATAGTATTATTTAAGTATAGAACAACAGATTATATTAAGAACCAGGAATTATTAGAAACAACAAAAGAACTATATAATTCCAATAAACAGGTAAGAGAGCTTCTATTAAATATTTTTCCAGAAAAGATTGCAGTAGAATTAGAAACAAATAAATACGTTGAACCAAGATATTTTTCCAATGTAAGTGTTTTATTTGCAGATTTTACAAACTTTACACAAATTGCTGATAAAATTTCACCTAAGGAACTTATTGATTTATTAAATTTTTGGTTTAGCATTTTTGATGATATTGTAGAAAAATATAAACTTACAAAAATCAAAACAATTGGTGATGCTTATATGTGTGTTGGGGGATTACCAGAAGAAAATTTTTCTCATCCCGTAGATATATGTCTATGTGCCTTGGAAATGAGAAAAGTAATTAAAGAAATTCCATTTTTACTATCGGATGAATTTAAACCTTTATGGAATTTAAGAATTGGAATACATACTGGATCTGTAATTGCAGGTGTAATAGGAAAAACAAGATTTACATATGATGTTTGGGGAGATACAGTAAATCTATCAAGTAGATTGGAACATTCCAGTGAGCCAGGAAAAATTAATATATCAAAATCATTATATGATAAAATAAATTCTTTTTTTGATTGTAGTTATAGAGGAAGAATCTATGTAAAAGGAAAAGGCGAAATTGATATGTATTATTTAGAATCCATAAAAGAAGAATATTCTCAAAATAACGAAGGAATTATTCCAAATAACTTATTCTGGGAAAAATATAAAATTCAATAAAAATAATAACTAAAAATTTCAATAAATAATCAATAAATGGCAAATTCTAATCAAAACCAATATACATTTTTTGATAAAGTTAAATTATTTTTTGTCGGTTTTATAAAAAATTTTGATTTAATTTGATTTAAAATGGGAGTTATGCAACAAATCTGCGCTTATTTTCTCTTAAAAAAATAATTGAAAATACTCTTAAATAAAATATATTAGAGATATGAAAACAAAACAAACCAAAAAGAAAAAAACAACAGACGAGATAATACAAGAATGGGTAGAAAATGAATTAAAGTATAAAAAACCAAAAGTATATCAGGAAATTATGGAATTAAGAGAAAAATCCAAAGACAAAAATTTTTTAATAGAGCGGTATAAAGAATTTGCAGATTTTTTAAGAAGTAGAGGAAGAACAGAAGAAGAAATAAAAGAAAATATAGAAGAATTAATAAGAAGGAGAGGTTTAAATATCAATGTGGAGGATATTTTTAGATAGTTCAGTTCTTATTGCATATAAAAAAGATGATTATTATAAAGAGAAAGTAGAATATTTAATTGAACGAAAGAAAAGAGATATAAATTTTATATCATCTAAATTATTAGAATTAGAGAGTTTTGCCATTAGAGAGGCATAAAGAAACAAAAGAATTTTATCAAATCTTTTTTAAAGAAATAGCAAAAACTCAAACTCATATTGATGATGGAACTGTAAGAAAAGCATTAGAATTAAGAGAAAATTATATATTACAACCAATGGATTCTTTACATATTGCTGGATTATTAAATAAACAAATTAAAGAATCATCTTATAAAAAACCAAATTATTTATTTTTAACGTTAGATTTTAGAATATTGAAAGAAAGTAATGAAAGAAAAAAATTTAGAAAACTAAAAGATAAAAAGAATAAAGTTATAGCCGTAGATTTTGATTATTTTATGGATTTATATGTCGAAAATGATTTAAAAAATTTATTGAACTAAAAAAAAGAAAAAGAGGTCTAATATAATATGAAGCCAATAAAAATAAACTTAACAATCCAACCAGAAAACTTAATTAAAACAGGATTATTTTTGATAATTGCAATTTTGATTTTTACGGCTGGTTTTTACTTCGGACGCTTACATTACGAAAAAACCGAATTAACCACATTAGAACAATGTAAGCCATTACCAAATTTTGAAATAATAGGGCAATTTGATTTTGATGAATTAAAAAATATTATAGTAAAAAAAGAAAGTTTCTATGATATTTGTGATTTATATCAACATTATGTTTATCCAAGTATATCTAAATAAGTATGACTTTTTATTTTAACGATATAAAAAAATTATTAGATTCATACGAAATAGAAGATATAAAAAAGTTTGTTATTGATTATGATGGGAAAAAAAAGAAATTTTATTCTTTAACAAATAATCAAAAAACAGCTATTTATATATTAATTCAATCTATTAAAGATTTAGCAAGAAAAATATATAAAGTTGATTTTGACAATCAAAAACAAAAAGTTATAGAATATAAAAAAAACAATATTACGTCTGGATTATATAATCCAGAATTAAAAACATATAGAAATTTAATAAAAGAATATTTTGGAAAATTTAAAATTACATCAACGACCAGATATATTTCAGGTAAACCAGAACATCAAAACGCAATAGATATTTCTTATTATTAATACAGATGACGCTTTATTTTTATTATGAGATTTTTTCTTATTTATACAATAATGGCAATCATAGATACAATTTAGATTATTGGGTAGGAATAGCATATCCTAATAATATACATTTACATTTGGAAATAAACACAAAACGAGGCTATGATTTTATAGAATATTGGACAGGAAGCTATACACAAAATAAATCAAATTTAACAAAACTAATAAAATCAACAGATTATAATTTTCGTAATGAATTAAACAAAGTAGAGCTATATTTTAGAAAAATGTCTTATGGCAAATACTATAAAGTTTTTGAATTAACAAAAGAATTAGAAGATAAAGAAAATCAAAAAATATTATTACCAGCTTTATTTTCAATTGGTGGTTTTATTATAACAGAAAATAATGACAAAAAAATTCAAAATGCATTTTATGGTGCAGGTATAGGATTATTATTTTATTTTTTAACTACCAGAGAAATAAAAAACCAATTAAAGCAGGAAATAGAGAAATACCAGCAAGATAAAACATTTTGGGATAAAATAAAACAATTTTTCGATCTAAATAAACTATATAGTTTAATCGAATAAAGCCACACAATAAAAACCTTTCCAGAGTAAAAAAAACCACGAAAAACACAAAAAAATTTCACTTTTTTTCTGTTTTTTATCATTTTTGAGTTGACAGAATTTTATTTTTGGTTTATATGTAAGGTATATTAGTTTGTATGTAATACGACAATAAACGTAATGCGACACATTATTTTTGATGCTTTATAAAAGGTCGCATTACGGATTATGTCGTATAAATAGGTTGGTAGTATGGACAATAGAGCGAAAAAAAGTCGGAAAAGTTGGACAAATTCTGTTTAATATAGTTAAAATATAAGGTTTACTTCCGATAATCTATCTTATGTCGTATAATTTAAGGATAGCTTAATTGTAAATTCTTATTGTTATT
This sequence comes from Leptospiraceae bacterium, assembly GCA_026005135.1. GTDB lineage: Bacteria > Spirochaetota > Leptospiria > Leptospirales > Leptonemataceae > SKYB61. The sequence goes on along the minus strand of BPKM01000005.1, from coordinate 186,710 downwards.
AGTATTTTTAGGAATTGTCGTTATTGTTTTTTTTAGTTAAATTTTCAATGCTTTTTATAAGATTTAAAAATTGTTTTTTTTGATCTTCTATTTCTGTATTAATGTTTTCTTTTACATCATTCATTACATTTTTTAAAAAGTTTTCTACTTTTTTTGATACTGTCATAAATTCTTTTTTGGGTTTATTGATAATATGTAAGGAGGAATAAAATGTTCTTAATGTTTTTAAAACATCTTCTTTTAATATGTTATGATCTTTATTATACCCAAAATTTTCAATAGCGCGAAAATAATCTAAATTTCCTGCATTATGGACTACGGGAATTTTATTTTCGTTTTTATCATAAAAGAAGCTGTCTTTTATATAAAATTCATCTAAGCATGTTACAGGTATAAAATTATATTTTGTTGGTAATGCAACAAATCCTTCTTTATGTAGGACATAATTAACTAATATTTGATCTGGACCAAATCTTGATATATCTTTTGTTTTTTTAATAATAACTTCACATAAATGCTTCATTTTATCATAAGGTGCTATTATTAATCCTGCATTAATCATTCTTTTTAATAGTAAAACATCTTTAATTTCTTTAATATCTTCTTTATAAAAATAATCTGTATTGATAAAATAATCAAAAAAAGGTGCTAAATCTTCACAAACAGCACGGTATTGATCCTGATGTTCTTCGAATAAATGGGAAATATCATCTTGAAAAATTATATCTCCCCCATCACAGGTTAAAATTTGCTCATAATAGTGAGCTTTTAAAAAATTGTTTAAATCTCTAAAGCGAATATTAACAACATGTCCATCTCTATTACATTTACTAACGATAACTTTGTGTTTTTCTAAATAAAATCTTTGTGCCTTTGTTAATCCATAATCTAAAACTAAAATTTGTATTTTTTTAATGTTTACATTATCTAAAATAGATTCCAGCCATTCTTCTATAAGAAAATCACCGTACTTTTTGTCACTTGCTGTTGCTATAAGATATGGTTTTGATGGCATAAAACAAAGTTAAATTTATAGAATATTAATACAAGAAAAAAATATTTTTTGAATTAAACTAATGGAGCATCAAATTCTTGTTGGACTATATAACGTACCTTTGCAAATAAATTTAATAATTCGTCTTTGTTAATTTTTTTATCGGTTTTATAGGTTGCAAATATAGTTCTATAATATGGTTCTTCTTCTACTAATTTAAATCCATTTGCTTCCATAAGTTCAGCTACCTTTGGAGCACTGGAACGTAATGTTGCAATAGTAACCGCTGCTGGTTCAGATTCAATATGATGAACATGGAAATAACAAACTACATCATCTATATCTAATTTATCAATTTCTTTTTTTAGTTCAGAGAAGGTTACCTTTTCTTTTGGTCCTTGAGGATTTTTATATTTGATTAATATACGTTTAAAATAACGAATTTTTTTACCATCTGGATTTAATTCAATTCCATTTATGATTCTTCTTTCATCTGTTAATTCTTTCATTAAAAATTCACCGCGTCCTCTACTATTTTCAAAATCAAAAAATTCGGAGGTCGCATCTCCTTTTAAAGCATTTTCTTCTATTTCTTTAAGTGTATAATATTTACCTGGTGGCATTTCATGTTTAAAACTGCATAACATATAAGGATTTACTACATCATTATGAATTTCTAAAGTAACAATTACATATTTTCCATAACCATGTTCAATAACATTCTGGATTGCTTCTGTAACCATCATTCTAACAGATACTGGATCAATTCCAAGTAAATGGGCAAATCGATATGCTTGATTTTTTATCTCGTACATTGTACCATGTTTTTCATTAATTCTTTTCCCAAATTCATTCTTAATGACTTCTTCTCTATTTATTGTTGCTTCGTATATAAGCTGACTAACTGATTTTTGTAAATAAGGAGATTCTTTAATATAATCCAATTCTTCTTTTAGATATTTGTTTTCTTTTTCTAATTGTTCTATTTTTTTTTGTAATTCTTCTATTGTCTTTTGCTCCATATAGACTCTTCCTTATACATAGAATCGAAAAATTTTAAATCTATTTGACGTCTATTTTTATTTTAAGTTAAAAATAAATTATATTTCAATTTCATCTGGTAATTCATGAGTTTTTTTTCTAATTTCTTCTTTTCTTTTTTCTTTTTCGATAATTTTTTCAAATTTATCATATGGATCATCACCTATATCTTGTATAGAACCACCTTTTATTTTTGATTCAATAAAAGATCGGATTTTTGCTAACTGGGTTTTGTTTTTTTCTATATCTATGTTGGCATTTCGACTTTGTAAGATCTGAGTAATAATTTGTTGTAATCGTAATGCATAAATTTTCCAGTTAAAGTTTTTAGGATATAATATAACTTTTTCGTTATTTATAGGAAATAATACAAAATTTTGTTTTTTTAAATAATCTATAAAATCTTTTTCCTCCCATCCTGGTAATTCTGATATTAAATCTTTAATATAGGGAATTTTTCCTTCTGAAAAATATTGTTGTACTTTATCCATTATCCTTACCAATGTATTAATATCTTTTGCTTTTGCTAGTTTTTCTTTTTTTTCATGAATTTGATTCAATCGTTTTTCTTCTAATAATGCATTATTTCTTTGTTCCAGAATTTGTTGTTCTTTTAAAATTTTTTCTTTAGCATGTTGAAAAGCTATATCCTGAAAAAAAGGAAAATTTATAAGTATTAAAATTTTAAAATACCATGGCATATAATTTATATAGACTTTTCTTAGTAATTTTCCATAAGCATCTCTAAAATTTTTATCATCAAAAAGATTAGGAAATTCATTTTCGTATTCTTCTATTAAAAATTTTAATGCTAAAACTTTCCAATGTTCTATGGTGGGAGATTCTAACAATTGCGAAACAATTTTATGAAAGATTTCTGGTTCTTTATAAGCAAAAATATGAATAATATCATTTTTTATATTCCATTTTAAATACATTACTTCATTAGAATTTTTTAATGTTTCTATAACCTGAGGGTTAATTTGTTCTAATTCTTCTTGTTTAAGGTATAAAACTATTTCATCTAAGGACTGAGTAGCAAGAAATTTTAATTTATCAAGATAAAACTGGATTTGTTTGTATAATTCATTTTTATATTGTTGCTGATAGAATGTATTTACTTGTTCTGATAAGCTTCTAATAGTTTCTATTGGTAACATACCCGGAAATCTAATCACATTCATTTTAGAAGTAATGTGTTTTTTTATACTTTCTGCAATTTTTTTGGAAAATTCTGTTGTTTTTGAAACAAAAGGTTCAATATAATAAGCTGATTCCTCTAATAGAATAGCATCTAATTCAATTTTTAAATTTGGTTCAGATTTATATTTTTGAATTACCTTAGTTCTCATATATTCATCAGCAGACTCAAAACGAATAATAATTTCATCATCTCTTAATTGCATTAAGCCATATTCAAACAATTCTATAAAGTGTTTTTGACGAATTAATTCATTACGAAGATCTTTTTTAATTGTTGTTAAAACCTCTGGATCTGGACTTATATCAAAAATTGATGGAACAATATAATAAGTAGGATCAAATAAAGTATTGGGTAATTTTTCTATATGAGGTTTATGTAAAGATTTAAAGTCTAATTCAAAATCTTTAAGTAAATCCTGCTTTTTTATAATGGGTTTGGAATCAATAAAATTTCTTATACTTCTAATTGAGTATTGTAAAATTTCGAAATATAACTGTTGAGTTGTAATATCTTCTCCTGTTATAGCTGGTAATGAAATATAGCAGGAAGAAATTTTTAGTTCTTTTGTTTCTTTAATAAAATAAAAAATACATAATTGAGCTATTAATTTATCATTAATTAAATTTTTTAAAGCACTTAAATAAGAAGTTTGTGGCAAATCTAAAAATTCTAATTCTTTTATAGGTACATTCAAAGTATAAACACTACCATTTCTTATAGAAGAAATATTACTTAAACTTTGGATTTTTTTATAAATAGCATGATGTATTTTTTCTGTTACTTGTGAACCACGAATAGCTGCTTCTGATTCTTTAATTAAATTTAAAAATTCTGGTATTTTTGCCATTATAATGTTTTTTCTAATATTTGTATTATATTATTATATGCTTCATCAACAGAATCTACAATTTTAAATAAATTTTTATCTTCGGGAGAAATTAAACCATATTCTACAAGAAAATCAAAATCAATTAATCTTTCCCAAAATGATTTTCCATAAAGAAAAACGGGTACTGTATTTTTTATATTTTTTTGTTTGTTGTAATGTTAATGTTTCAAATAATTCGTCCAATGTACCATATCCTCCCGGAAAAGCAATTAATACTCTTGCATAATATAAAAACCAGAATTTTCTTGTAAAAAAATAATGAAAATCAAAGTTCAATTCATGTGTTATATAAGGATTAGGAAATTGTTCCTTAGGTAATTCTATATTTAAACCTATACTTATACCATCTGCATCATGTGCTCCACGATTTGATGCTTCCATAATACCTGGTCCTCCCCCACTACATATAATAAATCTTCTTTTGTGTTTGATTGCAACATTTTTTGACCATAGAGTAATTCTCTTTGCCAGTTCTCTGGCTTCTTCGTAATATTTTACTAATTCTACGATTTTGGAATTTTTATATTTATCGGCTTCTTCTGGAGAAGGAATACGAGCTGAACCATAAAAAATAATGGTATCTGTAATTCCAAAGTCATTAAATCTTTTTAAAGGATATAAATATTCTGATAATATTCTTATAGGTCTTGCTTCCTCACTTAATAGAAATTCCCTATTTTCAAATGCTAATAAGGGTCTTTCTTGATGTTTTTTATGATTTTTACGGTTTTCTTTATTCATATTTAGTATCAAAGTATTCTGGTTTTTTTATATTGCAACTTAATAATATTATTTTCTCATTACAACTAAGAAAAAATTTGGTTATTTATGAAAATTGCTGTAGATATTAGACCTCTTTCTTATCCCGGAACTGGTAATGCTACTTATCTTTACCATATTTTAAAAGAAGTTCTTCATATAAGTAAAAATTATGATTGGAAATGGTTATTTTTATCAAATAAAGGAATTCATCCTATTTATCTTGATTTATTAAGTGAAAATATAGAGCTTTCTATTGAGTCTTCGTTATTTTCTTTTAATAGAATTGGTCCCGTTTGGTTACATAAGAATGTACCTAAAATTTTACAAAAATATAAACCAGATTTATTCTGGAGTACATTATTTTTATTACCTTTTAATTTTAAAAAGAGACTAAATATTCCAAATATATTAAATATTCATGATTTAAGTGCATGGATTGCCCCAGAAACGATGAAATTATGGAATCAAAAATATTTACGTTTATTTACTTTAAATTCTCTTTTAAATGCTGATGAAATTCTATGTTTATCAGAAACAACAAAAGATTTAATTTTGACGATCTTTAAAGATTCGAAAGAAATATCACAAAAAAATTTACATGTAGTTTATCCTGGTATAATAGAACCACCACAGGAAAGAAAAAAACCTCTTCTGATGCCTGTAGAAAATGAATTTTTTTTAAGTGTAGGTACATTAGAACCCAGAAAAAATTTTGAAACGATAATACATGCTTATATTGCAGCAAAAAAAGAAAACACATATTTACCTCCTTTAATAATTGCTGGTAAACCGGGCTGGCAAATGAATGAAACATTAATAAATCTATCTAAGAATCAATTTAAAACCAATAATATCTTTTTTATAGATTCACCTTCTAATGAAGAATTATTCTGGCTTTATGAAAACTGTTCCTTATTTTTATTCCCCAGTATTTATGAAGGTTTTGGTTTACCTATATTGGAAGCAGCTATTTTTAAAAAGCCACAGGTTTTATCTAATATAGAAATTTTTAAAGAAATTGGTCAATACTTAGATGGCATTACTTTTATAGAAAATCCAAAAAATATTACATTATGGAAAGATGCTATTTTATTTTTTTCTAATGAAAGAAATTTAGAATCCTATAATAAGAAAATAAAAAACAAAAAGTTAAAAGTTTTTGATTATAAAAATTCTGCAAAAAATATAATAAAAATTATACAAAAATATAATTAATCCATTTTGGTTGCGGGTTTCATATTTTGTAATTCTTTTATATGCTCAATGGTACAATTCTGGAAACTTAATGTTTCGCAAGGAGAAGATTTAATACATTCTAAAATAGAGTTTAAAGATTCAGATTTACTTTTTTTTAATTTGACAAAAAAACTAATACAATGTTTTTCTAAATCCTGAAATTTTTTAAATTGATTATCACATTGAGCAACTTTTTTGCATACATTTTCGTATTCTTTTATATCGATTTCTTCTTTTTTACTGCAACCAAATGAAATTAATATTAATGTAAAAATTAATATTTTATTTGTTTTAAGAATCATAGTTTATCCTCACTTTTGTTTATTTTATGAAATGATCATGTTAGTCAACTTTTTTTAAATTCAATGGATTACGAAATTCTGGGACTAATTTTTTAATATAATTTTCTATTTCTTTTTTATCTTTTATTTTAATTAACTCATTTAGTATTTCTAAAAAATCTTCTGGTATTCCATTTAATATAACTTTTTGAATTCCTTCTATTTGAGTAGGCCTTATAGATTCATCTTCATCATATACTTCTTCATAAAGTTTTTCTCCTGGACGCAAACCTGTAAATTGTATTTCTATATCTTTTTCTGGCATTTTTCCATAAGAAAGTATCATATATTTAGCAAGCTCATATATATTGATTGGTTCCCCCATATTTAAAAAAAATACATCATCATTAATATTAGCAATTTCCATAGTTCGAATAAGTAATTCGCAAGCTTGATCAATGGACATAAAAAAACGTTTCATTTCTGGATCAGTTACTGTAACAGGTCCACCGTTTTCAATTTGTTCTTTAAATATAGGTATAACACTACCAGAACTACCTAAAACATTACCAAATCGAACAGATACAAAAATGGTATTGGAATTTTTTTTAAAATATTGACATATCATTTCTCCAATTCGTTTTGTGGCTCCCATTATACTTGTTGGTTTTATTGCTTTATCAGAGGATATAAAAATAAATTTTTTAACCCCATATAATAGTGCTAATTCTACTAAATGCCATGTTCCTAAGATATTGGTTTTAATTGCTTCTGTTGGATTTTCTTCTAACAAAGGTACATGCTTTAATGCTGCGGTATGAAATATAATATCTGGTTTTTCTATTTCCAGTACTTCATTTAGTCTTTCTTTATCTCTTATATCTGCTAAATAAGATTTATATTGATAATTTAATTTATGTATTAAGCTAAATAATAAATATTCTGAATTATCAAGTAATACAAGTTCATTATAACCATGTTCAATTAATTTTTTTACAAGACCAGAGCCAATAGAACCACCAGCACCTGTTATTAGAATTTTTGTATGCATATCTTATATTTCGCCTTATTTAAGATTTATATTATAAATATATAGATGAATTTTTTATTTTCTAATTGATGTAAAATATTTTTTGAATCTTTTTAATTATAAAGAGAAAGCCATTGACCGTAAATCAAGTAAATTTTTTTTATCATTTATGCTACAGAAAAAATATCAAATGCCTAAACAAAAACGTATTGCACTTGTAGCACATGATAATAAGAAAGAGGATCTCTTAGAATGGGTTTTATTTAATGAAGGTTCTTTGTCGGAACATATTTTATATGCTACTGGTACTACAGGTAGCTTAATAGAAAGAGAAACAAATTTAAAAGTACATAAATTACAGAGCGGACCGCTTGGTGGAGATTTGCAAATTGGTTCAATGATAACTGAACGTCAATTAGATATTTTATTTTTTTTCTGGGATCCTTTAGAAGCACAGCCACATGATCCAGATGTAAAAGCATTATTGCGAGTTGCAATGGTATGGAATATACCTGTTGCATGTAATCGATCAACAGCAGATTTTTTAATTTCAAGTCCATTATTTAAAAATGAATATGAACAAATTATACCTGATTATACAATTTACAAAAAACCTCGTTAATGATTTATAACTATAAATTTAATAGACAGATATATTTAACAATTTTAATTTGAATAAACCTTATGCAGATTAATCATAGGAAGTTTTTTATTTTTACGATATTTTTAGTTCTAAGTCTTATTTTTATTAGTGAATTTATAGGGAATAAAAAACCCCCAAATAATCCATCAATATGGAATGAACCTCTTGATATTTTAATAATTAAAAATAAAAAACCACAAAACATTAAGAATATTATTTTTATAGAACCATTTATGAATATCTTTCAATATGCATCAGAAGAAATTTTTTATAAAAAACTTGATACAATTTTAAAAAATTTACAGCCATATTTTCGAAAAGATACTATTGTTATTTTTCCTCCCCAAATTGGATATTGGTTAATTACAACAGAAGAATCTTTTAAAATTCATTTAAGTAAAACATATCGAAATGCATTATTTCGTTTAATTCTTTATAATCCCTTTTCGTTTTTGAATCATTTTTTTTATACAAACTTTAATATAGAAAAAGCATTATATTTAGTTCATTCAGAAAAAATTTTTAAATTATATACTCAAACTTTCGCAAAACTTTCAAAAAAATATAATATAAATATTTTGGCTGGAACAGTTTTTTCAAGAAGAGCATATATAAAAGAAAATTTATTATTTTTACATTCAGAACCTCAACTTGAAGAATATAGCATTCTTTTTTCTGATAAGGGTTTACCGATTAAGATTATTCGTGATTATGATAATATAACAATTAATCAAAATAATTCATTGCAAATAATATTAAATAATAATCAAATACAAAAAATAAACAAAAATAAACCAGTACTTTTTTATAATAATTCATTTTCCTCAGAAAATCAATTATCTGATTTATGTAAAAATTTAACATGTTATTTTAATCCCTTTAGAGGAAATTTATGGAATATAAAATTTGAAGAATTCCCTATAATAAATTCTCAAATTATTCCTTTGAAAAAAGCAAATTATGCAATTATTATAAATTAGATATTGACGGAAATATCAAAATCTTTAATTTAAAATGTTATGAAGAGACCATTTGATATTGATCCAGATTTATATCCCTTTCAGGATAATTGGATAGAAATTGATAATATTATGATTCATTATGTAGATGAAGGTCCAAAAGATTCAGAACATATTTTGATTTGTTTTCATGGTAATCCTACCTGGTCATTATTATATTCAGAAATTATTAAAAAACTAAAAGATAGTATTAGAATTATTGCACCGGATTATCCTGGATTTGGAATGTCTTCTAAACCAAAATATCCCGATTATACTTATATTCCAGAAGCTCATTCACGTATTATGGAAATTTTTTTAAATCGATTAGGAATTTTTGAAAATCAATTTTCTATATTTATACAGGATTGGGGTGGACCTATTGGATTAAGTGCAATCCGTAATTATATAAAAAATCTTAAACATATTTTTTTAGGAAATACATGGGCTTGGAAATTTAAAGAAGGCACAAAAATGTATGAATCTGCAAAATCTTTTTCAGAAAAAATGGGTGGAGATACAATATTAGAGCAGATCAAACAAAAAAATTCATTTTTAATGATTTCATTACCTTTACTTTTAAGAGGGATAAAGAAAAGAAATCCAGAAAAAAGAGAGGCTTTAAAAAAAGCTTATCTTGCTCCATTTAATACAGAAGAAAGTAGAATTCCTACCTGGGTTTTTCCCCGCTCTATTATCAGATCTTCAGATTTATTAGAAGAAATAGAAAAAAAGGTTTTACCATTGATTCAGAATATTCCTTCTACAATTTTTTGGGGAGAAAAAGATATGGTATTTCCACCAATTGTTAGAGAAGAATGGGAAAAGATATTAAATCATTATAGACGTGTTGATTTTCCAGATGCATCGCATTTTTTTCAGGAAGAAGAACCAGAACAAATTGCAATAGAAATCAAAAAAGACCTAAAGATATTATAACATATTTATAAAAATAGATGCTTTAAGATAGAATTCAAAAAAACTGGTTCTATAAAATAATCCATAAGGATAAATCTATGATTAAATCAAAATCTAAGTTAAATAGAAAAATATTAGCAAATGCTATTCGTATTTTAAGTATTGATGCTATTGAAAGAGCAAAATCTGGTCATCCAGGTGCTCCAATGGGAATGGCAGATATTGCAGAAGTATTATGGAATGATTTTTTAAAACATAATCCTAAAAATCCTAATTGGTGGAATAGGGATCGATTTGTTTTATCTAATGGTCATGCATCTATGTTAATATATGCACTTTTACATCTTTCTGGTTATGATATTACAATCGATGATATTAAAAATTTTAGACAACTTCATTCAAAAACACCTGGTCATCCAGAGTATGGACATACTCCTGGAATCGAAACTACTACTGGCCCATTGGGTCAGGGATTTGCTAATGCAGTAGGAATGGCACTGGCAGAAAAAATATTAGCTCAACAATTCAATCGAAAAGGTTTTCCTATTATAGATCATTATACTTATGTTTTTGTAGGTGATGGTTGTTTGATGGAAGGCATTTCCCATGAAGCAGCTTCTTTAGCAGGTAAATGGCAATTAGAAAAGCTTATTGTATTTTATGATAATAATTCTATTTCCATAGATGGTCATACTTCTGGATGGTTTATTGATGATACAAAAAAGCGATTTGAATCTTATGATTGGCATGTAATTGATAATATTGATGGTCATAATCCTAAGGATATTATAGCTGCTATAAAAAAAGCACAAAAATCAAAAAAACCAAGTTTATTAATTTGTAATACCACCATTGGTTTTGGTTCTCCTAATAAAGCTGGAAAAGAATCTGTACATGGAGCACCGCTTGGTTCAGAAGAAATTCAGATTACTAAAGAAAATTTAAGATGGGAATATCCTCCTTTTGAAATTCCACAAGAAATTTATGATGCATTTGATGCTCGTTCTAAGGGAGAAAAATGGGAAGAGGAATGGAATCAATTATTTGAAAAATATAAAAAGGAATATCCCGATTTAGCAAAAGAATTAGAACGAAGAATGAATTATAAATTACCAGAAGAGTTAGAAACATATATATTATCATTAAAACAAAATCAAATAGAAAAAGAAGCAACAAGAAAAACATCACAAAGAATTCTAAACGAAATTAAACCCTATTTACCAGAATTGATTGGTGGTTCTGCTGATTTAACTCATTCTAATTTAACAATCTGGGAGAAAGCACAGGATATAACAATAGATTTTAAAGGAGATTATATATATTACGGCGTTCGTGAATTTGGAATGTTTGCTATAATGAATGGCTTATTCTTACATGGTGGTTTTCGCCCATTTGGAGGAACATTTTTAGTTTTTTCTGATTACGGTAGAAATGCTATTAGAATGTCTGCATTAATGAAATTAGGAATAATCTATATTTTTACTCATGATAGTATTGGTTTAGGAGAAGATGGACCAACACATCAACCAATTGAACATTTACCTTCCCTTCGAATTATTCCCAATTTACAGATCTGGAGGCCTTATAATTATCATGAAGTTTTAATTGCCTGGAAATTTGCTTTAAAAAATCTTCATACACCAACAATTCTTGTATTATCAAGACAAAATATCAAATATGTATTATAATCCTAAAAATTTTAAATATATTGAGAAAGGAGCTTATGTTATTTATGAATCTTATCATAATAATCAATCCCCTATCGTAATTCTATCTACAGGTTCAGAAGTTGAGCTCAGTATTGAAGTAGCTAAAGAATTAGAAAAAGAAAGTTTTTCTGTTAGAGTAATATCTGTTCCTTGTTTAGAACTATTTAGAATACAGAAAGATAAATATAAAGAATCTTTATTAGGTATCAATAAAAAACTTCGCTTTGCAATAGAAGCAGCTCATCCTCAGAGCTGGTATGAATGGGTTGAACCAGAACATGTTTATGGAATAAAAGAGTTTGGAGCATCGGCACCTGGTGATATTTTAATGGAATATTTTGGTTTTACTGTAAAAAATTTAAAAAAATTTATCTTATCTCAAATCAAACGATGATATTCTTCTAAATCATAATTCCATACAGGTAATCCACAAAAACGTTCACCTTCAGGGCAAAAGGGTTTTATATCTGCCCTTTTTCTTAAATTACAAGGAGCGCGAAAATAATTTTTTAAAAAAGGAAATATATTTTCTATTTGCTGGATTTCTTGAATTGAAGCATGAAAAATTTCCTCCTGAGCATTATAACAGGTTCTCATTTTCCATTTATGGATTAAATTTAGTAAATCTCCTGATTCATAGAATCTCACAGGAAAAGCATTGGGTAAAAGATAACATGCTTCTTCTAAGGTTGCACCAGAATTTAAAAAGTTTTGAATATTGGAAAAAATTTTTTCCATATAGCTATGATAAATTTCATTTAAATTATCATTGCTACGAATCAGTTGTGGAGTAATATAATCTGCATCTCCTGTAAACTGATGCATTAAATAAGGTCTTGATGCTGGAACAAGCCTATGGCGTTGATCCTGACTATCTGCTGTATGAGATATTTTCTTTTGAAAAGTAAAATGTATATGATATAAGACACGATTTAATTTAGAATGCATTGTCTCATTTAAGGTTGATGCAAGGTGTATATTGTATTTGGGATCAAAAAGATACTTTAAAATTTCTTCTTCGTTAAAATTAACATCATAATAACCTAATACACTAAATATACTATCTAATAAAACTTCTTTTAATGATGTATTATAACTTACTAATCGAGAGTAATAATTCCCTAATTTTTGATCAAAATATTTAATAAAATTTTTTGTATATCTTTTTTCCTGGTTATTATAAAATAAATTCATAAAGAATTTATATTCTGGTGTTTCTTCGATAGGTAAAGGATCCTTCATTTCTTTTGCATATAGTGGATCAATTTGATTGATACAATCCCACATCTTAAATACTAATTCTCTTGTTTCTGATGGTACATCACTAACTTCTGCCATTTTTTTATAACGATATAATGTTATTCCACTTATTGTATGATATAAATAGGTAAATGTAGCAAGTGGAAGAATATAACGAGCAATCTCCATTGCTTTTTTATAAATAATTTTATCCCAGCGTTCCTTTTGCTTTTTTCTATAAGGAAAAATGTTATAATATTCTTTTTCTATATAGGGAATTAGAATCCTTATAAATTCCTGATAGGAATGGATTTGAAAGCTTATGGTATTTTTATATATTTCGTATAATTTTATATTTCTTTGCAAAGATTCAGGAAAATAAAATTGTTCTGGTTTTACTTCTACATATCTTTGGCTAACCTGTTCTGAATTATAAAAGGGATGAGAATGTAAAAAAGACCAAACAGCCATTCTACTTATGTTTTCGATAGCAAAAATAAAATGAGGATGCTGTCTTGTTGTTAGATGACCTGCTTCTAAAGTAGAACGTGCAATCTTATCCCGTAACATTTTTGCCTTTTCGTCCTTAGATACGTCTTCTGGATAAATAATTCCCTTAGAAGAATAACAGGTACGTGCAGATGCAATTGATAGATCATAAGGTTCTTTTGTATAGGCTATTAATTGTACTTTTACTGGATTTACTTTCATTGTTTTTATATCGGTTAAAAAGGAAAAATCGTTTAATCTTAAACCCCTACTCTATCTTTTAATTGCTTTTTATAATTTTTACTATCTTTTATATGTTTTTCAATAAAATGAATGATTTTACCTGCTATATTGATATTGGATGCTTTTTCTACACCTTCTAAACCTGGAGAAGGATTGACTTCTAAAACTAATGGTCCCCGTTTTGAACGAAGCAAATCAATACCTGCAATTTTCAATCCCAAACTTTTTGCAGCTCTTAAAACAATTTGTTGTTCTTTTTTTGTTAATTGTATTTCTTCTGCAATACCTCCTCTATGGATATTAGCACGAAATTCATCTTTAATAAAATTTTTTCTTTTTATACTTGCTACTACTTTATTATCTATAACAAAAGCACGAATATCTTCTCCAGAAGATTCTTTAATATATTCTTGAACAAGAATATTTGCTTTTAATCCATAAAATGCTTCTAAAACAGAACGAGCAGCAGTTTTGCTCTCTGCAAGTACAACGCCTAATCCTTGTGTACCTTCTAATAATTTTATTATTAAAGGAGGTCCTCCTACTTTTTCAATTAAATAATTGATATCAGCCGGATATTTTGCAAAAGCAGTTTTGGGAATATCAATGCCTGCTTTAGCTAATATTTGTAAACTACGTAATTTATCTCTTGCACGTAATAAAGCTAAGGAACCGCATGTTGTAAATACTTTTTTCATTTCGAATTGTCTTATTACTGCTGTTCCATAAAATGTATTTGTTGCACCAATTCTTGGTATAATAGCATCAATATTACCTATGTCTTTATCTCCATAATATATGAATGGTTTTCCTTTCTCCATTACCATATGACATTTAGTATAATCAACTACTTCAATAAGATGATTTCTTTTTAATCCTTCTTCCAATATTCTTTTTGTAGAATATAAATTTTCATTTCTAGATAAAACTAATATTTTGAGCATAATTTTGCTTTCCTGAAACTATTTATTATGAATTACTATATTTTTGTTTGTATTTATAAGATAAATCATTTTTTGAAACATCAACAAGAAATCGTTTATTTAATAATTTTCTTCCTAATAAAACAGGGAATTGCATTCTTTCTCTATCTGCAAGACTAAATTCTGTTATAATCTCCATACCAAATAGAATTACTTTTGCCTGAATAACAAATCGATATTCGGATTGACCATTAGAACTTTTAATTTTTTTTTCTGTAAAATTTTCTACAACAAAATCCTTTTTTTGATAATTTGGATGCTTAGGGTCTAATAATCGAAAATATAATCGTTCTTTTCCATCAACTCCCTGTTTTATTTTAACTCTATGACAATGAATCGAACTTGTTAAAGCACCTGTATCAATTCTACAAGGAATATCATATATACCAAATTCTGGAAAATCAATACGATCTTTTGCGCCAATGATAATGAATTGCTTTTGCATAGTCATATAATCATTACTCTACTCTTCCATAAATCGTTAAATCCCATTTTTTAAAATATCCACCATCTTCTGGTATTTTATCCTGAACTTCTATGCGAAATTTCCCCATTGCAGTTTCATCTAAAAATCTAGCAATTCCAAAACGCCAATCCATATTTCCTAACTGACAACCAATTCTATTACCATTTCCATCTGAACAATTATGTGGTTCCATTAAAATGGCTTCGGTTCCTGATGGAGAATATAGTTTTATAGATAAATCTCCCCAATATCCATGATTTAAATGAACAGTTGCATCCACCCATTCTATTTTTGTTATACCTGTAACAGAAGTATCAAATTCATTGATTGTAGGTGTACCATTATCGATAATATTTTGATAAACAGGAATATTTTTTATTACACATTTACGATAGTTTCCCAAATTGCTCCAGGTCTTTGCCATATTTACAGCATTTGATACATCAATTACACCAAAACCATATTTATGATTAATAGAAAATCCAGAAGCATTATTTATCCAATCGCTATCAGTAAAATCATTTTTTCTTGCTGTTTTTGCTAAAATATAACGAACATCTCGCCAGCTTAAATTAGGATTTGCCTGTAGCATTAAAGCAATTGCACCAGAAACAATAGGAGTAGAACCTGATGTTCCATTAAAATTTTTTGTATAATTTGTATTTGAAAGATCTGATCCAAATTTACTAATAAATTTTGTATTCAAACCATTGGTATTAGTTAAATCTGTTGTAACAAGACCATTATTATTATTTCCCATAGAAGGTGCACAGATCCATAAATTTGCTCCATTTTCAGAATAATTTGCCTGCTTATCATCATCTCCAACTGCACAAACACTTATAACACCATGATAATTTGCATAACCATCATAATTAGAATTATCTACAAGATATTGTTTATTTTGAGGATCTATATATGCCCCATTGCCAGCTGCAAATACATAAATAGTACCTAAACCATAACGTCCTTTATTTAATCCTTCTTCAATAGAAGATTTCCATAGATCTTCAGAATTCCATAAAAATCCTGTTTTATCAGCTGGACCCCAACTATTATTTGATATCCAGATATTCTGGATATCTCGAACTGTTGCATCTACAATATGGGATGCATAACCTGTTTTGATGGCATTATATCCGCGTATTTTAGAACGAGGAGCAACTCCACGAACACCTATAGAATTGTCTTTTGCTGCTATCAGTCCAGCAACAGGTGTTCCATGTAAAGAATCATCATCTAGAAGGATTTCCCGTTGGATCACTATCACCATCAGAATAATCATAACTTTTCCCCGATTCAATATTTGCATTTAAATCTTCATGATTGATTTCTAAACCATCATCAATAATACTAATAGAAATACCATTTCCACAGTAAGATTGCCATATTGTCCAAGATTGATTTTACTAAAATGCCATTGATTCTATAAAAATTAGGATCTAAAGTTATAGTAAACCACAATCTTCAGTAGATGTGTTTAATGTTCGTTGTTGGTTGTTTAGCTGGAATATCTTCGCAGGTTATTGTTAATGGTTCGGGTAAATTTAATAAATAGTATAATAATAGAAATTGTTCTCGTTCTTTTTTTTGCTTTTTTGAGTTGTTATTAATAAGATAACAAGAAAATACAAAAAAAACAAGAAAAAAAATAAAATATTTTTTAGTCATAACTATACCTCTTAAATTATAAGACGTTTTTTGAAAATAAAATTGCATAATTTTTTGGTACTATAATTATTAACAACATCTTATTTATTAGTCAATTCAAACTTACTAAAATTGACATTGTATTTTATAAGAAAATCCTGTCCATATAAAATGAGATTTATTACATTTGGATATTTAATCTTTTTTAGTTTTATTTTTATTTTATACTGGCTATTACCCAGAAAACAGAATAAATTAATGCTAATAGCAATTGCTTCTTCTATTTTTTATGCATCATGGTCAATTCCTTTTTTTATTCATTTTATTAGTCTTGTTATTCTAAATTACTTTTTTTCTTTAAAGATTAAAAATAACAACAATAATAACAGAAAATATTTTTTAATAATTATTTTACTTATTAATATTTTGAATTTAGTTATTTTTAAATATTTTTATTTGATTCTACAATTTTTATATGATATTACTGGATTTTACTTTTTTGAAAAAACCTATTTTAATACCTTATTATTAGAATATTTTAATCAGGAAAGTATTATATTACCCCTCGCTATCAGTTTTTATACATTTCAATTAATGGCATATATAATTGATTGTTATAATCAAAAAATTACACGTAATGATAATTTTTTAGAATTTTATGTATTTATTTTATTTTTTCCTCAATTAGTAGCTGGTCCTATAATGAGGCATTCTGATTTTTTTTATCAATTGGATAATGAAATTTCATTAAATCACGAAAAGGTTATTAAAGGCTTTTATCATATTTTTACTGGATTAATAAAAAAAGTTATTATAGCAGATAATATTTCTCAGATAATACAACCTGTTTTTTTAAATCCTTTAGAATATAGTGGATTAACAAATTTTTTAGCAGCTGTAGGATATGCTATACGAGTTTATGGTGATTTTTCTGGTTATACCGATATAGCAAGAGGTAGTGCTTATTTATTAGGTTTCCATATTCCAGAAAATTTTGATGGTCCTTTTTTAAGTATTTCAATTACAGAATTATGGAGACGGTGGCATGTTACTTTATCGTCCTGGTTAAGAGATTATATTTATATACCCTTAGGAGGAAATCGTATTTCGGAATTTAGAACTTCTTTAAATTTAATTATAACATTTACTATTGGAGGTTTATGGCATGGTGCAAATTATACTTTTATATTATGGGGATTTATGTATGGAGTTTTACTGGTTTTAGAAAAACCATTTATAAAAAATATAAATAGTATTATCCAGAGGAATTTGTTTTATAGAATTTTTGGTATTTTTTATACATTTATAATGTTTAGTATAGGTTTATGTTTTTTTAATGCACCGGATATCCAACATTCATTTTATATGTTAAAACAAATTTTTTTATTTCATGATGGTTCTGATTTTAATAAAGATCAAATTATTCAAATGACTGGGTTTTTATTACTTGTTTTTTTCTTTAATTATATCCAGTATAAGAAAAAAGATTTTAATATTAAAATCAAAAGAGATTATATTATTTTATATTTTTTAGGTATTTTAGAGGTGTGGTTATTAGGAAATTATGCTCCTCAGGTTCAAGGTTTTATTTATTTTCAATTCTGAGGTTATAGTATGAATAGTATTTTTAAAAAATCATATATATGTGCAATATTTCTTGCTTTTTTGATTTTTTTAACAGATAAGATATTTTTAATCCCTGCAATTAAAAAAATTAGTCTTTATTATAAAAAAGTCGAAATCTTTTTTTATGAATCTCGTTATAATTTATTTCAGTACTTACAAGAATCTGAAACACAAAATAATAATAAATTTGCTTTAATCTTAGGAAGTTCACGTTCTGGTATGTTTTCTCAAAAAGATTTTCAAAATGAACTTCCTTATTCTATAAAAGTATGGAATTTTAGTGCTCCTCTTGCTGGTACATCTTATTATTATTATTGGTTGGATAAAGCTCTAAATTCTATTAATAAAAAACCAGCTTTTGTTTTATTAGAATTAGATGCTATTAATTTAGGTAATCCTTCTATTCGAATTTCTTTGCCCTACTCTTATGATCCATTTTTTATGTTATATCATATGGACTTTTATCGCGATATACCAGAATCCATACCTTATAATAAATTAAATCAGTATATAAAAATAATATTAAAAGAAAGTTTTAATGGATTTAATGCTGATGAAGTAGATTCCTATTTTATAAAATATTTTTTTATTATATCACGTTATAATATTCATCCATTAAAAATATGGGAAAATTTTAAAACAATTAATTATTTTGATGAAAATCAAAAAAAATACATAAAAATACCTTTATATGAATTTGCCTATAGAAAGAAAATAGAGAATTTAGAAAAATTTAAAAGTACGTATGGTGGTATTCCTGTTGAATTCTATACCCAGATTCCCGAAAAAGATTTGAAAATAGATGCACAAAAGAATTTTTTAAGATTTTTACCAACACCAGAACTTTCCAGTACCCAGATTATATTTCTTAAAAAAATTTTAGAAAAAACCTCTTATTATCAAATACCATTAATTATTTATAAACCACCTATGACAGACTATGCAAATCAAATATTAAAAGATTATAAACTTTATTATCTATCATATCTCATAGAGATTTTAAACCAATATAAAAATATTTATTATATAGATGCTTCTTTTTTATCCTGTAAACGATTTTCTGATTCAGTACATCTTAGTCCAGAATGTTATAAAGATTTAACGAAATTCATATTTAAGCAAATCTTCGAAAGGCTCCCAGGTTTCTAAATATTGTTTAAGTTCGTAATTTAAGGGAAATTGCTTTATTAATTGATCATTTAAATTGAGCTGATATATTTTATTTTCTTCTTTAAAAAAGATCCATTTGTCGTTTTGATGAATCAATCCTATTTTACTTTTATCTCCCCAGGGATATAAAAATAATTCAAAATATCCCGAAGAAAATAAACTTTTTCCAGGAAGTGAATAATTAACTGGAATTTCATATAAATCATAAATTGTGGGTACTATATCTAAAATACTTCCTTTTTGGATTTTTGCTTTATCGAAAACATAGGAAAAATAATACGAATGCATTACAAAAGGAATTAATGTCTCTTCATTATATAAAGAAAAATCATGTAAAATATATCCTTTTTCTCCAAAGGATTCTCCATGATCAGAAAGTAAAATAAATAAAGTATTTTTATATAATGCCTGTTTTTTATATAATTCCATTATTTGATCAATAACATCCATTGTATATTCAATTGTATTTAAATATCGTCCTTTTCTAGTATGATTATTATAACGATTATAAATCTCTGGTTTTGGATTAAAATAAGGAGTGTGAGTATTGGAAAAAACATATAAAATAAAAAAAGGTGTTTGGATTTCTGGTAATAATTCTTTTGTTTTTAGATATAAAGCATAATCATCTATTCCCCAATCAAATTGCTTTAAATGATATTTTTCTAAGTCTTTTTTTTCTATTATTTTTAAATCAAGATATTGTAAAAAATTTTTTTCATTTTCAAAAGAAGTATCATTTGTTGTTATATAATAGGTTTGAAAATTATGTTTTTTTAATTCATATATAAGATTTTTTGTAGATAGTTTTTGAAAAAATGATGTTTGATTGATTTTTCGATAAAAATAATGAATTTTTCTTGGACTATAATAACCTGTTAATACAGTAAAATGGGTATTAGAACTATGTGGAATGGGAACATAAAAAAATGGAATAGAAATATTATATGGATTTTCTGGATTAAAATATTTTGATTGTTTTAGATTAATAGCATCTTTACGAACACTTTCTAATAAAAAAATAACAATATTATTAGAATGTTTTTTAAAAGAATATCCCCAGCGATTTCTAAAATAAGATTGAACTGGATTTAGTTTTATTTTAAACCAATTTTTATCTGGTATAATATGATTTTTTTGATATTCTGTTGCTTCTAAAATAGTTTCGCTTGGAAAAATTAAATTTTTATAATTAATCATGTAACTACTTAGAATTATGATAAATATTATAAATAATAGATGAATCCATAAAGAATAAAATAAGTCTTTTAAATAAAAGTATCTTTTTTGATATAAGTATATTAATATTATAAAAATTATCATTAGTATAAAATAAAAAATATCACCCTGAATTAAAATATCTTCCTCTCCAGAAACAAGTGAAATGTTTTCTAACATATAGAGAATCATTTCTATATTTATGTTTATATTAAATAGATCCTTAATATAATAATAGATCGTAGTAAATATAATTACAGGATATATAACATAATAACCACCTTTAATTTTAGATAATCTTTTATTAAATTTAATAAGTAAAAATAAAAAACTACAAAATAGTAAAATTTGAATTCTAAGAAATGGTTCTATATAAATATCATAAATAATCTTTTTTATAATATAAAATAAAGAAGGTGAATTTTTTATTAAATCATATATCCATAGTAAAAGGATATAAAATATTACAATAAGAAATTCCATAATTATGCTTTTTTTTATTAAGCAGAAATGAAAAGTAATTTACATTTTAATTACATTATAAAACCCGATTTTATGAAATATTTTTTTTATCTATTTAAAGCAAATCCATTAATGAATTATAAAAATTCTAATTTATCCTATAAAAGAAATGGGATATTAATTACACCATTTTATTATAATATAATGATTAAACTTATTTATTATTTTATTCTAAGTATATTTCTTTATGCGGTATTTAAAAATCTTATTCATTATAGTTTTGTTATATTAGATTTTTTTATTATTAAATTTAAAATTTTTGATATTTTTAGATCCAGTATTTTTACAAAAGACAAATTTTTATCTATAAAATATAGTATTATTTTTTTACTCAAATGGTATTTTATATTATTTTATCTATATCTTCTTAATAAAAATTTATATATAAAAATATATGTTAATACTAATCAAATATATATTATTAAAAAAAGTTTATGGACAAAAATAGAAATTATTATTCCCACAGATAAAATTTATTATTTTAAAATAAACCAGAATTTAATTCAAAAATTATTTATTTTATATGATATTCATATAATAAGCAATGATAAAATTACTATAGAAAATTCATTTCTAAAACTTAAAGAACTTTATGAATTTCTTAATAAAATCAATAAAATTTAATTTTATTATTTTAATATCAATATTTCTAGGAATTTGTTTTATTTTATTTCAATTTTATTTTTTATTCCATTATCTTGATATTGATGTAGCAAATTATTATATTCAAATACTAAAAAAAGAATTATTTCATCCTCATCATTTATTCTATAATTTCTTAGGATGGATTTGGCTCCAACTTTTTTCTAATCTGGATTTTAGTCCCTTTTTCCAATTAAAACTTATGAATATTATAATAGGAGGTATTGGAACTTCTATTCTTTATTTATTATTTTACCAATATTCAAATAAATTTATTTTATCACTATTATTTGTCTTATATTTTATATTAAGTTTTGATTATGTTTTTTATTCTCAAATTAATGATACTGCATTTTTACCTCTTTTTGTTAATCTTATTTATATTTTTTATATTTTAAAAATAAAAAAAATCAATCTTAATCAAATTATATTCCTTGCTTTCTTACATACGATTGCAATTGGATTTCATCAAACAAATTTATTTTTGGTATTTGTAGGAATCATCAAAATATTATCAGAAAAAAATAAAAAATCTATTATATACATGATTTTATATGTTTTTTTTACATTTATATTTGTAGCTTTATTATATATTACAATTGGTTATTATATTTTAGGCTATAATTTTGATGAAAATATAAAAAAAAGAATTCCGGGAATACCAGGTGGTGGAAATTTTTTTGATTGGGTATTAATGTATGGTCATTGGGATAAAGAATTAAAATGGGGGACTTTTGAAAGAAATAATTTAGTATTAAAATCTATTTTTACTTTTTCTAATGCTTTATTTGTTCATAAAATCTATTATTATAATCAATTTAAAAAAGCATTCTTATCGTTTTTTGATTTTATTGTAAATCCTAATAGTATAATTTCTATAGAACAATTTTTATTAGTTATTTTTTTAATAATTTTAATTTTTCATATAATTTTAAGTATATTTATAATTAAAAGAAATTTATTTATATTAGGTGTTTTATTATGGTTTCTCTTTCAGAGTTTTTTAATTATATGGTGGGAACCAACAAATAAAGAATTCTGGTTAATCCCTTTATTTTCTTTTATATTTTTACAGTTTATCAATATAAATGAGATTTTAGAATATATAAAAACAAAATATATTTTTATAATCTGTTATTATATTATTAATTTTCTTTTATTTTTATGGATACTTCTTATATTTACTAATAATTATAAAAATTTTTATATTACTAGCCGTTATAAAACATTTTATGGTCATTGGGAAGATTTATATGATCAAAATTTTTTTCAAAATATCTTAAAAAACGATATAAAAATCTCTTTTCCCTTAAAACAAGAAGAAGAATATTTATTACAACAAAAACTAATTCAATTAGATTATTTAAGAAGAAAGCTTCTAAAAAAAGAAAATCAAATTTATTTTAATTTTTATATAAAACAATTTGAAAATATTATATTATCACTTGAAAAATTGAAAGAAAATAATTCAGAATTTTCTCTAAACGAAGAATTGATTGAAAATTTTAAACAAGAACTGGACTTAATAAAAAATCATTATGAAGAATGGTATAAAGAAAATATTAAGAATCAAACTCAATAAAAAATTCATATAATAATTTATGAAAAAAATGCCAGTGTTTATTATATTTTTGTTCTTTTATATTTGCTCGAATTGGATAATTATCTCGAATATAGAAATATCGTATATCCCGTTTTAATAGTATTGTTTCTTTAAGAATCGAATCAAAAATTTCTATTTCATAATAAGAAGGTTTAAAGTCATTTATATCATAATGAAATTTAAAATTAAAATATCCAGCAAATTTTTCTAAAACTCTATAAAAACCTCGAAAACGCGAAATCCAGTTATAACCTGCAACATGTGGTGTTGCAATTTTTAATTTTTCTGATTTTAATAAATTCTCTTCTGGCGGTTCTTCGTAATATACATCAAATGCACAAATATTTTGATTTATTATTTTATTATAAGAAACTGGTGAAAATATTTTTCCACGAGATGTATTTATAATAATTTGTTGTGGTAAAATTTTATCTATATAAATTTTATCTATTATTTCGTAGGTTGGAAATTGACCAGATTTCGTTAAAGGAACATGAAAACTAATAATATCACACTCCTGAATTCTGGATAAATTTCTATTATATTCTTCTGATAATACATAAGGATCAATAGCTATGAATTTAAACCCTAAGTATTTTAAAATCTTTGCAAGAAGACTTCCAATACGTCCAAAACCTATAATTCCCAAAGTAAGTTCTTTTTTTAATAACTTTTGTTCTATATTAAAATACGGCAATGTACTTAAAACATACTCTACTACGGAATCTCGGTTTTCTCCCTGTGCATCAAAAAAAGGTATTGTATGTTCTTTTAAAAACGAATAATCTACATGATCTATGCCTGTTGAAGGAGTTGCAAACGAAATAATATTTTTATTAAATAAATTATAAATTTTTTGATCAATAGGAATAGAAACTGGTACAATAAATAATAAAATATTATAATTTTTTAATTTTATTAATTCATTTGATAATTTATTATATTGTAAAGATTGTTTTAATTCTTTTAAAGAATATATTATATATTTTAATTTATTTTCTTTACAAAAAAAATCTAATAGTTCTGGAACACCATAAATATTATAGGTGTGTTCTGGAATAAAAATATAATCCTTATGATCCAGTACTTCCATAAAATCGTTCGCCCATCTTCCAGATCAATAAAGAAATTAAAAATAACATTAAACCTACAGGTAATGTTCCATAAACCAATATAGGATGAAATATCATGGACAAATCTTTACTAAGAAAATAATAAGAAGGATAATAATTTACAAATGCAATAGGAAAAAAAAAGGTTAAAAATATCTGAATAGATTTTGTATAAATATTTAAGGGATATAATAAAAATTCACGAGAAGAAAAAACAATTAAGTGTTGTAAACTTTCATTAGAAATTGCATAAAAACATATCGAAGCAATGATAATTCTAATAGATCCCAAAATCAATGTTCCACCAATAATTGTTATTATAAAATAAAAGATATTCAGAAAAGTCCATTGTATCTCTAAAAGTTGATTTGTTACAAATAAGGCGATAAAACCTAATCCTAAATGAGTTAATCCAGTTAAATCAAAATTCATACTTATAATTTGACCTAAAGTAGATAAAGGTCTTAGTAATACTCTATCATAATCTCCTTTTCTAATAAAGTCACTAAAATCTATTAAACCAGAAAAGATAGTAGAAACACATCCCATAGAAAATATAAGAAGTGTATAAAGCAAAGCTAATTCTCCTGGTGTCCAACCTTTAATGGTTTTAAATTTATAAATCATTATACCAATAACCATAACCTGAGAAAGATAAAATCCAAGAATTGTTAATAAAAAAGCAATAAATGTACCTCTATATTCCATTTTACTCTGTATAGAAGAAAGAATTAATCTAAAATAGGGATTTTCCAGAATCTTATTTATATACCTCATATTAGCCACCAGCAATAGTTAATTTTTTAATTCCTAATCGATAGCTTGTTAAAGAAAGAAAAAATAAAATTATAATATTTATAATATAATTTAATAAAAGTTCGTTATATTCTAAAATCAATTTCTCTGGACGAAGTAATATCATTGTAGGAAAGTAAAATAGATATGGGAATGGTGTATAAAGAACCACTATTTTTAATTGTTCTGGAAAAAAATCAATTGGTATAATTGCTCCAGACATTAATGTCACGAGGGCAAAATACATTATCCAGAAAGGAAAAATTTCAACAAAATAAAACGATAATGAACTTAAAAATAGAGATATAAAATAATAAATGATAAATGCCAAAAAATAAATCATTAGAAAACGAGAAAATTGTTCATAATTTAAATCTATTTTTATTTTAAAAACAAAAATACAAAAAAGTAATAATGGAATTCCTCTTGCAAAGAGTTGAAATATGGATTTACCAATTATATCACTTAAATATAAAAGTGGAATAGAATAAGGCTTCATTAGATCAACGGCAATTTCTCCCGTCCTAACTTTACTTGATAGGAATGTTTGTGAACGAGCAAATGTTGCTTTTATTAAGGTTGATAATACAGCATAAGCTGTCATTATTTCAGGTGTAATTCCATTTTCTATACCCTGAGGTGGAATCAATGCATTCCATATAGAAATAAAAATAAATATGTAAAGTAAAGCATTTAATAAAGAGGTAAAATATTCAATTCTATATGTAATTGCCTTTTGAAATGATAATGATATATATTTTAAATAGATTTTCATTTTTAACCAAGTTCTATTTCTTTACCTTTATAAATTTCTTTTAATGTATCAGCTAATTCCTGTTTTTTTACTGTTATATCATGAATTCTTCCACCAATTTTCTGAATTTTATCTATAACATTACTTACACTTTCTTTTAGTGGAATTTCTATTTCATAGAAGCGATTCATATCATTTTTAAGAATTTTATAGCCATTTAAAAAATTTTCTAAAAGAATTTCATTTTCTAAATAGATTAAAATGCGCTTTGATTTCTGATACATTTGAATAAAATGATCTAACTTACCATCATATCGAATTTTTCCCTTATCAATCAAAATTAGTCTATCTGCTAAATATTCAATATCTTCTATATCATGAGTTGTTAAAATTACTGTTATTTTCTTTTTTTGATTTAAATATTTAATTGTTTTTCGCACTATATCTTTTGTTAATATATCTAAGCCAATCGTTGGCTCATCTAAAAACAAAATATCAGGATTATGAATAAGTGATGCAGCAAGATCTGCTCTCATTCTTTGTCCTAAGGATAACTTACGTACCTGTTGATCCATAAAAGAATCGAGTCCTAAAATATTGATATATTCCTCTAAACGATTTTTAAAGGTATCTTTATCAATTTTATAAATAATTCTTAATAGATCAAAAGTTTCATAGAGTGGTAGATCCCACCATAATTGTGTTCTCTGTCCAAAAACAACACCAATATTTTTTGTTACAATTTTGCGTTTTGTAAAAGGTTCTAAACCATTAACAAGTATTTTACCAGAAGTTGGCATTAAAATACCGGTTAACATTTTTATTGTTGTTGATTTTCCTGCTCCATTAGGGCCTAAATATCCTACAATTTCTCCTTTTTGTATCTGAAAAGAAATATTATCTACTGCATATAGGGGATATTTTTCTGCATAAAATAAATTCAGTACTGAGCCTAAGAATCCTTTCCTTCTTTTCCGAATATAAAAAATCTTAGATAAATTTTCAACAATAATTGTACCTTTATAATGTTCTGGAACCATAAATTATACTTTTAATTCTGATTCTTTTAAACGATAAACTTCAGAAACGTCTTTATCTCCTCTACCAGATAAGCAAATTAATACATACGGTTTTTTATGTTTTTTATGATATTTCTGTATTTCTTTTTTTGCAAGACAGAATGCATGAGCGGTTTCTAATGCAGGTGTAATACCTTCTAAACGAGAAACTTCTATAAATGTATTTAATGCTTCTTCATCTTTAATAGCAAAATATTCTGTTCGTCCAATTTTATATAAATAGGCATGTTCTGGACCAACCCCAGGATAATCTAATCCAGCAGAAACACTATGAACATTAGAGATTTGACCATCTTCATTTTGAATAAACAATGATTTAGTTCCATGAAAATATCCCGTAGTACCAAATAAAATAGAAGCAGCATTTTCTCCTTTTTTATCTGATATGCCACCAGCTTCTGCACCTATTAATCGGACTTTATAATCTGTTAAAAAGCCATGAAAGATTCCAATTGCATTAGATCCACCACCTACACAAGCTATTACCATATCGGGTAAACGTTTATTTAGTTTTAAAAATTGTTTTCTTGCTTCTATGCCAATAATGGATTGAAAATCTCGAACTATAGCAGGAAAAGGATGAGGACCTATTGCAGAACCTATTACATAATGAGTATATTCTACTGTCTTTGCCCAATCTCTCATTGCTTCATTCGTTGCGTCTTTTAATGTAGCATTACCTGATGTTACAGGTATTACTTCTGCTCCCAATAACTTCATTCTATATACATTTAGATTTTGTCTTCGTACATCTTCGGATCCCATATAGATTGTACACTGTAAGCCTAATTTTGCAGCAGCTGTTGCTGTCGCTACTCCATGTTGTCCAGCACCTGTTTCTGCAATAATTCGTTTTTTCCCCATACGTTTTGCTAAAAGAGCCTGTCCTATTGCATTATTAATCTTATGAGATCCAGTATGATTCAAATCTTCTCTTTTAAGCCAGATTTCAGCTCCCCACTCTTTTGATAACCTCTCTGCTTTAGTTAAAAGGGAAGGTCTTCCACAGAATTCCTGATAATAATAAAATAATTCTTTTATAAATTTTTTATCTTTTAAGCATTTTTTATAATTTTTTTCCAATTCATTAATAGCAGGTATTAAAACTTCTGGACTATAAATACCTCCAAATTCACCATAATATCCGTCTTCTGGAATTAATTTGCCAGATTTAAATGCATATTTAGATAGTTTTTTTAAAAATTTTTTTTCTTTTGATTTCATAAGGATTACGATTCAATTTTGGGTAAAAGTTCATAAAGTTCATTTCGTATTTTTATTAATGTTTGAATTAAATCTTCTTCTTTAACAAAAAGATTTTGATTTGTTTTTCTTATAACAATTTCTATTTCTTGTTTTTCGAAATAATTTTTTCCAATAGTTAAGCGAATAGGAAAACCAATCAATTCAGCATCATTAAATTTAACCCCCGGTCTTACATCTCTATCATCCCATAAAATATCAAATTGTTCCTTTAATTTTTGATAAATAGATTCTACTTTATTTTTTTCCTCTTCAGTTTTTGTTATATCAATTAATACAATTTCAAAAGGAGCAACACTTATTGGCCAGATAATTCCTTTTTCATCATGATTTTGTTCAATAATTGTAGCCATAGTACGATTAATTCCAATACCATAACATCCCATTAATGGATAAATTCTCTTCTGATTTTTATCTAAAACTGTAAATTCCATCGATTTTGTATATTTATCTCCCAATTTAAAAATATGTCCTACTTCTATTCCTTTAGATTCTTTTAATTTTCCTTTACCATTAGGGCTTGGATCTCCTTCTTGTGCAAAAGCAAGATCTATAAGTTTTTCTTTCCAGTTTTTATCAATTATAACAGGATGAAAATTTTCAATATGATAATCTTTTTTATTTGCACCAGTAATCCATTTTTTTCTGGTTGCAGTTGATAAATCATATAATAAAATCAGATTATCAGTATTAATATTATAAGGGCTTGCAAATCCAGGTATACTTCCTATTTTATAAAAATCCTCTTCTGAAGCGGGAAATACATCAATTGCTTTTAAATAATTTTTTAATTTTGCTTCATTGATCTGTCTATCGCCTCTTATTAAAATCATGATTAATTTTTCTTCTTCCTGTAAAATTGCTTTATATAAAATGGTTTTTAGTAAATCTTTAACATCTTTTTTTAAAAATTTCGCTAAATCTTCTATAGTTTTTACATCTGGTGTATAAATTTCTTTTATATTTTGTTTTAAATGATTAATTTCTTCTTCTCTAAAATTTAATAAATCTTCATTATCCTGTAATTCTGGGTATATTACAGGGGTTTTTTCTCTATTACTTTTGTAACTTAGATCATCATTCAATAATAATATTTCTTCTCCAATATGCGAAGGAACCATAAATTCTTCTGAATCGCTCCCTCCCATTGCACCTGTATCTGCTTCTACTGGTATAGTCTCCAAACCAACGCGTGCAAAAATTTTTCTATATGCTTTTCTCATTAATTGATAAGTTTCATCTAATGATTGCCAATCTATATGAAAAGAATAAGCATCTTTCATTATAAATTCACGAGAACGTATAACACCAAATCTTGGACGAATTTCATCTCGAAACTTTGTATGTATTTGATATACTGTTAAAGGTAAATCTTTATATGATTTTATAAATCCTTTAATCAATTCTGTAAATGTTTCTTCATGAGTAGGACCAAGAACTAAATCATTATTATGACGATCTTTTAATCGAAACATTTCTTTACCCATTATAGACCATCTACCAGACTTTTTCCATAGTTCCGCTGGAACAAGTACAGGTAATTGAAATTCTAAAGAACCAATTGCATTCATTTCTTCACGAACAACTTGTTCTATCTTATTTATTACCTTTAAACCAAGTGGTAAAATATTATATAAACCTGATCCTAATTTTTCAATTAAACCAGCACGAATCATTAACTTATGAGATGCAACTACTGCATCCTGAGGATCTTCTCTTCTTGTATAGATAAAATAGTTTTTCATTAGAAACAGATTTTTTTTATTTCTTACTATTACAAGCCTAAAACAAAAAGTATATCTCTAAACATTATCCATAAACCAAGAGACATTAATATAATAAAAGCTGTTTTATGTAAATTTTCAATTAGAGTAATAGGAAGTCGTTTATGTCGAATAGCTTCTATTAGAAATAATACAATATGACCTCCATCAACGATAGGAAATGGTATTAAATTGATAATCATTAAAGCAATAGAAATAGATGCCATTAATTGCAAATAATCATAAATATCTGTTTGCATCACAATTCCAGCAACAGCAAACATGCCTACAGGTCCCATTGTATTTTCTATAAATGAAATTCTACCAGAAAAAAGCTTAGCAAAAAATTTAGGATAAATGGCTATATTATTATAGGTATTTTTTAAAGCAAAAATAAATGCATTCCCTAAGGAAGTGGATTGTTTTATTACTACTGGTTCAATTATATTATTTGGTCTAAAACCCATTAAACCAATTTTTTCTGAATCTATTTGAGCTAAATATTGTTTATTACCAAAAGTAATTAAAACGGGTTTATTTTTTAAAATTTGTCCTTTTTGATAAAAATCCTCAAAAGAAGATAATGGTTTTGAATCAATATTAATAAAATTAATTGCTCTTAAATGTTCTGGAACAAAGGACATAAATTGTATTTCGTCTAAGGTTTGATTATATTTTAAATCTTTTATATTTTTTAAGTAAATCCTATATTCTTTTCGAAAAGGGATTTCAATAAAAATATCTTCTGTTATCCAGGGTAATAAATAAGGATATTTTTGTCTTCGAATTTTTAATTGGACAAGTTCTTTATCCAATGAACCTAAAAATCGTTGTAATTCTAAGGTAGAGCCAATTTCTTTTCCTTCTAATTCCAGAATTATATCACCATCTTCTAAGTATTTCATGGCTGGAAAATTATATGGGGGCTCTAAATTAGATTGGAAAATACGATTAAATTTATATTTTATTACTTCCATAAATGGAAAATCAACCTGAATATATCGTTCTCCTGGTACTCGTATTCCAATACTTGCCCTACCAGCTGGATCAACTTCTGGTATTACTGTTAAATTCAAAATCTTATCTCCTCGTTTAATCTGAAAATGTAAAGGACTTCCACCTGATAATAGAATTCTTTCCTGAAGTTCTCTAAAGTTAGAAATTTTTTCTCCATTTATTGATAAAACAATATCGCCATTTTTTAAACCACTTATTTTTGCTGGGCTATTTTCTAATTCTTCCCATAACTGGATTATGGGCGGATTTTCCTTAGGATAAAATCCTAAAAATAAAAATATAATAAAACCCAAAAGAAGATTAAAGAAAGGACCTCCTAATACAGGAATAATTCTAATTAGTGGGGGTTTTGAAAAAAATGCTCCTTCTTCTGGTTCCTTGGAATAATCTTTTAAATAATCATCTCCATAAAATTTAACATATCCACCAAAAGGAAAAGGTGTAATTTGAACAATAGTATCTCCTATTTTCCTTTTCCAGATTCCCTTTCCATATCCTATGGAAAAAATTTCTGGCTTAATTCCAACTAATTTACCCAGCAGTAAATGTCCTAATTCATGTATCACAATTGTGATACCAAGTAAAAGTATTCCGCCTATAAATAATACTAACATATTGCTTCTCTCTTAGTTTAAATTTTTAAAGATAATAATTTATTATATTTTGAATAAATATATTCTCTTACTTTTTTATCTTCTTTTAATAGTATATCAAGATTTTTAATTTCGACAAGTGGAATATTGTTTAAAGCATCTTTAATAATAAAAGGAATTTCTGTAAAATGTATTTTATCTTCTAAAAATAATTCTACAGCAACCTCATTACTTGCGTTTAATATTAATGGCGCAGATAATCCAATTTTTCCTGCTTTTATGCATAGAGAAAAACCCGGATATTTTTTTTCATCTACTATATAAAATTTCAGTTCTGGCCAATTTTCTGGCTCTTCGTATTCTTTTAATGGAAAAGGTAACGGTTCTGGATAATGTAAAGAATGAGCAATAGGAAAAATCATATCTGGTGGAGATGTAGCAAGTAAAAAACTACCATCTTTTAACTGAACCATTGCATGCACATAACTATCTTTATGAATTTTAACATCTAGTTTATCGTAAGGCAAACCAAATAAATAATGTGCTTCTATAATTTCTAAACCTTTATTGATTAAACCTGCAGAATCAACTGTTATTTTGGGTCCCATTTTCCAGGTTGGATGTTCCATTACTTCTTTTTTTGTGATTGTTTTGATTTCTTCAATTGTTTTATCTCTTAAGGGACCACCAGAAGCTGTTAAAATTAATTTATGAATATGAGCTAAATTTTGATGTACCAATAATTGAAAAGCTGCATTATGTTCCGAATCTACCGGTATAATAGGTGATTTTGAATTTTTTAAAAGGTTAAAAATCAACTCTCCTGCAACTATCAATGTTTCTTTATTTGCAAGACAAATTTTTTTATTTTTTTTGATTGCTTCTAAGGTGGCTCTTACACCAATAGAACCTACAACAGCAGTCAATACTGTATCTGCTTCGGAATTTTGTATTAATTCAACTAAACCATTTATTCCTTTATAAAAGTTTATTTTTTTATAATTGTTATTTTTTATAAATTTTTCATAACTTTCTTCATCAGTTATAGCTATATGTTCCGGTTGAAATTCTTTAATAATAGATTCTAATTTATCTATTGATTTATGTATACTAATAGCATTAAGTTGGATTTCATTATTTGTATTTTTAATTCTTTTAAGATATTTTATAGTAGTTGTACCTATAGAACCTGTTGCACCTAATAGAATTAAAGATTTCGTGGGCTTTGCAAATTCTAAATTTAAATGTTTTTTTAAATTCATAATAAAAATTTAATTTTAATATAAAAATAAAAGTATCCAAGTGGAAATGTAAATAACATTGCATCAACAAGATCCAATACTCCTCCATGCCCAGGAATAATAGTAGAAGAATCTTTTGTTTTAGCATCTCGTTTTAAAGCACTTTCTACTAAATCTCCAATTATAGATATAAAAGAAAAAATCAATGTTAAAATAATACTTTCTATATAAGATGGCATTATTACTTTACTTTGCTGTAATAAATCTGGATGAAAATATAACCAGGCATATATAAAACCTAGATTAAATAAATTAGCAAATAGAATTCCACCTATATATCCTTCCCATGTTTTTTTGGGACTAACTTTTAAACCTGCATTATGCTTACCAAACCATCTTCCAGCAAAATAAGCTCCTACATCTGTCATAATAGTTGCTAAAGCAGTATAAACAAAAATGAAAATTCCTTCTGGTAAAACAAGCATAGGAAGGATAATAGCAAGAGGTAGTGCTATATATAATACTCCCGTTATAGTACTCATTACATTATAAGCATTACCATCTAAGGGACGAAACATCATACTATATGCTTTTGTAAAAATTACAAATAATACTAATATTGGAATAACTGGATTTTTTATTTCCTGATATGTTATTATAAAATTTAAAATTACTTCATTTAATGATAAGATATTTCTTGATTCATATAAAAATTCTGTATAATAAGATAAAAGGAATAAAAATCCAAATGTAAATCCTAAAATTCGAATAGGACGTCCATCTACACCTTTATCTGTTAAACGATAATATTCTTCTAATCCTAATACTGCAATGATAGTAATAAACAATAATGCATGTAATCCATAAATAAAATGTAAAGTATTTAATAGTACAATTACAATACCACCTATTGTAAAACCCGCAATAATACGTTTTAATGTTTCTCCCATTTTTGCTATTTTTTTAATAAAATGAAAATTGAAAAGTAAATTTACTACTAAGAATAAAATTTATTTAATAGAAAGTAAACCACCAAATCTTCTTTCTCTTTTTGAATACCATTCTAAGGCATTATAAAGATCTTCTTTAGAAAAATCTGGCCATAATGTTTTTGTAAAATAAAGTTCAGCATAAGCGCATTGCCATAATAAAAAATTAGAGATTCTATATTCACCACCTGGTCGAATCAATAAATCCACAGGTGGTAATGGATAAGTATATAAATATTTTTCGAACTCTTTTTTATTGATTTTTTTGATTTGACCTGTTTGTTGAAATTGATTTATTTTTATTTCTAAAATTTGATTAATTGCATTTATAATTTCTTGCTGAGAACCATAATTAATACAAAAATTTACATATAGATGTTTATTTTTTTTTGTTTTATTTATTGCTTCGTTTATAATTTCTTGATTTGACTTAGGTAACTTTGTTATATCTCCAGAAATCTTAATACAAATTTTTTTTTCAATACATTCTTCTAAATACTTAGCAAAAAATTCTAGCATTAGTTTCCATAAACTATGAATTTCTGTTTTTGGTCTTTTCCAGTTTTCTGTACTGAATGCATATAATGAAATATAAGGTATCTGTAGTTCTAAAATATCATCAATAAAACGCTTTAAATTCTCTCCTCCTTTACGGTGCCCTTCCGATCTGGGTAAATTTCTTAATTGTGCCCATCTACCATTACCATCTAAAATTACTGCAATATGTTTTGGTAGTTTATTTTTTTCTATAGAATTCATCAAATTTCTAAAATACTCTGTTCTTTTTTATGAGCTAATTCTTCTAATATTTTTATATGGTTATCTGTAATTTTCTGGACTTCGTCTTGATAATGTTTTTGTTCATCCTTAGAAATACCAGTTAACTTTTTAATTTCATCATTTGCATCTCTTCTTACATTTCTAATCGCTACCTTTGCTTCTTCCAATTTATTTTTAACAAGTTTGACTAATTCCATTCTTCTTTCCTGGGTCATTTCTGGTAGAATTAATCGAATAACATTTCCATCATTTTGAGGATTAAGATTTAAATCGCTTTTTAAAATCGCCTTTTCAATTGCAGATAAAGAATTTTTATCATATGGTTGAATTAATAATACTCTTGGTTCAGGCACATTAATTGTAGCAATCTGATTTATAGGTACTTCTGTACCATAGTATTCCACCATAATTCCTTCTAACATCGCCGGATTAGCGCGATTAGAGCGAATTGTATTTAATTCTTTTTTAAATGCCTCAATTGTTTTATCCATTTTTTTACTTGCTTTTTCTAAGATGGATTTGGCTTCTATATTTATATCACTCATATTCAACTCCTACATCATGAGATATTAATGTTCCAATTTTTTTTCCTTCTACTAATTTTTTTAAATTACCTTCTTTAAAAATATCAAAAACTATGATGGGGATATTATTTTCCATACATAAAGCTAAAGCAGTAGCATCCATTACTTTTAATTCTTTTTGCAATGCTTCTTTATATGGCAAAGTAATATAGCGTTTTGCATTAGAATTTTTTTTGGGATCAGAATCATATACACCATCAACCTTAGTAGCTTTTAATATAACCTGACAACCTACTTCTATAGCACGTAATGCTGCTGTTGTATCTGTAGTAAAAAATGGATTACCAGTTCCAGCTGCAAATATCACAACACGATTTTTTTCTAAATGACGAATAGCTTTTCTTCGAACATAAGACTCTGCAATAGCCCTCATTTCTATTGCTGTTTGTACT
This sequence comes from Leptospiraceae bacterium, assembly GCA_026005135.1. GTDB lineage: Bacteria > Spirochaetota > Leptospiria > Leptospirales > Leptonemataceae > SKYB61. The sequence goes on along the minus strand of BPKM01000005.1, from coordinate 150,792 downwards.
CTTGTAATTAGACCTAATTTTTCGCAAGCATCCTGTAAAGCTAAAGCATTGATAACTGTTCCTAACATTCCCATATAGTCTGCTGTTGCTCTATCCACTCCAGACTCTGCTGCTAAATTACCTCGAATGATATTTCCACCACCAATAACGACAGCTATATTAATTCCCTGCTTATGAACCATTTTAATTTGTTCTGCAATATTTTTTACAAGGGAAAAATTAATACCAAATTCCCCTTTATTGGTAAACGACTCTCCAGAAAGTTTAAGTAAAATCCTACTATAAGGGAACATAAATTTTTAAGATCCAATTTGATATCTTGTAAATCTTGCTACTCTTATATTTTCACCAAATTTTGATATAAATTCTTTTATATAATCTTCTACTTTTGTATCTTGTTGTTTATAAAATGGTTGTTTTAATAGACATACTTCTTCATAAAACTTTTCTAATTTTCCTTGAATAATTTTATTAATAATATTTTCTGGTTTACCTTCTTGCTTTAATTGTTCACGTAAAATTTCTTTTTCTTTTTCAATAATTGCAGGATCTAAATCTTCTTCTGATATGGATAATGGATTCATTGCAGCAATTTGTACAGCAATTTCTTTCGCTAAATTTACAAACTCTTCATTTTTTGCTACAAAGTCTGTTTCGCAATTTAATTCAACCAGAGCTCCAATTTGATTTCCCATATGCACATAAGCAGCTATTACACCCTGAGAAGTTTCTCTATCCATTCTTTTTGATGCTTTTGCTATTCCTTTTTTTCTTAAATCTTCAATAGCTTTTTCAATATCACCTTCGAATTCAATTAATGCATTTTTACAATCGAGCATTCCAGCTCCAGTTAATTCTCTTAATTTTTTAATTTCTTCTGCTGATGGCTTATACATCGAAATACTCCTTCTTTACTTTAAAAATAATTATACAACGATTCGTAATTTAAATTAATTTTCTTCTTGATCTAAATAATCTTTATAATCATCTGTTGTTTCATTATCATAATCGCCGAACGGCTCATCTTCTACAAACTCTCCTGTCTCATCATATTCACCTTTATATTTTAATGAATCTTGATGATCATCATATTTAGATGCATCAAAATCATCTTCAGAAAATTGAGAATCTTCGATTTTACCTTCTTTACCCTGAATAATAGCATCTGCCATAGTTTCTAAAAATAAGGAAATTGCACGTATTGCATCATCATTACCTGGTATGGGATAATCAATAATTTCTGGATTACAATTCGTATCAACAATTGCAAAAATTCTTAAACCTAATTTTCTTGCTTCCTGAACTGCTATTCTTTCTTTATCTGGATCTACTATAAAGATATTTTCTGGAATTGTTGTCATATCTTTTATACCAGCAAGATGTTTTTTTAATTTTTCCAGCTCTCTTTTTAACATTAATACTTCTTTCTTTGTCCTGGCTTCTAAATGCCAGCTATTTTCCTCTTCCATTTTTTCTAATTTTTTTAATCTTTCTATAGATTGTCGAACTGTTCTCCAATTTGTTAATAAACCACCTGGCCATCTTGTATTAATATAATACATTCCACAACGTTTCGCTTCTCTTTCAATTGCACTTCTCGCCTGTTTTTTAGTTCCAACAAATAAGATTTTTTCTCCTCGATTTGCAGCTTCTCTTAAAGCTTCGAAGGCTTTTTTAGCCATTTGAACAGTTTTTTGTAAATCAATAATATGGATGCCATTTCGAGCCATAAATATATATGGCTTCATTCTAGGATCCCATCTACTGGTTTTATGACCAAAATGCACACCTGCTTCTAATAATGTTTTCATGGATATAGTTGACATAGTTTACCCTTATACCTTTATAATTTTTATTAATTATTACATTGTATTACCATGTTTATAAATAAAATATAAAGCAATTCCTATTCCTATAAATGTAGCTGGGGTCAATTGTAAATTTAATTTTCTTAAAATATAAAAATCATTTATTTCTATACCTTTACCAGGTAATAATTCATAATTTAAAAAACTTAAACCAAAAACTGTATCTAAAAGAGAACCCATTACAGCCCCTAAAAAACCACTCAGAAGAAGCAATAAAACTATAAAACTTATAGAATGCTTCTTCATTTAGACAAAAAAAATGTACTTCACTTATGGTCAATTGTTTTATTTTTGATTCGATAAATTCTAATTATTAGAATTTTATGAATTGACCTTCTCCTTATTAAAAAAATCAAAGAATTATCATGAAAAGTGATTGGAAAGAATTAAAACGTTTTTTTACTCATCCTCTTTTTTTTATTCCTATTTTAATTCCATTTTTATTAGAAATTATATTACGAATTGGTCTTTATGATTCTCTTTTAAAACCATTATCTTATGCTGCTAATATAAAAAGAATACAACATATTATAAAATATTCATCGATTGATCCACAAATACTTATAATTGGAACTTCTGTACCATATCAGGGCTTATTATTAGATCATCTGAATCAAAAAGCAAATAATAATATTATTTTTCAAAGTATTGCAACACAAGGCGCCTATTTAACAACCCAGACGATGTTATTAAAATATACACTAAAACATAGAGAGAATATAAAATATATGATTCATTTTGCTGATCTTGATTTTCCCTGGCAAGAACGTTATGATATAGAATTAGCAAATCGATCTATGTTAGCACAATTTCCTATAAACGAAACTATTTCCCTTTTAAAACAAAATCAATATAAATTAAAAATTGAAGATTATCGTTTTTTTTATATAAAAATTTTAACCTATCAAAATGATTTAAGGGATTTTTTATTAAACCCTTATGGAAGATTAAAATCCATTACTCGATTTAAAAAACAATTTAATCCTGATTATGCCTTTATAAATAACAATTATTATTCAATTGGTGTTTATGGAACTACGATAGAAGAATGTATCCAAAATGCTTTTAAAGGAATACCTTATTTTGATAAGAATAAAAAACAAATTACCGATGAACCACATAGAACTGCTGTTTTAGATACCTGTAGAATGGCAAATTATGATCCTTATAAGGAACCAGGAAGAGCTACATGGGAATATTTATTTTATATTCGTTTAAAAAATCTTTATCAATTCGCTATTAATCATAACATTAAGATTATTACAATTTTACCACCTTATTCTATTTTTATGAAATATGCAAGAGATGATAAAAAAGCAAATTTTTGGATTCAAACAATAAAAAAGATTCATCCAGAAATTATTATAAGAGATCATAGATTTGTATTAGACGATAAAAATAATTTATTTTATTTCTATGATACAATTCATCTAAATCGCATAGGTGCAGAAAAATATACAGAATTATTTTATAATGATATAATAAAATTGATTCAATAGTTTTTTTATAGGAATTATGATTTTGAGATTGAGTCTCATAATTAACTATTTCCAAATCTTTTGACATTTTTATGACAACTTTTGATTTTAATATGATAAAATCTAAAATAAATAACCAGTGGTTAGAAACATAAAAACAGGAGTTCTCTATGAATCGTTTAGGAGTAATTAAAATCAGCCATGAAATGGTTGATAATTTAGAATTTTTAACTCCATGGAAAGATTTAGATTTCTATGTAATAAAAAATAAAATCCAACAATCCCCTTATATCATTGATGGATTTGTATTTTTATCTACCTGTAATCGTATAGAAATTATTTATAAAATCCATAATCCTAAGGAACATATAAATTTTTTTCAATATATGCTTAAAGAACTTCCCAAAACGGCAATTCAGCCAGAACATATAACTGGAAGACCCGTTATAACGCATCTATTAAAATTATGTTCTGGATTAGAATCAATGGTATTAGGAGAAACAGAAATTCGATATCAGGTAAAAGAAGCAGTAAAAAAAAGTTTAGAAGAAAATGTATTGGATTCTTCTTTGAACCAGTTGTTTCAATCTATATTTAGAGAAAGCAAAGAAATACGTAAGTATATACCTTCTAATATTCCACTATCTATATCTTCCCTTGGTGTAAGAAACTTAGAAGAGAAATTGGGTGGTTTTGCCTCTCATGATGAATATTTTATTGTAATTGGTTCTGGTCCTATCAGTAAATCTTGCGTGGAATATATAAAAAAATGGGGCGGTAATGAAGTTATATGGGTAAATAGAACAAAAGAAAAAATAAAAGAATATGCAGATCGATTAAAGGTACCTGCTTTATCTTTAAATGAATTTTTTGATATAGGATATTTTAAAAAGAATTTTCCTAAAAAAATATGTGCTATTGTTTCTGCTACCTCTTCAAATGAGCCTATTCTAAAAAAGGATTTTATTCAATCTTTAAATTCAGATAAGTTAATTATTGTGGATCTGGCTATGCCTTCTGATGTTGAAGATAATGTCCAGGAATTAAAACATGTTCAAATAATTAATTTACAGATTATTAAAGAACATTTAGAAAGAAATAGAAAAAGAAGAGAAGAAGCAGCAAAAAATGCATTAAATATATTAGAAGAATCCCTTTATAGAGTAGAAACAAACTGGATACGATCTATTACAACACCAGTTTTAAAAGAGATTCAAGAAAAAATACATTATCATTCCAGAAAACGATTAGAGTCCTTATTTGAAGGGCATTTAAAACATTTAAGTAATAAAGATAAACGAATTTTATATGATTGGGCAATCAAATTCCATAGAGATATGAATCGTATTCATCAGATTGGAATAGAAAAAATACTTTATCATTATTACAAATACAAAGAAAATAATAAAACATAATCTAACCATCTGCTAGCACAACGAAATCCAAAATGATGGAATGGTTTATTTTCTGGAAAATGTGCTCTTCTATTATATCCTGTTGCAAATTCACCTTCCCACCACCAGGAACCACCTCTTACAATTTTTTTATTATGTCCCGGACATTCTAAATTTCCATTACATGGTCCCTTAGGATTTCTTTGAAAACAATCTATACCACATTTTTCATAATTTTCTGCATACCAATCTTCTACCCATTCCCAGGAATTACCTGCAATATCGTATAGCCCATAACGATAAGCTGGTCTACTACCTACGTCCCAGGTTGTTCCTTTACCACAACCACGCTTTCCTTTTTCTTTGATAATTGCTTTTTCGCAGGTAGCTGGTCCATTTCCCCATGGATAAATTTCTCCATTTTCTCCGCGGGCTGCTTTTTCCCATTCTGCTTCGGTAGGTAAACGTTTCTTTTTCCATTTACAATAAGTTTTTGCTTGATACCAGTTTACACCAAGCATTGGTTGCATTGGATTCGAATATCCCTTATAATTAGGACCAGCAGGAGGACAATATTTAGCTTTTACACATTCCTGATATTCTTTATATGTAACCTCATATTTATCAATCCAATAACTATCTAAATAAACTTTATGCTCTGGAAAAGTATCTTTAATCTTTCTACCTGTATCTTCTTCAATCGTATAACCATTATACCCCATAATAAATTCCCCAGCTGGGATACAGGACATACGAGAATAATCAATTTCTGAATTTCTTTTTTTACAATTTTTATCATTAGAAACTAAATTTATTTTTTGTGATTGTTCTGGAATACAAAAAATAGTAAAATAAAATAATAAAAAAAATATATATAAACTTCTAATAAAAAATAACATAAATTACAATAAATCAAACACATTATTTATGTAAAGGAATTTGTAAAATATTTAGAATTAAATAATTTTATTAAATATTTATCTCTATCACAAAAAATAATATTTTAAAAATTTATTGATAATTTTTTCTTATTTAGAATTATGGATACATAGTAGAAATGAACCAGAATCAATTTCAAATATCAAAAGAAAAAATTACAGAATATTTAGATCAAATTAAAGATTTAAATATCATACCACCTGTATTGATTCAGGTAATGGCTTTACCTGATGATAATGATCTATCATTTAAGGAATTAAGTAATTTAGTACAGACAGATCAAATCCTTGTTTCAAGAATCATTAAAATAGCCAATTCTCCTTTTTATAACAGAGGTATTGAAATTACATCTTTACAAAATGCAATTGCTCGATTAGGATTTCGATTAATACGTTCAATGATAGTCGTAGCTATGAATGATTCTATTTTTGCTCATGGTAATTATAGAAAATTTAGAGAAGAGGTATGGCAACATTCTATTGCCTCTGCCATTTATGGTGCAAAACTTGTAGAACAATTCTTAGGAAAACAGGAAGCAGATAAAGGTATTATCGGTGGTTTATTACAGGATATAGGTAAGGTTATTCTAAATATGATAGATAGAAAAAAATATGTAGAAGTTTTACGGGAATTTTTAGAAACTCAAAAAGATATACGTTTAATTGAAATCGAAAAATTTCAGGTGGACCATGCCTCAATCGGATATGCAGCCGCAAGAGTATGGAAGTTACCTGAATTTGTATGCAAGATAATTGCAGATAGACATTTACCAATGGATAAAAAAAGTTCCCTTGGTATATTATTAACAACTACGGATTTACTGGTACGTAAGGCTGGATTTGGGCTTTTTACAGAATTACATCAAAAAGAATTAATGGAATGCCAAGAAGCATTAAAAGTTGATTTATCAGAATACGATATAAATGAAATTCAAAATTATATAAAAGAACATGAACTTTACAAAGCTGTATGGTATGTTTAATATATAATTTATTTATTTAAAACTTTATATGCTTTTATTTTTTCTGTTTTTCCTTTTAATTCCACAGAAGGAATCTCTATAAAAGTAAATTTTTCTTTTACTTCTGGTGTTAAATTTTTAACTAAATCTTCATTTACAAGAACTTCATCTGGACCAGCAATAGATTCCAAACGAGAAGCAATATTTACTGTATCTCCAATTGCTGTATAAGATAATTTCTGGAAGGATCCAAAATTCCCTAATGTTGCAAGTCCAGAAGCTAAACCAATCCCCATTTTTGCATTAATTTTATAATTTTTTTGCCAGGTTTGATTCCATAATTCAAAAATACTTTGCATTTCCATTGCTGCCTGTAAAGCATTATCTCTATGATATTCATCTGGAAGAGGTGCACCAAAAATTGCCATAATTGCATCGCCAATATATTTATCTATTAATGCATTATATCCTAATAATACTTCTGTCATCGCTGTAAAATATTCATTTAAGAAAGAAACAACATCCGTTGGCTTCATTTTTTCTGCTAAAGCAGTATATCCTCGAATATCTGCAAATAAAACACTAATTTCTCTTTCTGTTCCTTTTTGTTCTAAGGGAATTTCTCCAGAAATTACTCCATTAATGATATTAGGATCAACATATAAACCAAAGATATTTTGGATCTTCTTTTTTTCTTCTTCTAAGCGAATTTTATTTTGATATTCTTTCTCTAATTCTTCTTTCATTATACGAACCATTTCTTTCAGATCTTGAATTTGTTCTTCTGTAATTCCCTTCGTAATCTGTAATTTTTTTATAGATTCATCAATTTGTTTATATAATATTTTATTATGAAATTGCAGTCGAAATATATTACGTAATTTATTTTCTAATTTAAAAAGATCTAAACTTTTTTTAGAGAAAAACTCTAATACACCCATTTTATAGAGATAATTTTCGAACATTAGTTCAGAGTAATTTGAAATTACAATGATAGGAATCTCTGAAAGGAGTGGATCATTGGTAAGATCTTCTACAAAATCTGCTGGCTCTTCTCCCCATTCTACTTCTGTTATTAATACATCGACATGTTTTTCCTGAATAATTTTTTTAATTTTTTCTTTTTTACTTGTTATGTAAATATAAATAAATTCTTTAAACCAATATTCTAATCTTTTTTTTAACTTTATTAAAAAATCTAAGTCTGGATCTGCCAATAAAACTTTTAAAACATCTTGTTCGATTTTAATTTCTGGATAAATATTTAAGATATCTTCATTAAGATAGAAATTTGTTTCGGATTGATTTTCCATTTTCCTCAGAATTATATTCGGAATATTTCTTGTCAATATTTATTAAATTTATTTAAATAATGCTTTTATATATTTTTATACTTGCAAAAACATTATAAATATAAAAAGCTGAATATAAAGAGGTTTATTATGTCGATATATACACATTTAGATTTAAATGGAATTATAAATACAATTCAATCCTTAATGAAAAGACATCATTTACATGAATTAATTATAAATGATTTTATAGAAAAAGTAAAAAAAGTATACCATGGGGAGACTGGTTTAATCGATTTTCGCAATGTTCAGGAATTATCAAGTAATGACATATTAGATTTAGAAAAGTTACCCTTTCAATTAGATTATGATTCTAAAATTACAAAAGAAATTGCCAATAAAGTTGTCATAATTAAATTAAATGGCGGTCTCGGAACATCAATGGGATTAGACAAAGCTAAAACAGTATTAACAGTTAAAGATGGTATGACCTTTCTGGACATTATTTTAAAACAAATTCACTATTTAAGAAAACAAACGGGTATAGAAATCCCCCTTATATTTATGAATTCTTTTAATACTTCTCAGGATACGATAAATTATCCTGGTGTTAAAACATTAAATGAAAATACCAATATACCAGTTGAATTTATTCAGAATAAAGTACCTCGTTTAGCACAAGAAAATTTAATGCCAATTGGAGATGGTTCAGATCCAAAACACTGGTGTCCACCAGGTCATGGTGATATTTATTTATCGTTAAAAATATCTGGAATATTAGATCAACTTTTAAATCGTGGTATTGAATATGCTTTTATCTCTAATGGGGATAATCTTGGAGCAATTTTCGAACCTTCCATTCTTGCTTATATGATAGAAAATGAATTAGACTTTATTAGTGAAGTAACATTAAAAACACCAGCTGATATTAAAGGTGGAATTTTATTTCGTCATAAAATTACAAAGAGAATTGAATTATTAGAAACAGCTCAGGTTCCACCAGAGAATAAAAAAGATTTCGAAGATACAACAAAATTTAAAGATTTTAATATTAATAATCTCTGGATCAATTTAAAATCATTAAATCAATTATTAGAAACAGAACCCTTAGATTTACATTTAATTGTTAATCCTAAGGAAGTTGATGGAATACCTGTATATCAATTAGAAAGTGCAATGGGAGCTGCTATTGGAAAATTTAAAAAAACAAGGGTAATTCGCGTTCCAAGAAAACGTTTCGCTCCTGTTAAAAAATGTAATGATTTATTAGTAAGAAGAAGCGATGCCTATATACTTAATGAAAAATTTGCACTTTTACCAAATCCAGAATTAAAACAAGAACCAGTTGTAATATTAAGTAAAGATTATGATAAAATAAAAGATTTTGAAAATTATTTTCAAAAAATACCATCGTTATTAAATTGTACCCAACTTGTAATTCAGGGAAAATATATCTTTGATATTCCAGTAAAAATAACAGGAAAAGTAGAATTAAAAAATGAATCCAATGCACCTTTATATATTTCTAATGTTATAAAAGAACAAAAAATAAAAGGATTATCAAGTATTTAAAAATTTTTAAAACATAATATTAATTATTTTTTCAATTAATCGTTGTAAAAATGTTAGATTACCAATTGTTAAACCTGTAGAAACCATCGTAATAATCCAGAATAATTTTAATACGCGATTTTTATAAAATGCCTTAAAAGTACTTTTTAAATCCAAAGTATCCTCTGCTATTCTTTCGAAATCTTCTACACGTGGTTTATTTAACCAGACCTCTATTAATGCAGAAAACATCCATAAACGAGAACCTGGTATAAATACAGAAAAAGGAGCCATAATCATTGTAACTAAAATAGTAAGAGGATGAGCTAAAGCAATAATAGCTCCAAGACCAGCTCCTATACTTCTGCTTAAAGCCCAAACAATTACTAACTCCTGGGCAGACTTTCCTTCAATAAAAAATAAATAAGTAATAATACCTATAATAATAGATAAAAGAATCCAGCTAAGGATTGTTCTTAGGGATCTTTTTTTGGGAATATAAGTTAACTTTTCTAAATCAAATTGTTTATTTTGTTTTAAATAATTGCTTATACCTTTTAGATGACCAGCCCCAATAACAACTAAAATTCTTTTTATTTTATTCTTTTTTAATTCTGGTGGGTGCTCGTATTGATATTCTTTAACAGAATCAATATCATAAATCACACGACGAATATTTTCTGCCATATATTGATCTCTTTCCGTTAAAATAATATCTTTAATATGCTTATATTTTTTGGGTAAGTTTTCGAATAAATCTTCTAATACATCTTTTTTCTTGAGATCTTCAATTTGTTCTTCTGTAATGCTTTCGGCAAATAATAAACTTATAAAAAGATAATTTATTAACCATAATTTATTCCATAAATTAATATTATGCCAGGCTCTTAATAAGGTAGTTCTAATTTCTCTATCAATCAAAATTAAGCGAATATGGTTCTTTCGCGCTATTTTAGAAGCTGTTAACATCTCTGCGCCAGGTATTGCTCCTGTTTTTAAACCTACTTTTTTCTGAAACGATGATAATATTAAATTACTGGCAAGTAAAGCAATTTTATTTTCTTTTATAACCTTAGTAATATCTAAGCTTTTCCATCGATCTGGATTTAATAAGGATTCATGCCTCGGTTCGCATAATTCTACACAAATAATATCTGGTTTGAAATATTTTATAGCATTTTCTACATCCTGAACAGACTCTTTCGAAACATGAGCAGTACCAAGTAATAATACTTCTGCAATTGTCTTTTTATTTTTTCGAAACTTAATAATCTCATAAGGTCCATTGATATTTAGATTTTTATTTTTTTTAGTTATTCGTTCCACAAATCCTCCATAGAATCATAAAAAATATTATAATGGACAGAAAAATAAAAAAATGATTGAAATCCATTAAAAATATATATAATTGTTAATTGTTTATAGGCAATTTTATATGAAGCTAATAGAAGATACAACCATTCATGTAGGTGTTTCTGAATGGAAAGTAGCAAAAAGTCCAGCAAAATTAAGAACTACACTTGGTTCTTGTGTAGGTATTGTTTTATACGATAAAACAAAAAAAATTGGTGGTATATGTCATGCTTTATTAGATGAACCTCCTGTGGGAAAAATTGTTAACAGAGGAAAATACGCAAAAACAGCTATAGAAGAATTAATTAAAGACTTAGATAAAGCAGGAGTAAATAAAAAAAATCTAACAGCAAAAATATTTGGGGGAGCCAGTATGTTCCATAATAACAATAATATATTTCAAAATATTGGAGAAAAAAATGTTCAAGCAGCAAGAGAAGTTTTAAATAAACATGGAATACCAATTCTTTTTGAAGATGTAGGTGGTCATAACGGTAGAACAATTACTTTATTTTTGGAAGATGGAAGAGTTCTATTAAGAAGTGGGGCTACAGAAAAATATATATATAAAACGTAGGAGGCAATATGTCTATATCTTTAAAAGAAGAAGTACAAGAAAAATTAAAAAATTTAGATCGTTTACCTTCTTTTCCAGAAGTAGTTCACAAAGTTTTAAAGATGATTCGAAATCCAGAGGTAGAATTTAAAGATATTGCAAAAGAAATTGTAAAAGATCCCGGGCTAACATCTGATATTATTCGTTTATCTAATTCTGCTTATTACCATCCTACAAAAGAAATACGTTCGATCGATGAAGCAATTAAAGTATTAGGATTAAAAACATTAAAAGAAATTATACTTGTTGCAGCAGCACGAGGGATTTTAAAACAACCTGTTGATGGTTATAAATTAGAAAGTAGAGATATGTGGGAACATTCTTTAACGGTTGCTTATTTATCTATGCAAATTACAGAAGATTTAAAATTAAATCAACCACCCAAGGATGTTTCATTTACAACTGGTCTTATGCATGATTGTGGTAAAATTGTTCTTGCCAGTACATTTAAAAAAGCTTTATATATGGTTCAATTAGAATATCAAAAAAATACAGAGATTAGTTTTATCAGTCTTGAAAAAAAATTTATAGGTTATTCTCATCCAGAAATTGGAGCATTTTTATTAAAAAAATGGAATTTTCCTGATGAATTAATTGATTCTGTACTTCATATTTACGAACCAGAAAAATCAAAAATTAATCCTATATTAACTTCTATTGTTCATATTGCAAATTGGATTGCTATATCTGCTGGTATAGGTATTGACGTTATGGGGATGAATGAATCATTAAGTGATTTCGCTCTAAGAAAATTAAATTTTAATAATGATAAACTTTCGCTTTACTATAATTCCATTCCAGAATTTTTAGATCAAATTAAAGATTTAATAGATTTATGAGAATAGCATTAATTGGACCAAGAGGAGCAGGAAAATCAAAACTATCAAGAAAAATATCAAAAAAAACAGGTAGATTATTACTAAGTACGGATCAATTAATTTGTTATGAAGCTGGAGGTAGAACAGTAAAAGAAATTGTTGAACAGGAAGGATGGCAATCATTTCGTAATAGAGAATATGAATTATTAAAAAAACTCCAGAATATGGATAATATAATTATAGATTGTGGAGGCGGAATACTATTTGAATTAGATCCAGATACAAATGAAGAAATTGAAAGTAAAAGAAAGATTTCCTTATTACAGGATAATACATTTATTATTTATATTTTACGAGATATAGAATGGCTATTAAATAAAGATTTAAAAAATTCACAAAGACCGGATTTAAATCAAAATAAAGAATATAGAGAAATTTTACAAAAGCGAATGCCAGTATACGAAAAATACGCTCATTATATTTTAGATATGAGGAATAAGGATATAATAGAAGGAGTAGAAGAACTATTACAATTACCACAGTTTAATTTATTTTAAATATTAGTATATGGAAAAAGCTTTTTTAATATTTAGTTTCTAAATTTAAAACAATCACTATCATTTTTATTGTAACTATTTCTTTTTTTTTTCGAAAACACGATTGATGTTACCAAAAGTTGTTATTATTGGCAATGGTATTACAGGTATAACTGTTGCCCGATATTTAAGAAAATATTTTTCACAAATTCCTATTAAAATTATATCAAAAGAATATCCTTATTTTTTTTCGCGAACAGCTCTAATGTATGTTTATATGGGACATATGCAATACAAGGATTTAGAACCTTATGAAAGATGGTTCTGGAAGAAAAATCATTTTGATTTAATATATAATGAAGTTACTTATATTGATTTTACGAAAAAAGAAATTTATTTTAAAGATAATTCGAAAGAAGATTATGATATTTTAATTCTTGCAACAGGTTCAAAACCTAATAAATTTGGATGGCCTGGACAGGATTTAAATCGAGTTCAAGGATTATATAGCTTACAGGATTTACAAAATCTTGAACAATATACAAAAGAAGGTATAAAAAAAGCTGTTATTGTTGGTGGTGGTTTAATTGGCATCGAATTAGCAGAAATGTTTCATTCTAAAAAAATTCCAGTAACATTTTTAGTTAGAGAAACAAGTTTCTGGAATATTGTTTTACCAGAAGAAGAATCACAAATCGTTAATCAGGAAATATTAAAACATCATATTGATTTAAGACTTTCAACAGAACTAAAAGAAATTACTGGTGATGAAAATAATAATGCAAATGGTGTTTTTACCAACAAAAATGAATTTATTCCATGTAATTTTGTTGGTTTAACTGCTGGTGTATCTCCTAATATTGATTTTTTAAAAAATACTTTTTTAGAAACTAATCGCGGTATATTGATAAATCGATTTTTCGAAACAAATATAAAAGATGTATATGCAGCTGGAGATTGTGCAGAATTTAAAGAAGTTTATGGAAACGAAAGACCAATTGAACAACTATGGTATACAGGAAAACTTCAAGGAATGGCATTAGCAGGTATATTAATTCAGAGAATTGCCAAAAAATATGAATATAATATACCAAAATCCATAGATAGACAATTTGAAGAACGATATCTTAAAAAAGAACAACCCTATAATCGTGGTATATGGTTCAATTCAGCAAAATTTTTTACTATTGAATATCAAACCTACGGTTATGTTCCTAATAAACCACAAAATACATTTATCTGGCATAATCCAAAAAAAAATATTTTTTTTCGCATTGTTTGGGAAAAGTTAAATAATGATACTAAAATTACTGGCTTAAATTTATTAAATCTACGCTTTAGACATGAAGTATGCGAACAATGGATAAAAGAAGAACGATCTATCAATTATGTCATTGATCATTTAAAAGAAGCGTTTTTTAATCCAGAATTTTATTATAATCCAGTAAAAGATATTCAAAAGCAATTTTATCATAACCAGACCAAAGGAGTACTAACATGAAGATTATAGGTAAATTATTTATAAACATAGGTATCAGTATTTTTTTTATTAATATTATTTTGAAATATTTTGAATTTGATATTAGCTGTTACTTAACTTTTAGTTTATCATTAATGTTAATTTTACCTTTTTTTGGGAGTGTGATTTTATTTTCTGAAAGATATTTAAAACAACCAGCGGGTATTGATAATAATAACATTTATTCAAATACCTTAACAGGAAGAGGTATAGGAGCATATATTCTAACAATATTATTAACATTGATTTACATATTGATTTATTTTGGAGATAAAATAGAATTAGCAGGATACAATATAAATTTAATACTTACTAAGTATGTTTATAACCAGCTAAATCCTTTATCAAATCTTTTACAAAATCATAATGCGGATAACTGGTTTTTTTACAGTACATTTTATACCTATGCTATTCTTCTCTATGGGATTCGAATGATTATGAAATATAGACATAATAACTATCAAATTATTAGAACAATATCTGTAATGTTTTTTCAATTAGGTTTTGCTTATATTATACCAAATATATTAAAATTATTTAAACAACCTGGATTTTATTTTAGTTATTTCTGGCCCTTAAAACCAGAATATCTTTACCCTTATACCTGGATGCAATTTTCTAATCAAAGTAAGTTAGCTATATTATTTTTAATAATAAGTGTTTTTATTAGTTTTGTAGCTGTTCCAGTACTTACTTATTTTTTTGGAAAGCGATGGTATTGCTCGTGGGTTTGTGGTTGTGGTGGATTAGCAAATACAGCTGGTGATTTTTTTAGACAACATTCCAGTAAAACATTATTATCCTGGAAAATAGAACGTATATTAGTTTATAGTATATTAGCTTTAATTACATTTATTACAATTGCTTTATGGATAAATTCATTAACCTCTGGAAAAATATTTGGTAAATATTCTCAACTATTAGCTCAGTGGTATGGATTTTATATAGGAGCAATTTGGAGTGGAGTAATTGGTGTAGGATTTTATCCTCTACTGGGTACAAGAATATGGTGTCGATTTGGATGTCCGCAAGCAGCAATCTTAGGTATTATACAACGTTTTTTCTCTCGTTTTCGAATAACGACTAATGGCGGTCAGTGTATTTCCTGTGGGAATTGTTCTGTTTACTGCGAAATGGGTATTGATGTTCGTTCCTATGCTCAAAAAGGTCAAAATATTGTGCGTGCTTCCTGTGTAGGATGTGGAATATGTGCAGCAGTTTGTCCAAGAGGTGTATTAAAATTAGAAAATGGAAAATGGGAATTAGCTTATAGCACTTATGATGCTCGTACAGGACATACTTATTTTTAATATTTTTTTATACCGTTTAAAATCAATAATAAAAATTAATAATTGACATATTAATAAAATAAAAAACAAATGAAAGGGGGGAAGTTATGAAATATTTAAATGAAAATCAAATTAGTGAATTAAACCAAGCGAAATGGGCTGTTTGTTATACAACCATTGATAATAATTATAAAGAAGTATTTAATAAAATTCAGATACCTGTATTTGGTTGTAGTTCTTTTCAGGGTGTTTTTACACCAAAGGGATTTTTAAAAGGTACACACTTTTTAGCTTCTTATGAAGATGACAATATTGAATCATATGCAGTTATAAAAAAGACAAATTCAAATAGTGCAAAAGAAATCGCTCAAGAAGCTATTCAGGAAATTATACAGAATATAGGAGAACCAACAGTTTTACTTTTACATGCAACTCCAGGATATGAAGAAAGAATTATAGAAGGAATTGATTCTGTTGTTAAAAGTAAAATTCCTATTTATGGAGGAAGTGCAGCAGATAATGATATTACAGGAAAATGGTTTATTTTTAAAAATGATGAAATTGTTACAGAAGGATTTTTATTAGTTGGATTTAAGGCTCAACAAATTTATGGAGCATTCTTAGGAGGATATTTACCAACAGATAAAAAAGGTATTGTAACTAAGGCATCTGGTAGAGTTATTTATGAAATTGATCATAAACCAGCAGCAGAAGTCTATAATAAATGGACAAATGGAGCAATACAGGAATATTTAGATAATGGTGGAGTTATTTTAGCTCCTACAACAATGCATCCCATTGGTCGATTAATTGATGAAATATTAGGTGTTAAAATGTACTTATTATCGCATCCTCATATGGTAATAAAAGAAAATAAAGCTTTATCTATGTTCACAGAATTTAAAGAAGGAGATGAAATTATACTTATGACTGGTCATAAAAATGCTTTAATTTATCGTGCTAAACAGGTAATTGATAGAGCTCTTGGAATCAAAAAAAATGAAGCAATTAAAGGTGCCATTAATATATATTGTGGAGGATGTGTAGGAGCAATTATAAAAGATATTGATCAAGTTATAAAACAATATAACTATTCCCTTAGAGATGCTCCTTATATAGGTGCTGCAACCTTTGGTGAACAAGGTTGTTTTATTGGAAAAACAAAACAAAATCGACATGGTAATCTTATGGCAGATAGTATTATATTTTGTTAAATAAATTCAAAACATATATTTGACAATAGTGTCATTATTTTTTAAATTGTTTTTATGTCACAACTTTATAATAAAATTGTTATTACGAAAAAAGGTGGAATAGAAAATTTAAAACTTATTCAAGAAGATAAAAATCAATTATACAAAAACCTAAAACAAAACGAAGCCATTATAAAAGTCTATACAGCTGGTTTAGCTTATGCAGATATTATGATGAGAGAAGGAACTTATCCAGGACATCCACCCTATCCTTTTACTCCTGGTTATGATATTATTGGTCAAATTGAGTATATTCAGGAGAATCCATTCCATTTAAAAAAAGGAAATTTTGTTGGTGCTTTAACTGTTACAGGTGGTTATAGTGAATATATAAAATTACCTATTGAAAAATTAATGCCTATTTCTTATATAAATAAGAACCACAAAATACCAGATATAAAAGAATGTGCAGAATTAGTCTCTCTTATTTTAAATTATATAACTGCATATCAACTTTTATTTCGAATAAAAAAATTAAATTCCGATAGTTATATTTTAATTCATGGTGGCGGAGGTGGTGTTGGTACAGCTTTAATCCAATTAACCCAATATTATGGATTTAAAAATACCTATACTACAATTTCCAAAAGAAAATATGATCTTATTCAACAATACAATGTTAAACCTATTTTTTATCAAGAAGAATCATTTGTTGAATATTGTAAAAAAAATCATATTTTAATGGATTTAATTTTAGATCCTATTGGAGGAATGCATTTTTTAGATTCTTATAAAATTCTAAATAAAAATGGTGTATTGGTTCTTTATGGAACTTATAATTTTTTAAAACAGGGAACTTTAAAATCAATGGCTGGAGTTCCTTTAACATATTTAAGAAATTTATTTAGCTTTAATAGAAAAAAAGTAGTATTTTATCTTATAGGACAAAAAAAATTTGGTGGTTATAATTCTGTTAAAGAAGATTTTTCTATTTTAGTAGAATTATATAAAAATAAACATATTCAACCCATTATTGATACAATTTATCCTCTAACAGAAGAAAATGTTAAAATAGCACATAAACGTTTACAAGAAGGAGATGTAAGAGGGAAAATTGTCTTTCGTATGCTATAATTATTGTAATAAATCTATAGGATAAGGTAATGATGCATTCCCTGGTATTATATAAATATATTTTCTTCGAAACACTTCGTTTTGCATTCTACATTCTTTTGAACGTTTTTTATAAGGTTCAAATTGAATTAATTTTTCCCATAATTCTTTTATGGAATAGTCTGGATATTTACCTGAAGTCAAAGGAGTAAAATCACAGGGACAAACATAACCCTGACTGGAAATATAAAATTGAGTTGTTGCAGCAAAGCAAAATCCTTTACTACATTCTCTTTGAGAAGTAAAAATAGATTGAGGGGTAATAATAGGATAATCCTTTCGCTTTCTATATAAATAAGTTAATGATAAAATTTTTTTTCTATCTTCAAGTGATAAAAATGTATTTGTTTTTGTATAAAATCTTCCTGTTGGTATGGCATCAAAAAATGTAATTTCCTGAATACCTAATTCTTTTCCTAATTCCATAAAATTTTCAATATATTGTTTCTGTACTCTTTCCGATGTTAAATAACTAGAAATAGCAACAGGTATTTTATGATTGATTGCATTCTGAATACCATCTAATGCTTTATAAAATATCTTACGTTTTCGTAAATTATCATGTTCTTCTTGTTTATAAGAATCAAGGCTTACGAATATTCCCTTTAAACCTGCCTGTTTTAATTGATAACACATTGTATTGGTTAAAAATTCACCATTAGTAAACATTGTAATAATACTTTTTTCTTTATTTGTATTTTTTATAAGATCAATTAAATGTGGATATAATAATGGTTCACCACCTACTAAAATAATATTAGTAACACCTAATTCGATAGATTCATTTATAGCATTGATTTTTTCTTCTAAGGAAAGTTCCTTTTCTTTTGATGACATATGATAATCTGCACTACAATGAACACATCGACATTGACATTTTTTAGTCACTCCAACTGTAACAACTGCTGGTGCCCTATAACATAAAAATTTTCTTAATAATCGATAATAAAGATAACGTTTCTCTGCAACTGAATTTATCGCTGGTTGATATAAACTAAAACGTAATTCTTGATTGTACGAATAAAAATTTTTATATTTTTTGGTTTGATGAATATATTGACTTAAATATTCTTTCGCTTTTTCTGGAAAATCATCACCAAAATTAACATTATAATCTTTAAGTTCTTTGTTTTCATTATATTCCAATACAATTTCAAAATTTTTATAATAATTCTGATTTATCAGTTCCATAATTGTACCATTTTAAAGTATGGAATTTTTAAATAAAATAGTCCGTCAATATAATAAATAATTATAATGAATAAATAATTCAATATATATTTTTAATAAGAATTATTTTTGTTGACATATTTTTTATTTTTATCAAGCTGGAATCATAGGAAGATAGTTATGAAAAAAATTATTATTAATATAATCTTATTATCCTGGTGTATATTTATGGGTATGACGGGTATTTCAATGGGTTTTGGTGCATTATTTCCCAAAATTAACTTTTTTGTGGAACCAATCCTTTGTCCAGAAGGGATAATGGAATTTAAAAGAACTGTTATAAATCCTTTACCAGGTACAACTTATGTAAATGCTTTCTGGTTCTGTAAATATGCATCAAATAATATTACTCCTATTAGTAATTTTAAAATCGCCCTATATGCCGGGACAATTCACGGTATATTATTATATTTTATAATTATTATAAGTTTTAAAATTTTAAAAAAACTTTTTCAATATAAATATCGATAATATTTAAAAATTTACTAATGTTTGCATTTATTACATAAATACTACATTTATTAATTTAAAAATATAATCATTGGTTGGTAATATTGTCTGACAAACTTGCTTTTTAAAATTTTTATTAAAAGTGTTCGTTAAAAAATATAATATAATATATAAATTCTATAAAAAACAAACACAATTTAAATATCATCAATCAAAATTGTGTTTAATGAAAAAAAATAAAAAAGTTGTTATATTTAGAATATCTTATTATTTTGTTTTTTAAGATGGAAATTAAATATATTAAAACCTTTGGAGAACTTAAAGAATCTGGATATCAATATAGAAATATAAAAGAAGAAATGGCATCGAATTTAGCAGAAAAACTTTATAAATCAGAACCTGTTTTTCCTCAGATTCATGGTTATGAAGATACAGTATTACCTCAATTGTATCATGCAATTTTAGCTGGCCATAATATTGTATTATTAGGAGAAAAAGGACAGGCAAAAACAAAAATTATGCGTTCTTTAATACATTTATTAGATGAATATTTTCCTGTAATAGAAGGAACACCTATACCAGAAAGTCCATTTCGTCCTATTACAAAACAAGCTAAAAAAATTATAAATGAAAAAAAAGAAAAAACCCCCATAAGATGGATTCATAGAGAAGAACGCTATGGAGAAAAACTAGCTCCTGGTAGTAGAATTTCTGATATTATTGGTGATTTAGATCCAGCGAAAGTGATAGAAGGAAGCTCGCTTGGTAGTGAAGATGCTCTTCACTATGGTTTACTTCCCAGAATGAATCATGGTATATTTGCTATTAATGAATTACCAGATTTAGATTACCTTGTTCAGGTAGCAATGTTTAATATTTTAGAAGAAGAAGATATTCAAATTCGCGGTTTACCAATAAGATTATCACTTGATGTATTTATTTGTTTTACCGCAAATCCATCAGAATATACACGTTCTGGTAAAATTATTACTCAATTAAAAGATAGAATTGGTGCTGAAATACGAACACACTATCCTAAAACAAGAGAAATTGGATTAAAAATAACAAAACAGGAAATTCAAATTCCTAAAATTAAACCAGAAATTATTGTTCCACGATTTATTGAAGAAATTATCGAAGAAATTACCATACAGGCAAGAAGACATCCTTTAGTAAATCAAAAATCTGGTGTTTCTGCCCGCTTATCAATTGCAAATTACGAAACCGTTGTTGCATCTGCAAGAAGAAGAGCTTTACAATTAAAACAAGAAATTGCTTATGCAAGAATGACAGATTTAGGTAATATCTTTAGTTCAAGCCTTGGTAAAATCGAATTGGATCCTTATAGAGACGAAGCAATTACAGAATATCAAGTTATATTAAAATTAATTGATCTTGCTATTAAAGAAATATTCGAAGAATATTTTCCGGAAAAAAAATATTCTCATGAATTCGAAAATATTACAAAACAAATCTACGAAGCAGATGTAATCGAAATATCGGATAGTATGCCATCTAAGGAATATAGAAAATTACTAAAAATTGTTCCTGGATTATTCGATTTACTAAAAGATCATAATTGGGATAAAAATGATGAAGAACTTGCAGCAGGTATAGAATTTATACTTGAAGGATTAACTACCAAAGAAAAAATCAGTCGTAGACGTTTAGGAGAAATTGTAAGTTTTAAATCTGTGGATCTATATTAATGTTAGACCTTAATCAAAAAGTTATCTTTGTATTGGGTAAAGGTGGTGTTGGAAGAACTACAATATCTGCTTCCTTAGGTTATTATTTTGCAAGTCAAGGATTAAAGACTTTAATTGTTCAATGGGCTATTAGGGATTTTATTTCTCCTTTTTTTTATAAAGAACCTGTGGGACATAAACATAAAGAAATACTTCCCAATTTATATGTAATGAATTATGATCCTTCTTTAACGTTACATGAATATTTTGTTGAACATTTACATATGACATTATTTTTTAAATTTATTATAGAAAATCCTCAAGTAAAAAAATTGATACAGGCTGCACCTGGATTAGAAGAATTATTTTTCTTAGGAAGAATTTTCTGGTTAGTAGAATTAGCAAAAGAAGAAAGAGGTTATGAATTTGATAAAATTATTATTGATTCTCCAGCTACTGGACATGGTTCAGCATTATTTGGTGTAATTTCAACAATTTCTAATTTTAAATTAGAAGGTCCACTTGTTTCTGAAGCTGCGCGTGTTGCTAGATTATTAGAAAATCAAGAAAAAGTAGGTACAATAATTGTTACATTACCAGAAGAATTACCATACGAAGAAACAATTGAATTAACAGATTTAATTCAAAAAGAAATGAAGCGAAATCCCTTAATAATTTTTATCAACAAAAGTGTTCAATATTATTTAAAAACAAATTACAATGAACTACCAGATAATTTTTTTCTTAATTTTAAAGAATCCCAGCATGCAATTAAGTCATTACATTTTGATTTAAAACGTAAAATCTATTTTGAAGAAAAAACAAAAGAATACTATAATCATAAAATACCTTTTATTTGTATTCCAGACCTTATTATAGAAGAACCAGAAATATCATCAGAAAATAAAATAAAAAGAATTGCTAAATTATTTAAAGATTATGAATAACAAAACAAATTTACATATTTTTTTAGGAGCAGGCGGTGTTGGTAAAACCACTTTATCTGCAGCTTATGCATTATACCTTGCCTCTACGGGACGAAAGACTGGTTTATTAAGTATTGATCCAGCAAAACGATTAAAATCTGCTTTAAATGCTACCCATATAGACGAAACAGGCAAAATTTTCTGGAAAAGCGAAGAAAATTCTGGTTACTTAAGAGCAGCAATATTAAATTTACCTGATAGTTTAAAACGATGGATTATAGACGAAGGCTTACCAGAGGATCATCAAAAACAATTATTTGAACATCCTTTATATACAACCTTAGCTGAAAAAATTGCTTCTGCAACAGAAACTCTTGCACCTGTTCGAATGGCAGAATGGTTAGAACAATACCCAGATACGGAAGAACTTATTATTGATACTGCACCAGGTTTGCATGCAGTAGATTTTATTACAAGACCAGAAAAACTTTTAGCATTTTTTGATAGTAAAATCTTACAATGGATAAAATGGTTTGCTGGAGAAAGAAAATGGAAATGGGTAGATGGTAAAAAACAAATTATTCAAGATCAGAATTTTTTCCAAAAATTAGTAAGAGCTGGAGCAAAAAGTATTCTAACCGCTTTGGGTAAAGTTGGCGGAGAGAATATTTTACTTACACTTGGAGAACTTATTATATTAATGGATCAAGTCTTTTATAAAATGGTTGAACGTTTAGAAGAATCAAGAAAATGGTTAAGAGATAGTAAGACAAAAATTTATTTTGTATTTAGTTTGCGCGATGATTCAGTATTTGTTGCAATAGAATTAAATCAAATTTTAGAACAACATAATATAAAAAATGGTATCTTTTTATTAAATAAAACACTTTCTGATAATCTTTTAACATCAAAAGAAATAAAGGATTTTATTCAAAATAATTATACAGAAAATATTGCCTATAAAAGTTTAGATTATAAAGAATTATTAAGTAGATATATAGCATCTTTTCCCATTTTAAAAAATAAAATCTTAAATAAATTCGAAAAGTATTCCATTTCTAAAAATCAAATCATCGAAATCCCTATTATTTCTAATATCGAAAATATAAACGAACTTAAAATCAATGATTTAATAGAATTAGGTTCTTATATAGAAAAACATAATAAAATATTATATTAAAATCAAAAAATGAATTTTTTCTTTACATCAGAGGAAAATAAATTTATTTATTTTAATGATGGATCAAAAAGATCATTTTAAATCTCTAAAAGGTTATTTTCTTATATCAGAAACTACCATGTTAGATCCTAATTTTAAACATACAGTAGTACTTCTTATTGAACATAATGAAGAAGGTGCCTTTGGTCTTATAGTTAATAAAAAATCACAATTTCATTTAGCAGATTTATTACCAGATTTTCAAAATCAACGTGCGAAAGAAACACCTATATTTATTGGTGGTCCTGTTCAACAAGAATTTTTATTTGCTATTCATTCCCCCTTATTAGATCGACAGATTTCCGCAACAGCAATTGAAGTTATTCCACGAGTTTATTTTGAACCAGGCTTTCGTAATTTAGAAGATTATTTTAAAGATTCATACTGGAATCAATTACCCTTAGATGATAGACCCAAAATACATTTATTTATTGGTTATTCTGGTTGGGGTCCTGGTCAATTAGAAAAAGAAATAAGAGAAGGTAGCTGGATAATTCATCCAGCATCAGAAAAGATTGTATTTCATCCTAATCCAGAACAAGGATGGAAAGATGCATTAAGACAGAAAGGAGGAATTTATAAAATTTTTGCAGATACGAATCAGGATCCATTCTTGAATTAAGAATCCTTTTTAAAGAAGCGATATATAATTAAAAGTAAAACAGCACCACCTACTGCTAAAAGAAAACTTTTTAAATTCCATCCAGTAAAACTTCCAAAGCCTAATTGTGTTCCAATAAATCCACCAACAAAAGCTCCTGCAATACCTAATAATATTGTCATAATAAAACCACCCGGATCTTTACCAGGCATAATTAATTTCGCAACGACACCAACTAAAAGTCCCATTGCTATCCAGCTTAATATTCCCATATAATATAAATTAAATCTATTTATTTATTCGTCAAATGTTTTTTATTTTATAAGATCTTCTTTTTTTGATGGTAATAAATCTTCTAATTTACATTTAAAATATCTCCCTTCTTTAAGAGAAGTTCCAATCCAGCCATAAGGTTCCTGTTCTTTTACCACAAAAAGATCCCAACCTAATTTAATATAAGGACAATCTACAACCTTATGCTTACATATAATTTGTGTAGCACGAGGTTTAGGATATGCCCAGGCAGAAGGAGGATATAAACATTTTTTTTCTATAGAAGCAATCAACATTAAATTTCGCATTTCTAATTCTAAATCTTTAAACTTTTTTATAACTGGCTTTAATAAATTATAATCAAAAAAACCTCTTTTTGTTGTATAAGCAATACGGTAAGAAATTTCTTCGTATATATGTTCTCTATCTTCTACTTTTTCGTAAAGATAAAAAATATAACGAGCAAATTTAATCGATTCTGCAATAATTTGAATTGCTTTATCCGATAAGATTTGCTTTTCTGGATGATTTAACATTTCTTCATCAACTTCTTCATTCTGTTCATTTTGTTCATTTTGTTCATTAACATTTTCTTCTAAAGGATGGTCTTCTAAAAATTCATCATCAAAAATCAATAAAGTTGGATCTTCTGGAATTTGTTCTTTATTTTTTTCCTTTAAGGTTTGATCTTCGGATAAGGCAGATAATATTTTTATAGAACTTAAGATTTTTTCTGTATCCACTGGTAAATTTAGTTTTTTTGCTAAGTCTATAGATTTCTGAATAAATTGTTGATGTAAATAATTATCATCATAAGATTGCATTGCAGTTTGATGATTTAAAAAAGAAAATTCTGATATAAAGGCAGATATAAAGGAAAAGGTATAAAGGCCTTTCATCATCAATTCCTGTAATAAAACAACAGCAAGTGTTAATAAACCCATTCTGGATAAATAATCAAAATGTTCTTTATTTTTTTTAAATAAGATAAATGTAGCAATACAAAATTTTGGATATTTTAAAGCATTTTTTACAATATTTCTTGGTTTATTAAGAGAAACTGTATAAAGTTTATCTAAAAAATCCCATTTTTTTATATTTTCTACAATAATATTGGATAAATATTCTGATAAAATATTGATCAACTGAGGTGTTATTTTTATATAAAATTTTTCTTCGTAAGTACCTCGATTTTGTTTTAATCGTTCAATAAAACTTGGACGAATAATAGTATCTTTTCGAATTAAAATATTACCAGATTTATCTATAAAATCCTGTTCTAACATTAATATACCTTTTAATTCTAATTCTAAATAAAAATTTTCAAATTCTATTAAATCTGTAATTAAAAAAGAAGATTCTGTTAACTTCATTTCTTTATAAATTTTATTTTCGAGAAAAGATCGTCAATATTATTTTAATAGGGCTTTCAGAAAAGAAACAAAAATAAAATTTTATTGACTTTTTGGACTTAATAGAAATCTTTTTAATTTAATGAAAGAACAGGAAATCCAGAAACAAAATGATACATTAAAAGCAATAGCAGATTCCATAAACAAATTTACTGGTAGTTTAACAGGAAAAAATTTAGAAGATAAATTAATTGAATATTCCGAAGTTTATGGAGAAATCTTATTATATTTATATAAAACTGTTGAAAATCAAAAAAAAGAAATTAAATTTTTAAAAAAGGAAATTAAGCAATTAGAAAAATTACAACAAAAACCTATTGATATAAAAACCTCATCTAAACAATATAAATTTTTATATATACTTGTAACTATTTCTATTCTTAGTAATATTATTTTGATAATTTTATATATTTTAAAATAATATGAATCAATTTTATTTAAATTCCCTAAAAAAAATCTTTGGAATACGAAATCGTTTCTGGAGAAAAAGATGGGAAATTCTAAAACCAGAACTTGATCAATTATATATTCTTTCTATAAATAAAAATTATTTACCATTTCGTTTAAGTTTTAGTAAAACTTTATTAAAATTAAAAGAAAAAGATTTATCATTATTAGAAATTGAAAATCTTTATAATTCCTATTTCGTATATTATACAAATCTATTAACGAATCAGAATAAAATCTTTTTATTGGATAAAAATCAAAAAGCACGTATTGTTAAAATAAAAAATAAATTGATGATTAATATTATTAATCCAGATGGTTCCGAAGATCCAGTAAAAAGAAAGAAATTTTTAGAAATGAATCAAAAAATCATTTATTATATAAATAATAATAAAAAACAATTGGTAAATTATACTTTTAAAGAATATAATCAAATCTTTGTTAATATTCTTGAACCAAAACTTTCCCGTATTTTTATTCAGGAACAATTTGATTTAATAAAAGATTTTTTAGATAGTCCCATAGGAAAAATTTTAGATCAATATATTCCTGGTTTAAGTTTTATTTTAGAAATTCAGAAAGAAAAAGCAGCGATGCAAGAAAAAGATTTTATAAAAATCGGAACAGAAATCCTTATGGATCGTGTTAAATATTTAACACAAAAATTTATATATTTACTAACAAAAAATTTTACAAAAACAGGTAAATATATTGCCCCACCCCTTGCCATGGTAACTGGTATTGCATTTGAACGATATGAATCATATAAAAAATGCGAAGAAATCTTAGAAAAAAATTTTCAAAAAATAGCATTAATACAAAAAGAGATTCAATTTGAACAGCAATCTCGCGAAAAAGAAGAACAGTTTCTTAATAATCAAACATCAGAAGCAGTTAAGAAATTACTTGATTTGTAAAATGATTTTATTTTTTTGAAACAATGAAATTAAAATCTCTACCCCAGAAAATCTCCGGACCACTTGCTTTAGTTATCTTAGATGGTGTAGGATTATATAAAGGTCAAAAAGAAGGTTATCCCGGAAATGCTATAGATTTAGCAAAAGCAGATTTTTTAAAAACATTATTTCAACCTAATACTAAACCAGAACATATTTTTATAACATTAAAAGCCCATGGTACGGCTGTTGGTATGCCTTCTGATGATGATATGGGGAATTCCGAAGTTGGGCATAATGCTCTTGGTGCTGGTAGAATTTTTCCACAGGGGGCAAAATTAGTTAATATAGCAATAGAAAAAGGTACAATATTCGAAAGTGATACCTGGAAAGAATTTATTGGAACAAAAGAAAAACCAGGATATGCATTAACTGGAAGTACAGTCCATTTTATCGGACTATTATCTGACGGTAATGTTCATAGCCATATCAATCATTTATTTGCTTTATTAAAAAAATGTAAAGAAGTAGGTGTTTTAGAAGTTCGTATTCATATTCTATTAGATGGTAGAGATGTACCAGAGAAAAGTGCAGAAATTTATGTAGAACAATTAGAACAATTTTTACAGGAACTGGATCCTACTGGAAAACATTATAGAATTGCTTCTGGCGGTGGAAGAATGGTTATTACTATGGATCGCTACGAAGCAAACTGGAAAATGGTAGAATTAGGTTGGAAAACCCATGTAAAAGGAGAAGCAGAATTTCATTTTTCTTCTGCCAGTGAAGCAATAAAAACATTTCGTAAAAAATTTCCCGAAAAAATTGACCAAGATTTACCACCTTTTGTTATTGTTGATGAAAATAAAAAACCAGTAGGTCCAATAAAAGATAATGATGTAGTTATTTTTTTTAATTTCCGTGGTGATAGAGCAATTGAAATTTCTCGAGCTTTCGAAGAAGAAAATTTTAATAAATTTAAAAGAGATCCCGATGTAAAAGTTCATTATGCAGGTATGATGGAATATGATGGCGATTTAAAAATCCCTAAGAAATATTTAGTTCCTCCACCAGCAATTGATAAGACCGTTTCGGAATATTTAGCAAATATGGGAATTTATCAATATGCCATTTCGGAAACACAAAAATTCGGTCATGTTACCTATTTCTGGAATGGTAATAATTCTCAGAAATTTAATGAAACATTAGAAGAATGGGTAGAAATTCCTTCTGATATTATACCTTTTGAAAAAAAACCAGAAATGAAAGCAAAAGAAATAACAGATACATTAATTGATGCAATTCTATCGAATAAATATCAATTTTTAAGGGTTAATTATGCAAATGGAGATATGGTTGGACATACAGGTGTTTTAGAAGCTGCTATTAAAGCAATGGAAATATTAAATACACAGATACAGAGATTATACGAAGTAATACAAAAAGTTAATGGAACCCTTATTATTATTGCAGACCATGGAAATTGCGAACAGATGATAGAAATCGATAAAAAAACTGGACTTCCTAAAAAAAATCCAGATGGAACTTATGCAGCAAAAACAAGCCATACATTAAATCCAGTTCCATTTGTTTTATTAAGTCCAGAATTAAATAAATTAGAACTTAATTCTATTAAAGAACCTTATGGCTTAGGAAATATTGCCAGTACCATTTTAATTTTACTTGGTTTTGAACCACCAGAATTCTATCTACCCCCTGTTGTACGATGGAAATAATAAAATAAAAATAATTTACCAGGCTATACAAAGAAGGTTGCTAAGAGAATCACATGAATTTGATGTTGAATAATTTATCCAATATGCATTTGTTGAACTTGGTTCACCTATGGCGCCATTATATGAGTTTGAATTATTAGACCAGTTTTGACAGTTGTCGCTATTTAAAGTTCCATCTGCATAACTTCCACTCCACCACGAAAAAGATAATCCTATTGCATCATTTAAACTATTTTTAATATATATCCCTCCACTATCCTCAGTCCATAAATCATTCCAATCATTAGCAATAAGGCGATAGGGATTACTAGGATCTGGACCTAAAATAGGAACATTTGTTGGCACACCATAAAGAGAAGGAAAATTTGCAATCTGATCCGTAGAATTTATACTGATAAATGCTCTAATATGCTGCATATATTCATAATTGCCCGGATAAGTCGATTTTATGGTATTAAATTCTGTTGCACAAATAGCATCAATTTCTGGTCTTGCATTGCCATCATTATTTGTATCTAAGTCTCCATCATATGTAGAACTTGTTTTAAACATAATAATTTTATCAAGGACATAGCTACTAGCAGAACTATCATTACTAGAATCTTTATTCTGGTCTTTATTTAAAATATAGGTTAAATAATATCCCAAGGGGGTAGTTGGATCTAAGGGATTTTCTTTAAATTTTAGACAATGGAATAAAAATAATAATACTATTATTATGAAAATTTTTAGTTTCATATTAGTAACCCTTTATTAATATAACAATTTTTTTATAATATAATAAAAAGTTTTAGCTTCATATTAGTAGTGGCTTTGTTGCATAAAAGTTAATGATTAGCTATTTATAAAAATATTTATTAACATTCTTAGAGAATTTTTCATGATATCAAAAAAGGATTGAATTTTTAAACATATGTTAGTATTATTTGAAAAAAATTTCGCTTTTATAAATGATTTTGCTTTAAAATGGGAGTTATGCAACAAAGCCATTAGTAGCCCTCTATTAATATAACAATTTTTTTTATTATTTTTGCAACTTTTTTTATTTTTAGATTAATTTTTTTTAATGGGTTAGATCTTTATTTTTATTTGGGTTTTAAGCCATATATTAGAAAACAAAATCAAAAAATGTTTTAATTGATTTCTGGACTTGCTACAAATCCAGTATATCCTTCTTCTTCTAATTTTTGTTTTAATACTTCTGCTGGATATCGTTCAGAAAAACGACCAACACGTATAATATATTCATTATCATTTCTTAATATTGTAACAGGATAGGGAAGTTTTTTTTCTAATTCTTCTTTTATACGGATAATATTTCTTATATCTGTAAATGCTCCTATTTGAACAGAATAATGTTTAAAATCTTTTTTATCGATTACCTGTTTTAAAACTTCTTGCTTTTTTGATTCTAATAATTCTTCGTAAGGAGATGTTCCAGAATCTTCTTCTGCTTTTTTAAAGAAAAATGCAGTAGCACCCTCTCCTTTTTCTTTTAAATTTCCCGGTTTTAAAACTTTAATTTGAACTTTAGTTAATCCTTTTTGTTTAAAACCTAATACTTCTGCTGCATATTCCGAAACATCAATAATACGATTTTTAATATAAGGACCTCTATCATTAATTTTTAATATTGCTTCTTTATTATTTTCTAAATTTTTTACAATGACGATTGTTCCTAAGGGTAAGGTTCTATGGGCAGCAGTTAATTTTCTACTATCAAAAATTTCTCCACTTGCAGTAGGTCTTCCATCAAAATCTTTTCCGTACCAGGACGCTATACCTATTTGTTCTTGTAATTGTTCCATTTGTTGATTTTCTGAATTTTCTGGTTGAACAATTACTACTTCTGTATTATCTGTTTGTATTTGATCTTGTTGTAAATTTTCTTCTGTGGTAATATATCCAGGAGGTCGATTTTCTGGCTTACAATCTTTGCAATTTTCTAAATAAGGATCCTGTTTACTTAATTCTTCGAAAAATTCTTCTTCTGATGAATTATCAGGAACGGGTTCTCCTATATAAGAATTATCAGTTTCTGAATCTAAGGATTTATTCATAAAAACAGCACTTGGATAGCTTTTTTCTACAACTGCTGGTGGCTGATTAATATTTGCAGTAATACAAAAATTAAAAGATAAAATAAAAATTAATATAATTTGCTTTTTCATAATTATTATACTTTTCGGAAGAATATAACAATCTTTTTAAAAAAAATTTCTTATTTTATTTACCCAGAAGTTTATCCAGCTCTCTTCTGCATTTAAAGCATCTAATACAATATATTCTAAATCTGAATTATATTTTAAAATAAATTCTTTTGTAGAGACTTTTAATTCTTCTAAGGTTTCCAAACAATCCATAGTAAAAGAAATAGGCACAATAATAATTTTATTATGATATTTTATTATTTCTTTTAAATGCTCTTCTAAATATGGTTCTAACCATTTTGCTTTACCAAGACGTGACTGATAAGCTATTCCATAGTGCTTTAATTGTAAAGTGGTTGCAATTCTTTTAGAAATATACTGTGTCTGAGCTCTATAACAATATTCAGGTACATTATCACAACAATTATCTTTAAAACAATTTCCTAACCTATCGGACTTTATAATATGCCTTTCTGGTATTCCATGAAAAGAAAATAAAATATAATAATTTTTATAATTTTTAATCGCCTGTATTTTATTTACCCAGAGTTCAATAAAATTTTCATTATTGTTATATATTTCTTCAAAGGATAAAAGTAATGGATCCCAATATTTTTGATTAATTCTACAAATTTCTGCAATTACTGTTCCATATGTAGAAGTAGCATATTGAGGATATAAAGGTATAATATGTAAATATCGGATTCCTTTATTATAAATTTCATTCATTTTATCCTGGATAGAAGGTTTTCCATATCTCATTGCATAATCAATATTATATTCTGATAAATGTAATTTTACTTTATTTATAAATTGTTCTGTATAAGAAATTAAGGGAGATTGATTGGTAATATTATCCCAAATAATACGATATTTTTGAATAGTTTTTTTCGGTCGAAAAGGTAAAATAAAACCATATACAATTAAAAAACGAAGTATATAAGGTAAATCAATAACTCTGGGATCCATTAAAAATTCTTTTAAATATTTTCTTATAGAAGAAAGAGTTAATGTTTCTGGTGTGCCAAGATTAATAAATAAAAAAGCAGTATTTGTTTTATTTTTCATTAAAATCAAAATTCAGCTACAAATGCACCTCGTAAATCATTTAATTTATACCCAATTGCCTTATCTTCTGGATATTCTTTTTTAAGAATTTCTTTTACATCTGGATCGATCTGACTATAATCTCCATGACATTTTAAACACATATCTCCTATAATTTTTATCGGCTTTAAAACCTTAGTTTTATCCCCAATTTGATAATAAACTGGCTTTAGGGGTTGATTTTCATTTAATTTTTTAATCCAATATTGTAAGACTTGATATTCATCTTCTGTGGGTTTGTGTTTAGGATTACGATATTTATCTGAAATACGATAAATCTTTTTATTGTTTGTAGCGCTAAATGTATTTTCTAATTCTGGAGATTTGATTTTACAGACAGAAATTGCCCCAGAAAAACCTTTTTCTTGAATTGCCTTAACTAATTCATTTTTTAAATTATTAAAAAATTGATCAAATATATCTAAGGTACTTTTAATCTCTTCTGGTGCATCTTGATCAATTTCTTTTATTTGAATCTGACTATTTTGTTTTTCTTTACAAAAACCCGAAAATATAATCAATATTATTAGTATGATTTTTATTTTTGTTTTTGCTTTCATAGATTCAAATTCTATATGGATTTCCAAAAAAACAAGCATTTTTTAGTTTTATTTTACATAATAGGGGTATATAGTATTAAAAATAATCAATGCAAAAACTTTACTAAACAATATTATTCTACAATAAAAATAATTTGATTTGACTTTTGGTTTTTTTAATTTATTTCGAGCAATATGAATTTTGGTTTAACATGGTGGGGTAAAAAATGGTTAAATGCTCTTAATAATATTGACTTTGAAAATCGCTTACCAAGAGGTAAAAGTTATGCCAATAGTGGAAAAGTAATTTCTATCGAATTAAAAAATAATCAAATTTTCGCAAAAGTAAAAGGGACTAACATTTATAATGTTGAACTAAAATTGCAACCATTTTCCAAAAAAGAAAAAGAACTTTTAATACAAAATTTGATTCAAGATTCTTATTTATTATCAAAATTGATTAATCGAGTCTTACCAGAAGAAATTCTTGAAATAGCAAAAAAACATCAAATAAAAATTTTTCCAGAAAAATGGAATGAAATTAAAATGCAATGCTCCTGTCCCGACTGGGCTATACCATGTAAGCATATTGCTGCTGTTATGTATATACTTTCCAAAGAAATTGATCAAAATCCATTTGCATTTTTTGAATTAAGAAATTTTTATATATTTGATGAATTAAAAAAATATAATATAGAAATTAAATCGCTTCATAAAGAAACAATTCCTAATATAAAAGATTTTATTTTAGATTTAGATAATCCTATTAAAAAATCAGAAATCTTATATCAATTACCAGATTTTTCAAAATTAAGTGATATGAAAGAAATTATATTATCTTTATATGGCAAGGAAACATTATTTTTTCATAAAAGTTTCAATGAAATTATATATAAGTTTTATAGCTTTAACAATAAAAAGATAAATAATGTTTATTTATTATATAATGCTAAAAATATTCATTTAAATCAAGAAGATCGATATGCTGATTTTGAAATTTTATATGATATAAATTCCCTAAATGAAAAACTTATATTAAAACAAAGTGATATAGAAAGTAAAAAAGAAAAAATAGCTTCATGTACTTTTGAGCATCTGGAAAAATTATTTCTTACAACTGAAATAAAACATTTACAGAATTACTCCCAATCATTTATTGCATTATATAGAACTCTTTGAATTTGTCATAAAACTTATAGAAAATAATGCTTATATACCCTTCTTAATAGAATGTAAGAATGGTTATAAAATTTTATGGCAGCCAGCCTTATTTAATAAAGATATAAGAGATATTTACGAAAAATTAAAAACGTTTCTCCCAGAAAAATCCATTGTATATTTAACCCATAAAAAAAAGAAATCTTATGTTAAAGATGAACTTTTTTTTATAATAAGTTATATATTAAACCATTTAATTAAACAATTCTCTATTAATTATCATTTTTCGGATTTCACTTCTCCCAAATCTATAAAAATTTATCAATTATTTTTTAAAAATGAAACAATTAATTTTAATGATTTTGAAACAAAACAATATCCCAATTCTATTCAATTATGGCTTAATCGATTTTATTTACAAAAAGATTTTGAAATTTTTTTTCTTATTAAAGAAAATTCTAATAGTTTATTTTATATTGATATAGGAATTAGAAAACAAAATAATCAGATTATATATCTAAATGAATTAGATAATGCAGAATTATTATTCAAAATATATAAATATTTAAATCTATTAGAAACATTTTTTCCAGATATTAATATCTATATAAAATCAAAGGGAAAAGAAAAACTTTTTTATTCCTTAGAAAATTTAAGTAAATTATTATTCGAAATTATTCCCAAGTTAGAACAAATTGGGATTGAAGTATTATTACCAAAATCATTAAAAGAACTGATTCAACCCAAACCTACAATACGAATTAAATCTATGCACTTAACAAAATATATGTCTAAGGATGATCTTAAAAATTTTGATTGGGTTATTGCAATTGGAAATGAAATCATCGAAATAGAGGAATTTAAAAAACTTTTGCAACAAAATCAGGAATTTATAAAATTTAAAGAAAAATATATTTATTTAAGTAAAAATGATATAAATAAATTAAAAAGTTTTATAGAAAATCCTCCTTCCATTAATGTTTCAGAAATTATTCATTCTATATTCACAGAAACTTATAATGGCTCTCCTATTTGTATTAATAAAAGCACTAAAAAGCAAATTGAAGAATTTAAAAAAATTAGTTTAATATCCCTTCCCTTTTCTATTAGGGGAAAATTAAGAGAATATCAATTATATGGTTATAGCTGGATGTATAAAAATATAAAATTAGGTTTTGGTTGTATTCTGGCTGATGATATGGGATTAGGTAAAACTTTACAATCTATAGCATTATTAGCTAAACTTAAAGAAGAAAATCTATTAAAAAAATATAAAGCATTAGTTATAATACCTACTACATTGATTACTAACTGGAATAATGAAATACAAAAATTCTGTCCAGATTTAAAGGTTTATATTTATCATGGTCAAAAAAGAGAGATAGAAAACAACCATTATGATATAGTTTTAACAACTTATGGGGTGATTCGAAGTGATATAGAAAAACTGTCGTCAATAAGGTGGTCTATTATAATTATAGATGAAGCACAAAATATAAAAAATCCTAATGCTCAACAAACAAAAGCAATCAAAAAACTTAAAGCTAATTGTAGAATTGCATTAAGTGGAACGCCAGTAGAAAACCGTCTTTCGGAATATTGGAGTATATTTGATTTTGTTAATCCAGGTTATTTAGGTTCATTAAATCAATTTATACAAAACTATGCACGTCCAATTGAAATAGATCACAATAAAAATGTACTAGAAAAATTTAAGCTAATTACCACCCCTTTCTTATTAAGAAGAGTAAAAACGGATAAGAATATAATAAATGATTTACCAGAAAAAATCGAAAATAAATTATATTGTAATTTAACCGTTGAACAGGTTTCTTTATACAAAAGTACAGTCGATATATTATTTTCAAATATAGAAAAATTGGAAGGAATTAATAGAAAAGGTATCATTTTAAAATTATTATTACATTTAAAACAAATCTGTAATCATCCATCTCAATTTACAAAAGATAAAAATTATGATTATCGACGATCAGGTAAATTACAATTATTAATCCAGATATTAGAAAACATTTACGAAAATGATGAAAAAGTATTAATTTTTACACAATATCAGGAAATGAGTGATATTCTAAAAGAAATTTTAGAAGTTCAATTTAATAAAAAAATATTACAAATTCATGGCGGTATTAATAGCAAAAAAAGAGCCTATATTGTAGATCTTTTTCAAAATCATAAACAATATGATACTTTGATACTTACACTGAAAGCAGGTGGAGTGGGATTAAATTTAACAGCCGCAAATAATGTAATTCATTATGATATGTGGTGGAATCCAGCTGTTGAAAATCAGGCTACTGATAGAGCTTATAGAATCGGTCAAAATAAAAATGTTATGGTATACAAATTGATTACAAAACATACGCTAGAAGAAAAAATAAAAGAAATAATAGATCAAAAGAAAGAACTTGCAGAAATCACCATTGAAAAAGGAGAAAAATGGATTGGCGAACTAAGTAATGAAGAACTTCGTTCAATAGTAGAATTAACAGGTAATTAAAGTTGTAATTAATTATTAAAAATTACTTTTCTTTATAACAATCAAATATTAATTGTTCATTTCTATGAATTTAGAACGAATTGAAAATATTTCTTTTAATCAGAATTGTTTGATTTTTTTTGATATTCCATCATTTTCTAACGAAGAAAATCTATTAAATTTTTATATATCCCAGTTATTAGAAATCATTGAATTTCTAAAATTAAAAAATATTAGCATACATTGTGTACCAGTTTATGTTAAAAATGAACATATATCACAAGAAATCGAAAAAGACTATTTAGAACAAATTAAAAATATAATTTCTGAACATTTTTCAACTATCTTAATAGAAAGAATCGATAAACTGAAAGAGAAAAAAAACGATTTGAATAATATTATATTGCTTCATCCATCTTTATTTTCGTTTGATTGGAATCTTTTATTACAAATCCATTATGAACATTTTATTATAAATAGTTATAAATTTTTTTCTTATTTTAAAAAAAATTCTGATTTTAATAAGATTGATAAAGAAAAATTTTGTATCTCGTCTGAAATTTATGATTCAATTGAACTTTTAAATCAATTTTCGAAAGCAACATTAAAACCAAAAACTGGCATATTTGGTGGAACAAGAATTAATCAAACAATCAATTTTTTAGATAAAAATGTAAAGTATTTTCAATATTTATTATTTGGTGGAGGAATTGGAATAACTGCATTAAAAGCAAATGGAGTTAATGTTGGAAATAGTCCTTACCATAAAGAAGAATTAAGTAATGTATTTCAGATCATCAATAAAGCAAATTTTGAAGAATGCGAAGTCGAATTACCTGTTGATCATATAATAACAGAGAAAATTTCTTCCAAAGCAAAAACAAAGACTTCTTCGAGAGAAATACAAAATCCTTTTATTGCTATCGATATTGGACCAAAAACTATACAACTTTATGAGCAAATTATAAAACAATCAAATTTTATTTTATTCCATGCTCCCTTAGGTATTATAGAATTAGAAAAAGGAAAGAAAGGAACCTTAGAATTACTTAAAACATTACAAAAAAATAAAAAATCTATTATAATCTCTGGAAATAAATTATGTGACTTCGCATTAGAGAATAAGATTTCTTTAAAAATGATACCAGATTTTGAATTTATAATCAATTATTTAGATCAAAATCTGGATTTTTTTAACTTATAAATTTTATTTCCGTTTATTTTCTATTGCCTTATCCAAATAATAAGCAGAACGAATTAATCCAATATGAGTAAATGCCTGGGGAAAATTTCCCAGGGCTTCTCCATTTGCACCTATTTCTTCTGAATAAAGTCCAAGATGGTTAGAATAACTTAACATTTTTTCAAAAATGATTCTTGCTTCATCAATACGATCAGAACGAGCAATTACTTCTGCAAGCCAGAAAAATATACTAAATGTTCCTTCGTCTTTAATAAAACCATCTTGCGTTTCACTAACATTATAACGAAATACAAGACTATCAGAAACAAGCTCAGATAAAATTCTATCAACTGTTGATTGTATACGTGGATCTTTTGCATCTAAAAATTCTACAATTGGCATTAATAATATCGAAGCATCTAAATTATCATTCTCGTAAGATTGAACAAAGGTTTTCTTTTTTGTATTCCATCCTATTTGTAAAAAATCTGTAAAAATTTGGTCTCTTACTTCAATCCATTTCATTAATGAACAGGGATAGCCATTTGAGCTAATCGTATAGCTCTATCAATAGCAACCCAGCACATCATTTTGAAATATACAAAATGTCTTCTTCCTGATCTTACTTCTCAAATACCTTCATCTGGTTGATTTCAATTTTTACAAACCCAGTTAACAATACCCCTTATTTTAACCAATAAATCGTAATTGATATATCGTGCATAATTATTAAATAAATAGCATCTAATAATGCCCCAAATATATCTAATTGTAATTGATTATGAGCACCATTTCCTATCCTTACAGGTCGGGAATTTTGATATCCTTCAAAATGATCTAATATATATTCTTCTAATTCCTGTGAACCATCTATTCTATATAATAATCCAAGAGGTGCATGATTTACATTATCCCATTTTTCAATTTGAATAATCAATTTTTCTAAAAATGACATAAAGTTTTCTGCTTCTTCTGTAAAACCAATTAAGGGTTTATAGAATGAAGATTAATAATATGATCCAACCAATAACAACAAAATTTCTATTTGAAATAATGAAAGATAAGAAAACATGATATAATTATGGATTAAATGATTGTTTAAGAGCAATAAAAAATTTTACTATATTTCAAAAAATACGTAAATGGATTGAACTACTTTTTTTATAGAATTTTTAGTATATATAAATCGAATTTAAAAAAATGCTAAAAAATTCTTATTTTGAGCCATAATCTATAGAAAGAGATCAAATATACAACTAAAATATTCGTTGACCATTTTATCCTTTTAGAATATTTTCTAATTATGAAGATCAATATAAAAATTTTAATATTAGGTTTTTTTATAATACTTTTCTCTCTTTCTGCTCAGCAAAAAGATTTAAATAAAGAACTCTTTATTTATAAAATCATTATAAATGATGCCATTACACCTGCTTCTATGGAGAAATTAATTAAAGCAATAGAAAAAGCAAACCAAGATAAGGCAAATGCATTACTTGTTCAACTTGATACTCCTGGTGGTTTAATGAGTTCTATGGACGAAATGATTAAAGCAATTATGAATTCCAAAGTTCCTGTAATTACTTACGTAGCACCTCCTGGTGCTAGCTGTGGTTCAGCTGGAGTTTTTATATTACTATCAAGTCATATTGCAGCAATGGCTCCTGCAACCAATATTGGATCAGCAACACCAATTACAATGAATGGAAATAAAGAAAATGATAATAAAAAAGAATCACCAGATCAAAAAGCTCTAAGAGAAAAAATATTAAATCATGCTAAAGCGAAAATTAAAGCAATAGCCGATTATTACGGAAGAAATTCAAATTTCGCAATAAAAACAGTAACAGAAGCTGCTAATATACCTTCTACAGAAGCATATAAAATTAAACTCATTGATGAAATTGCTATATCAGAAAAAGAATTATTAAATAAAATTGACGGAAAAATAATAAAAACAATTCATGGAGAACATGTTTTACAAACAAAAAATGTAAAAATTATAGAATTAAAAGATGATTTAAGAAATAAAATTCTAAGTATTATTGCAAATCCTAATATAGCCTATCTTTTAATTATGATTGGTATGGCTGGCATTATGATAGAAATCCAATATCCTGGACTTATTTTCCCCGGTGTGATTGGTGCAATCTGTTTGGTTTTAGGATTATATGGATTACAAACATTGCCTGTTGATTATACGGGATTTTTATTAATTTTTCTTGGAATTATTTTTTTAATCTTAGAATTAAAAATTACTAGTTATGGTCTACTTGGAATTGCAGGTATTATTTCTATTGTCTTAGGGATTATCTGGATTGCAGATTCAATGAAAGAAATTGAAGAAACTTCTATTATGTTTATGATAACTATTACATTTTTTATATTAATTTTATTTTTTATTATTCTAAGAAAAGTTATTCAGGCAAATAAAAACAAAATTGTTAGTAGTGATCAATCCCTTTTCTACGAAATTGGTGATGCAATTACAGACATTAATCAAGAAAATGGAAAAATTTTTATACATGGCGAATACTGGAATGCTATAAGTGATACATTTATACCTAAAGGCTCAAAAGTCCAACCAATAGAAAGAAATGGAATGATTTTAAAAGTAAAAAAGGTTGACGAAGATAATATATCCATAAACTAAATATAGAATAATTTTTTAAAAAGAGGTACAATATGGCTATATCAAGTATATTATTTATTATTATTGCAGGAATAATAATATTATCACAGGCAATAAAGATACTCAAAGAATACGAAAGAGGTGTGATTTTTCGACTTGGAAGATTTAGTGGCGTTAAAGGACCTGGTTTAATTTTATTAATTCCAATTATTGATAAAATGGAAAAAGTAAGTTTAAGAACAGTTGCTTTAGATGTTCCACCACAAGATATTATAACGAAAGATAATGTGACAATTAAAGTCAATGCTGTTGTTTATTTTCGTGTTATGGATCCACAAAAAGCAATTATAGAAGTAGAAGACTATTTTTATGCAACGTCTCAATTATGTCAGACAACTTTGCGTTCTATTTTAGGAGAGTCAGAATTAGACGAAGTACTTGCAAATAGAGAAAAAATTAATGCACATTTACAGGAAGTAATTGATAAGCAAACCGATGCATGGGGTATAAAAGTAAGTTTAGTTGAATTAAAACATATAGATTTACCTCAGGAAATGCAAAGAGCTATGGCAAAACAGGCAGAAGCAGAAAGAGAAAGAAGAGCAAAAATCATTTCTTCAGAAGGAGAATATCAGGCTTCTGAAAAATTAGCAGAAGCAGCAAAAGTAATAGAAAAACATCCAGTAGCAGTACAACTTCGTTTTTTACAAACCTTAGTGGAAGTTGCAGCAGATAAAAATTCTACAGTTGTATTTCCTATTCCTATTGAATTACTACAATCTTTTACAAAAAAATAAATTATTGTATTAAGTTTTTCAACTTTTTAAAAATAGAGGGTGGAGAATAAAATTTTAAATTACTCTCCTCTCCATCCCATTCTATAATCATAAGGGAACTTTTTTTTAAATGAAAATTCAATAAAATAGGTTCTTTATCATAATAGATTTCTTCTGTTTTAAAATCAAATTTTATATGATTTTCCAAAAGAGCAGCAGCAAAATAACTTAAATCTGGTTCATGTGTAATTAAGGCAATTCTATAATCTGATCTTACAATGTCTTTATTCAGATAAGCACCAATGATAAATAAATAATCATATATAGATGCACCAGGATTTAATTTTGAATAAGAATCCATTTTTTTTACTTTCCATTTTTTAGAAAAAATTTTAGCTGTTTCTATAGAACGCAATGCTTCGGAAGTTAAAATAAAATTGGGTTCTGGAAATATACGAGTAACAATGTTAGCGATATCTTTTACTTTTTTCGTACCTTCCTTAGTTAGTTTTCGTTCTAAATCATTTTCTTTATTATCTTCTGCAATACCATGTCTAATAAAATAATATTCCATAAAAAACATCATTTTTCATCTAACTAAAAAATAAAGCATAAATATTTTGATTTACTTTTAATATTCTTTAAAAAAAAGAACATTAAAATGATAAAAAAAATAATCCAGCTCTTTTATAAAAAAATTATTCTACCTTTAAAAGAAGTCCATGCCCCAAGAGAAGAAATTGCCTTAGGTGCAAGTATAGGCATGTTCTGGGCAATTAATCCTTTAGTAGGAATACAAATGTATCTTGTAACAATGACATGGTTAATTTTTAAATTTTTTAATATACGTTTTAACCTTCCTATTGCTTTAGCAATGGTCTGGATTACAAATCCACTTACAATGCCAATTTTTTATTATACATTTTATATTACGGGAATTTATTTTTCTAAATTATTTAATGTAAATTTTGTCATACTTTCTTTTGATAAATTTAAAATGGTTATTGAAAGAACGACTTCTCTTGGATTTATAGATGGTATCTGGTATTGGATTCAATTCTTATTGGATGATTTTGGTATTCCAGCATTAATAGGTGGATTGGTCTGGGCTATACCACTTTCAATACTTACCTATCCTATAGTATTTCGCTTTATAACAAAACATCGTACTGAATTAGCAAAAAAAGAAGGCATTACCTTAGAAGAATGGGAAAAAAAACATATTCATTCTCTTAAAGAGATCTTACAATCCGAGATATTAAAAAAATAAATATCTTATAATAGATTTGCTAATTTATAGTATAATTCTTTGGATATTTCTTCTGCTCTTTTTGTAAAATCAAAGGAAATAGTATTAGCTTTTTCTTTAAGTAAAGATACAGGTATAAGTTCTATTCCTTTTTGCCAGGAATTAAGAATCTTTTTTCTTTTTGAGCGAAAACTCATTCGTAAAATTTTTTCTAAGATATCTGGATTACTTTGTGGTTTTTCGAAGACTTCTATTTTAATTAACATGGATTCTACTCTAGGTACAGGAAAAAAAGCATTAGGAGGTACATTTGTACATTTCGATACTCGAGAAAAATTATGGACATAAATTGAAATGGAATTATTTTCCTCTAATAGTTTTTCTGCATATTCTTTTTGAACCAAAAAAATACATATAGATGGCTTTTTGATTGTTTTTAATGTTTTAATAATAATATCTGTTGTTATATAATATGGTAAATTACCAATTACATAAGAAAATTCATTTAATGAAAACTGATCTATATAATCTAAAATATCCATATTATAAATTATAATAGGATTTAAATAATCTTTTAAAATTTTGTAAAAGACTGGATCAATTTCAATAAGTGTTAAATTATAATAAGGCATTAAAGGAAATGTAATTGCACCTAAACCAGGTCCAATTTCCAAAATAGAGGATTTTTCTGGTATATTTTCTTTAATATAAGAAACAATTTTTTTAATATAGTTTGGATCAATTAAAAAATTTTGTCCTAAGGATTTTCTAATATTTGCATTATGCTGTTTTAATGTTTCAATAATTTTATTTTTACTTAAAAAAGGATATTCCATATACAAAAAACAAACTTATTTGATAAATACCAAAGACAATAAAAAAGTATTTTTTAAAATGTACTTCTGATATAGAATTTCTTTTATATAGATAGTTTATCAAAATCATATTCAAAATCATCAAAATAGAAATAATAAAGCCAGAATTAATGGAATCTGGAAATTCTATCCATAAAGTATAAGAAACCAAAAAATCTATTAATTTATATATTAAATTTATAATATAATCAATAAAATTCCATATAAAATTTAATATAATAAGAATCCATTTCAATGGTTCTAATAAAAGATAAAATAAAATCGTAATAAATACAAGAGGTAAAAATAAACTTATAATTGGAACAAAAATCATATTATAAACAGGAGAAAATAAAGAATAACCTTTAAATACATAAAATAATAGTGGTTGTAAAAAGAAAGAAGCAGAAAAAGTAATTAAAAATTGTATGATTATAAACTTATAAAAATAATATTTTATATTTTCTTTATAATTATAAGATGGGAATAAATTTTTATAAATAAATATGTTACTCCAATCTCTTAAAAAAAGCATTATTCCACTTACAGCTAAAAATGACATTATTGTAGAAAGATTTAAAGCATCTAAGGGAAAAATGATTATCATCATTAAAATTGCATTTACGAGTAAATCCAATATATTTAATTTTTTTCGTATTAATAATAATATGCTATAAAGTACAAGAAAAATATAAGCACGAATTAAAGTATAAGGAAAATTTAAAATCCATAAATAAAAAAATAAAAATGGCAAAGGAATTATAAAACTTAATATATGTTTTTTCCCTAAAATCTTACTTAAAGGAAAATAAAATACAAGAAAAAATATACCTAAATGTAAACCACTTGCTGCAAATAAATGAAGTAATCCCAATTTTTTAATTTTATCTTTATCATCTTTATCCATCCAATTTGAATTACCAAGTAACATTCCTATTATAAGATTCTGTGCATTTTTTGTAGAAATTTTTGTTCTGATTAATTGAATGATTTTATTTTTTATTTTATAATTTAAAGAAGTATCGCATTTCGTATCAATAATATTATTTTCGTATAATTTTATATAAAATTCTGCTTTATTTTTAAGTAAATATTCGTAAAATCCATTTTTTGCTTCTAATGGATAAAAAAATCGCTTTCCATAGAATAGTATATATATTTTACAATCTTGTTCTAATTCTTTCACTGGTATTGATATTGCGAGATTTAAAACTTTATTTTTATAAATACCTGGATCAATTTTTTCCGGATTTTTATTTTTTTTATAGACTTTTATATCCGTTATTTGAAATTCAGTAAGATACATACCTGGATATAAGGTTTTTATAATATTGCCTTTTCCATAAAAAGTATATCCATATTGATATTTTTTTATTTTTTCATAATCAATTTTACTAAAATAGTTTATTTTAGAAGTATTTAAAACATTATATTGAGATATAAAAAGTAATATCATTAAAAATAACAACACATATAAAAGATTCCATTGATTTACTGGAATAAGATAACGTATCTTTTTATAATATTTTTTTAAAAAAAGTAATACTAAAATAAAACATGATATAATAAAAATAAATAAAATTAATATT
Organism: Leptospiraceae bacterium; assembly: GCA_026005135.1. Classification (GTDB taxonomy): domain Bacteria; phylum Spirochaetota; class Leptospiria; order Leptospirales; family Leptonemataceae; genus SKYB61. Next base: position 106,200 of record BPKM01000005.1, on the reverse strand, counting down.
TTACTATTAAAATTTAAACTATAGTAAATAATATATATTAAAAGAATTAGTATTTTCCAGTAGAATGTTGGCTTCATATATTATTTATATATATTTTTTTAGAAAGATTACACAAAATTTTTATATTGAAAATAAAGTTCAGGTAGAATTTTTGATAACTGAAGAAATTCCTGGGCACAATGCAAAGATAATCCTTTTAATAATTTTTCTGTTATTATGATTCGTCTAAAAATTTTTTTATTAAATACTTTACAAATTGATTTATTATTAAGGATAAATTGAATGTCATGTCCTACATAAAAGCGGCTTCGCAATATAACCCCAGTTTTATAATTATGAACTATATGGAATAAATAGGTATGCTTCAAATGTAAATTACGAAACCCAACTATTCCACAGATAATGGTTGAAATATTGGCTTTTTTAAAAAAATTTATATCAAAACCAAATTCTTCTGGTTCATAAAAACTAATAAATAAATTCATTTTTCCTTTTCCAACATCTTCTGTAATATAATGAGTATTATGGATATATTTCTTTTTAGGCGGAAGATTTTTATCATAAAGAATTTTTTTGTTTTTTACAGAAATTTTATAATGAGCTCCTGGATACCAAATTTTATAACGTAATGATTCTAAAGAATGCCAATAAAACCACCATTCAATCATTTCAGGAGTAACATCTGGCATTTCTATTCTCATTGCTATATAACCTGAGCCATCTGGAAAAATACAGTAACCAATTTCTTCTTTATCATTGTCTGGTATTAGAAACCGATTTTTCTCTTCAAATAATATTGCTTTTTTAGGTAAAATGGGACGTTCTAATTTATTTAAAATTATTTCAGGTATTTTAACTAAGGGCATATAATAATATTTACTATATGGCTTTCTCAATTCATATTCTGTGAGTGGTTTAAGCTTCATAATTCTTAAGCATAAAGAATATTTGTTTTAATAACTTCATTGTTATCATTTTTATATTAATAATTTTTGTAAAGCAAATTATTTTTACATTATATTTTTTTATATTTTATATATCAATAGACTAAAACCAGATTCAATATTTAAAGTTGACTAAAATAATTTAAATATAAATCCGTTATTAACTATGCCCTGGGATTTAGAAAAAAATCAACCTTATGGTGTTTTTAAAAAAATTTTAATTGAACCAGAATTACTAAAAACAGAAGCAAAAAAATTAAAACCAGAATTAATTTTACTCTATAAAAATTATATATCGAAAAAATACCCTGATAATTTAATTGGCTGGAATTTTTTTTATATCTATTACTATAATAGAAATCAAAATAAATTATTTAATAGTAATCTAAAAAAAATTGATTTTAATAGTGATCTAATAACATTTTTAAAACAAATTCATTTTTATAAATTGCCAGATACCATAAGACAAACATTTATTTACTGGTTAGAAAATAAATGGAATATACGATTATTAAATTATAATCCTACTTCTTACGAAATGTTAGATTTTCAATCTAAAGGAATACGAATTATTACAATAGATTGGAATAGTGCTATAAAAGGAAAACTTGTAGAAGGCAATAGAGATGCATGGGAACATTTTTTACACGATTTAGAACATTGTTATAAATTTTTTTCTGATCCCTTTCAATATAGAAAACAAATCAAATTTTTTATATACTTAAAAGAATTTTATCCAGAAATTGAGGTTTTTCTTAAAATAGATAATCAATTTAAAATAAAATGGGAATATCTTATTTCTGATATGAATTCTCATATAGAACATTTAAAACATTATACACGTGCTATTTTTTATGAATTTTTTAAGAAATATCCCTTAGATATAATAAAAGAAAATAATAAAAATAAAATACTTTTGTTATTAAAAAAAATAGACTTTAAATTTTAATAGAATATCTTTATAAAATTTTATTTATGATTTTTTTTTAATTCAATTTTTAATTATTTTGCAATAATTCTTTAACATTACTTGTTTTCTCTATAATATATTTTACTTCATCGACTATTTTATTAAGAAAAGATTCCATTTTCTATTTCTTCTATTAGAGAAATATTATTATAGATATAATCTTTTTCAATATACTTTCCATAGGGCCATTCTGGATTAGGTTCTTCATTATCACCAAATATTTTATTAAATTCTTTTATCAATTTATCAGCTAATTTAGGATTAGAATCATAATTATAATTACCTATACCAATAAAAAAACTTGAAAGTTCATCATCAAAATATAATGAAATACAAAAATCATCATTCCAGTTTTCTGGATAAAAATTAATGCCACTATATTGCTCGCCAAATTTTTTTAGATTATCTGATTTTTCTATCTTTGATATACCTTCAATTTTTTGCTTTAGAAGTTGACTTTCAAAATCTTCTAATAATTTAAGTAAATATTTTTTTCTCAATTCATATATAAATTGTTCTTCTTGAACTTCAGATATTATTTCATTTATCGTCTTATCAAAATCATCTAACTTTTTTATTTTATCCGACACAGATATATTTTCATTAAACCCAAAATATTCTTCTAATGCTTTTAATAATGTATATTTCATATTTTCTTCTCCTTCTCTTTGATAAAGTAGTCCATCTAAAAAGTCTTTATATTGAATTATGGCAGAATATAAAACATTTTCTTTTTTTATTTCCTCTAATTCTAATAATGATTTTAACCATCCACGAATATGTTCAAAAGCAGTTATTTCTTTATATCTATCTTCAAGCTTTCTTTTTATTTTCTTAGAAAGACTTTTTTCTGATGCCCCACCTCCAGATAAAGTTAAATATAATACATAAATATTTTTAAAATCATAACCTCTCTTTTCTTGTTCGTTTTCAATATATCTTTCTATTTGCTTTTTCCTATCAGGTGCGTTATTAATTTTATTTTCTATAATTATACTTTTTGTATCATCACTAATTCTTATATCTATTCTATCTTCTTCAATAGTAATTTCTGGTTTAATAAATTCTAAATTTTCAAATGGCTTACCTAAATGTTCTAAAAACTTATTTAAAATAATATAATCATCATTTTTATTATACTGTAATAATTTCCCTAAGATTTTAGAATGATTATTTTCGTAAACCTTAACCTCATCTAAAAGATTAAGATTATAAGGTAATTTATTTTTTTCTTCTTCGTATTTATTTTTAAAATTTATTAATATATCTAAATACTGATGTATCCTTGCTTGAAATAACTTTTTTAAATCGATTAATATTTTAATAGGATTTTTATTTTCCATATATATAAAATAACATTTATTAATATATATTAGTATATATTTATATATTTTATTTTATGTAATAACATTTTATTTATACTATATTTTTTTGCAACTATTTTTTTATTTGTTGACATTATTTTATTATTATTTTGTATATTTTTCCTATGCCAGAACATAAATTTACTCTTAAATACGATGAATTCTTTAAAATTGTAACCAAAAACTTCTTTGAACTACTAAACTGCAACGTCATCACCGAATACGAAATCCTTAATCTACCTAAAAAAGCAGATATCATTATCATTAAAAATCCAGATACTAAAAAATTTGAATTATTTAAATATTTTAAATTATTCAACATCATATCTTTTAAATCCGAAAAAGATAAACCTACCATAAAAGACTTTAACGACCTATTTATCTATCTTACGGGTTTCTGTAATAGAGAAAAAATCGCTAACCTTAACAACACTACCATCACACTTATTACCCCAGACTTCACTAAATCCTTTAAAAATCTATTAAATAAACATGCCATATTATTACAAGACGGTCTTTATAAATTCCATAATGATTTATTAAATATCTACTTTATCGAAATTAACCAACTTGATATTCATAACTACGAAATAGAATATCTCTATATCTTCGCTAATCAAAATAAATTAAAAGAAGGTCTAAAAAACATTAAACTAATTCCCGTTAAAGATAAAAAAATGATTGCATTATTACAAGAAATGTATTATGTTAGATATAGTAATTTCGAAAAACAATTACCAGAGGGTATTAAAATGCCAAAAGTTTACGAAGCTGATATTACGGACTTAGTAAAACCTCATTATGAAAAAGGAAAATTAGAAGGTTTGCAAGAAGGATTGCAAAAAGGGAAACTGGAAGGAAAATTAGAACAAAATATAGAAACTGCTAAAAAAATGAAAAAAGAAGGTCTATCAATTAATTTAATTATAAAAATTACTGGCTTATCTAAAAAAGAGCTAAAAAAATATGGCATTATTAAATAATTTTTTTTCTCATTTAATTTTAGGTTTATATCAACTCTATATACTCTATAATAATTTAATTTTTTTTGATTAAATTCTTTTTTTTCTTAACTTATTCTATAAATTCCTATAAACAAAATATATCCCTCTATGCCAGAACATAAATTTACTCTTAAATACGATGAATTCTTTAAAATCGTAACAAAAAACTTCTTTGAACTACTAAACTGCAACGTTATCACCGAATACGAAATCCTTAATCTACCTAAAAAAGCAGATATCATTATCATTAAAAATCCAGATACTAAAAAACTAGAATTATTTAAATATTTTAAATTATTCAACATTATATCTTTTAAATCCGAAAAAGATAAACCTTCCATAAAAGATTTTAATGACCTATTTATCTACCTCACTGGCTTCTGTAATAGAGAAAAATCCGCTAACCTTAATAATACTACTATTACACTTATTACCCCAGACTTCACTAAATCCTTTAAAAATCTATTAAATAAACATGCCATATTATTACAAGACGGTCTTTACAAATTCCATAATGATTTATTAAACATCTACTTTATCGAAATTAACCAACTTGATATTCATAACTACGAAATAGAATATCTCTATATCTTCGCTAATCAAAATAAATTAAAAGAAGGTCTAAAAAACATTAAACTAATTCCCATTAAAGATAAAAAAATGATTGCATTATTACAAGAAATGTATTATGTTAGATATAGTAATTTCGAAAAACAATTACCAGAGGGTATTAAAATGCCAAAAGTTTACGAAGCTGATATTACGGATTTAGTAAAACCACACTACGAAAAAGGCTTACAGGAGGGTTTACAAAAAGGAAAACAGGAAGGATTACAGGAAGGACTGCAAAAAGGAAAAATTGAGGGTTTGCAGGAAGGAGAACTAAAAACAAAAATAGAAACGGCTAAAAAAATGTTAAAAAAAGGATATTCTATACAGGATATTTGTGATATAACTGGTTTATCTAAAAAAGAACTAAAAAAATATAAAATTATAAACTAAAATCTTATTCTGCCTTCGTTGTTATATATATCTATCCAGGGATTATTCATCTTTGCATTTATTGTGCATATTAACAATATCTCGTCTCTTACTCGATATAATTCTTCTTTCGTCTCTACTGCCGCTAATCTCGGCAACATCACTGTTATACAGGCATAAAATGCACTTTCATTAAATCCATCTTCCTTATAAAACGGATTGGCTATGTCATAGCCACAATTTACTATCATTAACAATAGTATAATCTGCAATATCCTTCTCATTTATATATGCCTATCTTACCTAATATACCTGCTTCCTTACGTTTCTCATGTTGTTCTTCTAGTAACAATATACAAGAAAATAAATAAAGTGTACCAATTTCCTTCTTTTGATTCTCCATGAAAGTTATTTGCTCCTCTGTATAACCATTACTCTTTAATTCTTTCTTCATATCTTCTGTATAACCTATCAACAAACTAAGACTAACTCCACATGACGCACTCCCGATACCAATTCGAGGAATGTCATGGCGTAAACATCTTGGTTCTATTAAAATTAATAATAGTATCAACTTTAATAATTTACTTATTTTTATCATACCCTGGGTATTCTAGGGTTATCATTAAATTTTTTACAACGACTACTTTCTACCATTAAATATATTTTTAACATTGCTTTATTCAATTCATCTTGTTCTTTATCTTCAACTAGGTTTAATAAATATGTTATTATAAAGAGTTCCTCTCCATCAAAGCAAGGTTTTATATTTGGACTTGTATAACAATTAAAATTAAATATTATTATTAACATTATTATACATATTCTTATATACTTTAACATTATAAATCTCCATATATTTTCTATTTAAAAATTTTCTTAAATAATAATTCCTAATCATAATAATATAATTTCAAAAAATTAAGAAGTAATACAAGACTTCCTATTTCTTTATTACTTAAAAATAATGATTAAGTGTATAAATATTTTTCAAGTTCTGTAGAAAATGATATTGTTCCACTATAATTATTAATAATATTGAATGATAGTTCGTCGTTTGATAAATAACTTATATATAATAAATAGTATATCATCACATTCCCACCATAATAATTTGTCATTGCTCTTTTATCTGCATCGTTCTCCGCCCATTCTCCTCCTGAACCAAATGGACTACCCCATAAATGTCCTATATACTTCCAGCCTCCCCATTCGTTATATTGTCTTATATGTCCTAATTCATGTTGTATTATGCCCTCCTCAGCTCCCGGTAATACATTCGCAAATGGTCATATCGTTATCCCTGAATCTGGCAACACTAATGGCCCCTTCACTAAATACCCTCCTGCTCTATATTCTATACTCGGATATTCTGAATTGCCTCCTGTTAATATCCATTTCAATATTCCCGCCGTATAATTCGCTATTGAATACCAAAATCCTAACATAAATGCTGGGTCTGTTGTATATCGCCATAAAAAGGTTCCTACCTCACCTATCTTCCTTAATGTCGGATCGCCTCCTTTCTTCTTGCCTTTACCCATTATAAAATGAGTAAATTTATTATAGGCTGAACCTATACTTCTTAATCTCTCATTAAATGTATGCATATTCCTCTTTAGAAAACTATTAAATGAATGAGCTATTCCACCCATTATCTCATTACCCATATGAATACATTTACTTATATGCATCATCGCACTGCATAAGCCTAACATCTCAAAACTTCTCCCATCTGGATCCACAAAATTCATAACAACTATAATTTGGGCCATCTTTTGCCTATTCCACATAGATTCTTTTTATTATCTTCTTCTTTCTTTCTCTCTTCTATTGCTAATAGACAAATTAAAATCATTTCATTTAGTTTTATACTATTACCACTATAATAGTTTTGATTAAATTCATCTATCTTATAAAAATCAGATAGCAATGGATAATGATTTATATATAAAAAGCAAAAATCTTGATAAGTTATATGCATTTTATTTTCATTACTATCACAAGGTAATCCATCTATACAATTTATTATAAATATAATTATTAAAATTGTATGAATGGTATATTTGATGAATTTTGGCATTTTTTCAATTCCTCCAAATATTCTATACAGGCTAAAATAAGTAGTATATTGTTTTTTTCTTCTACATTATTTTTCCTATTATTATACATTAACATAAACTGACAAACATCTTGACTTGTAGTAGGGAAATCATCTTCACATAGATATCGATCACTCATCAAACAATAACTAAAAAACAGTATATACATGCTTTTTATAATAACTTTAATTAACTTCATTCTATAACCTCCATTTTAATGGATTCAAGATATTTTTAAATCTACTATTCTTTATACCTATATTACCTAATTTTACATTAAATATAAAATCTTTCGGTTTAAATCTTATCCCTAATCTTTCTCCAATATAGTTAAACTGCCTCCTTGAAAATTCAATAATGGGACTTAATATCTTATTTTCTATCCATTCTAAATATAAAAGTGTTAAATTATAAATAATATGTAACTCAAATAACAATAACTCCTAAAATAAATAATTCATTGCCTATACTTATTATCGTTGCAATTGTCGCTATATAAGACCTACCTGTCCTACCAAAACGTGCTTCTGTCCAATCAGGTAAGGCTTCGTATTCTTTTTGATATAATTCTTTATAAGTATTTGTTGATAACATTGTTCCCCATGCACCTTTAATCCAATTCCAGTCCGCTTCTACAAAATCCCATTTCTTTATTCCTGAAAATAATCGTGCTGGAACTTCATTATCATGTCTTAACGATACCCTATCCAATGGTGTTTTAGGCTTTGTGGGTACTACAATATATTTCTGATATAACCTTCTATTAAACTCTAAAAGAGCTATTTCATTCCCAGACAATTGATATGCTAAATAAGATAAATAAATCTTTTCATTTAATTTTTTTGGTACCAATTCTCTATCACAACTACTTGGTCCAGAATAAAAATGTCCAAACCATGCCTCTGGAAAACAACTAAAAATCCTCCCATCTGGATCCACAAAATTCACTGGATTATTATTTACATAGCTATATCTGTCGTAGTTATCAAAGCCCTGTCTTTCTGTATGGACCGGATCGGGTTGGATAAAACGCATTGTTATAATTATCATATCTATTCTATATATATGTCTGGTATATATTTGGATTTCTTTTCGCATTCTTTGAGCTCTTGTAATTTTTTTATGCAAGATAATAAATATATGTCTTTATAAAATTTTATGATTTGCTTTGAACTCTCATAGGGTGCTTGTTGCTCTTGAAACTCATTAAATATATATAATTCGCAAGATTTGTATATCGGCATTGCTGTTGTCCTCTCTTTATGCCTTAATTTCCTTCTACAAATCTCTTGTTGTGTATCTATATTCACAATGCAATTTATATATATAATGTAAGCGCTCAAAGAACAGCGTATATAAATTTTTTTTATGTTTGAATTATAAACAAATAACTGTAAAATTTTTTAAATCAACCTGGCTTAACAAAAGAATTTTCTATTTCTTTTTTGTCTATTTTATGGGGTAATAATTTTAATAATTCCTCATCGCTCTTTTTATCTATAAGCTGTTCAAATAAATATTTTATATAATGATAAGGGTCTAATTGATTTAATTTTGCTGATTCAATTATTGTGTATAGAATAGCTGATGTTTGGGCTCCTAATTCTGTTCCAGAAAATAACCAGTTTTTTCTACCTATAACAAAGGGACGAATTGCATTCTCTACTAAATTGTTATCTAAGGGTATCGATGGATTATCAAGGAATCGAATTAACTTCTCCCATTGATGGAATAAATAATAATAAGCTTTACCTGATTGGGTAAAACGATTTTGTAAAGGTAATTGGTCTTTTAACAATTTATGAATCTCATCTATGATTTTTTTAGAACGATTTTGTCTTATAGAAACTTTTTCTTCTAAAGACAGAGTTTTAATTTCTTCTTCTATTGTATATAATTTCCCTATCAAATAAAGCATTTTTTCTATATCTGGACGAGAAGAAACTTTCTTTGCTTCTATAAAATTCCTTCTTGCATGTGCCCAACATCCTGCATGGGTTATATTTAATTCTTTCAAATGACTTTCATAACTTTTAAAACCATCTGTTATTACTGCATTTTTATAATCTTTTAATACCTTTTTTAAAAAATCTGCACTCCTGCTTTTTCTATAATAAAATATTACCATAGGATTTTCTGAGCTTAAAGTCCTCATTACCCACATATAAGAATTTCTGCTTCCACTACTTCTCTGATTCTCTAATACCTTTAAACCTGTTTCATCTATACCTATACAAGATGATTTTAATGCCTCTTTCACTAACAAACGATAAAAACGTCTTAATTTTATCCCTGTTTTTTGTGCCCATATACACATTGTATTTCGGGGTATTTCTATCCCATACCTTTCAAATATCTTCTCCATCCGATAAAATGGCAAACCATCATTAAATTTAGATACCAATAAAAAGGCAAGTAAGGATTCTGATGCATACGATTTAGGTAAAAATTGTTTTATCGGCTCACCACTTACTATCTCTACCTTCTGATTCTGTGAACATTTCTTACAAACCCTTTTAATTGTTATATGTCTATCTATATAAAATTCTAAGGGAATCACCTGTAAAACATCTTTTGTTTCTCTTCCTATTTCTTCTCTTTTATTACCACAATTACAAACCTGATTCTCTTCTGGGTCATGAATAATTTCTCTTACTGGTATATCCAAATCTTTTATCTTTCTTTGTTTTTTCTTCTTCCTCTTATAAGATGATACCTCAGTAAATTCTAAAAATTCTTTTTTTGATTCTTCTATCGTATCTTCTATCTCATTAAACAATAAACTATATTGGTAATCTTTCTCACTCCATTTCTCTGATTTTTTACCATATAACCTATATTTCTGAGCTATAATAAATTCTTCTCTTAATTTTAATTGTTTCTTTAAGTATTCTATTTCTTTATCTTTTATTGTAATTTCCTGAGATTTAGCATCAAGTTTTTGACTTAATTGCTGATTGACATTCTCTAAATATTCTATATAAGATAAACAATCTTCTATACTTTGAAAATTTTTAATTGCTTTCATTATGAATTTATTTTCGTACAATTTTCATTAAACTTATAGTTAATTATAAATAAAAAATTATAACACCACGTGCTTTATTGAGCGCTTACTATATAATTAAAAATACGATAATTCCTTTCTTTATCATAAATCCCTACTTCATCTCTTGTTATGATATCTACCTGAATAACACGTCTCTGGTTCTAATACAAGAAATAAATTAATGTAATTAATTATAGTCTTTAATTTGCGGTTATATTCTTCCTCTGTTTTAGTATTATTTATATCCTCATCATTTACTATATCTAATATAAGCATCATTCTTCCTCTATCAAAATCACAAGTTTTTTCTATTGAATCTTTATAATCTCCACATGATAATAAGATTATCATAAAAATAATCAATATATATCTTACTACTACCATTTTATTTTATACCTCCCTTTCGGTATCTAAAATATATCATGAAATATATTCGTTAATCCAAATAAAATTGTGCCATGTAATGCTATAATAAATTGTCCACTCCATGAAAATATCGTATTTATTCCTGCACATAAATCTCTTACATTACCACACCTTGTTCCTGATGCTTTGAATTCTCTTTTATAAATTCCATTAAAATCACTTACCTCTTTTCATGCCCTTTTTATTCATTCTTTATTGTTAATCTTTCGCTTTAATTATCATTTTATCTCTTCTACACAATCCGGTAGATGTAAAATAAAATCCACAGGAGTACCACAATTGACTGTCTGCCCCATACAGCCCAAATATTCCCCTAAAAATAATAATATATATAAGTAATGCCATCATTCCATGATTTTTGTATTTCTTCTTCTGTCTCCCCTTGGGATTCCCTCCTTTTTTTATAGGTCTCATAATCACCTCTTATAATTAGAAATTTAGTAATTGCAGACTTAAATTGTTCTTTACATTGTTTCTTTGTCATTTCTGGATCATAACAATTGATTACTATCATCAATAATATTATTATTCTCAATACCTTCATTATATCCTCCATTGGGATGGTCTTAATAGATTCTTTGTCCTTCCACTCCTATTTAATACCCTTATACTCCTAAATACATAATCAATACCAAATGTTATAGTACCTATCGGTAACGTTATATACTCATCCATTATATAATTTGTCATTGCATATATACCTGAAACTATATTCCGACAGAAATTCCCTGTTCCTACACCACAACTTCTTTCTGCCCATTTCGCTCTCTCCCAGCTCATCCCCCAGTTCTCTCCCCAATACTGGACTGGATTAATATGCCTTCTCCATATCTCCCCTAACCATACCTTATCTGCATGTATATGCGCTTTATCAAAAGCATTTTCATTCATAAAAAAATCCAACCCACCAAAATGACTATTACTGCCCGGAACCATTCTGTCATGATATATTCCTGCTATATCATAAGGTGTTTTTGGCTCTGGACTTACAAAGGGTAATATCCTGCTTAATGTATATAATGTTATGATTGCATCTTCATGACTTAATGATGCTCTATTAAAAACTTCTTTCATAAATTTTTGGTCTGTTAACAAAAAATATAATTGCATATAATTTCTTGGTCCAGTATGAACATTATTAAATTTAGAATATGGGTCTCGATTGCCACTTCCACTATAATTATATCCAGGTGGCATAATTTTATCATTCACACTCTTCATCCAAAAATTAATTATAGCAAAAGCTATAAGAAGGTTATTCATATTTACACCAAAATCCTGAAACATATTTATTATATACAATAAGTTTATATCATGTTCAGATATCTCAAAACTTCTCCCATCTGGATCCACAAAATTTACTGGATTATTGTTTACATAACTATATCTGTCGTAGTTGTCGAAACCAGAGCGTTCTGTATGCACTGGGTCGGGTTGGATAAAGCGCATTGTATAAGGGTCGTAATAGCGTGCTTTGAAGTTATATAATTGTAATTCTTCTTCCCATTCCATCCCTGTATAATAAAATTTGCCTTTATAGAAATATTGGTTTTTATCAAGGTCAAGATTCGTAAGATAAGGATTTATATTGCCATAGGGTTCATAAACATATCTTGCTAAGGGTCTGCCATAGCGATTTAAGACAAATTCTGTACTGCCATTTAGTCCATTTACGTAATAATATACGCCTTCGTCGGGTATTAATACTTCCATAGGTATGTTATTATCTGGTGCTGGTATGGGTCCCATAAAACCTGTTGTTAATAGATTCTGGTTATTTTGTCCTAATAATGCATATTCTAATTTCGGGCATTTCTCTGGCTTCGGTATACAACTTTGATAAAAAATAATAATTAAAACAAATGCTATTATCTGCTTTAAATAACTATATTTGTTTTCGTAACGTTGATTGTTCTGATATATTATATAAATTGTTAATAGAAATAATAATAACATTATAAAATAGTATATTGCTTCTTTATTTCTTTCGTATAGATACTTGATTTCTTTTGTATCAATTTGTTCCAGCATGGCTCTGGTATTATCGGTAATATAATATAATGCCCACATCAATGATGCTATATCCTTATAACTTGATTTAATAAATAGTCTTTTTATTCCTGCTAACATTCTGTTATAATACATATACGGATTCATCGCTAAATGATGCCTTCCACTAAAGCGAAAATGTCCTAATATCTCGCTTTCTTTATTAAATATTATCTCGTGAACTTCTCTATCTTTTAATGTATATATCCTGTAACTTCCATCTATCTGATGTATCTCTCTTAATTTCCCTCCATAATCACTTCTCTTTAAAAATAAATTCCCTTCGTGATCATATATATAATCTATCTGCGTTAGAAAACTTCTATCATCTCGCTGTACATATTCTAACTGACCCAATTCATTATAGCGTAAATTGATAAATGCTCCAAAGTGGATAATTAATTCATATAAACATTTTGTATTTAGCCTCACGTTTGGGCCCTCCTCATTTTAAAAATTATACTCACCTGTATAAATTTCTAAAATTTATTTTTAACCATCTTTATTTCATTTACTATTTATCATTACCATTTTTCTTTGCAACTATTTTTTTATTTGTTGACATTATTCTATTATTATTTTGTATATTTTTTTCTATGCCAGAACATAAATTTACTCTTAAATACGATGAATTCTTTAAAATCGTAACCAAAAACTTCTTTGAACTACTAAACTGCAACGTCATCACGGAATACGAAATCCTTAATCTACCTAAAAAAGCAGACATCATTATCATTAAAAATCCAGATACTAAAAAACTAGAATTATTTAAATATTTTAAATTATTCAACATTATATCTTTTAAATCCGAAAAAGATAAACCTTCCATAAAAGATTTTAACGACCTATTTATCTACCTCACTGGCTTCTGTAATAGAGAAAAATCCGCTAACCTTAATAATACTACTATTACACTTATTACCCCAGACTTCACTAAATCCTTTAAAAATCTATTAAATAAACATGCCATATTATTACAAGACGGTCTTTATAAATTCCATAATGATTTATTAAATATCTACTTTATCGAAATCAATCAACTTGATATTCATAACTACGAAATAGAATATCTCTATATCTTCGCTAATCAAAATAAATTAAAAGAAGGTCTAAAAAACATTAAACTAATTCCCATTAAAGATAAAAAAATGATTGCATTATTACAAGAAATGTATTATGTTAGATATAGTAATTTCGAAAAACAATTACCAGAGGGTATTAAAATGCCAAAAGTTTACGAAGCTGATATTACGGACTTAGTTAAACCTCATTATGAAAAGGGAAAACTAGAAGGCAAATTAGAAGGCTTACAAGAAGGATTGCAAAAAGGGAAACTGGAAGGAAAATTAGAAGGATTACAGGAAGGACAACTAAAAGCAAAAATAGAAACCGCAAAAAAAATGTTAAAAAAAGGATATTCAATACAGGACATTTGTGATATTACTGGCTTATCTAAAAAAGATTTAAAAAAATATAAAATTATAAACTAAAATCTTATCCTGCCTTCGTTATTATATATATCTATCCAGGGATTATTCATCTTCGCATTTATTGTGCATATTAACAATATCTCGTCTCTTACTCGATATAATTCTTCTTTCGTCTCTACTGCCGCTAATCTCGGCAACATCACTGTTATACAGGCATAAAATGCACTTTCATTAAATCCATCTTCCTTATAAAACGGATTGGCTATGTCACTGTCCATATATTCACAATAATTTAATAGTAATAATATAATTATTATAATTCTTTTCATAACCTTGACTCTTATTTCCATTTCTTTACCTTATCCTTTATATATCCATACAATCCTGCTTTCTTACGTTTCTCCTCCCATTCTCTATTATGTAAATAACATGAAATATATAAAATCCTTGTCGATTCATTCTTTATTTCTTTATCTAATTCATCATATTTTTCCATTATAACATTATTTAATATATGTAATACTAAATATACTTCCTCGGAACAATTTGTCCTATATCTACCACTTAATCTTATACAACTTATAAGTATTATCACAATTATAATTATGTATTTCTTTTTTAATATTTTTCTAATCTGGTATATTCGCTTCATCATTTGCATTGACAGTCCTGTCTTGTACTTCATATAACATGATTTGAAATAAACTTAACAACGCTAATTTTGCTTCCTCATCTTTCCTTTTCTCCTCCTCATTCGAATTAATGTTTTTATTTTTTCTCATCTCTAAATCTATTAATAATGTTGCTAAAGATAACTTTCCTAAATCTTTACAATAACGAGGGGGTACATAATAACAATTTAAAGTAAATATTATAAAAAACATTGATATAAATATTCTTTTCATATTCTATTTTTTATAATAATTTAATAAAACAAATTCATTATATTCCCATTTATATATCTTCTCCATTCGTTTTATAACATAGGATATCCTTTATTGTACCTTTTTTCACAACGTTTATCATAAAACTTTTTTTGGTATAATAGTATTATAATTTTTCCCAATAAATCTCTTTCTTTACTTTCTTGTTCATTAGAATTGCTTTTCATGTTTTCTGCTAAAATCTCCATTATAAAGCCAAGCTCAACACCTTCTTTACACTTTTTTATTAACAACATTTGTGATGGACAATTTATATTTAAAATTAATAAAATTAATATTATAATAATGTTATATTTAAACTTCATATTTTTCGTTCCTTTCCTTTTAAGGTAAAAAATAATAAGAAAAATTTACTGCATTAAAACCATAATACAATCCAATTAGCAAAACAAATTGTTGAAAATTTTTATCACGTAATATGTTTGCATTATAAAACAAATAAAAATAAAAAACATTCCCACCATAATAATTTGTCATTGCTCTTTTATCTGCATCGTTCTCTGCCCATTCTCCTCCTGAATCAAACAAACTACCCCATAAATGTCCTATATACTTCCAGCCTCCCCATTCGTTATATTGTCTTATATGTCCTAATTCATGTTGTATTATGCCCTCCTCAGCTCCCGGTAATACATTCGCAAATGGTCCTATCGTTATCCCTGAATCTGGCAACACTAATGGCTCCTTCACTAAATACCCTCCTGCTCTATATTCTATACTCGGATATTCTGAATTGCCTCCTGTTAATATCCATTTCAATATTCCTGCTGTATAATTCGCTATTGAATACCAAAATCCTAACATAAATGCTGGGTCTGTTGTATATCGCCATAAAAATGTTCCTACCTCACCTATCTTCCTTAATGTCGGATCGCCTCCTTTCTTCTTACCTTTACCCATCATAAAATGAGTAAATTTATTATAGGCTGAACCTATACTTCTTAATCTCTCATTAAATGTATGGATATTTCTCTTTAGAAAACTATTAAATGAATGTGCTATTCCACCCATTATCTCATTTCCCATATGAATACATTTACTTATATGCATCATCGCACTGCATAAGCCTAACATCTCAAAACTTCTCCCATCTGGATCCACAAAATTTATAACAACTATAATTTGGGCCATCTTTTGCCTATTCCACACAGATTCTTTTTATTTTCTTCTTCTTTCTTTCTCTCTTCTATTGCTAATAGACAAATAACTAATATAGTATTTAGCCTGTTCGTTTTCTCATCATCACTAAACCTTGGATTGCTTTTTATCATTTCATTGTATACGAACCACTCAATTTCATCTTTACATATATCCTGATATTTTATATATAATTCATTATCTGTATCACAAGGTAATCCATCTATTGCACAATTCAAAATCAATATATTCAATATAATAATTATAAAACATTTTTTTATCATACCTAAAATGCTGGACGAATTATATTTGGTGTTTTCTGACATTTGTCTTTTTTTATAACCAATTTTTTGAGACAATCTAACAACCAAAGATCATAAGCCAATTTACTACCCCTAAATACATCATCCACTAAATTAGCTTTTAATGTTTCAATACAAAAACTTTTATCAATTTCACCTTCGCAATAATCTCTATCACTCTGACAATTTAAATAAAATAATATTAATATTATTAAAACTATTTTAATTAGCTTCATTCTATAACCTCCATTTTAATGGATTCAAGATATTTTTAAATCTATTATTATTTATACCTATATTACTTAATTTTACATTAAATATAAAATCTTTCGGTTTAAATCTTATCCCTAATCTTTCTCCAATATAGTTAAACTCCCTCCTTGAAAATTCAATAATGGGACTTAATATCTTATTTTCTATCCATTCTAAATATAAAAGTGTTAAATTATAAATAATATGTAACTCAAATAACAATGTACCAATTCCTAAAATAAATAATTCATTGCCTATACTTATTATTGTTGCAATTGTCGCTATATAAGACCTACCTGTCCTACCAAAACGTGCTTCTGTCCAATCAGGTAAGGCTTCGTATTCTTTTTGATATAATTCTTTATAAGTATTTGTTGATAACATTGTTCCCCATGCACCTTTAATCCAATTCCAGTCCGCTTCTACAAAATCCCATTTCTTTATTCCTGAAAATAATCGTGCTGGAACTTCATTATCATGTCTTAACGATACCCTATCCAATGGTGTTTTAGGCTTTGTGGGTACTACAATATATTTCTGATATAACCTTCTATTAAACTCTAAAAGAGCTATTTCATTCCCAGACAATTGATATGCTAAATAAGATAAATAAATCTTTTCATTTAATTTTTTTGGTACCAATTCTCTATCACAACTACTTGGTCCAGAATAAAAATGTCCAAACCATGCCTCTGGAAAACAACTAAAAACCCTCCCATCTGGATCCACAAAATTCACGGGATTATTATTTACATAACTATATCTGTCGTAGTTGTCGAAGCCAGAACGTTCCGTATGCACTGGGTCGGGTTGGATAAAGCGCATTGTATAGGGATCGTAATAGCGTGCTTTAAAGTTATATAATTGTAATTCTTCTTCCCATTCCATTCCAGTATAATAACTGACTTACGGACTAAAAATAGGACATTGGGTAGAAGTATAAAATTTAGGATATAGATGAATATAGATATATTCCAATGTTTTTTGATAGATTTGTATTATAGTTTCTTTGTTTATATTTAAATGTCGAAAATCAAAAAATAAAATTAAGAATATTTCTGAATACTTTTTTTTAAAGTTATTATTTGTAATGAATTGATGTTTTGTCACATATCCTGTAATGGCAATAATGTGATAGGTTAAACAAAATAAAAATAAAAGTGTTTCTAATTTAGATAATTTTCTTGTCATATTGTCTTCAATACTAAAGTAAGATTTTATATCACGAAACATTTCTTCGATTCTCATTCTTTTTTGATAAATTTCTATACATTTTTCTGGGTCATCCATATTTGTGATTAACCATAATGGTTTATGGTATTTTGGGTCCCAAAAACCAATCAGGTTTACTTTTTCCTTACCTTTATAATAAACATTTTTTATGACTTTCAATTCTGAGGGTTGAATAGATAAAGAAACTTCTTGTTTTTTCTTATTATCATAATATAATTTTACTTTTTTATCAGTGAGACGAATAATAAATTTACAAAGATAAAGACGGAAAAAATGTATTAGGCTTTCATAAGCAAATTCTCTGTCTAAAACAATGGGAATTTCTCGTAATATCTGAATAATTTTCTCAAAAGCCTCTTTATGCTTTAAATTACGGGAAGTTTTTTCCTGTTCTATTAAAGAAGAAGAATAGAGTAGGAAATAAATTGGTAAAGCTCGTCCTTCAAAAGGGGCAGAAATGCTTAATAAAGTATAACCTCTTTCTCCTACTTTAAGTTTTCCTACGTAATCTGTTTTATAAGAATAAAGTCTTTCGATTTCTGTTGGATCACCAATAAGAAATTCTACTTCATTATGTAATAAAGAGAATAAAATATTCCAATCACACTTTGTTGCTAAATCTTCCAATTTTCTGTTTAACCATTTGTAAATACTATTAAAACTTCTTAATTTTCCTTTATCTTTGCCTCTAATCCTATTTTGAGGAAGATGTCTAGCAATTTCAGAAACATTTAAAGATTTTGCAAGGATGATAGCATAACAAATTTCAGTAAATGTATCAATAATTTTTGATTGATAAGGTAAGATTTGTTGATAAGATTGTCTTATAAAATTTTTACTAATCATAATTGCTTCCTCCTTCAGTCTGGTTATTAAATAAAAAATTAATGATAAATTACAGATTGAAGGAGGACTTTTTTTGTACAATTAAAAAATGTCCTATTTCTTGGGATAATTTCAGTAATAAAATTTGCCTTTATAGAAATATTGGTTTCTATCAAGGTCAAGATTCGTAAGATAAGGGTTAATTTTGCCATAGGGTTCATAGACATATCTTGCTAAGGGTCTGCCATAGCGGTTTAAGACAAATTCTGTACTGCCATTTAGACCATTTACATAATAATATACGCCTTCGTCGGGAATTAATACTTCCATAGGTATGTTATTATCTGGTGCTGGTATGGGTCCCATAAAACCTGTTGTTAATAGATTGCTGGTCCCCTGTGCCCCAATAAGGCATATTCTATTTTCGGGCGTTTCTCTGGTCTGGGTATACAACTCTGATAAAAGATAATAATTAAAACAAATGCTATTAGCTGCATTAAATAACTATATTCGTTTTCGTAATGTTGATTGTTCTGATATATTATATAAATTGTTAGTAGAAATAATAATAACATTATAAAATAGTAATTTGCTTCTTTTTGTCTTTCGTATAGATACTTGATTTCTTTTGTATCAATTTGTTCCAGCATAGCTTTGGTATTATCGGTAATATAATATAATGCCCCCATCAATGATGCTATATCCTTATAACTTGATTTAATAAATAGTCTTTTTATTCCTGCTAACATTCTGTTATAATACATAGAGGGATTCATTGCTAAATGATGCCTTCCACTAAAGCGAAAATGCCCTAATATCTCGCTTTCTTTATTAAATATTATCTCGTGAACTTCTCTATCTTTTAATGTATATATTCTGTAACTTCCATCTATCTGATGTATCTCTCTTAATTTCCCTCCATAATCACTTCTCTTTAAAAATAAATTCCTTTCGTGATCATATATATAATCTATCTGCGTTAGAAAACTTCTATCATCTCGCTGTACATATTCTAACTGACCCAATTCATTATATCGTAAATTGATAAATGCTACGAAGTGGATAATTAATTCATATAAACATTTTGTATTTAGCCTCACGTTTTAGCTCCCTCATTTTAAAAATTATACTCACCTGTATAAATTTCTAAAATTTATTTTTAACTATCTTTATTTTATTGACTATTTATCATTACCATTTTTCTTTGCAACTATTTTTTTATTTGTTGACATTATTCTATTATTATTTTGTATATTTTTTTCTATGCCAAAACATAAATTTACTCTTAAATACGACGAATTCTTTAAAATCGTAACTAAAAACTTCTTTGAACTACTAAACTGCAACGTTATCACCGAATACGAAATCCTTAATCTACCTAAAAAAGCAGACATTATTATCATTAAAAATCCAGATACTAAAAAACTAGAATTATTTAAATATTTCAAATTATTCAACATTATATCTTTTAAATCTGAAAAAGATAAACCTACCATAAAAGATTTTAACGACCTATTTATCTATCTTACGGGTTTCTGTAATAGAGAAAAAATCGCTAACCTTAATAATACTACCATCACACTTATAACACCAGACTTTACTAAATCCTTTAAAAATCTATTAAATAAACATGCCATATTATTACAAGATGGTCTTTATAAATTCCATAATGATTTATTAAACATCTACTTTATCGAAATCAATCAACTTGATATTCATAACTACGAAATAGAATATCTCTATATCTTCGCTAATCAAAATAAATTAAAAGAAGGTCTAAAAAACATTAAACTAATTCCCATTAAAGATAAAAAAATGATTGCATTATTACAAGAAATGTATTATGTTAGATATAGTAATTTCGAAAAACAATTACCAGAGGGTATCAAAATGCCAAAAGTTTACGAAGCTGATATTACGGACTTAGTTAAACCTCATTATGAAAAAGGCAAATTAAAGGTTACAGGAAGGATTACAAAAAGGAAAACTTGAAGGATTACAGGAAGGGCAACTAAAAGCAAAAATAGAAACAGCAAAAAAGTGAGTAAAAAGAAGGATATCGATATGAATATTAATTATAGAAGCTACAGGCTTATCTAAAAAAGATTTAAAAAAATATAAAATTATTGAATAATTTCTGTCCCAATATCCTACCCATTGATTTTTCAGACTAGTAAACTCAAATTTCATAATTTTTCTCAAACTAATACTTCTTTTTCTTAACTTATTCTATAAATTCCGATAATCAAAATATATCCCTCTATGCCAAAACATAAATTTACTCTTAAATACGATGAATTCTTTAAAATCGTAACTAAAAACTTCTTTGAACTACTAAACTGCAACGTTATCACCGAATACGAAATCCTTAATCTACCTAAAAAAGCAGATATCATTATCATTAAAAATCCAGATACTAAAAAACTAGA
The DNA here is from genome assembly GCA_026005135.1 of Leptospiraceae bacterium. Lineage (GTDB taxonomy): Bacteria > Spirochaetota > Leptospiria > Leptospirales > Leptonemataceae > SKYB61. Next base: position 84,759 of record BPKM01000005.1, on the reverse strand, counting down.
ATTATTTAAATATTTTAAAATATTCAACATTCATATCTTTTAAATCCGAAAAAGATAAACCTACCATAAAAGATTTTAACGACCTATTTATCTATCTTACGGGTTTCTGTAATAGAGAAAAATCCGCTAACCTTAATAATACTACTATTACACTTATTACCCCAGACTTCACTAAATCCTTTAAAAATCTATTAAATAAACATGCCATATTATTACAAGACGGTCTTTATAAATTCCATAATGATTTATTAAATATCTACTTTATCGAAATCAATCAACTTGATATTCATAACTACGAAATAGAATATCTCTATATCTTCGCTAATCAAAATAAATTAAAAGAAGGTCTAAAAAACATTAAACTAATTCCCATTAAAGATAAAAAAATGATTGCATTATTACAAGAAATGTATTATGTTAGATATAGTAATTTCGAAAAACAATTACCAGAGGGTATCAAAATGCCAAAAGTTTACGAAGCTGATATTACGGACTTAGTTAAACCTCATTATGAAAAAGGCTTCGGAAGGCACAGGAACTTGAAGGAAAATTAGAAGGATTACAGGAAGGATTACAAAAAGGGAAACTGAGAAGGAAAATTAGAACAAAAAATAGAAACTGCTAAAAAAATGAAAAAAGAAGGTCTATCAATTGATTTAATTATAAAAATTACTGGCTTATCTAAAAAAGATTTAAAAAAATATAAAATTATAAACTAATATCTTATCCTGCCTTCGTTATTATATATATCTATCCAGGGATTATTCATCTTTGCATTTATTGTGCATATTAACAATATCTCGTCTCTTACTCGATATAATTCTTCTTTCGTCTCTACTGCCGCTAATCTCGGCAACATCACAGTTATACAGGCATAAAATGCACTTTCATTAAATCCATCTTCTTTATAAAATGGATTGGCTATGTCACTGTCCATATATTCACAATAATTTAATAGTAATATTATTATTATAATTCTTTTCATAACCTTGACTTTCATTTCAATTTCTTTACCTTATCCTTTATATATCCATACAATCCTGCTTTCTTACGTTTCTCCTCCCATTCTCTATTATGTAAATAACATGAAATATATAAAATCCTTGTCGATTCATTCATTATTTCTTTATCTAATTCATCATATTTCTCCATTATAACATTATTTAATATATGTAATACTAAATATACTTCCTCGGAACAATTTGTCCTATATCTACCACTTAATCTTATACAACTTATAAGTATTATCACAATTATAATTATATATTTCTTTTTTAATATTTTTCTAATCTGGTATATTCGCTTCATCATTTGATTCACAATCTCTGTTATTATCTTCAATTATTAATATTGTTTGAAGTATAATAGCATCCTTTAAGCTCTCTAGTCGTTTTATTTCTTCTTCATCTGAATTTAATTTATTCTTTATTAGAACCATTGCATAAAGTTGAAATAATATCCATATCCCTAAGTCTTCACAATATCGTTTAGGTGGTGGTACATAACAATTCAAAATAAATATTAATATTAATATATAATTTACTTTTTTTAGTATTTTTTGTTTCACAACATTCATACTAATTTATATGTTTTTATCTATTATTGACCAAAATAATATTTTAGATAAATCGTATGTACCAGTATAATTAATCAAAAACGCAAATTTTAAATTATCTCCTCTTATATAACTACTATAAATTAAATAATTTATATACTCATTCCCACCATAATAATTTGTCATTGCTCTTTTATCTGCATCGTTCTCTGCCCATTCTCCTCCTGAATCAAACAAACTACCCCATAAATGTCCTATATACTTCCAGCCTCCCCATTCGTTATATTGCTTTATTTGTCCTAATATCCTTTCCTTCTTTATACACATATTTAATAATTCATTTTTTAATAATTCCCATTATTTTATTATCATTATCACTACAGTTTATTAATTGTATTATTAATATTAACAACATTTTATCCTTATAATCCTGATTACTCTCTTCTTTAATTTCAATTAATATATCATCCAGCATAATAGTTTGTAAAGTTCTTTCCATAACTTTTTTTACTTTTTCTTCACATACTTCTCTTGAGGTAGAAAATATATCATGCTTATAACATGTTGTCATTTTATATAAATTTAAAAATAACATAATTATAATTAATAATACAAAATTTTTCATAATCTAACCTTAATATTTTTAAACTCTTATCTTGTTGGTATATTTATTATATCATTTAACATCAAAAAATAAAATATATATCTATCATTATAATTAAAGTCTTTACTGAATAAAAACATTAAAGATAACTTATCCCAATTTTCATATGATGTAAATGTCCCTGCCCTTTTATTTGCATCGTTCTCTGCCCATTCTCCTCCTGAATCAAACAAACTACCCCATAAATCCCTATATACTTCCAACCTCCCCATTCGTTTTGAAAATTTTTCCTTCATTCAATTCTTTCATCTTTTATTAAATCCTTACTTTGGGTATTTCCATAAAAGTATATTGTTATTCTTGTATAAAATGGACTTATTCTCAAGAGTCTATAACTTATCTCTGTTATTTTCCCATCGTTATACCTAATTATTTCTCCACCTCTTATACAACTCTCTGTAAATATTATGGTTATTGTTATACAATGATTATTATATTCTAATATTTTATCCTTACCTACTTTACCTGTTGAATAAATACTCACTCTATAATCTGCATATATATATGCTATTCTATTCTTTACTTCGTATGGACTCCTCTTTATCATCGTTTTTGTGTCATTTCTTAATATTTGATTTGATGATAATAATCTTTCATTATATTCATTTGCTGGCGGTGGATACTGGTCTCCATAAATCCAACTTATATATCCTAAGGTGAACCACAATAATACCTGTTCTTCTGAACTTAACTTTACCATATGGGAATATATCGTATTTGTAAATAATATATATAATATTATTATCCTTTTTTTATTCATAACCCTTTACTACTATCGTTGTACTACTATAAAATATCGCAATATTATAATATTCGTATTCTACATATTTTATCTCTCTTATATTACCTTTTATCGCTGTATTCGATATCGTTATATCACCCCAGCAAACCAATGATAATATACATCTTCCTATACTTCTACTCTCTTTTAATTCTTTTTTTTCTAATTGTTTATCTATTAATATATAAGGACCACTAAAATCATTATAAAGATAGCCTCCACCTCCTCCAGGTGGTATTGCAGCACATGACTGAATTAATAACATTGTTAATATCAAATAAAAAAAATTCCCTTTTTTATTCTTCATATCTTTTTACTCCTTTTTCTTTAATTATGTATATTACTCCAATCACTGTCCATTTCTAACGCCATTATCAAACTAATTGGAACTAAATAATTTCCCATCATTGTATATCCAAATGGATTTGCTAATTCTGGATTATTATAAAACTTTAAGTAATTATATGCTCTTTCTATTTCATCTAAACTATAATAATAGATTGATTGTAATGCAAACGCCTTTACAGCTTCTGCCCCCCATAACATATAAACTATATATGGGGTCGCACCATAATTAAATATTCCTGCTGTTATATCTGCTCCGTATTCAGTCCCTACCCAAAATGTATTTTGTAAATCAATCCCATTACTAAGACCTTGAACTATATGAGATGCTTCATGTTTAATTACTCCTTTTGATGCATTACTTTCTATATGACCAACTAAACCAATGACTTTAGAACCAGGGTCTATTTGATTAGCATAAACTGAATTATGAATCATAAATCCTCCATTATGGTATGTTATATAGGGAGCAGGTTTGCCCGAAATAAAATTATATATTAAAGAAACTGTATAATCTAATATACCTCCAATAACACTAAAAAATCTCTCTGGTGTTGAAAAAGTATTTTTCAAAAAATTACCTACCTCACCTATCTTCCTTAATGTCGGATCGCCTCCTTTCTTCTTACCTTTACCTATTATAAAATGAGTAAATTTATTATAGGCTGAACCTATACTTCTTAATCTCTCATTAAATGTATGGATATTCCTCTTTAGAAAACTATTAAATGAATGAGCTATTCCACCCATTATCTCATTCCCCATGTGAATACATTTACTTATATGCATCATTGCACTGCATAAGCCTAACATCTCAAAACTTCTCCCATCTGGATCCACATAATTTACTGGATTATTGTTTACATAGCTATATCTGTCGTAATTGTCGAAGCCTGTTCTTTCTGTATGCACGGGATCTGGCTGGATAAATCGCATTGTTATAATTATCATATCTATTCTATATATATGTCTGGTATATATTTGGATTTCTTTTCGCATTCTTTGAGCATCTGCAAATATTTTAAGCATTCCAGTAAATATATAGTTTGGTAATTCCTTATAATTTCTTTTGTACTCTCATAAGGAGCTTCTTTTATTCGCATTTCTTCAAGAATAAATGATTCACATGCGAAATTTAATGGACTCGCTAAGGTTACTTTCTTATGATGCACCCTCTCTTTACAGTTCGATCTTTGTGAACCTATATTCACTATACAATTTTGACTTAATATTACTATCAATATTATTATTTTTCTTAACATACTATTTCCTGCTTCCATAATCTATTGTACAATCAAACTCACTAAGATATATTAAATAAAAAATATACTCTTTCTGGAATTGTTCCTCTTCTGCGTTATATTCTCTTTCGTTTTTTCCATTATTTGCAGGTAGAAAAAAAGGAAATCCTAATCTTGTTCCTGCTTCACAATCTCCAACGGAATTAGCATAGTCTCCACAACCAATCATACATAAAATAACTAACACTTCAATTATATATTTTTTTATTATATCTTTATACATTTATTTTCTCTTTTTTTTATTTTGTATTTTCAGTTATTTTAACATTCTATCAATTTTTGAAATATTTTTATTTTCTTCTTCACAGTTTTTTTCATAAGTATTTAATAATTCTATATAATATCTAAATTGTACAACGTCTTCATATTTATTATACTTTTCTTCTTCAGACAATTTCTGAAATTCAGGATCATTTTCTTTTGATTTTTTATATAATTCGTAATCATATTCGCCAGGTAAGATATATAATAAAAATCCTGGATGCATATTTAAACAATCATTTATCCTTTCATCACTTCTTATACAAGTAATTAATAACATAATAAAAATCATGTTTCCTATAACTATATATATTCTCATTTCGTTTCCTCAATTAAATAAATTTGCTATCTGAAATGTTATATTACCTGCAATTGTTATAATTGCCTGTCCACTCCATGAAAATATCGTATTTATTCCCGCACATAAATCTCTTACATTACCACACTTTTTACCTAAGGCTTTAAATTCTCTTTTAAATACTCTATTAAAACTATCATGGCTAAATATTTCCCTATTTGCTCTATTGATCCATGCCTGATTTGCTTTTTTACTTTTCGGATTTAATGGACTACTACCATAAATATCATGAAAATAAGATGCTTCATCTATCCCAAATCTTGGATGACTTATTCCATCTGTCATCATCAAATACATTAATACAGGATATATATCATTATGCGGATTATTATCACTTGTAGATTTCTGATACATTAATAAAGATAATATACCTAACTTATTGTATTCACCTAATGGACCTAATTTTATATCTTCCTGTGAATATTTATGTACAAATGATGGTTGTTCTTCAATATAATCCCATATTTGTAATAACCCTTTTATTAATAGATTTTTTTCTTGAGGTTCATTTTCTACAATTTTACCGCTTAAAATTCCTACTAAATCTGTAGCCCACAAAACCGAAAAATATAATAGTAAAGAAATCATATGTTCCCATTTTGTTACTATTCTCGTAGAACAATTTCCTCCTCCACCAGTATAATTTCCTATTACACCTAATCCTGCTGCACCGACTACTCCTCCTGCTATCCCTCCTAACATTAATCCAATACCACCTGTTATTAATGCTATCGCATTTCCAGAACACATCGCCCTCCCATCTGGATCCACAAAATTCACGGGATTATTGTTTACATAGCTATATCTATCGTAGTTGTCGAAGCCTGTTCTTTCTGTATGCACGGGATCTGGTTGGATAAAGCGCATTGTATAAGGGTCGTAATATCTTGCTTTGAAGTTATATAATTGTAATTCTTCTTCCCATTCCATCCCTGTATAATAAAATTTGCCTTTATAGAAATATTGGTTTTTGTCAAGGTCAAGATTTGTAAGATAGGGATTTATTTTGCCATAGGGTTCGTAAACATATCTTGCTAAGGGTTTGCCATAGCGATTTAAAACAAATTCTGTTGAACCATTTAGTCCATTTACATAATAATATACACCTTCGTCGGGGATTAATACTTCCATAGGTATGTTATTATCTGGTGCTGGTATGGGTCCCATAAAGCCAGTTGTTAATAGATTCTGGTTATTTTGTCCTAATAATGCATATTCTATTTTCGGGCGTTTCTCTGGTCTGGGTATACAACTCTGATAAAAGATAATAATTAAAACAAATGCTATTATCTGCATTAAATAACTATATTCGCTTTCGTAATGTTGATTGTTCTGATATATTATATAAATTGTTAATAGAAATAATATAAATAATACAAAATAGTATATTGCTTCTTTTTGTCTTTCATATAGATACTTGATTTCTTTTGTATCAATTTGTTCCAGCATAGCTTTGGTATTATCGGTAATATAATATAATGCCCCCATCAATGATGCTATATCCTTATAACTTGATTTAATAAATAGTCTTTTTATTCCTGCTAACATTCTGTTATAATACATAGAGGGATTCATCGCTAAATGATGCCTTCCACTAAAGCGAAAATGCCCTAATATCTCGCTTTCTTTATTAAATATTATCTCGTGAACTTCTCTATCTTTTAATGTATATATTCTGTAACTTCCATCTATCTGATGTATCTCTCTTAATTTCCCTCCATAATCACTTCTTTTTAAAAATAAATTCCCTTCGTGATCATATATATAATCTATCTGCGTTAGAAAACTTCTATCATCTCGCTGTACATATTCTAACTGACCCAATACATTATATCGTAAATTGATAAATGCTCCGAAGTGGATAATTAATTCATATAAACATTTTGTATTTAGCCTCACGTTTGGGCTCCCTCATTTTAAAAATTATACTCACCTGTATAAATTTCTAAAATTTATTTTTAACTATCTTTATTTTATTGACTATTTATCATTACCATATTTTTTTGCAACTAAAAAATTATATTTTTTGTGAAAAAATGTTATTTTTTTTACTATACATATAATAAGTGTTTCAGGTATGAGGTTATGTTTTTTATTTCAAAATCCTATATAATAGTAAAAATAATATTAATAATTTATTTTATTTCTACAAAACTAAATGCAGAAACAATAATTTATCTTTATCAAAAAAATTATTTTACCGAAGTAGAATTACTTTCTTTTGATTCTATCGATCAAAATAAAAAATATTATATTCGTAATTTTCAATATGGACGATTTTTAAACTCAGAGGAATTTAATTCCATCAGAATATTTTTATAAAATTCGATATGCAAAGCCCTTAGATGCAGCTATATCTTCTTTTTTGTTTTTACATTCTGGCGAAGAATATATTTTAAAACGAGATATTACTATATATTACTGGAATGATGAAAATACAAGATGGACTAAAATCACACTATGGTCATTATCTTTATTAACCTATATAAATGCTCTACAAAAAAGTAAACAATTAAAAGAATCTGATAATTGGCTTTTTCAAGATAGTAAAGAAGCAGAAAAACGCTTTAATTTTGCCAGAAATTTATTTTATCTTATGTTTAGTACTACCATAGGATTCGAATTTTATATTTCTTATAGAGCCTATCAAATATTTGGTTATGATTCTATAGGAAATAATCTAAACATCCCTAATAGAAAAAAAATTGATTCCAGTATTTTATTTCAAAATCATATTTCTTTATATTATAAAAAAACATTTTAGGATAAGGTTATGAAGATATTAAAACTTTTTATTATTTTATGCTTAACGATAATTATCATACAAATGACTTTTATTGCTTATTTATTCTATTTATTTTTTCACCAATCCCTATCCACTAAAACTATTAGTTCGTGTCCACCAGAACAAAACAAAATTCAAACTTTAACCTTACAAATTAAAGTAGACCATCTGGAAGAAATATTAAAAATGTTTAATTTTTACCCCAAACCTCAAAACAATACTCCACAAATTAAAAGAAAAACCAATTATAAGAATCAAAAATTTAAACAAATCTTTTATGCTTATATCTTACCTGTTCCTCCAGAAAATAAAGGAAAATTAGTAAAATATTATTCTTTTAAACGAAAAATCCATCCCGATGGAAATGAATATATATATTTTTATACCATTGATAATCAAACTATCATCGCAAAAGCAGAAAATGTAAAATGGAATATACAACCCTAATTATATAATTTTATATTTTTTTAAATCCTTTTTTGTTAATCCTGTAACCTTTATTATTATATCTATAGAAATTCCTTCTTTTTTCATCTTTTTTGCTATCTCTACCTTTGCTTTAATCTCCCCTTCTTTAATTCCTTTTTTTAAACCTTCTTTAATACCTTCTTTAATACCTTCTTTAATACCTTCTTTTATTCCTTCTTTTATTCCTTTTTTGATCCCTTTTTTTAAACCTTCCTGTAATCCTTCCTGTATACCTACTTGTTTTCCTTCTCTTTTCCATTTTTCTATAAATGGTGCTACTAAATCTGTTATATCCGCTTCGTATACCTTGGGCATCTTTAACTCCTCTGGTAAATCTTTCTCAAAATTACTATATCTTATATAATAACGCTTCCATAAAAATTCAATCATTTTTTTTGCTGGATATTGAATTTCCTTTAACTTTAATAACCCTTCTCTTAACTTATTATATTCCGAAAATATATATAAATATTCTGTCTCTATATTGTATTCCTCTACCTCATTTATCTCTACAAGATACATATTAAAGGTATTTACTTTAAATCTCCATACCCCTTTCTTATATAATACTAAATCACTTCTAATCTTTTCTAATAATTTTTGTGAAATCTTCGGTGTTATCATTATCATTACTGTATTACTTAATTCCGCTTCCCTTTCCATATTACAATATCCATGTAAATAAATAAACATATCTCTAAAATCTTTTATGGTTGCTTTATCCCTCTCTGATTTAAAACTAATTATATTAAAATCTTTAAAAAAATCAAAAAATCCAAATTCCCTTTCTGACTTCTTTATAATGACTATATCCACTTTCTTGGGTAATTTAAAAATCTCAAATTCCGTTATAACTTTACATCCTAATAATTCAAAAAATCTCTTTGTCGTTGATTTAAAAAATTCATCGTATTTTAAATAACTCTTTTCCATTAAAATATAATCCCAGAAAATTTATCTTTAAATTATATTATTTTTTATCTTTGATTTAATATATTACAACTTTATTCAAATTATTTTTTGATAGGAATATAAAATGGAATATACAACCCTAATTATATAATTTTATATTTTTTTAAATCTTTTTTTGTTAATCCTGTAACCTTTATTATTATATCTATAGCTATCCCTTCCTCTTTCATTTTTTTTGCTATCTCTATTTTAGCTTTAATCTCCCCTTCTTTGATTCCTTCTTTGATTCCTTCCTTAATTCCTTCCTTTCTACCTTCCTGTTTTCCTTCTCTTTTCCATTTCTCTATGAATGGTGCTACTAAATCTGTTATATCCGCTTCGTATACCTTGGGCATCTTTAACTCCTCTGGTAATTCTCTCTCAAAATTACTATATCTTATATAATAACGCTTCCATAAAAATTCAATCATTTTTTTTGCAGGATATTCAATTTCCTTTAACTTTAATAACCCTTCTCTTAACTTATGATACTCCGAAAATAAATATAAATATTCTGTCTCTATATTGTATTCCTCTACCTCATTTATCTCCACAAGATACATATAAAAGAGTATTTACTTTAAATCTCCATACCCCTCTCTTATATAATTCTAAATCACTTCTTATCTCCTCTAACAGTTTTTGAGGTATCTTTGGGGTTATCATTATCATTACTGTATTTCTTAATTCCGCTTCTCTTTCCATATTACAATATCCATGTAAATAAATAAACATATCTCTAAAATCTTTTATGGTTGCTTTATCCCTCTCTGATTTAAAACTGATTATATTAAAATCTTTAAAAAAATCAAAAAATACAAATTCCCTTTCTGACTTCTTTATAATGACTATATCTACTTTCTTAGGTAATTTAAAAATCTCAAATTCCGTTATAACTTTACATCCTAATAACTCAAAAAATCTCTTTGTCGTTGATTTAAAAAATTCATCATATTTTAAATAACTCTTTTCCATAATAGGGTATAAAAACATTTATGTTATATTTTGATCGTCAATATATTAAGTTTTATTAATATATTTTTGATTATAAAATTATTTTTTGTTTATTCTTGCAAAAAAGATAAATAAAACAAATTTGTACTTATGAAATATAAATATTATTTCTTAGGGCTATTTTTTATTTTAAATTGCATACCAGCACCCAATCCAGAATCTTATAAAACAAAATCTTTTATTATTATTGATGAATATCTTAAAATGTTGGAAAGAGAAAAGCAAAAAGATTGTTTATTTATCGGTTTACATGAATCTATTTCTGGGACTGGGATTATAATGTGTTTTAAATATTATGGCTATAACTGTTATGATCATTTATTCTTTTATGATAATTTTAAAAGAACCAGTTTTGTAAGTCAAATTTATCAAATCGGAGCTCAATTCAATCATTGTTCCAGTCCATCTGTTAATGCTGCAAATAAAATAAATAATCTTATTCTACCTGCTCATTATTATTTAGCTATTTCTTATGGTACAGATGGTCCCCATAATAATACAAATTTTATTATAGAAAGAGTATCTTCTTGCGAAGAAACTGGATTAACAGATTCTTCTTTTTTAAATGGAGTTTCTCGACTTGCAACAGAAAAAGAAATGGATTTTTTTAGTTCTATTGAAGGTTTAATTGCAATAGAAGATCTTACAGGAAATTGTCAAAATCAATTAAGTTTAACCTCTGAACAAAAAAACTGGATATCTCAATTACAAAATAATCAGATTACAAGATTTGCCATTTGTGATTATGGTAATGATGATCCTTTTTTAGTTGATTGTCCTGAAAGTTTAGCAAAACCACAATATTTTTTCTCTGGAATTACAAGCTGGTAATCTGTTGACAAAACTCTCCATAAAAATATTTAAACATTTATGAATTATAAAACACTAACATTATTAGGTTTTATTACTGGAATTCTGTATATTGTTTTAGATAATACAATTAGTTCATTACCTTTTGATTTTTTACTAAAACCTATACCTATTTGGTGTATTGCTTATTTTTGTTATTCCAATAAAAATTATTTAATTACAGCAGGTTTATTATTTGGTTCCTTAGGTGATATTTTTCTAACATTCCAGAATAGAAATGAATTTTTCTTTATTCTGGGACTTGGTAGTTTTCTAATTGGTCATATTTTTTATATTATATATTTTATAAAGAATTTTAAATTTCATACAATAGGCTTAGGGATTTCTATCTTAGTTACCATTACTTCAATTGGAATAAGCAATATCTTATTACCTGTCATTACCAGAAAATTTAATATTACCTGTAATAATTTATATTATAGTAATCAGTTTAATGGCAATTTCTACTACATTTTATCAAAATTTTAATTATTTCGCTATTATAGGGGCGATTTTATTTTTAATTTCAGATACTATTATTGCATGGAATAAATTTATAAAGCCTATTCCCTTTGCTCATTTATATATCATGATATTATATTACTTAGGACAATGGGGAATTGGTTTTGGTAGTTGTAAAATCAATAAAGAGCCGTCCTGAGACGGCTTTAAAATTATTTTTTCTCTTGATTTGTATTGGATTGTTCTTCTGTTTCTTTAACAATAATTTTTATTTTTTTTGCCCATTCTTTACCATAAGATTTATGTTCTCCATCTGCAAATTGTAAGGTTAAAGTATGTTCACCTGGAGGTAAATTTAATTCTGTTTCTGTTTGCCCCTGTCCAAAATGTAAATGTTTTTCATCAGAAGGAATTACCTGCCCTGCTTCTATATAATCTGGACCATCAATGATAATATGGTGATGGCCTGTACCTTCTTTTATTTCGCCTGCAGGTACTACTTCCATGCCACCTACCCCCATTTTAATTTTAACTGGATTTGTTACTTCCGCACCATCCTGTGGCTCAATAAAATAAACACCCTTTGGCTCTACCTGTTCTTCTGTTTTTTCCTTGCAATTTATAGCAAAGAAAAAACTTATTGTAATTAAAAGTAATATTTTTTTCATATTACCAATTTTTTTTATTTATTAAAAAGTTTCAAGTCATTTATTTTATTTTAATTTATTATTGAAATACTCGAACCTGTACACTGGTTACTTTTTCTCCACCTGCTTCTATATCAGATAATACTACAATTGGATCACCGGGTAAAACGCGATTTCTTTCTTTTAATTTCTGAAAAGCTCTTCGAATAGTCTTTTCTGGATCCTTAGAAAATTCCATCAAAAAAGGTACCACAGATCGAACTAACCATAATTTTCTTCTTGTACTGGACATATTGGTAAAAGCATATATGATTGCTTTTTTAGGTCTAAAAGAAGCAACCTGCTTAGCAAAAGCACCCCTTCTTGTTATAACAACGATAGCGGGAGCATCAATACTATCAGCCAATTGACATGCACTTCTTGCTAAATTTTCTCTAATAGTTTTAGCTTCTCTTTCTAAGTGAAAATTAATATTGTTTTCTTTTTCTATTCTTCTTGCAATTTTATCTAACATAGAAACTGCTTTTACTGGATATTTTCCTACAGCAGTTTCTCCCGAAAGCATAATGGCATCAACTTCTTCGTAAACAGCATTGGCAACATCTGTTACTTCTGCTCTTGTTGGCATTGGATTCTGGATCATTGATTCTAACATATGTGTTGCTACAATAACTGGTTTTCCTTTTTTTATACATTTGCGAACCATTTCTCTTTGAACAACCGGTAATTCTTCAATAGCTATTTCTACCCCAAGATCACCTCGTGCAACCATAATTCCATCAGCTTCTTCTAATATTTCATCAAAATTATCAATTCCTTCCTGATTTTCGATTTTGGCTATAATTTGTGTATGCCCATCTGCTTTCTCGATAATTTCTCTTGCCTGACGTACATCTTCTGCTCGTCTTACAAACGATAAAGCGATAAAATCAACATCATTTTCCACAGCAAATAGGATATCTTTTTTATCTTTTTCCGTAATAGAAGGTAAATTTACTCTAACACCTGGCAAGTTAATATGTTTTCTTGATCCTAATTGTCCTCCTTCTAATACTTTACATTTTAATGTTCCTAATTCTTCGTTTTTTTCCAATACCTGTAAATTGATTAAACCATTATCAACGGTTATTTTATCCCCTTTTTTTAAATCTTTTATTATATCTTTATAATTAACAAATACACTTTTTTCTTCAACATTAACATCTGGAATTACAGTAAAAGTAAAGATTTCTCCTACATTAAGATGTAAATTATCTGCTACATCGCCTGTTCGGATTTCTGGACCTTGTAAATCCATTAAAATTGCAATAGGATGATTTAATCTCCGATTTAAACCTTTAATTGCCTTGATAACTTTTAAATGAGATTCTTGCGAACCATGAGACATATTTATTCTCGCAAGATTCATACCAGCCTTAGCTAATTGTTCAATCATATCTGGTGTATTAGTTGCAGGTCCTATTGTACATATAATTTTTGTATGGCGAAAATCCCTTCTTTCCAGGTTAATATCTGTAATTGTTTCAATTTGATTTTTCATAATTCCAATAAAATAGAAATCGTCATAATAAAAATTAAAAAATTATATTTTATTGTTTTTAGCCGATATTTTTTCTATTATAACTCTTTCGGTTGGATAAGCCAAATGAATATTATTTTTATTAAAAGATTTTAAAATATCTATTGTAATTTGATGCTGAATTATTCTTCTTTCCCTTGGCTTACAAATATATCGTCCAGATAATTTTATCCCATATTCTTCTATTTTTAACCAGACAAAAGGTTCAACTACTTTATAATGTATTAATAGATTTCGTTCCATTGTTTTTTGAAATTGAGAAACTTCTTCTTTAATTTGCTGTATATGTTTGTTAATAATTTTTAAGAAAATATTTTGAGCTTTTTTCCAATCACTTTCAAATGTAATAATAAAAGATAATTCATCCCATATATAGGGGAATTCACCAAAATAATTTATTTGTGGATTATGAAATACTTTTGCATTAGGTATATGTACAATTCTTCCTGTACTTTGCTCTGCATCTACCCAGTTCTGAATTTCAATTAAACTAAACTGAAAAAGTCGAATATCATAAACATCACCTTTTATACCTGCTATTTCGATTCTATCTCCAACGCGAAATGGTCTTCTTGTTAATATAAATAACCAGCCTGCTAAATTTGTTAATGGATCTTTTAAAGCAAGAGCAAGTCCAGCAGATATAAGTCCAATAATGGTACCTAAGTTTTTTATAAATTCAAACCAGATATTTGATAAAATTAAAACCAGGAATATAAATCCAAAATAATCTATTCCCCTTCTCCAGTTAATCTGTATTTTTTTATCTTCAATTTTTGTTAATAAGTAACGAGAAATTAAATTTCGAATTATTATTATAATTAAAAAAATAATCAGTGTATAAATGAACTTTTTTTGTATTTCGATATTTGTAATTTTTATTACATCTTCAAAAATCCTTAACATATTAATTTATATTTAAATTTTATCTATTGGTCACATTATTTTTTTAATTCCTGTGCTACTCGTCTTAAATCAGCATCAACCATAATTTCTACAAGTTTTTCAAAACTGGTTTTTGGTTCCCAACCAAGTACTTTTTTTGCTTTAGACGCATCTCCAATAAGTATATCTACCTCTGCAGGTCGATAAAATTCCTTAGAGGTTTCTATTATCACTTTCCCACTTTTTCTATCAATACCTTTTAAATGTTCTTTTTCTCCCTGCCATTCAATTTCGTAACCAACAAAACTACATGCTTTTTCAACAAATTCTTTTATACTATGTGTTTCACCAGTTGCAAGAACATAATCATCAGGTTCATTGTGTTGAAGCATCATCCACATTCCTTCCACATATTCTTTTGCATATCCCCAATCACGTTTCGCTTCTAAATTTCCCAGTATAATTTTATCTCTTAAACCATATTTTATTTGAGCTAAATTATATGTAATTTTTCTTGTAACAAATTCAACTCCTCTTAATGGTGATTCATGATTAAATAAAATACCTGAACAGGCAAACATATTATAAGATTCTCTATAATTAACAGTAATCCAGTGTCCAAATACCTTTGATACGCCATAAGGACTTCGAGGATAAAAAGGTGTTTTTTCATTTTGTGGTATTGTTTGAACTTTACCAAACATCTCACTAGTAGAAGCTTGATAAAATTTAGCATCTGGTTTTAATAATCGTAATGCTTCTAATAAACGATTCACTCCCAATGCATCTACTTCTGCAGTTAATATAGGTTGTTCAAAAGATGTTGCAACAAAACTTTGTGCAGCTAAATTATAAACTTCATCAGGTTGAATTTTCTGTATAACACGAAAAATATTATCAAACTCCAATAAATCCATATATAAAATTTCGATTTCTTTTTCTATACCAAGCTCTTTTAAACGCCAGTTTGATGAATCTCCACTTCTTCGATCTGCACCAACAACTTTATATCCTTTCTCTAATAAAAATTTTGATAAATATGCTCCATCTTGACCACGTATACCTGTAATTAATGCAACCTTCATTGTTTTTTTACTCCTTTAATTTTATCTTCCTATACAATAATATTCAAATCCCAGCTCTAATAATTTCTTTTTATCATAAATATTTCGTCCATCTATAATTATTGGTAAACGCATTTTAGCCTTTATTTTTTCTAAATTAATATTTATAAATTCATCCCATTCTGTTAATATTAATAATGCATCAGCTTCTTCTACTGCACTATAGGGATCGTCTTTATAATGAATATTATCTTTTTCTGGAAAAAGCAATTTAAAATTTTCCATTGCTTTTGGATCATATAAAAATAAATTTGCTTTTAAACGATACAATTCTTTGACTACATCAATCGATGGTGCTTCTCTAATATCATCAGTATTTGGTTTAAATGCGAGCCCCCAGATAGCAATATTTTTATCTTTACTGATCCATAATACTTCTTCTATTTTTTCAATAAATTTTAATCGTCTCTGTTTATTTATTTTTTCTGTTTCTTTTAACAAACCAAAATCAATACCATGTTCTTCTGCAATTTTAATAAATGCCTTTACGTCTTTTGGAAAACAACTACCACCATAACCTATACCTGCATTCAAAAAAGCTCTGCCAATCCTTTTATCTGAACCAATCCCATCTGCTACTTCATTAATATCTGCGCCAACCTTTTCGCATAATTCCGCAATCATATTTATATAAGAAATCTTCATTGCTAGAAAAGAATTGGAAGCATGCTTAATTAATTCTGCAGCAGCAGGTGTAGTAATTAAAAATTTATAATTTTTATCTATAAAATATTTATATAATTCTTTTAATAAATTTTCCGCTTTTTTACTTTCTACTCCAATAACGATACGATCTGGATTCATAAAATCATATAAAGCAGAACCTTCTCGTAAAAATTCTGGATTCGAGGCAACATCAAATTCTATTTCTTTATTTTTTATATAACGTTTTATAGTTTTTTTTACCCATTGATGTGTATTTACTGGAACAGTAGATTTTTCTACTATTAATTTATAATCCTTCATATAAAGTGCAATCTGTCGAGAAGCTTCCTCTACCTGGGATAAGTCCGCTTTACCATCTTCTCCTTGAGGTGTTCCAACACATAAATAAATGATATTAGAAAAATTCACACCTTCTTCAATAGAATTCGAGAATTTGATTCGATTCTCTTTTCGATTTTTATCTAAAAGATCATCAAGTCCTGGTTCATAGATTGGTACAATTCCATTTTTTAATTTATTTAATTTATTATCATCTTTTTCTATACAAATTACTTCATGACCTAAATCAGCAAAGCAAACAGCTGTTACAAGCCCAACATATCCAGAACCAATAATTGTTACTTTCAATTTTTTCTCCTTCTTTAAATTTTTTTATAATACATTTATATATTTAATACTAATTACTAAAATTTAAAAACCAATTTTTTTTTTATTTTGATATAACCAATTCTTTTTATTATTTCCATATAAAAGATCTTTTTCCTATAATATAAAAAAAACAACCCTGTAAGAATAATATAACTAAGAAATTATAATATTCCATAAAACTAACACCTTCTAAAAAAATACCTCTTATTAAATTTGCTAATATCGTTAATGGTAAATATTCAATCCATTGAACCATTATTTCTGGAAAAGATTGATAACTAAAAAAAATACCCGATAGAATCATCATTGGTAAAGTGATCGCATTAATAATACCATTTCCAACTACTGTATTATTGGCTCTACTACCAGCAAAAATTGCTATACCAGAAAAACTTATATAACCTACAATATAAACAATAACTAAATCAATTATATTTCCTATAAAGGTAATCCCAAAAAATAAACTAATGATTCCAACAAGTAATAAATTTTCTATTACACTTAATATACCACGGGCTAAAATAAATGCTATAAAAAAATAATTTTTATTAATAGGAGAAGCAGAGAATATTTTTAATAGCTTTTTAATTCTCATCTGGATAAATGTCCATCCAATACCCCATAATGCACTATTCATAATTCCCATAGCAATTAGTCCAGGTATAAGATAATCTATATATCGGGAACCTGCTATTTGTATATCTTTTTCTATTATATTTTGTTTTATTTTCTGATAAGAAAATATTTTTAATATCTCTAAATATGCTAATTTTGCTTTATCATAGTTTTTATCAAAATAGATATAATAAGATGAATTTTTATATTCTAAATATAAATAAATTTTACCTTTTTTTAAAAATGTAATTAAATCTTCTTTCGTATTAAAAGAATAAATTTTTAAAGAATTATTTTTCTTAAGATCTAATACAAAATTTTTATCAATTGGACCATAAATACCTATGGGATATTGAACATTTTTATTATAATCAAAAGCAAGACCTAAAATAAGAGCAAGACTAATAGGAAAAATAAAAGCCCAAAATAATATACCTGGCTCTCGAATAAATTCTTTAACACTTATTAAAAATAATTGATAGATTTGATTTATATTTTTTCTAAACATATTGTTACTCGTTTAAATGTTTTCCTGTTAGAAATAAAAAAACATCATTAAGATTTGATTTATGTATTTCAAAATCGCTAATTTTTATTTTCAATTGCTTTAATAATTGAATCCATTTTTCAATTATTTGAATAAAATGATTCTTTTCTTTTAAAAGAATTTTTATTCCTTTATTATGATTAAAAAATTCATATTGATAAAAATCTTTTTCTTTATGAATCTTTTTTAATAAAGTCTGTTTTTGTTTTTGATTTATAGTATCAAAATGAAACACAAGGGTAATAAACTTTCCATATTGCTGTAAAATATAATTTAATGTTCCTTCTGCAACAATAGTTCCTTGATTTATTAAATAGATATAATCTGAAAGAAACTCTGCTTCTTCCATATAATGAGTAGTTAATATAATTGTTTTATTCTTTTCTTTTAAGTGTAATAAGATATCCCATATATTTTTTCTTGCCTCTGGATCAAGTCCAGTAGTTGGTTCATCTAAAAAAAGGATTTCTGGCTCATGTAAAATACTTATTGCCAAAGCAAGACGTTGTTTCTGTCCTCCCGAAAGATGCTCCGTATAGGTATTTTGTTTATCTTCTAAGTTTAACAAAGATATAACTTCTTTTATACGATCTGAAGAAACATTATAAATACTACCAAATACATTTAATATTTCTTTTACAGATAATTTATCTATAAATCTTGTTTCCTGTAAACATAAACCAATTTTATGTTTTAAATAAACTTCATTTTGTTCATTCCATTCTTTATCCAAAATTTTTACCATACCTTCTGTTGGTTTTTGTAAACCTTCTAAAATTTCTAAAAGTGTTGTTTTTCCAGCTCCATTTGGACCTAAAATAGATATAAAACTACCTCTTGGAATTTTTAAATGAATTTCTTTTAATGCCCAGAAATTACCAAATTGTTTTTTTAAACCAATTACTTCTATTGCATACATAATTTATTTTATAATCCTTGGTATATAAGGATGAATTCTAGTTACAATTTCATAATTTATTGTTCCAGATAAATCAGCTAATGTATCCGCAGATATTTCTTCTACGGTTTGATTTGTTTCAGATTTGCCAATTAAAATTACCTCATCACCAATTTTAACATCTGGTATATGTGTGACATCAACCATAATCATATTCATACATACACGACCGATTAACATAGCCCTTTTATTTTTTATAATAACATAACTTCGATTAGATAAACTTCGATCATAACCTTCGTTATACCCCACAGGCAGAACAGCAATTTTTGTTTTTGTGGAAGTCTGATAACTACAACCATATCCTACTTTTGTATTTGCTGGCACCTCGTTAATATGTACCACTTTTGTCTTCCAGGTCAAGACAGGTTTTAATTGAAATTTATTTTTATAAATGTTGTAAGCAGACAATTTTGTAGGTAAAGAAGGCCATAATCCATATAAAGAAATTCCAATACGTACAAGATTCTGTTGAGATTCTGGTATAAGCATTGTAGCTGCACTTGCTGCCGTATGAAATTGAAATAATTGTTTTTTATCAGGGAAATAACGAAATAATATTTTTTTTGCTTCTTCAAATAATGCTAATTGATCATAAGCATAACTTTGTTCTGTAACATCTTCAACATTAGCAAAATGGGTCATTAGTCCTAAAATTTGATTTTTATAAGGTTTTAAATATTCTAAGAATTGTAGAAAATAATTTGAATCTGGTCGATACCCCAGCCGAGACATACCTGTATCCACTTTTATATAAAAATGAACATCTGGAACGATTTCTCGAATTAATTTAATCTGTTCTTTATTGGATACTACTAAAAAAATTCTATTTAAATCTTTATCTAAAAGATGGACTAAATCATTTTTATCATATCCACCCATTACAAGAATAGGTTTATTTGTACGTTCATAAATTTCATTTACTTCTAAAATATGATTTATGGCAAAACCATCAACATAATCATCTATTATTTTTACAACTTCTTTAATTCCATGTCCATAAGCATTGGATTTTACAACAGCATAAAATTTTGTATTTTTTTTTAAAATTTTTCTAAAATTTTTTATATTAAATTTTAAAGCATCAGAATCAATTTCTACCCAGCTTAACACTACTTCCAAAAAAGATAGTTGATATTGTAGTGCTACAATTTTTTTTGGTAATCGTGAAAAAGCTAAAATCAGAAAAAAAAGTTCGTCAAAATATTCAAAAAAAACGGGAAAAAAGAAATTTAAGAAGTAAAAGAAAAAAAGCTCATAGAAGGGGAACAGGATACAAAGAAATAATTGAAGAATAATCCATGCAAACAAATACATTAGAAATCCCCTTAAGAAATATTTTTTTTCCAGCAAAAACAGGTAAATCTCCTTTATTGATCGTTATGCATGGTTTAGGAGATGAGATGTACTCTTATCAGGACTTTCCACGTTACTTATTACAGGATCAAATTCATACTTTGCTACTTAATGCACCAGAACCATATTATATGGGCTGGAAATGGTATGATATTGATGGAGATCAAGAAATCGGTTTAAGTAATTCACGCAATCTCATAGAACAAAGTGTAGAAATTATTCAAAAAACATTTTCTATTCCTAAGAATTGGATATTCCTTTCTGGATTCAGTCAGGGTGGTGTTGTTTCTTTATATACTGGTTTACGATCAAAAGAACCTTATGCAGGACTAATATGTTTATCTGGTTATTTATTCGGTAATCCAGAAGATTTTACAGAAGAATCAAAAAATTCATCTATCTTTATGGCTCATGGTCAATTCGATGATTTAATACCAATTTCAATTACAAGAAAACATTATCAATTATTAAAACAATATGGTTATAACGTACATTGGGAAGAATATCCTATTGCACATACTATATGCTTAGAAGAATTAGAATCCTTAAAACAATGGTTAACATACAGGATTAAGGAAATCTTATAATCACGCTTTTTCTGTTAATTTAAAAAATTCAGCTAATTGATAACGTGCATCATTATAACCTGCATGTAAAAGTACATCTGCCTGTTGTTGGGTAAATCGCAATAAAGATCCAAAACCAAGCATCTTTACTGGAGCAACAGTAGCAATTTTTATATCATCGATTGTTATTATACGACGTGCCATTGCACTTAATAATCCCTTCTTCCATTTGATTTTTTTCTGCCAGGCAAGATGCGTCATAAATGCCTGATAAGATCCAATCAATCCTTGTTCAAAGACTCTTTCTAATGCATCTCTTCTTGTTTGAGGCAATGGTAATTTTTGTCCACCTACAGGAGATAGTAATACTACAATTACCTCTTTTACTCCTCTTTCTAAAGCAGGTAAAATGGGAGTATTTGCCATTACTCCACCATCCCAGTAAGGTTCTCCATCAATATATTGCCAGGGAAATAAAATTGGTATTGCACTCGAAGCCATTACATGTTCTATATCTATTACTTGATTATTAAAAAATTTCAGTTGAGAAGTTAAAATATTTACAGCAGTTATAATAATTTCAATTTCGCTCTTTCTTAATTTTGCTATATCAAAATGTTGTATCAATAAATTCTTTAATGGTTCTGTATCCAATAAAGGCACAAATCCTTTTCGAAATAAATAATATTGTATCTGCTTCCATAATGAAATTTTATATACTTGCCTTTTTTCTATTGCTTTCCATAACAAAGCAATTTCTTCTGGTGTTAAGCCACAACCAATTGCAACTGCATTTACAGCACCTACTGATGTTCCACAAATTAAATCTGGTTCCCAATCCATTTCTTTTAAAAACTTTAATACACCAGCCTGATAGGCACCTCTTGCTCCACCACCAGATAAAATCAACGCTCTTTTAGGTTTACGCAACATAACAATCCTCAGGACATTTTTTTTAAATACCTGTTATAAAAAACAAAAAATATATTTTAAATTGACATAAATTTCATTTTTAACTTTTGGAACATCAAGCAAAAATATTAACCAATAGGATAAATTTATGTTAAAAGAAAATTCTTTACAAACAAGAATATTAAAATCTTTATTTTTTAGTTTTACTATACCAGTACTTTTTATTTTAATATTTCTTTTTTTTATTATGTATTATAGTTTTAATAAAATAGAAAAAGAAAGACAGGAAAATATTTTAGAAAATTTTTATAAAAGAATTTATAGAGATATAGATAATTTTTCTAATTTAATTCGAGATTGGGTAGATTATGAACAACCTGTTTTATATTTACAGAATAAATATCCAGAATTTTCTAAAGAAGAATTACCAGTAAGTGTTAAAGATATTAATTTTCAATTATTTGTTTCTATTACAAAAGATAATAAAGTTAAAGAAATTTTATTTTTCGATAAAAATGGTAAATTGATTCCTACTCCACAAGAAATAATAAATTTTTTTAAAAATAACCCCATTAAACATATAACATCAAGAGATAAGGATTATAGAGGATTTATTCGTTTAAAGAATTATCCTTTATATTTTGTTGCCAGAGGTGTATTAATTTATCAAGATAATTATAAAAATTCTTATGGTACTTTTGTTTTTGGTAGGATTATAGACGAAGATTTATTAAAAATTTATTCTAATGATATTGGTTTTCCAGTTCATATTATTCCTGTTAATGATTCTCAATATAAGGAATTTCAAAAGGATCATTTCTTAAAAACTGAATCTTTTCAGTTAAATCGGGGATATATTCTTATAAATGATTTTTACAATAAACCTATATTTTATATTCAGATAGATTTCCCCAGAAATTTATTTGCTCAAAGTTTAATATATTTTGGAATTTTAGGAAGTATTATTTTAATCTTAAATTTTATTTCTTTATTGATTTTAAACAAGAATCTTCAAAAAATTTTACTAAACCGTATATTTAAATTAGTAGAAGAAGTTATATATATTAAGCAAAATCCAGAGAAAAATTTTTCTATTTCTATAGATAAAGAAAATGATGAAATTTCTTTACTTCAAACACATATTAATCAAATGTTAGAAAAAATTTCAGAATTAAATGAAATTAATCAAACCTATACGAAATTATTAGAAATAGAAAAACAAAAGGCAGAAGAACTACTACTAAATATATTACCAGAACCAATTGCAGAACGTTTAAGTAATCCAACCAGTGAAGATAGAGAAATTATAGCAGACAACTTTCCCAATACAACTGTTTTATTTGCCGACATAGTTAATTTTACTTCCTGGAGTAAAGAAATTGATCCAGAGAAACTTGTTCAATATTTAAACGATATTTTTTCTGAATTTGATTTAATAACGGAAAAATATAATATAGAAAAAATCAAAACCATCGGTGATAATTATATGGCTGCTGCTGGTATTCCAACAGAAGATGAATATCATGCAGATAATATGATACGTTTTGCCTTAGAAATGTTAGAAAAACTAAAAAATTTTAACAAAAAAAATAAATTGAATCTTAAAATACGTATTGGTATTAATTCAGGTAAGGTTGTTGCTGGTGTAATAGGAAAAAAGAAATTTATTTATGATATATGGGGCGATACAGTAAATATTGCAAGTAGAATGGAAAGTTGGGGATTAGAAAATCAAATTCAAATTAGCGAAAATACTTTTAATGCAATTAAAGATGAAAGTCTAAAAAAATTATTTAAAAAACGTGGTAAATTAAAATTAAAATCTGGGCATAAGATTGATATATATATTTTAGAAATAGAAAAATCTTTAGAAAAAATTACATAAAATTAGTGCCTCTAAAAAAAGGCACTTATAATTGTTATTATTAAAAATACAATCATACTAGTAAATTTATTTTATTTTTTTAGCCTTCCAAACATATCATATTCATGTGTTACTAATTTACCATTTTCCATTTCTTTCCAGAAACCAGTTTTTTTACCCATATTATAATCACCTTCTGCAATTAAATTGCCTGCTTCGTCATAAATTTTCCAATATCCATGTCTTTTATCCATTAATAACTCTCCTTCCCATGCTAATTTACCATTGGGATGATAACCTTTCCATTTTCCTTGCTTCATTCCAGGGGTAATTTTTAAACTATCTTTTTCTGGCTCATATTTAATCATTTTAGCTGTACAGGGACCTTCTGCTACTTTTTTATTATTTTCGAATTCAATACAATAACTTGCCATAAAATCATTTCCTTTAAATTCATATTGTCCTATAATTTTTCCTTCTTTATCATAAAATGTCCATATACCAATTTTTGTATGATTACGATTTCCCTGACCACGTAATTGTCCGGATTCATAATATTCTTTCCAGAGCCCTGTTCTTCTTCCTGTATTGGCATCATAATTTCCTTCTTCCATTATATTTCCATTAGGAAAATAAAATACCCATTTTCCAATTTTTTTTGCACAGGCTTGTTCACCTTCTGCTGGTGGATTTTCTTTACATTTTAAATCTGCACGATAATTTCCTTTTGATAATAATTTTCCATCTGGATAATAAGTTTCTGCGGGTCCATCTTTTAATTCTTGATGATATCGACCTTTAAAAGAAACATACCATTTATTTGTTTTTGGATCCTGACTACATTCTATCCATTCTCCTTCTTTCATATCATTTACATAATTTCCCTGAGAAATACATTGATGTTCTTTATCAGAATAATATTTCCAGAAACCTGTTTTTTTATCATTTTGATTTTGACCCTCATATCGTAAAATTTTTGTTCCAGCAAAATATCCATATTCTGGACCTTCTTTTATACCATCTTTATAGAGTGTAATCTTGGTTAAATTTCCCTGAGCATCGTAAAATTTCCATTCGCCTTCCCGTTTATTATCTTTATTTTCCCCTTCTGCAAGGATATTTGTTGTATTTTTATAATAAATTACCCAGTGACCTTCTCGTTTTAATTTAAACATTTCTTTTTCTTCTAAATTTTCTGCCTGTTTACAGGTTAAATTTTTGGGAAGAGCTACTAGACCTTTTTCTAAAATAGAACCTGTTTCAGGATCATAATGATATCGAATAGCTTTTCCATTATCGCATTGGATTGCTACTTTTTTTCCTGGTTTTGCTTTTGTAGGATCACTACTTTTACAATCCCAAACCAAACTTATAACAAAAAACAATACTAAAATATATAATATTTTTTTCATTTTTTTACTCCTTTTTGTTTAATTTTTATAAATTACTTACAATCATATTGTATATAACTTGCTGTTTCAATTTTATTTTTTTCTTTTTGATGAATATCACAATAACATTGTTCTTCTTTAAGAAATTGTCCTAAGGAAAATAAAGATTCACATTCTTCTTTTGGCATTTCTTTTATACATACATGAACCTGCCTTGCAGGCCAGAAATAATTACAATCTATTTTTTCAGTAGACTGGATAAATGATTTTTTATCAATATTTTCTTTATTTTCTTTTGTAGTTTTGCAAAATAAAATTAATATAATTAAAAAACAATAAAATCTTTTCATTAATGGTATTTTATTTAAATAAAAATATTTTGCAAGTATTTTTTTATTTTTAATTATAATCGTACAACCATTAAGGTTGCATCGTCCATCATTTCAAAACCATTTATAAAATTTTGAACATCATCAAAAATGATCTGTACTATTTCTTTCGGAGTTTTATTATAATTTTTTCGAATTAAATCAAACAAACGATCTTCTCCATACTGTTCATAGTTTTCTTTATAGGCCTCTGTAATACCATCAGTATATAAAATTAATAAATCCCCTGGCTCATAATGATAAATCTTTTCTTTATATTCTGCATCTGGAATTGCCCCAAGTGGAGGTCCCTTTGCCGATAAAAGTTCTATCTGTCTTATAGAATTTCGAAATAAAATTTGATGATTATGTCCAGCAGAAGCGACGCGAATTCTTCCAAGATCTCTTTCTACTTGAATTAACATTACTGTAACAAAAAGCCCCATACGTGAATTTTTCATTAATTCTGTATTTACTTCCTGTAATGTTTTTACAGGATGCAAATATCTTGGTATAAAACTTCCCAATAATGTTTTAGAATATTCCATAAATAATGCTGCTGGAACACCTTTTCCAGAAACATCTGCCATAACAAGAGAAATCATATTCTCACTATGATAGTAAAAATCATAGAAATCACCACCTACATCACGACATGCTTTATAACCAGCAGCTATCTGCATACCTGCAATTTCTGATGGAAGTTCTGGAAGAGAATTTCTTTGAATTTCTGCTGCAGTTTCCAAATCTTTTTTATAAATTTTGATTTCAAATTCTCTCTTTCTTGCTTCTATTCTTTGATATGCTGATGATAGCTGGCTTGCAACAGTTTGTAAAACCTTTAATTCAAATTGATCAAATGGCAAACTATTTTTTTTATCAGCAACATTTAATATACCAATCACTTCCTGATCTTTTTTAATTGGAACTGAAATAAAAGAACGTGTTTTATATTGATTTGCATTTTCTGAAGATATACCTAAATCTTTTACCATATCACGAACCAAAAGTGGTTCTCCAGATTTTAAAACAATGGAACAAATTCCTTTATTTGGATCAATTCGTATATCTTTTGAATCCAATGAAAATCCTAAGGTTTTTTTCACATAAAAATCAGAATTCCCTTCTTTTAAAACAATAGATAAACGTTCTACTTCTAATACTTCTGCAATAGATTGTAAAATTCCATCTAATAAAGAATCTAATTGATCATATTGATAAATAGTCTGAGAAATTTCATAAATACAATTTAATTCTTCTACACGATTTTTTAATTCATCATAAAGTCTTCTATTGTGAATTGCAATACCAGCCATTCCAGATAAAAACATTAATAATTTAACATCTTTATTAGTAAAATCTCTATTATCAATTGTATTTACCGCTTCTAAAACCCCAATTAATTTATCCCTTGCAAGCATGGGAACAGCTATTAATTTTTTTGTTACAAAACCACTACTTTGATCAATTGTTCGCAATAAGCGTGGATCATTTTGTGCATCATTAACAATAATTGGTTTTTTTGTTTTCGCACATTCACCTGCAATTCCCTGACCAGCTGGTACTCTTTTTCGCGCAAGAATATTACTTCTATCTCCTCTTGCAATATCGAAAATTAAATCTCCTGTTTCTTCATCATATAGTAATAATGATGCACCCTGAGTTTTTAAAAGATTTCTCGCTGTATCCATTATAATCGTAAGTAAACTATGTAAATCCTGTTCAGAATTAATTCTAAAAACAATATCACTAATCTGACTAAGAGTTAAATATTCCTTTTTTTGATTTTTTACCTTCATAATATTTCCAGTTACTGTGTTACACTCATATTAAATATTTTATATAATTCATTAAGAATTAAAAATGTAGCATTACTCTGATTTAATGTATAAAAATGAATCCCATCAACCTGATTTTTTAGTAGTTCTTCGCATTGTTTTACAGAAAATTCTATACTTATTTTTAATAATTCTTCCTGTTGATTCTGAAATTTTTCCATTTTTTCTACTAATTCTAATGGAATAGAACAATTTGCCATCTGTGTAAAACGTTCTATTTGTTTATATGCAGTAATTGGCATAATACCTGCTATTAATGGAATATGAATATTTTTATTACGTATTTTATCTCTAAAGCGAAAAAATTTCTGATTATCAAAAAACAATTGTGATACTAAAAAATCAACACCTTTTTCTACTTTTATTTTTAAATGTTCAATATCTTCTTCTAATGTTTTTGCCTCTGGATGTTTTTCTGGATAACATGCTGCACCTATAGAAAACTCATCTTTAAACTCTTCCCTTATAAATTGGATTAATTCGCTGGCATATCGAAAACCATTTTTTACAGGTATAAAATGAGTTTGATCCTTTGGAGGATCACCCCTTAATGCCATAATATTTGTAATTTGATGATTTTTATGTTCTTCCAATATTTTTTTTATTTCTTCTCGATTTGAACCTACACAGGTTAAATGCGCCATTGAAATTAAATTATATTGATTTTGAATTTTTCTTACCCATTCATCTGTTTTAAGCCTTGTTGAACCACCTGCGCCATAAGTTACAGAAACAAAATCTGGTTTTAATTGTTTTAACTCCTTTATAGATTCTTCTAATTTATATTCTCCTTCTTCTGTTTTTGGTGGAAAAAATTCAAAAGAAAATGTAGGTTTTTTATTTTTTAGAATTTCTGCTATTTTCTTCATAAAATATAAACCTATTTTATTCTATTTAATATTCGATCTACAATTTTTATTCTTTTAATTTTATAGTAAATTAATTTTATTCTTTTGCCATTAGAGTTGGAAATTGTATTTTTTCTACCGATATTTTGATTAATGAGAAAACTAATTCTACTATTCCAAAAAATAAGAGAATTACCAGAAAATAATCTTATTCTTGTAATTTCTTTATTTGTAACAATTATTCAGATTACAATCATTATCTATACAACAATTTTTTTTATTCCTATTTATCAACTTGAATTTTTAAAAATAGTATATACTATCTTATTAATCTATTTTACAATAATTAGTTTATTAAGAATAATATCTAAAAATTCTATTTTTCGCTCTTTTATGGCTATCGATTTTTTTTCTATTTTACCGTCATGGATACTTATTATTTTTTTTTATAATGAATTTTACGAATTAACAGGTGCAATCTTTTTTAAAGGCTTAATTTTCCTTCGATTAATACCCTTATTACAAATACTCATGGAAGAAAAAACATTTTATTTACGCAAACATCATCCCGTTTTTTTTAATAAGATGATTTCAATTGTAAGTATAAGTACTATATTTTTTATTTTCTCTGGAGGTATTTTAACAAGTTATTTATATAATGAATATCTTAAAAAAGAAAAAGAAAATCGTATAAATCAAATAACAAATTTAATAAAAACATTCCCTTTAAATGAATTACCACAAAAAATTCCCAACTGGATTTTAAAAATAGAACAAAATCAATTAGGAAAATTATATGAAATCTATTATATAGATAAAAGTTTTTTAAATTCATCTCTAATACCTAATATGCATTTTACTTATTTACCAGGGAAAAATCCTACTGAAGGTCTATTAATCAGTTTTATCGATTTATATCGAAATAAAAATCTTTTAGAACTTGTATATTTAATTACTTCTTTTCTTATGCTTGGTTGTATTTATTTTATTCTTCGATATTATTATATTAAATATGTATTTTTACCTATTGAAAAAATAAATACAGTTATTGAACTCAGACTAAAAGGGGAAGATGTTCCCTATACTGATCTAACTTTCATTCAAAGATCAAATGAATATAACGAAATAAATCAATTAATATCCAATATTGATGCATTATATAAAATGCTAACAGAATTGGAAAACTCATAATAAAATTATAATATATATTTCAATAAATCAACCATTAAAGAAAATTGATTTAAACGTATAGTTCTATATTAAAACGATAATAATACTGGAATCTTTTTTATACCTTTTTGAACTGATCCCAAAGACTTTCCTATTAATGTACCTGGCTCTATATTCCCTTCATATTTTTCAGCACATCCTGATTGCAAAGAAGACATTAATAAATCTCCTGGTTCTACCTTTTTTGTCTCTGCCGTTACCCTTACAGGAACTACTCCAAAAAATGCAACTAAAACATAATGAAAATCTTTTTTGTTATCCCATTCTTTTTTTAGATTTGCATTTAATATAATTGCTGCATTTTCTACAATTACACCAATGACTTTATTACTTTTCTTATGATGGCATCGTTGTACGTGTCCATCCTTTATAGATGCTATTACAATATCTCCGGCTAAAAAACTCTCTTTTTCTTTTACAGGCATATACATAGCTATACAACTTTCATATTGATTTTCTCCACCCAAATAAATACTATTCTGAAAAATACTCTTACCATTAACAAAAAGAGAAAACTTATTATTAGAATTTATATTTAATATTTCATCAGTATTTATATTAAGTTTATCTGCAATTCCTATAATTAAATCCCATCCTTTTTCTGAATAAAAACTTCCTCCAGTTCCACGAAATGTTTTTCCACTAACTCCTATACCATTTTCTGAAATTCCAGTAATACCTTCTTTTTCTCCATAACCAATCACTCCACGAATTCTTCCTTTACCTGCAACACCACTTCCCGCACCATTGTTGATACCATAAATAGGACTATAATCAAAGGGAGGTGGTAAACATTCTTCGTAGTGCTTTCCCATTTCTTTTTCTATTTTAATTGTACCTGAATGACTATTAAAATCATGTACCTTAGGAGCATAGTCATGTTCATGAGGTAAAGGTTCTCTTGGATCAGAAAGCCGAGGATCATCACCTAAAACAACACCATCGGATATAAACTCTCCTTTAGGACATAATTTAACAATACCATAGGAATGTTCTGTAGCTTTTTTTAAACGTCTATCATTACCCTGCACTACTACACCTTCTCTATCTTCACCATCTTCTGCTAATTCTACTATTCCCTTACTATGTGTCGTTGCTGGCTTTAATCTTGGATCACTTCCCTGAACAGCACAATCTGAATTTTCTTCTCCATGTTTTGCCAATCTTACAATACCTTTAAATTCTGTTGTACCTTCTTTTAGTCTTGGATCATTACCCTGAACTACAACACCGGGTAGATCTTCTCCTAATTTCGCTAATTTAACAATACCATAGGAATGTTCTGTAGCTTTTTTTAAACGTCTATCATTACCCTGCACTACTACACCTTCTTTATCTTCACCATCTTCTGCTAATTCTACTATTCCCTTACTATGTGTCGTTGCTGGCTTTAATCGATCATCATTACTTTGAACTGCATATAATGGTTTTTCTTCTCGATTTCTTGCGAAACGAACAATACCAGGTAAATCCTCCGATGCGTATTTTAAACGTCTATCATTACCCTGTACTACTACACCTTCTCTATCTTCACCATCTGAAGCAAGTTCTACAATTCCTTTTGAATCAGTTGTAGCATCTCTTAAACGTCTATCACTTGCCTGAACAGCAACACCTTCTTTTACCTCACCATCTAAAGCCAATCGAACAATTCCAGATCGTAAAACTGAAGCATATGGAATATTACCTAAACTTACATTTAGATTTTTCTTTTCTAAAGGATCAGAATCAGCATATAATTCCAACTCTATAATTTGAGAAATATATTTACCCTCTTTCGTAATAGCATTTTCTTTAATATTGATCCGTAAATAACGTATATTTAAAGGATAAAATCTCCATCTATACCAGGTACCCGGTTCAGCAAAAAAAACCATTTTCTTCAATTAAATGGTGCCATGTGATATTATCATCACTATAAGAAATCTGAAACGATGTGGGAAAATAGGTTTCTTTTTGATTTTTTGATAACATTCGAATTTCATTAACACGATTTACTGATCCCAGATCAATTTCTATAAATTCTTCTTTATCTTCTTTTTTCAGAGCACTGGACCATCCATAATCTAAACGAGTGTCAATAAGATTTTCTTTAACCCATAAACGATCTAATTGACTTGATACTTTTATATTTACTATTCCAGAAACACATATTTGTATTTTTCCTATAGCAATTTGATATAAACCATTTCTTGCTTGATGATTATAACAGACAAATTTAACATATTTAGCTTGAATTAATGAAAAATTCCAAATATGATCCTTACCTTTGGGAAATCGAAATGCTGCTTCTTTTAAAATCGGCTCCCAGATCTTTCCATCCATAGATATTTCAAAACGAAATGTATCAGGAGCAAGATGACTTAAATTAGGATGTTCTGAAATTTTTATCTGATTAAAATAAATAGGATCATTGCTTTTAAAAATAATCGTTTCTATCTCTGGAAATTCTTTTTTGGATGAAATATATTCTTCTAAATAACCATCTTCAGAAATTTTTATTTCTCCATTCCCTATAATTTCTTTAAAATTATAAATATAAGGATGTGATATTTTAATACTCATTTTTCCTCCAGCCTTCTCGTAATGCTAAATTTGTATGATCCTTTATATTTTCAAACAAAATCTTATCTGATAGCTTAATTAAAATATTTTTTAAATATAGTGGCAATTCATCAGAAAAGATCAGATAACCATTTTTTTCTTTCAGAAATGAATTTTTGATTAAATTTAAGCTGTTTTCAGATATTTTATCTTCCAGTTCTTTGTAAAAATCTTCTACACTTTGAGCTTGATTGTAATTAGAAAGACTTCCTGTTAAAATTTTATAGATAGTGTTATAATCAACTGGGATATCAGCTAATTTTGCTTCTGAAATTGCTTTTTCGACATTTTTTTCACCAAATTGTTTTTTCAAAGATTCCCATTCTTTTTCTTTGTTGTTCTGATTTTCTATTTTTTTATCCCAATCTGGTACATGATTTATAGATATTTGGATCTGGTTACTTGGAGAGATCGAAATATAACCTGGTGCAGCTTCATTCCTATTACTCTGGGAGGTATAGTTGGGATCCTCAGAAGGATTATTGACTATATCCTCAGAGGGGTGTTTTTTTACCCCCCTGGGGGATGCCCAGTCAAACCTAAAATGATAAATGGTATTTTTTCTCCCATTGCCTAAAGTGACACTAATTAGTCCCAGCTCAATTAGTTCATTTCTTGCTTTACGTAAACTGGATTTCTGCTTAAAACCAGTCAATTCTAAAAGTTTTTTCGAACCTGGATAAACAGGTGAAAAATTTCTATCGGTAAATCTTAATAAAACAGGATATAATGTCCTTGCAGCAGGAGACATTTTTGCCCAAATACCAGCATCAATTAATTCACATACAAATTTAAAATAGGGTAAATCATTTCCTATCATTAGCCACCTCTTTTAAAAAAAATTTATAAGTGGGGCTTCTTTTTGGGTTGACTTTTTATTAGGCAGGTTTAAATTGTCATTATCCATTCATTCCCAATGGAAGCCCCAACCCCTCCCTATTCAAAAGAGAGGGGTATTTTTTTACCTGCCTTTATATTTCTGTAATTCTTTTTGTATGAATCTTTATGTCGTATTATATTTCTTAGTCAAGTACTTTTGAGTACTTTACAAAAATATAGTTAAAAAAATTTGTATTTTTTTTAAACTAATAAGTACATGTTTAGTTGATTATGAAGATCTTTATTTTAAAATATTGAATTATAGAGAATTAAAAAATCCAATAAATAAATTTCTGTAATTTTCGAAAAATGAATTTTATAAGAAGAGTGATTTATGTAATATTTTATTAATTTATCAAATAGATAGCGATCAAAGAATGCCGTCTATTTATATTATTATTAATATTGCTTCTAAATTGTTATTATATCATTAAAATATTTGATTTTCGTATATTTTTAGATTTGTTGCATAAAAGTAAGTTATTTGCTATTTATAAAAATATTTGCCAATATTGTTAGACGATTCTCTGTGATAAAAAAATATTAAATCTTATAAACAATATGTTAGTAATATTTGAAAAAATTTCGCTATTATAAAAAAATATGATTTAAAATTTGAAAATGTAAGTAATGCAGCAAAACCTATTATTTTTTAGTAAGATTTTTAACAAAAAATAGAGTATTACATTGATGGTTAATTATACTAGAAAAACTGACACATAAAAGAGGTAGAAAAATCAAGTAATACTTTTTTGATAATCGTCGCAGAGAAATCCCTACAACGAAATTTAAACCCACCCATTTCTCCCCTTAATACTTTATGATTTATTTGCTTTGATAAAAAAGATTTGCAGGATTTAAGAAACCAGCATTCAGTTATTCTAAGATTTATTTTGTATATCGAAATACATAGAAATGATAAAAAAATTAACAAATCAAAAGAAAACCAGTAAAAAAATCTATCATATATTCTGTAATGATTATAAACACGATCCTGTAAGAATAAGTCAAAATATTCATAAATTATTAAAAGATATATCCGAGATGAAGGATTATAGGTTAAGTATATGTTAAGATTACTAATAGAATGGGAATATTATATAAGGTTTGATGGTTAGGTATCTCTTTTGAGGGTTCCATTAAGAGAGATTGGTTTTTAAGTTGTAGAAATAATTATAGAAATCAGAATAGAGCATTGATTTTACAGGATAGGAGAACTAATTTAAGAATACGTTAAAATATTATGTTCTTAAAATTATTTACGAAAATTTAAATTGATTGGTTATGCAAATTGTATTAAATTAATAAAATAATAAAATTAATCTAAGATAAGATTTATATTTTTATTTAACCATTTTTCAATTTTTCTTGCAATTTTCATAT
Source organism: Leptospiraceae bacterium (assembly GCA_026005135.1). Classification (GTDB taxonomy): domain Bacteria; phylum Spirochaetota; class Leptospiria; order Leptospirales; family Leptonemataceae; genus SKYB61. The sequence goes on along the minus strand of BPKM01000005.1, from coordinate 50,057 downwards.
CACTTGTTGTAATTTTTATAATATTTTTTTCTCTTTGTATATGAATCTCTTGATTAATTTCTTCTGTATTTTTTATATTTTCTTGATTGGAATTAATACTTCTCTCGTGCTCTTTTACAGTTGTTTTTTTATTAAATTCCTTAGCGTCTTTAACAGTTTTAATTTCCCCTAATTGTATTCCTTGAATAAAATTTTCTATATTTCCTTTTTTATATGCTTGTACAGCTTGAATTAAAAAATTTTTATGATTTAAGCCTAATTTTTTTAGTTGTTCTTTTAGTTCTTTTGGAAGCTTGGAAATACTCAAAATTTCTGATACATAATTTCTGGATTTCCCAATTAAATCTGCTAATTCTTGATCTGTTAAATTTTCTTGATTTTTTAGATATAACATTGCTTCTGCTTCTTCATCTGCTGATAAATCTTCTCTTTGTAAATTTTCAATTAATGCAATTCGAAAATAATCTTTTTGTTCTCTCGAAATAATTTTACATTCAACTTCTTTCCAGCCAAGAGAGGTAATAGCATGGTATCGTCTTTCTCCAGCAATAATTCTATAATAATCACCTTCTTTATATACAATAATAGGAGAAAGTAAACCTTCTTTTTGTATACTTTTTGCCAGTTCTTCTATAGCATATTTTCTATTTTTACGAGGTTGTAATTCAGATGGTTTTATTTTATGTATTGGTAGTTTTAAAATTGTTCCATCTAATTTTTCCTGTTGGAAAATATCAGCCAATGTTCCTAATTTTTTAGCTTTCGAGCTCATTTAATAGCTCCTCTGTAAAGTTTAAATATTCCTGTGCTTGATTACTATCTGGTGCATAATCTAATATACTTTTTTTTGCTAAATGACTTTCCCCTATTACAACGCCTTGGGAAATTGATGTTTTAAATACTGGAAAGAATTGCGATATAACTGGTAAAATTGTTCTGGTTAAAACAGTTCTTGGACGAATTTGTGTAATTAAGGCTCCTGCTATTTTTAGATCTGGATTGATCCTTCTTTTGATGGAATTAATAGTATTTTTTAAACCAGTCATTCCATCTATAGAAAATTTTTCTGCCTGTGCTGGAATAACTACATGGGTAGCAGCAACAAGGGCATTTATAGTAAAAATTGAAAGAGAAGGAGGACAATCTATTACTATAAATTGGTAATCTTTTAAATCTTGAATTGCATCTCTTAATATATATGGAGCATCTACATTTATACCCATTGACTCAATTTCTGCTAATGTAATTTTTGATGGAGCTAAATCCAGATTTTCTACATTGGTATTAATAATAATATCTTTAAGGCTTGTTCCATTGGAGAAAACATTATACAAACTTTTTTCCAAAGAATCTGGGTTTACGAATATACCAGTTGAATTTGCCTGAGGATCTATGTCAATCAATAATGTTTTATAATTTTTTTTTGCTAAAGCACAGGCAAGATTGATTGCTGTTGTTGTTTTTCCTTCTCCACCCTTTTGATTTGTAATAGCAATTATATAACGTTTCTGATTCGATGTACTCACAAATGAAAAAAGATTTTTTATGATTATAGAGACAACCATTTTTTATTAGTATTTTGTTATATTTTTAAAAAATGTCGGACATCCGACATAAATTGACAAAATCATATATAAAATAAAGTGTAATATTATGCCAGATATTTTATACATAAACGAAAAAATATTTGTAAACCAAATAAAAATAATCATATTGCTTTAAATAATAATTATGGTATTGCTCACTGGAATGGAAGAAAATGTTGCCTAAAAAAAAATACCTCATTATATTAAATTTCTCTATCATAGAGCCAAATATATAAATAACCAAAATCAAATTCATAAAGATTATCTGACTTGCTGGATTGAATATGAAATGCCAACTTATTATTTGAAAATATGGAATCAAAATTTTGTTCATTCAATTTATAAAAACAATTTTCCTGGATTAAATAATATAAAATCACATAAGATTAAATATAAAAGATGGTTATTACAGAATACAGATCCATTTTTATTTTCTAAGGATTGGTATTATTGCATCTGTAATAAAAGGTCTTCTACTGCCCCCAATCTTAAGACAGAAGATATTGTAATCTTTGGACATTATGATATTAAAAATCAACAAATTGAAATTTATTGTCTATTTATTGTAAAAGATGATTTTTTGATTAAAAAGAATCAATATTATAATTTACCATTTTTATTTGTTTAATATCGCATATAAATGGTAGAAAAAAATTTTTTCAAGTAGCTTGTCATAGAGCAAAAAAATATTTAGATGATCCTGATTATTTTAGCTTCGTGCCAGGAATAATTAATAATGATATAAATAAGATTAATTATCATAATTCAGCTATAATCAATATCAATAACTATAATTTTAATTTTAAACCTAATCCTCAAAGATATGTATACTTCAAAAAGGATTAAAACCAAAAGATATTCGCAATATTTATAATCATATAAAAAACTATATTTTAAAACAAGGATTTGTTTTAATTATGGATTTTATTTGATAATTATATTATTCATGAAACATAAAAATAATTATTCGCATGATAAACTTTACAAGAAGAACTATAATATAAAAAATCAGGTGAAATTATTTAATAATAGTCACAGTGAAATCTATAAAACGAAATTTTTATTTATCATAACGCTTTATGATTTATTTTCTTTATAAAAATGATTTGCAGGGTTAAAGAAATCAGTATTCCAATTATTCGAATATGTTTTTATTTCTGTTATAAATACTTAGATAGTTAAAAAAATTAGTAAATCAAAAAATAACTAGTAAAAAAAACTATCAAAAGATTTGTAATAAATATGTAACTTATTTTTTAAGAATAAGCCAAAATATTTATAAATTTTTAAAAGATATACCTGATATGATGGATTATAATGTAAGTCATATAAGATCACTGATAAAAGAAAATATTATAGAAGGTTTGCTGATAAGTCATCTTATGGGATTGGTTTTGAATCTGTAATAATTGCTACCGAAATAAAAATAGTGCATTAATTTTAAGAGTAAAGGAAATGCTAAAAAAGACATCTAAATAATATATACTAAAAAACTTATAAAAGATTAACATTGTGCGCTTATTAAAAAGAAGAATGTTTAGATCAAAATTTCAATGTAATTCGTGATTATTTATTATTTGAATGCGAATACTAAGCATATACTTTTCTATATAATGATTGGCATTTTAAAAGATATATTATTGCTTATTACAATTTAAAAATCATTTAAAATTAATGTGCTATAATTATAAAACAAATAATTGCTTAAATACTGATTACTTCTTTTTTACTAATGAGTGGTATTATGCTATATGTAGAAAATTAATTACTAATAAATGATAATTTTATTTAGTACATTTCTGGGAAATAATAAAATAGTGTTAGATATATTATTTATTATAAAAGATACCATTCATGATGTATTTGATAATAGATTAAATATAAATCCTAATATTCATTTAGAAAAACGATATTTTAAAAAAGCAATTAAAAATAGACATAATCGTTGTATAATAAGAAATAAACGAAATAATAATATTTATAAAGCATCATAATATAATGATGATTTAAATTTTTTTAGTTTTGTAACATTTAAAATTTATAAAAATAATATACCTACAAATAATTATTCAAATCCTGTTATTGATTTATCAAATTTTATAACAATGAACAATAATAAAAAAGCCTATCAAAATATCAGGCGATTGATTGATGATAGTTGTAATAGTAATATTTTTAATATTTATCATCAAATAAAAAATTAGATTGTTCAGCAGGGATATTACTTAGGAATAAAGTTTTTTTTATAAATGTCGGATATCCGACATAAAAGAATAAAACGCGAATCTTTATGTTAAAGCACTGTACGTCGATAATTGAATTAAAATGGAAAATTATAAAAAATATTATAATAATATCTGTACAGTCTCTCAGGAAAGCTGGCTTAATAAATTAAATCTGGAATATGCTCTTTATCGTATACTTAATAAAGAAGAATTTGTACTTATAAGAACTAAGGGAATATTTAAGAATAAAGACTTCTTAGAAGAATTGCAGAAACAATATAATATATGGATAGATGTTTTTAATAAACAAATCTTAAAATTTAATATTAATGATAAAGAATTTATCGTAATAATTGATAAATTAGAAGATACAGAATTTTGTCTTTTTGTTAAATATAATTCTATAATTGAAATTGAAAACTATAATATATTATATTTTATTTTATTAAATGAAATTGAAAGAATAAAAAAAATAGAAGATAAATTACCTGTATGGTACAGGGAATTGCTATGGAAAAATATTCATAAAAAATCACCTATTTTAGTTTTATCAGAAATAGGATCTAATGAAAAAAAATTTATTGAGTCTTTTATAAATATAAAGTTAGGAACAGAAGAAAAGATAATTTTTTTTGAATCCTTAGATTTATCAGAAAAAGTGCAGTTATTTGAATTTTATGGTTATGATCCAGGAGAACGATTTAAACAGGGAAATACTATACCTATATTCCAGATGGATTTAAATGCTTTAATCATTGTTGAAGTTTCTAATTTAGCAATTAATATTCAAAAAAAAATAGTAAATGAATTAGAAAAAGTTTCTTCTTTTTTCTCAAATGTTTTTTGTATTTTTACGTCTAATTATGATATTGGAAAAATGGTTGAATTTAATAAATTTGATTCTTCTTTATGGAATATTTTAAAAGAAAAAGTGATTATATTACCGCCATTACGAAAAGTAAAAGAAAATCTATTTAATGAAATAGACCGATTTTTAAAAATGCTGACAATAAAATATCGTAAAAAAACTGAAATAACAAAATCTGCTTTAAATAAAATTATGGAATATGATTGGCATGGTAATTTAGAAGAATTTTATCAGACATTGGAGACAGCATTTATTTTAGCAAAAGAAGGAATTATAACAGAAAAAGATTTATTATTTGGCCTATGGAAAGATTACGAGAAAAAAGATTTGAATTTAAGAAGAAATATAGAAAATTTAGAAAAAAGTTTTATTCTAAATGCTTATAGATTAACTGGAGGGAATCAGGTACATATGGCAAATATATTAGGGATTTCTAGGGGTTCTTTACAATATAAATTACAAAAATATGGCATTAGGATAGAAGATGAATGAGAAAATAATACATAAGAAAAAAGGGAATTTGAATTATTATATAAATTTAGAAAATAAAAAATTTATAATATTAAATCAAAAATTAATCGAAGAAGATATTGAACGCTTAATAATTAATAAGGGTAGGGCATTTCCTTTTATTTTGTTTGTTGGTTCTGATATAGAACTAATGTTTGATCATAATGAAAATCTTCAATTATTTCATGTAAAAAAACGATTTATTGAAATATTTTATAAATTAAAAAATGATAAAAATACCTATAGAGTTTCAATAAAAATTAACGTAAATATGGAATATTTCCCTGTTTATATTTTGCATATTCAGGAAATAAAAGAAATAGAAAAATTAGATTATAAGAAATTTTTTGATATTATTATTTTATCTCCTAAATTAAATCGTTTAGATATTCTACAAATAAAAATACACTTTCCTAAAGTTATGCTTGTAAAAGCAGGAAGTTATATTCCTGAACAAATTAAAGAACCAGAAGAACTGGAAAATTACCGTATTACAGATATTGTGAACAAATTTGGAACAGAATTAATATCAAAGAATCCAGTATATTCGGCAAGATATTATCTTAGAAAATTGGATTTTGAAAATCTATATGAAATACCATTAAAAATTAAATGTTTAGATAATGATATAGAAGTAATATTAACTTACCTGGATATAATGTATAAAAATGAACATAAAAGTAAAGATTTGGAAATCAATAAAGAAAATATATTATTGTTAAAAAAATATTATGAATATATTTATTATATTTTAAAAAGAGATTATACTCAGTTAGAGCGTATATACTCTGAAGATGAAAATATTTTAAAAAGAGAAATAATAAGAGAAAATCTTATAAAATTTATAAAAAAATATAAAGAAACTCAAGAAAAAAAATTATCTAAGGAAGATGAAATTCAATTATGGGAATTAGAAACATTATTACAATTAAAAGAAAGTAATAAATAAAAGATTAATAAAAAAGTTAATTTATTTTTATAATAATAAATTATATTAAATCTATTAATGACAAAAACCATTTTTATTTTAGAATTTAAGTAATCTTAATAATATTTATTTGTTAATATCTTTTATAAGTTTTATTTTTTAGGATAAAGGATCAGTTAATTAACTTATATATCAATTGATTTTGATTATTAATTTCAATATATATTGTAAGATTTAAGACTGATAAACGAAAAAATAAAAATATCTTATTAAAATAAATTTAATAGTAATCAATATAGCTTAGCTTAAGTAAATTAAAAAACTCTTGATTTTAAATAATTATAATAAATCATTAATCATAATTGTGTTCTAATTTTTAAAATATTAATCGAGTAAATAATATTAAAAAACTGTAATTTATTTAATATTCTTATATAAAAAAATTTATTATAGTTATAAAAATATAAAATTCAAAAATTGTATTATAGAATAGTAAACTATTAAAATAACTAAAATAACATAATAGAAGATAAAAATAATTTAGTTTTTAAATCTAATAGGTTATCAAAACTCAACAAATAAAAATAATAAAAAATTAGTAAGATAAGTACAATATAAGACATGTAAATTTTATATATATATAAATTTTTATACTTTAGTAAATAAATCATATAAAATTATTATAAGACATAAATTAATATATTTTATAAATAATATAATTTGTATAATATAATATTTATAGATGAAAAACTAATGCTATGAAATAATATCCTAAAATTACAATTCGAATTGTTATTAATTATTTGATTATAAAATTAAAACAGTATCCCAATTTAAAATTATTATTATAAAAATTAGATTATTATTGATGATTTTTATATAAAAAATATCCTATAAAAGGATTAGAGAAATCAGAAAACAGTTCTCCTTTATTTTATAATTATCCTATAAAATAATTTGCAGGGTTTAAAAAATATTCTACTATTCGGATTTTATTAGTATTTATAAACACTTTACGTAAAAATATAAAAAAATTAATAAATCTAAAAAAATTTATTAAAAGAATCTATCAGGTTCTATATAATCTATATAATGATAATGAATATTATAATAAAAGAGTAAATCAGAATATTTATTTTTATCATTTATTAAAGGATATATCTGCTGTGACATGATATTTTGAATGTCGTATAATATAATAATATATGGTTAGAATAGAAATGTAAAGAAGATTTGATAAGAAAGTATCCTTATTAAGGGTTCCATGAAAAAAAATTAGTACTAAATTTGTAACAACTATTACAAAAATCAGGATAGAGTATAGATTAAACAGGGCAGGGAACTGGTATATAAAAATAAGTAATTTAATATGATTAAAATAATATATAGAATCAGACATTACGCAAAAGTAAATAAATTATATAATAATTTTTAACATTTTAATAGATGTATAGGAAATGATTTAATAAAAAAGTCCCTTTTAATATTAAAATGACTTAAATGCATTTGCATTCTTAACTTTTCCAAAAAAATATAAGCAGCAATTACAACATAGATAAAATTCATCTGACTACGCTTTTTTTTTTGAGGTGATTTTTCTATGTTTAAATTTTGCTTTAAAGATTTATGATATTCTTCTATCGCCCACCTTTTCTGGTAGGTTTCGATTATTTTCTCTCTGGACACTCCTAAGTGACTACAACAAAGATAATGAACACTTTCAGTTCCATCTGAATTTCTTTTTTTTGTTTTTATTACTTTTACTGGAAAACTAACTCCTTTTATAAATAAAATTTTTTCCTCATTATCTTCAAATTGTAAATCACCTATTCGTGTCCATTCCCATTTTGCATAAAATCTTCCTTTCTCTCTAAACGATCCCGTTGTAGAGGAAAAATAAAATTCCTTTTTAATTTCTTTTTTGTATAATTCATATTTTGAGATGAACCAAACCAAATATCCCCTAAAATAAAGGAAAATAGGAGGTTTTTTTGTATTGCTCCTAATACCATCTCTCTAAAAAGTTCATTTTTATTTTTAATAATTTTATAACACTCTTTTCCTTTTTTCTCATCAAAATATTTTTCTCTTTCTACAATTCTTACATCTATGGGAATATGTTGATTATGTTTTCCTAAATAAGTAAGACTTAACATCTGAATCCCTTTTACTGTTCTATTCTTCGTGCTACTCCAATAATATCCAACGATAGAATTTTCTGAAGAATAAGGTTTTTCTATAATAGTATCATCAACAATTAATACAGCATTTCGTTCATTTATTTTTTTGACATATGGCTTTGCCCATTTCCATACTTGTTTATAACTTAATTCTTCCTGATTCAGAAAACGGGTAATTCTATCATGACTAATTTTCCTATCCAGAACAAGTGATAATGTAGTAGCGTTTATATAATCATTTGATACTAATATAAAATTTCGTAATAACTCAAAAATATAGGGATCTTTCATAAAATAAAATTTTATCACAAAAAGATATAGATTCAATCATTTTTTTCTAAATTTCCTTTAAAGTTGCGTAATGTCTGTAGAATAAATTCTTAAAAAACTTTTTATTAAATTAATTAAAAAAATAAGACTATTATTATAATTATTGCATTAAAAATTTTACGAAGGAATTATTAACTTTATTTAACTATTATTTTTCTGTTAAACTATAAACATTTATATGATTTAATAAATGGTATATGCTAATATTATTATGATGTAAGATAAATTAAAATATTTATCTAAGAAGGTTGGTACAATAATTGAAATAAATATAAAAAATCAGGATAGAGAAAAAGTTCTTTCTTATTAAAAGAAAGTTAATAAAAGTATATATTGGATTATTAGTGTTAGAGATAAATAATAAATTATCAACTAAGCGTAAATTTCTTAAAGATAATTTAAATTTATATAGAAATGAATTATTTAATGACTATACATATATTAAGTTATTTTTGAATCAAAAAGCAAAATTTTGCTTGCAATATAGTAAATATGCATAATTTTAGTGCAATATTATGGTAAAAAAAGGGATTTATTTTATAATATTAATATTTTTTTATACATTAAGTTTAAATGCTATACAAATCAAAGTAGATTTACTTAATGAAGCTAATTCAATTATTATCCAGAATAAAATTACAGCAAGTCTATTCTATAATAAACATAATAAATATAATAATGTATTGTTAAATCCTAATAAGAAAATAAAAGAAAAATCTGTTTTAAAAATAAAAAGAACGATTGATATTAAAAATAATATTCCTAAAAATGAGTTTTATGAGCACTTTGTAAAGAAGATTCAAAATACAATACGATCAAACAAGAAAAATAAAATACAAATCTCATCAGGAAAATTTTATTCTAATAAATCATATAATAAAAATAATTATATTAATAGTAGTTATATGCTAAAAAATAGCATTAGTAATTTAATAATATTTCGAAATAGCAATTTTCGTTTTTATACAAACAAAACTAATGTTATGGATAGTTATAATATAATAGGTTTATTTTATGTTTGTTTCTGGGAATACTAAATTTAGTCTTTTGAACGTTATTATAAGCTATATATAGTTCATAAGAGGATATATAATGTAGATAGTAAAGAAAATAAAAATAATGATATAAGACAATATGTAACTGATAATAGTCATTGTTATTGTAATAAGTTTTTAAAAAATATTAACAATAATATTATTTTTCATTATCCTATACAGAGAAATTTTGATATGGCAGCAGTTAATATACATTTATTTCCACAAAATAATTCATTAAATAAACTATCCTGTTTTATAAAAAGAAATAACAAGAATTTATTTCTTATAGGGAGATATAACCAAAGGATAGTATAAAATAGCTTTAAAAAAAAGTAGAATGATTCGAAATAATTAAAAAAATGGATATATAAAATAGGGAAGGGAGATAGTATGGCTGTTTCTAAGAATAATCAAGGTGTTCAAAAACTTTTATATGCAATGAAAAAGTTAATACGAGAAGTAAATGATAAAGAAATCTGTAATAAATTAGAAATCTTGGTTTCTTCAGAAAAAGAAGATATTCCTGCTCAAATGGTTAAAGATTTATTAGAATCTCCTTTATCATTTGATGCTTCAAAAGTTCCAGAACCATATACTCAATACGTAAAACATTATATATACATGGTAAAAAGAGAAGAGCGATTAAATCAAAAAAAAGAAGAACAAAAAATGAAAAAGGAAATAGAAAAATCTAAAAAACAAGCGATACCTTCTGAAAAAGAAATCCCCTAAAAAAGGAAAATCTAAAAAATCATAAATATTTCTATTAATTTAATTCAAGCTTTGAGCTAAAATGGCTCTGTTGCATAAAAATCAATTATTTACTATTTATTAAAATGTTTACTAATATTGGTTAAGAAATTTTTCGTGATATAATAACGAATTGTATTTTTAAACATATGATAGTAATATTTGAAAGAAATTTTGATTTTATAAAAAATTTCATTTTAAATGAGAGTTATGCATCAAAGTCAGCTAAAATTCTTTATTTTATTTTATTTTTTTTTTTTTTTTTTTTTTTTTTTTTTTAAATGAAAATATAATAATAAGAATTTTTCTATTATAATACAAAAAATTTAAAATTTGTTATTTTGATATGTTTTAGTTACTGATATATATATAACACTTTTTAGTTTTAAATGAATTTTTATATAGATAAAACTTTATAATATACCATTACTTTTATAAATTAATAAATTTAAAAAGCCCAAAATAAAACTGTTAATTTTTTAACATAGTATTAAAATTAAAACTATATTATTTCTTTCATTCTAGATGTTATAAATTTGTCGAGTTTTATGTGTTCTATATATATCTACAATATAATCAATAATCTATGATTTAAAGTGATTATATGTTAAATTTTTAACAATTATAAAGCATATATTTATAATAATATAATTTTCAAATAAAATGCTAAAAACATAGAAGGGTAGGGTAAATCTTTAAGATATATTTGGATTTATGGTTTTATTTGCATAATAAAATAAAATCATTTGGACTAAAAATTAATCATATAAAAGATAAATATTTATTGATGACAAAATGGCATATATATTGAATTATTATATATGTATGCCATAATTGCATATAATATAAATAAAATTTTGGTTATATACTTGCAATTTATAATAAATCATTTTTAAAATAATTATTATAGCTCATGTATGAAAGATAAAAAATTTGACAATATAATTATAAATAATTATAAATTTAATTATGGCAGAAGTAATAAGATTAAAAGTAAAATGTCATGCTTGTGGATATGAAATGAAAGGAACTGCTAAGTATGGGGCAGGACATTACGTTCCAGAAGGATTAGATTTTGAATTTGTTGCAACTGGAAAAATAAAAACAGCCAAAGGAACCAGAGTAAAAGGAGAGGTTTATATTGTTTGTCCAAAATGTACGGTAAAAAATAAATATGAAATATGATTATTATTGAATCATAATTATAATAAAGTGATTATAAATAATAACTATTAAAAAATATATGATTAATATTAATCATAAATATATTAACAATGATTAATTTATGGTATTTTGTATTAATAAAATGCCTAATATAAATCAATAAATGGATATGACTTGAATGATTAAAAATAATCAATAACATATAAAATGCTTATTTATATTTATAATTAATGATAAATTTATTATGTTCTTGTTCCAGTATATAATATCAAAAAAATTACTCGATTAAGGAAAAATAAAGATTTTATTAAAATAAGAATTTTAACAAACTTTACAAAATACGTTATAAAAAAAATTCATAATTTTAAATATAGGAGATGTAATTATGAAAACTGATTTAAATGATAATATTAAAAATCAAGAGGAAAAAAAAAGAAAATCAACAAAAACAAGGAAAAGAAAGAATTCCAGTATCAACTAAACGTCATAGTGCTGCACATATTTTAGCACAAGCATTAAAACAAATAAGAAATAATGTTAAATTAGCAATAGGACCAGATACAGAAAATGGTTTTTTTTATGATGTATTAGTAGATCCACCATTAAAAGAAGAAGAACTAAAGGAATTAGAAAAGAAAATGAAGCATATAGTAAAACAAAGACAAAAATTTGTACGATTTACTATGCCTATTGATGAAGCCATTGAATTTTTAAAGGAACAAGGAGAAGATTTTAAAGTGGAGATGGCTTTAGAATTAAAGAAACAAGGAGAGAAAGAATTATCCTTCTATAAGAATGTAACTCCTGATGGTAAAAAAGAATTTTTTATTGATATGTGTAATGGACCTCATGTAAATCATACAGGCGAAATAGGTGCCTTTAAACTAGTATCTGTATCTGGTGCTTATTGGAAAGGTGATAAAAATGGTCCTCAATTACAAAGAATTTACGGTTTATTATTCGATACTCAGGAAGAATTAAATAACTATGAAAAAATGATGGAGGAAGCGAAAAAGAGAGATCATAGAAAATTGGGTCAAGAATTAGAAATCTATACTACTTCTGAAAAAATAGGACCTGGTTTAATTATCTGGTTACCCAGAGGATATATAATAAAAGATGAATTAGAAAAATGGGCGAAAGAAACAGAAGAAGAATGGGGATATCAAAGAGTTACAACACCTATTGTAACAAAGGAAGATTTATTTTATACAAGTGAACATTTACCACATTATAAAGAACATATGTTTCCTCCAATGGAATTAGATGATGGTGAAAAATATTATATTAAACCTATGAATTGTCCTTTCCATCATACAATTTTCGCAATGCGTCCAAGAAGTTATAGAGAATTACCTTTGCGGTTAGCAGAATATGGGATATGTCATAGATACGAGGATTCTGGAGCATTATTTGGATTAATGCGTGTTAGGTCAATGACTATGAATGATGCACATATTTATTGTACAGAAGAACAAGCAGTAGAAGAATTTGTGAAAGTAATAGAATTACATAAATATTATTATGATATTTTAGGTATTAAAGATTACTGGATGGAATTAGCATTAAGAAATCCAAAAAATACAAAATATCATGGTAATGAAGAAATGTGGCAAAAAGCAGAGGCATTAACAAGAAAAGCAATGGAAATATCTGGTGTTGATTATGTAGTAGAATATGATGGGGCTGCATTTTATGGTCCTAAAGTAGATTTTCAGATTAAAAGTTCTATTGGTAAGGTTTTTACTGCAAGTACCTGCCAGCTTGATTTATTTATGCCAGAAAAATTTGATTTAAAATATGTAGATAAAGATGGTTCTTTTAAGAGACCAGTTTGTATTCATAGAAGTCCTCTTGGAACTCATGAACGTTTTGTAGGTTTTTTAATTGAGCATTTTGCTGGTGCTTTCCCTACGTGGTTAGCACCTGAACAAATTCGAATTCTTCCAGTAAGTGAAGTCTTTTTAGATTATTGTAATGAGTTAAAAGATATATTTAGAAAACATAAATTGCGCGTTCATATCGAAATAGAAGAAACTCTGGCAAAAAGGATTCGTAATTCTGAAAAAATGAAAATACCTTATATGATAGTAATTGGAGAGAGAGAAAAAAATAATCATATAATCAATGTTCGAAATTACTTTACAGGTGAACAAAAAGAATGGGAAATTGATACGTTCTTAAATTATATATTAGAAGAAATTAAAACGAAACGTATTCAAGAGAGAACGAAAAAATACAAAGAATAAATATAAAATATTAATTATAATTAAATAAAATCCTATAATTATAAATTATTTCTTTTTTTTCTTTTTAGAAGGCTCTGTTGCATAAAAGTTAATTATTCGCAATTTAGAAAAATATTTATCAATATTCTTAGATAATTTTTCGTGTTATGAAAAAACTATTGAATTTTTAAATATATGTTAGTAATATAAAATTATTGAGATTGTGTCTCAAAATAAAATTTTTTTTTATATTATTGGGAAAAAAATATTGCCAATATCATATATAAAATTATTCTAAAAATAGAATATTTTTAAATATTCGAAAATTATTAAATTAAAAAAATTAAGGAGGAAGATATGGCAAAACTCAAAGGAACCAAAACTCATGAAAATTTAAAACATGCATTTGCTGGTGAATCAATGGCAAATAGAAGATATTTATATTTTGCTAAAATTGCAGATATAGAAGGCTACCCAGATATAGCTGGTTTATTTCGCGATACAGCAGAAGGAGAAACAGGACATGCTCATGGTCATTTAGAATACTTAAAACAAGTAGGTGATCCTGCTACTGATTTACCATTTGGCGATACTATAAACAACTTAAAAAGTGCAGTTGCTGGAGAAACATACGAATACACAGATATGTATCCAGGAATGGCTAAAACAGCAAGAGAAGAAGGATTCCCAGAAATTGCCGATTGGTTTGAGACCTTAGCAAAAGCAGAAAAATCTCATGCAGGAAGATTTGAACAGGCTTTAAAAAGTATAACATAAATTTTAAAGGAGCGAAAATGCTCCTTTTTTATCTCTTTAAGGAGAATGAAGATGATACAACAAACAAATCTAGAAAATGCAATTTACGATCCTAAAAATCCAAAATATTGGGATAGGGAATCTTTAGATAAAGAATTATTAAGAACATTTGATATTTGTCATGGTTGTAGAATGTGTTTTAATTATTGTTTTTCTTTTCCAACTTTGTTTAATGCACTTGATTCGTATGCCAATGGTGATGTTTATAAATTAACGCAAGAGGATAAAAATAAAATTATAGAAGAATGTTATCATTGTAAATTATGTTATGTAAATTGTCCTTATACGGATAAAGATAATCATGCTTTTAATTTAAATTTTCCTGCATTAATGCAAAGAGCAGTACATATAAAAGCAAAAGAAGAAGGTATTTCGTTTCGCGACAAAATATTAGAAAATGCAGATTTAGCAGGTAAATTAAATACTGGTTTAATTTCTAAAATTGTAAATTATTCTTTTCGAAGTAATTTTCATCGTATTATAATCGAAAAAATTTTAGGTATCCATAGAAAAAAATTGATGCCAGAATTTCATTTGAGTAGCTTTGGGAAATGGTTTAAAAAATATAAAAAGAAAAATCAAAATCAAAATAATACAAATAAAGTAGTATTGTTTTCTACCTGTTTCGTAAATTATAATAATCCAGATATTGGTAAAGATGCGGTATTTGTATTGGAAAAAAATCAATGTAATGTTGAACATCCTAAGCAAAATTGTTGTGGTATGCCCGGTTTAAATACAGGTGATTTAAAATTTGCATTAAAAAAGATGAAAAATAATATAAAGAATCTACTTCCATATGTAGAACAGGGTTATAAAATTCTTGTTATTAATCCTACCTGTTCTATGACATTAAAGCATGAATATCCTTTATATGCTGGTTTAATTGGTAAAAATCAGAATGAGCAAGAAGATTGGACTAATAAGGCTAAAAAGATAGCAGAAGCAACAAGGGATATACATGAATTTTTATGGGAATTGAAAAAACAGGATCAATTTAACAAAGACTTTAAGAGTATGCCAGAATCTGTCGCATATCATGCCCCATGCCATTTACGTGCACAATGGAAGGGTTTTCCTTCGCGTGATTTAATACGACAAATTCCTAATACACAGATTGCTTTTGTTGCTGAATGTAGTGGACATGATGGTACCTGGTCAATGAAAAAAGAACATTTTGAAGAAAGTTTAGCATGTGGGAAAAAGGCTTTTGAGCAATTAAAACAAAAAAATGCAAATTATATAACAACAGATTGTCCCTTAGCAGCAATTCAATTAAAACAAGGAATAGGTTTACAGGATTTACCAATGCATCCTATACAAATTTTAGCAAAAGCATATAAAACACCTGAAGAAGGTGGTTTTAGTAACTCTATAAAAGAATAGATAAGGAGGTAAAAATGGGACATAAAGTATCTTATGAAGAGATTATACCAAATCAGGAATATATACAAAAAAGAGCTGAAATAAGAGAAAGAATTTTTCAAATTAAAGCACCAAGAAGATTTCATTTAGGAGATTTTTTTACATTTTTGTTTGAAAATAAAGATACAGTTTGGTATCAAATTCAAGAAATGTTAAGAGCAGAAGGTATTACAGAAAAAAATGCTATTTTGCATGAAGTAGAGACATATAATCAATTAGCTCCAGATAAAGGAGAAATAAAAGTAACATTATTAATAGAAATTGATGATGAGGTTTTTAGAAAATATAAATTAAAAGAATTGGTGGGTTTACATGAACATGTCTTTTTCCTCTATGAAAAGTCAGATGGAACCTTAGAGGAAATTAAAGGAGAATTTGATGATAAACAATTTAATAGAGAAAGGATTTCTTCTGTACAATATATTACTTTTAAATTAAATGAAGAGCAACAAAAAGAATTTCTTAATACTAAAAAAGCTGGAATTAAGGTAACTCATCCAGCTTATTATTATACTGGTTTTTTTAACGAAGAACAATTAAATGCAATAAAAGAAGATTTTAAAAAAACGTTCGAATAAAAAAATTTAGATTGATTTTTTATTCTGAATAGATTATAATATATTTTAATGAAAATTGATGAATCTATAGAAGAAAGACTTAAAAAAGCCCTGAAGATTTTAAATGATTGTGAGGGATGTTATAGATATTGTCGTATAAATCGATGGGAATGTTCTAAAACATATTGTCATACAGGTATAAGACCAAAATTATATAAAACAAGCATAGAAAACGATCAATTTTTTATTAATAATAAACAAATAGCAAAAATTTATTTTCAACATTGTAATTTAAGATGTATATATTGTTATGATTATCAAATCCATCATGAACATTATTTAAATAATAACAATGAAATATCCTTAGATGAATATGGAGAGCTTTTAGTAGATTTTTTTCAAAATAAAAATATAAAAGCAATACAGCTAATAAATGTGGATCATTTAATACCTCATACTTTATATGCTATTTATTATGCAATTAAAAAGATACAAAAAATCAAAAAGTCAATTATATTTGAATCAAATGGATTTGCACTACAATCTACCCTTCATTTTTTAAAAGATTTTATTCAGATTTATATTACAGATTTTAAATTTATATCAGAACATTTATCTCGACTATATCTTAAAGAACAATATTATCCAGAAATTGTAAAGGAAACTGTAAGAGAAATGTATCAACAGGTGGGAGACTTAGAAATCAAAAATGGATTTATTCAAAAAGGGTTGATAATCCGTTTATTGATTTTACCTGATTTATCCGAAGAATATTTGAAAATTATTGATTATTTAAAAACCATTTCCTTAGGAATTGGTATTATAATTAATTCTAATTATATACCTTCTGGTTTAGTTTTAAAAAAACAAATGTATAAAGAAATAAATCAAACTGTTAATAAAAATGATTTAGATTCTGTTTACAATTATGCTTTAAAAAATAATTTTAAAAATGTTTATTTTTATTAAATAAATCTATATTTTATTGTATATAATACTAAAAGTAAAAAATTTTTATAAAAAAATCGAATTATGTTTGACTATTTTTATATGAATTTAATTCCTTAGGTATGCCTTTTTTTAAAACATCTTTTGATAATATTATTTCATCAATATCCTTTAAACCAGCATATTTAAATTTGTATCAAAATCATTTTAAGGAATTTCAAAATCGCATACAAATAGCTGAAGAAATGTTAAAGAATTGTAATGTATGCCCACAGGAATGTCATGTTGATAGAAATGAAGAATTGGGATATTGTCGTATTGGAAAAAAAGTAAAAGTTTCGTCTTATTTTGCTCATTTTGGAGAAGAAGATATTTTAAGAGGTTGGAATGGTAGTGGAACAATTTTTTTTAATTTATGTAATTTACGATGTGTATTTTGTCAAAATTTTGAAATAAGCCAGTTAGATGATCCCGAAGCAATAGAATTAGAACCTGTCCAACTTGCGGATGTTATGATAAATTTGCAAAATCAAGGTGTTCATAATATTAATTTTGTAAGTCCAGATCATGTTATACCTCAAATTCTATTTGCAATCTATGAAGCAATTCCAAAGGGATTAAGTCTTCCTTTAGTTTATAATTCTAATGCTTTTTCTTCTATTGATTCTTTAAAATTATTAGAAGGTATTATTGATATTTATATGCCAGATTTTAAATTTTGGGATCCATCACTTGCTCGTCGTTATTTAAAAACAGAAGATTATCCAGAAATAGCTAAAAAAGCGATTTTAGAAATGTATCATCAAGTAGGAGATATAAAGTTCGATGAATTTGGATTAGCTAAAAAAGGATTAATTGTAAGGCATCTTGTAATGCCTGGATACGTAGAAGATTCTAAAAAAATCCTATATTTTTTATCTAAAATTTCAAAGAAGATATATATAAATATAATGTCTCAATATAGACCGTATGCAAAGGTTTTAAAAAGACCAGATATTTATAAAGAAATTAATCGTCCTATAACAAAAGAAGAATATAGGGAAGTTGTACAATTTGCTTATGATTTAGGTTTTGAATATATTGATCATGATAATTAAAAAATCTTGACGTAATATGTTTTATGCTTATTTTTATGTTCTGGAATATTAAAAATGAAAGAATGGATACCAGAAAAAGAATTTAAAAAAGCAGATTTTATATTTAATAAAAAAAGTAAAATTTCAGAACGAATAGAAAAATCGAATAATCAAAATCATGAAAATCAAAATTACGAATCTACAAAGAAAATCAAACCTTATCAATTCCCTCATATAAGTAAAAGTTCTTCTGGAAATGGAAAGATTGTTAAACCAAAATCAACAGATGTAACTAATCAAGAACAAAATAACATTATAATAAAAAAAAGTGAAAAAGATCAATTTAAAGAAATGTTAGAGTTTTTTGTAAGTTCTAACTTCGAGAACTCTATTAATATTTTAAGAAAATGGTACTGGGAACAAACAGAAAATTCTCATAAAAAAATATATATTATATTAAGAAGTTTAAATAAAGAAGTTTTAGTTCAATTATTTTCTTTTTTTACTATAAAAGAAAGAATGCAATTTATAGAAATTTATAAAAAAACATATAAAATTTCAAATACAGATATAATTATTGCAAGAAAGAATTTCATAGATCTATTACAAGAATTATCTTGATTTTGCTAAGGATTCCTGGTATTTTCTTAATGCTAAGGGAGAATCAAATAAAGGTATGTCTGGATTTTCTTTCTGAAAGCTTTGCATTCTATAGGTACTTTTAAATAAAACAACATAGTTATCATGAATATCTTTAACTATAAGATCATAACTACTGAATTTATTTTTATCTTTTTCTAAAATCCAGCGTGAACATTCAAAAGGCATTTTTTCTATTCTACAGGGAGCATTATATTCGTCCTGTAATCTGGCTTGAAATACTTCAAATTGTAATTGACCAATAGCACCAAGTATGGAAGAACCATCTGATAAATAAAATATTTGTATTATTCCTTCTTCTGCTAATTCCTGAACTCCTTTACGAAAACTTTTTATTTTTGATGTATCTGTAAGTATGATTCTGGCAAATAATTCTGGTGCAAATTGTGGTAAAGTAATGATCTGAGGTTCTTCTCCAGTATAAAGAACATCACCGATTTGAAAAGTACCTGGATTAATTAGTCCAATTATATCTCCTGGATATGCTTCGTCAATGGTAGAACGTTTTTGACCAAAAAAAGAAACTGGACTGGATAATTTAACATTTTTTTTCTTAAAAGCAATTTGAACATCCATACCTCGTTCGAATTTTCCAGAAGCAATACGTATAAAAGCTACTCTATCTCTATGGGCTTTATTCATATTTGCTTGAAGTTTAAATACAAAGCCAATAAATTGATCTGGATTAATATGAATTTCATTACCATCTGCTAATTTCATTGAAGTAGGAGCAGGTGCAATATGGATAAATTCATTTAGAAATAATTCAATACCAAAGTTAGCTAAAGCACTACCAAAATAGACAGGTGTAATTTTACCTTCGTGAAATTGTTTTAAATCAAAATCTGGTAATAATTCACTCGCAATTTCTATACCTTCTATAAAGCTTTTGTAAATTTCTGGATCGATTAAATCTTTAAAATCTTGATCTTTATAATCTTTAACCTGAACAGGTGCTTTATAAGCACCACCAGTAGTCTTTTCGTATAAATATACCTTATTTTCTTTTAGATGATAAACTCCTCGAAAATCTTTACCAGAACCAATAGGCCATAGAATTGGTACAGTGGAAATACCTAATACTTTTTCTACTTCATCTAAGAGTTCAAATGGGTCCTTGGCAGGTAGATCCATTTTATTTATAAATGTTACAATGGGAATATTACGCTGTCTGCAAATATGGAATAATTTAATCGTCTGAGGTTCCACCCCTTTAGAACCATCTAAAAGCATTATAGCGCAATCTACTGCCATTAATGTTCTATATGTATCTTCTGAAAAATCTTCATGTCCTGGGGTATCCAGTAAATTTAATATGAATCCATTATATTCAAATTGCATAGCAGATGTTGTAATAGAAATACCTCGTTCTTGTTCTAACTTCATCCAATCCGATTGGGTTTTTTTTCTATCTTTCTTTGCCCTAACATGTCCTGCTAATTGAATTGCACCACCATATAATAATAATTTTTCTGTTAGAGTTGTTTTACCAGCATCAGGATGAGCTATAATTGCAAAAGAACGTCTTTTCTGGATTTCATTATAATAATCTGCCATAAGACCAGATTTTTTTTAAAGATCGTACAGAATATTGTTTTTTAAGATTGATATAATTCTTTTAATGATTCTATACCTCTATATAATATTTCTCGATCCACTGCAAAAGAAATTCTTATCCAATTATTTTGATTGGTAAAAATTCGTCCTGGTACAATTAATAATTCTTTTTCCTGAATGGCTTTTTCACAAAAGGAAAGATCATCATATTTAGAAGGAACTTTAGCAAAAAGATAAATAGCACCATCTGGTTCATAGAATTCTGTTAAAGATCTTAAAGATTCTTTTAAAATATCGCGATTTTCTTTATAATAGTTTATATAATCAGTAATGTCAATATCTAATGCGGTTATACCTGCATATTGGACTGGGGCAGGTGCGCAAACAATTGTATATTGTTGTAATGTAGTCATAGCTTTTATTACATTATATGGACCAGTAGCAGCAGATAATCTTAATCCAGTCATACTGTAAGATTTAGAAAATCCCATTAATGTAAGTGTTTTAGGATAAATAGAACCTGCACTAATAAATTTATTATCATAATCAAATAATTCATAGATTTCATCAGAAACTAGTAATGCACCAGTTTTTTCTGCTAATTCTGCTAATAATTGAATTTGTTCTTGATTTAAGATATATCCGGTAGGATTAGAAGGAGAGGAATATATAATCAATTTTAGTTTTTTAAATGTCAATTTTTCTATATCTTCTTTAGTGAAATGTTGATTTAATAAAATTTCTTTTGCTCGAAAAAAAGAAGTTAAGCCTCGATAAATTAAAAAAGCAGGTTCTATTAATAATACTTCATCTTCTGGATCGATCATGGTTAGAAATAATAAAATTAATAAACTGGAAACGCCAGAACTTACAAGAATATTATCTGGTGATGTTTTAATATGATTTTTATTATAAAATTTTTCTGTTAGTTTTTCTCTAAGTTCCTTTATTCCCTGTGTCATTGTATAAGATGTTTTACCGTCTTTTATAGCTTTTTGTAAAGATTCTATAATTGGTTCAGGTGTAGGGAAGTGAGGTTGACCAATAGAAAGATTAATAGGATTTTTTAATTTTTGTGCTAAATCAAACATCTTTCTTATTTGAGAAGTATCAATGTACTTCATTCTTTCAGAAAACAGAAATTCTTTTATATCATTCATAAGTGCAATTTTAGTAAGGAAATTATAAAGTAAATCTTTTTAATCAATCTTTTTAGGATATACTGGACCAGAAATTTGTCTAATTTCTTCCTGAGGTAAAACAATAAATTCAACCTGATCAAAAGGAATTTTATCTTCGTATGCAGCAATTTTTAATAAATATTTCCCTGGTTCAAGAGGTGGATAATATTGTTTGATAAAATAAAAACCATCCTGATAATCAGGTTGTACAATTCGTAAATCAATTTCCACAGGTTGAGGGGATTTTATTTCTGAATAAAGTACAACAAGAAATTTTGGTTTTAAATAAAATTTATTGTGAAATCGATAAATCCACCATATGGTTTCTTGTGTGCCAAAATAAAGATTTTTTCTTCCTGTATAAAATTCCTGAGGAGAAATTAACATTTTTTCTATATAATTAAATTGATTTTGATCAATACTTCTCCAGGCAAAATCTCCAGTATATTCTCTTTTACATGTAATAAAAAAAGTTAATAATAATAAAATATTTATTTTTTTTAGCATATTTTTAATATTTTTATTTAAAGCGATTTATATTTTCTAAAATTTTTTCTGCGTGCTTACGTTTTATAGCAAATAGCTGAGTTAAAGCATAAATTTGTAAATCGTTTCTTTTGTATTGTTTTTTAACATATGATAATATTCCATATATTGATTGATTTATAAAAAGTCCTTGTGATAGAAGCTCTCTAATTTCTTCTTCATTCTGAATTTTGTAATATTCTCTATAAGCATTTATAATGAATTTAGCTTTTTCTGAATTAGATTTTGCATAAGTTAATAATGCATTATGTAAATTTAACTGAGTTTCTTTATAATCATCTAAAAAGAGAAATTCTAATTCCTTAGAAATTTTATTTGCATAGGATTTAGAATAAAAAGCTTTATGGGGAACTTTCTTTTTTTTAAGATGTTGTGGTTTTTTGTGATTAGATTTTTGTTCTGTTTTATTTTGTTTTTGTTTTAATACTAAGTCTTTATTTATAGCTTTTTTTATTTCAGGAATTTCTTTTAATTGTTTTTCGTTATTTAAATCCGTTTCTTTTTTGATTGATTCAATAGGCTGTCCTAATAGTAATGAAAGTTCTTTAATGGGCTTTTCTAAATTTATATTATTTTTTAATTTTTCTAATTGTGTTAGAATTTCTTGTTTTTGACTTTCATCTAAATAAGGTATAATTTGTTTTAATGAATTAAGAGTTTTAAAAAGAATTGTATCTTTTTCTAAATGATAATTTTTTAATATATTAAAATAAACAGAATAAGCGAGTTTTTTATTATCGATTTTAGATAAATAACCAAGAGCAATTTCTCTATAAGGGTGTTGATAATCAGATGCAACATTTATAATAAAGGTTTGTGCTTCTTCTGTAGGTATCGAAGATATGGCAGAAAAACATTCTTCTACAAATTGATTTTTTTCTATTGATTGAATTAGTACTGGAAGGGATTCTTCTAATTTTGTTTCTTTAAAAAGATAAATAATTTCTGGATCTAATATTTCTTTATTTAAATAAATCATATTAAGTAAAAATTCAGCTAAAGTTTTATTTTTAGATTGTAAGATTTTTTGTTTTAGTTTTATATTATAAAGATCTGGATTTTTATATATTTCCTTTTCAATAAAAGAAAAAACTTCTGGATCTTCAATTTGTTCTATGAGTTGATCAAAAATATAATTTTTATAATTTTTATATAGTGGATCATTATATAAGGCAATTAACTTAGATATTGCTAAAGGTGTTTCTTTGGAAGCATAAATAAAAAAATCAATATAATCCTTTTTTTGGTTTTCTGGAACACTATCTTTTTTTTTATACATATTTTCTACAATTTTATTTTTTTCTTCTATGGATTGTGACTGTGTTAATTGGCTTTGAGATTTTATAATTGTATCCTGTTGAAAACTTTTACAAAAAGATAAAACAGTAAATATAGATACTATAATTATAAATGTTTTATTCATTAATAAACTTATCGGTAATTTTTTCATCTTTAGAATAAAAATATTTGCTAATTATTAGACTGCTATAAATTTGAATTTGTTCAAAAAATATTTACTTACATCTGAATAAAAAAAAAATGCTCTTGTGAGAAATTCTTATATTTTTTTTATTTTCTTAGGAATTTTATTTTTTATTTTTAGTTGTAAAGATCCCATTTATACACAATGTGATAATTTATGTAATAAATTTAATCAATGTTTAAAAAATTATTTAGAGAAAAATTCTATTTCTAATATGCCTGCGAACTGGCAAAATAAATTTTATGCTAATTGCATCGATGCATGTATGATCTATAACATAGAAATTTTTGAATGTTATAAGGAACGTATAAAAGAGGTGCAACAACAGGATGAATGTAAAATTATTGTAGATTGTACAATGCCAGTTTTTTTGAATCAATAATAAAATTATAAGGATTGATAAAATATGGAATTATATAGTTTATCACAAATTTCTAAAAAAGAAAAACTATTTTATGTGATTTTAACATTAATATTCATAGTATTATATGCCTTTTATTTACCACAGGATATTATGGATATTGATTCTACTCAATATGCAGAAATTACCAGGGAAATGGTAGAAAACCATGATTATTTTAAAATCCGAGATAATGGAAGAAAATATTTAGATAAACCTATTATGACATTCTGGATACTTTCTTTCTCTTTTAATATTTTCGGAGCAAATAATTTTGCTTATCGTTTCCCAGCTCTTTTAATGGCAGTTATTTCTCTTATTGGAATTTTTAAATTAGCATATTTATTATATCAAAAAGAAAGAAAAGCCTGGTTTGCGATGTTATTTTATTTAAGTTCTCCAGCCTTATTTACTATGCTTACGAGTCCTATTATAGATATATATTTAACAACATTTGTAATTTTTGTTTTTTTATTCTATTATTATGGTTTGTTAAAAAATGATAGATATTTTTATCTTATGTATTTGTTTATTGGTATTGGATTTATTACAAAAGGACCCATCTCTTTGGCATTACCCTTACTTGCTATAGGTGGAAATATTATAATAACAAGAAATTTTGATATATTAAAACGAATGCATCTTTTATATGGTATAATTATTATATCTATTCCAATATTATTCTGGTCTTATTTACTATATAAAGATTTTGGTATATTTGGTCCTTATTTCTTTTTATATTTGCAGTCATTTGGTAGATTTTTTAGTAAAATTTATGATACTGGCTGGAATCCCTTTTATTTTTATTATACATTTATTTATTCTATTTTACCTTTTTCTTTACCATTTATTATAATTTTATTTTACAAATTAAAAGAAATTAAAAAACAATATAGTAATGCGGAAAATATAAAGACAAAGATAATAAATATATATAATGATTTATATAAAAAAGATGTAGTATTATACTTATGGGTATTTTTTATATTAATTTTATTAAGTTTTTCGAAGTTTCGACTTCCACAATATATATTTTGGTTAGTACCTGGTGCTTGTATTGTAGCAGGTAATTGGTTAGAAGAATATTTATCTAAGAAAAATAAAACAATTATTAATTCTTTTTATTTTATTCCCACATTTCTTTTTATTTTATTGTTATATTTACCTTTTTATACAGGGGAACAATTTACGTTTTTATTTTATATTTATTTATTTTTAATATTATTGATTTTATTCTTTTTTTATAAAACTTTTGATTATAGTTTAATATATACCTTTTTTGCTTTTTTATTATTTTATTGTTATATTATTTCTTCCCTTTATCCAATGTTAATAAAATATCAACCAGCAAGTAAAATTGCCCAAATTATCTTTAAATTAGAATTAGAGAAAAATAGAAATAATAATAAAATATTATATACTTATGGAATTCCTTTTTCACATCGCTCTTATGCCTTTTATACAAAGCGAATTACAAGACCTTATTCTTTAAAAAAAGCTCAATTTATAAACGAATTAAAAGTAGAAAAACATAAATTTATTGTAGTTCAAGAAATATTTTTTAAAAGTTTCGAAAATGAATTATTTCAATATTTTGGAAAGGATTTAAAAATTAACATCTTAGGTAAATTTCCTTATTATAAAGTATCTAAACCTTCCTTGTATTTTTTTAATAATAATAAAAGAGAAAAGATGTTAAAATATGTCTATTTAGTTGAGGTGTTATTAAATTAGAAAATTTTAATAATAAATGATTTATTAATATCATTTAAATGTTTATTTAACAATTCAATAAGATGATAGAATATCTTTTATTGATTTTGCTAAATCAGTTAAACCAATTAAAAAGATTAAAATACTTATCCAGAGTTGAATTTTTTTATATTTTCTTCCCGAAGCTGATAATTGAAAATAATTATAAATAAACCAGGAACTCCATCCAATAAAAATTAAACTGATTATAACACCCAATAGATTTAAAAAACTAAAATTCATAGAATAATTTTTTTAAAGATGAATTTTATGTCAATTGTAAACCTTTATATATAAAATTAAAATGACAGGAAATTTTTGTTTTAAGTTTTGGTTTTATATGAGAATTTTATCTGGAATACAACCAAGTGGTAAACCTCATTTAGGTAATTATTTTTCTATGATGAAAAGAATGGTGGAATATCAAAATGAAAATGAATTATTTGTATTTATTGCAAGCTATCATGCAATGACGACAGTACAAAATCAAAAAGAATTAAGTGATGGAATATGGAATACTGTTTTAGATTTTTTAGCTATTGGAATAGATCCAGAAAAATCTGTATTCTGGGTACAGAGTGATGTTCCACAGGTGACAGAATTATGTTGGATACTTTCAAATTTTATTACAGTTTCTCAATTAGAATTAGCTCATTCATATAAAGATAAGATAGCTCAGGGTATAAAACCAAATGGAGGATTATTTTTCTATCCTGTACTTATGGCAGCTGATATTTTAGCATTTCGCACAGAAAAGGTACCTGTAGGGAAAGATCAAAAACAACATTTAGAATTTACAAGAGATATAGCAGAACGATTTAATCGTTGCTATGGAGAGGTATTTCTATTACCTGAACCAGATATTAATGAAGAAGTTGCAATAGTTCCAGGTATAGATGGAAGAAAGATGAGTAAAAGTTATAAAAATGCTATCTATTTATTTTCTGATGAAAAAGAACTACGCAAGCAAGTAATGTCTATTGTAACAGATTCAAAAGGTATTGATGAGCCAAAGGATCCAGATAATTCTGTTTTATATCATATCTATGCTTTGTTTTTAAACGAGGAAGAAAAGCAGATTTTACGCGATAAATTCTTAACCCCAGGGATTGGTTATGGTCATATAAAGCAGGAATTGTATCAAAAAATATTGGATTATTTTTCTGATGCTCGAAAAAAACGAATGGAACTAGAAAAACAAAAAGATTATATTATTGATATTTTAAAAGAAGGAGCAAAAAAAGCACGTTCGATTGCAGAAGAAATCATGGAAGAAGTACGTTTAAAAACAGGTTTAAAATACGATGTTAGATAAAGAAGTTCATGATATTATTAATACCTTACAATTGCAAAGACATCCAGAAGGTGGTTATTATAAAGAAATTTATCGTTCCATAGAAACAATACCAGTAGAAATTTTAGAAAATAGAAAAAATTCAAAAAAGAAAAATCGAAATATTTGTACTTCTATCTATTATTTGCTGATAAAAGAAGATGTTTCTGTTTTTCATCGTATTAAATCTGATGAAATCTGGCATTTTTATAAAGGAAGTCCAGTTTTATTACATTTACTTGATGAAGAAACGAAAAGTTATAAAAAGATACAATTAGGAGAATATTGTAATTATCAATGTGTTGTTCCCAAAAATATCTGGTTTGCTGCGGAAGTAGTGGATAAAAATTCTTTTGCATTAGTTGGATGTACAGTATCACCAGGTTTTGAGTTTGAAGATTTTGAAATTGCCAGTTATAATAAATTAATTCATCTTTTTCCAGAATATGAATCTTTAATTCATAAATTTACAAAGAATAAACTTGATTAATTTTTATTTATTAAAAAAGATGATCTGAAATGAAGTTTATATTTTTATTTATTTTATTTGATTTTTTTAACTTTAAGAAAACACCCACTATACAGGAAATTAAATCCTCTGTAGTAAATATAGAAGTAAATTCTTTTCGATATTCTTACGAAAAACCCTGGAATCAACCTAATATTACAAAAGCAGGCGGTACTGGATTTATAATAGAGTTAAATCAGAAAAAATATATCTTAACGAATGCCCATGTAGTAAGTGGTTCTTTTCAAATTCGTGTTAGAAGGTCTGGACAGGGAAAATATTTTTTTGCAAAAATTAAACATATTGCTCATGATTGCGATTTAGCATTACTTGATATTGATGAATCTTTAAATCCTAAAGATGAATTTTATAAAGATGCTTTACCATTAGAAATTGGAGATACACCGCAATTAAATACACCAGTGCTCGTTATTGGTTTTCCAATAGGTGGGGAAAAGGTTTCTATAACACAGGGAATAGTTTCTCGTATTGATATGGATACTTATAGTCATAGTGGTGTAGATAGTCATTTAGTTATTCAAGTAGATGCTGCTATAAATCCTGGTAATTCTGGAGGTCCTGCTATACAAAATGGGAGGGTTATTGGTGTTGCATTTCAGATATTACGTTCTGGAGAAAATCTTGGCTATTTAATTCCACCACCTGTTATAAAAAAATTCATAAAAGATATTTCCTTAGATCAGGAATATGATGGTTATATTGAATTGGGTGTTATAGATCAGACTACGGAAAATCCAATGATGAAAAAAGCATTACATTTACCTGATGAATATAAAAATTATGGTGTTTTTGTATATGATATTCTACCTGATTCCAGTGCAGAAGGCTATATTAAAAAAGGTGATGTATTATTAGAAATACAAAATTATAAAATAACAGACCAGGGCGAAGTCTTTATCAATGGAGAATATCGTAATTATGTTGAAGTAATTGATAATTTAGAAAAAGGGGAAAATATAAAAGTAAAAGTTTTTAGAAACGGTAAAATCTTAACATTAGATTTTCCTGCAAAAATAACAAAATTTTTAGATTTTCAGAGAAAAAATTATGATGAACCACCAGAATATATTTTATATGGCGGGTTGGTTTTTCAACCTTTAACTTCTGATTTGATGTCAACTTATTCTTCTATATGGTTATCTAAAAATCGTTCTGATATAATTTTTTATTATTATTTTGCCGTACAGAATAAGATCAATTTATATAATAAGCAAATAATCATATTAACCCAGGTTTTAACGAATAATCATAATCAATATGCAAAGGAATTTAAACATCGAATTTTAGAAAGTATAAATGGAATAGAAATAAAAAATATGCATCATTTATTATCGATTTTAGAACAAGAGTTAAAAAGTAAAAAAGAAATACAATTTTACTTTAAAGGAGAAAAAATACCTTTAATTTTTACTTCTGATGAATTACAGAATATGCATAAAGAAATTATAACAAATTATTCTATACAAAAAGATCATTATTTAGGGAATAAATATGAAAAGTAAAATTTATTTTATAATTTTATTTATTTTTCTTCATAATATCATAAATGCAAAAGAAACATTAAAAGATATCCTAAAAGAACATTTAATCGAATTAAACTATACGACAATTCGTTATAGTAAAGTATATCCATGGCTAAAAGAATTAGGAGAAGAATATCAACAGTATGGTATAATTTTAAATTCAAATACAGTTTTATCTCAATGTGATGAATTAATACATTCAGTTTCCATCAATGCAATATATAAAAATAAAAAATATAAATTACAATTAGAATTAATAGATACAGAAGTAAATTTATGTATTCTTAAATCAAATCAATCTTTTTTAAATTTTAAAAAAAATTGGAAAGAACTCCCCTTAGGAGAAGATCCAAAGTTAAAGCAAAATATAAAAGTATTTTATTTCGATGATTATAATCAACTTCGTTATTATAAATATTCTGTAAATGAATATACCATAACATCTGATTACGGATTTACAAAATTACCTGTTTTTACAGTTTCTTCTTCGAAATCTATCAAAATAGGAAGTCCAGCTGTATTGAATGAAGAAGTTGTAGGTTTCCATTCTTATTATAATGATAAAAAACTAATTTTTGTACCAGCATCAAGAATAAGATATTTTATAAATCAATATTTTTCTGAAAATTATAAAGGTTTTGTTGTGCAAGGATTAGAACTTAAACCAGTATTTGATGAATTAAAAAAACATTATAATTTACCGGAAGATGAACAGGGTTGTTTCGTAGAGGAAATTATTATAGGTAGTAGTGGTTATGGTATTTTAAAAGAAGGTGATATAATTTTAGAAATCGATGGTATAAAACCAAATAAAAAATGTTTTTATAAGGATCCTTTAATGGGTTATCAGAAATTTGAATTATTGATTTCCAGAAATATCAATGGAACGTATAGAAATAAAGGAGAAAAGTTAAAAGTTCAGATCCTAAGAGATAAACAAGTTAAAAAATTAGAAATAGATTTAAAATCATTATATAACTACAATAGAAGTGTAGAACGTATACCCTGGAAAGTATATGGAATGCAACCATATATTTTACAGCATGGAATTCTTTTTATAGAATTAAGTCGTTCTTATTTAATAGAACGTCTTGGAAAAAACTGGCGTAGGCAAGCATTAGAACTTGCTTATTTATATGATAATAAAAAGTATTATAAAAATGAAAAAGAACAAGATAAAATTGTGATCATTTCTGAAGTTTTACCTGATCCAATAAATATTGGTTATCAGGATATATTATTAAAACCGGTATTAAAAGCTAATAATATTGATATACAAAATTTAAAACATTTATATCAAATAATAGATAAAACAATACATTCTCATAATAAAAT
This sequence comes from Leptospiraceae bacterium, assembly GCA_026005135.1. Taxonomy (GTDB): domain Bacteria; phylum Spirochaetota; class Leptospiria; order Leptospirales; family Leptonemataceae; genus SKYB61. Next base: position 19,130 of record BPKM01000005.1, on the reverse strand, counting down.
TTTAGAATTAGAATTATCTAACCATAGGAAGATTTATATTGATTTAAATAAAGAAAAAGAACATTTAAATATATTAAAAAAATTTTATATACCTTCAGATCATTATCTCCCTTAATGTTTGATTTGAATTTGAAAATTTGCTTTTATATTTTCAGATGTAGGAGTATAGATCTTTTGGGTTTTTTGAATAAAATCATAATGATAAAAAGGCATTTCTAAAAACGTTTTTAAAACAACACTGGAACTTCTAAGTTGTATACCAGGTGTAAAAAATATTTTTCCATATTCAATAAAGGGATCATAATTATTAATCATTTCGTTATGCAATTTTTGTTCATTTATAATACCAAAAAAAGCAGATATAGTTTCTTTCTGATTTAAAAAGAAACCATAAGAAATCGAAGAATAAAAATTATATTCTCTTTTAGCACTTTTCCAGGGAATTTCTGTATGCTTTAGATAAGGAATTAATTCAATTTCTATAAAGTTGTTTTTTTGATAAGATAAATAATGATAATAATTCAAAGGAGAATAATAACTAAGAAACGATGGCTGGAATGTTAATTTATTAATGTTATAATTTGTGATTTTGGGTTTTTTGTAAAAATAAAAATTTGTTATATCTGTATAATACAAAGAATTATTTTGATTTTTTGTTATATTTTGTTGTAATAAATTTTTTGCAATTGAAATTTCCATTGGTTGAATAAACGGAATAGTATAAGGTTTATAAGTATATATAGTTTTGCTAATAGTAAATAATATAATTAGAATATATTTTTTCATTGCTTAATAGCAAAAATAAAACTAAAAAATTCTTTGTCAATTCTATTTTATTATATTAAAATAATTGTTTTATTGATTGTTTTTATATATTTAAAAAATAAGTTAATTGTAACGATTAAAAAAACTTTGCAATTAGAATTAATATGAATTTTTGGTTCTTTAATTTATGGATATAACAACAATAATTGATTATTTATTATTTTTACCTGGTTTTTATCTTTTGATAAAAGGGGCAGACATTTTAGTAGAAGGTGCAACTTCCTTAGCTCGAAGGTTAAATGTTTCTGATTTAGTTATAGGATTAACAATTGTTTCGATAGGTACTTCTGCACCGGAACTTGCTGTTAATATAAATTCTTCTATTAAAGGACAATCGGATTTAGCCATTTCAAATATTCTTGGAAGTAATATTGCCAATATATTGTTGATATTAGGAATCTGTGCTATAATTAAAAATATTTTTGTAAAAGAAAATACTATCTGGAAAGAAATACCATTTAGTTTGCTTGGCTCAATTGTAATATTAATTCAGGCAAATGATGTTTTTTTTGGTGCAAATAATAGTAATTATTTATCAAGAAATGATGGATTAGTAATTCTTGCGTTTTTTATTATATTTATTTATTATGTATTTAGTATTGCAAAAAAAGACAATATATTCGAAGATGAAATTCCAAAAAAACAATTATCTCTATTTATGTCTTTTTTATATTTAATTCTTGGTTTAATTTTATTGCCCTTAGGAAGTGAATGGGTAGTTAATGGAGCAGTTCAAATTGCAAAATTATTCCATTTAAGTGAAGCATTTATAGGTTTAACTATAGTTGCAGTTGGTACTTCTTTACCTGAATTAGCTGCTTCTAGTGTTGCAACCTATAAAGGGAATACACAAATTGCCATAGGTAATGTTGTTGGCTCTAATATATTTAATATATTTTTTATTCTTGGTATTAGTTCGTGCATTAAACCTTTACATTTTACAATGGAAAATAATATTGATGCCTTAATAACTGTAATTGTTAGTTTTATTTTATTTTCGTTTTTATTTATAGGAAAAAGACATGAATTAGAACGAAATCAGGGGATTATGTTTGTAGTTTTATATATAATTTATATTATTTTTAGAGCATATATTGGTTTACAAAATAATTCCATATAAAATATTAACTTTGATTTTTTTAATGAGAGGTTTATATGCATAATGGTTTAGAACCAGCATTCTGGTCTGTAATTCCTTTTATATTAATTTTACTTTGTATTGCCATTTTACCTCTTGTTGCAGAACATTGGTGGCATAGTAATAAAAATAAATTTATTGTTTCGATGGTATTAGGTATACCAATTGCAATCTATTTAATTTCTATTGGAAGATTTAAAGATTTAGAACATCAGATTATCTTAGATTATATTCCTTTTGTTTCTTTACTTGCTGCTTTATTTTATATAAGTGGAGGGATTGTTATTAGAGGAGATATTAAAGCAACACCAATAAATAATACTATATTTTTATTGATTGGTTCTATATTGGCTTCTTTTATAGGAACGACTGGTGCATCTATGCTATTAATTCGTCCATTATTAAAATCAAATTCAGAAAGAAAATATGTTGTTCATACTGTATTATTTTTTATTTTTCTTGTTTCTAATATTGGAGGTTTACTTACACCCTTAGGAGATCCACCTTTATTTTTAGGTTATTTACGTGGAGTTCCATTTACCTGGACATTTCGTTTATTTCCCGAATGGTTATTTACTGTAGGAATATTATTAATTATTTATTATATATGGGATCAATATGCCTATAAAAAAGAAACGATAAAAGATATTATTAAAGATCAAACTCAGGTTGAACCTATTAGTATTAAAGGTAGTATAAATTTTATATGGCTTTTAGGTGTTGTCTTAATTGTAGCTTTTATCAATGAAAATTATGAACCCTTTAAAACATTAATTCATCAGAATGAATTTTTTAAATTGATACAAGTTCCTTTATTCTTTCTTTTAATCTTCTTATCCAAAATTACAACACCAGATCAATATAGAAAAGAAAACGATTTTAATTTATATCCTATTATGGAAGTAGCAGCATTATTTATTGGTATTTTTATTACAATGGTTCCAGCTTTAATTTTATTAAAGATTCATGGTCATGAATTAGGTTTAGATACACCGATAAAATATTTTTATGCAACAGGAGCATTTTCCAGTTTTTTAGATAATGCACCAACGTATTTAGTTTTTTTTACTATTGCTCAGGGAACAATGACTGTTATAGAATTTATACAAAAAGAACCATTAATACTTGCTGGAATTTCCTTAGGCTCAGTATTTATGGGAGCTATGACTTATATTGGTAATGCCCCTAATTTTATGGTTCGTTCTATTGCAGAACAATTTGGAATTAAAATGCCTTCTTTTGGAGGATATTTAATTTATTCTATATTAATTTTACAACCTGTATTTTTAATTATGGCATTAATATTTTTATAAAATTACAATTGATATACAAATTCTTTTAATTTAAAAAGGGATTGTTTCCCTTTATCTTTCATATCATAGCTAAAATCTGTTACATAAAGATCAATATGGGATTTTATAATTGTTTCGTCCATAGATTGGGCATATTTTTTTATAAATGGTAATACTTTATGATAATTATTTTTAGAAAATTCTATACTTTGTTTAATATCATTTTCTATAATATCTTTTAGCTCTATATAATCTTTGTGTAGAACAATACAACCTAAGGGTATAGGTAAATGGGTTGTTTCTTCCCACCATTCACCAAGATCAATAATTTTTTTTAGATTATGATTTTGATAGCAAAAACGTTCTTCATGGATTAAAACACCAAAAGCATTATTCTTTTTTAATTCTGGTATAATTTTATCATAACGGATATAGTGAATTTCTATTTGATTGATTGGTATATTATTATATTTACAAAATTGATAAAATAAAAAATTTGCTGTTGTATGTTTCCCCGGAATATAAATAGGATATTTATAAATTAAGTTTATAAAATCATTATAATAAAGCTGATTTTTTAAACTACTTACAATTAATGGTCCACATCTATAACCAATTGCACCACCTGAGGATAAAATTTCATATTTTTGTAATTGTACTGCTGTTATGCAGGAAACTTTAATTAAAGGGATTTCCTCTTTTAGTGCTAATTGATTTAATTCTTCCACATCTAAAAAAATTGGATTATATTTTCCAGTATGAATAAAATGATAAAAGATATAAGTATCATTGGGGCAGGGGGATAAACCAAAATCTAATTTAGAATTCATGAAAGACATTTTTATATTTGCGATTAAGAATAAAATAAAAAAATAAAAACAAAATACCTAATCCCATAAAAATATTTGTAATCTCTTCTAAATTTTTATATTTTGCTTTATCGAGCTTAATTTCTTCTATAATCTGGGGGATTAAAAGAATTTGGGGATTTTGCCATTTATCTAATATTAGAACTGCTTCGATTTGATTACCTTCTTTATACTTATAATATAGATATGAAGATATTTTTTTTAATAAATAAAATTTTTTTCCTTCGTGCCAGAAGGATAAGGTAAAATAATAATGTTGAAAACCAAAAAACGATTTATTTTGAATTCGTTCTATCTTTACAAAAATTGGTTTAGCGTTATATTTATTTTTTATAATAAATTGATAATTTCTTTTAACTAATTGTTTTTCTAAACTAATAATAAAACTCAAACTACCAAAGACCAGTATTAACATAATTCCATTAATTAAAAAAAATGTTTTATATTTCATTTATAATTCCAATTCCATTCCTTCTTTAGCTAAAAATATTTTTGGTCTTTCTTTATCCAATAGTTGTCTATGTCTTATAGCATTAATATAATTATTAAATAGTTTTTCATCACTATAAGCAGGTTCATGATGTGTTAAAATTAAATTTTTTACTTTCCAGTGTGTGGCGCAATTGATAGCCATTGTATAACTTGTATGTCCCCAATCAATTTTTAAAAAAGATTCATCTAAGGTATATTGGGAATCTAATATTAAAATATCAGCATTGCCAAAATATTCTAAATATTCTGTTTTTTCTAAAAAATCTTCTCCAGTAAATTCTACATCTGTTGCAAATATAAAGATCTTATTATTTTCTAAATTAATAAATTTATAGGAAAAGCATCCACCGGGATGTTTTAAAGGGAAGGAATGGATTTCAATAGAGTCTTCCAGTTTAAGAGGTTTTTTAATATCGAAATGGTGATAATATTTTTTACTTGCCGTTTTATAAATAGGCATAGGGAAAAAACGTTCATCAGTTTGATAATATAATCGTTCCTCTATATCTGGGAATCCCGAATAAAAATGGAGTGTATATTGGGGCAAATATAATGGTTTAAAAAAAGGTAATCCCTGTATATGATCCCAGTGTGTATGAGTAATAAAAATATGAATTTCCTTTGGAAATTGATTTTGATTTTGAAAAATTTCATCTCCTAAGACTCTAATACCAGTGCCTGCGTCTAATATATAAAACTTTTCTTTCGTTCTAACAGTAACACAGGTAGTATTACCACCTGTTAAATAGGTTAGATGCATCGGTAATTGATTTAAGAAATCATCTATATGTTCTTCGTTATTTAATTGATTCTGAATAGCAAATTTTAATATTTCTCTTATTTTTTTTTTGTATTCTTTTGTTGTTGTAGGTGCTGGGATAGAACCTCTTACTCCATATAACTTTATATTCATTAAGAAACCCTATATTCAATCAAATTTTTTTGTCAATAAAGTATTTTCGGGGTGAGAGGATTTGAACCTCCGACCCTCGCGTCCCGAACGCGATGCGCTACCTCTGCGCTACACCCCGAGGATTTTCCATTTACACATTTTTCAATGCTATTACAATAACAATATTTTTTTCTTTACCTCAGAGATACGAAAAAAAAAATGGTCAATAAATTTTTTAAAATGATAAAAACTTCACAATATAATAAAAAAAGGAGTTGATATGGAAAAGGAAAGAGTCTTTAGAAGAGGTTCAGAAAAAATGACTGTTGTTGATACTCTACAAGCAGCTTATGCTAAACAGGATATACCAGAAGAAGAAAAAGAATATGCAAAACAATTTTTTGAAGGTAAAATTGAGCTAACAAAGGTATCTAAGGATGAAATAGAAAGATTTTTTTCTATTTTAAGAGAAATAACAGATAAAGTAGCATTGATGAATAGTCCTTACCCTTCTGAATTGGAACTTGCATTTAAACGTTTAGAAGAATTTTGGAATGGTTTAGAAAAAATCAATTTAAATTTACTTCCAGGAGAAATTCGATTATTATATATTAGTCATTTGACATTTCATAGAGAAACAGTTGCAGATATCATTGCAGAAGCAAGAGAATTATTAATAGAAGAAAGAAGAACATTTTTAAAACGTTTAGTACAATATCATAGAGAATTTTCGAAATGGTTACAACAAATAGAAAAAAAATATTTATAGAAAAAAAGGTATATTGACAAAAAAACGACATTTAATAAAATAACTTTGATGTTTAGATTGGTCGTTTTTTTAGGATTATTTCTATTTTTATATTGTTCTTCTATTAATGAAATTGATTCAAATAAAAAATCTGATTTTTTCCCAGAATTTTTAGATTATTCAAATTATTTAAATAATAAAATATTTATAGGTATTGCAGATTTAAAAGAAAAGCGTTCTGATAGTTTCGAGACTCAACAAATTAAAGATAAGATTATTCTTCAAGTTAATGAAGTCAATTGGAATATTGAAAATGATCGAGATGAGGAGCTTTTAAATGAAATAAAAGAAAGTTCTAATTATTTATTAAAATATATTTTCCGTTCTATTTCTGAGAAAAGTCCACAAATTATTTTTATTACAGATAAATCTAATAAGAACATTAATCCAACACATTTATTGGATATAAGAATTTATCAGGACGATAAAAATCCTTCAAAACAAATAAAAAATTTTAAGTTTCATTATACTATTCATAGAATTGATAATAAACAAATCTATTATGATTTTGAATCTGATGGATTTACTATACAAAATAATAATGAAAATGTTCTATTTATTACATCCGAAAATTTATTATTACCATCTAAGAATTATTATATACATTTTGATAAAAAACAAATTGATTCTCTTATAAAATCCTTTGAGACCATTGGAAAAGGAAAATTAAATATTTTATCTTCTTCAAAAAATTATATTATTGTAAAGAGAGATTCAGAAAATATAAATAAAAATATTTTTCTATATAAAGGAGAAACACCTGCAGAATTAACTCTATTAGAAGGAAAATATATTATAGAAGCGAAAAAAAAAGGTTATCCAGCAAAAGAAATTCAAGTTAATATAAAAGAAAAAAATCATCAAAATATATTTATAAAATGGGATGATGAAGAAATAACATCTAATTTAAATATTTTATCTAATAAAGAGTTATCTATTTTTATGGATAATGAATTAAAAGGAATTGCACCTGTCTATGTTTCTGAACTTTATGAAGGTCAATATCATATTGAACTTTTAGAATCAATTGATAAAGAATCAAACCAATGGAAAACTCTGTATGCCAGTGATATTTCTTTACAAAAAAATCAGATACTTAATTTATTTTATCCAATCCAGTTTTACGAAGATTTCAGAAATCATTTTATTGAACATATCAATCAATCTTATTGGTTTATAGATAAAAATAGTATACCCGTTTCAAATAAACAAATACAGGAAGATGGTTTTTTAGTTTTAAATAAGCAAATGTTATTTACACCTGATATTATACTTGATAATCTCAAAGGAGAAATCATTTTTGATTGTGAAAATTGTGAAATTTTATTTCAGTTTAGTAAGCATACTTTATTATTAAAAAAATACAATGACTTGTATTCTCTTTATACAGGAGATAAATTATTAAAATTAGAAAAAGTTTTTCGTATAAAAGAAAAATCAAACTATATCTATTTTGATTTTGATAGTAAAACAAATATTTTTGATTTATATATAAATACAAATAATATATGGAATAATCCCATAGAAGCAAATTATTTAAGTATTGGTTTTAAGAATCTTTTATTAAAAGAATTTTTCGTATCAGAAAAAGAAAGCAAAACTAAAATTGGCAAACTAATGTATTTTATGAGTAAAAATATAAATAAAACATTTGATGGAAATTATAAAATAAGGTAATTATGAAAAATAAAATCATTTATTATATAATTTTATTATTTTATTTGAATGTTTTTTATCAATGTAAGACAACTTCGATAAATGAATATAAAACCTTAGAAATTCAATATAATGATAAAAAATTTAAAGCACAGAATTTTATTAAACAAGCATCTTATTATTACCAAAAAAAAGCATATCAAAAAGCAATCGAATATGCGAAATTATCTCTAAATGAATTTATATTATTTGATGGCTATTATTTAATCGGAATGTCTTATTATCAGTTAAATGATTTCGAAAATGGTTTAGAAAGTTTATTATTAGCTGAAAAAATAAATCCAGAACACGAACAACTATTATTAACCTTAGGTTTAATCTATTCTTCTTTAAATCAATACGAAGAAGCTTTAAAGCGTTTCGAAAAATTAATTACAATAAAACCAGATGATCCTTATTATTTATATCGTTTAGGTTTAACTTTTAAAGAAATGCAAAAGTACGAAAAAGCGATTTATTATTTAGAAAAAGCGAATAAAGAAAATTTTAAGTATAGAAATAATGTATTATTACTCTTAGGTGATATATACTTTGAATTAAAAGAATATGATAGATCAGAATATTATTATTCAGAATTAGAAAAATTAAAACCAGATTCAAAAGAAGTTCGTAATAGTAAAACACAGGTTAAAGTTGCTTATTATTTAGAGAAAGGTAATAATGCATTTAAAAATAAAAAATTTAAAGAAGCAGAAGAAAATTTTAAACAAATTATTCAATTGCGACCAGAAAGCTCAATAGGATATTTCCAGTTAGGAATTTTATATTTAGAATTAAAGAATTACGATCAGGCAATTTCTAATTTTAAAAAAGCATTAGAAATTTCAAAGGATTTAGATCATTTTTTATATTTATGTAGAACCTATTTAGAAACAAGTCAGTTTTATAATTCTTTATCTTGTATTAAAACAGGTTTGCAATTATATCCTTCTGATGAAAAACTTTTAAATTTATTAGCGTTATATTTTAAGCAGACAGGAAATTATAAAAAATCAATTTCAATTCTAAATCGAATATTAAGTAAAAATCAAAATTCTTTAAATACACATAAAAATTTATACTTAATTTATTTAGAGATGGGTAATTTAGAAAAATCTAAGTACCATTTAGAGATTATTAAAAATTTAGATACAAATAAAGATTTCTGGGAAAAAGAAAATACAAAGTTGGATGCATTAACACTTATTAAAAAAGGTAATCAATATCTAAAAAATCATCAGTATAATCAAGCAAAGAAATTGTATTATAAAGCTTTAGCAATTTATAAACATCCAGAAGTTTATCTTGCTATAGGAGATTTATATCAAAAACTAAGGAATTATAAATATGCAGAAAGCAATTATTATAATGCTTTAAAAATATCAAATGATAACATTTATGCTTATGAAAAACTCTTAGATTTATATAAAAAAATTAATTATAGAAAATATAAAAATCTTAAATCAAATATTATAAATAAAAGTAAAAATAATCTCAGTTTTGGAATTTTGTATATAAAGTTATTAATACAGGAAAATAATTTAAAAGAAGCTTTATTAATAAATCAAAAATTATTAACAAAATATCCTGATTCTTATATAGTAAAAAAACAATTAGCATATAATTACTATTTAATGTCATTAGAAGAAAATAAAAATAAAAGATTTCAAAATGCTCTTTCTTATGTACAAAAAGCATTAAAATTAGAACCTGAAAATCTATTATATAAAAATAGCAAAGAAATCATACAAAATAATATAAAATATAAAGCGCTTGTTGAAGAATTAGAAAAAGCGGAACAACTTTATTTTAAAGAAGAATATAAAAAAGCAAAAGAAATTTATTTTAACATATATCAAAAATGGAAAAAACCATTAATTTTAGTACGATTAGCAGAAATAGAATTTTATTTGGGAAATGAAGTAGAAGGATATAGACTTTTAGAAAATGCTCTAAAAGAAAAACCGAAAGAAATTTATGTTTTAGAGGCTTTATATACAAGACTTTTAGAATTAAATAAATTAGAAGAAGCAGAAAAAGGCTTTAAAGAGATCTTATCAATAAAAGAAGATGCATATTATTCTTATTATAAGCTTGGAATTATCAAACTAATAAAAAAAGAATATTACGAAGCACTATCTTATTTTGAAGATGCAATAATATATAATCCAGACTTTTTACCTTCTAAAATTGGTTATGGTTTAGCATTATATTTTCTAAAAGATTTAAAACGTTCAGAAGAAGTATTTCGAGAAATATCTCAGCAAAATGGTTTTGGTAGAGAAATTGCTATATTGAATTTATCATTAATCTATTTTAATCAAAATGATAATCAGAAAGCAAAAAAAGAATTATTATATTTAATTAAGCAATTCCCTGAATATAGCGATGCATATTATCATCTTGCTTATATTGAATATGAAAATAGAAATTTTTTAGAAGCAGAGCGTTTATTAAAAAAAGCTATCTCTTTACAAAAAAGAGATGTTTATTTCTGGGCACTGATTAAATTCTATAAAGAAACAGGCATTAAATCAGATGAATTAAAACAATATTGTATGATGTTTTTACAAACCTATCCAACTTCAAAATTTTATTTTAAAGTAAAAAATATTTATAATGAATTAACTAATAATCAGCCTTTTTTTGAATATACCTATACTGGAAATTTAAAAGATTATAATATTTTACCATACGATAATCGTTTAATCTTCTATAATGAAAAAGAAATAATTTCTATTGAAATGAATACAGAAAAAATATTTTTTCATTTAAATGAAACGGATATCAAAAAGGTTGATTTAAATCAATTCCTATGGATTATACAAAAAAATCAAATAAAAGCAATTGATCCATTTTCAGGTATTGAAATATGGAATAGGAGATTTTCTTATACAATTTGTAATGTATATAATATTTTACCAGATTTGGTACTTTTAATATCTAAAACAGATTGTAAAAAGGATTTATTTTTATATTATAATGATCAAATTATAAAATTAGAAAAACCATTAATATCCTTATGGGGAAATAATTTGATTTTTAAAAAAGGTAATGATATTGCATTAATGAATTTTAATACTTTTATAGAAAAGCAAAATTTAGAACCAGAAAGGCAATTTCAATTCGAAAAGGGAGAAGAAATTCTGGATTTTGAATTAAATTCTAATTATTTTTTAATAAGAACTAATAAAAATATATATGTCTTAAATAAAGATTTTTATCTTACTTACAAAGAATCTTTGAATGATAATTATTTATATAGATTAAATCAAAATTATTTAGTTCAATTTCAAAATCATAAAGATTTATGGAAATTGAATCTTTTAGATTTATCTATGGAGAAAAAATATTATTTCTATTCTATTGATATTGATGTTTTAAATCATAATTTAAATAATGTTTTATTACAAAATGAACAAATTTTTTATATTGATTCTGAATATAATTTAAATAATATTAATTTAAATCAAAAAGAAAAAAAAGTATTTAAAGAATTACAAAAGTTTAGAAAAGGAATTGTGAAGTTTCACTATTAATATTTTGTATTTAAGTTAACGATAATAAATAAAAAGAGGTAGAAATATGGAAAATCAAGGTAAAGAAAAATCATTACGATGGAAATATTATATAGATAAAAAATTTCAGAATCAATTTATGTTAAGATTTTCTGTGATTATTCTTATTGTATTAGCCTTTACCTTAGGAATTTTATGGCTGTTAAGAGAAAACCCATATGCTCTATTAATAGAAGAAGGTGGCTTATTATATAGTATGAATCCAGAAAAAACAATACAATGTTTACAGGAAAATGGCGAAGTGATCCCACTTCCAACTCCAGTCAAATCTTATAATGCTTTTCAATTATACTGGAAACCAATTTTATTTATAAGTGTAGTAAATCTTATTATATTAATAGTATTTAGCTTATTTTATTCTCATAGTATGGCTGGACCTATTTATAATATCAAAAGAACATTGAAAGAAATGATGGAAACGGGGGAGGTTAAAAAAATAAGAATTAGGAAGAATGATCAGTTTCAGGATTTAGTAGAAGTTATAAATAATTATATTGAATATGTAAATTCTAAAAAAAAGGGGGAATAGCATGAAAAAATGGATTTATTTTATCATATTGTATTTTTTATCATTTCAGTTTTTATTTTCTCAGGAAACTGCACCTATTTTTAATCGTGTTCCAGCAAACGAAAAAGGTATAGAAGAATTAAGTAAATTGCTTTCTGATCCTAATGTTCGCATAGAAGAAAAACAATTAGCAGTAGATCGATTAGGTGTAATTGCTAAGCAAATTTATGCAGAAAATCCCAATTTTCCACCAGAAAAAATTTATAATCCTATTCTTGGAGTATTAACTCCAAATAAAAACGAAGCATATCATAAAGAATTGCGAATTCATATATGTAGGGCATTAGCACAATTTTCTGTTTACGATAAAGGTGTTGAAGCAATTATACCAGCCTTAGGAAGACGATTAAACGATGAAAATGAAGATGAAGAAGTAAGAATTGAGGCAGCAAGAAGTTTAAGTCGTTTCTATAAACATTCTGATTTAGCATCAAATGAACTTATAAATGCTTTAAATAAGGAATTATCTCGTGGACCACAACCAGATAATATACGTTTTATAACAGCAGTTATCCAATCTCTTGGTGCTTTAGGGGATAAAAGGTCATTTGTTCCTTTGATGAAAGTAATTCGTTCCAATTTTCCTACTGGTGTAAAAAAAGAAGCACAGGCTTCCTTAGAAAGTATTAAATGGGATTAATAAGAAAATGCAGGGTGCAGTTTAAAATACTGCATTCTGTCATTAGGAATTTGAATAAGTCCAGTATTTAAAGAATAATGGGGGATTTGTTTTTCTAAGAATTTTCTATTCAATTGAGGATTCATTAAATAATCATAAGCAGATTCTATTAATAAAACACCTCTGGATTTTATTTTTTCTGTAAAGGTAAAAAAGTTTCCTTCTATGGTTTCTCCTGTTATAGGATGTGGTGCTGGTTCAAAATGGTAAAAATCGATAGAATATTCTTTTAGATGATTACTATAACATAAACATAAAGTATTATCAATTTCAAAATGAATATATCTTAATAAAGAGAGTAAAAATAATAACTGTTTGCTTTGAAAAAGCTTTATTAAATTCATCTGGTTATTATAACAAAATAAAGTAAATTCTGACATTAAATTATTGTTAAAATTAGAATCCGAACTAAAACTTTCTTTAATAGCTATACCATATAGATTAATAATTTCTTTTTCTTCATCTCTTAGGGATAATTTTTGTAGTAATTGAAATTGTTTTAAATTGGTTTTATAGATATTTTCTATTATAAATAAATCCATTTTGCTTTCGAAAATTCTATGATTTCTTTGAGCAATTTTTTGTAATTTTTTATCTGGATTATAATAATGACCAGTAATGGAATAAATATAAGGATGAAAAATAGTATCAGCAGCAACATGAGTTAAATAACCTGCAACAAAACTGAAAATTTTTTTGCTTTGTGAATATAAATTTTCTTTTTCCCATTCTAATAATAAATAGATGGGATTCATATTTTCTTTATGATCATGTATATATTTACCCCAATCGATTCTTCCTATTTGATGAAATTGTTTTCTTAAAGGTAAATAATAGTAAAATAAATCTGGTGATGTTGAACCATAATAATATAAATTTTGATTTTGTTTTAGGATTTGTTGAATTTCTGGTCTTAAATCTTTCTGAATTTCTTCTGCAAAATAAATATGGCTTATTTCTTTTGGCATAATTATAATTTATAGATTTATATGTTAAAATCAAATAAAAAAATAGTTACAAATAAAATATTTTGTATTATAAATTAAATACTATAAATTCTAAATATCATGAATTTTTTACTACTTTTAATTTATCCGTACTGAGTTTAAATTGAACTTTTGCTCCTGGTGGAAAGGAAAACATACATTCTGGATGGGAATCAATTACAATTACACCTTCCATTTCGGAAATAATTTCTAATTTTTCTTTTTCTTTAATAGTACAATATAAATATTTAAATTTATGAATTCGATTAAAGCCGGGTTCTCTTGCTATAATTTTAAAATAGGGAGCATCTTTGGGGAAAACTGGATCTTCGAAAAGTTGTATAGAATGGGGTAAGCAATTATAAAACCAACCAGTTGAACCTGCACCTGTGGAAAGTAATAATCCAGAACTTCTTTGTTCTTCGTATTCTTTTGAATCAATTCTTATAAAATATCGGCTCATAGCATCGGCAAATTCATTTCTTATAATAGTTTCGGAAATACATTTTCCTGTATATATTTTACTATTATCTGGATAATAGATCATACCTTCAATTAAAGACCATTCTTCAGTTTTATAGTTATTATTAAAAAAATAATCTTTTTCATGATATTCTAAAAACCTATCTACATCAAAATAAAGTAATGCTCCTGTTGAAGTTTTTGGATCAGAATTAATACCAATAATTGGTTGAGAAGCAAACCTTGCTGTATAAATAAAATGATTATCGCCTCCAAAACTAATTAGAAAGGGAAAATTTTTTACATAAGGTAAATTTAATTCTTCTCTATAAATAAATTCTGCTATATGGTGTACTTTATTATAAAGTTTTTCGAATGCTTTTTTTTGTCTTACATGAGAAGAATAAACTTTCTGAAAGATATTATTTTGTAGGCGGTAAATTTTTTTTAACTCTTTTACTGAATTATATTTATGTAAATCTCTTTCCCATTTTGTTCTTTTAACAGAAATAAGATATTGTTTTTGCATTTTAATTTTTATTTATAAGCAATATAAATGATTGAAGCACCAAAAAAAAGCCTTTTATAATGTATATTTTTAAAACCTACTGATTCTAATTCATTTATAATGGTTTCTGGAGGAGGAAATTCTAAAGCTGATGCAGGTAAGTAATCATACATTTTATGTTTTTTCCCTTGTAAAATATATCCTATTAAAGGGATAATATGTTTCATAAAAAAATGAGCGAAAGGTCTTATCCATTTTGGTTCTATCGTTCCTACTTCTAATATACCAAATCTTCCCTTATCATTTAAAATTCGATATACTTCTTTAAAAAATTGGATTCTATCTTTAACATTTCTAACACCATAACCAACTGTAGCAATATCAAATTTATTATTATACCATGAAGGTAAAGATAAAACATTTTCTTTTCTTATTTCGATACGATTCCATATATTAGATTTTCGAATTCTTTTTTCCATTACTGCAAGCATTCCTTCGCTAAAATCACATGCTACTATTTGTAAATCTTTGTTTAGATTGGGATTTCCCATTAATATAGCTAAATCACCACTACCACAACATAAATCAATTGCATTTTTAGCATCTTCTACATGTAACATATTTATTAAGGTTTTTTTCCAGGCTCTATGCATTCCAAAAGTAAATAAATCATTAAATTTATCATAATTTTTTGCTATTTCGTCAAAATTGTTTTTTATAAATATTTCTTTATCTTCTTTGGATGGTAAAATCTGAATATTTTTCATAAATATACTCCTGAAATAATATTAAAAAATGATACCTTATAATTATAAAAAATTATTGCTAATTTTAATGTAAATAAAATAAATATACATAATAATAAAGGACTTCATAAATTTTTTATGAAAGAACAAATCAATACAACAGAATTAGATATATTACCATTAAGAGAAGCAATGGATTATGCACAATCCTTAGAATCAAGAGGGGATTTTAAGTATAAAGGAATTTATGCTATATTTAATGCAGTATTTGAAGCTACTTCACGTTTTCAAGCACATAGAATTTTACCAGATATATATCAATTACAAAAAGAATTAGCAATACCGAAAGATAAATTTGATGAATATATAAATGAATTAACCGGTAGAGGCTCTCTAAAATCCTTAGTATTAATTACTTTTCCTGCTGTTGATTATATAGCTGGAGGGGGAAGTTTATCAAATCTTACTATAGTATGTAGACCAACTCAACAAGATGGTACTTCTTATAAGAGATATTATGATTACTATAAAAATAGAAGTATAGATGCTTTTAAAAAATGGATTGCAAGGAAAGGATCCAAATGGCAGGGAACACATAGAGAATATATTTTAAAAAATTTAGATGATGAAAATTATTATAACAGTCATGCTGGAGCAGTTATTCATTATTATATGCAAAATATTTTAGATAAAACACAGGAACAAAAAAATTTAACTTATAAGATTTTTGTAAAGCCAGTTATTCAGGAATTAATCAATGAAAGAGTTCTTCTATATTTAAAAGGGAATAATAATTTTTTTACCTTACAATTTCCAGATGAAGAAAGTTTAATAGATAGAATGAATATGTTAATTGCACGTTTAAACGAAAATCAACCTCTTGAATTTCCGGGAGAAATCAATCAGAGAAATTTAGAAAATTTTCGAAATAAAATTCAGGGAATTCAGATAAATAAAAATCAACTCTTATTTTCTGAGTTAAGGTTAATTTTAAATGAATTAATTCGTATCTTTAAAGTTAAAGAAGAAGAGCAAAGAAAGATTAAAATACAAAAAGTATTAGAAGAATTATCGCGTTATGATTGGGTTATTCCTGCTAATTATTTAAAATCTCTTAATAAAGACGATTTACCCAGTTTGATTTCTAATCCAGATGTTTTACATACAGAATATATGTATGGTAATAAATTAATGGATTTTTTATTATACAAAAAAAATGTTTATCCAGCAGTTGTACATGCCAGAAGACAATTAGCGGATAAAGGCGATGATACTGAAATGAAAATTTTAATGCAAATGGATGTAGGAAGACTTTTAGAAGGAGAACAACTAAAAATATATTTAAGTGCAGAAGAAGAAGTGTTATTTCTAAGATTACCATGGTATATAAGAATTTTTCGCGCATTATTTGGAAAAAATCGTGTTAAAGATGAAGAAAAAGAAAAGCTAAAAGAAGAAATAAGAAGAGAAGAAATAGAAAAGCAAATTCATTATAAAAAGAAAGAAGCTGCGAAAAAAACTAAGGAGTTAGCAAGAAAAAAAATTGAAGAAAACGAAGAAGAAAAACCTCAGGTTGACTTATACGAAGAGGATGTAAAAAAATTAAAACAGACAATCCAGAAAGACGAAAAAGTAGAACAAATTATGTCAAAGGTGCTTGATGTATTAGATGAAGCCTGGAATAATAAAGAATTACCAAATCGACTTACTTTATTAGAAAGAGTAGAAGAATTTCAAAATAACGAAGATTATTTAATTCAGTTTTTGAAAAAATATGGAAGAGGTAAAATACTTTCTTTTCGAATAAAACCAAATAATCCAAAATCGCCAAAAATAGATTTAAATGATCCTATCTATGTTTGGCCAATATTAATAACAAAAAGATATATTATTAGACATGGACATAAATTATTAAAACAAGCTATGGACGAAGCTGATGAACAAAGAAATGCATTAATGCCAGATCAGGAAAAATTTGACATAGCAACTTCTATAGAAGATTTCTTAACAAGAATCCTTGCTCGAAAAAATAAATAAATGAAAAGAATAGACAGAAGAATTCCACTAAAAAACTTGTATATGTGTTAAAAAAAGTTGCAAATTGGGGTAATTTTCCAGTTGTAAATGCAAATATTTATTCTTTTAATAGATTAAATCACTTAAGACAAACGAAAGTTCCTTTTATTGTTAGGGGTTTAGGTCGTTCCTATGGTGATGCAAGTTTATCAGATAATATTATAGATGGAACAAAAAATAATCATTTTTTAGAATTTGATGAACAAACAGGTTTATTGACTTGCGAAGGTGGTGTTAGTTTAGAAGAAATATTAGATATATTTGTACCTCGTGGTTGGTTTTTACCTGTTACACCTGGAACAAAATTTGTCACAGTAGCAGGTGCTATAAGTAGTGATGTTCATGGAAAAAATCATCATTGCGAAGGTTCCTTTCATAAACATGTAATATGGATGGAAGTTGAATTACCAACAGGAAAAATAGTAGAATGCAGTCCACAGAAAAATGTTGATTTATTCCGAGCTATATGTGGTGGTATGGGATTATGTGGTATTATAAAAAAAGCAAAATTTTATTTAAAAAAAATAGAAACTGCTTATATAAAACAGAAAACTTATAAAGCAAAGAATTTAGATGAAATGTTAGAATATTTTGAACAATCAAAAAATGCCACTTATACAGTAGCATGGATGGATTGTTTAGCAAGAGGAAAAAGCTTAGGTAGAGGAATTTTATTTACTGGAGAACATGCTACTTTGGAAGATTTAAAATCAACGAAGTTTTATAAAAATCCTTTATCTATAAAAAAGAAAATAAAATTCAATGTACCTTTTTATTTCCCTTCTTTTGTTTTAAATCCTTTAACAGTAAAATTATTTAATTTTCTTGTTTATAATTCTCATATAGGAAAAATAAAAGAATCGATTGTAGATTATGATAAATTTTTTTATCCTTTAGATTCTATTCATAATTGGAATCGTATTTATGGTAAGAAAGGTTTTGTCCAGTATCAATTTGTATTACCAGAAGAAAATGGATACGAAGGGACAAAAAAAATCATACAGGAAATTGCGAAAAATAAAATGGGATCTTTTCTCGTTGTTTTTAAATTATTTGGGAATCCAGATAAAATACCTCAAAAAGGTTCAAAAAATGGAAAATCTGTTTCTTGTCCCTTATCGTTTCCAGAAGAAGGTTATACCTTAGCTCTCGATTTTCCCGTAGAAAAAAAATTACCAGAATTTTTAGAGGTATTAGATCAAATTGTACAAGAATATGGAGGAAGATTATATCTTGCAAAAGACTCTCGAATGTCAAAAGAGTTTTTTTATTCTACTTATCCTGTAGAAGAATTTTTAAAATTAAAGCGAAAATTTGATCCCGAAAATATATTAAAATCTAAACAATCAGAACGACTCGGAATTTATGCTTAATTAAGAGGAGGCATTATGAAACAATCCTACTGGAATAAAGTTGTAATTTTAGGTGCTACATCTGATATGGCAGTTGCTTTCAGTCATTTATTAGCTAAAAAAAATATCTCTCAAATCTTAATTGGAAGAAATAAAGAAAAATT
>BPKM01000004.1 GCA_026005135.1 Leptospiraceae bacterium | reverse complement strand
ATTGTCTTGACAGTGTATTTAAATAGAAAAATATGATTTTGAGACTCATTATCAAAATAAATCTGAGGTAAGAATGCGTAGAATAATAGTTTTTGTTTTAATTTTTATCCCTTTTTTGATCCAGGCTAAGGTATTTATTACTCCAGCAGAAGCATTAAAAGATGCTTTTGGAGAAAGTATTATTGAAAAAAAACGTATTTATCTTTCGGAAAAAGAAGCTCAAATAATGGAAAAGGAATTGGGATTTAAAATTAAACATCGTTTTTATAGTTTTTACGTAGCAAAAGATAAAAATAATATTAAAGGGTATGCTTTATTAAATACAGATGTTGTAAGAACAAAAGAAATGTCTATTATGGTAGTATTAAAACCAGATTATACTATTCAGCGACTTTATTTAATCAGTTTTTATGAACCTATTGAATATAAACCACCAGAGAGATGGTTAAATTTATTTAAAAATAAAAATAGAAAGGATCAACTTATACCTGGTATTGATATACCTGTTATATCCGGAGCAACACTTACAAGTAGGACTGTATCAGAAATGGTAAGACTTACCTTAAAATTAGCAAAATTATTATAGAAACAATGAAATTCTTAGTTACAGGAAATATTCGTTCCAATCAAGGTCCAAGAAATGTTATCGTATTTGCTTATGTATTTTTTTTATTATTTATTATAAGCAATTTTTATCTTCATTTTATTAATACTTCTTTTTCTTATAAAGAATTCTTAAAACTAATTGAGCCTTCTTTTACTTTACGCTTAGAGGAATTGCATATCAATTTATTCTTATTTGGAATGTATTTTTTATTTACACTGGCTATGTTATATCAGACTAAGTTTTCTTTAAAAAAGAAAAATTTATTATTTCTAATAACTTTAATTTATTTTATATGTTATTTATTTAGTTTAATATTTTATTCACAATCTTTATGGTTTTTTTATTTTTACCATTTTTCTGTATTTGGATTTCATATTTATTTAATATTTTATCAATTTATATTAATTCGAGACATATTTTTAAAGAACAATGAGAAATAAATATTACGAGTATTTTATAATTTTTTTTGCTATTTTTGTAATTTTTCAAACAATTACAGGAACAATGATGTTTTTTACAAAAATTGGATATAAACCTTCTATGTGGTTTGAGTATTATTATGGTTCAGAAGCAATGCTAAAATATTTCCCCGAAGAAAAAGATCATTTTAAAGAAGCTTTAACATTTACTGGCAGGTTAAAGGTTTTATATTCTCATTCTCTTGCTTATGGAATTTTAATTTTTACATTAACTCATTTAATACGTTCTATAAATATAAATCCAATAGTTAAAAATAAAATAGATTTTTTAATTATTTTATTTTATATAATTGCTTTATTAGAAATAGTAAGTGATATATTATTAACTTTGATTAAGAGTAATCAACTTATTTTTCTTTATATTCGATTTATAATATTTATTGTGTTTATTATTTTTATGCTATTCCATTCTTTTTTATTGATTTTTCTTACATGGAAACAAATTCGATTATATAATAATGAAATGCAAAATATGTGATCATAATCAATGTAAGGTTTTATTTTCCAAAAAAGGTAAAGACCAAAATCTTTATTATATTGTTAAATGTAAATCTTGTGGTGTTATACAAACATATCCTCAACCAGAAGAAATAAAACATTTATATCAAAAAGAATATTTTGAAAGAAGAACAGATAGAGGCTATAACAATTATTTATCAGAAAAGTTAAAGAACCAGTTAATTAAAGTCTGGGAATTAAATTTAAATGATTTAAATTTTTATCAATATGAAAATAAAATTTTCCAAAGGGAACTTAAGCCTAAATTATTAGAAATAGGATGTGCAGCAGGATATTTTTTAGAATATATGAAAAATAGACATTGGGAAGTAATGGGGGTAGAAATTTCAGAAGAAATGTGTGAATTCGCACAAAAGCAATTTCATTTAAATGTAATTAATACAGATTTTTTGTCATTAAATTTTGATTATAAATCCAATTTTAATTGTATAGTACTATGGGCTTCTATTGAACATTTTAAAGATCCAATAAGTGTTTTTAAAAAAGTTTACGACTTATTGAAAGATAAGGGAATATTTATTTTTTCTACGTGTAGATGGGGAATTCTTGCAAAAATACAGAAAGAAAAATGGCGATTTATGAATGTACCAGAACATTTATTTTTTTTTAATGAAAAACAATTAACTAAAATTTTACACGAAATTGGTTTTAAAAAAGTTTCTATGATAACTTATGGTTCTGGATTAACAGCAAAACCAGAGATGAATTTTTTTTATAAACTATCAAAAACCATTTTAGATAAAGTGGTAAAACTTATAAATCAGGGTGATATGTTAGCTATGATGTTTATAAAGGAAAAATAATTATTCTTTTAATTCTCTCCAGAGGTTTTTCTTTTCTATAATTTCATAGAGTTTTTTTTCAAATTCATCAATCTCATGGTAGAATTTGATATTCGGATCACCTCTAAAAATATGTGCATATTTAGAAATAGCTGTTATACTTTTTTTTAAATTTTTTTCTACAATACCCTGAATAATTTGATAATGAAGTTGAATAGCAATAAAATCATTTAGTTCTTTTTTAAAATTAGGATGACTTTTATCAAATGCTTCTATAATAGAATCTACAATCTTTCTATCTTCTAAATTCTTATCTCCATATTTAATTAGATAAGTTGCTAATAATTTTCTACATTTTGCAATATCTCTTGCTTTCTGGGCAACTTTTATTCTTTCTAATAAGAGTTTTGCTTCCTGAGATACTTGAATTTTTTTTCCATGTTTGTCGAGCTCAACAGGTTGAATTAGTCGTTTTAAATCTTCTTTGCCTGTTGCGAGTAATAATTCTTCGAAAATTTTTTTATTCTGTACTTCGTAAAGTTTTTGAAATTCTTTTAAAGGAGGTTTAATGACTTTTACAAATTCAATTGCTTCTTTACTGGAAGCAACAATGGGATTTGCGATAATTTTCTCTAAAAAAAAGATGCATGCATCACCAAGTGCTGAATCTGATTCTGTTAATGCCTGAGCAATCATTCTTTTGGCTATAGGACCAACTGTATGAATTTTAGCAGGATCATTCATTGCTTCTTTAATTCTATCCATTAACTTTGACGTTTTTTCTAAACTATAAAGTCGTTTATAATTAGCCTGATATATGGACTGGGTTAGATATTGTCTAAAAAATTTTTTGCCAGAACGAGCTAACATACGTATAATACGAATTAACTCTTCTGCAACATTTACTGGAATACTAGAATAAGATTCTATTGTTTGCATTTTTTTTATTTGACGTAGTTTTTTCTCTTTATTTTTTATTTTTGTATATATAATTTCAAGAAAATTTTATTATATGAAGCCTTTAATAGATATAAAAAATTTATCCTATCATATAGGAAGTAGAACTATTTTTGATAATATTTCATTTACAATAAACCAAGGAGATACTATCGGTGTAATAGGAAAAAATGGAGTAGGGAAAACAACCTTTTATCGTTTAATTAAAAAAGAAATAGAACCAGATTCAGGTGAAATTATTTATAATAAAAATGCAAAGTTTGGCTTTTTAGATCAATTAGAAGACTGGGAAGAGGAAGAAATTGTAATTGATTATATCATAAAATCATCAAAGCAAGATCCCTGGATTTGTTATAAGTATTGTTTTAAATTAGGTTTAACATCAGAATTATTAACTGTACCACTTCATGAACTTTCAAGTGGTTATAAAATGCGGGTTAAATTAGCAGCTGTATTATCAACAGAACCGGATTTTTTATTTTTAGATGAACCAACCAATTATCTTGATTTAGATACCCAGCTGTTTTTAGAAAGAATTTTAGAAGATTTAAAAAATCAAAAAAAAGGATATTTTATTATTTCTCATGATAGAGAATTTTTATTGAGGACTTGCGAGAATACCTTAGAAATAACCCAAAATTATTTCCAATATTTTAAAGGTAATGTGAATTTATATTTAGAATGGAAACAAAAACAAATAGATTCCGTTATAGAAACACAAAAGGAAATACAGAAAAAAAAAGAAAAACTGGAATCCTTTATTAATCGATTTAAAGCAAAAGCTACAAAATCTTCTCAGGCAAAATCTAAAGAAAAGCAATTACAAAGAATTCAGGAAGTGCCATTAAAAGAACATTTTTTATTACAGGAAAAAAAAGCGTTTTTTCAATTCATTAATGTTCCCATACAAAGAGGAATTATTTTTGAATGTAATATGTCAACAGGGTATGGTAATAAAATTATATCTAATAATGTCGAATTATATTTATCTGGTTCAGAAAAATATGCAATAATAGGACCAAATGGAGAAGGTAAAACAACATTTTTAAAAACTATTGCTGGAATTATTCCACCTATAGAAGGATATTATCGATGGCAAAAAAATAAAAGGCTTGGATATTATTCTAATGAAATGGTAAATCAATTAGATAATAATTTAAAAGTAATAGATATATTATTGAACTTTTCTAATAAAAATACATCATTAAATGAAATTAAAAAAATTGCTGGTATAATGTTATTCCAGGAACAGGACTTTGAAAAAAAAGTAACTTATCTTAGTGGTGGAGAAAGAGTCAGATTATTTTTAGCTGGATTATTATTACAAAAGAATGATATTTTAATTTTAGATGAACCTAATACACATTTAGATTTCGAAACTACAGAAAATCTGGCTTTGGCATTAAAAGAATTTGATGGTACAGTATTTTTTGTAAGTCATGATAGAACATTTGTAAAAACCATTGCCACTAAAATAATAGAAGTATTTAATAAAAAAATCCAGGTATATCCTGGAAATTATGAAGATTATGTTTATCATAAACGTTTGGAAGTAGAGAAAGAACATCTTTCTTCTAATACAGATATTGTTGCATATCATATCTTACAATTATCGAATAAACAAAATCAAGGAAAAACAAAGAAAAATGGAACATCACCTTTACCATCTACAAATCCAGATGATCCTTTATCCAATAAAAAAGCTCTATTGTTATATTTTGATAAGAATTATAAAGCAAGAAAAAAAGAAATTCGTAAATTAAGAGAAGAATTACGAGAAATGGAAAAGGTTTTAAAAGAATTAGAACAAAAAAGAGATGAATTATGGAATTACATTGAAGAAAATGGATTGCATACACCAGAAAATTACGAGAAAATGCAAAAAATTAATGAGCGATTAGAAGAACTTGAAAATAAATGGTACGAATTACAATCACGTCTTGATGAATTAGAAAACTTATGAAGTTAACACATAGTAAATCAAAAATTGAAAAAGATCAGATTCAGTGGTATTTATATGCTTACAGGATTGATTTAAGTAAAAATGAATTATTTGATATAGTAAAAAATATAAAACAAATAGGTTTATTTAATTATCTTGATAAAGAAAGACCAGCATTAAAATCCCAGTTGATTTCAATATTAGAAAATTCAGTAGAACAAGATTTTTGGGAAAATATAGATCCTAAAATTTCAAAAGAAAAATATATGGAATCATTCTTAGAACAATGTTTATTAGATATTTATTATAAGATCAAACGCTGAATTTAAAGTATATCTAATTTTTATTATTATTAAATCTAAAAAATATATTTTTTTCTTTAATTAGAAAAAAAAAGCTTGCAAGAATAAAAAAGATATTATATAGTTGGTAATACCAACTAATAAGCAGGAGGGATATATGCAACATAAATTAATATACTTATTAATGGTAATAGGGCTTTTAGGTTATTGTAATCAAAACCAGCAAGTAAAAAAAGAAGGTTTAAAAGATTACAGACAATTTTATCATGTTAAAACATTAATCTTAGAAGAAGGACATCCTTTATATAAAGATTTTGGAGGAATACATCATATCTATGCAAATGAAAAAGCATATCAGGCTTATAAAAATAAAACCAAATTTCCAGAAGGTTCTTTAATTGTTTTTGATTTATTAGAAGTAGTAAAAAAAGACAATACAGTAGGAGAAGGTACAAGAAAAGTTTTAGCATATATGAAAAAGACAAATAAAAATCCAGATACAGGTAACTGGGAATTCCAGGCATATGCTGGTGGTGATTTAAATAAGCCAGTTGTAACAGATGCAAAAAATCAATGTTTTGCTTGTCATCAATCTGTAGAAAAAAATGATTATGTTTTTAGTGCCTGGAGAGAATGATATAGATAATAAAATTATAGAAGGATTGGAAAGGATATCTGAAATTTTTAGAATTCAATTATGGAGGGAAAGTTTAAAATACCAGTTAAATCCTACTCAGAGTTTAATTTTACTTTCCCTCCATAAACATCAAGCTTTAACCCAAAAGGATTTACAAAATATTATTTCCTTGGATAAAACAACTATAAGTAAATCCCTAAAAAGTTTAGAACAAAAGAAATTTATAGAAAAAATTATTTATCCAGGAGATCAAAGATTCAGAACTATTCGTTTAACATATAAAGGAAAGAAAATTGCTAATCAATTAACATTGTTTTATCAAATCTTTCTACCTATCATAAAAGAGATTCCTACAGAAAAAAAAATTATTTACGAATTTATTTATAATTTTATTTTAAACGCTTATAATAAAAAACTGATTGATAATCAAAAAATGTGTTTTAATTGTAAATTTTTTACTATAAATAAAAGTCAAAATTATTGTAATTATTTAAAGAAAACACTTCAGATTTTTGAACTTCAAATTGATTGTAAAGATTTTAAAGAAAAGAATTAAAACTTTAGTTCATTTAGTTTCAGTAAAAATTCATATAAGTTTGGTATTGCGATCAATTTCCAGTAAAAATTCTGTTTTATAAATTTTAATTTTAAAATGATTGGTGGAGCATTTTCTGGAATAATATGAAATTCTACTATAGCTATATTTTGTTCTGGATATATGATTCTATCAATAGAATATTGCATACCTATATGAGAAGGAATAGAAAACGATTCTAATTTTTTTAGTAAAAGAATTTGAGCTTCTTGTGGTAATATTAAATTTTCAGCTGTAGAGTTAAAATAGGATAAAATAGATTGTTTAAAATATTGTTTAATAGAAGGTCTAAATTTTTCGATTAATTTTATTTTTAATTGGCTTTTAAAATGTTCTAATGGATTATCTGGGTTAACTCCTCTACTTTCTTCTAAGATCATTTGTTGTAAAAAATCATCAATAATAGAATCAATATCTACATACTGTAAAAAAATTTCTTTATCTTTATGCTGGATTGAAGATTGTATTTTATAAATGGAGTATCTTGGAGAAGTTAAAAAAGAATAAACAAAATAACTACTTAAAAAAAATAATAGAATAAAAATAATAATTAATAGTTTTTTAATTTTCATTTAATATTTAAAGCCTCTTTTTTTTCTTTTATAAATTTTACATGATGAGGAATATGTAAAGTTATATTTTTTACAATTTGTAATAATGTAATTTCTCCTGCTTCTGAATGTATACCAATTCTATTCCAATCAGATTCTTTTAATTGTTTTAGAATCTTGCCTATGTGGTTTCTTATAGAATAGACTAAGTGTAATTCTTCTGTTGGTTCCCTATCATGATAAAATAAGTTTTTTGCGAATGTATTTGGATCTGTACCAAACATTGTGGGTTTATCTTCTGCAAGAATTCTTTTGATTCTATCTGCATATACAATTTCCATATCAGTAATATGACATATAACTTCTAACGTAGACCATTTGCCTTCTATGGGTCTTTTTAACATATCATTTTTAGACATACCAAGTAAAGCTTCTTCCAAAATTTTGGGACCTTCCAAATAATCTAATATCAAAGATTGTATTTCGTAAGAATCTTTCATAAATTTAATTATTCCTTATTTGGAATTAGTGTAAAGAAAATTTTAATTTTGAGAATTATTTGTAAATATAAATATAAAATAAATCCTATAAAGTATTAAAATTTAATTTTTTAATAATTTTTTAAAAAAGTGTTGTCTTAAATCGCTAATAAATTTTTTTGTCTCAATTGATATTGAGAATTAATCTCAATATCAATATTAAAAAGACAGGAGGTTGATTGTGAAGACAAATTTAATCAAAACTTTAATTATAATAAGTGCATTAAGTTTCCTTGGAGGAAATTTTTGCAAAAAAAAACGATAATAATGATAATGCCGTTTTGGCATTGTTATTAACAGGTTCAGGAATAGATAGAACAGCAATTGTAAAACGATATGCGGATCTATCTTATAAAATTTATAATGAAACTTATGAAAAAACCTTAGAACTACAAACAGCTGTTAATGAGTATGTTTCTGATCCATCCAGTCAAACGAAATTAGAAAATGCAAGACAGAAATGGATCGAAGCAAGACAAAAGTATCTATTAACAGAAACATTACGTTTTGCTGAAGGTCCAATAGATAATCCAGATATATTGAATGAATTGGTTGATGGTAATCCTACTGAATTGGAAGGTTTAATTAATGCCTGGCCCTTAGATGAACAATTTAATGAATGTTTTTTAATAGGAAGTAGTGAAATTGGAGGTAGTGGTTGTACTACAAGTCATCCTCTTGATGAAGATTCTCTTATTAACTTCAATGCAGAAAACGATAAAGAAGAAAATGTAGCAACAGGTTGGCATCCAATAGAATATCTTTTATGGGGCAAAGATGATGCCGATGCAACAAAAGAAGCAGGTAGAGGTTTATCTCAGACACTAAGTTATTTTCAAAATTCAACTTATGGTAGTCGTCGAAGAACATATTTACAAAATGCTACCAATATTCTTGTACGACATATGAAAATGTTAAGAGATGTATGGAATCCTTCTGATGCGAATAGTTATTATCATAAGTTTGTAAACGATCCAGAAGCTTTGAAGAAAATGATTACAGGTTTTGCTTCTTTTGCTAAAAATGAATTAGCAGCAGAGAGATTTAATGGTGTTGATACACGAGATCAGGAAGATGAACATTCCTGTTTTAGTGATACAACGAATAAAGATTTTTATTATGATGTTCTGGGAATTAAAATCTTTTTTACTGGAGATTATAACGGAGAAGAAGGACCCGGATTAGATTCTATTTCTGGTTCTTATAAAGATAGTATTATAAAGCACCTTGATAAAGCATTGGAAGTAATGGACCCTAAGAATGCACCTGTTTATGATGTTGTAATAGTTGATGGTGCAAATGGAAGAACACAAGATCATGAAGATCAATTTGAAACAATTAAATTCGAAGTAAGACCTGGTCTTAATAATGTTGGTTTTGATTTTGTAGAAATTGGCGAAAGTTTAGGTTTTAAAATAACACCACAAATTCCTTAAGAGAATTTTTAAAAAAATTATAAAAATATTATCATAAAGAAGGAATGGTATGAGGTATATAAAAAAAACATTATTATTATTATTAATATTAACTTTAATCGAAAATTGCAAAAAGAATCAGGATAATCTGGAATTATTTGCTTTATTATTTCTATCTAATACATCTGTTGATCCTAGGTATGAACCAGGCGAAGAATATTCAGGTGGAGAAACAACAAGTTTCGATGTGACAACAGTAAATGCGTTTGATCATGGTGCTTCGAATTTAAGTCGGGATAGGTTCCTGAGATTTGAATCTGGAAATTCCTTCTTTAATACTACCTGGACTAATCCTGGGAGTTCTGCCCGGGATGGTCTGGGACCTTTTTTTATTAATGATTCTTGTAGAGGATGTCATATTCGTGATGGAGTTGGAAGTGCTCCAAAATTAAATGAAAAAATTAATGCAATGACAATACAAATCAGTCTATCAAATGGAATAGATAGTAACGGTGGTCCTTTACCTGTACCAGAATATGGATTGCAATTAAATAATCGAGATATATATAATAATCAAAAACCAGAAGCTAATCCTATGGTCATTGGATATGATACAAAAATTATTACCTTCCCCGATGGTTATCAAGTAATACTTAAAAAACCCATTTTTAATTTGAACTTTAATTATGGAGAACCTGCTGATTATGTTTATTCTCCAAGAATTGCTCCTAAAATTATTGGATTGGGGCTTCTTGCTGCAATTAAAGAAGAAGATATATTAAGTAGAGCTGATGAAAATGATTTAAATAATGATGGAATTTCGGGAAAACCAAACTATGTATGGAATAAAAAAACAATGCAAATAGAATTGGGACGTTTTGGTTGGAAGGCAAATCAGCCAACTATAGATCAACAAAATCAAGGAGCTTTCAATGGAGAAATTGGAATAACAACCCCTTTATTTCCTGATGAAAATTGTACTTTAACGTCTCATCCCTCTATAGATTGCAATAATCCACCTTCTGGGAATAGCAGTCCCGAAGTAAATCAAAGTATTGTAGAATTAGTTGAATTTTATACTCATCTTATAGCAGTACCTGTTAGAAGAAATTATAAAGATTCAGATGTATTGCTTGGAAAAGAGATTTTTTTTCAAATAGGATGCGAAAGTTGCCATAGGCAGAAATATATTACAGGAAATTTACAAGGTTTTCCAGAGGTTTCGAATCAAAAAATATATCCATATACTGATTTATTATTACATGATATGGGAGATGATCTTAAAGATGATAGAAAACAATTTCAGGCAAATGGTAAAGAATGGAGAACACCACCATTATGGGGATTAGGATTAGTTCAAAGAGTAAATTCTAATGCAGGTTTTTTACATGATGGTAGAGCTCAAACTATAGAAGAAGCCATTTTATGGCATGGTGGAGAAGCTGAACAATCAAAGCAGAAATATGTTCAATTATCAAGATCAGAAAGAGAAGCATTAATAAAATTTTTAAATTCATTATAGTAAATTATTATTTTAAAGAGGAGATTCTATGAGAAATATAAAAATTATATTATTATTAATGGTTTTATTTATAAATTTTTGTAAAAAAAATAATAAGGAGCTATTTATAATACCATTTGATGTTTTTTCTTGGGAAAATCAGCTAATTATAGAAGGAATTACAAAAGAATATATTTTACCAAATTATGCAAATTTGCAGAAAGAGGCGTTGAATTTAAAAAATAATGCTCAAATCTTTAAAGATAATCCGACAATAAAAAATCTGAAAAATTGGCAAAATTCATTAAATAAAGTTTATCATTTTTTAACCTTGTTAGAACCATTTTATTTCGGTCCTGCTAATGATCCAAGAACATTATTCTGGAATATGTATTCTTGGTCATTTGGCAAAGATCCTTGTTTTCAATCCATTAACTGCTCTATATCGGTTGAAAGTATTATTAATGGTTCTTCTACAATTGATCAGAATTATATCAATAGTTTAGGTATATTAGTTAAAGGAATAACTATTTTAGAATATTTAATTTTTACAGATGGCGGTTCATCTTTTACTGAAAACCAGAATGATCAAGATATTTTAAATTCATTAACTGGTAGGAAATTGGAATATGCTGTGGCATTATCAGAAAATATTTATTCTAATGCCTATAAAATTAATGAAGAATGGAATAGTGATTTTATTTTTTACTTCCTTAATCCATCACTTACAAATCCTTATTATAAATCTCAATTAGATATTTTATCAGAATTCAATGTACAAATTATAGACCAATTATCTCGCATAATAGATAGAAAAATAGGATATCCTGCTGGTTTAAGTATATCTTCTGGTGGTAATAAACATTTAGATAAAATAGAATCTTTATATGCGAAACAATCTATTGTATCTATATATAATAATTTATTTACTATTTTTGAAATTTATAATGGTGATTTTAATAGAAGAGGATTAAAACATATTTTATATCGTTATGATGAAGAATTAGCTGATTTATTCGCAGATGAGATTTATCAACTACTTTTGTATTTTAAAGAGCATAAAGTTAAAAATCATGATATAAAATTCTTAATAGAAAATGATTACGAAAATTTAAATGATATTTATCAAAGAATAAGAAATTTAAGAATATTTTTTAGTACAGACTTTGTATCTTCAACGGGTACAAATCCAGGTGTTGGTTCTTCTGATGGTGATTAAATAAAATTTATAATAATCTTATGAAAGGATTCAAATATATTTTATTTTCTAATAATCTTGTTAATGGGAATTCTTTTTCTTTTATTAAATGTATTTATGGAATAATATTATTTATAATCAGTTTAAGATATTTACTTTATGGATGGTGGAAAAAATACTTTGTATTACCATCTTTTCATTTTCGTTATCCTTTGTTTGAATGGGTGCCATTGATACCTGAAAATATCTTTATAATAATTTTAATAGTATTAATGATTTTTTCTATTTTTGTTATATTTGGGATTTTATATAAATTTAGTTTATTAGTTTCTTTATTGCTTTTTATGTGGATATTCTTTCAGGATCCTACATATTACTTAAATCACCATTATTTTATTATAATTATTGGAATTTATTTATTATTATTACCAGAACCAAAACATAATTTTTTAGCAGAGAACAGTCTTTATCCAGAATGGGCGATAATACTTATACGATTACAAATTGCAATTGTATATTTATATGCAGGATTTGCTAAAATTCAGCCAGATTGGCTCTTAGAAGGGTTACCTTTAAAAATATGGTTAGCAAGAAAAACATTTATCCCATTAGAGATTTTATCAATTAAAGAACAGGCATTATTATTTTCCTGGGCTGGAATGCTTTTTGATATAACCATACCATTCTGGTTATCACTAAAAAAAACTCGAAAGTATGCATATTTTCTAGTTATATTATTTCATGTTTTAACACGTATTCTTTTTGAAATAGGAGTTTTTCCATGGGTAATGATATTATTTACTACAATATTTTTTGAACCTGATTGGCCATTACAATTAAAACGAAAGTTGATATTCAATAAAATTTATATAAATTCAAATATAAATAATATTAAATATAAAGAAACATCTCAAATAATACGATTTATTGTAGTATTATTTTTAGTATTTCAGATACTTTTTCCAGCGAGATTTATACTTTACTTAAAGAATTATGATATAAAGACTTATATGAATGAAGTTTTATGGAAAGAAAATGGTTTTCGTTGGTCGTGGAGAGTTATGCTTGTTCAAAAAAGTGGTTATGTAATGTTTTATATTCATGATAAAAAAAGTAATAATATTATAATACATGATCCTCGTAGAATACTTACATCAATGCAATATGATATGATGTCCTATCAAGCTGATTTAATCTGTCAATATGCTGAATGGTTAAAAAAAAATTATAATAATAACGTTTTAATTACTGTAGAAAATTATGTTTCATGGAATGGAAGAAAATCATATGAATTTATCAAAAGAAATGAATTTATCGATAAAAAACACTGTCTTATAAATGATTATTATTAATGTTAATCATTAGTATTGTGTTATAAATTCTTTAATACCTTTTAAAAACATTTCTGTTGATATTGCAATTAAAATCATACCCATTAGCTTTTCCATTGCAAATATTCCTTTTTTACCTGCGAATTTTGAGATAAGATTAGAAGATAAAAGAATAATTAATGCAAGAAGACAACTTAATATAATAGCAAATAACCATAAATGAATTTTAGAGGGATCCTGATTGGAAACAACAATTACAGTAATAATGGCTGAAGGTCCTGCTAAAGAAGGGATTGCCAATGGAAATAAAAATGGTTCTCCTTCGGGTAAATCGCCAAATACAGTAGTACCCTGTTGTTGAGTAGAAGGAGGGAAGATCATTCGAATAGAAATTAAAAACAACAAAATACTACCCGATATTTTTAATGAAAATTGTGATATATTCAGATATTTTAAAATAGAATTGCCAGAATATAAGAAAATAATTAAAATTAACATAGCAAAAAAGATTTCTCTTGTAATAATCCATTTTCTTTTTTTGATGGGAATTTTTTCTAAAACAATCAAAAATAATGGGATATTTCCAATTGGATCCATAACAAAAAAGAGAACTAAACAAGTAGATAGAAATTCTTCCCACATAAGATCACTGTATTTTATTAGGAAGAAATGAGTCAAAAAGAAATTCATTGTTTTTACTTGCTTAATATATTTTTGATAGTTTTTTAGTTTTGTTATGAAAAAAAAATTCAAAAAGTTTCTTGAAGATATAGTTATCTTTTTTTTACCATATTATTTAAAAATTTTAATAAAAACTTCCAATATAATTACTATTAATAAAGAATATATTGAACCATATTTAAAAAATAAAAAGCCATTTATATTAGCTTTATGGCATTGTAATGCTTTTACTGGTCCAATATTAATTCGGGATATGGATTTGTATATATTGATTTCTCAATCACGTGATGGGGAATTAATTGATCGCATAGTAAAAAAATTTAATAATTTTAGTGTTAGAGGAAGTTCTTCCAGAGGTGGAATTCAGGCATTAAAAATATTAATAAAAATTGCAAGAGAAGGGAAAAGAATTTTGATAACACCAGATGGACCAAGAGGACCAGCTTTTAAGGTTCAGCCTGGTATTATAACCCTTGCATCAAAAACAGGTCTTCCTATTATACCTTTTCATCATGAAGCTATAAAACAAAAAAAGGCAAAATCCTGGGATTCTATGAGAATTCCTTCTTTATTTAATACAATCATAATTCGTTATGGTGAACCAATTTATATACCAGAAGATTTGAATCATGAACAATTTGAATTCTATCGTAAACTTGTAGAAAATCAAATGATGGAAAATCTTTATAAAACAGAACAAAAACGAAGAGAGCTACTACTTAAAAAAGATATTTAGCTATCAAAAAGTAAAACTTATTCTTGACGATGACATTTCGAAGAATTTTCTAATTTTTTGAGGAGCACTTATTATGGAAAAGATTTCTTTATATCATCTTATAAGAGATACAGTATCCACACATGCAGAAAGACCTTGTTTCTGGGTTCGATTAGATAAACAGGAATTTGGTGCGATTTCTTATGCTAACTGGCGTTCTGATATGAAAAGTATTCAAGCGTTTTTAATCTATGAACTTGGTGTTAAAAAAGGAGATCGTATAGCATTATTGTGTGATAATCGTTATGAATGGACATTATTATGTTTTGCTATTGATACAATTGGTTGTGTTGATGTTCCAAGGGGTACTGATGCAACAGAACAGGATATTACTTATATATTAAATCATGCGGAAGTTCCTATTGTAATTGTCGAAAACGAAAAAATGTTAAAAAAATTATCAGATTGTATTGGAGAATTACCACAGATTCATACTATCATTTCTATAGAAGGACCAGAAAAATATAAAAATGTTGATAAAATTATCGAAGAAATGGAAGAGAATCGTTTAAGAATTGGAAAAACTTCTAAGAATGGCAATATTAATTTTTATTTCTTAATAGATATTTTAAATCGAGGATATGAATTGCTACGTCTTAAAGGAGAAGAAGAAATTCGAAGAAGAGGAGAATCCATACAACCTGATGATCTTGCAACCATAATTTATACCAGTGGAACGACAGGAACTCCTAAGGGGGTAATGTTAACCCATAGAAATTTTTGTTGGGAAATTGCACAAATCCAATTAGTTTCTCCTATTTCGGAACAGGATAGAGTAGTAGTATTTTTACCACCATGGCATATAGCAGAACGTGTTCTCGAATTTACTTTGATTGCCTGTGGTGCAAGTATGGCAAATTCAAATGTAATGATGCTTGCTAATGATTTACAAACTATTAAACCCACGTTTCTTGTTTCTGTCCCAAGAGTATGGGAACAATTATATAAAAGAATTTATGATAATTTACGAAAGCAACCTGAAAGAAATCAAAAGATATTTAATCTTGCATTAAATATAGCTGGACTCTATATGGATTCCTTAGATAATCTGTTAGATCGTATAGCATTAACAGAAGAAGAGTCATTTTCTGATAGATTTATAAGAAAAACCTTAGCATTAATTGGATTAATTATTTCAGCACCATTAATTCTACCTGCTAGAAAAATACTTTCGAAAATAAGAGATATTTTTGGAGGAAAATTACGTTTTGCTTTATCTGGAGCAGGTGCCTTACCTGTTCATATTGCAGATTTCTTTCGATATTGTGGTATACCTATTGTCGATGCATATGGTATGACAGAAACTACAGCAGTTTGCGTTATGGGAAGATTACCCTGGCCCAAAAGGGATTGTGTGGGTCCACCTTTACCTGGTGCTCATGTCCAGTTAAGAGATGAATTTGGAAGAATAATAACAATGCCAGGTGTAAAAGGAGTTGCATGGCATAAAGGACCTCACGTAATGAAAGGATATTATAAAATGCCAGAAAAAACTCAAGAAGTACTACAAGATGGTTGGTTAAATTCTGGAGATATTTTCGTATGGACAACAACAGGGGAAATTAAATTTGCTGGAAGAGCTAAAGATACAATTGTTTTAGCAGGTGGAGAGAATATAGAACCAGAACCTATAGAAGTACGATTAACCAGCAACCCATTTATTCAACAAGCGGTAGTAGTAGGGCAGGATCAAAAAACCTTAGGTGTTTTGATTTATCCAAATGTAGAAAGAGTTAAAGAAGAATTAAAATCTAAAGTTCAATTACCTGATAATTTAGAAGAATGGAATCATATAAAAGAAGTAAAGCAATTATTTTCTGAAATTTTAAAAGAAGAAGTTTCTGCAAAAAATGGATTTAAAGCATTTGAAAGAATTACCCATTTTTATATTTTACCAGAAGAATTAAAAAAAGGTGTAGAAATGACAGAAACTATGAAAATTAAGAGAAATAAAGTTTTAGAGAAATATGCTATACAAATTGAAGAAATGTATAAATCCTAAATTTTAACCTTATTGAATTTTTTTATACTATTTTTTAGTAAATAGGAAAGTTATAGATTTAGTTATTAATCATTGAAGAGGTATTAATAATAAATCTTATTTACAGTATGATTTTTATAAAAAATTGTGACCTTAATATTATTTTTAAAATAAAAGTATAAAAATAACCTTAAAAAATAAGAAAAAATATAATGTTTTATAAAAATTATGTTGTCAAATAATAGGAATTGAATATTATAATATATGCTTTAGTATATTTTAGACTGCTAAATGTTAAGGATACTATTATGGAAAAAATGATCAGAAAAAAAACAGAACAAATACAAGGCACCAATGAGGAAGAGTCTAAACGTAAATTGCCAAGGGTAGAAAAAAGACGAAAAAGAATAAGAAAATTAATTTTAGAAATAGCAACGAAACGTTTTGCATTAGAAGGTCCAGAAAATGTAAGATTAGAAGAAGTAGCAGATGAAGCAGATATTTCTCGTGCTACTTTATATAGTCATTTTCCTTCGAAAGATGCCATTATTTACGAAATTATAAGACCAGTCTTAGAAGAATTAATAGAAGAATATGAAAAATTATTAAAAGAAATAGATAAATTAAAATCAGAACAGGTTTTTAATCAATTAGTAGAGATTTATATCAATCTCTGGAATAATCATGAATTAGCCTTACTTCTTGCTCAGAAAGTACTGGATATGGAGCCAGGAGAACTTAAACCTCTTTATGATAGAATGCTTGAATTGAAATTAAAAATCTTATCAAAATTCGAGAAAGAAAAGAAATTAAAATTACCAAAAGAAATTGCTTTTCAGGTAATGTTAAATACATTAATTCCTATGTTAAGATTTATTGTTCCCCATAAAGATGGAAAAAAGTTATTTAAATCTTCTTTAAAAGGATTATTATTACTATGATTATAGTAATTTCTCCAGCAAAAACGTTAAAACGTTTAAATATACCTTATTTAGATCAAATAAAAAAACAATTTAAAGAACCAGTTTATTTTAAAAAAAGTTTAGAATTAGTTTCTGTTTTAAAAACCTTATCATCAAAAGAATTAGAAAAACTTTTAGATGTAAGTCCTAATATTGCAGAATTAAATTATGAAAGATATAAAAATTTTCCAGAAAAATTAATATTCGATGAATCCTATCCAGCTATATTCCTTTTTTACGGAGATGTATATAAAGGCTTTGAATTTAATTCTTATGAAATAAAAGATCTTGAATTTATACAAAATCATTTACGAATTCTATCTGGTTTATATGGTATTTTAAAACCTCTTGATTTAATTTATCCCTATCGTTTAGAAATGGGGACTGATTTATCAAAATATAAAAGCTTTTCGGTTCCAAATTTATATGAATTCTGGAAAGAAGATATAACAGATTTTTTAAATAAAGAATTAAAAAAGCATAAAAACTCCTATTTAATTAATCTTGCATCAAATGAATACTTCTCTGTTATTGATTTAGAGAGATTGAATTTTCCCGTTATAAATATTTACTTTCAAGAAAAAAGAAATGGAGGTTATAAAACAATTGCCTTAAATGCAAAAAGGGCAAGAGGAAAAATGGCAAATTGGATAATTCGAAATCAAATCGATGAACCAGAAAAACTAAAACAATTTAATGTAGATAATTATAAATTTTCTAAAGAAAAATCAGATGAATTTAACTGGTATTTTTTAAAAAATTAATTTAATAGAAATCACATTATACTTCTGCTGAAAACGAAAATGATCTTAAGCTT
Organism: Leptospiraceae bacterium; assembly: GCA_026005135.1. Taxonomy (GTDB): domain Bacteria; phylum Spirochaetota; class Leptospiria; order Leptospirales; family Leptonemataceae; genus SKYB61. Next base: position 218,768 of record BPKM01000004.1, on the reverse strand, counting down.
TTATCCATATCTTTATATAACATACCACGTATTTGTTTTTTAAATTTTTTAATTACCTGAATTTTATTGGATTCTTCTATTGGATAGTATTTATTTACAAGAGATGTTAATAACATATTGATAGAACCAAAGAATACAAGAGTTAATATTTTAGGTTCTATAAAAGAATAAATTTCTTTTTTTCTTTTCCCATTTTCTATAATATGACAAATCTTATCTAAAATTCTTTCTGCAATCATTTTATCTTTATTGATATTAGGTTCTTTAATGATTTCTTTGACTAAAAGTTGAATGATTTCTTTACTTGCTAAATAAGTATCAAACATATAATCACTAATTCGAGCAAGTTTTTCTAAGGTATGAATATCTTCTGAATCAATTTTATCTATTTTTTCAGAAAACTTTTTGGTTACTTCGTCTAAGATAATATACATAATATTTTCTTTCGAACCAAAATAATGGTAGACCAGACCATAAGCAACACCAGCTTCTTTAGCAATATCAGAAATACGTGTATTATGATAACCCTGTTCAGCAATTACTTTAATAGCAGCCTGAAATATTTTACGTTCACTTCTCTGTCTTTTTAAAGAAACTCTTGAATTCAATGTTGCAACTCCTAAATTCATATTTATATTTCCCTGGATATTAATTCTATAATAAACATTAAAGTAGAAATAATTAAAATTGATTATTATGTCAATCTTAATTTATTTTAAAAATTTGTATCTCTAAAAATCTTAATAAAATTATTAAAAATAGGTTTTAAAAACTTGAATTATTATATTTCTAATATTTCTAATTTAGAAAGGCTCAGTTCCATAAAAGTTTATGATTTCTTATATATATAAAAGCAGTTAACAATATTATTAGACAATTTTTCGTAATATAAAAATGTATTGAATTTATAAGAATGTGTAAGTAATATTTTAAAAAATTTTCGTTTTTATAAAAATTTTACTTTAAAATGGGTGTTATGCAACAAAGCCATTTAGAAATCATTTTTAAATATTTAATATTTAATTAATGTTTCGATAAGAATGTATTATTTTTTCAATATGTATTAAAAATAATACATCAAAATAAAAATATAGAGAAACTTTTATAAATGTCAAAGAAATAGCTTAGGTGCATATCAATTTAAGAAAAATATTTATTTTATAATGATGTATTTATTACAATTTTTTTTAAAAAAAGCCAAAAAGCCCTAAAATTTAGGTATTTTATTTGTTTAATCAGTGTAATAAAAAGAGTTTGAACTAAAAAAATATTATATTTAAAGAAAAAAACTATTTATTTAATATTTTAAATAAAAAATCAGTATTTTTAATAATATATGGTATAAAAATTGCATAATATAAAAAAAAGCAATTATAGGTATTATTATGATGCAATTATTAGAAAAACAAACTATTCAAAATAAAGAACATTATGCAAAAAATTATATAGGAAGATATTATCGGGCAACTATCCAGAATGAAATTCACCTAAAAGGTATAGGATTACATACAGGGTTAGATACAAATATCTATTTGATACCAGCAAAAGAAAATACTGGAATAATATTTAGAAATTTTCATACTAAAGAGGAAATAAAAGCCGATCCATTTCATGTTAAAAGCACAGTTAATGCTGTTACCTTATCAAATGGAAATTGGGAAGTCCATACAGTAGAACATTTAATGTGTGCTCTTGCTACAGCTGGTATAACAGATATAATAATAGAATTAGATAGAGAAGAAGTTCCTATATTAGACGGTTCCTCAAAAGAATTTTATGATGCAATACAGGAAGCAAAGGTAATTGAATCTATAATACCATTAGAACCAATAAAAATAATCAATCCAGTTTGGGTAGTTTCTCAAGATAAATATATGATTGCTGTTCCTTCCGATGAATTTAAAGTTACCTATACAATTCATTACGATCATCCAGATTTAAGAGGAAGAAGTTTGCATATTTCTTTAAATTCTCAGGTTGTAGAAAAAGAAATTTTACAGGCAAGAACATTTGGTTTTTTAAAAGATGTAGAATATTTACGTTCTAAGGGATTAATTAAAGGTGCTTCTATTGATAATGCTGTTGTATTAACAGAAGATGGGTATCTAAATTCAAATTTACGTTATCCAGATGAATGTATAAGACATAAAGTTTTAGATTTAATAGGTGATTTGTATTTATTGAATCGCCCAATTATCGCTCATATTATTGCTTTCCGTACAGGTCATACAATGGATATTGCTTTAGCAAAGAATATTTTAAATCATATAGAAAATAATCAATTCTTAAAGAAAAAATAGTAAAATTCCTCTATAAGTTAGGCAATTATTTCAAATCCATCAAACTGTAAGCATTAAAACATAAATTAATTACAAAAAATATTATAACGAGAATTTAGAATCAATTTAGAAAATTCGGAAAATAAAATATTAAGTTAAACATTCCATTTATAAAATTTTTTTGAAACAATTCTCTATTTCAATGACTATATAATATATAAGCAATAGAAAACTTCTTTAATAAAAACCTTTAGAGTAATTTATCTAATTGCTAAGTTCTATGTATCAGTTTTAATTCTTTTTCATTTTTATTAATTAACAGAATGAATTTGGATTTTTTAATAAAAAAAAACAAAAATTTTTTAAAAATTCAAATTTTTTTGAAACAGATTTTGCAAAAAAGATATATATAAATAATAAAGAGGTATGGAGATTTATGGAAAATAAAAAGCAATTTTTACAGGAAATTGAGACTAACCTAAAAGTATTACAAAAGCAATTCAGATTATTAAAGAACCTTAAAGAAAAATTAAAAAAAGAAGAATTGCAAAATTTAAATATAAAACAGTTAAAAGAAATAAAAAAAATCCTTCGAGAAATCTCTCTTTTTAAAGAACATTTTAGTTTAATGAATTCGTTTCTTCAACATATCAACGATTTGGAAAACACTATAGAAGAATTATTTCAAAATTATGAAAAACAATTTTACATAGAATTAAAAAATCAATTACAGGAATACTCTTTACATTTAGAAGGAAGATTACCAGATTTAGAGATTTATTATCAAACCGAACAGGAAAAAATCTTTTTATATACATTAGAAATTCTGGAAGATAAGGTTATATTCTGGTATGGTAAAAAAATAGAAAAACTATTTAATGACAATAAAGATATTCGTAGTCTAATAAAAAAAATTGCGAATTTTCATTCTGAATTAATTCAAGATAGGTTTAATGATAATGAATTTATCGAAAAATTATTCGAAGCATATAAATTTTCTTTAATGAAAATAAAAGAAGATTGGAAAGAAGATTATATAGGATTACCTGTTTATTATTATGAAATCTTAAAAGAATTAAATTTCTTATTACAGGATAAAAAATTTAATTATAATCCAACGAAAAACTCATATAAAGAATATAATAAATATTGCTTTGCTTATGATCTTTCTCGTTTAAAAACCATTCATTATAAAAATTATAAATTACAAATAACAGAAGCAACCCGTGTGGATACATCGAAATCTTATACAAATTTATGGATTCCAAGAAGAGGCGGTAAATATATTTCACAAATTACATTTAAAAATCAATAATAATTAATCCTAAGAAGAATTTATTTAAGGAGGAAAATATTATGAATACTTTACAAATTCCAAAAATTATTGCTAGAAATATTGTTGAACAGGCAGGTAATGGGATACCACCAAAAAATGGATATCAATATTATACTGTAGGTATAGATAAATTAGTACAGGCAATTGATAAAGAATATTTAGAAACATTTATTAAACAAGGTGGTTCAAGTTTTAAAATTGTTTTAGGGCATTATGGAGAAGGAAAAACACATTTTCTTTACGTAATAGAAAATATAGCTAAGGAAAATAATTATGTGACTTCTTTTATAAATCTATCAATGGAAGAAACACCTTTTCATAAAATCGAATTGGTTTATAAAAAAATTGTACAGAATTTAGAAATTCAGAATTCTCTGGAAAAAGGAATTAGTATTATTATTACGAAATGGCTAAAAGAAAAAATAGAACAAGGTATTTCAGATGATGTTTTATTGGCTGAGATTGATTCTATGCCAATTGAATATCATAACTATAAAATTATAATTAAAAATGCTATTAAATATCTTTTAAAAAATGAAGAAGATGTATATGAAGAAGTTATCTTACCTCTTTTATTAGGAGAAGGATTATCGAAAAGGGATATTAAAGATTATGGTATCTACGAAACCTTGAATAATAAAAATGCATTTAGCTGGTTTAGAAGTCTTATACAATTTATTAAATCGATTGGTTATTCTGGTATTGTCGTTTTATTTGATGAAGCAGAACCTGTATCCAGTTTATCTTCGAAAGACAAATCAAAATTATTAAATAACTTAAGGTTATTAATAGATGAAGCAGCAACATCTAATTTACCTTCCTGTATGATTTTTTATGCTGTGCCAGATTTAAATTTTTTAGAAGGTAGGGATTATACCTATCAAGCATTATCTCAGAGAATAAAAGGAGATGGACAATATTTGAATGAATTAATTCCACAGGCAAATGTATTGAATTTAGAATTAATCGTAAAAAATGAAGATTTTTATAAAGAATTATCAAATAAATTAAAAAGTATATATGAAGTTGCTTATGATTATCAATTTTCAGAAGAAGAAAATCAAAAAATACAAGAGGAAGTAGATAAAATGGTTCTGGATTTATTAAATAGTGTTATTGAAGAAGGTTTTAAAAGGAAATTTATAAGAAATTATATTCATCTTTTAAACAAACTCAGAAATAATAAAAATAAGGTTTAATATGAAGACAACACAATCCCTATACCATCCTAAATATGGTAAGGTAAAAAAAATTATAAAAGAGTGGCAAGGTGGTATAAAGATGTTAATTGAATTCGAAAGTGGACAACAAAAAAATGTATTGTATAATGAATTACGACCTTATTATTTTAAAAAAATTAATGTAAAATCATTTAATAAAAATCCATTGCAGATTAGAAAATATATTGAATCTTTGCGATATGGTCTTCTAAATGATGAATTAATCTTTGATATTACTTTTGATAGAAAAAAAGAAATAGAAACATTTTATAATTGGCTAACATCTTCCAAATCAACTTTATTTTTATGTGGAAAATATGGAACAGGTAAAACACATTTTCTAAAATATATAGGGTTATGGGCACTCAGTAAAAATTGGGCAGTAAGTTATATTTGTCTTGATGGAGAAGAAGTATCTTTACATAATCCTAAAAAGTTTTATCAAAGTATTATAAATAATTTAAAATTTATATATAATGATGAAGTTCAAAATATAGAACATTTATTAGAATATATATACTCCAGAGCAGAGAAATATAAAGATAATTATTTTTTTGGTAATATTAAAGATAAAGATCTTTATGTGATAAAGAAATGGTTAAAGGGAGAAGAAGAATATGATTCATTACCAAAATTAAGAGATCATCAAACTTCTGGAAATATTTATAGTTATTTAATTACTTCTATTAGTTTGTTTTTAAAAAAAGAATTTTCTTTAAATGGTTTATTGATTTTAATGGATGAATCAGAAAATATTCAAAATCACTGGTTAAATTCTTATCAAAATTCGAATGAAAATAATTTCTTAAGAGGCTTTTATTATGCAGTATCCAATCATCCAGATTTAGAGGAAGATATAGTTTCCATTTCTGCGGAAGTAGGTAAATATGGTAAAAAAACACATTTAAGATATAATGGTTATTTACCTCTTCCATTTAGTTATAAAAACGAAAGTTATATTAAGTTAGTCTTTGCCTTACCTTATACCAGTATAGAAGTAAAAAATAATTATATTATTAAAAATAAAATTGGAAGAATACCAGTAATTGAGTATTTAAGCAATAAACATAGAGGAATTAAAGAACTAATTGATATAATAAAAGATAGAGAATTTTTAGATTTAGAAGAAATAGATATATTTTATTATAAATATATATTAAAAAAAATTATATATTATTATTTTTATTCTTATAACTGGAAACCGTCCTTTCAACAAATAAAAAAAATTATTAATATATTAAAAACAATTTTATATGATTATGAAAGTGATTTTGATCCAGCAAAAATAAGGCTTAAAATACAAGCATTTATCATTAATCTTGATAAAATAAGAAATGAGGGAGGATATGATGTTAATTAAAAAAAAACTATCCAATAAAGAATTATTACCCAATACATTTCGTTTATTTTTTGCTAAATTTCGCTATTTAAAAGAAATCCAAGAATTGGCTATTCCCATTGTTTTACAGAAGAAAAATGCTATTTTAATGTCTTCTACTTCGTCTGGAAAAACAGAAGCTGTAATTGCTCCATTAACAGAACTATTATTAACAGAACGCTGGCTTCCTTTGTCAATTTTATGGATAACACCTACAAGAGCTCTTGTAAATGATACTTACAATCGTATAGAACCTATTTTAAAAATACTTTCTATAAAAGTTGAAAAAAAGACTGGAGATTTTCCTAAAATTAAGGTAATAGAACCACCAGATATATTGATAACAACACCAGAATCCTTAGATTCTATGTTATGCAGATACCCTATTATTTTTAAAAATATTCAGGCAATGGTTATTGATGAAATTCATTTTATTGATAATAACTATCGTGGGGATCAATTAAGAATTTTAATAAGAAGATTAAAAGAAATCAATCCAGATTTTAAAAATTATTTACTTTCTGCGACTATAAGCGAACCAGAAAGAGTTGGGATAAAATATATTTATGATGATTTTGAAATTTTAAAATCACAGGAAAAACGTGAAATTATTTATGATTTAATATCCGTAGAATCCTTACAAAATATCACAGAAAAATTATATGATTTTATACAAAAAGAACCACATAATAAAATTATAATGTTCAGTAATGCAAAAAGAATTGTAGAAGAAGTAACCTATCATTTTAAAAATTCTCCTTTATGGAAGGATTATACGAGTTGTTTTACATCATGGTGATTTATCTAAAAAAGAACGATTGGAAGTGGAATCAATAATTAAAAATCATAAAAAGGTTATTTGTATATCTTCTCCTACTTTAGAAATAGGTATTGATATAGGAGATATTTCTTTATCTGTACTTTTACAGGTACCCTTATCAATTGCTTCTTTAATGCAACGAATAGGTCGTTCGAATAGAAATGCAAAATATATACGATCAATAGCTTTTTATTATAGTAATATAGAAAAAGAAGTTTTAGAAGAAATGTTTTATTATACAAAAAATAATATTTTAGATGAGTATAAAAATAACCCTAATATATCTGTAGTTGTTCAGCAGGTATTTTCTATGTTATATGCTCAGCCGAAAGGTTTAAAACTCGAAGAAATGTATTTTTATTTAGAACCTTTATTAAAAGATTTTGTAATAGACTTTTTTGAATTTGGAACAAATCAAATTACAACCAGAGAACAATTAATGCAATTTATAGAAGATAAATCAAAAGAAGTATTAAAGGAAATTTTAAATTATTTGATTTTACATTTTGAAAGTAAATTTATAAATTATAAAGAACCCTACTATTTTCCTTCAATGAAATTAATGGATTTAGGGAAAAATGGATTACTACATTCTAATATTCCTAATTATGATGAATATAATATAATTGATATAAAAAAACAACAATGTATTGGAAAAGTAAGTTTTATACCAGATACATATTTTTTATTTGCTGGTAAGTGCTGGGAAATTAAGCGTATAGAGGGGAAAAATATTTATTGTTTACAGATTCCTCTAAGTAATTTTAAAATTGCAACAAGACCGGTACATGATATGGGAAAATATTATAATTATATTCCCAATCATTTAAAAAGAAATTATAAAAGGTAGTCAGAATAGTTTCTAAAAGATTTTATTGAAATAATTCTACTGGCTTTAATTTACAATTAAATATAAAACTTTTATAAAAATTAATTAAAGCTGAAGTTTCCTTATAAATAGGACATTCCATACTAAAAAATAGAATTAAACAGGCATCAACACTTTTTTTTTCGTAAAAAATACGGGTAAATTGATCCGCAAATCCTTCATTTATCATATAGTTTAAGGCATCATTACTACCTGAACATCGCTCTTTAAGACTTAAAGAAGAAATTTGAAATAATTCTATAACTTTTGAACGAGAATAAACAGATTTTCCTGTTATAGTTGTAACTTGATTATCTGTCATTCCATTACATGATAATATTAAAAATATAGTTAATAAAAAAAATAAAAATTTTAAATTATTCATGGATATTCTCTCTTTAATAAGGATAATATAACGGGGATTCCAGAAATAAAAAATAATAAGAATAATAAAATAAAATATAAATATTCCTGAAATATAAAATATGCAATGGATAACATAAAAGATAATATACTAATATTACCTAAGAACCATAAAATTATATCTTTTAAAAGTGGTTTAATTTTATTTGTTCCCATAATTGGCTTCCAGAAACCGTAAGGATTTACTTTTTTTATAAATTTTTTTAATTTTTCTTCTTCTACTGGCTTAGTTATAAATGTAACGACCAAACTTATAAAACTACTAAAAAGAGCAATGAAAAACAATAAATATTCATCAGGGATTTTTTTAGTATCAAATTGATAATATAAAATTAAGGTAATTACAAGAGAAGATAAAATACCACTAATTTCTGTATAAGCATTGGCACGCCACCAGAACCAACGAATCATTTGAGGAAAACCAATTCCCGCTGCAATGGCAATTAAAAACTTCCAGGCACCAGATATGGTTTCCATCTGACTGGCAAAAATAATTCCAATCATAGCCATAAGGAATACACCTATTTTACTGATTAAAACCTGTTCTTTTTCTGTTGAATCGGGTTTAAAAAATCGTTTATAAAAATCATTAGCAATATAAGATGCACCCCAATTTAAATGGGTTTCTACTGTACTCATAAATGCAGCTATTAAACCTAATAATAAAAATCCCTGAACCCCAGCAGGAAATAAATATTGAATTAAATAAGGATAAACCAGCTCTCTATCTTTACATATAAATTCAAAATTTTTACAGGATTCTGGATTTTCTGGAAAAATAACAAGACCAGCAAGACCAATAAATACCCATGGCCAGGTTCTTAAAGCAAAATTAGCAAAATTAAACCATAATGAACCAAGTTGTGCATCTTTTTCTGATTTTGCGGTATTCATTCTTTGAACAAGATAGCCTGTACCATCAGAATAATATTGTGCCCACCATTGAATACTAAAATAAATCAAAATGATATAACCCATTTCGTTCCAGTCTGGGAAGAAATTTAAAATTTTTTCATGCTTTTGTGGATATAAAGTAATAATTTTTTCTTTTAAAGCAATGGGCCCTCCAATGGATTGAACTGCATAAATGGCAAAAAAAATAGAACTACCCATTGCAATAATAAATTGAAACATATCATTAAATACACCTGCTCTTACACCAGACAAGCTGGAATATAAAATAACTACTATTAATAAAATAACTAAAATCAAGGTTTGATTATAATCTCCAACAAGTAATATTTCTGGATATAAGGATTTAAACCAGGAGATATCAAATTGAGGATTGATAAAAGGTGTTATGATTTTTTGAATAGAAAGAAAAACCCATCCAAGAATAATACCATTTAATAGAATAGAAAAATAAAATGCTTTAATAAAACGTAGATATTTTGCTTCTTTACCAGAGTATCGTAATTCTGTAAATTCAACATCAGTTATAATTTGACTTCTCCACCACAATTTAGAATAAAAGATAGTAATAGACATATAAGTTAAAATCCAGCTCCACCAGAACCAGTTTCCTGCAATGCCTTTATTAGAAGTGATACCACTAATAGCTAAGGGAGTATCCGCAGAAAAAGTAGTAGCTACCATAGAAGTTCCAATCCATAACCAGGAATAATCTTTATTAGCAGTAAAAAAAGAAAAGAGATTCTTACTTGCCTTTTTACGCATTAAAAAACCTACGGATAATACGAAACAAAAATAAATCAAAATAATAACATAATCGATTATGCTTAATGTAAACATAAAAAAGACAATTTTATTTTCGGATTATAAAGCCGAGTTTTTTTTACTTTTTGCTACTATTTTATGGGGTAGTACGTTTCCCGTTATTCATTATGGTTTACAATGGATTCATCCCTTTATGCTAATTTTTTTACGCTTTTTTATTGCTTTTATTGTATTAAGTATTTTGATTTTAGTTAATATTATATCTATCAATTATAATATTTTTACATGGAATACATTTAAAAAGAGTTTATTCTTAGGATTGATAGGATTTGTTAGTTATTATACGCAAACCTATGGTTTATTATATACAACACCTCATCGTTCTGCTTTTATAACTCAATTATTAATTGTATTTGTTTATTTGTTTCAATATTTATTTTTAAAGAAAACAATTACAATAAAACAATGGTTTAGTTTGCTTTTAGATTCTTTCTGGTTCTTATATATTATTTTTTGGATTTCGTTTAGAAAATCCTATTATCAGTAAGACATTTATGGGAGATCTTTATACGTTGTTTTGTGCAATTGGCTTTGCTATTTATATAATCATTATAGATTCAATTAAATCAGAAGAATTTCTTTCAATTGTATTATTACACTTTTTTGTTATTGTAATATGTTCTCTTATATTAATCCAGTATGAATCTTTAAATTTATTGGAATTCAATTTTAATGTGTATTTCTCTGTGCTTTATTTATCAATACCAGCTACATTAATAACAACATTGATTTTATTTTATTATCAACCTCAAACAACACCTGTAAAAGCTTCTATCCTTTATGCAATGGAGCCAGTATTTGCTACAATTTTTTCTATTATTTTTTTAAATATAATTTATACAATACAGGATTTTATTGGAAGTGTATTAATCTTTATAGGCTCTATTTTTGGTGCATTGTTTAAAAAAACTAAATAAAAAAGCTCTCAAATAACTATTTTATAAATAAAATAAAAGATATATCTTAAAAATAATAATGCTATCAAAAATATATCAATAGAAAAATTCTGAAAGTAAAGAAATATTATAAAAAATGTTTCTATACATTCTAATAATAAAACTTTAAAATTAATAAATTTTTTATAAAATTTATAATAAAGTTTTTTTTGTAAGTAATGAAGTAATATTACAAATATCCAAAACAAAAAGAATAATAATAAAATATTTTTATAAATAAAGAAATATAATAATCCTTTTTCTAAAATATTTTTAATAAAATCTGGAACATCTTTAACAAAAGTAAACCATTTATTAATTATTGTTAAATCAATCTTATAGTGTTGTAATAAATAATAAGTAATAGTAGGGATTATAAACGAATAAATTGTATAAAAAGAAAACCAAATAAAAAAAATAAAATACCATAAGTTTAAATAAATACCAAAAAAATATAAAGAAGGAATTATTTTACTTTGATTGATTTTTTTTTTAAAGGTTTATAGGGTAAGTTATAAGGAATTTCTATAATTTTACCCTTATGTTTTTTTATCTCTTTTTCTATAAGGTAAGGATTTTGTTTTAATGTATAAGGATGATATTTATAAAATAATTCTATACTTTTTTGATTATATAATCTATATTTAGCAGTAGGATGTTTAATTCCATAGATAAGTTTATAATAAATTTTTTTTAAAAATTGATTTTTTTCTTGTAAGGGATAGGCATAAATAGCAAGAGGCTTTGTAGATAAAGATTGATTTTTTAAAAAATGATCAAAAGCTTCAAAAAATAAAGAAGGATGATTTACGGAAGAATCCATATCAATTAAGACGATTTTCCCTTTACTTTTGTAAATTCCAGAATAAATCGCATTTTCAGTAAATGTTTTTTCGTAATGATGAATAATTTGCATCTGGGAATAGCCTTTTTCGTTTATATCTTTATGAGAATTTTTTACTACAACTAATTCTATATTATGAATTTTATGTTCTTGTAAAAATTCTTCCCAGCTTAATAATTTCTGATGAGCTTTTTCTTTTTGCTCTGGTAATATTAAAATAATACTGAATTGAAGATGCTTATCGTAATTTTTATAGAAATTCTTTTTTGCAATAATAAAATAATTTCGCTTATAAGAATAAGGAGTAAAAGGAAAACTGGCAAAAAATAGATAAGGTAACAAACCTTTTGTTTTAAAATATCCAGAATCATAATGAATATATTTTAATTCGGGAATTTTAGAAAAATATAAAATTTCAAAACCAGCAGTATGAAAGGTATTATAAATCATTTTTTTATTCCAGAATTTATACGACAAATGTACAATGGTAATGCCACCAGGTGCTATGGTCTGGATATAATTTACTAACATCTGAGGAGAAGCAGGAGCATGTTCTATATCAATAAAAAGACCATCAAGACTGGAAGCAGGAGCAAATTGAATAGGAATAGGAGCAATATTTTCTGGATATAAATATTGATAGCCTTTATAGCCTTCTATATAGCCCCCCCTTTCTGACCAGGCTGGCATAAAATCTTTAAAAATCTGCCGATAAAAATTTACTTCGGCATTCATAGTTACTTTTCGTATATTTTGTTATATTATATTAGTCTATAAAAATTTATTTTTTATTGACGATTTATGGATATGTGATTATTTATAATTATTAAAGGAATATTTTATGAAAAAAATAATTTATTTGTTAATTATTATATTAATTATATCCTGTCTTGGAGAGCTACAACATCCTCTCGATATAAGAAAAATAGAAGGAATCTATTTGCGTTGTTTATTAATTCCGAAAAGCTATGATTTTTGTGATGAACTTTTAGGCTTAAATCAGAATAATGAAGAGGAATTTAATGAAGAGGAATTTAATGAAGAGGAATCTAATGGTAATTTAGATACAACATTTGGTAGTGGTGGAATTGTATATATACCATATTCTACTGGAAATAATCAAGATGATTTAAAAAATTTAATCCTTCAACCAGATCAGAAAATTATATTGGGAGGTAAAACTAATAATAAGCTCTTTTTAGCACGATTAAATCCGAATGGTAGCTTCGATACAACCTTTGGAACTGGAGGTATTGTTATATATGATATTACAACAGGTTTTCCATCTAGTTCTCAGGAAATCATAAAGGATCTAATTTTAACATCAGATAATAAAATTGTAGTAACAGGAACTGCAACGCCAGGTAGCATAAATAGACACTTTATTGCAAAATTCGATTCTGATGGTTCCAATCTTGGTTTAAGTGTATATGGTGGTGGAGGAACATATTTTGGTAATGCCATTGATATACAAACTATTGGTTCAAATACCTATTATATCGTAGGTGTTTATGGTAGTTCAATTGCTGGAAATTATAATTTTAAAATTTTTCGTTATAAAGAAGATTTATCACCAGATACAACTTTTGGTAGTTCAGGCGTTGCAGATATTGAACTTGGCTCCAATCAGGATAGTTTACAAGATTTAATAATTCAGCCAGATAATAATATTATTGCTGGAGGTTCATGGGATCCTTCTGGTACAAATCCAATAAATATTGCTTTAATTCGTTATTTAAATAATGGTACTAATTTTGATACTTCATTTAATTCAACAGGAAAAGTTTTATATAATAATACTACGGATTCTTCTATTTATAATATCAAATTACAGCCAGATGGAAAAATCTTGATTGCTAGTTATAAGTCTAATGGTACCAATAAAGATTATTATTTAGCCCGTTATAACCCTGATGGAACTATTGATACAAATTTCGGTATAAATGGAGAAATTATTGAAGATTTTGGCTTAGAAGATGTTGCAACAAAAATTGCAATTCAATCTAATGGCAAGATTCTTTTAGGAGGGAATTCCGAAGTAGCAGCAAATCAATATCAATTATTAATCATTCGCTATAATCCTGATGGAACAAAAGATACTTCTTTTGGCACAAATGGTATTTTTACTTATGATAAAAATACCAATGATAATGATTGGTTAACTGGTCTTGCAATCCAGAAGGATCAGGGAAAAGAAAAAATTATTGTAGGAGCAACAACAGATACAGATAGTGGTCCACCTTTAAAAATTGATTTCTATATACTACGAATTGAATAATTACATATTTTTTAGAATTTTATAAGAATACTGATAATGAAATTTTTTAGCAAATTTCCCATATTTATAACAGCTTAATGTTTTTAATAGATTTTTATTATGTAATAAATAACAATCATTTAAAAGGCCACAACCTACTTTTATATTTGTATTTACATTGGTTAAAGTAAAAGGATAATCTACATGATAACTCATAACCTGCATTAATCCTATTGGTCTATGTTTAAAATTTTTAGAATCCGTAGCAAAATTTGCATTGAGATACATATTTCCTTTGCTTTCTATATCAATTAAAGAGAAAACAACTTTTGAATCTACAAGGCAATAATAACGAACATTTACATAGATTTCGTCTTTAAACCATCTATATTTTTCTTTTAAATAATGATAATTAGCATCTTCTAAATAAAATTTTCTTATGTTTTCTGTATCTCTATAATCAATTAAAAAACCAGATGTTTGAGCAAGAATAACTAAAGCATAAGGATTAGCTGCTACACAATAATTAAATAAAAAACCTGCTATTATAATAATAATATATCGCAGTACCATAGCATATATAATATAGTGTATATATATAAAAAAAGTTTCAAAAAAAGAAAAGTTGTTCATTTTTTATTATTTTATGATTTTTAAATCCTTTATCAGTTAGTTATAAATTATTTAGTAGAATTTCCGTAAAAAACACGAAAAATAAGTATTTTTGACTAATAAATAATTTATGATTGTTTATAAATTTTCTTAAGTTGCCACATTATAGAGAATTAATCAAAAAAAACTTGCTGTTGTAATAAAAAAAATTAAGATGGTTATATCTCCACGAGGGAGGAAGTCGGGTGAGAATCCCGCGCTCACGGTGGAACTGTGATGCCCCATAATAGGGGACGAGCCAGATCTTCCCCGGCTTAGTAAGCCCGTAAAACTGCTAAGCCGCCTGCCAATGGCAGAGGGTCCCTCTGGAGATATAAAACAATCTGGAGGGACTTTCTGCTATCAAAATACAGCAAAAAGTCCCCAGAAACGAAACTGGAGGGTAAAAGATGAGATACAAATTAATTTTTATCAATTTACTGATTTTACAATTATTTGTCAATTGTTTTGGCTTTGGCGAAGATAAATCCAATGGTAAGTTAGATGAAAAATCAGAAAATCTATTACTAGTAGATTATCTAAATAAAACCAATATTGAATTTCTTGAAATCAATGGAAACTGGAAAGATAACTGGGGAAGTTATCATCAAATCTATGCAGAAAAAAATCCTCTTTCTGGTGTTCATGGTTTCTGGGAAGGATTAATCAATAAAATTATTGTAGAGTTTGATAACTCTTCTAAAACTCTCTATGTAAAAGGAATTAATGAACCATCATGGGCAGATTGTAATAATAATAGCACTAATGGAGAAAATGGGGTAGAATGTTATTCTCGCATTGTATGGACAAAATACAATGGTTCATATTATTACTGCGAAATTGTTTATAATAAAGCTTCATTAGAAGCAGCAAAACAAGATACAACACAAGCAGATGCTTCTAATCCTGATAGTACTGGATGTGGTTTATATGCCTGGACCAAATTACAAAAATTATAATTATAATAAAATGAACTATAAAAATCTCTTGATAAAAGCCCTTTTATGGGGCTTTTTTTTATTTTTAAGTTTTTGTAATCCATCAGTACAGAATAATAAAGAAAGTTTGTTACTTTTACTATTAAATAATCAAAATATTTCAAATAATAATAATCAAAGTTTATGCGAAATAAATTTTTCCTTGCAAAATACTTCTCTATTTAACAAAATAATAGAAGCTCCAGGTGCTACTTATTCTGGGTTTAAAGACCCCAATAAAGCCATTAATGGTATTTGCGGTGCTGGAAAAACTTCGGGTTCAACAGATGTATATTCTTTGCAATCTTCTTCTAATTCAACATATTGCAAGCAAAATGAAAAATGTCTTGTATTAGAAATTGAAAATAAAAAAATATTAGATGGGCCAGGTATAGATATTGTTGTTTTCGAAAATCCATTTTGTTATGGTGGAGAAAATAATTGTAATAATGCTCGATTTATGGAACCCGTTATCTTAGAAGTTAGTTATGATGGAAATAATTGGTGTGGTTGGAATCCTCAATATATAGGAAGTGATACCTCTCTTACCAATTTAAGAAAACCAATGAACTGGCAACGTTTTGCTGGAATTGAGCCAGTATTATTTAATCAGAAAAACTGGCAGTATTCAGAAAATGATATTTTTGATCCTTCTAAGGCAGGTGGGGATGGTTTTGATTTAGGTGATAGTAATTTTGGGCAAAGTGGAGAGGGTTGCAATTCTACCATAAAAAATCAAATTTTAACTAATGGTTTTATCTACTTACGCTTAACAAGTGCAGTTTCAAGAGGATTTATATATGATTCAAGTTCTTTTGATCAAACAGCAGATATAGATGGTGTAATTGCAAGATATATTACGAATAGATAAAACTTTTTAAGGAGTGCTTAAATGAAAAATAAAATTTATAAAACTATCTTTATATTCACTTTATTATTTCTATTTAGTTGTAATAAACAAAAAGAACAAAATCATAAAGATTCTAATGTTAATTATCAAATTCAATTAAAAATAAAAGTAGATAATACATTATCTTCCATAAGTAAAGAATATAAAAATCCAAAAACATTATTTGATATAATGATGGATTTAAAAAATCAAAATCAATTAGACTTTCAATACCAGGGTAAAGATAAAATGATATTCATAACCAAAATTAATGGAATTAATAACGAAGGTTCTGGAAAAAATAAAAAAAATTGGTTATATTTTGTTAACAATCAATTAGCAGATAAAGGGATTTCTCAGATTGTAATCGATAAAAATACACAAATTTTATGGTGTTTTACCACCTGGGAAGAAAAAGGAAAATGTACACAAAATGAACTATAATAAAAATATATAGGAGGAAGTATGAAAAACTACATTCAAAAATACGAAATCCTGATCCCTTTAATTTTATTTATTGGGATTGGTATTTTATCAAGAATTGTTGATCATTTACCAAATTTTACTCCCATAGTTGGAATAACTCTTTTTATTGTTTCTATATGGAATCGTCGCTTTGGTATGTTATTTGTAATCTTAACGCTTTTTATTAGTAATCTAATATTAGGTTATGGATTTGATGAAGTTCAGGTGGTTGTTTATATATCTTTATTATTTCCAGTTCTTTTAGGGAAATTTATTAACAGAAAAAGTTCTGTAATTATAAAATATGTTTCTATTGTTAGTATTAGTATATTATCCAGTATATTATTTTATTTAACCACAAATTTTGCTGTATGGTTATGGAGTGGTATGTATGAACATACTTTATATGGTTTGACCTTATGCTACGAAATGGCATTACCCTTTTTTAGAAATACCTTTGCCGGAGATTTATTTTCTTCGTTATTAATTTTTGGTATCTATGATGTATTTTTATATCTAAAAAAATTTTACGCTTTATATTATAAAGAAGTATAAACCAGTCATCTGACTGGTTTTTTATTAAATGAAATTTTATAAAATATATCTATATTTTTTTTTAATGTATAATTTGTATTCTCAGGAATATGTTATTATTGTAAAACATGATAAAAATTATCAAAGTTCTAATGAACAAAAAGATATTATATATTTAGATCAACAAAAACAATTTCAATATACCTTAGATAAACTTTTGGAAAAAGAAGCTGGAATTATTTCACAAAAATATGGTGGAGAAGGTAGTTATTCTTTAGTACGCATTAGAGGAAGTAATGCCAAACAAGTTAATATTTATCTAAATGGAATACCATTAAACTTTGCTTCTTATAGCGAAGTTGATCTTTCCGATTTACATATATTTAATTATGATAGAATTCAGATAGATAAAAATGGAAGTCTTTCTGGATTAACAGGAACTTCTATTGGTGGAAGTATTAACTTAATTCCAGATTTAGAAAAAAAAGAAAATCAAATTTATATTCAGGGTGGTTCTTATAAAACATTTGGTGGTGGAATTTTTTATCAAAAATTATATTCAAAAAAAGAAATTTCATCCGAAGATAATCTCGAATATAAGAAAGAAAATTATTATGCTGGTTGGAATATTTCTGTTTATAAAGAAACTTCTGATCAAAATTATAAATTTCGCAATCATAATGGAACAATATATTTTAATACCTTAGATGATTATAACGATATAAGAAAAAATGCACAATATAAAAAAACAAGTTCTTTTTTAAATGGATATATAAAAATTCATCAAACAAAAATACAGGTATTAAATGATACATTTTATCGTATTCATGGAGTGCCTGGTCCCATTACGCGTCAAACAGATAAAACAAAAAGAGAACATCTAAGAAATACTTCTGGAATATTTACAGATACAAAAGGATTATTTATAGAGAATTTTCGTTTAAAATCACGTATTTATTATACTTATATAAATAATAATTTTAAAGATTCCAAAAATGAATTATCTTTTGGAGCAAATAGTAGTAAAGCTTTTTTACATAATAAGGGTGTGCATTTATTACCTGAATTATTTTTCCCTATTATAGATATGGATTTTATATACAAAGTCCATTTTCTGCTAGGATACGAAGAAGAATTTTTTTCCGAAGATAAATATACAAATTTTGGATATAAAACACAGGATATTCCAGAAAAAAAACGGTTTCATTATAGTTATCATTTTAGTAATAAATTCATTTTTTTTGATGGTTTTCTGGAATTTGTCCCAGAATTTCGCTACGAAGAATATAAAAATAATTTTTTTATAGAAACACAAACAAAACAATTTCTTAATTACGAAGAAATAAAAAAGGATGAATCTAAAATCCATTTTATTAATGATTCTTACAGTCTGATTTTTAATCCCATTAATTATAAATCTAATAAATTTAAATTATTTTTAAATTATAGAGAAGAAAAACGTTTACCGGCATTTATAGAACTTTTTGGAGAAAAAGGTTCTATTGTTCCTAATTTAAAATTAAAACCAGAAACTTCATTTAATACAGAAATTGGTTTAAATTATGTTATGAATCATTTCTTTATCGATATAAGAATTTATAATAAAAAAGTTTATGATTTAATTCAGTTTATTCCTAATTCTCAATTTTCTTTAAGAGCAGAAAACTTAAAGAAAGCTTATTTTCAGGGCATTGAAATATCATTTAAATATTTATTTGTGGATATGTTCAAATATAGTGCTGGTTATAATTATCAGGAGGCAAAAGAAATTTTAGAGAACAATTTTTATAAAAAAGAAAATTATATTCCTTTAATACCAGTTCATACTTTTAAGAATAGTATAATTCTTTTCCCTGAGAAAAAATTTGAATACGGATTAGATATATTTTATTATGGGGCATATTTTAGAAATAAATCAAATGATTATTTTTCTTATCAACCTCCTAAATGGATTTACAATTTTAATATTTATTTTAGATGGAAAAAAAACTTTTTATTCTATTTAGAAATAAGGAATTTACAAAATAAATGGTACGAAGATATAATAGGTTATCCTTTACCAGGGAGAAATTATAAGATTGCATTAAAATATTTTTTTTAAGATAGGTTAATCATCATGAAAAAAATTATAAAGTACATGATTATATTAAAAATTCTTGTTATAAATTATTGCAAAGATATAAAAAGACCAGATTTATTATTGTCATTATTACTAAATAAAGGACAATTAGGTATCATAACATCAGATTTTAGTGCTTCTGGAAGATTTTATACATTGAATGATCAGGGATTTTTATCGTTTAATTATACTCCTATACATTCCGATGCATCTGGATTTAATCTCGATAATAAAATCTATATTTTAAATCGATTAAACCGGGATACAGTGCAGGTACTTGATCCGGAATTTTTTTATCAAACTATAAAAGAATTCAGTACGGGAAATGGAACAAATCCTCATGGAATTGCAGTATACCAAAATAAAGCATATATAACATTATATGAAAAACCATATATTCTTGTTGTCGATAGGGATACTGGTTTAGAAATCAAAAAAATTGATATTAGTTCTTATACAGATACAGTTGCTTATTTTACACCAGATGGAATACCAGAAGCAAGTGGTATTATAAAATTTAATAATAAAATTTATGTGGCATTACAACGCTTAGATAGGACTGATCCATATAGAATATTTCCTGTAACAGATTATTCTTCTCTTCTTGAAATTGATCCTGAAAATGATCAAGTTATAAACCAATATATATTTCAATATAAAAATCCAATTAGTAAATTAAAAATTTATAATATAACTGGAGAAGATTGTATTTTTGTTGCAAATGCAGGAAATGTTGGTTTTAATTTTGCTACTGATGGAGCAATAGAAGGTTTTTGTCCTGTTAGTAATACTTCTTTAATCTTATTAAATGAATACGATGTAAAAGCAGATATACTGGATTTTGTTATTATAGATAGTTCTTCGGCTTTTGCTTTAATTGAGTATTCGGATTTTAGTACTTCTATCATAAAATTTAATCCATTAAATGGAAATATTATAAAAAATATAATTAACTATAAGAATAATGGTTTTGCGGCTGGTTTGGAATATTTAAATGGTAATTTATATATTGGAGAAAACTCTCAATATCCATTAATACGAATTTATAATATACAACGTGATCTATTTACCCAGATTCTTCCTTTAGAACAAAACCCCACAGAAATTTTTGCTATACCTTGAAAAAAATGTTAAACTTTTTTTCAGGAAATACCGATTTTTTTTAGTTAACCTATAAAGTTCCTAATAAAAAATTCCGAAGTTCGACATAGGGATAATAGTATAAATTTTAAGCAGTAGCCCCATTGTCCAGGGATTGGACAATAATTTTCAAGGAGGAAGCGAATGATAATAAACCATAACCTATCAGCGATTAACTCGCATAGGGTATTAAAATTTCAGAACTGGGAAGTTTCCAAAGATATGGAAAAGCTCTCTTCTGGTTTAAGAATTAATAGAGCTGGAGATGATGCATCTGGTCTTGCTGTATCCGAAAAAATGAGAGCTCAGATCAATGGTCTAAGACAGGCAGAAAGAAATACAGAAGATGGAATGAGTTTGATTCAGACTGCAGAAGGTTATTTACAGGAAATTGCAGATGTTTTGCAAAGAATACGTGTTTTAGCAATCCAATCTTCTAATGGTATCTACACACCAGAAGATAGACAGATGATTCAGGTAGAAGTTTCTCAGTTAGTTGATGAAGTTGATAGAATTGCATCACAAGCAGAATTTAATAAAATGAGTATATTGCAGGGACAGTTTGCAAGAGGTTCTCGAATTACTTCTATGTGGTTTCATATTGGTCCCAATCAACATCAAAGAGAAAGGGTTTATATACAAACTATGACAGCCTTAGCTTTAAGACTTAAAAGAGCTGATGGAGGTTTAATTACTTTGTCTACTGCAGAATTTGCTAATGATGCTATTGGTATTATAGATGCTGCATTGGATAGATTAAATAAACAAAGAGCAGATCTTGGTGCTTATTATAATCGTTTAGAACATGCAGCGAAAGGTTTGATGATAGCTTATGAGAATACTCAAGCATCAGAATCCAGAATAAGAGATGCAGATATGGCAGAAACATCTGTAAGTTTTACGAAAAATCAAATTCTTGTACAGAGTGGTACCGCTATGCTTGCACAGGCTAATGTAAGACCACAATCTGTATTACAATTATTACGGTAATAATATATATAAATAGCGTAAGAGTGTCCTATGGATTAGAATCATATTCTCTTATTCATAGATTTGCCGGTGTCTATGGAGGAGAGGATATGATCCTCTAAATCGTAAGCTCGGACAAGGAGAAAAAGGATGATTATCAACCACAATATGAGCGCGGTTAATGCAAACCGCGTTTTAAAATTCAATGTTTGGGAAGTTGACAAATCCATGGAAAAATTATCTTCCGGCATGAGAATCAATCGTGCCGGAGATGATCCATCGGGTTTGGCAGTTTCCGAAAAAATGAGGACACAAATAAAGGGCTTACGGCAGGCAGAGCGGAATACAGAAGATGGAATGAGTTTTATACAGACCGCAGAAGGCTATCTACAACAAATGTCTGATATTATACAACGGATAAGAGTTCTGGCTATTCAGGCATCTAATGGTATTTATAGTCCCTCTGATAGGCAACTGATACAGGTTGAGGTTTCTCAACTTGTTGATGAAATTGATCGAATTGCATCTCAGGCTGAATTTAATCGGTTTGATCTTTTATTGGGAAGATTTTCTCGTACATCTCGAACAGGTTCTATGTGGTTCCATATTGGACCTAATGCAAATCAAAGAGAAAGGGCTTTTATAGGAACGATGACTGCTGTGGCTCTTGGATTTAAAGATGCGAATGGTAAGATCATAAGTATTTCTACACCATCCAGTGCAAACAATACAATTGAAATTGCAGATAAAGCTCTACAAAAATTGATGAAGCAAAGAGCAGATCTTGGTGCTTACTATAATAGATTAGAACATGCAGCAAAAGGTTTGATGGTTGCTTACGAAAATGTACAGGCATCAGAATCCAGGATACGCGATACAGATATGGCTGAAGAAATTGTAAATCTAACAACTAAACAAATTCTAACAGAAACATCTGCCGCTATGCTTGCCCATGCCGGCGCAAGACCTCAAACAGTATTGAGACTCTTACGCTAAAAACCGGCCCCGGCTATGCCGGGTTTTTTTTAAGGTTGGTATCTTTTTATATAAAAAAACGTTGCTAAAAGAAAAATTAACATTAAACCACCAAAAATTCCTATCATTGTTAAAAGAGAAAATTTCCACCAAAAATAACCATTAATAAGAATAGTAAAAGTACCAATTATAGGAACAGAAAATAGATTCATAATGGCAACTTCTTTCGCAATAGGCGTTTTAAATTCTGGATCGACAATTCTTAACAATAATAAACCAGTAGAAGTGGTGCCCGTAACTGTACCAAAAATAGCAAAAATTCTTTCCCATGCATAATGTTTTAGTTTTTTACCTAAAAAAATTATAATCATTGTTGTTAAAAAACCTCCTAAAAATGCTATGATTAGAATGGGTAGAATATATTTTTCAAATATTTGAATTTGAATAGCAACTATTGTTGAAATAATTAAATAATCAATAGCAAAAGATGTAATTTTTCTTTGTAAAAATAAATTGATTAAATAATCTTTATTAAACCATTTTAAAATATTTCGTAATAAAACAGCTATAGCAAGTCCAAAAAGAAAGAAAAAACCCCATAGCATTTTAGAAACATCTTGTGGTAAAAAGTTACTTAGGGAAATAATAAATAAGTAAGTTAATAATAATACAATACCTACTAAAGCAAATTGAAAAGCTAAAGGTTCAAGAGAACTATTATGAATGGTATGGGGATATTTAATATATTCATATTGTTTACTTTTATATATTCCTTTTATAAATTCTTCTGAAGGTTTAGATATATTTGTTATATAACCTTTGTTAATTGTCCAGTTTGCTAAGGGAACACCAACAAAAATACAAAATAAATAACCCAGTGTTGCAAAGGTTAAACCAATTGTCGTTGCATGGGAAAAGCCAAAACCTTCCCATACTTTGCCAAAAGATAGTGCTTGTCCAGGACCTTCATTAAAACCTAAGGGAAATAAAAAACCGAAAGTAGGATGTAAATCCCAATTTAGTTGAATAAACAATAAAACGATAAGACCACCAATAAATGTTTGTAATGGAAATGTTATACCCTGGATTAATGCCATCCAGATTGAACCTTTATAAACAGGTTGATTCAATTTTTCTGATACTTTATCTGGTGGGGTTAATCCAATAGAGATAAAAGAAATATTAAAAAAATGATAAGCAAATGCTTCTAATATAGATATTGTTTTTTCGTAAGAATAGAAATGATATGATTTTGATAACTCTAATAAAATTAATCCAAGAATGCCGCCAATAATCGAAGAAGGTATTAAAAAATTTTGTATTAAACTTATTGTAGAACGTAAGAAAACACCAATAACAAGCAATAATGATAAGAATGAAAAAATTAATATAATTTCAAAAGGGTACGGCATATATACCTCCATTATTTTTTTTATGGATAGGTTAAATTTGTAAACTCTAATATGATTTTTTCACGTAATTCTGGTTTTAAAATATTTAAAACTTCATTTAAAGGAGCAAATCGCTTAGGGATATTTCCTGGTTTTAGATTAATTTCTTCGAAAATTTTGTAAATTATTTCTGGATTATCAATTTGATTTAAATAAGGTTTTAGTTTTTCCAGTAGAATACCAGAGGGAAGTTTTCTGGCATTTTCGACTGCTTTATTTAAATCTTTTAAAAATTTATCAATTTTAGATACATTAGAATAATTAATAGATAAATGAATTGATTCTTTTATATTTCCATGCGATAGAACAGGTTGAATATACCATCCCATTAAATTCATTTCATCAATAATATGAAATACATTTACAGTATCAGATGTAAAAGCAATTAAAGGAGTATAACTTTCTATTACAAGTTTTAAATCTTTATGATTCTTTATAAAATTTTGAATTTTTAAAATTGCATTCCATTTCTCTTTTGCAAATTTCAAGTAGCCATCTTCTCCTATAGCTAATAAAGTTGCATAAGTGGCAGCTAATGGACCACCACTTTTTGTACTCTGTATTGTTGGATTAATCATTGTATAACCAATCCAATTAGAACAGCTAAAAATTTGATATTTCCTTAATTCCTTATTTCTATATAAAATTACAGAGGCACCCTTAGGTACATAAGCATATTTATGGAAGTCCATTGAAATAGACGTAACACCATCAATAGAAAAATCAAAAGCAGGAATAGGTATCTTAATTTTTCGAAAGAATGGTAAAATAAATCCTCCCATACAGGCATCAACATGAAATAAAATATTATGTTTTTTTGCAATAGAAGCCATCTTCTCAATTGGATCAATAACACCATACGTATAAGATGGAGCAGAACCTACGATTAAAATAGTATTCTTAGAAATTTTCTTTTCTAAATCGTTTAAATCCACTTTAAAATCTTTTGTAATTTTAATAAATTTTATATTTAAATTAAAATATTGAGCAGCTTTGTGGAAAGCAGCATGTGCAGTAATAGGTAATAATATTTCTGGTTTTTTTATACTGGGATTATGATTTAAAACATAATCTTTAGCTGTTTTAACAGCAAGTAATATACTTTCTGTTCCTCCACTGGTTAAATTACCACAACAATTTTTATCTCCATTTAAATGTTGAATGGCAAAATCTACAATTTCCTTTTCTAAGTATAATAAACTTGGATAAACCGTAAAATCAAGTCCACTTTTATGATAATATTGGATTAAGGCTTTTTCACTAATATTTCTATAGACTTTACCCGGATCAAAAACATAACCAAATACTTTACCACTATTCCATTTAATATCATTTTGTTCAATTTCTTTTAATTTTTGAAATATTTCTTGGGGGGAATTCCATAAACCTTTCTTTGTTAACTTCATACACTCTTCCTATATTAATTTTTTAATTATTTATATTTTAAACACATAAGTATAAATTTATACATAAAAATCAATTCATTTTTTTATTCGTAAGAGAAAAAATTAACAATATTCATAAAAAATTTTGAAACCTATCTATAAAGATACACACATATAATTTAATCAAAATTGGAATGGAGGTTTATATGGAAACAAAAGAATTAGAAAATAATGTTTCATCAAAAACGAAAAAAATGGCATTGTTATGGGCTTTGATTGGTGCACATAGAATTTATGCGGGGAAATATATATCTGGGATTTTATTTTTAATTTTGATGTTAATGTGTTCTATATTTCCTTTAGATCCAGCTCTAAAATGGTTTTTTTATTTTGTAATAGGTTGGTTTTTATATGATGTTTATAGAATTTATAAGGGGAAATTTAAAGATAATAAAAATCTATTTATAACAAAATGGGATGATGGAGAAATCACCCTTACAAAGAAAAAAATATTAAATGGTATTCTAATTGGATATGGAGGAATTTTGATTTTTATAAATATATTAACAAAAATAGAGCCATATATAAAAGAAAAATTAGCTAATTGTAAAGAGTTCTATGTTGAACCTTATGGTGGTTATAATGATTATGAAGAATTAGAAAAAGCTGATCGAAAAATTAAATTTCATATAAATTGTAAAAAAGATGGCATTTTAACAATCAATGATAAGACTTATCAGATTAAAACAGGTCCTAATACAATTGAATATCAGTTAGATTTTGGAAAAAATGTTTTAAAATATTATTTAAAACTTCAAGATGAAGATAAAAACGAAAAAGAAGAAACTTTAAAATATAAAGTAAAACCCTATGAATTTTCTACAAATATAGAGGAAATAAAAGATGAAAATGGTAATACTAATGAAGAAGAAATAAAATTTACTATTCTGGGTTTAAAACCGTTAAAATTATTAATTAATGATCAAGAATATGAACTGGAACAAGGTAGTCTAAAAACCATAAGATATCCATTAGGTTTAAAAAATAATAAAATTAATTTAAAATTTTATGTTGATAATGATCTATATGAAGAGAAAAAAATTGAAATTTATCGTAATTTCTATCAATTAGAGACAAATATAGAACAAATAAAAGATGCAGCGGGAAAAACAAAAGAAAAACAAGTAGAATTTAAAATTTTCTCTTATAAACCGGGTAAAATTCTTATAAATAATAAAGAATATCCAATAAACATAGAAAAAACAAATAAAATCTATTTTCCATTAAAATATGGAGATAATAATTTAAATGTATCTCTGGTATTCGAAGAAGAAGAACCAATTAATTTTAATTATACAGTCTATAGGAAAACACCAGAAGAAATATTAGAAGAAGAAAAATTAGCATGTAGAGAAGATCCAAAAAAATTCGTAGAAATTCAAAAATTTAATTGGGTTGTTGATGCTTATATGTGGATACATTATAGAATTTTAGTTAAAAATAATTGTCCTATACCAATTAAAGATTTACAATTTGAAGTCTCTTATTATGCAGCCAGTGGAACAGAAATAGATAGTAATGTAACTAAAACCGCATATATTAAGATTCCACCAAAACAATCTCGCTGGATAAATTTTAATCGAGCAGATACGTATATTCTGGGAACAGACGAAGCTAGAAGCGCAAGAATAAAAGTTTTTTATGTTGAATTAGCAGAATAAAAAATGTGGAGGTTTTATATGAAAAGAAAACCATTTATTGTAATTTTATTTTTAATGATAGTTTTTATGGTAAATTGTTTATCCATAGGGGAGAAGTTTGCAATAATATTAAATAACCAAAATTCTAATGAAGAAAGTTATTTTAGATATTTTAAAGATTTTTTAGATAATGAATTCTTTTATTTTACTGATATCCATTTAATTTATAAAGATTCAAAATATAAAAGGGTAAATAGTCTTTTATTAATTTTTAATGATGATTATAAAACCTTTCAACCAGAAAAACAAATTAGTATAATTATAAATCACTCTTGTAAAAATTCTTATAAAAATATTTTAAAATATTTGATTATAGAAAAAAGAATTTTAGAACAAATAGAAAATAAAAAAATTTTTAATTCAATTCTAAGTAATTTATTCCTTTGTGATTTATTTTATAATGAAGAATTGGGATTAAGACAATATACTTATTATTTATTAAAAAATAATCCCTCTATAAAAAATAAATTATATGCAACAGAAGGAATGCTTTATTTATTAGCAAAAGATGAAGAATTTTTCGATCTAATTGTAAATAATTATCCAAAATTATTAAAAAATTTAAAAAATTCTTTATTAGATTTTGATGTAATTAAAATTTTTAATAATGTAAAACATGAAAAATTTTTATCTGAATTCTTAGGTATTATTAAAAATGAAAAAACGTTAGAAGATATATGTGAAAGAAGTATAAAGAATCATAATTTATTAATACCTAATTATGTTATTAAGAATAAAATAATTAAAATTGATTTCTTTTATAAATTTATGTCAGATTTCATAGAAAATTCTTCAGAAGAAAGAATAATAGAGCAAATTAAATTTTTAGAAAAAAATGGGTTAGATTTAAATCAAACCTATATAGATTATATTGAAGATTCAACATTTAAAACATATACTATTTATACTTCTTTAATAATAGATTCTATTAGATTCAATAAAGAAAAATTAACCAAATATTTAGTAAGAAAAGTTGATTTAACAAAAAATCTATATGAATTTTTAAATAAAAATACACCCTATTTATATGTTGGAAGAAAATATGGAGGTGAACCAAAAAATGTCATTATTTATGAACCAAAAATTATTAAAAAAATGTTAAAACTTGGAGCTAATCCTAATAAAAAAATTCAGGATAATGATACTATAATGCATACTTTTTTTGAGAAATTAAATGAAGTTTTATATGATCCTAATTTAATTCCAGACAAAAATAATTTGATTTATATCATAATTAAAAATGGTGGAAATATAAATATTCAGGATAATGAAGGGAATACACCATTACTAAGAATTCTAAGAATCAGAAAAAACAATGAGCCAACTACAGGTGCCATTGTTAGATATGTTGTATTAAAAGATAAAATTTTTAAATTAAATCCTCATATAAAAAATATTTATGGAGAAGATATATTAGAATTAATGTTACAAAAAAGATTATCAATATATCCTTGTAAAATTAATCTACCCGGATTTTTTTATGATCTATGTAAAAATTATGATGATGCGATTGGATATTTAAAAACCCATTATTATTAATCTCTTTTACTCCCCCTTCTGGGGAGTTTTTTTTTAAAAAATACCTGATAATTTCTTCTTCGGCAAGAAAGTTATGGGTAGTTTTTCCAATATACCATTCTGGTAAATATTGCCATCCTCCGGGCCAGGTATGACCTCCGTTAAGGATTTTATAAAATCGAATAAATGTATTATTTTTACAATTATAATGATAAATAATGGTTTTTGTATCTTTGTCTTTATCTAATTCTGTTTTTATATAATTTTTTTCGCATTCATTTTTATTAAGCCAGAAATCTATTGTTTCGTCTGCAGAAAGAACTTTACCTCTTTTCTGAAAAAATACTTTTACCTCTCCCCCATAATAGGGAACAAGTGGATCTTCTGTCCCATGCATTAAAATCATATTTAATTTTTTTTGAGGATTGCATTGTGTTTTTAAATGTTCTGGCATTGTTGCTGCAATTGATGCAAAACCAGAAATATAAGTAGAATATTCGCAAGCAAAACGAAAAGACATCATTCCACCATTAGAAATTCCAAAAATAAATATTTTATCTTCGTCTATGGGAAAATGTTTTTTCATATATTCTATTAAATATCTAATATATCCAGAATCATCTAAATTTTTGTTATGAGCTTCTGATTGTGGTATATTTCTTCCATCATTCCATTGTTTTTTATAACCTTCAGGAAATAATAAAAAAAATTGATATTTTTCTTTTAATTCGATCAATCTTCCCTTAGATAGTTTTATATTTGATTCGATATTACCTCCACCACCATGGAGGCTTATTATTAAAGGATAAACCTTAATATGATCTTCCAAAGAAAAATTTATTTTTTCGTAATTTTCTGGGAAAAATAATAAGCTTTTTCTGGGGAGATTTTGATAGTTAATATTCAACCAGATGTAATTTCTATCATTGATTGTAAATTTTCTGTTATAACAATTAATAAAAAAAATAAATATAAATATTTTTAAAATTTTATTCCACATATAATATAAAACCTTTTAAATATTCTCCTTCTGGATGGAAAACAGAAATTGTATGATCAGGTGCTTGTGTCAAATATTCTTTTATATATACATTTCGTTTTTCTTCTTTTGCTGCAATAAAAATGATTTTTCGAAAAAGTTCTTTATCAATAAATTGAGAGCACGAAAAAGTAAATATATGTCCTTCCTGTTTTATATTTTTTATAGCAAGTCGGTTTAATTTTATATATCCTTTTATACCTTCATTAATTTTGGCTTTTGTCTTTACAAAAGCAGGTGGATCGATAATCATTACATCATAAATATTTGGATTCATATTATTAAAAAATTGAAATACATCTATATTTTTTATTTCAAAACTGGATTCCAGAAATTTATTTATTATAATATTGTTTTTAATCTGAGTTTCTAAATTCTGAGAATCTACAAAAACTACTTTTTTAGCCTCTCCCTTTAATGCATGAATTCCAAAACCACCAATATAACAGAAAGCATCAAGTACGATTTTATTTTTACTATATTCAATTATTTTTTTTCTATTGATTTTTTGATCTAAAAAATAACCTGTTTTCTGGAATTTATCTATATGAATTAAAAAATTAAGATGATTTTCTTTAAATTCTATTTCTTTTAATCTATTAGATGTTAACCATTGGATTTCTTTTTGAGTTTTTAATAATATATAATTGATATTTTTTGTATTTAAAAATTTTATTAAGAGATTTAATAATAATTCAGATTTTAAATAATCAATTTGTATAATGGCACATTGATTATATATATCACATATTATACCTGGAATCCGATCGCTTTCAGAATGAATAAAGCGAAATGCATTAGAATCAAAAAATAAGGAGCTTTTTCTTTTAAAGAGTTGTTCAAAATAATTTAAGAAATATTGATTTATATTATGAATTTCTTTATTTCCAAAATAGAAAATTCTTGCAACAATTTGTTCTGGTTTTTCATAAAAAGCATATCCTAAAAGTTCTTTATTATAATTATAGACTCTTACAATATCACCATTTTTTAGTTCTTCAGAAGAATCGATTTTTTCAATAGCTCCAGAAAATATCCAGCTATGAAAAGACTTAATAAAATCTTCTTTATTTTTCTTTAATATAATTGAACCTTTTATCATAATTTTAATGTACGTATTTTTTACAAAATGACAGAAATCAAAAAAATAATCATAAAATTAAGATGAGGAATAATAAACATAAAAAAAAATGGTTTTTAATATATTAATGAATCAAATTTCTTCTATTAAAGAATATATTATAGGGACCATTATACTAAGTCTTATTCATGGAAGTATTCCTAATCATTGGTTGCCATTTATTGCAATTTCTAAAACCGAAAAATGGACCTTTAAACAACTGTTTTTTGTTATTAGTTTGGGAGCAATTTTTCATAGTTTAAGTACTGCATTGTTAGGTTTTTTTATAAGTTATTTAGGTTTTTATACATCAACTATATATCAGTTAGAAAAAATTCTACCTACCTTTTTTATGATATTTTTAGGAATGATCTATATTATTCTGGATCATAATAATCATCATCATGATCATATAAAATATAAATCAAAAAAATTATGGATTTCTCTTGTTTTATTATATTTAGCAATGTTTTTTTCCCCCTGTTTAGAAATAGAAGCTATTTATTTTTCTATTGGAAAATATGGTTATTTTAGTGTTATATTAATAAGTATTTTATATACTTTAATTACATTATTTTCGATGTTATTTTTTTCTTTTATAGCATATAAAGGTTTGTTAAAATATTATCCTAGATTTATAGAAAGAAACGAAAAAAAAATAATAGGCATAGTTTTAATTGTATTAGGCATAGTTTCGTTCTATTATTGAATTTTTACATAATATCCCTGTGCATTAGCCATAGCCTCTACATTATGATTTTTTTCATTAATAATAAAATGATGGGTTAGAAAATCTTTACCACCACGATAAATATGATGAGTTTCGGAAAACAAAAGATAAGAATAATTTTGATTTGATGTTAAATTAAGATTTTCATTTACGAAATTAATTATAATGATTTCGCCAGAATTTATTTCTTTATAAGTACCGATAAATTGTTTTTTTAAATTTTCCGAAGGTTGAGAAGGATTCCATAAAACCATAGAAAAATCACGTTTTGCATAAAGAGCAGTTAATTTTGCTAACAATTGTTGCATACCATATAAAAAATTCATTACTTCATCATCATAAGAATGTGGACTTCCTAAATAAACTAAACCATAACCATCAAAAGGGAATAGTTGTAACCATGCACTTACATAATTATCACCACCAATATGAAACATAGTAAACATAAAAGGATTATACTTAATTCTCCAACCTCTTCCAGTATATAATTTCGATTTAGAAGGGGGAATGTAAAAACCAGGTATAAACATATCAAAGATGGAATTTAATGTTAATATTTCTTTATTTTTATAATAGCCAAAATTTAAATACATTTGTCCAAATTTAATAATATCATTTATATTTGTAATAAATCCACCAGCACCTGTTTTAGGTCCTTTTGAATATTGCATTTCTAATTGTTTATATATATATTTTTTGGCACATTCTTCTATAGACATTTTACATTTTTTTTCTATGATTTTTCCTAAAATCATATATCCATGATTAGAATAACGATAATGCTTGCCCGGTGGATAAATGGTAAGAGGAATTTTAAAATCGAATTCTGGATATTGAATTAAATCTCTTTTTTTATAATATCTTAAATCTGGGAATCCAGCTGTATGTGTTAATAAATGCTCAAGAGTAATTTGATTTAACCATTCTTTTTTGGCTACTTTTAAATTGGGATAAAAATGTATTAATTTATCATCTGGATTGAATATTTTATTCTGAAAAAAAATCTGAGTAAGAGTAGCAGTAATCAATTTTGAAACAGAAGCAGTCTGATATAATTTAAAGGGAGATGAATTTTTATGATATTCAAATAAGATAGAGTTTCTATCAAATATAGCAACAGAAAAAGCTTGAATTTTATTTTTATCATATAACCTATTAATAGAAGAAATAATTTTATTCTTGTAAAGTTCCTTTATTTTATCTAAGTCATTAAATTTTATGGGATTCTGGAAATAAAAAACTAAATTATCGGGAAAAGAATAAAGAGAAATACTTAAAATTAGAAATAGAAGTAATAAAAAATATTTTTTCACAATTTAAAAATAATTTCATAATTATATTTTAACAAGTAAAAAATTTGATATAAATACAAATATACAGAATTACAATATTAAAAATGAAGCCTATTATAGTAGAGGGCGATCAAAGAAAGCCGTATAATTTATAGTTTCTATAAATACTGCTTCTAAATTGTTATTTTATAATAAAAAAATTTGATTTTCTTATATTTTTTTAGTAAGATTTTTAATAAAAATTAGACTATAATTATTGATGGCTACATATATAAGAAAGAATATACAAAGTCCTAACGAAGAACTAGAAGAATCAAGTAATACGATAATTTTACACTTTATGATTTATTTACCCTATAAAGAAGATTTGCAGGATTTAAGAAATCAGCATTCCAGCTATTCGGATATGTTTTTGTTTTTAATTTCTAAATACATAGAAAGACTAAAAAAATTAGCAAATCAAAAGAAAACCAGTAAAAAAATTTATCAGATAGTATGTAATGATTATGAACACTATTCTATAAGAGTAAGTCAGAATATTCATCAATTATTAAAAGACATATCCGAGATGACGGGTTATAGTGTAAGTCATATTATAAGATTACTAATAGAATGGGAATGTTATAGAAGATTTGATGATAAGGTATCTCTATTAAGGGTTCCGTTAAGGGAGATTGGTAGTGAATTTGTAACAAGTATTACAGAAATCAGGATAGAGCATCGATTTTACAGGGCAAGGGAGCTTGTAGAAGAAGACGTAGAAATATTATGTGCCTAAAATAATTTACGAAAATATAAATTGATCGTTTACCTATTAGATTATTTTTGTTTATTGTATGTAAGAAGTTAAAAAGTTTTCAATTTTTTGCAATATTATACCTCTTAAATACATTACTTCTTTGGGTTTATAACTTGGAGGATTGGAAGTATATACAAAACTTAAATTATATTCTGGTACTAATAATATAAAATTACTTGTACCATTCCATGTTCCTGAATGATAAGCATATAGAATTTTATGATTATAGATTTTTACATGTAATCCTAAACCATAAAATTCCCATATTTTTTCTTTGTGCTTTTTTAATTGTTCAGTTAGATATATAGATCATTCTATATAAATAGCTATTTTCTTTTCTTATTTGATAGTCATTTAATAAATATTGACAAAAATTTGTTAAATCATAAGCATTGCTAATAATACCAGAAGAACCTGTTAAATAAGATGCTAATTCAGTTTGTTTTAAATCAATAGCATTAATAATATATTGTTGTATTAATTCTTTAAATGGTTTCTGAGTAATTTTTTCTATTAATAAAGAAAGTAGTATATAATTATGATTGGAATAATGATAATTACCCTTTGTGAATATTGGTTCTGGTAGAGAATATCCATCATCATAAATATATCTTGTATTATAGGGAATTCCAGAAGTATGGCTTAATAAATCCTTTATAGTGATTGGACCTAAATGCTTTTCGTATTTTCTATAAACTGGAAAATATTTAGAAACTGAATCAGAAATATTCAAATAACCTTTTTCTTCTAATTTTAATACAAGTACAGCAGTAAATGTTTTTGATACAGAAGCAAGAGGTATTTTAGAAATAGCACTAAAATGATAATTGATAGATAAAATAGGATTATCATTTTGAAAAGCAAGCAAAGATGCGCCCGGATTGATTGAATTTCCATAATTATGATTGATAAAATTTTTTAAATCTTTATAAAAGGAATCAATGGGTTCTATTATTTTAATATTTTCTTTTTTATAAGAAATAGGTTTAATTGTTGTTTTTTCGTAATCCGTTGATAATGTTTTGATATTATTAGCAAAAGCTCTAAAATTAAAATTTAAAGTTATAATTATTAAAAATAATGTTAATATAAATATTTTTTTATAAGGGCTGCTCATAGTTTTTTTTCGGTATTTTTTTTATTTTAAGACAATTTTTTTTGGGACTATTTTCAGGTAAATTAAAAATCAATTAGATGAATATTGATAATTATGAATCAATAATTTCTAAATAAGGTTTTAAAGCATTTTCTAATTCTTTTTCTACATCAAAAATCATAGCTAATTTTTTAATAACTCTATCAACAAGTGCATCTGGACAACTTGCTCCAGCTGATAGTAAAATTTTAATTTTATCTTTTGGAGGAATCCAGTTCTCTGTTATTTGTATTTCTTTTGTATGTAAATTTAAATGGCGAATCTTCGTTTTAGAGAGGATTTCTTCGTCATCTTTTATATAATAAGTGGGTAATTTTTCTTCGCATAATTCAACTAAATGAGAAGTATTAGAAGAATTATAACCACCTACAATTACTGCTAAATCTGCTTCTTCTTTTAGCATTTCTCTTAAAGCAGATTGATTTTCCCAGGTTGCATAACATAAGGTATCTTTTGTATCTGCAAAATGATGATTTATATTTTCAGCACCATACTTTTTTATCATTGCTTGTTTTAATAATTCACTAATTTCTAAGGTTTCTGTTGCAAGCATAGTAGTTTGATTTACTACACCAATACGCTCTAAATCTTTTTCTGGATTAAAATTTTCTGATGTTCTATTCGAGAAATATTGATAAAAATCGTTTATATTTCGTTTACCTATAATGAAATCTGCTAAGATTTGTGCTTCTTGAATATCTTGAATTACCAAAGATGGTGCATTTTGTTTTGAATGAGAAAAGGTTGCTCTTGTTTCTTCGTGATTATATCTTCCATGTATAATAATTGTAAAGTTTTTTTTCCCGAGACTTTCTGCTCTATGCCAGACCTTTTCTACAAAAGGACAGGTAGTATTATAAATCTTAATATTGGCACCACGTTTTTTGATTTCATTTAAAATTTCAATAGATGTTCCAAAAGCTGGAATTATAACAACATCATTATTCTGGATTTGTTCAAATGGAATTAAAATAGTTCCATCTGTTTTCATCATAAATTTTACACCTTTTTGTTGTAAATCCCTATTTACATGTGGATTATGAATCATTTCGCTAATAAGATAAATATTTTTTCCTGGATTTTCTTCTAAGGAACGATAAGCAATTTCGATTGCATTTTCTACACCATAACAAAAACCAAAATGTCTGGCTATTTTTAAAGTTAAGGAATTTAAATCTAAAATCGTTGGGGAAAGATCTTTTCTGTAGCGATCCTGTTTATGACGTGCTTTTTTTATCGTAGAAATAATAGAAGAACGATAAAAAATGGGAATATCAAATTGCTTTCTCATTTAAGAAACAATAAAATTCATTTTTTAAATGTCGTCAATGGGAAATTAATCTATAAATATCTTAGAATTCATTTGTTTCTGTTTTCTTATATATTAATATACCTTTTCTTATAATATGTTCTTTTAGTGGTTCATCTAATAATTCAAATTTTGTTAAATCAATTATATACGGAATATTAAGTTCTTCTAATTGAGATAAAATATCTAAATATTCATAGAATTCCATTTCTGGTGCAATAATAGTAATATCAATATCTGAACCATTTAAATAATTTCCTTTTGCACGAGATCCGTAAATAAAACATTTTTCTACCTTAGGATATTTGGAAATAATATTTAAAATTTCATTTATGATATTTTCTGGAATACCAAATTTATATTTCATTTTTCTTAATAGTTTCCAATTTATTTATAATATCATTAAATTCTTTGTAATACTTTTCAATAATCTGTTTTATAACTTCTCCAGCAGTAATTATATTATAAGTATGAGAAGTTAAATTACGAGATTGTATCATTTCAATCCATATATCCGGATTTTCAATTAATCCATATTTAAAGGCAAACTTTATTGCATCTCGTGAACCTTTTATATCATATATACCCTGATAAATAAAAAAATCTCTTATTGTATTCCAGGATAATTCAAATGTATATTCAAATGCCTTTATCATACCTTGTTTTTCTAAATCATTTAATTCCCGTTCCGAATAGATTTCAATAGCAGTTTTAAGCTGATTGAATGCATTTTTTAAATTTTCCAATCTCTGAATCCAGCGATTATCTTCATTCACAAAGTTAAAATAAGTAATTTACCAAAAAAGTCAAATAGAAAAAAGCGACATTAAGTCGCTTATCAGTTTATAGTATAATTTAAAGAAATGGCAGCATTTACTGTACCATCAGTAGGAGAACAACCACCAGTAATTTTTAATGTTTGTCCAGAAGAACCCCAATTTCCTCCAGGTGGATTTATGGTAATTTGTTTGCCACTTATAATCACAGTTGTAATTGATTGTGAGATTGGTTGCTCTTGCATAAGCCCACATTGTTGAACTTCTTTATTAAATGTGATTATAATAGATTGATTGGAATTAATAGTAGTTCCATTTTGTGGTTGTATAGATTCTATTTTTAATAGATATTGTTCACTAACTATCTGGTTAGCTGCAATTGCCATTAATAAGTCTTCATTTTTATTATCCTTTGCTTTGTTGAATAAATTTAAATTACATGCTTCTATTAATATAAATATAAATAAGAGTGTTAAAAAATATAAGCTTCTATGTTTCATATTCACCTCCATCACTATATTTCTTTGAAAATTTAGACGATTTAGGTTTATCCTATGTTCATTTTTCTAATAATTTTTTTATAGCATTTTCTATTCCGTTAAGGTTTAAAAAATACATAGGAAATATTTCTCGAATTGCTTCGATGGTTTCGTGTTGCCAGGTAAATTCTTTTTGAGGATTTAACCAGACAGAGGAGGGGAAGTTTTTCTTAAATTCTTTTAATCTTTGATAGCTATTTTTTATTACAGCTTGTTTTTTTGCTAACTCTTCTGTAGATAATGGTTTATCTTCTTTATAATAATATTCAAAAAAAGCATGTCTTTTATCAAAAAGTTCATAAGGATTCATACAAGCATCGCCAATAAATATAATTTTATAATTTTTATTATATTTTTTAAAAAAATCTTCTATATGTAATTTTTCCTTAAATTTCGCATCTTTAAATAACCATTCATATAGAGTATTATGAAAATAATAATAATAAAATTCTTTAAAATATCGTAATTTATAACAGGCACTAAAAAATCGATTTACTAGTGGAATATAGGGCTCCATACTACCACCAACATCCATTAATAAAATAAGAGAAATTTGATTTTTTTTTAATCTTTCAAAAATGATTTCTGGATCTCCTAAATTTTTAGATGTTTTCTGAACAGTTTCTTTTATATTGATTTGTAGATTTCCTGTCTTTCTTAATTGTCTTAATTTTTTTAAAGCTACTTTATATTGCCTAATATTAAATACTTCTGATGGATTATATTCTTCGTAAGAAATATTACCAAATTTATCTATAGCAGTTCCAGAACCTCTATTTCCACCTATGCGTATTCCCTGAGGATTTTTACCAGAATGTCCAAAAGGAGATGCACCACCAGTTCCAATCCAGTATGTTCCTCCATGATGTTCTTCTTTTTGTTCCTGTAATCGTTTTAAGAATTCTTTAAAAAGTTCTTCTTTATCGAAATAAGGGGCATTCTTTAGATTATTATTAAATGCTTTTTGTTCATTAAGCCATTCTTCTAAGATTTTTTCGATTAATTGTATGTCTATATTAATATGTTCTTTAAAATATTCTTTAAAAACTTGATGAAATTTATGATAATATTTTGTATCTTTAATTAAAATCGATCTTGAAATTATATAAAATCTTTCTAATGTAATGATTTCTTTTTGTTTATGGAGCTCTAATAGAACTTTTAATAAATCTAAAAACTCTATCGTAGATACAGGTATTCCTTCTTTTCTAAGTAGATAAAAAAAATCAATAAACATAATACCTAAAAAAACAATTGCATTGAATAAAACAAATATTTTTTCTATAAGTATGAATATAAGCTATTTAAATGAAATTTTATTTTTATCTCTTATAATAGTTATTTTTTGTAATTTTTTAGTTCAATTTTCTTTCTGGATTTTATGGCTAAATGTTATAAGAAACAAATTAAAAATATTTAACATAGGGAAATTTATCTATAAATGGGGAACATGTATAAAATGTATTACATTCTGGATAAGTGTAGTGATATTCGGTTTATATTATTTTTATTTTAAACAAAATTTTAATATTATTTTGTTTATTATGAGTATTCTTTTTACTACAACATTATCCAGAATGGTTTATCGTTTTATAAATAAAAAGCCATATTAAACTTAAAATAGATTTGATCTCGTGATGCTTTATGTTGATTTGCAATTTCGCCAAATCCCCAATTAGGTGTTTTTAATATAACATCTTCTGTATTTCCAAACGTTGTTCCAAAATAACTTAAATATTTTCTTTTATAATCTTCTCTAACATATCCTAAAATAAAAGAAAACCGACAAATTTTAAATTCTCCTTCGATATTTGTTCTTATTCCAATATCTTTGGGATCTCCGTTATAATTAGGAACCATAAATGTTAGTTCTTTAAAATTAGCTTCGTTATCTTTTGTTTTTTGTAAAATTTGCACCCCATTAAAAGAAAAATTACCAGTTCGATTTAAATAATAGAGATTGAAATTTATATGTAACCATTTATATAAAAAAAATCGCGATGTTATACCAGGATAAATCCCTTTTAAATTATATAAAATACTGGATTCTCCACCAGCATTCCATGTCCTCAGGGTAGGATTTATAGTTGCAGTTTGTCTTCTTAACGTATAAGAACCAATACTTACAACATTTTTTTCATGGTATTTTTCATAGATTAGAGTGGGACCTACTTTGATCCATTTCCATTTGGGTAAAATAAATAGATAAGAAATCTTTATATTATCAACTCTATTATAATATTTTAGTAGACGTGCTCCTTCAAATAAAGACCAATTATAATCATTATTTCCTGGAGTATAAAAAATTGCCGTTGCCGCTGTACCTCTATCTGCACTAAATAAGGTTTGATATTTTACATAAGATATTTCTAATTTATACTTATAGGTATAATGAACTTCCCAGTCGAATGTTTGCATTCTTGCTGCTTTAGGTTTAAAAGGAGAATATACTAAAGGATTTTTAGATCCAAGTAAAGAATTAAAAAAAGCATTATAAACCCACGAAGTGGCAGATTCATCTAAAAAAGCTGGTTTAACAGATGCAATACCAGGAGAAATTCCCAAACGAATTTTATGATCAAATTGTTTTATTTGTATAGGATCATAATTAATATTTTGCGAAAAAAGTATCTTAGTTATAAATACCAATAAAAATAAATATCTTTTCATTTTAAACTCCTATTCTGCTACTTCTTGATCTGGTACTTCTATAAGAATTTCTACACGTCTATTTTTTGCCGATGGTCCCATCGTATCTTCTATTTTCCTATCATCTGCAAAACCTTTTACTTCGATAAAGCGTTTTGGATCGATATGATGAACATTGACAAGTTCATTCTTAACAGCTTCTGCACGATCCTGACTAAGTTTATAATTAAAATCTTTGGAACCAGTAGAATCTGTATGTCCATGTATTCTTGCTTTTGCGTCTGGGTATTCCTTTAATGCTTTTGCCATTGCTTCTATAACCTTTTTGGCTTTTTCTGTTAATTTAGCACTTCCTAAGTCAAAAGAAAAATCTCCATCGAAACTAATTTTTATAATTTTAGTTTTCTTTTTTTGCTGGATTTTACCCATATAAAAACCAGTAGCTTCGTATCGATCCACTAATTGTTCAATTAAGCTATCTTTTCTTGTTATATTTATACCGCGTTCTTTTAAATCTTCTACTAATTGAGAAAACATTAAATCTAAATATGTATCCGTACCCATTTTATGTGCTAAGCCTTTTTTAATTTCTCGGATTTCTTCTGGAAGATAGTCCACCAGATACGATGCTGGTAAGGTAAATAAATAAAAATGTAGAATTTCTGTTTTAGGTCCAAAGGGATTATCTTTCATATTAGATACAATTGTTTTTACAATTAAAAATCGATCTTCTGAGATATTTTGATTTTTTTGTAAATAAATTTTTGTATTGTTTGTTTTGGTTTTTAATTTTTCTTTTTGTTCAAAATCAAATGTTCTACCATAAAAATATAGATTTGATTCCTGAAAAACTTTTATTGTTTTTCCAGCTATATTGAGAAGTTTTTCTCCATAATCATTTAACTCTTCTTTGCTACTAAAAAAACCACTAAATATTGGCTCTGTACGAATATAAATTAAAATAGCTATTAATCGATTATTCTGGGATTTTATCTTTTTTATAACTATATCCTTAGTTGTTAAAGAATCTTTATCTTCTTTAAATTCTATACCATCTTGTTTGATTTGTTCTTTTAAGTCATTATACATCTTTTGTAGATATTCTTCATCACCTAATTTTGCTAAGGTACCTATGGATAGTGGTTCTTCTAATTGTGGTTTTGTTTTTTCTTCGGGTAAAATCAATATTTCCAGTTTTTGTGGGTATTGCAAAAGAGCAATTTGAGAATTTTCTTTATTTTGATTATAATCTTTTGTATCGACATTTAAAATTCTTTCTGATGGAATATTATATTGTTTATTTAAAAGTAATTGCATAGCAAATGCTTTTTGTAAGTCTTCGCTTTTATTAGAAGGATTATCAAAATATTTATAAATTTCTAGACCAGCATCATTGAACTGCTTTAAAGCTCTTGATAAAGAGGCAATAGCTTTTTTATGAACATCAGAAAGCTGAACATTATTTTTATTAAAAATGGATTCTGATTTTGCTACTACCTGGATTGCAATTGTTTCGTTATTTTGATTTTTTATTTTTCGAATTAAAAAATCCTGTGTTTCTATTACATCATTTTTTTCGGTATATGGAATTTGATTTTTCCCTAAGTCACTTAAAAGATATTGATAAAATTCATCAAAATAATTCGAAACACCAATAGTTTTTAGAGGACCAGAAGGTAATTGTTTTTCATCTTTTGCAATTTTTATTGGGGTTACTCTATCAAATAAATACGCAACCTCTGGATCCTGATCAGGACATTGATAAATCCATTGATGAATTTGATTAATATTGAAAGTTTTACAATTAAAAATAATAAAAATAAACAAAATAAATAAATAATATTTTCTCATAATTTAGTCCTTTTTATAAAAATATCGGAAGAGGTGAGCCCCTCTTCCATTGTTTTTTGAAGTTTGTTAATAATGGAAATAACTTACCTGAATGGAACTTCCAGCAGCGGGTAAGGTTCCAGTAAAGGAAATTTTATTTGTAGAAGAATCGTAAATATATCCTGTTTGTCCAGTACCCGGATTTGCTGTCTTAGGAATTTCTGTTCCATTAATAAAAACTCTAATTGTAGAAGAAATCGGTGTATAGGTTAATGTATAAGTTGATGCATTCGAAGCAATATCATCAACAATTTTGGATAAATAAGCACCATAATTGGCACTACATATACTGGAATATCCACCACCAGTTTTATTTGCAAGAGCAATCATATCAACTCTTCGGGAATCGTCATATTGTAAAGAACCTGATAATCCATCGAGATCATCAGCGTAATAATTCGTACCAGAAGAACTACCTGGACCACTACAATCTCCTTTTTCTCCTGTAGAAGTTAAAGGCATAATAAAATAAAATTTATAGTTATACTGTACAAATAGATTATTATTTACATCAAATTCTGGTGGATCAATTGCGTTTCCGTCTGGTTGAGTTGTACTACAATTACTATCGGGACAATTCGTATTATCCCAGTGTGTATAAATATCATCATCATCTGTTACACAGATTATGGTTAAAGAAGCACCAGAACGTGGATATCCTTCACTTAAAACGCTACCAATATCTCCTAAACCATTTCCAAGATTAGGAACACCAGAAATTGTATTATTGGGATCGGGGTTTGTTGAACTTAATGCTTTTTCTGCAAAATATACACAGGATTCATAAACATAATATTTGGAATCATGATAAGAACCACTACTTGTTCCTCCACCAGCACCAACCTGTACATCTAATTGTATTTTTGCAATATCGTTTGTAAAACCATACGTATTATCACCTCTTGGATTAGGCATATCCAGACCACGTAATTTAGAAGAATCGGTCATAATTGTTCCTGCCATAAAATCGATATTAAAGGTATTTAATCGATTAACAAAAGTTGTAATATTATCTTTTACATAATTAATTTCGTCAACCATCGTAGCTGAATTATTAATTACAAATAGAAAATCTGCTTTGGGAGGATTGGTTGCTAAAAAGCTATCTGTATGGTTTGTTGGATTTTGATCGCCTGGTCCTACACTTGTTCCATCTGTTGGTTCTGTCATAGCTGTTTCGCTATTATTATAATTATCGCAAGTAGTTAATGTAAAAACTACTGCATTTTCTCCACTATTAGAGCGGCTTGCCTGAATATTTACTCTAAAACAATTGCTTGGTTCTGTATTATTATCATTAACAAGATATCCAGAAATATCACCATTATTAAGATCACCAAGATAATTTAATATTTTTAGAATTTCATTTAATACACCTTCTATTGAATAATTCTGGGTAAATTGTAATTGAATTTGTGCAGTTTATGTTGGAATAGGAGCTCCAGAAATATCTTCTAAGGAAATTAAACTATAACCACCATTTGCATCGGTTTGTAATTCTAAACAACCTTTATTTTGTCCTGTACAGGTATTAGTTCCTTTACCACCTGTTTCTGTACCACCATTAGAAATTTTATTTAAAATACTTTGCATAAGACAGGATACAGTGTTACATTGGTTTCCAGGATTCGAAGGATTTTCTGGAGTAGGTTTCACTAAGCAAGCTGCTCCCTGAACTTTATTATCTGCATTAT
Source organism: Leptospiraceae bacterium (assembly GCA_026005135.1). Classification (GTDB taxonomy): domain Bacteria; phylum Spirochaetota; class Leptospiria; order Leptospirales; family Leptonemataceae; genus SKYB61. The sequence goes on along the minus strand of BPKM01000004.1, from coordinate 174,845 downwards.
ACTGGAATGATATTCCCAGACATCCAAGAGTTGATTCCTGAAAAGTAGAAGTATTACTGTAATTATTACTTAAATTGATTTCTAAATTAGAATTACCTAAACTGTTTTGATTAAAACTAGCAGGTTGAATATAATTTTTAAGTTGATCACTTATACCCTGCAACATCCATAAAGCTTTATCTTTTTTTCCACATGATTGTATTAGTATAATAGATAATCCTATTATTCCTAATAACATTTAGTTTTTTAAATAGTGTTTTCATATCGTTCCCTCCATAGTCCTAATAATACATTGTATCCATTAAGTTAGTTTATGTAAAATAGGATCTATTTTCTATTATAATGAAAATGGAAACTAATCACATAAATAATACTTGTAAATGGATATATTACCTGAAATTATCCCAAGAAATAGGACATTTTTTAATTGTACAAAAAAAGTCCTCCTTCAATCTGTAATTTATCACTACTTTTTATTTAATAACCAGACTGAAGGAGGAGCAAATTATGATTAGTAAAAATTTTATAAGACAATCTTATCAACAAATCTTACCTTATCAATCAAAAATTATTGATACATTTACTGAAATTTGTTATGCTATCATCCTTGCAAAATATTTAAATGTTTCTGAAATTGCTAGACATCTTCCACAAAATAGGATTAGAGGAAAAGATAAAGGAAAATTAAGAAGTTTTAATAGTATTTACAAATGGTTAAACAGAAAATTGGAAGATTTAGCAACAAAATGTGATTGGAATATTTTATTTTCTTTACTACATAATGAAGTAGAATTTCTTATTGGTGATCCAACAGACATAGAAAGACTTTATTCTTATAAAACAGATTACGTAGGAAAACTTAAAGTAGGAGAAAGAGGTTATACATTATTAAGTATTTCTGCCCCTTTTGAAGGACGAGCTTTACCTATTTATTTCCTACTCTATTCTTCTTCTTTAATAGAACAGGAAAAAACTTCCCGTAATTTAAAGCATAAAGAGGCTTTTGAGAAAATTATTGAGATATTACGAGAAATTCCCATTGTTTTAGACAGAGAATTTGCTTATGAAAGCCTAATACATTTTTTCCGTCTTTATCTTTGTAAATTTATTATTCGTCTCACTGATAAAAAAGTAAAATTATATTATGATAATAAGAAAAAACAAGAAGTTTCTTTATCTATTCAACCCTCAGAATTGAAAGTCATAAAAAATGTTTATTATAAAGGTAAGGAAAAAGTAAACCTGATTGGTTTTTGGGACCCAAAATACCATAAACCATTATGGTTAATCACAAATATGGATGACCCAGAAAAATGTATAGAAATTTATCAAAAAAGAATGAGAATCGAAGAAATGTTTCGTGATATAAAATCTTACTTTAGTATTGAAGACAATATGATAAGAAAATTATCTAAATTAGAAACACTTTTATTTTTATTTTGTTTAACCTATCACATTATTGCAATTACAGGATATGTGACAAAACATCAATTCATTACAAATAATAACTTTAAAAAAAAGTATTCATAAATATTCTTAATTTTATTTTTTGATTTTCGACATTTAAATATAAACAAAGAAACTATAATACAAATCTATCAAAAAACATTGGAATATATCTATCTTCATCTATATCCTAAATTTTATACTTCTACCCAATGTCCTATTTTTAGTCCGTAAGTCAGATATATTACTAATTGACGAAGAAATTTGTATTTTGTTAAAATTTTTTTGTGGCTTTGTTGCATAACTCCCATTTTAAAGCAAAATTTTTTATAAAAGCGAAATTTTTTTCAAATAATACTAACATATGTTTAAAAATTTAATACTTTTTTCATATCATGAAAAATTGTCTAAGAATGTTGATAAATATTTTTATAAATAGCAAATCATTAACTTTTATGCAACAGAGCCTTTTTTTGTATAAAATAGAAAAAAATATTAATTTTTTATCGGTAAAGAAAAAATACTTAAAGGATTTGCCGTAAAACCATCAATCCAGATAGCAAAATGAAGATGAGCACCTGTAACCATACCTGTTTTACCTACTGTTCCTATGGGAATACCAGCTTTTATGTATGTATTTTCTGGATAAAATCTTTCATTTAAATGCATATAACCAGAAAAGATTTTATTTCCATGATTAATTAAAATAAAATTACCTTCGTAATAAAAGTGTTCAGAAATTACAATTTTTCCATCAGCAATGGCATAAACAATATCTCCTATATTTCCTCGTAAATCTAAACCTTTATGGAGAGATTTATAAGGTTTAAAAAATACCTTTTTTCTATTTACAATCTGATAAAACTGATTAAATCGTGTTTTATACCATTCAGAAGTAATATAATGAAAATCCCTTGGATGTGATAATTTGTTCGTTATCATAAATGGCAAATTTTCTGAAAAAGCAATTTTTTTTAAGATTCGTTCTTTTTTTACTCTTTCCTGGATTTCTTTTTGTTCCTGGAGGGCTTATGGTTTTTTTATGAAAAATTAATTTTCTTTTGGAGAAAGGAAATTGTATAAGTTTTACTGGAATAAAAATATCTTTTTTTAATTGATAATCTTTATATATAATAGTCCATATTAAATGATTATTAGATTGTTGTAATTCTGGTGGAAAAACATAAATACCATTAAAACCAAATGATTTTTTATTTAAAGGAATATTTCTTTGAATTGTTTTATAATAAATCTGATGTTTTACATTAGCATAATCTGGAATAAAACTTTCATCTTTAGGCTGAATTTCTATATAAAAAATTTCACCTCGAGAGAAACTTTTTGAATATAAAATTAATTTCCAGTTTTCTAAATAAAAAACCATATTTTGAGGTCGTGGTGGCGTCCAGTTCACTGGAACCTGAATAAATGTTTTATTTCTTTCTATCCAATATGTATTGGACCATAAAAAAGAATTGAATAAAAAAAATAAAATAAAAAAGTTAAACAATGATTTCCAGTATAATTTTTTATGATTATGAATGGCAAAATATTTATTTATTCTTATGCGGTCCATTGTCCCTCTTTATCCTTATATACTCAATTTTCGAAAAAAACAATAAAAAAAAATATTTTTTGTTTTTTCTAAGCGCGATTCTTACAATTCTTTTTATTTTAACGGCAAAAAAAACAGCTAAAATTCAATTTAGTTATTACAAAAATAAATTATTCTTATTAGAAGAAATAGAAAAACAAATTCCTATTATTATACAAAAAGAAAAAAAACCAGCTATACTTTATTTTTATGCAGATTGGTGTCATTCCTGTAAAGATTTAGAAGAACGTCTAACCAGAAAAGAAATAGGAGAATTAATTCAAAATGGATGGATTATTATAAAAATTGATGTAACAAATTACGATAAATATAAAGATTATCTTTTAGAAAATTATGGTGTTTATGGTATTCCAGCATTATCTTTTTACGATAAAGAAGGGAAGTTAATCAAACCTTTTACTATGATTGGTGCAGAAATTCCACTAAAAACTTTAATATCGATATTAAGACAATTTGGTGTGTTCGAAAGACCTATATAGTTCATAAATTTTGTTGTATTTTTATTCCAAATTCAAAAAACATACTATTTTCTTTAATTGTCCTGAGTCCATTTTTTTTATACAGAGAATTATAATTAGAAAGTAATGTTTTATTAAAAAAAATACTCTGGAATTGGGGATGTAATAAAATACTATTTCCAGAAATAGTATCGAAATCTGTTTTATATTCTAATTTACTTAATCGAAGATAAGCAATTTTTTTATAATCGGGAGAATCCGAAAATGAATTTTGCCATAAAAACGAAATTTGATTACCATTAAAATTGCCTTTAAAATTCGATTGGATCAATATTAAATTAGATAAATTATTATTTGTAATATTGATTTCTTGAATAGATTGTTCTAATTCTGATTTTCCAGAAATAAAATAATGAAATTCTAATAAAAATTCGGAAGAAAAAACTCATTAAGAATCGAAATGGTATTCCAATTTTTATTGCATTTTGTTTTAGATGATTATTAATAATACTTTCTGTAAGTATTAAACTTGAAAATTCAAAGTCATTGGTAAAAAGATTTCTTTTAGAAGTTATTAAAGTAGAATTTGATCTTGTATTATATTCAAAATTTCTAAAAAAATAGCCAATTTCAAAATAGGGAAAAATATAATTCCAGAAAAAATTTATATATTCTTCTGTGCCAAACTTAAAAAATATACTACTGGAAACATTATGATATTTTTTTTGATTAAATCGATTATCAGAATAACTTTCGTATTGTGGTTCATTAGAACCTGTATCAATAAGACTTTTATCTGGTATGGCAATCGATTTAGGTTCTGGTTTTTGATAAATGCCTTTTGTTAGAAAACCCAATTCATGATCTTTATAAAAGTAGGAAAAACCTAAATGAAGATTTCCAGCCCAATTCCAATCTGGTAAAGACTTCATCTGTATTTGTAAATCTTGTATATAATTATTAAGATTTCTTTGAGAAAAATCAGTTAAAAAATTATAATATTTATAAAATTGATTTAAAGGAATATTAAAACTTCCTATTCCACCACCTATTTGATATTGTAATTTATGTTTTTTTATTTCTTCTTGTTGAATTTCTAATTGCTTTTCGATTTCTTTTTGTTCTTCTTGTAATTTACGTTGTTCTTCTTCTTGTTTCTTTTGTAATTCTAATAATTGTTTTAATTCCTCTTCTTTTCGTTTTTTTTCTTCTTCGATGCGTTTTAATTCTTCTAATCGTTGTTGTTCTTCTAATTTGCGACGTTCTTCTTCCAATCTTTTTTGCTCTTCTTCTTTTAGTTTTTTTTCTTCTTCGATACGTTTTAATTCTTCTTGTTTTTTACGTATTGCCTCTTTTCGCTTTTTCTCTAATAATTCTTTTTGCTTTTGAAGTTCCAATTCAGAAATATAACGTATTGTTTTAATTTCATTTTTATCTAAAATGATTTGTTTTTTATCGGGCAATACAATTTCTACTTTAGTAAGAGTCTGACGTGTAATTTTACCATATAAAACTTTACCGTTTTTTAAATATATAATATCTGCAAATAGAATAAAGGGTTGCAAAAAAAATAAAATACAAACAATTTTTTTTATCATGATTTTATATGATAATTTTTTTATATATTTTATAGTAAATCTTTTTTTTATTTATAATGTGAATTTTTTAAAAAAGTTGTTAAAAAAATGAACCCTGATAAAACGAATAAAGTCTATATTGTATAGAAATATAGATAAAATCAATTAACAAAATTTAATATGGAGGTAAAACAATGAAAAACGTAAAGAAAAATATAACTAAATTTATATTATTTATTTCTATTTTAGGGTTAGTTGTTGGTTGTGGAGGTACATTTTATGGACCTCAGGGTCTATTTACAAAAACAACAATTGGTGTTTATGGTAGTGATTTAAATAGTTCAAAAGAAGGAAAATCCTGTGCATTTTCTATTTTAAGCCTTGTTGCTTTAGGAGATGCAAGTTTACAAACAGCGGCTAAGAACGGGGGAATTAAAAATATAAAGCAAGTAGATTACGAAAATCTAAATATAATTGGTATATATAGCCGTTTATGTACAGTTGTTCGTGGAGATTAATTAAAATAGTTTAAGGAGGATATTATGAGAAATTTTATTACAATGTGTTTGTTAATTATATTTTCCTTATATTTTATGAATTGTTATGCAACAAGCTGGGGACTACCAGCTTATGTACTTGTATATGTGGATTCTAAGGGTGGAAATTATGCAACAGAATATAATCAAGAAGCAAAAAAAGGTATGGCATGTGCAAAGAGTATTTTAGGTTTAATTGCCGTAGGTGATGCTTCTATTAATGCCGCTGCTGCAGATGGAAATATTACAAAGAAAATTATAAGTGTTAGTAAAACTCAGGAAGGTATTCTTGGATTTTATCAAAAATGGTGTACTGTTGTAACTGGTTTTTAGGAGGTTCAAAATGAAAAGTATAAAACTATTATTATTCACATTATTTTTATTGCCAATAATAAATTGTTTTGCGTTAATTGGAAATCCCAATGGTTATGGGCCTACTGGTCTTATTTTTACCAAAACAAAAATTGGGGTTTCTGGAACAGAAATAAAAGATAATATGATTCGTTCAGAAGCATGTACAGGTACATATATTTTAATATTAACAACAGGAGAAGGAACCATAGAAGAAGCAGCTCGTAAAAAAAATATTAGAAAAATCTATTTAGTAGAAAATGAAATGTTCGGTATTTTAGGACCGTTGTTTTCTCAAATGTGTACAGTCGTTTATGGAAGTAATGAAATTACTAATTCTCAGTTTATTCCAGAATATAAAAATGCAACTATAGTGCTTAAAACAGGACAAAAATTAGAAAATGTTCAATATCAGAAATTAGATGATTTTTATAAAATTAAAACACAATCTGGAGATTTTTTTGAAATTGCTTCTAATCAAATTTTAAATATAGAAATATAGAAAAAATAAAAAATTTTTAAAAATAATAGAAAATAGACAAAAAAAGTTTGACTAATTATTATTAGTGTTTATCAATGTTTATACCAAATTAAAAAATTGGAGGAAAATATGAAAAAGATATATTTAACATTGGTAGGGTTAATAGCTGGTATTAGCCTGATTGGTATTAGTAGTTTATCCGCCGCCCCTTATGGAATGGCTGGATGTGGTTTAGGTTCTTTAATTATTAAAGAAAATAATATCTTACAAATTTTTGCAGCAACTACTAATGGAACATTTGGAAACCAAACATTTGGTATTACAACAGGTACATCAAATTGTACTCCTAATTCTTCTGCTTATCAGGAAAAACAACAAGAGATCTTTGTTACTGTAAATTTTGAAAGTTTAGAATCAGAAATGGCAATGGGTAAAGGAGAAAAAATTATGGCATTTTCTCAAATGTTAGGATGTGATTCTGAAACATTTGCAAAAATATCCAAAGAAAAATATAAGGAATTTTTTTCCGAAACTACAACACCAAAAGAGTTATTACAAAAAGTTAAAACATATACCAATAAAGTTTGTGTAAAAAATATTTAATTTCTCCTCTTGAAGGTTCATATTCTAATACTTATTGGGGTATTGTTATTATACAATATCCCAATAAGTTCTCAAGTTTATCAATCTTATACAAAATATAGTAAATATCTTAATAAAAATATCATAAAAGACATTATTCCATTTCGAAAAATTATTGAAAAAGAAAAAATTCATCTAAAACCATTATGGTTAAAATTACTTCATTATGAAAAAACTATTTGGGGATTTGAAAGTCAGATTGATTCTTCTAAATTTTTTTTATCTTATGATGATCCAGACAAAAAATTTCCAGCAGGAAAATGGGATCCAAAAATAGAATTATTTGCAACTCTGGAATCGTATTTTGTAGAAATAAAATATTTTGATAATATAGAATTACATCCAGTATGCGCATTTCCTGCAAGACTAAAATTCATTAAAGAAATATTTCGGAAATCAGGTATAGAAATACATTTTCCCGAAGTACCATGTAGAAATTATAAGTTATTTTTAAACGAATTTGATCCACATACTTTATCTTATGTATTTGCAAGTTATTATTTAGGAGCTCCTGCTTCTATATTTGGACATACTTTTATTAAAATAAATTCCAGAAGAAATAGAGATGATTTATTAGATTATTCTATTAATTATGCAGCAAATCCAGGTGATATTGATATATTTCGATATATTGTCTATGGATTATTTGGTGGATATCAGGGATATTATTCTGTTCTTCCTTATCATATAAAAGTAAATGAGTATAATGATATAGAAGAAAGAGACCTATGGGAATACGAATTAGATTTGAATGAGGAACAATTAGATTGGATTCTAAAACATTTATGGGAATTAGCAAATTTTAGCTCTATGGATTATTATTTTGCTACAGAAAATTGTTCTTATCAATTATTAACCCTATTACAGGTATCATTACCAGATGATATAAATTTTATAGAAGAATTAAATGGCTTTGTTATTCCAACAGAAACAGTTAAAATATTAAAATCCTTAGGTATAATAAAAAAAAGAAAATATCGACCTTCAATTAAAAGTCAAATTTTACAAAGATTACAATATATGAACCATAAAGAAAAAAATTATTATCATATCTTATTAGAGAATCGATTAGTGCCATTTATTCCAGACAAAAGTGAGAATAATGATGTTAATTATTTATTTGTATATGATACCTTATTATTACATTATAAATACTTAAAAATTAAGAAAAAAATAACAGAAGAAGAAAATCAATTTTATAAAGAATTATTACTTCGAAGAGCAAATTATTCTTCTGATAAACAGACTTATCATTTTAAGCCAATGTCTACACCAGTAGATGAAGCACATTCTTCTAGTATGCTTTCTATTGGTAGTGGATATTATTATTATAACAAACAAAAATATAATATAGTCGATATTAAATATAGATATTTATATCATGATTTTTTGAACGATTCTGTAGGATTCCCTCAATATACGGAATTAGAAAATTTTTATTTCTGGTTTAGGTATGATTCTTCTAAGAATAGTTTATATCTTAAAAATTTTAAATTATTTAATATATATTCATTAAATGCTTATAGAAAATATTATTTTATTCCTTCCTATCATACAGAAGTTGGTCACAAAAATATATATAAAGAAGATTATGAATTTAATATAAGGAACTATTTTTATACAAGAAATTTTATTACAGATAATATAAATTTATTTTTACTATATAATAAAAATTCTATTTATTATAATAAAATATTAGATTTAGAACCATTAACATATGGAATGGTAACTATTGGGAGTTCATTATCAAATAATTTTTATAATATTTCTTTATTAATTGGTGCAGAAATTGATCAAAATAAATTTTCCTATAAAGGAGAATTTATATATATATTACATCTTTTTTCTTTTAATATGTTATTAAAAACATCTTGTAATTGGTTTGATAAAGAAAATTTTTGTGTTAATAATTTTATTCTATCTTATTTATTAAATAAAAATTTTGAATTTAGGTTAATTAATGAGTGGGAAGAAAATATATATCATCTTAAACTTAATTTTACTTATTTGTTTTAATTGTACATCCATTTTTTATCATCCTACAGATTATGAATATTATTCTCCAAAAAGATTTAATTTAAAATATGAGGATATATATTACCTAACAAAGGATAATATAAAATTACATGGATATTATTTATATAATAAAAGACCGGAAATTTCAAAAGATACTATAATTGTTTATTTTCATGGAAATGCACAAAACATATCTTCTCATTACTTAGGAATTTATTGGATAACTAATTATGGTTATGATGTAATTATTTGGGATTATAGGGGCTTTGGAAAATCTGAAGGAAAAGTAGAACATAAAAAAAATTTTTTCGATGTAAAGGAATTAATTGATTATTCAGTTGAATTAGCTTTAAAGAAAAATAAAAAAGTAATTCTTTGGGGACAAAGTTTAGGTGGAGCAATATTAATTACTTCTTTTGTTATGTCTAAGTATTTAAATCACGAAAAAGTTTTAGCTCTAATTATTGATTCTTCTTTTGATTCTTATCATCAAATTATTAATATACATTCTGATATTTATTGTTTAATACCATTTCGATTTATCGTAAAAGAATTTTATGATGAAAAATATTCCCCAATTAATTATATAAAATTAATTTATAAACCTATTATCTTTATTTATGGTACTGATGATCCTGTTGTCCCATATTATATGGGATTACGTCTATTCGAAGCTGCAAATTCACCTAAAATCTTTATTTCAGTGCAAGGTGGAAATCATTCTAATTGGATGTTTTTTGGTAATTCTCAAACTGCAAAAACGTTATTAAAATTATTAGAACAGATTTCATCTATAAAAGATGATCAATTTTTAGTTGTTCCATTTATAGATTGATTCTGAAACATACCCCCAGATTCTAATAAATATTCTACTGCTTTTTCTTTAGTTAAATCTGTAATGATAATATCTGGAAGACTAAAAAAACTTTTCGAATAAATTTCAATATTCTTAAAGAGAACTTGTTTTTTTGTGATATAAAAAATATGATTATAATGGGAAAAATAGGGAAAAATAATTTCATAAAAACCTTCTTGTAAATAAAAGATAGCAAATTCTCCAGGTTTTAATTCTAACTCATAAATTTTAATTTTATTATGATTTTTGAAATGTCCTTTATATTGGTAAATTTCAATATCAAAATCAAATAATGCTAATAAGGGGGAATATCTTCTCATTAAATATAAGATCCCTATATTTTCATTTTCTTTTTCTAATTTTTGAAATTTTTTGTTAGTACTTAAACAGGATATCGAATATAATAATAGAACACAAATTAAAACATTCTTCTGCATTATTACTTTGGTCTTTGTAATTCAATTAATTCTCCCAGTGTTGCAAACGTGGAGGCACCAAGTCGTGCGAGAGGGTCTACTTTTTTGGGATTAACAATAATACGACCTTTTGCATCTTTTTCAATACAACTATCATCGACAAAAATATATTTTACATGTCCTAAGATTAATCCCTGTGGGGTTTCTCCAATTTCGATAATTTGAAATTTTTCGCAGACAAATGCAATTTTTGCTTTTTTTATTCTTGGTAAAGGAGTTATAGAAGGATCAAAATATTCTAATTCTAAATTCAGTTGATTTAATTCCGATTCTCCATGTGGTAATGTGGCTGAACTTTGATTTACTTCTTTAACTAACTCTACAGAAGGTATATGAACAATAAAATGATTTCTTTCGTTTATATTAATCCATGTATCTTTTTTACTACCATCTGGTTTAATACCAATAGAAACAAAAATTAGTGGTGGATTACTGGAAATACCATTAAAATAAGAAAAAGGAGCTAAATTATAAGTACCATTACCATTATCTGTTAAAATCCAGGCAATAGGTCTTGGAATTAATGTTTGTATAATTTGATAATAAATTTGATTAGGAGAAAGTTCTTTTAAATCAATAAGCATAAATTACAGAATTGTTTTATAAGTTCTATTGACTATCTTTTTTTAAATGTTTTTTCTCGATAATAATGACTTTATTTCTTCCCTGTTCTTTGGATTGGTACAGTCCATAATCTGCTGCACTGATCAATTCTGTTGCAGTAGAAAATTCTGGAAACATTGCTATACCAATACTGATTGTACATTGAAATATCTGGTTATCAAAATGATGATTTATTAATGAAAAATTTTTTCTTATTCTTTCCATTATTTTTAATGCATCTTCCTTTTTTTCTACGTTTAATATAATAGAAAATTCTTCTCCACCATATCGACCAATAGTATCATAATTTCTTAAATTATGTTTTAAAAATCTTGCGAGATTTATAATTACCTGATCACCAACCTGATGTCCATAAGTATCATTAATTTTTTTAAAATTATCTATATCAACTAAAGCATAGGCAAAACTTTGATTGGCTTTTTGATAGATATTGATTTTCATTTCTAATTTACGTAAAAAAGAATGATGATTATATAAATTGGTCATTAAATCTTTTTCTAAACTATTTTTATATAATCTATATTTAGAATATTGAGAATAAATAGTTGTTATAAACACTTCTGGTTGAGTAGGATGAATAATATAAGTATCACCACCTTTTTGTATTGTATAAAGATAACGATTAATATCTTTTTCTTTGGAAAGAAATAACAATGGAATATATTTTAATTCCGGAAATTGTCTTATTATAGAAGCTAATTCTATACCCAGAAAGTCTGGATAATATAGATTTAAAATAATTCCATAATATAATTCTTGTAGTAATAATAAATTTCTATGGTTTAATAATTCTGGAATTTGTTCATAAGAAAAAACATCAACATTAAAATGGGATTGTTTTAAAAGATCAATATAAATATCATTAAATTCTTCTTTGTTTCTTATATATAGAATATGAATGGTTTGTTGGGTCTGTAAATCTAAATAATGATCAATTTCATTTAAAATGGCATTAATAGGTATTTCTTTCGTTTCTTCGTTAATATAATATATCTGATTTCCTCCCATTCTTATAACATCTAATCGTATAGAAAAATCTGTTTTTTGTAAAGATTTATTTATTAAAAAAATAAAATAACATTTTTGTTTTATTTCTTCTATAATTTCTGCTGTTAATATATTTATATTTTCTGGAAAGTTGTTGTAATGAATAATCAATACATCTGGTTTTTGAATTTTTAAAAAGGGTATAACTTGATGCAAATTTGCAAATTCATAAATTTGATAGCCATATTGAGTAAATTCCTTTGATAAAATCAATCGTATTTCAATATCACTAGAAATAAGAAAAACAATTTTTTTGATTCTGGAAGGGTTGCTGTCTTTTGTCATTTTTTATGCAATTAATTTTAAAATTAATAAAAGTCAATAAATATTTATTAACAAATTGATGCTATTTTGTCAGTAATAAATGGGTTTTGTAGCATAACTATCGTTTTAAAACAAAATTTTTTATAAAAGCAAAATTTTTTCAAATATTACTAACATATGTTTAATAATTCAGTACTTTTTTTCATATCAAGGAAAATTGTCTAATAGTATAAGTAAATATTTTTATAAATAGCAAATAATTAACTTTTATGCAACATAGCTTAATAAATGAATAAATGATGAAATCGTTTGACGACAAAATAATTATAAAAAAAGTATTATTAATTTAATGTTTTAATATTAAAACTATAAAATATATAAATAAGGAACTTGCAATGATAGAAAGATATAGTAATCCCGAAATTTCTCAGATCTGGACATTAGAGAATAAATATAAAATTTGGCTACAAATAGAATTAGAAGTTTGCGAAGCATGGTATAGAAGAGGACTAATTCCAGAAGAAGATATAAAACAAATTCGGGAAAAAGCCAATTTTAATGTTCAAAGAATTTTAGAAATAGAAGAAGAAGTTCAGCATGATGTTATTGCTTTTTTAACAAATGTAAAAGAATTTATAGGACCAGCTGGACGTTGGATTCATTATGGGTTAACCAGTTCTGATGTAGGAGATACTGCTTTATCAATTCAATTAGTTCAATCCGCTAATATTTTATTAAATCGTATTGATAAAATAATTGAAATATTAAAAAAACGAGCATTGGAATTTAAAGATTTAATTATGGTTGGAAGAACACATGGTATTCATGGAGAACCCATTACCCTTGGATTAAAATTTGCGCATTTTTATGCAGAAATGCTTCGTAATAAAAAAAGATTAAACTATGCGAAAGAACAGATTGCAGTAGGGAAATTAAGTGGAGCGGTAGGAACATTTTCTAACCTGGATCCAGATTTAGAAGAAGAAGTTTGCGAACGATTAGGATTAAAACCAGAAAAAATTGCAACACAGGTTATAAGTAGAGATAGACATGCATTTTATGTATCTGTACTTGGTATTATTGCTGGAACATTGGATAGAATGGCACAGGAAATTCGACTTTTGCAGAAATCAGAAGGTAGAGAAATCGAGGAACCCTTTGCGAAAGGACAGAAAGGTTCCAGTGCAATGCCTCATAAACGAAATCCTGTTATAAGCGAAAGAATTTGTGGCTTAGCAAGAGTTATTCAATCAAATGTTATTACAGCATTAAGAAATATGCCTTTATGGCACGAAAGAGATATTTCCCATTCTTCTGCGGAAAGAGTAATATTACCTGATAGTACAATTGCATTAGAATATATTTTAGATAAAATGCATTATATTTTAGAAAATTTACACGTTTATCCAGAGAATATTGAAAGAGTTTTAAATATTACAAGAGGATTGATATTTTCCCAGAAGGTGTTGTTAGCATTGGTTCAAAAAGGATTAGAAAGGGAAGAAGCTTATAAAATGGTTCAAAGTCTTGCTATGGAGGTATGGAATAACTCGCAATTACACTTTAAAGAAGAAATTTTAAAAAGGCCAGAATTTAGAAAATATCTTACTGAAGAGGAAATTCAACAAATATTTGATTTACGATCTTTTTTAAAAAATATTGATGCTATATATAAAAGATTGGGGTTAATATAAAACGTTCTAATAGATTTGAATTTTAAATTAAGTATTGCTTCTATTTAAATTTTCTTGACAATAATGTATAATTTTATTTATTTTTATACGTATAGTTAAAAAAATTTTTTTAAGTTATAAGTTAAAGTAATTATGACGATGATATTGAATGATGAGGAAGTGGAGGGGGAATGTTTGATATATTAAATCAATATAATATATATTTTAACTTTTTATCCTTTGGTAGCATGTTAGCTACTTCTTATGCATTTTTTTTTCTGTTTTTTCCTTTTATTCTATTAAACAGAACGATCAGCATATACAACTAGCATTGGCTAAAGGCTTCTTTATACCAGGGTTTTTTTTAATCTAGGTTACTGGATTTCAGCAATGGTTTATCATCCCTGCTGCTGCTGCCCATCGCATTCTTACACTGTAGGATTTATCTATCCATGCATTGATTATATATTCTTACAATTTCATATTTTTATTTCCAGAAAGTACACATGGCCCAGAATTCAGAAAAGCTATTCTTGTATATACAATGGCTAATTGGTCTGAGCTGTCGTTAGCAGCCTTTTATTATGTTAACAAGGAATGCTCGAATATAAATTCCATTTTACGGGGCATTACTGGGATTATGATGCAGAGTTTATTAGTCAGAATCGGTAGCATACTTTATTATGCTCTATATTTTACTTATTGCAATTATTGGTATCTGGAGAGCAGTTTTATTTCGAAAAATAAAAAAAGTAGAAATGCAATTCTTATTTATACAATAAGTGTTTTAATTGGCGCAGTAATTCCGGGGATATTAAATACATTAAGTAGGGATGGTGTTGTTGATAGAGGTATTTATGTTAATGCTTTAGTGATTTTAGAAGTATTAGCATTTTTTGCTGTTGTTATTTTATATATTAATGTTACAGAAGATAGAACTACCTTCATGGCTAAAATTATAGGTATTACATTGGTAACTTTTTTATTATTAATGCAGGGACTTGCTTATATAACCTTAGGTGATAAAGAAAAAGAATATGATGCCCTTAGAATAGAAAATATAGAAAAAGCAATAAAAGCTCAAATTTATCATCCAGAAATGGTATATTTATATAAATATGATTTAAATAATCATGAACATTATTATGTATATACAAGAGAAGATTATTTTAAAAGTTCAGAAAAAGATAAAATACCTTTCCAGTTTTTTTTAGCAGATTTGGAAAATACTGCTTTTTATGAAAATATTAAAAATTATCCTGAAAATGATTTTAAAAATTTCTTAAAACAAGAATTAGAAAAAAATGCCAGAATACTTTATTGCTTATAAAATAAGTATTTTAGATTTTTTAAAACATTATAAAGAGACACAAAATGGTAATTTAAAAAAAGATCTATTAAAATATTTTGATGAGTTAAATAAATTAACGTTTGTGAATTATAACAGAATTACTTTTATACATGATGAAGATTTTAGAAAAGAAATTGAAAAATATTTAAGAAAAACACCTAAGGAATTTCGTCCATTTGCAGAAGTAATTAGACAGATTCTTAAAAATAATCAAGAAGCATCTGGAAAGATTTTAAAGCTAAAAATTTATCAATATCTTGCACCACTTAGACCACATAAAGTGCGTCATTATAGGGCAAGTAAAGATGGATTTACTCATTTTGTAAGTTATGTGGAATATGATCCAGATAGTAATATTGTATATGAAGGTGGATATCGCTATATTGATTATAGAGCTTTTATACATCATTCAGCTTTACAACAAACCATTATCTTTTTGATTATTTTTTTTGTTGTAACAGTAATTTATCCATTATTTTTTAGAGGAAGTTTAATAAAACCCTTAGATGAGCTTTTAGAAGGTGTTAAAAAAGTAAATCGAGGGGATTTATCAGTAAAAGTTCCAGTATATGTTCAGGACGAAATTGGATATTTAGCGACTTCTTTTAATAAAATGGTGGTTTCTATTCGAGAAGCAAAAGAACAATTACAGGATTATGCTAATAATCTCGAAGAGAAAGTAAGAGAAAGAACGGCGGAATTAAATGCTTCTTTACAGGAAGTTAGACGTTTAAAACAAATGCAAGATGGAGATTATTATTTAACTTCTTTACTATTAAAACCTTTAATGGTTAATTTTAATAAGTCCCAGAAGGTTCCCACAGAATTTATAGTAAAGCAATATAAAGAATTTGAATTTCGAGGAAAAACTTCAGAAATTGGTGGTGATATTTGTGTTACAGGAAATTTGCGATTGGGTAAATCCTTAGATACCGCTAAACGCTTTATAGTTGCAATGAATGGAGATGCAATGGGAAAATCTACCCAGGGTGCAGGTGGTGCTCTTGTAATGGGAGTTGTTATGAATGCTATTATGGCTCGTTCTGCCCGCACGATAGAGTTTTAGATATGACCCCGGAAGAATGGTTAACAGAAACGTATGAAGAAATTCATGGTGTATTTGCTGCTTTTAATGGCTCTATGTGTATTTCCTGTGTTGTAGATCTAATTGATGAAGAAACAGGTAAGATGTATTATTTCAATGCAGAGCATCCTTTTCAAATTGTTTATAGAAATGGGAAAGCCAGCTTTATAGAAGAGGAATTAAAATTACGAAAATTAGGTTTGGAATCCGAATATCCTTTTGAAGTACAAATCTTTCAATTGCAACCAGGAGATATTATAATAGCTGGTTCTGATGGTAGAGATGATATAGAAATTGGTACAGAAGAAGGAATAAGAATTATCAATGAAGATGAATATCTTATATTAAAAATTGTAGAAGAAGCAAGAGGAGATTTACAAGCAATTTATGAGGGAATCAAAAAACGAGGACGATTAACAGATGATATTTCTTTATTAAAAATTGAATATTTATCAGTTGGAATTGAGTCAGAACAATCATTGCCTGAATCAACGTTTATAAGAGAAAAATCTGATGTTTCTGTACAAGAAGAAGACTTTATTGTAAAACAGGAAGTAAAGCAAAGTAAAGGAGAAACGGAAAAAGTTCAAGTTATTGTATTAGACGAAGAAGATCCTAATCAAATAATAGAAGAAATAGAATTTAAACAAATAAATGATAATTTTGAAGAGTTAATACACAAAGGGAATGAAGCACTAAAACAACGTGATTATCAAAAAGCTCTTGAATATTTTACCCAGGCATATGAATTAGAAAAAAATAATCAAGAATTGAATAAAAAATTAGCTATTTTAACATTTAAATTAGAAGATTACGAAAGAGCAGTAGAAATCTTAGAAAAATATCTTGAGCAGGATCCCCATATTGAAGATTTCTGGTTATATTTATCGATTGCTCATAAAAAAAGAGGAAATTTAGAGAAAGCATTAAAAACAGCAGAAAAAGCTTATGAATTAAATCCAAATCGTGTTACTACTTTATTACAATTAGCAGATGTACATTATCATTTGCAACATATTGGTAGAGCTAATATTTTTTTAGAAAAAGTTTTTGAATTAGATCCGGATAATGAGCAGGCTAAACGATTAAAACATAAAATAGAGCAATATATTAATAATATCAAATCACCTTCTAAATAGTAAAAAATGAAAATAACTTTCGAACAAATTTATAAAAAAATTAAAGATATTAATAAAGAAATACTGGAATTACAAAATCTAAAAAAACGTATACCTCAAAATAAATCTTATAGTTTAGATTTACATCTTTCTTTTGATAAAGTGATAAATGATTTAATTAATCAGAAATTAGAATTAGAACAATTAGAAATCGAAAATCCTTCAGAAGAATTAATACAAAATATTTTAACAGTAGATTTAGCAACGGCTTCTGCGATAAGGACAGTTCCAGATATAAAACCAGAAATATTAGAAGAAGATCAAATTATTTTAGATTTTTTAAGAAAATTACCTAAAACAGAAATTCATCTTCATATGGAAGCTTGTATTTCTAAGGAAACTATTATGAAGATTTTGGAAGAACATAAAGAACAATATAATAAAGAAGAAATTGAGAAATTATATCAATTTAAAAATCTAAATGAATTTATAAAATTATTTTTATTTATTTTGGATTCAATAAAAAAACCAGAAGATTTTGAATTTATTTTTGAAAATTTAAAGCAATATTTAATTAATAATAATATTAAATATGCAGAAGTATTTTATGCCCCATCTCGATTAATTCAGAATGGTTTAGAATTTAAAGAAATTGCACGAACCTTAGATTATTTAGCAAAAGAATGTGTTTTAGAAGGTGGACCAGAAGTAAAATTTTTAGTTGATGTTTCGAGAACATTTGGACCTGAAAATGCAAGTAAGAATTTGCAACGCTTATTAGAAGCGAAAACAGATACACATATTGGTATAGGATTAGGTGGAGCAGAATTAATGGGACCAGCACGAGATTTTAAAGATGTTTTCGCACAAGCAAGAGCAGAAGGTTTACATTGTGTTGCCCATAGTGGAGAAGATGATGGACCATGGTCTATCTGGGATACCGTAAAAATCTTAAAAGCAGAAAGAATAGGGCATGGAACGTCTGCAATTCAGGATCCAGATTTATTGGAATATTTAAGGGATAAACAAATTCCTATAGAAATTTGTCTTACCTCAAATTTGTTTACTGGAAAATATGTAAGAAGACCAGAGGATCATCCTGTAAGGAGATATTATGATATGGGAATTATCTGTACAATAAATACAGATGATCCAGAAATTTTTAATGTAGATTTAACACAGGAATATTATAATTTATATAAATACTTGAATTTTACTATAACTGAAATTGTCGATTTAATTCGAATGGGAGTAGAATCTACATTTCATAATAAAAAATATCAATTATGGAAAGAATTTGAACAGGAAATTAAACATTTACGTATGGAATATAATCTTTAGTTTTAGGGTTATAATTAATTTACAAAAAATTTCTTTAAATTTTGTTTTACAAATGGGCATATTTTTTAATATGCCTTAAATATAAACTTTACCTTTTATGTTAAGTAAAAATTTTTGATTCGAAAATGAATTCTTCTTTATCTAATATCTATTTTGATACTAACAAATATTGGAAAAAAGAATTACAGAATTCTATTAAAACCTTAGAAGAATTAATTGATTTTTTGGGAAAAGAAAGAATAAAAAAAAGTCCTTATTCTTATATCCTGGAAGAATCTTATAAAAAAAATTTTCAGAAGATCCATCAAAATTTTAGATTTCAGGTCACAAAATATTATATAAGTTTAGCAAATTTATATAATCAAAATTGTCCTATATTATTACAGATTTTACCTAATATAAAAGAAATTGAAGATCCAGTCTTTAAAGAAAAAGATCCATTAAGGGAAGAAATTCATTCTCCTATACCTGAACTGGTTCATCGATATCCAGATAGGGTTTTATGGTATTTATCCCATAATTGTGCAGTTTATTGCCGATTTTGTATGAGGAAAAGAAAAGTTTCTCATCCGAGTACGATTTCTATAAAACAGAATTTGTTTTCTATAATAGAATATATAAAAAACAATAAAAATATTAAAGAAGTGATTTTATCAGGGGGAGATCCTTTAAGTTTAGAGGATAAGTTTATAGAAGAAATATTATTTCATTTAAAACGAATTGAACATTTGTATAGTATTAGAATACATACAAGAATGCCAGTAACATTACCTTATCGAATAACAGAAGAATTATGCAATATACTGGAAAAATATTATCCTGTAACAGTTGTAACACATTTTAACCATCCTATAGAATTAACAGATATTGTTTATGAAAAAATCAAATTTTTAAAAAAAAGTGGAGTTCTTGTTTTAAATCAATCTGTATTGTTAAAAAATATAAATGATAATGCTTCTATTTTAGAAGAATTATTTTTAAAATTAATAAAATTTGGTATTAAACCTTATTACTTACATCATTGTGATGAAGTATATGGTACATCTCATTTTCGTGTTTCTTTACAAAAAGGAATAGAAATAATAAGACAATTACAAGGAAGAAATCCTGGTATTGCTTTACCTAAATATGTAGTGGACTTGCCAGATGGAGGAGGAAAAATCCCCATAGTTCCCAATATATTAAAGAATATGATTCATCAAATAAGGAATATTTATGTTATAATTATGCTTATAATAAAATATATAAATTAAAAGAGATATGAAATATCATATTTTTGTTATTTTACTTGCAGGTGGTACAGGTAGTAGAACAAAGCAAAATATTCCCAAACAATTTATTAAAATAAAAGATAAATATTTAGCAGAATATTCGATCATTCGATTTATAAAATGGTTTCAGAAATTAAAAGGTAGTAATCTCTATGTACCAGAAGGAATAATATATGTATCTCATAAAGATTATTTAGATTTATCTAAACGTTTATTAAAACAATATGATTTATTATATACAATTGGTGGAGAAAATCGACATGATTCTACAAAAGAAGGTTTAAAAGTTGTATTAGAATATATAAAGCATGAAAAAATCAACCCAAACAATTCAATAATATTTATCCATGATATTGCTCGACCTATTTTTTTAGAAAAAGAATTAGATGAAGTATTAAAATTGATATCCAGCCAAAAGGAAATATCCTGCATTTCTTTAGCTTCTTCTGTTATAGAAACCATTGTTCATTATGATAAAAATCAGATTCAACCATTAAATCGAGATAAATTATTTGCAATTAAAACACCACAGATTTTACCCGGAAAATATTTAAATTTATTTTTAGAAAAACCTACTAAGGAAATTTATACAGATTTAATTACATGGGCAAATGATTATAATCTTAATGTTCAATTAATACCTTCTATACAAGAAAATATAAAAATTACTTATCCTAATGATTTTTCTTATGCAGAAATTATCCTGTCGAATCCAGATTTTTTTATTGATTATTAAATTATAATACTTTAATAATACTTATATGAGTGATCGAAAACGTTTATTTATTGCTATTGATTTACCAGATTCAGTTCAATTAGAAGTAGAACGATGTCAGATTGGAATACCAACAGCGAAATGGGTAAAAAAAGAAAATTTACATTTAACCTTACAATTTTTAGGAGAACTTTCTTTTGAGGAATTTAAAATTTTACGTCATATATTATCAACAGTTAAAGGGAAATCTTTTTATATGGTATTAAAAGAACCAAAGGTGTTTTTTAAAAAACAAAAAATATTATGGTTAAAAGCAGAACCAGAAGAAGTAATAATAAATTTAAGAAATAATATATTGAAAATAATTCAAAAAGAAAAAAGTCAATTTAATAATTTAATACTTAAAGATAAAGAAAAATTTCTACCTCATGTAACTATTGCGAGAATGAATCAGGTAAATCAAAGAAAATTAAATGATTATTTATTAACATTTGAAAATTTTTCTACAATGGAATTTAAAGTAGATTCATTTATATTATTTTCAAGTATTTTAAAACCAGAAGGTGCTATTTATACCAGAGAAGAAATATATAAGCTGGATTAAATTATGAAGAATATTAATATACTAATAGTAGATGATAGCCCAAGTTTTATTTTATATGTAAAAGAATTATTCTCTAAAAATGGCTATGATAATATCTTTGTAACCTATGATAAAGAAATGGCAGAAAAAATATTAAAAGAGAATAAGATACATATAATATTATTGGATATTGAATTAAATACTATTTCTGAAGGATTTCAATTTGGAGAATATATTCAAATTCATTATGATCTACCTGTAATATATATTACGGGAAAAAACGAAGATGAAATTAAACAATTAATCCATAATAGAAATAAAAATATTCCTTTTTATGGGTTATTATTCAAACCATTTCAGTTTTCTGAATTAGAAGTTTTAATGGAAAATGCTTTAAAAAATTATTTAGATATAAAAATAAAAAAGCATTCTTATAAACGAATATTAGAATTTATACCACAACCTGCAGTTATTTTATTTCGAAATAGGATTTTATATTATAATAATACTTTTAAAGAGTTTATAAAAGATGTATTTTCCATAGAAAATATACCATCAGATATAGCAGAAATTTTCCCCGACTTAAATCTTATAATAAAAGAATTTAATCAAGATTTCCAGGAAAAATACGAAGGTTATATAGAAATACAATCTTTTAAAATAAAAATTGAATTATTATATTTAGAAAAAGACTCTCTACAAATTATTTTTTATCCAGAGAAATGGAATATTACAAAATCTAAGTCTATTCAAGTCGAAAAGTTCTCTTTTATAATAGAAATAATGAATAAAATGATGGAAGGAGTTTTTATACTTAATGAAAAAAGAGAATTTATCTTTGTAAATCCAATGTTTTTAAAGCAATTTCAATATAACGAAAATGAACTTATTGGTAAAAATGTAAAAATATTAAGAAGTTCTCGTTTACCTTATCGATTTTATATTCAAATCTGGAGAGAAGTAGAACAAAATGGATTCTATGAAGGAAAAATATATTTAGTTACAAAAGATGGTAATGAGCGAACTGATTGGGTTTATATGAATAAGATTTATGATCAAAACAAAAATAAAACCTATTATATGGGAATAATTACAGATTTAAATCAAAAATTAAAGCAAGAAGAATATTTATTTTATCTTGCCCATTATGATGAATTAACTGAATTACCCAATAGACGTTATTTTAATGAGGTTTTAAAAAAAGAAATCTATCAATCAAAACGAAATTCTACGCGATTTGCCTTGATCTTTATTGATTTAGATAATTTTAAAAAAATAAATGATAATTATGGACATTTAATTGGTGATAAGGTTTTACAATTTTTTGCATATCAATTACAACAATCCTTAAGAAAAACAGATTCAATATTTCGATATGCGGGAGATGAATTTTGTATTATAATCAATCAATTAGAAAATACCCATTCTCTTATACCTGTATTGGAAAAAATTCTAAATATTACAAAAGTACCTTTTATTTATAATGATTATAAAATTTATCTTTCTTTATCAATAGGTGTTGCAATTTTTCCTGATGATTTTTTATTAAATTATCAGGATAGTTTAAAATTACAGGAAGATGAAATCTTATCAAAATTGATACAAATTGCAGATAAGAAAATGTACGAAGCTAAGAAAGGAGGAGGGAATCGTTATCGTTTTTATTCCGAAGCCTTAAATCAATATAGTTTATTTAGAGAAACATTAAATCAAAATTACAAAGATATATTAGAAATATATTTTTATAATATTTTGAATCAAAACAATCAATTAGTTGCGATACAACCTATTGCTTTAATTAAAGAACAGTTTAAAAATATTAAAAATAACGATACATTTTTATCCTTATATTTAGAAAGCAATGAAGAAAAAGAAAAATTATTTCTTGATAAATTATTAGAAGAATTCAATCATAATTCTTCTTTTATAAAAGAGTTAGTAAATCAAAATATATCTTTCTATTTTAGATTTTCATCAAAGATAATTTTACAAAAGAATATATTACAGAAATTTTTACAATGGAATTCTAATATTATTATGGAGTTAATAGATAGAGAAATGCAACATTTAATACAATATCATAGTACTTATTTAAAATATTTATTTAAGAATCCTGTAAAAGTAGTAATAAAACAATCTATTTATAACCCATTATTTTCTTTTAAAAATATTCCTATGGATAATATCTTTGCCATTAAACCCGAAATACGAAAGAATCTTTATAAATTTTCCGAAGAAGAACAAATCAAATTAAAAATTTTTCTAGAAAATATGACTGTATTTAAGCTGCCAGTATTATTGGAAGCAGGTTCAGAAGAAGATCTTTCTTTTTTAAATCAATATAACTATAATTATTACAAAAATAAAGTTAATCCTTTTCGTTTTGATGAATTAAAAAGTATTTTACATAAAAATATCGCAAAATAATTTTTCTATTAAAATTAATAGATTTAAAATATCTTAAAGAGGAAAAAGATGAAAATAGAATTAAACCAGAAAGTGCCAGATTTTGAATTAATAGATGATGAGGGAAATACCTTTCGTTTATATGACGTAAAAGAACCCTTATTAATTGTATTTTACCCTGGTGACGATACACCTGTTTGTACAGCACAATTATGTGATTATCGTGATGGTATTGATGTTTTTCGAGATCTTGGTATTGAGGTTATTGGTATAAGTAAAGATAGTGTTGAATCTCATAAAAAATTTAAAAAGAAACATAATTTACCTTTTCGATTATTAAGTGATCCTGAAGGAAAAGTAGCACAAATGTTTGGTTGTAAAACATTATTAGGAACAATCAATCGAGCTGTTTTTCTAATTGGAAGAAATAAAGAGTTATTATGGTATCATAAAGAAACATTGTCTTTATTTCGAAGAACAAAAGAGGAACTAATAGAAGTTATAAAAAAATTAAAGCAGGAAAATAAGATTTAAAGTATGCAAATTGTACATAATATAGAAACTTTTAAAGCAGATTGGGAATATGCTAGTTTAACACTCGGTGTTTTTGATGGTATTCATTTAGGACATCAAGCATTACTAAAAAAAATTCAAATACAAAAAGATTCTTATAAACGGGTTTTAGTTACATATCATCCACATCCTGATCTTGTTTTAGGTAAAATAAAAGAAGAATATGGTACAGAAATATTTACTTACGAAGAAAAACTGGCATTATTACAAAAATATGATATCGATGTTGTTGTTTTTTTGGAATTTACAAAAGAATTAGCTAATACAACTGCTGAAGATTATTTAAAAAAAATATTGATTGATAAATTAAAGGCTAAATTTATTGTTATTGGTTATGATCAATGTTTTGGAAAAAATAGAGAAGGAAATTATCAATTTTTATTAGAAAAGTCTAAAAAATATAATTTCATTGTGGAAAGAATAGAACCAGTCTTATATGAAGGGGAAGTTGTATCCAGTTCTAGAATAAGGGAACTTCTAAAGAAAGGGGAAATAGAAAAAGCGAATCAACTCTTAGGAAAATATTTTTTTATTACAGGTACAGTTGTAAAAGGTTTTCAGAGAGGTAGAACAATAGGATTTCCTACTGCAAATTTAGATATACCAACTACGAAAGTTATACCTAAAATAGGGGTATATAGAGGTTATTGCGAATATGGTGGAATCTATTATAAAGCAATGATAAATATAGGATATAATCCTACTTTTAATAATCAATTATTAAGTGTGGAAGCTCATATTCTTGATTTCGATAAAATGATTTATGGAGAACAAATTAAATTTCATTTTGTTGATAGATTGCGAGACGAAAAAAAATTTTCTGGAATAGAAGAATTAAAAGAACAACTCCAAAAAGATAAAGAAAAAACAATGCTTTTACCACCATGTGAAAAGTGCTATTAATTTATCTTTTAAAATTTACATATATAATTTTCTCTAAGGAATTTCTGCTTTGTTCCTGCGAGGAAATTTCCCAGTCTCTTAGTTCTTTCGTTAAAACAATTTTTTCAATTTGATTATTCTTAAATACTGGCATAAGTTTTCCAGATAGAAAAAATAAAAGAAAATTTTTAATTGAAATATTTTCATTTTCAAACTTAATTAGCATATTATTCTTACTATAATATAATTTTTGTAATGCCTGATAAAAACTAAAACATTCATTTAAAAGGTTTAAAGGATGTTGATCTAACAATATAGAAAAACATTCATCAAGAGAATATTCATTCTTTTTGATTATTTGTATAGAATTTAATAGAAGTGGACTTAGTATAATATAAAAATAAAAAGGAAGTTTATATTTTTTTATTGGATGGGGAGATTTATAGGGAATTTGTGTCTCTTTTTCTAACCAATTTTTCCAGTATTTTAATTCTTTTTCTGGTAATAAATTTAAAAGCCCTAATATAAAGCAATGTTCTTGTAAAAATTTTTCATAGAGGATAGCTTCGTACATTTCTAATGGTAAATAATAATAGTCATTTAATTCAATCAGGGGAAAATCAGAAATAGGTGTAGGAATTTCTGCTTGTTCAATAAATCCCCCTTCTAAAAACATTTGTTTAATGATATGATTTTTTTTAGAAGTTAATATATTTTTTATCTTGTCAATATAGGAAGTTTTAAAAATATGGATAATGTTGGATTTTATATCCTCTTTTTTAGAGGAATTACGTAAAACAATACCTAATTGAAGTTCTAATTTTTTCTGACATTCCTTACTAAGGTAAGGAAAAACATCGGAAATATATAAGGACATAATTATTATGCTAAATTTTATGTTTATTTTGTCAATTCGAATTGACGTAGCTTAGAAAAAAAAATTTCTGGTTATATGGCAAGAAAATGTGATATTTCAGGAAAAAGAACTCAGACTGGTAATACAATTTCTCACTCTCATAAAAAAACAAAAAGAAAATTTAAAGTAAATTTATTTAAAAAGAAAATTTATTTACCCGATGAAAATCGATATGTAACATTAAAAGTATCTGCAAGAATGTTAAAATCCTTAAATAAAAAAGGTGTAAAAGCATTAATGAAAAAATATGGTCAGGATTTATCTATTTTAAAAAATAAAAGTGCCTGATATTTAAAAATTATTCCAATATTACATTTTTGAATGAATCATGGATATAAAAATCAAGAAAATAAAGAAGATATACAGGAATATATAAAAATAATATATAAGCAGTTAGAAAAAGAATTTGGGGAGGTACGTAGTCCCTTAAAATATAAAGAGCCTTACCAATTTTGTATTGCTGTAATTCTTTCTGCTCAATGTACTGATGAACAGGTTAATAAAGTTACACCAGAATTATTTAAAAAATTCCCAACAATAGAAAGTCTGGCGAATGCACCAATAGAAGAAATAGAAAAGGTAATCTATTCCACAGGTTTTTATAAAAATAAAGCAAAAAATATAAAAGCTTTTTGCAAAACATTAATAGAAAAATATAATAAAACAATACCCCAAAATATAGAAGAATTATTAAAATTACCTGGTGTAGGAAGAAAAACAGCGAATGTAATTTTACAGGAATTATATCGTATTCCCTCTGGAATTGTAGTAGATACACATGTAAAAAGGTTAGCAAAAGTTCTTGGACTAACACATCAAACTAATCCAGAAAAGATAGAAAAAGATTTAATGAACATTTTGCCACAAAAATATTGGATTAACTTTTCTTTATATTTGATTTTTATAGGACGTTCTGTTTGTACAGCAAGAAAGCGTATGTGCGAAGAATGTTGTTTAAAACATATTTGTATTTCTTCGTCTTTAAAAAGAAAATCAAAATAATTCTTTAAAAGAAATCTTATTATTTTGTAATAAGATTTTATTTTTTTCTTGTTTGATTGCTTGAATCAATTCTTTGCTTATAATATCTTTGTTTTCTAATAATGTATTAAGTATCTCTAAAGCTTCTTGATTACGGTTTAATAATTCTAAGGTTAAAGCTCGATAAAATAAGATTCCAGCAACAATAAAATTATCAGGAGAGATATTTTCAGAAAGATTAATAATTTTTCTTAATAATTCTGGTTTTTGATATTTTAAAGAGTAATCATACATTAATTCTATAAAACTTAATAGAATAAATGGATTCGTAGGTTCTATTTCGTATGCTTTTTGTAAATAATGAAAGGCTTTTTGTAAATCCTCTTTTGATTGATATAATTCTGTTAATATTAAATAAGCAGTAATTAAAGATAAAGTTGTTTGAATAATAATTTCTTTTGTTATAGAAAAATGTATAATAGGATTAAGGTTCATCTTTTGTAATGTTTGTCCAATTTTATTTTTATTACGTATAACTTTCTCGAAGATTTCTATTGCTTTATCTATTTCATTTTTTCTAATATAGATTAATCCCATAAAGAATTGTGCATCTATACTTGCATCTTGATTAAAATATTCTAAGGCTTTATTTAAATTTCCTTTATTATAGGCATTGATTCCTTTTAGAAAAAAGTTATTTTTCTCGGAAAAAGGTCCTGAGGAAAAAATCTGACTTTCTTTCTTTGAAAAAAGAGATTGTTTTGATTTTGATTTCTTTTTTTTATCTAATTTTTCTGTATAAAATAATCCAGTTCCAGGTAGACCTACCGTAACATGTTTTCTTCCAGGACCTATGGTAAATTTAGCACCTCTTGTTCCAATACTTATAGAAGCACTTTTTTTACCAAGATTTAATGTTACACCGGGGAAAATTTTAATTCTTTTGTGAAATCGAAAACCCATAATAACTTATTATAAAAGAAAATAAAATTTATGTCAACATATTTATCTATTAATATAAATTTTTTGTTACTATTTAAAATAAATTTTATTATATTAAAAAATGAATATGCTTAGTTATTCTCAATTCAATATAATGGATGATATACAATCATCGATGTTTTTTTCTAATCCCTGGAAAAAAATTTTAATTGAAAATTTTTATAATAATCATAATGTATTGATATATAAAATAACAGAAAAAGAAGTAAAAAGTTATACAGGACATCAAATTTATCTTTATTTACAGGTTTTAAAAAGAGAATTAGAAAAATCAGGCATACAAAAATATGATTCTATTTATTTAGAAAGTTCCAAAAATTTGTTATCTTATTTATCACTTTTATTATCATTAACAGAAAGTTATGTAATATTTATGGGAGATTCTAATTTAAAAGGTTTACAACATATTACTCCTAAATGGTTATTTTTATCTCGTAAAACTGACGAGGCAGAACAACATTTATATCAATTTATTAAAGAAATTCAAATTGATGATGAAACAATTTATTTATATTATTTAAACAATGGAATAACCAGTTCTGAATTACAATTATTTTATTCCTCTTCTGAAATTACAAAAGAAAAAGAATGGATAGGATTTTCTAAAGAACAAATTCTTAAAAATTTAATTCGATATGATAGATTTATTAAAAGTTATCAATATGTATTTTCTTATCATCCCTGGTATATGGCAATAGGAATATGGATGGAATTATTAATATCTATGTTTAAGCCATTAAGATTAATTTTTAGATATCAGGAAGATTATTCTAATTCTTTTTATTTAAAAGAATTTCTTTCTCAGAATCTTGTTGATATGATTGTTTTATATCCTTCTATGATAAAAGATTTTTCTCGAAATGAATTAAAATTATTTAAAAATATTTCTTTTGCTATATTAACAGGCTCTGTTATACCTTTTAAAATAATAGAAGATTTAAAAAATACTGATTTTCGTATAGGTTATTTTCTTTTAGAGGGTGGTTTCATTTTTATGGGAGAGCCTGGAGAAATAGAAAGAAACTATATAGGAAGATATTTTTTTGATAATTTGAATATAGACTTTTATAATAATAATGAACTGGTTTTAAAATCAGATATTTTATGTAAATGTAAGATAAAATATAATCATTATTGTATTTATCATGATGATTTCTGGTTAAATACTGGAGATATTATATTACAGAAAAATGATAAATTTTATTTTCAGGGAAGAAAAAGATATTTTATTTCTATCGATTTTCAAAAATGGTTTAATCCCTATGAATTAGAAGAAATTTTAAAATACTATTTCTTTATAGAAAATATTGTTATCTTATCTGATAGAGATTACAAAATAAAAATATTTGTTGATGATCGTCTTATGATATTACAGAATGAAATTTTTTCAATTATTAAAAAATATTTTAATGATAATCATATTATGAATTCTTTTGAAGTTATTTTCATAAAAGATAATCAATTTTATAAAAATTATAAAGGTGAAATAGATAAAAAATATTTTTATCGTTTAAATTCCATGTTAAAAACTGTATAATTGACTTTATATTTACCTTTTTTATTATGATACTTTTTATGAAGAAAAATATTCTTTTTTGTATAATTTGTATTGGTTTATTCTTTTGTTTAAAAGAAAAAAATAAAGATATTTATAAGGTAACACTCATTGATCAAAATCAACAGAAAATCAATTGGTATAATTATCATCAATATTATAAATTAGTTTTCTTAGGATATACAAATTGCCCTGATATTTGTCCTTTAGCAGTTCGTACAATGGATCAGGTAAAATTGATCTTAGGAAATAAACCATTACTTTTAATATTTATTACTATTGATCCAGAAAGAGATATTCCCGATAGATTAAAAAACTATCTTTCTAATTTTAAATCGCAAATTATTGGTTTAACTGGCAATAAAGAAGATTTATATGTATTTTATAGATATTTTAATATTTCTTATAAATTAGAGTCTTTAATTAAAACAAATCATAAAGATCATAATACAATTTATGGTTATAATCATACTCCTTTTATATATTTTTTATCTCCAGAAGATGATATAATAAAAACATTTCCAACAGGAATTTCCAGTAATACTTTATCAAAAGAACTAAGAAACTATTTAGATTAATATAATTTTATATTTTGTATAAATTGATAAAAAAAATCAGATTCTGATTGCCATAAATTTCGAAATTCCTTATAATGCAGATCTGTTTCAATTGATATTCGATAACTATCAGAACCCCATAATTTATCTATAAAATAATGATTGCCAGAAAATTTAAATTGAAATTTATCAGGATGAATTTTTTTTATAATTCGCATATATTCATAACCAACTTGAATAGGATCAAATTCAGAAGAAATAGGATAAAATTGTATGCCTTTACAAAGTTCTCCTTTATATAAGGAATAAGTAGGTCTAAATTCAATAAGGCCAAATTTAATTCCTTTTAGTTTAAGTTTTTGCAATTCCTTTAATACAAGATTGTTATTTAACCATGGTGCTCCCGTATAAATAAAGGGTTTTGTTGTTCCTCTACCGACACTAATATTCGTACCTTCGAAAAATACCATACCAACATACATTAAAGCACTTTCTAAATCTGGTATATTTGGAGATGGATTAATCCACGTATTAGCTAATGTCCAGTTTATATCTTCTGGGATAAAATTTTCCATTCGAATAACTTTTAATTTTAAGTTTGTATATTTATATAATGCCATATAAATAGCATATTCTCCCGGTGTTAAAGAATATAAAAATGGAACAGGTGCTTCTCCAACAAAACTTTCATATCCTTCTTGTAAAAAATGTCCCATAGGTTTCCATATACCATAAGGATGTGGTCTATCTAATATAATAATTTCTTTTTGTAAAAGATCTGCTGTTTCTAAAAGATAAGTTAAAGTAGAAATATAGGTATAACATCTAACAGGTAAATTTTGTATATCAATAATAATACTATCTATTTGTTTTAAATAATTTAAAGGAGGTTTTTTTATTCTGGAATATAGATTTAATATCGGTATTTGATAATGTTTTTCATAACGAATAATTTGATTAAAGACCTCATCTTCAGAACCGAAAATTCCATGTTCAGGTTCCATCAATAAAGAGGGTTTTTTATTATGATGAATTAGTATTTCTAAGATATTATTAAGATCTTTATTTACACCGGTAGAATTTGTTAACAAAGCAAATTTTGTTTGATTTAGAAAATGGAATTGATCAGCTTCTGCTATATCAAGACCAGTTATAACTTCCTTAGCAGATAAATTATATAATTTATTATGATTAGAATTATGTTGAATGATTTTTAATAGTTTTCTACGAGGAGAATATACACAAATTCGATTTTTATCAAAACTTTTATAGATTCTAAAATTAGAAAAGCGTTCTAATTCACAGTCATTCGATGTTAATAATGAATTATCTATGGTGGTTTTTGAAGGATAATATAAACAGCTACTTAAAAATAAAATCATTATTATATTTAATTTATTTAAATTCATAAATAGTAATTGACAAATGAACTAATTTTATTAATCTTTCCATGTGTCAAAGCGAAGTAAAACAAAAAGTTTTGGTATAGGTTCAGATAATTCTTGTGGATTAAATTTAAAACTAAATTTTGATGAAGATAGTAAAACAGCCTATGGTGAATTTGTAGCAGATGAAAGATTTGAAGGAGAACCGGGGGAAATTCATCCAGGTATATTAGCAACTATATTAGACGAAGCAATGATAAAAATCAACGAATCTATGAATTTTGATACTACTACAGGTGAAATCAATGTTCGATATTTAATGCCAGCTAAAATAGGAGAAAGTTTATATATTAGAGGTTGGTTCATTAAAAAAAATCGAAAAGTTATAGAAAATCGTGCAGAAGTAGAAAACGAAATTGGTAAAATAGTCGCTCGTGCAAAAGGAAAATATATCGAAAAAGAAGAAGAATAGCTATATTATAATGCCTTAAATGTTCACTTTATTAACAAGTCTTCGAATTAAGTTTTATATAATATTTCTCTTTGTTCTCCGATAAGCTATCATAAGCAATAAAATTTATTTTAACATTGACCTTTGTAATAGTTGTTACAAATTCTAGACTTATATTCCTAAGTAGTACCTAAAAAAATATCGTTATTATAAAATTTTTATTCTATTATTCTATTAGCAGTTTTTTTATATACTATATCCCTTTATCTTTGTAGTTTTTTCTAACCGTAGAGTTTATTATAATTATTTATAAATATAGTCCTATGCTTTGTAAAAAACATATAAAATATTTTTGAAATTTATTTTTAAATGGTTTTTGCGGTGTTAAAATTTCCCAATTTTTTATTTTAGCTTCTTTTATTAATTCTTGATTTTCCGGATTTATTATTTTAGCTTTTTCTGTTAGTCGAAGTAAAGGCAAATCTGCAATACTATCTGAATAAGAAATTGAATTTTTTAAAATAAAAGGAAATTCTGGCTTTTTAGGATTTATGGGATTATATTTTTTAAATTGGTTCTGGATATTTTCTGGTAATAAAGATTGCATTCGTTTAATTTTTGCATAAGATTTATTGTTTTCTCCTATTATTTTAGGAAAAAGGGATTGTTTTTCTTTTAATAATATTGGTGTTGCAATTGTATAATCGAAACCTAATTCTTCTCCTATATATTTTGCATAAAAGTCTGGAGAAGCAGTATTAAGAATTAATATTTTTTTTTGTATTTTTTGTTCTTTTATTTCTTGTAATAATTCTGGATAAATTTTAGGAATTACAATCTCTTTAACAAAAGATTTTGCATATTCATCTAATGTATCCTGAGGAATATGCCAGATAAAACTTAAAAAAACCTGTTTTAATTCTTTTGATGTGAAGATTTTTAAAATAGCAAGAGGAATTACAGAAATTACAAAAAATAAATAAAATATTTTCCAGCGTTGTTTTTTTAAAATATAATTCGCAAAAAGAAAAATTGTATCATGAGGTATCAAGGTATAATCTAAATCAAAAATTGCATAACCATGGTTATTCATTTAGAGCCTTTTTTTTTATAAAAACATCTCTTGCAAGAAAATATTAAAAAAACGAAAATTGACGCTATAGGAAGAGTTAAAAAAAAGGATTTTCCCATTATGCATTTAAATCCAGAACAATTAACAGCAGTTCAACATATCTATGGACCCTTAATTATTTTTGCAGGAGCGGGTAGTGGTAAAACAAGAGTAATTGTACATAGAATAAAAAATATGATCGAACAGGGAATACCCGGTCATTCTATTATTGCAGTTACGTTTACAAATAAAAGTGCCAGCGAAATGAAAGAACGATTAAAAAATTTAGTAGAAAAACAAAAATTGAGAGGTATGATTGTTTCTACGTTTCATTCTCTTGGAAATCGAATTTTACAGAAAGAAATTGATATTCTTGGGTATCGTAAACCTTATTCTATTTTAGATGAAACAGATCGATTACAAATATTAAGAAATATTTATAAAGAAGTAAAATTAAATCCAGATGATGTAAAAGATCATAATACTTTATTTTTAATATCCCTTGTAAAAAATTCTAATTTACCAGTCGAGGACTGGATAGAAAAAAATGAATTTTACTTTAATGATTTTACTAAGGAATTATTTATAGAAATATTTCATCTCTATAATAAATCTTTATTTTCTTTAAATGCTCTTGATTTTGATGATTTGATTATTTTACCAATTAAGATCTTAAAAAAATATCCAGAGAGTATTAGAAAAATATCGTAAAAAATATAAATATTTTTTAGTAGATGAATTTCAGGATACCAATCCTTTACAATACGAATTATTAAAATTATTATCTGATCATACAAAAAATGTTTGTGTTGTTGGTGATGATGATCAATCTATTTATGGTTGGAGAGGTGCTGATGTTTCTATTATACAAAACTTTAAAAAGGATTATCCAGATGCTACAATTGTAATATTAAATAAAAATTATCGTTCAACACAAATAATTATAGATGCAGCCTATTCTGTAATTAAAAATAATATGCAAAGAGTTGATAAAAAAGTCGTATCGATGAATCATAAAGGAGAAAAAATTAAAATTATAGAATGTTATGACGAAAAAGAAGAAGCAGAACTTGTCGCAGATTTAATACAAAAAAAAATCATTAGAGAAAAGAAAAAACCAGGTGATTTTGCAATTTTATATAGAACCAATTATCAATCACGTGCATTTGAATCCGAATTAAGAAAACGAAATATTCCTCATTATGTTGTGGGGGGATATCGATTTTTTGATAGAAAAGAAGTAAAAGATATTATAGCATATTTAAGAGTAATAGCAAATCCTCTTGATGAGGTAAGTCTTTTAAGGATTATAAATTTTCCTAAAAGAGGTATAGGAGAAGGAACAATAGAAAAAATATATCAATTTATTTTAGAATATGAACAGAAAAATAATGATAAGATTTCTTTTATAGATGCTTTATATAAAATTATCAATGAGCCTCATCTTATAAAGGGACTGCAGGGAAACCAATGGGAAGCAATTTTGCATTTTATAGAATTTATCGAAAAATATAAAAAAGAATTTTCTATGAATAGAAGCATGGCAAATTCATTATATAAAATGGTTCAAGAACTTAATTTAGAACAGGAATTCTTTAAAGAAGGAGACAAAGAAGAGGTAGTTCGAGCAAGAATGTTAAATGTTTCTGAAATCATCAATATGTTATCATATTTTGAAGAAGAATGGGAAGAATCTCAACCACCTACTTTATTTGATTTTTTAGCACGTATTAGTTTGCTTTCTTCTGGTCTGGAAAATTATGAACAGGATAAAGGGAAAGTTCAATTATTAACATTACATTTATCCAAAGGATTAGAATTTGATATTGTATTTTTATGTGGAATGAATGAAAAAATTTTTCCAGCAGAACGTTCCTTATTGGAATCCCAGCATTTAGAAAATTCTTTAGAAGAGGAACGAAGATTATGTTATGTAGGAATAACCAGAGCGAAAGAAGAACTATATCTTACTTATACTCTTTTTCGAAGAAGATTTGGGGAAGAAATAGCACAGGAACCATCTCGTTTTTTAAATGAAATTCCTAAGG
The DNA here is from genome assembly GCA_026005135.1 of Leptospiraceae bacterium. Lineage (GTDB taxonomy): Bacteria > Spirochaetota > Leptospiria > Leptospirales > Leptonemataceae > SKYB61. The sequence goes on along the minus strand of BPKM01000004.1, from coordinate 139,453 downwards.
AATTAGTTGATTGGCAATATAATTATTCAAAGCAAGAACCAGAAAAAAAAGAAAAACAATTAAAAGAATTTCTTAATAATATAAAAAGTATATTAGCAGGTTAAAATAATAAATAAATATTTTTTTATTAATTATTATTTATAAAGTTTAGGAATTGGTATTATATTTCCAGCAATAAACTATATGATTATTAAGATTAATTGCTTCTGGTTTTTTTTCACACAAATCAAAACGATAAGGACAACGATTTATAAATCTACATCCATTAGGATAGTTTTCTGGTGATGGGACATTCCCCGGAATTCCTTCTATTTTTTTATCTTTTTCTAATTCTGGTATAGCTTTTAATAAACCTTCACTATAAGGATGTAAGGGATTTGTAAGAAAAGAATCAATATTGGATTGTTCTACAATTCTACCTGCATACATTACTGCTAAGCGATCAGCATATTGGGCAAGTAATCCCATATTATGAGTAATCAATAAAATAGAAGTATTCTCTTCTTCTTTTAATTCATTTAATAATTCCATAATTTGTGCTTGTATTGTAACATCCAATGCTGTGGTTGGTTCATCAGCAATAATAAACTTAGGTTTTAACAGAATTGCTAATATAATAACAATTCTTTGTAACATTCCACCAGATAATTGATGAGGATAGGATTTTAAAATTTTATCTGGTTCAGAAAAACCTGCTCTTTTTAAAAGTGAATATAATCGCTCTTCGAATTGAATATTTTTTTTCTTAATAGTATCTTTATGAAATCTATAAAGCTCTTTAAAATGAAATTCAATCGTATATAATGGATTTAGTGCCATAAAGGGTTCTTGAAAAATAACTCCAATTTCTGAACCTCGAATTTTTCTTAATTCTTCTTTATTGAGAGATAAAACATTAATACTTTTATTTTCTAAAAAAATTTCAATTGAACCATTTAAGAATATACCATTAGGTTCAGGTAGTGTTCCTGTAATACCAAGAGATGTTATAGTTTTACCACATCCAGATTCGCCGATTAATCCAAATATTTCACCTTCATATAAAGTAAAATTTATATCTTCAATTAATGAAATTATATGTTGATTTTGGATACCAATAGATAAATTTTCAACTTTTAGAATGATAGAATTATTCATAATTTTTTTGCCTTTCTAAAAATTTTGGTACAAATTCATCAAAATGTTTTTTAATTGTTTTGTAAACGTCTTTTTTAAATTCTACTATTTGATTTATAAGGGTATCTAAATCCATCCATTTTACAGTTCTAAATTCTCTAATATGTTGATCAAGATTTAATATAAAAGGATCTCCATCCCAGAAGAAAAAAAACCATTTTTGCATCTGTCCTCTATATTTTTTTAAATGTTCTGGTATATCTTCTGGAAATTCATAAGTTAACCATTCTGGAATTTCATAAACAGGATGATCTAATTTTAAACCTACTTCTTCGTATAATTCTCTTTTAGCTGCTTCTAAAGGGGATTCATTTTCATCAATACCACCTTGAGGGAATTGATATTTTTCTGGATAATCAATTCTATCTCCAACAAGAACCTGTTTTTTAGAATTAAAAACAACCATTCCAACATTTTTCCTATAAGGTTTATCTATCTGATTTGAGTATTGATCCTGTTGCTTGGAAGAATCGTTAGAATTTAAATTCATATTTTTAGCATTACCCCACAATTAATTTTTACGTCAATAGAAATATATTACACATTTAAAACAACAATCTAAATGAATCTGTATTTATTTATAATATTTCATTACTGATTGCATCTTAAATTTTTGATTTAGCTCAATCTTTTTTAGTAAGCTTTTTACTAAAATGGGCTACTTAATATATATGAACACAACAGATAAAATCAAATTCCATACAAAAGACTTACATTTAGTTTGTGTAAATCTATTACCATTACATTATGATTTCTTAAAATATTTAGCAATTTCTCGTTTTTTTTTGGCTTTGTTGCATAACTACTATTTTAAATCAAAATCTTTTATAAAAGCGAAATTTTTTCAAATATTACAAGCATACCTTTAAAAATTTAATACTTTTTCCATATCACGAAAAATTGTCTAAAAATGTTGATAAATATTTTTATAATTAGAAAATAATTAACTTTTATGCAACAGAGCCCATTTTAATAATTGTATTCCAGAAACCATTTTTTATTTATTAAAAAAATATCTAAAATATCTTTATAAAATAAAAATAGCCCATAATAGAAAAACAATGACGGCAAAATATCAGCCAGTAACAAGAGAATATAAAAAATACTGGATAGTAATGAAGCCACCCTTATGGGGAAAGATGTATCAATTAAGGTATTATTTAGGTTATTCTATGAGTTGTATTTTAAGAATTATGTTAGATTGGGAGATTCAAAGTACTGGAAGAGACATAATACCACTTGTAGAAAAACCAGAATTATCTTTAAGGCATCAAAGAATCCAGAATCGAATTCAAAGCCTTTATAATTATATATTGATTAGTGTAGTAGATTACGAAGAGAAGAGAGTTTTTTCGAAATTTTTTGATGGATATGATTGACAATTATATAAAATAATTAAATTTATAAATCAAATATTATAAAAATTTTAATAACCTCATTTTTTATCGATATAGTAATGTACTGATATTTTTTAAATACTAAAATTATATTAAATTACTACTAATCCAGAAAAATTCATTATTTTGAAGAAAGTTAAAATTCGGAGTAATTTATTTTTTTATTTCTTAAATAGACACATAAAAAAATTTTACCTTATGTCAAATAAGATAGAGATTCAAAAATATATAGAAAATTTAAATGTGGAATTATTAAATTATATTTATAAGAACAGAAAAAATTGTGGAAATTTATCTATTCAGGATGATGGTAAAGAAGTTTGTTTATTAGGCTGGACATTTCGTTATAGAGATCAGGGTGGTGTAATTTTTATTGATTTAAGAGATCGTTCAGGTATTGTTCAAATTGTATTGGAAGAGTCTCATTTAAAGAATTACAATGTAGCTACAACTATTCGATATGAATATGTATTAGCAATAAAAGGAAAAGTAAGGAAAAGAAGTCCAGAAACAATCAATCCAAAAATCTTAACTGGAGATATAGAAGTTTTAGTTGATGATTTTATAATTTTAAATCCTTCTAAACCACTACCTTTTGGGCTTGATGAATATGTTCATGTTGGAGAAGAGACACGTTTAAAATATCGTTATTTGGATTTACGTAGAGAAGAGATGCAAAATGCTTTAATAACCCGTTCAAAATTAAATTTTGAAATTAGAAAATTTTTAGATGAGCAAGGTTTTTTAGAAATAGAAACACCTATCTTAAATAAATCAACGCCAGAAGGTGCAAGAGACTTTTTAGTTCCTTCTCGTTTGCAACCGGGAAAATTTTATGCATTACCACAATCTCCTCAGATATTTAAACAAATTTTAATGGCAAGTGGTTTTGAAAAATATTATCAAATTGTTAAATGTTTTCGTGATGAAGATTTGCGAGCTGATCGACAACCAGAATTTACACAATTAGATTTGGAGATGAGTTTTATAAACGAAGAAATGATAATGTCTTTAATGGAAGACTTATGGTGTCATGTAATAAAAAAAATTTTTGGAATTGAATTACAAAAACCATTTCCACGTATTTCGTATAAAGAAGCAATGGAATATTATGGAACAGATCGTCCAGACTTACGATTCGAGATGAAATTAGTAGATATTGCAGATATAGCAGAACGTTCTGATTTTCAGGTTTTTAAAAATGCATTAAAAAAAGGTGGAAGGGTAAAAGCATTATGTGTTCCAAGTGGAGCAAGTCTTTCTCGAAAGGATATTGATGATTTAACAGAATGGGTAAAAAAAGATTATAAAGCTGGTGGATTAGCCTGGATGAAGCACGAAAAAGATGGATTAAAATCTGTTATATCAAAATTCTTTAGCGAAGAATTATTAAAAGAATTATCCAATAGATGTAATTCAAAAGAAGGAGATATAATATTTTTTGGGGCAGATAAAGAAAAAATTGTAAATGATACTCTTGGTAATTTAAGAGTTCGTTTAGCAAAACGCTTTAAAATGATTCCAGAAAATCAGTTTGCTTGTTGTTGGGTAGTTGATTTCCCCTTATTTGAAAGGAATTTAGATACAAATGAATTAGAAAGTGTTCATCATCCTTTTACTTCTCCTGTAGAAGAAGATTTACCATTATTATTAGATGATGAACAATTTAAATTAAATGGGGAAAAAATTCGTTCTCGTGCTTATGATATGGTAATAAATGGTGTAGAAGTAGGTGGTGGATCGATTCGTATTCATCGAGAAGATGTTCAATTAGTTGTATTAAAACGTCTTGGTATTGATGAAGAACAAGCAAGAGAAAAATTTGGATTCTTATTAGACGCTTTATCTTATGGTGCTCCACCACATGGTGGAATAGCATTTGGTTTAGATAGAATGCTTGCATTATTTCTTGGTAAAGAATCTATTCGTGATGTAATTGCTTTTCCAAAAACACAAAAGGGAATGTGTTTAATGTCTGGTACTCCATCAGAAGTAGAAATAAAACAATTACAGGAATTACGTATTAGAGTTATTAAAACGTGATGGATTAAAATAAAATAAAATCTGAAAAACTAATATTCCTATAATACCAAAACTTGCGCTTAATAACCAGATAAGTAGCGGGGAATGGAACCAATCCTGGATCCAGCCCGCTATGATTGGTCCAATAGACCAGCCAAAAGAACGAATAAATCCAATAAAAGAAGAAACATAACCATTTAATATGCTATCCTCTAATTGAGAATTTTCTTTTGCAAAAAAACTCGAAACCGTATGTACTGGACTTACAGAAAGAATTTCTCCTAAGGTTATGATAATAATACTTATATATAACAATTGATGAAAAAAATTCATTTCTGCAAAAATACCTATACTGAGATAACCTATAAAATATAAAGCAAGTCCGGTTTGGATAGAAAAATAAAGATTTTTAAACCATAAAGAAATAGGAATTTGTAAAAAGCCAACCATAAGACCATTTAATAAATAAAGTTTTCCTAAATCTGTTTTAGAAATATTATAATGACCTGTAAGAAATACAGAAAGAGGTGTTATTAAAAGAGACATTAAAATAAATAAATTTAAAGAATTGATAGAAAAAAATAAAAATAATTTATTGGATAAAAATATCTTTAAGGATTGAAAAGAAATATATTTTTTAGAATTGGAAGGTTTTGATTCCTCAGAATGAATCTTAAAAAAAATTAAGATAACAGCAGCTAAAGTAAGAAAAAATGTTCCTGCAAATGGTAAGGCAAAATGTTTTTCAGCTAATATTCCACCAATAAATGGACCAAAAGCCCAGCCAATATTCATACCTGTTCTATGGATACTAACAGCAATATTTCTATTATTATGATCTGTCATATTTAATAAAAAAGATTCCATCGGAGAAACAGAAATACCCATTAAAAAAGAATTTAATAATAAAAAAGGAATAAGAAAGAAATAATTTAAATCAAAATAAATAATACAACCTATAAATAAAAAATTAAAAGCCCTGATAAGAAAAGAATATACCATTAATTTTTTTTCTCCTAATTTTTGTATTAATGTACTTGCTGGTATCCATCCAGTAAGACCGAATAATGTTGATAAACCTGTAATTGTTCCAACAATTCCAGCAGAAAGATGTTTTATCTGATATAAATAAACAGGAATAAAAACATAAGACATAGTATAGCCAAAAGCAAGAAGCATTCGTGCAATAGTAATATAATAAACAGAAAGAGGAATAGTTCTAAGCATTAGTGGTAATAAAAAATATATTATATATAACGAAAAATATTTTTTATTGAGTTATAAAATAAAGCTATATTTTATTGTAAATATATAAAGAAAAAATTTTATGTTAATTTATGAAGAAAATTATTATTATTACATTTATTACTTTTTTAATGATATTTTGCAAGGATAAAACAATGAATATTACAAAAAAAGGTTTATTTGCTATTATAGAAACAGATAAAGGAAATTTAATTATTGAATTATTTCCAGAAGTTGCACCTAAAACTGTGGAAAATTTTGTAAAGTTATCAAAACAAGGATTTTATAATGGTATAGTTTTTCATAGAGTAATACCTAATTTTATGGCGCAAACAGGCGATCCAACAGGTACAGGTTCGGGTGGTCCTGGTTATCAATTCGAAGATGAAATTAATGCAAATGCTCTTGGTTTAGATAAAATCAAAATAGGAGAGTCTCCCTATTACGAAAGATATATGATGATGTTGGCTGTTCGTAGATTAAATATTAATAGTCAGGATGAATTTAATCAAAGAAGATTTGCAGTAGAAAGAGAATTAAGAAAAATTCAACAAATGACTATAAAAGAGGTTTTAGAAGAAATTGGTTATCGTTATAATAATAACTTACCATCTATACCAGGAAGACGTGGAGCAGTTGGTATGGCTAATGCTGGTCCCAATACAAATGGTTCACAATTTTTTATTAATCAAGTTGATACACCACATTTAAATGGACTCCATACATTTTTTGCTCAATTACAGGAAGAATCCTTTCCCGTTTTAGATAAAATTATCGAGGCAGGCGATGGAAATAGTAAAATCATCAAAATAACAATCATAGAAAACAAATAAGCTATTGTTTCAATTCGTTTCAATTCCTCATAGGTACGCTAAAAACAGAATGAATTATGAAGTATTTACTTTAATATTCTTATAAATTTGCCAAATTTTATTAACCATTACATTCATCGTTTTATTTTTTATATTTTATCATTATATTTCAAGCGAGACACATAGAAAAATTTCATCCTTCATTACTTCATCCTTCAGCCTTTAATAAAAATTCCTCATAGGTACGCTAAAAACAAAAACTTAATATTAGAAAGGAAAAATCAATTATTGGTTTCAATTCCTCATAGGTACGCTAAAAACTTTTTACTAAAATTATAAGTTGAAGATAAATAGTTTCAATTCCTCATAGGTACGCTAAAAACACTAAAACCAAAGAAATGAGTACAAATAAAGTTTCAATTCCTCATAGGTACGCTAAAAACTATAGTGAATTGCAATTCTATTTCGGTTTCAATTCCTCATAGGTACGCTAAAAACATGAAAAAATATTTTGCATTATTGAACATATATGTTTCAATTCCTCATAGGTACGCTAAAAACATGATATTTCTTTATTCATTAGATGATAGTTTCAATTCCTCATAGGTACGCTAAAAACTTACTCATTAGAATATTCTAAATATATGAATAGTTTCAATTCCTCATAGGTACGCTAAAAACTATTTTATTAGTTTTAATTCTTTGCACAGTTTCAATTCCTCATAGGTACGCTAAAAACAATGAATAGAAATTGATTCAATTTTTTTAAGTTTCAATTCCTCATAGGTACGCTAAAAACATATCTTGATGGATTAAAATGATGAAAATAGAGTTTCAATTCCTCATAGGTACGCTAAAAACCGAACTCTTATATATCTGAAATTACATTTTTGCATATGTTTCAATTCCTCATAGGTACGCTAAAAACGTAGATTTAGTGAATGGCTTTCTGATTTAGATGTTTCAATTCCTCATAGGTACGCTAAAAACTCTTTAAGTATACAAAATTTTACCATTTTATCAGTTTCAATTCCTCATAGGTACGCTAAAAACTTCTATGATTGGTATATGAATAAAAAATCAATTGTTTCAATTCCTCATAGGTACGCTAAAAACGTAGAACATGATAGCAAATTCTAGTACCAAAACTAGTTTCAATTCCTCATAGGTACGCTAAAAACTTTTTTCGGACTTTTATTTGTTGATTACATGTTTCAATTCCTCATAGGTACGCTAAAAACATCAGAATAAACGATCTGAACTTGAAATATCTGTTTCAATTCCTCATAGGTACGCTAAAAACTAGGAATAAGTTTCAATACTAAAATATATGAGTTTCAATTCCTCATAGGTACGCTAAAAACAGATTAGCTGTTCAAATTTACGATTATATTTAGTTTCAATTCCTCATAGGTACGCTAAAAACATAAAAATATATCAAATTATTGAAAATATCTTAGTTTCAATTCCTCATAGGTACGCTAAAAACATGAATTTCCTATTAATGAATTCAAGAAACTTTTCTAGTTTCAATTCCTCATAGGTACGCTAAAAACGAATTTATTAGGTATTGGTAGAAGAAAAGATAAAAAGTTTCAATTCCTCATAGGTACGCTAAAAACAGAAATATGTTACATTCCAGAATAGAATTCTAGTGTTTCAATTCCTCATAGGTACGCTAAAAACTGTTATATAGAATTCGATGCAAGCCATTTGAGTGAGTTTCAATTCCTCATAGGTACGCTAAATAATTTTAGTAATAATTCTATAAATCGTTTCAATTCCTCATAGGTACGCTAAAAACTTTAAAGCAGATATATTGGAAAATTTAGTAATTCTTGTTTCAATTCCTCATAGGTACGCTAAAAACATCTTTGTTCAATTCTGTTTTAATGAAGATACAATTAGTTTCAATTCCTCATAGGTACGCTAAAAACATAAACTTTTACATAAAAATGTAGATATATTGTTTCAATTCCTCATAGGTACGCTAAAAACATGGAATTTGATAAAGCGTGAATTTAATCTATGTTTCAATTCCTCATAGGTACGCTAAAAACAATTAATATAAAGACTAGATTTGTAAAATAGAATGTTTCAATTCCTCATAGGTACGCTAAAAACGGAATATAGACATTCAGAAGTAGAATTCTAGTTTCAATTCCTCATAGGTACGCTAAAAACTATAAAATTTTATTATGACGATCCTATGGTTTCAATTCCTCATAGGTACGCTAAAAACATTGACAAAAGGATATAAACGAATTAAGTTTCAATTCCTCATAGGTACGCTAAAAACTACTTACAGTATTAAAAGTTAACATATTTATTGGCAGTTTCAATTCCTCATAGGTACGCTAAAAACGGATATGATATAAAAGATTTAATTTGAATAAAGTTTCAATTCCTCATAGGTACGCTAAAAACTATAGAGCTAGTAAAAATTAGAAATTCTTTATCGTTTCAATTCCTCATAGGTACGCTAAAAACGACAAAAATATTTCAAATAATATAAGAAATTCATTGTTTCAATTCCTCATAGGTACGCTAAAAACATGAATTTCTATTAATGCAATTCAAGAAACTTTTCAGTTTCAATTCCTCATAGGTACGCTAAAAACGAATTTATTAGGATTGGTGAAGAAAAGAAAAAGTTTCAATTCCTCATAGGTACGCTAAAAACACATATTTGGATTATGAAATATGAATCAATCGTTTCAATTCCTCATAGGTACGCTAAAAACTGTATAAGAATTATGAAGCATTTGATGGTTTCAATTCCTCATAGGTACGCTAAAAACAGTATTTGAGATATATGTACTTTTAAAATCATTCGTTTCAATTCCTCATAGGTACGCTAAAAACAGTATAAGGATTAAATCTTTTGAAAAACTAGTTTCAATTCCTCATAGGTACGCTAAAAACTTATAAAAAAGAATTTAGAAAAAAAGACTTTTATTTGTTTCAATTCCTCATAGGTACGCTAAAAACTTATATATCCATAATCTTGGCAGTTTAACATCAATAAGTTTCAATTCCTCATAGGTACGCTAAAAACGGTAAAAGTATAAAAATATAAATTTTTAGATAGCGAGTTTCAATTCCTCATAGGTACGCTAAAAACTAGATGATGATTTGGAATTCTTTGTCAGAAATATATGTTTCAATTCCTCATAGGTACGCTAAAAACGATTAAAGACAAAAATATGATTATTTTTAGATAGCCGAGTTTCAATTCCTCATAGGTACGCTAAAAACAAATAATAAGGAGATGAATATGATAATTGATAAAACAGTTTCAATTCCTCATAGGTACGCTAAAAACTTAACTCTATTTTCTTCCGTATTCTCTATATATTGTTTCAATTCCTCATAGGTACGCTAAAAACTCTTGGAAAATTTGCCAATAAATCAAATAATAAATAATGTTTCAATTCCTCATAGGTACGCTAAAAACCTTATGGATATAATTCTGCGATCCCATTAAAATAATAAGTTTCAATTCCTCATAGGTACGCTAAAAACTTATATTAAATCCTTTTAATAGATTCTTTCTTTTTTCCGTTTCAATTCCTCATAGGTACGCTAAAAACTGATATAGATATCCCTGAAATTGGAAGATTTATTGAGTTTCAATTCCTCATAGGTACGCTAAAAACGAGGTGTTATGTATACTATAAATGCACAATTAAAACAGTTTCAATTCCTCATAGGTACGCTAAAAACCCAGTGATACATTAATACATTGTAGAAATAAATGGTTTCAATTCCTCATAGGTACGCTAAAAACATTTATATTTCTTCCCCCTCGATGGCGAACACAAAAGTTTCAATTCCTCATAGGTACGCTAAAAACTTATATACAAAAAGGAGGTCAATATGAATTAGAAGTTTCAATTCCTCATAGGTACGCTAAAAACAATGGAAAGATGAACTAAAACTCGGGGAATGATACAAGTTTCAATTCCTCATAGGTACGCTAAAAACAAGAATATGACAATATAGAGATAGTTAGCTACAGTTTCAATTCCTCATAGGTACGCTAAAAACAAAGATGAAACTATGACAAATATTGAGATTAAAGGTTTCAATTCCTCATAGGTACGCTAAAAACATCCGAAAAAGATGGCTTTGTTTAGGAGATGAAGTTTCAATTCCTCATAGGTACGCTAAAAACATATTAAAATTCGTTTTTCGCATTTTTTATTAGTTTCAATTCCTCATAGGTACGCTAAAAACATGGAAGTAATAAAAAACAATTACTATAAAATCTAGTTTCAATTCCTCATAGGTACGCTAAAAACTGAATTAGAAAATTGCGAGATGATGATTAAGTTTCAATTCCTCATAGGTACGCTAAAAACATAAAATTTATTTCTGGTGACGGCTATGAATTGTTTCAATTCCTCATAGGTACGCTAAAAACAAAATAAAATTTAGTGGTTATAAGATATATTGTTTCAATTCCTCATAGGTACGCTAAAAACATAATAGAAAATTATTTAAGAGATTTATAAGTTTCAATTCCTCATAGGTACGCTAAAAACTTCTAATATTGTAAACCACGTGCATAAAGAGTTTCAATTCCTCATAGGTACGCTAAAAACAATAATTTTTATGCTGAAATAAAATATGTTTCAATTCCTCATAGGTACGCTAAAAACTAATTATAGATTTCCGATATTATTTAATTAGTTTCAATTCCTCATAGGTACGCTAAAAACTAAATTTATTTTATGAATATAAAACATATTGAGTTTCAATTCCTCATAGGTACGCTAAAAACCCTTCCTATATGCTGTTAAAGATCTGGGTAAAAAGCCCTATTTTTTAGGCACTTTTTTACCCTTGCCCTAAACAAATTACATAATAATCGAATTATTTTTTTTGTCAACCCTAAAACCAGAAAAAAATACGGGGGGTCGACAAAAAATAGTTATAAAATTTTAATAATTCTGGATCAAATTTTTGGTTATATTGCCATTTTAAGCCAAAATTTATAAAATTTAAAAAAAATGCTTGCTTATTAACATTTGTATAGTTTTTGTTCGCGTAAAAAATGGGGGGTCGACAAAAAATAGTTGAAAAATTTTAATAATTCTGGATCAAATTTTTGGTTATATTGCCATTTTAAGCCAAAATTTATGAAAATTTTAAAAAAATCCTTGCTTATTAACATTTGTATAGTTATGTTTCGCGTAAAAAAATCGGGGATCGACGAAAATTATTTAAGAAATTTTAATATTTGGGGATATATAAGTATTTCGCGTAAGAATTATTACTTTAACGAATAAGAATGCGAAGAATTACAAAAAGAGTAAAAATATATAATTCTTAATAAAATCATAAAAATTATTTGCGCCTCTTTATATGCTCGGTTTTTTAATTACAAACAGTGGTGTAAATAAGAGTAGAGTAGGGCATAATAAACATCTATTATAAATTACAAAAGCTTCTTTATGCCCCTCAGTGCTTCTTGTTTTTAATTTTATTTTAATATTCTATAGCAAATTCTGGTATAGTTTTTTTCTTTTTACTTTTTATAAAAAGTTTCTTTTTATTTAATTTAGATGTGGTTTTTAAGAATAAATAAATAATCCATAAAATAAAAAATTCTAATACAATTTTTGTCGTTCCAATAATTTCGAATAAAATTTCTATCATTCGCTTAATATAAAACCTTAAAAATCCTCTTATAGTTGTTGGAATAGAGCTACGTTTTTCAAAATAACTTTTTTTTCTATGAAAGCCAGAAATCATAGGATGATGTTTATTAACCTGAATTGAATATTTATACCATAAATATGTACCCAATATATTAGAAGTAATTCTGATTGAATATTTAGAACTATTATATAATTTTCTTACCAGATTAGGAAAAGAATAAAAATATTTCCAGGCATACAAATAGATTTTTTTCATTGTTTTAAAATCAAAATTAGGATGATTCCATACTAAATGAAAAGAATCATAATGATTATAATCAAAATCTAAAATCATATTTTTTTCTAACATGATTTTATGATCCATAGAACCTGGTAATGGTGTTAATATAAAAAACGATGCTTGTTGAATTTTTAATTCATTAGATAACATTTTAATATCTTTTTTAATAGATTCTGGTGTATCATAAGGAAATCCTAAAATGTATCCTGTATGTACTACAATACCAGCTTTATTCCAGGTTTTTACCATTTGCTGGAAGTCTTCTACTTTATTTTGTCTTTTTCCAGCTGACTTTAAATTTTCTGGATTAAGAGACTCCATACCAACAAATACTTGCGTACATCCTGCTTCTTTTAATAAAGAAATAAAATCTGGAATTTTATATGCTAATGTATCTGCTTGAATCATAAATCGCAAATTAATATTATATTCTTTCTTTATTTGAATTAATGCTAATAAAATTTCTTTCCAGTTTTTATTTCTTGCGAAATTATCATCAGTAAAGAAATAATAATCAATTTTATTTTTTTTATAATTATCAATAATATAATTTTTTATATATTCTACATTACGATAACGCATTTGATTACCATGAACATTAATTATTGTGCAAAAACTACATCGATATGGACAACCTCTACCACAATCTAAAGTAGTAAAATTAGGTACGGCAAATTTTTTTAAATAGTTCTTAGGAACTTTTGGCATAATAGGTTGATTTAAATCTGGCTTAGAATGTAAGAAATTATAGATTGGTTTAATAGAATTATTAAAGATATCTTTTAATAGAATAGGTAATGTATCTTCTACTTCTCCAGCAACTAAATATATATGTTTTTCAATTAGACGTCTTTAAGCTATGATCAGGTTTACCAAATACGGAAAGAATACCACTAATATGGAATCCACCCACAAAAACTTTAAATCCTAATTTCTGAAATTGTATTGCTAAATCTGTGGCTCTACTGAATTGATTGGATTGAACACCAGCTAAAAAAACAATACCCTGTTCATTATTTTTTAAAGTTTTTTTATAAAATTTCTTTGGATTAATTTTATCAACAATTTCGTCATATATTTCGATTTGATATTCATAAGAATATTCTTGTTTTAATTCATTTAAATAGTGATCTAATAACCCATACAAAACAGTTAGTGTATTTGATGGTAATACACCTCTACTAAAACGAATTACATAACCTTCATCATCATATAGAGAAGGTTTAATTAAATAAAAACGATATTTTTTCATACTATAAAGTATGAAACTAAATTCCATTATTAGTTGCAAAAAAATTCTAATATAATTAAAAATTTTATCGAATGATTTGACTTAATAATCCCTACAAATAAAGCAAGTATTTATGAATAGAAAAGATTTTGGTGAAGATTTTATTTGGGGTGTGGCAACTGCTGCTTATCAAATTGAAGGTGCCTGGAATGAAGATGGTAAAGGAGAATCCATATGGGATCGATTTACTCATACTAAAAGTTTAAATCCTTTTAAACAAAGAATTTATCAAAATCAAAATGGAGATATAGCCTGTGATCATTATCATAGATATAAAGAAGATTTAGATTTAATGAAGGAACTTTCCATTCCAAATTATAGATTTTCTTTATCCTGGCCTAGAATTTTTCCCGATGGGACTCTTTCTTCGAAAAATCAAAAAGGAATAGATTTTTATCATCGTTTAATAGATGCATGCTGGGAAAGAGATATTACACCTAATGTCACAATTTATCACTGGGATTTACCTCAGGCATTGGAAGATAAAGGTGGCTGGACAAATCGCGATACATATCTTAGATTTTTAGATTATACAGATTTTGTAACAAAAGAATATAAAGATAAAGTTCCAAGATGGTTTGTCTTAAATGAACCTCTTGCTTTTACTGTCTTAGGATATTTTCTTGGAATTCATGCTCCTGGACGAAAAGGATTTGCAAATTTTTATCCAGCAGTACATCATGTTACTTTAGCACAGGGAGAAGGTGGAAAGATAGCAAAAAGGAATTGTCCAGATTCTGAAATTGGTACAACATTTTCTTGTAGTTATATTGAGCCAGTTTCCCAGGATGGTTTTTTGGGAGAATTACATAAAAATGCAGCAATACGTTTTGATGCTCTTTTAAATTGTTTATATATTGAACCTATGCTTGGTATGGGTTATCCTATTGATAGACTTCCTTCTTTAAAGGTATTAGAAAAATATTTTCAGGAAGGAGATGAAGAACGAATGAAGTTTGATGCGGATTTTATTGGTATACAAAATTATACAAGAGAAATAGTTAAATGGTCTCCTTTTATGCCTGCTGTTTGGGGTACAATAATAGAAGCCAAAAAACGTTGCGAAAAAACAACAGAAATGGGCTGGGAAATTTATCCAGAAGGAATTTATCATTTATTAAAAAAATATGCATCTTATTCTGGTGTTAAGAAGATTTATGTAACAGAAAATGGTGCTGCTTTCTCGGATAAATTAGTAGAAGAAAATGGACAAATTCGAATTCATGATGTAGAAAGAATCAATTATATAAAAAGTTATTTAGAACAGGTATTAAGAGCTAAAAAAGAAGGTGTTCCAGTAAATGGATATTTTATATGGACATTTATTGATAATTTTGAATGGGCAGAAGGTTATCGACCAAGATTTGGTATTGTTTATGTAGATTACGAAACACAAAAACGATATATTAAAGATTCTGGATACTGGTATAGAGACTTTTTACTTGGAAAAGAGGTTTAATTAATAACAACTAAATCTTATCTTATGGGGGTTATCTATCAATTTCTTTTTATAAAAATTTTGATAATATTTTAAAGAAATAACATAATATTGTTTTTTTTCTCTATCATAAAGATATTGATTTCCAATAGAATCTATATTACCTCCGAATGATGTTCCCGGAATAATACACTCCGGGAATTTTTTTGCAATATTAATATTATTTTTATTTATATCATAGAGATAAATTTGATCATTATTATAAATATAAACACCTTTATAATTTTCTGGATCCCAGCTAATAAATCGTTCATCAGAAATACGAAAAGGTAAAGAAACCTCCTTTTGTAAAATCAAATGATTTTGATTAATTTGATAAACTTGAATTTTATCATTATAGGTTAACATAAATATAAAATTTCGATCGGGAGAAGGTAAGAAAAATTTAATATTATCCAGTGAAAATAAATTTGCTGTATTTATCAACTGATTATATTCTGATTTTTCTTCGTAGTAATAGCCTAAACTTTTCTTTATTCCATAATCTTCTGGCTTTTCTCCATAAAAGAAAATTAAAGATATAGGTTCAATTGATAATACATAAATAGATTCTGGTAATATCCAGTTTTTAAATGTTAAGGATTTTAAAATCTTTTTCGAAATCGCATTTTTAATATTCTGAAATTGAATGATAGAAATTTCTGTTTCGTAATTACGTTTAAGAGTTGTTCCAGATAAAGGATGGGGAAGTTTTTCTTCCCACTTTAAAAGAATTTCTCCAAAATAATTGTCTTTAATAAAAGAAAGATAAGGTTCTGGCTCGTTTTTTTTGTAAAAAAGCATATTACAATTAATATATAATAAAATACATAAAAAATATAAGATTTTTTTCATCATAAGGAACCCAATTTTTCTCTTTTTTCTTCGGAATCCCATTCTTCATCAGAAAAATCATTCAATTTATAATATCGTTTTGTTTTATATGTTAAATTAGTATATGGTATATAAAAGAATAAAGGTTCTTCTTTTGGTTTTGCATTTACGATTTGATCTACTTTAGAAGGATCATCAAACCAACTTGCAGGGAAAGGTAAATTTTCGCAATACCCACGAAGATCTTTTAATACAAAATGACCTTCTAAACCTTTATCACGAAAGATTTTACCCCAGAATGTAAAGGGGATTTTATGAATACCCGCTTTAAGAATTTTTTTATAAGTTACCCAATGAGATGGTTCATCAAATTCTACCGAAAATAGATTTGCCTGGATATGATATTCACATTCTTTTTTTACATCTAAATAGGCTGTAATAATCAAATGACCATCTTTTAATTCTTCATCAAATTGATCTAAAAATTCAGCAATTACAAAAGGACTGGAATAAAATCCACGTTCTAATTCTATTTCTTTACCTGTATTCTCTAAACGCACTTTTACTTTTAAAGATAAATCCCCCCAGTACTTTTTATCCTGAGAAGGAATTTTCCAGCTAAATGTATAAATTTGATCTTCTTTTTCGTCTGGGGAAATGCCTGCATCATTAAATTCTGGAGTAGCAATTCGAATATTTCCAAAATGAGGATCAGAATAAATACTTGCTTCTATTATATCATAACTTAATATATTTCCTTTATTATCTGTAATTTTAAGAGTGCCAATTATTGTGTCTCCATAAGTAAGAGTATGGCGATTGAGTTGAAAAACAAATAAAGGATAATTTTTAAATTCTTCTTCTATAAGTTCACGAATTTCTTCTTCTGATTTTCCTTCTTGCTTTAATTTTTCTATATATTCTTGTAGGCTTTTTTCGTTTTTTAAGACAGGGTTTAATATAACAGGTAAAGGTTGTGCTTCTACAAACCATGGATTTATTAAATCGACCATATTTTTATTTAAAGGACGAGAAAAATGAGGATATTTATAATAATCTTTATATATTTCTTGTAAAGCTTCATCTGACATTCCTTTTTCTTTTATAATTTGATCTAATTGTTCTGGTGTTAAAAATTGAGGTTTATCTTCGAAAAATTCAAAAGGTAAATTTTTACGAATGGATTCTTGTTTTGTTGTCTCTTCTGGTGATTTAATTAATAAATAAATAATAATTCCAATAAATATAATAATGGATATTGTAATGATTATAAAAAACTTTGCTTCTTTTTTCATAAGAAATTCCTTTTTTTATTTTTTATTTTGATTTATAATATATTATAATAAAAGTTACCGATGGGGATTAGACCCATCGGTTTATAAGGGGGTATATTATAATTTCTATAATTTATTTACAACCTAAGCCTAAGCTTTTGCAAGCATTCCATTCTTGCTTAGTAGCGGTATTGATTGCATCGCTTCCATCGCCAGAATGTTGTCTATAATAGCCATTTTTAGAACTATTCCAGCTACTACTGGAGCTTCTACCATACCAGATATAATGATAGCTATATCGTGTTCCAGATGCACAATTACTATAACTTCCTGTAGTATTAATTCCGCAGGTACTATGGAAAGAGACTGCACCATCATCTTCTCCTGGAAGATACCATGCAGTATACCACCAACCTTTATAACCAGCGAGCATATAGAAGGGGATACCTTTCATATTATTATGATTATAAGAACCTCTTGCATTTCCTGTTTTAAGTGCATCCATCCATACCACCACTATCCCAGAATTTTAGGTTTGCAAGTTCAGAGCCACCAGCAGCACTACTGGAATTAAATACAAATTTAATACCATAACGGGATACATCTCTTGTAGAGATAAAATATTCAGTTGCATAACAACCAGCACTGTGGCAGATAAGATAACAATATTGTCCTCTATCTTTTCTACATTTAGCTTCGAGGACATTATAGAGGCTGGATTGAGCTCTACAACTACCCCATGTTCTTGGGTCGCTATAACCGTCATAGGTTACGAAATATTTAGGTAAAGAAGTATTAATGTTTTTAGCAGTTCCCCAGTAGTTGCCAGCATCAGTAGTATATCCAGAACCGCAACTTCCCCCTCTACCGTGAACGAAAATCACGGATTCCCCAGCATATAAGCTGATAGTTGTTATCAGCGCCATTAAAATATATAAAAGTTTTCGCATATCCACACTCCTTATATATAGTTTTTTTTCCCGCCCGCCAATAACCCATTACTTATATTTTTTATTTAATTCGTTATTCAATTATACAATATTCAATTAATTAATTTTTTTTAAAAATGTCAATTCGAAAAACAATTGTCTTAAATTTTTTTTAAGTGTTAAAAAAATAAAGTATTATATTTTAATCCTTATCTTATTAAAGGTGATTTTTAAACTATATGGAAAAGCTATAAATAAAAAAGAGCCAGAGGCATTACCTCTGGCTAAAAAGGGAGGATAATTTTGTTCTTCTTGATTAAAGAAACAAAATTATTACTATTTACATCCTAAGCCTAAGCTTTTGCAAGCATTCCATTCTTGCTTAGTAGCGGTATTGATTGCATCGCTTCCATCGCCAGAATGTTGTCTATAATAGCCATTTTTAGAACTATTCCAGCTACTACTGGAGCTTCTACCATACCAGATATAATGATAGCTATATCGTGTTCCAGATGCACAATTACTATAACTTCCTGTAGTATTGATTCCGCAGGTACTATGGAAAGAGACTGCACCATCATCTTCTCCTGGAAGATACCATGCAGTATACCACCAACCTTTATAACCAGCAAGCATATAGAAGGGGATACCTTTCATATTATTATGATTATAAGAACCTCTTGCATTACCTGTTTTTAAAGCATTATCCATACTACCACTATCCCAGAATTTTAGGTTTGCAAGTTCAGAGCCACCAGCAGCACTACTGGAATTGAATACAAATTTAATACCATAACGGGATACATCTCTTGTAGAGATAAAATATTCAGTTGCATAACAACCAGCACTGTGGCAGATAATATAGCAATAATTTCCCTGGGATTTAAGGCATTTAGCTTCGAGGACATTATAGAGGCTGGATTGAGCTCTACAACTACCCCATGTTCTTGGGTCGCTATAACCGTCATAGGTTACGAAATATTTTGGTAAAGAAGTATTAATATCTTTAGCAGTACCCCAGTAGTTGCCAGCATCAGTAGTATATCCAGAACCGCAACTTCCCCCTCTACCGTGAACGAAAATCACGGATTCTCCAGCATATAGGCTGATGGTTGTAATCAACACCATTAAAATATATAAAAGTTTTCGCATATCCACACTCCTTTTATTATATAAATTTTTAATTTTTATTTGTGCAAAACCCATCAAAGGATTTTACACTATATACATCCAACCCTTATAAATTTTATATTTAATAATTCAACATACAACTAAATATTTCTTTTTGAAATGTCAATTCAAATTTAATATTTATTTTGTATATTACGAAAATTTTTTTCTAGTTCTAAAACAAAATTTTTTCTAAGGTATTAAAAAATAGTCCTTTTGAGAATTATAAGTATTTCTATCAAAAAAATAGATATATGCAAAAAAAAACAGAATAAAATAAATAGGGAGAAAGAATCCCCCTAATTTTTCTCTTCGCGTGGTAATTTTTCGATTATTTCTAAATATTCTTTTGCCATTCCCTGAACAATTTCTCTTGCTGGTTTTATTTCTTTAATCTGGGTAATACCCTGACCTGCTGACCATATATCTTTCCAGCGTTTATATTCTTTTTCAATTTCAGTATCACTTGCATTACCAGCAATGGTACTTGGTTTTGTTATTTTGGCTCTTTCTACACTTTTTTTAAGCCAGTTTGCTGGAATCCCACTGATTTCTGCGGTATAGATTAAATCTTCTGCTGTCGATTCTAAAATCATTTGTTTATATTCTTCGCTTGCTTGTGCTTCTGGTGTAGCGATAAGACGTGTTCCAACATAAACTGCTTCTGCACCAAGAGCTAAAGAGGCAGCCATTTGTTTTCCAGTACTAATCGCTCCAGCTGCAATTACTGGAAGACCTGTTTCTTCAATAAGTTGAGGAATTAATACGTAAGGAGATATAGTACCTGCATGTCCTCCAGCTCCATGACAAACAGCTATTAATGCATCAGCTCCTGCTTTTGCTACAATTTGAGCATGTCTTAATGTAGTAACATCACAAAAAACCTTAGCACCAACAGATTTTGCTTCGTTTATAATGGTTCTTGGTGATCCTAAGCTTGTAATGATTAATTCAACTTTATATTCTAAACAAACTTCAAATTGTTTCGCCCAAAAAGGATTATGTTCTTTATGTAAGATCAAATTTACACCAATGGGTTTTTTTGTTCTGGAACGAATTTCTTCTAATCCCTGTCTTAATTGATCAACAGTTCTATAATTAAGAGCGGGGAAGCATCCAATTCCACCTGCTTCCGAAACAGCAACAACAAGATCAGGATAAGAAACTAAAAACATAGGAGCGCCAATTATAGGTAAATCAATACCAAGCATTTCTGTAATTTTTGTACGAATTTTCATCGTTTTTTTACCCCTTTAAAAAATTTAGGTCATATCTAAATCAAAAAAATTGATTTTTATGTCAATATGAATTTAAATAGGATCAAAAAATTAAATTTTAATCTTTATTCAAATAAAAAAATCCTCTATTATTTTTTATTATATTTTTTTTGTTATTTTGGTTTAGGTGCGTATTTTGTTTCTTTAAGCCCCCATATGATTCAACGTTTTGGAGCAGATGCAAAATATATATTTTTAAGTGGTCAAATTGGATATCCTCTTGGATATTTTATATCTGGTTGGTTGTCTGATAAAACAAAAAGATTAAGGTTTTTTGGTTATTTATTTTCGTTTTTATTAATACCTTCGCAATATATGCTTTTTGAACCTGATTTGAATTTTTATGGAGCAATTCTTTTCTCTGGTATAGTTAGATTTTTATTTGCTGCAAATATTCAAATTTTACAAATTGCAGCATTAGAAGAACTACAATATTTAGGTTTTTCTATTAGTCGAGCTGCTGGTACATTTGGATTTTTTTGTATGCAAATTATTATGTTTATATTGGAATTATTTTTTTTAAAATCAGAAATACCCTTAGCGATAGAAGGTTCGCGTGGAGGACAGCTGGGAGCATGGGTTCATATAATAACTTTTTTTATTGCACTTTTTGTATTACCAGATAAAAGAAAATCAGAAAGTCCTTATTATTTTAAACTCGTCATAAAATTATCCTTACAATCAAATATTAGTATTTTTTTTATTTTATCATTTTTATATTATTTTTCTTATCAAATAATAGATTTTTATCTTGGTGCTTATTATAGAGAATTAGGAGGAATGAAATATGTTTATCTAAGCTGGATTTTGGCAGTTATTGTCGAAATGCCGTTTTTTCACCATCATCTTCTCCTGGAAGATACCATGCAGTATACCACCAACCTTTATAACCAGCAAGCATATAGAAGGGGATACCTTTCATATTATTATGATTATAAGAACCTCTTGCATTACCTGTTTTTAAAGCATTATCCATACTACCACTATCCCAGAATTTTAGGTTTGCAAGTTCAGAGCCACCAGCAGCACTACTGGAATTGAATACAAATTTAATACCATAACGGGATACATCTCTTGTAGAGATAAAATATTCAGTTGCATAACAACCAGCACTGTGGCAGATAATATAGCAATAATTTCCCTGGGATTTAAGGCATTTAGCTTCGAGGACATTATAGAGACTGGATTGAGCTCTACAACTACCCCATGTTCTTGGGTCGCTATAACCGTCATAGGTAACGAAATATTTTGGTAAAGAAGTATTAATATCTTTAGCAGTACCCCAGTAGTTGCCAGCATCTGTTGTATAACCGGAACCGCAACTTCCCCCTCTACCGTGAACGAAAATCACGGATTCTCCAGCATATAGGCTGATGGTTGTAATCAACACCATTAAAATATATAAAATTTTTCGCATATCCACACTCCTTTTATTATATAAATTTTTAATTTTTATTTGTGCAAAACCCATCAAAGGATTTTACACTATATACATCCAACCCTTATAAATTTTATATTTAATAATTCAACATACAACTAAATATTTCTTTTTGAAATGTCAATTCAAATTTAATATTTATTTTGTATATTACGAAAATTTTTTTCTAGTTCTAAAACAAAATTTTTTCTAAGGTATTAAAAAATAGTCCTTTTGAGAATTATAAGTATTTCTATCAAAAAAATAGATATATGCCAAAAAAAACAGAATAAAATAAATAGGGAGAAAGAATCCCCCTAATTTTTCTCTTCGCGTGGTAATTTTTCGATTATTTCTAAATATTCTTTTGCCATTCCCTGAACAATTTCTCTTGCTGGTTTTATTTCTTTAATCTGGGTAATTCCCTGACCTGCTGACCATATATCTTTCCAGCGTTTATATTCTTTTTCAATTTCAGTATCACTTGCATTACCAGCAATGGTACTTGGTTTTGTTATTTTGGCTCTTTCTACACTTTTTTTAAGCCAGTTTGCTGGAATCCCACTGATTTCTGCGGTATAGATTAAATCTTCTGCTGTCGATTCTAAAATCATTTGTTTATATTCTTCGCTTGCTTGTGCTTCTGGTGTAGCGATAAGACGTGTTCCAACATAAACTGCTTCTGCACCAAGAGCTAAAGAGGCAGCCATTTGTTTTCCAGTACTAATCGCTCCAGCTGCAATTACTGGAAGACCTGTTTCTTCAATAAGTTGAGGAATTAATACGTAAGGAGATATAGTACCTGCATGTCCTCCAGCTCCATGACAAACAGCTATTAATGCATCAGCTCCTGCTTTTGCTACAATTTGAGCATGTCTTAATGTAGTAACATCACAAAAAACCTTAGCACCAACAGATTTTGCTTCGTTTATAATGGTTCTTGGTGATCCTAAGCTTGTAATGATTAATTCAACTTTATATTCTAAACAAACTTCAAATTGTTTCGCCCAAAAAGGATTATGTTCTTTATGTAAGATCAAATTTACACCAATGGGTTTTTTTGTTCTGGAACGAATTTCTTCTAATCCCTGTCTTAATTGATCAACAGTTCTATAATTAAGAGCGGGGAAGCATCCAATTCCACCTGCTTCCGAAACAGCAACAACAAGATCAGGATAAGAAACTAAAAACATAGGAGCGCCAATTATAGGTAAATCAATACCAAGCATTTCTGTAATTTTTGTACGAATTTTCATCGTTTTTTTACCCCTTTAAAAAATTTAGGTCATATCTAAATCAAAAAAATTGATTTTTATGTCAATATGAATTTAAATAGGATCAAAAAATTAAATTTTAATCTTTATTCAAATAAAAAAATCCTCTATTATTTTTTAATATATTTTTTTTGTTATTTTGGTTTAGGTGCGTATTTTGTTTCTTTAAGCCCGCATATGATTCAACGTTTTGGAGCAGATGCAAAATATATATTTTTAAGTGGTCAAATTGGATATCCTCTTGGATATTTTATATCTGGTTGGTTGTCTGATAAAACAAAAAGATTAAGGTTTTTTGGTTATTTATTTTCGTTTTTATTAATACCTTCGCAATATATGCTTTTTGAACCTGATTTGAATTTTTATGGAGCAATTCTTTTCTCTGGTATAGTTAGATTTTTATTTGCTGCAAATATTCAAATTTTACAAATTGCAGCATTAGAAGAACTACAATATTTAGGTTTTTCTATTAGTCGAGCTGCTGGTACATTTGGATTTTTTTGTATGCAAATTATTATGTTTATATTGGAATTATTTTTTTTAAAATCAGAAATACCCTTAGCGATAGAAGGTTCGCGTGGAGGACAGCTGGGAGCATGGGTTCATATAATAACTTTTTTTATTGCACTTTTTGTATTACCAGATAAAAGAAAATCAGAAAGTCCTTATTATTTTAAACTCGTCATAAAATTATCCTTACAATCAAATATTAGTATTTTTTTTATTTTATCATTTTTATATTATTTTTCTTATCAAATAATAGATTTTTATCTTGGTGCTTATTATAGAGAATTAGGAGGAATGAAATATGTTTATCTAAGCTGGATTTTGGCAGTTATTGTCGAAATGCCGTTTTTTTCCTTTAACTCAAAGAATTATTACTAAATATGGTTTAAAAATGTTATTTTTACTTTCTTTATTAAGCGGTACTATAAGATTTTTTTTATTAACAATTCATAGTCTTTATATAGGAGGAAGCTGGATATTATTAACACAGATACTTCATGGGATTCATTTTACTGGATATATGGCTGGCAATATTTATTTTTTTCATAAGAAATTTCCCGAACATTTATATGGTACAGCATTTGGTATATTTATTATATTTTCTCTTTCTGGTGGGGCAATCTTAGGAAATTTACTTTATGGTAGTATATTAAATAAATTTGGCTATCCCTATTTATTTATTGTATCTCTAATTACGCATCTTTTTTTGTTTACATTAATTCTTTATAATAAAAAAATTGACAAAATATTTTATGATTATAATTAAGTAAGACCTTACAAGCATAAATAAGCGAAAAGAAATGAAAGGCAAAATTAAACTTACATTAATTGGATTAATTCTAATAAGTATCATTATATTGATATATAACATTATATTTTCTCCTTATTTTGTTAATAATCTTATAAAGAAAATAATTCAGAATAATTTAAAGGAAATAGAAATTCATTTTGATTGTAAAGATATTAGTTTATTTCGCGGTATAGAATTAGATAATATTCACATCTACGACAAAATATCCCAGACTTCTATATTAGAATTAAAAAAATTAAAAATTAAATACTTTTTACCAGCATTTTTAAATGGTGATATCGGTATTCGAGAAATATCTTTAATTGAACCAAATATATATTTATATAAAATAAATAATAGATGGAATTTTGAGTCTCTTATTCCATCAGAGAAAAAAATTCCCGACAAAGACAATGAAAAAGAACTAACGAATATAAAAGATTTTATTAATCTATATGTTCCTGTTCGATTATTTTTTTATTTTAATATTAAAAAACTAAATTTTTATTATAAAGATATAAAACAATTAGATATTTCTAAAAATGCGATGATCTTAAAAGAACAATTAGAAATAAAAGATCTATCTTTATATACTGGATTTATTACAAAAACATTTCATAAAATACCATTGGATTATAAAATAATCAATTTAATAGACGATTTTATTTTTTATATTAATCCAGATAAACCATTAATGCTTTATTATCAAAAAAATCAGGAAGTTACAGGACAACCAATTATTAAAATAGCTTTATCTAAGATTAAATCGAAAAGATCATTTTTCTTCTAAAATAATAATTCAAACAAATTTAACAAGATTTACGAAAAATAAGAATAATGTTTATTTAGAAACTCAATTTCAGTGGCAAATTGATTATATTCCAGAAAAACGAATGTTTGATATAAAAGAAATTTCATTAAAAAATCAAGAGCAGTATTTATTATACTGGAAGGGAAAATTTTATCCCATAGAACAGGATAAATCTAAAGATTGGTATTTAGAATTGCTGCAAGATAGAATGGATCTGTTTTCTTTAACGACTTTTGGGCGAGTATTATCCCTTTTAACTGATTATAAAATAAAATTAGATGGTAATATAAAAATTCAACATTTAGATTTAAAAGGGAAATTAACAGATTTAATATCAAATATAAATATAGAAATACCTTATTTTAGATATAATAATCATTTTATAAAAAATTTAAAGCTAAATATTAGTGGTAACTTAAATCTTTCCAAACAATTAAGTTTTTTATATGATTCTAATCAATTAAATGATAGTAAAAATGAACTTGCTTTTGGTCTTAATAAAACAGTTAGAAATTAATGAATTAAACTTATTTTATAATCAAGCTTTAATAAAATTAAATGGTTTTATAAAAGAAAATATTTTTACTTCTTTATATATTAATAATTTTCATTTGGGTAATTTTTTGTATCCTTATTTGCAGGGTATATTAAATGGTAATGTTAATATACAATCTAATTATGATTTTTCTTATATTCAATTATCTGGAAATATTTCTTTAAATCGCACAATTTATACTGTTGATAATTACTTTTCTCGTGAACAAAATTTATATTTAAAAACAGATGGTACTATTATAAGAAATAATTCGACTAATATCTATTTAAACGTTTATGAACTTTCTGCAAAAACTATTAACGATCAAATTCCTTTTATAGTCATTAAAGGTAAAACATGGTTAACTTTTGGCAATAGTCAAAATTATAATATTGATCTAACACAATTAAAAATTAATTATAAAACCTTAGAAGAAAAATTGCCTGTAAATTTAAAAGCAACATTAATTTCTGTTAAACAAATATTAGAGAAGGGAATAGAATTAAATGGAAAAGCAAATTTAACATTTTCTAATAATAATGTTTATAAAACTGATTTAAATTTATTATTACCTTCTCTTCATCCATCACCTATCAATATTGATGTGGATATAGAACAGGGTAAAACAGCAATAAATTTTAATAAGGTTTCTATTTTAGGATGGTATAATTCTTTAATAGTAAAATTAAAAGGAAATATGAATAAAGTAAAAGAAAAATGGATACCAGATATTAAATTATTTTTGCAATATCAAAATCCTCAACTTTCTGAAGTTTATAATAATATCTTTCTTCGTGGAAGAATGTTATTAGAAGCAAATTATAAGATAAATACGATTAAAGGTAAAATAGATATTAATCATTTTGATTTAAAATATATTTTAGAATGCGAAAAAGAAAATAAAGAATTATGCCCATATTATCAAGTAGAAGGATTAAATTTATCTTTACCTTTTTTACATACTATGGAGAAAAAAACATTTATATCATATCAAGGATTTGAAGATATACATTTGCCAGAGCCAAATATAAAAATTAAATCTATTAAGTCCAATTATAGTCTTGATAACTCTTATTATCAAAATGGATTTTATTTCTTAGGAAGCAACGATCATAATGCTATAGAAGGTTATCTTCAATATAAGGAAAATATATTATGGATCCCTTATTTAAAATTTTATTCTTTTTTAAAAAATAGACCTAATGGTAATATAGAATTAAAGAATTTTTATTTTAACTTATCTGATCTTAAGCCAGAAAATATGAATATTGCTGGAAAATTTTATATCATTAATTATGATTTAAATGCACTTTTTCCTAAAGCAGAAAGTGTATTTAAAGGTGATGTTAGTGGTTATATTTTTTTTCGCTCTAATAGCTTTGATGATATAATAAGAAATATAAATGTTAAATCTTCTATTTATAAGATTAGCAAAGATTTTGCTGGTTTTGCAGTGCGAATTATTGCACCTACCATTATTGCTGCTGTTGTTAATGAAACATTACGAATAGAAGGAATTGATTTAGAGCTAAATCATGGTGTTGTTTATACCTATATAAAAGTAAAAAGTCCGGGATTTTTTTCATTATCTCGTATAATTCAACCTATGGACGAAGAAATAAGGCAGGAAAGAATACCACTTGCGGAATTTATAAAACGTAGTCAAAAAGAAATAAAAATGGAATTGGAGTAATTATTATGAAGTTTTATAAATTAATATTTATAAGTTTTCTTATGATTTTATCCTGTTCAACTGTAAATGAAGTTGTAAATCCTTTACAGAATCCTTTGACAAGCTGGATTTTTGATAAAAGTTGTATTTCTGTTGATGTTCCACCAATAACATTAACTTCTGAAAAAACAGCAATTGAGAAACAAATCTTAGGAGAAAAAACAGAATTATATCCAGATGGGTGGTTAATTATATCTTCTAATTATGTATCTGTATATCAGGAACAGATTAGTTTAGAACCAGAAATAAAAAAACATTTAGAAACATTAAGCTTATATAAAGATGCAGTAGAATATTATATGATAAGAGATTATATTGGTATTGATACCCAGGGAAATTTTCTGATTGTACCTGATAGATATCGTACAGAAACAAATTTTCGACAATTAGAGATAGCCATAGAATTGGTGGATATTATGAATTTTAATAAAAATAAAGTTTATTATTATTTATTAAAAAAAGATAAAAAATTAGCAGAAGATTTTTCTAAAAGAATTTTAAAATCATTTCAGGATGCAGGATGGAATTATGATAGTAAATTGGGTTGGTATAAAAAATAAAATATTTATTACATTATTTATTGTATATATTGTTTCGTGTTATACACCTCCCATACGAAAGATACCACAATTTAATTATAATAAATTATTAGAAAAACATTATAGAGAGAATTTAAAAGATCCATTTCCTATCATTGTTCAACCATCTGAAGAAAATGATTTTAGTGTTACTGACGATGGATATATGGTATATTCTTCTAACGAAGGTGGTAATTATGATTTATGGTTAAGAGATTTAAATACAATTTTAAAAATAAAATTAATAGAGCATCCAGCAAAACAATATAGACCTTTTTTAAAAAAAATATCAAAAGATAAATATGTATTATTATATGTTTCAGATGATCAGGATATTAACGGTGATATTTATTTAACAATTATAAATCCAAGACAAATTATAGATCTCTATATAAACAAAAGAAGACAGATTAATTTCTGGGATTATTCTATAAATATATCAAATTATATAGAACAGGTTTTTTCTAAAGAAGAAAAATGTCGAGGTAAATATTTAGAAGATTTTCCTGTTATGTCGAAGAATTTAAATGAAATATATTTTATATCAAATCGTTGTACTGATAAATTTAACTTATGGAAATTAACATTAAAAGATTTTAAACCACATAAGAAACCACAAATAATTTTAGAAAAAGAGATTTATTATTTATCAAGTTCTGAAAATTATTTAAGTTTTAGCATCATGGAAAATCATCAATTTACTTCTAAAATAGGATTATTTGATATTAATAATAATCAATTAACTGTTATAGAACCAAAAGTATTAAATAAAAATCTTTCGGGAATTTCTTTAAAACCTGAATATAAAGAAGAAAAAAAATTGGTTTATTTTATTCATATTGAAAAAGATACAAATGGTAATAATAAAATAGATCCTTATGATAAAGCATCTATACTTGCAATAAATAATGAAGATAATATTGTTTCGCAAATCATACAGGATAATTTTCGTATCTATGACTTTAATATTTCTAATTTTTTAAATGGTAGTTTGTTTTATATATCAGATAATTATTTACAAAGAGATATTTTTTTAACATCCTTAGAAGGAAATATACCCAAAAAAAATACACCATTTGAACAATATGAATTATCTCAACAATATAAAAATCAGTCCAATTATGAATTGGCATTGCAATCTGTAATTACATATTTTTTTCATCATAAGGATTATCCTTTAATTGAAGGTTATGTGTTATTTGATTTATTAAAATATTTAAGATTAACAAATAAAACAGAGAGACTTAAATATTATATAAATTTCTATGAAATTCGAAAAAAAGAAAATCCTTTACTTTCTATATTTTTTAAACTAAAAGAAATCAGAGAAAAGAAAAAATTTAATTTATTAGAGATCCAATCTATAGAGAAACAATATTTAAATCTAAAAATAGAAGATAAAACTATAAAGGATTTTTTTTATTATCAGATAGGTAAGATTGTATGGAATATAAATCCACCAAAAGCTATCGAGTATTTTAGTAAAGTATCTGAAAATTCTATGTATGATTCCGATATTGCTTATTATATTTTTTATTATCAGTTTAAAATAAAAAAACAGCCCTTATCTAAAATTGATGATTCTATAATAAAAAAGATTAGAAAGGATATTAATAATATAATTAAATTTTCTCAATTAGTTTTGTTGGAATTAAAAAAATATAATCAAAATAAAATTAATCAGTTAAGAAATATTAATAATTTATTTATAAAAAATTATTATGATTATACATTTGCTGAGAAGCTGTATTTTAAAAATCAATTACAAGAATCTTTAAAAGAATTAGAACAAATTAGGGATTTAAATCAGAATCAATATTTAAAGCTTAAAGTTTTAAAATTAAAGATCCAGATTTACAAACGATTAGGAATGGAAAAAGAACTACTTTCTACACGACATGCATTTATAAATACCTATAATAAAAAATTTAATATTGAACTTGATGAAGAAGAAATTCAATCCTTAATTAATTCTTCCAATGAATTTGTAAATAAATATAGAAAAAGTGCCCAGTTAATTTATCAGACCATAGAGAAAAATATTAATGAAGGTATTAATTTAACTGAATCGAATATGATTGAAATTGGTGTATTACAAAAAGATATAATCAATGAATTTTGTGCTCCAGATTCTGTAGCTGGAAAACTTATTGATGATTATAATTATCCAGAATATGAACAACGTTATGCAATTTTATGTAAAAATTTAGAAGCCTATAAAAATAAAAGTCAAATTCCAGTAGCATTAGCATTTGAATTAAATCAACTAATGTATCTTTCGAGTTATGCTTATGCAAATTTAATTAATATTTTATTTATTAATTTACATCAATCAGAAATTTTTCTTGATTATCATCAAAAATGGTCAATTTATTATCATAGATTAAAAGTAGAATTAGCAGTAGAACGATTTAATTATTTATTAGATTGGCAGGAAAAACAAGCTTTATTTCTAACAAAAGAAGAATTAACCAGTCTATTAATAGAAAAAGATCCTTTTGCAGGTACTATTTTTAATGATTTATTATATGGTTATAGAGAAGTTGCATCAAAAATGGCTCAGGAAACCTTTGAATATTCTGTTTTATATGGTCATGCTTATACCTTAGTTCGAAAGAGTATGGAAAGAGAAAAATTCTATGATTCTCTTTTTCGTAAAGGATATACAATTTCTAATGCAGAATTAATTAAAAGAAAAAGAAATATATTATTAGAATTAAAAGAAGCAGAATATCAATTATTATATATTTTAACATTAGAACCAACCAATGAAGATGCAGCACTCCTTTTAAGTTATTTATATGCTTATATTGATTATAGAAAAGAACAAAATATATTAAATCCACCTGGATATATTGATAGGTTATATCGCTTTTTTACAAGAACTAAACCCAGAAAATTAACAGATAAAATATTTTATAGAGATTTGTATAGTACTACATTCCCAGAAAAACTTTTCGAGAAAAATATAACCATATTAGAAAATACATTATCATTAAGAAAATTAGAAAATTTACCAATTTCTCCAGAAATCTATTTAAATTTAGCAAATAATTATTTTAGAATATATAATTATAAAAAAGCAAATGAATATTATAATAATATAACTAACAATACTTATATTTTTACAAATGATTTACAAAAAAGTCTATTTTATTTTTATTATGCAAAATCTCATTTTTACGAAGGAAATTATAATGAAGCAATTTATTTATTTGAAAAATCCTATCAATATCTAAGTGAAATATTTCAACAAAAACAAAGTGAATATAATATAAAAAAAATACAATTTAAGCAAACTTCGAATTTACTAAATAATTTAAATCTATTTCAAAATAAAAATATTGAAAAGATAAAAAATGATATTGAATTATTTAAATTAAATTTAATTACAATTAAAATTTATTTAGCATTAACAAAGTTTTACAATAATGATTATAGTTCTGCCATTATTGATCTTAATGTTGCATTAGAGGAATTAGATCAACTTAATTCAATTAAATCATTTAATATATATAATTTAATGGCTTTAAATTATTTTTATAATTTTGATTTTATCAATGCAATTAAAGTTGCCAACATTGCTATAGAAGAAGCTAAGAAATATGGATTATCAAGAAATGATGATCTTTTTATTCCACAAACCGTAGGGGGTAGATTTTTAGGATTATTTTTAAATTTTGGAGAAGATTTTACTGTTATAGGTGATAGTAGAATACCACATGAGATTTCCAGTTTACGAAGTTATGAGATTTCGCTTGGTATACTACAAAATGCTTATGATAATATAGGTGATATAGATCATTTACTTGATATTATTAGTAAGAAAAAAAGTATATTAGAACAAAAAGACCTTGATCTTTTATTGGGAAAAGAAGCATATATATCTTTATTAAATCAGGAAGCAAATATCTATTATAAAATGAACCAATATGAAATTGCTTATAACTTATTTGAAAAAGCATCTAAATTATCTTATAAATATAATTTTACAAAAGATTATTTTATAAATTTTAAAAATATGTTTTATGTTATTTTTGATGAAATAGAAAATCATATAAAATATAATCATAAAATAGATAATAGTGTTTATTTAAATAAATTAAACCAGCTTTATGATATATTAAATAAATTTAAAAAAGAATATTATAGTTTACGAGAAAAGGAATATATTTCCATTAGAAAAACAGAAAATCCAGATTATGAATTAAAACAAAGAGATAAAGAAATATTATTAAAACAGGTAGAATTAGAATTAAGAGATTTTTATCATATAGAAGGTTTGATATTTTATTATAGAGGAATTATAACTCGAAATCAAGAACAGCTCTTAACAAGTATTCAACTATTAGATAAAATAATTCATCTTTATAAAAAAGAAGAGAATATAAATCGATTATATTATAGGATTAATTTAAATTATTTTAAAGCAAAAATAGAATATTATAAACTTACAAAAAATAATGATTTTAGTGCTATAATTAACGAAATTTCTTATATATATCCAGAATATTTAGAATATGGTTTTACAACAGAGTTAATAGAAATAAATCAAATTTATGGAGATATTTATTATATTTTAAATCAGTGTGATCTGGCTATTTCTTATTATAGAAAAGCTATAGAATTCATAGATAATCATATTATATATATACAAAATCCTTCAAGAATTGAACCTCTAATTTATAAATATAAAACATGTTTATGGCAAAAAAAACAATATAAAGAAATTATACAAATAAAAGAAAAATTTAGATATTACAAATTACATCATTTATTTTTTAATAGTAAATTGGTTTTTAATGATCCATTAACAACTCAGTTATTTCAGGAAATTACAAAAAATATTTTACTAACAAAATATTTAAAACGAATCTTTATCAATAAACGCCTAAAAAAAGAAGATACAACATTGATAAAACAACAAATTGAAAATTTAGAAACTAAAATTATTCAATATAAAAAAGAATTAGCCAGAACTTTACCATATATAGAGGATTATATTCTTTTTAAAGAAAAAGAAATTTTTAATAATATTGGACAAAATCAATATTTATATTTATGGTATGATGGAAATAATAAGTGTCTATCTATTTATAATTATAAAATCAAAGTAAATGAAATTCATACATTAAATGATTTGCAAAATTGTATTATTAATAATAAAGATATTGTTTTAATTCCAGATAGATTTATTTATCATACAAAATTAAAGGAATATTATAACTATTTAATAAAAAATTATAATATTGTAATTCGTACATCTATTTTTGATAATACACCTGTATATATTGATAGCCAGGAAGATTTAAAATATATTACAAATATCAATATATTTAATCATTCTAAGGATACTATTATAAAAGAACAGGATATTAAAGAATTGCCAATCTTTCCTGTAAATTATTTATTAAATTTAAGCGATAAAGGTATAGGGATCTATTTTAAAAATAAACCAACTTTTTCTAAGGTAGTATTGCATAAACAAATAGAGAAAGAAATATTTTTTAAAAAGTATATACCTTTTTTAGATATAAAACATCAAACGATCAATTTTAAAACATCATTTATTTTTGATTCTATTATGTTGGCTTATGATTTATTTTCTCATTTAGGTGTTGCTACTATAATAGATCCAGAAGGTTATCTATGGGGAATTGCTGGATATAATGAAAAGCAATTTATAGATTATAAAAAACAATTAGCAAAAGAATATTTTCAGGAAGGTTTAAAAATCTTTAAAAATAATCCAGAAGCTGCATTAAAATATTTTTCTATGTCGAATTCTTATAATTCGGATATAAAAACGAGAATATATATTCTCGGTGCATTAATTAGGATAAAAGATCCAGATGCCATTAAGTATCAACAAGTATTACAAAAAGAAATTTTAAGTCAAAATTCTAAAATAGATCTTTTTAGATATTATATAATAATAATTAATTCTTATGCTTATTTAAGAGATTATGAACGATTAACAAACTTTATTAATGAATTAAATAATATTTATAAGGATTCTAGAAAACTTAGTAAATTAAATATTACAATGCAATTATTAAAAGAACTATCTTTAAACAATCCTGATTATAAAAAAATAGAATCTATAATTCAATCAGAAAGTTATGATACATCCTTTACAGATATTATTATAGAAGAATTATATAAACATGGATTTTATTATCTTTCTGAAAAACTTTCCAGTAAATATTCAGAATATAAAGAATTTAGTATTAAAAATAAAATACACCAGACTTTATTAGAAGAAAATACTTTTCCATTGAAATATTTATTAAATGATGAATATAAAGATCAAGAAATTAATAAATGGAAATATATTGTTCTAAAAAAGATAGATTATATTATAGATAACTTAAGAGTCAAAAATATACAGAACCAAAAATACTATAAAGCAAGATTACAATTTTATCAAACGTTAAAAGAAAATTATAACGATAATAATTTTTCCATAGAGAAATTTATTTGTAAGGATGATATTTGTAGTAATTTAACAGAAATGGAAAAAACAATTTTATTTTTCTTTTCTATAGAAGCCATTCCTTATGATACCAATCATTTTGCATGGGAGAATTTAAATATTCTTATTAAGAATTTTTATAAACAATCCTGTTTTAAGGGAAATATCTACCTTAATAAAGCAATTTCTAAATATTTAGAATACGAGAATTATGAAAAAGCATTTCAACTATATAATCAATATAAATCGTATTATAATTGTATCTGGCACAATGAAGGTAGTAATTATATCGAAGAAATTGCCATAACGTTATTTATTTTAAGAGCTTTACAGTATAAAGTTGATGATCAACTCATTTTAAAATTTGGTAATTATAATAAAAAGCTTTCTGTTTTAATTGGTGATTTTATTAAACTTTTATCTGAATCAGAAAAATTAGATGATTTATTAGTTAGATTTCACTGGAATTATATACCTGAAAAATTTCATAAAAATATATATGATATATTATTATATCGATTCTTAAAAAATCAAGATTTTGTAAAATTTCAGAATGTAGCATTTCTAAAAGATATTTTATCTAAACATTATAAGGATTATAATAATCTAATAAAACAAAAACTATCCTTAGACGAAGAATGGATAAATATAATTGGATTTGGTTCCAAATTTTATAAATGTCATTTAAAAGATAATACATGCGAAGAAACTCCTTTCGATAGAAGGCAATTTGAAGTATTACTTCGACGATTTTATTATGAAAAACAATATTATAGAAAATCATCTATTTATTTTGAAGAGTTACTGGATTTATATTCTAAATTATTTATAATTCGTCCTAAAACAAAAAATTATATATGGATTAATGGTTTTTCTAAATTTGCACCTATTAAATATAATGAAAATGTATTTTTTATATTTAATCTCGAAACATTTAAATTTATTAGAAAGCCATATTCATATTCATTAAAACAATTATATTTATCAAATCTTGATCTTCCCTTAGAATATATTGATAATTTAAAAATTTTAATTCGTTTTAAAAATCAATTTGCCGAATCACAAGATAGATTTTATATAACAACCGGAGAAATAAAGAATCAATATAATGTATATATAAAATTATTATACAAAAATAATATATCGTTTCCTCTCTATAATAAGATAAATATAAATCTTGAATTACCTGAAAATAGTTATGGTATATCTTTATTTTCCTTTAATCCTTATAATGCATTATTTATAATCAATCATTATTTTACTCCAGAAAATATAGAAATAATCCAGAGACTAAAAAAATTATATAAATTTTATTCCATAGATACAAACTTATATGATATTTATTTTATAAAACCTTATGTAAATATGTTTGTGCAGTAAAAAAAAACCCCCTAGGGGGGAGGCTAGGGGGAAAAGGAAGAGTGTTCATGCGAAAACATTTGCACCTGTGGCGCTGAAATGTTATATACCAAATAAATCTAAATCACTTGAGAGTCAAATCATTTTAAGAAAAATATGCTAAGATTTTAATTTTTTTTGTAATTATGTAAAATAAAATCATAAAAATTGTTTATTTTGTTTTTAGTTATAGTATTTATACGCATTAAAATTGTGCATTAAATAAATAGTATTTTCTAATGATTGATATGTAATTTTAGTAATAAATTTTTTTAAATTTCTATTATTTTACCTTCTTTGGCTAATTCAATCGTAATTTGATTTTTGTATTTTTCTTTTAGGTGTTCTACTGCTTCTTCGTATAATTGATAGGTGCTATAATCATCATGAGCTGGTTCGTGGTGGGTTAGTACTAATTTTTTTACTTTCCATTCCATTGCACAATCAACAGCTATAATCATAGATGTATGTCCCCATCCTATTTTTTGCTCTGCTTCTTTTAGGGAATATTGAGCATCTATAACCAGAACATCAGTTTTTTCAAAAAATTTCTTCTTTTTCTTTATAATTTTTGGAAGTTCCGGACCAAAGAATTCTGTATCGGTAGCAAAAATAAATGATTTATTATCCTTTTCTATACGGTAAGCCGTAGAATTTCCTGGATGTATTAAAGGTTCTGTTTTTATAGTAAAACTACCGATATTAAAAGTATCACCCGCTTCAAAATAATGAAATTCTCGTTTTGAAAGCATTTCATGAAATCCAAGGGGGAAAAACTCAAATTTTTGTTGTATAACAAATCGTTCTTCGCAATCTTTAAATGCTGAGTAAAAATGGATATTATTAGTTGGTAAATAACCCGGTATAAAAAAGGGCCAACCCTGAATATGATCCCAGTGAGTATGAGTTAATAATATATGGATATCTCCAGATCTTCCTTTTGCCATCATATCATACCCAAGTCTCCTTGCTCCAGTTCCCATATCAAAAATCAATTGTTCATTTCCATCTATTAATTCTACACAGGTAGTATTACCACCGATAATTTCTCTTAAATGTAAAGGAAGTTCTTCGTAAATCTTTTCTGGCTGGAGTGATAAATCTTTTTGCCATTTTTTATGACTTATCCTAAGGATTTCTTTTATTCTACTTTCATAATCTATAGGATCTATTGGTGCTGGAATAGAACCACGTACTCCCCAGAATTTTATTATCATTATTTCTATCCTTTAATTTCAATCATTATATTTGACGTATAATATAATATATAAATAAATAAAAAACTCTCTACTAAATAGCAATTTTTTAGTTGAAATTAAACCTCTCAATAAATTACTTGGAATATATAGCATAATCTTAATTTATTTTCGACATATTATAAAAAAGTTTTTACATGAATTTTGAATTACAACAAAAATTATTTAAGATAGTTCAAAGACCAGCCAAATATAAAGAGCATCCTTGTGTAATTGTTCCAGAAAAATTAGAACCTTTACCATATAATCGTTTATTTTTTTCTAATAATTCTTTCCATATTTTAGAATTAGGATGTGGTTGGGGAGAATTCGCTTTACAATGGTTAGAAAAATATCCTCAACATGAATATATTGCTATGGAAGTTAAAGGAGATAGAATAAAAAAAATTTTAAAAAAAATAGATAAAAAAAATATTCAAAATTTAAAGATAATTCCAGTGAATTTTCAATGGTTTTTTAAAGAAATTATTCCAGAAAATGCATTTGATTTAGTAATTATAAATTTTCCCGATCCCTGGCCCAAAAGAAGACATTGGAAACATAGACTTATTCAAGAATCATTTTTAGAAATCCTTTATAAAATAATTAGAAATAATGGTTATGTCTATATTGCGACAGATTATGGTCCTTATGCCAGGAAAATTTTATCTATATTTAGAAAATCTTCTTTATATAGACCTGCAATTCCCTGGCCCAATTATTTAAGAAGGAGACCTCTTATATTCCCAGAAAGTAAATTCGAAAGAATAACCTCGAAATATAATAAACCATATTATATGTTATGGAAGAAAGTTTGATTTTAATAGAAATTTGTCGATAATTGATATATAGTTTTTATGGATAGAAATCAGAATGTTCCAGAAAATCCTTCTCATAAAATTTATTTAACAAAAAAAGAATTACAGGAAATCATCATTCAATATAAAATTATGCGAGAATTATTAGAAACCTGCCCAAAAAGAAAAATTCTTGTAAGTAAAGAAAAAGACTGGCACTTTAAAAAAGAACAGTTTTTTCAAAAACATCCTAAGATAGAAAAATTATATAAAATTAATCTTCAATAAATAAAAAAGTAGTATTACAATAAGCATCACATTGAGACTTACACGATTCAAAATTATTATGTTCAACACCTGTAACCTGTCCATCTGATAATCCACTACTATTGGCACAATCATTATAACAGGCATCGGCACCATTAGGGCATAATAAAAAATATAACATTAATTTTTCTGTTTTTGTGTCTGGATCTTTTTTGCATTGTAAAAAAAATATTGCAAAACTCATTATTATAATTAAAAATAATTTTAACTTTTTCATATGTTGTTAAATAAATTTAATCAATACGTAGTGGGCAAGAAAAATTTGACCTTTTGGTTAATTTTTTTATATTGTAGTACTCCTATTCCAGTAAGGATAGAAATTCAGCATCAGTTGGAAAAGATAGATTCCAATGTGATCTGGCAAAGTAAAAATCAATCTTTAAAAAGCATTAGTGAATTTATTACTCTATATTTATTTTATGATGATAGTTATAAGAAATTATCTTATTTTGAAGATTTTAAAAATATCTATTTTAAGGAAAAGGATTGTAAGAAAAAGAATGATTTATTGCTAAATTATTTTCTTTCATTTAAGTTGAAGAAAAAATCAGCAAAAGAAGAAGTATCTAAAGAAGAAATATTAAATTTACAGAATTATGCCTTTGATTTAATTCAATCCTGTAAAAAAAATGAATATATAGAAAGTAATGCAAAAAATATAATTTATTGGTTATCTACCTATGAAGAATATAATTTTAATAATTAGTATATTGTTCCTGATGTTTTGTACAGAAAAAAAATATAGTCCTTATTATTATATATTATTTTCTCATTTAAGAAGTGGATTAAATAGGCCTGAAAAAATAAAAAATATTCAGGCAAATTATGATATAAATATCTTAACATTAGAATTACAATGGGATCCATCGATAGATCCAGATACAAATCAATTTGTCCCTTATTATTTTATTTATTTATATTATGAATATCCTAAACCAGAGCAATATTATGATAAAAAATATTTATTAGATATAACTTCTCAGAATCAATATTTATTATATACCGGAACATTTGTGGGGAATTTATATTTTATTATTACTGCTTATGATTTGGGTGCTGAATCAGAAATTTCCGATATATTAAAAGTAGAAATACCATGAAAAATATTATATTAATTTTATTATTTATTTTATTTTATCCTACTATAACTTTTGCAGAACAAAAAGATATACAGCATACATTTCAGTATGATTTTTTATGGGAGATTTTTTTACCGGGATATAATTTTTATCGAAAAGAAGAAATGGGTTGGGGAAATGTTTTTTCTATAATTAGAATAGCATCTCTTTATAGTGCCTTATATTACCATCGTCGTTTTGTAGCTTATAATAGCTTATATAAAGCTGCCCAATGGGCTGATTTATATTATGGATTAGGATATTCATATGCAGATCCAGTTGATGGCGGTTATAAAAATACAAGAGCAATTTTATATAGAAAGCGGTAGAGCTGCAAGCTTTAGAAATTTATCTATTGCTATTCATCTCTTATTTACAGGAATTGGACTATATAAAGGATATATAGATAATTTAGAGGATTATAACAATAATGCACCTATTGTATATAATGTTAATCTTTCTATGGAATCAAATGAAAGAAATGCCAATATTTTTTTTACTATTCGCCTGGATTTTTAATCATAGAAGGTATGGTTTTTAAAATAATCATAATATCAAATAATAATGACCAATTTTCGATATAATATATATCAGCTTCGATACGTTTTTCTATGGGGGTATCGCCTCGATAACCAAGAATTTGAGCCCATCCTGTTATACCAGATTTTACAGAATGTCTTAACATATATTTTTCGTACTGATTTTTAAATTGATTTACAAAATGAGGTCTTTCTGGTCTTGGACCAACAACAGACATATCGCCTTTAAGAACGTTAAAAAATTGAGGTAGTTCATCTAAGGATGTTTTTCTTAAAAATCTACCAATTGGTGTAACACGAGGATCATTTTTAGTTCCCCATGTTTTTTCTGAAATTTCTTTATCCTGAACA
Organism: Leptospiraceae bacterium; assembly: GCA_026005135.1. Lineage (GTDB taxonomy): Bacteria > Spirochaetota > Leptospiria > Leptospirales > Leptonemataceae > SKYB61. Next base: position 98,719 of record BPKM01000004.1, on the reverse strand, counting down.
TACATAGTTCTAAATTTTATTAGTTTAAATGTTTTTCTATCAAGCCCAACTCGCTCCTGAACAAAAAAGATAGGTCCTTTTGATGATAGTTTTACAAGGATTGCAATAATAATCATTAAAGGTAGGGTTAAAATTATCACAAATAAAGAGAAAATAATATCAAAGACTCTTTTTACAAAACGATGATAAGCATTTCTTAATGGTATATCACGTAAAATTAAAATGGGTATACCCTCCATATCTTCTACACGTGCTCTATGTGTCATTAATTCTAAAATATCTGGAATTATACGACAATCAATCCCTTCGCTATCGCATATTTGAACGATTTTTAAAATTTGCTTATGATCATTCTTTAAAGCAATAATTACGATATCTATATGGTGTTTATTTATGATCTTTAATATATCTTCAATATTCCCAATTATAAAAGGTTTAAGTTTTTCACTAATTTTCTTTTTATTTTTTTCTTTTAAGACACCAACTAAAGAGAAACCAAAAATTTTATATTTCTGAATATAATCCATTATATGTTCTGCACCTTTTTCGGTTCCAACAATTAAAATATTTCGTGTAAATTTTCCTTTTTTAGTTAAATAAGAGATGTATTTTCTTAAAAAATAATGTCCCAAAGAAATAAATATTGCTGCATTGATAGCTGTATAAATAATAATTAAGCGTGAATAGCTATGTCCTCTATAAAAAAATAAAAAAGCAAGAACAATTACTAAGTTTATAATAATACCACGTATGATATATAATGTTTCTTTTAAAGGTTGAATAATTCTTTTAGGCTGATATAAATCTGTTGCAATAAAAACAAAAACCTGTCCAAAAGCAAAAACAATTCCTAAAAAACTATAAGTTAGAATAATTGATAAAAATTCATTATTAGCAAAAAGTTTACCTGGAGCAAATAAGCCCCCTGTATCTGGTATAAAAAATTGTTTTTTTTCTGGAGAAATAATATAAAAATGTAAGATCGTAGAAATAATTACAGAAAAAAAACTTAGAAATAAATCTATAAATACATAAGCAATTTTTAGACTTTGTCTTTTTTCCCGGATCATACTCTTATTGCCTTTTTTTTGCAAAATATTTCTATGTATAGAAAAATATAACTGATTTTATAATAATTAGCCTTAAATAAATCATTTAAATTATATAAAACATCTATAAAAATAATAAAAAAGCGTGTAATTATATCTAAAATTTTAGTAAATCAGTCTATTTTTAATGATTATTAATACTTTTTCTAAAATACTAATTTATCATAAAAAAATTGATTTTTGTTTCTTATAATATTATAGAAAGACTATAAAAGTTAGCAAATCTAAGGAAAACCAATAAAAAAATCTATCAGATGGTTTGTAATGATTCTATTGTTTTATAAGAGATAGTCAGAATATTTATAAAATATTATGGATATATCCGAGATGATGCTTTATAGTGTAAGTTATATTTATAAGAATAAAGATTACTAATAGAATAGTGATGTTTAAAAAGATTTGATGATAAGGTATCTTTATTAAGAATTCCGTTAAGGGAAATTGGTTATGAATTTAATTGTCACAGGAATCAGGATAGGGTATCGATTCTACAGAGCAAGGGAGTTAGTAGAAGAAAACATATATAAATTATGAGCTTATCTAATATAAAATTGAGTTTTTGCAATATCAAATGGATTTACTTTCTCTCTATGAATAATGAATTTGCTTGGTCTTCGAGATAATCCACCAATATCAAATTTAATAAAATTAAAACTAAAGAAGATTTTATTATCATAATAGTTAACGACATTTATTGTATTTACACCTGCTAACATACTTTTTTGTTGCAATTCATATCCAAAACGAAGTTCCCAATCATGTAAATCAAAAATTAAACTTCCTTGGAAGTATCCTATATTAAAAGCAGAATTTTGTCTTTTTTCGCTTCCATTGATTCCAGTAGAATTAATAATATCTTGACCAAAAGTAGTATTTTTTTGGGATTCTGGAATCCATTCTTCTGGAATACATTTTATAGAACCACTTATTATCTGACATTGATTATTTTGATTGGTATAACGTTCTGGTTGTGTAAGTCGTGATTCCATTTCCATTTCAAAATAAATATTTCTTGTTAATTGAATATCTAATTTAGCCAGAAATCTCATATGATCTAATTCTGGTTGATAATATACATGATACCAGTAATAACCTAATTCTAAATAGCGAAGTCTTTTAAAAAAGATCAAATCAAAATTAGACATTATAAAAGAAATTCCCAGTAAATTGGAATGATCTCTTGTATTCAAATGATCATATACATAATCATTGGAGATTTTTATTTCTGATATATGTATTCTTTTTCTACTGAGTAAATGATAACGAGATTCTTTAAATAAATTTAAAAAATTAATATATAATTCTGTTCTTACAATTGGATATGTCCAGCGTTCTAAATAAGGTCTTTTATATTCAAATTCACGATGATCATATATACTTTCTGCTGATAAATTAAAATAAGATACAGGAAAGAAATTTAATTTAATTTGCGTTTCATTAATTTTTTGTCTATTATTAAAACCATTTACATTAACAAGACTGGTATCCAGTAATTCTTCCCGAACAGTATCTTTTCTTGTATAATTAAGTTCAAGATTCAATTCATATGGACCCAATATTAATTGATGTTGGGTAAACCAATATTCATAGGATTGTTTTTTAGCATAGATAACCAGATCGTTATATGCATCATCACTCATATTTTCGTTATAAGGAGAAACTTTTTGCCCTCCATAACCAATACTTGGGGAAAAACTAAAAAATGGATAAAATCCAATATAGGTTTTTAAATCTGTTTCAAATCTGGCAGTATGAGTTGTATAATAGGGTTTTCCATCAGTGTAAATTTTATTTGCATCATAATGGAATCGATTATTCCAGTAAAAAGGTAAATTAAAGATATATCCAAGAAAGATATTTTTACTAATATCCAATGTTGGAATAATATCCTGTACTGGAATATATTTTGAGTCTGGGAAATTAGATTTTTCTCTCCATATTTTAATACGAGATGCCTGAAAATTAATTGTTAAATCATCTATTCTATCGTTATAATATAAAACATATTCATTTTGATTTTGTATTATACCTCTACCTGGTTCTGTTGTTTTATAAAGGGCTGGTATAGTAGAATCTGGAATATATCTTCCACCAAATTCATATTCAAAAAATCGATGGGAATAATTTAAGATTTTAATAGTTAATTTTTGTGTTCGATTTTTTTTTGAATCAAAATTGTTATAAGATATTAAAGAAAAAATTTTACTCCATTTATATTTTTCTTCTTTGTAAGTTCCATCTTTTTGTAGGATTTTATTGGTTACTCTTAGAAGATTTTTTTCACGAAAATCTGGAGAAATTTCATATCGCTTAAATTCTGCTATTCCTAAATCCATTATATAGCTTAATGATGGGGTAAATCGATATAATTCTGCACCAAAAAATGTACCTGTTTTTTCGTAATAATCTAATTTAAAACGATATGCAATAGGTAAAAAATCATTTAAATATGCTTCTGGAATACTAAATTGATAAGTATTTTGTAAATAATATCCCATGATATTACTATAACCAAATTGTGTTATAATACCTGTTCCCCATGGATTAGAATAATAAAAAGGTAATGGAATTAAAGGAACACCTCCAACATGATACCATACACCTAAAGCTAAAATTTCATTATTATCAAATAAAAATATTTTTTTTGCAGAAAAATGATAATGGGGTTTTTGGGAAGAACATGTTGTAAAAAAAGCATCACTTAATTCAAATCGATTTTCGCCTAAACCTTTAACATCAAAACCTGTAAAATATACAGGATCTTTATAGCCTTTTCCATTATAAAAAATCCCATATCCATGTTCATAATCATAAATTACTTTTTCTACGGTAATATAAGCATTTTCTTCGTAATATTCTATATTACCAGAAGCAAACAATTCTTTTCGATTTGTATCTATAATAACTTCATCTGCATAAAAATAACCAGTTTTTAATGTTACCTTAATTCTACCAAAAAAACGTACTATACCTTTAGATTGTTCTTCTGCCTGTAAAAATGTAGCCGAATCGATATTTTCTATGATAATTTTAGGTTTTTTTTGGTTGGAAAAAGGTATTGTTTTTATTTCGGATTCTGGTTTTATTAATAAACTTTTTGCTGGATTATGATTGGTTTCTGGTAAACTATACAATGACTTTATATAAAATAAAATAATCAGCTGTATAATAGATATATAAGTTTTTTTTTTATTTACCATATAAATTTATTATTATTCTATAAGATATAAATAGTATTGAAGTAAACTTTTTTGTATTTATATATGTGTAAAGTAATAAAGAAATAATTCCTTATATTAAAATTGTACTAAAATCAATTATATAAAATAAAACATTACTTTAAAAGAATAATAAAGCTCAGGATCATCATTTAATTAATCAGAAGTTATTAAGTTTTCTTATTATATCATTATTTGGTTATGTAAGTTGTACAGAAAAATATTTTGTATAAATATTAAGCAATATTAATATAATATGTGTGAATAATAAGCATTTTGTTTAAATAAATATGATGTATATTATGGGTATATTATTTGCAATAAATTAAAAAGATAAGATAAAATCAATTAATAATAAATTTTGGGTTGTTTTATGATAGATCTTAAATATGGAAAAAGAAAGGTTATTAATTATAGAGGTAATAGAATTGTTGTTGGTGGTTTAACCTCTAAGAATAAGATTGATATTTTATTGTATATATTAAGGAATTTAATAAATACTTCAACAGAAAAAGAACTATGGGATCAGACGGTTTTTTTATGTAAAGAAATATTTGAACCAGATTATATTTATATTTATTTAGTTGAATTTCAAAAAAAAATGAATTCACAAAATGGAAATAGCGAATTTCAAAATTATTTTCAGCTTATTAGAAAATATTCCAGAGAAAATCAAGATTTTGATACTGAAGAGGAAAAGAATAATGATAAAATTTTACAAGATAAACCCTATATTTTTCAAGTATTTAAAGATAATCAGGCATTACTAATAAATGATTTACGAATTTATTATAAAAACAAAAAACAAAAAGGTTCAGTTATATGTGTACCAATTAAGTATCAGAATTCTTTATTAGGAATAATTTCTCTGGAAAGTAAAATTTCATACTTTTATAAAAAAGATGATTTAGAAATATTAACAGCTTTAGCTTCTCAAATAGGGCTTATTATCAAGCAAGTAGAACTCTTACAAAATCTATATACAATGAAAAAGCAAATTCAATATGATTTAAAAATAGCAAAAAAAATTCAACAATTAATTATTCATTCTCATTATCTTCCCTGGAATGGGATACATTTTTTTCATCATTATGAACCCATGTCAGAAATAAGCGGAGATTATTATAGAATATTTAGGAATGAAAATTTTTTATTAATCTTTCTATGTGATGTTTCTGGACATGGAATACCAGCATCCATGATAACTCTTGTTATCCATCAACTACTTGAATCTATTATTCAGAAAACGGATCAATTACAGGATATTTTAGTAGAGCTTAACGAAAAGATTATCCCTTATTTACCTGATGGTGTATATTTTACTGCACAAATATTAAAAATATATGCGAATTATGATTTTGAATTTATTAATGGAGGACAAACTCCTGTCTTATATTTTTCTTACAAAGATGCTCAAATGAAAGAACTTGATGGAAAAGGGTTACCTTTAGGAATTGCTGAATTAGAACGAGAAAATTTAGAATTGGTTACAGGAAATTTTATGTCTGGAGATGTATTAATTTTTTATACTGATGGTTTTTATGAACAAAAAAATAAAGATAGAATACAATTTGGTCTGGATAGATTAAAAAATACTTTTTTAATGGAATGTAAATATTTTCAAGAAAAAAATCAATTTATTAATCCTGAACAACTTGTTCTTTCTTTCTTTACCATTTTTGATGAATTTGCATCTTCAGTTGCCCAGGAAGATGATAGAAGTATGATTATAGTTTCTTTTTCTACTATTACATATAACATTCTTAATAGATTATATAAAAAGAATAAAGAACTAAAAGAAAAAGATTTCTATGAAATCTACAAGTTAGAAAAAAGCTTAATTAAAAATTTATATCTTGCAAGTTTATATTATTTAAAAAATAAAAATTACGACAGAGCATTATTTTATATTGAAGAATATATTAAATATATTCAGCCTAAAAATTATTTAATATATCTATATGCTGGATTCTGTTATTTTAAATTAAAAGACTATAAAAAAACACGGGAATATTTAAGGATAGTACTGGCAAAACAACCTGAAAATGAAAAAGCTATAAGATTTCTAATACAGTCATATTTGAATGATAATCAGATAGAAAAAGCCAACTATTATTATCAACAATTTGGAAAAAAATATTTCAAACTGGATGAATTATATAATAAAAAATAATATAAGAGGTAATATGATAGTAAGTATTTATAAATATATTTTGTTATTAATTTTAATATTCATAGAAACACCTTTATTTGCAGATAATAATATTAAAGATATTACCAATTCTAATCAGCAAATAGAATTACTTAAGAATCAATTAGATACGTTAAATAAAGAAACAGATATTTTCTGGATCATAATTACTGGTGTGCTTGTATTTTTTATGCAAGCAGGTTTTGCTTTAGTTGAATCTGGTTTTATAAGGAAGAAGAATACAGTTAATATATTAACCAAAAACCTGGTTGATGTTTCAATTGGTGTAATAGGATTTTATTTTTTTGGATTTTCTATTATGTTTGCTCAACCATTATTCGAAAATTTTGGAATAGGTAAAGTTATATCTATTGATAATCTTTTATTGCTTAATAACAAACCAGATGCTTATAATTTTTCTTTTTTCTTTTTTCAATCTGTATTCTGTGCAACTTCTGCAACTATTGTTTCAGGTGCTATGGCAGAAAGAACAAAATTTATTTCTTACTTTATTGCTTCATTCATTATTTCTGCATTTATTTATCCAGTATTTGGTAGTCTTGCCTGGGGTAATTTATTATTTTCTGATAATCATGGTTTTCTTTATGATAAAGGTTTTATTGATTTTGCAGGTTCAACAGTCGTTCATTCTATGGGTGGATGGATTGGTCTGGCAGGTTCAATCGTTCTTGGGCCCAGAATAGGTAAATATTTAGATGGAATTCCACAACCTATTATGGGGCATAGTTTGCCATTATCTACTCTTGGTGTTTTTATTTTATGGCTTGGTTGGTTTGGTTTTAATCCTGGTTCTACTTTAACAATAAAAGAAGGAAATTTTGCAATTATCAGTCTGAATACTCATCTTGCAGCATCTTCTGGCGCAATAGGATCTTTAATAATTTCATGGATATTATTTAGAAAAGCGGATTTGACAATGATATTAAATGGAGTATTATCCGGTCTTGTAGCCATTACATCTCCATGTAATAATGTAAGTCCAACTGATTCCATTATTATTGGATTTATTGCTGGTATATTGGTAGTACTATCAGTCTTATTCTTTGATTACATTAAAGTAGATGATCCTGTAGGTGCAATATCTGTTCATGGTATTTGTGGAGTATGGGGAACAATTTCTGCAGGTTTATTTGCTCATCCATCGTATGGCACAGGTGCAAAAGGACTTTTCTATGGTGGCAATTGGAATTTATTTTTAACTCAATTATTGGGTGTAGGTATAGCTTTTGTTTGGGGATTTTTTAGTGGATTAATATTATTTTTAATATTAAAATATACTATAGGTTTAAGAGTGCCAGAAGAAGAAGAAATAGAAGGTTTGGATACAATAGAACATGGAAACGAAGCTTACGAAAATCATGAGTAATATAATTATTATAATCAATCATTGATTTAATACTAAACTTTTAAATTATAGATGATAAAATAGTAAGTATTGGAATAGGAACTTTAATCTGTTTTTACAATATATAATGCTAATGTTTCATTAAATTATTTATAAGACTTTAAAATTTTTTTCCCAATTTAAACCACATTATTTGGAGTTTTGATATGTATACCTTTAAAATATTGCATTTAATTCTAACCATTTTTGATATCGTAATTCTGGATCAAGATTTCTATATTTTAATTGATTTAAGTCTAAGGGATGTGGTATGATTGGTTCTACCCAGGGCCATTGAATAGCAAAAGTAACAGGATGGAAGGTAAAGGCAACAGGTAAGTCTCGTAATAAAAGTTCATTTAAACGATAGATAATTTTTTTTCTTTCATTTTCGTTGGTTTCTATAAGTAGTTGTTCATAGAGTTGATCATATTCCAGATTTTTATATCCTGCTTCGTTATAACCTGTTTCTATGTTTTTACTATAAAAAAGCTGAAAGAAATTTTGTGGATCAGGATAATCTGCCCCCCATCCCCAACCTGCGATTTGAAATTCTCTTTTGTGTCGTTTTTCAAAAAATGTTGGAGCATCATATAAATCTACTTTAAGTTTAATACCATATTTTGCTAAGGATTCGGTGTAAAATTGGTAAACTGCTGTACTTCCTGAACTTGCTACTGCTGTTAATCTTATAATTAGATTTTGTTTGGTTTTTGGATTGATTCCTTTTGGATAACCAGCTTGTTTTAATAATTCTGGTACGAGATTCTGACAATTTCTAATAGGATATTTTCTTAATAAAGGATCATTTTCTAAATAACCTTCCATTTCTGGTGGAATTAACCCATTAGCTGGTATAGCACGATTTCGAAAAAAACGATAGATTAATTCCTCTATATCCAATGCACAGGTAATGGCTCTTCGTAAATATACATTATTTTTAAAAAGAGGATCTTCTAAATTAAAGACCCATCCATAAGTGACAGGTTCTTTTGCCATACTTAATTGAATTCCCATTTTTTTATATTTATCTGATAAAACTGTTCCATCAAGAACCTGTTGCATTGTATCCTGATTTAAACCTATTCGATCAATATATCCCTGACGAAATAATGTCCATATTGTTGGTCCAGAACGTATAACGGAAAAATAAACTTCATTGATTCTTGGTAAGGGTTCTTTAAAATATATGCTAAATTCTTTATAATATGGATTCTTTTTTAATCTCATTCTTTGATTTCTTTTCCATTCGTATAAATAAAATGCACCAGAACTTATGGGATTATGATCTAATAAAAAATCCTTATTCTTAGAAGCATAATCTAAACATTCATAAGGGGTAGGGGAAGAAGCGGTCATTGCAAAAAAATATTTTATTCTGGGATCTGGTTTTTTTAACAAGATTTCTAATCCATTATTACCCCATTTTTTAACACCTTCAATTTCTTTATTATAAATTGCTGGATTTTCTTTTTCATTTTGCGATTGTTCTAAATACTTTGAATAATCTAAAAAACCTATAATATTATCCAATAAAGGAAAGGCAAATGGATTAATTCTACGGTTAGCTGTTCGTTTAATAGTTAAAATAAAATCATCAATTAAAATTTTACGTTTTTGATGATTTAAGCATTTTTCTGGATAATAATAAGATTCTTTAATTTTAAATCGAAAGTAATATACTTTTTGATTTTTATAAATTTTATATCCTGTTTCTGGCTCTTCTGTTGCAAGCAATGGAATTATTTTTAATGGTCTAATTTTATAATCATATTGATAGGCAGTAGCGGTGATATTCGATAAAATTGTTATGGAAATAGAATCTGTCGCTCTTACTGGATCTAATGTTCTTGGTTCATCTGTTAGTGCAGAAAATAAAATCTTATTTTTTGGATCAATATCTGTATAAGGATTATTAAATGGTTTTCGACAAAAAATTACTAAAAAAACTAAAAAAATATAAGTAATAGTTTTATGCATTTTCATCAATATTCGATATTTAATTCTTTAATTCTTTTATCAAGTGTATTTCTATTGATACCAAGAAATTTTGCTGCTTTTGTTTTTATGTATTTAGAGCGTTTTAATGCGTATAAAATTAATTTTTTTTCTATTTCGCTTATGACGGTTTGATATACTCTACCTTCGTATAATTCAAGTGAATGTGTGTTTAATTCATTAAATTCAGAGCCTTCATAAGAGAAAGCTGGGGCAATAAAACCATCTGACATTGTAGGAATGTTATTATCTGTTTGAATTTTATTTAAAATTTCTTTAAAATCTTTAACATCAAGAATGCCAGATTGATTCAAGACAACTGCTCTTTCGATTAAGTTTTCCAATTCTCGAACATTTCCTGGCCAATCATAACTTTCTAATAGTTTGATTGCTTCTGGTGTAATACTATGAATTTCTTTTTCGTTTTCTTTTGCATATTTTTCAATAAAATATTTAGTTAATAATAGAATATCTTCTTTTCGTTCTCGTAATGGTGGTATTTCTAAGCGAATTACATTAAGTCTATAATATAAATCAGGTCGAAATCTTTTCTGCTGAATTAATTCTTCTAAATTTGCATTTGTCGCAGCGATAATTCGAATATCAACCTTTTTTGTTTTTCCACCAATTGGTTCAATTTCTTTCTCCTGTAATACTCTTAATAGCTTAGCCTGTAAAGATAAATCCATTTCTCCTATTTCGTCTAAAAATATGGTTCCTCCATCTGCAATTTCGAATTTTCCTTTTTTATCAGAAGTAGCTCCTGTAAATGCTCCTTTTTTATATCCAAATAGTTCACTTTCCAATAATGTTTCTGGAATAGCAGCACAATTGATTTTTATAAAGGGCATTTCTTTTCGGGAGCTATTATAATGAATTGCAGAAGCGATCAATTCTTTACCTGTTCCTGATTCTCCTATTAGAAGAACTGAACTTTTAGAGTCTGCTATTAATTGGATTTGTTCAAAAAGATGAATCATTTTAGGAGATTTACCAATCAAATTTCCAAATCGATATTTTTTGGATAATTCCAGTCTTAATCGTATATTTTCTGCAATAAAGGGTTGGGTTTCTTCTTCTATAAGTTTTTGTATTGTAATTGCCTGAGAAATAAAAGTAGATAAAATTTGTAAAAATTCTAAAATTTCTTTGGAATTATTTTCTTCATAGATATGGGTAAATATAGAAAAAACACCTACTACATCAACACCACTTAAAATTGGACAACAATAATACCCTAAATCAAGATCTTCTGTGACAATTTTCATTCGATTTAAAAAACCAGGTTCATTTTTTGCACTTGGAATAAAAACAGGTTTTTTATTTAAAAATACATTACCTGTTATTCCTTCTCCTGGTTCATATACAACTGATTTTGATTCCTCGTTATGAAATCCATAGGTTGCATGAACTTTTAGTAATTTATCTTTTTTATCGTATAAGAATAATGTACTTCGATGAATTCGAATGACTTTTTGTGTTATAGTCATAATCTCTTCGAAAACTTCCTGTAAATTGGTAGATTTAGTAATAACAGAAGAAATTTCTAAAAGAATTTTATGAAACTTTTCTCTGATTTTCAATAATTCATTATCCTGAATTTTAACAAAGATAGCAACAGATAGATTTGCAACAATTTGTAATAAAATAGCATCTTCTTCTGTAAAGGCAGATGGTTTTTTAGAATCAAGAGATAAAACACCTATAATATCATCATTATAAATCATGGGAACGGCAATCTCAGAAATTAAATCATCTCTTACGCGTATATAGTCTTTTTCATTATATGCATCATCAATGATGCGTGGTTTTTTATGCTTTGCTACCCATCCAGTAATACCTTCTCCTATTTTTAATTTCATACCAGATGATTCTTTATTAAGACCAATTGCAACAATTGCATTTAAATATTCTTTATTTTCATCAAGAAGCATTATACTTCCTGAATCAGCTTCTGTAATTTTAATGCATTCATCTAAAAATTTTTCTAAAAGATATTGAGCATTCTGACTTTGATTCATTAAAGATGTTAAATTGGTAACTACTTCTAAAATATTTTCATATATTTTTGATTGATGCTTAAGCTTTGCCATAATTTTTACAATATTTATTTGTATATTTTATATGCAATAATTATTTAATGTATTTTTTTTATGCAATATGCTTAATATATATTATATAAGATTAAAATATTTAAATAAAAATTGATTGTATTTTGATTTATATGATATATCATTTATAAAAATCTTTTATTTTTTGTAATTTAGGTTCAATCACATATACACAATAAGGATAATTGGGATTTTTATTATAAAAATTTTGATGATATTCTTCAGCTGGATAGAATTCTTTTAAAGGGACAATTTCTGTAACGATAGGATTTTTAAAAAATTTTTGATGTTCTAATTTAGATTGTTGTGCAATTTCTTTTTGTTTTTCATCATGATATAATATAATTGAACGATATTGTGTACCTATATCTGCACCCTGACGATTTAATGTTGTAGGATCATGAATTTTCCAGAATATTTCTAAAATCTCTTTATAAGAAATAATAGAAGGATCATAGGTGATTTGTACAACTTCAGCATGTCCAGTATTTCCTGTGCATACTTCTTGATAAGTAGGATTTTTCTTATGACCCCCTGCATAACCACAAATAACATTAATAATACCTGGAATATTTCTATATATTGCATCAAGGCACCAGAAACATCCACCACCAAGCGTAGCTAATTCTCTTTTTTGATTCATCAATTAAAACATAATAAATATATTCATATCATCAAGCATTATATAATATTTTGAATTTTTCTGTTTAGAAAGTTTTCTAAGTAAGAATTAAACTCTACACAAAAATTTCTTTTGTAGGGAGTTTTAGTTCTATATTTTCTTGAAATTCTAATACAATAAAATCTTTTTCAATAGGGAAAGGTTCAAATTGATTCCCTTTATGTTTATATAACTTTACTTCTTTTTTTTCTGGATATACCAACATATAATAATCTACTTTTTGTTCTTCGTATAAGCGGTATTTGATTGTTTCGTCTTTTTGTTTTGTATTTTTAGAAATAATTTCTATTATCATTACAGGGGGTTTTCTTATGAATTCTTCTATTTCTTCGTTAGTAATAGAAATATCAGGTCTTATAATGGTATCTTCGTTTACAATCCAATCTAATTCTGGATATACATAATAATTCAAATGATTTTGTTTGATTTGCAATTCTAAAATAAAAATTATATTTTTTAATATTTTTTGGTGTTTTCCGAACGGTGAAGGTGCCATAGAAAATGCTACTCCATCTATTAATTCCCAATCTCCTTCCCATTGCACATAATCTTTGTATGTATAATGGGGTAATTCATTATTTTTTATAAAGTGTGTCATATTTATTTAAAATAAATTAATGAAATCTGCTTAAATGTCTATAATTTTTAATTTATTGCTAAAAAAAATTTGCCATAAAACAGAGATTTATTATATTATACATATACTATGTATATGTATAATTATTGTAAAGGAGATAAATATGAAATTACTAAATGCAGATACACAAAAAGAGATAAAGGATATTTTAAAAGATATGAAAGATTCAGTAAAAATCATACTTTTTATTAAAGATGATTGTATGTATTGTAAAGAAACAAAGCAGCTTTTAGAAGAACTTAAAGAATTAAATGAAAAGATTTCTCTTGAAATTTATAATATTGATTTTGCCAAAGAAAAAGCAGAATATTATAATATTGATAAAGTGCCAGCTATTATTTTAGAAAATCAAAAAGATTTTGGAATACGCATTTATGGTATTCCATCAGGATATGAATTTGGTATATTATTACAGGATATATTATATGTATCTAAAAAAGAAACAGATCTTAATCTATCTACAAAAGAAATACTTAAAAACTTAAGGAAACCTATTCATATCAAAGTTTTTGTAACACCAACCTGTCCTTATTGTCCTAAAGCAGTCTTAATGGCGCATCAGATGGCAATAGAATCTGATTTTATAAAAGCAGATATGATAGAAGCTTCGGAATTTCCAGAATTATCAAATTATTATAAAGTATATGGTGTTCCAAAAATTATTGTAAATGAAACAATCCATATAGAAGGAGCTGTACCAGAATCTGTATTCTTACAAAAGATTCAAACTCTCTTATAATAATTGTATTTTGTGGTCGCAAGTTTTTATTGCGACTACCTATTTTTTATTTGATAGAACTTGCTCTTTCTTTTAAAATTTGTTTTATAATATTTCTATCTTTTACATATATTTTTTTTATATAAAACCATAATAATCCGCAAGGTAACCAAAAAGCAATACCAAATAACATAGTGATGATATAACTGATTTCTTTATTATATTGCTTATCCAAATAATAGATTAATAAACCTCCAATTAAAGGACCAATTGCTCTACCTATATTATCCATAATATTAAAAATACCAAATACAGTACCTCGATCTTCTGGCAAATTTACCTGAGAAATAATTGCACGAACATTTGGCCCAGCATAAGATACAAATTGAATAAATAATATTGCATAAATAAACATACCAATATAGTGTATTACAGTTAATTCTGCTGGGAAAGGATAAAGCAATAAACCAGCTGATGCAAACATTCCTACTAAAACTCCCCAACCTGCAACATAGGTTCTACCACCTTCTATTTTTTTTTCAAAATGATCACCTAAAAAGCCTCCGATAAAACTTCCAAAAACCGCTGCTAAACCTATAAATAATAAAACAAAGGTTGCGGTATCTTTATTCATTCCTCGAACATAGATAAAATAACTTATAAACCATGTTGTTATGATTCCCCAGGGAACAGTACCTAATATACCCTGAAAAAATATAATTTGATTTGTTTTTGTTAATAAAGATTTTTTAAATGCTTCTAAATTAAAGCTAAATTGAATTTCTTTTTCCTGTAATATTTTTTCTAATTCTTCTTCGGATTGCCCACGCTTAGGTTCTTTAGTAATGATATAAAAAATTGGTGCTAATATTAAATTAGGAACAGCAGCTATAATAAATGGTAAACGCCAATCTAAGATTAAACCAGCCATTATCATTCCCATTAATGTACCAAAACCAAAAGCAGTTTCTATATAAGCATAACCTTTTCCACGTTCTTCTCCATAAAAAAAATCTGCAATTAAAGAATAACCAATAGGAATAATAGAACCAATACCAATACCAGTAAGCATCCTCATAAAAAATAATTCCCAGAAATTCGATACAAATGCTGTTAAAAGACAGGGAATTTCTCCAACCATAATTCCAATTAATAATAATAATTTTCTGGTTTTAAAATCAGCAAGCATTCCCCAGATAACTGTCATAAAAGCACTGATAAATACAAAAGCAGAAGTAATATAACCTAATTCTTTTTCTGTAATATTAAATTCTTTCATTATAACTGGAAAATTAGGTGCTAATAAATTTTGATCTGCTTGTAAGAATGTAGCAATTAAAACTAATAATAATATAGAAAAGGAATTTCTTATTGTTTTCATATTTCCCCCATAAATTCAAATTATTTTAATTTTAATAAAGTAAAGTAATTTATAGCATAGAGACTATTTATAATGTAATTTTTTTAAAAATGATTTGAAATTTGAGTCCTTAAAATAAAATCGTTTTTGTTCTTTATGGATCAAAAAAATGAAAAAGTTGTTCGTTTTAGTATATCTCTACCAGAAGAATTATTAAAAATAATGGATAATAATTTTATTCACCAGGGATATGCATCTCGTTCTGAATTTATAAGGGATTTAATTCGGGAAAAAATTGTATCAGAAAAATGGGAAAATCCAGAAGAACAGGTAATTGGGGTTTTATCAATTATTTATAATCATCATACTTCTGATCTTTCAGAAAAAATGATTCAAATTCAGCATAATAATTTAATTAATATACTCTGTAATTTACATATACATGTAAATCATGAAGATTGTTTAGAAGTTATAGTAATGAAAGGTTTAGCAAAAGAAATCCAAAAAATTAATATAGAAATTTCTGGTATAAGAGGAATCAAATTTTCTGAATTAACAAGAATTGCTTTACCAGAAAAATAGTTTATATAATAATATTGTATGTTTGATTTTCCTATCATTTTATTATTAATAGTAATCATTATTTTTATAAGTTTGATCTTATTTTATTATTTTCTATCAGAAGAAGACTATAGAGTTAAAAAAACAAATAATAGAAAGAAAGCTTCTCAAAATCAACAGAAAAAAAAGAATCAAAAACAACTTAATTTAACCAAAGAAGAAAAAGAAGAACTCTTAGAAAATACAAAAGATGTTGTTAAAGAAAATGCAAAACAATCTTCCAAAGTAATTAGAAAATGGTTAAACGAAGATTAGTTATTCTTTATATTTTTCTTGCTTTATATATTGATTTAATAACGCAATATTTTCTTTATCAATAACAACAAAACATTCTTGAACAGTAGAACCTTTTTTAAGTAATAATTTAGCTCCACTTTGTGTAGGATACTGAAATGTAATGCGTAAATCTCCTTTATTAGCTTTATTTACTTTTTTAATTCTTCCGGGGGTAATATTCTGGACAGGTAAGTCCATAGCAATTTTTTCTAAGTATTTATCAAACCCCTCTAAAATATGATGTTCTTTTTTTATTTTATTTTTTCTATACTTCATATTAATTTAAAATCTAAATATGATTGCTGCTGAAGATCCATATAAACCTAATTTTGTTGTTTTATCAGCAGTTGTCAATTTTAATCCTCTAATATCATATAAAATTTTACCATCTCGATAATAAAAACCTACTGGTTCTATACTTTTATTTTCGAATAAATAGGCATAAAAACCACCGAAACGAATACCAAAATTCTCTGTAAATTTAATTACCCATCCCATTTCAAATCGAGCAAAATAATCTCGACGTATATCTTTTCGAAAAGCAATCATTTCTTCTGGATTAAAATAACTTCCCATATTCGAAATAATCAACTCTGTAGGAAAATTGTTTTGAAATAAAACATATTGAAATAAAAATTTTTCAAAATTTTGATTATAGTCTGGGTCATTTATAGATTTAACTCTATTAGAATTGATTGTACTGAATGTTAGCTTTCCATAAATTTGTTGTAAATGAAATTTATAATACATATAAAAATGTTCTTCCATAAATTTTGATTCACCATAAAAAAATTTGAATAACCAGTCGTTTCCTAAAAACGAATATTCAAAAAAATAGGCATGGGTTTTATATTGAACAGTACCATAAGATGTGATTTCTCTAAATGGCTCCTGTTCTGTTATATTTCCTTCTATTATTGCTGTCTTGGGTAGTTTAAAGGTAATACTGGAAAATGGACCTCTATTTCGAACAATTTCATATCCTAAAGCAAATTCTTCTGATTTTTTATCTAAATAATTTAATGGTCCAATTCCTCCTTTTATAGTATATCTTGTATTAAATGTTTTCATAGAATCTAATATATTTGTTCCTAAGCTTCCGTTGAATTCTCTTAATTCCTGAAACATTGCATTCCTTTGAACATCTATAGTAAAAAATCTATCTCGATTAAAACCAATTGTATATTTTATATAATGTCCTGGATTTAGTTTTTTGGTTGTTCTTCTTTGATTAAATATTTCATAATTTTCTAATTTATATGTTTGTATATCTAAGGGATCACTGAATGTATTATTCTTAACTCTTATGGAGTTTAAAACTGAGGATGCATTTTCTAATCCCTGTCCTTGATTGTTTCCAATACTGGAACCAATTTCTAATAATTGTAGAATTCCTTTAAACATTGTATATCGATTTTCTTCTTGTTGTTTTATTATTTGCTCTACTTCTTTTTGCTTATCTATTTCCTTTTCTTTTTCTCCTAATTTACGGACCTGAGAAAATAAATTTCCCGAAAATATATATAGTATAATGAGTATTATGAAAAATATTTTTTTTGCTTTCATATAGTATATTAAGTATGATTTTAATACAAAAGTTTCGAATTTTTTTAATTTTATTAATGTGTTTTAACAAAAATTTCCAAATTCTAAATTGAAAATTATCATTCTATTATATGTAACTTATTTTTATATAAGTCGATAGAAATTAATGTTATGAATAAAATTTTAATTCCAGAACAATCTCCAGAATAACAAAGAAGAATTTTATTTTCTTACGAAAGAACAAAGGCAAAAAAAACAAATAACAACAATTCAGATCAATGTCGGAAACCTTTGCAATCAAAAATGCAGGCATTGCCATATAGCTGCTTCTCCTAATGGAAAAGATATTATGGATCGATTTACAGCAGAAAAAATCATTCATAAGATTAAATCATTAGATTTTATTAAAGAAGTTGAATTTACTGGTGGTACACCAGAGATGAATCCTCATTTTGAATATATGTTAAATGAATTATCTAAAACGAATAAAAAAATTTCTGTTCGAACCAGTCTTACTATATTAAAGCAAAAACCTTATGATCGCTTTATAAAATTATATAAAGATTATAATATACATATTATCGCTTCTCTTCCTGGTGTATTTTCTGATATGGTTAATAAGCAACGTGGTAATCATGTATTCGAAGATTCTATTGAAATATTAAGTCAATTAAATAATATGGGATATGGAAAACATAAGGATTTGAATTTAACTCTTGTATATAATCCTACTGGTGATTTTCTTCCACCTCCACAAAATCAATTAGAACAGGAGTATAAGTCTTTTTTAAAAGCTCATTATAATATAGATTTTTCGAATCTTGTATCTATTGTTAATATGCCTATAAAACGTTTTAAATATGATTTAATCAAAAATAATAAGTATAATGAATATATAAATCTTTTGAAAAAACATTTTAACGTTCAAACAATTGATCATCTTATGTGTAAGCATATTATTTCTATCGATTATAAAGGAAATATGTATGATTGTGATTTTAATCTCGCATTAAATTTATCTATAAAAAATTATGAAAATAAAAAATTCTGGGAGATTGATTTTTATAATTTTAATCCAGAAATTACTTTTAAAGAACATTGTTATGGATGTATGGTTAATCAAGGAAGTGGTTGCTATGGAGAAGTTTTAAAGCCTACTACCCATAAAAATGATTTTATTTTAAATAATCATCAAGATAAAAATAATAATAAGGAGAACAAAATGGAACTTATTACCTCAATACAAAAATATTATGGAGAAGAATTACAAAATACTATGGATTTAAAAACAATGGCTTGTTGTACGGTAGATAGCTATCCTAAGCATGTTAAAGAAGTACTACCTTATATCGCAGATGAAATTAGAAATAGATATTATGGTTGTGGTTCTCCCATTCCAGATGCATTAGAAGGATTAACAGTTCTTGATATTGGTTGTGGAACAGGAAGAGATGTTTATATTCTTTCTAAGCTTGTGGGAGAAAATGGATTTGTTTATGGTATAGATATGACGAAAAATCAAATAGAAATTGCAGAACGTTATATTGATATACAAACAGAACGATTTGGTTATAAAAAACCTAATGTAAAATTTATACATGATTTTATTGAAAATATAGATGAATATTTTGAAGAAAATTCTGTTGATTTAATCATTTCGAATTGTGTTTTTAATCTTATTTTTGATAAAGAAATGGTATTAGAAAAGATTTATAAAATATTAAAAAATGGTGGTGAATTTTATTTTTCTGATAATTATTCTGATAGGAGAATTCCAGAATCTCTAAAAGAAAATACGTTATTATATAATGAATGTCTAAGTGGAGCTTTATATAAAAAAGATTTTATTCGCATTGCAAGAAAAATTGGTTTTATGGATCCGAGGGTAGTTTCAGAAAATCAAATACAAATTAATAATCCAGAAATAGAAGAGCTTATTGGAAATATCAACTTTTATTCTATTACATATCGATTATGGAAGATTGAAGGATTAGAAGATGCCTGTGAAGATTATGGACAAATTGCTATATATAAAGGTGGTATAAAAGAAGTTCCCCATAAGTTTATATTAGATCAAACCCATATTTTTGAGAAAGGTAAACCAGAAAGAGTTTGTGGTAATACTGCTTTAATGCTTTCTGCTACAAGATATAAGCAATATTTTGAAATTATTGGTGATTTCTCCACCCATTATGGAGAATTTAAAGAATGTGGTACTGCAACAATTACTACAAATAATACGGTTATATCTTCTTGTGGTTGTTAAAAAAAATTCTTGAAAATTTACAAAAATCAGTTTATTTTTATTCAAGATGTTATTAAAAGAAAAACAAGAAATCCAAAAACTCTATGAAGAAGATTTTTATTTATGGATAAAGACTCAGATAGAATTGTTAAAAGAGAAGAGATGGGAATTAATAGATATAGAAAATCTAATAGAAGAATTGGAGAGTATGGGTAGATCTGAAATTCGTTCTTTAGCAAGTTATATAGGTATATTATTTGCTCATTTATATAAATGGGATCAATTTCCCGAGAAGAGAACAAGAAGCTGGATGAACTCTATTCTATATTCCAGAAAAGAAATTTTAAGATTATTAAAAAAACAACCCAGTTTAAAATCTAAATTAAATGAGGCAATGGAAGATGGCTGGTCTTATGCTCAAAAAATTATCATAGATGATACAGATATAGATTATAGGACATTACCTGATAATAGTCCTTATACATTTGAAGATGCAATGAATCGTAAGATAGAGTTATGAGAATATTAACCAAAAGAGAAATTCAGAAATTATATGAAGAAGATTTTTATTTATGGATAAAGACTCAGATAGAATTGTTAAAAGAGAAGAGATGGGAATTAATAGATATAGAAAATCTAATAGAAGAATTGGAGAGTATGGGTAGATCTGAAATTCGTTCTTTAGCAAGTTATATAGGTATATTATTTGCTCATTTATATAAATGGGATCAATTTCCCGAGAAGAGAACGAGAAGCTGGATGAACTCTATTTTATATTCCAGAAAAGATATTTTAAAACTCTTAAAAAAACAACCCAGTTTAAAATCTAAATTAAATGAGGCAATAGAGGATGGCTGGGATGAAGCAAAAAAGATAATAGTAAAAGATACAGATATAGATTATAGGACATTACCTGATAATAGTCCTTATACGTTTGAAGATGCAATGAATCGTAAGATAGAGTTATGAGAATATTAACCAAAAGAGAAATTCAGAAATTATATGAAGAAGATTTTTATTTATGGATAAAGACTCAGATAGAATTGTTAAAAGAGAAGAGATGGGAATTAATAGATATAGAAAATCTAATAGAAGAATTGGAGAGTATGGGTAGATCTGAAATTCGTTCTTTAGCAAGTTATATAGGTATATTATTTGCTCATTTATATAAATGGGATCAATTTCCCGAGAAGAGAACGAGAAGCTGGATGAACTCTATTTTATATTCCAGAGAAGAAATAAATTATTTATTAAAAGAACAACCAAGTTTAAAATCGAAACTTAATGAAGCAATAAATAAAGGTTGGTTAGAAGCAAAAAAGATAATAGTAAAAGATACAGATATAGATTATAGGACATTACCTGATAATAGTCCTTATACATTTGAAGTTGCAATGAATCGTAAGATAGAAGAATAATTTCTTTTATTTTTTATATAGTTCCCAGATCATTTTTAATATTTTAGATGATCTTTCTTGAAAATATAAGTCTACTTTATCACTAAATATTGTTTTTGCTGGATTAATTTCTATTGTAGGAATTTTATTATATATTGCTCTAAATACAGGTTCATAAATATAAGGAAATATTCCGGATGTTCCTATAACGGTTCCAGCATAAAAGAAGTCCTGAGCGATAGCGAAGGGTTTGAGTGAGTGCCATAAGACACGAACCTTTCATGCTGTGTTATACGCCGTCGCTCAGAATTCAATAGCATAAACCAACTCCTCATCAATTTTCTCAAGATCTAACAAGACTTTTTCTCTCCTTGCTGAACCATCTGCATTTCTGAAATCCATCTGGAACGAACCACACTTAACCAAAGTATCATCCGTTATTCTGATGAAAGAAATTTGCTTCAACTCAAAGGAAACTTTTCTTAATCTTGACCATGCACCCCTCTTTATTCTTTCAATTGAATAATCAGATAATCCACCTTTCAATGCCTCGTGCCATTTTTGAAATGTTCTATCTTCGTCGTTGTATAAGACTTTCCCGAGAGCAAGAATTAACCCAACTGCCCCATAATCTTTAATTCCATTCGCTGTTGCTTCACTATCATTTACAATAATCTGATGACTGCTCGTGTTCATAGCATGTGCCTTAAAGTCCCAAGGTACATTTTTAAAGCCATCAAATCTGACATTTCCATATTTTGGACCAGGTATTTCTATAACACCCGATAAATATTTTTCACATAAAAATTGAAAGTAAAACCCGATCCATTCCATTTGTTTCCAATGTGGATAGCCAGCGTTTTTCATTTCCAAAATTGATTTTCTACCATCCCACATTTTAGGAATATTTCTTAATTTTTCTCCAAACTGTTTTGCAATTTTTAAGAAAGTCATTTCCTCTCCTCCATATCAAATAGTGTCAATAATGTTTGGTTTTTAGAGCCTGCGTCTATCTCTTTAATTCTATACATATTTTCATCTAACCTTTTTTGAGCAAACTCATAATATTCCTTTACAATTTCAAACCCGATATATTGCCTTTTCATCATTTTACTGACAATTGCTACCTGTCCAGAACCTAAGAAGGGGTCTAAAACAATGTCACCTTCTTCGCTTGAATACATCAATATCTTCTTAATCAACTCTGCTGGCAACTTTGTAGGTGTCTTTTGATCTCCTGTCCAATATTCTCTTTTGATTATCCAGACATCCTCTTTATCTTTATAATGTAAACTGCTACCATCTCTATCATTATCTTCTTTTCCATATCTTGAATAAGGGAAAAATTTTCTTTTTTCATCATTTTTGCATACATAAAGACAATGATAATGAGAAGTTACAAATTTTCTTTTTGTTACAACTCCAAATTGATATTTCCAAATAATATGATTAACTGTAATAAAACCGATTTCATCAAGTGCCATTAAGATGTCCTTTAGATTATTCCATCCTGAAAAAACATACATACTTCCAGATTCCTTAAGAACCCTATAAACCTCCTTCATCCATTTAAGTGTGAAATCATAGTATTCTGCTTTTGGTATTTCTTTATAACCTTCTAAAACCCGAGATTGTGTTCTGTGATAATTATTTCTTTTTGCCTTAAAATCTATAGCGAAGGGAGGGTCTGTAATAACAAGGTCTACTGTATCAGCAGGGATATGTTTCATTCCCTCAATACAATCTATATTGTAGATTTTATTGAATTCTAACTTTTCCATTTTTTCAACTCCTTATCATGAGCGATGGCGTATAACTATATATAGATCAAATCCATTTAATAATTCTTGTTCTAATAATGTTACTTTATCTAAAGGTAAATATTCTCCAAATAAAATTACAGGCGCATTGTAATTCAAGTGCAACACCTTAATGGGGAATAGCTTTGGTTTCACAGAAAAGAATATTTCATACGGTGTTTGATACTGCAAGCATTTTCTTGCACGATGATTTAATTTTATTTCTACATCTTGTATAATTTTGTCTAAATTTTCAGTTTTTCTAAAATCTATCCCTTTGGGTAAATATTGTCTAATTAATCCATTGGTATTCTCATTTAAACCTCTTTGATAGGGTTTTCCGGGGTCAGTAAAATAAACTCTGATATTTTTGATTTCCTGAATGATTTTATATAAACCATTATGTAGCATTTCTATTCCATTATCATAAGTAATACTTAAAAGTTTTTCTTTTGGAATAGAATTAAATTTTCGCAAAACTTTTTCTTTTGTTTCTTTAAGCTTTTTTGATGATACATAAAGCATTATAGTATAACGACTCAATTTTTCAACAAAAGTAAATACATAGCCAGAACCTTTTTTCCCTTCTATGGTATCTCCTTCCCAATGTCCCATCGTTTGAATTTCTGGTCTTTGTTGTATTGTCCAAATGTCTAAATTATCTCTATTTTTCCTTATTTTCCGCCAGCTTTTTCGATTTGATGGGTATTTATAGATGTTTTCATTTTTTCTCCCGTATAATAAATTTTTTAAGAAAACATGTAACAATTAATTTCAATTCAAAGAAAAAATCAAATAGAATTTTAACAAGGAATAAACAAAAAAATAAAAAAAACATTAATTTTTATATTGATGTAATCAAATTTTAATAAAAAATAGTGAAATATAAGAAAACATAGGAGATTTATATGAATAAATTACTAATAAAAGAAAAACAATTAGAAGTAAGATTGGCAGAAGATCAATATGAATTAGAGCAAACTCTTGCTTTACGATACGAAGTTTTTAATAAAGAATTGGGGGAAGGTTTACCAGAATCTCATGATACAAAAAAAGATAGAGATGAATATGATTTATATTGTGATCATCTTATTGTTGTAGATAATGCAAATGATAAAAAAATTGTTGGTACATATCGGATTTTAAGGAGTTCTATTGCAAAACGATATATAGGATTTTATTCAGAAACAGAGTTTGATTTATCTAAAATTTATGAATTAAAAGACGAAGCAGCAGAAATTGGAAGAAGTTGTGTTCATCCAGATTATAGAGATGGATCTGTTATAACTTTATTATGGGCTGGTTTAGCATGGTATATTCAAAATTATAAAGTTAGATATTTAATGGGGTGTGGTTCTTTTCATACTAATAATCCAGAAATCATTTCTGAAGCATATGCTTATTTTAGAGAAAAAAACTATCTTGTAGAAGAACAATTAAGAATTTCACCATTACCACACAAAAGACTTGAAGGTTTTGATCCAGAGTATCAAATTTCGGATCTAAGAGAAGCAATGAAGAATATACCACCTCTTATTATTGGATATTTAAGAGTTGGTTCTTTAATTGGAGGAGAGCCCGCTTATGATGATGTTTTTGGAACATCTGACTTTTTTATTTTTTTTGATTCTACAAGAATAACTGAACGATATGGAGAGCGATACTTTAAAAAGTAAATATTTTTATTTAAACATATTGCTAGTTTTATTTTATTTAATGTTATTTAATTGGGTATATTTTTATGTACCATTAAAAAATAAAAATAGTTTTTTAATATATTTCGTACCATTATTAGGTATTTTTTCTTATCCTTTATGGATTTTGATTCACGATGCTATACATGGAATATTGTTCTATAGTAAAACTGCAAATAATATTCTGGGAAGAGTCTTATGCATTTATTTTGGTTCGCCATTTAGAATTTTACAGGGTGGACATTTATTACATCATGGTTATAATAGAACAAATGAAGATATTAATGAGTATTATAATCCGGAAAGGGAATCTTCAATATTAGCATATATTCGTTATTACTACTGGCTATTAGGTGGTTTGTATCTTTCTGAATTTTTATGTAATTTAATCTTATTTATACCAGATAGTTGTTTACTAAAAATAAAAAATTTTTATAAAAATCGTTCAAGATTAAAATATAATTTTATAGGTTTTATAATTTTGTATAAACAAGAAATAAGATGGGATGCTTTTATAAATCTAATTTTTTATTCGATTATTTTTTATATATATGGTTTAAAATTTTATCTTTTTATTTCTTTTTTGTTTATTAGAGGATTAATAATATCTTTAATGGATAATGTTTTTCATTATGGAACACAACCTAATAAAGTTATTTCTGGATATAATCTTAAAACATCTAAATTTATTCAGCTCTTAATTTTAAATGCTAATTATCATGGTTTACATCATCAAAAACCAAAAATACCATGGTTTTTCTTAGAAAAAGAGTTTATTAGAACCAAAAATCAATATAATAGTACGTTATTTAAGCAGTTATTAAAACAATTTAATGGACCAATACGGTCTTTTTTTATCTAATCCAAATTAACTAAAAAATATATAAATACTTTATAAAATAAATTTATATATTATATTTATATCTTAAATGGACACCATTATTTTTTAAAAAATATTTATCAATATTATTAGACAATTTTTCATGATTGAAAAAATTATTGAATGTTTAAATATAACTTAGTAATATTTGAAAAAATTTTGCTTAAAAATGATTGTTATACAACTTAGTACCTTTCAATTTTTAGTAAGTTTTTTTTGTAAAAAATAAACTATATTATTTATGGCGGCTCTGTTGCATAAAAGTTTATGATTTTCTAATTATAAAAATATTTAATCTACATACTAGGAAGGACGGGAATTAATATAAAGGGGGCATATAATGTAGAAACAAAGGAAGTAGTCATCAAGGAAGCCCAGAAAGTTAATTCAGAGGTTTTAATAAGTTTGATAGATGAATTACAATAGTAAACAGAAGAAAGGAAATATTATCTTAATATTAGATAATGCGAGATATAATAGAAGCAAATTAATACAAGAATATTTAAAACAAAATTCACGAGTAAAAATATCTTACTTACCACCATATTCACCAAACTTGAATCTTATTGAAAGATTATGGAAATTACTTTTAAAAAGATAAATTCTTTATAATAAATATTATGAGAGTTTTGAAGCATAAAGAGATAGTTGAATACAATTTTTTAAAAATATAGAAATGTATCGAAATGAGCTCAATAGCCTTATGACAGAAAATTATTTGTATTATAAATAGAAGTTGACATGTTAGAAAATTATGAGTGGTATAGGTATAACTAAAAAAAATACTTTATTAAATAAATTTATATATTTTTATGTATATCTTAAATGACACTATTATTTTTTAAAAATATTTATCAACATTATTATACAATTTTTCGTGATTGAAAAAATTAATTGAATATTTAAATCAAATTTAAATTATTATTATGGATATAATACTTATAATAATTATTCTCTTTATTTTTAAATAATTTCTTTTATTAGAGTTAAAGATAAAATCTAATTTCTATTGACTGGATAATATTTATAAATTTCTTTAAAGAAGATGAAAGCAGCTTTATATTACAAAAATAATAAAAAACTTATTATTAAAGATATATCTATAGAAGATCCAAAGGATAATGAAGTTCAGGTAAAAGTAATGGCTTGTGGAATATGTGGTTCTGATTTGCATTTAATTCATGGAATATTAAAACCAATAAAAGATCCTATTATACCCGGACACGAAGCTTCTGGTGTTATAGAAAAGGTAGGAAAAAATGTTAAACAATTTAAAATAGGAGATAGAGTTGTTATTTCTGCAGGTACGAGTTGTGGTAAATGTGATTTTTGTAAAAATCATCAAGAAAATTTATGCGAAGAAGTTGGTGTATTGGGATTTAATAGAGATGGTGCCTTTGCTCAATATATAAATATTCCAGAAACAAATATTGCTCTATTACCAGAAAATATTCCATTTGAAGAAGGAGCAATATTAGCAGATGCTGTTTCCACTCCTTACCATGCAATTAAATATGCTGGAAATTTTCAAAAAGGACAGAATATACTTATTATTGGTTGTGGTGGTTTAGGTATTCATGCAATAAAAATAGCAAAAGCATTGGAAGCAAATCAAATCTATGCATTTGATATTGATGAATTTGCTTTAGAAAATGCAAAAAAAGCTGGTGCAAATCATGTCTATAATTCAAAACATATAAAAGATACAATAAAGAAAATACAAAAAGAAATAAAATTTTCTTTAATACTTGATTTTACAGGAAATTATGAGTTTATTGAACCTTTATTACGTTTATTATATTCTGGTGGTAAATATATTTTAGTAGGATTAAGTAAAAAAGAATTACAGATAAAAATACCTGCTCTTATTGTTTTTCGTTCTTTATCTATTTGTGGTAGTTATGGTTCTGATAGTAGAGCATTGCCAGAATTAATTCAATTGTACCAAGAAAATAAATTAAATTTAAAGGATTCTATTTCTGGTATATATCCATTGGAAGAAATCAACGAATGTTTTGAAAAATTAGAAAAAAGAATTAATAATCCTATAAGACTTGTTATAGCACCCAATTTATAAAAATTATTTTAAAAATCAAATATATACCGAAAAATAAACTATATGCCAAAAAAACAAAAAAAATCAACAAAAACGAAACAAAATAACTCATTAAAACAAGCAGATCTGATTATTATTGATGCTCATGCACTTGCTTATAAAGCTTATTATGCATTATTGCAGCAAAATCTAAGGAACTCAGATGGTATGCCAACGGGAGCGATCTATGGTTTTTTTCGAATGTTATTTAAGCTTTTAAATGAATATAAACCAAAATATGTAGCCATAACATGGGATCCTCCAGAAAAGACTTTTCGGCACGAAATTTATACTGAATATAAGGCAAATAGAAAACCAATGCCAGATGATTTAAGTTATCAGATTGAGGTTATAAAAGAATTCTTAAAAAAGATTGGATTTCCGATTATTATTTCTCCTAATTACGAAGCAGATGATATTATTGGAACTCTTGTTGAAAAATTTAAAGATAAATATAAAATTATTTTATTAACAGGAGATAAAGATTGCTTTCAATTATTAGGAAAAAACGTTATTATGTTAAGAGGAAGAAAAG
Source organism: Leptospiraceae bacterium (assembly GCA_026005135.1). Lineage (GTDB taxonomy): Bacteria > Spirochaetota > Leptospiria > Leptospirales > Leptonemataceae > SKYB61. The sequence continues at coordinate 70,203 of BPKM01000004.1, read as the reverse complement.
GGGTATCCGAATTTATAGAAATTACACCAGAATTTTTAATGGAGGAAAATGGAATTACACCTGAACAAGTACCTGATTATATGGCATTAGTAGGAGATACTTCTGATAATATACCTGGTGCAAAAGGAATTGGACCTAAAACAGCAGCAGAATTAATTCAAAAATATAAGACCATAGAAAACCTATATGAACATTTAGAAGAATTAAAACCTTCTATAAGACAAAAATTAATAGAATCAAAAGAGAATGTTTTTCTTTCTAAAAAATTATGTACGATAAAACGCGATTTAGAAGATATTTCTAAAATAACAGAAGAAAAACTAAAAATACCTAATTATTTGTCTCATGAAGTACTAACTTTTTTTCGTAGAGAAGGTTTTCAGCAAATCTATAAAGATTTATTAAAAGAATTTTTATCAAATGAGGATACTACTCCGGATATTTTTGAATCTATTTCATCTTCAGGCATAAAAAAATATGATAATAAAATTAGTAATTATCGATTTATAGCAACAGAGGATGATTTAAAACAATGTATAGAAGAAATATCTAAATATAAAGAAATTGTAATTGATACGGAAACATCTTCTTTAAATGTATTTGATGCAAAGTTGGTAGGAATTTCTTTATGTGGGAAAGAACATCAAGCATATTATATTTCTGTTATAGAAGAAGATTCATTATTTGCTAATAAAGGAATACCTTTAGAAAAAGTAAAAAAATATTTAGAAACCATAAATAAAGAACAATATAGATTTATAGGTCAAAATTTGAAGTTTGATTATAAAATTTTATATAAAAAAGGAATAAAATTAAAACATTTATATTTTGATACCATGATTGCAAGTTATTTATTAAATCCAGGAATAAGACAGCATAATCTTGATGATATTGCCATGGAATATCTTGGCTACGAAACTATTAAATATAAAGAAATAGCAGGAGAAGGAAAAAAACAGAAAACATTTGATCAAATTGATCCAGAAAAGATTTATATTTATTCCTGCGAAGATGCAGATATCACATATCAGGTTTATAAAATATTAAAAGATAAATTAGTAGAAAAGGATTTATTAAAAGTTCATGATAAAATCGAATGTCCTTTGATTGAAGTATTAGCTACAATGGAATTTAATGGAGTAAAGATAGATACAAAATACTTTCAGCAATTATCAAATGATTATGAGTTAAAAATTAACGAACTAACAAAGAAAATTTACGAAGAAGCAGGTGTTGAATTTAATATTAATTCCACAAAGGAATTACAACATATACTTTTTGAAAAAATGCAATTACCTATTCAAAAGAAAACAAAAACTGGATATTCTACAGATCAATCTGTATTAGAAAGTTTAAAAAACTTTCATCCCATTATTGAATATTTATTGCAATATAGAAAATTAACAAAATTAAAAAATACTTATATTGATGTTTTACCGAATTTAATTGAACCTTCTACAGGAAGAATTCATACCAATTATTCTCAAACAATAACTTCAACAGGAAGGTTGGCTTCCAGTAATCCTAATTTACAGAATATTCCAGTTAAAGAAGAAGAGGGAAGAGCAATACGTAAAGGTTTTATTGCGGAAAAAGGTTATAAAATTGTTTCATTAGATTATTCTCAGATAGAATTAAGAATTTTAGCTCATTATTCAAATGATAAAAATTTAATACAAGCATTCATCAATAATGAAGATATACATACCCAAACAGCAATATCATTATTTGGATTACCAAAAGATAAAATTACTCCCGATATGCGTTCTAAAGCAAAAATATTAAATTTTTCTATTATTTATGGTGTAACACCTTATGGATTATCCCAGAATCTTGGTATAGAGCCAAAAGAAGCCAAAGAATATATTGATAAATTTATGGAAAATTATCCAGGTGTAAAAAATTATATAGTTTCTATTATAAAATTTGCAGAACAAAATTATTATGTGGAAACCCTTTTAGGAAGAAAAAGATATATACCAGATATAAATTCTTCTAATAGGAGAACCAAAGAAGCAGCGGAACGAATTGCTATTAATACGCCAATACAGGGAACAAGTGCGGATATCATTAAAATTGCAATGATAGAAATTCACAAACAATTAGAAAAGAATAAAATGCAATCTAAAATGATTTTACAAGTTCATGATGAACTGGTATTCGAAGCAAAAAATGAAGAAATTGATGAATTAATTTCTCTTGCAAAAGAAAAAATGGAAAATGCAGTAAAATTAAATGTCCCTTTAAAAGTAGATATAGGAATAGGAGATAATTGGGAAGAAGCTCATTGAAATATCAGCTTCCCCCTTATTTTTACTAACTTTTCTGTGCTAATCGCTTTAAACTATATTTTCCATCACCACGAGAAGCAATATATAAAAAGACAAATGCATATAAAGCAGCAAGTTCACCATGATTTAAAATAGGCCAGAATCCTTTGGGTAGATGTACCATAAAATAAGCTACTGCCATTTGACCACTTGCTATAAATGCAGCAAGTCCAGAAAATAAACCAACAAGAATCAATATCCCACAAGTAAATTCAATAACTCCTGCTGCACCTAATAAGGAAAATAATTCAACCTGTTTGCCTCCTAATCCACCAAATAGCTTTTGTATACCATGCTGCATAAATAAAAATCCGCTTACAGCACGGAATATACAATAAATGAACTCTTCAAAATTTTTTAAAATCACCATAGAAACATTTTTTAATAATTATAAAAAATAGCAATAAAAAAATAATATTATTTATTTAAAAAATAATAGATAAATATTAAAATAGAATAAATAGTTAAACTGATAAATTCTAAGGTAATAGGAATAATTTTATATTTGAGTCCAGTGATTCCTATATGTATAACTAATATTGTCATTGCTATAGCGAGTATAAATAAAGTGGTAAGAACAGAAGCATCATAAGAAGGGTAAAAAATCAATAATACTACAGGTAGAATGCCACATAAAGTAACGTAAGCTCCATGTGTAATCCAACTCATTAAATAGAGTCTTAAATCTTTCTCCTCTGCTTCTATTAAACGTGTAACTATACCACCTACTATAAGTTGATGAAATATTCCTAAACCAGCAATCAATATTCCTATGAAAATAATTATATATCGAAATAAATCCATTCTAATAAGAAATTATTTTAGAAAATATCTGTTGTCAAATCTTTTTAATAGGGTGGTATGTAGGGTTCATAGATAATTTTTTGATCAATTTCTTTAAATAATTCAAAAAATTGATTAAAATTATCATCACGCGTAGTATAGTAGATAGCATGAACTTTATCTTTATAAAAACGTAAATATCCTAATTTTTTCATTTTTACTTTACCATCTAAAAATGTACCTATAAAATGGTAAGTATATATTTTATTATTATTATAGTTAAATTCTTTATAACCTTTTTCTTTATATTCCCATTCTGGAAAATTTAATTCAATTGCTTTATACCAACCTTCTGCATATAAATCTCTTTCTTTCTGAGTTTGGGTAGTATTGTTTAAACCTCTATATTCTAATATTGGACCATATAAATTGTTAGGATTTTTTGCGACAAATTGAAAATATTTTTTAGAGGAATAGTAAAATAACCAATTTGATGGTAAAGTAAATTGAATTTTTTGATCAGTTAAATAAATATAACTTTCAATTATAGGGTTGTTTTGTATTATTTGATAACTATTACATGATATTAAAAATAAAATATTAATTAACATTAATTTTTTTAATTTAAAATTCATAAGACTTTATTTTTCTTTAGAAATAAGAATAAAATAGCTTTTTGTTTTTTCAAGTAAAATATTATAATTCTATAAAAAATCTTTCATAATACTTTAAAAATATTGTAAAAATAATATATTATTTATTCTAATAATGTTAAAACCTCGAAACCATCATGTGTTACCAATACGGTATGTTCAAATTGGGCTGATAGTTTACCATCTTTTGTTCTAACTGTCCATTTATCCTGTTCATCAAAAACAACTTCATGAGTTCCTTCATTAATCATCGGTTCTACGGTAAAGGTCATACCTGGTTTCATTTTTATTTTTATTTCATTATTTTTATAATGAGGAACAACTGGATCTTCGTGGAAATTTCGACCAATTCCATGGCCTGCTAATTCTCGAACAATACCATATCCATAAGGTTTTACAAAATCTTCAATTGCTGCTCCAATATCACAAATTCTATTACCGGGTTTTACTATATGTATTCCGACCCACATAGCTTTTTCTGTAACTTCTATGAGTTTTCTTGCATTTTCAGAAATAGGTGGTACAAAAAACATTCGAGATGTATCTCCATGATACCCTTTATATTTTACAGTTATATCTATATTTAAAATATCACCTTCTTTTAAAATTTCATCTTTTCGTGGAATACCATGACATACAACATTATTAACCGATGTACAAATACTTTTCGGAAAACCTTTATAATTTAAAGGTGCACTCTCTGCCCCTTTTTTAATAGTATATCTATGAGCAAAATCATTTAATTCTAAAGTAGAGACACCTGCTTTAACTCTTAAACCTGTTTCGTATAAGACCTCAGCTGCTAATTTCCCTGCATCTCTCATTTTCTGGATTTCGTATTTACTTTTATAATGTATCACATGATTTCTCCTATTAGAATACATTTTTTGCTCCTTGTTTTTATAAATAACTTTTTTTTACTAAAAACATTGGTTTATATATATAAAGAAAAAAGAAAATTTTTAAGACCAGTTTTTTTTTGCTTGTCAGTTTTTCTTGTTAATTTTTAGTATAATTCATAAAAATTAAAATGATTGAACGTAAGAGAATTAAAAGTTTTTTTGTACAAGAAATTACTAAACAAATAGATATTGTTTCAAGATGATTGACCTGTTAATTTTAATTTTATTAAGCTTAGGTAATGGTTTTTTTTCCGCATCAGAGATTGCTTTAATTTCGATTAAGAAGGGAAGATTAAAAACACTAATAGAAGAGAATGATAAAAGAGCTGAATTAATTGCTCAACTTCAAAAAGATCCCAATAGATTATTTGCGACAGTTCAGATTGGTGTAACCTTAATTGGTACTATTGCTTCTGTTTTTGGTGGAGCTACCCTCGTTGGTAAATTATCTACTTTTTTGAGGTCTATAATTTTACCTTCTTTTATAGTTCCTTTTACAGAAGAGATTTCTTTTGTAATAATTGTTTTATTTATTACCTATTTACAAATTGTAGTCGGTGAGCTTGTCCCTAAATCCTTAGCCTTACATTATTCAGAGAAGGTTGCCTTGATGATAGCGTATCCTCTAACTTTCTTTAATCAATTATTTTTTTTATTTAGTGAAATTTTAACATTTTTGAGTAATATTCTTCTTAAGCCATTTAAGGATAAAACAAGTTTTTCTGAAACAAAGCTACTTGCAGAAGAAATTTTACATCTTTTAGAAGAAGGTGTAAAAGAAGGAACAATAGAAAGTAGTGAACACGAAATGATTGAAAATATTCTCGAAATGAATGATACTGATGCAAGAGAAGTTATGATTCCTCGTGTCGAAATGGTAGCTTTACCCGTTGATGCAACAAAAGAAGAAATATTAAAAGCTATGGAATCAATGTATAGTAGAATACCAATTTATAAAGAAAATTTAGATAATATTGTAGGAATTCTTCATATTAAAGATTTGATTCGAGCATTATGGAAAGATAATATACAATTAGGAGAGAATCAATCACTCTCTCTTGCTAAATTAGTAAGACCACCATATTTTGTTCCCGAAGGGATGAAGATAGGTAAAATTTTAAAAGAAATGCAAAAAAGAAAAACACATATGGCAATAGTTGTAGATGAATATGGTGGAACAGCAGGTATATTAACCTTAGAAGATATTTTAGAAGAAATTGTTGGAGATATAGAAGATATAACAGAAGTTTCTAATGACGAGAAAGATATAATAAAATTAAGTGATGATATATATCTGGTTAGTGGAAGTTGTAATATTTTTGATTTTAATGAATTTGTTAATAGTGATGTAATACCAGAATCAGAAGCTTATACAACCGTAGCAGGGTTTATTATTGAATATTTAGGAAGATTCCCAGAGATAAACGAGTCAATAGAATATAATGGTTATAAATTTACCTTATTAAAGAAAAATAGGCAAAGAATTATTCAGTTTAGAGTAGAGAAAATTAATCAGGTTGCACATAATGTATCGAATAAAATATGAAATTATAAATTTTTATGGCTTTGTAACTGAATGACATTTTTTTATTGAATGTATAGTTAATTTAAATAATTTGATTATTAATAATTCAAAAAAGAGGTTTAAAAATATGTCAGAACCAGTAATACCAATACAATTATCAGAAGAATTAAAAATGCTTCAGGACTTAGTCCGAGAAGTTGTTCGTAATGAAGTAATACCAGTAAGAAAAGAATTAGATGAAAAAAACGAATATCCATGGAAAGTTTTCGAAAAATTTAAGGAAGCAGGTCTTTTCCAGGCGATGTTTGATGAAGAATATGGTGGCATGGGTTTAGGAATGATGGGAAATATAATTTTAGCAGAAGAAATTGCATACGGATGTCTTGGAGTAGGAACTGCATTTTTAGCAACAAAATTAGGTGCATTACCTATTGAAGTTGGAGGAACAGAAGAACAAAAAAATAAATGGTTACCCAGAATTGCATCAGGTGAAGTTATTGCTGCTTTTGGATTAACAGAACCAAATGCAGGTTCAGATGTACCTTCTTTACAAACGACTGCTGTAAAAAAAGGAGATAAATATATACTTAATGGAACAAAACAATGGATATCTGGTGCAGGACAGGCACACGTTTATACAGTATTTGCTATTACAGATAAATCCAGAGGTCCAAGAGGAATTAGTTGTTTTATCGTAGAAAAAGGAACCCCGGGATTTTCTTTTGGTAAAAAAGAAGATAAATTAGGGATTCGTTGTTCAGAAACCAGACAATTAATTTTTGAAGATTGCGAAGTACCAGCTGAAAATTTAGTAGGTGGAAGAGAAAATAATGGATTTATTCATGCTTTAAAAACATTAAATTTATCCAGACCAGCAGTTGCAGCATCTGCCGTTGGAACAGCTCAAGGCGCTTTTGATTGTGCAATGCAATATGCAAGAGAAAGAGAACAATTTGGAGTTAAAATTGTATCATTTCAGGCAATACAACATATGTTAGCCGAAATGGCAATGAAGATCGAAGCAGCAAGATTATTGACCTATAAAGCAGCAATTCTTGCAGAAATGGGGCATAAAGATACTGCAAAATTTTCTGCTATGGCTAAATGTTTTGCTGCAGATTCTGCTATGGAAATTGCAACCAATGCTGTTCAAATATTTGGTGGTTATGGATATGTAAAAGAATATCCTGTAGAAAAATATTTTAGAGATGCTAAAATATTACAAATTTACGAAGGTACAAGCCAAATTCAAAAAAATGAAATTGCAGCAGGATTAATTAAAGAATCTACATCTAAGAAAGTAATCTATTAGTTTAAAAAAGCCTCTCATTAGAGGCGCTTTTTCTTTTATATTAATTTTTCTTCTCCAAAATAAAACAAACAATCAAAAATAAAATTTCTTTATATATTTTTTATGTAAGAAATCAATTTATATTTTCGTAAATTATTTTAAGCACATAATATTTCGACGTCTTCTTCTACAAGCTCCCTTGCCCTGTAAAATCGATGCTCTATCCTGATTTCTGTAATAGTTGTTACAAATTCACGGCCAATTTCCCTTAACGGAACTCTTAATAGAAATACCTTATCATCAAACCTTCTATAACATTCCCATTCTATTAGTAATCTTATTATATGACTTACACTATATCCCGTCATCCCGGATATATCCTTTAATAATTGATGAATATTCTGACTTACTCTTACAGAATAGTGTTCATAATCATTACAAACTATCTGATAAATTTTTTTACTGGTTTTCTTTTGATTTGCTAATTTTTTTAGTCTTTCTATGTATTTAGAAATTAAAAACAAAAACATATCCGAATAGCTGGAATGCTGATTTCTTAAATCCTGTAAATCTTCTTTATAGGGTAAATAAATCATAAAATGTAAAATTACAGTATTATTTGATTCTTCTAGTTCTTCGTTAGGACTTTGTATATTCTTTCTTATATAGGTAGCCATCAATAATTATAGTCTAATTTTTATTAAAAATCTTACTAAAAAATATAAGGAAATCAAATTTTTTTAATACAAAATCACAATTTAGAAGCAAAATTAATAGGGACTAAAAATTATACTGCTTTGTTTGAAGGCTTACCTTTTTATTATAGAGCAATATTAATTCTTAGAATAAATGGCAAAATGGATAGGTTGATTTTTATTATCATATAGTATTGTGGTTTTTAAATATTTATTTATAGAAGAATAATAATTTGGTTCAGAATAATAACCGTTAAATATTTGGTTTACATAGTCTAATAATTCTGTTTTAGAATCAAATATTGGATATTGAATAGGAATATGATTATAAGAATTAATAATTTTTGGGATCTTATTAAATAAAATTGTTTTATTTGGAAAATATTCCATAACTACTGGTTTATCTTTATAATATAGAATTATGCTATTTGCTTCGATAGATTCTGGTAGTTGAAGTGGAGTATTCGTATTATGATTTATTTTATTTATATCATAAATAGAAGAGGTAGCGCTATTTATATTCTTTTTTCTTAGGATATTAATTATTTCTTCCCAGATCCTATTTTGATCAAAATCTTTATTATATCTAACAGGATAAGGAAGACCAAAATTATCTGGTAATTCAAAATGCATATCTAGATCTTTGGGTAATTTAGATGGTTTTAGATATATCGATTCTCCAGATTTTGAATAATAATTTATTTTTCCTTTTAAGCTATTAATATAGTTTTGATTACTCTGAATTTTTTTATTGATTTCATTTATATCAAGAAATAAATTTAAATTAAAATAAACGTAAGAATCTAATAAATTCAATAATTGCCATGTTCGAATTTCTATTTCTTTTAAGAATTGTTTAAAATTTATAAAATTCACTCTTTTAATAGAAATATCTTTAAGAAGCTTGTTTAAAGAATTTTTTAAATCTAAATGATTTTCCAGAAAATTATTCCAGTTTATTATATGATTGTAGAATTCTTGATCATAATGATCCGTAATAATATATTGATTTTCGTAGATAAATTTTTGATAATCTTTATTTTCTTTTAGGTTTTCAAGATGATTAAATAAATCACTTTTTAAATGGAAATCCTCTGGTATATGCTTGGTTAAAAATATAAAAGATTTATTTAGTTTAAAATTATTATATGTTTCAATTTCATATTCTGATAATTTTAAAAATAAGTACCAATATAATTTAATAAGATAAAAATATTCTTCTAAGAAATTAATAAAGTTAGACTCATTACATATATTAGGTTTGGTAGTATAACTTTTCTGTATATTATGTATAAAATATAAAATATGTCTTTTTATATTTTCGTAAATTATATTAGAAACTTCTTCTTGTATATTTTCCCTATAAAAATTATTAAAATTATTTATAATATAAGAAATCTTATTATATGTTTCTAATAATTCTTTCTGTAAGGATTTTAAATAAAAAGATAATTCTTTCCAGTGTTTATTATCTTTGTATAAATTTTTGATTTTGTTTTTCTTAGCTAAAAGTAAATAATACTTATCTTTATTTAGCTCTTTTATTTTATTTTTATAATTTTGAATTAAATTTTTTATATAAGGATTATTTATATCCCAATGCCATCTTCCTTGTTCTATACAAAATACTGGTAAAAGAAAGATTCCTTTATTTATTATAAAATTTCTTTGAGGAGTTCTATTCTGGAATCCTCCAATAAATATATCTCCTTCCCATATAAATAATGGTTGATTCCCTGTATAATGAATTTCTAATTCTGGAACATCTCCAGTTTCTTTTATTACTACATCATTTTTGCAATCTTCAATAGATTTTATATCAAAATGACAATTCTGTTTAGGGGTTAAATCCATTAATTCTAAATGGCAGTTTTTATTTATTGGTATAAGTTGATTTGATAATATTTGATTGGTTTTCATATAAGAAACCTCCGAAAATATAATGTTTATAATTTTTTAGAAAAGTTTCATTTTTTTTTGTAAATATATAAAAATAATACTTAAACTATGAATAGTTATTGGTTGTTTTTTTATGATTAGTTCCTGTAAAATATAATTCTATTTGAAAGTACAATTTATAATTAAGTTTTGGTAATATGAGTTATCCATTTAAAAAGATTGAAAAGAAATGGCAGGAATATTGGGAAAAAAGTAAAACCTTTAAAACAATAGAGGATAAAGAAAAGCCTAAATTTTATGTTTTGGATATGTTCCCTTATCCTTCTGGTTCAGGTTTACATGTGGGACATCCAGAAGGATATACTGCAACTGATATTATAGCAAGATATAAACGTCATTGTGGTTATAATGTATTACATCCTATGGGTTGGGATGCTTTTGGATTACCCGCAGAACGATATGCAATGCAAACAGGTATTCATCCAGCCATAACAACTAAAAAAAATATAGAAAATTTTAAACGCCAATTAAAATCACTTGGTTTTTCTTATGATTGGGATAGAGAAATCAATACTACAGATCCTTCTTATTATAAATGGACTCAGTGGATTTTTTTAAAAATTTTTAATTCTTATTTTGATCCTGTAGAAAAAAAAGCAAAACCTATATCAGAACTTCCCATTCCAGAAGAATTACAAAAACCAGAAAAAAAGAAAGAAAGAGAAAAATATATCAATAAACATAGACTTGCTTATTTACACGAAGCACCAGTAAATTATTGTCCAGAACTTGGAACTGTTCTTGCCAATGAAGAAGTAGAAGAATGGACTTCCAAAGGATATACTGTAATTAGAAAACCAATGAAACAATGGATGCTAAGAATTACTGCTTATGCAGAGCGATTATTGGAAGATTTAAAACTTGTAGATTGGCCTCAAAGTACAATTGAGTTACAAAAAAACTGGATTGGAAGATCCGAAGGTGCTCTTATTTATTTTGATTTTGAAGAATCCATTAAAGAAAAATTGAAAAAGAACCAATTTCCAGAATATTTAGAAGTATTTACGACTAGACCAGATACGTTATTCGGTGTAACATATATGGTTATAGCTCCAGAACATCCCATTGTTTCTATTATAACAACAGAAGAACATCGAATAGAAGTAGAGAATTATATTGATCAAACGTTGCGAAAAACAGAATTAGAACGAACTTCGCAAGGTATTGATGCAAAAAAAACAGGTGTTTTTACAGGGGCTTATGTAATTCATCCTTTTACTGGCGAAAAAATACCTGTATGGATTTCGGATTATGTTCTTCTTTCTTATGGAACTGGTGCTATTATGGCTGTTCCAGCTCATGATGAACGCGATTTCCTATTTGCAAAAACATTCCATTTACCAATAAAAACTGTTGTGGCTCCAGAAGATAATCCAGATTACGAAGTTGTTTCGGAAGCCTTTGTGGAAGATGGAGTATGCATTAATTCAGAATTTTTAAATGGTCTAAAAACAGAAGAAGCTAAAAAAGAAATGATAAAAGTTTTAGAGCAGTATAATAAAGGAAAATTTCATGTTACTTATAAATTGCGAGATTGGTTATTTTCTCGACAAAGATATTGGGGAGAACCCATACCTATTAGTTATGATGAAGAAGGAAATTTTGTACCAGAAGAGGAAGAAAATCTTCCTTTAACTTTACCAGAATCAGATGATTTTAAACCTGTAGAAACTGGAGAATCACCCTTAGCTAAAATAAAAGAATGGGTAGAATATTATCATCCAAAATTAAAAAAGAAATTAAGAAGAGAAACCAATACTATGCCACAATGGGCTGGTAGTTGCTGGTATTATTTACGGTATATTGATCCTAATAACGATAAAATGTTTGTTGATCCAGAAAAAGAAAGATACTGGATGCAACCGAAAGGAGTAGATCTTTATATTGGTGGTGCTGAACATGCTGTTTTACATTTACTCTATGCACGTTTCTGGCATAAAATTTTATATGATTTAGGATATGTTTCCACGCCGGAACCATTTTATAAGTTAGTTCATCAGGGGATTATTTTAGGAGAAGATGGACAGAAAATGTCTAAATCTCGTGGTAATGTAATTAATCCAGATGAAGTTGTTGAACAATATGGAGCAGATGCCTTTCGAATGTATGAAATGTTTATGGGACCTTTGGAAGTAATGAAACCCTGGTCTTCTAAAGCAATAGAAGGGGTTTTTCGTTTTTTAAATCGTGTTTTTCGTTTATATACAATCGAAAAAGATGGTACTTATCAATTAAATCATGAACTATTAGAAGAACCAGAAGAAGATTTAAAAGAAGAAAGAGATTACTGGATCAATTTAACCATAAAAAATGTTACAGAAAATATAGAGCGAATTCGCTTTAATAAAGCAATTAGTGATATGATGATCTTCATCAACGAAGCTTATAGAATAAAAAAAATTGGGAAAAAAGCAGCGAAAGATTTTGTTTTATTACTATCTCCTTTTGCACCTCATTTAGCAGAAGAATTATGGAATTTATTAGGTCATAATAATACAATTGAATTTGAACCATGGCCCAACTATGAGCCCGAAAAGATTAAGAAAGAAGAAGTGGAGATTGTTTTTCAGGTAAATGGAAGGGTTCGAGGTAAAAAAATGCTACCTATAAATCTTGAAGAAGAAAATTTAAAAAAAGAAGCTCTTAATGAGCCTAATGTTAAAAAACATATTGAGGGGAAAAATATTATTAAAATTATCTGTGTTAAAAATAAGTTAGTAAATATTGTTGTTAAATAAAGATATTTAGAGTTATGTTGAATCAATATGGTAAATATAAAATAATCTTTTTTTTGATTTTTTATTATTTTCTTTTTACTACAAATTGCTCTAAAAATTTAGAAGAAAAATACCTTGAGTTGGAACAAAGAGCCAAAGAAGCAATTCTTAAAATGGATTACGAAGAGATAGCTAATGTACTAGAAGAATTAAATGAACTAGAAAAAGAAGAAACGGAAAAAAAAATTCATATTTTAGATAAATCCAATTATAATAATTCTATTTATTATCTTACTCCTTCTAAAAATTATTTTTTATTTAGTAAAAAAGATACAATTCATATTTATTATAATAATCAGATCTTTTATACAGAAATAAAAAATCCTTCGGAACTTTTTTCTTCTTTTTCGGGGAAATACTGGGTATTTCGTTATATAGAAAATAATGAAAATTGTAGAAATGTATTTTATCGGTTGAATGAAGATTCAGATAAATCAAAGCTGGAATTTACAAAATTATTTGAATACAATAATAATTGTAATAAACTGATAATAACAGATCAGGGAAATATTTATGAAGAGTCAGAAAATAATATTTATTTAATCCAGGAAAATATAAAAGTATTAAAATTAAAATCTAATCAATTTAAACAATTATTTAAAAAGAATCCTCATTTTATTTATTTTTATCCCATACCTTATAAAGGATTCTGGATATTTTATGGAAATGCAGGATATTATGATCTCTATTATTATGATGAAAAACAATTATATTTATTATTTAAAGGAGTAGCAACACCCAGAATCTATTATACTACGGAAGATTTATTTAAGGAAGATGTAAGTCCAGAAAATTATTATTTTGTTTTTACAGGGGCAGCTGCCCAATATACACTTACAGGTTTTATTTTACCAGATAAGACCTGGAAAAGTTTTAATATAGAGTATAATGATAAATATGTTTATATTATAAATCAAAATGTATTTTTATATAAGCATGATGAAAATCTTTATATTTTAAATCCAGAAACAGAAAAAGAAATTCAATTACCTATAAAAGTTAAAGATTTTTTTGTCTATAAGGATTCTTTAATTTTACTTACCGATAAAGGTCTTTATGTAAGAAAGGAACCATTTAGTAATTTAGAAAAAAAAATATTTGTCTTAAAAGAAGAATTATTGTATAATATACGATAATAGATATATGAAGAAATATGTATTTATCATTGTTGTAGTAATTTTATTTTTATATTGTAAAAAACAGGACGAAAAAGCTACATTGAGTATTTTAGGAAGTGGAATTACGGGAAATTATTATTATTTTGAAGGGGAAATAGATAAAGATATTACCCCATATTGTGGAGAATGTTGGTAGCTCAGATAGTAGTTCCAGTAGTTCAGATAGTAGTTCTTCTACACAAACCCAGTATGATATTGATTCTTTTTATCGATTTAAGTTCGGAGATTATATGCAATTACGTTATACATACGATACAAATAGAAAAAAATATTCTTTAGTACCTACAACCACAACAATTTCTACCTGTAATACATCAGATTTTATAAATTGTGATTCTTCTGGAACTGGCACCTGTGAAACTGCTGATGGTGTTAAATGTGGAGGAACAAAAACATTTATATTTGTTGGGGTAATCAATCCATTGACATTTCAGGCAGTTAGTGGTACAATAGATTGGAGTAAAGGATTTGCATTAACCTCTGATAATAAATATGTTCAAAAAGCTAACTTAGAATTTAGTATGGTAGATAAAAATGGAAATGTTTTACAGGGAAAGGTATATTGTTATTCGAAACTATAAAGTTTTTTTTGATTTATAGGAAATTTATATAAGTTTAAAAAATATTTATAAAGATATTTGAAACATATATATTTTTGAAGATTAATAATGTATATTTTTGTTATTAATTTTAAATGGGATTAATTTTTAATGTAATAAAACATCATTTTAAAGATACATTGTTCATTATTAATCAATATAAAATACTTAATAAAAAAGACGAAAAGATAATAAAACTCTTAAATAAAATAGGTACAAATCAGTTTGATGTTTATAAAGGTCATTTAACAACTAAGGAAATTATTCAATGTTATAAAAATCAGAACTTATTAAATTATAAACATTATGAATATTTTTTATGTTCAGATAATTCTTTATGGATTGTAAAAAATATTAAAAAAGATGATATTATTAAAAAACATTTACATCCAGCACGTAAAACATTTATAAAATTCCTCGAGAATGATTTTAATATTAATTCTTCTTTACATATTCGTATACATTCCAATACTTATAAAACTTTATTATTATTTTACTGGTATATGGTAACATATTTTCATTTTAATAACTTTAAAAGTATATTATTATATATAGAAGATAATGATTTATTATCATTTATAAATTTTATTCGTATAAAATTAGGCTTACCAGAATTAAATAAAAATCAATTTTCTATACATAAATTTAAAGAATTATTTTGTAAATTTTTTATATAATAAGATTATAAAACTTAAGCATAACATAATAATGATTGTACTGGAAGTTGGTAAATGTAAGGTTTGATCTCCAATAGAAATTTCAATTAAAGAAATAACAAAGCCCGTACAGGTAGAAATCATAGATATTAAAATGGCAATTAAGAAAGCTATCTTCATATTACGAGCAATTTGTAATGCGATAAATCCTGGAATAATTAAATGAGCAATAGAATAAAAAGAACCCATAAAATAAATAGATAAACTTAATATTGCTGTTAAAATAATAAAATATATTGTTTCTATTAAAATGACTGGTAGATTGGAAATAATTGCATACTCTTTATCAAAACTTATAGCCAGAAGCCATTTATAAAAAACAAAGAGTAATATAAATGTTATAATTAAGGGTATAATAATATGGAACCATTCTTTTTCGTTAATAAGTAAAATATTTCCAAAATAAGCAGTAACAATATGATTTTGAACATTTGCACCAATAGTAGTTAAAATTTGTCCCAAAGCTGCAAAAAAAACAAATCCTGCTGCGAGTAATGCATCTTTATTTTCTATGTTATTATGTGCTATATAAATAGGCAAAAACATAATAATTGCTAATAAATGAACCATACCTTCGTAATGTATATTAAATAGTAAAGATAAGATCACAGCAACGGTAATTGATTGAGAAAGTGTTATCCCCATAAAAATTGTTTTTCTTAAAATAACAAATATACCTATAATCGAGGTAAATATCCCAACTACTGTACCAATCAATATTTGAGGTAAATAAAATGATAAGTTTTCTAACATATTTCTTCCCTATATAGATTTATAATTCAACAATAATCTGATGATTTGATATATAAATTTTTTTATTAAAGAATTTCATGATTTTTTCATTTAAATCATGACTTGTCATAATAATAGTACATTGTAATTGTTTATATAGTTCTTCTAAAATTAAAAGAAAATTTTCTTTATTTTGAATATCTATTGCATTTAGAGGTTCATCTAAAATTAAAATTTCTGGTTTTTTTAATATTGCACGAGCTATATACATCCTTTGCAATTCTCCACCAGAACATTCTTTTAATAAGAAATTTCTTTTTTCCCATAAGTTAACCTGTTTTAATGCATATTCAATTTCTTGATTTCTTTTTACCTGTGGATAGTATAAAGGATAATATAGATTTAGTACATCATAAATTCGTAAAGGAAAATCCGAAATCGTTTTACTCTGAGGAACATAACCTATACTTTTATAATAATAATGAATTTTTCCTTTTAAAGGTTTTTTTAATTTAGAAAGAACTTTTAATAAAGTAGTTTTCCCGGAACCATTTGAACCAAGAAGTAAAATTTTATCTCCCTGATAAACTGATAAATTTATATCATAAATTAATATCTTATTTTTATATCCAATAGAAACATTATTAAAATTAATGATTGATTTTTGTTTTATTGTATTCATAGTTAAATATTTTCGCTTATTTTTTGTAATATAGTTTTTAATAAATCTTCATAGGTTGTTATAGAATGATTTAAATTTGTTGGAATTATAACAACTTTTGAGCCTGTTTCATTTGCAACAAAATTTGCATATTTAGGATTATTATAAGGAGCTATCAAAATAATTTTAATCTTTTCTTTTTTGATTTTATCAATAACCTTTTTTAAATAGCTTGCAGAAGGTGGAACACCTGGTTTTTCTTCTAAGGAAACGATTTCTTTAAGACCAAATCGGTTTAGAAAATAGATGAATTCTCTATGATATACAGCAACTTTAAGTCCTTTTAAATGATTATATTGTTTTAATAATTGTTTTGTTAATTCTTTTATTTTATTTGCAAAATCTTTAAAATTATTATTATAAAAGGTTTTATTTTCTGGATCGATTTCGACTAAGTGTTCTTTAATATTTCTTGCAATAATAACAGCATTTACTGGATCTAACCAATAGTGAGGATTTCCATAAATATGAATATCTCCCATAGAACGATCGATTTTACCTGAGGGTTTTTCTAAAACATGGATACCTTTGCTTACATCACAATTGCCCGGATTACCAAGATAAATTTTGGGATTTCGTGATTGCTCAACTAATTTCGGTAGCCAGCCTATTTCTAAATCCATTCCAATATAGACTAATAAATCTGCTTGATTTAATTTTAATATATAATCAGGTCTTGCATCAGCAAAATGAGGATCTACATCTCCGGGGATTAAGGATTCCACGTTAACTTTTTCTTTTCCAATTTCCTGTGTGATATATTTTAAAACAGTTAATGTAGTAACAACTTTAATCTGGGCATAAATGGATTGAGATAATACAAGTAGTAGTAACAAAAATTTTTGAATTTTCATAAAATAATCTCCTTTTAATATTTATGTGCTGGATGCATTCCAATGATAAAAACAGCCTGTAAATAATATTGCCATGTTCTTAATCCCGTTTCAAAATCTATGGTTGAACTTACCTGTCCACGAAAATAAGAAAATTCAGATGGTTTAAATGTAATAATTAAACTATTTTCTTCTAAGCCATTTTTTTGATATTCTTTTTGTAAAGTATATGGATTCGTTTTTTGTTTTGTAGGAGTTAGAAAATAATCATATCGATAACCAATAAACCATTGTTCTGCAATTTGATATTCTATAAAATGATATAGTCCTGCTTTTGTTTCTAATACTTCGATTTTTTTAGGAGGATCAAATTGATAGTTATAATCTTCTATTTTTGTTTTTAAATTATTATCTTCGTCAAAAAAATATTGCCATCGATCTTTTGGTCGTTCTTTGGTTTCCCTATACCAGATTTCTGTTTGCCAAATAAAAGATTTTAATTTACCTTTTTTATATTTTAAATAAAAATCTATTCCATATTGGTGATTCCATCTATCAGGATTTGTATCGGGATGCCATCGTAAATACGAAAATCCAAATTCTGTTCCCCAATAATCAGAAATGGGTATAAAATGTTTTAAATGCAAAGTTAATAAAGGATTTTGTTTAATTTCTCCTTCTTCATGTGCATGACCAAAGGTTTTTCCGTTATAGATTCCAATACTTAATTCCTGCCAGAAAGACCAGGGAAATAAATAACTTAATTCTATACCAGTATCTAAAATACCTTCATCGCTAAGTAATTCTTTATGGACAATGGGAGAAGTAGTAAAATGCCAATCATGTTGATGGAAGCCATTTAATCGACCTACATCAGGAAACATTTTCCCTAATCGAATATTAGTTCGAGGAATGATGGTAGCAGGAAATAAAAAATTAGCTTCGTGTACTTCTGGGAGTAATTCTCCATTTTCGTTATGGGCTGCAAAAGTTAGTGTTCCATAAGCAAGTTGATCAATAGCACTATAAAAACCAAATTCACCTGTTCGAATATAATAACCATTTTTAGTATTATGTGGTGTATTATTATCCCATTCCATAACAGAATCAACAGCAGCCATTATATCTAAATTCCATGTGCGATTTAATGCTTGAAACTGAAATTGAGTTGATCTTCCAGTAAAATCTTGATTATTTTGATTCTTTTTCTCTATTGGTGTTTCTTTCTGAATTTCCTGTTCAAAAAGAGAGTCTATATTATCTTCTGAGTTTTCCTGAGAAAATAAAAGAAAAGGGATAATAAAAATAATAAAAATTATGATTATCTTAATAAACTTCATAAAACTATCCTTAGTAAATTTATAATG
Source organism: Leptospiraceae bacterium (assembly GCA_026005135.1). GTDB lineage: Bacteria > Spirochaetota > Leptospiria > Leptospirales > Leptonemataceae > SKYB61. The sequence continues at coordinate 51,142 of BPKM01000004.1, read as the reverse complement.
CTTCCCATATAGAAAAGCGATGTTTTAATGAGAAAAAATTGTTTGTGTATTAATTTTGATTTTAATTTTTGCATTTTTTAATTCTATGCCCCAGCGATTTCCTTTTTTGCCAGAAGTTCCACCAGGATCATTATTTGATTCTGAATCATAATCTGCTGACGATTGACCGGAAGAAGGACAATTATTTTTCCAGGCAACTAAATGAGGTGGAGTCTCATCTGTATGGATTTCTAAGCAATGAGTAAAGTTTCCAGATGATGGAGCAAATCCAGTCGTCATATCAACACCACCTGAAGTACCATCAGGATGGAATGCTTTTGCTATATTTACACCAAAACGAAAACCAGAGCCATTAAGATTATCGTCAGCACCTCCAATAATTTTAATTTCACTGGTATTATCGTTTAAAGTTCCAGTAATTTCTAAAGAGACAACTTCTTTTTCGGATGTTGCAATCAATTTTCCAGTAGCAGATGCTTCGTTATTGGAGCAATTAATCTCTCCGCTAACAATAAAGGACTCACCATTTAAGGTACATAGACTACTCTGTAATAAAGAAAAAATTAAAAAATTTTCAGCTGTTTTATCTTTTTCAGTTTTATTGAATAAACTACATTGCCATAAACTACTTATTACTAGTAAGATTAATATATTTTTAGTTTTTTTTAGTTGTTTCATTTTAACCTCCAGTGTGAATAATTATCTATAAAATAACACTAATAAAAATTATAAAATTCTGTCAATCTAAATATTATTTATGTTTTTAAAAATAATACTAATTAATAAAAAATTATATAGAAGTAATATTATAGGATATCTAATAAAAAAGGTTTTGTTTTTAAAAGAAATTCCTTACAATAGAACACAGTCCTTTTTGAATAGGGTATAATTAAAAATCCAATTATTTGTACATTTAGTAGTTGATTTAAATTCCTGGAATGCTGTTTTAGAAATTTTATTATGGTTTGTTCCTTAAAAATAATATTATAAGGTAATAATTCATTTTCAACAAGATAATTTATATTTATAGGGATTTTAATAATATTTGATTCATAGTTTTTCAATAACAGATAAAAAGAAAATTTTCCTTCTATTACTGTACATTTACCTTCTATCGAGAATAATTGATTTATTAAAACAAGAGGATTTTCTAATTTTAAATAAAATCCTTCTTTACCACTATGAATGATATAAAAGATTTTTTGATGATGAAGATTTTTAGAATAAAATATTATTCCACTATTGTTAAATTGATTTGTTTGTAATATTTCTGGAAAAAAGGGAATTGTTTCTGCATAAATAGAAATCATAAAAAGAAAGAATAACAATAAAAATCGCATAAAATGATTCAAATTTATGATTTTGTAAATTCAACTCTTTTTGATATTTTCCCAAAAATTATAATAATTGGTTCATCGATGTTTTTTTTTTTATATAAAATATTATACAGCATTCTTTAAAATAAATAAAAAATAAAAAAATTTCTATTAATCTGAATTTTTTTGGTAAGAGTTTTAATAATAAATATATTAATATTTTAGTATGATAGACTTTTTATTTCCGAATTATTGTATTTTTTGTAACAAAGAAAGTAAAGAAGTATTATGTTTTGAATGCTGGAAGAAATTTAAAACTTATTCTCTTAGGAATCAAAATACGAAACGTTGTAAGAAATGTTTTCATCCTTTAAAACAAAATCAATGTTTATTTTGCAGTAGTAGATATTTATATTTTGATCACTTAATTGCCTTATATGAATATAATTCTTTTACAAAATCATTATTATTAGACTGGAAATATAGCAATAATAATATTGTATACAGGATTTTTCTAAAAGATATATTAAAAATTATAAAAGAATATAAACCAGATAGGATAGGGTATATTACTTCTTCTAAATTCGGTAAAAATTATCGTTCTTATGATGTTTTAGAAACTCTTGTAAAAAAGATTCATAAAACAACTGGTATACCTTGTGGAAAAGATATTAAGAAAATAAAAAGTAATAAACAAAGTCAGGGAAAGCAAAATGAACGTTTTTTTAATATATTATTTTCTTTCGGATTGACAGTAAAATTAAATGTAATAAATAAATACTTGTTAATAGAAGATACAATAACAACAGGTGCAACTGTTAATGAGGTAGCTCGGATTTTAAAGCAGGAAGGCATAAAAGAAGTTTTGATTTTAAGTATTTTTATGGAGGATATTGAAGAGGAAAGTTTATGGAATCAATAACCAGAGAAAAAAAAGATGATGTTATAATCCTAAAAGTAAAAGGTAATATTCAACATACGGATACCCCTAATTTCGAAAAAGAATTAGAAAAATTATTAGAAGAAAATGCAATCAAAATTATTATAGATTTAAGTAATGTTAAGCATGTATGTTCCTCAGCTCTTGGATCATTAATAGCAATAGAAAGAAGAATAAAAAGAAAAGGTGGAGATATCAGATTAGTTATTACCGAAAATGAAGTATTACGCGTAATGCAAATTACATTATTAAATAGAGTTTTTCAAATTTTTGATACAATTCAGGAAGCAATAGAATCATTCAAAAAAATGCAATTTTAAAAAGGAAGATATTATGAATATTATTGAATTAAGACAAACAGGTATTTTAATTGCTACAAATAATCCCCATAAAGTTTATGAATTACGTCAATTATTAGAACCTTATGCGATCCCTGTTAAAACACCAGAGGAATTAGGTATTAAAATAAATGTAAAAGAAACAGGTAAAACATTTGAAGAAAATGCAAAACTTAAAGTCGAAGCCTATTATTCTATTGCCAAAATACCAACCATTGCAGATGATTCGGGATTAGAAGTCGATGCTTTAAATAAAGAACCAGGTGTATTTAGTGCTAGATATGGAGGAGAACATTTAACTGATGAAGAAAGAAATTTTTACCTTTTAGAAAAAATTAAACATATAGCGGATTATTTACGTACTGCAAGGTTTGTATGTGTTCTTGCTTTTAAAGTAGCTCATAATGAACCTGTAAAATTTTATAAAGGGATTGTAGAAGGAAAAATTTTATATCAACCTCGAGGTAAAAATGGGTTTGGTTATGATCCTATTTTCGAAGAAATAAGAACAAAAAAAAGTTTTGCTGAACTCTCTTTAGAAGAAAAAAATCAGATAAGCCATAGAGGAAAAGCATTACAGCAATTTTTAAATGACCTTATATTAATATTAAAATAAAGAAAATAAAATACCGCTCTTTTTTCCAGAGCGGTTGTTTTTTATGATGTTTTTATGATGTTTTGATGGGGATTTTTTTGACATTTTTAATAGCTTCTTGAGATTTTGGTAATCTAATTGTTACAACACCATTTTTATATGTAGCTTCTGCTTTAGATTCATCAATTTCTACCGGTAGAGGAATGACTCTTCTAAAGCTACCATAACTTCTTTCTTTTTTGTAATAATTACTATGTTTTTCTTCATGTTCGTATTTCTTTTCACCTTGAATAATCACAGCATCTTTTGTTATAGAAACATCTAAATCTTTTTCATCAATACCAGGTACATCAGCTTTTATAATAATTTCATTATCTTTCTCACTTACATCAACCTTAGGATAAAATGTTCTTTCTTTAGAAAAGAAATCTGGATAACCAAAATCTTCAAAAAATTCATCAATACTTCTTTGAAAGCTTTCAAAAAAATCTCTTGGTGTTAAGTATTTTTCTTCTTTTTGAGTTTGATTTTGTTTTTCTTTATCATTGTCTTTTTGCCATTTTGTTGGTAATAATTTCCATTTCATATTGCACCTCCTTTTTAATTGTCGGCGAGTAAACCCGCCGACGGTATTTGTCACCCCACCCGCCCACCGATTGTCGGCGAGTAAACCCGCCGACGGTATTTGTCACCCCACCCGCCCACCGATTGTCGGCGAGTAAACCCGCCGACGGTATTTGTCACCCCACCTTTTTTTAGGGTTGCCGTTGTGTAAACCCAACGGCTATTTAATCCCACCCGCCTCCCTATACACTTTTTGAGTTGTCGTCGGTAAGTCTGACGACAGATTTTTCCCACCCGCCCAAGCCCTTTTTTTATAGTTATCGTCGTGTTGAGTCCGACGACGGTTTTTTATTTAATTTAATCAATTAATCATAATATAATAATACTAAACTTAGTAGATATTAAGCTGATTTAATTGCAATTTTCTTAGGTTTTTCTTCTTCTGCTTTTGGAAGAGTAATTCTTAATATACCATATTTATATTCTGCTGAAATATCTTCTTCTTTAACTTTAAAGGGTAATTGAAAACTTCTTATAAATTTACCATATTCTCTTTCACTTCTTAAAACTGTTAAATTTTCATCTTCTTCTGGTTTTTTTTCTACAGTAATAGTAAGAACATTATCATTTAATTCTAAATTGATATCTTCTGGCTTAACACCAGGTACTTCTGCAACTAAATATAATCCATCATCATTTTCATACATACGAAATACTGGATATTCATTTCTATTTCGAATAGCTTGATTTATACTATTCATAAAATCTGCTATATCATTCCATAAATAATCATCCCATCGGGATAACCACATAGGCACCTCCTTTTTATAATATTGAATTCTATTATTTTTTAAGCAATATATGTGCCAGATGTGTGTGCGATATAAATTGATTTATTGAATATTATATATTAAAATTATGACATATTTATCGAAATTCTATCATTAATTGTAGTAATTTGCCGAGAGCTTCTTCTTCATTTTTTTTGAGTAATTCTATAAAATCAGAATGGATTAGTTGTTCATAAAAAGCTTTTCTTTTATTATAATCATTGATTTGATGAACGATTTTGGAACGATATTTTGATAAAAAATTTGTTAATAATATAATATCATCATTAACAATACAATCTAATTGTTTTTTTAGATAATTACCAATTACAGGTGCAACACCACTAGTAGATATACTAATCAGAATAGGACCTTTTTCATAGATATGGGTATTATAAAAATCACAATATTTTGGATGATCTAAAAAACAGATTAATTTAGAATATTTTTTACAAAATTTCATTACCGCCTGAATTTCATTTAAAGAAATGGTTGGTATAGTTTTACCATTTTGCTGAATTGCTTCATCAGAAATAAAGACTAAGTGTGATTTTAATAAAATTTCATAATTAACGGATTTTTGCCATATAATTTTTTTATTGGTTTCAATTAAATCCTGTAATGATGGATTTATTGTTTCTGCAAAAAGAAAAATTTTAGGATTATATTCTAAAATATCACAAATTTTTTTTTGAATTTGATTTCCACCGCCAATAAAGGAACAAATCTTATCTTCTAATTTTATAACAAGAGGATACAATTTCATTTTTTATGTAATCCACATTCTTTATGCTCCGGTGATTCCCACCACCATCTACCAGCTCTAATATCTTCACCGGGTTTTATTGCCCTTGTACAGGGCTCACAACCAATACTTGGAAAACCTTTATCGTGTAAAGGATTATATGGAATTTGATACATTTTTATATAGGTCCAGAGACTATTTAGTCCCCAATTAAAAATAGGATTTACTTTTAATATATTACCATGATCAATATCCAGTTCAAAAGGTACCACATTTGATCTTGTAACAGCCTGGCCTCTTCTTAAACCAGTAATCCAGCCATCAGTATTTTGAAGAGCACGCATTAATGGTTTTACTTTACGAATATAACAACATTCTTTACGATTTTCTATGGATTCGTAAAAAGAAAATAATCCTTTTTCTCTTACTAATTTTTCTATATCATTAGCATCTGGATAGTAAATTTCTAAGTTAATATTATATCGTTTTCTTATTTGTTCTACTGTATAATAAGTTTCTCCATGTAATCTGCCTGTATCTAAAAAAAAGACAGTAGGTTTTTCGTATACTCTACATGCTAAATCAATAACAACAACATCTTCTAAACCGAAACTACTTGCTATTTTAATATTAGAAAAATGCTTATAAACATAATCAAGTATTTTAAGTGAATGATTCATAATATCAAATTTTTCCTTTCCAAATTGCTGGTTTAAAGAAATAATAGTATTTAAATCTATTTTATTGTGATTTTTTATTATGATTATTTTTTTGATTTTCTAAAATTTCTGAATTATTTTTTATTTCTACTTTCATCTAAAACTCCTTTTTATTTTTTATTTAAATGTGATAATCTGGAGGTGGTATTATTTTTTTCCCTATTTTAATCTTATCCCATATACGTTCATGAAGGTAAAATAAAACAATTTTTGTTATAACTTCTGCAGAAGCGATAGTTATTGCAAATTTAAATTCTCCTGTAATTATCCAGGATAATACCAGAGTATCAATAGAACCAGTAATTCTCCAGGATATACTTTTGACAATACTACGCCAGTGAGCTTCTTTATATTGAACTTTATGTATTGGGTATTATTATTAGAACTAAAAGTATTATTTACTATCATAAAGAAATCCTTTTAATACTAAACCAAAATAGGAAAATAATTTCTTCTCATTTTCAAAATCATTTATGTTTCCTATTACCGCTAATAATGTTATCCCTGTTTTTGTTCCTATCCCTTTTATACTTGTAATATTTGTAAAACCTGATAAAGATTTCCCTAACTCTTCTAATTTTTTATCTATTTCTTTGATAGATTCATTTAAAGATAAAATCTGATTAACTATAATTTTTAATTCAAATCTTACTGTTTCGCTCAATTCTTCATATTCTAATACCTTCTCTAAACTCTTATCACTTGAAAATTGTTCTTTTTTGGTTAATATTCCCTGTGATAATAAAAGATTGTGAATCTTATTCTTTAAACTACTTCTTAACTCTACTAATTTGTTCCTTGTATTCGTTAAACTTTCTATCTCCACATAAGCATCATCTTTAATCCGAACTTCTGGCAACATCTCTTTACTCGCATAATATGCCAGCAATTCCGCATCATTCTTATCTGTTTTCTTTGTAGACTCACTTTTTTAATTTAATTAAGATACAATTAAAATTAAAAATTCCCATAGGTCAATTAAAATCTATTAAATTGATAGGAAAAGTATAAAAAAATTCTATTATTCATATCAAAATGATAGAAAAAATATTGCCAGAAAAAAATTAGTATTTTTTTTGTTATTTATATATTAGGTAAAAATATTAGATTAAATTAAAATAAAATAATAAATAGTAAAATTTATAATAAAAATTTCTTATGGATAAAATAAAAAATAGTATGCAAAATAAAGAAATTAAATTTATTTACTTACTAATTATAATAATAGATAACTTTAAAGTATTAAATTAAGGAGGAATATAATGGCATTTGTAATAACGGAACCATGTGTTGGTGTATGCGATACAGCATGTGTAGATGTTTGTCCAGTAGATTGTATACATCCTACTAAAGAAGAATGGCCAGAAAAAGGATATGATCCTAATAATCTGGAAGGAAAGCAATTATATATTAACCCAGAAGAATGTATTGATTGTGGTGCTTGTGAACCAGCATGTCCAGTACAGGCAATCTTTCCCGAAGACGAAGTGCCAGAAAAATGGAAATCCTATATTGCAAAAAATAGGGAATATTATGGTTTATAAAAATTTAGAGGGCTTTATGCCCTTTTTTTATGCTTAAAATCATACTAAATATATAGGAATAATATAATAAATAAGAATAATTTAATTAAGGAGAAAATTTATGACAACAAATATACAAAATGAATCCATAACTATAAAAGAAACAAACGATGAACAGGAAAAAAAATACAATCCCTTATTATTTAAAAAACGAGAAGAATTTCCTTAGAAGATCTTTCTAAGATAGAAATGATTAAAGCATTTTCTAATTTTTTACGTGGAACAATTAAAGAAGAATTAAATGATGATGTTCCATACTTTAATGAAAATAATGTTCAGATTATTAAATTTCATGGTATGTATCAACAGGATGATAGAGATAAACGTATTAGAACAAAAGAGGGATTACAGAAATTTCATCAATTAATGGTTCGTTGTAAAATTCCAGCTGGTAATTTAACTCGTGAACAATATATTGCAATGGATAATCTTGCTACTCAATATGGTAATAAAACATTAAGAATTACAACAAGACAATCATTCCAATTTCATGGTGTATTAAAAAAAGATGTTAAGAATGTTATACAGGAAATCAATCGTGTTTATTTAACAACAATTGGTGCATGTGGCGATATTGTGAGAGGTGTTACAGGTCCTGTAAATATAAAAAAAGATCCTTTAATTTATAAAGTACACGAAGTTGTAAAACAAATTGCAGAACATTTTTATCCTAAAACCCATGCTTATGCTGAAATCTGGTTAGACGAAAAACCAGTATCACCTAATACAGAAAGTGAACCAATCTATGGAAGTCAATATTTACCAAGAAAATTTAAAATTGGTATTACAAAAGCAGGTTTAAATTCAAATTATTTTTTTACCAATGATCTTGGTATCGCTGTTGATTTTCATGGTAATGATATAGCAGGTTATTATTTTTATGCAGGTGGAGGCATGGGGAATACCCATAGAGATGATTCTACTTTTCCAGCTATTAGTCAATATCTTGGATGGATATCCAGAGATGATTTAATACCTGTGGCAGAAGCTGTTATTAAGGTTCAAAGAGATTATGGAAATCGTAAAGATAGAAGACATGCACGTTTAAAATACTTAATTGCAGAAAGAGGAATAAACTGGTTTCGAGAAAAAGTAGAAGAATATTCTGGTATTAAGTTCTTTATAAAAGATGAACCAGAATGGCAAGATTTGGAATATTTAGGCTGGCATAAGGCTTATGATGGAACCTGGTCTCTTGGTGTTCATATTCTTTCTGGAAGAATAGAAGGTAAAATAAAAGCCATATTAAGAAAAATTGCTGAAGATTATAACGTTTCTTTTCAAACAACACCAGAACAGGATATTATTATTTTTAATATTACAGATGAAATTAAACCAGAAATAGAACGTTTATTTTCTATCTATAATTATGAATATTTACCTAAGCAAAAAGTTTATCATAAAGCAATTGCATGTCCAGCACTACCTACCTGTGGTCTTGCTATAACTGAATCAGAACGTATTTTACCTTATGTTCTTGGAATTATCAGTCAAAAATTAAAAAAATATAATTTAGAAGATAAAGCACCTATTTTTAGAATGACTGGATGTCCAAATGGATGTGCAAATCCATATGTAGCAGAAATAGCTCTTGTTGGCAGAAGTAAAGATGTATATGCATTATATCTTGGTGGTAGTAGAACAGGTGATCGTGTTGCGAAAGAAATAACAGATACGATTACAATCCCTGAATTTGAAGAATTCTTAGATAAACTATTTTTCTACTGGGCAAAATTAGGGAAAAATCAATATCTTGGTGATTTTGTTAATGAAATGTTTAATTTTATGTGGATTATTCAACCCTTAGCAAAACCATTAAATAACAAAAAGAGGTAAATATGGAAAATCAAACTATTATAAAAGAAAATCAAAACGAAGGTATTAGAACATTTTATTTTGAGCATCATAAAGGTGTTTCGTATCGATCCCATTTGGAAGAATTAGAAGACGAAGCAATTTATATACTTCGAGAAGTAGCAGGTCAATTCCAGAGACCTGCTTTGCTTTTTTCTGGAGGAAAGGACTCTATTACCTTAGTTCGATTAAGCGAAAAAGCATTTCGTCCAGCAAAATTCCCTTATCCTTTAGTTCATATTGATACTGGTCATAATTTTCCGGAAGTAATAGAATTTCGCGATAATCTAATAAAAAGAATCAATGAAAGATTAATTGTTGGAAGTGTAGAAGATTCTATACGAAGAGGAACAGCAAAAGAAGAAAAAGGAAAATGGGCATCTCGCAATGCTTTACAGAGTATAACTTTATTAGAAACCATAGAAAAATATGAGTTTGATGCATGTATAGGAGGAGCAAGAAGAGACGAAGAGAAAGCTCGGGCTAAAGAAAGAATTTTTTCTTATCGTAATGAATTTGGAGAATGGGATCCACGAAATCAGCGACCAGAATTATGGAATCTTTATAATGGTAAAATCTTTCCTGGGGAAAATATTCGTGTTTTTCCTATAAGTAACTGGACTGAGTTAGATGTCTGGTATTACATAAAAAAAGAAAATTTAGAAATACCTTCTATTTATTTTGCACATGAAAGGGATTGTGTATATAGAAAAGATTTATTATTTCCTGTATCTCCTTTTGTTCAATTAGATGATGAACCAATTATAAGAAAAAAAGTTCGTTTTCGTACAGTAGGAGATATGACCTGTACAGCAGCAATAGAATCGAATGCAACAACCATTGATGATATTATAAAAGAAATTATAGAATCCAATACAACAGAAAGAGGTGCAAGATTAGATGATAAACGTTCCGAAACAGCAATGGAAGATAGAAAAAAAGGAGGGTATTTTTAATATGGATATAATAAGATTTTTAACAGCAGGTAGTGTTGATGATGGAAAAAGTACCTTGATTGGACGTCTTTTATATGATTCCAATGCTTTAGCATCGGATCTTAAAGCAATTTTAGAACAAAATAAAAATCCAGATGGAAGTATTAATTTAGCATTATTAACAGATGGTTTGAAAGCAGAAAGAGAGCAGGGAATTACAATAGATGTAGCATATAAATATTTTTCTACCAAAAAAAGAAAATACATTATTGCAGATTCTCCCGGTCATATACAATATACAAGAAATATGGTAACTGCTGCTTCTAATTCTGATGTTGCAATTATTTTAGTAGATGCAAGAAAAGGAATAACAGAACAAACAAAACGTCATGCCTATATTGCTTATTTTATGGGAATTCGCTATATTGCATTGACAATTAATAAAATGGATTTAGTAAATTTTTCGGAAGAAATATATCATAATATTAAAAAGGATTTTGAATCTTTAAAATTAGATTTTGAAGTTGTTGAATATATACCTCTTTCTGCATTGAAAGGTGATAATGTAGTATTCCCATCTGAAAATATGCCATGGTATAAAGGAAAAACGTTATTTGATTTTTTAGAAAATGTAGAAATTTCTCAGGATTTAAAATTAGAAGATTTTCGATTCCCTATCCAGTATGTAATAAGACCCAATACAGATGAATATCATGATTTTCGAGGATATGCAGGAAGAGTCTTATGTGGAGAAATTAAAAAAGGTTCAGAAGTATTAGTTCTTCCAGCGAAACGAAAAACAAAAGTAAAAGAAATTTATAAATATCCAGAGACCTTAGAAATAGCAGAAAATGGAGCCTCTGTAACATTACTATTAGAAGATGATATTGATATAAGTAGAGGTGATATGCTTGTAGGAACACGTTTACCTTATATTAAAAAAGAAATAGAAGCTCAAATCTGCTGGATGTCCGAAGAACCCTTAACACCAAATACAAAATTATTTTTAAGACATACAACAAAAGAAGTAAAAGCCATTGTTAAAAAAATTATATCAAAAATTGATATACAAAATTATACGGAACAACCAGCAGATCAATTAGAACTAAATGATATAGGAAAAATCCAATTAAAATTATCCGACGAAATCTTTTATGATCCTTATACTATGAGTAAATATACCGGTTCATTTATATTAATCGACAATCAAAACCAAACCGTAGCAGGTGGCGTAATTATACAAATGCTGGAATATAGTATATAATAGTATAAAATAATAAAACCACAGAGGGCAGGGACATGGAGGTTTTTAGTTTTATTATAATATCTTTGTTTCCTCCTTCTCCGTACTTCTCCGTGTTATTCTCTGTGGTTAGGAAAATAAAACCACGGAGGGTTTTTTAAATGCCTGCTCCATCGATAAATTCATCTCTATTATAAATGTGTTTTTTATTTTCTTTATCTTCTTCTTGTTCTACAAAGATTTCTTTTAATCGATATTGGCTTAATGGAAGGGATTCGGGTGGATGGACTTTTCTATTTCCTCTTTTTACTATCATACCTGGTGCACCAACAACTGTACAATTAGGTGGTACATCCCGATTTACAATAACAGTTTCTGCTCCTATTTTTACATTATCTCCAACGAGGATAGGTCCAAGTAATGTACTATGTGTTCCAATAAAAACATTATCTCCAATTGTAGGATGTCTCTTTTTTTTATGTTTTCCTGTTCCTCCTAAGGTAACACCATGGAACATAACACAGTTTTTACCTATTTCTGCTGTCTCTCCAATTACTACTCCCATGCCATGATCACAAAAAAAACCTGGACCAATTTTTGCTCCTGGATGGATTTCTAATCCGGTCAAAAAGCGTGATAATTGAGAGAAAAAACGAGCTAAAAAATATAACTTACATTTATATAAAGGATGACATATTAAACGATGAAATAACATTGCATGAAAACTGGGATATAATATAATTTCTGGTAATCTTGCTGCTGGGTCATTTCTTAAGATTGCTTTTACATCTTCATAAAGATATAAAAAAACATTTAAAAATCTAAAAATGGGATTTTTTATCATAATTTTAATTAAATAGGTTTTAATCTCTTACCAATAAATTTTTTGAAGCAAACATCAATAAAAATATGCCGTAAATAATACCGTAAATACTGATAATTAATAGATAATAACTAAATTTCCATAAAAAGACAGCTAAGATTGTTAATATACTAATTCCTATAATTAAAAGAAATTGATAAAATGCCAGATCTCTATGATAATTGGGATTACTTGCCATATATTCAAATGTAAAATAAATAAAAACAAATAAAATTCCCATAAATCTAAGAAAAAATATATTTATTATATTCTTAGAAAAATCTTTTAAAATGATATACTGAAAAAATAAATCTGGATAAAAAATTCCTATTAATCCTATTAAAAGAAATGGAATTGCTCCCAATCTTACATAAAATCGAAATTTATTTTGCCAAATACGTTTTGACATTTAAGCCTCACTTTTTTGAAATTCTTTATATAATAAACTTGGTTGTATTCCTTTATTTTTTTGATATTTACCACTTTTGTATTCTTCGAATTCACCTTCTATTGTATGGTAAAAAATCTGACAAACAGGTACATATGGATAGATTTTAACTTTTTGTATTGCAAAAATTTCAAGAGTCCAATAGCCACAAAAACCTACATCTCCAAATCCAGCAGTTACATGGATAAAAATACCCAATCTTCCAATAGAGGAACGTCCTTCTAACATAGGTACAAGATTATGCGTTTCTGTATATTCTAAGGTTCTACCAAGATATAATCGATTGGGTTCTAATATCAATCCCTCTTCTGGAATGATTATAGTTTCTGTTTCGTTTGGAATCTTCATATCAAGAATAGGATTTTTATAAACTAATAACTCATTATGTAAACGTAGATTATAAGAATTAGGATTTAAATATTTTTCTTCAAAAGGTTCAATAATAATATCTTTTCCCAATCGTTTTTTTATTTCTAAACCAGATAATATCACAAATTCAACTTTATTTAAAATACTACAAAATCAATAAAAAAATGGATTGCAAAAAAAAATGTGTCGATATTACTTAGTAATATGGCAGGTAATCGGCTCGTTTTTAAACCAAAAAAAATAGCAAAACCCAAGGAAAAAGTAGCAATAGAAATTCCCGATAAATATAAAAAATTTCAGGGTATTGAAGAAACTTCTGAATATGCTATTGATGCAGAAGGTCAAATTATAGAACAATATCATGGTCCTACAATAGAAGAAATAGAAGAGGAATTAGAACGTTATAAAAGAGAAACAGAAGAACAAATTCAAAGACAATTAGAAGAAGCTCAAAAAAGAGCAAAAGAAATAGAAGAACAGGGCAGAAATTTTGCCTTTCAGTTAACACAAGAAGCAAGTGAAAAAGCAAAAAAAGAAATAGAAAAAGCTCGGTTGGAAGCAGAACAATTAATTCAAAGAGCTAAAACAGAAGTAGAAAGAATGGTTAAAGAAGCAGAAATGCGTGTTGCTGAAATTGAACATGAAGCATACCAAAAAGGATACGAAGCAGGACGAGAAGTAGGTTTTAAAAAAGGACAGGCAGAAGTACGACGTCTTGTTGATCGCCTCGGTGTAATTATTGGTCAGGCGATTGATATTAGAGAAGAAATCATTGCTGCATCAGAAAAACAAATGGTAGAAATGATTTTAATGATAGCAAGAAAAGTCATTAAAGATGAAGTAGCAGAAAGAAAAGAGGTAGTTTTAAACAATATAAGAGAAGCATTAAGACGCATTAAAGATAGAGATAGAGTAAATATTCGTGTTAATTTTGCCGATTTAGAATTGACTACTGCTCATAAAGATGAATTAATTAAAATGATGGAATCTTTAAGAAAAGTAAATATATACGAAGATTCTCGTGTAGATCGTGGTGGTTGTATAATAGAAACAGATGTTGGTGCAATTGATGCTAGAATTTCTACACAATTAAAAGAAATAGAAGAAGCAATACGTAATGCAGAACCATTAAAATAAAATTTGTAAATAAAGTGTAATAAATTTTACAAAAAAAATTAAAAGATTAGTATTATGAAAAAGTCAAAAAGCCTAACAAATTGGAAAACGCCAGATTATCTGCCATTTACTCCCTGGCATACTATTGATATTGGTCCATTAGAAGGTTTTTGGTGTGTTATAGAAATTCCCAAAGGTTCTAAATATAAATACGAAATGCATAAAGAAAGTGGTCTAATGATGGTGGATAGAGTTTTACATTCTGCTGTACATTATCCAGCAAATTACGGTTTTATCCCCAGAACTTATTGTGATGATCAGGATCCTCTTGATATTCTTGTTCTTGGTCAAGAACCTGTTTATCCAGGTATAATGATGAGGGCAAAAGCAATTGGTGTTATGACAATGATTGATGATTTAGAAGAAGATGATAAAATCATAGCAGTCCATTATGATGATCCAGAATATAATCATTATAATGATATATCTGAATTACCACCACATAAAATTAAAGAATTGGAACGTTTTTTTCTTGATTATAAAAAATTAGAAAAACAGGAACGAATTATTAAAGTAGAAAAGTTTTCTGGTAGAAAAGAAGCAGAAAAAAATATAAAAGAAGCAGTAGAATTATATAAAAAAACATTTCTAAATAAATCGATTCATTAATTCGTAGATTTTTTCTTTTGCCTGTTTATTATATTTTTCATTGGGAATATCTGCTATTATATTCCCCTTATGTAAATAAACATATCGGTCTGTAATTGATTGAAAAATTTCATCATCATGGGTTACAATCAAACAGGAACCATAGGTTTTGTATCTATCTAAAAATTCTACTAAAAATTCCTTTCCTTTTATATCAAGACCTGTTATGGGCTCATCTAATAATAAAATTTCTGGCTTTGTAATAATACTTCTTAATAGTCCAGCTCTTTGCTTCATTCCACGCGAATAATTTCGAATTAAATCATTTCTTCTATTATATAATCCAATTCTATCTATAAATTCCAATATTTCATTTTTTGAATATAAATTTTTTTTAACAGGTTTATATAAATCATAAATATATTCTAAATTTTCCATTAATGTTAAATCTAAAAATACTCCAGGTTCATGTCCTAAATAAGAAATATGTTTTAAAAATTCATAATGTTCCTGTATTGTTTGAATTTTCTTAGAATTAAAATATATTTCTGTTTTCCCCTGCCTATGATGAGATAAAATACCTTCTAAAAAAGTGGTCTTTCCAGCTCCATTTGGTCCTAAAATACAAACAATTTGATTTTTTTTTAATTCAAAGTTAATACTATTTAAAACCTTTTTATATCCGTAATAACGGGAATAATTCAATAATTTAAGCATTTTTAGTAATTCTAATTCCAGATGTTGCTATAATGGGAATTATTAAAAAAATAATAAAAATACCAGATAATAAAGCAAAGATCGTTTTATAGGATGTATCGAATATAGGATTTCGATAAGCTTTCATCGGATTTTTAAATAAGGAACTTCCTTTCGAAAAATCCAAAATAATTTCTGGTTTTTGATAATAAATAAAATATGCTTTTCCTAAATTTGGTACATTTTTTTCTTCTATTGTAGCGCTATTGTCCAATATGTTAGGTTTTACATCTTCTGGTCTCCACATAAATACAGAAAGAATCTTATCAGAAGATTTTTCTTGTTTTTGAATTTCTTGTAATACTGGATCGATTCTTTTTTTATAAATATAATTAGATAATTCTACTTGAATAAGTAATTCTGTATTACCTGGTTTTATATTTTTATCTAATATATAATATCCATTTTTTTCTATTAAATTAACGCGAACAGGCATTTGAGATTTTTCATGTGTTAAACTTGCTTGAATTATTTTTGCATTTTCTGGTAAAGAAAAAAGAATTTTATCTCCTGATATTGTTTGGGGAGGAATTGTTTTATTTTGAATTGCATATATCATATTGATTTCTAATCCATCAGAATATTTGGTAACCTGAAATCCAGTATTAATTTTTAATTGCTTTAGATTATTAGTTGTATCATATACGATTATCTTTTTTTTAACAATTTTCTTTTTTAAATCTTCTGTATTTATTAATTCAATATAGCTTTCTCCTTTATAATGAACACGTATCAAAACAGGACGTTGATTTTTTAATACAATACGAAATTGTTTTTCTATTTCTCCGGGCTCCTGAAATGTTTTTATAGGATTCATTCCTTCTTCGCTTAATTCTATAATTTCAATTTTTTCTGGCTTAGCATATTGACCTTTTGTTCCATTCCAGATCAATCCTTCGACTATTGTTTCTGAAAATATCATCTTAGGTAATAGCAATAGGAATAAAAATATTTTTTGTGACTTCATACTTTTTCCTTTAATAACTGAATCTTTTTTTCTAAATTTTGAATTTTTTCTTTTACGGGTTGTATAACATTTTCCCATTCTTCTTCTGAAATTTTACCACTATCTTTATCTAACATCATATCCTGTAATTGTCTTTCTAAATATTGTTTTTCTATTTCGTATTCTCTAATTGTGGTTATACCATCAGTATCATAATGGTATTCTTCTTCTTTTAATAATGGTAAAAATAAACTAAATAGAACTACTAATAATAAAATTAAAATTATGATTTTTA
This sequence comes from Leptospiraceae bacterium, assembly GCA_026005135.1. GTDB lineage: Bacteria > Spirochaetota > Leptospiria > Leptospirales > Leptonemataceae > SKYB61. The sequence goes on along the minus strand of BPKM01000004.1, from coordinate 34,040 downwards.
ATACTATCATTTTTCTTCCTTTTCTAATCTGGGTAGTTTTATTTTTTGGAATATCTAAATCTCCTAAGGGATCCTGATCTTGATTCCTATAACGAATATACATTAAAGCAAAAAGTATCAGAAATAATAGACTAATATATAACCATGCCATAATCTACTCTTTTTTATCTTTTATTTCTATTAAGGGTAACAGAACAAGTAAACCACTAATAAAAAATAATGTTGTTCCAAACCAGATAAATTTTACAAGAGGATTGATCCATATATGTAAATCAACAATTAGATTTCGAGGAAATAACATTTGATATGCATTATAATTTTTATCCAATTCATAATAATAATATTCAAACATACTGGCTAAATCAGGTGTTCTATTGCGAACAGGATCATAAACAGCTCCAACCTGTATATATAAATCTTCTGTCCAACTTGATTTTATATCTGGTTCACTTGTAGCCATTCTTTCTCCAAATCCCATCTGATTACGAACTAAATCACCTGTATATGGATAAACCTGTGGATAGAATCGTCTTTCTGTTGTCATTCTACCATCTAATATGAATCCCGTTGTAAACTTTAAAATTCTTTCTGCTATACTGGGTGGTTGATTGGCAAATTCATAAGGATCAGCCATACTAACTGTTACAACTGGCAAAAACTTATCAGGATTTATACGATAATGTGCTTCCTGAGAAACAGTCAGATAAATTGGTTTAGATTTATCTGCATTAGGTTCAAAATGCGGTCTTATAAATAACTCTCTTGCTTCTATTGTATAACCCTGAATATATGCTTTATCACCACTATAATAATAGACATAAGGTGATCCCGGATTAACTGGCATTAAACTATAGTGAAATTGAATTTGATATTCTGTTTTAAAAGCCCCACCTGAATAACCTATAAATAAGAATACAATAGATAAATGCACTAAATAACCACCATATCGTCTTTGGTTACGCCTAATTAATTGTACAAATGCCTGTAACGTTGTTTCTTTAAGACGTAATTTTCTTGCTTTAATTGCTCTATAATATTCCTGAATGATACCAGCTATAATAAAAATTCCTAAGGATACAGTCAAAATAGAAAAAATATCTGCAATAACTTGATATCCCCATGGACTATTATCTAATTTTACAAATGGTCTTAAGTAAAAAAAATAAATAAATGAATAAATTATTCCTCCCCATACACTAGCAATAATTGGTTTTTTTAATGTTCTTGCAAAGATTATATCCATAGGTTTTCGCCAGGATAATAAAGGAGATGCTCCCATAAGAAATAAAATAATAATACCTATGGGTACCATAATTTTATTATAAGTAGTAGGTTTCCATTCTGTTTTAAAACAAGTAAAACCATTTTCAAAAGTACAATGATAAGGTATTAAAGGAGAAAAAACACCAATAAGAATAATAATAACAGAGATTAACATAATAATATTATTTAGTAATATACTACCTTCTTTTGATGTGACTGCTTCTAATTGATCCTCAGCTTTCAATACATTTCTTTTAAAATAAAGAAAACGAACAAAATAAAGAAAACTTAATCCAATAAAAATAATCATAGGTATTCCTATATCAGATTTAGCAAAAGAATGTGGTCCTTCTATAACTCCACTTCGCGTAATCCAAGTACCTAATAAACAAAAATGATAGGTTAATGTTATAAGTAATAAATTCCAGTATTTTAACATTCCCCTATGATGTTGAACAATTAAAGAATGTAAAAAAGCAGTTGATAAAATAAATGGCATAAGACTAGCATTTTCTACGGGATCCCATGCCCAGTATCCTCCCCAACCTAATTCTTCGTAAGCCCATTTACTTCCAAGTAATATTCCAAATCCTAAAAAAAACCAAGAGAATAATGTCCAGCGGCGAAATAAAGGCATTAAATCATCTTTCATATTACCAGAGATAACAGCACTCATATAAATGGTAAATGGTACAGCAAAACTTACATAGCCAATATAAAGAATTGGTGGATGAATAATCATTGCCCAATGTAATAATAATGGATTAAGTCCTCTACCAGCTTTCATTGGAACTTGATATTCTAAGTATGGTTGGGCATCTTCATAGAATAACATCAAAAATATAAATAAAAACTGTAATGAACTAAGTATAATTATTGCAATAGGTAATCGGTTATATAAATGCAACTTATCTTTAAAGAGAACCAGAAAAGAAAAGAAAGTTAATAAAAAATACCAGAAAAGCAATGAACCACTGGAACCTGCCCAGGCTGCTGTTAATCTATAAAAAATGGATAAACTATCAGAAGTATGATTTACAACATATTTACTGGTTAAATCATTTGTATATAATTGTATTAATAAAATAGCTAAAGCTATTGCTGCTAAAAAGAAATTAATATATATGCCCTGTTGTGATAATCGTAATGCTTGATTTTTATTAATTTTCAAAAACGATAATAGTTTAAGGGAAAGATATTCCCAGATTCCTACAATCTTTTTATAGATTTTACGAGCTTGTTTTTTTAATATAAGTTCTAGAATTATTAGACGAATTAACTGGAACTTTAATTTTATAGAAATTCCCATTAAACCAATAAAAAAAGAAAATAAAACTATTATACCTGATAATACCAGAGTAATAACTCCTAATTCATTCCATGTTAACATAATAAAAACCTTTATATAGTATTATAATTTGTTATAATCTTTATATTGCAATTGTTCGTGATTTATATTCTGTCCTGGTGCTTCGTATTTAGAAGCACATTTTGCTTCGATTTTAGTTGCAACAAATTTACCATCTTTATTTAATACTCCATCAATACGAACAGGTACTGCATCACCAAAGGTATCTGGTATTTGTGTTTTTCCATTAAAATAGACAGGTAATTCTTTATTATTATGAATGATAATAAATTCTGCTTTATTTCCCATTCTTATAATGCTACCAGGTTTTACAAAACCTCTTATTCGCAATTCTTTATCATAAAAATCTGATTGTTTTTCTACAACCTGATCAGCATTTACTATTAAAATTGTACTGGTTTTTTTGTTTGGATCAATAAAAAACAACGTAAGTATTAAACTAAGTATAATCAGAATTAAAATTAAAAATTTTTTATTCATAATAAGCCAATTAATTAAAAATTATAAGAGTAGCAACCTTTAATTTCTGAATCTTATAACATTCTAACCATAAGATAATGGTAAATTAATAAACAAAATAAATAAGTTTTTTTATAATGAAATTCTTAAAAATTGAAAAGTAGTTGAATTTTAAAGATATAAAAAAATATTGTTTATATGGCAACAAAAAAATCATCAAAAAAAACAAGTAAAAAAGAAGCTAAAAAAACATCTAAGAAAGCAGCAAAAAAAGCAAGTAAAAAATCTGCAGTAAAAAAAGAGGAATCATTAATAAGTTCAGAAGTAGAAACAAAGTTAGAAGAACAAAAAAAAGAATTATCTATTGAAGAACCACAAAAAGAAATTCAAACAGAAACAATAGCAACCATTTCTGAAGAAGAAAAAGGCAAAAATAAAATTTTAATAGCAGTATTGGTTGTTATTTTGATTTTAATAGGATACTTAGTCTTATTTAAAGATAAAAAAAATGAACAACCAAAAGAAGAACAAAAAATTGAATCTCCTCAAACCAATCAACCAGAACAACCTCAATCTATAACGAAAGAAGAAAAACAAGAGACAACTGAAAAAACAGAAGAAGCACAAGAAGCAAAAGAAGAATTAGGTTATCAAGAATATACCATACAAAGAGGTGACACTCTTTATAAGATTATGAAACAATTTGGAAAGACAAAGAAAGAAATAGAAGATGCTAATCCAGATGTTGATTGGAATCGAATCAAACCTGGACAGGTAGTAAAAATTCCTAAGTAAATTAAGATACAATTCCATTAATAGAGAGGTTTTTTATCCTCTCTCTATTTTATGTTTTCTAAAAATAGATCTATATTATTTTTTTCTTTTTTTATTTTGTATATTTTTCAGTTAGAAGCACGTTTACCTAATCGTGTTATTACAGAAGGACCTACTCGTTATTTTGAATTTTTATTTTTATATGAAAGTAAATATGCTGTAGAACAAAGAGAAATTTATATTCATCCTTTGTATTCTAATTATTATAATACTGAAAAAGCCTATTATTTTAGAAGTTATTTTTATCCAATATATTACTATCATGGTACCAATTACTGGAAAACATGGACATTTTTATATCTTTTTAATGGTGATGAAAAATATAATAGAGCAGAAAAATCGGAAGGTGAATTTGTTTTAACGCCATTATTCTTTTGGGGATATGGAAATAATGAAAAAGAACAATTTTTTAGTTTTTTTCCCATATATGGAACAATAAAAGATAAATTAGCATGGGAAGAAATTCATTATGTATTATTTCCTTTATATAGTTCCTGGCAATATAAAAATTATAAAGCATATTCAATCCTCTGGCCTATTTTAATGTGGGGTGGAGATGGATATAAAAGAAGTGATTTTAGATTCTTCCCATTATATTCAAGTAAAGTTCATAAAGGCAAATACAACCATAAAACATTTTTATGGCCCTTTTTTCAATGGGGTTCAGATGGTTTAGATAAAAAAGATCCTCGTTCTTTTTTTATGTTTTTCCCTTTGTATTCTCAAAAACTTTCTAAATCTGGAACAATGTATGCTTATAGTATTTTATATCCTATTTCTTTAATTGCATGGGGGAAGGACGAGAAAAATCAATCTTTTGATTTTAAACTATTATGGATATTATTTCAATATAGTAGAGCAGAAAATCCATATATTAGAAGATATGTATTTTTCCCTTTTTATGTTCATTATCGTTTTGGAAATAGGGAGCTCCCCTATTATAAAGAAATGAATTTTTATCTTATTCTATGGGGAAATTTAAAAACAGAATCTGCACTAATCCAATCTCATTATAAATTTTTTCTGCCTTTATGGTATCATTATTATCGATACTATCCTCAAGAACAAATTTCTACAACCAGCTGGAAACTCTGGCCAATTATCAATTACTGGAATGAAGATAATGCTTATGGTTTTCGAATCTTATCTATATGGCCATTCCCAGACGACTATGTAGAAAAAAACTGGGGACCACTTTATTCTATAGTAGAATATGCTAAATACGAAAATGAAGATAAATATTTTTCTATGTTTTTACGTTTATTTAGTTTAAGATGGAATCATCAATATAATGATTTTAATTTATTTTTTGCTGGATTCCATTATAAAAACAATCCTTATGAATTTGAATTTAGTTTTCTGGGAGGATTAGTCGGATTTTCAAAAATTGTATATAGTAAAAAAGAACAAATTCCATTATATTTTTATCCAAAATATGCTGAAATATTAAATGAAAATGAAAAAGAAACTAAATATTATTTCCATTTTTTATGGTTTAGAATTTAAAAACTTTCTAAACTAATAAAAAAATTCTTTACTTTTTTAAAAAAATCATTAAAATTTTAACAAAAAGTAGATATAAAATATATATGAAGACTAAAAAGAAAAATTACTTTTATTATTATTATATTATTATAATAAATATTTTATATATTTTTAGTCCCTTAAATATTCTAGGAAGGGAAATACCTTATACCATAGAAGATAGGGAACGATTAATTCGAGTAGAAACAAAATTAGAAGAAGGATTAAAAGCAGTAAACCAAAGAATGGATAGTTTAGAAAAATCCCTAAATCAAAGAATAGATGATTTATATCAATTAATGCTTGTTTTAATAGGTGCTATAATTGCACAAACAATTGGGGTAATAGGTTTTGTATTATGGGATAGAAGAACTGCCATATCTCCTGTTATTAGAAAGACAAAGGAATTAGAAGAAGATAATGAGAAAATTCATAAAGTATTAAAAGAAATGGCGAAAAATGATAATAAAATTGCTAATATATTAAAGCAGGCAGGTATTTTATGAAAGTGAAATTATTTATTATAATACAGTTTATTTGTATTGTTTCTATTTTTCCAAGAGAAATACCATATACATTGGAAGATAAGGAACGTTTAATTCGAGTAGAAGAAGGATTAAAAGCAGTAAACCAAAGAATAGATAGTTTAGAAAAATCCCTAAACCAGAGAATTGATGGTTTAGAAATATCTTTAAATCGACGTATAGATGACTTATATCAATTAATGCTTGTTTTAATAGGTGCTATAATTGCACAAACAATTGGGGTAATAGGTTTTGTATTATGGGATAGAAGAACTGCCATATCTCCTGTTATTAGAAAGACAAAGGAATTAGAAGAAGATAATGAGAAAATTCATAAAGTATTAAAAGAAATGGCGAAAAATGATAATAAAATTGCTAATATATTAAAGCAGGCAGGTATTTTATGAATATTAATATTAATTGTTGCCAGATAATCTATTTTATTTAATTTTATTATTATGGAGGAGCAAATCAAAAAAAAAGTATTAAGAATGATTTCCTATGGGTTATATATTTTAACAGTAAAAACGGTAGAAAAAGAAGAAATTGCAGCAGGTACAATCAATTGGTTATCTCAATGTTCCTTTAAACCTCCTTTGGTAATGGTTGGAGTTAAAAAAGATTCGAACAGTTACAGGTTATTACAAGAAAGTAAACATTTTACAATAAATATCTTAGGAAAAGATCAAAAAGATATTGCACAGGCTTTTTTTGGGCCAACCAAAATAGAAAATCAAAAACTTAATAATTACGAATATTACATCACTGATTCTAATGGAGTTGTTTTAAAAGATTGTCCTTCTTTTTTTGAATGCGATGTAAAACATATATATGGTGAAGGAGATCATGCTGTTGTAATTGGAGAAGTAGTAGAAGCTGGATTACATAGAGAGGATGAACCTCTTTATATGTTAACAACTGGATGGTTTTATGGTGGTTAAAGATAGCCCCGTGTATGGGGCAAATTTTATTTCTTTGGTAAAAGAACTTTATCAATTACATATACAACACCGTTAGAAGCTGGAATAACTGTTAAAACCTTTGCACCACCAATATAAATCTCATTTCCTTTTACTTCAATTTTTTCAGAGGTACCATCAAACATAATTAATTCTTGTCCATTAAAACGTTCAATCAAATCATCTTTTCTAAGATTTCCAACAAATACATGATGATATAAAACTGTTTCTAATTGTTTTTTATTTTCTGGTTTTAATAGATTTTCAAGATCACTTTTTGGTAATTGCTCAAAAGCAGCATTGGTTGGAGCAAAAACAGTAAATGGACCAGGATTTGCTAAGGAATCTACAAGACCAGCTGCTTGCACTGCTTTTACTAAGATAGTATGATCTTTTGATTCTGATGCAATTTGTACAACATTTTTTTGAGATACATCATCTTTTACTGATGCCATGCCCCCTCCTAATTCTTTAGAAGAGGACCCTTGTTTACATAATGCCATAAGGCACAATACAGAGGCAATTATAATAATATTTGTTTTCATAAATTTATGATATTTTTATCTTAAAAAAATTTCAAGCATTTTTTATTTTATTACTATAAAATTCTAAAAATAATACTATAATACTTTATGTAATGACAAATATTTTTTTGTTTGCACGATTCAGGATTTTACAAACTAAAATTTTACTTGCCTTTTAAAAATAATCGATTTATTTATACATTAAGTTGTTTCAATTTAGAATTATTCTAAATTGATTATTATTATAAAATAAAACTTAACATATGAATATATTTTTAAAATATGCAAAGAAAAGGGTACTATTATGACAGTAAAAACCATAGAAAAAGAAAATAAAGAACCGCAATATTATGAACCAGATAAATTTCCTCCTGGTATTAATAGAAAAGTAGTAGAGTCCATATCCCATATAAAAAATGAACCAGGTTGGGTTACAGAATTTCGTTTAAAAGCATTAGAGATTTTCTTATCTAAACCAATGCCTAATTGGGGATTTATTCCACATTTTAATATTGATTTAAATTCTTATGTTCATTATGTAGGAGCAGGAAAGCAAAAAAAGAAATCCTGGGAAGAAGTAGATCCAGAAGTACTCGAAAGTTTTGAAAGACTTGGCATTCCAGAGCACGAAAGAAAATATTTAGCTGGTCTTGAAGCAATGAATGATTCCGAAACAGTTTATGCAAATGTAAAAAAAGAATTAGAAGAATTAGGAATTATTTTTTGTGATATTGATACAGCTATTAAAGAATTTCCAGATTTAGTAAAAAAATATCTTGGTACAGTTGTTCCACCAGAAGATAATAAATTTGCTGCTTTAAATAGTGCAGTTTTTAGTGGAGGTTCTTTTGCTTATGTACCCAAGGGAGTTAAAACCCCAATGCCATTACAAGCATATTTTAAAGTAACAGCTGCCTCTTCTGGACAATACGAAAGAACATTATTGATTGCCGATGAAGGTAGTGAATTAATCTATAGCGAAGGTTGTACTTCTGTTCAGGAATTTGCCACAAACTTCCATACTGCAGTTGTAGAATTAATTGCCCATAAAAATGCAAGAATTCATTATACGACTATTCAAAACTGGAAAAAGAATATGTATAACTGGACCGTAAAACGTGGTATCTGTTATGAAGGAGCACATATTACCTGGAATGATGTAAATGTAGGTGCTCAAACAATGAAATATCCTGGAATTATTCTATATGGTGATAATTCTACTGGAGATGTTTTATCCTTAGCATTTGCTGGAAATAATCAAATTCAAGATACAGGCGCTCGTATTATCCATATTGGAAAAAATACCCGTTCGAATATTCTTGCTAAAGGTGTTTCCTTAGATGGTGGAATTAATAGTTATCGCGGTCTTGTAAAATTTGAAAAAACAGCAGAAAATTCTTATAGCCATATTAAATGTGATGGTTTAATGTTAGATGATCGTTCAGAATCCCATGCATATCCCTATAATGAAATTCATGTTGATTCTGCTAAACTAAATTATGAAGCAACAGTTTCTAAAATTGATGAAGATATCTTATTTTATTTACAAACAAGAGGTATAGACGAAGACGAAGCAAAATTATTAATTGTAACTGGTTTTTGCGATGCTGTTGTACGTGATCTTAATGTAGAATATTCAGTAGAAATTGGACGATTAATTCGTATGATTTTAGAAGATGGTAAAGCTATCAAACGAACAACACCAGGTATTCAAAAAAATGAAATAAAAGGTCAAACATGCTAATAAATATAATAGGAGCAAGAATATGAATTACATATTAGAACTAATTGATTTACATGTAGAAGTAGAAGGCAAAGAGATATTAAAAGGAATTAACTTACAAATTCCTTATGGAGAAATTCATGCGATAATGGGTCCTAATGGTTCTGGAAAAAGTACTCTTTCTTATACATTGTTAGGACATCCCAAATATATTGTTACTAAGGGAGATATAAAGTTTGAAGGAGAAAGTATTTTATCTCTTTCTACTGATAAAAGAGCAAAAAAAGGTATCTTTTTATCATTACAATATCCAACACAGATTCCTGGTGTTACAACGATGAATTTTTTAAGAAATGTTATTAAAAGTTTTTATGGTGATTTACCAATTAGAGAATTAAAAGAAAAAATTAATGATGCTTTTGATAAATTACAAATGAAAAAAGATTTCTTAGGACGTTATGTAAATGATGGTTTTTCTGGTGGAGAGAAAAAAAGGCACGAAATTGTTCAGATGAGGTTAATCCAGCCAAAGTTTGCCATATTAGATGAAATTGATTCTGGTTTAGATATTGATGCATTAAAAATCATAGCAGAAAATATTCAAGAAATGAAATCGCCAGAACGTTCAATGATATTGATTACACATTATCAACGTTTATTAAATTATATAGAAATAGATAAAGTTCATATTTTTATGGATGGTAGAATTCAATTAAGTGGTGGTAAAGAATTAGCACAAGAATTAGAACAAAAAGGTTATGAACAAATTTTATCCTTAGCAAAATAATTAATAAAAGGATTTTTTATGCAACAAACAATAATACAGGATAGATTTTTAAAATTTATAGAAAATAAAAATCATCCTATAAAAGATATACAAATAGAAGCACTGGAACTATTTAATAAAACTTCTTTGCCTCCTGTTTATCATGAATCCTGGAGAAAAATCAATTTAAATTTAATTCCTTTTGATAATTTAAAGTTAACAGATTCTAATTTAGATACAACTATTAAAGTTTCAGATAATTATAAAAGTTTAGAAAATTCCATAGAAGATTTAAAAAAAATTTTAAAAATAAACTATGCTTCTTTTATAGCAGAACAGTTTCATTTCGAGATAGATTATTTTACTATTTTAAATATAGCGCTGATACAGAATTTTAATATTATAGATATTTCTAAGAATACAAAAGAAACGATTAAAGTTACTCATAAAGCAATTTCTGGTGATGGTTTTTTCCCTTTTACTGTTATTATTGCCAATGAAGGAAGCGAAGTAGATATTATAGAAGAAATTCATGGTATAGAAGAACAAGCATTATGGAATAGCAGTTTTTATATTATTGCAAAAAGTAATAGTAGAGTTAAATATACTACTATACGTTATCATAGTGACTATGAATTTCATTTTCATAAAATTCGTGTAATTCAGCATAGAGATTCTTATGTTCATTGTAGTGTATTTCATACAGGTGGTATTACTGGTAAAGGATTTGTACAGGCAAGATTATTAGAAGAAAATATTGAATTTCGTGGAATTGGTTTCTTTTTTGGAGAAAAAGGACATTTTCATAATATGGAAATGGATGTACAGCATTTAAATCATAACGAAACAAGTTCTTTATTATATAAAACAATTGTAAAAGATAGATCACATTCTGTATTTATTGGAAAATTAGAAACACCTCATAAAATCAAAGGAGTAAATAGTCATCAATTAAATCATAATTTAATTTTAAGTAAAAAAGCAAAAGCAGAATCTTTGCCATGGTTAATTGTTCGTTCAGAAGATGTAAGTTGTGAACATGGAGCAACTGCTGGAGATCTCGACGAAGAAGCCATTTTCTATTTACAAACACGTGGATTAAACGAAAGAGAAGCTAAAAAACTTTTAATGATTGGATTTATTTATGATCTTATTCAAGAATCTAATTTAACAGAAGAAGAAAAAGAACATTATTTAGATTACTTATCTAAAAAAATATAATATAGGAGAGCATAATGCCCAAGTTTAAAGTTTGCAAAATTCATGAAATTGAAGAAGGAAAAGTAATAAGCAAACTGACACCTTATGGACCAGTAGGTTTAACAAAGTTAGATAATAAAATTTTAGCATTTCAGGACGAATGCACTCATGATGGTGCACCTTTTGATAATGCTAAAATTGATCTTTCTACAAAAGAAATTATCTGTCCAAGACATGGAGCAAAATTTCATTTATTAACAGGAAAAGTAACAAAACCACCTGCAACAGAAGATATAGAAATTTATGAAGTTGAAATTCAGAATGATGATGTTTATGTAAATATAGATTAAAACAAATCTAAGGAAATAAATATGTTAGATTATAAAAAAATTAAATTAGATTTTCCAATATTACAAACGAAAATGAATGGTAAACCACTGGTTTTTTTAGATTCTGCTGCCAGTTCTCAAAAACCTCAAAAAGTAATCGATGCTTTCTCTGATTTTTATCGTTGTAGAAATGCAAATATACATCGAGGAGCTTATCGTTTAAGCTACGAAGCAACAGATCTTTATGAATTAACAAGAAAAAAAGTACAGAAATTTTTGAATGCAAAGGAACCAGAAGAAATTATTTTTACAAGGAATACAACAGAAAGTATCAATCTTATCGCTTATTCTTATGCAATGAAATTTCTCAAGGAAGGTGATGAAATCCTAGTCTCTGAAATGGAACATCATTCTAATTTAGTACCATGGATGATTGTTGCCCAAAAAAAAGGAATTAAAATAAAGCATATACCCTTAACAGAAGATTATCAATATGATTATGAAAAAATTCCAAATGTTTTAACAGAAAAAACAAAAATTATTTCTGTTGCTCATATGTCGAATGCAATTGGAACTATACATGACTTAAAAAAAATTTCTTACTTCGCAAAACAAATAAATGCAATTTTTATTGTAGATGGTGCACAGGGTGCGTGCCATTTGCCTGTTGATGTTCAGGATATTGGATGTGATTTTTATGCGCTATCTGCTCATAAAATGCTTGGACCTACTGGTGTAGGTGTTCTTTATGGAAAAAGAGAATTATTAGAAAAAATGGATCCTTTTATGGGTGGTGGTGATATGATTCTAACTGTATGGAAAGATGGTTTTAAACCAGCTCCATTACCTAATAAATTCGAAGCTGGAACACCAAATATTGCTGGTGTAGTAGCATATGCAGTAGCTATTGAATATTTACAAAATATTGGACTTGAAAATATTCATCAACATGAAGTTGAAATATTAGAATATGCAATCCCCCGACTAAAAGAAATACCTTATGTAAGATTATTTGGTCCAGAAGATCTTTCTAAAAGAGGTGGAGTAATCAGTTTTTTAATAGAAGGTGTACATCCACATGATATAGGAAGTATATTAGATCAAGAAGGTATTGCTATACGTGCTGGACATCACTGTTGTGAACCATTGATGAAAAAAATTGGAATTCCAGGTACAGCTCGTGCAAGTTTTTACTTATATAATGGTCCAGAAGATGTTGACGCTCTAATCCATGGTATTAAAAAAGTAATTGAGATATTTAAACTTAAAGAAAATAAATTTTCAATCATAAAAAATTAAATTAAAAAGGGTAAGTATGTCACTAAGTGAAGATTTATATAAAGAAATCATAATTGAATATTCTCAGAATCCTAAGCATTATGGAGAATTACCAGAAGCAAATATACACGAAGAAGGTGTAAATAGAAGTTGTGGAGATGAAGTATATTTGCATTTATATATTGATGGTGATGAAATAAAAAAAGCGACATTTACCGGTCAGGGATGTAGTATCTGTACTGCCTCCACAGAAATGATGACTACCTATATTGAAAATCATAAACTTGAAGAAGTAAAAAAGTTAATTGAACTTTTTAAAAATATGATTATGAGCAAAGAAGATATATCTTTACCAGAAAATTACGAAGATTTAGAAGCTTTAAAAGGCGTTAAAAAATTTCCTATAAGAGTAAAATGTGCTACTTTATCATGGAATACCTTAGAACAAGCAATTAGGGAATACGAAAAACAAAATAATTAAAGATTACCAGCTACTCGATGCTCCACCTCCACCAAAGGAACCGCCTCCACCAGAAAAACCACCTGAACTACCAGACCAACTACTGCTGGAACTGGACCAACTATTTGAACTACCCCAGCTATTTATTGAATTTTTTGATTTTGCACCGCTTATACCTGAGCTGAATAAAGTAATAAACCAGATAGGAAATACAGCTAAAAAAATAGCCAACCAAAAAGGCAATACCAAAGCCAAAACGAAAATCAAACCAATATCCAATCCTGTTAAAATAAATCCTTTTAATTTAGAAACAGAGAAATTTATAAATGCCGACACAATATGAAAAAGAGATGCAACAAAAATAAAAATTATACTTCCAACAAAATCATTATTTTTTTCGATTAGTACGGTATTAGAACGAACTGGTTCTGGTAAAGGCTCATTATTTATTAATTTTATTAATACGTCTATACAAGTATATATACCTTTATAAAAATCACCTTTTTTAAAATATGGCTTTACATAATCTTCTAATATTTCTTTTGCCTTCGCATCTGGTATAACACCTTCTAACCCATATCCTATCTCTAACCTCATTTTTTTATCTTTATATGCTATTAAAAATAATACTCCATCATCTATGCCTTTTCTTCCTAACTTCCATTTTTCTACTACCCTCATCGAATATTCTTCAATTGGCTCTGGTTTGGTCGTTTCTATAATAAGAACAGCAATCTGGCTACCTTTTTCTTTTTGTAATTGTAATATTTTTCTCTCTATATTTTTTATTTCTTCTGGTTTTAAAATGCCTACTAAATCCATTACAGGCCGTTTTAATTCTGGAACCTTAACAAAATCCTGAGATTGTAATTGAAAAATTTCTAATATTATTATAATATAACTGATAAATATTAATTTCTTCATTATAACTATCCTTTATATTAAAATTAATTTGTCTATTATTTTTTTATATTAGAATTATATTTGAATGAAATTATGTTTTTTATTTCAGTAAAATAAAGACTGTATTTAAAATATAAAATCTTTCAACACCATCTGCTGTCTAATTTTTTCTTAATCACTGGTAATTTAGCTTAAGAGAAAGAAAATGATGTAGAGATATATGGAGTAAGAATAATCAAAGATATAAAAAATAGTAAGTGATCAATTTATATTTTGGTAAATAATTTTAAGCACATAATATTTCAACATCTTCTTCTACCAGTTCCCTTGCCCTGTAAAATCGATGCTCTATCCTGATTTCTGTAATACTTGTTACAAATTCACGTACCCATTTCCCTTAACGGAACCCTTAATAGAGATACCTTATCATCAAATCTTCTATAACATTCCCATTCTATCAGTAATCTTATAATATGACTTACACTATAACCTGTCATCTCGGATATGTCTTTTAATAATTGATGAATATTCTGACTTACTCTTATAGAATAGTGTTCATAATCATTACATACTATCTGATAAATTTTTTTACTGGTTTTCTTTTGATTTGCTAATTTTTTTAATCTTTCTATGTATTTAGAAATTAAAAACAAAAACATATCCGAATAGCTGGAATGCTGATTTCTTAAATCCTGTAAATCTTCTTTATAGGGTAAATAAATCATAAAATGTAAAATTATTGTATTACTTGATTCTTCTAGTTCTTCGTTAGGACTTTGTATATTCTTTCTAATATAAGTAGCCATCAATAATTATAGTCTAATTTTTATTAAAGATCTTACTAAAAAAATATAAGAAAATCAAATTTTTTTATTATAAATAACAATTTAGAAGCAAAATTAATAGAAACTATAAATTATACGGCGTTCTTTGATCGCTTTCAAAAATTAAAAAACTTTGCTTTTTTTTGTACATTTGTACATTTATTATTGAAATGATAGAAAGTGGCACGAATAAACGATAGATATAAATTATAAAAGTATCTTAGTGCTATGTAATAGCATATTGCTTAACCGTCGGAATGGAAAATGAAAAATACATAGAAAAATAATAACACTATTGTTGTTAATTCTTTTTTTATTGACAATAATTCTTTAAAAAATATTATGTTTGAATGTTAATTCAAAAAATGGGGGATTAATATGAATATTAAGAATCAAAATATTTTAATAACCGGGGGAGCTAGTGGAATTGGAAAATTAATGGCAATAGGAATGGCTAAAAAGGGTGCTAAAAACATTGTTATCTGGGATGTAAATGAAGAAAATTTAAATCAAATGCGAGAAGAATGGGAAAAAGATAATCATTTTCGTTCCACCAATTTAATTACTCAATTTTGTGATTTAACAGATAAAGAAATGGTATATGATTTAGCAAAAAAAGTCCTTAAAGAATTAGGTACTATTGATATTCTTGTTAATAATGCAGGTATTGTTTCTGGCAAATCTTTTTTAGAAATTTCTGATGAGCAAATTATAAGAACATTTCAGGTAAATGTATTAGCGCATTTCTGGACGATACGTGCTTTTTTACCAAAGATGATAGAAAATAAAAATGGATTTATTGTAAATATTGTATCTGCTGCTGGTTTAATTGGGGTTTATAAACAGTCTGATTATGGTGCTTCTAAGTTTGCAGCTTTTGGATTTGATGAATCTTTAAGAATGGAAATACAAAGAAATAAATGGCCTGTTAGAAATTTAGTTGTTTGTCCTTATTATATTAATACAGGAATGTTTGATGGTGTTAAAACTCGTTGGCCCTGGATTTTACCTATACTGGATCAACATAAAGTAGTAAAAAAGATTATTAAAGCAATTGAGAAAAATAAAAAAAGACTTTATATGCCATGGATTGTGTATCTTTTACCAATTTTACGATTATTCCCAGTATGGTTTTTCGATTTCTTTATAAATTTACTTGGAGTTAATCATACAATGGATGAATTTAAAGGAAGAACAAAACCAGAAGATGTAGATTTAAATAAAAAAAAGCATGAAAAGTTAAATCAACAAAAGTTGGCTGTTTAATTTTGTATATAAAAAATAGATGCCCCGATTATAAGGGGCTTCTATTATTATTTTTTGGATAAAATTGAATCTGATTGAAGTAAAAATTGATCAATCTTCCATGTTTTTTCGAATTTAAAAAAATGAATTGTTTTTCCATCTTTTGGAGGAATAAAAGACATTGCTCTTTCGGTAAAAGCAGTTATACTTAAACTTGGATTAACGCCAAGATTGGCTGGAATCATAGAACCATCACAAACATAAAAGTTTTTATAGCCAAATAAACGATTTTGATGATCTATAACACCTTCTTCTGGAGATTCTCCAATACATGCACCTCCTAAAATATGAGCTGTCATGGGAATATCAAATAAAACTTCATTAAGAGAACTTCTTGGAATACCATCAATTAACGTTGCAAGTTTTCTTGCAAATTCGTTGGCTATAGGTATATAACTTGGTGGTTTACCTCCTTTATCTAATTCCGAAGTAAGGATTTTTTTGAATGGAAAATATAAAGTTCTTTTATATTTAATTTTAATATAATTATCAAGGGTTTGCATTACAAGTAATATGATAGAACGATGAGCAAAACCAAAAGGAACCAACATACGTAATGTCAGAATAGGATGACGTAAAATTGCAAAAAGAAATTTAATTTGACGTGGAATTCTTCCCCCACCATCAACAAGAACAGGTGCAGCAAGACTATTCATTGCATCCGATCCTTTCCCATATCGTACTGCTTCTATATGGGTTTCTTCTTCGGGAAAAACACTGGATGCAATAGCTATACCTTCAGAAAAATTTACATCTTTTCTTTTTGATGTTACACCAATAATTGATTCTGAATTTGTTCTTACAAAATGGCCTAATCTATCAGAAATTTTGGGCATTATCTTTTTTTGCTTCATTTTAAAAAGTAATTTCATTGTTCCTAATACACCAGCTGAAAGTACAACACCTTTTGTGCGAAAAACCTTTTTGGGAAAACCAAATAAACCTGTTGTTGATCGAGTATAAATTTCATAACCATCTGAACCATCTTCATTGATGGGAACAATTTTTATTACCTGAGTCTCTGGAATGATTTGAGCACCTAATTTTTCTGCAAAATATAAATAATTTTTATCCAAGGTATTTTTTGCATTAAATCTACAACCTACCATACAATTACCGCAAAAATTGCAACCGACGCGCTTAGGACCTTCTCCTTCAAAATAAGGATCTTCATATTCTTTATTAGCTTCTCCAAAAAATACTCCAACTGGTGTGGGTCGAAAAGTTTCTCCAAATCCCATTAATTCTGCTGTTTTTTTGAGATATCCATCTCCACTGAATGTTTTAGGTGTAGTTGTAACACCTAACATTTTTTTTGCAATTTCGTAATAGGGCATTAATGCTTCCGCACCACCAATTTTTTGTACTTTAGTATGTTCAAAAAATTTTTTTAAAGGAACATATAATGTATTGGCATAAACAAGACTTCCACCACCAACACCTGCTCCTGATAAGATTAATACATGTTTTAACATATTAATTCTTTGTATCCCATAACAAAAAATCTTAGGAAACCAGAAAAATTTTCTAAAATGCCAGTTCGTTTTAGGAAAGTCATTATTATTAAATCGTTTACCTGCTTCTATTACACCAACTTTATAACCTTTTTGCGAAAGTCTCATTGCGGAAACACTTCCCCCAAAACCTGAACCAATCACAATAAAATCAAAATCATAATTCATGATCTACTCCTATATATTTTTTGTTTATTTTGATATATATGTCAATTCTTTCAATCTTTTTTTGTGATTATTAATATATGCATATTTAATCAATTAATTTTATGAGGTATATTATAATTAAAAAATCGTTTGATAGATGATTGATATTTTAAAAAACGATCAAAAAAATGTGGAAATATATTCTTAGACGAATTCTATATACTATACCAATTGCCTTAGGTGTTTATACAATAACGTTTTTGTTATTTCATTTACGTGATTCCATTGCAATAGCAAAAGTAAATTTACCACAGGCACCCCTGCCTGTTTTACAGGATTGGGTTCGTGCAAATGGTTATCATCTTCCTTTATTTTTAAATTTACCTTACCATGCAAAAGAGATAAGGCCAGATGGAAGAATTCATCCAGAGTTTGCAGAAAAAAGTATATTTTATTCTCGTTATTTTCTTGGTATTTATGAACTTATAACATTAAATTTAGGTAAAGATAAAAATAATCGTGATATTTTACAACAGATTAAAGAAAGAGCTTTACCTTCATTAAGTATAATGCTTCCTGCTTTTATTATTTCATTATTTATAAGTCTTTTTTTATCTTTGTTTACAATACTTAGTCAAATCTGGGTTGATAGATTGATTACAATTTTTGCTGTATTTACAATGAGTATTGCTTTACCAGTTTATTTATTATTAGCTGGCTGGATATTTGGAGAATTTTTTCGTATAGTTCCTATTTATGGAAATCCTATTCCAGCAATTATAGTGGCAGTAATTGGTGGTATGGGTGGTCAGATTCGCTTTTATAGAACCGTATTGCATGAACAAAAATATTCTTTACATGTTAGAGCTGCACGATTAAGAGGGGCTTCATCGTGGTATATATTGATTTTTCATATTTTAAGAAATGCATCAATACCAATTTTAACGACAGTAGTTATGAGTCTTCCTTTTTTAATAACTGGTTCTTTATTATTAGAACAGTTTTTCGGAATACCTGGAATGGGAGATATGATGTATATGGCGGTAATTTCTCAAGATTTTCCTGTTATAAAAGCTCTCGTTTATCTTGGTGCATTACTTTATATGTTAGGAAATATTTTAACAGATATTTCTTATGCTTTTGTAGATCCAAGAATACGTTTCGAGTAAGTTAGTATGAATCAATATCAGAAAATAATAAAGAAAATTAGCTATACTATTATTGTAATATATTTTATTATTGGTGTATTAGATATAATAACATATAAAGATTCTTATGGTGCGACATATTCTATTTTAGAAGGAATTTTTATTAATGTGTTTGAAGTAAAAAAAGAGAGAAGTTATACAGAACCCCTGGGAATTTATAAAAAGCCAAATAAATATTTCGAAAAGCCAATAGGTTTCCATTTATTGGGAACAGATATTAATGGTAATGATGTATTGCTACAAACCTTAAAAGGTGCAAAAACTGCTTTACTTTTAGCTTTTGGCGTAAATTTGGTTGCATTTCCAATTGGAATATTCTTAGGATTAATAGCTGGATATTTTGGCGGATTTATAGATGATTTAATTCAATGGTTTTATACAACTGTTGCATCTATTCCATGGTTATTATTTGTTATAACATTTTTAATGGTTTTTGGGAGAGGAATGTTCTGGATTATTTTAGCAATAGGATTAACCTCATGGGTAGAGCTTGCAAGATTAATTCGAGGAGAAACATTAAAAATTAGAGAATTAGCATTTATTCGTTCAGCAAAAGTTGCTGGAAAATCTAATTTTCGTATCCTTATAGAAGAAATTTTACCTAATACAAAATCAATTATACGTATTACTTTTGCTTTATCAGCTTCTCATGTAATATTAGCAGAAACAGTTTTAACGTTTATTGGTATTGGAATAGAACCAGGTTCATCTTCGTGGGGTATTATGATAGCAGAAGCACAACGCGAATTGATGCGAGACCCACCTATATGGTGGAATTTTTTTAGTGCTTCTTTTCTTGGAATTTTACCTTTAATATTAGCTTTAAACTTTATTGCAGAAGAAAAATAATTATTAATCTTCTAAATTTTTTCTTCTTAGATAACCATGTTTTAAAATAGGGAAATGGGATAGAGCTTCAGAAGGTGTAATTTCTCCTTTTCTTAAACGCATATTTAAAACAATTAATTTATTTAAGTTTTTTCTCTGAGATAAAATTTGTTGAACATTAAAATCATCAACACGCATTTTGGTTAGTTTTGCTAATTCTTTAAGTTCGGAATAAATTAAATCCATTTGTAACCAGACCATTCTATCAACAAGATCACCTATTTCTTCTGAATAAAATTCCATATCATCTAATTGATAATAATCTCTAATAAACTGAAAAATATTAACACCTAAGTATTTACTTACTTCAATAAGATGAATTAATTTTATATGATCAAAATTACCCTCATCTATATTTTTTATGATTTTTCGATCAATTCCTGTATCATGAGCAATTTTATTTATTGATATATCTTTTTTAATTCTTGTTTCGTGAAAGATATTTTTTTTTTGATTAAAAGATTCTTTAATATTCGTATTGTTTTGAAAAATTTCTTTTTTTTGTTTTTGAATCTTTGTTCGTTTAATTTTTTTTGTTTTCATTAATACCCCCTATAGGTATATTATTGTCCTAAATTGGACAAAAACATTAATAAATTGTCCAAAATAGAACAATTTGTAAAATTTTTTTATTTTTTTATTTTTTCAAAGTTGACTCTGAATGGTATTTATTTAAATCATAGTATATGACAACTATTTTTTAAACAGGGGGGTGTATAAATATGATAAATAGTAAAATAAAAACCTTGTTGTGGTATGCGATATTAATTGGAGTGCTGGTTTTAACCAGTGCTTGTGATAAAAAGAAAAAAGGGTTCTGGTTTTTCCCGCCAGATGTATTAAAAGATTCAAATGGTGTTCCTTTACCTGAGGATTTATCAGGTAATCCGGGAGGGAATGTAAATCAAGAAATTCCTACCCATGGACCAGTAAAAATTTCTGGTATTCTAAAAGTAGAAATGCCAGATGGTAGTATTGTTTCTCTTGTAGATGCTGGTTTATCAACATCTGATATTAGTCATATAAAAATTAAACTGGTAGCACCAAATGCCGAAGAAAAGGCAGAAACAACACCTCAAGAGACTGGAAATTTTTTATTCGATTTACAAGATTTACAAAATAATAATTATCGTATCTTAATTAACGATGGATATGGTCTAGCTTATGCTTATGTAGATTTTAGTTTTATTTTTGACCCAACACAAAATCCTAATCAAGTTTCTGGATTAGAGTTAATTGCAAAGAGAGTTTATTATACATCTGGTCCAGCAATTATTTCTGGTGTTGTTACAAATCCTGGATTTAATCAGGATGGTGTGGTAATCAATCCAGGTGGAGTAAGTGGAATTACAGTATGTTTATATGATTCTAATCAAACTCAAATTGCTTGTGAGCAAACAGGAAGTGATGGAAGTTTTGCATTTGATAGTAATGATAGTTCTACTTTAGCAAATTTACAAAATGGAAATTATTTTGTTGTAGTAGATGGAGATAGTTTAACAGTTTCAGGTCAGCCATTCAGCGATGCACAAGCTATGGTACATTTTGTATTTCAGGGTAATGATCAAACTGTAGCAACAGAATTATCAACAGGACAGTTAAACGTTGTTTGGCAGGCACCAACAGAAAGTGATGCTCAAATTACTGCTGTTGTTGTGAATGGGGCAATTGAGGGGGACGATTTAACACAATTTACAGTACGCTTAAAAGATGAACAGGGAAATATAAAGGCAACTGCTAATCCTAATAGTAGTGGAGTTGTTCAGTTTTCTGGAATAACATTAACCAATGGAATTTTTTATTTAGAAGTTTCTCGAAATGGTTTTACATCCAGAAATAAAACATTTTCTTTTATAGCACATGCAGCTGGTGGTACAAGAGTTGTAGATCTCACAACAGAACCAATTATAATGGTTGCGAATCCATCTCAGATAACAGGTATGATTTCTTCTGGAGCAATAGCACCAGTTCCAGGAGCAAGAATTAATTTCAGACCAGATCAAACTCAACCACCTAAGAATTTAGCATATTTAATTGATCATGAAAGATTAGGAAGCTTAATTCGAAATTGGATATATCAGGCATGTCCAACATGGAACGGTACAGCAGCTGGAACATTTTTATGTAATTGTGCACCAAATTGTAATTATCAAACCTGGGCAATAAAAGAATATGATTATGATAGTTCTATTAATAAACTTGTAATGACTGCTGTAGCTGGAAAATGGAGATATTATGTTTCTGCACCAGGTTATAATAATTCGCAGGAAGATGTGATTATTTTAAATGGTCAAAATGAGGATAGAAATGTTGTACTAACATCTTCTACAAAACGTTCTCGTATTAAAGGTGTATCCACAACATTAGATACACTTGTAAATGGAGATAAAAATGCTTATCCTTCTGCGCCAGGATATAATTCTAAACATCCCTTATCTGGTTTATTTGTTGTATTGGTAACGATAAATGATGGAACAAACGATTATGCTTTAATTACTACAACAGATAATACAGGAAGTTATGATTTTAATGGTAATGTTAAAGTAGTACAACTTCCATCTGGATTAACAGAGGAACAAAAGGTTGGTTATGCAATTCAAAATTTTGCTAGTGCACCACTATTGAAAAATTCTTCTATTGTAGGTACAGATCCATCAGCAACAATACAAAAAATTACAGAAAGTGGAACAGATTATTATTTCTTAAAACAAGGTGCCTATAGTATTTTTGTTGTGGATCCATTAGATCATATACAAACTGGTGTATATCAGGCAGATAATAGTTCTGTAGCAGATGATGTATTAGATTCATCAGATGTTTTAACTGTAACATCTGTTTTAGCACATAAACCAAGAAGAAAATTGAGTGGAACTGTTACAGATGCATTTAGTACAGTACCTGTCAATGGAGCAACTGTAAAATTAAGAAAACGTGTAAATGGAAATCTTGTTAACGTGTATAAAGATTATGATATAATTTCTAGTCTTACCCGATTAAACCCATCAGCACATGAACAGGTAGCAGATATAACAACTAATTCTAATGGAAAATATGAATTTAAAAATATTGATCCAGGTGATTATGTTGTAATAATTTCTAAAGATGGTTATGAAGATCAGGTTATTGATGTGACTGTACCCTGGAATGGAGATGCTGTTGCAGATAGTAATTTAGTTCCAAACAATGGCCGTGGTGATTTAGAAGGACGAGTAATGCTTGCAGGTGGTCATCCATTTACGGGAACTTATGCAATAGAATTGGTACATCCCGTAACAGGTGTAAGACCTACAGATGGCGTTGAACCTGCTTCTTTAACAAATGGTCCTGCTATATGGTCTGGAACATCACAATATAATATTTTTAATGTAAATGCTGGACAATGGAAGGTAAAATTTACTTCTGCTGGATACAAATCAGTAGAAGGTATTGTGAATATTCCAGCTAATGGAAAAGCTGTCTTTGATATTATTACAGCAATACCAGATTCTCAGGGACCAGCCAATATACGTGGTGTGGTAAGAAATGCTTTTAATAATAAACCAGTTAGAGGTTTAACTGTTCGAATTCGACCAGGCATTAATGTGACATCTGGACCTTATGCCTTAGATGCTAATAATCAAACCATACCAGCTGTAACAACAGATTCTAATGGTATCTATTTAATACCAAATGTTCCAGCAGGAAATTATACATTAGAAGTATCTGGTACCGGAACAGCTAATGGTATAACAGAAGAATATATTACTACTTATAAAACAGTAATTTCTGCAGGATCTAATACACCAGCAAGTCAGGATGTATTGATTTCTCCAAAATTAGCTCAAGACGAAATACGAATTGTATTACAATGGAATACCAAAGATCCACGAGATTTAGATTCTCATTTTGAATTTGGAAATAAAGATTGTAGAATAAAAGGTACAGCATATTTCCCATCTGATGGTTCGAATAAACATAGATGTCAGGTAAGCTGGAAATGGAGAAAGCCAACTTCTCAATTTGATAGTAATTTCTCTGGATTAAATATTGGAGATGCTACACTTGATTATGATGTTATTACAGGTTATGGACCAGAAACGATTACCATTAAAGGTGGAATTTGGACATTTACTGGACCAAATGCAAATCGACTTGGTTATAGTGTATTTAACTGGTCTCAGAGATACTATACAAGTAAAACTATTAAAGATGCTCAGGCGATTGTAAGAGTATATAAACATACAGGTCTTGTTAGGACATATGTAGCTGGTTCTGGCCAGATAAATCTCTGGTGGAATTTATTCTGTATAGATAAAAATACAAAAGCGATAATTGATGCAGGTCAACCTGGTTGTCCAAATAATGGATTTATCAATTATCAAGAATACTGGGATCATAGATGTGATAATAACAATCCAAGCGACACCTCTTGCCATGGATATTAATTTCTCTCTCCTTTAATCCATAGAAATTTTTTATGACCCCCGAAAGGGGGTTATTTTTTTATTATTTTTTCTAAGCGTTCTTTCTGGCTTAATAATAATTCTCTTGAATATTTATTAAAAAAATAAGGATTTTTATAAGATAAAATTTTATTTATTTGATTTAAAGCTTTATCTAATTGAGAAGTTTTTTCGTATAAAACAAATAAAGTATAATTGAGTTCTAATAATTCGAATTCATTTAATTTGTTTTTGTCAATTTCTAATAAAATATTTAATGCTTTACTAAATTTTTTTTCTTTAATTAGATAATTTGCTTTAAATATTTTAAAATAATTATGTTCATTAAATTTTTTTATTCCATGAGAAAAATATAGTTTAGCTTTTGCATATTGTTTTTTATCATATAATATATTAATAAAATCTATATAATATTCTATCTGGTCTGGATTTAACTGGATAGCTTTTTTAAAATGATATTCGCCCTGTATTTCGTTATTTAATAATAAATAGTTTTTGCCGAGATAATAATGTATTCTTGGATATTCTGGAAAATAATAAAATGTTTTATTAAAATAAAATATACTTTTATTATAATCCTTTTTAAGCAAATATAATCTTCCTAAATTATATAAGAAGGCAAAAAATAAAGGATCTTTATTATATCCTTCCTGTAATTTTTTTATTGTTAAATTTATATCATATGTTTTTAAATAATATTCAATTACATCGTTATTAAAATTTCCAGCATCTGTATAAATTTTATCTAAAAATTCTATCTGAAAGTATTGTTGTTTTAATAAACTTTCTTTATAATAAATAGGATTTTTTTTACAAAGAATAAAATCAGAAGGACTTAAAATAAAAATAAAATTTGTTTTAGGAAATGAATCTAAATATTCGTTTTCTTGGATTAAAAAATCTGGAAATTTTTCTGTATATATTTTATTTTGACTAAATAAGGAATAGATACAAAATAAAAATATTAAGTATTTGATAACTTTCATAAATAAATCACATTCATTTTTATTAAAATTTTTTTATATTTTAAGAATTAAAATCTTTTGACTAAAAATCAATCTTAATTTAAATGTAAAGTAATCAATCTATAAAAAATAATCCTATGGAAAATAAAAATTATGATGTAATAGTAATAGGTTCAGGTCCAGGTGGTTATGTAGCAGCAATTCGTTCTGCCCAATTAGGTTTAAAAACAGCGATCATTGAAAAATCAGAATTGGGTGGTATTTGCTTAAATTGGGGTTGTATTCCCACAAAAGCATTATTAGAAAGTGCACATTTTTACCAAAAAGTAAAAAAAGCTAAGGATTTTGGTATAGAAATTTCATCTTTTAATATTCGATTTGATTCTATTATTCAACGCTCCAGAAAGGTCGCAGAAAGAATGTCTAAGGGAGTAGATTATCTAATGAAAAAAAATCATATTGATGTTTTTAAGGGATTTGGTATTTTTAAAGATACAAGAACAATTATTATTTATAAAGATCAAACCTTATCCGAAAAGATTACAGAATTAAAAACTTATAAAACTATTATAGCAACAGGGGCACGTCCAAAAAGTTTACCAGATATAAAAATTGATAATGAATTTATAATAGATTATAAAAAAGCAATGACTTTAGAAAAACAACCAGAAAAATTATTAATTATTGGAGCAGGTGCAATTGGAGTTGAATTTGCTGATTTTTATCATAGTATAGGTACATCTGTTAGTATTGTGGAATTAATGCCTCAACTATTACCAAATGAAGATGAAGAAATTGCTAAAATCTTAGAACAAAATTTTAAAAAGCGAGGTATAAATGTTTATACAAATGCAAAAGTTCAGAATTTAAAAATTGATAAAGATAAAATAGAAGTAGAAATTATAGATAGTAAAAATCATTTACAAAAAGATACTTTTGATAAGGTATTACTTTCTGTTGGAATTATTGCAAATACAGAAAAGTTAAATTTAAATCAGGTTTTTGTAGAATTAGTTAAAGATAAAATTAAGGTAAATAGAGATTATCAAACAACAAATCCAGATATATATGCCATTGGTGATTGTATTAATACACCAGCCTTAGCACATGTAGCAAGTCATGAAGGAATACGTGCAGCAGAACATATCTATATTTCTTTACAAAAAGAACAAAAAGTTCAAACAAACCTAAAAATAGATTATAAACCCATTGATTATAATTGGATTCCTTTTTGTACGTATTGTAATCCAGAAATTGCATCAATTGGTTTAACAGAAAAAAAAGTTAAAGAATTAGGATGGGAGTATAAAGTAGGTAGATTTCCCTATATGGCTTTAGGAAGGGCACATGCTGGTGGAGAAGCAGAAGGTCTCGTAAAAGTTATTATCGGGAAAAAATATCATAATATATTAGGAATCCATATTATTGGAAAAAATGCTACTGAAATTATAAGTGAAGGACTTGTAGCAACTTATTCTGAATTACTGGCAGAAGATATAGCAAAAATTGTACATCCACATCCAACCATTTCCGAAGCAATTATGGAAGCTTTTGCTAATAGTATTGATGAATCGATAAATATTTAATTTGAGATTTTAAATCTATTATAAAATTTGTGATTTTAATTATGTTGAGTATTTATTTAATTCGTCATGGCGAAACAGATTTTAATAAAGAAGGAAGAATACAAGGAAGAATAGAAACTGATTTAAATCCTACTGGTATAGAACAATGTAAAAAAACTGCTCAATTCTTATTAGAAAATAAAATTGATTTTGATTATTGCTATGTATCTCCTCAAAAACGTGCTATACAATCCTTAGAAATTATTAAGAATCATTTTAAACATTATAATAAGAATTTTGATTTTTTTATAGATGATAATTTAAAAGAAATTCACTGTGGAAGGTGATAATGAAGATTTGTAAAAGATATAGAAAAAGAAGAACCAATTATTACATAAAATTAGAACAAGAGTAGATGTTTCTTATCCAGATGGAGAAGGTATTTTAGATGTAAGAAAAAGAGCAGAAAGATTTTTTAAAGAAAAGATTCTTATATTATCTAAAAAACTTATCTCGAAAAAAAGAATGTATTAATCGTATCTTATGGAAATTTATTGAGAACTTTGGCATCGGTAATTCTGGATTTACCAGTTGAATTTTCAATAAAAGTTGTATTTTATAATATGAGGATATCTCTCAGGCTTTGTTGCATAATTCCCATTTTAAAGCAAAATTTTTTATAAAAGCGAAATTTTTTTCAAATAATACTAACATATGTTTAAAAATTCAATACTTTTTTAATATCATGAATAATTATATAAAAATTTTAATAAATATTTTTATAAATAGCAATTAATTAACTTTTATTCAGCAGAGCCCCTATCTCTTATAGAAGAAAGATATCATTTAGAAAAAAAATTTTTTAAAGTTATATATTGGAATTCTATATCTCATTTATAATTGATTTAATATATTTATTATATTTTTATATAAATCTATTTTATCTTTTTCTATTTTTAATGAAATTACTTTCCCCTCTTTAATTTTGATTCCCTCTAATTCCTGTAATTTATTTTTATATTTATTAAGCAATTCTTCTTTATGTTTTATTAGATATGGTTTACTTAATACATAAATATCATTTTTTGTAATGACAGGAATAATATCCTGTACAGATTTTAAACCAACATGAATCATTTTAAATAAATTATCTAATTCTTTTTTATTTTCTATAAAATCATGGTATAAAATCTTTTCTGTTGGAATTGTATCTCTTTCTAAATACCATTCAATTTTTTCTAATAATTGATGAAATAAATTATCAGATTTAATTTCTATATTTTGATCTGAATGGATATTTGATTTTTTTATTTTTTGATTTGAACGTTCAATTCCTTGTTTTATATTAAGTTTATTTTTATCGTAATAATGTTTCCATAATTCCCTTAATGTTTTTTTATCAATTCGTTCATTTAATATTTTATATAAGATTCTTTTCAATATAGGTAAATCTGTATATAGGAGCGAGAGACTAAATCATAAAAATCTTCTTTTAGATAAGAAGGTAATAATTGATTTAATTCTTCTTCTGTTTTATCATGATATTGAAGCATTTGCTCCAGAATACGAATAAAATGAATATCCATTACTTTATAAAAGAGATCTTTTGCTTGTTCAATAGCAAGAGCGATTTGCTTTTTATCTTTTAATAAAATATAAATTTCATCATAATATTCTATAGAAGGATAATTTGAATTATATACTGGTATTGTTGCAAAAAGAATTTGTGGGATTTTGCCTTGTAGTATATATTCAATAATTTCTTTAGAAGCATAAATTTTATCTTTATTTTTGATCCGTAAAATACCATTAGATTTAGAAAGCTTATCAATTAATTGTTTTAATTCTTGCTTTTGTTGTTCCAGTTTTTGTTGTTTTTTACTATTTTCTATATATTGATAAAGACTTAAAATTTCACTGCCTAAGAGTAATAAACTTTCTGAAAGATTTTTATTATTTATGATATATTGTGCTAAGGATAATGCCTGTTCTACTCTATTCTGGGATTCTATTTTTATTTTTTCTTCTGTTGTCATTTTTTCGTAGAGAAAGTTTTTTATTTTATCATTATGTATTAAATCTAATAATAAATTAAAGCGAATTTCAATATAATAAAAGTTATTAATAAGTAAAATATCTGGTAATATTATATTTAAATTTCTTTTAATAGAAACAATTAATTTTTCTTTTACAAGTTGATTGGTTAGTGGTTTTAATATTAATTCTTTAATTCTTTGATTTATTAAATTAATGCGATATAAATCATTCTCATTTACATTTAAAAAATTATACTTATAAAAATAAATCTGTTTTAATATTACATAAAGTTGACCTGTTTCTAAAATGTTTTGTAACTCATCAATGGATTGAAATTTGATAATCTTTTCTTTTAAACGATTGGTAGGATTAATTTCTGAAAAGTGATTACGAAAAACTACTTGTGAATTATGTAAAACCTGGGAAAGACCTTTCTGTAAAAAGGAAAAATCATTTTTATATGGTAAGGCAAACTTAGTTATAAAATAAAAGTTTTTATTTTTTTCATTATAGGAAAGTTCTCTTAAAATAGATAGAAATAACGGTTTGTGACATGCTAAAATAAAAGTATTTTTAATAATTTCACTTTTTTCTGGTAAAGGGATTTTATCACCAATAGCTTTTTTTCTAAATTCTAATTCATTATATAATTCATTCTCATCAGGAAAATAAGAATCTGATTTTTTTATTTCATATAGATTAAGTAAAGCTTCGTAGATTTGTGATAGCAATTTTTGATTTTTTATAAAATCTATATCTGAACTTAAGGAATGTATAAAATATTCTCTTGCTTTGTCTGGTAATATAATGCTTAAAGATTGTTTTTTATCTTCGTTTTCCATAATAATTGTATTTGGTTAAAAATAAAATTATTTTTTCTTTTTAAAGCATCAATAGCAAATGTATGAAATATTAAAACAATAAAATAGAAATAAAAATTATACAAAATTTGATACTTCCCTTTTACTAATATATGATATTCATTATTATAAAAGCCATATAAATATAATGTAATAATAATAAAATTGATTATTACTTGAATTTTGTAAATTATTTTATGATAAATAAGTAAAAATAAAATAGATGAAAAAGCAGGTATAACGAATATATACCATTTTTTTGTTCTTAAAAAAATCGTTTCGATTTCATTTAATTCTATTGTATAGGAAAACCATGGCAATAGAACAAAAAGAATCAAAAGAAAAGAAGAAAAAATTAAAATCCAGAAACTATAATGAACCCTTCGTATAATCCAGAAGCAGGAATGAACTAAAAATAATAAAAATGTTTTCCATCCCTCAAAAAGAATCAAAAACCATTTTTTGTAGAAAATAAAGAAATCCATTTTTATAAAATATAAATCACTTCTAATTCGACAGATGCATTTAATGGTAGAGAAGGTACACCGATTGCTGAGCGAACATGTTTTCCAGATTCATTAAAAATACGTGATGCAAGTTCTGATGCACCGTTTGCTACAAGATGTTGCCATATAAATTCTGGTGCAGAAGCAACAAAAGCTGTTAGTTTTAAAACACCTTTTATTTGTTCTAAATCTATAACAGAAGAAGCAGCCGCTAAGGAATTAATAAAACATTGTTCCATTGCTAATTTACCTTTTTCTACATCCTTTTCTTGATGTAGGGGACCCGTAGATAAAAGAATTCCCTCTTTTAATGGCAATTGACCACTTATATAAAGTAAATTGTTATGAATTTTTGCTGGAATATAAGAAGCTACTGGCTTTGGTGCTTCTGGAAGTGTAATTCCTAATTCTATTAAGCGTTCTTTTAACATATATTCTAAAATTTATTTTTTAATAACTTAGGCAAGTATTTTATTTTACGAGAATATTAAGTAAAAAGAAAACATAAATTAAGAATATATAATATTATTTAAATATATCAAATTTATCTAAATAAAAGACGAAAATTAAATTAAAAAATATGAAGTCACCTTATATACAATTATTATGGGATCGTATACGATTACCCATAATTTTATTATTTTTTACGTTTTTTTTTGGTTCCTTAGGATATAAAATTCTTTATCCAGAAGAAAACTGGATTCGTATTTTTTTTATGACTGCTATTACACTTTCTACTGTAGGATATGGAGATGTATTGGGGGTAGAACGTTCGGAAATAGGAGAAATTTATACCATTGTATTAATTTTAACTGGTATGGGAACCGTTTTATATGCAGTTTCTTCTGTGACAGCATTTATTGTAGAAGGTGATTTAAAAAATTTATTATCAGAACATTCTAAAATCAGGAGGTTAAATAAAATGAAAAATCATTATATTATCTGTGGGGCTGGAGATACTGGTTCGCAGGTTGTAAAAGAATTAAAATTGAGTGGAGAATCATGTGTTATTATAGAAAAAGAACAGAAGATAATAGAAAATTTAAAAAAAGAATATCCCGATGTTATCGTTTTGCAAAAAGATGCAACAGAAGAAGAAACCCTTAAAGAAGCAAAAATTGAAACTGCAAAAGGATTGGTAGCAACATTATCTAATGATAAAGATAATCTTTTTTTAGTAATAACTGCTCGATTTCTAAATCCAAACCTAAAAATTGTATCAAGAGCAATTGATTTATCCATTGAATCAAAATTAATTCGTGCTGGTGCAAATTATGTTATTAGTCCTAATTATATAGGAGGTATGAGGATCGCTTCTATTTTGCTTAGACCTTATGCTGTTTCTTTTTTAGATAGAATGCTTCGAGATACTACTGGAAAATTTCGCGTAGATGAAATTTATGTAGAGGAAGGAAGTTATTTAGCAGGAAAATTATTTAAAGAATCCAATATACAAAAATATGTTGGTGTTTATATATTTGCTTATTATCCTGCATTAGGTAGTGGCGAATGTATTTATAATCCCGGACCAGATGTAAGAATTAATCCGGGTAGTGTCTTGATCTTTATTGGAAATCCAGAACAACATCATAAAATTAAAGAAATGGCAAAAAAAGATACTAAATTTATTGTAGAAGAAAAGTTAAAAGAAATTTCTCTTTATTAAAAAAAATGGGCTTTGTTGCATAACTTACATTTTAAAGCAAAATTTTTATAAAAGCGTAATTTTTTTCAAATAATACTGACATATGTTTAAAAAATTCAGTATTTTTTCATATTACGAAAAATTGTCTAAGAATGTTGATAAATACTTTTATAAATAGCAAATAATTAACTTTTATGCAACAGAGCCAAAAAAATGATTAAATATCTAAACAAAATACGTTAAAATGTCGTCTAATTTTACACATATGTATAGATTAAGATTACTTATTGTGATTATTATTTTATTTTTGTGTGAATTTTTATGGAGCGATACAGTTTATCTTAATAACGGAAAAATTATTCAGGGTAAAATTATTAAACAATCCCGAACAAAGATACAAATAGAATTAGAAAATAAACGGACACTTATTTTAGAGAAAAAAGATATAAAGAAAATTATTTTTGGTAAATCTCCATTAATAGAAAAAGATAAAAAAGAAGATGAACAGAAAAAATTAGAAGAAGAAAAAAAAAACAATTAGAACTAATACGAAAACAAGAAGAACAGAAAAGAAAACAATTAGAACTCAAAAAGAAATTAGAAGAAGAACGCTTAAAAAAAGAGAAGGAATTAAAACAAATATTAGAAATTTCTAAAAAAGAAAAAAAAGTCTCAAATGTTAAACCATTTAAGAAGTTTCATCATATTCTATTTCAGATATCAATTGGTCCAAATTATCAAAAGCCCATTATAGGTAATTATTTAAAGAATTTAATACATATTTTATCTAAGGCATCTATTATAGATAAAAAGACACAAGAGATGTTTTTAATTATACCAGAAGAAAAATTAAAAAATTCTTTTACCTTTCAATCCGGATTATTATACGAAAATCATTATTTTAATATAGGATTAGATTTTTTTTATATAGCTTCTACTTATTATTTTTATCAATCTGCTTATGCGAAATTTAACCATCTATTAGGAGAAATCGATTTCTATGCTTTCCCAGTAGAACAACATTTTAAACCTTATAAACAATTACAATATAGAGTTAATTTCGAAATTAATCCATTTTTATATTCCGATAGATATTTAAATACTTCTTTAGATTCAAAGCATATTAAGTTTTATTTTACAGCTTCTTCTTTAAATCATTTTTATAATGCTAATATTAATCAAAAAACATTAACTGTCTGGAGACCATCATTTGATGCATCTTCTTTAAATTACGAAAATAATATTGTATTTATCAATAATGATAATTATAAAACAAAAATTGAAGAAAAAGGATATTTAATTGGTTTTCGAATGGTTTATTTTTACAATAAGTTTGAATATTCAATTAGCTTAAAACAGATTTATGGTAATGCCTATTTAATCTATTATTCAGATACGATTTCTTTATTTGCTCGTTCTACAACCAGAAAGCCATGACAAGTATTATAGATAGAGATGCAAAAATATCTGGTATGGAAGAAAATTTTTATTTTAAATGGAATTTTTATAATAATATAGCTTTTATTACAGGTATAAGAAGTTTTAATATTTTATATCAATTTAAAAACTTTAATTTAAAAGATCTAAAAAATTTTGAGTTTCGCTATATTGATTCTAAATATAATCCTGTTTTTCCCATTATAGACGAAAAAACAATTCGATATTCAATGCAGGATATATTATTGGGTATTGAATATCGTTTATATTTATTATAGATTTTTTATTTTTTCGTTACTTTTTACATCATGGGAAATAATAATATTTATTTCTGGATATTCTTTAGAAATTCGATTTAATTCATTTAATTGATTAACAACATGTTTTGTATCTTCGTGTAAAAAGAACAAACTTACTAATAAAGGTCTTCCTTTAATTTGTTTTATATTTATTTCATTCCATGCTATATCACCAATAAATAGAAATTCTGAATTATCTTTTAATCGAACATAGATAATCTGGCTTCCTCTGGAATGGCCTGCTGCTTGAACTAAAACAATCCCATGGTAGGGAGAAAAATAA
>BPKM01000003.1 GCA_026005135.1 Leptospiraceae bacterium | reverse complement strand
ACAAACCTAAAAAAATTATAATGAATTTAGCAAAAACAAATTATTTTGATAGTTCAGCATTAGGAGCTCTGGTCTCTTTTTTAAGAGATGTAAAAGCTTATGGAGGACATTTAATATTATGTAATCTTTCTCGTTCTCTACATGCTTTATTAAAGCTTTCCAAATTAGATATATTATTTGATATACGAAATAATATGCAAGAAGCAATTGAATATTTTAATCAATTATCAAAAAAAGAATCATAATGTTTAGTTTTATATATTAAGAAAACGAAAATGTTTATGTGAATAAATCTATTATTGCACAAAAGATAGAAGAATATCTACAAAAAGAAATATTAAGAATTTTAAATAAAGAAAATGATATTCCAGAAAAACATACAATTTTAGGTTCAGATATAAATGAAATCAGACATATTTTTTATTATTTAAAAGCAAATAAAGTTCCTTTAACAATATACTATCTTATTGATACTTATACTGGTTTTGTTATTGATATAGAAGATATTTATGTAAAATTACAGATTGTAGGTTTTGAAGAATCTTCATTTCGAAGATGTAGAATTGCATTTAATTTTTTAAATATCCATTATCAATTCGAAGTAAACATATATAAAGTAGAAAAAGATATCGTATACTTATATTTACCATTAAATATTCAATTTACCTCTAAAAGAAAATTCCCTCGTTTTTTTCCAGAAAATTTATTTGCAAATATTAATGTTATATTCAATAATTTATTCTCTGAAAAAGAATATGAACAATTATTACTTCAACGTTATCCCAAAGTTATTGAAGAATTTTCAAAAGATCTTCCCAATTTAGGTATTATTTTACGTATAATTTTAGAAGAATTAGAAACTATCTCAAAAGATTATTATATTAAAATGATTAATAATGATGATATTAAAAAAGCAAACTGGTTAATTAAACAAATGTTAAACTTAAAAAAAACTATTTTTATAGAAAATACCGATGAATTAACCAGTTATTATTATTCATTACCTTCTACTCTTATAACAAATTTAGAAAGATTACATAAAAATATGTTAAAAACAAATAGTGAAGAAGATGTCTTAAAATATTTCGAAAATTTGCAAAAAAAAGATATAAAAGAACAAAGAAATAGTTATATTATTTCTCCTATATTTTGTTTTGATAAAATTATTGGTTATATATATTTAGAAACAAGTTATATTGAACGAAAAAAAATTTTTATAGAAGATGCAATAAATATTTCAATAATAGCTAAAATTTTATCATATACAATTAATAGAATTGTTTTTTACAGAACATATTATAAAGAACCACGGACTCAAGTAAGAAATATCAGTCTATCTGGAATTCTATTAAAAATTAACTCGAGAACAATATATGATTTTTTAATTGATAATGATTTATTAAAAATAGAACTTGAAATATTTAATCAACAATTAAGCTTTATTGGTATTATAACAAGAATGTTTACTCTTTCTGAAAATGATTATAATATTGCTTTAGAATTTTATGATTTTATAGGAGATTCATATAAATATTTAGAAAATTATATATTTCAACTCCAAAAAAATCCATCAAAAAAAGGGGCAGTAGCCCCATAGCGACGGAGTTTCGCGAATGATATTAATTATATCGGTTATAACGAAAAAACTCAATATAATTTTTTTATTTAGTAATTAGAATTTTGGATTTTTTTCTCTAATTGATACATCAATTTCCATCATTCCTAATTTCGAATACATATTTAAACGTATTGTTATATTATTATCTATGGGAAAATTTTTTTCTTTTAAATCAATTACTTCAGGAACTGATACCTCAATAAATTGTTTTTTATTAAGAAAAATATTCATTGCATTACCTGTTATCATATTACCTATTTCCCCTAATACATCTTTATATTCAGATTTAAAAATCTCTTCATTCAATGTTCCCATTAAACGTTCAAATATCTTTTTTGCAGTAAATTCCGGAAAAGCATAAATAACTTTTCCTTCTATGGAACCATCTAATTGAATTAAAATAGCTATATCCTGATTTTTATTTGGTAAAAATTTTGGTGTAATTTGTGTTTTGCCTCGAATTAATTTTTCTTTTAGTAAATCATTAAAAACAAGATTTGCTGCTTCTAAAAAAGGATTTATATATTCAGCTTTCAATGTTTCCTCTTCTGGATAATTATTTCATTTTTTTACCTATTTTTACCTAAAAAAGAATCTTCTATATAAATATTTCGGTTATATTACAATTAAAAAAAAATTTAATTTTGATTTTTTTTCGAATTAGTTAAATCATAAAGTTGAAAATTTCCTCTTTTTCTATATTGTTCAAGAATATAATTATAAAATACATATGCCAAACGTTCTTCAATTGTTTCTTTTTTTATATCAATTTTTTTATTATAGTTTTTTAAAAACACCTGATTAATTTTTAAATAGATTGTATTTTCTTTATCCTGAATTGGTCCTATAATATTCTTTTTATTTCCATTAAGATTTATAAGTGCTAAAATAAATTCATTATGTAATAGATTAATTTTTTTATTATTTACAACAAAGGAATCTATTGTTTTTATAGAAATATTTTTTTGAATTGCTTTCACATTGACAATTTTTTCAATTTCTTCTAAACTTAACGTACCTTTCTGATTTAATTTTGATAATTGATCTTTTATTTTAGATAATTCTGTTCTCTTTTTCTCTTTTTGTATATTTTCTTTTATAAATTTATAACGTTTTTCTAAGGAAGGGTATTCTTTATCTTTGTTTTCTTTAAGAAAATTTGTCTTATCTTCTTCATATTTTTTCCTAATTTCTTCGTCAGTAACATCAACTTGTATTTGATTTAATAAATCCTGATTTGTAAAAACAATCATTTCTAAAGATATTTCAATATTATCCTTAGCAATTGTTTGGATTATCTCCCAATCACTATTAGATAAAGGAACAGGTTTTAATAAAAATTGATCAACTAAATTTGCTTTTAAAAAAGCAATTCTTTTAGAAATGGGAAAAGCTCTTAATTCTCTTTGATATAGCTCATCAATAGGTATTACATCTTCGGGTAAATTATTTTTTTGCTGGATTCTATGAACTTCTGTCACATAATCAATGATCTGTTTCTCTATCGATTCTTTAGATATATCTAAACCTAAATCATTTGCAATAACTGGTTTAACATATAAGCTTTGAATATTTTCAAAAATACAATTTTGCATTAAATAAGGAGGAATTTCAGTTAACCCATATCTTTGAAATTGATTTTCACATTCATTATAGACAAAAGAATAATCTTTAATTAAAATAGGTTCATCATTAAATGTACCTGCTTTTGACGAACCAGATAATAAAGCTATAATTTCATCCATAGGCTGGCTAGAAAAAGTTATAGCCATCATAATAATCAAAAGCAATACTATTATACCTGCCCCAAGTTTTTTTAATATCTCCCATGTATTCTTCATTAGTACCTTTTTTTTTCTTGTTTTTAAAATTTCCAGCCGAAAATAGTATTATCTATGTATATTTTAGGTTTTCTTTTTTTATTTATTGGTCTTTCTTTATTACTATATACAATTTTACTAATTATAAATTCTCGATACGATAAAAATACATCAAAAAATAATCAAGAAGAACATATAAAGATTAAAGTAAATGATTCTCAAATAATAGAAAATTCTTCAAAAGAATCCCAAAATCTAAAACAAACAACTCCAATTAATCACCCATCAATAGAAAAAACCTTCTAACAAACATGAACCACAAAATAAAACCTTAGA
Organism: Leptospiraceae bacterium; assembly: GCA_026005135.1. Taxonomy (GTDB): domain Bacteria; phylum Spirochaetota; class Leptospiria; order Leptospirales; family Leptonemataceae; genus SKYB61. Next base: position 509,122 of record BPKM01000003.1, on the reverse strand, counting down.
AAACCAAACCAAAAAAGAAAAAAAAGAACATTCTATTTCTGATAAATATTTAAAAAAACAAAAACCTGTCAATATAAACCAAATATCTTTAAAAAAGTCAATTCAGGAATTATTTTTAACCGGTTATTTATATTATGATCCTTCCAGAAGTACTTACATTTTATTCGAAAAACAGGATAAAACTCCCAGTGATTATTTAAGCAATTTAATACGCTTAGGAAATGCTACTTTAGAATGGAAAGAAAATAGCTTTATTATAAATTATGATGAGAATAAAATTTATCTAAATTATGAAAATTTAAAAGAAATTCGATTTAGTGAAGAATGTGCAGCTTTTATACCTAAAAATATTAACGAACCGTATTATTATTTTTTTTCTAATCAAATCCAGGAATTAAAGCAATTTTTAAAACAATATATAAATGATTCATAATTCTATTTGCCTCATAAATTTTCTTATAAAATTTGAACTTAATGCTAATTCATGTAGAAGTTTTAAAATCAAAAAAACAAAATAAAAAAAGAAAAATAATAAAATATATTTTTTTTATAGTGTTATTTCTATCATCTGGAATTTATATTTATTATAACCATAATAATCTTAATTTATTTATCAGAACATTATTTTTACCAGAAGATATTAAATTCATAGAATCTAAAAATAAACAAATAGAAAGTAAATTATTAAACTGGATACAAAAGAATAATTTAAAACGATTAAATTCATCAGAATATAAACAATATAAAAGTCTTTTAGATGATAATATCACTGTTCTGCATTATTTAGAAAACTCTTCTCCTAATTTAAAAGAAATTTATTACTATTTAACATTATCTTATTTTTATAAAATAGTTTTAAATTTAGATTTTTCTCAAGAAAATTTAATGAAACAAATTGTTCGAGGTTATTTACCACCAGTAATTATGGATTATAAAGATTACGAAACAAATATTAAAAGATTGCAGATTTACTCTAAAAAATTTTTAGCGTTAGAACAGGATCAAGAAAAAAAATCAGATATTGTTTTTATTAGTATTTTTTCGGATGTTTTAAATTTCAAAATTCTTTCTAAAATTTATTATATTAAAATAAATCAAATTCAAATTAACAATTTATTACTACTACCTTTTTACGAATGGTTTTTTTTAGTTATCAATTCTAACTATGGTGATATAGAAAAAATCAATCATTTTTTAAAATCAAAACATTTCTGGAATCTTTCTTCTAATGAAAAATTATTATTACAAGCAAATACATATTATTTTAAAAAAGATTATTTTAATTTACTCCAGACCTATTTTAAATTTAAAAATTCCAATAATTTAGAAAACTTGAAACAATATTAGTTCATCCTACGATAAATTTCTATATATAGAATTTCTACGTCTGCTTGCAGAAACATATTTTTTACAAAAAAATTATAATTTTTCAAAATATTATATAAATGAAATAGAAAAATTAAACCCAGATCGTTCCGATAAATTTTTATTTAGTAGAATTGAAGTAATTAAAAATAAAATAAAACAATCCCATTAAAATTTTTATAATAAAAGATTCAATTTAGATTGTCTTTTTATTGGTATATTTTTTTTTATCCATAGAAAGACAGAAAAAATAATAAAATAAATCAGGTGTGCTATGATATTCGATAAAATGTATAGTTTATTTTCCAATGATATGGGTATAGATTTAGGTACAGCAAATACATTAGTATATGTTAAAGGACAAGGTATTGTTTTAAATGAACCATCTGTTGTAGCTGTGCAATCATCTACTGGTAAAGTATTAGCCGTGGGGCATGAAGCAAAAAGAATGCTAGGAAGAACACCTGGAGATATTATGGCTATAAGGCCAATGAGAGATGGTGTTATTGCTGATTTTGAAACAGTAGAAAAAATGATTCGTTATTTTATACAAAAAGTTCATAAAAGAACAACACTTGTAAAACCACGTTTGGTTATTGGTGTTCCATCCGGGATAACAGAAGTAGAAAAAAGAGCCGTTAGAGAATCAGCAGAACAAGCAGGAGCAAGGGAAATTTATCTAATTGAAGAAGCTTTAGCAGCAGCAATTGGTGCAAATATTCCTATTGATGAACCAGCAGGAACAATGATAGTTGATATTGGTGGTGGAACAACAGAAATTGCTGTAATTTCACTTGGTGGGATGGTTATTTCTGATTCTATTCGTATTGGTGGTGATGAATTAGATGAAGCTATTATTAGATATTTAAGAACACAATATAATTTAATTATAGGAGAACGTACAGCAGAGGAATTAAAATTTAAACTTGGTAATGCCTATCCAGAAAAACATGTAGAGACAATGGAAATAAAAGGTAGAGATGCAATCAGTGGTTTACCAAGAACCTTAGAAGTAGATTCAAACGAAATTCGAGAAGCTTTAAAAGAAACCGTTGATATGATCTTAGAAGCAATTAAAAGTACTCTTGAAAAAACACCACCTGAATTAGCAGCAGATATTGTAGAAAGAGGAATTGTTCTTACTGGAGGTGGATGTTTATTAAAAGGACTTGATAAATATTTAAGTAAAGAAACAGGTGTTCCGGTCTTTCGCGCAGAAAATCCATTAATTTGCGTAGCCCTCGGTACTGGAAGATATTTAGAAGAATTAAATCGTATTAAAGGATTAGATCTTATTAATAAAAAAGTTTAATTATGCTCTGGGAATATCTAAATAGATATAAAGTCTTTTTTAGTTTAAGTTTTTGTATTTTATTTTCTTTAATAAGCATTATATGGCAAAAAAATCCTATCTCCAATAGTAGTGTCTATTTTAATAAGATTGCAGAACAAACTAACTACTTTTTTAAAAATATTTTCAATTTTCCTTTTTTAATAATAGAAAGAATTTCTGAATATTCAGAATTAAAAGAAAAATATAAAAAATCATTAGAAGAAATAGAAAAATATAAATTACAAAAAGAACAATATGAAATTTTATTAAAAGAAAATCAAAAATTACGACAACTTTTAGAATTTGAACCTTTAACAAATTATCAGGAAGTAAAAGCAGAAGTATTAGGTATTCGCTTAAATTCAATTACTCCAAGAATTATTATAAACAAAGGAAAGAAACATGGTATAAAACCATTTATGCCGGTTATTGCCTTTGCAACAGATGAAAATAATAATCCTATAAGAACCGTCGTAGGGATTATAGCAATTGTTCAAAATACAAGTAGCATTATACAACCTATCCAACATCCCCAAATGAAATTAGGGGTTAAAATTGAAAATACGAATCAATGGGCAATTTTAGAAGGTGATTCTTTTTCTTTCAATAAATTAAAATTAAAATATATTACATCTTCTTCTGCTAAAGAAAGTAAATATTTTATAGATCCTTATATTGAATTAAGGAACTCCAAAGTAGTAACAAGTGGAAATGATGGAATTTTTCCACCTAATATTCCTGTTGGGATAATCATCGAAAAAGGTAATATAGATGAAAATAATTTTGCAACAGCTTATTTAAAACCTTATATAGAAATTGATAAATTAGAATATGTAATGATAATTCAAAAAAATCCCGAACTTTGGTCGCAAGAATTAACAAATGAAATTAAGAATGAATTGCCTATACCTTTAACAACAGAATATATTCCTATGGAATTAATTGATAATTATAAAAATAAATTAGAAAATAAATTAAATAATAAAACTGAAAAGCAGAATAAAACTAATGATGATACAAATAAGAATATATTAAATCAATTAGACAATAAAGAAAATACAAAAGATAATAATTCAAATACTATAAAGAAACTTATAAATCCAAATGATCCATTTCAATAAAGGGTAATTATAATGTTAATAGAAATTATAGTAATTTTTGTAGGTTTAATTTTTTCTTATTTTTTAAAAGATATAAACTTTTTAAGTTTACAATTTGAATTTTTAAAGACAGGCAGTATTTATCCAGATTTTTTATTAATTTTTTTAATTTATTTTTCATTAAAAACAAATGAAATGTGGGGTATTTGGCTTGGTTTTTTTGCTGGTTTATTAGAAGATTCAACTATATTAAAATTTACACAGCAAAATAGTGAATATATTAATTTAATTGGTATACATACATTAATTTATCCAATTTTAGGTTTTATCTTAGGAAAAATCAATCGCTATTTAGATATTGATAATATAAGAACAATTGTTTTTGTAACTTTTTTATGTAGTTTAACAAGTAGATTAATGATATGGTTTATAATGGGAATAGTTGATGAATTTTATCAATCCTATGCATTTATTGCACCATCTATTTATACGAGTATATTAGCTCCAGTATGGTTCTTTTTTCTAAAATGGATATATCATAAAGATGAATTATGAAATCAACAGTAACAGAATATAAATTAGAACAACGTTTTAAAAATCGTTTATATTTTATCAATGTACTTTTTTTTATTATAATTTTGATTTTTTTTATTCAATTATTTAAATTACAAATCATTAATGGAGCAGAAAATAGAATATTATCAAAAAAATTTGTTAGTAGAGAAGAATATAAAATTGCCCCAAGAGGTTTTATATTTGATAGAGATTTCAATATAAAGGATCCTCTTGTTTATAATATTAATTATTTGAACTTTGTTATCTATCCTTCCCGTTTTAGTTCTTTTGAACAGGGTTTCAAATATATTCTTAGCTTTTGCAAAATAATGGGAATTGATTGTAGACAGTATTCTGAATATATGGACGCAAAAACCTGGAAAAAATTAGCAAGAAGAAATGAAAAAATTACTCTTATTGAAAAGGTATCTCGAAAAGAACAGGAAAGAATTGTAATTTTCCAATTGGATAGAAAGTATGGATATTTTGAAAATAATCATATTAGATATTATCCCTTAGGACCAGCTTTTGCTCATATTAGTGGTTATATTGGCTTTCCTACTAGAAAAGAAATAGCAGAAAAAAAAGTTAAATTTTATCAAACCATTGGGAAAGATGGTCTTGAAGCATTTTATGATAAAGAAATTAGAGGTAAAGATGGAATAATTATACAAAATAAAATCTTTGATCAAACAGAACAATTAGTTAGTTCCCAACAGGGTAATCACTTGATTTTAAATATAGATAAAGATTTACAATTAATTGCTTATAAAGCTCTGATAGAATCTCAGAAAAGAGGAACCGTTATTGTAATGAAAGCTAATACAGGAGAAATTCTTGCTCTTGCTTCTTATCCATCTTATGATCCTAATATTCTTTCTGATGCCGGAAATCCTACAAGATTCGATCATTATAAAATAATCACTACATATAAAGGATTTTTAAATCTTGCTATTCAAGCGAAATTTCCTCCAGCTTCTACTTTTAAACCCATTACTGCTGTAGCAGCATTAGAAACCGGAAATCCATTAGAAATAAATGAAAATACCACTTTTTATTGTCCTGGATATTGGAAATTAAAATCTACCTTAAAAGGAGTGCCAGATAGTATTTATTATTGCCATAAAAGAGAAGGACATGGTAAATTAGATCTTATTCATGGAATTGCTGAAAGTTGTAATGTTTATTTTTATAATTTAGGATATAAAATTGGTCCTACTCCCATTATTCAATTTGCAAAAAAACTTGGACTTGATTCTAAAACAAATATTGATTTACCGGGAGAAATTAATGGCTTTGTTCCAGATCAACTCTGGAAACAAATTCGTTGGTCCAGTAAATGGTATGATGGTGATACTGTAAACTATATCTATAGGACAGGGATTTATTGAAGTAACACCTATCGAAATGGCTATAGCATACAGTGCTATTGCTAATGATGGAAAAATTGTAAAACCATTTATTGTTAAAGAAATCAGAGATCCTGCAACTGGTAAAATATTAAAGAAATATGAACCAACTATAATACAACATTTAGATATTTCAAAACAGACTTTAAAGACTTGTAAGAAAAGGATTACGAGAAGTTGTTTTAACAGGTACTGGACGATATTTAAATCAACCTGATCTAGTACCTATTGCTGGAAAAACTGGAACAGTACAAACACGTTCCAAAGCAAAAGGTAAAGATCATGCATGGTTTATTGGCTTTGCACCCTATGATGAAAATAATATTTATTTAGACAAAAGAATTGTTGTAGTTGTTTTTATAGAACATGGACTGGCAGGTTCTTATAGTGGAGTACCAATTGCTTATAAAATTTTTAAAGAAGCATTCCCAAACTGGAAAAATAAAGAAATTCGAGATTCCTTATGAAGTTAAAATTTGATTGGACATTATTTTTTGCAATTATAAGTGCAACTATAATTGGAATAATTACATTATATACGCAAGATTACTACATCGATGAGCCATCGCAACGCTGGTTAAAACAACTGATTTTTCTAATACCTGCATTAATGCTATTTTATTTTTTATATAAGTTAAATTATCATACCTTAGGAACATATTCTATTATTTTATATGTAATTTCCATCTTTTTATTATTAATAACATTAATTCCTTTTATTGGCTCAGAAATTAAAGGAGCTCGTTCATGGATTCGTTTAGGACCAATTGGTCTTCAAACTTCAGAATTTGCTAAATTTGCTTCTATAATTATATTAGCAAAATATTTAGAATTAAAAGAAAGAGATATGAATCAACTATCTTCGTTATTTATTCCTTCTATTTTATTTTTAATTCCTATGTTACTTATTGTAGTTCAACCAGATTTAGGAGGAGCAATAATTTTTGCACCTATTTTATTATCAATGTTATTTATTGGAGGTGCTGATATATTACATATTATTTCAATTGTTATGTTTTTTTCTATTTCACTTTTAATTCCCCTTTATATTGAATATCATAATATTATTTTAATTGATAATGTAATAGAACGATTATCCTCCTTAGATAAGATGGATTTAATTCCAACAATTAATATTTTAAAATCCCAAATTTGGATTTTTTTAGAAAAAATGAAAATCCCGGATAATTTATCACAAAGTGATATAGAATATCTTAACAATATTTTACAAAATTCAGTATTATTTACAGAATTAAAACAAATTGCTTTTTCTGTTAGATATAAAGAAGGTGGATTATTATTGAAAATTTTAGATAATGATACTTTTCTTTTAATAGTTAGTATTAGTTTTTTAACAATTGCTGGTATTTTATTTATAATTAGATTTACCCAGGGGACAATTTATAAACATTTAAGAAAATATTATATTCCCTTAGGTGTATTAGGTATATCTATTCTTTCTGCCTATATAATTCATAATACATTTTCATTAAAATATCATCAAGTTGTACGAGTTACTGCATTTATAAATCCAGATAAATTTCCACAAGATCTTGCATATCAAATTCGAGCATCTAAAGCTGCTATCGGCTCAGGTGAATTTTTTGGAAAAGGATTATATTCAGCAGAAATGACAACTGGCTTAAATCCCCTTGTTCCAGAAGCATTTACAGATTTTATTTTTACCTCTTGGGCAGAAAGGACCGGATTTCTTGGCTCTACTTTTTTACTAATTATTCTATCTCTTATTCCTATACGTGGTTTTTATATTTCTTATTCTGCAAGAGATCGATTTGGTTCTCTACTTGCAGCAGGAATTTCTTTTTTGTTTTTATATCATATTGGATTTAATATTGGCATTGAAATAGGACTATTACCTGTTACTGGACTACCATTAAGTTTTGTTAGTTATGGTGGCTCTCATTTATTACTATGTTATAGTTGTGCAGGAGTTTTAGAAAGTATTTACAGTAAAAAATATATTAATTAATTTTATTTTCCGATAATTGAATCAATGAAAAAGACATTTACAGAATTAGAATTTTTTAAGGGAGATATTAAAAATTTAGAAAATCATTTAATTCAATTAGAAAAATATTATATTTTATCCAATAAAGAAATTATAAATGCAAAAAGTTTTTTAAAACAATTATATAGCCAACCATTACAGGAATATAGAAAAATACAGATTAAAAATCTTATACATTATATAAATCAAATAGAAAAAAACCATCATAAAAATTATAAAATAATATCAAAATCTCAACAAAAAATAAATAAACTGGAAAATACTTCTTTATTAGAAGCATTTTCTCATTCTGTAGAAACACATTTAATAAAAAAAATTAAAAAAGATTATGATTTAAAACCTAAAATAATAAAAGAAAAACCACTTTTTATAATTTTCAACTCTAAAAAATACTCTTTATTGTATTCATGGAAGAATCAAAAAAATCTATGCCTTTTATTCTATTCATACTTTAGAACAATTTCTAACGAAAGAAAAAATGAATAACACTAATATTATCATTTTTCCCCATATAAATTCTTTAAATGAATTTATTCCAATGAATAAGAAAAAATATTATATTGGAATTATTTTTAGTGAAACAAATCAAAAAACCTATTATATTATCTTTTATAATAAACTTCTTTGCAAAAGAAAAATAGAAAACTTTAAACTTTTTCCAATAAAACCTTTATACACAAATCATAATTTAGTTAAATATTATTTTCTTGACAGGGGGAAAAGAATATATTTTTTAAGTTAAAAAAGCAAAGCGTGTGAGTTTCCATCATTTTCTCTGATGGAAACTCATTTTTTTATTTATATTCTCTTAAGAATTCATTAAATTCAAAAATACTTTTTGCTAAATCAAGAACTTTTTGTTTTCCCCCATTTTTTTACTAATGCATCAATTAATTTTTTTTCACTATTTCTTAAATTTTCTGCCACTTGTTTACCTTTTTTAGTAATTTTTAATCGTTTAATCCTTCTATCATCTTTATCCTGTTCGCTAACAACTAAACCTGCAGTTTGCAATGCTCTTACCGCCTGACTCATTGTCATAGGATCTCTTCTTAACATTTTTCCTAATTGTCCCTGAGATATTTCAGGGTTTTCATCAATATGTATTAAAATAGATAATGCAAGTGTGGATATTTTTTCTTCTAATTCCATATCTGCTTTAATAATATCCATTGACCCACGAAATGCCGTACCCATATTTAATATTAAATTTTGTTCTGATACTTTTGTTGCCATACTTTACAGTAAAATAAAATTATTTTTTTTGTCAACTAATTATGATAAATATTTTATAATTTCATTTATTTTTATAATTTTAGTAGATTTATTTTTAAAATTTCTTTAATATATACTATACATATATTTATTAATTTTTCTAAAAATCAACTTTTTTTAATATAAAATTATTAATTTGATATTTTATGGATTATTTTTTAATACTTAAAAATAATAATTTTCTAAATATATAAATTTACTTGAACTTAGATTTTAATACCTTCCAAAAACAAAGAAAATCACTATTACATAATAATAGAATCTTATTAAATTTTTCTTGCAATATTGGATCAATATATAGATTTAATAAGACGAAATCTGCATTATTATAATTTTTATTAATATAATAATCTAAGTTAATATAATGAAATTTAACTTTTAACATTTTTAATTCTTCTTTTAATTTTTTTATATATTCTATTTTCTTTTGCATTTTTTGTTCCATAGTTAAATTTTTATTATTATAAACTTGATTTAATTTAGTTTTATAAGAAAAAAATAATTTATCAACTTCCTGCTCTTCATTAATAGTATTAATAAAATCTTTCCATTTTTGTTCATTATAATATTGTTTTAAATATAAAATCGTTCCTTGATTTTCTATAAATGTAGCTAAATTTTCGTTAAATTTATTATCATGTTTTAACCAATAAGTATTATGTGTTAGTTCATGGAAAATTAATCGAGCTAAATTTTCTTCTGTATACTGTAAATGAAAAGTAAACAAAGGATCAGAAAACCATCCAAGACTTGAATAAGCCTGAACTCCAGAAATTTTAACATCAAATTCTTTACTTAGATAATCTGCATATTCCTTTGCTTCTTTTAGATCAAAAAAACCAATATAATATATTCTTCCTACAATGGGAAACCAATAACTTTTTGGTTTAAATGCAAGTTTATCAGATGCTATAACAATATAACTAACTGCATTTCTATTTATTTCTACCAAATACTTATAATGATTATCTATATTTAATTTTAAAATTTCTTTTGCAAAATTACGTATTCTCTTGATTTTATCGATTTTTTCTTTATATTTATTATAAATTTGAAAATCATCAATCTTTTTTTTCTTTAATAAAATTTTAATTTGCTCCTGTCCCTGGGTAATTATATAAAAAGGCTCTGTTGCAATACAAGAAATAAAAAATAAAAAAATTATAAAAACAATTTTATTTAATAAATTCATAAATAAACTCTCCGATAGTTTGATTTTCTATTTTAAAAAAATACTTATTATATATATATGGAAAATAAAGAAATAAAATTATTCTAATTATTCCATAAATAATAATTACTAATAATAAAAAAATTAAAATCCAATCCTTCTGTAAGATGAATTCAACAAAATTATATATTTTTTTACTTATAAAGGTAAATAATGTTATAATAATAATAAAAAAAACAAAATAAGAAAAATGATGATATTTTAAAGCTTTACTAAAATTCCCCATTAATAGATTTTGAATTGCTCTTGTCATACCACAACCTGGACATGGTAAATGTGTAAGATTGTAAAAAGGACAAAAACTTATATGTGAACCAAAACTTAAAAATATTAAAATTATGTAAATTATTACAATAAATTGTAAGTCTTTTATTTTCATGTGATTTTATCAATATTTTAAAATACGAAGTTGACAAGACAATTTCATTAATTATAAAGAACCTATGAATAAAAAATGGATTGTAATTGCAGATCGTTCAAAAGCAAGAATTTTTGAATATCAAGGTCCCGGAAAACCTTTTAAATTAATTGATAAATTAGAACATCCCGAAGGAAGATTAAAAGGAAAAGATTATACAGATGATCAGGAAGGAGAAACATTTGATAGAGTTGGATATGGTAGGCATAAAATGGAACCAGCTTCAGATCCTCGAGAAGAAGAAAATAAACGTTTCGCTGGCGAAATTTGTGATTATTTAAAACATGCAAAAGCAGAAAATAAATTTGATGTTTTATACATTGCTAGTGGACCTGCATTCTTAGGTTACATAAAAGAAAAAATGGATTCTAATTTAAATAAAAATGTACAAGCCTGGATATCTAAAAATTTAGCACATATAGAAGATAGAGAAGTACATGAATATTTTAAAGATTATATGAATGTATAAGCAACTGGATTTCAGTTGCTTATTTTATTTTTATATTCCTGAGCTAATTTATAATATTTTTCCTGTGTTTTAAGGATCATTTCCTTTTCTTCGTCTGTAATAGGTCTTATAATTTTTGCAGGTACTCCCATTGCTAACATACCATCAGGTATTTCTTTACCCGGAGGAAGCAAACTTCCTGCAGCTAAAATCGAAAAACTACCAATAGTACAATTATCTAAAACCGTTGCTCCAATACCAATAAAAGCATAATCTTTTAAAACAGATCCATGTATTGTAACTCTATGACCCAGGGTGCAATGATTTCCTATTATAGTTGGATATTTACCACCAGTTACATGAATTATACTATGATCCTGTATATTTGTATATTCTCCAATTTCTATTTTATCAACATCACCACGCACTAAGCAACCAAACCAAATACTACTTCCTTTTCCTATCTTTACATTACCAATCACATCTGCACTTGGAGCTATAAAAACTTCCTCTGCTATTTGTGGATAATAATCTTTATATGGATATATCATAATAAACGTTTAAAATAATTTTTTTAACTGTCAAACCAATTATGCATTAAATCTAAAATAACATATATCTCCGTCTTGTACAATATAATCTTTTCCCTCCAATCGCATTTTTCCAGATTCTCTTGCTTTTTGTAAGGAACCATATCTTTCAAAATCTTCGTAAGAAATAACTTCTGCTTTTATAAATCCCTTGGATATATCTGTATGAATTTCTCCTGCTGCATCTTTTGCATTTGTTCCTTTTTTAATTGTCCAGGCTCTTACTTCCTGTTCTCCAGCTGTAAAAAAAGTGATCAAATCTAACATTCTGTAAGAAGCTAATATCATTTTTTCTAATCCCGATTGTTCAACACCTAAGGATTGTAAATATTCTTTTTGTTCTTCCTTAGATAATACAGATAACTCTTCTTCTATTTTTCCACATAATATTATATATTCGGTTTGTTCTTTTTTAGCTTTTTCGATAACTTGTTTTGTCCATTCATTTCCTTCAATTAATGAATTTTCATCAACATTTAAAACATAAATTTCTGGCTTAAATGTAATAAGGTAGAACTCTTTCGATAATTTTATTTCTTCTGGTAAAAGTTCTGGTAAAATTTCTCTTGCTTTTTTTTCCTGTTCTAATAATTGAAATATTCTTTTTCCTAATTCAAAACGTTTTTTTGCTTCTTTATCATTACCTTTTGCTTTTTTTTCTAATTTTTGTAATTGCTTATCAAGAGATTCTAAATCTGCTAATATCAACTCTAAATGTATTATTCTTATATCTGATAAGGGATCTACTTTTCCTTTAACATGTATAATATTAGGATCATCAAAACAACGAACAATATGTGCAATTGCATGAGTTTCTCTAATATGCGATAAAAATTTATTTCCTAAACCTTCTCCTTTATGTGCTCCTTCTACAAGACCTGCAATATCAACAAATTCCATATAAGTTGGAACAACACTTTTAGGCCTAATTACTTCGGCTAATTTCCATAATCGTTTATCTGGAACTTCTACTACTCCAATATTAGGATCGATTGTACAAAAAGGATAATTTGCTGATTGTGCATTTGCTTTTGTTAATGCATTAAATATTGTAGATTTTCCTACATTTGGTAAACCAACTATTCCACATTTTAAAGACATAGGTTCTTTTTTTTTAGAAATATACTATAAGCAACATTTATATATATTAATAATGCTTATTATTATAAAAAAAATGATTTTCTCTATAATTATATTTTATTATATTTAGGATAATAAACTCAAAATCTCAACTAAAAATAAGGAGAAAATCATGTCTTCGAAAGTTGTTATGAATGTAGGACAATGTTTTCCTGATCATTTATCCATTAAAAAACTTTTTGATAAGTTAGGAGTAGAATTAGAAAAAATTGATATTCCAGAGGAAGTAATTAAGCTTTTAAAAGAAAATAAAAATAAATATGCACTTGTACTGATTAATCGAAAAATTGATTTGGATTATTCTAATGGAATCGATTTAATAAAAAAAATTAAAAATGATCCAGATATTAAAGATATTCCAGTTATGTTAGTATCAAACTATAAAGAAGCTCAGGAAGAAGCTGTTAGATATGGTGCTCTTTATGGTTTTGGAAAAGCAGAATTAGATAACGAAGAAACAAAAGAAAAAATTTTAAATGCTTTAAATTTAAAAATAGTCTAAGAATTTAATAATATCTTTATAATATGTATTAATAATTCTTTTCTCTTGATGGGTTTTGTAATATGATCAGTAAATCCTATTTCTTTTGTTTTTTTAATATCCTCTTCCATTGCATGAGCGGTTAGAGCAGCAATGGGAGTTTCTTCTTTTATTTTTTTATCTATTTGTAAAAAAGTAGCAATTCCATCCATAACAGGCATTCGTAAATCTAATAAAATTAAATCATATTTATTTTTCTTTAATTTTTCTAATACTTCTAATCCATTAGAAACTATATCTACAATTAATCCTGTATCGGATAAAAATTTTCTTAATAATAATTGAATTTCGAATGTATCTTCTGCAATTAAAATTCTTTTATTTTCCAATATAGATTTATATTGTTCTATTAATTCTTCTGTTGTTAATTCTTCGAGTTTATCAAGAGAAAGTAAATCTGCCTTTTCTAATGTTAAATGGATTTTAAAGGTTGTACCTTCTCCTAATTTAGAAAATACTTCTATTGTACCATTCATCATTTGTACAAATTCTTTTACTAAAGAAAGTCCTATGCCCACTCCTTTGGGATTAATATTAAATTCATCAAACTTTTTAAATCGTTCAAAAATATAAGGTAGTTTATCTTCTGGAATACCTATACCAGTATCTTTTACTTCTATTTCTATAAATATTTCTTTATCAGTCTCTTTTAATTTAAATAAAGATAAAGAAATATATCCAATAGAAGTAAATTTTAAAGCATTTGATAATAAATTATTAATAATCTGATAAAGTCTTTTTTCATCTCCTTTTACAATGGGAAATGTTTGAAAATTTGTATTAAAATAAAAATCTATATTTTTTTGATTACAGTGAATTTGATAAGTTTTTACCAATAAATCTATTGGTTTATTTAATTGAAAAGGTTTATAATTTAATTTTAAAGTACGTAATTCAATAGAAGAAAGATCAAGAATATCTTCGATTAAATCTTTAAGATAGCTGGCTGATTCCTGTATCATTTTTATAAATTTTAGTAATTCATTACTTACCTGATTTTCTAATAATTCTGTTAACCCCATAATAGTAGTAAGGGGAGTTCTTAATTCGTGACTGATATTTGCTAAAAACTCAGTTTTTGATTTATTAGATAGTTGTGCTTCTTTTAATGCTTTGATTAATTGTTTTTCCTGTATATAATCTTTTGTTCTATCAATATAAATTCCAATATAGCCTCTAATTTCATTATTTTTATCTTTTAAGGGATAAATTTCCATCTGAATGTATTTTTTATTAAGTTTTAGATATTTAATTAATCCTTTTTTTTGTTCTTTAACAATTTTTAATATCTTCGGATAAACTTTTTTTCTATTTTGAACCTGTTTTAAAACTTTAAAAAGTACTAATTTATTATTCTTTACATCTTTTTCTGATAAATTCCATATTTTTAAAAAATTATTATTAAAATAAATAAGCCGATATTCTTTATCTACAACACCTATTCCTACAGGAGAACTATTTAATAAATTTGTTAATAAATTATAATAATTTTCTATTTCAATTTCTAAGGATTTTTTTGAAGTTATATCAATTGACATTCCAATAACATATTGAACTTTATTATTTATAGTAACGGGAACAAGTCTGGTAAACCAATAAGTTGTTTTATTTTTTATAATTATTTCTTCTTCGTAATCGATAATTTTTTTTTCTAATACACATTCATCATATTTTTTTTTAATTCTGGTTAAATCTTCTATAGGTATAATATGATTCAATTCCCATAACGTTTTATTCTGAATTTCATTTAAAGATATTCCAGTCAGTTTCTGGTGTAGTGTATTGGTTAAAATAAATTTATAATCATAATTCTGTTTTAAATTATTATCTCTATTTTCTATAACTTCAAAAATAAATATAGCTAATTCTGAATGTTCAAATAGAATTTCATAGAATTTATCATATTGATTATTATACATTTTTTAGTTTATTTGTAAAATACTTATATTTTTGCAATCTATTTTTTATATATTCTGGTAATTTTTGATTTAAATTATATTATAGTAAAATAAATTCGGTTTTATGAAAGTTAAATTTTGGGGTGTTAGAGGTTCCATACCATCTCCTATTAAAGGCATTTCCATTAGAGAAAAAATAAAAAATATTTTAACATTAGCAAAACCCTCTGATCTATTAGATGAACAATCTATAAAAAATTTTATCAATTCTTTACCATTTTCTTTAACACATACCTATGGTGGAAATACTACCTGTTTAGAAATTAGAACAGAAAAAAACGAATTAATTATAATAGATGCAGGTACGGGAATACGAGAATTAGGAAATGTATTATTAAATGAAGGTTATAACGATGGAAAAGGAGAATGTCATATTCTTTTTACTCACACCCATTGGGATCATATTCAGGGATTACCTTTTTTTACTCCTTTTTATATTAAAGGAAATGTTTTTCATATTCATGGTATATCTGATAATTTAGAACATCGATTAAGATATCAACATAATTTTGAACATTTCCCTGTCTCATTTGATAAAATGGAAGCAACTAAAATATTTTATCAACATAAAGAAGGTGAAAGTTTTCAAATATACGATTTAACAATAACAAGCAAAGGTATGAAGCATCCAGGAGGTTCTTATTCTTACAAAATAAAAGAAAAAGAGAAAACAATTATATTTGGTAGCGATGCAGAATTTCGTTTAGATAATATTGATAATCTGGATCCTTACATTGAATATTTTAAAGATGCAGATATTCTAATTTTTGATACACAATATACATTTGAAGAACAATTAAAAAAGATTGATTGGGGCCATAGTTCTGCAGCTGTAGCAACAGATCTGGCTCTAAAGGCAAATGTAAAAAATCTTGTATTATTTCATCATGATCCTTCTTATTCTGATGAAACATTAGATGAAGTTTTTCTTCGCGCAAAACGTTATAGAGATATGATAGATTCAGAAAATAAAAAATCCTTAAAAATACATATTGCTTATGAAGGTTTAGAATTATTCGTTTAAAGAATATTCTTTTATTGTCTTTACCATAACTTCTACATTATGCAATGGTGTATTTGGATAAATTCCATGTCCTAAATTAAATATAAAATTTCCTCTTTTAGAAAATCGATTTAATATTGCTAATACCTCTTTTTGAACTCTTTCTGGTTTTCCATATAAAACTAAGGGATCTAAATTCCCCTGTATGGCAATTTCTTCTGGTATAACAGAAATATCATTAATACGCCAATCTAAACTTATACAACTTGGCTTCATTTTTACCAATAAAGGTAATAAATGAGCATTGTTTCCTACAAAAAGAATTACTGGAACCAATGATTTTATTTCTTTAATAATTTTTTCCATATAAGGATAACAAAACTCCTCATAATGTTGAGAAGATAAATTTCCACCCCAGCTATCGAAAATCTGTACTAAATCCACACCTGCTTTTATTTGAAATTTTAAATATTGAATTGTTAATTCTGTTAAATCATTCATTAGTATATGAAATTCTTTTTCAAAAGAGAACATAAATTCTTTTGTTTTTTCAAATTTTTTCGATGTTCCCTGTTCAATTAAATAACTTAATAAAGTAAATGGAGCTCCAGAAAAGCCAATCAAGGCAAGATTATTATCTTGTATTGTATTAATATAATGTTTTATTCCTTTTATAATTTCTTCTATATAAGAAATTTGTATTTCTGGGTTAAAATTTTTTAATTTATTTTTATCAATTTTATCAAAAACATCAAATTGTAAAATGGGTCCAATTTTTTCTTTAAATTCAAGTGGTATACCTATACCATGAAATGGTGTTAAAATATCTGCAAACATTATAATTGCATCCATTTTAAATCGCTTATAAGGCTGTATAGAAATTTCAATTGCTTTTTCTACATTTGTTGCTAATTCTAAAAAACTATCATTATTTTTCAATTCATTATATTCAGGTAAGTATCTTCCTGCCTGCCTCATATACCAGAATGGAATACGATCAATAGGTTCTTTTCTTAATGCTTTTAAAATTCTCATAACTTTTCCCTTATTAATCTTTTATTTCTTCTATTTTATCGCTTAATTCATAACCCTTACCATGTCGAGTTATAATATATTCTGGATTTGATAAATCTTTTTCTAAAATTTTCCTTAATCGTAATATAAAATTATCGATAGTTCTATTTGTGGGGTATTCTCCATACCACAATTTATCTAATATTACTTCTCGACTTACTGGTTTTCCTTTATTTTCGTAGAGTAAATATAAAATACCAGCTTCTTTATTGGTTAACTTTATAATTTCTTTTGTATTTAAATTTATAATTTCCTGTTTATGAAAATCAACTAAATGATTTCCAATTTTTATCTTATGACGATGTTTCTTTCGTAATTTAACTTTAACCCTTGCTATTAATTCTTCTAATTCAAATGGTTTCGTAATATAATCATCTGCTCCTATTTCAAAAGCCTCTAATTTTTGTTCTAATCGATTTCTTGCTGTAAGTATAATTATAGGAATATCCCATCGAGATTTTATTTGCGATGTTAATTTTAAACCATCTATTTTACCTGGAAGCATTACATCAATAATTGCAAGATCATAAATAAAATTTTCCCAAAAATGTACCTCATGATTTAAAAAATCTTCTGCGCTTTTATATTCTTTTACATAAAAACCTTCATCTTCTAAATTTAATTTTAAACCATTTCGGATAACATCTTCATCTTCTATTAGTAAGATTTTATATTTATTGTGATTCATAATTCATTTAATATTTTTTTAAATAAACTTCTACTTTTAATCCCTTTTCTTTATTTTTTATTAACAATTTTCCCTTACATTTTTTTATAATTTCATTTACATAATATAATCCCAATCCAGTTCCATTAATATATCCCTTATCATTATGATATCGTATATATGGTTTTGTAATAGATTTGATCTGTTTTATATCTTCTATACCCCAGCCAGTATCTTCTATAATAATTTTTAAGTATTTTTTTATCCAGACATCAACTTCTTTTAAATTAATGTGTATTTGAACATTCTTATCAGAATATTTCAAAGAATTTAAAATAATTTCTTTTAAAATTAACGATAGCCATTGAGAAGGTATATTTAGAAATATTTTTTCTTTATTCAATTGATCATTAATTTTAATATTAGCTTCTTTTTTTATTATTTCCTTTTCTAAATCTTTTAATACTTCATTTAAAACATCTTGTATAGATACTTCTGTTAATTTTTTTATAGATTGTATTTGAATTTCTTTATTATATAATATTTTATTGATTTTTTGATTTAAAACTTCAATTTCGTAAAGACTGGATTTTATTAGTTCATGAATGATTTTATCCTTAGGCAATTTTTTTTCTAATGTTTGTAAATTTAATTTTATAGCTGTTAATGGTGTTTTTAATTCATGGGTAAAGCTATTTAAAAAAATAGTTTTTTCCTGTAATAGTCGTTGCTGTTTATAATAAAATTGAAGTATTAATATAGAAAGTAAGAGAAAATACAAATAGAAAAAAAGATGCTTCTGCAATTAACATTGTCTTATTTTTTCTTATACTTTCCAGTCTTCTTTTTAAATGTTCCTGTTTTATTTTATATTTTTTTTCTTTTGCATCATAATATATAAAATCTGGTATATTTTCGTATTTCTCTTGATTTAATTTTAAAAGAATAATGTTATCATATTCATTCCACAATTTTATATAATTATTTTGAAATTTAAAAAAAAATATTAACCACCATATCATCTGAATAAAAATTAAAATCATTAATATAATAATATATAAATCTAATCGTTTAAAAATTTTAAACATCAAAGTGACTTACAACATCTAAGAATTTATCTAAATCATTTAACGTCATAGGACTGCTTAAAAATCCTACTTCATAACCAGATGGAGCTAAATAAATACCATGTTTTAAACAATGATGAAAAAATTTCGCATAAATCTTCATACTATCCGAAGAAATTTGATCCGCTCTTCTCGGAGGATTTTCTAAATTTATATATATCCAGAAAATAGAAGCGATACGAATCATTTTAAAATTTAAAGATTTGCTTTCTGTGATTTTATTAAATTCTCTCTCTAAATATTGCCCTTTTTTTTCAAGATCCATATATAAATCATCTGTTAATAAATTTAATTGTGCTAGACCAGCAGCCATTGCTAAAGGGTTTCCACTTAATGTACCTGCTTGATAAACAGGTCCATCTGGCGAAAGCATTTCAAAAATTTCTTCTCTTCCAGCAAATGCACCTACTGGTAATCCTCCTCCTATAATCTTTCCATAAGTCACTATATCGGGATAAATATCATAATAACCAGAAGCACCATAAAATCCTACGCGAAAACCTGAAATTACTTCATCAAATATCAACAAACTCTGATGTTCTGCTGTTACTTTTCTTAAAAATTCTAAAAATTCTTTTCTCTGAATTAATAAACCATTATTTGCTGGAATTGGTTCAATAATAATACAAGCTATATCATCTGGATACTTTTTATAAGCTTCTAAAATTACTTCTTCGTTATCCAGTGGCAATACTATTGTATGTTCAGAAAAACTCTTAGGAACACCAGCAGAGCTTGGTTGTCCAAATGTGGCAAGACCAGAACCTGCCTTAACCAATAAAGAATCTACATGACCATGATAACAACCTTCAAATTTTATTACTTTATTTCGATTCGTATATCCTCTTGCTAATCGTATAGCACTCATAACAGCTTCTGTTCCAGAATTGACAAAACGTATCTTTTGTATAGTTGGTATTTTCTTTTGTATAGAATCGATCACTTTTTTTGCTAATTCTACTTCTAATTCACAAGGAATTCCTAAGGATAATGCATGTTTTAACTGTTCTTCTATTGCTTTTATTATATCTTGATGTCTATGACCACAAATTAAAGGTCCCCAGGAATTACAAAAATCTAAATATTTATTATCATCTATATCGTAAATATAACATTCTTCTGCATGTTTTATAAAAATTGGATTTCCACCAACCTGCCGAAAAGCTCTAACTGGGCTATTTACACCACCAGGTAAATATTTTAATGCTTCTTTATATATTTCTTCGCTTTTATTGATTTTAAAATTCATAAAACCAACCCTTTTCAATATAATTTAATATTTCTTTTGTATTTAATGTTTTTGTAAAATGAAAACCCTGAAAATGATTTATTCGTTTTGATTCCATTAATTTATCAAACACTTCTTTACGTTCAATTTTATTTGCAATAACTTTCGTTTTAAATATAAAATATAAAGAATCTATAATTTCTAATAAAATTTTTAATTCTTCATTATCATTGATATTAAAATTGATTTTTAAATAATCCGGTTTAATTTTGTAAAGTAGAGGTAAATACGAAGGTGATGATGTAAATTCATCAATGCAAATCAAAAATTTTTTATTTTTAAGATCATGTAATATTTCATTGCTATACTTTAAATTTTTATTTAATGTAGATTCCTGAATTTCTATAACAAACATTTCTGGTGAAAGATCATACTCATTAATCGTTTCTGTAAGAAAAGAAATAAAATTAATATCATAAAACATCCGAGAAGATATGTTTAAATGCACAGGAATTTGGAAATGTGGATTTTTTTTATAAAATTCTACAATCTTTAAAAGCACAAATTTATCAATATCGAATATAATACCTTTATTTTTTGCTATTTCTATTAGAAGATTGGTATCCACATATTGATTATTATCTATTTTCCATCTTAAATATACTTCTAATGCTTCTATTGAAAATTTATTTCTTTGTAAATTAGTAAAAATTGGCTGAAATACAATTTCAAAATTCTGAAAATTTGATTTATAGTCTTCTATTAATTTCCTTTCAATTTGATGTTTGAATTTTAAATCTTCTTCTAATTCCTGAGAATAAAATGCATAGGAATTTCTATCGGTTTTTTTTGCTTTATACATTACAAAATCTGCTTTCTGTATTAATTCTTTAACAGAATCACCATCGTCTGGAAAAATACTAATACCTATACTTAATGTTAAAGGTATTTTTTGATTTTCTATTTCAAAAGGTTTTTCAAAATTCGAAAAGATTTTATCTATTACATAATTTATATCCTCTTTTTTAGCAAGATCATTTAATAATATAATAAATTCATCACCTCCCTTTCTTGTAATAAAATCATCTATACGTATACTGGCTTCCAGTATTTTTGCAACCTTTTGTATAATCTTATCTCCCATTAAATGACCATATGTATCGTTTATAAATTTAAATCGATCTAAATCAATAAATAAAATAGCTAAAATTTTATTTCTTCTTTTCGCAGATGCTATTGCTTTTTCCAGATTAAATTCAAAAACAGATGCATTAGGAAATCCTGTTAAATTATCATAATAACCATCATGTATGGTTCCCATGTAATAAATTTGATTATTATATTCAAAAGGAATTATATTTAAAGGAGTATTAATTTCTTCTTTTGTTTCGGGATGATTAATTTTTACATTTATTGTAAAAAAATACAATTCTTCTTTAAGCCTTGAAGAATTTAAATCAATTTTCTTATTTAATACATCTTCTGGCTTCATTTTAGTAAATTGATAAAAACGTTCATTCGCATATAAAATACGAGAATCATTATTAAACAAAATAATAGGTATATCTATAGAAAATAATATATTTTCTAATAATTCTTTATCAAAATTAATTAATGAATATTCTTTTTTAAATGAGCTCATAATATTTAACCCTTTCCCCTTTTTTTACATCTCTTGTTAATGTTTTATTTATAATCTGTTCATACTCATTCGGAGGAATACCACCACCAGGTCTTAATGCAATTATATCTTCTTTACTTAATTTATGCCCTTTTTGTAAATCTTTATTATAAAATAAGGAGCGTCTTCCAAACATTCTTACATTTTCTTCTGTATCTAAGGGTATTTTAACTGGTTTACCGATGGATTTTTGTAAGATTTCTAAATCATTTCTTAGTTGTCTAAGTTCTTCTGGTAATATAGAAAGTTTTTGATCTGGACCAGGTAAATTTTTATCAATGGTAAAATGTTTTTCTATAGCAGAACAATTAAAAAATAAAGAAGCTATTGCTATTTTATTATCCATACAATGATCCGAAATACCTACTAAACAATTATATTTATTTTTCCAGTAAGAAAGTATACTTAAATTATATTCTATAGGTAATGCTGGATAATGAGATACACATTGCATTAAAAGAAAAGGTTCTCCATAACGTTTTACAACATCTTCAATTTCTTTTTCTTCAGATGCTCCTGTGGATAATATCATTTTAAAGTTCATTTTCTTTACTTCATCTAATAATAAATAATTATTTAAATCAGTAGAAGCAATTTTAATAAATTCGGAATTTAATTCAGAATAATAAAAAAACAAGGATTCTTTGTCAAAGACAGAACATAAAAAATCTACTTTTAGTTTATCTGCTAATTCTTTTAATTTTATCCAGGTAGATGCTGATAATTCAAATTTTTTAAAAAATTCAAATAAAGAACCTTCTACAGAAGAAGGAAGAGAAGCTTTTTTTTCAATAAAATTTTCTGTCTTATAAAGTTGAAATTTAACAGCATGGGCACCAGAACGTGCAGCAGCTTCTATCATTTGTATGGCTAAATTTTCATCACCATTATGATTTAATCCAATTTCTGCAATGATATAAGGAATAGGACTGGTATTAAAATCAAAATATTTTGTTTTAAACATAATACAATATTAGTTTTCTTTTCTCCTATTTAAATGTAAATAAAAAATTGGCAATCATTTGCATTCCACCTTCTGTTGCAAAAGATTCTGGATGGAATTGAATTCCTTCTAATGGATAAGAAGGATAATCTCTATGTCGTAATCCCATAATCTCATTTGTATCGTTGCTTTCTGCAGTAATTTCTAAACAATCAGGTAAATGATTTTTATCCACAATAAGGGAATGATATCTCATTACAGATATATTTTGAGGAAGCCCTTTAAAAATTCCCTTAGAATCATGTTTAATAATAGAGGTTTTACCATGCATTGGAATTTTTGCTTTTATAACTTTACCACCAAAAACCGTAGCCATTCCCTGCATACCTAAGCAAACACCAAGTGTTGGTATATCCTTAGATAAATGAATTAAAATATCGGCACAAATACCAAAATATTGTGGATCAGCTGGATGTCCAGGACCGGGAGAAAGTATAATTCTATCATAATTTTTATGAATAATTTTCGAAAGAGAAATTTCATCATTTCGAAATACATCAATATGTGAATTGGTTTCTTCTAATAACTCAGCAACATATTGATATAAGTTGTATGTAAATGAATCGTAATTATCTATAATTAATACTTTCATAACATTTTATCCATGGGAAAAATATTCTATACATTTTTCAATTGCGCCTAATTTTCTTATAATTTCTAAATATTCATTTTCTGGTATAGAATCATAAACAATACCTCCTGATGCACGTGCAAATCCAAAATTTTCAGAAACAAAAAATGTACGTATTGGTATTGCAAAAGTACAATTACCATCAAAACCAAAATGTCCTATTGCCCCGCCATAAGGTCCACGAGGTGAATTTTCAATTCGTTCAATGATCTTCATAGATTCAATTTTAGGAGCGCCTGATAATGTTCCTGCTGGGAATACACTTGCTAAACCATCAAACATAGTATAATTTTTTTTGATTAAACCTGTTACTTCACTTGATATATGTTGTACATGGCTGAATTTCTTTATATCCATTAAATGTCTTATTTTTACTGTTCCTGGTCTTGCTACTCTACCAAGATCATTACGATGCAAATCTACTAACATATTATGTTCTGCAATTTCTTTTGGATCATTTAATAATTTTCTTGCTAAAGCTATATCTTCTTCGATTGTTTTTCCTCTCTGTATTGTTCCTGCTAAAGGAAATGTTTCCATTTCTCCATTTCTTAATCGAAAAACAAGTTCTGGACTGGCACCAATTAAATGTTTTTTTTGATTAAATTTAATATAAAACATATGAGGAGATGGATTAATATTCCTTAATTTTTTATAAAATAAAAATAAACTATTTGTATTTACGATTTCGTAATTTTTTTGAAATCCTATCTGGCATTGAAATGTATTACCTTTAATAATTTCCTCTTTTGTTAATTCTACCATCTCTCTATGTTGTTCTTTTGTTACAGATTGATTTATAAAACGTATTGATAATGTCTTCTTAGAATCCAATTTATCCGATTTTAAATATTGTTCGATTAACTTTATTCGATTTTCTTTATAAAAAAAATAAAATGTTTCTCCCGTCATGGTATCATAAACCAAGCCATCTAAATATAAACCAAACATAAACTGAGGAAAATCTGGATGTAAAGATAAGTTTAAAACAGGTTCAAAATATGTAGTTGCATCATATCCTAAGTATCCTACTAATCCTCCTGAATAAATTCGTGATATTATATTCTTTGGAAACCAGGTAGCTAAATAATAATATGGATTTCTTGTCTCTATAGAAATCGTTTTTTGGGAATCTATCCAGGTTAATTGATTTTTATTTCCGATAATAATTGCTTCTGGTTCAAAACCAATAACAGAATAACGAGAGTTAGAATTATGTTCTCCTAAGGATTCCAAAAAAAAACAGGTAAGAAAGTCATTTTCAATCTTTTCAAATAAGGTTAAAAAGTTAATATCATTCTTTAATCTTATAATTTCTGGTTTTCTGGGTATTTCTATATCCGGGAATTTCATTTTAATAACCTATTTTTTATGATTGTAATGCGAAACAATTAAAAAATCAAAAAACGTTTGAAGCAATATTTTTTTAAAAAAATTTGGTAATTAATGATTGGTTTTATTGGATTTGGAAAGATGGCAAAAGCCATTACTAAAGGATTATGTTCTTTAGATAAGAATTTGATCATTAATGTATATGATATAAACAAAGAAGCTATATCTCAATTTGAATTAAAAAATCAAATCCAAATCTTACCCTCAATAGAAGAAATGGAAAAGAGAAGTAGTACAATAATTTTTGCTGTAAAACCAAAAGATTTAAAAGATGTTATTATAAAAACAAAAGGATATTCAGAAAAACATTATATTAGTATAGCAGCTGGTATATCTACAAAAACAATTCTGGAATGGAATTCAAATATTAAGAATTTAGCTCGTGTTATGCCCAATTTAGGTGCCTTTTCTAATCATTCTGTAAGTGCCATTTTTTCTTTAAATCAAGAAACACTGAAGCTAACAAAATCAATCTTTGATAAAATTGGCATAACAATTATTCTTGACAATGAAGAGTTAATGCATGCCATTACTGGTTTATCTGGTTCAGGTCCTGCTTATGTTTTGTTATTTTTACAGGCAATGATAGAAGCAGGTATTCGAGAAGGATTAA
The DNA here is from genome assembly GCA_026005135.1 of Leptospiraceae bacterium. Classification (GTDB taxonomy): domain Bacteria; phylum Spirochaetota; class Leptospiria; order Leptospirales; family Leptonemataceae; genus SKYB61. Next base: position 483,311 of record BPKM01000003.1, on the reverse strand, counting down.
CTTATGAGTTATCCTATGATGCTGCTATAAATACAATCTTAGGTACAACGAAAATTTTATTAGATTATAATAAAAATAATAAAACCTACTTACATCCAGCAGAATTAATAAAAAATGTAACTTCGCCGGGAGGAACTACAATTGAAGGTTTATCTGCCTTAGAAAAAAACCATTTTAAGTTTGCAGTCTATGATGCAATACATCAAGCTACCCAAAAAAGTAGAGAATTAGGAAAATAATATGAAGTTAATACAACATCCATCAGAATTAACATCTCAAAGAGCAATTGAAATATTTAATCAAGCAATTGATGATTATCATTTGGAAGATAATATTTATGCAAAAGAAAAGAATCCATATCCAGAAAATACAATTGAATGGTTATTATATCATAAAAACTGGATAGATACAGTTCAATGGCATTTAGAAGATGAAATACGTGCTCCCAATATTGAAGATAAACAGGTGGTTTTCTTAAAGCGATGGATTGATAGATCTAATCAAGAAAGGAATGATACTGTTGAAAAAATTGATGATTGGTTCTTAGAACAATTTAAAAATATTAAACCAAAACCTAATCCAAGAATGAATTCTGAATCTCCAGCCTGGATTTTGGATAGAATGTCTATTTTATGTTTAAAAATTTATCATATGAAAGAAGAAGTCAAAAGAGAAGATGCTACAAATGAGCATAAAGAAAAATGCAAAAATAAATTAGAAATTCTTTTAGAACAACAAAAGGACTTATCTATTTGTTATGATGAATATATCCATGATATTTTAAATGGTGATAAAATAATGAAAGTATATCGCCAAATGAAAATGTATAATGATGAAGAACTAAATCCAGTATTAAGAAAATTAAAAAAATAATGCATCTTCTTGTAATTCGATTTTCCGCAATGGGGGATGTTGCATTAACAATCCCCGTAATATCATCTCTTGTAAGTAGTTATCCAGATATACGTATTACATTTGTTACTAGGAAAGAATATGAACCTTTTTTTTATAATATTCCAGGTGTTGAAATTATAGGTGTTAACTTAAAAGATAAACATTATCGTGGTATTCAGGGTATTTATCGATTATATAAAGAACTTAAACGTTTAGGTCCATATGATTATGGTATTGATTTACATGGTAGTTTAAGAAGTAAACTATTACAATTATTTTTTGGTAAAGAATTAAAATTTGCAACAATTGTAAAAGGAAGAAAAGAAAAGCGATTACAAACAAGAAGAAAAAATAAAATCCTTAAACCATTACCTCATACAGTAGAAAGATATTTACATGTTTTTGAAAGAGCTGGTTTTTATCCTAAATTATTAAAAGGAGCATATATTAGTTTAGATTTACAGGCAAAAAAAATTGCAAAAGATTATTTAATAAAAAATCGAATCTACAAAAAAGAAGAATTATGGATCGGTATAGCTCCTTTTGCAGGTCATATTCCTAAAACCTGGCCTTTTTTTAAAATAAAACAATTATTAAATCTTATTAAATACAATTTAAAATGCAAGGTATTTCTATTTGGTGGTGGAAAAAAAGAAATAAAGCTGTTGAATGAACTTCATAATGAATTTCCAGACTTTACTTATGTTGTTGCTGGTAATTTAACTCTTGATGGCGAAATGGCATTAATAGAAAGATTAGATTTAATGATTGCTATGGACTCCTTTAATATGCATATAGCAAGCTTAATTGGGATTCCAGTTATATCTATATGGGGTGCAACACATCCATATTCTGGTTTTGGTCCATATGGACAAAGTGAAAATACAATTGTTCAGATTCCAACAGAAATATTATCTTGTAGACCTTGTGCTATATTCGGTAATAAAAAATGTTATAGAAAAGATCTTGCCTGTATGTATTGGATAGAACCAGAAGATGTTTATGAGAAAATTTGTGAAATATTAAAATTGCCTATACCTGATTTTATAAAAAATAGAAATACTGTTATAAATAATTATAAAAAACAAAAAAACCTTTTATCTACGGTGTCTGATAACAAGATAAATAGCAATACCAGTAAATAGAAATAATGGTCCCCAACCTGCAATAAAAGGAGAAATCACACCTCCTTCTCCCAAACTTAATCCAAGTCGAAAAATAATTTGATATAAAAAAATTGTTAATGTCGATAATAATAAGGATTTTATAAGAGGACTTCCAGAACGTAATCCCCCCATATTTCCAGTAATAGCACCAATAATAGAAATAATAATACAGATAAAGGGGAAAGATAATAATGCATGATAATGAACTTCATATGGTGTGGCATCTAATGAATATTTTTTTCTAAAATCTATTTCTTTTCTTAATTCTTCTAAACTTAATTCCGTAGGATTTTTACTGGGATTTTCAAAAAAATCTATACTTTCAACCAATTCATATTCTTTTTCTAAATAGAAATTTATTTTAGTAATCTCTAAATTTTCATTAAAATATATTTCTCGAATTTTTTTTAAAAACCATTTTTTTGTTTCTTGATTATATTTAGCAGATTCAGCTTCAATAATGAGATATGGTATTTCTAAATTATTTTTTTTTATAAATTTATATATATGGAATCCACCTAAAATTTCTTTTTTTGAAGGTTCATAATATTGTATAAAATAATAACTATCCTTTCCCTTTAAATTCATTTGAAAAATTACATCTCTGGGGGCTTTCATTTTTTTTACATTTTTTTTATATTCGTTTAAATAAGATTGAGAGATTTTATTAAATGGTACTACAATTTTATCCTGTATATATAAAATAAAAAAACTAATAAAAACAGAAAGAATTAAAATTCCAGATATAGCTCTATAAAATGAGATTCCAGAAGAAAAAATAGCAATAAATTCTTTATCATTCGTCATCTGAGAAACAACAAAACTTACAGAAAACATAATGGCAGCTGGAATTATAAAAACAGATATTTGGGGAATAGAATATAATAAAGATAAGTATAATAACTTTTTGCTTTGATCTGTTTCAATTTTCATTGCATCTAATAAGTTTATTAATAAAAAAACAAAAATTAAACCAATAAGAGAAAATAAAAAAGATTTAATAAATTGTATTGTTATATACCGATCTAATATTTTAATATAAAGCATAAACTAAATTAAAGGAGAAAAAACAGCCTCTAAAGGAAAACCAAATAAATAAAACAAAATACTTAAAATAAATGCTGCTCCAAGAGGTATTGTTAAATTATCATCAATTAAACCATTTAAAGTAGTAAAAGAAAAAAATTCTATCAGAGAACAAAATAAAGAAGATATACTTAAAATTATAGTGACTTTAAAAAAATTTAATTTTGATAAAAATAATTCTCCACTCCCTATATGAAATAATGTTATTAATCCTAAAAATGCTATACTTACAATAAACGAAGAAATAAAAAAAGCAATAAATCCTTCTATAGATTTTCCATTTTTGAATTTTCTTTTTCCATAAAAAATACCAATATATGCTGCTATTGGGTCACAAATCATTAAAATTAAAGAAGATAAAGTAATAATTTCTTTTGTAAAAAAAAGAAATAATATAAAATTTGCAAAAATATACGAAATAGAACCATGCATCTGATGATATTCATTTTCTTTTAATAAAGGTCCACATACTCTAATAAAAAATTGATTAAATGGTTCATAATTCAAACGGATTATTTCTATAAGGATTAGAAAAATCAAAAAACCTAAAATAAGCCACATACCTATATATCGTGTAATATGGGGATTCTCTGGTTCTATAAATCTAAAAATATCTAAATATAATAATAAAGGAATAATTAATCCTAATAGATGCCATAATTTTCTTTTTAGATTAAACTTTGCTTTTTTATCTTGTAAAATTTGTTTTTGCTCCATAAATCCCCTAATCCCTTAAAATATAATCTTCTGTAGACTGATTACTTTTTATTATAAATAAACGATTTTTAGCTTCTAAACCCAACATTAATTGATATAAATCTGTTAAAATTGCTCTACTGGAATAATAACCATGCCCTAATCCACCTATACCAAGAATTGGAGAATCAACCCTTTGTACATTTATTACATCTATACCATTAACCTTATAACATTGACCTATTCGTCTTGTTCCATTAACTGTTTCAGATGCTTTTAAAGCATTATCATCAGGTGAACAGTAAATGGTAATTCTATTTGCTAAAGAACTAATTATGTTTACCTCTTCTCTAAAAGTATCTACAGGATAATCTGGTGCATTAAAAATAATTTCTTTAAATTTAATATTATTATATTTTATTTTACTTATTTCAATCAGAGAAGGTATTACAATTTGATGTCCCATTGAATGAACAATCAAATAAATATTCTTTTTTTTATTATCAATTTGCTGAAATATCTCTTCTATGAAATTCTTAAATATTGGAATTGAAACCTTCGCATGTTCTTGATTGTTTTTATATGTATCGTTAATTAAAATACTAGAAAATAATCCTTCTTCTGGTCCTGCAGGCCAGGTATATAAAACACTTGTCCCCTGAAATTTTAAATCATAATGAATTTGTGCAATTCGATATAATGCTTCCTCAAATTCTACATTAAATCCATGAACAAATATTAGAATTTCTTGTTCTTGTGTAATTTGTTTATAAAAATCTTCTTTAGTTAATGATCTATAATTCCTTGCAAAAAAAAATTTATCTTTATTTAAGGAATTATCAGAAGATGTATCTAAAGCACCTATACTATGTTCTTTAGGAACATTTACACTACATAATATGTATTTTACTGAAGAAGGTGCATTTCTAAAAAATTGATTATTACAATCTTCCCGATTGGTTGTTGTTATACGATTGGTTATAATATAAATATTTATTTCTTTAGAATCTATCATAGGATCTTTGATTCTTTGATTTAAGATTTTTTCTATCTCTATTTTTTGCATAGAAGTACAGGAATAAATCATAGAAAATATTAATAAATAAACAATCCAAAAATAATTTTTTTTCTTCATAATATTTAATTCTAAACTTAAAAAATGAAAAAATTTACGCAACTATTTTTTTATAATATCTTCTGGTTTTTCTGGCCTTAATAAAGGAAATAATATTGTATCCCTTATAGAATGATGATTTGTTAATAACATTACTAATCTATCAATTCCAATTCCAAGACCACCAGCAGGTGGCATTCCATATTCTAAAGCCCTTATATAATCATAATCCATGTATTGTGCTTCTTCATCACCTGCTTCTCTTTTTTTAACCTGTTCCAAAAATCGTTCTTTCTGATCAAAAGGATCATTCAACTCACTAAATGCATTTCCAATTTCTCTACCAGCAATATATGGCTCAAATCGATCTACAAATCGAGGATCTTCTTTACTCGCTTTTGCTAATGGAGATATTTCTTTTGGATACTTAATAATAAAAGTAGGTTGAATTAAATGTTTTTCTACTGCTTCGTCAAAAAGAATTTCTGCTACATCCCAGATACTATTTACATGTTGAAATAAATCTATTGAAAAACCTTTGGAAACTGCCTGTTCAATAATTTCTTCTAATTTTGAATCTGGATGAATTTCTACTCCTGAATATTGTTTTATTGCATCTAAATAGGTGATTTGCTTCCAGGGAGGCGTTAAATCAATTTCATGTTCTTCATAATGAATTTTTAATGTACCATGAATTTCTTTTGTTACAGAAATAATTAATCGCTCACAAAGATCCATCATAGTATACATGTTACCATAGGCATGATAAACCTCCAACATTGTAAATTCCGGATTATGTTTATAACTAATACCTTCATTTCTAAAATTTCGATTTAATTCAAAAACTTTGGTAAAACCACCTACAAGTAATCGTTTTAAATATAATTCTGGTGCAACTCTTAAATATAAATCTATATCTAATGCATTATGATGAGTTATAAATGGTCTTGCACTTGCACCTCCAGGAATAGGCTGCATCATTGGTGTTTCTACTTCTAAATATCCTTCATTTGTTAAAAAATTTCTTATAAAACTAATGATTTTTGATCGAATAACAAAGGTCTCTCTAACATGTGGATTAACAATTAAATCTACATATCTTAATCGATAGCGTTGTTCTTTATCAGAAAAAGCATCAAAAACCTTTCCATCTGCTTCTTTTACAACAGGAAGTGGTCTTAAACATTTTGCTAATAATTTAATATTTTCTACATGTATTGTTTTTTCTCCAACCTTCGTTAAAAATAAATAACCAGTAATACCAACGATATCTCCTAAATCTAAATTTTTTACTATATCGAAATCTACATTTTTTTCGTTTTTTGTTACATAAAATTGAATTTTCCCATTATCATCTTCAATTGTAAAAAAGCCAGCTTTTCCCATCATACGTTTAGAACGAATTCTACCAGCTATAAAATATTTTTTTTCTTCTGTATATTGAGATGGATCAATATTCAGTAATTCTTTTATTGTATGTTTTCTTTCAAATTCCTGTTGATAGGGATCATAATTTTTTTGTTTTAATTTATTTAACTTTTCTAACCGTACTTCATATTGATCATTCATTAAGTACCATTTTTTTTGTAAGGCATAGTAAAAAAATCACAAATTTTATTCAAAGTATTATTTTTTATAATTTTAGATTATATAGGATAAATTATACCAAAATAAAAAAAAATTGACTTAGATAAATTATTATTTTTTAAGTATTATAACGTGAGGCATTTTATGTTTTTAAATATTAAAGTTATATTAATAAAAAAAATAAAAAATTTATTAGATAAACAAATGATATGGATATATGAAATGAAAACTTATATAGCTCAAAAAAAAGAAAATATTTTAAATTATATTCAAAAAAAATCTGTTGAACGTTTAACAATTATGTTTATTCCTCATGGAAATGATAAGATTTATAGCTTTCATTTAAGTTTTTTAATGATTATATTTTTAACATTTTTATTCACTTTTTTGTTATGTATCAGTCTATATGGTTATTATAGATATAAGGAAATATCAGATAAAATAGCAGAACTAAAAAAACTTTATGGTAAGAATTATCAGAATACCTTTAATATTCAAACATCATTAAATGATATTCAAAAAGAAATTAAAAATCAGGTTCATAAAAATTTAAAGGAATTTTATAATATGGAAGTAAAAATTAAATATTTACCAATAAGTTACCAACATTCCATTCAAAAATCAGATTTAATGCTTAATACTGAAATTAGAAATAATAAAGAATTAAAACCCAATACAAAATATCTTAAAGCAACATATATTTCCAGTGCAATAAAAAACCATCTTATATACAATTATGAAATTATTAACTTAGTAAAAAATTTATTGATAGAAAAAATGAATCTTTTAAATGAAATACCAAATGGAAGGCCTGTCCAGTATTTTCGTTTTAGAGATACTTCTCCTTATGGTTTAAGACTTGATCCCGTAACAAAAAATCGTTTTGAATTTCATGCAGGAATGGATATGGCTGGAAATTATAAAGAACCCATCTATAATACTGCTGATGGTAAAGTTTATAAAGTATTTTATGATTATGGTTATGGTTATGCTGTAATAATCAAACATCAATATGGCTATTATTCGTTATATGGACATTTAGCTAAACCCTTAGTAAAAACCAATCAAATCCTTAAGAAAGGGGATCTAATTGGTTTAATGGGATCAACAGGGCGTGTTACAGGTGTTCATCTTCATTATGAAATTCTTATAAATGATATGGAAAGAATTAATCCATTACCATTTGTATGTTCAAGTGATATTAAAACCTATAAATGCAAAAATTATAATAAAAATTTTATCAATTCTGAAGAAGAATTATAGATCATTCTATATATTTTTTTAAAAATTGACCAGTATAACTTTTTTTTATCTTTATTATATCTTCTGGTGTACCTTCTGCAATAATTTCTCCTCCTCTATTTCCACCTTCTGGTCCTAAGTCAATAATCCAGTCTGCTGTTTTAATTACATCTAAATTATGTTCTATTACAATTACAGTATTCCCTCTATCAACCAATTCATGCAGCACTTCTAATAGTTTTTTAATATCATGAAAATGTAAACCAGTAGTTGGTTCATCAAGTATATAAACTGTTTTACCAGTACTTCGTTTTGATAATTCCGTTGCCAATTTAACCCTTTGAGCTTCTCCACCAGAAAGAGTTGTTGCAGGTTGTCCCAATTTTATATAATCTAAACCAACACGCATTAATGTTTCCAATTTATTTTTAATCTGAGGTATATTTTCGAAAAAATTATAGGCATCCTCTACGGTCATTTCTAATACATCATATATGGTTTTATTCTTATATTTGATTTGTAATGTTTCTCGATTAAATCTTTTTCCATTACATACATCACAGGTAATATAAACATCTGGTAAAAAATGCATTTCTATTTTTAAAATTCCAGCGCCCTGACAGTTTTCGCATCTTCCACCTTTAACATTAAAACTGAATCTACCAGGTTTAAAACCATGAAGTTTTGCATCTGGTAAATTAGCAAATAATTCTCTAATTGGTGTAAAAACACCAGTATATGTTGCTGGATTAGAACGAGGAGTTCTTCCTATTGGCTCCTGATCAATTGCTATTACTTTATCAATATTCTCTAAACCTTCTATTTTATCATATTTTCCAGATTGTATATAAGGATTAGATTCTCTTAATATACCTTTATATAAAATATCATAAACAAGAGTAGATTTTCCAGAACCAGATACACCTGTTATACAAATAAATTTACCAAGCGGAAATTTTACATTAATATTTTTTAAATTATTTTCTTTGGCACCTATAATGGACAAATAATTTCCATTCCCTTCTCTTCGTTTTTTAGGAACTTCTATTCTTAGTCGTTTTGATAAATATTTTCCCGTTAAACTATCAGGATGATTTTTTATTTCTTCCGGTGTACCCTGAGCCACAACATAACCACCATGTATTCCTGCACCAGGTCCTAAATCAATTATATGATCGCATTCTAACATAGTTTCTTCATCATGTTCAACTACTAAGACAGTATTTCCAGTATCGCGTAGATTTTTTAGTGTTTCGATTAATTTTGCATTATCTCTCTGATGTAATCCAATAGAAGGTTCATCTAATATATAAATAACTCCCATTAAAGATGAACCAATCTGTGTTGCCAATCTGATTCTTTGCGCTTCTCCACCAGATAATGTTCCAGCTGAACGAGATAAAGTTAAATAACCAACTCCTACATTATTTAAAAATTCTAATCGCTTTTGTATTTCCTGTATTACTCTACCTACAACTTTTGCTTCATAATCTGTTAATTTTATATTCTGAAAGAAATCGACTAAATTTTCCACAGTCATATCTACAATTTCTGAAATATTTTTCCCATGAAATTTTACTGCAAGAGATTCTGGTTTTAAACGTTTTCCCTTACAAACAGGGCATATTTTTTCAATCATAAATTTTTTATACCATTCCCTCATCTCTTCTGATTTTGTTTCTTTAAATCTTCTTTGTAAACCAGGTATTACACCCTCAAATATCATAAATCCTTTCTCGAAATATCCATAAAGAATTGCTTTCTGTACTTCTAATTTTAATTGTTTCCAGGGCGTATCTAATTTGAATTTTAATATTTTTGATAATTTTTCAAATCTTGAATATATATATTTGGATTCATCCATTTTACCAAAAACATCAATAGCTCCTTCTTTAATGGATTTATAGGGATTTTTTATAATTAAACCCTCATCAAATTCTAATAAAAAACCAAGACCACTACAATTGGGACATGCTCCAAGAGGAGAATTAAAAGAAAAACTTGCAGGTTTTGGTTCTGGTATAGATATTTCACAATTATTACAATATAGTTTTGTAGAAAAAAAATGTTCTTTATAATGATTATTATTTGTATGTTCTAAAATAATTACAGTATCATTACCTTCTTTAAGAGCTAATTCTATACTATCGGTCAATCTACTTCTATTTTCTTTACGAAGAACAAGTCTATCAATTACAAGATCAATTGTATGTTTTTTATTTTTATCGATTTTAACTTTTTTTTGTTCTAAAATTTCGTCTATTTCGTATAATTGATTGTCTATACGAATACGTAAAAATCCATTTTTTTTGGCTGTTTCGAATAATTCTTTATGTTCCCCTTTTCTGTTCTGGACAAGTGGTGCTAAAATCTGAATTTTTGTTCCCTCTGGTAATTTGTAAATTTTTTCAACAATTTGATCAATAGTAGTTGCTTCTACCAATCTTCCACACTGATGACAGTGAGGAATACCAGCATTCCCAAATAATAATCGTAAATAATCATAAATTTCTGTTACAGTTCCAACAGTAGAACGTGGATTCTTATGAGTAGTTTTTTGTTCAATAGAAATAGCTGGACTTAAACCTTCAATAAAATCAACATCTGGTTTATTCATCTGTCCCAAAAATTGTCTTGCATAGGCACTTAAAGATTCCACATATCGTCTTTGACCTTCTGCATAAATAGTATCAAAAGCAAGGGAAGATTTTCCAGAACCAGATACACCTGTTATTACAACAAATTGATTTCTTGGAATTTTTAAAGAAATATTTTTTAAATTATGCTCTCTTGCACCCTGTATAATAATATGATCCAGCATATAGACAAAATTTTTTGCATTTCTTAAGTATAAATAAAAAAAGCTTGAAAATTGAATAAAATATTTTAATTGAAAATGTGCTTAATATTATATGATATACAATCCTTTAATGGCTATATTGATATTCCTCCTTTAATAGTAATAGAAGTAGATACAAAAGCTGATCTGGAATCCTTTGATGGAACTTTTGACTATATAAAACAAAAAACAGAAGATTTATTAAATGCAAATGTTTAAAAAGTGATCTGGTATACTACCAATGATGAAGGTGTTTTAATCGCAGAACCAGAAAAAGACTGGATATTATCTCGATGGGATAAAGATATTATGATTTTAGATCAAACCATTCTAAATCTCGTTAAATTAATACAAAATAATAAATAATATAAAAATTTATAAAATAATCAAAAATTATGTTTTAATTCATAAATTTAATTTTATAAATTACTTCCTAAAAACTAAAAACTAAGAACCCAATACCAATACTGAAATTTACTTCGTTTAGAGCTGTTCTTGTTCTAAAAAAATAATTATGAACAAAATCTATTCCAATATCAAGAATTTGTCTTCCTTTAAAACTAGCTATAAAGCTAGAACCCAATGTTAATCGAAAAACTCCACTTTCCAAACTTGCAGCAGAACCAATCCAATACCTAATCTTGGATAAAGATAAAAACTACGAAAAACTTTACCTGAAAAGATATAAAAATATAAATTTAAACTATTAATTTGCTCTTTAATGGTTTTAGATGTATCCAGAACACTTAATAGAATATATGGATAATTTTTCTGAAAAATACTATTTATATCAGAAGAATACTGTCCGTCATATAAAAAAGAATTTATCATAATCCATTCTGATAGAAAATTATCTCTTAACCCAGTAATAGTCTGATTTTCCCTATTCCATTCTAATTTTAATCCTCCTAAGTTACCAAGACTTAAATCTAAAGTTTTTGTATTCAATTCTGGTTTTTTTACATTAGAATAAAAATAGAAATATTGGATCTTTTGTTCTAGACTTCCATAATTTAAAACATTATATTGATTTATAATATCTGGAAATGTTAAATTTTTATTCAAATTTTTAATATTATTATATTCACTTCCAGAATATGATAATCCATTACCTCCCCTAATTTCTAAATAAAATCCCACAGATTTCGCATATGCATATAATGATTCATAATTTAGAATAGTTAAAATCATAAATACATAAAATATTTGTAATTTTTTCATAAACTCTCCTCAAACTTTTCCTTTTTAATATTTAGACTTATAATAATATATTTTTGTTCTAAAAAAAATTAATCTGATAATTTTATAGAAATAAATTCATATTCAGTATTATTATTGGAACTACATTTATATTTACTATGTCTGCTTTTTGCAAAATAAGGAAATATAAATATAAATAATAATGAAAATAATATTATTAATATCATAATAAAATCTAATGAAAAAATTAGTTTAACAATAATCTCAGAATCTAACAATTTTTTTAACTTATCACATATAATATATTTTATATTGAAAATCAAGATGTAAATCCAAAAAATCAATATAACCAAACTCAAAATTAAATTTATTTTCGAAACAGAGTATGGATATTCAGATAATAGATTCCAAAATGTTTTATTACTATGACGAATCGTTTTTAATAATGGACCTGTTACAATATCTTCTAAATAACTTACATGAGCCTCCCAGTTTTCCTGCCAGAATTTGCTTCCTCGATTAGCTAAATAAAATCCAAAAGAAAATAAAATCCCCATTAAATTTATTATTATTAAAATAAAAAATAAATATAAATCCTCTTGCAGTTTTTTTATTATAATTAATTTAAATAAACCACTATATAATGTTATTAAAACTGTTATAAAACCCCAGAAATACAATGCTCTTCTCCAGTATAATTCAATTTCAAATTTTCTTAAATCATGTGCATATTTTAATGCTTCTTTAAATATTTCTATAGAATTTTTTTTACATTTAAATTTAAAAAAAGGGTCTTTCAATAATTTTCCACGACTTTTTTGTACTAAATCTAAAAAACGATTATAATATTTTTCTTGGCTCTTAGGTATACAATTTTCATTATTTTGTTGATTATTTTGTCTAATATTACACATATAATGTTATTATCGAATTTGGAATATTAAATATAAAGTAGTTAAGATATTTTTAATATATCTGTCATAACTATATAAAAAACATTAGACATTTTAAATAGTATAAATATGTTGGAATTATGTTTTTAGAAAATCATTTAATACAAATTGTATTAATTACAATATTATTGTGTTTTATAGTAATGAGTATATTATTCATACTGGGAAAAATTTTTAATAATATGGCAATAGTTGATTTTGGCTGGAGCATTAATTTTAGTTTAATAGCTTTTTATTTGATACATACAACTAAAGAAATATCAAAAATCAGTTTGATATTTTATATAATGGTTATTATATGGAGCTTTCGATTAGCATTTTATTTATTATTTACAAGAATCCTTTTTAAACCCGAAGAAGGAAGATATCTTAAATTAAGAGAAAAATGGAAAAAACATTTAGATATAAAATTTTTTATATTTTTTCAATTTCAGGCAATTACAAATGTTATTTTAAGTGTTCCATTATTTTTAGCTTTATATCAAAATAATGAAATTCAAATCAACCATTATATAGCAATATTATTTTTTATTATTGGTTTTATAGGAGAATCTATTGCAGATTTTCATTTATATTATTTTAAAAAAAATCCAAACAATAAAAATAAAACATTAAAAACAGGTTTATGGAAATATTCCCGACATCCAAATTATTTTTTTGAGCTTGTTATATGGTTTTCTTTTGGATTATACCATATCAACTTAGAATATGGTTATGTAGCCTTTGTATCATTTTTTATATTACTATTTTTTATCTTGAAAATTACTGGTATCCCTGCAACAGAAGAACAGAATCTTTCGAGTAAAGGAGAAAATTATAAAAATTATATAGAAAACACTTCGCCATTAATACCATTACCACATAAATTATATAAAAAACTAAAAAAATAAAATAGGAGATATATATATGCAAGATACCATATTAAAAACGGGATTGATTCCAGATTTTGCTTTAAGAATAATTATTAATAAATTAAATAAAAAACGATTAAAAACAGAAGATGAAAAGGATGTAGAAAAAAATCAAAAAAAAATAATGGATAAAGTTCAGGAGCTAAAACAATCTCCTATTGCTTTAACACCAGATTTAGCTAATGAACAACATTATGAACTTCCTTTTGAATATTTTGATCTGGTATTAGGAAAATATAAAAAATATAGTTGTTGCTATTTTTATGAAAATGAGAACTTAGATCAAGCTGAAAAAAATATGTTAAATTTATATATAGAACGAGCAGAGATAAAAAATGGGCACAGCATTTTAGATTTAGGATGTGGATGGGGTTCTTTTTCTTTATATTTAGCAGAACGTTTTCCAGATTCTAAAATTGTAGGAGTTTCCAATTCCCGTCTACAAAAAGAATATATAGAAAAACAAATAAAAAAAAGAAAAATAAAAAATTTAAAGATTATAAATGCTGATATGAATAATTTTAATATTAAACAAAAATTTGATCGAGTTGTTTCTATTGAGATGTTTGAACATATGAGAAATTATGAATTATTACTTAAAAAAATTTCTCAATTTTTAAAAAAAGATGGTCTATTATTTGTTCATATTTTTGTACATAAACAATTTTGTTATTATTACGAAGTAAAAGATGAAACGGATTGGATGTCAAAATATTTTTTTACTAATGGTATTATGCCTTCTTCTAATTTATTACATTATTTTCAAAATCATTTAGTAATTGAAAAAGAATGGCATGTTAATGGAATCCATTATTATAAAACATCTATGGAATGGTTAAAAAATCATAAAAAATATAAAAAAGAAATCTTAAATATTTTTAAAAATTATTATAATGATCCATTATTATGGTATTATAGATGGTATATCTTTTATCTTGCGGTTGCAGAATTTTTTAAAACCAATCAAGGGAATGAATGGTTTATAGCTCATTATTTATTTAAGAAAAAATCGTAAAAAGTTTTATAAATTCTTCCTTTTGTTTCTTATGATCAACCATAGGTTTAGGATATTTTTTTGTTCCTAATTCTGGAATCCATTTTTTACAGTATTTTAATTCTGGATCAAATTTCTTTTGTTGTAAAACAGGATTAAAAATGCGAAAATATGGGGCAGCATCTACACCTGTCCCGCTACACCATTGCCAGTTACCTACGTTAGAAGCTAATTCAAAATCCATTAATTTTAAAGCGAAATATCGTTCTCCATATTTCCAATCAATATGTAAATCCTTTACAAGAAAATTGGCACAAATCATTCGAACACGATTATGCATATATCCAGTTTGATTTAATTCTCTCATACCTGCATCTACAAGAGGATAACCTGTTAAACCTTTACACCATAATTCAAAATCTTTTTTAGCATTTATGTCCTGATCTGGATTTCTCCAGTATTTTCTTAAATGCTGATATTTTAAATTCCATTCTAAATTTTCGCTATAAGGATAATGATATAAAATATACATATAAAATTCTCTCCATATAAGTTCTTCTATAAATGTTTTTGATTCAAAATAAGATTTATTTATTATATCGCGAATACTAACTAAACCAAATCTTAAATAAACACTTAAATGAGATGTTCCTCTTTTTAAATAAGGAAAATCTCGTGTATTTTTATAATCTTTTAAAAAAATTTGATCTAAATGAATTTCTGGCATGATATAATAAGTTTTTTTAAAATTCATTTTATTCAAAACTGGTTCAGGAAATTTATTAACAAAGTAATCTAAACTTTCATAAATATTTTTTACTTTAGATAATAATTTTATAAATTCATTTTTATATTTTGAAATCATTTCTAAAGAAATAAAATTTTTGATATATTTTTTAGAAGGATATTCTTCTAATTGATGTAAATCAAACTTTTTAAACCAAGCTTTTTTATATTGAGAATATACTTTATAAGGTTCTTCCTTTTGATTTAATAATTCATCTTTTTCGAAAATAACCTGATCTTTAAATGAATAAAAACCTATATTTTTCTTTCTACAAAGAATTTGAATTTTATTATCTCTTTCTATTGCATAAGGTTCATAATCATGATTAAGATAAACAGAAGAAATTGGAAAGTTTTCCAACAATAATAAAAAAATTTCTTCTGGTTTACCATATAAAACCAATAAAGAAGAATTACAATTTTCAATTTCTTTTTTTAGAGAAATAATTCTATCAAATAAAAAAGAAACTCGTCTATCTTCTTCTGGTAAATTTTTTAAAATATATTCATCAAAAATAAAAATAGGAATTGTAGTTTGATTTTGCTTTAAAGCTTGATAAAGTCCGTGATTATCATCTAAACGTAAATCTCTTCTGAACCAGAATATCTGAAACATTATTACATAATAATTTATTGTTTTTTTTTGTCAAATAATGTCTATAGTTAATAAAAAAGTTTTGACATATTTTTCACTTTGATTATTTTGTATAATGAAAATGAAATATTTAATTAAAGATTTATCTAATATTACAGGATTAAGTCCAGCAAGAATTAGAAAATGGCAGGAACGTTATCATATATTAAATCCTAAAAAAGGAAAAAATGGTTATTATTATTATGATAATGAAGATTTAAAAATATTATTATTTTTTAAAAATGAAATAAAAAAAGGAAAATCACCAAAAGAAATTTTAAAGATTCCCCGAAAAGTTATATTATCCAAAGAAATCTACTTCAATGAATTTAATTCAAAAGAAATGCAATTTATTCAATCTATCTCTGAATATAATTTTAAAGAAATAAAAAATTATTTAGATAGAATTTATAAAACAAAACATTATTTAAAATGGTTAAAAGAAATTCATAATTTAATTATATTAACTGGCAAAGCATGGGAAAAAAATTTTATAACCATTTCTGAAGAACATACATTTTCCCGATGGATCTATAATTATATTTCCAGTAAAATTGTAAAATTATATCTTTATAAAGAACCTATCTGGTCAGTAGCTGTATTTCCGGGAGATCCACATGAATTAGGAGCATTATTACATTTTGCAAAATTACTCTATTATAAAATTCCAGCAAAATTTGTAGGAATGCTTCCAGAAAAAGAATTACTAAATGAAATAAAACAAAATAACTATAAATTAGTAAGTATTAGTATTGTATTACCTCAGAAAAAAGAAGCATTGGAAAAATTAAAGAAAAAAATTCAAAAAATTTCTAATACAGATATTCTTTTTGGTGGATATGGATATAGACTAATGCTACAACAAAATAAAAAATACAAGGAAAAGAAATGAAACCCAAAATAGCTATAATTGGTAGTGGAATATCAGGTATTGCATGTGCTTATTATTTAAGTAAAGAGTTTGATATTACCCTATTCGAAAAAGAAAATTATTTAGGTGGTCATACAAATACTATAGAAATTTTACGAGATAATAAAATTATACCAGTAGATACTGGATTTATTGTATTCAATTTACATACGTATCCTAATCTATTAAATTTTTTTAATGAATTAGAAATAGAATTTATAGAATCAAATATGAGTTTTTCCGTCTGGAATCAAAATAAAAATCTATATTATGCGGGAACTAATATCAATACCATTTTTGCACAAAGAAAAAATTTTTTTAATATTCGATTTTATAAATTATTAAAGGAAATTTTACGATTTAATAAATTAATTCATATATACTATAACAAAGAAATTTCTTATTCAATATCTATAAATGACTTCTTAAAAGAATATCAATTTGACACTTTTTTTAGTGAAAACTATTTAATCCCTATGTGTTCTGCTATATGGTCAACAGATCCACAAAAAATATTAGATTTTCCCTTAAAAACCTTAGTGCATTTTTTTAAAAATCATGGACTTGCCAGTGTGAATGGACATTATCAGTGGTATACTGTAAAAAATGGCTCTTATAATTATATTAAAAAAGTATTACAAAAATCATCTTTTAAATACTATTTAAATGAACCTGTATTAGAAGTAATACGAAATAAAGAGAAAAATAATATTACAATTTTAACAAAAAATAGAAAACAAGAATTTGATTTTGCAATTATAGCAACACATACACCAACAGCATTAAAAATTTTAAAAGATGCAAGCGAAAAAGAAAAAGAAATTCTAAGTAAATTTCATTATCAAAAAAACATTGCTATTTTACATGAAGATAGTAATGTAATGTGTTATGATAAAAAAATCTGGTCATCCTGGAATTATAAAATAGGAAAGGATTTTAAAACTTCTACTACCTATTATATGAAAAAACTACAACCCTGGATAGAATTTGATTTATTTGTTTCCATTAATGAATATGAAAATATCAATGATAAAAAAATTTATCAAATCATTGAATATGAACATCCAGTATTTGATACAGAAGCTATTAAATATCAGTATAGGTTATCTGAATTAAATGATAATGGTTTAGTTTACTTCTGTGGTGCATACTTTCGTTATGGTTTCCATGAAGATGGTATTTTATCTTCTTTAGAAGTTGTAAATAAAATTAAAAATAATGTTTTCATAGAAAAAAGTAAATATGAACTCCCGAATATACGAAATAACCATTATACATAAAAGAGAATATCTAAAACAGCATTTATTAAAATATAAAATTTTTATGTTTTATATTGATTTAGATGAAATTGATTTATTAAATAATATTCCTTTTTTATCTTATAATAAATTAAATTTTTATTCTCTTTATGATAAAGATCATTTTTATTTTTATGATAATTATTCTTCCATCAAAGAAAATCTATTGCACTATATTAAAGAAAATCAATTAGAAATTCCTGATAAAGTATTTTTATTAACCAATTTAAGGTTTCTTGGGTATGTTTTTAATCCAGTAAGTTTTTATTATTGTTTTAAAAATAAACAATTAATCTATATTATCTCTGAAGTAAACAATACATTTCATGAACAAAAACCCATTCTTGTTCCCATAAAAGAAACACAAAAAAGAAATAATCTTTATTACTATAAAACTAAGAAAGATTTTTATGTTTCTCCTTTTGTAAAATACGATACAGACCTTCTATTTCGATTTAATATACCCGAAGATAAATTATTAATGAAGGTAGATTCTGGATATTTTAATGAAAAAAAAGAATATCATGTAAAAGCATCTATGTCTGGAATAAAAAAACCATTAAATACAAAAACCATTTTAATTGAAACATTTAAATTTCCTTTTGTTACATTAAAAATTATTATTGGTATACATTGGCATGCACTATTACTATGGATAAAAAAAATACCCTATTTTAAAAAAAATGAAGTCGATAACATATTAAAAAATCAAAATTTTAAAAGGAGGAATTGATGGAACTACAATTACAAAAGAAAAAAGAAATTCAAAATATAAAGCCAAAGAATTTATATCAATATTTATTCATTAAAGCATTAAAAAATATGACTAATGGAATTCTATATATTTTCTTAAATGAGCAGGAATATATTAAAATTGGCAAAGAAAATTATAAAATACCTGCTTATATTTATGTAAAAAACGAATATTTTTTTAAACATTGTATATTATTTGGTGGAATTGGTTTTGCAGAAGCTTTTATTCTTGGTTATTTCGAAACGCCAGATTTATACAGATTATTAGAATGGTTTGTAGATAATTCAGAAAATAATCCAGGTTCCAGCTATTCCAGAACAAAACAATTTTTTATTAATATTTTAGGATTTTACAATAAAATCATACATTTATTTAGACCTAATACTATAAAAATTGCTAAGGAAAATATTTCCAAACATTACGATTTATCCAATGAACTATATAAACTAATGTTAGATTCTACTATGACTTATTCTTCAGCTGTCTTTTCTCCTAATATTAATAATTTAACAGATGCCCAAATAGAAAAATATGAAAGAATTTGTATTAAATTAAATTTAAAACCCGGATTAAGAGTTCTTGAAATTGGTTCTGGATGGGGTGGATTTGCTAAATATATCGCAGAAAATTATGACTGTAAAGTTGATACAATTACAATATCAAAAGAACAATATGAATATACAAAAAATCTTATCAACCAATATCAATTAAATAATAAAATTAATGTACATTTCTTAGATTACCGACAACTCAGCACAAGTGTTTTTGGTAAATATGATAGAATTGTATCCATAGAAATGGCAGAAGCATTAGGACACAAATATTTAGATGTTTATTTTAAAAAAATTGCAGAAATGCTAAAAGATGATGGAATTGTCGTTTTACAATACATTAATTTTCCAGAATCTCATTACAAAAATTATCTAAAATCTGTTGATTTTATAAAAAAACATATCTTCCCTGGTGGAGAACTTTTATCTCATTTAGAAGTATTAAAATCATTACATAAAGTTTCTGAACTTTGTATTTATGATTTAGAAAGTTTTGGTATTAGTTATGCAAAAACTTTAAAACAATGGAAGGATAATTTTATAAACAATATTGATAAAATAAAACAACTCAATTTTGATGATTATTTTATAAGAAAATGGATTTATTACCTTACCTATTGTGAAGTAGGATTCCGTTCCCGTTATATAAATGTATCACAGGTTGTATTATCTAAAGCAAGAAATATTAATATTATTGATTCTACAGAATTTAAAATAAATAAAAATTATGAAAAAAACTATTAAAATATATTTTAAAATTTTTTTAATATCGGCAATATTTATTATGGGAAATCAAATTTTTTCTCATCAAAGAACATTTATTGGTTATGCTTATGATATAAGTACTAATAAACTTCTTTATACAGAAAATCATACAGAATTTTATTCCAATAATAAACATATTAAAACTATTCTCATATATAGAGATAAAGAAAATAAAAAAATTGCAGAAAAAATTTCGGATTATACAAAAAATAGCCAGATACCATTATTTCATTTTAAAGATTTCCGAAATGGATATGAAGAAGGAAGTTTGTACGAAAAAAATCAATTTAAAATTTATTTTATAGAAAATAATAAAAAAAATATTTCTAAATTATTTCCTTTTAAAGAAAACATTGTATTGGATTCTGGATTCCATAAATTTATACAAAATCATTTTGATGAATTGCTTAATAACAAAACATTAAAAATAGAATTTGCTGTACCAAGTCGTTTAACTCTGATTTCTTTTAAAGTTTATAAAATAAAAGAATATCAGAAAGATAATAAAAAAATTGTACGATTTATATTCGAAGTAGATAATTTTGTATTTCGCTTACTCGTTAAACCAATTTATATAGATTATGATAAAGAATCAAAGGATCTATTACAATATACAGGTATTTCCAATCTCTATGATGAAAATAATAAAGCCTATAATGTTAAAATTATATTTAAATATAAATAAGGATAAATATATGATATTAGCAAAAGAACAATTTATAAAAGCTTCTATAGAAGAAGTATGGGATTTTTTTAGTAACCCTAAGAATTTAAAAATTATAACTCCTCCTTATTTAGGATTTGATATTATAAGCAATTTACCAGAAAAAATGTACGAAGGACTTATAATTGAATATCGTGTTAAACCTTTTTTGGGAATACCTTTAAAATGGATTTCAGAAATTACACATATAAAAAAATTCGAATATTTTATTGATGAACAAAAAATCGGTCCTTATAAATTATGGCACCATACTCATTTGTTTTTACCTAATAATAATGGAGTTTTAATGAAAGATATTGTATATTATGAACTTCCTTTTTCTCCTTTTTCGGATTTCTTTTTATTTCTAGTAAAAGAAAAATTAAAAGATATTTTTGATTATCGTTTTACCAGAATTGAAGAAATTTTTAATCAATAGTGTCAAAACTATACAAAAAAGTATCGACATAAAATAATTATATATTTTTTTTAATTTATGGATACATTAAAACGAGTTAGCTATATTAGTAAATTTGCTAAACCACTTTCCAAAGAAGATATAGAAAAAATTGCAGAAATTTCGCAGAAAAATAATTCCAGAGATAAATTAACTGGTGTATTATTTACTTATAAAAATATATTCTATCAAATTATAGAAGGTCCAGAGAGAAATTTAGATAAACGATTAAATATTATTTTTAATGATAATAGACACAAAGATATATTTGTTTTAAAAGTAGAAAAAAATATAGAAAAAAGAAAATTTTCGGAATGGTCTATGAAAACAGTCATATTAGATGAATCACAAGATTATCTGATCCAGCCTTTAACTGATATGTTAAATACTATTACAGATAGCTGGATTTTACTGGAAAAATATGTTTCAGATGTTATATTAAAAACGATTCAAAAAGGAGAAAATCCCTTAGATTACAAACCACAATTTAAAGATAAAATAATTCTATTTGGTGATATATTTGCTTCGACAACGTTTACAGAAATTCTCAATACTAATCAAGTTTATGATCTATTTGAAATATTTTTTGAAATTACTATTGATACTATTAATAAATATGGTGGAAATGTTTCAAAACTGTTAGGTGATGGTTTCTTAGGAAGTTTCTCTCAAGACTATTTAAATAATGCACTAAATGCAGTCATAGAAATATCGAAACAATTAAAAACATTGAGAAATAGTTATCCAGAAAATCATCCATACCATTATTTATATGCTGGTTTCGGTATGAGTAAAGGAAAAATATTAGAAGGAAATATTGGTTCTAAAAATAAAAAAGATTATACCTATATTGGACATCCAGTAAATCTTGCTGCAAAAATTCAAGCAATTACGAGAAAAACAAATTATTTCTTAATTTTTGATGAATCCTTATTAGATCAAAAAATATTTTATGAATTTAAAAAAATTGGAAAGTACGTAACAAAAAATCAAGTAGAAATTCAATTATTTACTTTAAATCATAATGAATTAAAATCAAATTTAAACTATAATAATTTAATACAAAAAATTAAACAATTAAAATAACTAATAAATTTTAAAATTTCCAAATATATAAAACATAAAGTTCTCATCATTTTTTAAAGATAAATTTTCCATACCTAGATATTCTAAATCATTTATATATTTTTTTATATTTTCTTTCTTATAAAGATGTTCTGGTATAGCTATTTCTTGTTCTTTTAAATATTTTTCCATTTTTGCTAATAAATTAACAGGTGTTCCAAAATAATCAATTCCGGTATTTAAATTTACTGCAAAAACTTTACCACTATTTAAGATTATACGAATTTTGATTTCTTTATTATTAAAATTATTCCATATTTCTTTTGCACACTGTATTAAAGATTCTTCATCTGGTAAAGAAGCAAAAATAGCATCTCCCATTGTTTTTATCACAGCTCCATAATATTTTTTTATTTTTTCATAACAAAATTCAAAAAATTTTTTTACCTGATAAAAAGCAAAATCATCTCCTTTTTCTATATATAATTTTGTACTACCTACAATATCGATAAACATTAAATATTGTATTCCTATGTCCAATTTTATATTTGTATTTAAAACCTCTTCAGAAAAAAGATCTCGAAATCCCTGAAAATTAAATAATTCATAAGGTCTTAAAAAGAATTCATCTTCTGATATATATTCTAAAATAATTTCTTTTATACTATCTGAAGTATTTTCTATAATAATCTGTGCATTATCTTCTAATTCAATATATTGATCTGTTGTAATATAATCGTTAATAATTAATTCTTTTTTTGCATTTTGACATTTTTTTAATATAATATATTGTTTCTGACCTTTCCAACGCAACCTATAAATATCATTAGTAAAATGAAGAAAAAATTTATAAGTAGTTTTAGGTTCTATTTTCTTTTGCAAAATAATATGTGGCTTTTTAGCTGGTTCTGCTGCACAATAAAATTCCTGTTTTACTTTGAAAATTGATGGATGTACTTTAAATGTAATTTCGATATTATTAAAACCAGTAGATTCAAAATCAATTTCGCATACTTCACAACTTTCTTTTTCGGGAATTTCGCCTAAATGATTAAGTTCTTTTCTTACACCTTTACAATGAGGACAAATAATATCATAACTCAATAAAAATAAACCCTGTTTTGTAGATTTTAAAAAAAACGTTAAAACATCATAAAAATTTAGATTTAGATCTTTTACAATCTTTTTGATTTTAATTCGATACAAAAAATTATTATCCTGATTTAATAAATAATTCCATATTGTTTTATAATATAAATTTAATTCTTTATCATTAATTCTGTTATAAACATTTTCTATTTTATTGAAAATTTCTTCTTTTTGTTTTTTATCGATTAAGCTTTTACTTAAAATAAACTTATTATATTTAATTTGTTCAATCAGGTATTGTAAATAATCTTGATATTTTTTTTGTATTTTTGGCATACCGATTTTTAATATCACTTTACCAAAGATATTTCGAGGAATCCATCCAAAATAAATATAAAGATTTGTATGATTATTTTCACTCTCCAAAAGATACATAGCACGAACATATCTGGCAAATCCTTTTATATAGATTCTTTCATTTTTAATAAATCTGGGATATTCCCATTGCCATGGGACTTCCCTCCATTCTAAATGAATTCCAGCATTTTTAGATTTACCCATTAAAATTCCATTTTCTTCTTTAAATTCCATTGGTGGCAAACCTAATTCCTTGTTAGTAGTAGATGTATCAGCTAAATAATCCCAAATTTCTTCTGGCTTAATTTCCAGTTTTAAATTCCATAAAAAATCCAGTTTTTCATTATTTTGTAAATTAAGTTGATTTACATTATATTCTTTTTCCCATGGATATAATGATAAAAATTCTTTTAAATTCATATACAAAAAATTAAAATTTTTATATTTTTTTGGCAACTGAAAAAATATTAATTTCAAACCCATTTTTGTCAAATGTTTTTACAAATTATTTGACATATAAAGAAAATTAAATATATTTATCTTAATGTTAAATAAAAAATCTATTCTATTTCTGGGAACAGCTGAATATGGTTATTTTATAATTGAAATTTTTATCAGGCTTTATTTATTAAAATATTATACAGATATTGTTGAATTAGAGCCATTTTTAGCAAGCATTGCTATTTCTATAGGTATTCTTTGGGATGCAATATCTGATCCCATAATGGGATATATTTCTGATCATTTTCCTATTAAAATAAATTGGAAGAAAAAAACTTACATAAAAAAACGTATATTCTACATTATAATTGGATCATTTTTTGCAGGAATCTTTATCTCGTTAATATTTAATCCTTACATAAAAAATCAAAATGATATCTTCAAATTTATTTATTTATTATTTTGTTATATAGCTTTAAACACATTTTTAACAATATCCTCCGTTCCACATTCTGCTTTATGTGGAGAAGCTACAATTGATACTCTAACAAGAAATAAAATTTTTGGTTTTCGTTTATTCTGGGGTAATCTAGGATTAATTTCGGGTATTCTTATACCTGTATTTCTAAAATTGGAAAATACACAGGAATTTCTATTAAGAAGTTTTATATTATTTTTTCTAATTTTCGGTAGTAGTTTTATTTCCATTTCTGTAGGTTTTAATTATGATAAATTTACTCATAATATAATTAATAATAATAATAATAATTTTACAAAACATTTATATAAAATTTTAAAAAATTTCTTAACGTTATTTCAGAACAGATATTTATTTATTTTAATACTCAGTTATATTATTGCTTATATTGCTATTGGTATAAATTCAACAATTGCTTTATATTATTATGAATATTTTTTAAAATTAAATCAAGAACAAATCTCTATGATTTTATTGACATTTCTAATTATATGGACTATGGCTATTCCATTATGGATTTATTTAGCTAAAATTATTGGCAAAAAAAGATCTGTTATATTAGCTATATTCCTATTAGGAATAGGTACAATGTTTTCTTATCCCTACTTTCCAGAAAAACAACTTTTATTTCCAATTATTGCATCTATTATTGGAGGAATACTTGTTGCATCTATTGTTTTATTGGATACTTTAATAGCTGATTTAGCAGATTATGATTATGTAAAATTAAAATTAAAAATAAAAAGAGAAGGTCTTTTTTTCGGATTCTTAAAATTCTGTATTAAAATCTCTCGTGCCTTTTCTATTATTATTTCTGGCTTTTTATTAAGTATCATTGGTTTTTCCAATCCTGATTTAATAAATGATATTATTGCTAAAAGAATTTCATATATTTTTGGTTATGGAGTAGGTATTATTTTTATTATAGCAGGTTTTATCTTTATTTTATTTGATTATAACGAAGAAAAACATAACAAAGTAATACATATAATAAAAAAATACGGTCATAAAAATTTAAATCAAAATGAAACATGATTTATTCATAAAAATCACAATACTTTAGAAGTTATAAGCAAATTTTATTGACCTGTAAATAAATTTTATTTTTATTGCTATTTTAAAATATTGATTATTGTATTGAGGTTTAAAGATATGAAAGCGGGAATACATCCAGAATATAAAGAAGCGGTAATACGTTGTGTTTGTGGTGCAGAATATAAAACAAAAACAACTAAAGGTAATTTACATATAGAAATTTGTGCAAATTGTCATCCTTTTTATACAGGTACCCAAAAAATTGTAGATTCTGCAGGTAGAGTAGAAAAATTTAAGCGTAAGTATAAATTAAAATAATCTTTGACAGTTTTTTCTATATAAATTTATATTTCTTTTATGGATAAAACAATAGCAGAAACAGTTCCATCAGAATATTTTCAAATTGCAAGAGATGGTATTATACGATTGATGGCAAATATTAAAAGTGTTATTACAATTAAAACTCAAAAATTGGAATATATATTGGCTGCAAAAATTGCTGGTGGTCATGTTATTTTAGCAGATTCTCATGGTGTAGGAAAAACTTCTTTAGCTCGTGCATTAGCAGGTTCAATAGAATGGAATGATTCAACAACCAATAAACAGGGAATACCTATCGAAAGTTTTTCCCGTATTCAATGTACTGTGGATTTATTACCACAGGATATTTTAGGTTTTAACCAATTTGATTTAAAAGCAAACCAGTATAAATTTAATAAAGGACCTATATTCGCTCATTTTATCCTGACTGATGAAATTAATTTATTAACTCCTAAAACACAGGGATCATTTTTTCAGGTAATGGAAGAACAAAATGTAACAATAGAAGGGATTACATACGAAATTCCTGATCCATTTTTTATTATTGCTACAATGAATCTAAAAGGTGCTCATTTATTCCCCTTACCTGCTCCTCAATTAGATAGATTTATGCTTCAAATATCAATGGGGTATCCAGAAGAAAAAGACGAAGCAGATATTATAGAAAAACATGGTAAGGAAGATTCATGGAAAGGTTTTGGTCCTGTTGTTCAGGCAAAAGAATTATTAGCCTGGCAAAAATTATTGGATCATATAACTATCTCGCGTGATGTAATTGAATATATTACTCGTTTGATACGAAAAACTCGTAGTTATCCAGGCATTATAACAGGTGCAAGCCCAAGAGCAGGTATAAAATTATCTCGTGCTTCTAGAGCATTAGCATTAATTCGTGGAATGGATTTTGTAACAATAGATTTAGTTAAAGAAATTGCTATACCTGTATTAGCACATCGTTTAGAATTAGAAGATCCTGCAATGGATGCTAAAGAAATTATGACTAATATTTTAAAAGACGTTCCAACTAAAATATAGAATGAGCTTTTTTTCTAATTTATTATTCAAAATACGATATTATTTCCCTCTAACACTAAATGGTACGTTACTTTTATTGTTTTCTTTATTATTATTAGGCATTGCTTTCGGTTCTTGGAATTTATATGCATTATTTTTTTCTATATTAGGACTAATAACAATTATATTACTAACAATTATAGGAATAATTTTAAAATTAAAAAATATCGACGAAACATTAACTATTGAACTGGTAAAACCAGTTATTGCACGATTACAAAATCAAACAGTTAAAATTCTTTGTAGTATTGAATATTTACCTCTTTTTTTTAGAATTCATTATACAATAAAAGGAAAATTTAAAGTAGGAAGACAATGTTATTATTATGCCTATTTCGAAAATAGTATAAAGCCAGAAAAAAATAAAGATTTACTAATATCCATATATTTTCCCTTTTGTGGTATTGGTTATTTTAAAGGCTATTCTTCTATTGGTGATATTTTTGGATTAACTCGAATATATTTTAAGCCACCTGAAGAATTCAAATTATATGTTTTACCACCTCTCTTTTCCGAAAAGCCACAGATTCATATTTTACCTTCGACAACACAGGAAAGCTTAAGAAATATCCAAACTTCTGATGAAGAAAAATATTTTATGAGAGAATATATTCCAGGAGATCGTCTTAAAGATATTAACTGGAAAAGCTCCATTAAACTCAATGAATTAATTACAAGAATTTCTCCATCTTCACCAGAAGAATCTCATCTAATATATATTGAGATTCGCCCCTATCATTATGATAAAAATAAAGATGGAATTAATGCTGTTTTACAATTCAATTATTTAAAAAGCTGGGTATTATCGTTTTTAAGTGTAATGAAAAAAAATCATCCAAATTATAAATTTCATATTTTTACTGGTAAAGAAGCTTTTTTGATTGATTCAGAAGAAGAAATTTTACAACTTGCTAAAAAATTAGTGGAATTAGATTACATGACTCATTCAACAATAATAGAACAACCAACCAGTTTAGAAAAATTTATATTCAGTACAGGTTTTGATAAACAGATTGTTAATTATATAGCTAATAATAAAAGTAAAATTTATTTATTTCGAACTGTATATGGTTCAAATAGAAAGGTACCATTTTTTTATTCAGAAATATTCAATCTTATACCAGGCTTCTGGATTTTTAGAAAAGAAAAACCTGATCGCTCTTCTCCAAAACCAATTAATGGAAAATTGATAGAAGAAAAAATAAAAATACATTATATTTAATATATGAAAGTAATTCAAAAACATTTATTATTTATATCCAGAACAACTTTATATCTTTTAGCAGTAATACTTCCTATATTTCATCCAGCGATTGCTGTTCCTCATGACATTTATACTAAAATATCTTTAATCTTTTTGCTCCCTATATCTATGTTTCTTGCTTATTATTATAAACCTCCTAAAAGTTTTATTAAGGGATTTTTAATTTTAATCATAACTCTATTTTTAATATGCTTAATTTTTTTTCCATTTAATAGAGCAATTTTATTCCCCATTTTTATTTCTTTATGGGGATTTTTTAGTACATTATTGATTTTTAATACAAAAGGGAGATTTCCTTTTCTTGGAACAATTGAAATTTTTATTTTAGGATTTATTTATTATAAAATTTTACAATATAGTCGTTCATCAGAGGATATTGCTAAAATTAGCGAAGGTATTACAAATTTTTATATAGTAATTACGATTATAAGTTTTTTATTTCATTCATTAATTTTGTATATTACAATATATTCTGATAAAACATTAAAAGAATTTAAAAAAGAAATTTTAATATTTTCTTTTATTGGTATTCCATTTTTTATTTTATTTACTTTTATTTTACCACCAGATTTTATCAAACACCAAACAGTATTTAATGAATTAGAACCTGAGCCTCCTTTAAATCCATTAGATGGAGAAGGTTTTTTTAAAAGAAGAAATGGACAGGGAGAGCAGGAACGTAATTTTAGAAATGGAAAACCCTTAGGCAAAAGACAGGAAAAATATCCATCAGAATTACAGAATAAAGGACAAAATCAAGATAATAATTCTCAACCTCAGGAATTACCACAAAATCAAGATCAGGATCAAAATTCCAGTGGAAATTCATCTAAAAATCGTTTAGAAGGTGTTCCTTCTGATCAATGGGAACAATTTAAAAATTCGCAACAGGCTAAAAAAGGAAAACAATTAGCAGTAATGATTATTGCTTCGAATATCCAGCCAGTATATGCAGCAGAAAGCTATCTTACCAATTACAATCCGGAAAAAGGATTTGAATTAGATAAAGAAGAATTATTAAATCAATTAAAAGATCAACATTTAATTTCCACCTGGAAAGATCCTTTCCCACAGACAGATGAAAAACGTTCTCCTTATTCAATTTTCTACTTATCTACTATTAAGGATCGAGTTCTTGCTTATCGTCCATTTCAGGTAGAACCAACCATTATGGATCAACGTTATCATCCTTTTGATTTATCTTACACTGCTATAAGTGGTATCAGTATTTCTACACCAGAAGAGTGGAAATCATTATCTATTTTAGATTTAAAAGAAGAAAACAATATAAATATTAAAAAATATACACAATTACAATTAAATGAAAAAGATAAAAAATTTTTAGAAAATTATTTAGAATCTATTTTAAAAAATAAAGACAAAAGCAATTATTTTATTGTTTTAGATAGTATTTTACAATTCTATAAAACCTACCAATATAAACTCGGATTTAATGAATACACAGATATAGAAACAATTAAAAATTTTTTAGAAAAAACAAAAGAAGGTGATTGTACGGAATTTTCTGCTACTACAATATTATTATTAAGAATGGCTGGTATTCCCTCTCGTTTGGTTCATGGTTGGATAGCATCAAGAGAACTTCAGACTCCAGCTCATGTTGGAGGTATAATACATTTAAGAAAAAAGATTCCTTATTTACAAAAATTTGACTTAAATGATTTATATCTTGTTACTACATCGCACAGACATGCCTGGATACAAGTTTATTTCCCTCGATATGGTTGGATTGATATAGAAACCACATCATATGCAATTCCTCCTAAACCTGAATTTGATCCCAATGCAAAAGATGTTGTAATCCCATTAATAGAAGAAGAACCTTATCCACCAAAGCCTAAAAAATTCGTATTTCCATATAAAATATTTTTTATGTTCTTAGGAATTGTTGGAGGAATTACTTTATTACTTCTTTATATTTATAGAATATGTTTAAATTTATTTTATTATATTTTTAGTAGAAAATATAGTCCCAGAGCATTAAATTATTTAAATCAGTTATTTTATATGAGGTTATATGAATATGGTTATCCTAAAAGGAAATATTACGAAACACCACTTGAATATGCAGAAAAACTTCCAGAAACTTTTGAATTTGCACAAAAATTAATTGAATTAAAATTTCGTATAAATTTACCCGAAAGCGAAAAAATAAATTTATATAAGGAATTATTAAATATTTACAAAAAAACTTTAAATAATGTGAAACCTAAGGGAATAAAACATTTACTAAAACGAATTTTTACTTTAAAAGGAATATTTTATAAAATATAATTATGATAAGGTTAATATATTTCTTACTTTTATTTATTTTTATTCAATGTAGTAATCAATTTAACTGGATCGAATATAGAGGAAAAAATGGATCAGGATTTACAGCAGAAAATATTCTTCCACCTCTTGGTTTAAAATGGAAGATAAAGATCCAGAAAGAAAAAATGCAAAAAAAGAGGGCATTTAACCCTCCTATTATTATTGATAATATAATTTATTTTGGATCACCAGATGGAAATTTCTATGCTTTTGATTTAGAAACAGGTTATATGAAGTGGATATTTAAAACAAAAGGTGCAGTTAATTCTGTACCTTTCGCAGATGAGAAAAATATCTATTTTGGTTCTAATGATGGTAATGTCTATGCAGTAAATAAAGAAACTGGAGAGAAAGTATGGTCTTTTTATACTGGAAGAACCGTTCAATCCTTGGTATTACGTTATAAAGAAAATATTATTTTTACAAGCGATACAGGTGCTACATATTTCTTAGATTTAAATGGAAACCCAGTATATCAATTACCCAATCCAGTATGGTCTCATCATACTTTTCAGGTTTATGATGATATAGTTTATTGGGCTCCCAGTGGACGACGATTTGGTGCATTTAAAATTGATACAAAAGAATTTTTATGGTTTGTTAATGTTGACGCTCCCTATCCTTTATGGTATTCTTTTCCAGCAATTGATGATAAAAATATTTATTTTTCTTCGAGTTTTTTTAAAGGAAGCGAAGGAGTTGAATTTAATTATTATGCAATGGACAGAATTACAGGTGAACTTTTATGGCAAAAAACAGATTATTACCAAACCAGTTTATTTTTTCCCGTTAATGAAAGAACTACATTTTTAGACCATGTAGAATTATTAGATTATATGGCTCCAGCATTATGGAAAGATTTAGTAATCTATACATCTGGAGATACCATCATAAGAGCATTTAACAAATATACTGGCGAAATAGTATGGACAAAAGAATTACGTTATCCAACTTCCAGTGCTCCCACAATAGCAGGAAATCGTATGTATTTTGGTGTAAATGGTATAACAGCAACAACAGATTCCGGTCTATTTGTAAACCCACCTAAATTAATGTGTATTTCTGTCGAAGATGGTACAACAATCTGGGAATACGAAACAGAAGGTTCAGTACTAAATTCTCCTCTTATTTCTAATGGGAAAATCATTTTTGGAACAGATGAAAATATTTTTTATGTATTAGAAGAAGTTTTTAATTTTTCTGATTATATTAATCCAGTTTTAAAACTCATTCATCTAAAATATTAAATAAGATTTTATAAGTTTTATATAAATATTAAAAACAAGAAAAATACTTAACCTTAATAATTAATAACAAGAAATGTATTATGTTAAATATAGTAATTTCGAAAAACAATTATCAGAGGGTATAAAAATGCAAAAATTTTAGGGTTAGGTTGGGCGAGAAAAAAAACGTCGACGGGCAAAGCACGGCAGCAATTCTAAAAAAATATGACATTATTAACTTGTTTTTAAATATTAAAAATATATATTTATAATGAATTTAGTAAAACCTCATTCTGAAAAGGGAAACAAGAAAGGTGTTTTGTTGCATAACTCCCTTTTTAAAAGCATATTTTTTATAAAAACAAAAAATTTTTTTAAAATATTACTAACATATATTTGAAAATTCAATACTTTTTCTCATATCACGAAAAATTGTTTAACAATATTTATAAATATTTTTATAAATTGCAAATAATTTACTTTTAAGCAACAAAGCTAAATTATTATTTTATCGTTTCTTTTTTTACTATTTTTTTTATAGTATATCATTTATAGCTTTATTAATAAAATTTATATTAGATATTTCATTTTAAAATCTTCTTGTCTTAAAATTTTTTTTTATTTTTTTGAGCTTATGAAGTTAGATTTAACAATTGATCAGGTAAAAGAAAAATTAGAAAAACTATACATGCCACACGAAATAGATCAAGCAATAGAACTTATAAAAGAAATTCGTGATTTAAAAAAACAAAAAAATGCTGTTATATTAGGTCATAATTATATGACACCAGACGTATTTTATGGTGTTTCTGATTATGTAGGAGATTCTCTTGGTTTAGCAAAAAAAGCTGCAGAAGTTCAGGCTGATATCATATTATTTAATGGTGTTCATTTTATGGCAGAAACAGCTAGTATTCTTAATCCCGATAAAAAGGTTTTGATTGCAGATTTAGAAGCTGGTTGTTCATTAGCTGAAAGTATAACAGCAGATGATGTACGAAAATTAAAACAACAATATCCCGGTGTCCCAGTTGTAACATATATCAATTGCTCAGCAGAAGTAAAAGCAGAAACAGATGTTTGTTGTACTAGTGCAAATGCATTAAAAATTGTAGAAAGTATTGATTCTGATACAATTATTTTTTTACCTGATGTATACTTAGGGAAAAATATACAAAAATTTACTAACAAAAAGCTTATTTTATGGGATAAAGGAAAATGTATGGTTCATGAACAATATACTAAAGAAGATATTGAATACTACAGAAAACAATTTAATGATCTTCTTGTTATTGCCCATCCAGAATGTAATACTGATGTTACAGAAGCTAGTGACTTTACTGGAAGTACTTCTCAGATGGCTGATTTTATTAAAAATCATCCTCAAAAAAATGTTTTATTAGTTACAGAATGTAGTATGGCTGATAATTTAAGAAGTGAATTTCCCGATAGAAACTTTATTGGAACATGTCATACCTGTCCACATATGAAAAAAATTACTCTTCCCAAAATCCGTGATGCACTACTTTATGAACAATACGAAGTAAAAGTTCCAGAAGAAATTGCTGAAAAAGCTAGAAAATCCATATTAAGAATGTTCGAAATCTCCTATCAAAAAGTAAAATAAAGAATAGGACAAAGATTCCTATTCTTTATATATTTCTTTAATTTTGTTTCTTAACACTTTTTTATCAAATTTACCTACACTCGTTTTTGGTATACTATCAATTATATGAATATCATCTATATGAGGTATTTGCCAATGAGCAAAATGTTTTTTTAATTCTTCAATAATAGCTTTTTTATCTATGGATTCTCCTTCCTTAGGAACACAAAATATAACAGGTGCTTCTTCTTTTAGTTTATCAGGTCTTCCAACAACTGCTGCTTCCATTACAAAAGGTAATCCCATTACAATATTTTCCATCTCTACACTGGATATCCATTCTCCTCTTGTTTTTATTAAATCTTTTTTTCTATCTGTAATCTGCATAAAGTTATATTCATCAATTGTCACTACATCACCTGTTCGAAACCATCCATCTTCTGTAAAGGATTCTTTTATGTCCATATTATAATAGCTTCCTGTAACCCATGCCCCACGAACAATTAATTCTCCTACACTTTTTCCATCTCGTGGTATATCATTACCATTCTCATCTATTGCTCGTATTTCTATCCCCGGTACAGCAAATCCCTGCTTAACACGCATTGTATATTGTTTTTCTTCATCCCAATCTTTCATATAACTTCTTAAACGAGAAACTGTACCTAAAGGGGAAGTTTCTGTCATTCCCCATGCATGTAAAATATTAATACCAAATTCTTTTTCATAATTTTCTATCATAGAACGTGGTGCTGCAGAACCTCCAACAACCATGGTATGTAATTTTAAATTATATTGTTTCTTTTTTAATTGTTGATATAAAACATTCCAGACAGTAGGGACACCTGCTGCTATCGTTACTTTTTCTTGTTCTAATAATTCAGCTAATGGATGACCTAATAGATGTTTACCAGGAAAAACTAATTTTGCTCCAGTCATTACACAAGCAAAAGGTATTCCCCATGCATTAGCATGAAACATAGGTACAACAGGTAATACAGTTTCGTTTTCGCTTAAACATAAAGCATCTGCTAAACAGATCCCCATAGAATGTAAAAAAATTGTTCTATGACTATATAAAACCCCTTTTGGATTTCCTGTAGTTCCAGATGTATAACACATTCCTGCTGGATCATTTTCGTCTATCTTTAAAGAATGGAGTAAATCCCAGCCTTCCTTGTAATCTCCCATAGCTAAAAATTCTTCATAATCTATTGCATTAGGTAAGTTAGCTGGTTCAATATTTTCTTTATCATCAATAATAATAAATTTTTCTACTGATTTAAATTGATTTACTAATGGAGCAATAGCTTTTGTTAGAGACTTATCAATAAATATAAATTTATCTTCTGCATGATTTACTATAAATTCTAACTGTTCTGGAAATAATCGAATATTTAATGTATGAAGAATTCCTTGAATACACGGAATAGCAAAATACAATTCTAAGTGTCTATAATGATTCAATGCAAAAGTTGCTATTCTATCAAATGAATTTACACCATTACGTTTTAAAGCAGACATTAATTGTAATGTTCTTTTAAAATATTCTCCATAAGTATATCTATGGATTGATTCATCATTCATTTTCGAAACAACTTCTTTTTCTGGATGTACATTATAAGCCCTTTTTAAAATGGAACCTAATACTAATGGATAATTCATCATTGTTGATTTCATATTCTTTCCTTTATGGTTGTCGGCGAGTAAACCCGCCGACGGTTTTTAAGTTATCCCACCCCTCCCTCCTGTTGTCGCTGTGCAGAGCCCAGCGACGGTTTCTTTTGCCCACCCGTCTTTTTTTAGGATTGCCGCTGTGCAGAGCCAAGCGAGCTATTTTTACCCACCCAGTCCACCCTTTTTTTTTAGGGTTGTCGGCAGTGCAGAGCCCGCGACGGTTTCTTTTGCCCACCCGTCCCTCCTAGGGTTGTCGCTGTGCAGAGCCCAGCGACGGTTTCTTTTGCCCACCCATCTTTTTTAGGATTGCCGTTGTGTAAAACCAACGGCTATTTGTACACATCCAATCCCAACCCTATTTTTTTAGGGTTGTCGGCGAGTAAACCCGCCGACGGTTTTTAAGTTATCCCACCCTCCCTCCTATTGTCGCTATGAAAGCCCAGCGACGGTTTTTTCCCGCCTTTTTTTAGGATTGTTGTTTAGAGAACTGACACGTTTTTTCTTTACAATGTTTAATAAGGCTACCTTATAAGGCTAACTTTTTTTTCAAAAGCTTGTTATTTTTCATTATCTATTTTAAGATAAATCTAATAAACTAACTATAAATTTTTTCTATTCCCATTTTCTTAATAAAATTATGATTTTCTTTGTATTTATATTGATATATTTGTCAATTTTATTTTAATAAGATAATTAAAAAATTCACATAATAGATAAACGAAAGTTGGAATGGAATATAGAAGATTCATAAAAAAATTTGCTTTGAAATGGTAGCTATTGAAACAGAAGCCAATAAATTATTTCAACTTTATTTTGAATATTTTAATTTAATAGTTATAAAATTTATATTTTTATTTAGCCATTTGATTTTATTTTTTATTAAAAGAATTAGAAAATATAAATAATATAAATAAAATTAATTCTAGGTATTTAAACTTTTTAAAAATTCTTTAATACGATTTTTTGCTAAAAGATAATATTTTCTATTAGATTCATAACCTATAAACTTTCTATTGGATTGTAATGCAGCAATACAGGTTGTACCTGATCCAACAAATGGATCTAATATAATTTCTTCTTCGAATGTATATAGTTGTATTAATCTATAGGGTAATGCTACTGGAAAAGGTGCTGGATGTCCAATTTTTTTTGCTTTTTCTGCTGGTATTTCCCAAATACTTTTTGTATTTGTTAAAAACTCTTCTTTAGTAATCGTACTTTTTCTTTTTTTTGGGTTTTTTCTTGTAAAAGTATCCTTACAGAAAATCAATATATATTCATGAATATCTCTTAATACTGGATTCGTTGCTTTTAACCATGTTCCCCAGGCAGTAGAATTTAGAGCACTTGCACCTTTATTCCATATAATTTCTCCTCTCATTAAAAAGCCTATCTTTAATAGATCAATAATCAAATAGGCATGTAAAGGTATATAAGGTTTACGTCCTATGTTTGCTATATTAATACAAATTCTTCCACCAGGTACTAAAATTCTATAACTTTCTTTAAAGACATTGATTAAAAATTTTCTATAATCTTCTAGAGTATAATCTTTATCATAATCTTTACCTACATTATATGGTGGGGATGTAATAATAAGATGTATACTTTCATCGGGAATTTCTTTCATATTTTCTGAACTTTTATTTAAGATTTGATTGATATAATCCTCAGGTATAGTATTTTCTCTATAAGGAATATTGGAATTTATATTAATTTGATGATATAATTTACTATTATAAAAATCAGAAGAATTATGACTAATTCTTCCCCTTGTTCCAAATGATGATGACTTTGTTGCTTTACGATTATGCTTTTTTTTCTTTTCCATCAATTATATATACTACATTTTTTTGTAATTTTGTTTCAATTTTTTTATGGTAATTATAATTTTTTTATTTTATATTAAACGGTTTAATGTTATATCATTCTATAGTATTTCTATCTATTTGGTAAAATAATAAAAAAGAATCTTTAAAATAATTATAATTGAAATATAGTATTATTAAAAATTAGTCTGAATAATTATTTTAATTAAGAAATAAATATTGATGTGGGTAAAAAATTCGGAGAGGGAGGGATTCGAACCCTCGGTACCCCTTTTGGGGGTACACAGCATTTCCAGTGCTGCACCTTCGGCCTCTCGGTCACCTCTCCAAACAGATTTATTTACACCTTTTTTTTGCTTTTTAACAAGTCAAATTTAAAATGGCATATTGAATTTCTATATAGACATAAAATTTTCTTTTTTTTATTTTATATAAAAATTATCTGGTATTATGTCCCATACAATCGAACAAATTGATAATCAAATTACTAATATTAATATTTTAGAAAAATTCATTGAAATCTATAAAGAAATCCCTTTAGAAGCCATTATTAAGCAGGATATTTTACGATTAGGTTTAAAATTTGATGTAAAAGCCTTACAAAATCATACCTACAAAGCTAAAGATTATTTTATATTTACTTTTGATCATGTTCCTCTAACAGAACAACCAGAAGAATATCGTTTTAAAGCACCAGAAGAAATAAAAATTTCAAATGGATATTTTAATCTACTGCCAACTGTTATATCTGTTCGGATTGATCCAAATTCTCCATACCTTATAACCTTAGATCAGGATAATAACGTTGTATTAAAATTTGATAATACAATATTGGGTTATGTTGAATTTCCTCCTGTACCAACATGGTATAAATATAAAACTTCTTCAGGTAAACAACCTGGAGAAATAGCACCAGTAATAGAATGGGGATATTTAATTTATTTAACAGTATTTCGTAATTGTCAATATTTTGGTAAAGAAGAAGAATGTGCATTTTGTGATATAAATCATAACTGGCGACAACAAAAAATCTTAAAAAGGCCTTATACTGGTATTAAAAATATACAAGATATTATAGAAGTACTTTCCTGGATCGATAAAGAAGATAATGTAGCTAAAGCTTATACAATTACAGGTGGTTCTGTCGTTACTCATTTACAAAATAAAAAAGAACAGGATTTTTATTTTCAATATGTAGAAGCAATAGAAAGTCATTTTCCAAATAGATGGATAGGTAAAATGGTAGTTCAGGCATGGGAAAAAGAAGATTTAGTACGCTTTAAAGAGGCTGGAATTAAAATCTATCATCCTAATTACGAAGTATGGGATAAAAGATTATTTTCTTTATTATGTCCTGGGAAAGAACGATTTATCGGTAGAGAAAACTGGATAAGAAGAATCATTGAATCTGTGGATATTTTTGGACCCTCAAATGTTATACCTAACTTTGTTGGTGGTGTTGAACTTGCAAAACCTTATGGTTTTAAAACAATCGAAGAGGCAATTCAATCAACAGCTGAAGGCTTAGATTTTTTTATGAGCCATGGTGTTGTACCACGCTTTACTACCTGGTGTCCAGAACCATATACAACACTTGGAAACCAACAAAAACCACCATTAAGATATTTTTTAGAATTATTAACTGTATGGAAAAGAACTTTTGAAAAATATAAATTACCTGTTCCACCAGGATATGGTGAACCAGGTAGAGGAAAAGCTGTTTTTTCTGTTAGTGCATTTATGGATGTAATAGGTTACGAAGGCCGATAATGATTACTCCTCGTTCATCCATGTTCTTAATAATTTTGCTACTTCATCTGGTTTTTCTCTTGCCAGATTGATTGCATTTTCTAATAATTCTCTTCTTGCTTTTTCATCAATAGATAGTTCTACTTCAGCCGCTCCTTCATCTGCAACACGCAATGCTGCTTCCCTCATCAACTGCTGTTGTGCTGCTAATTCTTCTTCCCTTAATCGGCGTCTTCTGGCTATTTCATTTTTAATTGCTCTATATAATAGATACAGTAATAAAAATGCAAGTATAGATATAGCAGAAACAATTAATAATCTTTGCATCATTAATTTCTGTCTTAATTCTTCATCTTCTTTTTCAAATTGAGCAGTTCTATCTTTTTGTAAATGTTCTACAACAATTTGGTCTCCCCGAGATGATTTATATAATATAGATGCTTTTAGTAGTTTTTCTATTGTTTTAAGTTCTTCTTTTGTAGGTGGAATATATTCTCTAATATAACCCGAACCATCTTCTTTAATACCCTTCTTTATCCATTTTCCATCTACTGCAACGGCAATAGAACGTGCACGTTCTTCCCATGGTTGTCTTGTAATTTCTTTTTCTATTCTATTATAATCATAATTTCTAATAACATCATTATTACCATATTCTGCTCTTTGATAATCTAAATCTCTATATCCTGGCGGTAATTGTTGTTCTGTCCCTGTTGGACCACCCGGTGTAAAACCATTTCCTCTAAATCGTTCATTTCTTGCATTTTCAGAAATAATCAAAGTTCCATTTGGCATTAGTTTTCTATCTGGATAAGGGGTATCTGGATTTTCTGGCTGTGCTTCTACTGGTTCTACAAGATGTTGTTTTTCTTTAACTTCATCCCAGTTCATTGTTAATGCTACACGAATAATTGAAATTCTATCTGCCGTATAAAATTCATGTAAACTTTTTTGAATTTCATTTAACCATTTTCTTCTTTCTCTTTCTTCAATTTCTTTTTTCTTTTCTACTAATTCTAATCTTCTTTGTTCTTCATCAATTTCGTCTGGTTCTACAAATTCTTTTCCATAATTATCCGTTATAGTTATATTCTCTCTTTTTAAGTTTGGTACTGCTCGATAAATTAAATTTTTAATCCCCATTACTTGCTTTCGAGAAATTGTTTCAATACCTGGCTTTAACGTTATTACAACAGAAGCTTTTACTGGCTCCGTATCCGTTAAAAAATTATTTCTTTGGGGTATTGCTAATTCCACTTTTGCTGTTTTTACAAAATCAAGTGTCATAAGCATTTGTTCTAAAGAACCTTTGATTGCTCGATGTAACTTTACGTTTTTATCAAATGTAGTTTCGTCCCAACGAGACATATTAAATATTTCCCAACCTTCTACTCCTGCTGGTATTAAATTTTCCTGT
The DNA here is from genome assembly GCA_026005135.1 of Leptospiraceae bacterium. GTDB lineage: Bacteria > Spirochaetota > Leptospiria > Leptospirales > Leptonemataceae > SKYB61. Next base: position 442,809 of record BPKM01000003.1, on the reverse strand, counting down.
GCTAATTTTGTTATAATTTCCTGTCGTTTTAAGCCATTAACATAAATGGTAGAAGTTCCTACCCCTTTCCATTCATATCCGTTTGCATCTAAGAATTTAGTTATAGCAGCATAATCAGATGCATTTAAATTTTCATACAATATCTCCATTGCTGGTTTTTTAGAATAATTGGCAATAAAGATAAATGCTATTATTACAATTGCTAAAATAATCCCTATTGTTATTTTTTTTGTGGTATCTAATTTATTCCAAACCTCAATAAATTTATTAAATATATTTTTTAAACCCTCTGGCATAATTTATTCCTTTTTTTGTTTAGTTTTTGATTTAAAAAACAACATATTCTTAGAAAATATTATTTGTACAGAATTTTTTTATACTTAATATAGAAAATTTAGAAAAAATTTTACTTATAATATGTATAGTATTATCGTGGCATTGTTAATTCTTTATAGGCTCTAATTACTCCATCAGTTATAGTTTTTGTAAGATTTAAAGCAAAACGTGCTTTTTGTGCTGCTATCATAATTTCATGAACATCTACATTATCTGGATCATAAACAGCTTTTTTTGTTAATTCATCTGATTCATTAGATAATTGCTCAACACTTCCTAAGAGTTCATTCAAACTTTTTGCAAAATTAGAAACAAATCGTTCTTTTTCTGGTACAATATCAGTTAAAGGAGGTTTTTGACTGATTTGCATATGTTTTTCATGTATAGTTCTTAGTTTTAAAGGAGAAATCGTTTCAGCTCCATAAACTTTTGGATTTCCCGACGGAAATTGTACACCACTATAAGAAAAAATATCCATAATCACACTCCTTTTATCTTATTAGTCACTTATTATATCGTATAAAACATAAAATTTTAAAGAAAAAAATGTGAATCCCACAAAAAATTATTCTTTATCTTCTTGATTTATATTATAAGAACGAATTTTATTCATATATTCTTCCCATTCTACTGGTAATAAGTATCTTTTTTTAGAATTACATTCTTTGCAACAAGGTACTAAATTTTCTTTTGTAGACATTCCCCCCCGTGATAATGGTATTACATGATCCATCGTAAGTTCATTAGGTTTAAATTTTCTTTTACAATAATAACAGATTCCTTTTGCTTTTTTTCTCCGCCACCAGGAAGTTTTTTTTAATTTTTTAGCCTTTTCCTTTTCTTTTTTAATCCATTCTTCTCCAAAATTAAAAAAAGGATAAGGTTCAACGGGGTTTTTTTCCAAATAATACCTCCTCATGGTTCAATCTATACCATTGGACCATATCAATAATAGATAAAATTCCATTCACGATATTATCCGTTATAATAGGAATCGTTCGTAATTTTCTATCCATCATAAAATTTACTGCATCTTTTAGTAGTGTTCCAGAAGGTAAATAATAAAATTTTTTATTTTTGATCAATTCTCCTATCTTTGTTGTTAAATAATCTTTATCCAGACTAAGTGTTTCTTCATAACCTATTCGTAATAATTCAAAAACACTAATCATATTAAATGGCTTTCCTTCTTTTAATACAAGTAAGCTTAGAAATCCATTTTCTAAAATAATTCTTGTAGCTTTTGCTGCTGGATCATCATAATCAACTGTAATTACATTTTTAGTCATTACTTCGTCTACTGTTGCTTTTAATAATTTTTCACTTCTTTCAATTACCTTTTTTGCATATTGTATATCAATATCTTCTACTACTCCCATAACCCTACCCATCTACAAGGTATTTTAATATTCCTCTATTTATTAATTCCTGATGAATTCTATGCTGAATTTTCATCCTTACAATTTGAGCTGCTTCCTGTAAAAAATCAAGATCTTTTGCTTGTGATTTATCATATTTAGAAAAATCAATCGGTTTTAAAAAAATAATTTTCCATTTTACTGGTAAAGGAATTAAATTCAATGGTAAAGGCACTTTTATATTATTTTCTAAGGTTATATATCCAAGATTTATATTAGCTTCTTCTGCTCCAATAATACATGTTGGCACAACCTTAGCATTTGATAAAATAGCAAGAGAAACAAATCCTGGATTAAATTTTTGTAATCTATACATATAAATACTTGGTTTAAAATTTCCTTCTTCTGCTTCCGGAAAAAGTACAAGTAACTTTTTTTCTTTTAGTAATTTTAATGCTGCTTTAAAATCCTGAGATATATATCCCATTTTTTCTGATGAATACTTAAAAAAAGGATGACTATGCCAGAAATTATGACTCATTGTATAGGGAAAACGTTTTACCTGTTTCATTATTACATATTGTAAAACAAGAGCATCGATTGCCAGTACACCACTATGATTAGGAATAACAAGTACTGATCCATACTTAGGGATATTTTCTATCCCTTCTATCGTTGGATTTGTATATTCGTATAATCCTTCTAAAAATTTATGGGTAAATTTTTTATATAATAATTTATCAAATTCTTTTTGAATATTTTTTTGTATGGAATTGATTTTTAATTGTTTTACTATATCTTTAAATTCCATGTTTCTTTTAGTAATAGATAGAGTATCATATAATTGTCAAGTTTTTTTTGAATTATAATCCCAAAAAGTATCAAGAAAAGAAAAAAGAATACGAATTTTATCTTTGTATATTATATAAGGAATATGTTGTCTTAAAATACGTGGAAATTCTTTCTCCCTCATAATTTCTTTTAAATAGTTTTTTAATTTTAAATCTTTTTCTATTTTTAGATATTGAATTTTTATAATATCATCTTTATATATTCTTTTTTGATTATTCCAATAAACTTCGTAATAATTATTATTATAAGAAATTACAGGTTCCTGAAATAATAAAGAATCTTTTCTTATAAACCATATTTTATTTTTAACACTCTCTATGTAACATTCTTTTGTTTCTATTTGAATTTTATTATTATAAGATTCATAGATAAATTCAGATATAATAGAAGAAGAAAATGGTAATATACCTAAATTTTTACTAATCTGATCCATTATTATTTTAATTTCTCTATTACCTAATCCATAAAATAATGATTTTTCTAAAATATAATAATCAAGAATACGATAATCTTGGTTAAATTGTATAAGATTTAAATGTGTTCTTTGCCATATAATACCAGAATGAAAGCCTATTTTTTTTAAGGGAGCTATAACATTATGTCTTATAAAATTTCTCTTAAAATCTATATTATAATTAGAAGAATCCACAACAAATTGAATTTGATTTTTTTCTAAATATTTCAATAATTCTAATTTTTCAAAAAGAAGCAAAGGGCTTAATACTCTTACAAAATATCTCTTTTTTGCAATCGTTAAAGGTAAACTTCTTAAATAGGGAAAGTAAATATTTCGAAAAGAGGAACCTCGTAATAAACGTAAAAAAATAGTTTCTAAATAATCATCTGCATGATGTCCTGTTACAATAATACTATTTTCATTTAAATCTTGTGTTAAGCGAAATAAAGCACGATATCTTAAAATTCTTGCTGTTTCCTCTAAATTCTTTTTTAATTTTTTTGATGATTTTAAAACATTTTTAGTCTCCACATATAAAGGAAGATTCAATTGTTCTGCTAATTGAATCACAAAATTTTCCTCTTTGTCTGAATCTTCTCTTATTTTATGATTAAAATGAAATAACACTGGTTCTTTAATGAATTGATTTGAATACAATTTATAATAAACATAAGAAAGAAAGACAGAATCTGGTCCACCAGAAATAGCAATAATATATTTAAAATTTTCATCGGGAATAAAAATATTTCTTACTACAGGATCTAAATAGCTATTTTCTAAATCTTTTATAAATTTATTAAATGATATAAATTTAAATTTACTTTTTTGCATTTTTTTATTTTTCATAAAACTTATAGTTCATTTAAAAATCAAGCGATAAAAAGTATTTGATGATGTATAAGAATTTCTTGCAATCTTACATTATTAATAAAATATTACCGCTATGAAATTTCTTATTTTTGTACGTGGTGTTTTTAATTTTATTTTAAATGATATTATAAGTATTTTTACAGAAAAGAATGATCCTCTAAAACTATGGAAATTATTTTTGTATTTTTGTTTTTTTTTATTTATAGGTTTAATCATCTATAATGCAATTAATAAATATACAAATTATAATAACTATGATATAATTCAAACACCTGATATATAAAATATGGGAACAAATATTAAACCAATATTTTACATACTTACTCCAACCATTCAACATTATGATTGGGGTAATCGATCCAATAATGGATTTATTAAAAATTTTATTAGAAAAAAGAATAAATTACATTTAAATAATGGTATTCCCATTGCTGAACTCTGGAAGGGAGCTCATAAAAAAAGCCCATCAAAACTTACGCCATTTCCGGTAAAATATTTAGAAAAACATCCAGAAATTTTATTACAGCAAGAAAAATATTTAGACCAACTCATAGAAAATGATCCTGCACATTTCTTAGGTAATTCTCTAAATAATAGAAATATTAAAAAATTACCTTTTCTTTTTAAAATCTTAGATGCAGAAAAACCTTTATCCATTCAGGCACATCCAGATAAAAAATTAGCAGAAATACTTCATAAAAAAGATCCGGTAAATTATCCTGATGATAATCATAAACCAGAACTTGCTATTAGTCTTGGAAATTTCGAAGCAATTGTAGGTTTTCGTCCTATAGAAGAAATTATGAATTTTTACAAAGTTTATCCTATAAATTATTTCTTTTCTTTAGATGAACTAAATGAAGATAATTTTATAAAAAATTTATATAAAAAAATTATGTATTTAGAACCAGAAAAAATCGAAGAAATAGTTGAAAATATATTATCTTTTCTTAATACCAACTCACCTGAACCAGAAAGAGATCAATGGTTTAAACAACTTATCCATTTTTATGGAAAAAGGGATCCAGGTTTATTTTCTATTTATTTATATAACTATTATAATCTAAAAAAAGGAGAAGCCATTTTCTTAGGTCCTAATATACCCCACGCATATTTAAAAGGAGAAATTTTAGAATGTATGGCTGATTCTGATAATGTTGTAAGAGGTGGGCTTACAAATAAATTCAAAGATATAGAAGTTTTAATTTCAATGCTTAATTATAAAGGTGAATATATTAAACCTATTATTCCAGTAAATTATAAAAATTTATATAAATATTATCCTTTACCTATTAACGATTTTATTGTAAAATTATTACATGAACCATATAATAAAGAATACGCAACAAAAATACCAATAGAAGATTATCCTAGCATTATGATTATTCTTTCTGGTTCTCTAAAATTAAATATTAGTGATAATTCTATTAAAGAAGAACATATCATTGAAGAAGGGGAAATATTATTTTTCCCCGGAGATATTAAAGATCGTAAAATTCATATAGAAATAGAAGTAGAAGATAAAAGCTGGATTTATTTAGCTTCTACTAATTTATAATTTTGTTGTCGAAATAGGGTATATTAAAAATATAAACTGATATGAGTTCTTTACAAAGTTATCTAAATAAGAAAGAAGCAATAAAACCCATCGAATATAATAGAACTTATTTAGCAAAAGAAGAATTAGAAGCTGTTTTAAATTGTCTATTAGAAGATAATATTACCTCAGAAACAATAACAGAAAAATTTGAAAGACTATTTTGCGAAACATTAAATTTTAAAAAAGGAATCGCTGTAAATTCTAAAACTTCAGCTTATCATTTAAGTTTTTTATCTCTTGATATTCAACCAGAAAATACCATTTGGCTTATGAATTTATCTTCAATTCATGCAGTAGATGCAGCCCGATATCTTAATCTAAATATTCGTCTAATTGAAATTGATAAAAATTCTTTTTTTCCTTCATCAGATTTACTAGAAGAATTAATAAAAAATGAAATGAAAGAAAATGATATTTTTATTGCAGATTATATTTATGGAGCTTATTTTAAATTTCCATTCGAATTATTAACAGATAAAAAAATAAAAATAATAGAAGATATCACAGGTATATTAGGTTACCAAATAGCAAATGGTAATAATGAAATAGAAGAACCAGAAATAGGGAAATATAGTATAATTCAAATTTGTGGATTATATGAAGATGATATTATAACAACTGGTAAAGGTGCAATGATTTTAACAGAATCAAATAAAATTTATAAAGAAATACAGGAAATCTGCTATGGAAAATATAGAAATATTAATAAAATTGCTTATGATTATATTTTAGAAGATTTTCAATCCGCTATGGGGATTCATCAATTAAATAAATTAGGCAATATATTAACAAGAAGGAAAAAAATTGGCCATAAATATATGGAAGGTGTAAAAAATTCTCCTAACGAAACTTATTTTAAAAATCCTATTTATGATAATTATCATAAATTTCCGGTTTTATTTTATAAATCACCAGAAGAAGTTCAACGTTATTTTAAATCTGTTAAAATCGAAATCCAACCAATTCCATTACCTTTACATAAATATTTAAATTATAGTGCAATGGATTTTCCCAATTCTGAACGACTATATAAAAAAAGCTTTTGTATACCCGTATATCCTATGTTGACAGCAGGTAATGTAGAAAGAATTATTAATGCAATTCGCAATATAATTTAATTTATATTTTTATGAATATCATCTAAAATTTGATAAGCATAAGTTAATGTTAAAATATCTTTTGAATTAGGAACTAAAGGTTCTTCATTACCTAAGATACAATTTATAAAATGTAATTGTTCCAGTTTTAAGGGATTATCTTTATGAACAAAAATTTTCTCAACGAACGATTCTTGCTTATATTTTAATTCTTCTTTTGTCATTAAATAAGCGCTGGAAGCCATTCTATATATATCTATATCCTGTGTTGCAAAATCTAAGACAACATAAGATTTCTCTTGTGTAATTGTTAATAATCGAATTTTATTCTGTGTTGCTCTACTTGCAACTAAATTAGCAATTGTTCCAGATTCAAATTGTATTAATGCAATTGCTACGTCTTCGTATTCAGAAAATGTTTTTAATCCTCTGGCGTGTAATGATTTTATTTCTGAAGGAATTAAATTTAAAATAATATCTAAATCATGTATCATTAAATCTAAAACAACGCCTACATCAGAAATTCGAGGATTATAAGGAGCTAAACGTTTTGTTTCTATAAAAAAAGGATTATCTATAATCTTTTTAATTTCTAAAATTGCTCCATTAAATCGTTCAACATGACCCACTTGTAAAATAAGCCCTTTTTTTTCTGCTAAATCTACCAATTCCTGAGCTTGTTCCACTGTTTGGGTCATGGGTTTTTCAACAAGCACATGTGTCTATCATATTCTAAACATTTTTTTGCAACCTCATAATGATATTTCGTTGGAACAGCTATAATCAATGCATCGGAATCCTTAATAAGTTGATCCATATCATAATAGGGTTTAACAAGAAATTTATCAGATATTTCTTTTAAACGCTGATTATCTTTATCATATATACCAGAAACTTCTATTTTAGGAATAGAAACAGCAACATTTACATGATATTGGCCCATATGGCCAACACCAATAATACCGATTTTTGGCTTTTTCATTATACGAACGAATTAATTTAATATTTAATAATGTAAAGAATAAATCTAAGGTTTAGCATAGGTTTCTTTTTTTAATCCCATTAATTCCAATTCTTTATCTAACTCTTTAATTAATTCTTTTGCTCGACTTGATAAATTTTGAGGAATTTGAATATTTACTATAACAAGCTGATCTCCTTTACTACTACTTCCCATAATAGGCATTCCTTTGCTTCTTATTCTAAAAATTTGATTATTCTGTGTTCCAGGTGGAATCTTTAATTTTGCTTTTTTTCCATCGATTAAAGGAACTTCTATTTCTCCACCAAGTATTGCTTTTGTTATAGGTATATTTACTTTAATAACTAAATCATCTCCTTGTCTTTCAAAAATAGGATGTTTCTTAATATATACAATTACATATAAATCACCAGGGGGGCCACCTTGAGGACCTGCTTCTCCTTCTCCTTTAATTCGTATTTTACTACCATTTTCTACTCCTGGTGGTATTTTTATATTTAATTTACGATGTTTAGTTACTAAACCTTCACCTTTACATTTACTACATTGATCACGAATAATTTTTCCAGAACCTTTACATTGAGGACAGGTACTTGTTATAGAAAAAAATCCCTGAGTTGTTCTTACACGTCCACTTCCCTGACATAAAGAACACATTTGAGGTCTGGAACCAGGTTTTGCACCTGTTCCTTTACATTCATCACAGGTTTCTTTTCGTGGTATTTCAACAGTAATTTCTTTACCAATTGCAGCATCTTCTAAAGAAATTTCTAAATTATATCTTAAATCTGCGCCTCTACGAGAATAATCGCCACTGGAATAACGAAATCCACCACCAAAAATTTCTTCGAATATTGATGAAAAATCACTAAAAATATCAGAAAAATCTGTATAAGCCTTATAACCAAAACCATGTTCATCAAAACCAGCTCCCTGTAATCCGGCTTTACCATATTTATCATAAATTGCTCTTTTTTCTGGATCAGAAAGTACTTCGTATGCTTCTGTAGCTTCTTTGAATTTTTCTTCCGCTTGAGGATCATTTTTATTTCTATCTGGATGGTATTTTAGAGCTAATTTTCTATAAGCAGATTTAATCTCATCTTGTGTAGCATTTCTACTTACACCTAAAATTTCATAATAATCTCTATCTGTCATAATTCACCCTCTTATAAAAAAATATTATAAGCCCCATAAATGGGGCTCTTGAATTAATTTTTATTTTCATCATCAACTACTGTATAGTCAGCATCTACTACCTTCTCTCCACTTTCATTTTTTGTAGTACTGGACTGTGTATTATTTGTTGTTCCTGATGTACCTGCACCTGCTTGTGTAAATTTTGCAGCATATTCATTTAATAATCTTGTAATATTATCTTTTTCTCTATTAATTTCTTCGATATTTTCAGAATCCATTACACTACGTGCTTTTTGTATCGCCCCTTCGATCTTAGATTTTTCGTCTGCTGTTAATGTTGTAGATTCATTTTTACCTTTTTCTAATGCATAGATTAAATTATCTAATTCATTTTTTGCTTCTACTAATTGACGTAATTTTCTATCTCTTTCTGCAAATTTTTCTGCATCTTTTATCATTCGTTGAATTTCTTCTTCTGTTAAACCACTTGTTGTTTCTACACGTATTTTCTGTTCTTTACCTGTTGCAAGATCCTTCGCAGAAACATGTACTATTCCATTAGCATCAATATCAAAGGTTACTTCTATTTGAGGAACACCTCTAGGTGCAGGTGGTATACCAACTAATTCAAACTTTGCAAGAGTTCTATTATCTCTTGCCATTTCTCTTTCACCCTGTAGAACATGTATTGTAACCGCAGTTTGATTATCTGCTGCTGTTGTAAAAATCTGAGATTTTCTAGTTGGTATAGTTGTATTTCTTGGAATTAATTTTGTAAATACACCACCTAAGGTTTCAATTCCAAGAGATAATGGAGTTACATCAAGTAATAATACATCAGTTACTTCTCCAGCCAATACACCACCTTGAATAGCAGCACCAATCGCTACAACTTCATCTGGGTTAACAGATTTTGCTGGTTCTCTTCCAAAAATTTCTTTTACTAAAGCCTGAACAGCTGGTATTCTTGTAGAACCACCTACTAAGATAACTTCATCAATATCACTTGGTTTTAAACCAGCATCTTTTAATGCTTGTTCACAAGGTCCTCTTGTTTTTTCAATTAAATGTTTTACCAATTGTTCAAATTTAGCTCTTGTTAAAGTATAATTTAGATGTTTTGGTCCACTTTGATCAGCTGTAATAAATGGAATATTAATTTGTGTTTGATGTGTACCAGAGAGCTCAATTTTTGCTTTTTCTGCTGCTTCTTTTAATCGCTGTAATGCCATTTTATCCTGAGATAGATCTATACCAGTTTCTTTTTTAAATTCATCTATTAACCATTGCATTATAGCTTGATCAAAGTCATCGCCTCCTAAGTGTGTATCTCCAGCTGTAGACTTAACTTCAAATACGCCATCACCTAATTCTAAGATGGAAATATCAAAAGTACCACCACCAAGATCATAAACTGCTACTTTTAAATTTTTATGTTTTTTATCAAGACCATAAGCTAATGCAGCAGCTGTTGGCTCATTTATAATTCTTACTACTTCAAGACCTGCAATTCGACCTGCATCCTTAGTTGCCTGTCTTTGTTCATCATTAAAATAGGCAGGTACTGTAATTACTGCTTTTTTAACAGGATGACCTAAATAATCTTCTGCTGTTTGCTTCATTTTTTGTAATATAAAAGCAGATATTTCTTGGGGAGTATAAGAACCATAATCTGTTTCTACTTTAATACCATCTACACCACTTTTTACTACTTTATAAGAAACATATTTTAATTCATCCTGAACTTCTGACCATCGTTTCCCCATAAAACGTTTAATAGATCGAATCGTATTTCTTGGGTTTGTTATAGCCTGGTTTTTTGCTAATTGTCCTACTAATCTTGTATCTTTATCCACAAATGCAACTATGGATGGAGTAGTTCGTGAACCTTCGGAATTTGTAATTACAACAGGCTCACCTCCTTCCATAACTGCAACAACTGAGTTTGTTGTTCCTAAGTCTATACCTATAATTTTTTCTTGTGCCATAGTACGCTCCTTTTTATAAATTTTTTCTAATTATTAATTTCATTTTGGTTATTTTGATTATTGCTATTTTGTTCATTTTCTTTATTTTGTTGTTCTGTATTATTTTGATTTTCTTGTTTATCTTGTAATTGTTCTTTTGGCTTACCCACTTTAACTGATGCTGTTCTTAGAACGATATACTTATCTTTATTTTGTGGGTCATATTTAATATAAGCTTTTTTATAAACTTCTATTACTGTTTCTTCTTTAAGATCTTCACGTATTTCTACATCAATTGCTTCCATAAGATTTGGATCAAATCTATCTCCTTTCTCTACAACAGGAACAATATTATAATTTTGAAGAATTTTCAAAAATTCACTTCTTATCATATCAACACCATAGATAAAATTCTGAACTTCTGGATTGTCCGTTTTAGATGCAAGAACCATATCAAGATTATCAATTACAGATAATAATCGTTTGGCTAATTCTTCAATTCCAAGATTCTTAGCCTGAAAGATTTCCTGTTGCATTCGTTTTCTATAATTTGTAAATTCTGCTCTTTCTCTTGCCCAATTATCTTTATAATGTTCAACTTGTTCTTGTAATTTTTTTATTTCCTCGCTCAAATTCTCGTTCTCCTTTTTTATTTTTTCAATATCTTCGGATTCTTCTTTTTGTTGTTGATTTTGTTGTTCTACTTTTTGTTCCTTATTGTTATTTTGTTGTTGATTATTTATTTGATTTTCATTATTTTTTTCTGTATTATCGCCTGCCGCAATATCAATACCGGATAAATTTTGTTCTTTAGGATCCACCATAATAACACCCCTTATCGATTTAATTTTGTAATCATACTGGAAATCATTAATCTTAAATATTCTATAATTTGAATTACAGATTTATAATTCATTCTATTTGGTCCAACTACCCCCATTGCACCAATTTTTTTATCACCCATAGAATAACTACCTGTTAAAATACTTAAACCAAATAATTGGGGGTTTCTATCACCTTCAATGGATACAACAATATCTTCCATATCAATTGATTTGATTAATATTTCTTTAAAAAATTCTTTTAGATTATATACAGAAGCTATATCAATACGAATATCATCTCTTGATTCTATTTCTTCAAAAAACCTATCTACACCTGCTATAATTACATCTTGCATATCATCTAAGGTTTTAAAATACATAGAGATAGTCCTCATAATTAGAGAAGCATATCGATACATTTCTCCTACGGGAGATATATTTCCAGATGTTAATAAAGTATAAATTTCACGTAAATCCATACCACTAAAATTTTCATTTAAAAATTTAGAAATTTGTTCTAAAATATTTCTTGGTATGCGTTCTTCTACATGAATTAATTTAGAATAAACAGTACCAGAACGTGTCAATAAAACCATAAGAATTTCTTCTCCACCAACATCTATTAATTCAATATGTCTTAATATGGTTTTTTCTGCAAGTGGTGGTATTGCTATACCTATATAATTTGTTAATATACTAAGTATATTACAACTACTTTCGATTACATCTGGTATTTCAAATTTTCTACTTAAAAATTCCCTCTGAATAATATTTTGTTTTTCCCTAGAAGGATTATAGGGAGGTAAATCAATAGGTAATTTTTTTATATAGAAACGATAACCTTTTGCTGTTGGTATTTTACCAGCACTTCTATGAGGTGCAAATAGATATCCTTTTTTATTTAATTCAGATAAAATATTTCTTATTGTAGCAGAACTCCATTTAACAGGATGTCTTTCTACCATCTGTAAACTACTAACAGGGTTCCCATATTTAATATAATCTTCAATTACTAATAGAAGTATTTCCTGTTCTCTATAATCAAGATCTTCCCCCTCATTAGTATGATTAAAATCAAAATATTTTATTGCTATATTTCCACCTTTTTTATCTTTCATAGGCAATTCTTTTAGTTTTCACTTTATTCTTTAAAAAACATTATATATTACTTATAATTTAGCAATCATTTTAATACATTGCTAATTTTTATATAAAATAATAATAAACATCATTTTAGTCAAGAATTTTATATTGTCTAAAGGAAATATATTTTAACATATTTTTAGCAATAATAATACCATTTATTATACATTAAATAATCTATTATATCTATTCTTTTATATATATAAAGAAATATTGTCATTATTTTAATTTTTACATATTAATTTTAAATTCTCATAATTATATTTAGCATTTTCATTTGGAACTAACTTATAAGATTTATAAAAACTTTTTTTTGCTAAATTACATTCATTTAATTTAACATAAATGATTCCAAGTGTAAAGTAACGTTCCGATAATTCTCTTTTAAAAAAAGATTCTGGTTTTAGCAAATCTATAGACTTTAACATTAATTGTTCTGCTTTTTTTAACGGTTTTAAACATGGTTTTTCTTTATAACATACTTTTAAAATAGATAAAGCATATTGATATATATATTTTTCTGTATTATAAAACATTTCACAATTTTCTATTTGTTTATAATAATAGATTGTTTTATTATATTGTTGATTTCTAAAAGATTTATCTGCTTTTTTTAATATATCATAAAAAGTACTTAATTGGGGACAGGAAAATAAATTTAAGTTATTCATTAATATAAATAAAATTACTAAATTTCTAAATAAGTCCATGTATTTATATTATAATGTTTTTGTACCAATTTATAATCTATTGTTAAACGTTCTTCGACTTTAGACCATATATTATCAAATTCTTTTTTATACTCATTCATATTCTTAAATAGAATTGAAAGCTGATAAAAATGATTACGAATTATAGTAAAATTCTTATTATTCAAAAAATGTTCTTTTACAAGTTGTATATTTTGATTCACTAAATTATAATCATTAATATCTTTATCAAAAAAAATATGATAAATTAAAATTTCATTATAATATGTAATGATTTTTCTAACCTGAAAATAAGTATAAGAAAAAACCATTCTTCTTAAAATTTTCTGTTTTTTTTCAAATAAAATATTATCCTCTCTCTTAAATAGATAATATGTAGACTTTATGATTTTTAATATTTTTTGATATTCTTTTGACTGTTTAAATTTATATAAGTTTTCTTTATTATTAAAAAAAAACACAAATAAAAAATCAATATTACCTAAAAGAAGATAAGAAATTAAAATATATTCAATCTGATTTAATAATTCATTTCCTAATCTTTTTATAAAAAAAGGATTGTTTTTTAATTCTTCAGTAACTTTAATATATTCAAAATTATCATAAGAAGAATTGATATCTAAGTTAAAAATCTCATCATTAAAATTAATATAAAAATTTTGTTTTGTTATTTCATCAATATTATAAAAATAATATGGTATATAAGAAGAAGTAAACTCGTTAGCTAATAAAACAATTAATGCATTAAAATTTACATTCATTGTATGAATAATATTTGTTAAATTCTTTGAATATTGTTGAAATGTTTTAGAAAACAATAATTTTATGATATTATTTATTTCATTTAGTTCATATAATTTTTCTAAACGAGTTGTTGAAACTTTATTTAAAAAATTTTCAAATCTATATACTCTTTTTATTTTTTGTTGTTCTTTTATACCAGGATTATAACTAATAATTTTTTTTGATAATTCAATAAATTCTTGATTTCCAAAAATTTGCTGCCTTATTTTAGGAATTTTTTCTTCTGTTTCTTTATCCAATTTATAAAATGAATCAATATAGCCTTTAATTTTCTTTTCTATAATTTTATTATGAATTTCTCGCCAATATTCTGGATTTAATTTTTTTTCTCTATCATTATTTGCTAAATCGTTATTTTTTAACATATTATTTAATATTATATTATTTGTTTTTTAAATAAATGCAATAAAAAAAAGTTGATAAAATCAAAAAACATATTTTTTTAAATGGAAATGAGTATAATTTATCTTTTTATAGATGGAATTGGTATTGGAGAAAACAATGCGGAAAAAAACCCGTTTAGCAGATATGCAAATTCAATTTTACAGATATGTTCTGGTAAATTGCATTTAGATAATGGCTTACATAAAAAAATTAAAGTTTATCCCTTAGATGCCAATATGGGAATTCCGGGTCTTCCCCAGTCTGCAACTGGTCAAACAAGTTTATGGACAGGTGTTAATGCCCCTAAAATTATTGGTTATCATATTACTGGTTTTCCCGGTCCAAAATTAAAAAGTATTATATATGATCATTCTATAATAAAAAAATTTGTTGAAAATCATTATAAAGCTACTTTATTAAATGCTTATAGTCCAAAATTTTTAAAAAAATTAGAAAAATTACCTCGTTTTGCAAGTGCTTCTACTCATGTACAAAAAGCATCGGGACAATCATTATTTATTGTAGATGATATTTTACAAAAAAAAGCTTTATATATGGATATAACTCATCATATTATGCATGAATATTATCCAGAATTAAAAGAAAAATTTCCTATTATGGATCCAATGCAAAGGGGAAGAGATTTAGTTGATATTGCTCATAATTATGAATTAGTTATTTTTGAATATTTTTTATCTGATAAAGCAGGTCATAGCCAATCCTTCGAAGCAGCAAAATTCATTATTGATAAATTAGAAAAATTTTTAAAAGGCATATTAGAAGCCTTAGAAGAAGACGATACATTAATTATAATTTCTGATCATGGAAATTTAGAAGACTTATCAACCAAAACCCATACTAATAATCTTGTGCCACTTATCGTTGCTGGAAAATTAAAAAAAGAATTTCAGAATCTTGACTATTTATGTGATGTTCCTTTAAGAATTTACGAAATCTATGGTATTAATCCCCAAATAGAAGAAGAGAAATATTTAGAAGATAATCAAAACGATCTTGCAATACAAAAGAATTAATATTTTATTTAGAAATTGTTTTTAATATTTTTTCTGTTTCTTTTAACCATTCCATGGCTTTTGATGTAAATTTACCATTAGGAGAAATTTCTACTGCTCGTTTAAATAAATCATAAGCTTCCTGATATTCATCTCTTTCAAAATATATAATTCCTTTTTTAATTAAAGCTACCTGATCTAATAAAATAGATGGATTAGTAAGAACTTTATCATAATAGCTTTTTGCTAATTCTAAATTATTTTGTTTTTCAGTAACTTCTCCTAATCTAAAATAAGTATTTTCTAAAAGATCATATAATTCATTTTTTTCTTTTTCTTTAATATTTTTATTTAATAACTGCTGGATTTCTTTTTCCATATCAACAAAAATATTATTAGCTTTAATATAATTATTTTGATTTAAATAAGAAACTCCCTCGGCTAATGTTCTTTTTAATTTTTCTATTTCTTCATTAATATCTATAGTTTTTTGTTCTTGTTCTACAATTGGTTTTACAGATTCTTTTTTTGTTTTTGGTTCTCTTTCTTTTGTTTTTAAAGTTTTCTTAGATAAATATTGATCATAATATTCATGTTCAAACGGTACAACTTCTTTATTTTTTTCTATATTTTCTTTTATGATTTCTGCATGTAAATTATCTGGATTATATTCTAATGCTATTAAATAGCTTTTTTTAGCTTTCTTATACTGCTTTTTTATTTGATAATAATCACCAAAAGTAGCATGGATTCTGGATTTTAAATCATTAGATGTTGTTTTTGCTAACAAATTATGTAAAATTGCTTTTCCTTCATCCTCATGTCCTCTTAATAATAAGATTTTACCCAATAAATAATCTACTTCTTCTTCTAATATGGGATCAAATATTTTTTGAGATTTCAATTCTCTTAAATGTAAAAGAGCTCTATTTTCATCATTTAAGCGATAAAGAGAATAGGATAAGCCATATTTAGCTAATTGTTTAATTTGAATATCTTTCGAAAAAGATAAAATTTTATTATAAATATCTAAAGCTTTTCGAATAGATTCATAAGAATTTTGCCTTAAATATTCTTCTGCCATATGTAAATCGCTTTTTAATTTATCTTCTGTATATGGTAAAGGTTCACTCTCATGCACTTCTGTTGGTGATAGTGTTCTTGAAAAATTATAATAAAATTTTTTATAATTTTCTTTTAGATTTTTATAATCCATTGCTATTAAGAATACACCAGAGCCAATAAAAATAATTCCTAATAAAAAAATGATTCCAAAATTCTTACGATCCATAGATTACTCCTTTTCTATAATTCTTCTAAACCAGAAATTTGCACGTTCCAGATCATAATTTAATACATCTTCGTCTAAGAAATACTGTTTCGCCTCCTGATATCTACCTAATTTATATAATAAATATCCATAATGAAATTTGATTTTACCCTTCTGTTCTGTATTTAAATTGTTTTGCATTAATAAATCTTTAATTCTTTTTTCTGCATTAAAATAATCTTTATTTTTATAAATTAAGTCTATGATTTCGTTTATTTCAGAATCAGTATTAATTTCAGCTAGTTACTATTTCCTGTTCTTCTTGTTTTTGATCAAAATCTTTTTGCTCCTGTTCCTGTTTTTTTTCTAATTCCTTTTCTTTATTTTCTAATAATTCTTTTTTTTCTTGATTTAAGGATTGCTGGCTATCCATTAATACTTCTATTGGTTTCTTTAAGTAGTAAAATGCTGTTATTTCATTGGTTTCTGTATTATATTCAATAAAATTATAATAATAACTTCCTTTTTCTAAATTACGATCTACATATACACCGGCTACTAAAGGAAATTCTCCTAAGTAAGTACTATTTTCTTTTAAGTCTTCATATTTTCTAATCTGTATAGGACTTCTATAAATCAATATTTTTATTTTATTTGCATTTTCAGTATTATAATCCCATGTTATTCTTACATTATTTTTATTTTCTACGCGAATTATAATATTCTTTATATTTGTATTTATTCCTTCGGATTCTGTTTGTAATTCCCTATGTTCTTCTTTTTTCTTTTCTGGTTTTCCATGGATAATTATACCAAATGTTGTATAAGTTCTATTTGCATAAAAAACTTTTAATTCCTGATTACTAGAAATTACTGGAAATACTGCATAAAAATATCTACCTGGTTCCAGATCTTTATCTATAAAACCAATGCTTCCGGATTGCGCATTACCTAAATATTTTGCTCTTTCTAATAATCTATCATTGGATATAGGTCTATCATATCGATATACTTTATAAAATTTTACATTTGGTCCAGCATCTACCCAGAATAATTGAATTGTATTTTTATTAACCTGATAGGCAATTAAAGAATCAGGTAAATATTCTAAGTATTGATAATCTATTACAGGCTTTTTATAGGTATGGGAAATATACGATTTTCTAAATTTTAAATCTGAATATTCTTTATTGGTTTGAATATCATAAACACTTACACCATAATATACAGGTTCATCAGGAATAGGGTCAGTATCTAAAAAATAAGGTTTTATACTTTCTCCAAGGAATGTTGCTTTTTGTAAACGTTCTAAAGAATCTAACGGTTCTTTACCTCGATAAATTTTATATTTAATATCAGTTATGTTAACCGGCTTCCAGTTTAAAACAACCCCTCTTTCTGTATTTAATGCCATTAATTCTGATATTTCAAAATCTTCGGGTTTTAATTGAGAACGATCAGATATTAATCCTTCTTGTGTTTCTGGTTTAAGATCCGTATTGGTTGTATTAACTTTTACTATTCCTGTATACAATAAATGGTGTAACAGTATAATTTACACCTGGTTTTAATACAAGTACACCATCTTTACTTAATTCAAACGATGTTACTGCTGCATAGTAATATACACCTTCTGGTATATCTCTATCAATAAAAGTAGTAGTATCCGGACTAAGTGGTGGATTTGTTAAATTATAGGAATTTAATAAAATTTCTTTTGTTGTTATTGGTCTTGTATAACGTACTATGTATATTGGAGTAGATGTTTGGGGATTTAATTCCCAGGTTATTTTTGCAGAATAAGGATAGGTAGGATCCTGTACCACTTTTAAGTTTCTTATTCGAGGAAAATCTGGATATTGAGTTGTTGATTTTGATAAATCATTTTTTAACGTTGTATTTTTTTGTTCTGTATATGTATTGGATTGACTTTGATTAGAAGGATTCTCTACAGCCATAGGTAAAGGATCTATACCTGGTATATCCTTTGCTCTATTTAATGCATATAAAATTATTGGAAATAACAATAATAAAATAAAAAATGATTTTCTCATAATTCTACCTTTATATATTCGGATATAATAAAATCAAAATTCAATCAAGTGAAAAATAAAAATGAGAGGATTACCCTATTACGAAGATCCAGAATATCATAAATATTTACTTTCACCACAAAGAAGAGAATTATTTCCTATCGATAAAATTTTTTCTCAAATCGATTGGAAAAATAAAATCAATATTTTAGATTTTGGTATGGGGAATGGATATTATTTACCAGCTTTTTTTCAATATGGAGAAAAAGATATTTTTATATGGGGTGCAGAATGTCAAGAAATTTTGATTGATTATTGTCTAAAACGTAAAGTTAAAGAAGGTTTTAAAAATTTTATACCTTTTTACATTGATAAAACAGAACATCCTTTATTGCCAGAATGGATTCCAGAAATGGATATGATCTTTTGTTCCTGTGTATTATCAACATTTGCCAATCCTACCTTAGGTATTTTAGGCACAGGTAGAATTTTAAAAGAAGATGGAATATTTGTTATAATAGATTGGGAACGAACGGAAGCACCATCAGGACCAGATATAAATCAAAAGGTCTCTTCCGATAGAATGAAATTTTGCATAGAAGAAGCAGGTTGTATCAATTATAAAAACCTTAGATATAAATCCCTATGTATATGGTTTTATCATAAAAAAAGATCCTACTAAATTTAAAAATATAAGTTATTTAAAACAAACCTAATCTATGCAGGCAGTGTTCAAAAATTGTTTAGAAGCATCAAAGCCTATAATTTTTATTGTATTATCTAATGAATCTTTTAAAACAGTCAGAAATAGTTACAGGAATAATCTGACCTTTCTTATAATGTGACTTCAGGATTGGATGGAAAAATACGAATATTTAAATAATTATCTGTTAGAACTTCTATATAATGATCTTCTATTTTTTCGATAATACCTATAAACGTTTTATTAATTCGACTCTTTGCATAATGATATAAAAGTTGATTCTTTAATTTGATTAGCAATTTAACACGTTTTTTTATAATATCTTTTTTTATAACTTTTTCTGGATTTTGTTTTATATAAGATTCAATTTCTGTTCCTTTTCTTACAGAAAATGGGAAAGCATGAATATTAACAAAATTCAAGTTTTTTAATAGTTTTATCGTATCCTTAAAATCTTTACTTGTTTCTCCGGGAAATCCCACTATTATATCTGTTCCTAAAAAAATTTCTGGATTAATTTTTAAAACTTTTTCTATTCTTAAAGAAAATGTTTTTGAATTATAACTTCTTTTCATTAATCTTAAAATTCTATCAGAACCACTTTGTAATGGTACATGTAAAAAATTACAAAATTTTGGATGTAGAGTTAATTCCGCTAAACGCTCATTTACATCTGATGGTTCTATACTGGAAATTCGTAATCGACTATATTTTAATTTTTCTAAAATTTTTTCTAATAGATCACAAAATCTATAATTTTTATATCTATACCAACCTAAATTAACACCTGTTAATACAATTTCTGGAATCTTATTTTCTTCCAAAATTTCTATTTGTTTTAGTATATCCTCTATTGGACGAGAGATTCCTCCCCCTCGTGCCATTGGTATTTTACAATAACTACATTTTCTATCACAACCATCTTGTATTTTTAAATAAGCACGAGTATGTCCAATCGGTACAACATTTCCATATTCAAAAGGATCATTTACTATTCTTCTCTTTTTACTATTTTCAAAATATTTTAAGGGACCTTCGGATAAGTTGATTGCTTGATTGAATTGATTTTTCTCTAAATTTCTGTAAATTTCAAATATTTTACTTTTATGTTGATTTCCAACGATTGCAAATATCCCTGAAATTTTTTCCAGTTCTTCTTTATCTGTTTGTGCATAACAACCAGTTACTATTACTTTAGCATTAGGATTTTTTTTTAAAATATTTCTTATAATATTTCTATTTTTTGCATCAGCTTGACTTGTAACAGTACAAGTATTAATAATTGCAATATCTGGTCCTTCCTCCCAGTTTACAGGTTTATAACCATCAGAAATAAATTGATTCAAAATTCCATCAGATTCATAAATATTTAATCTGCAACCTAAGGTATATATTCCTACTGTTTTTTTATTCATAATATTTTTCTATACGTAATAAATTTGTTTTTGCAATTTGATATTCTGAATCAATTTTTAATGCATCTTTATAAAATTTAATAGCTTCTTTTGTTAAATCCAAATATTCTAAAGATTCTTGATTATAATTTTTAGACTGGATTTCTTTAATAAATCCTAAATTATTATAAACCTTCTTCATTAAATTATTATCTACTTTTTTTAAAGATAAAATTGCATTAAATCGGAACTCTGCTAAATCATAATTTTTTTGTATCAGATAGATAATTCCGTCTAAATAAAATGCTGGTGCATAGGTTGGATTTTGTGCTATTATAGTTTCTAATTGTTTTCTAGCAGCTCTATAATTTTGAGAAATATAAAAAATCTTTGCAATTTGTAAACGTATTAATGTCTCCTTTTCTTTATCTAATTTAAATTGCTCATAAGCTTTATATAAAATATTTAAAGCAGTATTATATTGTTTTTTTCTTAAATTAACCTCTGATATTAATATATACACTTCGTGAGAATTAGGATGATCTTCTAATGCATATTTCAGATGTGCTAATGCACTATTATAATCATTTAATTCTATATAATTAGAAGCTGCAAGTAATCGGAATTCTAAAGAATTTTTATAATTATCAAATACTTCCCTTATTTTATTTAATGATTCTTCGTATTTATGATTTTTAAATAATTCCAATGCATTTTCATAATTTGGTGGATAAGCAGATAAAATCTTCCCCACGAACAAAATATAAATCATTATTAATATAAATTTTTTTATTTTTAATACTTTCATATTCATATTGTCGGAATTTTTTTTTTATTCAAAAAAACAAATACTTTTTGGCTTAGCTAATTTTTTTTATTTTTTTATGAAACAAACCATATTTTCTATTTAAGGGTAAAATAAAATTTCTGGATGGATCTGATGTTAAATAACGAATTGGAATATAAGGCATTACAGATAATAATTTATGTTCTATTGCTTCGTTTCCTACTATTACTTCCTGATTAATTTGTAAAACAGGTAAATCTAATTCCTGATTTAGATATAATTGTATGAAATGGTTATTATCCAATAAAAAACTAAATGGAATCTTGCAACTTCCATTGTATTTTTTCTTTTTAACAAAATAATGATATTGAATACTTAGATATGGTTCAAGATATTTATGATTTTTAATAAATAAAGTTTGAATTTTATCAATTTCTGCCATTACTATATTACTTTTTTTCTTTCTACTTAGAAAGAAGTTAGTAGTTATAGCCATAATTATAGCTATAACTACTATCCCCATTATAATATAAAAACTCTGAATTTCCATATTACGATAATTGACCACTATTTGCTGGTTCTGGATCCGAATCCTTTACTATAACCTTTTTTAAAGTAATTTTAGAATTTTTTTCTTTTTTTTCTTTTTCCTTTCTTTTCTCTTTCTAATTGTTTTTCCTTAAAGATTTTTTCATAATCTTTCCATACTTTTTCATTAAATACCAACTTCGCCTTTTGGTTTGTTAAAAGAAATAAAAATTTCAGTAGGCTCTTTATATGCTCCTTCTAAAAATCTATTTGCTAAGTAATCTTCCACTTCTTTCTGTAAAAGTCTTCTTAAAGGTCTTGCACCATATTTTTCATCATATCCTTTCTCCGCAAAATGTTCTTTTGCTAATTCGTCTAATTCAATTCTAATTTTTTTATCAAATAGATAGTTGTTCAACCGATTTACCATTATTTCTACAATACGTTTAATTTGTTCTTTTGTTAAAGAATGGAATACTATTACTTCATCAATTCTATTTAGAAATTCTGGATTAAATTGTTTTTTTAGTGCTTCTAATGCTTTTTCCTTTTTGTTCTCTTCTCTTCTGGACATCTGATTCTGAAAATCCGACTTTACCACTTTTCTGTAACTCTCTTGCTCCTATATTAGATGTCATTATTATAATTGTATCTCTAAAATCGACCCTTCTTCCATGTGTATCTGTTAAATTTCCTTCTTCTAAAATTTGTAATAAAATGTTAAATACATCTGGATGTGCTTTTTCTATCTCATCAAATAAAATTACAGAATATGGGTTTCTTCTTACATATTCTGTTAATTGTCCTGCATCATCATAACCAATATAACCTGGTGGAGAACCAATCAATTTAGATACAGAATGTGGTTCCATAAATTCAGACATATCCAATCTATATAATTTTTCTTCTTTTCCAAATAAAAATTCAGCTAATGCACGTGCTAGCTCTGTTTTACCAACACCAGTTGGACCAAGAAAAATAAACGAACCTGAGGGTTTTCTTGGATCCTTAAATCCAGTTCTGGAACGTCTTACTGCACGACTTATCATTTCTATTGCTTCTTCCTGTCCTACTACACGTTTTTTTAATTCTTCTTCCATTTTAAGTAATTTTGTTGCTTCGCTTTCTTCGATTTTCTCCAATGGAATACCAGTCCACATACTAACAACAGAATAGATATCTTCTTCCTGAATTTGAATAGAATAATTTGATAATTTTTCCTGCCATTCCTGTATCAAATTTTCCAATTCTTGTTTCTTAAGTGCAATTTCGTCACGAACCTGTGCTGCTGCTTCGTATTCTTGAGCTTTTACTAAATCATCTTTCTTTTTTGTTAATAATTTAATTTCTTCTTCTAATGCAATAATTTCTTCTGGACGTTGAGAATTCTGTAATCTTGCTCTTGCTCCTGCCTCGTCAATGATATCGATTGCCTTATCTGGTAAATATCTATCGTTAATATAACGAGAAGATAATTTTACAGCCATTTCAATTGCTTCATCTGTATAAACTACTTTATGATGTTTTTCAAAAGTAGATTTTAGTCCTTTTAAGATTAAAATTGCATCATCTTCAGATGGCTCTTTTACATGAATTGGCTGAAATCGTCTTTCTAATGCAGAATCTTTTTCTATGTATTTTCTATATTCTGTTAATGTGGTCGCCCCAATACATTGTATTTCTCCTCTTGCTAATGCTGGTTTTAACATATTTGCAGCATCTATTGCACCTTCCGCTGCACCAGCTCCAATCAATGTATGTAATTCATCTATAAAAATAATTACATTTTTAGCATTCTGAATTTCTCTTAATATTTTTTTTAGACGATCTTCAAATTCACCTCTATATTTAGTACCTGCAACAAGAGAAGCTAAATCTAATGCAACTACTCTTTTATCTAAAAGAAGATCTGGAACTTCTCCATTTGCAATACGTATAGCTAATCCTTCTACTATTGCTGTTTTACCTACTCCCGCTTCTCCAATAAGAACAGGATTATTTTTTGTTTTTCTACAAAGAACTTGTGTTAATCTTGTAATTTCGGTTTCTCTTCCAATAACTGGATCTAATTTTCTATCATATGCCATTTGTGTTAAATCACGAGCAAATTCATCTAAAGTAGGAGTTTTATTTTTTTCTGGTACATGACGAGATTGTGGTGATGAAGATGTTGGTGTTGAGGCAACTCCAAGGATTCTTAAAATTTCTCCTTTTATAACAGAATAATTAATCTGAAATTGAGCTAAAGTAGCTCCTGCTATATTATTACTATCTCTTAAAAGAGCCAATAAAATATGCTCTGTTCCCACATAGTTATGCTTTAACCTTCTAGCTTCTTCTTTAGAATAATCGATAATTTTTTGATACTTATCTGGATTAGGAGATAATTCTAAAAGTAATGCACCACTACCTTGTTTTGCCCTTCTTTCTACTTCTTTTTTTAATTCTTTTAAATCTACCTGTAAGTTTTTTAAAATCTTAATTGCAACAGAATCTTCTTCCCTTAATAATCCTAATAAAATATGTTCAGGCCCTATCATGTCATGACCTAAACGTTTTGCTTCCTGTTGCGCATATTCATTTAATACTTTTTTAGCTCTTTTTGTAAAATCAAACATACAAACTCCTTATTAATATTAATTTTAGTATAGCATTAATTCCATATTTATATAAACGTAATTTTATGATTTTGTCATCAATTTTTTTCATATATAATATAATGTATAAATTTCTTTAATTAGTTTCATTTTTTAATAAATTTTCGTATAACTAAGTATCTCATAAAACCAATTAATCAACTTTTTTTTTAATTCATTTTCAAAATTTTTTAAATTTATATAGGGAAGATCCCAACCTATGGTTATAAAATCTTTTATTTGAGACCCTTCTCCCATATCCCCTCTAATATTATAGTTTTTTAGACGTTTAAAAAAAGTATTTCTTTGAAAAAAATGCAAAATTTTTTCTCGATTTTCTGGTTTGATTTTAATTCTTACATAAACTCTTATTCCACTACCTGCATTAGAAGGACAAGAAGTCAAAAAACCAAAATCTGGATGAATTTGCCAGAGAAAAATCTGATCAATTTGTAAAAAAAATTCATAAATATAACAAATAAAAAGAATAATTTCATAAACTTTATTTTCTAAATTATCTAAAACATAAAATGAAAAAGATTCTATACGTAAATGATCTTCGTCTCCAATATATACCCTTGATAAATAAGAATTATTTTGAATACCATTCAATAAAAACCATTTTACATTAGTATAATCATTTGAATTTTTATAAATTAATTTTTGTTTTGTTATAACTTCTCTAAATTTATTTTCTTCTTGTAGATTCAAAATATCGATATTATAATACGCTTTTAAATTTTCAAAAAGAAAGGACTTATTATGTAATATAATACTCGAAAATAAAATCATATCTTCCGGTGTTAATTGATAAAAAAATTCTGGTATATTTCTACTATAACGAATCCTTATACTAAGATCCCATTTTTTAGTTATTAAAGGAATTTCATTAATTTTATAGATTAGTTTACTATTTGTTTGTAAAAATTCTTTTTTTATATTTTCTAATACCTCTTTGAATATGATAAAACGAGATAAAATTTTAGAATCCTTTTTAAGATATAATATAAAATTTCTGATAATATTTTTTTCTATAAAATAAATTTCATCTAAATGGCTTTTTTCAAAAAAAACTGCAAGTTCGTTTTTAAAAGTTAAATAACAAGTAGAGCATTGTAATTTTTTTTTCTTAAAGATTTCATTAAATGTTACACCACATTTGCATTTTTTAACTTCTCTTAAACTTAGTGTTAAAGGAATAAAACATTTACAATTTGGACAATACATTTGTGATTTTATTAAACTACTCTTAAGAAGAAAAGTACTTAGTGTTTGATTGCAAATGGGACAATTCATGGAAGCGAATTTATTGATTTCGCATTTTGCTCTTTTTTTAAAGGATAGAGTTTCCCATTATCTAATTTATATCTTATAGGTATTTTTTCTGCCAATTCTCTATCATGTGTTACTATGATCAATGTAAAATTCAATTTTTTTTGTAAATCCCATAATAGTTCTATGATTTTATTAGAATTTTCTTTATCAAGATTGCCAGTTGGTTCATCTGCTAAAATTAATTGTTTTTCTCCTACAAGAGCTCTCGCAACGGTTGCTCTTGCCATTTCTCCACCAGAAATCTGAGATGGATAATGATATAAACGATGGGATAATCCTACAAGATCTAACATTTCTTTTGCTTCTAATAAAGCATTTTTAATTTTTATTTTTCTCTTCTTCATAATCCATAAAGGCATCATTACATTTTCAAGAATTGTAAAATCTGGTAAAAGATAATAATGCTGGAAAATAAATCCAATCTTTAATGCACGAATTTCATCTAATTTCTGCTGATTAGAAAAATCAATTTTTTCTTCTTCTATCCATAAATTTCCCGAATCTGGTCTATCTATTACACCAATAATATTTAATAATGTACTTTTACCCGAACCGCTTGCTCCTTCAATAGAAATTATCTGACCTTTATTTACAATAAGATCAATACCATTTAAAACATGTACCTCTTCCCCTTCAGAAATATACGTTTTATAAATATTTTCTAATCTTACCATCATATCAATCATTTCTAATTGTTTCTACAGGCTCTAATTGTGATGCTTTTTTTGCTGGAAAATATCCTGCAAATCCACTTAATATCATAGTTACCATCGAAATGGATACAATAAATGATAAATCTGTATTTACAGGCAAATGATCAAAATAATAAATATTTTTTGGTATAAGATGAATAGTATTACATTGATGAAATATCATTAAACATAACTGATTTAATAAATCTTCAACAAATTTTATAATAATTTCAAGATTTTGTGCTGTAAATATACCTAAGGTTCCTCCAAATAAACTGGCAAAAAAACCTATAAATAAAGAATGGGATACAAAAAGTATTAAAATTGATTTTGTAGATAACCCCATTGCTCTTAACATTCCTATACTTTTCTTTTTAGATTGAACAAGTAAAAAAGAAGTAACCCAGATTCCAGCTATACCTGCTAAAATTAATAATCCTAAAATCATCATCATTAGTGTTTTTTCTAATTGTAATGCTGCTAAAAAATTTCCTCTTTCATCTTTTATTGTAGTAATAGAATATTCATAGGGATTTTCGGGTAATATTTCTCTTAGTTTTATTTTATATTCATCAATATTACTTAAATCATTTAATTGAACAATTACAGAAGTTGCCTGATTAGGAATTTTCATCAATCTTTGGGCTGTGTTTAAAGAAATAAATATCAAATTTAAATCAAATTCATAAAAACCAGTTCTAAAAAATCCAGCTATAGTTAAATCTGCTCGTTGAATTTGCATACCACGTGCAAAAATACCACCTTTGGGTAAAAATACTGTAATTTTATCCCCGACCTGCCAACCATAATATTTTGCCATTTCTCTTCCAATAATGGCAATATTATCGTTATTAATTTTTTGTAATAATGTTTGATCAAAATGCACTAAATTGGGAAAATCTTTTAATTCATTATTTTTTAAATCCTTATCATCAACAGGGATTGCTCGTATTGCTTTTCCTTCGAATCTTCCCTGAATCTCTAATAATCCATTTACAAAAACAGATGGAAAAATAGAACGAATATTATGATTTAAATCTTCTTTATGATTTTTTATAGCTTCTATGATATCGTTATAATTTGTAATAGTTTTATGAGCATTAACTAGGAGATATTGTAATATGATAACCAGAATTCCATAAAGAACGTTTTACCTCTGCCTGAAATCCATTAAAAACAGAAAGGACAACTACCATTATAAAGACCATAAGAGACATAAAAATCAAAGATAATCGTGTTCCAGTATTTAATAAGGTTAATCTACTATGCCCCCTTAAATATCTTAAAGCTATAAATATTTCTAAAAAAAAATGGTTTTTGATAAACATAATCAGCAATAAATAAATTATCTATACACAAAAATATAATGTTTCTTATTTTGTAAAACAATAATTTATTATTATATTATTTTAATGGATAGGAAATAAAATGGAAAATAAAATAAACAATATACTAAAACAAAAGTACTTATAAATTTTCAAATTATATAAAAAGAACCCCCATAAAAGGGGGAAAGAATTAGAATATAAATGTTACTGCAGCATTAATTACATCTATGTTATTGTTTGATTGATTATAAAAATCGCTATCCTGATAGTAATTGGATTTTGAACTCCAATCTTCGTAATCTACTTTAATAGAAACATTAGGATGTGGATAGAAAGCAAATCCAATAGTTTGTATTCTTCTATCATTAACTGGATTTGGAGCTCCAACAACTCCTAAATTACTATAAATTGTTTTTATCTCTGTACTATTTAATGAATTTGTCATAGAATTATCACTAAAATTTGTTTTTAGCACACCACCTGATTGTAAAGCAGCTAAACTTTCAAAGAAAATTCTACTACTATCTCTCAGTGTTTTTTTCTGAGTATTTACATATTCATTTTTATAAAATACTACAAATTTTTTATTCCAACCAAATAAAGGTGCAATATCATAACCAATTGTTGCATAAGCTCCTTCTACAGTAGATCCAATATTTTTTCCTGTTAATGCATTTAATGCTCTTACATCATCTTCTTTAATCCAGCCACGTGCTATTAAAGATTGAAAATAAATACCATCTTTTTCGTATTTTATATGTCCTTCTGCTAAATGAATTAATGGATTAATTTTTCGAGAATTTTCAAATTCTTTTTCTACATGGTTTCTTAATGCTACTGTTGTAGCATCTGATCCAGGTAATACTACTGACCAATCAATTCGAGATAAAACATCTACTTTCTCTACATCTTTATTTCCAGAACCACCAATATAATAAGAACCACCAATGGTCAATCCTTCTAAGGGATAAATATCAATTGCAGCGACATAAGCTAAATCCTGTGCTTTAACTTTACTTCCTTTTTGTCTTCCACCTCTAATCCATTCATTATCGGAAAATGCCGTTGCATCCATTCCATTAAAAACACCAACTTTATATAAAATTAAATCATTAAATAATTTACCATGTGCCATAATTCCAATATCTCTCCAGGTAGAAGGAATAATTACACTTTCTGTATATGGTCTTTCCACAGAAAAAAATGTTGTTGGTTCATGGTAAATATTTGTAATTCCCACTGGTATCAATTGTAATCCAGCAGCAATTTGAAATGCATCAGAAAATAAGAAATCTATATAGGCAAATTCAACATAGACTTCTCCCTGTTGAATTGTTTCTGTTTCCTTTTCACATTGACCTGCTGATACATCTTCGCAAAAAGTAATTTTTTCTCTTTCGATACCTGCGTGTTCATATTCAATTTCGCTATTAAGAACAATCCAGTCATTAAATTTATATCCTGCATATAAAATTAATCTATGAACATCAGCAGAATCTGCTTTATAAGGTGTTTTATAGTTTTTGTATTTAATTTCTCCATATCCACCCCAGGATAAGCCATCTTCTACATAATATACACCAGATGCAGCTGGACCTAATCCTTGAAAACTTTTATATTGTTTTGTTGCTTTTTTTTCTTTAAGCTGTTCTATTTCATTTTCTAAAATTTTTATTTTTTCTTCTGTTGAAACATTTTGTCCCAACAGCCCCATTGTTAACCCAAAAGCTAACAAGCCTGATAAAAAATATTTAAACTTTGTCTTCACAATCAACCTCCAAAATAAAATATTCTTATAACCAGATTTTTTTATTGAAATGTTTTGTCAATTGAAAATGAGATTTATTCTCAATATCTATATTAAAGACTCATAAGTATATATTTTATCTAAAAATACTAAACTTTAAATATCAATTAAAAAATTTTATATTTAATTTACAAAAAAGACTTGAAAAAATAAAATACTCAAATAAAATTGAATCTAATTAATTTAATTGTAAAAAAATTGTGTTAAAAACGTAAAATTTTATTATATTAAAACTAATATATTTTGTTTTAAATTCTTTAACAAAAGGAGTTCCTATGCAGCTAAAAACGGAAATAAGAAATGGACATGACTTAATAGAGGCTATGAAGGACAAAGAATTTTATGAATATACATTGGCAAATACAATTCCAGAACCTGTCGAAGAATATGCGGAATTGTATAAAAGATTAAAAAAAGAAAATGCAAAGTTAGAATTAACGCGTGATCATAACATAAAAGGAAGACAATATTTCTTATTATTAAGAGATCCAGATGTTGTTATTTATCCAGTTATTAGAAAAACAAGATTTATGATGAAAGATGGTAAAAAATTTATTTCCTTACATAAAACTATTATGAACCATTTTAATGAAGATGGATTTTTTATTCCAAGAGGTTGGTTAATAATTACCTCTTCTTTATGTTCAAAAACAGGAAGATATTTATTAGAAAATGATTTTATGATAACATCTTTATTAGATTTAACATTAGCAGAAGATGCAGAAATCGATGAATAAAAAATAAAGAATCAATTCCCCTATGGGATGATCCATAGGGGAAAAATTTTTTTACTCTTCAATTTTTCCAACAACAAATGTCATATTGGTAGTAGCACTTCCACCAATATTTAAGGTTAATCCATTTTTTGCACCTGGTACCTGATAATCACCAGCCTGATCTGTTACTTGTTTATAGATATCGAGCACCATTCTTACACCAGATGCACCAACTGGATGTCCAGCTCCAATTAAACCACCTGATGGATTAATAGGAACCTTTCTTTTTCCATTAGCATTACCTTCGAAATCGATTATTCCATCTTCTATTGCTTGATATTCTTCTCCTGCTTCTGTTAAACCAAAAGCAGAAATAGAGGCATATTCACTGGAAGTAAAACAGTCATGTGTTTCAATTACATCAATTTGATCAATATCTAATTTAGCTCTTCGATATGCATCTAATACTGCCTGTCTTGTCCAGGGTAAAAGATAAGGACTATTTTTAGATTCTTCCATTTTTGCCTGGAATGTTAATGGCGCTACTCTATGTCCCCAACCTTTAATTACGGCCATTTTACTTAAAGGACGTCCAGTTTTTTTAGAAAATTCTTTTGCATATTCTGGAGATGCTAATACAAGTAAAGCTGCACCATCTGTAACCTGAGAACAATCAGAAATAGCTAAGCGTCCACCTACTAAAGCATTAGTTGATGTTCCTCGTGAGCAAGCTTGTTCTTTACTCATATACCAAGTTCTGGTTTGTGCTAAGGGATTTCTTTTTGCATTGCCATAATTAATTCGAGATATTTCTGCTAAATCCTCCATTATTCTCTGTTCTCCTAATTTTGGACCATAACGATTTACAATTTCATCTGCTAATTTACCAAATAGTTTTGGGAAAGGAAATTTAATACCTTTTGCTTCTTTTTCGTAATAAGCTGCTGTTCCTAAAAAATCACCACCTACAGCAGAACTTACTGTTTTCATTATTTCAATTCCAACAACAATAGCAACATCATAGTCTCCAGCTCTTATATGTGTATGAGCAGCATCAATTGCAACTGAACCAGATGCACAAGCAGCTTCGTATCTTGCTCCTGGAACACCATAAAAAGCAGGATGAACTTCTGTTAAAAAAGCTCCTAAATGTCCTTGATTTGCGTATTGCTCCATATCGAAATTACCAACAAAAACAGCAATACGATTTTCCTTATTTAGTCTTACAATTTCATCATAATCCATACCTACTGCTGCTAAGCCATCTTCTACAATTTCCCTGAACATGGACATAAAGGTTTTACCTTCTTTTGTCCAGTTCCTTGCAAAATCAGTTTGTGCACCACCTAATATATATACTTGCTTCATTTTTTTACTCCTGTCTTTTTTATTATAATAAAAATTTTATCATTGTCAATTTTTATATATTTTTGTTACACATCTTAATTTTATATCCCTAAAATCAAGAACATATCTAATCCAAATTTTTGTGTAACATTATTATCTTTATCCTAATAAAGTAACTTTTTTTCTATTATCCATTCAATCAAACAAAAAATTCAATGATTTTAATTCATTACCAGTTCTTTTGTATCGAAATTTTTCTCATTATAATTTTTGTGAAAATTATAATTTAAAAGTTTTAATATTTTTCTTAATAAAATATCTAATCCAATTCTTTTTAATGCACTAATACCAATTATATTATTATCTTCATTTTGATTTAAAAATTCTTTTTGTTCCTCTTCACTTAATAAATCTATTTTATTATAAACTAAAACTTGAGGTATAGTATGCAAACCTAACCTTTCTAATATATAATTTACATCTTTAATTTTTTGTTCTTTTAAAGGATCACTGGCATCTATACAATGAATTAATATATCAGAATATTGTAGTTCTTCTAATGTAGCTTCGAATGCTTTCTCTAAATCAGGTGGAAGATCATAAATAAAACCCACAGTATCAGCAATAATTACTTCTTTTTCTTCTGGAAACCGAACTCTACGTGTCGTAGGATCTAACGTAGCAAATAATAAATTCTCTGAAAAAACATTCGCATTTGTCATTGCATTAAGTAATGTGGATTTACCTGCATTGGTATAGCCAACAATTGAAATAACTGGTATTCCAGATTTTTTACGAGATTTTCTATTGATCTCCCTTTTTTGTTTAATTTTTTTTAATTCTTTTTCTAAGCGATGAATTCTTTCTTCGACTCTCCTTTTTCCAATTTCAAGTTTTGTTTCTCCAGGTCCTCTTCCACCAATACCTCCAGTTAAACGAGACATATTATCATCTTTTTCACTTAAACGTCCCTTTAAATAACGTAATTGCGCTAATTCTACCTGCAATTTACCATCTCGACTTTTAGCATGTTTAGCAAATATATCTAATATTAATTGTGTTCTATCAATAATTTTTAATCCGGTCTCTCTGGATATTTTAATCGCCTGAGAAGGACTTAATTCCCTATCAAAAATCAACATATCTGCATCTTTCTGTACTGCTAAAAAAGTTATTTCTTTTAATTTACCTGAACCTATTACAGAACTTACATCAATCTTATCTCTTTTCTGGATAATTATATCTATTGGTTTAACACCAGCTGTTCTACACAATTCTTTTAATTCTTCCATAGAATGTTCTGGCTTTCGTTTCTTTCTCATCTCTGGTGTATATACACCTACTAAGATAGCTTTGGGTAAATTATCTGCTTCTTTTGTGGTCTGATAATGTTTTTTAAATTCTTCTTCTATTAATTGTACTAATTCTTTATAATTATATTTATATTGACCAGGTCTTTCTATATCTAATAATTCATATCCTTTTTCTGATTCTGGCGAAAGTCTAGCAGAATAAAATTTTTCTGGCAACCCATTACCATTAATTGTTATTGCTGTAATGGTATCAAATCGTAATAGAGTTAAGTCATATAAATCATCTTCTGTTAAAGGTTCATTTTTTAAATGTGTATGTATTAATCGAAGCTCTCTTAAACGACTTGAACGTTCTCTTTCTAATTCTGGAATTAATATCTGTTTATCATCTCCTACAATTACACTTAAGATTTTACCTTTTCTATCTACGATGATACCTATCTGTCGTGAAATTTCTGTAGAAAGTAAGGTTAATTCTTTTGCTATTTCATTGGATAGGATATAATCCTCATCAATCTTTCTTCTGGTTAATCTTCTTAAATTTTGTAACTGTCTTGGTTTTAATCCTTCTAAATTTCCTGTTAATTGTAACATATATATCTTTTGATTTCATTGCCTCCTTAATTTACATTATCATTATCAAAAAAAAGTAAAGAAATAAAAAATCAAATCTTTTTTAAATGATTTATCTAAATATCATTAATTTAATTTTTAATAACTTAGAAATTTTATTCCAGATTAAGTATCTATTTTTATCATAATTTTCTAAATTTTTCTTATCTTTTGTTTTAATATATTGAGTATAAAAAAATGCTCCCCTACTTAATAAGTAAAATCCTTTTTTTAATTCTTTTACAAAAGCATTATCCGAATGGGAAAGAATCTTACTTTTTAATAGCTCATCTAATTTATTTTGTGCACTATTTGTCATATTAATATAAGTTACTAATAAATTTACTGCCATTTTTTAATCATATACACCTTGAAAATATCCATCTGCAATACTTCCAATTGATTTATATTGTAAATATATCGTTTGTGCAGTAAAAAAACCTAATTGGTTTAACAGTAAATTTAACTTTGGATTTGCTAATAAACTTCCAGTCCAATAACTACACAAAGGTCAATTTTATTTTTTCATAATATTTTTATTTTAAAATCATTTCCAATTAAATCAACTATTTTTTTAATTTAATGAACTTTTTTTAGTCGAGGGAAATCAATTTAAATATTAATAAACCCTAATTTACAGTATTTCTTATAGTTTTATTTTAAAACTCAAAGTATTTATAAATTATTAAAAAATTGCTCATAACTATAATTGGATAAATAAGAACTATTTGTAGATTAAAATAATTGCCTTTGTATAAAATTTTATTTAAATGGCTATATGTCAAAACCTAAAACAATGTATGATAAAATCTGGGAAAATCATCTTGTATATGATGATGGAAAAACAACACCGTTAATTTTCGTTGATAGACATTTAATTCATGAAGTTACATCGCCACAGGCATTTGAAGGATTAAGATTGAATAAAAGAAAAGTTAGAAGACCAGACTTAACTTTTGCAACAATGGATCATAATGTATCAACAAAAACAAGAGACTGGAATGGTGCTGGTGAAATTTCTCGTATTCAAATGGAAACCCTTAAAAAGAATTGTGAAGAATTTGGTATAAAATTATTTGATATAAATCATCCTGATCAAGGTATAGTCCATGTAATTGGCCCAGAACTTGGTTTAACCCTACCAGGAACTGTTATTGTTTGTGGTGATTCTCATACAAGTACTCATGGAGCATTTGGAGCCTTAGCATTCGGTATTGGTACAAGTGAAGTTGAACATGTATTAGCAACACAGACATTACCACAAAAAAAATCAAAAAATATGTTAATAAAAGTTGATGGTAAATTAGGTTATGGAGTTTCTGCAAAAGATATTATTTTATATATAATCGGGAAGATTACAACCAAGGGTGGAACAGGCCATGTAATTGAATATGCTGGAGAAACAATTCGAAATTTATCTATGGAAGGTAGAATGACTATATGTAATATGTCTATAGAGGCTGGAGCAAGAGCAGGTTTAATTGCACCAGATGAAAAAACCTTTGAATATCTAAAAGGTAGAGATTATGCCCCTAAGGGAAAAGATTTTGAAGTTGCTATTGAATTCTGGAAATCATTACGTTCTGATGAAGGCGCTCATTATGATACTATATATGAATTCAGAGCAGAAGATATAGAACCTATGGTAAGCTGGGGTACAAATCCTGGTCAGGTTGCTCCTATAACAGGAAAAATTCCAGATCCCGAAAGTTTTGAAGATCCAGTAGAAAAAGAATCTGCAAGACAGGCATTAAAATATATGGGATTAGAACCAGGAACTCCTATAAAGGATATTAAAATAGATAAAGTATTTATTGGAAGTTGTACCAATTCTCGTTTAGAAGATTTAAGAAGAGCAGCTAAAATTATTAAAGAAAAATTAAAAGAAGGAAAAAGAGTACATCCAAAAGTTCAAGCTATAGTTGTACCAGGTTCAGGTAGAGTATATAGGCAAGCAGTAGAAGAAGGTTTAGATAAAATTTTTAAAGAAGCAGGTTTTGAATGGCGCTTTGCAGGTTGTTCCATGTGCTTAGCAATGAATGATGACTATTTATTAGAAGGTGAACGTTGTGCATCTACATCAAATAGAAATTTTGAAGGAAGACAGGGACGTGGTGGTAGAACTCATCTTGTAAGTCCAGAAATGGCTGCAGCTGCTGCATTAGAAGGTCATTTTGTAGATATTAGAGAATATGTTAATAAAGAATTATTAGCTACCACTTAAAATTGATATCTAATAATAAGATAGCATATTTTTTAAAAAATTTAACTAACTGGTATAAGAAAAATCATAGAAAACTTCCTTTTAGAGAAACAAAGGATCCTTATAAAATATGGATATCTGAAGTCATGCTCCAGCAAACAAGAGTTGGAGCAGTTATTAATAAAATAGAAAATAAATACAGCCTTTTTATAAAGAGATTTCCAGATATAAAAAGTTTAGCTAATGCCAATCTAAATGAAATTTATGAACTATGGGCTGGTTTAGGTTATTATAATAGAGCGAAAAATATACATAAAACTGCTCAAATTATATATAATCAATTTAATGGAAACTTTCCAGATGATTATAAAATATTAATACAATTACCTGGAATTGGGGATTATACTGCTTCTGCTATATTAAGTATTGCTTTCGAAAAACCATATGCTGTTTTAGATGGAAATGTAAAACGACTAATTTATCGCTATTTTTATAATAATTTCGAGACATATGAAGAAAAAGATATAAAAAATTTATTACAAAATTTAATAAAACAAAATAATATTCAACCTTCTATATTGAATCAGGCTTTAATGGAATATGGTGCCCTTATTTGTATTTATAAATATCCTAAATGTGATCAATGTATTATATCTAAATATTGCGATGTAAAAAATTTTTCTAAAGAAGAAAAAGCGAATTTACCACCTAAAAAGCAAGTTCTCAAAAAAGATTTAAAAATTAATATTTATATTATAACAAAAGAAAATAAACTTTTAATCCAGAAAAACAAATACCTATTTTTAAAAAATCATTATTTTTTCCCCTATAAGATAGAAAACGATTCCATAAAAAATAATAAAATACCATTAGAAATAAAAGAATCCGAAACGAAATTTATTGGAAAATTAACGCATAATATAATGCATTACAACATCTTAGCAAATATTTTTTTAGTTCCATATACCAAAAACAATTTTACAATACAAATAAAAAATAAAACTGAAACTAAATGGATTTCTTTAGAACAGACAAAACAATATTTATTTTCCAGTTTCGCCAGAAAAGTTTTAGATATTTATCAAAATTATTACTCATTATTTTAAATTTAAATTTTTTAAATTGTAGTACTTATTTGCAAAATAGAAAACAAGATTTACTTGATATTTTTACATTCGAAATTCAGGATAAAACTTATGGAATGAATGCAAGAGTTAGTTTTTTACAATTAGGATTATTTTATCAAGATGGAAATAATCATAATATTGGTATTAGAAAAGGAATTTATGGAAATTTAGATCATTATAATTTTAGTTTTATTTTTCTTGGTTCGGAACATTTTAAAGGAAAAAAATTTATAGAAAATCCAGAATTCGAAAAAGAGATTATAAATATTCAAAAAAATCCAGAAAAATATAAACAAATTCCTAAAAAATTAGAGGAATATTATAAAGAGAAAGATAATATTATAAAAGAAAACTTAAAATATCAAAAAAGAAATAAATTTTATGATGTTTACCTACCTTTTGGCACAAATAAAACTTTAAAAAACTCAAATAACTTATTTAAGGAAGCTAAACATTTTACTAATATTTCTTTTTATACTGATGCACAAATTCAATTAGGTTTATACTATGGAATTACTATTGGAATTAATATAGGAGAATTGGTTGATTTTATTATTGGAATTTTTACTCTTGATATATTAAATGATGATCTCAAATAAAATTATACATCATCCAGCTTATTATTTAAATATTTTTCATCGTTATATTCTTATAATATTGGTACTTGCAATTTTACAATTTTCATGGGGATGTCTAATATTTTATTTAAATTATAAAAACAATTTTAATCTTTTTATAATTATAAAAAAATATGTAAATAAAAATTTTAACTGGTTTGAAGTTTATACATTTATCAAAATTTATTCGATGTATAGTATTGTACATTCTTTATACATTATTTTAGCATGTAGTATGTCCTATTTTCTCAAAAGTAAAAACTGGTTTTTTTCTGCTTTATATTTTAATTTATTTCCTTTAATTGGATTTCTATTTGGATTTATACAAATTCCAGTATCTATCTTTTATTTACAAAAACTAAAAACGAAAGAATGGGAAAATTTTTTTAAAAACTATGATACCTTTTCCTCTATGAAAAATTAATCTTAGTTATATATAAATAACTTAGAGATTTTATGTCTAAAAAATAATATAATTTTTAAGATTGAGACAGTAAATTTATTTTTATGAAAATATTTAGCTTACAAATTATGAACAATTATTTATCAAAAAAACGCTTTATACTTTTATTAGATAATTACCTACGTCTTTTTCGTTTTGTTGTAGATTTTTTATTTTTTAAATAATATAAATTTTCTAAATAAGCTTTCAAAGGACCAATATAATATTCACCCCAACCTTCTTCGTGTTTTTTTTGAATTTTTTTATCGGGAAAATTCGAATGCTTTAATAAAAATCTTGTACCATTTCTTTCTTCCTTTAATTCTATAATAACAATTGAATCTTTCCAATTTTCCTTCCAGTTATTTTCTCTTAATGTTAATATAATTTTATGAGGTTTTTGTATTTCAATGATTGTTCCATGGATTTCACCATCCCATAAAAAGTACTTTCCACCAGCTTTTGCTAAAAATTTAGAAGGACCACCACCCCATTCATCAATCCATTCTGAATTGGTAATTCCTTTAAAAACCCATTCTAAAGGAGCATGTATCCATTCACTTTCATAAATCAGATCTTCATCAACTTCTTTTTTATATGATATTAATAAAGATTTCATATTTTATATATCGATAGAACTAAAAAATTCCGATAGATATTTTTTAAAATTATTAAAAGATCCTACAATCTAATAATAAAAAAAGATTGAATATGAATTAGAAATAAAAAAAGTAACAATTATTATCATGAATCAAACATATAAAATTGGTGTAGATCTTGGAGGAACAAAAACAGAAGTAATTCTTTTAGATCCAGAAAATAATGTTTTACTAAGAGAAAGGATCCCTACAAGAAAAGACACTTACGAAAATATATTAAATGGCATATGTTATCTAATAGATAAATGTATCAATCATTTAAAAATAAATTATGGAGAAGTAGAATATAATATTGGTATAGGTATTCCTGGAATTATTGATCAAAAAACTCAAAAAGTAATCAATGCAAATACAACCATTTTAATTGGAAATACATTACAAAAAGATTTAGAAAATAGATTACAACATAAAATAAAAATTGATAATGATGCAAATTGTTTTGTATTAGCAGAAACCATTGCTGGAGCTACAAAAGATTATCATAATGTATTTGGAATTATTATGGGAACAGGATGTGGCGGTGGTCTTGTAATAAATAAACAAATTTATAAAGGTTTTCATGGAATTGCTGGAGAATGGGGACATTTTTCTATCCATCCAGAAGGACCCTTATGCTGGTGTGGTAATAAAGGTTGTATAGAAACATTTATCTCTGGTAGTGGATTGGAAAATCTTTATTATAACGAAACTGGAGAATCACTAAAAGTACCAGATATTGTAAAAAAAGCAAGAAATCATCTACAACCTGCTAAAAAAATTTTTGAGCAATTCTTAGACAATTTTGGAAGAGCTGTAGGAGGTATTATTTCTATTTTTGATCCAGATGCTATTGTAATTGGTGGTGGATTATCAAATATAGATGAATTATATACAATAGGTTACGAGAAAGTAAAAAAATATGCATTTTATCATGATATTAAAACACCTATATTAAAAAATCAATTGGGTGATTCTGCTGGTGTATTTGGAGCTGCCTGGTTAAACAATACAACTTAAAGGAAATTATATGAATCAATTTATAAATATTATTTTATTTTTAATATTTTATGTAATAAGTTTGCCATTTCGGTTTCTACCTTATGAATTAGCACAAAAACTTGGTTATTTAATTACAAAATTCTTTTTTAAAATTTTAAAAAAATATCCTAAAATAGTTTATAACAATTTAAGAAATGCTTTTCCAGATAAAGACGAAGACTTTTATTATAAAGTCTATAATGAAAATTTAAAACATACA
The DNA here is from genome assembly GCA_026005135.1 of Leptospiraceae bacterium. Taxonomy (GTDB): domain Bacteria; phylum Spirochaetota; class Leptospiria; order Leptospirales; family Leptonemataceae; genus SKYB61. Next base: position 402,486 of record BPKM01000003.1, on the reverse strand, counting down.
GGAAGACTATTAGCTGATACATTTTTAAAAAAAAGAATGAAAGAAAAATGGTTTAAAAAAAGAATCATTTATGATTCATCAACAGAAAAAATAGAAAGAGAAATCGAAGAAAAACTTTCTAAAAAAGAACCAGTAATACTTATCAGCGGACATTTAGGAAGCTGGGAAAATTTAGCCCAATATTTAGGATTTAGATTTTATCCAAAAACAGGAATTATTTATAAATCTATTCGTAATCCCTATGTAGATAAATGGTTTTATAAATTACGCTCAGCTACAGGTGCAAAATTATATCGAATGGAAGATTCATTGCACGCGATAAAATTCCTCCAAGAAGGAAATCTTTTAGGAATTGCTCCGGATCAAAATGCTGGAGGTTCAGGAATAATGATTGACTTTTTAAATCGCCCAGCGTCAACTTATAAAGGACCAGCTTTAATAGCCTATATGAGTAATGCTCATATATATTTCGTTGCACTTTTACATGAAGATCAAGGTAAAATGAAACTTCTTTATGAATATTTAGGAAAAGTTTCAAAAAATGAAGAAAATAATAATAAAACAAAAGAAGAAATTATAAAAGACTGGACAGAAAAATGGGTTCATGTACTCGAAAAATATGTAAAAATTTATCCAGAACAATATTTCTGGGTACATCAAAGATGGAAAACAACTCCAGAAATTATGAAAAAATTCGAAGAAGAAAAATTAAGAAAACGTGGTATTATTAAGAATTTATAAATAATTTTTCTCCTAAATCTTTTATTAAATTACCAGAATAGATTAATGTTGCATTACCTGTCATCCATATTTGTTCTTCCCATTCAATTATTAAATCTCCTCCCTTTAAATGAATTATATTTTTCTTAGGTAATGCTTTTTCTAAAACCCCTACAATATGAGAAGCACATGCACCACTCCCACAAGCCAATGTTTCTCCAGAACCTCTTTCCCATGTTCTTTGATAAATGGTTTTATCTGGATTAATTTTTATAAATTCAACATTCGTTCTTTCTGGAAATAAGGGATGATTTTCGATTTTTGAACCAACTACTTCTATTTCAATGGAATCTGGATCATCAACAAAAAATACACAATGTGGATTTCCCATCGAGACTACATAACCAACATAAGGAAAAATTTCTGGTTCATAAAAAATATAAAGTGATTGAGATTTTTTATTACCATAAAAAGGAATTTCTTCTTTTTCGAATATGGGATACCCCATTTGTATTTTAACAACACCACTTGCTCCTTTATCTTCTATAATAGTGGCTTTATGTAAAAAAGCACCAGATTCTATATAAAATTCTTTTATATTCTTTTTTTTATACCAATAATATGCAACACATCGTAATGCATTACCACATATTTTAGAATAACTACCATCTGAATTCCACATATACATTTTAATATTATCTTGTTCTTTATTGTTTGCAATTATTACAATTCCATCACTACCTATTCCATAGCGCCTATTACAGATTATCGGTATAACATTTGTATTAATATTTTTAGATTCAAAACTCCTGTCAGTAAAATCAAAATAAATATAATCATTACCTATTCCTTCCATTTTTATAAAAGGCATTGAATACATATCTAAAAAATCTGGAAAAGAATTCATATATTTACAATAATTTTGAAATGATTAAAACGTCATCTAATATTTATTTTAGAGCATTTGAGCTTAAATTTCAAAATTTGCAATTATAAGATAAATCAACTCTTTTGATTTTCAATATATAGTAATTTTTGAAAAAATTTTATAAGATTTAATAAAAAATTTGTTATTTTAAACAATAATTTTATATAAAAAATAGATTTATAATTTTGAGGGAGGATATATGAATTATAACAATAAGTATTTAGAAAATCAAATAGAAAAAAGTTATATTGAATATCTAAGTAATCATGATCTATCTAAAATGATGGAAGCTATATATTTTTTATATAAAAAAGAACTTTTATATTTTTGCACCAATGAAGATATTATACATAATTTTTTACTTGAATTCTTTGAATCCATATTAGAAAAAGTTTTAGAAAATTATAAAAAACGTCAAGATGATATTAGTTTATTACCCTATTTAAAAAATTCAATTAAATTTTCTTTTTTTACTTATTTAAAAAAACATAAAATTCAATTAAAATTTGATAAATCCAAAATTTACCTTTCTGATAATGTTTCTTATAAGCTTTCTGATCCAGATGAAAATACATGCTTTAATTCTTATGAAGATTTCTGGTTTAAAATATTAGAATTTTTAAACGATTTACCTATTTATGAAAGAATTTTATTTAAATTTTATTATGATTTAAAATTAAATTCAGAAGAACTAAAATATTTAATAATTCAATATGGTTTTAAAAAAGTCAAAAATTTTTTAAATCATTATTCAAAATTAAGAGAAAAAAATATCGAGAAAAATAATCTAAATGAATATAATGCAAATTATTTTTATACATTGAATATTATTAATAATGAAAATCCAGATGATTATTTATATACAGAATATAAAAAAATACGATATAATTTTTACAAAAGAAGATATTCGCGAAAAACAATACCAAGTGCAGTAGAAATCGGAAAATTCTTAGGAATCAAGAAAAATAATTTATATAATAAAATGTATAAAATAAGACAGAAAATTTATTCAAAAATCTTAAATCAAAAAACATTTTATCATGAATATTATTGTGCATAAGTACTATGAAGATAACATTATATTCCAATATTTTTAAATTAGAAGATCAAATTTTTATAATAGAAATTTTTAGAAATAAAGAAGATAAAAAATTTATGTCAGTTAGACAATTAAATGAAATATTATATTTAAAAAATAATTTTTCTATTTCTGAACATGAATGTTTATATTGTAACAATACTACTAATCTTGTATTTTATAATGAGAAAACCCAAAAAATTAATGTAAACATTAAAAAAGAATTGACATTTTCCTTAGAAAATTTAAATAAAGATAATTATATTGTTTATATAGAGTATAAACACTATAAGAAAAAAATTATAAAATTAGACTTAACCTAAGGGTTTAATATGAAGTTAAAATTCTCAACAAAAGGAGAAGTTGTTGTAGTAACAATTGAAGGTGCGATCAAATCGGGTGATGAATATCAATTAGCAGAAAGAATGGAACAATATATAAAACCTAACGTAGCACCTAAATTTATTATAGATATGAAGAAAGTACCATTTATAAACTCTCAGGCTCTTGGCCTTTTTTTACATATTTATAAACATATAGATTATTTAAAAGGTAGAATGGTATTTTGTGGATTAAATTCTGATATTGAAGGTTTAATGAATTTAACACAACTTTCTAATGTTTTTGAAATCTATAAAACCTTAGATGAAGCTCTTGAAAGTTTCGAAGATTAAATCATATTAAATTATTCCACAATATAAAATTTACCTGTTTCGGGATCAAAAAAAATCTTTCTTGCACGTTGGTGTGGTTTTTCTTTTTCATTCTGGAATATTTCTTCAAAATCGTAAATTGGTGTATCTCTTTGTTCCTTTCTTATTTGTTCTATTTCTTGCATTTTCTTTAATAATTCTTCTTCCTGCTTTTGTATTATATCTTCGTAAGGATTAAAAAGTACATTTTTACCAATTTTTAGACGTAATGCCAATTTAGTATATAAAAAACCACCAATAAAACCACCAAAATGACCAAAATGGGAAATATTAGAAGTATTATCAATAAATGCTAAAATAAGAGAACCAAAACCAAAGATAATGGCAGCTGTTCTTGCTTTCATTGGGAAGAAAAAGACAAACAAAGTAGAATTAGGATAGAAAATTGCTAAAGCAGCTAATAATCCCATAATAGCACCAGAAGCACCAATTGTAGGCATTGTTAAATCTGGTTGAAAAATAACAACAGCTAAGGATCCAAATAATCCAGATATAAAATATAACCAGGTAAAGGGGATAGAACCTATACTTAATTCAATAGCAGAACCAAGACTCCATAAAGCTATCATATTGACAAATAGATGCAAAGACAATCCCTGAAACCCATGCAAAAATAAACAGGTAAATGGTTGCCAGATTGCTCCATCCCAGAAAGAAGCAGGCACCAATCCAAATTGGAAATAAATATCCTGTAAAAAAAGAGGATCATTTTTTATATATAGAGCATAAATCAAAATAATAGTATGTATAAAAATATTAATAAAAACAAGAGTTCTTGTCACATTAGGTGTTTTATTAATTGTCATTTCTAAAGTTAAAATAAAAAAGAACCTTAAAAGGTAAATAACTTTTTATTTTTAATAATAATAATTATTTATGGTAGAATTTCCCATTATAGTAAATTATGATATACCATTTGGTTATAGAGAAATAATAAATAACATTCTTAAAGAAGAAAATTATATAATTATTTCTGATTTTAAAATTTATAAATTACTTAATAAAGAACCCCATGAAAAAATTATTTTAAACCATATAGAATTAAATCAATTACAACATTTAATAGAATATAATATTTTTTTTTATATGTTTACAAATGATAATAATAATTCCAAACAGTTTAAAGAAATGCTTTTTAAAAATAATATTAGTAATGTAATCTTTCTTTCTAAACCATTCAATTGGATTTTTCCAGAATTAAAAGTAAAACAAAAAAATAAAATGTTAATACAATTTCCTGCTTCTAATAAAATAATAAGATCTATTGCACAATTAGCTGGATATAAATTTCTTAATTTAAAAGATATAAATTCCTTAGTTTCATTTTTAGAACAAAATCATACTTTATTTGAAGAAATTTTGTTATTAATTGATTTAGATCATTCTAATGATATTGAACGTTTATTATATGAATTAAATCGAATCTGTTTTATTTATGGAATATTAAAAAATAATCTGCATATTATTTTACTAAAAGATATAGAAAAAAATTTTTCATTTTCTTTACCAAATTTTATAGTACAAAAAAAACAATATTATCATTTACCAGAAATTAAAAAAATTTTTAATCATATAGAAATAATATTATATCTTATAGAAAGTTTATTATTTTATGATAAAAAACAAAATATTGAGCATTTATATTTTAATTTTTTTTCTTTAAGAGAATTTCTTTATGGTAGTATATCTATAGAGAATATAATTCAACGTAAGAAACTATCAATTCAAAAATTCCAGGTATATTTTTCTTTTTATAAAAAAGCTTTACCTGTAATCTGGTTGTATGACTATCTACTGGAAAAAATTGATGAATCTAAAACCATAATTTTAAAATAAACTAATGCTTTGTTAAAAAAAATACACCACCAATAATTAGAAATGTCCCTATTATTCTTTCATTTGTTACACTTTCACCAGAATAGATTCCATATGCTAAGGTTATTAAATATCCTAAGGACATTAATGGTCTTACTAAACTCAAATCAGCATAACTTAATACCATTAACCATAAAACAATAGAAATGCCATAACATAAAAAAACATACCATAAATATTTTGATGTTAAAATAGAAAATGCATAAAATAACCACTTTGATTTATCCTGTAAAGGAAAAGGTCCTAAATGATTCATCATGATTTTCATAAAAATCTGCCCGAATGCACCAAGGAGAATGGATATTCCTAAGAATATATAAATATACCATAACTTCATTTTTTTAATAAATTTTATAAGAAAAATAGAATCAATTATTTTTTAATTTTATTGTCCAGAATTCTTTATAAAGTTCATCTATAAAACTTCTTAATATTTGGGCTATTGCTATTTCTATAGAATTATATTCTTCTTTTGGTAAAAGATTTAATATTATATTATTTTTATAATTTTTATTTATTTTTTGATTTTTATATTTTATAATATAATTTGCAGAAAAATCAGCTAAAAATTCTCCTTTCCTGATAGGAACTGGATTCTGAATAAATTCCTGAGGTGGAAGCCATTTAAATTCATAATTTGTAATAAAAATTTCTATTTTATTTAAGCAATGATTCTGTTGAAATTTTACATTAATTCTATCATAAAGAAATTTTTTCAATATTCCTTTATTTAATAATTCTCTTATAGAACCAGATTGGTTTTTAATATAAGAATAAAATAATCTGGAAATAGAATAAGTCTTTATAAAATCATTTCTATCAATATCCATATTACTTTTTATTGAGATACAAACTTCTTCTATAAAATTAGAAGTTTTAAAAAATGAAGTATCCTGTATATCTGGATATAAGTCTGGTACATTAATTTCCTTACACGAAATAAAATATAGGAAAAAATATATTACTGTCACATAGAAAATAAAAAATTTATTTTTCATAATGTAAGAATTGATATTCAAATAATAATAAATCTTGTGGTAATTGGTTTAAGTTATTCTTAGATATATCGTAATGTAATTCTCTTAAATTATGAATTTTTTCGTTTATAGGTGTATGAATATATATTTTTGAATTAATAGGTATTTCTAATGTCTGTTTTTTGGGATAAACATCTGTTATTCCTAAGGGTATACCTGCTCTTAATGGGAAATGATAATTTTCATTTTCTACAAGAAGTAGTGGAGGATATCCAGCAGAATAATAATGGGCTATTTGAATTATATCATTATCTACCATTTGTTCTTGAATATCTTTATATATTTCTAACAAACAATATGACAAAAAAATCTTTTTTTTATTACAAAAATCCCATAATATTTCATTATAATGATTGGAATCAATTGAATTTTTTATTATATATAATAAATTATCTTTATTTTCTAAGTTTTCTTCTATGGAATCTTTTGAATTTACCTTTTCCCAATCAACAGTTAACATGGTAATTTTAAAAATTTCATTTTTTTTATAATATCCAGTAAATAAATTTAATTTTTGTGCATCCTGAATTAGAATATAAATCTGTTCATTTTCATTTTTTTTTATAATTTGATGATAGATATTATCAATATATCTTAAATAAGCTATTCCTTTATACTTTTCAATTTGGATTTTTTCTTTATCAACAAACATAAAATTATAATAGCTTAATATTTTTTAAAATAAAATTTAACTTTTTTTGTGCCAATTCATAATCCTTAGAAAATATGGCAATCTGAATTAAAAAATTTTTTTTATTTAAGTGAACTGAAATTCCAGAAATATTTTTTATAGTATAATGAAAAATACGCGCATTAATATCCTGTAATAAAATCCAACCTTTTTGGTTAATTATACAATTGCATATTTTATAAAAAAATGATTCATAGTCTGGACTTTTAATGTCATTATAATATATACTATTTTGATTAAAAACTCTAATTTCTAATCTATATTGTAAATTTTGAATATTTTGTTCTGTTTGTTTATTATCACTTAAATACCATTCAAATATATAATATTTTTCATTTTCATGATTAAATTCATGATGTTGAAATCCCTTTTCCAGCAATACTAATAGTAAAGAATCCTTATCTTTAAAAGAATAAAAATCGTTATTTTGATTTTCTAGTTTTATTATATTCGTATTTTTTTGAATACATGATCCTAAAATACATAAAAGCAAAATTAAACTGATAAATTTATATAATCTATAAAAAAACATTAATTAATAATTTAATTTATAAAAACAAATTGTAAACTATAAAATTATATACAGCCCAGAGAATTCAAAAAAAAAGATTCTTATGCAGGATAATTCTCTAAAAAAAGAAATACTTAGAATTGGAACAGTTAAATTTCTTAATGCAAAACCCCTCGATTATGGATTTTTCTATCCAGAAGGAAATATATTAAATCATTATAAATTTAAAATTTATGAAGATGTACCATCTATATTAATAAAATATCTAAAAGAAAAACAAATTGATATAGGCCTAATTAGTTCCATAGAAGCACTTCGAAATGAGAATCAAATCAATTTTTATCCTCATTTGGGAATTTGTTCTCAAAAAAATGTTCAATCCATTTTCTATATTACTAAAAAAAATTATAAAAAACCAGTAAAACGTATTTATTTAGATCAAAGTTCTCGGTCTTCAAATGAATTATTAAAAATTTTATATTATTTTTATTTTAAAGAATTACCAGAATTTATTATCGAAAAACCACAAAATATATTAAATAAAATCAATGATAATAGTGCTGGATTAATCATTGGTGATCCTGCTATAAATTTATATTTAAATCCAAATTCTTTTTATTTAAAAGATTTAGCAGAATGGTGGTACGAATTAACACAACTTCCCTTCGTATTTGCTGTATGGGCATTTCCAAAAGAATTAAATATTAATTTAAAAATATTTGAAGAATCCTATAGAATAGGAAAAAAATCCATAGATAAAATTATCATAAGATATTCTTTTCCTAGAGATTTTTCCTATCAATATTTAACCAAAAATCTTTATTACGAAATGGGCGAGAAAGAATTAAAATCCTTACAACTTTATAAAAGTTTTCTTATGGAACTGGATTTATTTTAATTGTTATTGTCCATATCCAATCTTTATTTAATTCGAATGTTCTTTCCAGAGGAAATTGAAAAAATAAAACACCCGGTAATGGAAGATTTCCTGCATTACTAATTATATCAAAATGGGAAGGTACATATATTGTGAATTTTAATATTCTATCTTTAAATTTTTGATAAATAAAATCATAAAAAAAGTTAAAAACTCGATTATCCAACTTTTTAAATTGTACATTTTTAAATGTTCGTTTAATAATAATAGTATTTCCAAATTTTACTATATCAGTAATACCATAGATTTTATCCTGCAATTCTAATATATTATTATAAAAGAATTCTACTTTTATTTTTCTATATTCCAAATTTGCTATCAATGGTTTTATTTTCTCTTGTTCAAATAATATCGTTTTAACATTATATCGCTCTTCAAATGATTCTTTTGTTGATGGCAAAAAGCCAATTAATGAATTTTCTGTAGATTTATTAATCGGTATAATATATTCTAGAGAAACTTTTCCACTCAAATTAGGTGATAAAAATATTTTTTCTTCATATTCAAAGCAATTTGTTAAAAATAATATAAAAAATAAATATATTATAGAAATTTTAATTTTATTTTTTGTCATAATATTCCTTAATAGATATCGTCATTATAAATCGAAAAAAATACTTATATAAAAAGTCAATATAAAAAATCTGGATATTATGAAGGATTCTAACAAATCTTTACTAGAAATTATTGAAAGCTATTTAAGAATGATTAAATTTTCCCACTCCATTTTTGCATTACCTTTTGCAGGAATAGCTGTCATTGAAGTTCTATATAAATATTATTTTAAACATTCTGTTTTAAACTGGACTAAAGAAGAATTAATTATTAAAGTTATTGGTATAATAATCTGTATGGTAAGTATGAGAAGTGCAGCCATGGGATTTAATAGGATTGTAGATAGAGAATTTGATGCCAAAAATCCAAGAACTTCCCAAAGAGAAATTCCAGCAGGTAAAATTTCTTTATCAAATGCAAAATTATTTGTTGTAATTTTTACTATAATTTTTATTATTTCTGCCTTTATAATTAATCCCTTAGCAGGTTATTTATCTCCTATTGTTGTATTAGTAACATTTGGCTATTCTTATACAAAAAGAATAACTTTTCTATGTCATTTTATTTTAGGTTTTGCTATTGGTATAGCTCCTATTGCTGTATGGGTGGCACTTTTAAATAAAATTGAAATTGTTTCTCTTTTTTTAGGTGCTTCTTTGATGTTTTATATAGCAGGTTTCGATATCCTCTATGCCTGTCAGGATATTGAGTTCGATAAAAAAACAAATTTGTATTCAATACCTGCTAAATTTGGTATAAAAAAAGCTATGTGGATAGCAAGAATTAGTCATTTTATTTCTTTAATATTTTTAATATTTTTTAGTTATTATAGCAAATTAAATATAATTTTTTATATTACAGTATTTATGGTTGGTATCTTATTTTTTATTGAACATTATTTAGTTCGCGGAGGTAGAATAGAAAATATTCCTATAGCTTTTTTCCATATAAATTCTATTATAAGTACAATATTATTTTTTGGTTTACTACTAGATAGAATTATTTTTACTTAAAATGTTATGCAAATGGAAAAATATATTCCCATTTTTCCCTTAAATACAGTATTATTTCCAGGAACGATATTGGAACTTCAGATTTTCGAAGAACGATATAAAAAAATGATATATTCTGCTTTGAAAAATCATCAGAATATTGGAATTTTCTGTATAAAAGAAGGTTTAGAAGCCTATGGACCATTACCAGAACCCTATGAAATTGGGACATTAGGAAAAATTTATGAACATGATCCAGTAGAATATCTTTCTATGGATGATATTATTTTCAGGATAAGTATTCTTGGTTTAAAAAAAATAAAACTATTGCATTATTATGAATCCCATGATAAATATTTAGTGGGTAATATAATTAATCAAGAAGAAAATATTATTTCTAATAATATAACCTTAGAACAAAAACAAGCTTTTCTTAATGAAGTAAAAGAATATCTAAAGTATCAGAATATACAAAATATAGACCAATTCACAACTGATAATTTTATATTATTGTGTCATATTGCTATTAAATTTTTAAATTTACCTCTAAGTGATAAACAACGTTTACTGGAATTATCTTCTTTTGAAGAAAGATGGAAAGAAACATATAAAATTTTAAAATATAAAAATGAAATTATTAAACAATTAGAAAATGTTCAGGAATATAGACAAAATGATATAGATGATTATAATTAGGATATGAATAATAAAAAAAAATTTATTATTGGTATAACTGGTTCAAGTGGTATATTATACGGAATTCAATTTTTAAAAGTCTTAGCAAAATATATCGAAGGAGAAAGCCATCTAATTATTTCTGATTCTGCAAAAATCGTTCTAAAAAAAGAACTAAATCTAAATATATCAAATTACAATGAATTTATGGAATTTTGTTTAAAAGATATTCAAGTTCCTGTTCATAAATTTATTTTAGAAAACAATAATAATATAGGTGCTAAACCAGCAAGTGGCTCTTATATCCATAATGGTATGGTAATTATTCCCTGCTCTATGAAAACGCTAAGTGGTATTGCCAATGGATATAGCACAAATTTAATAGAACGAAGCGCAGAGGTATGTTTAAAAGAAAGACGTAAATTAATACTTGTTCCAAGAGAAACGCCATTAAATTTAATTCATATAGAAAACATGAGAAAAATTACTTTATCAGGTGGTATTATTTTACCAGCATCTCCTGGATTTTATCATAATCCCAAAACAATTGAAGATTTATTAAACTTTATCTGCGGTAAAATTTTAAACCTATTAGATATAGAACAAAAATTATTTCCCTCATGGAAAGGATAAAAAAATTTGCAATATGGATAAAAATCAAAAAATGCAATATTCTGAAAAAACATTAAATGATTTCAATATTATAAAACGCGGAACAGAAGAAATCATTCCAGAACAGGATTTACTGGATAAACTTGAACATAGTAATAAAACCAAAAAACCTCTCAAAATAAAAGCTGGATTTGATCCAACAGCTCCTGATCTACATTTAGGTCATTATGTATTATTAAGAAAATTAAAACATTTTCAGGACCTGGGACACGAAATCTATTTTTTAATTGGAGATTTTACTGGTATGATAGGTGATCCTACTGGACGTTCGCAAACCAGAAAACGTCTAACAGAAGAAGAAGTCAAAGAAAATGCGAAAACTTATGAAAAACAAGTATTTAAAATATTGGACCCAGAAAAAACAAAAATTGTTTTTAATTCCCAATGGTTAAAACATATGACTTTCGAAGAAGTTCTAAATTTAACTGCCAAATATACAGTAGCAAGAATGTTAGAAAGAGATGATTTTAAGAAACGCTATGAAAGTGGAGAAAGTATTAGTATTATTGAATTTATGTATCCATTAATTCAGGGTTATGATTCTGTAGCATTAGAAAGTGATGTTGAAATTGGAGGAACAGATCAAAAATTCAATCTATTGGTTGGAAGAGATTTACAAGTACAATATGGTCAAAAACCACAGGTAATCATTACACTTCCTCTATTGGTTGGTTTAGATGGTATAAGAAAAATGTCGAAATCCTATAATAATTATATTGGCATTAATGAAGATCCCTATAATATATTTGCAAAAATTATGTCTATCTCTGATGAGTTAATGTGGAATTATTTTGAAATTCTAACAGATATCCCTTATGAAAAATTAGAAGAATATAAAAAAGAACATCCTTTAGAAGTAAAAAAAATCTTAGGAATTGAAATTATTAATAATCTTTATCCTAAGGGCATAGGAGAAGAAGCAAAAGAACAATGGGAAAAAGAAAAAAAAGCAGCAAAAACATCAAAATTAGTATTACCTCCTAATACACCAGTATATAAGGTTCCAGAGAATATTAAAGAAATTCCTTTAGCAAAAGTTCTATTAGATGCAAAAATCGAAAATAGTATGAGTGCAATAAAAAAATTATTCGAATCTGGAGCCATTAAATTAGGAGATAACTTAGAAACAATCAAACAGAGAGATTATATATTAACATTTCCAGGAGAATATAAACTAAAAATTGGTAAGAAAAAATATCTAATAGTAAAAAATTAAATATATTATTTTATAGAAATATTTTATTTATTATAATGAAATTTTTAAAAGTGAAATCAAAAAATGAGCAGTTATCTTTAAAAAGGTTTATCATAAATAAATTTAATTTATTTTTATTGATTTTATTTTTATTATCACATCTTTTATTTTTTTTATATCTTATTATAATATCAAAATATTAAATCAGAAAACATTTAAATATTTCCAGACTTTATTATATCAAGATAATAATATAAATAATCATTCAAAAAACATAATTAATATCATTATATTTTATAATAATATATTTTATAATTTAAATCAATTTATTATTTTAAAAGATAATAAAATTATATTTTTCTATACACCAGAACAAAAGGAAAATGGTTTTAAAATAAAGATAATAAATACTCTAAATTTAAATGATGAGATATTTAAATTTGAATTTCTTTATATAATTAGTTATAAAGAATATTGCTACTTTTTATTAATTATTTTATTTATCTTAATTTTTCTATATGTTTTTTACTTAACAAACTTAAAAAAAATCATACAATTAGAACAAAATAGACAGGCAGATTTTTATTTATTAAATCAATTAATTGAGCCATTTCTTTCTTTTCAATTTAGTTCTGATGCAATATCTATAGAATATTATTTAGAACAATTTACAAAATTCAAATATAAAAATCACCATTTTGGTTTAGGAGGTGATTATATTTATATTAAAGATATCTTATTACGAAAAAGAAAATATATTTTTTTTATTAATGCTGATTCTATGGGAAAATCTTTACAGGGATTAGTTGGTACCATAGTTCTCTCTTCTATTTTATCAGCAATATTAAAAAGAACAGAAAAACGAAATATAGAAAAAGAGCGTTTTCCAGAAACATGGTTAAAATATACATCCTTAGAAATACATGAAGTTTTAGAAACCTTTCAGGGATTTATGATGGTTTCTGCTATAATTGGTTTATTAGATATAGAAAATGGATTATTATATTTTATAAACTTTGATCATCCTAAACCAATCTATATACATAAAAATCATTATAGATTAATATATTCTAAAATTCATAAAAAATTAGGTTTCCCTAAATATAATGAAATTTTTGAAGTCACTCGAATTCCCTTATCAAGAGAAGATATTTTTATTATTGGTTCTGATGGAAAAGACGAAATACTTATAAATAATACAATAAACGAAGATGAAAATTTTAGTTTACAATTATTACAAAAATCAGAAGCAAATATAGATATTTTTATTAATACATTAAAGAATCATTACATAATAAAAGACGATATTTCCATAATTAAAATACAATATAAAAGTAGACCAAGTTTTCCTTTAATTGTTACAGAAGACGAAAAAAGTTATAATGATTATAGTTCTTATATTAAAAACATTAAGCAAATTTTACAAGAACTTTTACAAAAAAAGGAATATCAAACAATTATTGATTTATTTAAAAATCTTGTAGAAGTCTATCCAGTAGATGATGAAATTTTATACTGGTATAGCTACTCCTGTAGAAAAATAAAGCGATATTTAGAAGCAGTTGAAATTGGAGAACGATTATTAAACTTTAATAAAAATTATATAAAAAACTATTTTCAGTTAATTTATTGTTATAAAAAAATAAATCATCAATACCGTATCAATTTATTACTCGAACAATTAAAAGAAATTACTAAACAATCAAAATATATTCATAAAATAAAAATATTATTAACAATAAATAAAAAAAAACTTGAAAAATATATTAAAGTAATATACAGTGTAAATCTATGAAACTAAGGATATTTAAAGTATTATTTATTAGTACATTTGTTTTGGGAAGTATTTTAAATTTTAGTAATATAGAAGCGCAGGAAAATAAAGGAAGTATTCAAATAGATTTAAACCTTGTTTCCAATTATGTATGGAGAGGTCATGATTTTTTTAGAAATTATGCAATACAAAACTGGAAACAATATGGACCTCATTCTGGTATATGGGCATTCCAACCAAGTATAACATGGAATACACCAGTTAATGGCTTATATGTAAATTTATTTTCTTCTTTAGCTTTGCAGGGAAGAGAAGATAAAGATATTGATAAACGAATTCAAACCCAACCTGGTGGTGCTTTTATACAAAATAGAACTTCTTTGCTGGATTATAAAGATCCTTCACTTAATTTAGAACAGGATATAAAATCATCTTTACCAACAAGTAATCAAGTTTCTGATTATCAAAATATTCCAAATTTTTATAAAGAACAGGTAGGGCTTAAACGAAGCGATGAATTAGATATAACAATTGGTTATGAATCTGATACAAATGTGGGAATTATAGGATTTGGTATTTTACATTATTCTTATGCAAATGTTACACAAGTAAATACAGCATATGGAACGGAAGTATTTATTACTTATGCATTCCCATTTTTAAAAGAATTGCGGTTTAGTATTTATGAAGATTTACAAATCCATACCATTTATTATAATATTTCTTATGGTGGAGAATATCAGTTAACAAATGAATTAACATCAAGTTATAATATTTCATCTGGTTATTATGTTTTAGATAATGTTCAAGGTGTAAGTGATATTACATTAAATTATACAATTAGTCATAGTTCTGGATTTTCTTTTGGCATTAATATAGCATATAGACCAGATTTATGGATACAGGATTATTATTTTGGTTCTGGCGATTTAATTACTGGAGAAGTTAATAATACTAAATTACCTATTGATATTAATGGTCAAAGTACTATTTATGATGGACAGGTTGCAGATCCTTCTCTTAGTCTTGGTCCTATTAATGAATATGTTAACAATCAAATCAGCCAATTAGTAACTAATACAACAGGTATACCCTTTACCTATACACCAAGGCAGAAATTACCAAAATATTTATGGTGGATATCCCTGGGGTATAGTATAACCATAGAATAAAAATACTATGCAAGAAAGAAAATGGTATCAAAAACGCTCAATAATATTTACTATTCATATATTAGCTTTTATAGGTTTCATAATATTTTATGAAACCTATAATTTTCTTAATGCAAAAGAAGAAACAAAAAATCTATCGAAATTAATACAATCTTTTGTATGGAATTTAGATGATGCTTCTGCAAAACAATATCTAAATGTTTACATTCAAAATAAAAATATAGATAAAGTAAAAATTTTACATAAAGATAAAACACTTTTTTTAGAAGTAAATAATGAAAAACAACATAGTGTTTTATATGATATTTTCAGTTCTTTATATTTAATAAGAAAATTTAATTTAAGTTCATCGATTTATTTCGAAAAAGAAAAAATTGGATATATTATAATAACATGGATTAATGAAAATATTTTTATTTATTTTTATGCTTTATTTATTTTTATATTACTTTCTTTTGTCGCTTATTTTTATGTTGAAACAGTTATCCAGAAGAATCTTTTAAATCAAGCATTTGAAGAAATCAAAGCATTAAAAATACAACAGGATGCAGATTATTATTTAACCAGTTTATTAATTAAGCCTTTAACATATATAGACTTAAAATCCAATTATTATAAATGCGAATATTTTATTAAACAAAAAAAACAATTTGAATATAAAAGATTTAAAGATGAAATTGGTGGTGATTTTATCATTGTAAAACAAATTCAATTAAGAAAGCGAAAATATATCTTTTTTATCAATGCAGATGCAATGGGAAAATCATTACAGGGTGGTAGCGGTATACTGGTTCTCGGTTCTATTCTTTATGCAATTTTTAAGCGTTTGGAAATTCGGATAGAAGATAAAAATAAATATCCAGAAACCTGGTTAAAATATTTGAGTTTAGAACTTCAAGAACTTTTTGAATCTTTTCAGGGATCAATGTTAGTATCTTCTGTTATAGGATTAATAGATGAACTAACAGGTATTCTTTATTATGTCAATTTTGAACATCCTTACCCTGTGATTTATCGTAATGGAAAAGCCTATTTTATTGGAGAAAATTATATTTTAAGAAAAATTGGAATGCCAAGAATGTTCCAGCAAGAAGTAAAAATTCAAATTTATGAACTTCAAGAAAACGATATTTTTATTGTAGGTTCTGATGGGAAAGATGATTTAGAAATAGAAATTAATCAACAAGAAAGAATTATCAACGAAGATGAAACCCTATTTCTAAGAATTGTGGAACAATCAGAAGGTGATTTAAATCTTATACTAAAAAATATACAAAACAAAGGAAAAATTATAGATGATATTTCGATTTTAATCTTTCATATCCTTAAAAAAGAAATTCCAGTTATTGGTAACTTAGCAGCAAAAGAAACTACTAAAATTAAAGAGAAAATAAAAAATTATATAAATAATAAAAATTATAAAGAAGTCTATAATTTTTTATCAATTTATGTTAATGAATATCCCTTAGATAATGAATTATTATATTATTATGCTGCAATTAGTTATAAATTAACGAAATATCATGATGCAATTGATATAGGAGAAGTTTTATTAAATCGAATTAATCCTCCTATACCTTTATTTCCTTTGTTAATAAAATCCTATATAAAAATTAATAACTTAAATAGAGCTAAAACCTTATTAGAAGAATTGAAAAAATATAATTATGATCAAAATAAAATAAAACAATTAGAAGAAAATATTACAAAACAATCAGAAATTATAAAAGATAAAATCTAATTTTCTGGATGCCATATTCCCTTTTCATCAAAATGGTATTGTTCAATTAGTTCTTTTAATTTACCATTTTCTTTCCATTCTTTTAAACCTTCGTTAAAATCATTTAATTTTTTTAATGCATATGGTGCTTTTTTAGAAATACAAACATATAAATATTTATATTCCAATTCTGGTTTTAAAAAATATGTTTTTTTAAAAAAATCTGGAAAATCCTTTATTAAATAAGTTCGAATTAAATAATTTGCTACATTTGGATCAATAAATATCAATTGAACTCGATTATAATATAGTTTTTTTAAATTATTTAAATCACTATCTGTTTCTTCTTTTTGTAAATAATCTGCTTCATCAAAATATTTTGTATTTGTATAACCGCGAACTATTCCAATTTTATGTGGTTTTAATGCTGTAAAATCCTTCATATTATATTGTGTTTTGAAATTATATATAATATCTTTTCTTCCGTAAAATCCAGCTGGTCCTCCTGGATAAGGATCAGAAAAATAAAATTCTTTTTTTAAATCTTCATTATAATATTCTGGAAAATAACCATCAATTTCTCCCGTCTTTGCCAGTTCTATTGTTCTAGCCCATGGATAAAATTTAATAATTATTTTATAACCTTTACTTTCATAAATTTGTTTTACAATTTGATAAACATATCCATAATCTTTTAAATCCTGTCCAATATAGGGCTGCCAATCAAGTGTTGTTAAAAAAACTGTTTTTTCTCTATTGATTTGTTCTACGAACTTGTTCCTTCAGCATCCTCTTCTAAAGGTATTTCTTCCGTATCTTTAAAAAAAAGATCACAACTCGAAATAAAAACTAATATAATTAAATATATAATTATTCTCATAACCTCAATATAATCATTTATTTTAAAATTGTCAATCTTATATTTTATTCTTTAGTATTATTTTTTAATACATAAAAACTTTACTTTAAATAATGGCTCTGTTGCATAAAAGTTAATGATTTGCTATTTATAAAAATATTTATCAACATTCTTAGACAATTTTTCATGATATGAAAAAAGTATTAAATTTTTAAACATATGTTAGTAATATTTTAAAAAAAATTTCGCTTTTATAAAAAAATTTTGCTTTAAAATGGGAGTAATGCAACAAAGCCTTAAATAATATCTTTAATCTTTAAATTTCGAGATATTTTGGTATAAGGCTTCCATGAATTAATATCATTTTTATAGTGCTGAATTCTTTTTATATATATTTTACAGACTGGATCATTTATATATTCTAATGCTTGTTCAAAATGCTGTATAGATAGATTAAAATTTTTATTATTATAATATTCTATAGCGTTATTATAAATTTCTAAAAATCTTTTTATAAGATTTGTATTTTTATCCCAGAACATAAATTCATATAATTTTATATATTTATTATTATGATCTTTTTCTGAAACTAAAATGGTATCTATATACCGAAAAAAGTAATTATTTTTTTTAGATGTAAAATTCTTATAAGTTTCTTCATCTAAAATGATATTTGTATTATAAAATTTATTTAAAAATTCCAGCAATTGTACTCTATTATAAGTATCTCCCATAATAGAAATATCCAATCGATGCTCATCTCCTACGATTGCAATAGTTATTAAACCAGATGCAATTCCAATACGAAATTTTTCTTTTTCTTCTTTTAAATGTAAAAGAATTTTATTCGATGCTTCAATTACTTCATTATAATGATTAGAACCTAAAAATAAGACTATTACTGCATCTCCTATAAATTTTAATATAAAACCATTATGCTGCTGAACAATAGAATCTATTATTTTAAAATAATAGTTCAATAAACTCAAAGTACTTTCTGTTGAAAGTTGTTCTGATAATGTTGTATAATTTTTAATATCAAATAATAATATACTCCCTTTATGGGTTTTTTGATCACCTATAACAATTTCTTCTATTTGTGATTTATTTAAATAATCTGTAATTTCTTTTGGAATAAATTTAAAAAATGATTCTGTTTGTTTTTTTAATTTTTTCGTTAATTTTTCGTGATCTTCATAAATCTGAATAAAATCATTTAATATTAATATTATATTAATAAAAACAAATCCAAGAAAAGCAAATTTAAGCAAACGTACACCTGTATAAAAATAAATTGAATCTAATATATCAAAAATTCCAGAAAAAATCAAACCAAATACAGAAATTATTATAATTTTATAGATTATATTATTTTTAATTTTATATAATTTATATAAAAAATAAATAGAATAAGATACATAAAAAATAGCAAAAATATAAAATATTTTTAATAACATTTCAAAATAATAAGCGGGGAAAATAATAAATAATACAGCCAAAAATATAGAAGTATATAAAATATATTTCGTTATTTTTGATAATGATTCTTTTTTAAGAATAAAATTTTCTAAATAAGCTAAGAATAATGGAATCAATAATGGTTGTGAAGGATATTTTAATTTAAAAACAAAAGCAGAATTTTTGATATATTCATTAATAAAAAAATCTGTATAAAGAAATAACATAATACAGAAAAGACCAAAATAATAATGATGTTTATCTCCTTTAATAAAATATAAAAATAAATGATAAAATCCAAAACATAAATAAATAATAGATAATATATTTGGTATTAATTTATATTTAAAGTTATAATACTCTCTTATTTCTTCTGATACAATTTTATATGGAGAACGGAATGTTAAACCAACATTATCATTAATAAAAAATTCTGTTGGCGAAGTATAACCAATAATATGTATAATTAATTCATTTTTTCCTTCTTTTAGAAATCTATTATTTAATAAAATATCTTCATATAAAACAGTTCGAAATATCTGGATTTTATTTTCTCTTAGATATATCTCTTTATGAATAGAATGACCATTAAGATAAATTTCCCAATTTTCTCCTATCCAGGCTAAATATAAATAAAGAGGCTTATATAATTGTTCTTTTGTTAATTGGAATGTTGTATATAAAGTATAATGTTTTAAAACAGTATATTCATTTGATGGATAAATCTCGTTCAGAATAATAGGAGTATATTTTTTAATAGAATGTGGTAATATTAACGAGGGTTCTAAAATATACCTTTCATCAAAACCATCTTTTACATACCATTCTAAACTACTTAAATCAATTTCAACAATATTATCTGAAAATAAAGGTATAATTATGATAAAATATAATATTATTTTTTTCATAAAAATCCTTTGGTTTTTAAATAATAAATACCTTCCCAATCTTTTTCTGGAGGATAGAATTGAAATACCATACTTCTTAATAAATAAATTTTAAAAATTCTATCTTCTGGAATCTTTTTTAAACATTTCATTAACATAATTTCTGATTTCTTAAAATCTTTATTATAAAAATAATGTAAACCTTCATAGAAAAGTCTAATACAATTTTCATAATCACTATAATTTGATTTATAATTATAAATTTCATATACTTTAACAGGTAGCTTTTTTCCTTTTAAACCCAAATTATCTACATATCTTAATAAATATTCCTTATTGTTTATGCCAATTTTTTTATAATAATTCATTTCTTTATCTATAAAATCTACAAAAGGTGTCTTTAATAAATAATTAATAGCATCTTCTGTAATTAGTATTTTAGTATTATATAATTTCGCTACACCTTCTAAACGAGAAGTAACATTCACAGTATCTCCAATTATAGTTGTATCGATTCTATTCTGACTACCAATTGTTCCTAAGGCAACCTCTCCATAATGAATAACAGAATAAATATCTATTCGGAATAAACCCTGCAATTCTCTAAAATAATTTATATTTGTCAATTCCTGTTGTATTTTTACAGTACATTGAATAGCATTTATAATAGAGCTTCCAGTCTTAGAACTTTCAGGAAATGTTGCTAAAATATAATTTCCCATAAATTTATCAATATATCCATTTTCTTCTTTAACAATGGGTTCAATCATAGCAAAATAATCATTTAAAAATATTAATAAATCTGTGTCTAAACCATGATAGTTTTTTGATATTTTTTCTAAATCAAATAATACAACAGATGAAAAAATCTTTTTATAATCTCCATAATAAATTTCTTCAATCTCTTTTTTCTTTAAATATTTTAATATTTGTTCAGGTACAAATTTTAATATATGTTTTCTTTGAATATTTAATTGATTAATATAATTTTTTAATTTTTTATATTGGTTTGAATTTTCATATGCTATTATAATAATTATAGATGTTATAAATACAAAAAACGAAAATTCTATAATTCTTAAATCGAAATTCCAATATATAGAATCAATAATTTCAAAAATAACTCCTAAAAATAAGATAAAAGCAAAGTAAATCATTAATATTAAATTGTAATTTTTTATTTTAAATAAAGCATACAAAAAATATAAAGAATAAATTAATATAAAAAGCAAAGAAGCATAAAATAATCTTAATCCAATTTCTAACCAGTAAATAGGCATTATGATAAAAAATAATACAAAAATTAACTCTACCCAGAAAAAGAATGCTAAAATAAAACTAATTTTTTTAGATGGAAATGCATATTTATAGAAAAACATAAGAAAAAAAGGGATAATTAATGGTTGAGTAGCATATTTTATTTTTGTTACATATAAAGAGTTAAATATAATTTCATGTATAAACATCGATACAGTAATTCCATAAATTCCCAATAAAACAGTAAATAAGCCAAAATATAAATTATAGATCTCTTTTCTCCTTCGAAAAAAAATAAAAAAATGATAAATTCCGAAAAAGATATACACAATATTAATTCCAAAAATGATTTGTTCTATAAGATAATTTTCTATTAACTCAGATATTGTTATTAAATAAGGTCTTTTTAATAAAAAACCAACATTATCATATACAAAATTTTGTAGTGGTGAACGATGACCTATAAAATGAATTATTAAAATGTTTTTTCCTTCTTTTAAAAATAAATTATTAATTGGAATAATAATACCTCTTATTGTTCTATAAATATCTATTTGTTGTGATTCATTGAGATAAATTTCTTTTTTTAATAAATTTCCATTTAAATATATTTCCCAATTTTCCCCAATCCAGGCTAACTGTAATACTAAAGAATCATTTAAATTGTTTTTGCTTAAATAAAAAGAGGTCATTGCAGTAAAATGTTCTACTTTATTATAATTCTTACCTAATTTTTTCTTGGGATATAACTCATCTAAAATTATAGGAATTTGAACCTTTTTGGTTTTCTTATCAGATAATAGTAATTCAGGTTCTATTATATAATCCTTAGAAAAATTATTATTTACATAAAATTCATGTTGTGTTAAATCTATATATGTTTCCGAATACAAAAAAGCATTATAAAGAAAGACAAATATCAAAACGAAATGTTTATAAATCTTCATTTTTTTTAAAATATTTAAAAAGTAATATATATATCGTCAATCGATTTATAAAGATAAAATACTACTACTTATTTAAAAAATAAATAAAATATCACAAATAATATGTGTAGAGTTAAATGAGTAAAAATTACTGGATAAATACTCTCTGAACGTTCACGTATAAAACATAAGAATAAAGCATAAAAAAATATAAATGGCATTTTTAATAATGCATACCATAAACTTGTTATATCATTATATGCTGCAAAAAATGGAAATTGATAAAATGGTATTATAAACGTTGCTATTGTATAAATAATAGATGTAAACAAAGAAGGTTTGGATAAAAAGAAATTGCCTTCATAACGTTGTATAGGAAAATAAAAAATCATAATTCCATGAATATAAGAAAAATATAAAATAGATGTTAATACTGGACCAAAAATAAAACTTACAAGAAAATAATAAAAATTTTTATTTAGAAAAAATTCATAAGGTATCCATATACCACCCATTATCCCAAAAAAAATAGAAACTACAACCCATCGAAGCCATTTAAATCCTACGGGATATCGAAAACCAAATACATGCATACTGTGAATTATATATTTATAAAAATAATATACTAATGCTAAAAGAAAAAAGTAATAGAATACATCTATTTTAATACCCATAGGATAAATTACAAGATGATGAAAATAAGAACTAAATAATGCAATAAAAATAAAAATCCAGCTTAATAAATGAGGTATAATACCTATAAAAAAAGATCTTATAAATATACGGAATATTTCTCCTTTATCTGGTTCATAATAGGCATTTTTACAAATTTCAACAATCTGATTTGGTGTTAAAGCAGTTCCAGTTAATCTTGGCGAACCTCCAATTTGACTTGATCCCCCCCATCGATTTTCCTTTATTTTTCCATTTACATTTTTATCAAATATATTTAATCTTTCATAAATCTTTTCCAAATTAAGGGGACTAAACATATCTCCTTTGCGAATTGTATAAGTATTTTTATCTTTTCTTAATATAACAAAAGTAGGTTTTTTATTATAAATTTTATTTAAATATTCTTCTAATTCATAAATACCTAAATCACCTTCAAAAACTACAACGGAATCTTCATCAGTAATTTCGGCTCTTGCAATTTCTACAACACTTCTTAAATGTTGAATATCTTCCGCTTCAAAAGCCAAATGATCAATTTTATTTAAAATTCTATGCGTATATTCTGCAAAATTTATGGTATTCCATAATCCTTCTTTTTTTATTTTTTCTTCTTCTTCTCGTAATTTATCTATCTTATTTTTCGTTTCTTTAAATAAATTAGAAGGAAAAGCAATTATATCAATTAATTCCAGACCTAAAGCATCAATTACACCTTCCATTCTAATAAGAGGAATAATTTTTTTATATTGCTTAGAATCCCCCGAACTTAAATGGATATGATTTAAAAAAACCCAGATAGCTAAAATAGTATCTAAATCTGGTTCATTTGCATAAATTGTCCAATTTTTTTCTTTAAGATTAAGTCCTTTTCTAACAAGTATAATAGCTTGTTCACAAGTTGATAATGTAAATGTTCTTTCGCATCCTTCGTGATGATCTAAATTATAAATTTGTCTTTCATTATCTAAAAAAGGCTCTCCTCTTGCAGCACCATCCAAAAAAATACTCCTTTCTGGAAATCGTTTCGCTTCATTTAAAGAAACAACAAAACCTCTTTGTATTTTAACTGTTATATTGGGCGCTTCTACACAGGTTAATACATCTCCTTCTGTTCCTTTTTTAATCCTATATCGATCTGGAATCTTAAAAGTCCTATCATCCTGATTTTTTTGTATATTCAATTGAAAATTTTTAACATTTTTATTAAATATTTGTTTAACAATATTCATAGGAAATTTTTAAACATATAAAAAAATATAAAAATTCTATCTGTCAATCTTTATAAAAATTCTAAATACTTATAGTTATAAAAATAAATCATAGTCTATCATCTGCATACATTATTAATAAGAAACGCTCACAATATAAGCATATAATAAATACAAAATATATATAAAGATTATATATTAATCAATATTAGTATATTTTATTACTATTTTTTAGGCATATGATTTGCTATTTTACTCTATAATATTGGAGGATATTTATGACACATTTAAAAAAAGCAACAAAAATTGAATTATTTAAAATAAAACCAATGCATATGAGAATTTTTCATTTTACATGGTTTGCCTTTTTTGTTTGTTTTTTAGCATGGTTTGGTATTGCACCTTTAATGCCTTATGTAAGAGAAGATTTAGATCTTACAAAAGAGCAAATTGGTAATACAATCATTGCATCTGTTTTTGTAACAGTTTTTGCAAGAATATTAATAGGCTGGATTATTGATAAAATTGGACCTCGGATAACATACAGTCTACTTTTAATTTTAGGTTCAATACCAGTTATGTTAATAGGACTTTCTAATTCTTACGAAACATTTTTATTATTTCGTCTTGCTATTGGTATAATAGGTGCATCATTTGTAATTACCCAGTATCATACTTCACTTGTATTTAGTTCTAATGTAGTTGGCACTGCTAATGCTACTACTGCTGGCTGGGGTAATTTAGGTGGTGGGGTGACTCAATTTACTCTTCCATTAATTATGTTAGTTTTTCTAAGTTTTGGATATAGCGAAAGTCAATCATGGAGATATTCTATGGTTGTACCTGGTATAATTCTTTTTATCACAGGTATCCTTTATTTTCTTTTCACAAAAGATACTTTAAACGGTAACTTTAATGAATTAAGAAAACAAGATCCTCATTTTATGGAACATAATAGTAAGACTTCTAAACATTTTTTTGAAGTAATAAAAGATTTTCGTGTTTGGGCTTTATTTATTATCTATGCGGCTTGTTTTGGAATAGAACTTACTATAAACAATATTGCAGCGATTTATTACGTTGATAATTTTCAACTTAGTCCAACTTTAGCTGGTTTTATAGCAAGTCTATTTGGATTAATGAATATTTTTGCAAGAACCTTAGGTGGAATTTATGGTGATAAAATGGGAATTAAATATGGTTTAAAGGGAAGAGTTATATTTTTAGGCATCATTATACTTTTAGAGGGTATAGCATTAATAATTTTTTCTCAAATGAAACTATTACCACTTGCAATAGCAACAATGATTATCTTTAGTTTATTTGTTCAAATGGCAGAAGGTGCGACATTTTCAGTCGTTCCATTTATAAATAGAAAAGCAATAGGTAGTGTTTCTGGTATTGTAGGAGCTGGAGGAAATACAGGTGCAGTTCTTGCTGGATTTTTATTTAGAGGAAGTTTAACTTATCAAAATGCATTATTAATTTTAGGTTGTATTGTAGCATTTAGTTCTCTTATGGCTTTTTTAGTAAAATTTAATGAAGTAGATGAAGAACTTCATGAAAAAGAAATTCAATTCGCATTAAAACCTGCATTAGAAGTTCAATAAAGTATGAAACATCAAACATTTAAAACAATTTGTCCTTATTGTGGTGTAGGATGTGGAGTTCTTATAAAAAAATATAAAAACTCCATTTCTGTTGAAGGTGATCCTGATTATCCAGTAAATAAAGGGAAATTATGCAGCAAAGGACGAAATTTACACTATGTTTTTAATGATCGTTCTGATAGACTTCTCTATCCAGAAATGAGATGGTCAAAAAATTTACCAAGAGAAAGAGTATCCTGGAATATTGCTATATTACGTATTGCAAATGTATTTAAAACTTTAATAAAAAAATATGGTCCAGACAGTGTTGGATTTTATGTATCAGGTCAGTTATTAACAGAAGAATATTATATTATAAATAAAATCACAAAAGGATTTATTGGCACTGCTAACATAGACACTAATTCTCGATTATGTATGAGTTCAACAGTTGTAGCTTTTAAAAAAGTATTTGGTTCAGATGCTGTTCCTATATGTTATGACGATATAGAAGAATCTGATGTAATTTTAATAGCAGGAGCTAATCCAGCTTTTAATCATCCTATTTTATTCCAAAGAATTATAGCCCATAAAGAAAAGAATCCCCATGTAAAAATAATAGTAGTTGATCCAAGGAAGACAGATACAGCCCAATATGCAGACTTACATTTACAAATAAAACCAGGTACTGATGTAAGTCTGTATTTAGCAATTGGAAAAGGTTTAATAGAAAATGGATATGATGATAAAAATTTTCTTCATAATTATACAACAAATTTTGAAGAATATTTAAAATCCATTAAAGAAATTGATCTTGAAAATATTAGTATAATATGCGAAATTCCTATTGAAGATATTTTAAAAGCAGTACATTGGATAGGAAGATCCAAAGGATTTTTAACCTTATGGGCAATGGGATTAAATCAGAGCATTAACGGTGTTGAAAAAAACTTAGCATTGATATATTTAAATTTAATTACTGGGAAAATTGGCAAACCAGGTTCAGGAACATTTAGTTTAACAGGACAACCTAATGCAATGGGAGGAAGAGAAGTTGGAGGCTTAAGCACTTCTCTTGTTGCACATAGAGAATTAACCAATCCTAAACATAGAGAAGAAATTGCAAAATTTTGGAAAACAAACAAAATTCCAGAGAAAAATGGTTTAACAGCAGTAGAAATGTTCGAAAGTATTTTACAGGATAAACTAAAAGCAATATGGATTGTTTGCACCAATCCAGTAATAAGTCTACCTAATCAGAATTTAGTTCGAGAAGCATTAAAAAAAGCACGTTTTGTGATTGTTCAAGATATTTCTAATCTTTCAGAAACAATTGATTACGCAGATGTTGTACTTCCAGCAGCAGGTTGGTTAGAAAAAGAAGGAACAATGACAAATTCTGAGAGAAGAATCGCTTATTTACCAAAAATATTTGATCCACCAGGGGAAGCCTTACCAGATAGTGAGATATTTATTAAATTTGCAAAAGCAATGGGTTTTTTGGGATTTAATTATAATTCAACAGAAGATATCTATAAAGAATATATAGAATTAACC
The DNA here is from genome assembly GCA_026005135.1 of Leptospiraceae bacterium. GTDB lineage: Bacteria > Spirochaetota > Leptospiria > Leptospirales > Leptonemataceae > SKYB61. The sequence continues at coordinate 374,825 of BPKM01000003.1, read as the reverse complement.
AAAAATATGGATATAGATATAAGTGGTCTTTCATATAAAAGATTAAAAGAAAATAGTTATCAATGGCCTGTGTTATTTTCAACTCATAATGGTACAAAACGTTTATTTACAGATTTTAAATTTTATACAGAAGATCAAAAAGCACATTTTTTTTATATTAAAGATATACTTAGGAATAATCAAAATTATATTTTAATCAATGGAAGGGTAAGAGATCAATGGCATACAATGACTAAAACTGGCAAAGTAAATAAATTATTAGAACATATAAATAAACCTTTCTTAGAAATGCATCCAGTAGATGCTAAAAAAGAAAAATTAAATGACAATGATATAGTCGAAGTTACTTCCTCTTACGGAAAATCTAGATATTTATTAAAAATTTCAAAAGAAATAAAACCTGGAACTGTTTTCGTTCCAATGCATTGGGGTACAAGATTTTTCTCTGAAGAAATAAAAGTAAATAACTTAACATCAAATTTACTTGATCCATTCTCAAAACAACCAGATTTTAAGTATACAAATATAAAAGTTAAAAAATTTGAAAATAATATTAAAAAAATTATAATAATCGGTGCAGGTGTTGCTGCTCGCAAATTCATAGAAACATATAGAAAAAGAAATTCTACAACAAATATCACAATTATATCTAAGGAAAATATACCTTTTTATAATCGCGTTTTATTGCCAGACTACATTTCTGGTGAAAAAGATTTAAATTCCTTAATTACTTTAACAGAACAAGATTTACATCAATTAAATATAAACTTAATAAAGAATAAAGAAGTAATAGAAGTATTTTCTAATAACAACTATGTATTATTAAATGACTATACTAAATTAAATTACGATATTTGTATTTTTGCAACAGGTAGTCTTCCTAAAAAAAATCCTGATAATTTATCTTATCAAAATCTTTTATATTTAAGAAACATAGAAGATGCTGAAAAAATTCTTTATTTTTGTAAAAAAAAGTGTATTATCGTGGGTGGTGGATTATTAGGAATTGAATTAGCAAATGCATTACGTAAGAGAAATGTAGAAGTTACAATTTTACATCGAAGTTCTTTCTTAATGAATAAACAACTGGATAAAATTGCTTCTCAAATGCTTTACGAAACACTTATTGAAGAAGGTATTGATGTAATGTTAAATCAGACAATAATCAATTATCGTACAAAAGGTAATAAAGTTTATGCTGTTGAGATTTCCAGTGGTAAAATAATTGAATGCGATGCTATAATATTTACTACAGGTACAGAAACAGATTTAAGTATTTTGAAAAATTCATCAATTGAATATAATGATGGAATAATCGTTAATTCTCACTTGCAATCAAATATTTCCAATATATATGCTATGGGAGAAATAGCTGAATTTAATGGTATACGTTATGGCACAACCTATGCTGCAGAAGAACAGGCATTTACTTTAGCAGAACATTTAAATGGTAATCCATTCGCAATTTATAAAGGTTCAATTCATTTAAACCTTTTAAAAATAGATTTTCTACCTGTGGCAAGTATAAGTACTTCAAAATATAAGAAAAACATTTTAGAATCAGAAAATGAAATTCAAGAAGAAATTTTATTTATAGATAGAAATAAAAAATTATATAAAAAATGTATATTAGAAAATGATCGAGTAATCAGTGCAATACTTGTTGGTGACATCTCTAATTTATCTTATTTAAAAGAATATATTATCAAACAAATAGAGTTAGAAGATAAAAGAGAAGAACTATTTGTTTCCAATAAGAATCAGACAAGCTATAAAGGAAAATTAGTTTGTTCTTGTTATAGAATTGGTGATATTAATATTATAGAACAAATAAATAAATCGCAAAGTCAAAATGAAGAACATATTTTACAATCTATATCAGATAACCTAAAAGCTGGAACTGGTTGTGGTAGTTGTAAAATTGAATTACAAAAAATAGTTAAAGAAAATATAAAAAATAAAACTGAGGTAGTTATATGAAAAGAATAGAACTAAAAATACCAGGTGGAGTTTTATCTACTGGTTTTTTAAGAAACCTATGTATGGAATTATATTCCTTACATATTGATAATATATATTTAGGCTCCAGACAAAATATAATTATTTACAATACAAATGAGTTTTATGATAAAATAGTTCTATTTTTAAAAAACAAAAATTTGTTATTACAAGAAAATGAATACAATCTAATGTTAGACTTAGACTTTTTTTCCGAAAATAATAACTTTAATTTAAATCAATTTTATGAATTCTTACAAAAATCTTTTAATTTTTATTCACCAATTCAGATATTGCAAGACGAAGATGAAATAAATTTATTATTTTCTCCAATTAATTTAATTCCAATAGAAATCAAAAATCAATTTTATATATATATTTATAACGGAGATAATTATTTTCTTTCAAAACAAAGCTATAATTTAGAAGAATTACAAACGTTATGGGAAAGACATAGCCAAACAAATAAAAATATAATGGGCTTCATAAATAAATACAAAAATTCATTTGTTATTTTTAATGATTATCAGATTCTAAAACATTATTTACTACAAAACAAAAAAAAACATTTTTATAACAAAATACAAAAAAGACTTCATAATTATATAATGTTTTTTTCTAAAAATTTTAATTATTCTACAGCTTTATTAGAAAATTTATGTTTTATTTTTAAAAAATATTCTATTGGTTATATATTTATTAATCCTTATCATATGTTAGAAATACCAATTATTAATGATCATCAAAAATTATTAGAAGATATTTATAAAATTTTAAATGATAATTATATAATTTATAATATAAATTACAATAATAATTTTCCTCATACAATTATACGTACTAATGATTTTGATGATACTACTATACAACTACAAAAGGAAATAGAAACAAAGCTCTTATCCAATTCTAATAAATATTATTACACAATTAGTATTAATAATAATTCTAATACTTTTGATTCATTAGCAAATATCTTTATTCAAAAATCCATCTTTAGAAGAGGGAAAAGATTTGATTTTTATTTACATCCATTTATAAAAAAACAGAAATTTATAAATCTTAATCAAAAACAATTACTTAAAACAATTACTAATTTTTTCCAATTTATGGAACATTATGACTACCTTCCCAAAAAATATATTGATAATTTATCTATTAAAACAATTGAAAAAGAATATTTAAAGCAATGTATGGAATGTTTTACAATATTATCAAAAGACGAATTTAATTGCCCAGTATGTGATTCAACTTCTTATAAAGAGGTATTATCTCCCGAAGAAGAATTAAAAAAACTTTCATGATAAAAACCTTTAATAACAAGTGTATGATTGGAATTATTAAATTGCACTATTAATTTATATAATGGAGAACGAGCAGGTCCAGATAAAACCATACCTGTTTTTGGGCAGAACTGTGCCCCATGAACTTTACAAACAATATTTCCTAATACATTAAAAAAACGATTATCATCTAAATCTAAAGGAACTTTTATATGAGAACAAATATTAAAAAATCCAATAACTTGGTTGTCATATTTATAAAAAAAAGCTATTTTTTGTTCTCCATCCCAAAAAGGAAGATAAATTGTTAAAGCTTTTAGTAAATGTACATTTTCCTTTGTATAAACAGGAATATCTTCTTTGATTTTTATTGTTAATTCTGGTTCATATTTCCATATATTCCCATCAAAATGTATCTTTACATTATCCTTAATTCTATAATCTGAATTCTGAAAAACATTCATTATATACCAAATTATTTAATAATATTATTTTATCTATAAATTTCTCTTTTTATTTTAATTATATTTATTATGATTGACAGAAGATAGATAGTTGCATAACATAAAATTATGAATACAAAACAACAAATAAAAGTTGAACTGGAATTTTTTGCAATTCTAAAAGACATCTTAAATGAAAATCTATCCCTTTATTTTGATAATCCTTTAACAATTGGAGATCTAAAAAAAAACCTTATAGAAAAATTTCCCCAGGCAGAAGAAATTTTACGATTTTCACGTTTTTCTACGGAAGATAAAATTTTGGAAGAAAATACAAAAATTGAAAAAAATCAAAAAATTTATGTTTTACCTCCTTCTTCTGGTGGTTAAATAATATTAAGGAGAAATGAATATGCAAACATCTATTAATCAGATGAAATATTTAACAACAAATCCAATACAAATTGAAAAAGCATTACAAAATGTTAGTTTACAATCTTCTGGTGCAATGGTTATTTTTACTGGACATGTTAGAGATCATAGCAAAGATAAACAGGGAAATATAAAAAATGTAAAAGCATTAGAATATACGGCTTTTGAACCTTTAGCAAATCAATTAATTGATTCTATTCTTAATGATGCAAAAGAACAATTTCATCTAACAGATGCTTATTGTTTACATCGTCTTGGTTATCTAAATTTAGAAGAAATAGCAGTAATTATCATTACAACAGCAAAACATAGAAAAGAATGTTATAAAGCTAATCAATATATTATTGATAGAGTAAAGCACGAAGTTCCTATCTGGAAAAAAGAATTTTTTACAGATGGTACTATCGAATGGAGTGAAGGTTGTATTCATGAACACTAAATTAATTCCCGTAATATTAATGGGTGGTTATAGCACAAGAATGAAAAAGGATAAAGCTTTTCTTAAATATCATAATGAATTCTGGTTTGAAGTTCTTTATAAAAAATTAAAATTATATTTTAAAAATATTTATCTTTCGCTACGTAAAGAACAATATAAAGAAAATGAAACTATATTAAAATTATATTCAAAACACCTGATTTTTGATCTTGATCTATATGTTTCGGGACCTTTAAAAGGTATATTTTCCTCTTTTCTATATTTTAATCCCAATCCATATGATTTTTTTTTATCTCTACAGACTTAATTTTAATAAACAGGGAAATTATAAGTAAAATACTCAATTTATATCAATCTAATCAAAATAAATCTATTTTTATTCTAAATAACGAAAGATATGAACCAACATTTGCAATTTATAATAATGAAATTTTAAATGATTGGTTTAAGTTATATCGCAGTCAAAACTTAAAAAATTTTTCCCTTCAAAAACTAATTGCTAATATACCAGAAGAGAAAAAAATTATATTAAATCTTGAAGAAAAATACAAAAAATATTTAATCAATTTTAATACACCAGATGATATAAGTTTATATTTAAAATGAAAAAATTAAAAGAAGAAGATATCATAAAATTATTTACACAAAAAAATAAAAACTTTCATTTTGATGATTGTGAAATTTTGCCAGTAAAAAAATCTCATTATAAAAATATAATTACATGTGATACAATGATTGAAGAAACCCATTTTAAAATTGAATGGCATAATCCAATCCAACTTGCTAAAAAACTATTTCATATTAATCTTTCTGATTTAATTTCCAGTGGTGGAATACCTCTTTGGTGTACATTACAAATGGGATTTTCTTATAAAAAAGTAAGCTCTGATTATATAAAAACATTTATTAAACAATTTTTAAAAGAATGTAATAAATATCAATGTCCTTTAATTGGTGGAGATACTTTTTATTCCCAGCTAATGGTTTTATCTTTAACAATGGGCGGTTATACAAAAAATTATTTAACAAGAAATTCCTATCCAGATAGTTATATATATGTAACAGGAAATTTCGGTTTATCATTACTTGGCTATAAATTATTAGCTAAAAAAACATCTATTCCAGAAAAATTAAAAAATATTGCTTTAAAAAAACATCTATCACCTTCTGCACGTTTAGAGTGGGCTAAAAAAATTTATCCCTATGCAATATCTATGATGGATGTTTCTGATGGTTTATATCAAGATCTACAAAAAATGGCAAAAATCAGTAACTATCAATTTGAAATTCATTTAGAAAAAATTCCCATCCATCCAGCATTTAAAAACATTATTTCTCCAGAAGAAGCATTGATTTCTGGAGAAGAATACGAATTGATATTTACCTCAAAAAAAGAATTAAATCTACCATTTGTTACAAAAATTGGAAAAGTTAGTTCTAAAAAATTAAACTCAAATATATTACCCTTAATTATTTATTTTAATAATAAAAAATATTCAATAAAGGAAATTGGATATGAACATTTTTAATCATATTTTTATTTACATATAAATTAGGAAAGATTTTCTGGATATGCGGGCTAATCAAAAGATTAGCTGCAAAACCGTAAAAAAGACGGCCGCAGGAGTAGAAAATTGGCAACAATAAGAAAACCAAGACATAAAATTTGTAGATCAGCAGGTTTTTGTTTATACGGAAACCCTAAATGTCCTTCGACAAGAAGACCCTATCCACCTGGTTATAGACCAGAAAGTTTTAGGAAAAAGAAATCACCTTATGGAGAACAGTTATTAGAAAAGCAAAAGCTCAGACTTACCTATGGTATGATGGAAAAACAATTCTATAATACATTTGAAAAAGCAGCTAAAATGCATGGTAATACAGCAGATAATTTTATAAAACTCTTGGAAAGTAGATTAATGACAGTTGTTTATAGACTCTGTCTTGCAAAAACAGTTTTTGATGCAAGACAATTAATTAGCCATGGTCATATAACTGTAAATGGTAAGAGAGTTACAATTCCAAGTTATCAGGTTAAACCTGGTGATATCATAGGTGTTGTGGAAAAATCAAAAGATTTAGCAAGAATTAAAGAAGCATTAGAAAGAAGACAAGGGAAAACTCACCCTGTTCCTTATATTGAAGTTCAACCAGATGGAATATCAGGTAAATTTCTTGGAATTGAAAATATAGAAGATGTTCCTTTAGATCCCAGAATTAACGTACAGAAAATTGTTGAGTTCTATAGTAAATAATTTATTAAGAATAGCCGCATTGCGGCTATTTATATTGTATTTTCAAAAAACATTCCTGTTGGGATTAATTCGTGTTTTTTCAAAGTATCTTCGTCTAAGCCTTTTTTTATTTCTTTTAAAAAATCTAAAAATTTATCAGATGGTATTTCTTGTATAACCTCTCCTGTTAAAAAATCATATACTTTAATACGAATCTTTCCTGTATCCTGATCTACAATATAACTAAATTTAATATTTTTTCCTAATTCTGGTCTTTGAAATTTTATTTTCTCTAAATTTTTTTCTCCAGCTTTTGATGTTTTAATTGGATTTCCAATATATGAATCTTTATTAGTATTATCTATACCATTATGATATGTTTGCATATTAATTTTATATGTTTCCATAGAAAACTCCTATCTTTACTTAATTATCGTAAGAAAACAAGAAAGCTTTAGAAGAGATGTTTAATTAAAATTATATTTTATGGAAAAAATTTTGACTTGAATCTACAAAAATCTTTAAATCAAATAATTGTTTTATTTTTTTAGTGCATTTTTCATACGCATGAGTTTTCCACGTAACCTTAATATTGCTTTAGTATGTAATTGGGATACCCTACTTTCTGTTACTTCTAATACTTCTCCTATTTCTTTTAGGGTTAAATCTTCATAATAATATAAAACTATCACTTTTTTTTCTTTATCTGGTAATTGCTTAATTGCCTCTACAATTACACTACGAATTTCTTCTTTTTCTATGATATTTTCTGGATTTAATGATTCGGGCGATTCAATTGTATCAATAAAAGAAACTTGATCATTATCATCACCAGTATACCAAACATCATTCAAAGATATTACACTGGCACCAGAAATTTTAGTAAATAATTCCTGTAACTCCTGGTTTGAAATTCCCATTTCTTTTGCAATTTCTTCATCATCTACTGAATGGCCTAATCGATTTTCTAAGGTAATTATTGCTTCTTCTAATTGCTTTGCTTTTTGTCTTAATGTTCTTGGAACCCAATCAATATTTCTTAATTCATCAAATATAGAACCTCGAATTCTTGTCATTGCATAAGTTTTAAATTTGATATCTCTTTCTGGATCATATTTTTCAATTGCATCTAATAATCCAAATGCTCCATAACTAACTAAATCATCAAATTCTACTTGTTGTGGCATACCTATCGCTATTTTTCCAGCTACATATTTAACTAAGGGTGAATATTTAATAACAAAATATTCCCTTATTTCTGGATTTTTTGTTTTTCTATATTCTTGCCACAGTTCTTTTTCATCTTTATGTTTGAACTTATCTATAATTTTTTTTCTCGAAGACATAAATATTCCTGCTTATTTTTTTTCATTATGAGCAAAATTCAACTATAAAATTTTATTCATCCTTAGAAAGCATTGTTCTAATAGCTTCTGCCATTAATTTAGGTTCATTCTTTATCGCAATTTTATCTACTAAAATATGATCTCCAAACTGCTTAGGTTTTTCTTCTTTTATAGTTGTATCTTCTTCCATACCAGTATGATTTATACTAACTGGTTCTTCTTCGTAATCTGTACTTTCTGTTGTTAAGTTTTCATTACTATAATCTAAATCTTCATCAAAAAATTCTTCTTCTTGTTTTTTAAAACTTGTCTCTAAATAATCTCCAAATATTTCCAAGTATTTCTGGCACTTTTTGTTTTAAAATAAAATATACTACAATTCCTAAAATAATGCTTAGAATTGTAGAAATACCAATATTTATAATAATTGCAGAAATTGGATTTTTAGATAATAAAGAGAAAATTAAAGATATTATAAACCCTATTAAACCAAAAAATATTCCAAAATTTACTGCTAATCTTTCCATGTTAATTAATATTAACAAGGAAAATACAAGAGATTATATAAATCAAGAATTTTTTTATAATTACAATCAGGAATCTTGAAAAATCTGAAAGAATTTATTAAAAAAACCACTTATACCACTACCTATTTCTTCTTCTCCTTTAACATTTAAGATTCTTTTAGCTATATGTAATATACATGATGCACTTTTTGCATTTGGATATGCAACGACCAAGGGACGTTGATTTCTAATGCTTTTTTGCACAATATCTTCTTTATAAATAAAACCTAAATTTTCTACTTCTGCCTTTAAAAACTGAGCAGAAATTTCAATTAATCTATCAGCAACTTTTTTTGCCTCAATAGCTGTTTCGACTTCATTGACGATTAATTTAATTTTTCTATCTGCTTTATTTACAACAATACTTTTTATCATTCCATAAGCATCAGTAATTGCAGTAGGTTCTGGTGTTGTTACAATAATAATTTCATCTGCTGGTTTTAAAAAACCCAATACATTTTGCCCTACTCCAGCACCTGTATCTATAATAAGATAATCATAACCTTCTAATGATTCTAAATCTTTTAAAAATTCTTCTCTTTGTTCTTCTGTTAAATTTGCAAGTTGAGCAATCCCATTAGCTCCAGCTATAAAATCCATTCCATAATGAGTATGAATTATAACATCTTTAATACTTTTTTTTCCTTTAAATACTTCATATATATTATGTTCAGGTACCAATCCTAATAATACATTTACATTTGCCAGACCTAAATCTCCATCCATTAATAATACTTTTTTACCAAATTTTGCTAAAACAATAGAAAAATTTACTGCAAACGTAGTTTTACCTACTCCACCTTTTCCAGACGTTATTGCTATTACTCTTGTTAAAGGTTTTGTATCTATAGATGCTATTTTTTCTTCTGATGAATTATTTTTTCTTAAATTATTTATCTCCATATTATAACCTTGCAATGTTCGTAATTTTGCCGCTTGATCTGTATATATCATATAATTACCTCTAAAAAAAATTTCAATAAAATTTTTTATTTTATTAACATTTCTACCAGTTCATCAATTTCAATTTCTAATATATCATCTGGTACATCTTGACCATTCATAAAAAAAGAATATGGTCTTTTTATTTTATCGGCTAATTCAATAAAAAATCCTGAAAAATTTACTTCATCAAGTCCCGTTAATATCATTTTATTAAAATTTAAAATATTAAAAAAAGATATATATTTTTCAATTAAATCATATCGCATTGTTGCAGATAATACAAGATGAACTTCTTTACATTCCGTTTTATCAATATATTTTTTTATTTTATTTAATCTCTCTTTATCTTTTAAACTCAAACCAGGTGTATCTATGAAAACAAAATCAGCATTATCTCTAATAATACTTTCTAAATATTCATCAATTTTAACTGGAGCATAAAATGGTATATTAAGAATATTACAATAGGTTTTAAGTTGTTCCGTTGCAGCCAATCGATAATCATCAAGACTTATAATAGAAATATTATATTTATTTTCTAATTTCATTTTTGCAGAAACCTTAGCAAGACTTGTAGTTTTACCCGAACCATTAGGACCTACAAAAAATATTACTTTTGTTTTATCTGGAATAGGTACTAAATCTGGATCATAATAAATAAAATGACTTAATTCATTTACAATCAATTTATGAAACTCTCTTGGATTTCTTTCTTCTATAGAAGGTAATTTTCTTTTTAAAACCTGAAAAAATTTATGTGTAAATTCTTCGGAAAATTCAGATTGAATTAATTTATTTCTAATTCGTAAAAGAAATTTCTCTTTATCTTCTAATTCATCAGAAAAATAATCATAATTTTTGGATTGTTCTACTTTATAAGAATCATAATTTAATAAAGCATGTATTTCTTCTTTTGTAGGTTTCTCTAAGGTAAGTTCTATTTTATTATTTGCTTCCTTAGAAATGTTTTTTTCTTGTTTCTGTTCTTTAAGTTCATCATTTGTTTTTTTATGTATAATAGTATCATCAGAAATACTTTCTTTTATTTTCTTATCTTTATTTAGATTAATATCTGTTTCTAAATTCTTTTTGTTGATAGTTGATTCTTCTAATTCTGAAAGTTTTTCATTTTTTAATTGTTGTAATGAACGTATCAAATTATCAATATCACTTAAATCTGTTTCTATTGTTTGATTTTCAGCTTCTTCTAATTTGGGCGAAATTCGATTCATTTCTTTTGGTTCCTTTTCTATATTTATTTTTTTATTAACTTTTGTATTTTCGATTTTTAATTCTGGATTTTTTTCTGTTGTTAAAGTATTTTGTTTTTTTAATAAATTATTTTCTAAATTTCTTTTAGAACTTAATAAAGAATAAGAAAAATCTTTCGATTTATATGGCGAATTATCTTCTGGTATCATAACCTGAATTTCATAAATTTTTTTAGATAAAAAGTTTGTACCTAATACACCACCCTGTTTTATTTCTTTTGTATCTAATATATAAACATTAGTCCCGTATTTTTTGCGAATCTGCATTAGAATTTCCGGGATACTTTCTCCTCTAAATTTATCGTACCTCACAGTATAGGAATTATGTCATTTAAGTTATTATGCTGGCAATTTTTTTTTCACTTTTCTTTCTATTCATACAAAAAAAAGTGAGATTTATGCAAACAAAAGTAAGTCTAATAGTAAAAAAACTTAACATATTTTGGGTATTTTTGGGATTTAGTATATTGGTTTTCATATTATCAATCCAATGTAATAAAAAACCTAAAGATAATAATTCTTTTATTACCAATATCTATAAAAATTATAACATAGATTCTTTACCCTGGGGAAAATCACCAGAAGAATTAAAATCTTTGTGGCAGGAATATTTTATCAATCAATCTTCCGATTCTATTGAATTTTCCATAAAAGCAGAAATAAAAAACCAAAAAGAAATTCCAGTATTAAAAGACTTAGAATCTCCCTATATGTTTAGATTTATCTGTTATTTCAATAATAATCAATGTGTTATTTTTAAAATTGAAAGATTTGGGACTGCTGATGATATAAATAAATATTATGAAAACTTTATTAATACAAATTCAATAACGAAGATTCATTTAAAAAAAGAATCAACAAATGAACATTTATCTGAAGCAGGTAATAAAATCAAAGAAAAATATGAATTATACGAAACAGAAAATTATATTATTCAACTTTATTTAAGTCATTTGGAATTTCCAGATGATTTAAATCAAACGACAAAAAATTTTACATTAGAAGATAATTCTGATATTGATATAAGAATCTATTCAAAAAAATATAATCCAGGTATAAATTTAGACTTTTTTATCAAACATTAACAATTTTATTATGAAAAAAGGTTGATAATCAAAATTAAACAATTTAAATGGGATTATGGATTTAACAAAGATAGATAATGTCGTTAAATTATTGGGAGAAGAAGCAGATAATTTGCTCAATTATAAAGCAAAATTCCCAAAAGAACAATTACATTTACCTGGACCAGATTTTGTTGATAGAATTTTTGCTTTATCAGATAGAAATCCACAAGTTTTAAGATCATTACAACAAATTTTAGGACATGGTAGATTAGCTAATACAGGTTATCTTTCTATTTTACCTGTTGATCAAGGAATTGAACATTCAGCTGGAGCATCTTTTGCCCCCAATCCTATTTATTTTGATCCAGAAAATATTGTAAAATTAGCTATTGAAGGTGGTTGTAATGCCGTAGCTACTACATTTGGAGTATTAGGTTCTGTAGCTCGAAAATATGCACATAAAATTCCCTTTATAGTAAAAATCAACCATAACGAATTATTAACTTATCCCAATAAATATGATCAAATCTTATTTACTAATGTAAGAGAAGCCTGGAATTTAGGAGCTGTAGCTATAGGTGCTACAATTTATTTTGGTTCAGAAGAATCCACTAGACAAATTCAGGAGATTAGTGAAGCTTTTTCTTATGCACATGAATTAGGAATGGTAACAATTTTATGGTGTTATTTACGTAATAGTGCCTTTAAAGCAGATAAAGATTATCATACAGCGGCTGATTTAACAGGTCAGGCAAACCATCTTGGAGCAACGATAGAAGCTGATATAATAAAACAAAAATTACCTACAAACAATGGAGGATTTAAAACATTAAAATTCGGAAAAACCCATGAAAAAGTATATACAGAATTAACATCTGAACATCCTATTGATCTAGCTCGTTATCAGGTAATTAATAACTATATGGGTAGAGTTGGTTTAATCAATTCTGGTGGAGAATCTAAGGGAGCAACAGATTTAGCAGAAGCCGTTTGTACTGCTGTAATTAATAAAAGAGCTGGTGGAATGGGTTTAATTTCTGGTAGAAAAGCATTTCAGAGACCAATGAAAGAAGGTATAGAATTATTAAATGCTATACAGGATGTATATTTAAATAAAGATATTACAATTGCATAAAACATTGCACTTATCACTATCATAAGTGATTTCCCCCTCATTTGCCCGCATTCCAGAATTGCGGGCACTTTTTTTGAATTGTTGTTAGAATGATTTCTGATGATTTATTTTTATCATTTATCCAGATAGCCTCCCAGTTTAATCCTAAATCTTTTAAAGGTTCTAAATTTTCTTTTTTATCATCAAAAAATAAAATCAGTTCCTCCTTATTAAAAAGCTCAGGTAAAGATTCTATAATAGTTTGATAAAATTTATGATCTGGCTTTCTTATACCCATTTCGCAACTAAAAAAAATATAATCAAACCATTCGTTTAGTTCTTTTTTTTTATTAAAAACTTCATGGTACCATTGCGAATAATTGGAGGCTAAAATTGTATAAATATTTAAATCTTTTTTAAGAATCTGTATTTTTTCAAAAAGTTCCTTAATACCAGGAAGATATTCAATTTTATAAAACATTATTTTTTTCATTTTAGGGGTAGTTGGTAATTGGTATTTTCCTGGATCTTTTTTATAAGAACGATTAAAATATTCATTTTCTAAAATTTTACCTTCTTCGAATAATAGATAGGATTCATGATCTTTAATTGCAAGCCATAATTTCTTTTGTTTTTCATCTAATTTATTATAAAAATTTGAAAAAAAAGGATCTTCAATAATTGTATCCATTAAATCAAAAATTAATATCATATCATCTAATAAAAAAGATCATTCTCTTTTTGCAAGAAACAAAAAAAATGGTTTTTTATATGTTCCTTCTATATAATCTACTTTTAACAATTATATATCCATTTTATTTATTATTAACATTACTTCACCCCAAAATTCGAGAATTTCATATTACAAGAAAAGAAGGAAAAAAAAGAATTATTGATTTTTTAAACCAGTATAAAAACCATAAAAAAATATGGCTTCATGCATCTTCTGCGGGAGAATTAGATCAAGCCTTAGCTATTTTTAGAATACTGAAACATAAACATCCAGATATTCCTATTTTGATAACTGTTTTTAGTTTAAGTGTTAAAAATATCGACAAATTACCATCTGAAGGCAAAGCTTATCTTCCTTTAGACTTTTTTTGGCAATGGAAATTTAAAAATGCAAATTTTATATTTTTTATTACATTTACATGGGATACATTTCCTAATCTTTTAAGAGCTTTAAATAAAGATGGATGTAAAAACTTTTTATGTTCTGCTGCCATAGAACATAATTCCTATCGTATTAAATATTCTTCTATTTTTCGTTTCTTTTATAATGATTTTTCAGGGATTGGTGTAGTAGATGAATATAATTATGAAAATTTTAAAAAATTATATAATAAAAATCTAAAAATAACAGGAGACAATAGATACGATACAATAATTTACAAATTAGATCATCAAACAATATCACCAAAAGATAATAAAAAATTACAAATGGCGGATTCGATTATTATTTTTGCATCTACATATAAGGAATGTGATCAAGAATTATATCCTTATATTAATAAACTATTAAATGAATTTCCAGAATATAAAATATGGATTTTTCCTCATCATATTGATGAAAATAGAATACAAGAAACAATTAAAAACTTAAATCATTATAATATAGATAAAATATTATTATTTTCTAATGAAAATTTTATAAATGAATACCCAAAAAATAATATTATTATCGTTGATAAATTAGGAATTCTCGCCTTTGCTTATCAATATTCTCAAATATGTTATGTAGGTGGTGCCTTTCACCATAGAGTACATAATACAGGTGAACCAGCAGCATGTGGATGTATTCCTTTTACTGGTCCAAACATTAATTCCAGCCCAGTTGCATTACTTTTATGGAAAAATCAATTATTATTTAAATACGAAAATGGCAATGAAATTATTACTAATATGATACGATTAATTAAAAACAAAGAAGAATTAAATAATAAAAGTATAAAAATAAAAACATTAATCCAAAAACAAACAGGAGCAAGCAAAAAGTTTTATAATGTATTTTTAAAAAATTATCTAAAAAAAGCTCGATAATATTCCCAAAAATTACGTATTTAGTTATATAAGATGAAAAGGACAATATTTATTGGCGATGTTCATGGCTGTTTAACAGAATTAAAAAAAATGATCGATAAAATTAAACCTACAAAAAACGATCGTATTATTCTATTAGGAGATTTAATTAATCGAGGTCCAGATCCAGTAGGGGTTGTTCGTTATGTCTATGAAAATCAATTTGAATGTATTATGGGAAATCATGAATATGAATACTTATTAGAATATAAAGATAATAAAAATTATTATAAACTTTATATGGAATTAGGTGATACGTTACATCATTGGATTGAAAAATTACCTTTTTATATTGATGATAAAGATTTTATAGCAGTTCATGCAGGCATTGCTCCAGATAAACCATTAAAAGATA
This sequence comes from Leptospiraceae bacterium, assembly GCA_026005135.1. Classification (GTDB taxonomy): domain Bacteria; phylum Spirochaetota; class Leptospiria; order Leptospirales; family Leptonemataceae; genus SKYB61. The sequence continues at coordinate 359,256 of BPKM01000003.1, read as the reverse complement.
CACCCCCACATATTTTATTATTTATTAGAACATGGGGAGGTTATTCTATATCTTCCCATGAAGGAATACCATGGTATAAATTTTATAAAGGTAATAAAATGGTTTTATATGGACACTGGGCAAGGAAAGGTTTAACTATTCGAAATAATACCTTAGGTCTTGATTCTGGTTGCGTATATGGGAAATTTCTTTCGTCTTTTATCTTAGAAGAAAAAAGAATTATTCAGATTCCATCTCAAAAAGTTTACTATATACCTCCTACTTTAAGAAAGAAATAATAATTTAGTTTTTTTTCTGGGATAAATAATCTTTTATAAAATTATTAAGAATCTCATAGTCAGTTGGATCAATAGCAGTAAATTTTACTGCACAAAATCTTTTTTCTATCTGATTTTCTTTATCTATTTCTTTCCATGTTCTTACAACCTTCCCCATTGCTTTTAATTCTCCTTCTAATTCCTTAATAGAAAATTTTATTATCAAAAACATACCTATATTTACTTTATCTTCTGGTTTTAATTCAAAACTAACACCACCAAGACTTATATCTTTGCCTTTTGTCATTACTTCTTCTTTTTCTGTTGATGGCAAAATTTCATATTTAACATCAAAAATATAATCAATTCTAGGATATCTTCTTTTTTCTCTAATATTTCCTTCCCCCAATTTAGATGTAATTTTCTCTAAATTTTCAAATTCATCAAATGGATTATCAATTTGCATAAACACTCCAATATAATATTTTTTCTAAATATGACGAATATTTCTGAAAAATCAATAAAAATTTATTTTAAATTTCAAAATATATTAAAAATTAAGTAAGCGATCAATTTATATTTTCGTAAATTATTTCAAGCACATAATATTTCAACATCTTCTTCTACTAGCTCCCTTGCCCTGTAAAATCGATGCTCTATCCTGATTTCTGTAACACTTGTTACAAATTCACTGCCAATTTCCCTTAACGGAACCCTTAATAGAGATACCTTATCATCAAACCTTCTATAACATTCCCATTCTATTAGTAATCTTATAATATGACTTACACTATATCCTGTCATCTCGGATATATCCTTTAATAATTGATGAATATTCTGACTTACTCTTATAGAATAGTGTTCATAATCATTACAAACTATCTGATAAATTTTTTTACTGGTTTTCTTTTGATTTGCTAATTTTTTTAATCTTTCTATGTATTTAGAAATTAAAAACAAAAACATATCCGAATAGCTGGAATGCTGATTTCTTAAATCCTGTAAATCTTCTTTATAGGGTAAATAAATCATAAAGTGTAAAATAGTCGTATTGCTTGATTCTTCTAGTTCTTCGTTAGGACTTTGTATATTCTTTCGTATATAGGTAGCCATCAATAATTATAGTCTAATTTTTATTAAAGATCTTACTAAAAAAATATAAGAAAATCAAATTTTTTATAAAATAACAATTTAGAAGCAAAATTAATAGAAACTATAAATTATACGGCGTTCTTTGATCGCTTTCAAAAATTAATTCTACCCAAATTTAATACTTAAAATTGTACTTTACAAAAATTGTAAAATATATAAATTAAAATTAATGAAGGAAAATAATTCATTTGATATACATAAAGAACTTTCTAAATTTTCTGAATTTTTAAAAAAGAAGAACTTAAAAATTACTTCTCAGAGACTTCTTGTTGCAGAAAAGATTTTTTCCATTGGAGAACATTTTACAGTAGAAGATTTAACAGAAATTTTAAAAGATAAACGAGATGAAATATCGAGAGCCACAATTTATCGAACTGTTTCTCTTTTAGTAGAAAGTGGACAATTAATAGAACATGATTTTGGTAAAAATTCTAAATATTATGAATTTTCTCCCTCCTCACAAGAACATCATGATCATATTGTTTGCTTAGATTGTGGTATAATTGAAGAATTTTATAATCCAAATATTGAAAAAATCCAGATAGAAATTGCCAATAAATTCAATTATGAATTAAAAGATCATTCCCTAAATTTATACGGAAAATGCAAACTACTAAAAGAAAAAGGATTTTGTGAAAAACAAAAACAATCCGATAAATTAAATTGAATTTTACAAACTTTTACTGGCTTTTAATAAAACAGGGAATGGTAATATGAAAAAAAATCAAACTATTATAGAAGAGGATTTATTTTATCAATTATATAAAACTCCACCAGAAAAACCAAAATCCAATACACCTGAAGAAATAAAAGAATATATAAAAAAATTAACAGAATTTTTAAAATTTCATCAATATTTATATTATATAAAAAATCAACCAATTATTTCTGATAAAACCTTTGACGATAAATTAAAAGAATTAGAAGAATTAGAAAAACAGTATCCAGAATTTGCTCTACCAGATTCTCCTACTCATTTAGTCGGTTCGGATTTAGAACAAGAATTTCCTAAATTCCAACATAAAATACCAGTTTTATCCTTAACTAATACTTATACAATAAAAGAGGTTCTGGATTGGGCTAAAAAAACAGGAGCAGAATCATTTATAGTGGAATGGAAAGTTGACGGTGCAACCCTTGTTCTTTATTACGAGGATGGAATTTTAAAACATGGAGTAACACGAGGTACCGGAAATATTGGTGATGATGTAACACCTAATGCAAAAACTATTCGAAGTATCCCCTTAAATTTAAAAGAAAAGATTAACTTAATTGTTCGTGGCGAAGCTTATATGACTTATACTGATTTTGAAAGATTTAATGAAGAATTTGGAAGTATATATGCAAATCCAAGAAATTTAACAAGTGGTTCTTTAAAACATAAAAAATCTAAAGAAGTTGCTAAAAGACCATTAAGATGGGTTGCTTTTGATGGATATTTAGAAAACAAAGAATTTAAATATGATTCTGAAGTTTTAAAATATTTAGAATATTTAGGTTTACCAGTATTTGAAGATAATGTTGTTTGTAATATAAATCAATTAGAAACAACCATAGAAAAATTCAAAGATAAAGAAAAAAATTTAGATATTCCAGTTGATGGTCTTGTAATAAAAGTAAATGATAGAAAATTGAGAGAAAAATTAGGATATACTGCTAATTCTCCTCGCTGGGCAGTAGCTTTTAAATTTGAACCTGATCTTGCAAGAACACGTATTATCGATATAGAAACATTCGTTGGAAGAACAGGAAGAATAACTCCTCGTGCTAAATTAGAACCAGTTAAATTAGCTGGTACTACTGTCTCTTATGCAACCTTACATAATGAAGATTATATAAAAAAACTTGGTATTCGTATAGGAGCAGAGGTTTTAATCAGTAAAAGAGGAGATATTATACCAGCAGTAGAAGAAGTAATCGATCCTGGTGATGGTCCTGAATATAAATTTCCTGATAAATGTCCAAGTTGTAATACAAAATTAGTAAAAGACAAAGATAGTGTAGATTGGTTTTGTCCTAATCCAGAATGTGATGAACGTTTAATTCAATCTTTAATTTTCTTTTGTGGAAGAAAACAAATGGATATTGATGGTTTAGGAGAAAAAACCATTAGAACGCTTTTTAATAAAGGGTTTATAAGATATATAGAAGATATTTATGAACTTCCTAAGTATAAAAATGAATTAGTAAAATTAGAAAATTTTGGAGAAAAATCAGTACAAATCATATTAAATGGAATAGAAAAATCCAAACAAAAAGAATTTAGAATTGTATTACCTTCCTTAGGTTTAAAAGAAATTGGATTTAATGTTACTGATTTATTAATTCAAAATGGATACAATTCTATTGATAAAATTATTGAACTTGTAAATCAAAAAGATGCTAAACAAAAACTTTTATCTATAAAAGGTATCGGAGAAGAAATCGCCGATGCTATTATAACACAATTTAAAGATCCCAAAATATTGGAAAGAATCAATAAATTAAAGCAATATGGTTTACAATTTGAACAAAAAGAAATAAAAATTGATTCTAATGTTAAACCCATTTTTAAAGATCAAGTATGGTGTGTAACAGGCACATTAACCCATTTTAAACCGAGAGAAAAAGCATTAGAAGAAGTAATTAAAAGAGGAGGAAAAACAAGTTCTACTGTTACCTCTAAAACTACTCATTTACTTGTAGGAGAAAATCCAGGAAGTAAATTAGAAAAAGCTAAGAAATTAAATATTAAAATAGTAACTGAAGAAGAATTTATAAAATTATTAAATGAAAGTTAAAAAAAATATATTATCAAATATCATAAATTTAACTATTCCAAAAATAATTGGTTATTTTTCTGCTCCCATTATAATTTTATTTTTTTTTCTTCCTTCTCAATTAACCTTTATAGAAATTGAAATATGGAAAAGCATTGGTATAATAATTTTAATGGTTTTATTCTGGATAACAGAAGTTATACCTATCTATGTTACAGCTTTATTACCATTAGTTTTAATACCTTTGCTAGAGTTAATGCCATTAAAAAATGTTTCTATAAATTATTCTCATCCAATCATTTTCTTATTTTTTGGTGGTTTTATTATTGCAAAAGCAATTGAAAAATATAACCTTCATGAAAGAATTTCTTATAAAATATTAAGTTTTTTTCCTTTTAGATTTATTGGGTTAGGTATTTTTATTACTGCTGCTATATTAAGTATGTGGATTAGTAATACTGCCACTGCTTTAATGTTAATTCCTATTATTCAAACAGTTATCAATATCTTAGAATCTGAGAAAAACCTAAATTCCGTAAAAAAAGAAATTGATAAATTCGAAATACTTTTATTACTTTTAACAGCCTATGGTTGTAATATTGGTGGTATGGCAACAATTATCGGAACACCACCTAATACTTTATATGTAGGTTTTATAAAAGAAAAATATAATATTAACATATCATTTATACAATGGGCATTAATTGGAATCCCAGTTATTATTTTTATATTATTTATAATTTATATCATTATAGAAAAATATATTTTTAAAATTAATATACCGAAAATTTCTCTTAATCGAATTCATTTTGATCAAAATAAACCATGGAAAACAGAAGAAAAACTTGTTTTAATTGTTTTCTTAATTACAATTTTTTTATGGCTATTACAACCATTAATTAGTAAAATATTACCATATTTTAATGATTCACTAATAGCAATGTTAATGGCTATTGTATTGTTTTTTATACCAACAGATATATTTAAAGGAAAATTCTTAATGGAATGGAAAGATATACAAGAGATGAAGCAAATATGGGGAATTTTAATTTTATTTGGTGGAGGATTGGCATTAGCAAAATTAATACAGGAAAAAGGAGTTTCAAAGTATATTGCAAAACATTCATTATGGTTTAAAAATATGCAAAGTTCTATACCAGATTTTATTTTACTTTTTTTGATTATTTATACTATTTCGTTTTTTATTATATTTTTTACAGAAATTACCAGTAATACTGCTACAACAGCCACATTTTTACCTATTATATCCGCGATAGTAGAACAAAACTTCCAAAATAGTTATATTCTTTTATTAACAATTCCTTTATCTGCAAGTTGTGCATTCATGTTACCAATAGCAACACCACCTAATGCAATAATTTTTAGCACAGAAAAAATAACAATAAAACAAATGGCAAAAACAGGTTTCTTATTAAATATCATTTTTTCTTTTTTAATTACACTTTTTATTATGGTTTTATATTATTTAATTAAATAACTTGTTCCAGAATAAAAAAATCCAGCAATAGCTCCTGTATATAAATCTGCTAAGGTTGCAGCAATTAAAGCTTTTAAAGAGATACTGGCTAAGGTCCTTGTTCTTTCTGGAACTAATGCTTGAATACCACCTGTAAATATTGCTAAAGAAGCAAAATGTGTAAAACCACATAAGACATAAGATGCAATAACAGCACTCTTTAAATCTATTTGTTGATTTTGCAATAACTCTGCTAATCGTTGATATGAATATACTTCTGTTAAAATCATTCTTTCTCCAATAATTGTGGCAACATTAAAAATATCTTTTTCTGGAATTCCTAATCCCCAGACAAAAGGATAAAATAAATATCCTAATAATACTTTTAATGAAACTTCGTTACCAAAATAAGAAGTTATCGCAATTAAAATCTGATCCAGTAAAGCAACTAAACCTATAACAGATAAAAGTAATGCAACAATACCAAATATTAATTTTAAACCAGAATTAGAACCATTTATGATTGCTTCTATTAAAGAATTTTCTTTTTGATATTCAACTTTCACATGTATTCCAAGCGTTAAAGGTTGATTTGTTTCCGGAACAATTATCTTAGAAAACATAATAGCAGCAGGAGCAGATAAAATAGAAGCAGTAACAAGATGCCCTGCTATTTGCGGAAAAACATTTTGTAAAGTAAAGATATACACAGCCATAACATTAGAAGCAACTGTTGCAAGTCCAGCAGTTAATATGGTATGAAGTTCGGATCGTGTCATTTGAGAAATTAAAGGTCTAACTGTAAGAATGGATTCAATTCCCACAAAAATATTACTCGCTGCGACCAAGGATTCTGCACCAGAAATTCGAAATAATTTATTAAAAATAAAGGCAAATGTTTCAATAAGTATATTCATAATTTTATAATAATATAAAATCGAAATTAAAGCAGAAAAAAACACAATTGTAGGTAATGCCTGAAAAAATAATATAAATCCCAAAGAACCTTTCTGACCAGGAGAAATTGATAAAGGTCCAAATAGAAAACGGGAACCTTCATTAGCTATGTCAGCTAACTTAATAACGATATGATTTATGGATTCAAATAATGAAATTCCCCAATTTAATCGAAATAAGAAATAACCAATTAAAAATTCTAAGATAATTACTCCAATAATTAAACGAAAATTCTGATTCCTTTTATTTTCCGAAATTAACCAGGCAAAAAATAATAAAATAAACATTCCTAATAAACTTGACCAATTCATAATTACAAAAAAAATTTTGATGTTAATATATAAAAGTAATTTTTAAATAAAATAAACCTATTATATTAATTTTATAGGACAACTTTTAATACTAACCAGTAGACTAATAATAAGAAGCAAAAAAAATGTCCCTATGCCTAAGCGTACCGATATTAAAAGTATTTTAATTCCTGGAAGTGGTCCTATCGTTATTGGGCAAGCAGTTGAATTTGATTATAGTGGAAACCAAGCATGTAAAGTTTTGCGTAAAGAAGGATATAAAACAATTCTTTTAAACTCTAATCCAGCTACTATTATGACAGATCCAGATGTAGCTGATGTTACTTATATTGAACCAATGACAACAGAAATTTTATTAAAGATTATTGATAAAGAAAAACCAGATGCAATCTTACCCACTGTTGGAGGTCAAACAGCTTTAAATCTCGTAATGGATTTATGGAAAAAAGGAGAAATCCAGAAAAGAGGAATCAAATTAATAGGTGCGAATGCAGATGCTATCGATAAAGCAGAAAGTAGAGCACGATTTAAAGAAGCAATGAGAAAAATTGGTTTAAAAGTCCCAGAATCCCAATTATGCGAATCCTTAGAAGAAGCAATAGAATTTAAAAAACGATTAGGGCTTCCTTTAATTATCAGACCATCTTTTACCTTAGGAGGAACAGGTGGAGGTATAGCTTTTACAGAAGAAGAATTTTTAGAAATATGTAAAGATGGATTAAATGAATCTCCAACACATCAAATTTTAGTAGAACAAAGTATATTAGGCTGGAAAGAATATGAATTAGAAGTAATGAGAGATATGAAAGACAATGTTGTTATTATTTGTAGTATTGAAAATTTAGATCCAATGGGTGTTCATACAGGAGATTCTATAACGGTTGCCCCTCAACAAACATTATCTGATGAACAATATCAGAAAATGAGAGATGCAGCTATTGCAATAATAAGAGAAATTGGTGTAGAAACAGGAGGTTCTAATGTTCAATTTGCAGTAAATCCGCAAAATGGCGATATGGTCGTTATTGAAATGAATCCAAGAGTTTCTCGATCTTCTGCTCTGGCAAGTAAAGCTACTGGTTTTCCTATTGCTAAAATTGCAGCATTATTAGCCGTTGGTTATACACTTGATGAAATTCCTAATGATATAACTAAGGTTACACCTGCAAGTTTTGAACCTACTATTGATTATGTAGTTACAAAAATTCCTCGTTTTGCATTTGAAAAATTTCCTGGTACACCTAAAATCTTAGGCAGTATGATGAAATCCGTTGGAGAAACCATGGCTATTGGAAGAACTTTTATAGAATCTTTTCAGAAAGCCTGTCGCTCTTTAGAAATAGGTAGATATGGTTTTGGAAGCGATGGCTATTTAGAAGAATTATTTAAAATTCATGAGCACTTAAAAAATAATACCTTAGAAAATTATTTAACAGAAAGTTTATCCAAGCCAAATCCAGATCGTATTTTTGATATAAAAATTGGTATTGAAATGCATAAAAGAGGTAGAGTTTTTTTTCCTATTGAAAAAATTTATGAATTAAGTAAAATTGATCGATGGTTTTTATATCAATTTGATGAATTAGTAGAAGAAGAATTAGAATTACAAAAATATCTTATACAGAATAACTATACAGCAGAAATTATAAAAGAATTTAAAGAAAAAGGATATTCTGATAGGCAATTAGCATTTATTAAATTAAAAAATATCATAGAAGAAATTATTCCAAATCAGAATCTTACAAAAGCACAAAAAAGTAGAGAAATTTTAAATCTTTTAAAAAAGGAAGAAGAAAATATCAAATCCATTAGAAATAAAAATAAAATAAAACCAGTATATAGAAGAATAGATACTTGTGGAGGAGAATTCGAAGCAAAAACACCTTATTTATATTCTAGTTACGAAGAATTAAATGAAGTAGAAGAATATAAAGAATCAAAAGTAATGATTATTGGTGGTGGTCCTAATAGAATTGGACAGGGTGTTGAATTTGATTATTGTTGTTGTCATGCTTCTTTTGCTTTAAAAGAAATGAATATAAAATCAATTATGGTAAATTCTAACCCCGAAACTGTGTCCACAGATTATGATACTTCGGATACATTATTTTTTGAACCCCTTACAGAAGAAGATATAATTCATATTTGCGAAACAATTAAGCCAGATGGGATTATTGTTCAATTTGGTGGTCAAACACCTTTAAAATTAGCAAAGCCTTTAAAACAAGCTGGTTTTACTATATTAGGAACACAACCTGAAGAAATCCATAAAGCAGAAGATCGTGATGAATTTAGTAAATTAATCAAAAAATTAAATTTAAATCAACCAGATAATGGTATTGCCTATGATATAGAAGAAGCTTTTATGATTGCAGAACAAATTGGATATCCCTGTCTTGTAAGACCAAGTTATGTTCTTGGTGGAAGAGCCATGTCTATTGTTTATGATGAAGAACAGTTAAAATCTTATATGGAAGAAGCAGTAACTGTTAATCCAGAACATCCCATACTCATAGATAAATTTTTAGATCACGCAATTGAGTTAGATGTAGATGCTATTTCTGATGGAGAAGAAGTTTTTGTTGCAGGCATTATGGAACATATAGAAGAAGCTGGTGTTCACTCTGGAGATTCCGCATGTATTATTCCACCTGTTTCTATTTCAGAAGAAAAGAAAAAGGAAATTATTTATGCTACAACATTACTTGCTAAAGAACTAAATGTAAAAGGACTTATTAATATTCAATATGCCATTCAAAATGATACTTTATATGTACTGGAAGTAAATCCAAGAGCTAGTAGAACTGTGCCTTTTGTATCAAAAGCAATAGGTGTTCCACTAGCAAAATTGGCAACAAAAATTATGATGGGGCGTAAATTAAAAGATTTATTAAAAAACTATAAAATTCAAAAAGAATATTATGCAGCTAAAGAAGTTGTATTACCATTTAATAGATTTTCAAATACAGATATAATCTTAGGTCCAGAAATGAAGTCTACGGGTGAAGTTATGGGAATTGCTAAAACTTATGAAGAAGCGTATTTAAAAGCAATTATCGCATCAGGAGAAAAAATACCACCTAAAGGAAGTGGAGTTTTTATTAGTATAAGTGATGAAGCTAAACCATATTTAATCGAAGAAGTTAAAATCTTACATCAATTAGGCTATAAATTATATGCTACAGAAGGAACAAAGAAAACAATTGAAAAATACAACATACCTGTTGAACTTTTATATAAACTAAAAGATAATAAACATCCAACAGCTCTGGATCTTATAGAAGAAAATAAAATCAAATTAATCATTAATATACCTCATTCCAGACAGACAAGAGATGATTCTTTTGAAATACGAAGAAAAGCTATTCGTTCCAAAATATTATGTATAACAACGTTAAATGGTAGTAAAGCATTTATTAATGGATTAAAAAGTTTTAATAAAATGGAATTTAGTGTACATTCTTTACAAGAAATTCATTTATAAAACCATTCTATTATTAAAATATAAATGATAAATTCTACATATAAAATAATTGATATACTATGGATTCCAGGCTTAGGAGCTAATGAAATAATGTATATACCTCTAATCAAAGAATTAAATAAAATTTATAATAATAATATTAGAAATACCTTCATTAAATTTTATGATGTAAAACCTTATGAAATCAAAACATTAGAAGAATATACTGACTTTTTAGTTCAAAAAAATGATTCAAAATTAAAACAAAAATATGATATTGTAATTGGATGTTCAATGGGAGGAATGATTTTACAAATATTATTAGAAAAACAGCTTATCAAAGCAAAAAAAATTATATTACTTTCTACTGCTTTCAATGGTAAAGGCTTAACACTACTAGCAAAAATATTAGCTTATTTTATATATAGAATTCCTGTAATACTAAGAAAAATGATACAATATTTTATTGCTTATTCTTATCGAATTTATCGATATAATATTAAATTTGTTTATCAATTTAGCAAAATGTTTGAAGAATTTCCTACTAATGTCTTTTTTGAGGCTCCTAAATGGATATATAATTGGAAAGGTATTAATAAAACTATATTATATAATAAAAATATTTATGTTATTCATGGTACATCTGATCCGTTAATTTCTTTCAACAAAATTAGTACAAATAGAAGACCTAATCTTATATTTAAAAAAGGAAGTCATATTTTATTCAGTTTATATCCAGATATTTTAGCAAAAAAAATTGATCAATTTTTAAAAACTTAATTATCAAATACCTCTTTTACTTTTATCTTTAAACCTTTTATCACTTTACTCTCTAATTCCTTCTCCTTATTATATACACCTATCTCTTTATATCTATTTCCCTTCTCATCATATTCCAATACCTCTATAAATTCCTCATTCGGAAATACTATCCAATATTCTTTTACCTTATTTTCTTCGTATATCCTTTTCTTATCTACTATATCCCTCTTCTCACTTCCAGGACTTATTACCTCTATTATTAAATCTGGTATTCCAAATATACCCCTTTCTTTTATTATATCTTTCCTCTCCTCTGTTATATATACTATATCTGGTTGTAATACTATATCTTCCCTAAATACTACATCTATCGGTGATAAAAATACCGCGTCTTTTTTTTTCTTTTTTTCTAAATAATTATCAATTTTTTTCCATAGTTTAGCTACAACTCTCTGATGTTTTGTATTTGGTGCTGGTGACATTAATAACTCCCCTTCTATTAACTCATATCTCTTATCATCTTCTAATTTTACATAATCCTCATATCGCCATCTCTCTTTTAATCTCATAATTCAAATACCTCTTTTACTTTTATCTTTAAACCTTTTATCACTTTACTCTCTAATTCCTTCTCCTTATTATATACACCTATCTCTTTATATCTATTCCCCTTCTCATCATATTCCAATACCTCTATAAATTCCTCATTCGGAAATACTATCCAATATTCTTTTACCTTACTTTCTTCGTATATCCTTTTCTTATCTACTATATCCCTCTTCTCACTTCCAGGACTTATTACCTCTATTACTAAATCTGGTATTCCAAATATACCCCTTTCTTTTATTATATCTTTCCTCTCCTCTGTTATATATACTATATCTGGTTGTAATACTATATCTTCCCTAAATACTACATCTATCGGTGCTGTATAGACTTGACCATTTATTTTTTTTGATTTCAACCCCTCAGCTAAAATATATAATAAATTAAATATAATTCTCTGATGTTTTGTATTTGGTGCTGGTGACATTAATAACTCCCCTTCTATTAACTCATATCTCTTATCATCTTCTAATTTTATATAATCCTCATATCGCCATCTCTCTTTTAATCTCATATTTCAAATACCTCTTTTACTTTTATCTTTAAACCTTTTATCACTTTACTCTCTAATTCCTTCTCCTTATTATATACACCTATCTCTTTATATCTATTTCCCTTCTCATCATATTCCAATACCTCTATAAATTCCTCATTCGGAAATACTATCCAATATTCTTTTACCTTACTTTCTTCGTATATCCTTTTCTTATCTACTATATCCCTCTTCTCACTTCCAGGACTTATTACCTCTATTACTAAATCTGGTATTCCAAATATACCCCTTTCTTTTATTATATCTTTCCTCTCCTCTGTTATATATACTATATCTGGTTGTAATACTATATCTTCCCTAAATACTACATCTATCGGTGATAAAAATACCTCACCCTTTATCTTTTTGTTTATTAAACAATTTTCAATTAAGCGAAGTAATTTTCTTATAATTCTCTGATGTTTTGTATTTGGTGCTGGTGACATTAATAATTTCCCTTCTATTAATTCATACCTTTTATCATCTTTTATAGTAAAATATTGTTTATAAGTTAACTTTTTATTTTCTTTTATTAAAATCTTTTGTGACATATACTAAATTATCATAATATATTATAAAAAATCAAGTTAAAAAAAACAAAAAATATTGATTTTTATCATATAGAATATATAATGTGAATTATAATCTTAAATAGGAGCATTTTATGAAAATTGTAGAACAACTTACAATCCTTGCTGCAAATAAACCAGGGGTTTTGGCAAATATATGTGGTTCTCTTTCCGATGAACAAATTAATATTATTGGAATAACAGTAGTTGATCACTTAGAATATGCTATGATTCGTATGGTTGTAAGTGATCCACAAAAAGCAATTCATCTTCTTGGAGAAGCAGGAATACTGGTACTTGAAGGAGAAGTAATTCAACTTTCTTTAAAAAAAGGTCCAGGATCTCTGGAATATGTAGCAGAAATTCTTGCAGAAGAAAATTTAAATATTGAATATGTATATGCTACTGAATCTACGAATAATGGAGAATCAACATTATTTTTAAAATCAAATGATAATCAAAAAGCTTTGGAAGTTCTAAGAAAAAAATTAGATCAATTTAAATAAAATAACAGGGCATAAGCCCCGTTTGAATTTTATTTGCTTAATAATTCTTTCATTGTTCTTCCAATATAAGCTGGATTTTCCACTACAGCGATACCAGCTTTTCTCATTGCTTCCATCTTACTTTGTGCAGTTCCTTTACCTCCAGAAATAATTGCACCAGCATGTCCCATTCTTTTTCCTGGAGGTGCTGTTTGACCAGCAATAAAACCGACTACAGGTTTTTTTACATTATCTTTAATCCATTCTGCTGCATCTTCTTCATCAGTTCCACCAATTTCTCCAATCATGATTATACCTTCTGTTTCTGGATCATCATTTAATAGTTTAATTGCTTCTTTATGTTTGGTTCCTATAACTGGATCTCCTCCAATACCAATACATGTACTTTGTCCTAAACCAACAGCTGTTAATTGTGAAACTGCTTCATAAGTTAATGTTCCAGAACGAGAAACAACTCCAATGGTTCCTTCTTTATGTATGAAACCAGGCATAATACCTATCTTTGCTTTTCCAGGACTTATAACACCAGGGCAATTAGGTCCAATTAATCTTGATTTAGAATTTTGTAGAACTGTATAAACTCTTGCCATATCTCTAACTGGTATCCCCTCGGTAATACATACAATTAAAGGAATTTCTGCTCCAATTGCTTCTAATATTGCATCAGCCGCAAAAGCAGGAGGTACAAAAATAACAGTAGCATTTACTCCTTCTTTTTCCACAGCTTCTTTTACTGTATTAAAAATAGGAACTCCATGTTCACTTTTTTGGCCACCTTTTCCAGGTGTAACACCTGCTACGACCTTTGTTCCATATTCAATCATTTGTTGAGTATGAAAACTTCCTTCTTTACCAGTTATACCCTGTACAAGTAAACGTGTATTTTTATCTACTAAAACTGCCATAATTAAAACTCCTTTTTAATTTTTATTTAAAGCTTCTCTTATTTTTTGTGCTGCATCTTCAAGTTCATTTGCAACAATAATAGGTAAGCCTGAATCAGCTAATATTTTAGCTGCCAGGTCTGCATTGGTTCCTTTTAATCTAACAATTAATGGAACATGAATCTGAACTTCCTTAGCAGCCTGAACAATTCCATTTGCCACTCTATCACATTGTACTATGCCACCAAAAATATTGACAAAAATAGCTTTTACATTAGGATCACTTAAAATAATACGAAATCCATTTGCTACAGTAGTAGGATTTGCACCACCCCCTACATCCAAGAAATTTGCCGGAAATGAACCTGCATGTTTTATTAAATCCATTGTAGCCATTGCTAAGCCCGCACCATTTACCATACATCCTACTTCTCCATCAAGACGTACATAGTTTAAATTATATTCACTTGCCTTTAATTCTAAGGGATCTTCTTCTGTAACATCACGTAATTCTTTTGCTTCTGGATGTCTAAATAGTGCATTATCATCATAACTAAATTTACAATCTAAAGCAACTAATTCATTTTCTGCACTTAATACAAGTGGATTAATTTCTACCAGTGATGCATCTTCCTGATCATATACCTTCCATAAGTTTAATAAAAATGGAACACCCTGTTTGAAGGTTTCCATTGGAACACCTAATCGAAATAATATTTCTCTTGCTTGCCATGGCATCATGCCAATTGCTGGCTCTATTGGTAATTTAATAATTTTTTCTGGATATTTTGCTGCAACTTCTTCTATATCCATACCACCTTCAGAAGAAGCCATAATTATGGGCTTATTAATTGCTCTATCATGTAAAATACTTAAATAAAATTCTTTTGCAATATTGGTTCCTTTTTCTAAATAGATTTTTAAGACTTTTTTACCTTTGCCACCAGTTTGATGTGTTACTAAATAATTGCCTAAAATTTTTGAACCATATTCAATTGCTTCTTCTTTTGTTTTTGCAATTTTAACACCACCATCTAATATTTTATTTGATTTTTGTGGATCTTCTCCATCATAAATAGTTCCTTTACCTCTACCACCAGCATGAATCTGAGATTTTACTGCAATAATACCACCACCAAGAGCATCATAAGCTGGACCAATATCTTCTGGTTTTTCTACTACCTTACCTTCTCTTACATTTACCCCATATTTTCTGAGGATTTCTTTTGCTTGATATTCATGAAGTTTCATAGCTTCTCCTACATTATAAATTCATTCCTAAAACTATAAAAATTTTATTAATCAGATTTTTATTAAAAATAATCACGTCAAATGTATTTTATAAATATAAAGTGCATAAATAAAAATTATAAAATTGCTTTACTATAATAGTACTTTACTACCTGAATAAAAAGTGTAATATGTGATTTAATGAAAGAATCTAACAAAAAAGAAGAAAAAAATAAAAACCAAACATGCAATATTAATCACAATCCTAAAAAAAGAGAAAATGATTATCTTTTCCAATGTCCTTTTTGTTTGCAATGGATGACGAAACAAAATCCCCCTATAGAAGTACATGGACATTTACAATGCCCTTATTGTAAAAATAATTTTGATCCCTGCTGCAATGGAACCGAATCATTCTAAAAAGAAATGACAATACAACTTATCTACAAAAAAAGTAATTTTAATGCTTAATATAATAAGCTTAATAAAAAATAAATTGAATTTAATTCAACCATTTTACTTGATTATTTTATATATATTAATTTCTTTAATTTTAATCTTACTATACACTAAGCAAGTTAATTATAATATAAATTTACTTATACATCTGAATCAGAACATGTTGGAATTAAATCCAGAAATGAAATTCAAAAATCTTATAATATTAAAAGATGAAGGTTATGATGGACAATTTTATTATTTTATAAGTCGTTATATTTATGATAAAAATATTACGAACCTTGTTCTTGACTCAACCTATTTTAGAATGCTAAGAATTGGTTCTTCTCTTCTTTATGGTATTATTCCATCGATTTTGGGATGGGAATATTATACTTATTGGGTTTTAATATTACATATTATTTTATTTTGCTATTCTTTTTTGTTATTTTATAAGATATTACCTTCCGAAAAAAAATATTTAAGTATTATTTATTTATTTAATCCTTTTACAATTATTTCAAATATGCTTTTAATTGGAGATACAATTTTTATATCTTTATTTATGATTTTTATATTCTTATTATATAAATGTAATTTTAGTTTAAATCAAAAAAAACAAATTCAATTTAACAAATATTATTTTTTATCTATTCTAATTAGCATTTTATTAATATTAACGAAAGAAACATTGATTTTTTATTTATTACCTCTCTGCATTTTATTTCTTCTAAGAAAAGACTTTAGAGGTATATTTTTAATACTTTTTACTATACTTATATTTATTATCTGGTATAAAGTTATTCCTATTTACTTTAATTTTACCGATTTAAATCCAATAAAACATACAAATAGAATCCGTTTGCCTTTTCATGATTATATTTTATTTTATTTCTCTTCTTTAAATAAGATCCATACAATTTATGATTTTTTTAAATTTATACCTTATATAATAATATTTTTATTACATATATCACTACTACTGCAATTAAAAAATTTTATTCCAATAAATAAAAATTTGTTTAAGCAAAATTTCAGTTCTATTTTGCAAAATACTATATTATATATACCCATTGGATTAGTTTTTATTATTATTACTATGGTAGATTTAGAATATTGGCTTGCTTTCGATAATATCTTTAGAATTTTTACCTTCGCATTTTTATGGATGAGCGTATTAGAAATTGAAAATAAATTTTACAAAAATTATGGTTTTTATTTTTTTAGTATCTTAATAACATTTTTACTTTTATTTCGTTATTCTATAATTAAAAAAATTGGAGCATTCACTATTTTATGAAAATAATAAAAACGTTCAAATCCTATTATATTTTCTTATTTCTTTTATTATTTAGTTTTATTTTTGGCCTCTGGGGTACTCATTATATATTAAGTGAGCATAATATTCATTTTTCTGATATTATTAAAACTCAATTTTATATCCAGTATATTTTAATTATACCTATTCTTACAATCTGTAATTTAATATTACGCTTTTTTAGATGGAACTTTTTATTAAGACACTTTAATATTAAAATTCCTACAAGAGAATTAAGTATATATTACTTTACTTCTTTTATAGGAAACTTAACCCCATTTTATATTCTACATTTTATTCGAATTATACCTCTTTTAAAACGAAAAATCTGGAAAGGAATGTTTATTTTTATAATTGATATATTATTAGATATTTTTAGTTTATTATTTTTATTCACTTTTTTTAAATATCTAACTAAAGAAACTTTTATATTGATTGCTTTAGCCTGTATATTAAGTTTTATAATATATTACATAGATAAAATAAAAAAAACAAATATTATTTTAAATTTATCTTCATTAATAATTTTTATATTATCATCTAGTATTTTAATCTGGTTTTTTTCTTCTTTTACATTATATTTTTCCATAAAAATGTTTGAACAATCATTACCAATAAATCGCATAATAAAAATATTTTCTGAAATGAATCTTATTAATTTATTTTCTTTTATACCATCTGGTATCTATTTTTCCGGAAAAACTGGAATAGAATTATTAACTGATTTTGGTATATCAACAAAAGCTTCGATTTATATTATTTTTCTTTTTCGTTTATTTACTATATGGACAGCAGTATTAATTGCTATATTTACAATAATTAAATATAGAAAAATATTATTATTTCAGGATAAACATTTTAATATCATTGCTGACGAATATAAAGAACAAATACCAGAACATATTAGACAAAAAGTTTTATATAAAAAAATTAACATAAATCTACATTATTTGCCTAAGGAACAATTCCTATATGGTTTAGATGCTGGATGTGGTCAGGGATGGTATTTAAAAGAAATGTTATCATATGGATATAAAATGAAAGGTATTGATTATTCAGAAAAACAAGTCGAATATGCCAAACAATACTGCAATCTTAACGAAATTTATTCTGGTTCAATTACAGAATTACCCTTTAAAAATAATGAATTTGATTTTATTTATACCATTAATGTATTACATCATTTACCTTCAAAAATAGAACAAAAAAAAGCATTAAATGAGTTTTATAGAGTTCTAAGACCAGGAGGTAGATTGTTAATACACGAAATTAATGTAAGAAATCCTATATATCGCTTATATATGAGTTATATTTTTCCTCTAATTAATTCAATTGATGAAGGTACAGAAATATGGATTGAACCATATAAAGATTCCTTTATATTCGAAAAATTTAAAATTTTAAATATCGAATATTTTACTTTTTTACCAGATTTTATTCCAGAATTCCTTATGAAATTTCTAGAAAAATTAGAAAACAAATTAGAAAAATCAAATTTTTTTCGTAAATATTCTGCTCATTTTTGTTTAATATTAGAGAAAAAACAAGAATAATTATATAATTAATTTATATGATTATAACTAATAGATATCTATTATTTCGGATTGTTTAATATTACTTATTTTACATTTGTTAAAATAATTTTTTTAATAACTTATTTTTGTATTCTTGTAAGCGATCAAAGAACGCCGTATAATTTATAGTTTCTATAAATACTGCTTCTAAAATATGATTTTCTTATATTTTTTTGGTAAGATTTTTAATAAAAAATAGACTATTATATTGATGGCTACCTATATAAGAAAGAATATTCGAAGTCCTAACGAAGAGTTAGAATCATCAAGCAATACAGTAATTTTACACTTTATGATTTATTTACCCTATAAAGATGATTTGCAGGATTTAAGAAATAATCATTCCAGCTATTCGGATATGTTTTTGTTTCTTATTTCTAAATATATAGAAAGACTAAAAAAATTAGCAAATCAAAAGAAAACCAGTAAAAAAATCTATCAAATGATATGTAATGATTATGAACATTATTCTATAAGAGTAAGTCAGAATATTCATCAATTATTAAAAGATATATCAGAAATGACGGGTTATAGTGTAAGTCATATTATAAGATTATTAATAGAATGGGAATGTTATAGAAGATTTGATGATAAGGTATATCTATTGAGGGTTCCGTTAAGAGAAATTGGTCATGAATTTGTAACAACTATTACAGAAATCAGAATAGAGCATCGATTTTACAGGGCGAGGGAGCTTGTAGAAGAAGACGTAGAAATATTATGTGCCTAAAATAAGTTACGAAAATATAAATTGATCGTTTACGTATTCTTTTACATGCCTTTATGCATAAAAGTTAATGATTTGCTATTTATAAAAATATTAATCAACATTCTTAAAACAATTTTTCGAGATATTAAAAAAAGAAGTGAATTTTTATACATATGTTAGTAATATTTTAAAAAATAACGCTTTTTAAAAATTTTCTTTAAAATGGGAATTATTCAACAAAGCTCTTTTACATTTTTAAAAAAAATTGACATTTAAATCAATTTTTTTTATTTGATATTATGGTTCAAAAAACTGAATTTACTGAAGAACTACTGGAACTTACAAAACCAACATATTTTTTTGATTATGATTCTCCGCAATTTTTAGAATATTTTAATCGTTACTATAATCCAGAAAAAAATTCATGGGAAAATTTAATTAATTTTTATTACATTGTTCGAGATGGTATTTTATACAATCCCTATAATTTTAAAATTAAAAAAAGCGATTATAAAGCATCACATATTATTAGCTTTAAAAAAACTTATTGTATTCCTAAGGCATTACTTTATACAACTATTGCAAGAAAATTAGGATTCCCAGCTAAAATTGGTTTTGCTGATGTAAAAAATCATTTATCCAGTAAGCGTTTTATTGAATATCTTGGTTCTGATATATTTGCATTTCATGGATATAGTGAAATTTTTAATCCCTATAAAAATAAATGGGTAAAAGCAACACCTGCATTTGATAAATTTCTATGCGAAAAATATAATGTTCCAACTTTAGATTTTGATGGAGAAAATGATAGTATTTTTCATCCTTACGATAAAGAAGGTAAAAAATTTATGGAATATATAAAAGAACGTGGCAGTTTTTCTGATTTTCCTTATGAATATATGATGAAAGGATTTAAAGAATGCTATCCTCATTTATGGAATAAAAATAAGATTAAACTTATAAATGGAGACATGCGAAATGAAGATTAAATTTTTATAATTTGAATGAATTATTATATTAATTAATATCTCTCTTTAATAAAATTTGAATTGTTTCATAGGGCATATTAATTTTATGTTCTAATAAAGTTTCTAAAATTTGTTCCCTTAACATATATCTAATTTTTATATGTTCTTTTTCATTTTTAATCCAAACGCGAAATATTAATTCAATATTATAATCATTAATACTTTGTAATACTAATTCTGGCGGAGGATTCTTTAAGAAAATATTTTCATCATCTACAAGTTTAAATAAGATTTCTCTTATTTTCTTTAAATTTTCATTTGTTGCAACAGTAAAATTAATATCTACTCTTAAATGAGGAAAATTAGTATAAGAAGCAACCATAGAGTTAATGATCTGATTATTTGGAATCGATATCATTTTACCATCAACTGTAACAAGTCTTGTTGTCCTCATTGTAATATTTTCTATTTTACCATAATAACCATTTATTTCTACTAAATCTCCAATAACAAAAGGTCTATCCCAAAAAATAAAAATTCCAGAAATAATATTTGATAATACATCTTTCGCAGCAAAACCAATTGTTAATCCAACAACTCCTAAACTGGTAATTATTGAAGTAGTGTTAATTCCTAATTGTGATAAAACTGTTATTAATGCAATTGTAAAGATAAAACTTTTTAACAGAATAAAAATAAAATTTTGTATTGTAAGATCAAATTCAATTCGCTTAAATAATAAGGATAACAACTTTAGGCTTAATTTCCATAATAAATAAAAGATTAATATTATTATAATTGAAGCTATTATATTAGGCAAATAATGAATTATATTTAATAGAATGGTTTCGATTATTTTTTCGTAATTAAACTTTCTTATTAATTCTTCCCACATAAATTTATGATTAAATTTTTATCTTTAATATTAGCTTTGTTGTATAAAAGTTAATTTTTTTGGTATTTAAAAAATTTCTACTAATAAAATTGTAAACAATTTTTCGTGATATGAAAAAAGTATTAAATTTTTAAACGGGCTCTGTTGCATATAAACGGAAAATTATGAAAAAAGTTTGAAAAAATAATAATTTGAAATATTTTTTATAATGTATGGAGAAAATAGTAAAATATAAAGTGAAAAACTGGAAAGAATATAATTCAAGTTTAATTCAGAGAGGCAATTTTTTAAGATATTTTGTAGAAGTTCCCGAAGAATTTAAGGAAGTTTTAACAAAGAAATGGTTTAATAGGAAAAAAAGAAAAGGTAAAGGAAAAAATTTTGTATATTCAGATTATGCAATAGAAGTTATATTGATGTTATCAAGATTGTATCGTTTACCTTTAAGACAAGCACAGGGATTTACAGAAACTTTATTTAGGAATATGGGTATTAATCTTCCTGTACCTTCCTATACCCAGATATGCAGGAGGCAAAAAAAGTTAGGAATTAAGATAGAAAAGGAGGTAAAAAAGATAAGAAGGCAGATGGAAGAATTAGCAGCAATGGGAGAGAAATTGATTATAGTAATAGATGCAAGTGGTTTGAAAGTATATGGAGAGGGGGAATGGCTTAAAAAGACTCATCCAGAAAATCAAAGTAATCGTAGAGAATGGAAAAAGATTCATATAGCAGTAGAACCTCAAACAGGTCTTATTTATAATGCGATACTTACCAATTCTCATATACATGATTCCCAGGTTTATCCTCAATGTATAAAGGAACTTAAAAAAGAAGGTTATAACATAGATAAAGCAATCGTAGATAAGGCTTATGATTCTAATAAATTGTATAATATTTCTGATTTTTACGATATTCAGTTAATTGTTCCTCCAAGGAAGAATTCTGCTTATTATAAGAACAAATTTAAGAATAACCCAATATATTTTAGAGAACCTTATTATCATAAACAGAAGAAGAAACATCTTGAATTTATTGCTGAATTTGGGGAAGAGTTATGGAAAGAGATGGTAGAATATGGATTACGAAGTAGAGTAGAATCTGAGTTTAGTAGATTTAAAAGGTATTTTACAGAAAAATTGAGTTCAAGATGTATACAAAATCAAATTACAGAAATTAAAACAAAAATTAAACTTTTAAATTTGATGTATCAAATTGCAAAATGTAAAGTTTATAAAGAAATTACAATAATCTAAGAAAAAAATATTTGGAAATTTTAGGGTGTATACAAAAAAATTAACTATTTATGCAACAAAGCCATTTTTAAACATATGTTATTAATATTTGAAGAAAAATTTTGCTTAAAATGGGAGTTAAGCAAACAAAGCTCTTCTTGTTTTCAATTATTTTTCATTGATATTAACTTTCTTATAATTTTCTAAAAATTCCAATAAAGCTATCTGGTGTGGTAATTTAGCACTATTTTTTAATGTATTAATTGTTGATTCCAACCATTCTTTATTATTTAAATTTTCCTTTTTTATAAATAATGGTTTGATAGAATATAAAGGTTTAACTTCAATAAAACGTTGCTCCTTATCGTAATATAAAAGAGAATTTAATCTTTCTATATCTTTATAATCCATAACATAAGCTAATTCATCTACCCATATAAGTCCATTATATTGTCTATCGATAAATGATATGGCTTTTTCTATTTTTTCGGGTATTTTTTTTAAACGATATTCTGGTATATTCTCTCGAAATTGATTTTTCTTTTTTTTATATCCATACTGTTCTTGTTTTTGCTCTTTTAATTTATCATTACTAAATATAGTAAGAGAATCCGTAGACCAACCAAATAATTTTAATAACCAATCTAAAATAATCTGAAAAATACTTTTTCTATTTTTCTTTTCTTGTTCTTTTTCCCACTCTTTTATGGCTTTTACTAATTCCAATTGTTCCTCTTTTAATATTTTTGGTAAATCATTTGTATTTTGTTCAATTATAAAATCATAAATACCAGAAGGATAACCAGAATTCTTAAGCATTAAATGAATAAAACTTCTACGATTTTTATTACTTATAAAGGCTTTAGGAATATTATATTTATATATAAGATAATATCCATCTTCATTTAAATGTAATTTCGACTTATAAACAATGATTTCATTATTTATTCTTAATTTCTCTATAAACTTTTTATAAATTGTTTCTTTTTTTTCTTTTTTTAAGTATTTACTTAGATTTTCTGGTATTGTAAAATGCTCCAAGGATATATAAAAAGGTTCAAAATTCATATTCAAATTTTTTAAAAATTCCTCTATATATTTTTCTACTAAGATTTCTTTTCTAAAATTGTTTATCGAATCGCATATCCGAAACAAATTTTCTATTGTGTAAATAAAATTAGATAATCCTGGCCATGTTTCTTCTGATTGTAAAGAAGGATGTTTTGAAAATAATTCAAATATATTATCTATATTTGCTTGTTCCCAATTTTCTTCTGGTGATAAAAATTTTGCCAATCTTAAACAAATTTCTCTTGCTGCATCTTTTAAATATTCTAATTCTGTTTTAATGATTTCGATATTTCCCTCTTCATCTATTGTAATTATTTTATTCTGATCTGGATAAAGTAAATGATAATCTTCTCTTAATGCGATAAGTACTGGATTATTATTTCTATTTAAAAGAAATTGTTTAATTTCTTCTGTCATTTCTTTATTTGTAGAAAAATAATGATAAATTTCTTTAGAACTATTTGATAATTGTTGAAGGATATAATGAATAATTCTTTTATTCAAATCATAAATATCTAACAAAGATTCAATAGAATAAGATTCAAAACGTAAAATCATCTCTAAGATTGTACTTCGATTGATTTCTGAAGAATAATTTATATTTTCTAAAATTTGATTCCCCCATTTTTTATAATCTTCTTTTATTTTATTTTCTTTGTAATATAAATATTTTATAAAAGATAAAAGAGAATATTCATCACAAATTTTTTTTATCTTTTCTGCATCTTCTATTTTTAAGGAATTAGGACGAATTAAAGTCATTTTCTTTTTTAATTGATTATTTTCAAATTCTAAAAACTCATAAGAAATTAATACATTTCGATTTTGTAAGATTCTTAAAACATTTTCATCAATATTCTGTAAACTATCTATCGTTCGCAAACTACGTGGTGATTGTGTCATCAATAAAGTAGCAGAGCATCCCTGTTCTATAAGTTTTATATCTTTTTCAATAGATGGATTTAAACCAAGAAGGGCAGAACTTAATTCATAAGATGCTATAAAATCTTTCATAATTCTTTTTTGATATATTTTTCTTCAATTTTTATTACAGTATTATTCTCTAATTCTACACTTATATGATAATGATATATACCATTTTTATTTTTTATAATACGTGGAACCTTAGCTGGATTAACATAATATATATTATCAATCTTAGTTATGGCTTGTCTTTCTTTAAAATTTTCTAAATGTTCTTCTTTTTTACGTAAATATTTTTTTGTTTTTTTCGATAAACGATGATGCATATGTCCAGCAATAACTAAAGGAATATTTATATTTTTTTGTTTTGTATAATCAATAATTCTACTAAAATCTTTATCCCCAAAATCTCCCAATTCTGGTTTAAAATCACATCCCCATAAATCTCTTGGATCATTACTTATTCCAAACGGTCCATTATGTCCTAAAAATAGAATTGTATTAACATCTGGAAATTCCAGAATAAATTGATCTAAAAGATTTTTCATTTTCTTAAAAGAATCATCAAAACTATCTACATTATAGAGTTCTTTTAGTAAACTTTTATATCCTATACGATTACCTCCTATGGAATGAGGGCGAACCATAAAAATAGCACAATTTTCATTCAATAAATTTAATTTATAACCGCCAGAAATTATATTACTTCCAAAGAGATTTTTTAATCTATTTAATCGTTTTTTAACAACTTCAATTCTTCTGGAATTTATTTTTGCCAATGGTAAATGAAAAAGTTCACTAACAACTTCTAAAAAATTAAATCCATCATGATTACCCCATATTAAAAAACCATTTTTTTGCAGCTGTGAAATATTTTTGTAAGCTTTATCTGAAATATGAAAAAAATCTGGTATATCTCCCGTAAAAATTATATAATCATAATCAGAATGATTAAAATAAGAAATATCAAAATCATCAAAATAACCATGCACATCACCAATAAGAGCTAACTTCACAGATACTAAATAATTTTATAATATAGATATGTCAATTTTTGTTTTTTTAAAAATTTGTAAGACATCATGACATAGGTTACTCACTGAGCCATGTCAAATTTCTTTTTAAAAAATACTTCTGCTGGTGTCAAGTAGTTAATAGAACTATGGACTCTTTGTTCATTATAAAATTTTAGAAATTTATTAAGTTGATATTTTATTTCACTTAATGGTTTACCATGTAAATCTAATCTTAAAATATACAAGAGTAATGTTCGATGAAATCGTTCTACCTTACCATTAAGTTGTGGTGTATAAGGTCGAATTCTTTTATGAATAATGTTATAAGATTGTAAAACACTCTCAAAAGGGGAAGGTCTACTTTCTTTTTTTCTTTTCGAATTTAGATGCGAAATATAATGATTTGTAAATTCAACTCCATTGTCTGTTTGGACTATTTTAGGTATTCCATATTGATTGATAAAATTTTTTAAACTTAAAGCACTATTCCAATTACTAATTTCGTTATGGACTTCTAAATATGCAAATCTACTACAATCGTCTATAAAAGTTGTAAGAAAAATAGGATTACCGTTGTCATCACTAAATCCCGCATATAAAGTATCCATTTGGACTCTTTCAAGCGGTTCTGAGGCATTATAACGCTTCTTATGGGGATTTTTTTTGATTTTGTATCTTTTGGATAAACCATTTCTTTTGATAACTCTATCAATAGTAGCAGGGGAAATATAAATACTATATTGAGTTTTTATAAAATGAAAAAGAATTCTACCACCAGACCCTCCTGTTTCTTCCCTTGCTTTTAAAATCAATAGTTCTATTTCTGGGGATATCCTATTAGGAAAGGTATGAGGTCTACGACTTCTATATCGAAACTCTTTAATGTCATAGTTATTTTCTTTAAATCTTTTTATCCATTTATGAAAAGTCTTTTTAGTAGTCCCATTAAGAGCACAACATTTTTGTATCGTATAGTTGTTAGCTAGATACATTTCGATAATGGAAATCATTAAAGAAGCATTTTTACGAATTTCAAAATCTTTAGTATATTTTAAATTTTCTTTGATTTTTAAGAGGATAAAATTATATTTGTTTTTAACTTTATTCATAGGTTACTCCTGTTCAGTTTAGTTTTATGGTTATTGACAAAAACTCAGGAGTAACCTCTTTTTCCAATATTTTTATAAATATTTATTATTGTTATTTTAGGTTACTATAATTATTTATAGTAACCTATGTACTGATATTATACATGTTTTTTTAAAAATTATAACCAATTAAAAACCATACATTTCTTTGTTCTACGGGATGTAATAAAGGATAATAACCTCCATTAGCAGAACGAATTCCTGGATCAAAAAATTGTTCATTTGTTATATTATTTATCGTTAATTGAAAATACATTTTTTTTGTTATAAAATTATTCCATCGAAAATTTAGTTTACTAAAAAAATAGGGATCGGTTTTTTTAATAATTTCATTGGTTCCTCTTGTTAATCGACTTCCAACATAATTTCCTCTTATATTTAATGATATATCATTCGTAAAATAAAAAGTAAAACCAATACCAAATTTATTCTGAGAAATATTTGGAACCTTACCTTCTTCTGGAACAATCTGAGAAGATGTTCTTTTTATACCAAGATTTGTTAATACTTCTGCTAAAATTTCTGCTCTTAAATCATTTTCATAACTATCTCCTCTTCTTCCCGCAGCAGATGGTGTAGAAGTTAATGTTAATGGCAAATCAAAATACTTTGATTCTACATAATTATAATAAAATGATATAGTAAAATCATTTGTTATTTTTATATCATTATTATTTTCAAATCCTATAACACGTGCTTTCGCTATATTTCGATTTTGATCCCAGAAGGAACCTGGTGCATTTGGATTAGGATCAGTTGTCTGAGAAAGTAAAATTAAATTTTTAATAAGGTTATAATAAACATCAATGGTAGAAATAAATTTATTATCTCTATAATCCAATCCTAATTCGTAGCTATTTAATGTTTCTGGTTTTAAATCTGGATTTGATTTTCTCTGTTTTGTTGTGCTAAATGATTCCCAGGCTGATGGAGCACGAAATCCAGTACTTGATAAAAATTTTCCTATAAGTTTTGGAGTTAAATAATAGACAATACCTAATCGTGGTGTATGGGCATAGCCATAAAAACTATTTTTATCATAACGATATCCTATGGTAAGTATTAAATCCTGTATAGGTCTTATAATATCCTGTATATAAAAGGCAATATTATTATATTCAACACGCTCTCTTTCTCCATAATCCTTAGGTAGATTATAATATTGTAAATCTGTTCCTATAAGAATATTTTGATTACGAATACCTGTATAATTCAAATAAGAAGTAATTTGATAACTATAATCCTGTCTTGCATAAGAAGAATCACTACCTCCTGCATGAGTTACAAGTTCTTCTTTTGAACTTGTATATTCTTCGTAATAATTATAATATACATCAATTCCATCTGTATTGGGATATTGTTCGCTACTTAAATTTAATATTTCTGAATGTAATAGATAAAAATCTGTTTTCCATGTTAGATTATCTGTTATATCTTTTGTATAGGTTATATTAAAAGCATTATTTTTAAAACTCCAAGAAGAACCCTTAAATGCCAATTTAGATGTATCGATTTGTTGTATAGCATTAGCAAAAGTTCCTTCTCCCTGTAAATATTGCCAGTTGATGGTTTTAAATTCAAAATTACCAAATTTGAATTTTGCCATTATATTATAAGTATCTTCATAAGAATTATCATATAAAGGAGACCACCAATATCCCCTCATTCCAGAAGAAGGAATACATTTTCTTCCACAGGCTTTTTTATTGATTTCTGTATTAATAAGCCAATCTAAATATTCTGATGAATAGGGATCAGGACGTTTATCCATTAATGTGCCCACACCTCCAAAATAAGGTCCCTGAGTTTTATAATAATAACCACTTACAGCAAATTGCATATTTTCTGTTTTACCAGAATGAAAAAAAGAAATCTTTCCTCCTTCGTTATATTTACCTACATTGGTTTTAAGAGCTCGTAATTCGCCTGTAGAAATTACAGCAAAACTTGTATCGTTTTTTAATCCCGTTTCGTAATAACCTCCCTGAAATTCTATATTAGTTTCTGGATTAGAACCATCTTTTGTAATAATATTAATCACTCCATTAAAAGCATTTGAACCATATAAAGAAGAAGCTGGACCAGAAATAATTTCGATTCGTTCTACATTATGCAAAGGAAATCGAACTGCACCTGCCAATACACCCTGTTCAAATAAATTATTTTGTAAGATTCCATCAACATAAACAAGGCTTTTTTCGTTTTTTGTTCCTTCTAAACCTCTTTGATGAATTAATTCTGGATAAATTCCATAATTATGAATAATATCAAACCCCGGTACATCATATAATACATCAATTAAGGTTCTATAACCTCTTTCTTTTATGTTTTTTTCGTCAATCACATAAACTGTTGCAGGTGCTTCCTGAATTTTTATTTTTGTTTTTGTTACAGTTGTAACATATTGAGATGTTGCTAATTTTAAAGCTTCTTTAATCTGTTCTTCTTTTGATTTTTCATAAATAGGAAATTTAATATCTTGATAAATTTGTTCTGAAAGTAAATAATCCTGAATATTTTTATAATTAATTTTTTTTTCTTGATTAAGTTTTATAATATTTAAAACATTATTTACCATTGTAGAAATACGTTTTTCTGCTGGTTCATATAATTCTTTTTTTTCTTCTTCTGTTAGTTTCTGTAAATCAAATTTTATATTTTCTAAGGGGTCTGTTAGACTATAACTATCATAAATATAACCTTTCTTAGAATCATATATTTGCACATATAATAATAACTTATATTTACCTTTTTTATAATATCCATGTATAATACTTTGATAATTTTTATAATCATCTAAATTATTTAATACTTCTTTTATTGATAAATTAGATATATCTATTTTTAATGTTTCTGTTGATTGGGATTGAAATGCTTTTGCTATTTCTGATTCGATTTTTTCATCTTTTTGTGTTTGATAGGGAGTAAAACGTAAAACTAAAATATTCTCTGACCATAATGTTATTGGTAAAAGAAAAAAAATTATGAATTTTTTCATAATTATAATCCTCTTATCGATTTATAATATTACGTATTGCATTTAATTTCTGGATTGCTAAGTTTTTATATTCTAATGCAAGCCTATGTCCGGGTTCAATTAATAAAATTTTATTAAATATTTCTATAGACTCTTTATACATTCTTTTTTCGTAATAATTTTTTCCAGTCTGTAATAATTTTGGTATCTGTATTTTTAATTGATTTCTTAATTGAAACAATTTGTTCTTTGCACTATCGTTATTTGAATTTATATCTATTGCATCTAAATAATATTTTATAGCCATATAAGGATCTTTTTTAATTGAATTATCTCCATAACTTTCCAATAGATTACTATATTCATTAATTATTTTTAAATTTAGATTTTTCGCTTCTTCGTGATAAGGATTTATTTTTAATATTTGATTTGTTAACGTTAGTGCTTCTTTATAATTTTTATTATTATAATGTTTTAAAGCATTATTTAAAACATTATCTGTTTGTTGTTTTGTTTTTAATGTAATGATTTCTTTTTTAAAATAAAGGGCTAAAGGGTTTTGTGGGTCTTTTTCTAAAATCTGATTAAAAATCTTCTCTGCTATAGAATATTTTTCTTTATAAAAGAAATCAATTCCTAATTGAGATATTTTATATAAATTAGAGCGCTCCACTAATTCTTCTGGTATATTAATTTTTTGTTTATTTGCTGCTTCTATATTTACCTGAAATATAATATCTTCTTTCTTTAGAGGCTGAAAAAATATTTCTTCGCATTTATTATGCTGAAATACAATTTTATTTACAATTTCTCCATATTTTCTTCCAACTTGAGAATAATTAAGATTCAAAGAAAATGTTAACCCTAAATTTAATAAGGAATCATATTTCGTAATTAAGGCAAATGATTTTTTACGAGATAAATCAACTAAATATTTTAAATTTTCTATTGTATAGATGGGATCATCAACTACATAAAAAGCATCTATATTATAGTTTGCTGTATAAGAAGAAACCATTTTTTTAAAATCTTCTGAATCGTTCGCTTTTTTTATTATGAAAAAAGAATTAAATTGTATATCACTATAATAACCTTCTAATGCTTCTAATTTACTTTCTTCTTTTGTATAGATTGTTAATATAATTTTTTTTTCTGGAATTATTTCATTTAGATAACTAAGATATTCAGAAATTGGAATTCTGGTATCAATACCACATAGATTATTTTTATATTCTATAAGATGTATATTGGGAATCAAAGCAATCAAAATAGGTTTTTTAAATCCTGTTTCTTCTATTTTATAATAAGCATCTAAACCGATTGTTATAATTACATCTAAAACTTCTAATCTACTTCTAAGATTTTGTATGTCTAGTGGATTATTTAAATAATATATATTTAACGAAATCTTATCGTTTAAAGAAGATTGTAAACCTATTATAAATTGTTGATAAATAGAAACAGGCTCAGGTAATAACACTGCAATATTACCTGCAAAAATTGTTTTTGCTATTAATAATAAAATAATTAATATTTTATTTATGAACTTCATTTTTTTTCTCTTCTAAATCTTCTATCTTTTTAAGATTATATTGAGCATTTTTATATAAAGGATTGATTTTTAATGCACGTTGAAAATAGATTTTTGCCTTTGTAAGATCATTTAAAAGAAAATATATTACACCGATATTATTTAAAACATGATAATGATTTGGTGTTAAGGTTAAAATATGTTCATAAATTTCTAATGCTCTTTCATAATTTTTTAATTTAGCATAAGAATTTGCAAGTTTTAACATAATTTCCACATTATCAAGATTATTTTCAAATACTTTTTCAAGATAATATATTGCTCTTTTAAACCTTTTTTGATTATAGGCTTCTAATCCTTTTAATGTCCATTCATCAAATCCCATTTGTATACCCGATAACATTTTTAATTCCTGGATTTGAACATTCAATTTTTCCAAGGACTTATGATGTGGGAAGTTTGATTCAAAAACTTTTAGTAAATGTTCTGCCTTAGATAAAACTTTCTTCTTAATATATAAATCACATAATAATTCAAGATTTGCTTCATTAAGAGGGTCTCTTAAATATAACATTTCTCCAAAATCTATTGCTTCCTCTATTCGATTAAGTTTATACAAAACTTTTGAAAGTGTATATAAAATTTCATTCATATATGGGAAATTATAATAATATTCATAATACCATTTGTATGCTTCCTCATATTCTTCTAATAAATAATAAAGATTACCAATTTGTAAAGATAATGCTGGATGATCTTCTATATACACTTCTAATTTTTTTATTTTATCTAAGATATATTTTTTTTCTATTTCTTTATTAGAGATCAATTCTTTAAGCCCTACTACTTTATCAATTATGGGTTCTGGAATATATTCATTAAATTGAAATAAAGGATTAAGAAAATGTATCTTTAATATAGATATATCGTCTATGATTTTATAATTACTTTGTATATATTCAAAAATTTTATTCAAATCTCCTTCACATTTTTCTATAATTGATAATATTAATGTTTCATCTTCATTAATAACTTCTTCTCCCTTTTCATTTTTATAAACTAAATCATCTTTACCATCACTACCAATAAAAATTGTATCTTCTGGTTCCAATAAAAACGTTCTTATAGAAAAATTATAAATATTACCTTCATTCATACCTAATTTTCTAACGATACTTTCTTCTTCTAAAAAAAAGGCACGTTTCTGACGATATAATATAGTAAAAGGATGTTCTATATTAGCAAAATACATAAATCCATTTTCTTCATCAATAAGTCCCATAACTAAGGAAATATACATTGTACCTTCAAAGGAACAAAAAATACTTTCTAAATCTCTAAATAAATTTCTTAACCATAATTCTGGAAACTTAAAAGGAGATTTCCCATATTTTGATTGTAATATATGTGCATTAATAATACTACCTAATACTAATATACCACCAGCACCCTGTATAGATTTTCCCATCGCATCTGCATTAACAAAAAAAACATAATTTTTATTTCCCAACCGAATATTATTTGTTATACAATAATCTCCACCAATTTCATTTTCCCATTTTTTATAAGTAAAATTTTTCTTTTGCTTTATAATAAATTCTGTTTCTATATTCTGAGAAGTCTGAAAATTGCCAATCAGAGGTTGGACCAATAGAGAAGTTAAAAAATAATCTCCATCTTGCTGAGTTTTTAATTCATTTACTTTTTGTAAAGCTTCTCTTAATTCTTTTGTTCGTTGTTTAACTTTATTTTCAAGATTTTCTGTAAAATCCTCAATTTGTTCAGCCATTTGATTAAAAGAAAAGGCTAATTCTCCAAATTCATCTTTTCTATTTAGTTTAATTCTAAATTTTAAATTTCCTTTACCAAATTCCTGTGTTCCTTTTATCAATATTTGTATAGGTTGTACAAATTTTAAACTCATTATTAATGTTATAATAAATGAAATTAAAAATATACTTCCTGATATATAAATGATTTGTTGTTTTATGTTCTTTATAGGTTCATTTAGTTTTTCTTGATCAAAATCTAAAATCACTGTTCCAATTCTTAAATCTTGATTATAGTATTTTATATAAATTGGTACAATAAATCTCAGATATTTTTTATTACCTATTTTATAATCTTTATATTCCAATGATTTAATTTTTTGTAATAGATTTTGATCTTTACTATCTTTAAAGTTTTCTGATTTGCCAAAAAAAGCTACAACATCGTATTTATAATTTAAAATATATAAATTTTCTAAACCCTGTATATGTTCTTTCTCTAAATCTTTTATAAGGGTTTTTGTTCCATCATAAGTTGTATTTAAGATTAATTCCTCTATCGCTGCACTTGAAATATTATGAGTAATATTTTTACATAATTCTATGGTTTTATCTTTAATTACTTTTTCATTCCAGTATAATATTCCTAAGGTAAAAGGAATAATACTTAATGTTAAAATTGCAAATATAAATAAAACCAATTTATGACGAATTTTCATATTACTCCCCCATATGTCATAATACAAATTAACAATTTTAAGTCAAGTATTTTTAATTTTTTTATAAATACTATATTATAATACTCGGATTATTTTCTTATATTATATAATAATACTTATTTATTTTTGTGATTGAAAAATGAATCAATTCAAATATAGAAATAATTATTTATTATTTTTATCTTATGATAAATCTAATTTTTTTATATATGATTCTTTATTGTTTAAATATAAAAATAAAGAAGATGTTACTACGGAAACAGAACTCATAGCCATTGCAAATCCAGCAAATACTGGGCTTAAATATCCCATAGCAGCAAGAGGAATTCCAAGAGTATTATAAATAAAAGCAAAAAATAAGTTTTGCTTAATCTTTCTTAAGGTTATTTTCGATAAATATATACTAAATGAAATATCTGTTAAATCATTATGTATTAAATTAATATCTGCTGATTCTTTTGTAATTGAAACACCTTCTCCCATAGCAAAAGAAACATCTGCTTTCGCTAAAGCTGGAGCATCATTAATTCCATCGCCAATCATTCCCACAATAAAACCATCTTTTTGTAATTTTTCTATCAATGATAATTTATCTTCTGGTTTTAATTCATAATAAATTATTTCTATACCTGATAAATGTGCTATGCTTTCTGCAATTTCTTTTTTATCACCTGTTGCAAGAATAGGTCTAATATGATAAGTTTTTAATTGTTTTATGACCTTAGGTGCTTCTTCTCTAATGGTATCTTCCAGTAAAAATATACCTTTTGTTAAATTTGGAATTGCAAAATAAACTGCTGTTTTTTGTTCCGAAATATCTTTATTGTATAATAAATCAATATTCTTAAACTTTTCTATAAATAAATCTCTGTTACCAATATAAACATCCCAAATACGATTGGTATTTTTTTCTAAAATTTCCCCTCTTATGCCATAACCAGGATAGTTTTCTAAATGTTTTAATTCTAAATCTGGAATTGGAATAGAAGAAAAAATGGATTTAGTAAATTCAGAAATAGATTTTGCTATTATATGCTCCGAAGAACTTTCTAATAAATAAATCATACTATATACTTTTTTTTGTAAATCGATATCCAAACTTTTATCAAAATAAGTTTTAACGACTTTTAATTTTCCAGTAGTTAATGTTCCTGTTTTATCAAAAATTAAAACATTGATTTTACCAGCATTTTCAATTGTTTCTGCATTACGAAATAATATACCATATTTAGCTGCTATACCTGTTGAAATTAAGATAGCAATTGGTGTTGCAAGTCCAAGTGCACAAGGACATGCAATTACCAGTACTGAAACAGAACGAATTATAGAAGAAGATAAATCTATATTAAAAATAAAATACGAAATTATAAAAGTAAGAATACTTATAAGAATTACACCATAAGCAAAATATCCAGAAATAATATCAGCAAGTTTTTGTACTGGTGCTTTCGTATTTTGAGCTTTTTCTATCATTTTTAAAATATTTGCAAGAGTAGAATTTTCTGGTAATTCTTTTACCTGAACTTTTAGCATTCCTGATAAATTCATAGTACCAGAATAAACCTTATCTCCTTTATTTTTTATAACTGGTAAACTTTCGCCTGTAATTAAGGATTCGTTACATTCTGAACGCCCTTCTATGACTATACCATCTACAGGAATATTTTCGCCCGGTCTTACAATGATAATATCATTAATTTGTATTTCACTTAAATCGATATCAATAATTTCTCCATTTCGCCATAAATGACAAATTAATGGCTGTAAAGAAAATAAATCTTCCAAAGCCTGATACGCTTTTCGTTTTGTAATACCTTCTAAAATTTTTCCCAGTAAAACAAATGTAATAACTACAGAAGATGATTCAAAATATACATGTGAATCCATTACTTTATTTGGAAAAATCATAACAAAGACACTATAAAAATAAGCAACATTGGTTCCAAGAGAAACCAAAACATCCATATTAGCTCCACCACCTAAAATTGTTTTTATTGCACCTTTATGAAAACGAAAACCAGCTAAGAATTGAACAGGTGTAGCTAATAAGAATTGTATCCAGAAAGGAATTTGATAAGAAATAAACATAGAAAAAAGTAAAGGAAGACTTAAAATTAAACTAAAAATAAATAATAAAATTTCTCTTTTATTTTTTTGTTTTTCTTTCTGTAATTTTTCTATACGTTCTTTTGCAAAAAGATTTTCTTTTTTTGTAGCATCATACCCTAATTTTTTGATTTTTTCATAAATATCACCATATTTTAATGATTTTTGATTGTATTTTACAATAGCTGTAGAAGTAGCGAAATTTACTTTAACATCTTCTATCCCTTCTGTTCGTTTTAATACATTTTCTATTCGAGATGCACATCCAGCGCAATACATACCCTGAATTGCAAGAGTTATTATATCTTGATCTTGTTCATTGGACTTATTCATATTTATTAAAATAATTCAATTTGTTTTTCTGGCATTTCAATTTTCTTCTGTTTTTTATTCGATGAATGTTGTTTTTTAAATTCAATTTCCTCTTGATAAGTAAATGTTTTTTTTGTTGCTTCATGTAAATAACGAGAATGTTTTTCAAATTCTTCCAATAAGGATTGTGCACGATAAATTACTTTTTTTGGTAAGCCAGCCAATTTTGCTACATGTATTCCATAGGATTTATCTGCATAACCTTCTTTAACCTTATGTAAAAAAATTACTTCTCCTTCTTGCTCTATAACTTCCATTGTTAGATTAAATATTCCTTCTTTATCTTCGAGTACTGTTAATTCATGGTAATGAGTTGCGAAAAGTGTTTTAGGTCTTTTTTCTGCAAGATATTCAATTACTGCCCATGCTATAGATAGTCCATCATAGGTGGAAGTTCCTCTTCCAACTTCGTCCATAATGATTAAAGAATTTTCAGTAAAGTGATTTAATATTTGTGCTGTTTCGGACATTTCTACAAAAAAAGTTGATTCACCTCTTGCAAGATTATCACTTGCTCCAACTCGAGTAAATATTCTATCTACAATAGAAATATTCGCCTTTTCTGCTGGAACAAAACAACCCATTTGTGCTAAAATTTGAATTAATGCTACCTGACGAATATAGGTTGATTTTCCAGCCATATTTGGTCCAGTTATAATAGCAATACTTTTATCCTGGGTATTCAGATATACATCATTAGGAATAAAATCCATTTCTTTGGGTAAGAATTTTTCTACAATAGGATGTCTTGAAGCTTTTAAATATAATTCTTTTTTATGATTCCATTTTGGTCTAACCCAGCGATTTTGTTTAGAGACATGGGAAAAATCAATTATTACATCAAGAAAGGCAACATCATATAAGGCTTTCTTAATTTCGTTTTTATACTGCAAAACGAACTGGATAAATTCATCAAAATATTTTTTTTCTATTTCGGATATAATTTCGTCTGCAAGTAATATTTTTCTTTCAATTTCTTTTAATTCTTGATTGGTAAATCGTTCATAATTGATTAAGGTTTGTTTTCTTTCGTATTCTTTCGGAGCATTTTTTGCCTGTACTTTCGAAATTTCGATATAGTATCCTGTGACTTTATTAAATTTAACTTTTAAAGAAGAAAGCCCTGTTCTCTCTTTTTCTTTTTTTTCAAACTGTAAAATCCATTCTGTTCCTTTTTCTTTTGCTAAAAATGCTTCATCATAATCTTTATCAACTCCACGTTTTAAAAATGGTTGGTTGCCAAGTATTGCTGGAGGATTATCAGCGATTGCTTTATCTAATCTTTCTTTTAAATCAATTAAAGAAGGATCTATATCTATTTTATAATTGCATTGAATTTCTTCTAATACATTTTGTAATTTTTCAATTGCTTCTATAGTAGAAATTATATTTCGAAAATCCTTAGGATTAGCTTTATTATATTGCATTCTGGTTAATATTCTTTCTATATCACTGATTTGATTTAATATATCTCGTATTTCGATTCGAACTTCATCTAAGGAAAAAAAAAACTCTATTAGATCCAATCTATTTTGAATTTGATTGAAATCTTTTAATGGATGTAATATGATTTCTTTTAATAATCGTTTTCCCTTAGGTGTAACAGGAGAAAATAAAGAATATAAGGAGGTTTCCCTTGGTTCGAATAAATTTAAATTTTTTATCGTTTTTTCGTCTAAGATTAAATATTCTTTTTCTATATTTAAAAAGCGGGGAATTTCTAAATCAATTTTTTGGTCAGGAAAATTTTTTTCTACATAGTGCAAAATTAAACTGATCGCTCCTAAAACTGCTTCGAATTCTTGTTCTTTTAATAATGATGATGCTTTAATATTATAATAACTTTCTATTTTTCTTTTTCCTTCCTCCTGTGTTGCTTTCCAGGTTTCCAAAGTGGATATAATAATATTTACATTTCTAAATTTTTCATTTATAAATGATTCTAAATGACCTGGTATAATAATTTCTGTGGGCAAATAAGAATAAAATAAATCCATTAACTGAATAGAAGATTCATTTTCTTTTATTTTATAACAATAAAATTCTCCTGTCGATATATCTACCAATCCTACACCTAATTCTTCTAAACTAAAATTTTTATCACTAATAGCCATTAAATATTGTGATTCTGCATTTTTTAATAAATTTTCTTCTATAATTGTTCCTGGAGTTATAATTCGTACTACTTTTCTTTTCATTAATCGGGGATTCTGTGGATCTGCTACTTGTTCTGCTATGGCTATTTTTTTTCCAGCCTGTAATAATCTACTTATATATATATCCGCACTATGATAAGGTACACCAGCCATTGGTATGGAATTTTGACGACTGGTTAAAGCTACATCCATTATGGGCGCAGCAATCTTTGCATCATCTAAGAATAATTCATAAAAATCCCCCATTCGAAAAAATAAAATAGTATCTGGATACTGAGATTTCAACTCCAGATACTGCTTCATCATCGGAGTATTTAACGGCTCTTTCGATTTCACTTTATTAAAATTGATTTTATATATCTATAAATCTAAATGCATTACATATTTCGCATTCTCTTCTATAAATTTTCTTCGAGGCTCTACCTCATCACCCATTAAAATATCAAAGGTCTCTTCTAATCGCTTCTGCTCTATAGAATCCTCTTCAAATGGTTTTACCTGTAATAATACTCGTCTATTCGGATCCATCGTAGTCTCCCATAACTGTTCTGGATTCATCTCTCCTAATCCCTTATATCTCTGAACCGTTACACCTTTATCATCCTTTAATTTCTTTAATATCTCTTCTTTCTCCTTATCTGAATACGCATAATAAGATTCTTTACCCTTCTTTATTAAATATAAAGGTGGTTGCGCTATATATAAATGCCCATGCTCTATCAAGGGACGCATCTTCGCAAAAAAGAATGTCAATAACAAAGTCCGTATATGGGAACCATCTACATCTGCATCTGTCATTATTATTATCTTATGATATCTTAATTTATTCAAATCTATATTATCATTTCCATATCCCGCCCCTATCGCCGTAACCAATGTCTTAACCTCATCATTATCTAATATCTTTATATCTTTCGCTTTAATTACATTTAATATCTTACCTTTTATCGGTAATATCGCCTGAAAATTCCTATCCCTTCCCTGCTTCGCTGAACCTCCTGCAGAATCCCCTTCCACTATAAATAATTCACATAAGGCTGGATCCTTCTCTGAACAATCCGCTAATTTTCCCGGTAATCCACCTCCTTCTAATATACCCTTTCTCTTTGTAACCATCTCCCGAGCTTTTTTCGCCGCATCTCTCGCTCTATGTGTCAATATACATCGTTCTAATATTGGCTTTAATTCATTTGGATTATGTTCAAAATATAATGATAATTCATTATTTACAATCTGTTGCACCAATCCCTTTACCTCTGCATTTACTAATTTCTCTTTTGTCTGGGAATTAAACTGAGGTTCCGGTATTTTGATATTTATAATTGCTATTAAACCTTCCCTTACATCTTCTCCACTTAAATTTCCAGATATCTTCTTTTTTAAAACTTCATCTTTCTTTAAAAAATCATTTAATGTTTTTGTTAAAGCTGCTCGAAAACCTTCTAAATGGGTTCCGCCTAATTTATTATCTATTCCATTCGTAAAACAATATACACGCTCCTGATTGGATGTTGTATATGCTATGGCAAATTCTCCCTGTAATTCTCGCTTCTCTCCTTTCTCTTCGTATTCCGCTTTTGTTTCGAAATATATAATTTTCTTATGAACCATCTTTGACTTTTTAGTTAATTTTTCCATGAATTCCAATATCCCACCTTTATAGAAAAATTCTTCCTGTTTAGGTGGATTTGTTCTTTTATCTATTAATATAACTTTCAATCCTTTATTTAAAAATGCTATCTCTTCTAAACGATTTCTTAATGTATTATAATTAAATTCTACTGTTGTAAAAATTTCCGGATCTGGTTTAAATCGAACAATAGTACCAGTATTCTTGGTCTTTCCCAAAATTTTAACAGGGGCTAAGGGTTTACCTCTCTCGTATTTCTGATAATGA
Source organism: Leptospiraceae bacterium (assembly GCA_026005135.1). GTDB lineage: Bacteria > Spirochaetota > Leptospiria > Leptospirales > Leptonemataceae > SKYB61. The sequence goes on along the minus strand of BPKM01000003.1, from coordinate 318,968 downwards.
ATTTCTCCATTTCTATGTACTTCTACTTCTAACCATTCCGATAATGCATTTACAACTGATACCCCTACTCCATGAAGTCCTCCACTAATTTTATATGCACCACTTCCAAATTTTCCCCCTGCATGTAAATGAGTCATTACTACTTCTATAGTAGATACATTTTCTTCTGGATGTATGTCTGTCGGTATTCCTCTTCCATCATCTATAACTTCTACACTTCCATCTTCGTGTAAAATTACTTCTACCTTACTTGCATAACCAGCCATAAATTCATCAACAGAATTATCTACAACTTCATAAACCATTTTATGAAGTCCAGTCTCATCCTGTGTACCTATATACATTCCCGGTCTTTTACGGACAGCTTGTAAGCCTTTTAAAACCTTAATCTGGTGGGCAGAGTAATCTTCTTGATTTTTTTGTTCTTTATTTTCTTCTGATTGTGTTAAATGATCTTTTGTTGTCGTTTCTTTTTGAACTTTCTTTTTACCCTTCATATATATATTTTATTCAATCTTTTAATGTTGTCAAGCAAATTCCAACTAATCAAATATTTAGATATTTTATTTTCTTTTTTTAGATTTATTTAATTTTTCTGCATATTCTACTGTATAGGGTGTCCAGGGGATTGCTCTTAATCTTGCTTCTGGTATTGGTTTTCCAGTACCTTCACAAATCCCATAAGTACCTTCTTCTATCTTCTCCAATGCTCTCTCAATCATTCTTAATTTTTCTAATTCTAAATCAGATAATCTGCTTAATAAAGCATTATTAAATTTTATATCTGCTAAATCCCCTTCATCACCATCTTCTTCGGAAATAAATAATTCCTCTTCTTCTGCTAAATCTTTTAATATTCTTGCTCTTTCTTCTAATAGGATCTTTTTAAATTCTTCTAATTTTTGCTTTGACAAATAGGTACTTTGTTTTTTCATAATTCCTCGCAGTATGTTTTTTTAAAGTTTTAATTGGCATGTTTATTTATTAATAATAATTTGAAAATAATTTTTTATTTTTATTCGGAGGAATAAAATGAATTATTTAGAACAAATGAAAGAAATGCTCGATAAATTTATAAAAGAATCAGAAGAAAATATTAATCATTTTTTTAATAATCTTTCCAAAGAAATTTTAGAAACCTATGAAAAATATAAAAAAATAGGAGAAGAAGATCAATCTGAAGAAATCCAAAAATTAAGACAGGGTTTTGATGAATTTCTAAAAAACATAGAACAATTTCTAAAAAATTTAGATATTCAATTAACAGAATTTCTAATTGAAGCACAAAAACATTCTGAATTTATAATGCAACAAATTCAATCTTTTTTTAAAGAAATCAATATTACAGAATTTCAGAATAAAATCAATGATTTTACCGCTCAATTGCAAAATCAACCCATAGAAAATATCGTTAATACAATTCAAAATATATTTTTACAACAATCCCAGCAAAATAATCAGGAAATTCAAGAATCAGATAAAACAAAAAAAGAAGACGATAAAGAAGATGAAGATATCAGTATAATTTTTTCAGAATCAGACACAAAAGAATAAATAAATCTAATTTTAACTTCTTAATGGATAACCTTTTTCATTAAGAAGTTTTACTACTGTATCTAACATCTCCTGCAAACGTTCATTTGTAATTGGTTTATAATCAATACAATGAACCCTATAACTTATAGATTTCTTTTCTTCTGGTATAGGTGGTCCTATATATATATCAACAAGTTCTATTTCTCGAAATTCTGGAAATAAATTTTTAATATATTCAACTGGTTTATAAGTAGATTCATTTTTGTCTAATAATATGGTAAATTCAAATGTCGATTTTGGAAACTGAGAAGGTGGTCGATAATAAGTTTCTTTTTTCTCTCTTTTTCTATTCCATATAGTAAAGATAGTATCATAATCTAAATCGGCAATTACAACAGTTTTAGTCTTTGGATACTCATATTTTTTATGCCATTCTGGATGTAATAATCCAAAAACTCCTAATTTATCATTTTGATGATATATTTCTAACTGACATTTAGGATGTAGAAAAAAATAAGGATTGTCCGGAATTGTAAGATTATATTCAATATGAAAATAATTAAATAGATTTTCTAATAAATTCCTTAAATATAAAACCACTCCTATGCGTTCATCATCACCCATCATTATGTAGTTTTTATAATTTTTTAATTCTTCGGTAAAATAAACAATTGTTAATCGATTTAATTCCTCTGGTAATTTTTTTTTAATATCTTTGGATTGTTTTTTCTTTGGTATAAAAATTTTTCCTAATTCATAAAGACCAGCTTCTTCGTATCGATGGATATTGAATTGAATCTGTTCTAATAAACCTGGTATTAAACTAACCCTCATTCGATCTTTTTGTTTTTGTGCTGGATTTTTTAATTGTATACCAGAATATCCAAATAATTCATTATCTTCTTTTTTAGCAAAAGAATAATTCATCGTTTCGAAAAATAATCCATAGGAACTTATAAATTGTTTTATCCTTCGTTCAAAATACCTATTATAAGGCAAATCTGGTTTTTGAATTTCAACAACAGGAGCAACAGGTTGAATATTATCATAACCATAAATTCTTCCAATTTCTTCTACCAGATCTTCTGGAATGGTTATATCATAATAAGATCGAAATGATGGAACAATCACTTCTATTGTATTGTTTTTAATTTTTACTTTAAAATATAAACGTTCTAAAATAGATTGGATTTCCTTAGGAGAAATAGAAAAACCTAATTTCATCTGGATAAAATCAACAGTTGTTTTAATATGATTTTCTTTTTTTTCTGGAACCTGAAAACTTGATTCAATCTTTCCTATTTTTATATCAGGACAGGTTTCTTTTAATAATTCAATAAATCGATAGATTGCAATTTTTGATTTATATGGATCCTGCCCTTTTTCGAAACGTCTTGCTGATTCTGTTCTTATTCCTGTTGCTGAAATGGTTTTTCTTATATATTCTCTGGGAAATGTTGCTGATTCTATAAAAATTTCTGTTGTATCTGATTTAATTGCAGAATTTAATCCACCTATAATACCACCAAGTGCAACAGGTTTTTTGCCATCATAAATAATTATACTTCCCTTCGGTATTTTATAAGTTTCTTCATCTAATGCTGTAAATTCTATTTCTTTTTTTGTTAGATCACATAAAATTATATCAGACTTTAATTCTTTTAAATCAAAAGCATGATTTGGCTGTCCTAATTCGTACATTATATAATTAGATACATCAACAACATTATTAATAACCTTCTGTCCTATAGCTGTTAATAAAATTTTCATCCATAAAGGCGAATCTTTTATCTGGATATTCGTACATACAACACCATTATATGCTAAAGCAGAATGATTTTTTATTTCTATTTTTTTAACGGGTAAAGATGGATCCTGTTTTATTTTTATTTTTGTTTCTAAGGGATCATAATGAATGTTTCGTTTTAATATAGCAGAAAGTTCTCTTGCAAAACCAAAATGTCCCCATAAATCTGGTCTATGAGTTATGGATTTATTATCTATATCAAGAATGATGTCTATATAGGGAAATAATTTTTTTATAGGTGTTCCAGGTTTTAAAAATTGTTTTTTTATTTTAGAAATATCTTTTATTTCATTTATTTTTTGGGGATGATGGAATTGATAAGCATATAAAAAGATTTCATCAGATAATTCATCTAAAATAATAATTCCATTATTATCTCCTATAATGGAATCTATACCAAGTTCTTTTGCAGAACAAATCATACCATAAGAATCAACACCTCTAATAGAACGTTTATCAATTGTTAAAGGTTTTTCTTCTATGATTAATTTAGCACCTATTTTAGCTAAAACAACAAAAATACCTTCTTTAACATTCGATGCGCCACATAATACCTGTAAAATATTTTTTCCATCATCAACTTTGCAAATGGTTAATTTATCACTATTGGGATGTTTACTACATTCTAATACTTTAGCAATAACAATATTTTCATCAAAATCAAAAATTGTATATATTTCTTCTATTTCGCACGTAGACATAGTAATACGATTTGCTAATTCATGTATATCTATATCTTTTAAATTTATATACTGATTTAACCAATTATAAGACAACTTCATAATTCACCTCATTTAAAATTGTTCTAAAAAACGGATATTTCCAGATAAAAAATGTCTAATGTCTTCAATAGAATGACGCATCATAACAAGACGACTAAGCCCCATTCCAAAGGCAAAGCCAGTCCATTTTTCTGGATCAATATTACCTGCTTTTAAAACATTGGGATGTATTAATCCACATGGCAATAATTCTACCCAACCTGAATATTTACAAACCTGACAACCTTTTCCAGCACAAATCAAACATTGTATATCTAATTCGAAACCGGGCTCCACAAAAGGGAAGTATCCAGGTCGTAAGCGTACTGTTACATCTTTTTCGAAAAAAGTGGATAAAAACGTTTTCATAATATAAATTAGATGTGCAGTTGATACATTTTTATCAACCATCATACCTTCTAATTGATAAAATGTATTTTCATGAGAAGCATCTGTTTCTTCGTATCGAAAAACTCTTCCCGGAACAATAATTTTAAATGGTGGTTTTAATATTTCCATTGCTCGAACTTGTACAGAAGATGTATGGGTTCTTAATAAAAATCCTTCTTCTGTCCAGAATGTATCTTGCATATCTCTTGCGGGATGATCATCAGTAAAATTTAATTTACCAAAATTATATTCATCTAATTCTACTTCCGGACCATCCATAATCTGAAATCCCATATTAATAAAAATATCTTCTACTTCGTACTGAATCTGAGATAAAGGATGAATCCTACCTACTCTTTTTCTAAGTGGTCTTAATATATCAAAAAATTCCTTGGATAATTTTTCCTGTATTTGTTTTTGTTCTAATTCCTTTTGTTTTTCTTTAAAGGATTGTGATAATATATCTTTTAATTCATTTGCTAACATTCCAATTTCTTTTTTTTCTTCTGGACTTAAATCTTTTAGATGTTTTAAAATCTCTGTTATTTTTCCCTTTTTGCCCAAAGTATTCTGATATAATTCTTTTAAAATTTCAAGTGTTTGAACTTCTTTTAGTTGTTCATTTACTTGCTTTTCTAATAGTTGTAAGGATTCTTTTATAGAACTATAGTTTTGCATTGTAATTCAAAGTTTTTTTATTTTTTTATACGTCTATTAGAATTTTATTAGAAATCTTATTTTATAAATAGAATTAAAATATTTTTTTATTGTCTTTATAAGAAAGAAAAAATAAATGTATTTCAATATAAAAGTGGTGGTGAATTATGGCAGTACCTAAAAGGAAAACATCAAAACAGAAGAAAAGACAAAGACGCTCTCATCATGCCTTAGGTAAACCAAGTTTGGTTACCTGTAAAAATTGTGGCTCATTAATTATGCCTCATCGTGTATGTCCAGAATGTGGTTTTTATAAAAATCGTGTAGTACTTCCTCCAAGAAAATTGGTCACCCATGCATAAAAAATCTGGGTGACCTTTATAAAACTTATTTTTTCTTAAAATAAAATTTATTTTTATTCAATAACATTTTGCATAACTTTCCTTTTATATCAAGATTTTTTATAAAAGGGTTATTTTTTTATATATTACTAATATTTTTAAACATTCACTACTTATTTCCTATCACGAAAAACTGTTTAAGAATGCTGATAAATATTTTTATAAATAGCTAATAATTAATTTTTATGAAATAGAACCTTATTCAATGATATAATCATTTTTTTAAATATATATTTATTTATGTATTTTTTTTCGATTGACATCTAATTCTTTCTTTTATACTTGTATAGTAAAATTAAAAAGGTTAAATTATGAATTTTATACAAAAAGTAATATTAGGTTTATGTTTATATTTACTTCAAATTTCTATACTTTTATCTGATACCGTTCACCTCAAAAATGGTAATAAAATTCAGGGAAAAATTGTTAATCAAAGTAGAACTAAAATACAGATCAATGTTAATGGAAAAATTGAAACTATAGATAAACAAAATATAAGTAAAATAGAATTTCAAGACTTAGAAGCCATTAGGCGCAAACAAGAAGAAGAACGTAAACAACAGGAAGAATTGAAACGAAAAAAAGAAGAAGAACGTAAACGACAGGAAGAATTAAAACGCAAACAAGAAGAAGAACGTAAACGACAAGAAGAATTAAAACGCAAACAAGAAGAAGAACGTAAACGACAAGAAGAACTTAAACGCAAACAAGAAAAAAAACAAAAAGAAAAAATAAAAAAAATTCCACCAGAAGATATTAAATTTGTTTATTTAAGGTCTGCATTATTACCTGGTTGGGGGCATTATAAAATAGAAAGCAAATATCAACCTTATATATGGGGCGGATTATTCTGGATATTCTTAGGAGGAACATTAGCCCAGGCAAATAAAGCTCTACAATTACAAAAAGAATATGATAATTTTGTAAATACTCAATATTTACTAACACAAAATAATTTAATTACTTCGGAATTGTCTATTTATTATATATCAAAATCTGGTAATAAAAAAGCATTAGTCAAAAAAGCAATAAATCAAACCTACCAGTTAAGTGGTTTAACATTATTGATTTATTTAACTCAATTTTATTTTTTATATAAGGATATTAAAGATATGAGTCTATATCAAAACAATAATAAGAATAAATTATATCAATTAGCAAATCAATCATTATTCATAAACAATTATCAAAAGAATATTAATATAAATAATGCATTGGATATATATAAAAATATCCAGTTTAATAATTATATACAAGAACCTATATTAATTTCTTTTAAAAGTCAATTTTAAAAATTTTTTATAATCTGGCATTATAATACATAATAATTTTTCTTTATATTTAATATATTTTTTTTTAATATTATATGCTTTTTTATTTCTAACAAAAAAAGAGAATCCCGGGGGTTATAAAATAGCCCGGGAACCCTAAAAAAATGGTTTTTTAATTCTTAATGTTTTCTTGTTTTTCTTATTACAATTAATACTAAAAACGCTCCCATTAAAAACGAAAAAGATGCGGGAATATTTTATAGAATATATTATGGGCATTAATAATACTCTTGTTATACCTCGTAAAGTTTCGTCTTTTTCGATGATTCTTGCTATAGGAGGAGAAAGCCTATAATACATATATGCCAGTATCTGACCAGGTAAATGGGATATTAAATATTTATCACGAAAATCCCTTAATATTTCTACCTCTTTTGCCATCGGAGTTCCATAAGCCGCTGTTGCTATAAAACATTTTTTCTTATTCTTATTGATTAAAAAATAATAATCCAGATCAATCATTGTTCCCTGAACCACCATTATCTACATTAAATATTGCAATACAGGTCTTATCTGCATCCATCGTAATCTGTCCATCACTACAATCACTATTACCATTCCAGCCAGAAAATACATATCCACTGGAAGGTGTTGCCATTAATGTCACTATCTGATTCTCTGTATATTCTTCGCTACAATCACTGCCACAATTAATTCCTGCTGGATTTGTTATAACTACACCACTACCAGAAATACTTACAGTTAAAGTATACAAACTACCCGTTCCCGAAGTTAAATCACTATTCAATTTTGAAATAAATATATCATCACCACCATCATGAGTCGTATCATAAGCACCTGTTGTGGTGGGATAATTATTTGAAGATGTCTTACCCGTAATATATACATTCCCTGAACTATCTATAGCAAGTGAATTTGCTTCATCATTACCACTACCCCCTATATAAGTAGATGCAAGTAATTGAGTTAAATTACTATTCAATTTTGAAATAAATATATCTTGATCACCACCATTATAAGTCGTATCATAAGCACCTGTTGTGGTGGGATAATTATTAGAAAGTGTCCCACCCGTAATATATACATTCCCTGAACTATCTATAGCAAGTGAACCTGCCCAATCATCACCACTACCCCCTATATAAGTAGATGCAAGTAAGCGAGTTAAATTACTATTCAATTTTGAAATATATACATCAAAAAGACCATTAAACGAGGTATCATAAGTACCTGTTGTGGTGGGATAATTAGTAGAAGCTGTATCACCCCTAATATATACATTCCCTGAACTATCTATAGCAAGTGAATTTGCTACATCAATACCACTACCCCCTATATAAGTAGATGCAAGTAAGCGAGTTAAATTACTATTCAATTTTGAAATAAATATATCAAGAAAATCATTATAAGTCGTATCATAAGCACCTCTTGTGGTGGGATAATTATTTGAAGATGTCTTACCCGTAATATATACATTCCCTGAACTATCTATAGCAAGTGAAGATGCCCCATCACTACCACTACCCCCTATATAAGTAGATGCAAGTAATTGAGTTAAATTACTATTCAATTTTGAAATATATACATCTCCACCACCATTATGAGTCGTATCATAAGCACCTCTTCTGGTGGGATAATTAGTAGATTCTGTCCCACCCGTAATATATACATTCCCTGAACTATCTATAGCAAGTGAACCTGCCCAATCATCACCACTACCCCCTATATAAGTAGATGCAAGTAATTGAGTTAAATCACTATTCAATTTTGAAATAAATATATCATGATCACCACCATTATAAGTCGTATCATAAGCACCTCTTGTGGTGGGATAATTATTAGAGAGTGTATAACCCATAATATATACATTCCCTGAACTATCTATAGCAAGTGAACCTGCCCAATCATCACCACTACCCCCTATATAAGTAGATGCAAGTAATTGAGTTAAATCACTATTCAATTTTGAAATAAATATATCATGATCACCACCATTATAAGTCGTATCATAAGCACCTCTTGTGGTGGGATAATTATTAGAGAGTGTATAACCCATAATATATACATTCCCTGAACTATCTATAGCAAGTGATTTTGCTTCATCTCTACCACTACCCCCTATATAAGTAGATGCAAGTAAGGGATCAATTATCAAGGTTCTGGTTTTATCGTAATCTTTTATACTAAAACCATATTCACCAAAATTATATAAAACATAAGATACTTCTATGTCTTCTTCGGGACTTTCTTTATAATATGCCCGAGGTTTCGTAAAGACTACTTCTCCATAAGGGGTTTCTAATATCAACTGCCCTTTTTCGTCTATTTCTATTTTATCAACTCCTTCTATCTGAATTCTAATGTTTTCTACTTCTCCTCCCGGTTTTATATAAAACAATTTTTCTATGTTGTTACCATAGGCTTTTAATTGCAACTCTATAAATGGATAAACCTCTCCATAAGAAATTCGCTTATAACTTCTTAATCCCTTCTTCCATAGAGATGGATTATTCCCTTTAAAATAACTCACCTCTGTAATAGATTCGTCTAAGGCAATAATTCGATTATCTTTGCTATTTACCAGACTTTCTTTTATTACCACTCCACCTATTATTGATTTTTTATTATACGATTCGATTTGATTTTTTTGATTTTTTTCGCTATCTTCTCTATCTTCTGTATATTTTGGTATATCATAAACCATTTCCCCTTTACGGGTTATAAAAAAACTTCCTGCAAAGGTTTTTGCCTTATACAATACTTCTTTATCCCATTGCCCCTGATTTTCCACAAATGGAACCTGTAAGGACGGAAGATTTTTTAAAATTTCCTGCTTATGGCTAATTCCATCTGATTGACTATTAAAGATTTTCTTAAAATAATTCCCTATATCCTTGTGATAATAAAGGCCTACCAGGGCAACTAAAACAATAAAAATCGCAACAAATGATAATTTGTTCTTCATATAGTTTATAGTTCCTCCATTTTTTAAAATTTCTTATTTTTTTTTATTATTACAAAGCCATATTATATATAGTTTTTTTTTTTTCAAGAAATTTTCCGAAATTTTAAAAATTTTTTATAATCTGGCATTATAATACATAATAATTTTTCTTTATATTTAATATATTTTTTTTTAATATTATATGCTTTTTAATTTTAACAAAAAAATCAAAATTTATCCAGAATATATTATATTTCAATATAAAAACACATTTTAAGCATTTATTTGTATTTTTTACAAAAATAGGGTTAAGATATTAATAATTTATATGCAATTATTAACAAAATATTGCTTATAAAAAAATATATACTTTCAAATACATAATATAAAAAAATTTTTTTATTTCTATTTTTTTATTTTACTTTATAATTTAAATTATTATATTGGTATTATTTTAAAAGGATATTTTATGAAGTTAAAACATATTATTTTAGGAATTTTTATTTATAGTTTTTTTATTTGTTGTTTGAAATTTAAAGAAAATCCCTTAGACCCCACTACTCCCTTAGGCTTTTATTTAACTTTTATTTTGAATAATCAAAGTCAAAAAGAATATCTTATTGGTACTGATACAAAAAATCTTTTTGTTATTGATTTAGAAACAAAAACCATTTATTTTAAAACCTTAATCTATCATACAAATAGTGACAAAATTGTATTAGCCACACAATCAAAAGAAGAACCTAATCAATTGTATTATATCTATTATAATTATTCAACTAATAATTCTATTATTAAAAAATTTGATATTTTAAATCAAACAGAAATTTCTACTTCTAATATCTTTAATATTGATGATCAATATAATAAAGGATTTATTTATGATAATGGATATTTATATTTTCTTGCAAATAATTCTCCAGATTCTAATCTTCATAAACTAAATACAACAGATTTTACTTTATCTACACAAACATTAACAGAAATTAGTTTTTTCAATCTCCAAAATATAACTATCAGTAATACATATCTTTATTTTTCTTATCATGATGATAGTTATAATCTTTTAGATTATGTTCCTAAAGATAATATATTTGCATCTCTAACAACTAATATACTTAGTAATTTTTCATATTATTCTATTCCTATTATTTTTTCTTTTATAGATTCCAGCAATACTGGATTTATTACAGTTCTCGGAGATAATAGTTCTGACGAGCCCATATTAGAAGCATTTAAAGAACCAGTAGACCCTAATAACCCTTATATACCTGAGAAGCTCATCATAAATAATTCTTCATATATTCAAAAACCTTTTATGCTATATAAAAAATCTATTCAAACTCTATATGGCGTAATTCAAAATGGAAGTGACACGCAATTTTATTCTTATGATATTAATAACGGTACAATTAATACAAATGCACTTACTTTATCTGGAATCGATATACAGCAATTTATTTTAAATAATGACGAAGATCAATTTTTTATTGGCTTTAAAGATAGTAATGGTTGTTCTATTTCTATTCGGGAAAAAAATAATTTCAATTTAGAAAATGCAAGAATTGGAATTAGTACTGGTAGTACCTGTAAAATCACTTATTTACAATATTTTAAAATAAATCCATTAGATTTATCAAATTTTATAGATTCCCTATTCAATGAAAGTGGAGGTTCATAAGTAGCATCAAAAATGCGTATTGTAATTCAACTATAACATCTTACAATTCCTTAAAGATAAATAATTTTAGTTTAGCTACAAAAAAATATTCATAAACTTTAAAATAAAAGATTGACCAATATAAATCTTTTTTTTTGCTCTTTCTATGAAGAAAAATGTGCCATCAATACAGGAAAAAGAATTAGATGGATTAGAAAGAATATCTGGAAGATTACACCAAATTTTTGTTTATCTACCAAAATATTTAAAAATTAAAAAAAGTGATGTTCTTTTAATGCATGATGAAGTTGATGATAAAGCAGAAATTTTTTCTTTACCTTATTGGTTATTTGTCATCATTTCCTGTGGAATTGCAACTATTGGATTAATTATCAATAGCCCAGCTGTAATTATTGGTGCAATGCTTATTTCTCCTCTAATGGGTCCAATTTTAGGACTTGGTATGGGAATAGCCATTAGTGATTTATATTTAAGTATTAAATCCATAATTAATATTCTTTTAAGTATAAGTATAGTTATACTTACTTCTGCATTTATAACAAAAATTGTTCCCTTACAGGAAATTACATCAGAAATTTTGGCAAGAATTAGTCCTACTGTACTGGATTTATTTATTGCATTATTTGCTGGTCTTGTTGCTGCTTTAAGTAGTGTTCGTATAAATGGAGAAGATTTAATGGGAGATGTTGCACCTGGTGCTGCTATCGGTGTAGCTTTAATGCCTCCTTTATGTGTAACAGGTTATGGTCTGGGGATTGGTTTTGATACATCTATTATGTGGGGTTCTTTTTTATTATTTTTAACAAACCTTTTTGGAATTGTTATGATATCTTCTTTATTTTATTATGCTATTTACGAAGGCTATAATATAGAAAAATTAGTAGAAATTATTAATAAAAAAAGACAGAAAATAGATGAATTTTATTTAAAATTAAATCAACTGAACTTTTATATATACTTAACAGATAAAATTTTTTCTAAGAAGCGTTTCTTATTTCCTTTATTTCTAATTTTATTAATAAGTTATCCTCTTTCTACTTCTCTTGCCTATTTAAAAAAGAAAAATGATCTTAAAAATGCTATTGAATCTTTTATAAAAGAATCCAAAAATATAGAACTTATTCGAGGAACAGAAAATCTAATATTTACAAAAGATTCTGTTAATGGTACAATTTTATATTCTTCAAAAGGTGTTGTCGATCCAGCATGGGAAAAAGAAATTCAAGAAAAACTACAAAAACAATTTCCTGATTTTAAATTAAACATAAGTTTTATTCGTATTGCTGGTGAATCAGATATTCAACAGTTACAAAAATTATCTCAAAATATTGTTAAAGACGAAAAAACAGAAAATGCCATAAGGAATAAATATGCAGCAGAAATTGTAAATAAAATATTTGAATATATAATTAATCAATATCCTAAGGAAGCTGGTATAATTTTAAAAATCAATACTATTTTTACCTTAAATGGTATAGAAACAATTGAACTTTTTGTTGCAGGTAAAACTTTATCTAAGGATGCAGAATCTATTTTAAAACAGAGTTTTATCCAGGGATTAAAAACAATTAATATTTCTCCTTCGGAAATTAAAATTTCTTATATTTCTTCTAATCCTAAAGCTTTATATTGTAATAAAAAGAATTATAAATTAACAGAAGTTATTCAAGAAATTCATAATGCAAGTATTATTTATTTGATTATAAATCCAAACTTAAAAATTGATATCTATTTAGAAGAAGAAATCTATGAAATTCTAAAATTAAATTCTACTGAAAGTTTTAAAGAAAGGCTACATTATTATTTATTACCCACAAAAGAAAATAAGAATAACTGTAAAGCAATGATATATTATAGTTTATTATGAAAAATACCCCCAAACATAAGAGGGGGTATTATGAATTTTTTTAAGCTTCTGCTCTTTCAATCATTAATGCACCAGCAACACCACCATGTGCACATGCGGTACATAAAACACGATTTACAGAAGAATCATGTTGCATATCCATAATAGCATTTGCAATTAAACGTATACCTGTTGCACCAAAAGGATGTCCAATAGCAATAGAACCACCAAACATATTAATTTTTTTCTCTTCAAAACGTTTTTGCCAATCAAAACCTGTTTGTAAACGAATTTCTTCTAATGCACCTACTGCTGTTGCTGCAAATGCTTCATGAATTTCTATTACATCAATATCTTCTGGTTTTAAACCAAAATCTTCTAATAGACCTAAGGTAGCTACTGCCTGTCCAATTCCCATTATATTTGGATGAACACCTTTCATTTTCCAACCAGTTAAATACGCTTGAATATCTAAGCCTAATTCTTTTGCTCTTTCTGGAGTGGTTAAAATTAAACCAGAAGCACCATCAGAACGTGGAGAAGCATTAAAAATCGTTACAGTTGGACCAATATCATTTTTTAAATCTTTCCCATATTTTTGTTTAAATTGATCCCATTTCATTCCTGGATTATCAAATAATAACATCGCTCTTTCCATACGAGAAGGATTTTCTACAATACCTTTTCTTAATAGAACTGCTTCATCTGCTTTTAGTGGATTACCTTCATCATCAATTACTTCCATTATAAAAGGATCATATTTACCTTCCATAGTTGCTTCATATGCTCTTTTAAAACTTTCATATGCTAATTTATCCTGAATTTCCCGAGATAATTTATAATTCTGAGCAACAATTTCTGCTGTTACTGCCATTCCATAACTGGTTTCTCCATCTGCTAAACCATCTTCTAATGTATCTCTTACTTCTACACCTTCTGGTAAATTATCTGGTAATAATTTTAATAGACGATCCAGACTATTGGTTTTTTTATTCATTCTAGCATTTTTAATAATAAAAGGCATAGAAGTTTGTGATTCTTCACCTATTGTTAGAAAAAGTTTTCCTTCTCCTAATAATATTCTTCTTGCCCCTTCCACTACTGATTCCATTGCAGATACACAATTCTGGTTTACTGTTAAAGCTGGTATTTCATCTGGTAAACCAATTAAATTGGCAATCACTCTTGCAGAGTTGGGAGCAAAAGGAAAACCTTCGCCAACAATTACACCATCAATATTTTTTTTATCTATACCACTGACTTTTAAAATATCTTCTGCTACCATTTTACCAAGATGGTGAGCAGGAAATCTACCTAAGGCTTTTGCAATTTGAGCAAAAGGTGTACGTCGAGTGGTACAGATAGCTAATTTTTTTTCTAACTTCATAATGGTAAAAACATAAAAAATGATTCTCACGTCAAATAAAAGTTTTGACAATTTTATCAAAGTAAAAAAAATTTCATAATAATAATGAATACAAAAATTGAAATATATACTTATAGCACTAAAACAAGTAAAATTATACAAAAAACAATTCATAAATATATACAGGATACCTGGTTATTACCATATCAGGATAATATTAATCATATTTGTGATGAATTAATTAAAAATGCAATAAAATCTAATTATAAATTAATTTTAATATTATTCGCTTTAAAAGATTTATATAAAAAATCTTTACGTGATTTAGAATCTGCTGGAGAATTAATAGAATGGTTGAAAGAAGTTTTATTTTCTGGAGAACAAAAATTAATTGCTCATAACTTAAAGAAAATAGATCAGAAAAAAATTACAAAAAAACTTAAAGAGTTAATGTATTTTGAAAAATTCTATATAGAACAAAAAGATAATAAAAATTTATCCAGAGATCATTTAGAAAAAATAAAAATTATCTTAAAAATAAAACAATTGCTAAAACAATTTCATATATATACAATGGTAGAATTTTATCGAAATCCAGAATTTATTCATATATTAATACAAAATGGTTCTCCTATTTTAGAAGAAGATTTTTTGCGAATTATAGAAAAAAGAAAAAACTTTTCCCATTATGTTCAGCAAAATAAAAAAAATGAATTTTTTATAGAAAATATTGATACTTCTGGAGGTGGTCATGGACTTGGATACCCTTTAATTGATGCATTACTATTAGATATGGGATTAAAACCTGAAGACCATTTATATCTTGTTTCTGCTAAAAGAACAATGGTTTTATTAAATTTACCTTTACAAGTTCAAAAAAAAACTTCTATGAACTTAAAACTACCTAATCAATATCGTAGTGAAACCAACCATATAACTGCAATTTAAAAATTTTATTTAATTTCTATTAAATAGATAGAAAAAGTTTGAAAGAAAATTCCCGTTATTTTTTTTATCCTTATGTTCGAAACAGAATTGATCCATCCACCCCAAATAGAAGACAAATTTCAGAGTTTAAATCCAGCTATTTATCCCAGTGCAGTTTTTCTATTTAAGAATATGGAGGAATTGATTGATTTTGTTTCTTCTAAAAATAAAAACCGCTTTGAATATAGTCGTTATGGAAACCCAACCAATCGAAATTTAGAATTATTAATAGCTCATTTAGAAAAGACAGAAGATGCTTATGTTGTTTCTTCTGGTATGAGTGCATGTACATTACCTATCTTAACATTTTTACAATCAGGTGATCATATAATTTTTTCCTCTGATATGTATTTAAAAACAAGAAACTTTATAGAAAAAACTATTAAGAAGTTTAATATTCAAAGTACTGTTGTCTTTCCAAAAAAAGAAGAAATTTTAAATGCAATACAACCTAATACAAAAATGGTATTTATTGAATTTCCTACTAATCCTTTTTATTATGTAATCGATTTAAAACCATTAAGTGAAGAACTAAAAAAGCACAATATTTTATTAGTTGTCGACAGTACTCTTTCTTCTCCATATAATTGCAATCCAATTGAATTTGGTGCAGATTTAGTTGTTCATTCTCTAACAAAATATTTTAGTGGACAAAATGATTTAATTGCTGGAGCAATTGCTGGTTCTAAAAATTATATAGAAAAAATTCGTGAATTTAATGGAGAATTAGGCGCTATTCTACCAGCTGAAATTAGTTATAAAATATATAGAAGTTCTAAAACCCTTGCTATTAGAATGCAATATCATAATGAAACGACCTTAGAAATAGCTGATTATTTATATAATCATCCTAAAATAAAAAAAGTCTATTATCCTATGCATCCTTCTCATCCTGATTATTCCATTGCTAAAAAATATTTAAAAGGTGGAGGATGTTTGCTTACAATAGAATTAGATGGAAATTTCGAGGCATTAAAAACATTTTGTAATAGTTGTAACATTTTCCGTATAGGGCCCAGTTTTGCAAGTGCAGAATCATTATTAGACCCCCCTATAGTAATGTCCCATTGGGATGTGCCAGAAGTAGAACGAAAAAAGATGAATATCTTCGAAAATACTTTAAGAATATCTGTTGGACTTGAAAATAAAAATGATTTAATTAAAGATTTAGAACAGGCACTAAACAAAATCTAATCTTTTTATCTTAATTTTATTTTTTAAAACTGGTAAAACATAATCATCAACAGATAGATTTTCAAGAGCCCTTTTAAAATGAAAAGTTAATTTATTTTTTACAATATCATTATTTAAATAGGGTATACCAAGCATTGTCCAGAAATAAAAAGAACGAAATGTTGTTAAATCTAATAAAATACTGGAAAATTGATCTAATCTACCATAATAATAATCCTCTAAATCATTTGCCCAATATATTTCCCATGGTTTAATAATATTTTTATCAGTTTCTCTAAAGCCATAATGTAAAAAATGTAAATAATAATAAGTTGTTTTATAATTTTCTTTTGTACCATATCGTATTTCAATACAATATTGGTTTTTAAATAAATCAATAATTGGAACTTCTGGATATGAATTTAGATAAACATAAAGTCTTTCTAATAATTTTTTTATTAGAATTCTTTGTTTTTCTATATCTCTAAATTGATTAAAAACTGGTTCATCTTTTATATATTTTGTAAAATTTAAAGATTGAAAATCTATCTCATAATATTTATAATCTTCCGAAAATAATTCTTTTTTTACTAAATTTCCATTTTTAAACCCGTAAACATAACCTGGTTCATGAAAAAAAACTGATATATTTTTTTTATATTTTTTTTGAATCTTATTTTCTATTTGAACAATTTGTTTTAGCGATAAAGGAGAAGAAATTTTTAACAACTCTTGATTTAATTCTATTGGATAAATCATTCCCTGACCAGTATAGATTTTTATAAAATTTTTTAATTTATAAAGATTGGGTAAATTATAATCATAGAATTTATAATATTCCCACTCTATTTCTTTTTTTCTTTTTTGTAAATAATGCGAAATTTTTTCTTTTCTTTTTATATTAGAACCTTCATCAGTAGCTAAAAAAAATCCTTCTAATTCATTTCTTACACAAATATAAATACGATTCTTATAATTCTTTTTAGAAAATTGATAATATAAAATTTCATAATATTCTTTCTTTTCGGGAATAGCACAATCCTCTTCTAAAAAAACTATTTCTTCATCATTAGAAATAAATAAAGTCATTACATCTTTTTCATTAGTTTCGTAATTGTGAAAAAATGTAATCCCTGTAAATTCTATATTTTTTAATTTTATTGGCTTATTATTTTCTATAATGATAATATTTACTGGATTTAAATATTTTTTTATTAAAGATTCTGCCCAATACATATTTTCGGGAAGAATTATATCTGGCTTTTGATGTTTATAAATCCAGTATAGAGAATAAGGATCAAAATGATCACAATGGGGATGTGATAAAAATATAAAATCAATCCGACCTAAAAAATTTGAATTCCATTTCCATAAAGGATTCCTCTGTAAAAAATCACCAAAAGCATAATTTGATAACCAAACATCATTTAAAATTCGTATACTTTGATTTTTATTATTTTTCAGTTCAATAATTAATTCAGAATGACCTAAAAAATAAAGCTTCATAAAATTTATAAGATTCTTTGATATATATTATATACACTTCGTTCTATTGAAAATTCTTTTAATATTTTTTGTTCTGCGAATCTTCCCAATGTTTTTCGTAATTTTGGCTCTTGAATTAATTCTTTTAATTTAAATGCCATTCCTTCATAATCATCATAACGTAAGATAAAACCAGTAACATTATTTTGTATTATATCATCAATAGCAGCCCCCATTGCTGCTACAGTCGGTAAAGAAGTATAACCAGCTTCTAATACACTTGTACTATATCCAGAAAATTGATCTTTGGGAATTCCACCGGGATGAAAATATATATCAGAAAAAAAATAAAGGTATCCTATTTCTCTATCATTTAAAAAACCTGTTAGATAGATATAAGATTCCATATTATATTGTTGAATTAGTTCTTTTATATAATGGTATTCATTCCCACTTCCTGCTATAAACCAGCATATATCTTCTAAATCAATATATGTTTTTAATTTTTCTAATGTATATAAAATACGTTCGAACTTTTTCTTTTTTGTTAAAGGTCCTACAGTTAAAATTTTTGTTTTATATTTAAATTGATTTAAAAATCCTTTAAATTCTTTACGTATTTTTTGATTATTATCATTCCATCGAACATATAAACCAAAAGGAATTTTAACAAGTTTATCCTGAGAAATTCCTTTTACTAATGCTAAATCATAAAAATAATTTGTATAAATAAAAATATATTCTGCATTTTTTAGAAATTTGATGGTTTTAAAATGATAAAAAGAAATCGCTTCTAAATCAAATGGATGTAAAATAATAGAATAAGGAACCTGTAAATTCATTATATAATGAAATAACATTTTTACAGTAAGAGAAACATTCCCTAATAAAATATGTTTTATATGATTATATTCTTGAATATGATTCATTAAGGTAAAAAAATCTTTTAATATTTTTCTTTGATTAAAATAATTTTTATTTGATACATCAAAACGATATAATTGTTTATTTATATTTTGATTAAAATATTCTAAATCCTCATTAGAAACATAAAAATTATGATCAAAACATATAGTAATTATATTATCTTCATACCAATGTTTGATAAGTCCAGTATGGAAATTTTCAATACCACCGGGATTAGGACCAAAATAATCTGTTATAAATATAATCTTTTCTTTCATAAATACTTAATATTTGTTAAGATATAAGACATTTTTAAAAAAATTTGTGATCATTTTACTAAAAACCATATAATAATTTATATATGAAAAAGCAATTACATAATAAAATGAATATTTTCTGGTTTATAATTTATATCAGTAAAATAATATTATTTTTTTTGACTTTAAATTGTAAAAAAATTAAAGAAAATCCTCTATTTTTAGTACAAAATAATAATGATATTGCCAAATATGATATTTTATTTCTTCAAGAATCTTATAAAAAATGGTTAGAACAAAATATCAATTATAATACAATTTCTTTTTATAAGAGTTATATCAAATCAGGAATACCTACCAATCAAAAACCCTATTTTTCTTCTGATGGTTGTTTTTATTTTTCTGATCCCTTTTATTATTATAATGAATATGGATTATCTTTTCGTTATTGTTATTTTGAAATTACTTCTTTTTATAATCAATTTAATTATTTTATAAATCATATTACAGACACTTATAATCTTAATCTTAATACAAAAAGGATAAAAATTCAAAAAACTACGATAAATCAATTACAAGATAATCAATATATATTAATTTATAATTCATTTTTAGAAGATAATATAAAAAATCATATAAAACAATTTAAAACTCAATATTTTTATTATTCCGATAAAATGTTTTTAAAAACAAATCACCAAATATTTATACCCAAGCGTTTTTATGAAAATGAATATGCTATTTTAATACAGAAAGAACAGGTTGATTTTTTATATAAAATTAATAATAAATTTATTATTGTTTCTATATATGATAAAAATTTAGTTATAGATTTTATAAATTTTTTTAATTCTATTAATATTGATTTTATAACTATTTTTAAACCATCTGATAATTTTTTTATCGATATGTTATTATTTGATTTTCATAAGTTAAAATCTATTCGTATTTCTTCTAAAAATAATTTTGTTTATTTCCATAATCCTAAGAATCAATCTTATATATTTTTATTTCCTCATAGTTCTATTCTCATAGATACCAGTGAAATAGATTTTATATGGGATAATCCCAATTTAACACTTTTATTAGAAAAAAACTATAATTTTTATATTTCTTCTATGGGAATTATTACAAATCACTGGATGATTTATGATAATAATATTATAAAACCAAATGAAATTTGTTTCTGGGAACTTTGCTCAATAAAAGATTTAAATTATAATGAATTTATATCTGATTCTGAATATGATTGCGATATCAATCAATTTTTTTTAACAGAAATTAATCCATGGGGTATATTTTCTAATGAAACATTTACAAGTGCAGGAAAATTTATAGAAATAAAAAGTAATCAAGAATGTAAGAATTCATCAAATAAAATTTATTTAAAAATTAATAATAACTTAATACCATTACCAGAAGAAATTTCCCAAGAATATTATTTATTTACAGCATCGAATCAATATTATTATTACGAAAATCAAATAGTAGATTACTCTATAAGTTCTTATAAGATAGATCAATCCATTAAATTAATTCGTTTCTTCCCTTATGAAGAATTTATTTTATTTTCTGGCATAACAGAAGAAAATAATTTATATTTTATTTATGGAGATAAAAAAAATCAAATCTTAAAAAAAATTCATTCTCTTCGTATTCATTCCAGAGATTTATGGGACTTTCATTCTAATTATTGTAAAGGTTTACGAAACTGCGAAGAATATGGAATGAGTCCCGGGTTTCTAAATAATTCAGAACAGAATTTTAATGAATGTAATATTTCAGAAATTTATATTGGTGGTCCTTATAATTATTCTGGTAAACGCATTTCCACAGATGAATTTATTGAATTAGAGTGTAATAAAAATCAACCCTATAATAAAAATAAATTAGAAATATTATATAATAATACAAAAAAAATTTATTATTTCCCTTCTCCAGAATATCAAGCAAGATTTTTATTACTTCATAATGAACCAGAATGCTTACAACCATATAATTATATTGTATATAATGATTTAATAATCCCTAATTCTGTTAGTAAGTATATATCGAATCAAAAATCTATTTCAATTGGTCAATATGAAATAGAACACTATGTAAATAATGAATATCCATCTTCATTAAATTTTATAAGTGAATATAATATTATACTACCAACAAAAAATGATCAATTATTACCTACCTGTAATGGTTATGCTACTCCAGAGAATAATAATATTTTTAAACCATATTTATATACATTAGATTATAATAATAAAAACTATATTGCTTTATTTGATAAACCTTATTTCGTTCAAATTTATGATCAAAATAATCTACTTTTGTTGGAAAAATATGTAAATCCTAATGAATCTATTATTTTTAATAATAATCTTTTAACTTTTCATTCTATCGATGAAAGAAAATTACTAAGAATCAACATAAATTATAATTATGAACAATATGATGAAGTTTTTTATAATATTCCAGTTTGTTTTATCGATTCTTTATATATTGATTTTCCAGAAACTATTCGCATATGTTTTTTGGACAATAAAAATTATGAGCTTTATTTAAAAGACAATCTAACAGAAATAAAAATCATTCCTTATAATGATAAATTTCCAAATGCAATCTTTAATATAAAAGAACTTAATTCTTTAGAAAAAAATTATTATGGTATAAGACAAAATGAATGTTTAATATTAATTGAACCAATAGAAGAGATTAACCAGTTTATTTTAAATCCTGTTAAATCTCCATTTGTTGATAAATATCTTACAACATCAAATAAAAATAAAATTGGAAATGGTTTAAGTAATAAAGAATATTTAGAAATTTATACATATATAAATGGTCAGAAAATATCGCTTTGTTCTTTTGGAATACCAGAAATAAAACAGAATCCTTTTTATATTCCTAATCAATCTCTTATTAGGCATAATTATTATTATAAAAATAATACAAATTTTTCTGGATTAAATAATTTTAACAAGGAGTAATTTAATGATAAAATATTTTAATTTTTTAATTTTAGTTTTAATTCCAGCATCTATTTTATGTTTTAGTAATATTTATACCTTTAAGACTGGATTTATTTTAACAACATTTTTAACCTATTATAAAGAAGCACAAAACCGAGAAATTAATATACAGAATATCTTTAATGGTGGAATACCAGTAAATTTAATTTATTATTCAAATACATTTTATTTTTTTAATTTAAATCAGGTATATTTTTATAATATAAATAAAAAAGAAGATAAAGAAATTTTATATAGAAATAATACAGATTATCAATCTAAAATATTTATTTATCATAAAAACAATACACATGGTGGTATATATTATCAATATTTATTTTTAATTATCGGTTATACAAATCCATACGAATCTTTATGGGAAATTCAACAGGATCCATTTTATTATCATATTTTTCCCGGTATTGATTTTCGTATTGATTTAAAAAATCATATCTTTACATTATCTCCATTATTTCTTTATGATAAAGAACAACTTTTTTATAAAAACGATGAAGATATAAATTTTATTGTAAATCATTATATTCAAAAAGAATTTGATAAACTTAATAATAATCATAATCAGAATTATAAAATACATTATGCATTTTTTAGTAAATATCTTTCTTTTTATTCTGGCCATTATTATATTAATCAGAAAAATCTTTACTCGAATACAAAAAATCAATTAGAATTAAATTTTTATGATTATTTTTTATTGATAAAATTAAAATATTTGATTCTAAAAGGACAAATTTCTAAATCCATAGGTAACTTTTATAATGGTAAAAGTTACTATAACATTAATGGTTATAAATATAATATTTCTCTATTAATTCGATTTAACAATTTCTATTTTTTATTAGAAGGAAGTAAAACAACAAAATCCAAATGGAATAACATTACAAACAAATGGGAATATTTTGGATATACTTCAATTTTTGATGAATTTCTTTTAACACCTCAGTTCAGTGCAACATATTCTCTAAATTCCCATTACGAAATCTGTTATAATACTCAAAATTCATGCGAAGGAATATTTTACTTAGATAATGATAATCATTTTAAACAGCCTTCTGATACAATATATTTTAAAATAAAATATTTTTATTCATTTATAGAATTAATTTTTTCTACGGGATATATTGAGAAAACAATTCTAAAACAAAATTCCTTTTTATTTGAGAATATTTACTTAGAAAAAAATGAAAGTAAAACTTATTATTTAGAACCAGTTTTTCAGATTATTATTAAACATAATAATTTTAAATTTATTGGTGGTTATTCAGAATTCTATAAAAAATCAGAAAAAAAATATAAATATATTTCTAAAAATTATCAATTAAGTTTTATATATTATATTTAGGAGAAAATACTATGAAATACTTATTATTAATTTTACTATTAATTCTATCTTGCAAAAAAGACAATAATCCAGATTATCTTTTAAGAACTCTATTAGAAGAGAATTCGATCAATTATTATCTATCCAATCCTTATGATTATTTTAATAACGAAAATATAAAAAAAGAAATCATTAAGATTATTCGAAATACCAAAGAAATATTATATATTTTTTGTTACGGACTTGATGAAAAAGATATTATATTAGCAATAAAAGAAATATACGATAAAGGAATTCCAGTCAAAATTATAGGTTCAAAAGATCAAAATTATGAATTATTAAAACAATATAATATTCCTTACGAATTAAAACAAAATAGTTCCATTCAACATATAAAAATGATTTTATCTGATTATAAAATTTTATTTTCTGGAACAGGTAATTTTACTACAAGTGGAATTTTTTATAATTCTAATTTATTTTTTAAACTCAATATACCTGAAGAAAAAGGCAAATTAATTATAAAAAAGTTTTATGAATTAAATTACCAATCGCCTATTGTAATAGTAAATAACTTTTACAAAATTAAAATATTACAATCACCAGAAAATGGTAAAGAAATTCAAAGCATTATTAATAATTCTATTTTAAATGCAAAAGAATCTATTTCTTTTTATATCTTCAGTTTTTATGATCCCACTATTATGAATAGTTTATTATTTAAACGATTAAATGGTTTTACTATTAATGGAATTTTAGATAAAAATACAATTAATAAAAATAATACTTTATTATTAAAATTTATCAATAGAAATCAATTTCAAAATCTATTTTTTTATAAAGATAATTATAATTTTTCTTACATAGATCCCTATGATATAAATCATGGTGGAAAATTTCATCATAAAACAATTTTAATTGATAATTATATTCTAACTGGTTCTTATAATTATAGTATTAATGCAAGAGATTATAATAGTGAAATATTTTTCTGGATATATGATCCTATTAATATTTTTTCTATAAAAAAGAAATATCAGTATTTATATCATAATTCTTCCCTTATAATTCCAGAAAATGAAAATTTAGAACTAATTAATGATGCTTATATAAATATACAACTTTGTCAGTTAAGTGATGGAGATAATGTATATTTTCAGGGCAAAAATGCTTTTTTCTTTATGGATTATATACAATACAAAGATTGCCCAGAGAGAAATTCTTATTCTTCTGGAATTATTTCGAATAAATCAGATGGCTTTATTTATTCAAAAGGATATAGTATTAAAAATTTTTATTTTATAAAACAAATAGCTCTAAATACCAATGAATTTATAAATTGTAATGGATTTTTGTGTGATCCATGTGAAATATATCACTGCCAATTTATGCCATTATTCTATATAAATTTTAATACAAATTATTTTATACTAAACTATGATATTCCATCAAATGCTATCTATCTATTATGGAATGGAAAGGAAATACTAAAAATGGTAATAGATTCAAAAAATTATATAAATAATAAATTTTACTATTTTTTTTCTCTTTATGATTCTAATAATCAATCTTATAATCAAACTATTAACGAAGGAATTCTTTTTATTAATAATCAAAAGGAATTATTATTTACTTGCTTTTATTCCAACCAGTTAAGAGATAATTTAAGAACATTTTTAAATTTAATGGAATGGTATGATGAAAAATTCTTGAATTTATCTACACAATGTTTTAAACTTACGTATTAATGATACTGGATTTTAAAAAATTTATTATTTATTTTATTTATTTATTGATTTGTTCTCAGAGCATTAATGCTAATGATTTTATTCATATTTATTTTTTTAATCCACAAAAGAATCATCTTAATTATTTAGAAAAATATTATAATGAACTTTATAAAAATAAAAAATTTATTCATAATAAAAGCAAAGAATATTCTATCTTTTTTATTAACTTTTTTCCTAAGAAAGAAAATAATAATAAGGATTATTTCTATATATTAGACAAATTTTATTTTGATTATATAAATTTTATTGATAAAAGTTTTACAGATGAAGAAAAAAATCTTATAAAAAAATACAAAGAAAAATTATTATGTTTTAATTGTTCAGAAAAAAATAGTTTTTTATATCATAAATATATATTTGTTTATTTTAAACAAATTAAAATAGGAATAATACAATATAAAAATTGCAAAATTGATTATGAAACCTTAAAAAAAATATTGTACTTACACGAAGATACAAATTTATGGATTTTCGCATTAAATAATAATGAATGTGATTTAGAAATTTTTAAAAATTTTTATAATGATAAAAATATATTTATTATATTTATAAAAAATAATCATAATGAATTTTATAAAAAATATAAAAATATATATTATTGTCATATTTTTAATGAAATATGTTATATTAGATTAAAGTTTAGAGAAGGCGAAATATTAAATTTAAAAAATCATTTTGTAAACATAGAAAATTTTTATGAATAATCCAAATAAAATATTTTGTAATAAATACGAAAAAGTGCCAGAAAATTTTAATTGGAAAAAAGATTATTATCTAATTGGTTTAACAGGAACATTAGCAGCAGGAAAAAGTACTGTAGCAAATATATTAAATAAAGAAAATTGCAAAGTTATTAATGCTGATGAAGTAGCAAAAAGTATGTATCTACGACCTGAAATAAAAAAAATCATTATTGACAAATTTGGTACAGAAAGCTACCTTGACAATAATCAAGTAAATTTTAAATATTTATCTAAAAATATATTTAGTAATAAAGAAAATGTTAAGTGGATAAATGATTTAATACATCCACTTGTAAAAAAAGAATTGAAAAATATAATATCTAATTCTAAAAAGGGGGAAATTATAGTATATGATGTTCCACTATTATTTGAAAGTAATTCTCATAAAGAGAATGATTATGATTTGATTATGGTAATAGATGCCCCATTTGAAGAAAGAAAATTAAGAGCTATAAAGCGAAATAACTGGACAGAAGAAGAATTTATGCAAAGAGAAAATAATCAGTTAAAGCCAGAATTAAAAAGAAAAATGGCTGATTGTGTGATATGGAATGATAAAGATATTCATCATTTAGAAGAAAAAATTAAATATATTATTAATAATATTAAAAAACAAAAAATATTAGAGAGGTAAAATTATGAGGAAAAGAATTTTTTATATTATACATTTAGATAGAGAGCGAATTATATTATTATCAACTATTTTTACTACATTACTAATGACGAGTTTTAGTATAGGTTATAAAATAGGAAAAGAAAAAATCTTACAAAATACAAATCAAATTCAAGTACCTTCTCCTGAACTACAAAATAAAGAAAAAATTAATGAATTATATCCAGACCAGGCAAAAGTAGAAGAAGAACCAAAACAAACAGAAAAAAAATCTACTATTTCTATAGAAGAACTTAAAAAAGCAGAAAAAATTTCTTTAAATCAAAATATACTGGAAAAGAAAACATCTAGTCTTGAAGAGGAAATTGTTGATGAAGATATTGAAAAAAAAGAAGATTGGAAGATATATAAAAAACCATTTACTTCTGATAAAAAAACAAATTCGAATCAAAAATCTGAAAAATACATGATACAAATTGCCGCTTTTAAAACAAAAGACGATGTTTTAAATTTTAAAAATCAATTAGAAAAAAATGGTATAACCTGTTCTTATAAAAAACGAAAAAAATATTATATACTATATACTACTTCTAATTCTTATCAGGAAGCTATCAATATTAAAGAAGAATTAAAAAAACATCATATTAAAGATGCGATAATTAAAAAATTAAACAATTAAATATAAAAATAACTTGCAAGTTTAATTATTCTTTTGAAATTACGACCTGTGAGTTATAATAATTATAATCAAGAATTAGAAATTGCCAAACAAATTGTAGTAAATCAAATTATAGAACGTTTGGGAAAAACATATAAAGATTATATAGAAAATGTTAAAGGTTTTGATAAAATTCCATCTTTTTTTCGAAATCATTTATATGCTCCAGCTAACAAAAAAGAAAGAGATAAAGCATTAGAAGAATTATATAAAAAACTAAAAACCATTGTTGGACAGGATCTGGTAGAAAATGTATATAAATTAATACAACTTGTAAAGTTATCTGATGAATTAGATTACGAAATAGCAGAAGAACTTTTAAAAAATCACCTAAAAACAATTGAATATAACAAAAATACGCATTTAGATTTTGAAATAATTGAAAAAATTATTCATGAAAAAAATCAATACGAAAAAAGAAAAAAACAAATTGATTTAATCTGTGAATCTCTCTCCTTCTTTTTTGCACTTTCCAAATTACCATTAATAAAATTAGTTATGGCTCCTATTAAAGTAGCAGCAAATCTTGTAGGGGCAGAAGTATTAGTAGATACAATGGAAGAAGGTTATCGTATCGCAAAAGAAATTAAAGATATGAAATCCTTTATAAAAGACTTTAAAGGAAGAGAACTAAGTTATTTAGATTCAATACAAAAAAAGTTTGAACAAATAAATTCTAATTGACAAATTATAATCTAAGTCTTTATTAATTGTTATTATTATGTCCGAAATGAAAAAACATTTGAATAATGTTTATATTAATTCTCAGGAAAATTATATATCTAATCATACACAAAAAAAATCAACGAAAAGAAAAGCAAAAGCGAATTCTTCTTCTGATAAAAATTTTCTTTTAAAGAAAAATTCTCAATTTTTAAGTATAAACAATCATGATCTTTTTTTTAATAGAGAGCTCTCCTGGTTAGAATTTAATTATCGCGTATTAGAAGAAGCAATGAGAAAAGATAATCCCTTATTAGAACGATTAAAATTCATTGCTATTTTAGAATCTAATATGAATGAATTTTTTATGGTCCGTGTTGCGGGATTAAAACAAATTGTAGCATCTTCTATAAACGAAATTCAATTAGATGGAAAAACAGCTGAAGAAACTTTACATGAAATTCATAAAAAAGTTCATCAATTAACGAATCTAAAATATAAAATTTTGAATGAAATTTTAGATTTATTAAAAGTTCATGGAATAGAAATTTATCAAGAAACCAAAAATATTGAAAAACATTTAGATAATAAAGATAAAAAATTTTTAAAAAACTTCTTTAAAAAAGAATTATTTAAGATACTTACACCATTAGCTATAGATCCTTCTCATCCTTTTCCAAGGATATTAAATGGAAAATTAAATTTAGCTATCAAACTACGTTTAGAAAGGAACCCAAATAAAATTTCCTATGCTATAATAGAAGTTCCATCTGATGTTTTACCCCGTTTTATTGAATTACCACCAAGAAATAAGTTTTCTTTAACAATTCGTAGATTTATCCCTTTAGAAGAAATTATCAAACTACATATTAAAGAATTATTTGGTAATAACGAAATTATAAGTATTCATGGTTTTACGATAAATAGAAACTCAGAACTTTCCATAGAAGAAGTAAGTTCAGAAAATTTACTTTCGACCATAGAAGAAGAATTAAAAAACCGAAAATGGGGAGAAGCTGTACGTCTAAATTATAGAAAAGGAATGCCAACAGATTTAAAAGATTTTCTAAGAAAACAATTGGATTTAGAAGAAGAAGAAACTTACGAAAGACCTGGCATGCTTAATTTACATAACTTAATGGAAATCTATGAAAAAATTCAAGATCGAATGGATTTAAGAGATGAACCATTTATACCAAGAAATGCTATTATTTTAGATAATTTAAGTGATATTTTTGATTTAATCAAACAAAAAGATATATTGCTTCATCATCCTTATGATTCTTTCCAGCCTGTAATTGATTTTTTACAAGCAGCTGCAACAGATAAAGATGTTCTTGCAATTAAACAAACTTTATATCGTACCAGTGGAGATAGTCCAATTGTTAAATTACTAATCGAAGCAGCAGAAAGAGGGAAACAGGTTACTGCCTTAGTTGAATTAAAAGCTCGTTTTGATGAAGAAAGAAATATTGTCTGGGCAAGAGAAATGGAAAAACATGGTATCCATGTTGTATATGGTTTAGTTGGATTAAAAATACATGCCAAAGCATTACAGGTAATCCGAAGAGAAAAAGATGGTGTACATTCCTATGTACATCTTTCCACAGGAAATTATAATCCTACTACAGCAAAAATTTATACGGATTTAGGTTTAATTACTGCTGATCCAGAAATAAATAATGATGTATCGAATCTTTTCCATGCACTTACAGGATATGCCAGTATACCTAAGTTTTCTAAAATTTCTGTTGCTCCAATAAATTTAAGGCAAACCATCACAAAACTGATAGAAAAAGAAATTCAAAATGCTCAAGAAGGAAAACCAGCCTATATAAAAATAAAAATAAATTCCTTAGTTGATCCAGAAATGATTTTATTGTTCTATAAAGCCTCTATTGCTGGTGTTAAAGTTGATTTAAATGTTCGTGGTATTTGTTGTTTAAAACCAGGCCTACCAGGTATTAGTGAAAATATTAGAGTAATATCTATTGTTGGTAGATTTTTAGAACATAGCAGAATTTATTATTTTGAAAATAATGGTAATCCCAAAATTTATCTTTCTTCTGCGGATCTAATGCCAAGAAATCTAAATAGAAGGGTGGAAACATTTTTTCCCATAGAAGATGAAGAATTAAAGAAAAAAATAATACATATTTTAGATGTTATCTTTCGTGATAATCATAATGCAAGAATGTTACTCCCAGATGGTAAATATATTAGGCTACATCCAAAAAAAGGTGAACCACGTTTTTCCTCTCAGAGATTTTTTAGAGAAGAGGTTGTAAAAGAATTCGAAGAAAAAGAACGAGACAAAGAAGAAAAAAGAAGAAGTATTTTTCAACCGTTAACCAATCTTGAACAAATTATTAATTCTAAAATCTAACGTAAACGATTTATTATATAAAATATCAAAGATAATAAAATACTAATTAATATAGAGGTAGTTATGGGAAAATAAAACTTGAAATTTTCTTTCTCTATATAGATATCACCTGGTAATTTTCCTAAGTATTTTAAAAAAGGAATATGATCTGAAGAAATTAAAATAAAAAATAATCCTAAAAATAAAAATATAATACCTAAAAAAATAAATAATCTTGCTATATCTTCTATCATATAAAACAAAAAAATATAAATTAAGAATCTGGAAAATAAAAAATTTTCTATAACTTATAGGATAACATGAAAGCAAATACTAATACCAATATAAAAATCAAATAAGTCAATTGAATATCAACGAGCCAATATAAACTGCCACCTATAATCGGTCCAATTGCACGAGATAAGGATCCAAGAGAACGCATTAATCCTAGTATATATCCCTGTTCTTCTTTTTTAGATAATAAACTTGCATAACTATTAATTGCTGGCTGGAATAAAGAATTTCCACAAGCTAAAGGAATTAAAGTAATAAGCGATAGAATAATATTTTGTTTTAAAATAGGTTGCAATAGAAATGTAAAGGGTAATAAAAGTATACCAATTCGAATCATTGTTTTTTCATGTATCTTACCAGATACTAAACGAGATAATATTCCCTGCCCTAAGGCTATTAAAATTCCTAAATAAAAAAATACAAATCCTATTTCTCTCGGAGTTAAAGAAAAAGTAAATTTATAAAAAAATGTAAATGTAAATTCATAAGAAGTAAAAATTAGCATATAAATTAAATTTAAAATAATTAATAAACGTATTCTTTTATCCAAATGCTTTAATTGAAATATATTAAATCCTTTATACTTTCTCTGAAACTCTTTTTGAGGAATATAAGTTTCTTCTAAGAAGAAAATATTTAAAATAATACTTAATAATGCTAATATAAAAGAACCTAAGGAACAAATCGAAAAGGGATGAAAAAAATCATATTTCAATAGAAAAGTAAAATATTCATTTCCTAAATAATATAATATTCCTCCAAATACAGGACCTAATATAAAACCAAGGCCAAAAGACATACCAACTAATCCCATAAATGCTGTTCGTTTTTTTTTATCTGATATATCTGCCATTGCAGCAGAAGCAACCCCTACATTGCCAGCCATAATTCCACCTATAATTCGAGAAAATAAAAACAAAGAAAAACTTTTAGAAAAAAACCAGAATAAATAAGAAAATGCTAAACCTGAACTTGTAAGAATTAAAATTTTTTTCCTTCCTTTAAGGTCAGATTGTTTTCCCCAATAAGGTGCAAAAAGAAATTGCAATATAGAATAAATTGAACTAACTATACTACCTATAATTAAAACAATATCTTCTTTAAATTCGTTATTAAATTGTAAATAATATTTTATTGTATGATCAAGATTATAAAAAAAACCTATAATTATTTTATCTAATTCATAAACAGGATGTTTTACATAATATAATAATAAATCTGGTACAAGAGGAAAAATTAAAGTAAATCCCATAAAATCGAGAATAATAATAAATAAAAGTACTATGATATTTCTTTTTCCATTAGACATAATCGACAAATTTTTTTTCGAATATCTTACGTCAAAAAATATGTTGCCTTATAAAGTAAAAAAAATAGTTTAATATTAAAAATGATGAACTTAAATAAAGAACTTGAAAAAATATATAAACAAGATTTAGTTATATCAATAAATAAAAATTACATACCTGATGGAGAAAAATATTTAAGAGAACTTATATTTTCCATTTTTTCTAACCCAGATAATCCTGATGATATGGATTATTATCTATTAGCAGAAGCAGTATTCTGGTCAATTGGCGAATTAATTAATAATGCAAATAAAGCTAATAATCGATGGGCTATATTAGAAAATGCATTATTTCAAAGAATAATGAAAGAAGATCCCAAACAAGATACAGAAATGGTTAGAGAAGATATTCAGGATGCAATAGAAAATAATCAAACTGATCTGTTAAAAAAATATGGCTTACATAATATTGATTTAACTGCTTCTATCCTTAATCTAATAGAAAAATACAAAACAAATTCTTTTGCATTATCAGAAAAATTTAACAAAAAAATTACAGTTACATTACGAATTTTAAATAAAAATAATGCGGATTATTTTCTTGTAAATGTAATTAATAATTCTCCTATAACTGTAATTGATAAACAACGTGTTGAATATAATTTAAATAAGATTAAAGAAGATTTAATCAATGCTAATAGAAATCCCTTCGAAACTGCTTTACATCTATACCAGAAAGAAGCAGATACAGCAGGAGGAGGTTTTGGGGCTGGTTTAAGAAGTATTGTATTATTTCTTAAATCTGGTTATGATCCTTTTGAAGCTGACATTATTTTTACAAAATTAATTCAGTATCGTTCAGCTATGAAAAATACTATATTTACTATCGAAATTCCTATCCCTACCAGAAAGAAACAGGGTAAATAAGATGCTCGAAAATACTTTACTTCAAATTACATTAATCTTAATATTAGGAACATTTTCTCAATGGTTGGCTAATAAGCTCAATATTCCTTCTATTATATTACTCTTATTATCTGGTTTTATTGCAGGTCCTATTACAAATTTAATTCAACCAGATCAATTAATGGGTAATATTTTAATGCCATTTGTTTCTTTATCTGTTGCTTTAATATTATATGAAGGTGGACTAAGTCTTAATATAAAAGACTTAAAAAAAACAGGTGGTGTTATATTAAGTATATTATCTATTGGAGTATTAATAACCTGGATTTTATCAAGTTATTTTGCATATTATTTTTTTAAATGGCCTATTCAATTAGCAATTTTAACAGGAGCAATATTAACTGTAACAGGTCCCACTGTTATTATTCCCTTGCTTCGAACGATAAAACCTTTCCCTAAATTAGGAAGTATATTAAAATGGGAAGGAATTGTTGTTGATGCTATTGGAGCAATTTTAGCTATTTTAGTTTTTGAAGGTATTACAAGTGGAGAAGGAAAAAATCCATTATTATTAGCATTTTTTGGAATTTTAAAAACAATTATTGCAGGTTTTGGTTTTGGTTTTTTAGGTGGCATCATATTAAAAAAATTATTAGAAAAATTTATTATCCCAGATCATCTTCAAATACCTGCTTCTTTAAGCATAATGGCACTTGCTTACACATTATCAGATTTAATTCAGCATGAATCTGGATTATTTGCTACTATTGTAATGGGTTTAACCTTAGCAAATCAGGGAGATGTGCCTGTAAAACATATTATTCATTTTAAAGAAAATCTAAGTACAATGTTAATCGGTACATTATTTATTTTATTATCTGCACGATTACCTCTGGATTCTTTTCAGAATTTTAATTTAAATGTTTTTTATTTTATATTAATTTTAATATTAGTTATACGACCAACCTCTATTTTTTTATCAACATTAACCTCCAAGTTAAATCTAAAAGAAAAAATCTTCTTATCCTGGATGGCTCCACGTGGTATTGTTGCTGCTTCTGTAAGCTCTGTTTTTGCTTATAGATTACAACAAATCGGTTTTGAACAGGCTAATGAAATTACAACAGTAATATTTAGTGTTATAATTTTTACTGTAGTTATTTATGGATTTACTGCTGGTCCATTAGCAAATCTTTTACAATTGAGCGCAGCCAAAACAGCGAAAGGAATTTTATTCGTAGGTGGGCACTACTGGGCAAGATTACTTGCAAAAGAATTAATGAAAGATAATATTCCGGTTTTATTAGTTGATACAAACCCATACCATATTTCTGCAGCAAAAATGATTGATTTACCAGCAATCCAAGGCAACATCATAGATGAAAATCTATTACAAAATTTGGATTTAACTTACATCAATAAAATGATTGCATTAACATCTAACGACGAAGTAAATACTTTAGCCTGTACAAAATATAAAGATATTTTTGGAAGTTCTAATGTTTTTCAAATATCTCCTTTCGGAAATCAAGCAATTACAGGAGATCAACCAGAAGAATTACCCAAAGAATTAATAGGTAGAATTTTATTTCGAAAAGATTTAACCTACTCTGCTTTTACAAGAAAATTTTCCGAAGGAGCAGATATTTTAACAATTGAAATTGGGAAAGATATAACACTACAAGATTGGAATAAAAAGAAATATAAAAATATTTTACCATTATTCCAGATTGATCCTGATGGAAATTTTTATATTTATACAGAAGACTCCCATCAATATCCAGTAAAAAATAAAACAAAACTTATTGTATTGATGGATTATACAGCTAATTAAGCTAAATGCCTTAATCCCAATTTTTTACATAATTTATAAAACGTTTCTATTTCTTTTTTATTTAAAACAGAAAATTCCTTTTTAATATCTTCTAAGTGCAAGGGAAACAATTCTTTTATCAATTTTTCCCCATTATCTGTAAGATATACTAATGTATTTCTTCTATCTTTTGTACTTGTCTCTCTTTTAATTAAGCCCCTTTTTTCTAAATTTTCTAGAACCGTACATATATTAGAAGCGGATTTTAATATTTTTTTAGAAATTGTTTTCTGATTCATAGGACCTAAAAAATATAATGCTTCTAATACTCCAAATTGACTTGCAGTTAATCGATTTTTTAATAATAAATCCGAAAGCCTTTCTGTTACGGAATTATAAGCCCTTAAAAAAGCTATATAAGCATTCAATATTAACTTTTCTTCTTCTGTTCCTGGATATTTTGTTGGCATATTAAACCAAAATTTATAAATGGTGGACTATTGTCCACCAATTTTTTATATAAAAATATTTCTAAATCTCAGCTTTATGTGTAAATATACTTTTATAATATTCTCTATATGCATAACCAAGAAAAATCATTAATACAACCAATAAAATTGCAATTGGAAGTCCAGCATGATCTAAAAATAAATGAAAAAGAAATATATTTACTACGATGGGAGATAAAATTAACAATGCTAAAGGCACATAAACCCCTGCTAAAAGTAAGGCACCACTTAAAGTTTCACAAATTTTTAAAAAAGGAAAAAAATAACCTGAACCTGCTAATCCCATCATAAATTTTGCAGCTTCATCTCCCATTTGTGGTTGTGGTAAAAAATGAAAAAAACCATTTAAGCCAAAAACAAAAAAAATTAAGCCTAACAATATTCTTGCTACCAACACTGCTATCTTCATAGTTAAACCTCCTGTTTTAATTCTATTTTTAATTTAATATCGAACTATTTTTTGGCAACTAAATTTTAATAAATATTGATTTATTTTTAGAAAAAAAATTAAATAGATTATTAGAATAAATTAGATTAAATTATTTTATCTAGTACGCAATAATTTTGTAAATTATTTTTTTAAATAATCGAAAAATTATTATAAAATTTAAAAAAAAGAATTTTAAAAACTCTTTTTGTATATATATTTTACAAAATATTTAAATCCTAATTTAACTTACATAGAATTTTTATTATGAATTAATGCCTCAGAATTTTTATTAATAGATATTAAATAAAGGCGATTTAGCATCTTTTCTGTTGCTTTTACTGCTGCTAAGATCTGATCACTATCTACTCCTACTGTACGAAAAATAGTTCCATCAAAAGGGCTTCTCCATGTTATAATCGTTTCTACTAAAGCATCTGTTTTTCCACCAGGTGGTATTCTTACTTCATAATCCACCAGTTCTGCAATATACATTTTTGTTTTTTCTGCAATTTTTCTTAAAGCATTCATAAATGCATCATAACCACCATCGCCAGATGCCTCTTCTGAATAATCATCTTCAACATAGGTTAATGTTAGTTTAGCAACTGGATTTGCATTAAGTCTGGTAATAATTTCTAAATCTTTAACACGTATATAAATAACCTGAATACCACCAAATAAATCTTCAATTAGAAAAGGTAAATCATCTATTGTTACGGTAGCTTTTTTTTCTCCTAATTCTTTTATTCTTTCTAATAATTTTTGTTCTTTATCTGGTGGAAGTTCTATACCAAGCATTTTTAAATTATTACTAATAGAGGCTCTTCCAGCTAATTTACCAAGAGAATAATAACGTTGCCTACCAAAACGCTCTGGTAAGATAGGATTAGCATATAAATTATGTTTTTTATCTCCATCTGCATGTATTCCAGCTGTTTGAGTAAAAACATCCTGTCCAACAATAGGATGATTCGCTGCTATACGTTTTCTACTAAATGTTTCTACTAACCTTGATGCATCTGTAATAGCTTTCTCGTTTATACTTGTTTTGACTTTAAGTTTATCATGTAAAGCTGTAACAACAGCTTCCAACGGTGCATTACCTGCTCTTTCTCCCATTCCGTTTACTGCAACATGAACACCTTTTGCACCAGCTTTTATAGCCGCTAAACAATTTGCTGTTGCAAGATCATAATCATTATGTCCATGGAAATCTATTTCTATATCAGGAAATAAATCTAATGCCCACGATATACCTTCTTTTACTTCATCTGGTTCTAATATACCTAAGGTATCTGGAAACATAAATCGATCAATAGGCATTTGAACTAAATTTTTTAACATTTCTTTTAGATAATCTTTTGAATATAAAAATCCACCAGACCAATCTTCTAAATAAACATGAACAATGAAATGTCTATCTTTTGCATATTGTATAGTTTTTTCAATATCCTGTAAATGTTCTTTTAAAGTTTTTCCTAATTGATATTCACAATGTTTTTTTGAACCTTTTGTTAATAAGTTAATAACACAGCCACCTGCACTTTCTATCCAATCTACACTAGCTTTATAATCTACAAATCCTAAGATTTCAACACGATCTCCATAACCTTTTTCATTAGCCCATTGAAAAATTTCTTTTACAGTTTCGAATTCTCCTCTGGATACTCTTGCACTTGCTATTTCTATTCTATCTACTTTTAATTTATCTAATAAAAACTTTGCAATTTGTAGTTTTTCAAAAGTAGAATAGGAAACACCATCTGTTTGTTCTCCATCTCTTAAAGTTGTATCCATTATTTCTATGTATTTATGCATAATTTCCTCTTTTTATTTTTTTCTAATAAATCTAATATAGAAATATTTTTTAAAAAAACAACCAGTTTTCAATTAAAAAAATTACTTTCCATCAATATTATATAAAAAGAAACCTGATTTTAATTTCGGTTCAAACCAGGTTGATTTTGGTGGCATAACTTTTCCTGCATCTGCTACTTTAAAAAGAGCTTCAATGGGTGTTGGGTATAAAGAAAAAGCAATTTTCCATTTTCCAGAATCTACTAATCTTTGTAATTCATCTTCTCCTTTTATTCCACCAATAAAATGAATTCTATCAGAAGTTCTGGGATCTTTAATATTAAGAATTGGATCTAATATATAATCCTGCAAATAACTAACATCAAGATTTTCTACTTCCCCTTTTCTATAAAATTTATCATTTAACTTTAAATGAAACCATTCCTTCTCTAAATAAAGATTAAATTCATGTTCTTTTAATGATTGTTTTCCTTTTTGTATATGAAATTTTTCTTGTAATCTTTCTAAAAATTCCTCTTTTGTTAATCCATTTAAATCTTTAACTACACGATTATATGGTAAAATTCTTAATTGTTTTGATGGAAATGTAACGCTTAAAAAATAATTATAGGGTTTATCTGGATTATAATCCGGATCATTTTCTTTTCGTTTTAATCCAGCTCGCACAGTAGAAGCAGTTCTATGATGTCCATCAGCAATATAAATTGCTGGTAATTCAGAAAAACTTTTTATTATATATTGAATATGATTATTTTCTATAATTTCAAAAATTCGGTGTCGAATAGAATTTTCATCTATTACATCATATAATAAGAGATTCGCATTGCTTACGATTGAATTTATAAAATTTTCTAATTCTAATGCATTTTCAGATTTAAAAGCGAAAAATACTGGTTCACAATTAAAACCTGTTATATCTATATGACGAAATCTATCTTCTTCTTTTTCTGGTCTTGTGAATTCATGTTTTTTAATTTTATTATTTAAATAATCATCTATATGGGTTAATCCTACAATACCAGATTGTTTATGTCCTTGCCATTCCAATTGATAAATAAAAAATACATCTTCTTTTTCCTGAATAAAGTATTTATTTTTAATAAATGTTTCTAAATTTTCTTTCGCTTTTAAATAAATTTCTTCTGAATATGGATTAAAATCTTCTGGGAAATCTACTTCGGAACGAATTATATGGATAAAAGATTTTTCTCCTTTTTGTTTTGCAATCTGACGTGCTTCTTCTGTATCTATAACATCATAAGGTGGACAAATAATTTCTTCTACAAATTGACTATTCGGAATATAGGCACGAAATGGCTTGATTCTAACCATATTTATACCCAAAAATTTATTATTGTAATGCTTTTATAACTTCTTCTGGAGCCTGAACTAATTCAATTAATACACCTTCTCCAGAAAAAGGAAATTCTTCGTTGGATTTAGGATGTATAAACGCTACTTTATGACCACTTGCCCCTACTCGTATTCCACCTGGTGCAAAACGTACACCCTGTTGAGTTAGCCATTCTACTGCTTTTTCAATATCATCTACCCATAATCCAATATGATTTAAAGGTGGTATATGAACTTTGGGACTTTTGTCTGGATCAATAGGTTGCATTATATCTATTTCTACAGCATAGGGTTCTTTACCTAATTTCAATATATCTTCGTCAACATTTTCTTTTTCGCTTTTAAATGTTCCAACAATTTGCAAACCTAATAAATCGACCCAAAAT
Source organism: Leptospiraceae bacterium (assembly GCA_026005135.1). Taxonomy (GTDB): domain Bacteria; phylum Spirochaetota; class Leptospiria; order Leptospirales; family Leptonemataceae; genus SKYB61. Next base: position 279,443 of record BPKM01000003.1, on the reverse strand, counting down.
TTTTTTAATTTTTCTTTATCTAACCCACCAATAGCAATTTGTTGAATACCTAAGATTTTAAATGGCCTTTCCATAGGGACAGAGTTTTGTCTTTACTTGTATTGTCTTTTCATTTTTTTATACCTTTACTTTAAAATTACAAAAATAAAAAAAACTTTGTGAAGGAGATTAAAAATGGCAGAATGGTTTGTTGAAAAACTCAATATGGCTCAACATATAAAAACTCAAATAAGTATTAAAGAGAAGCTCTACGAAGAAAAAAGTCCCTATCAACATATAGCTATTTATGAAACAACTGGTTTTGGTAAAATGTTAACCTTAGATGATGTTATTATGTGTACAGAAAAAGATGAATTTGGTTATCACGAAATGATTGCACATGTACCCTTATTTGCTCATAATAATCCAGAAAATGTTCTTGTTATTGGTGGTGGTGATGGTGGAACTGTTAGAGAAGTAGTAAAACATTCAGCAGTAAAACATGTTGATATGTGCGAAATAGACGAAAGAGTCGTAGAAGTAGCAAAAAAATATCTTCCGACTATGTCTAATCAATTATCTAATCCCAAAGTTAGTTTACATTTTCAAGATGGATTCCAGTGGGTAAAAGATCATAAAAATCAATATGATGTTATCATTGTAGATTCCAGTGATCCAGTTGGTCCTGCAGAAGTACTTTTTAAAGAAGAATTTATTAGATGTTGTTATGAATCACTAAAAGAAAATGGAATTCTTGTAAATCAAGCTGAACATATGCTTATGTTTACAGATATTATTAAGGAAATGTTAGATTATGGAAGAAAATACTTTCCCATACAGTATTATTATAATACATTAGTTCCTACATATCCAGGTGGTTTTATTGGATTCACTTTTTTCTCTAAGAAATTTACACCTTTTGAAAATTTAGCTCAAAGAATAGAACAGGAAAAGATTGATAATTGGAATTTACAATATTATACAAAAGAAATGCATAAAGCATCCTTTACTTTACCAAAAGCAATCCAAAAAGAACTTAAAACACCAGTTATTTCTTTATAACTAAAAAGCGATCTAAATTTTGATAATCCTTATAAACTTCATGGGCTTTATAGCCCAGTTCTTTAATAATTTTAATTTGTAATGGTATCAAAGTAGGTGAACTTTCTAATATAATAGAGCCAGACTTATGTAAGATATCCAAACAATTTTTAAAAAATTTATAATAAAAATCATAAGGATTGTTAACAATTAAAGCAATTTCTGGTTCATAAAATAATTCTTTATCTAATTGTTTATATTCATCTGGTAAAACATAAGGTGGATTACTAACAATAAAATCAAATTCTTTATTACTGATGGTTTTAATATCATGAATAAAATCTAATTGTTGAATTTCTAATAATTGTTGCTTATCTTTATTTAATAACGTTTTTTTATTTTTATTTGCTACCTCAATTGCTTTTTTAGAAATATCAATAGCAAGAAAGTATTTAATATTATCTGAATAATATAAAATTGAAATAGGAATACATCCAGATCCAGTACCAATATCTAAACAAGATAAATTTTTTTTATTTTTTATGATTTTTAAAAAGAGATCTACCAACTGTTCAGTTTCTGGCCTTGGAATTAATACATCTGGATTAACATAAAACTCCATAGAATAAAATTCTTTTTTCTGAAATAAATATGCTAAAGGTATATATTGATTTCTTTTATTAGTTATTCTGTATAATTCTTTTAAATCATTTAAAGAAAGATAGATTTTCTTATTTAACAAAAGATCTTTTTCATCAATTCCTAAGAATAATTTTAAAATGTATAAACTTTCTTTGCGTGGATTTTCTATATGGTTAAGTTTTTTTTCAATATTTTTCCATAATTTTTGTAATTCAATATTCATGAAATATTATATTTTTTCTATAATTACATCAAAATTTTTTATTCTTTGCCAATCATCCCATTCCTTAAAAGCACTATTTTGATTTTTAGCTAATTCTATAAAACCAAAAGAACCACGATAAAATAAAAATTCATTTCTCTTTTTAAAACCAAATGTTCTTGAAATAGAATTTAATTCTAAGATTATTTGATCTTTTTCTATAATTTTTAATGAAAGATTATCATTTTTATTTTCTAAAAAACTATTATCAAGATATAAATTTGTAAAAAGATTACCAAAATGATCAAAATAAACAAATTTGCCTTTATAAATATTTTGTTTTTTAAAATCTAAGTATTGTGGAAATATTATATTTTCATTTATAAAAATATTCTGAATCTTAATGGTAAAATCTTTTATATATTTAGTATTTCGAGCAATAACACCAGTCGCGGGAGCAAAAACATCTCTTCCATGAAATGTATTACTTATTTCGTAATTTATCTCGAATTTTTTTATTTTCTTTAAATAAAGTTCTTTTAATTTAAGGGGTAAAATCTCGTAATACTCTACTTTATCTTTTTCTTTAATATAAGGATCTTTTAGTATAACTGAAATTAATCCATTATCTGGTAATATAAAAAAAGATTTTTGTATTTTTACTATAATTGCTTTTCGATTTGTTCCTACACCAGGATCTACTACCATACATATAATAGATGGTTTTTCTAAATTTTTATAACAATAATATAAAAACCAGGATCCATATTCAATATCAAAATTTCTAATATCATGAGATAAATCTATTATTTTAATATCTGGCACAATAAGATGAATTCTGCTTTTCATAATAGCAACATAAGGATCACTAAGATGGAAATCTGTCGCTAAATATATTACTCCCATTCTATTGTTCCTGGTGGTTTTGTTGTTAAATCGTAAAATACATAAGATATTAAATCTGTATTATAAATTCTTTCTGATAATTCCTGTAATAATGGAATAGGCATTTCGTAAACAGAAGCAGTCATAGCATCAGTAGAACAAATTGGTCTAAGTACTACACATTCTTTTTTATTTTCTTTATTTATTAATGGTAATAAAACAACTGGACATTGCCATATCTCATAATAAATATCTTTTTCTTTTAGAAAATTATAAACAATATCATCAATAATTTGTAAAATTTGAATCCTTTCTGGTGTTAAATAATGATGAGTAGCTAATTCTAAATAAAATTTATTCTCTGGATTTTGTAAATATTCAGAATCTGGTAATAATAAGATTACGCGATTAATTTCTTGAATTAAATTGGGAATTTTTCTTGCTATTTCTAAATAATCATTCCAAAGAAAATTATGAAAACTAAAACCTACTGGTATTATGGCAGCAGGATGAGCATAACTTCTTTTATCTCCCTGAACACCAACAGATTTAACTGGCATTTGATAAATAGTACATTGTAATTGTTTTAATTTTTTATTTATATCTTCTGGCAATAGAGTATCTATTTTTTTTACTATACCTTTTTCTTCGCCATTACATAAGCATCTAACAGCAAGTCCAGGTCCAGGAAAAGGATGTTTTTCTACTAATTCCTTAGGAAGTCCTAAAAGTTTTCCTATTTCTCTAACTTCATCTTTATATAAATCTTTTAAAGGTTCTACTACTAAACCTTTTTCGATTAATTTTTGTATTATGTCAACGCGATTATGATGTGTTTTTATAGTATGACTGAATTTTGTGGAACCAGATTCAATCGTATCTGGATAAATTGTTCCCTGACCTAATAACCATTCTTCTGTATTTAAATTTAAGCGTTTTACAACATTTTGTTGAACTTCAATAAATAATTCACCTATGATTTTACGTTTTTTTTCGGGATCATAAATATATTTTAAACGTTCAAAATAAAGATCTTTTGCATCTTCTATATGAATTTCTATACCTATATTAGAAAGCATATTATGGATTTTTTCTGCTTCTTTATAACGAAGAAATCCAGTATCTACCAACATACCGTATAAGTGATTTTTATCTAAAATTTTACCTAATAAAGTAAAAGCTACTGTAGAATCAACACCGCCCGAAACAAGAAAAAATACTTTTTTATCTTTTAAATACTGCTTTAAATATTCTAATAAATATTTTAAATATAATTCTAAATTCCAGCTTTCTTCTAAATTACATATTTTTATAAAATTTTTAAGTATTTTTTGTCCTTCTTCTGTATGAGATACTTCTGGATGAAACTGCATTCCAAAAATTTTTTTTTCAGAATGTTCTACTACAGCAAATTGACAATCATCTGTTGAAGCTATACATTTAAAATGCTCAGGTAATTGAATTACTTCATCACCATGGCTCATCCAAACGACAGAAGGATCTTTTATACCATTTAAAATAAGTGAAGGTTCTTGAATTTTTAAATAAGCTTTACCATATTCTCGTTTAGATGTTGCTTCGACTTTTCCTCCTAATTTATGCATTAAGTATTGATGACCATAACAAATACCCAGTATGGGGATATTCAAATCAAAAATCTTATCGTCAATACTGGGGGCATCTTTATCATAGACAGAACCTGGACCACCAGATAAAATAATACCTTTATAGAAATGATTTTATGTTTTTTCAAAAAATTCTTCTGGTAATAAAATTTCACTATATGCACCAAGACGACGAATTTTAGAAGCAATTAAATGAGCATATTGACCACCAAAATCAATTACTGCGATTCCACCCTGAATTTTATCCTGTAAATCTTTAAATTGTATCATAAAAATTATAAATCTAATAAATGACCTAATTTCTTCTTTTTGGTTTCTAAATAAAATTTATTTTCTTCTTCCGGAGGGATAATTAAAGGAACTCTTTCTACTACTTTTAATCCATAACCTTCTAATCCAACAATTTTTCTCGGATTATTTGTTAATAATCGAATTGTAGAAAGGCCAAGGCTTCTTAGAATTTGTGCACCAATACCATAATCTCTTAAATCTGCTTTAAAACCAAGTTTTTCATTGGCTTCTACTGTATCATAACCTTCGTCCTGAAGTCTATAAGCTTTTAATTTATTTATTATTCCTATTCCTCTTCCTTCCTGACGCATATATAATAATACACCTAAACCTTCTTTTGCAATCAATCGTAAGGCTATATCTAATTGTTTACCACAATCACAACGTTTAGAATGAAAAATATCTCCTGTTAGACATTCACTATGAACACGAACTAAAACATTATCTCTATTTCTTACATCTCCCATAACAAGGGCAATATGAATTTTATCATCTATTGTTGTTGAATAAGCGTGGATTTGAAATTCCCCATATTCCGTTGGTAAACGAGAAGTGGCTTCGTGTTTTATAAGAGAATCTGTCTTTAATCTATAACGTATTAAATCTTCTATTGTATATATATTTAAATTATGTTTTTTTGCAAACTCCATTAATTGGGGTAAACGAGCCATTGTACCATCTTCGTTCATAATTTCGCATATAACAGCAGCTGGTTTTAAACCTGCCAGTCTACATAAATCTACGGAAGCTTCTGTATGCCCCGCTCTACGAATTACACCCCCCGGTACTGCTTCTAAAGGAAAAATATGACCGGGTTTTACAAGGTCTTCTGGCTTCGTTTCTGGATTAATAAGTACCTGAACTGTTTTAGCTCTATCATATGCAGAAATACCTGTTGTTACACCATGTTTTGGAGAAGCATCAACAGAAACAGTAAAGGCAGTGCGATATTTTTCTGTATTATCTTTTACCATTGGTTCTAATTGTAATTCTTTTATACGTTTACTCTCTAAGGGTACACAAATTAATCCTCTACCATACGTAGCCATAAAATTTATGACTTCTGGTGTTACAAATTCCGCAGCAATAACAAGATCACCTTCGTTTTCTCTATCTTCGGAATCTACAAGAATAATCATTTTGCCGTTTTTGATATCTTCTATTGCCTGTTCAATAGGTGATATTTGAATTTCTTTATCCATTTATAACCTAATTAATACAAATTTAGTATAAAAGTCAAAATTTTTTATTTTTCTTAATAAGCAAACAATTTTAGATTATTTATAGCATCGTTTTATTGCTCTTATAAATCAATACATTACAAAAATATTGACTTTATCTTAAAATTTTTTTTTATGATTTTAATGCTGACAAAAGATAAACATTCAGTTGATTTTTATAAAAATTTACCTGTTATAAATGACTTTAAAGAAATTTATAATCTAAATTTATATAAAAAAGTTCCCGAAGATTGGTATTTATTTTTATGTGATATAGAAAATTCAACTGATGCTATTAAAAAAGGCAAATATAAAGAAGTTAATATGTCAACTGTATTTTGTATTGTAGCAATTACCAATCTTTTAAATACATTAGAATTTCCTTTTATTTTTGGTGGAGATGGTGTTACATTTTTAATCCATAAAGACTATTTCGAAAAAGCAAAAAAGCAACTATCTTCTGTAAAGAATCTAATAAAAAATTTATTTAATCTAAATATGCGTATAGGATTCATTTCTGTTAGTGAATTATATCAAAAAGGATATGATTTAAAAATTGCAAAATATAAAGTCTCTGATTGTTATAAGCAGGCACTTATACTTGGTTCTGCATTATTTTATTTTGAAAAAGAAATCAAAAATAATCACTATTTATTAGAAGAAGATTCTAATGTAAATGTAGATTTATCTGGTTTTTCTTGCAGATGGGAAGATATTCCCACTACAAAAGAAGAACAATTAGCTTTAATTATAGAAACAGTTGAACCAGAAGATTATATAACCTTAAAAGAAATTCTAAATAAAATTTACGAAATTTATGGAAATGACGAAAATTGGCACCCTGTATCCATTAATAAAATGAATTTAGTTCCTTCTACTTCGAATACTATCGATATAGAAGCTCAGGTTACTGGTAATCCTAAATTTTCCTGGTTTAGAAAAATATTAATATTGATAGAATTAAAATTAGTAGCTTTTTTTTCTAAATTACCTTTTAAAATAGGAATAAAAATCAATAATCAGGACATAACTCAAATTAAAGTAATGAATTATGTTTCCAGTGATTTTCGAAAATTAGAAAATTCTTTAAAACTAATTATAAATACTTCCAAAGAAGAGAAACAAAAATTATTAGAATATCTTGAAAAACTTCGAAAAGATAAAAAAATCTATTATGGTTATTATAGTGATTATAAGGCTCATATTACCTGCGCTGTTTTTCCTAAAAAAAATCAAGATGTTCACTTTATTGATGTTGTTAATGGAGGATTTACCTTAGCTTCTCTAATGTTAAAAGAACAAAAATCTAAATAATAATATTTTATTGTTTTTCTATAAGTTTCTCTGGTTCTAATAAATCCTCAATACGATAAACTGAAATTTCATAATATTGATTTTTATATTGTAATAAATATTTAACATAATCTTTTTTTGCGATAAAATTAAGTATTTCCTTAGAAGGAGATTCCATTTCGCGAGAGATTTCTAATTCTATTTTTAGATTTAAAATTTCCCAATCTTTATTTAATGGATTTTCATCATTATAGAATTGTGTTGCTTTTAGATGATTAATTTCGTCCAAAATACCTTCCATAGAAGAATTTTGCAAATTTGCTGGTTTGGGTTCCAATAATTGCCATTCTTTCCCTGTTTTAGCATATATTATACGCTTATTATTATAATATACAATAATTTTTTGGAGTTTATCTTTATCAAAATTTGTTATTTGATGATTTCTAAAATAATAAATATCTTCGAATCCAGATTTTAATTTTAAATTATTTTCTACCTGATAGATCTTATCTTCGTTATTGAGTTGAATATAACTACTATTATTTCTTATACTTACAAAACCTATTTTCAAAATATCTTTTTTATCATTTTTATATTTTATAATAATTTTCGAAGAATTATTATTAATACCAGCTATAGTACGATTTTCTGCCGTATCTGGTAAAGCATAATAACGTTTTAATTCTTTTAAAGTTTCTAAAAATTCTTTTAAATTTTCTTTATCAATTTCATATTCTTCTGATTTTTGATTTTCTTTTATAATAAGTTTCCAATTGGTATTTTTAATAAAATCTTCTATAGTATGATTTTTATTTTTATACATCTCTGTTAATTTTAAATGATATTCTCTTTTTTTATCTGGAAATTGTATTATAATATCCTGAATTTCATTTAATTCTAAATTTAATATTTTGGGGGCAGATTCATATGTTTTACTTATTAAATGGAAGGGATCATTTATTATAATAAATAAAACAAACAAAAAAATATTTAAAACAAATAAAGATAATCCTGGATTTTTTTTTAGATATTCTTTCATTGTTCTACTCCTCTTTTTCTATATCGATTTCGTAATCTAATAAATCCATAAATACTTAATATTAAAGGTATTGTTAAGGTATGTATCCAAGAAAATACTTTTTGTAATTCTACTGGTAATTGTATTTGTAGTATAGGAATAAATGGTACTTTAGAACGAACAGCGATTAAATCCGTATCGCCCTGTAAATATTCTAATATATTTTGAATAAAAGAATAATTAATTTTAAAATATTCTATATTTGCTTCGTTTCTGAAAAAAATATCCGATACAAGATAAGGTGTTCCAATAAGTAAAATTTTTCCTTCTGTATTTCCTAATTGACCAGGTAAAAACTGTTCTTTTATTTTTTTATCAAGTTTAAGTTGATCTATCTTATCTTTAAATGCACTTTTAAATTTACCCTGTACTAAAACCATTACAGGTAAAGATTCTTTTGTTTCTTCATCTCCTTCCTGTAAAGGAACCTGACCTACCAATTGTAAATCCTTTAAACTTAAAGACGTTTCTTTTCGTAATATTGCTTTTTTACTGGTTTGAACCAGAATAGAATATTTTACTTCTGGTTGCTTTTCTTTTAAAATGGATAAATCCGAAAACCAGGGAAAAATTACATAAGGTATATGTTTTGTTAATTCATGATTCGTATAGATATTCCCTGTTTCCTGAGAATAAATTGCCCATGATGGATTTGGGTATCTTCCTAAGTATTGTCCTAAAATATCTACTTCTGGCACAGCCAAATTAGGCTCCAGAACAATACGTTCATTAATTTTAAGTCCGTAAAATTCTAAAAATTGATTCCATTGTTTTACTGCTTCTGGAATAGTAGTAAATCCTCTACTTCCAGAACTTATACCTAATTGTAAAAATTGGGGGTTCGGTGGAGTTATAGTAAAATCAAACCCTTTTAACATTAAAAGTAAATTACCGCCTTTCATTAAAAATTGATCTAAATAATATTGTTCTTCGATGGATAATTCTGGAAGTCCAGCAATAATTAAGGTTTCTATTGTATCAGGAACAGGTTCTTTTAATTCTATTTCTTTTATTTGTCCCATATCTTTTTCTAAAAGATTTTTAAAAGCAAATAAATTATCCTTATCCTGATCCAATCTTGTTTGCCATCGTCTTATATCTAAGGAACCCTTCGTTTTAAGATAGCCTATTCCACTGATTGTTTTTTCATCCTGTAATAATTTTTTTAATTCTTTTAAAAATACATATTCAAAATTTCCTACTATACCTCCCTGTTCTACTAAAGAAATTGTTGTGGATTTATCTCCATATTGTAAATAAATACCAAAATATCCCATTCGAACAGATGCTTTATGAATATCTGCTTCCTCTATTGGTATGCCTTGAATTCCTCTTTTCGAGGCAAGATTTCTTTCTTCTTCGGTTACAGGATTAATGATTTTTAAATTGATTTTATCTTTACCTATACGTTTTATATCTTCCAGTAAATAAATAATTGGCTGTAATTGAGCAATTAATTGACCAGGAATATCTCTACTTATATAGGCTTCTACGAGTAATGGATATTTTAATTTTTTTAATACTTTTTCTGTACTTTCAGAAATTGAATTAATTTTTCCTTTAGAGAAATCCCATTTTAAATTTAAACTATATGCTATACCATTAATTAATAAGAATAAAATTACAATATTAACATATATAAAAATTTTATTATTAAATATATTTTTATCTTTCATAATAACCTCTTAATATTTTTTGATTAATTCTATATTGATATAAATCATTAAACCAATAAATGAAATATAATATACTACATCACTGAATAAGATTAATCCTTTAGAAAAAGAACTAAAATGATAACTAATAGATAAAAATCCTAAAAAGAAATTCCATTCTGGTGGTAAATGTTGAGATAACAAATAGTAATTACTTAAAAACATAAATAAACTAATAAAAAACGTTATAATAAAAGCAACTATTTGTTCTTTAGTTAAAGCAGAAGCAACCATTCCTATACTAACATAAGCACCAGCCATTAATATAGAACCTAAATATAGGGTAAATGTTTTCCCCCAATCCATTAATCCCATTAATGATATACTCAATGTTAAAGGGATAGCAGATAATATAATTAGCGATACAAATGTCCAGCAACCTAAGAATTTTGCAAATACGAGTTGAAATTCAGTAAAAGGTAATGTTTTTAAAATTTCAATAGTACCACTTTTTCTCTCTTCTGCCCATATACGCATTGTGACTGCTGGAACAAGTAATATAAACGTAAATGGTAGTAAATTCATATAAGATTCAATACTTGCCAATTGGGCATCCCAGAATCCGGGAATTAAATCAAAAATTCCTAAGAAAAAAAACAAAAAATTAAAAAAGATAGTAATTACCATAAAAACATAACCACTTGGTGTATTAAAAAAGGATAATAATTCTTTTTTATAAAGATATTTAAAAGATTTTGTATTCATATTACCTCCTACGATACAGTTAATTCTCTAAAGACTTCTTCTAAGGATCGCTCTAAAGAAGCAAATTCTCGCACATCCCAATCATATTTTTTAATTTCATTAAATAGTAATTCTGGTTTATCTTCTTTTAGTTCACATATATAACGTTTAAATTCTGAATTATGAATCGTTTCTTCCTGTATATTTTTTATAATATGAATTTTTTGTAATTCATTTAAAATATTATCTTTGTTAGATTTTGCTATCAATACCATTGAATTTGAATGTTGCAATTCTTCCACTTTTTTATCTGCAACAATCTTACCTTTATTAATAATAATCACCCTATCACATACATCTTCTACTTCTTTTAAAATATGGGTGGATAAAATCAGTGTTTTTTCTTTTGATAAGCTTTTAATAAAATTTCTAATAGAAATAATTTGATTTGGATCGAGCCCTGTTGTAGGTTCATCTAAAATAATGATTTCTGGGTCATGTATTAAAGTAGCTGCAAGAGCTGCTCTTTGACGAAATCCTTTTGATAATAGCGATAGTGGGGTATATAAATGGGATTGTAATTCTAAGGTTTCTATTAAAAAATTCATTCTATCTTTAATTTTACTTTCTTCTAATTGTTTCGCATAAGCCATAAATTCTAAATATTCTATTACAAGCATTTCTGGATATAAAGGATTGGATTCTGGTAAATAACCTATTCGCTTTTTTATTGCTAAGCGTCTTTCTTTTGTTTGATCAAATGGTATATGATCAATTTCAATTTTTCCTTCTGCAGGTTGTAAATAACCTGTAAGTACCCTCATTGTAGTAGTTTTTCCAGCACCATTTGGACCTAATAATCCAGTAATTCCACTCTCTTTATCAACAATAAAAGATATATTATCTACTGCACAAAAATCTCCATATTTCACTGTTAAATTTTCTACATGAATCATCGATGTACATTTTCTTTTTAGCTAATATGTCTTTCAACCTTTTTTGTGTATTGTTGATTAACTTATTTTTTAAAAAAATTAAATTTTACTTGAACAAATTGTAATAGTTTTTTATCTAATTTAATGTAAAAACATATAACCTAAAATAAGGAGATTTTATGAAAAGATTACTTAAAATAGTACCAATAATCGTTTTATTTATTACAAATAGTATTTTTTCTCAATCAAAAGCACTTGTGGTATTTAAGAAAGGAAAAAGTTATGTAATAAACAATAACCAGAAAAAAGAAATTAAGATTAATACAATTCTAAATGAAAATGATATTATAAAAACAGAAAAAGATGCTTATGTAAATTTACAATTATCTAATGGTGTTCTAATTCGGGTTGGAGGAAATACTCAGATCACCTTAAATAAAATTGTAAGAAAAGATAATAACGAAGAATTTGGTATTCAACTCTCTCAGGGAGAAGTTCTTTCCAAAGTAGAAAAAGATAAAAAGAAAAAAATAAAATTAGATATACAAAGTCCAACAGCAATAGCATCTGTTAGGGGGACAGAATTTTTTGTAGAAGCCGAAAAAGATTCTTCTACGATAGCCGTAAATGAAGGAAAAGTAGAAGTTTCGAGTATTGATGGTAGCCAGAAACAAACCGTAGAAGCGGGAGAAAAAATTATAGCAACCTTTAAAGAAATGAAAAAATCTATCTTAGAAACTTATGAAAAACAAAAATTCGAAATGCTACAGGAATTGGAAAAAACCAAAAAACAAAATTTCGAAAACGTTATAAAACAAATAGAAAAAAATCAACAATTAATCGAAGAACAAAAAAATAAAATACAATTTCCAGAAAATCCATTTCAAAAATAACCTTGACCTCATACTGTCATAAGAAAAAATCATCTTATGGCAGTATCTCTTTCTTCTGAATTGGCAGATTTAATAGAACGTTCCAAAAAATACGAAGAATATGCAAAAAATATAGCAAAAAGTTCCAAAGAAGCTTTCCAGATTATAAGACAAACATCTTCTATAAAAAGAAATGAAGTATTAAAAAATCTTATATCATTACTTTCAGAAAATCAAAATCAAAATTATTTAATTGAGCAAAATCAAATTGATATTGAGAATGCAGAAAAAAATCAATTATCATCTGCTTTAATTGATAGATTACGTTTAAGTAAAAAACGTATCGAAGAAATTATTTCTTCTGTTGAAGATATTATAAAATTACCAGATCCTGTAGGAGAAGTTGTAAAAGGATATCCTTTATCTAATGGTATAGAATTAATTCAAAAACGTGTGCCACTTGGATCTATTTTTACAGTTTATGAATCAAGACCTAATGTAACAATTGATGTAGGTGCTTTATGTATTAAAAGTGGAAATGCTGTAATTTTACGTGGTGGTAAAGAAGCATTTCATTCCAATAAAGCATTATATGAATTTTTTAAACAGGCTTTATTACAAGCTCAACTTCCAGAAAATATTGTTCAATTTGTAGAAGAAACAGATCGTGCTTGTATGTATGCTTTATTACAAATGGATTCTTATATTGATTTAGTTGTTCCTCGTGGTGGCGAAGCTTTAATTCAATTTGTAAGTTCCAATACAAGAATTCCAGTCGTTAAACATGATAAAGGTGTATGTAATTTATATATAGATGAATCAGCAGATAAAAATAAAGCAATACAAATCAGTATTAATGCAAAATTACAAAGACCTTCTGTTTGTAATGCTATTGAAAATTTAATCATACACGAAAAATTTCCCTATATTAAAGAATTATTAGAATCTTTACAGCAAGCAGGTGCTAAATTATTAGGATGCAATAAAACCTTAGAATATTTTCCCGATGCATTACCAATAACTGATCCAGACAAAGAATATAATACAGAATACTTAGATAATCGATTATCTGTTAAAATTGTTTCTAACCTTGATGAAGTAATTGGCTTTATTTACAAATATAGTAGTGGGCATTCCGAAGGAATCGTTGCAGAAAATTATACTGTAATAGAAGAATTTCAAAAACGAATTGATAGTGCAGCCATTTTTATTAATTGTTCTACGAGATTTCATGATGGTGGTCAAATGGGTATGGGAGCAGAAATTGGAATATCAACTCAGAGAATGCATGTTAGAGGACCTATGGGATTAAAAGATTTAACTACAACTATGTATATTCTTAAAGGAAATGGACAAATTCGTACATGATTATACCTCGTCTAATTTATGGTGGTTCATTTAACCCAGTTCATAAAGGACATCTTGCAACAATTGAATATATATTGAAAGAACAAATATGTTATGAAATTTTTATTATACCTACCTATCAATCACCATTAAAAGAAAAAAATCAATATGCACCAGCAGAAATTCGCTTTGAAATTCTACAAATTGCCCTTCGTTCTTATTTTAATGATGATTTATACAATAAAATAAAACTCTTAGATATAGAAATTAAAGAAAAAACAATCAATTATACAGCAAATACATTAAGAAAATTACAGGATAATATAAAAACAGGACTATTATTAGGTGCAGATAGTTTAGAAACCCTTCATTTATGGAAAGAAATTGAATGGATTTTAACTTATTATCCAATTTTTATAATACAAAGAGCTTCTCAGTCATTAAAAAAAACAAAAAAACAAATCCAGCAATTAAAAAGTTTTTTTCCTATGGGAGAATTTATCATTTTAGAATTTACACCACCCAATTGTAGCTCATCAGATATACGAAAAAAAATTCAAGAATCTATAAATTATGAATCTTTAAAAGATTGTCTTTTACCAGAAGTTTATTCTTTAATAAAAAAATATAAATTATATTTATAATTAATTTTTTATTTTTTCTGCAATCATTAAATTGGAAGTACCTGGATAAAATTGGTAACCAGTCCCAAATGGTAAAGGTTTAATATTTTTTTTATCTTTATATATTTCTCTTAATTCTGGCTGATATCGATTAATAAATAATTTAATAGGTTTAGTATAATTTCCATAAAAGGTTAATTTCCATTTTGTTGTATCAAAATATTTTATTGGTATACCAGAATCATCCTGTATAATATAATCACTATAATTTAAAATAAAATTGCGAATATCAGAAAAACTATTTCTATACATCAAATACGATGCTGCCTTTAAAAAAGTAATATAGGGTGATTTTTTTTGTAATATTTCTAAAAAGTATTGATTTTGTTTTAAATTAGAATTAGATATATCTATTTGAAAATAAGTAATCATTTTAATTTTATCATTATGTTCTAAATGATTTTCTATATTTTTATAATAAAATCGTATTCCTTTTATGCCTTTATTGTCTAAATTATCTTCTACAATACCATCTGGAAGTAATCTTACCGGCGTAATCCTAATAATTTGATTTTTATTATAGGTAAGAAATGTAAGTAAAACAGGGGCTACACCATCTAACTCTTTAAAAAAATCGATTTTCATATCATTAGTTCTAAAAAAGGAATAATTTAAAATACTTTTTAAACTATCTCTAATATAATATAAATAACGATTTAGATCTTTATGATTTAGAGATGTAATATCTCTTAAATAACCTGGTGGTTCTAATCCAAATAAAATATATTCTTGAGCACAGGGAAATAAAATTTCTGCATTCAATATATCAGGTCCACTAAAAGGATAAAATACTGGATAATTTTTATTGCATAAATGTGCTAATTCTAATTGAACCCAATCACGTATTTTTTTTAATCTTACTTCTTCTGCTTTTTTCCAGGCTTTTTGCATTTCGTCATAGTGACTTTCATAAATTTTTGTTTTAATAATTTTTAAATATTCTTGATTGTCTATCTCTTGCGAAGGGGAAAGTATTCCAGCCAATATCCGTCCAGAAATCGTTTTATTATTATCAATTTGTATTTGGTCTTTAGAATGATTTTGATTGTTTTCTTTTTCCTGACAATTTATATTATTTATAAATAATAAAAATAATATAATTTTAACAATAAAATATTTATTTAAATATTGCATAAATAAGACGAAATCAAATTTTTTCAATAGACGTCAATAAAAAATTGCCATTTTAAATACTATATGTAAAATGGTTGGCTAATAAATAAACATTTTTTATAGAGGTTATATGAGTTCTATAACAAAAACAGCAAATACAATACAGAACAATCCTACAACTTCTCTAAAAAGACAATTAGGATTATGGACTGCAATGTTTGTCGTAATGGCAAGTATGATTGGATCTGGAATATTTGGTAATACTGGAATTATTCAAGCTGCGGTACAAAATTCTTATGCTGTATTAATTTTATGGATTTTAGGTGGTATTGTCGCATTATCTGGTGCTTTATGTTATGCAGAACTTTCTACTTTAATGCCACATGCAGGTGGAGAATATGTATATTTAAAAAATATTTTTGGATTATTACCATCGTTTTTAACTGGCTGGGTTTCTTTTATTGTTGCTTTTTCTGCTCCTGCTGCTTCTGCTGGACTTCTTGCAGGTGATTATATACATAAAGCATTACTTGTTATAAGACCAGATAGCGAAATTACACTATTTTTCGAAGATGCTTTTGGAAAAAAACTATTTGGTAGTATATTGATTTTATTTTTTACTATTGTTCATCTTGTAGAAGTAAAAAAAGGTGGTTATTTACAAAATTTTTTAACATTGCTAAAAGTCATATTAATTATAATTTTTCTTATTTCTGGATTTTATGTAATCTTTAATAATCAAAATTATAATTTTATCAGTAATTTAAAAGATGAACCTGTACAATGGAGTGGTATAGGTCTTGGTTTATTATTTGTAATGTTTGCATATAGTGGCTGGAATGGGGCTTCTTATTTAGCAGAAGAAATACAGGAACCAGAAAAAAATCTTCCTCGAGCATTAATTGGTGGAACTATTATTGTGATGATTTTATATTTTTTATTAAATGTATTATATTATTGGTCTACACCTGCCCAGCAATTAGAAGGTCAAGAAGCAATTGCAGCTATTACTGCATCTAATCTTTTCGGAAACAATATTACCACATTTTTTAATATAGGTTTCTTTATTATTTTGCTATCCACTATATCTGCAACTATAATGATTGGACCTCGTGTTTATTATGCTATGGCAAGAGATAATTTATTTTTTCAGGCAGCAGCACATTTACATCCAAAATTTAATACCCCTGTTATGTCCTTTATTATCCAGTGTATATTAGCAATAATATATATATGGAGCGGTACATATGAACAAATTCAAACTTATATGGGCTTCGCTTTAGCCATCTTTCCTTTAATGTCTGTAATAGGTTTAATGTATCTTAGAAAAAAACATCCACATATCAAAAGTCCTTATCAAACTCCTTTATATCCTTTATTTCCTTTGATATTTATTATCTTTTCCATTATAACAATGATAGTTAGTTATATTGGAAGACCGTTAGAATGTACAATAGCAGTTATTGCTATTTTGACTGGAATACCTTTTTATCTATTCTGGGTAAAAGTTATTCATAAAAATAAAAGCATAAGGGAAATTCGTAAATCTATATTAAATTATCCATTTCAGTAAAATTTTACTTGAATAATAATAATCTATAATTTATAATTTAGATATGGATATTAAAAATCGTATAGAAGTTGTAAAAGGCGATATAACAAAAATGGAAGTAGATGCAATTGTAAATGCTGCAAATAATTCTTTGTTAGGTGGTGGTGGAGTTGATGGAGCAATACATCGAGCAGCTGGTCCAGAACTATTAGAAGAATGTCGAACCTTAGGTGGTTGTGATACTGGAGATGCAAAAATCACCAAAGGATATCGATTACCTGCTAAATATGTTATTCACACCGTAGGACCTATATGGCGTGGGGGCAATTACAATGAACCAGAATTATTAAAATCCTGTTATAAACGAAGTTTAGAATTAGCAAGACAATATAATATAAAAACTATTGCATTTCCTTCTATCAGCACTGGTGCATATGGCTATCCAATAGAAAAAGCTGTACCCATTGCAATAGAAACAGTTAAAGAAGAATTAGAAAAATCACCTTTACCCGAAAAAGTGTATTTTGTTTGTTTTACAGATGATGTGTATAGGGAATATAAAAAATATCTATGACAATTGAACTCATTAAAAAATAATAAATACCCTTTTAAAAAAAATTTTATATAATTTTATTTCAATATGTGATTTTATGTTTTAATTATCTTACTTTATCATATTTTCTTTTAAACTTTATTATAATAGATTTTATTCACTAAAAAAAATACTTATTAAAAATCCAGATGCAATAGCCCATGATACAGAAAACCAGCCGAAAAATATTAAACTTGTAAAACTATATAAAAATCCCATATATAACATATCCCAGAAAAATATAGGAGGCTCATTTAAAGAACTTTTACAACCATCCCATATAAAATAACACAATGTCATAAAAAACGAAGCAAATAACCAGGCAAAATAATGAGAAATCGTACCAACCAAAATACCAGCAATTATAATCTTTTTTTCTGTAAGAGGTTGTTTTAAGATCAACTTACCAATTACATAAGAACATAATAAAGCAGAAAACATACCCGCTGGAAAAAAAATTTCATATCCTTTACCCTCAGCAATAATATTTATATAAAATACTAATAATATAGCACCAATCTCATTCAATGTACAATAATTTACTAACATTTTCCCCTATTATATTTTAAGAATATAGATTATGATTTCAAGAATTATTTTATATTTATTTTTAATTTTTTTGCATTTTTTTAAATTAGAAAAATAAAACCACACAGGAAGCAGAGGACATGGAAGATTTTTTAGGTTTTAAAATTATCTCTATTTACTTTCTCTTCTTTTGTACTCTTTTTCATTATACAAGGTTAGAAAAATATAAATTACAGAGAACAGACAATTGTTGTAGAAAAATTATATTGACAGAATTTTTTTGTTAGAAAAATGAAAAAAAATATATATATTATAATAAGATGAATTTAGTAGAGTTAAAAGAAAAAATCAGAAAAGTTTTTACACCAGAACAGGCAGAAGTTTTAGAAGAATATGCTAATGTTTTAAATGACTTAGTAAAAGTAAGTGATTTTAATGAATTAAAACAAATTGTTAAAGAATTAGCTGAAGCTCAAAAACAAACAGCACAAGAAATTAAAGAATTAGCTGAAGCTCAAAAACAAACAGAGCATTAGAAGTTAAAGAATTAGCTAAAGAATTAAGAAACTTAGTTCAGGAACATAAAAAAACAAGAAAGGAATTAGGAGGGCTTTCTCATTCTTTTGGCTACCTATTAGAAGATAGAGCATATAAAGGATTACCAGCAATTCTAAAAGAAAAATATAATATACAAATCATTGAACCTTTAAAAAGAAAATTTTTCCCCTATAAAGGAAATCACAATATAGAAATAAATATTATTGGTAAAGGATTAAAAAATAATAAAGAAATCTGGATTATAGGAGAAGCAAAAACTCAACTAAAGAAAAAACATATTGAAGAATTTTTAAAAAAACAGTTTATATTTAATGAACTTTTTAAAGGCGAAAAATTTTATCTTTTTGTAACAAATATTGCCATTCCAGAAACCGAAGAATATGCAAAAGAAAAAGGTATTGAAATTTTTTATTCTTATGAATTTCCTTTATAAATATCTAATTAGAGGAGTACTTAGGATTTTTGTGATTAACTCTTTAACTTATCTTTGCTTTTAAATAGTCCGAACATCCCCGCGAAATTCTTCATTGTTGAATAATATATAACCACGAAGTGTGCGGAAGGACACGGAGGGGATTTAAGTTTATATAATATCTCTGTTTATCCTTCTCCGTACTTCTCCTTGCCATTCTCTGTGGTTAAAGAAAATATAAAGCAATGAGAATAAGTCGAAATATTATGTCATAAGTATAATAAAATAATAATATAAATTGAATATTTACGAGTTTTTCAAAAAATTTATATTTATCTGACTTACGGACTAAAAATAGGACATTGGGTAGAAGTATAAAATTTAGGATATAGATGAATATAGATATATTCCAATGTTTTTTGATAGATTTGTATTATAGTTTCTTTGTTTATATTTAAATGTCGAAAATCAAAAAATAAAATTAAGAATATTTCTGAATACTTTTTTTTAAAGTTATTATTTGTAATGAATTGATGTTTTGTCACATATCCTGTAATGGCAATAATGTGATAGGTTAAACAAAATAAAAATAAAAGTGTTTCTAATTTAGATAATTTTCTTGTCATATTGTCTTCAATACTAAAGTAAGATTTTATATCACGAAACATTTCTTCGATTCTCATTCTTTTTTGATAAATTTCTATACATTTTTCTGGGTCATCCATATTTGTGATTAACCATAATGGTTTATGGTATTTTGGGTCCCAAAAACCAATCAGGTTTACTTTTTCCTTACCTTTATAATAAACATTTTTTATGACTTTCAATTCTGAGGGTTGAATAGATAAAGAAACTTCTTGTTTTTTCTTATTATCATAATATAATTTTACTTTTTTATCAGTGAGACGAATAATAAATTTACAAAGATAAAGACGGAAAAAATGTATTAGGCTTTCATAAGCAAATTCTCTGTCTAAAACAATGGGAATTTCTCGTAATATCTGAATAATTTTCTCAAAAGCCTCTTTATGCTTTAAATTACGGGAAGTTTTTTCCTGTTCTATTAAAGAAGAAGAATAGAGTAGGAAATAAATTGGTAAAGCTCGTCCTTCAAAAGGGGCAGAAATGCTTAATAAAGTATAACCTCTTTCTCCTACTTTAAGTTTTCCTACGTAATCTGTTTTATAAGAATAAAGTCTTTCGATTTCTGTTGGATCACCAATAAGAAATTCTACTTCATTATGTAATAAAGAGAATAAAATATTCCAATCACATTTTGTTGCTAAATCTTCCAATTTTCTGTTTAACCATTTGTAAATACTATTAAAACTTCTTAATTTTCCTTTATCTTTGCCTCTAATCCTATTTTGAGGAAGATGTCTAGCAATTTCAGAAACATTTAAAGATTTTGCAAGGATGATAGCATAACAAATTTCAGTAAATGTATCAATAATTTTTGATTGATAAGGTAAGATTTGTTGATAAGATTGTCTTATAAAATTTTTACTAATCATAATTTGCTTCCTCCTTCAGTCTGGTTATTAAATAAAAAATTAATGATAAATTACAGATTGAAGGAGGACTTTTTTTGTACAATTAAAAAATGTCCTATTTCTTGGGATAATTTCAGAAATTTATAGCTTGACAAAGAGAAACAAATCAACTATTCTTAGTTAAGTACCTACAAAAAGGTAGGGGTAGTATGAATATTTTAATGTTGAGTATATTAATAGCGTTAGTAATATTAATAATTTTGGTTTTAATTTTATTATTTAAAAGACCTTACGAAGATTTATCTGCGAAAATTGATTTATCCCTTAAAGAACAATTTCTAACATTTCAAACTAATTTATATAATGAATTAAACTCTACAAAAGAAATTATAAATAATTCAAAAGATAAAATATATGAACAGACAATTCAAACTGTTAAAGCAATAGGATCTATTAATTCTACCATTCAACAAATAATTCAACAACAAGAAGAAGTTCAAAAAATAGGTCAGTCTCTCAAAGATATTCTCCAGATGCCTAAGCTTAGAGGAAATTTTGGAGAATTTATTTTAGAAGAAATGTTAGAAAAAATTTTACCACCGGGTATGTGGGAAAAACAATATACAATTGAAAATGGTCAAAGAGTAGATGCTGTAATTAAATATAAAGATATTATTATTCCAATTGATGCGAAATTTCCGAAAGATAATTATCAAAAATATCTTGAATCTCCTACTAATGAAGAAAAAGAAAAATACTGGAAAGAATTTGAAAAATCCGTCATAGATAAAATTACAGATATAAGTAAAAAATATATTAAACAAGATAAGGGAACATCAGATTTTGCTTTAATGTTTATTCCTTCAGAAGCAATTTTTTACGAAACAATAGCACAAAAAAATTCCTTAGGAAAAGAATCTAATATCTATAAAAAGGCAATGGAAAATAAAGTAATTCCCGTAAGCCCAAACACATTTTATGCTTTTCTACATATTGTTTTAATGGGAATAAAAAATATTGAAATTTTAAAAAATGTAAAAAAATTACAAGAAAATCTTAATAATCTACAAAAACATTTTAATAAATTCTATAAGAATTACGAAGATATAGGAAAAGTAATCGAAAAAATAAATGATAATTATAAAAAAGGAAATACTGAAATTACAAAATATAAAGATATGCTTGATAAAATATTAAAATTAGAATTTTCTGATATAAATATTATTGAATCAGCAGAAAAACCTGATAATGAACTTTAATTTAGTTTTATAATGTTTACTAAATAAATATTTTTATAAATTAAAAAATATTACAATTTTTTTATACATACTTTATAATTAAAAACAAATTTTATTGACAAAATTTAACTTTATGGAAGGTAATTCATATGAATGAAATCAAAACATATAGATACAATGAAAAAATAATAGATAATGAAAAAATTCAGCTTATTGAAGTTATTAAAAAGGCACTTAAAATAGCAAAAGAAGCCAAATTTGCTATTGGATATTTCTTTTTAGATGGTTTTAATCTTATTAAAGAAGATTTTCCCGATAATATAAAAAACAAACCTTTTTTAAAAATTATAATGGGAAATGAAACAACATTACCAACAAAAGAAGAATTAGCATCTGGTTATAAATTAAGAGAACAATTGAAATTTATATTAACCGAAAATTTAGAAAATTCTGAATTTTCAAATGAAAATGAAGATGAAGATGAACAAATTAAACGAATTAAGGATCTTAAGGAATTAATTGCAAATAATATTATTGATGTTAGATTATATGAAAAATCAAAAATGCATGCGAAATTATATGTTTTTATTACAAAAGAAGAAAAAGAAAATTCACCTGAATCACCTGGAATTGCTATTGTTGGTTCTTCCAATTTTACAAATAAAGGGCTTACTATAAATAAAGAATTAAACGTTTCATTAACTTCGAAAGAAGATGTATTATATCTGGAAGAGTGGTTTAATAACCTATGGGAAGAATCGATTGAATTTAAAGAAGATTTTCTTAAAGTAATTGAATTTTCGGGAATTATAGAAAAAGAATATCCCAAAATTGGTAAATATTTAGAACCAGAAACATTATTTAAATATCTGGTATATGTATGGTTTGATGGAAGAATTTTTAATTTATCACAAAAAAATATTCTTTTAGAATTTCAAATGATTGCTGTTGTAAATGCAATAAAAAGCATTGATTATTATAATGGATTAATTCTTGCAGATTCCGTAGGATTAGGTAAAAGTTTTATAGCAAGTGCAATAATAGAAGAATTTTTAAATTCAAAATTACCTCAATGGAAATATAAGAATAAAAAACCAGCAGTTCTACTTATCCTTCCACCTTCTTTAATATCTCAATGGGAAGAATTATTAATAAGTGGCAATTATTTTTTAAAAGAACATAAAAATAAAACTATAAATAACGAAAACTATAACATATACGAAATATATAAAGGAGAAGAACTTATCGGCAAAATAGGTTTTTTATCCTTAGGAAAATTTCAAAATATGAAAGAACAAGAATTAAATGAATTAGCACAAAACTATGAACTATTTATTATTGATGAGGCGCATAAATATAGAAATAAAAATACAAATAGATGGAAAAATATAAGAAAATTGCAAAAAAAAGAAGATGGATTTTCTAATAAATTTATTCTTCTTACTGCTACACCTTTGAATAATTCTGTAGAAGATATTATCAATCTTATAAATTTATTTATGGACGACACATTTGCACCTTTTACACATAACAATATTTTTGTAAAAGAATTAATAAGCGATTATAAAAAATTAAAAGATCAACTTTATGATATAAATGGAAAAGAAAAAGAAGATATAAAAAACAAAATTTTAGAAAAATCTAAAGAAATTAAAGAAAAAATTTTAGACGAAATTATGATACTTCGAACAAGAAAATATATTAAAGAAGTTTTTAAAGATATAAAAGTTAATGGTAAGCCAATTATTTTTACCGATCCTAAACCTTATATGTTAGATTATTCTTTATTAGAAGATGATTCGTCCTTTTCTGATAAAAAAGATTTTATAAAAAAATATAAAGAACTTTTTAAAACAATACAGGATAATCTCGAAAAAATTCAATTTGAACATACTAAACTTTATGGTGTTCGTTTTATAGTTTTTCAGGAAGAATCATTAGACAATAAAGAAGATAAAAAAAGGAATGATGAATCGAATAAAATTTATATAGAAATTGCAGAACTTTTTAGACTAATATTAAGTAAAAGATTAGAAAGTAGTTTATATGCCTTTCATTTAACTCTTAAAAGAATTTATGAAAAAGAAAAAATTTTCTATGATATTTTTAATACAAAAATAGACACAATTACTGAAGAAGAATTAAAAAATGAAATTATAAATTCAGTTCAAAAAGCAAAAATAGATAAAGATCTCGAAGATATTGAAGAAGAATATACATTAGAGGAAGAGCAGGAAACATGGTTCGATAAAACAATAAAAATACTACTTGATTATGCAGAAGACTTTAAAGAAAAAAATCAAAATTTCGAAAAAATGGAACTTCTAAGATCAGGATTAAAAACACTTGTAAATCGGATAAAAAAAGATTTAGACATAATGGATAAAATTTTTAATGATTTAGAAATTTTAATAGAAAAAGAAATCGGAAAAGTACCCAAACAAAAAGATGATATTATTGAATTACCCATTTATCATTATAAAATTGATTTAAAATTTGAATCTTTAAAACAGATTTTAGGTAATCCCAGATCCAAATCTCAAAAATTGGATGAAGTACCTTCCTTAAATAATAAAAAAATTATAATATTTACACAATATAAAGATACAGCTTATTATGTATATTTTAATCTAAAAAACTGGATAGAAAAAGAAAATGATCCAACTCTTAATAAATGGTTAAAAGATACAGCTAAAGGAATTAAAATGGCGCTTATAACAGGAGATACAGAAACTCATACTAAAATCCATTATATAAAAAGATTTGCTCCAGTATCTAATGATGGAAAAGAAGAAGTTGAAAAAAATGGAGAAATAGAAATATTGATTTCTACGGATACAATTAGTGAAGGTGTAAATTTACAAGATGCAGATGCAGTAATAAATTTTGATTTACCCTGGAATCCAATGATTCTTGTTCAAAGAGTTGGAAGAGTAAATAGAATCGGTAATAATAAAGAAATTATTGTTATAAATTATATACCATCAGAAGAAATAGAAATTCTGGTAGGTATTTTAAGAAAATTAAAAAATAAAATTAAAGATATTACTCTACTAATTGGAAAAGACTCAAAAATATTAACACAAGAAGAAGAAATCAATATACAAACCTTTGGAGAAAAAATAAAACATATATCTTCAAAATCTATATCCGAACTTGAAGATTATGGAATATCAGAAGATTTTAAAAACTTTTTATCTAAAGGATTAGCACAAAAACAAATAATAGATGAATATAAACTTATAAGAATAATTGATGAAGAATTAAAATATAAAGAAAAAGATTTTAAAGAAATAGAAAAACTATTAGATCAAAAACCTCCATTTTACACCTATATAGAAGGGGATGATAAGTTAGTTAGTATATACGAAATAAAACGTGGACAAGCGAAAAAAAAGATAATTAAGAGTATTTCAGATAAAGATAAAAAAGTTAAAGACGAAACTCCAATGGTTTTTTATGAACTTATACAAAAGTATAAAACAAAACAAAAAAAATTTGAAAATACAAAAGAAAACTTAAAAGAAATAAAAAAAGAAATCGATAAAATATTAGAAGAAGAAAAAACAAAATCACTAACAATAGAAAAAGAAACATTTCTTATTAAGCTATATAACAATTTATATTTAAACTATAAAGATAAGAAAGAAAAAGGATTATTAAAAGAAAATGAAATAATATTTAATGAAGTTTTTAATACTTTAAAATATATAGCTAATCAGGAAACATATTCCCGTAAAATTAAATCTTTACTTATAGAAAAAGAACTTATAGAAGATTCCGAAAAAATTAAAATAAAAGATTTTCAAGAAACTATAAAAACTCTAAAACAATTTATTGAAGATAATAATCTTACATCAACAAAGTCATTAAAACCAGAAATTACCCATATAGGATGGTTTTATGCTATTAAATAAAATTAGAAAATTATTAGATGAAAACAATTACAAACCCAAAGAAATTGAAATATCTGATAAAAAATATCCAATCTATACACATGAAAAACTTAATGATGAACAATTTGGAATTTACCAGGGTATTTTATTAATCGAAGCTCAGGAACAATCAGAAATTTCTTTATTAAACAAATATAAAATACCTTTATTTGGCTATGCTATTAGGATAGCATTCATTTTTTTTAGAGATCGTTTAATTGTAAAAGACTATAGAAAAGAAGGAAGACAAATCCTTAAAACAATAAGGAAAATTAATAATTCTTTTTTTAAAAAAATAGAAAATGTAATAAAAGAACCTACAGAACAAAATATTGATAAATTATTTGATAGAACTGATATTATTGATGAATTTTATATTTTATTTGTTAAATCAAGAAATTATCTTTTAAATAATATTAAAGGTATCACAGAAGAAAATAAAAGAAATGAATTTATAGATAATTTTATGATGCAAATGCTAACGTTATGGTATTTGCAAGAAAGAGAATTCTTTAATAAAGATGCTAATTACTTTATAACAAAATTTAAAGAATATAAACAAAAGCAACTATTTGATGGTTTTAATAGTTTTTATGATTTTCTTACTTACTTTTTCGAAAAAATTAGTAATAATCATCAAGATAGTTCCTATTATTATGATGATAAAGTTGGTAAAATCATAATAATAGGACCAGCTGTTTTTTTAAATGGAAATACAAATTTACATAAAAACACAATATCCATACCAGATGAATGCTTTTATAAAGAAAATTATACAGAGACTTTAATAAATGAAAATCCCAAAAATTTAGATGATGAAGTTCCTCTATTAAATCTTTTTGAAAGTAGAGATTGGACAGAAGGCAATATTGATGAATTCGTTCTTGGTGCTATTTTTGAAAAGCTAATGACTTATGAAGAAAGAAAAAAAACTGGTGCTTATTATACGCCAGAAGAAATTACTTCTTATATATGCAAAAATACAATAGAACCCTATCTTATCGATAAAGTAAATGAAACATTTGGTAAAGATTTTAAAACAATTGATGAAGTTATTAATAGTAAAAAAGAAGTCCTTACATATTTATTTAATCAATTAAAAGAAATAAAAATACTTGATCCTGCTGTAGGTTCTGGACACTTTTTAGAAAGTGCAATTAATATTCTTTTATCTATTTACGAAAAAATCTGGGAAAAAGTAAAGAAACAAAAAATTACTAATGGTTTTGCAATCCTTACATCTAATTCAGAAGGAGAAATTAAATCAATTGAACTAATAGAAATAGATAATATAGAAAAATTTCGTCTTCTTATAAAATTTTATATAATTCTATCCAATAATCTTTATGGAGTAGATATTAATCCTTCTGCAATTAAAGTCGCAAGAGCAAGATTATTTTTAACTATAGCAAAGCATTTTAATTCTACTCAAGAATTATTTGTTCGATTTCCTAATGTTCATTTTAATCTAAGAGAAGGAAATTCCCTTATAGGATATATTAAACCAGAAAAAGAAAAACAAAATAATGAATTACAATATTCTTTCTCTTTTGTACAGGAAGAGCACCCCATATATGTAATAGAAAAAATAAAAATTGTAGAAGAATTAAAACCATTTCTTGAAATAATATCCAGAAACTTAAATATTAGTGGAAATATTATAAAAGAAATAGAAGAATTAAATCAGATACTTTCAAAAACAGAAATTAAATGGGAAGATTTACAAAATGTTTTAAAAACAAAAGAAAAACTTATAAGAATTTTAATTGTATCTTTAAATTCCCAATACGCCAATCCTCTGAATGATCTTTTAAGAGAAATAACAAATTTATTTAATCATAAACTTGACGAAAAATTTGCAAAAGAAAATCAAATAGAATTACAGGAATTAAAAAAAATTAAAACCTTCCACTGGTTTATAGAATTTCCAGAGGTATTTCTGGATAGAGATGGATTTGATGTAGTCGTAGGAAATCCGCCTTGGGATAAAGTTAAACCTCATGATCCTGAGTTTTTTGAGAAATTTGAGCCAAATTATAGAGAACTTTCAAAATCAAATCAAAAAATACGAAAGGAATATCTATTAAAAGATAAAAATATAAAAAAATTATATGATGAATATTTACAATATTTTTACATTCAAATGGAACTTTTTAAAAATAATTATAATTTACAAGGAGATTCTGGAGATATTAATTTATATAAATTGTTTTTAGAAAAAGGATTAAATTTATCTGTGAGTAAAATATGCTTTTTAATACCAGGACAAATTACAGTTGATCAAGGTAATACTCAAATAAGAGACTTCTTACTAAAAAATCAAATGATTTATGTAATAATTGGATTTACGAATAAAACAAATATATTCCCAGGAATTGACAATAACCAAAAATTCGCTCTTTTGTTTATTGATAAAGAAAAAAAACATAAAAAAATGAAAGTTTTAGGATGGCTCTCTGAATTCAAAAACTTTTCAGAAAATTCTCTAATAGAAATCTCAAATCAAACTTATAAAAGATTCGATAAATATTTCACATTCTATCTTGAAGTTGAGAAAAGAAATATTGCAACATTTGAAAAAATTATGAATTTACCACATGTGAAAAGATTAGAAGAACTTAATTTTCATTATTGGCAAGAATACCATGCCACAAATGATTCAAAATATTTTAATGATAAAGAAGGTAAATACTTACTTTTTTCTGGTAAAGCTATTGATCAATATGATTATATGGCAAAAATTTGGATAGAAAAGCACGGAAGAAGTTCCAAATGGAAACCTTTTCCTTTTCCAAAAGACTATAAACATTATAGAACCGAGTATTATGTTGATGAAATACCTGATAGAATATTAGAGCATCATAAGATGGAACAAAGCAATTATAGAATTGTCGTCCAAAATATTAGCGGTGCAGTAAATAATGTTAGAACAATTTATGCATGTTTATTACACAAAAGACATCTGACCAATAATAGTCTTCATAACATTTATTTAGGTTCATCTGATGTGGAATTATTATTTTATTTAGCTATTTTAAATAGTTTTGTTTTAGATTGGCAAGCAAGAATGAAAGTGGCTACTAATCTTAATAAATTCATAATTGAAACATTTTTAATTCCTTCTTTTTTAGATGTAGAGGAAGAATTAAGAAATAATATTGTAAAATTATCACTTCAACTTTCTGCAATAACGCCAGATTTTGATGATCTTGCTAAAATTATTTATGACAAAAATAGTTATACAGAAATAGGAATTATACAAGAAAGCGAAAGACAAAAAGTAAAAAACAAAATAGATGCTTTGGTTGCATATTTATATTGTTTAACTTATCAGGAATTAGATATTATCTTAAACTCATTCGCTCTTGTATCTAAAGAAATAAAAGAACAAACTTTAAATGAGTTTAATATCATATCAAAAAAATCTTAATACCATAGAAAAAGTATATCAATCCATTAAAAAAGATAAAGAAATAGATAACTGGATAAAAAAAATAAAATCCCATCAATGGATCAAAATAATAGAAGGCAACGAATAAAAGAATTTCTTATTTTAAAAATATCTCTGTTTATCCTTCTCCGTACTTCTCCTTGCCATTCTCTGTGGTTAAAGAAAATATAAAGCAAATTATAGATAATCTTGATGAATTAATATTGTAATATTAACTTGAATTATTAAATCGTCTTTACTACTTTAATAAAATATATTTTTATAGATAAATCAATTCTTTTTATTTTTTAATAGGCTATTTCTATAATCTAATTCTTCTTTTGAAGGATGATCTATATCGCAATTTAATTCATTATAAAATTTTTTATATTTTGTATAATCCAGAAGATCCCCAAATAAGAGTAAATTATTAATATTGTCTACAAAATATCTTGCATATTGTAATTTATCTTCATTTTTTACGAAATCTGGTCCATTAACACATGTTATTATCAATTCCATAGGAACTGAATTATTTATAAAATCTTTTATTCTATTATAAGATTCTCTATATTTTTTTTTATAACTTTGATTAATTTTAAATATTATTATACCCTTTTTTACAAAACTTTCTGTATTGTTTTTCCAATACTTTAAAAGTATTTCTGTATTTGTATGTTGTTTTTCTTTCACATTATATAATAATATAAAAATATAGAAAAAAGTTTCAAAAATAAGAAAAAAAATGGTATTCTTTTAAAAATTTGAACTATTTTTAGATTCTTCTGCTAACTGGCAATGATAGGTTTCTACAAAATAATGATCTAAATAATCTACTTTTTGAATAAAATCAATTAAATGTTTTTCAATATAGGTTTTATTTAATTCGTTAAAATCCTCTTTTCGAATTCGGTACGATAAATATAATTTATTTTTATAAATACCAAAAACAAAAGGAGGATAAGGGTTAGATAAAATAAATTCATAAAATGATTCAATATTTTCCGTAGGTAATCGAACAAGTGGACTTGTAGCAATATAGTAATTCTTTTTATAAGAAAAAAAACGAATTAATGAACTACCATAATAAAATTCCCAGAATTCTTTTTCTTTTTGTGCTGCTACTGGATCAATATTTAACTGATTTAAAACATTTTCTATAAATGTTTCTAATTCATTTTTCTGTCCAAATTCAAAATACTTTTGAATATCTTTTAATTCCTGACCACAATGGGAACAATATTCTATGGGTTCTGTAATAGGAGAAAAACAGGAAGGACATTTTATTGTATATATATAATCCTTATTTTTTATATAGTCTTTTAAATCTTCTAAGATATATTCTACGGGAATAGCAAATGCAACATTTTCTGCTTCTTTAAATTTTAAAACCGTAACACCGATGATTTTAAATTCTTCGTTTATAATTGGACCACCAGAATTTCCCGGATTAACAGCAGCATCTGTCTGGATAAAATTTCTATCGTTCACAAGTTGTTTTGTAGAAGAAATAATACCTTCGGTTATAGTAAAAGGCATACCAAAAGGATATCCTAAAACTTTTACTTTCTGACCAACCTGTAACTTATCAGAAGGAATAAAATCAATAGAAGTATCGTCCAATATTTCTTTATTGGGTTTTAAAAAAGCAAGATCAAGAGCTGGATTTACCATTACAACATCTGCGGAAAAAGAATTTTTATCAATATCTTCTATCCCTACTTTACGAAATCCTTTTACTACATGAAAATTCGTAATGATCACATTATAATCTTTATAATAAAAACCACTGCCTGAACCTTCTGGTGTAATAATTTTATAAACAATATGGGAAAATTGTTCTATTGGATTCTGATTCATAATATCCCCTTAATATATTCAGGAAAAAAAATCAAAAATTTTTGATAGAAAAGATTCTGACTTTTCTTTTTCTTCTGTTTCTCTCGTAGAATAAATTTGATTCGCACGAGAATGAGTTAAATCCTTTGTTGGTCTATATTCTTTATCCATAGATGGAATTTTATTATTCATAATATTATCAAATAATATTAAAATTTCCTTAGCACATTCTTCCCATTTCTTTTTCGCAATCTTTTTTAAAGTATCTTCTATATATTTTTTTATAAAATCTTTTACATCATATAAATCAAGAAAATCATAGAGTATAGAAGTAGAATATGTAGTTATATCCATATAATAACCTTTGGACATCCATTCTTTTATTGTATTATAAGCATCTTTAAAAAAGTCCTGTGCTAAATAAATATCTGCTCTCTTATTAGGGAAAACAAAATATTCTAATTTATAACAATATTTTTTAAATTTTTCCTTAGAAATCTTTCGTAGTTCTTCTATTTTTGGAAGAATTTCTTCGATTTGTGTTTCTACGCTATTACAATCTTTGTACAATTCATTTATGTAATCATTGATTAAAATTCTTATTGTTCCCTGAACATTTAACGTATAATTAATTTTTATTAAAGTCGTAATTAAAATATTTTTAATATTATTATAATATTTCATTTCTCTTAAAATTGAATAATAAATAAAAAATTCATTAAGGATATCCATGTATTGATTATAAAATTTATCTAAAATAGAATTATCAAAATATTCAATTGATGGTTCTTTTAGATAGTCTGCCTGAAATTTTTCTATAAAATATTCAAGATAAAATTGATTATAATAACAGATTTCATCTAATATAGAAAATAGTTTATAAGGATCATTATTAATAAATTTATCTTCGTAATAAAAATATAAATCATTTTCCTTTAAGTAAATCTGAGGTAAAATTAATTGATTAAAGTTGATTTCGGCTATTTTTCTATATAAAGGAATTTTAAAAGTATTTTCTTTTATTTTTATAAAGGGCGAATAAAAAATATATTTTTCTTTATCAAAATAAATATCAATATAAGAGGCACCATTAATAAAGGTTTTTCGAAATGGAATTTCTTTATTTTTGTAATCAAATTTACTATTTACATAATGTAAAAAATACAAAAAATAATCGTCATTTCTTTTTTTATCTTCGTAATATATTTTATCAACTTCTTTCCAGAAATCATGATTTAAATAAGAAATGCGTGGATTTAAAACCTCATGATAAGAAAGATTAATCAATTGATTTTCCATAAATTCATATTAATATACATAAAAAATATTTCAAGAATATTTTTTAATATATTATTTTTTAATATTAGACTTATTGTATTTTTTGTAAGCGTTCAAAAAAAGCCGTATAATTTATAGTTCATATTAATTTTGCTTCTAAATTGTTATTTTATAATAAAAAAATTTGATTTTCTTATATTTTTTTAGTAAGATCTTTAATAAAAATTAGACTATAATTATTGATGGCTACTTATATTAGAAAGAATATACAAAGTCCTAACGAAGAACTAGAAGAATCAACCAATACGACTATTTTACACTTTATGATTTATATTCCCTATAAAGAAGATTTGCAAAATTTAAGAAATCAGCATTCCAGCTATTCGGATATGTTTTTGTTTTTAATTTCTAAATACATAGAAAGATTAAAAAAATTAGCAAATCAAAAGAAAACCAGTAAAAAAATCTATCAGATAGTATGTAATGATTATGAACACTATTCTATAAGAGTAAGTCAGAATATTCATCAGTTATTAAAGGACATCTCCGAGATGACGGGATATAGTGTAAGTCATATTATAAGATTACTAATAGAATGGGAATGTTATAGAAGGTTTGATAATAAGGTATCTCTATTAAGGGTTCCGTTAAGGGAAATTGGCCGTGAATTTGTAACAACTATTACAGAAATCAGGATAGAGCATAGATTTTACAGGGCAAGAGAGCTTGTAGAAGAAGATGTTGAAATATTATGTGCTTAAAAAAATTTACATAAATATTTTATAACAAAATTTTTTAAAAAGAAAAGTATACGGGAGAAGATAAATTCCCTCGAATTTCAGGTTCATATAAATAAGCAGAAACTCTTAATGTAATAAACAAAATCTTCTTCGAAAATTAATTTTATTCTATTTATAGAAAGATGATTATTCAGTAATTGTTTTTCTGCTATATGATATAATAAATCTTTTGTTATAATAATACGAATATGATTATTTTTATATTGTTTCCAGTAATTAGGACGAATTTTTTCTAATTCTTTTTCTTTTTCCGTCATTGGAAAATCTGTATTTTTTTTATTAATTTTATACCACCTTCCATCAGAATATAATTCCCTTATTGTAAGTTCTAATTCTTGTTCTTTTATACCAATATGCAAATTATACCCGCCCTTTTCTTCGATAATTTCTTCGGGTACTTTTTGCCATTCTATACAAATTTGTTCCTTATTCGATAACTCTTTTATTATTCTAAGGTGATGGACTTCTGGTAAATTATTAATCCTTTCTTTTTCTAAAATAAATTGTGTAAGTAAAGGAGTATTTTTACCTTCAGAATCCTGTAACATTTTTATTCGGAATTGAATAAATTTCTTTAATTCAGAATGTGGAAAAGATACCTTTTTTTGTTCTATGGGAAGATCATACCAGCTATTATTCTTATAATTTAAATGATCTAAAAAGCGATACTGTATTTTTAAAATAGAACCTTCTGGTTTATTATAATCCAATAAGATTTTTAATGTTTTAATACGATTGTCTAATAAAACTGGTGGTATATAGAATTCTTTAATAGATTGATTTACTCTACCAGAATTTATAACTATATCTAATTCTGGATAATTTTTATATGTTATAGGTTTGTCATAATAATTATTTAAAATCATAAAATCATCAATAAATCCTAAGAACTTTCCCCCTATTTGTATTGGTGCCCAATGTAAAGATTGAAAATCCCATTTTGTATTGGCTGGTAATTGAACTAATTTTATTAAGTTACCATTAAGATATATCTGTATAATATTTTTATTTTTTAAATCAAATGTTATAAAGAAATGATTCCATTGATTGAATAAAACATTTGAATTTTCTAAAAAAAGATTTAAATCAATATATCTATTTTGTTTTTTTAAAATCGATGTAAAATTAACTTCTATAGAATGTTTATTTAATCCAATTCGAAATTTTTTGATTTTTGATTCTGTAAAACTACTCCATTCCATTAAATTTTGATCTTTTAAAGGAATGAATGGTTTAAACCAGAAAGATAAACTAAATGTTGTATTTTTTTTATAAGGCCATTCTTCGGGATTTGTTTCTACAAGTATTACATTATTTCTATTCTTAAAATAACATACATAATTTCTATTTGATTCTTCTTTTATTAAAAAAAGATATTTTTTTACAATATTTAGTTTTCCTACTTCATCTTTAAGAAAAGAAGCATCTTCTACTTCGCAATTTAAATAAAATAATAATTGATGATAAGTAAATTCTTGGGGTTTTAAACTAATCTTTGAATCAATTAGAAAATCAGAATGTCGAATTCCATATTCTTTTAAAGTTTGAATTATATCTAATTTATCATTTTGAAATGTAAAAAAACGTTTATGATTTCCTATAAGAGAAAATGTAAATAAAAAAAATAAAAATAATTTTAAAGTCCCCTTCACTATCTTATAATTCGGTTAAAAATAAAATTTTTTAAACCATTCTTTTTTAAATGATTCTGGTAATTGATAAAATAATTCATAGATTAAAATATAATAAACCTCGTACCATTTTTGTATTTCTTTTTGATAATCTTTATCTTCTTCTAATGCTTTAATAAAAAAATATGTATAATTAAAATAACTTTCTAAAATAGCATTTTTATTTTCTCTATAATCTTCTAATATTTTATCCCCCTTATAAAGATTCTCCTTTTGAATATATTGAATTAATTCTTTTTCTAAACTATTATAGTATAAAGATAATAATTTTAAATATAAATTTTTGTCTTCTTCTAAATGTGTTAAGATTTGTTTTTTACAATTTTGATTTTCTTCTTTATAGTTTTTAATTGATAGAAAATGATTAAATAAATTTTTATATTGTATTTGATAAAACTTATACCACTTTTCTTTTTGATGATTTAATAAATAAAAATAAATTGGCTCTTTTGGGGACATCACGTTCTGGATAAAGATAAATAATATTAATTTTATTGCATAAGCCTTTTATATCTTTAGAATTTATAATATTCTGATTGGATCTACAAAATAACACATAGTTTATAATAAAAAATAAAAATATAATCTTAAAAATATATTTTTTATGGACAGGATAAAACCATAATCTTTTTTGTCTCATATCTAACCTTTTGGTTAATTTTAAAATTTTAGAATTTTTAAATGTTATAATGATAGTTTTAATTATTAAACTTTTATAGGAGGTTTTATGATAAAGCATAAATTTTTCTCTATCTTTTTCTTAGGAATAATACTACTTTTAGGAAACATTTTTTCCTGTAAATCGATTCCAGAACAAAAAGAACAGAAACAACTACAAACAAATCAAAAGCAAGAAACAATTGATACAACAATTACAGAAATAACAGCAAAACAGGAAAATCATCAAAATCTGGAAGAAATTAATGATATAATAGAAAAATTACGTGATAAAAAAAATCAAAAATTGAGTTTAGAAGAAGTGGTTCAAATCGTCGTAAATAATAGCAATACAGTACAGTTGCAACAATTAGAAATTATAAAATCAGATACAGACTTAAAAAAAGAAGAAAGCAAATATGCTCCTATTATCGATTTTAAATTCCAGAGTTATGAAAAAATAGATAAACAATTACCACAAACTATTTTTCAAGGTACTAAAATCAATCAGGATACATATACACTGGGTATTCAAAAATTATTCGAAAGTGGAACATTTTTTCGTATAGAAGGTTCCGATACAAGATTTGATTCTAATGCAGGAGAAAGTGCTATAGCACTTACCAATCCTATTCTACAACAATTAAAACAACCTCCATTACATACAGGTGCTATAAAAATATTATTTCAACAGGATCTTTTAAAAAATGCATTTGGTTATTCTCAGAGACGACTAAACGAAATAGCCAGAAAAAAAAGTTTAATTCAAAAAGAACAATTAGAATTCCAATTAGCTGGATTGATTGTAAAAACAATGATCGATTACTGGAATCTTGCTATTGCTGAACAGGAAGTTAAAACTGCAAGGGGGTTATTAAATAATATTAATACTATAAGAAATATAACTTATCAAAAATTACGTTATGGTTTAGCCGAACCTTTCGAAGTAAATCAATGGGATGCTTTATATAATCAAGCAGAAATTACACTTAATATGTCTATTTTAAATCGAGATACAAAAAGAAGAGAACTATTACGAACATTAAATCTTGATCCAGAAATAGAATTAACAGGTTCTACAGAATTATTTACAGATTTACCACAAGATATTGATGTTAAAAAAGATGTCGAAATGGCTTTAAAAACAAGACAGGATTATAAAGCTATTGTATATTCTTATGATATTGCTAAAATGTCTAAGGAACTAGCAGAAAATAACCTACTACCAACCGTTAGAATTGGAGGACAATATGCCAGTAGGGACTTTGGACGTTATTCTGGTTCTGCCTGGGATCAAGTTCAAACAGGAAATTATCCAGAAAAAGCGATTGAATTTAAAATCGAATATCCTTTATGGGACGAAGGTACAAAGGTTGATGCTCGTAATGCAGAAATTACTTTAAAACAATTAGAAATTCAAAAAAAAGAAAAAGAAAGAGAAATTAAAGACGAAATAGAATTAGGATATAAACAAATATTAACTGCTTATGATTCCTTAAATAAAGCAAGAATTGCATATAATAAGACTTATCAATTTTATATTGGATTATTAAATGGTTATAGAAAAGGACGTTTTAATGCAACTGCTATAAAAAATGCTTTAGATGCCTTATTACAAGCAGAAAAAGGTTATAACCAGGCATTAATCAATTATAATATTACTCTTGTTAGATATGATTTATTACGAAATAAAATCTTCGAAAAATTTAATATTAACATAGATAACGTTTTACATAAAAAAGCAAAATTATATAAATAAACTTTAAATATTATTATTGAAATAATAATCTTAGTAAAATTTTTATTCTTACAATTATGAATAAAATAAATATTTGTATAATCAGTGGTTCCTCTCGACCAGAAAATTTAACATTTCGTGTTGCAAAAGCAATTCAAAATATTTCCTTAAATTTTAAAGAAATAAAACAGATAGATTTTTTAGATTTAAGAGAAAATGATTTTCCTACTGTTGGAAGACAAGATATTAAAAAAGATTCACTTAGTTCTTTTCAAAAACAATTTATTTCATCTATGGAAAATGCTCATTTGATTTTTATCTGTATGCCAGAATATAACTGGATAACAAATCCAGAATTAATTAATATTTTTCATCAAATTGGTAATAAAAATTTTAAAACTTGTTTTGAAAATAAAGTTTTTGCAACAGCTGGTGTATCACATGGTAGAGGTGGAAGAAGACCCTGTATAGAATTTCATACTTTACTAAATAAATTAATAAGTTTTATGGATGCTTATGGTATTGTGTCTCCTTTAATTTTTGAATCCCACGAAACAGATAAAAATATCGATTCTAATGGCAATCTTTTAAATAATGAAATTTATAATAATACTATAAAGCGATTTGTTAATTATTCTATCCAAATAACAAAAAAATGGCACCATATAGAATAATTCCGTAGAGAAAACTCTACGGAATCAAAATTTAGCCTTTTTGTACCCAGGAAGTACACCAACCATTGGGACTAATAGGTCCTTTTACTAAATTACATTTGCCACAGGGAGTATTATTTTCGGGTGGTACAAATAATGCACAATTAGAACAAGTTTGATCTGGTTTTGGTGAATTATCTGTGTATTGCAATTGTTTTCTTTGATTTATATCTTCTGGTGTTAATCCAGAGAGATCATCACACTTAGGTGTTTCTGTTTGTGCTTGTTCTTTTGTTTCCTGTACTTCTTGTGTTTCTTCTTTCTTTTTACAACTTGTTATGATAGAAGAACCAAAAATAAAGGTACTTCCCACAACACCAGCTGTAACCAAAAATTCTTTTCTTGTAATTTTTTTATCCATAGGAAATCCCTCCTGATATGATTTTTTTATTATGATTAAAAAGTTTAACTTTATTATTAAAGTCTTTTTTTAAAATTAGAATTATTTTTAATCAATATTGAGTCTCAATTTCATATCAATTAAAATTTACTAATAAAAAAATATAAATTTATTCTAATGGTTTTGTTGCATAACTATTATTTTAAAGAGAAATTTATTTCAAATATTACTAATATATGTTTAAAAATTCAATACTTTTTATTGTATTACGAAAAATTATCTAACAATATTGACAAATATTTTTATAATAAAACAATCATTAACTTTTATAGAATAGAGCCTGTTCTAATTGAAAATAAAAAAACCGGTCTTTTTTGACCGGTGAGGTTGATTGTGAAGACAAATTTTTATATAAAAATAGAAAAATAAATATATTAAATCTGGCAATACAATTTTTATAAAACAAATAAAACTGTAAGCGATCAAAGAAAGCCGTATAATTTATAGTTTCTATAAATACTGCTTCTAAATTGTGATTTTATCATTAAAAAATTTGATTTTCATCTCGTATTTTTTTGGTAAGATTTTTAATAAAAAATAGACTATTATATTGATGGCTACATATACAAGAAAAAATATCCAAAGTCCTAACCAAGAACTGGAAGCATCAAGTAATACGACTATTTTACACTTTATGAACTCAATATTTTTTTATTGACACAAAATCATAACCAAAACAAAATAATGAAATGAATAAAGATTCTAAAAATTCTAATAATGATGATCAAAAATTCCAAAAATTACAAAATTTAATTGAACAATTAAAAATCCTCGAAAAAGAAAAAAAGAAAATTATTAAAGAATTAGAACAAAAACGCATTGAAAGGGAAAAATTCAATGCAATATTAAAACAATCTAAAGAAAAACAAAAAAAACAATTATTACAAATAGATGAAAAACTAAAAAAAGCTCAGGAAATTTTTTTAGAAATTCAAAAATTAATGGAAGAACTTCAAAAAATTCAAATAGAACAAGAGAAAATTTTAAATGAAATTTCCAAGCATCCAGTCTTACAGGATAGCTATCAAGAAAATAGTACTGTAAAGATAGAGGATAAAAAGATTTTATTAGAAATTTTAGTAGAATTACAAAAAGAAATGCAAAATTTTAAAATAAAGCGAAAAGAAATAGAAAAGAAAATTGACCATTTAAAAAGCATATAATTTTTGGATATATTATTAATTTAAATTATAGGGTATTATTATGAGCAGTCATCTTTTACCAGTACAAAGAACTCCTTTTATAAAAAATGAAGAAGTAAAACATAACTGGATCTTAATTGATGCCAAAGATCAAATTTTGGGTAGGTTAGCTGCATTTATTGTACACAGATTACAGGGAAAACATCGTGTTGATTATTCTCCCCATCAGGAATTAGGTGATTATATAGTTGTAATTAATGCAGATAAAATTAAAGTAACAGGAAAGAAAGAAACACAAAAAATTTATTATAGATATAGTGGATATCCAGGTGGATTAAAAAAAGCAACATTTAAAGAAAAAATGGCTAAGGATCCTACTTATGTCTTAGAAAAAGCAGTAAAACGTATGTTGCCTGATGGTCCCAGAGGAAGAAAATTACTAAAACATTTAAAAATTTACGCAGGTCCAGAACATCCTCATATAGCGCAAAAACCAACTCCTGTTAATATTAATTATAAAAAATTCTTATAATTAAGGGAATAATATTATGGAAAACGTAGAAGTTAAACAACCAGCACAAAAGAAAAAGAATAGAATTATTTTTGTAGGCAGAAGAAAAACTGCTGTAGCAAGAGTAATGTTAAAAGAAGGCAATGGAAAGATTACAGTAAATAAAAAACCTTTCGAAGAATATTTTCCTATTTTACGATTGCAAAAACATGCAATTGAAGCATTAGAATTAACGAATTTAAGAGATAAATTCGATGTATATGTAAATGTTAAAGGTGGCGGAATAGATGGCCAGGCAGGAGCAATCCGACTTGGTATAGCACGTGCAATAGAAGCAAAATACCCAGATCTAAGACCTACTCTAAAACAACATGGACTTTTAACAAGAGATCCAAGAATGGTAGAACGAAAAAAATACGGAAAACACAAAGCAAGAAAAAGTACCCAATTCTCCAAACGTTAATCTATCTTCTATCCTATCGGTAAAGCCCCTTTTATATGGGGCTATTTATATATTTATATTTCAATTTTATAAAGGTTGTTTATTAACAGTACACCTTCCCTCGAAGATACAACCCTCTTCTAATATTAAAGATGGTGTAATGATATCTCCTTTTACTTTACTGGTAGAAAGAAGCACAACTCTTTTTGTAGCCAGTATATTCCCTAAGACTTCTCCACCAACTACTACAATTCCAGCTTTGATATCTGTTTCTACTTTACCAGTCCTACCTATAAGAACTTTTCCTTCTGTTAGGATTGTACCTTTAAAATAACCATCAATGCGAAGTAAATTTTTTACTTTAAATTCTCCCCGGAATTCGGAACCTTCTCCAATAATGGAATTAATTGTTATTGCTTCTGTAGATTCAACCATAGTGTTTGTAAATCATTCAATAAAATATGTGGATTAAAAGCCACTGTTCCAATATGTATTTCGTAGTAAAGCAAGTTCTTATCTGTTTTTCCAGTTTTTCCAGAAAATCCAATAATATCACCTTTTTTAACAATCTGATTTAAACTTACCTGTACTTCATCGAGATGAGCATAAAAAGATTTAATACCTGTTAAATGTTCTATCCATACATAAACTCCAAATACAGGATGATAGTTAATTTCTACTACTTTTCCATTTGCTGTTGCATATACAGGAGAATGTGGCAAAGTTAAAAATTCTATACCACGTAAAGGATAATTATTCCCTCTTTCGATAATAGAACGAGTTGCATAATTATTACGAATAAATCCTTGTACTGGTAAGCCTGTTGGAATATAACTAAAAAAATTTTTTGTTTCTTCTGATTTTAATTTTTCATTTATCTCTACTATTTGTTGATTTGTACTTTTTAAAATATCATTATCTAAAAGAGATATATTTAACGTAATCTGCAATATATTTTCTATTGTATCCTGACTGCATGCTTCTTTTTGCAATTTACATTCATTAATAAGGGCTTTTAATTTTTCTATTTGATCAAATGTTGTATTATATGCAAATCCACCTTCTCCCTGCTCACTATTAATTCTTAATTTCTGATGTATTGTTGCTATTGTTGAAGCAAATTCTAAAATCGCTTTATGCATGGGGATTACTTCTTCTGCAAGTCTGGAACTTTGTAAATAGAATTGACTATTTGTTATACCCATATCATAATACTGAATATTCTGAGAACTTCTCTGAATAATAATCAAAATAGAAATTAAGCCAACTATAAATATTCCTGTTAAAGAAAAAAATAACGTATAAAAATTAATATGAAGATTTAAAATACTACTTTCGGAATGAGGGATAAACATTATTGTAATTTTTTGTTTTCCTTTTGTATGAATTTTTTTTAGATAAAGAATAACATTTTCTTTAAATTTTTGCCATTTATTTTGTTGATTTTTATTAAAATCTATTTCTAAATATTTAGAATAAATTTTAGCCTCTTCTTCCTGTAATTTTTTCTTTTGTAATTCGCTATCCTGATGTTTACTATTGCGATTTTTTATTTTTTTATTCTGTTTTTTGTTCATTATTTTATACTTTTTTAATGAAGTTGTTATATTTTCAATTTTTTTTTAATTTACAAATAAAAAATCTTTTTTACGATTACTATTACAATCAATTCTAAATAGGGGGTTTTATGGAAGAGAATACAAAAAAGAAA
Source organism: Leptospiraceae bacterium (assembly GCA_026005135.1). GTDB lineage: Bacteria > Spirochaetota > Leptospiria > Leptospirales > Leptonemataceae > SKYB61. Next base: position 237,178 of record BPKM01000003.1, on the reverse strand, counting down.
TCATCTATTTCTATTCAAGATCTAAAATTAGGCGAAACACATGCTCCATGGCAAAAAGAATTTTTTAAAAATATTGAAGGTTTTAAAAGTTATGGTGTTCCAGAAGAAAAAGCAAAAGAGTTATTAATTAATTTTATAAAATTATCTGCAGAAATACCTTCACCAGCTGTAATGAAGACCTTCGAAGATCCCTCCAAATTAGACGAAGTGGGTGTTTATACAAAACAGAATCCTAAATTAAGAGATTTCATGGTAGAATTTCTTACTCCATTAATGCAGAATTTTACTTTCGAAGGTAAAGAAAATTTAGAATATATTTTACCCTTAGCAAATAAATTTCCTGTAACATTAATTTCAAATCATTTAAGTCATCTTGATGCATTAGCAATCTATATGATGTTTTATCGAGAAGGTGGCATAGCAAGAGAAATTGCAAATAGACTTGTTTTTATTGCTGGTAGATTAGCATTTACAGAAGATTTTACAAAACTTGGACTTTATATGTTTGATACTCTATTAGTTTGTTCTAAAAAAGATATGTCTCAAAACCCCAGCTTAGCTGATGTTATGACAAGAATCAATATGAGGGCTTTTCGCCAATCTCAGCAACTTCAAAAAGAAGGAAAAATTATAGCTATTTTCCCAGAAGGAACAAGAAGTAGAACCGGACAATTAATTTCTTTTGTTGATGCCGTATATCATTATGTAACTAATAAAATTATTATTCCTGTTTCCTTAGAAGGAACAGATGAAATACTTCCTACTTCGACCTTTTTATTTAAAGCAGCCAAAGGAAGATTTGTATTAGGAAAACCTGTTTTAGTAGGAAAACTTCTACCAAAAGCAGATGAAAGAATTACCAGATTACGTAGATAGATTAGAAATTCCAGAACATGTAAAAGATAAAAAACAATATGTAATTGATTCTCTTGCATTATTAGTAGGAAGAAATTTACACAAACATAGACATGGTTTTTATCGTAATCTCTATAAATCTATAGACGAAAAAGAAAATGTTTTAATTCAAATTCCCGCTAAACCAATTGAAAGGGTTTTTATCATTGGCCATTCTCCATATGCTACCTCAATTGCCTGTATCTTAGCAAATAAAGATACCATAATAAAGAATTTTATCTTAGATGAAAATAAAGCGAAAAGTTTTAATATTCACCAATTAGATCAAGATCACTTCCCTTTTTTTAAATTACCACCAAATATCGAATTTACTACCAATCCAGAAGAAATTAAAAATGCAACCCTAATTATACAGGCTGTTCGCCCATGGGAATTAGAAAAATATTATAATATTTTAAAAATAAAAAATTATATCAATTCCAATAATGCACCAATCATAAATGTTGCAAAAGGATTTACATCATCTAAAAGTGGTCTTATTATAGATGATTTAATTCATCAATATGATATTAATCCAGAAAGATTTTTTGTAATGGCTGGCGCAAATTATCCTCAACAGGTAATGGAAAGAAAAATAACAGGGTATGAAATTGCGGCATATTCACAAATAGATAAAATAGATTATTACACACAATTATTTAGCAATATGTATATCCACGTAAGGCCTGCAATTATTAAAGATGATATTCGAGGTGTTCAATTAGGTGGTGCATTAAAAAATATTTATGCAATAGCAACCGGTTTAATTGATGGATATTTTAGTAAATATTATGGTGGAAATAATGATAATACCCTTTTTCATTTAGCAAATCGTTTTTTTAGAGAAATGGTAGCAATTGGTACTGAACTGGGAGGTAAACAAGAAACCTTTCAAGGACTTTCTGGTTTAAATGATTTAATGTTAGCATGTTTTGGTAAAGATTCTCGCGATAGACAATGGGGATATGATTTTGTATTTCAAAAAGCTGATTTAAATCGTATTAGTTCTGGATTGGTTGGACTAAAAATTTTACCTAAATTGATTCCTTTAGATATTGATAAATTTCCTGTAGCAACAGCAGTTTATAAAGTAATATATGATTCTGTTCCTATAGAAGAAATAATTGATATACTATCCATAAAACTTAAAAAATTTTGAATTATGGAATCTTTATATGATGTTATTATTATTGGAGGAGGACCAACTGGATTATCTATTGGTAGGGAACTTCAAAAAGAAAATTTAAAGTACTTAATCTTAGAAAAAAATAATATTGGCAATCATATTTCGCAGTTCCCCAATAATATGACGTTTTTTTCTACAAAGGATTTACTTGAACTTGATAATTTTCCTTTAACTATTACTCAAATAAGACCCACAAAAGAAGAATATCTAATCTACTTAAATAAATTTGTTGAATTTTATCAACTCAATATAAAACCCTACCACGAAGTAATTGATATAAATAAAAACTTAAATCAATTCGAAATTCTATGTAAACATAAAAATAAAACAATTTCCTTTTATTCAAAATATTTAGTTTTAGCAATGGGAGCCTGGAAACCCAAATTAATAAATATACCAGGAGAAGATTTACCTTATTGCAGTCATTATTTTATTGATCCACAACCCTATTATAAACAGAATGTTTGTATTGTAGGAGGAGGAAATTCTGCTGTTGAAACTGCTTTAATTTTATATCGTTATGGAGCCAATGTTACAATCGTTTATAGAAAAAATCAACTTGATCCTCAAAAAATCAAATACTGGCTATTACCAGATATAGAAGGAAGAATACGAAAAAATCAAATCCATGCCTTTTTTAATTCACAAATAGAAAAAATAGAAGATTATAAAGTATATTTAAAAAATGTATTAAATAATCAAAGAACAACTTTAGACATAGATTTTGTACTATTATTAACTGGTTATATTCCAGACTATACTTTATACTTAAAGTTAGGTGGAAAATTATATGATAATAAACCAAAATACAATCCAGAAACCTTAGAAAGCGAAATTCCAAAGGTCTTTCTTGCAGGTGTTTATTTAGCTGGAGATATAAGCGGAAAAACTTTTATAGAAAATAGTAGAGAGCATGGAAAAATAATTCTTAATGCTTTAAAAAAAGCTAAATTTTGATTTTATTTTCATTTAAAAAAACAGCTGTATATCCACAAATTGCGGAAAGTAAAATACCAAATATGGGAATAAACAAAATGATTGTACAGGCAATACCTGTTAATAAGATAGGAAATTTTTTTCGTTTTTAAGAATTGTTCTCTTTGTTTTGGTTCTGGATAATCCTTTTCGAAATAAACATCAAAAATTCCTTTACCTATAATATAAGAATCATATAAAAACAAAATTATACTTTGAAAAGGACCTAAAAAAATAGAAATTATCAATAAAAAAATATAAATAACAACATAAATAAAAGATTTATATAATCCATAGAAAAGATTCTTTATGTCTTGCTTTAATGTTGTATTTTTTATAGGAGATATATTATACTTTTTCTCTAATTCTTTTCTTAATGGTTCTAAAAAAGGTAAAATCAATAACTGTGCAAGAATTCTATAAAAAACAATAAATAAAAAAAACAATTGAATTGCTAATAAAATATTTAATACAGGTAATAAATAATTATAGAAGTTCACATATTGCATTAAAAAATCTTGTAATACTGCTTTTAAGAGAGAATCTAATAAAAAATATAAACCCAAGATCAAAAATAATGACGACACTAATGTCATAAATAAAGATAAAATTAAATATTTTCCCAGTTTAAATTTTGGTAGATACCAAATAACTCTAAAAGGATAAATAAAATAATTGATAGATTGCTTCATTGAATTAAATCATAAGTTTTTGTTTTTTTCCAGTAATTTTTACTATTTTATTATTATCATCAACAAGAACTACGGTTGGTTCATAATCTTCTGATAATTCTTCTTCTTTAATAAAACCATAAGCAATGATAATTACCTTATCACCTGGTTGTCCTAAACGTGCTGCTGCTCCATTTAAGCAAATTTCTCCTTTTCCTCTTTCTCCTTTGATTGTATAGGTTTCAAATCTTGCTCCATTATTTATATTTACAACAGCAACTTTTTCATATGGCCTTATTCCAGAAGCTTCTAATAATTCTTCATCAACGGTTAAACTTCCTTCATAATGTAAATTAGCATCTGTTACTGTTGCTCTATGGATTTTGGCACGAAACATCTCTAAAAACATTGCCACCTCCTTTATTTTAAGATACGAAAAATTATCATTTTAACCATAACTTTTTTTATCGTTATTTTGAAAAGTTTTTTCTTGATTAATAATTGTATTTATGTTTAATTGACAATAATAGAAGAAAACTTATTATAAAACCACACAGGTAAGGTATATGAACAAATTAATAGAAATTCGTCAAAAAATAAAACCAGTAAAACAATTTATCAGAGGAAAAGAATTTGAAATTATTCCTTTTTTATTTATTGAATCTCAATTTGCTCATAAAGATTTTTTAGATTTAATTGATAAAGATATAAATGTTTTATTTTTAGAAGATTTTATTCATAATGGTAATAATTTTAATGATAAAATTAATGAAATCCAGAATATACAAAAAGAAAAACTAAAAAAGAAATTTAATCAACAAGAAATCAATATTGATATAGAAAAAGTTTATCCCATTGGGGTAATTTTCTTATCTGATTATTTTTATTTTAATCATAAAAAAGAAATAATAAATTTATTTAAAAATAGAGCAACAGGAGAATTTTATTTTATTCTTTTAAGTAATCAATTACCAATCAATAAAGAAGAATTAGAAATTCATATTGAATATTTCTATGCTATTACACCTAATATATGGAATGATTCTACCAAATATACTTTTTCTAAACTAATAGATAATTGTATTAAACAAATACAACTTCAGGTAGAAAATTTTTCATTAATTACGAAAGTAGAACTAAGTCATAAAGATTTATCTCGAATTATAAGAATTGGACAAATATTATCAACAGAAAAAGATTTTGATACTATAATAGAGATGATTCTTAAAGAAGCTATAGAAATGGTTTCTGCAGATGGTGGCTCTATTTATATTACTGAATATGATGAGAAAAATTTTCAAGAAAAACCAAAATTCTTACGTTTTAAAAAATCTGCCCTCCAATTAGACGCAGATGAATTTTTACTTCCTATTGATTCCAGTTCTATAGCTGGATATGTTGCTATGTCTGGTGAACCATTATTAATTGATGATGTATATTCTCTAACAGGAAATGAACCTTATAAATTTAATCTAGAATATGATTTACATCACAATTATTTAACTCGTTCTATGCTTGTTATACCAATGAAAAACCAACAGGGAGATGTAGTAGGTGTAATTCAGTTGATTAATAAACGAATTGATCCATATAGACAACTTACTTATGAGGAAATGAAAAATGGAGAAGTACTGGTTTTTACACAGGATTGTATGAAAAAAGTATTTGCATTAGCAGGACAGGCTGCTGTTGTAATAGAAAATTTTCGTTTATTAAATAATATAAATCGTTTATTCGAAGGATTTGTCCGAGCATCAGTTCTGGCAATCGAACAAAGAGATCCAACAACTTCGGGTCATTCTTTTCGTGTAGCGGAATATACGGTAGCTTTAGCTTTAGCAGTTAATCGATTAAATCGTGGTAAATATAAAGATTTATATTTTAATGATGATCAGATAAGAGAAATCCGTTATGCTTCTCTATTACATGATTTTGGAAAAGTAGGTGTAAGAGAAAAAGTTCTTGTAAAAGAAAAAAAACTTTATCCAGAACAATTAAATGATATAAAGTGGCGTTTTCGTTATGCCATTCGATCATTAGAATATGAATATAGCCAGAAAAAAATAGAATATTTAAAAAGGAATGGAACAAAAGGTTACGAAGATTACGAAAAATTTTTAAATTTTGAACTTCAGGAAAAAATAAATGAATTACAGGAAATGGAAAAAATTATAGAACAATCTAATGAACCCACAGTTATAGAAAAAGATATTTATCAAAATCTGGAAAAAATTTCTCATTATCGCTTAGATTTAAACTATTCCCAGTATTCAGAAACAATTCAATTTTTAAAAGAAAATGAACTTGTAAGTCTTTTAGTAAGAAGGGGTAATCTTGATCAAAGAGAACGAGTAGAAATTGAATCTCATGTATCTCATACCTATCGCTTTTTAATTCAGATTCCCTGGACAAAAGATTTAAGAAATATACCAGATATAGCTCATGGACATCATGAAAAATTAGATGGATCTGGTTATCCGCTTGGTTTAAAAGGCGACGAAATTATGCCTCAAACCAGAATGATGACAATTTCTGATATTTATGATGCTTTAACAGCACCCGATAGACCATATAAAAAATCTTTAAAACCAGAAGATGCCTTAGATATATTAAAATACGAAGCTAAAGAAGGTAGAATCGATTCTGATCTATTAGATTTATTTATAGAAGCAAAAATCTATCAGATTATTTCTCCAAATGCTTATAGAACTAATATTTAAGAACGATTTTCCATTATAAAATAATAAAATGTCTCCCTTGATGTTTTTTTTGGTATATAACCAAAAATTTCTTTTAATTTGGTATTATCTAATACAGGTCTATATTGTAAAAATAATACCTGTTCAGAAGAATAAGGAGATAGTTTAAAAAAATATAAAATTTTTAATAATAATTTTAGAATTTTTTCTGGAAAATATATTACCTTTTTATTTAATAATCTGCCTATTTCGTCTATAGTTAAAAAACCATCTCCTGTTAAATTATATACGTCAGCCTTAGATGGATCTGCAAAAATTGCATCTTCAATACAATCTACAACATCCTGATCCCAAATAAAACAAAAAGGGGAATCGGAACCTTTAATACCTATTAAGAATTTTTTCTGAAATAAATTAGTAATTTGATTAGAAGTATTTTTCCCGAGAATTGTACTTACGCGAAATACATATTGTTTCATTAAAGGATATTTATTTTTATAATATTCAAGTTTTTTTTCTATGATTCTTTTATGATACGAATAAGGAAATTCCTTATTTCCTCTTATAGGATCTGTTTCTTTTAATGGAATGGGATTGTCTGAATAATAGCCATATGCTGCACCACTAGAAGTTATTATGAATTTTTGAATCATATTTTTGCCCGCACATTCTAAAATATTTTCAGTACCTTTTACATCAATGGAATACTGTTCTTCTCTAGACATATTTCTTGGAGGATTTACAATAGATGCAAGATGTACAACTACATTAATTTGATGTAATTTAATAATATTACAAATATCTGAATCACGAATATCTTTAAGATAAAATTTAATTTTAAAAGATTCATCGATATTTTTTTTTATATCAATTGCAATAATTTTTTCTATATATGGATTTTGTTCTAATTTTTTAATTAATAAACTTCCTATATAACCAGATGCACCAGTAATTAATACCTTCATTTTAATTTCTCCAAAAATTTATTGTTTAATTGGTTTTATTTTGCTCCAATAATAGGCTAATGATAAACCAGCAATTATATGCCAGATTCCCCACCATGCTGCAATTAATGCCATTCCTCCTAAACCATCAAAAAAATTAAAAATTAAGATCAATCCTAAACCAGAATTTTGAATTCCAACTTCTATAGCAATTGCACGAACATCTTTTTCTGGCAAGTGAAACATTTTTGATGTAAAATAACCAATAAAAAAAGCAAGAAAATTTTGTATAAAAACTAATAAAAAAATATATTTAATATATTTAATAAAATAATCAAAATTTATATATAATGCAGATAAAACAAATACGCCAAAAAATATTAAAGAAAAATATTTTATAAAATTTGTAAATTTATTAGCAAATTTAGGATAATTATGCGATATCCACAATCCTAAAATTAAGGGCAGACCTAATAAAAGAAAAATATTTCCTAACATTTCTAAAGGATTTAAATGCAATTCTTTTAATAACTTTAAAGTTTCTGGATTTAAAGACCCCCAGAAAGTGAAATTTATAGGTGTAAAAAATATAGCTAATATAGTAGACAATGCTGTCATACTTACACTTAATGCTACATTGCCTTTCGCTAAAAAAGTAATAAAATTTGATATATTGCCTCCAGGACAGGAGGCAACTAATATCATACCTAAAGCCATACTGGGTATAGGTTTAAATAAAATAGTTAATAAATAAGATAGAAAGGGAAATATTAAAAATTGACTAACTATTCCAATAATAAATGGCATTGGTTTTTTAATAATATATTTAAAATCCTGAACTTTTAGAGATAGCGCTATTCCAAACATAATAAAACCTAATATTATATTTAACAAAAATAACGAAGAAGGATTAAAATGTAATTTAATCTGATCAACTTCATAATACTCCCATATTATACTCCTATTTACCTGATGGTTCTAAATGCATTTTTTTAAAATCGATAAGTCCAGGTGCCCACATATGCTTAACTGGATCTACATCTACATGTATTACTGAACAATGAGAGAAATTTAAGCATTCTTCAATAATTTCCTTTATATTATCTAATTGATTAATTCTAAATCCTTTAGCACCCATACTTTCTGCTAATTTTGCAAAATCTATATCACCAAAATCTGTATTGATATTTTCCTCTGGACTTAAATGTTTGAATAACAATGTTTTTAGTGGTCTTAATGCAAAAGATTGATTTATTTTGACCATTCCCCATTGTTTATCACAAAATACTATATAAATAATTTTTCTTTTGTTTCTTACAGCAGTTTCTATTTCCTGAGGATGAAACCCCATTGCTCCATCTCCAATTAAACAAACGATTACATCATTCTCTTTTGCATAAGATGCGCCAATAGCCTGACTTACACCAGCTCCTAACATACCAAATTTATAAGTAGAAATCATAGAATTTTCTTGTTTTATATCCAAATAAAATTGAGACCATACTGCTGTATTTCCACCATCAATTACATATGTTGTATTATCTGGAAAATATTTATTGCATGCTAAAATCAATTGAGCTGGATGTACTAATTTTGTTTTCTGATTTGCGATTTTACTCAATTTTTCTTTTGATAATAAATTTAGTTTTTTAATTTTTTCATTAAATTCATTCCACTTAAAATTAAAATTGAACGTATCTTTTTTTAGATAATGTAATAATGATTCTAAATAAGCTTTAACATCACTAATTATACCTAAATAAATATTTCTACTTGAACCAATTATTTCTGATTCTATATCAACCTGTATCACTTTTAAATCTTTTTGATTCCAGTAAGGGGCTCTACCCCACCAATCTGTTTCTCCTAAGCGAGAACCAAGAACAATAGCTAAATCTGCTTTTCTATGTATAAAATGATTTAACGAAATATTAGTCATTGGAATAAGATAATCCAGATTTTCTAAAAGGACTGTTCTTGCTCCCCAACTATAAGTTACAGGAATTTTAAGAAACGATAATATTTCTTTTAATTCATTTTGAGCTTTCGCATGAATTATTCCACTTCCAAAATGGATAATAGGATATTTTGATTTTTTTAATAATTCAATTGTTTTTATAACAGCATTTTGTTCTGGATAGGGAATTGTTGTAGCCCTATAATTTTCTGGTTTAAGAGGTTGAAAAGAAATCTCATATTCTCCATTCATTATATCTTCGGGAACATCTATATGAACTACACCTGGTCTTCCTTCGTAACATTTCCTCAATGCCATCCTCATGATTTCTGGTATTCTTTGAGGCGATGTAACTAAATAACTTACTTTAGCGAATTGCTTAATTGTTTCTGATTGATTAAAATACTGATATGTACCTAAGCGAACAGGATTTACAATTCCCTGTCTTCTAAAAGAAGTTATAACCAATACGCGATTACCTTCTGCTTCTTCAACAACTAAACCTGGTAAAATATTCGCAACACCTGGACCATTACTAGCCATACAGACACCTAATTTACCAGATAATCTATAATAAGCACCAGCCATATGAGCTGCTGAGGTTTCATGTCTGGGACTAATTAATTCTATTCCATATTTATTTAGAGAAGAATAAAATCCAAAATAAGTTCCATCAATAATACCAAATACCCTATCTACACCTTCAAGAAATAGCATTTCCGCTATAACATCACCACCTTTTCTTTTATTTGCCATAAAATTTACTCCTTTTATTATTCTTATTTTATTATTACTATGATTGAACTAATGATTAAAATAATACGAATCAATATATGAAATCTTTCTAAGGAAATTTTATAATGTACATACTGTCCTAACCAAATACTTAATGGTAATATAAATATTAAATACAAAGATAATTTTATATGTTCTAAATTAAAAGATGAACTATGCAAAAGAATGGAATTAAATACCAACCAGATGAACATTAAAGAAATTCTAAATTTAGTTTTATCAATATTTAAATGGCTAATTCCATAAACTAAAAATGGACCACCTGTAGCAAAAATAGCATGAATAATACCTGATATAAAAATCCATAAATTTCCAAAAGTTTTATTTTTTATTTGAATATTTTTCTTACGTATTAATAGACTTAATTCAAATAAAGATAAGCTTAAAATTAAAATCGATAATAATTTATTTATATTAATTGATAAATCTTTTATATGATTTGCTATAAACAAACCTATGATAAAACCTGTCCCCATAAAACTAATAATATGTTTAAGAATAAATTTTATATCTAAGTATTTATAATATTTGATTAAAATATAAGAACACATTATAATATTAAAGATCAATACTACTGGTAAAATATCATAAAAATCAAAAAATAAAATTCCAATAGATAATATTATTAGATTGCTACCAAATCCAGATACAGTTTGGATAAAAAAACCAAGAAAAATGAGAGTTGCTAAGATCAAAATATTCATAAATATTGTCTTCCCCCAATTCAAACAATGCAATTTTAATACCAGAATATTTATTTATATTTTTCACTGAAAAATAGCAAAAGTTTCTTTTTATTATATAATATATACAAGAATAAGTTTCTCATTATTGACATAAACCTGAAATTTTTAGATAATAAATCAATACAATTGATTGGCTAATTTTAATCATTGACAAATTTTAAACACTAAGATAATATAGTTTTATGTTTAACTATTTATTTTCCCAAAATCTATCCTTAGAAAAAAAAATTGAATTCATTCATAAACAAATTTTTCAAATTGGACATGCCTATGAAGATATTTATTCTTTTTTAAATAAAACTGATGAACTTTTGAAAAATGTTTTTTCTATACAAACCTCTTTTGTAATTTTAACAGAATATTTAGAAAATCCTATAGTTTTTGGTAAATCACCAGATTGGTTTACCTCATCCATGGCTAAAATTTTTTATTCTAAGATCAAATTTAACTCTGAAGAATTAAAACAATTAAAAAATTACTTTCTATCTCTAAATAAAACAAAGTATTCATCTAATAATAAATTAGAAAATAATCATCAATTTAATGGAATGATAAAAATTCTCAATAAATTAAAAAACGAAAATTATAATTTATTTTATCCCATAATATTTCAAAACGAAATATTTGGTTTTTATATTGCAAAAGTAAAAAAGCCTTTAAAAAATCATGATATTTATCTTATGGATATCCTTTCTATTTCATTCGCATTAGCAATTCGAAATGCAATCATTAGAAAAGAAAATAAAAATTTAAGATTACAAAATAAAGACTTTCTAAATCATAATCATGAATATATTCCTTCTGAAATTAAACCTATGATTATTTATTTAGAAAATAATGAATATATTATTGCTTCTCCTCAAATGAAACATATTATTAATAATATTCAAAAATTAAAAAATATTCATTTTCCTATATTAATTACAGGAGAAACAGGTACAGGTAAGGAATTTATAGCAAGATATTTTCATCATATCAATAAACCAGAAAAACCTTTTATCGCAATTAATTGTACATCAATTCCGGAATCTTTATGGGAAAGCGAATTATTTGGTTATAAAAAAGGAGCATTTACAGATGCTAAATCTGATAAAAAAGGCTTAATTGAAGAAGCCAATGACGGAACGTTATTTTTTGATGAAATTGGAGAAATACCTTTAGAAATCCAAGTAAAATTATTACGTTTAATTCAGGAAAAAAAATTTAGACCTATTGGCAGTACTAAAGAAATCGATATAAAATGTAATTTTATTTTTGCTACAAATAAAAATTTGATTGATAAAATTCAGAACAATGAATTTAGAGAAGATTTATATTATCGAATATCTACTATTCATTTTCATATACCACCTTTACGAGAGAGAAAAGAAGATATTATTATTTTAATTGAACATTTTATAAAAAAACACAATGATTTATTTAAAAAGAATATTCATTTAGATAATGAAGTATATGAATTTTTATTAAATTCAGAAATTAATCCATGGAAAGGTAATATAAGAGAGTTAGAAAATTATATCATAAAAATTATATTCGAAGCAAACACGAATTATATTACAATAGAATCTTTAAATAAAATAGAATCTAAAAAAGTATCAAGTAATAATTTTATTAATGAAATAGAAAAAACAGCAGAGGAATTACTTGGTTTAGCATCTGGAATGCAAATTGATTTCGAAAAAATGATAAAAAAAATATCCAAAAAAATTATAACTGAAGCATTAGAACGATGTAATGGTAATAAAACCCGTGCAGCACAACTTTTAGGTATTTCACGTGGAAAATTAAATTATCAAATTAAAGAATTAGATATTCAATATAAATCAAAAGATTGATTTCTTCTATTACTATAAAAAATAGGTTCTATGAAAAATTATTTAATATATATAAATAACAAAATTGAAACTTTTATATCTCGTTTAGAAAATGAAGATTATCGATTTAAAGTTTTAATGATTACAACTTTTATCTTTTTATTTTGTTTTTTATCGTTAAGTAATAGTAACCCATTTCATTTTTTATTTCCTAATAAAATTTATCCTATTATGCTTTATAAACCCAAAAAAAATTTTTATTATTATTCTTATGATAGAGAAACAAAACAATTAAAAGAATTGACAGTTTCTATGTTTGATTCTTCGGATTTAGAAAAAAACATTATAAATTTAGCAAAAATTGTTCAGGAACCTCTTCCTTTTTTAAGAGGAATCCATTCTCGTATTGAAACAATTTACTTTCCCGCTTATAGTCTTGGCATTATTCATATTACTAAAGAAAATTCTAAATTATATATTTTTTATAATAACCAAATTGTAGAAGAATATCCCTATCAAAGAGAAATATCTAAAAACAATGATTTTGATTTTTTTTCTTATTACCAAAAAGCATTCATTAAAACTATTTTTAAAAATTATCCAGAATTTTCGGAAATTTACTGGATAGATAATAATCATATAGATATATTTAAAAACAATTAAAGATAAAAATAAAACATAAAAAAATTCGCAAATGAATGAACTAAAATAGGATATATTAATCTCTGTGTCCATATTTTTAAAACAGATAAAAACATACCACATAAAAAATATAATATACCCTGCTCCCATGATGGTAAATGCAATATAGAAAAAATTATATTTGAAATAATATGTCCAATTATATTATAAAAATATTTTTGTCCGAACATCGTAGGAATATAATGGCGAAAAATACATTCTTCTAAAACAGGAGCTAATATTATACCTGATAATAATATTATTTTTTCTATGGGATAATAAATATTGATTTGAATCTTCTGTAATTCATTAATTGAATATAAAAGATAAATCAAAATATAAAAAATCAAAATTGCTATAATATTATAAGATAATCTATAAGAAAAGCGAAATAAAAAATATAATTCATAAGAAGAAAATGTTAATAAAATAGCGTTTCCCATAATTCCCATTGCAAGTGGCCAGAATAAAGAAAATACAAATAAAGGAGAAAAAGAAATTTTGGTAATATAGTATAAAAATAAACTTATAAACCATAGAATTAAAATAAAAAGCGATATATAAATGATTTTATAAGGAAAAGAAAAAACAAAATACAATTGTTTCTGAATTTTGTATTTGGTTTTATCGTCCAATTTTTGATATTTATAATAGGTATTTTTTAATTCTTCGATCTCTTCTCCTGTTAAATATCTTGCAATATATTGTCGGTATTTAATGGGAATTAAAACCCATAATAAAGCAGCTTTTTTTTTATTTGTATCCATAAATAAATTAAAAAAATTGACTTAAGGAGCTTTTTATGTCTAAAAATATAGCTATAGTTGGCGCTACTGGAGCTGTTGGTCAAGAATTTTTAAAAGTATTAGAAAAACGCAATTTTCCAATTAATAAATTAAAATTATTAGCTTCTCCAAGAAGTGCCGGTAAAACCTTAACATTTAAAGGAGAAAAAATACCTGTAGAAGTTTTAAAGGAAGATTCTTTTCATGATATAGAAATTGCCTTATTTAGTGCTGGCGGTTCCATCAGCAAACAATTTGCCCCAGCAGCTGTATCTTATGGAACTATTGTTGTTGATAATTCCAGTGCATTTCGTATGGACCCCGAAGTTCCTCTTGTTATTCCAGAAATAAATCCAGAAGATATAAAAAATCATAAAGGTATTATAGCAAATCCTAATTGTAGTACCATCATTATGTTGATGGCTATCTATCCTATTCATAAATTATATAAAGTAAAAAAAATCATTGTATCTACATATCAGGCAGCATCAGGAGCAGGTGCAGCAGCAATGGAGGAATTAGAAAAACAAGCAAGAGCCTATTTAAATCATGAACCAGTTCCAACAAATGTATTACCCTATCAACTTGCATTTAATGTATTCAGTCATAATTCTGCTATTGATTTATCTAATGGTTTTAATCAGGAAGAAATAAAAATGATTAAAGAAACTAAAAAAATTTTACATTATCCAGAAATAAAAGTAAGTCCAACCTGTGTTCGTGTATCAACATTTAGAGCACATGCAGAATCAATTACGGTAGAATTAGAAAATCCAGCTGATATAATTACAATTAAAGAAGCTTATAATAATTTTCCTGGTGTGCAGGTTCTTGATGATTGGGAAAAAAATTATTTTCCTATGCCAATCGAAGTTTCGGGTAAAGATGATGTCTTTGTAGGAAGAATTCGTTATGATTACGAAGATAATGACCAAAAAAACTATTCATCTTTTTGCAGTCGGAGATCAATTATTAAAAGGCGCTGCCCTTAATGCAGTTCAAATAGCTGAATTATTATAGATTACTTAACTTCCTTCTATTAAAGTAAGAATAAAAAATTTTGTAATCGAACAATTTATATTTTTTATAAATTATTTTAAACACATAATATTTTTATCTCTTCTTTTATTGGTTCCCTCGTCCTGTAAAATCAATGCTCTATTCTTATTTCTGTAACACTTGTTACAAATTCAGAGCTGATTTTCCTTAATGGAATCCTGATTAGAGAATCCTTATCATCAAACCTTCTATAACATTCCCATTCTATTATTAATCTTATAATTTGACTTACACCCACGTTATCTTTGATATATCTTTTAATTATTGATGAATATTCAGACTTACTCCTATAGAATAGTGTTCATAATCATTACATACTTTCTTATAGATTTATTTACTGATTCTTATTTGATTTGCTTATTTTTTTTAATCTATATTATATATTTAGAAATGAAAAAACAAAAACAATCAGAATATCAGGAATATTGATTTCTTAAATCCTGGAAATCTTCTTTATATGGAATATAAATCTAAAAATGTAAAATTACTATATTAATTATTAATTGATTCTTTTATAAAACAGTTTTTCTAAATATTAAGTAGACATCAATAAAATTATATCTGATTTTTAATAAAAATCTTACAAAAAAATCAAAAGGCTTTTTTTTGCATAACTAATATTTTAAAGCAAAATTTTTTATAAAAGCGAAATTTTTTTTTAAACTACTAACTTATGTTTAAAAGTTCAATATTTTTTATATCATGAAAAATTATCTAACAATATTGATAATATTTTTATAAATAGCAAATATTAATTCTTATGTTACAAATCTATAACAAAACTTATTTTTTATTTTTTTTCTGAATTTTTTAATAAATTAGCAAAATTTAATTGACAGAAAAAAATATAATAATAGAATTAAATTAATATTTTTTATATACAGGGAGAGAGACATTTGAGGTTAAAATTAATTTTATCTTCTGATAAAGAATATATCTATCTTCCTATTCATTATAATTCAGCTGTACAAGGAATGTTATTTAAAAGCCTTCCTAATTTGCTTTCAAAGTTTTTACATGATATTGGTTTTTTTCATAATGGAAGGAAATTTAAACTTTATACATTTTCGAAAATAAATTCACCATTTAAAATTTTTAATGATACAAAAAGAATCCGTTTTAAAACACCTATAACAATTTATATATCTTCTGCGATTAAGGAAATTACAAAAACCTTAGGAGAGACTTTAATAAGAAAAGATTATATAAAACTTGGTAATAATCAACTTTATTTAGAAGGATTAGAATTTTTACCCTCTATAAATATTTCTGATCATTGTATAAAAATTAGAACATTATCGCCAATAACAGCCTATCAAACCATAGAAAAAAATGGTAAAAAATTTTATAAATATTATAATCCTTTCGAAGAAGAATTTCAAAGACTTATAAAGGAAAATGTTAGAAAAAAATACGAAATAATAACAGGGAAAAGAATAGATAATCTTGATTTTAAAATAAAACCAATTCATTCCAATAAAACATTGATTAAATATAAGAACTTTATAGTAGAAGGATATGATGGCGAATACCTAATAGAAACGGAACCAGAATTTTTCAATACGATTTATGATGCTGGTTTAGGAGCTAAAAATTCACAAGGATTTGGAATGATAGAAATAATACAAGAAAATTAAATTTAACATTTAGGGAAATCGGGAGGTATAAAAAATAATGCAAGAAATCGAAAAAATAGCTCTTTTAGGACTTTTACAGGATATTGGAATATTCTATCAAAGAGCAAAATATTTAGATAATACATCTAAGGCTACCTATCAATGGATATTAGAGAATAAAAATCTTTTAGAAAAAACTTTTAATATAAATATTCAAGAGATAGAAGATATTTTTAATATAAATTCCCATCAGGAAAATGAACTAAAAAAAAGCATTCATTTAGCAAATCAATTTCTAACAGAAGAAAAAGATAGAAATAATCCATTACAAGAAGAAATTCCCTATTTACATAGTATTTTTGAATCTATATCATTTACAGAAGAAAATTTAAATAAAACCTTTTACCATAAATTAAAACCTTTATCTTTGGAAAATCATTATATTTTTCCAGAAATATTAGATAAAAAAACAATTAACCAGCTTGGAAGTTACGAAGATTTATATAATGAATTTATAAACGATTTATCGAATTTAAAAAATTTCAAGAATAAAAAAGCTTTTTATTTTATTTATTATTTGTTTCAGAAATATCTATGGTGTGTTCCTGCAATGTTTTCTGATATTTCTCTTTTTGATCACGCTCGTATCTTATCTGCTCTTTCTTCTGCAATTTATGATTATTATAAAAATAACAACATTTCTCTTGATTTAAATCAATTCGAGAATGATGAATTTTTACTTTTATTAGAAGGCGATATAACTGGAATACAAAAATTTATTTACAATATTGGTAAAACCTTAGGAATAGAAGATTTTTCTATAGCAAAAGCCCTAAGAGGTAGATCCTTTTCTGTCGCTTTAATACCAGAAATATTATCTCGATATATTTTAAATGAATTTGGATATACTATTACGAATCTTCTTTATTCTGGAGGTGGTAAATTCCAGATTTTAATAGCAAATACAGAAAAAAATAGAAATAAAATCCATCAGATAGAAAAAGATTTAGAAGCATATTTATTTAAAAATTACTATGGAGAAATTAGTATTATTCTTTCCTACTTACCTTTTTCTGGAGAATATCTTACTGGTAAAAATGGTAAAAATTTCTCGGAAATCATCGAAAAAAATCTTTTAAAACTTGATGAAAAGAAAAAACAAAAATTTTCCAGCCATTTAAATTATGAATTTAATAATGATACAACTTGTTCTTCATGTAAAATCATACCTGTAAAAAATGAAGATGATGATCTATGCAAATTATGCGAGATATCTACAAAAATTGGAAGTATTATACCAAAAATCCATTATCTTGTTTTTGATTTTGATAATAGAAACATTCAATCCAATTATTTTAGCTTAGATAAATTTGGAAAAGTATATTTTGTACAAGATAAAGAAATAGTTCATTTTAAAGATTTTGATGAAATCTTAAAATTAAATGATACAGAATTTAAAGAAAATAATGGTTTTAAATTCATCGGTAATATTGTTCCAATCGTAAATGAGAAAAACATAGAATTTTTTAAACAATTAAATAAAGAGTCTGGTAAAGAAAATAATTTAAAAATAGGACAGGTACTCGAATTTTATTATTTAGCTAAGCTATCTAAAGGAGATTCCAAATTAGGTATATTTCGCGCAGATGTAGATAATTTAGGTTTGATATTTAGTGATGGTCTTAAAAAAAGAAAAGGAACTGATAAATATTTAATAGCAAGAATTGCAACATTAAGTAGAATGTTAGATTTATTTTTTTCTGGTTATATTAATCATTTAGCAGAACAAATATCTAAAGAAAAATATAATATTAATTCTTTAATTTATATTGTTTATTCAGGAGGTGATGATTTATTTATTATAGCTCCTTATAATATTACCATAGAATTTGCTTTAAAATTAAGAGAAGAATTTTATAAATATACAGCCAACAATTTAGATTTTGGATTATCAGGAGGTATTTTTATTAGCACTGATTCTTTACCGATACATCTTTCTGCCAAGTTTTCAGAAGATTTAGAAAGTAGATCAAAAAAAGTCTATTATATTGATGATAAGAAAAATTTCTTTGTAAAAGATAGCATTTCTATATTTAACAAAACGTATCGATGGAAAAATTTTTCTAAACAAAAATCTATGGAAAGACTATTAGAAGCAGAACAAAAATTATATAATGAATCTGAATCTTTTAATGAATTTTTATCTAATATAGGATATACGAAAAAATTACAATTATATTTCTTTGATATTATTTTAGAAATTTCGAACAAAATAACAGAATATTACGAAAGAAAACTTGTAAGCAGAAGTTTTTTACATAGACTTTTAGAATTATATAAAGCTTATGTAGAAGAAGGTAAAAATATAAAAGCAAATATATATCCCCACATTTATTATCAAATAGGGCGAAATTTAAAAGAAGAAGGTAAAATCTTTTTCGAAAATTTACTAATAAAAGAAGGATATAAAAAACAAGAAACAGAAAATATTTTACTAACAAAAGAAGATATAATAAAAAACTTAGATGTTATTATGTCCATTACATTAATGCAAACAAGAAACAAAGAAGAAGGAGGAAAAGAAAATGAATCCTAATCCCCAACAAAATAATCAAACAAGCAATCAGGGAAAAAATCAAAATAATTTTTTTGAAACAATTAATAATAACCTAAAAAAAGAATTAATAAATAAAAATATTTCTGAACTTGATATCAAATCTTATATTAGACCAAAAGGTATAGCCGATGAGATTGCAAAAAATACTAAAATTAAAAGAAGCCAGTTAAGAAAATTTTTTAATCAGGTAAAAGAATTAAAAAATCAAATCTCAAAATATCAATCAGATACTCCAATACCTCAAGAATTAAGTTTAAAAATTACTACTTTGTTACCAAAGTTAGCTTATGCAGTAGGAAGAAATACAATTGATAGAGGATTTTATGAATTTATGAGAATACTCTTAGAAAAATTGGAACAGGGAAAAAGAAAAGATTTTGATGCTTTTGAACAGATCTTCGAAGCAATTATTGCTTATCATACTTATCATCATCCAACGGAGGGCTAAAAAATGTCAACAACTAACAATAAATCATTTGATAAACCATTAAAAGGAATTCTTAAGTTAAAATGTAAAATTATTGTAAAAACTGGTCTTCATATTGGTGGTTCTAAAGAAAGTATTGAAATTGGTGGTATTGATAATATTGTAATTAAATTACCTTATTACTTTATTAATAATGAGGAATATAAAGATGTGCCATATATTCCGGGATCTTCTCTTAAAGGAAAGATCAGATCATTATTAGAATGGGTAGAAAAGCCAGCTAATAATAATAACCCCATTGCTATAGAAAAAAACGGAAAGCCTTGTGATTGTGGCGAATGTAATATTTGCAGACTTTTTGGTTCTCATCAATCAAAATCTTCTGTAGAACCTGTTCGATTGCGATTTGATGATTTTTATCCCAATCAAAAAACAATTGAAATGTGGGAAAATGTATTAGAAGGTATGTATACAGAATTAAAAACAGAAAATACCATTGATAGAATAAAATCCAGTGCTACTCCAAGACATATAGAAAGAGTAATTGCAGGCTCCATTTTCGAAGGTTATATAACAATTCGAATTTATGATGGGGATACTTACGAAAATACTATTTTGATTTTAGATAAAGGTATCAAAATGTTAGAGGATGATTATTTAGGTGGAAATGGTTCAAGAGGTTATGGAAGAGTTGATTTAAAAATAATAAAAACAATCTGGAAACCAGTTGGAAATTATAAAGATCAAGAAATCCAATATGAAGAGATAAAAGAAAAAGTTTTTAATACAAAAGCCTCTGCTTAATCAGGGTAATAAAAATGATTAAGGCTTATAAAATTAGGTATTTATCTTTCCATACAGAAATTAAAAGTTATACAATTTTCGGTGCTTTTTGCTGGGCTTATAGATTTTTGTATGGAAATAATCAATTAATTGAGTTTTTAGAAACATTTTCTAAAAATCCTAAATTTTTAATTTCTTCTCCTTTTCCTTTATTAAAAGATAAACCTTTATTTCCAAAGCCATTATTAAAACTCGAAACAGAAGAAAATTTATCTATTATTGATAAACTAAAAAGAAAGCCCTATAAAAAAGCATCTTTTATAACAATAAATGTTTTAAAAGATATTATTGACGGAAATATAAAAACACAAAACGATCTAATGAAAACATATAATGTAAAAGGTTCTATTATATACAAAAGCGAAGAATTCCAAAACAAAGAAGAGATTTTATTGAAATACCATAATATTATTCAAACACATAATTTGATTAATAGATATAATAATATAACAGAAAATTTATATTTCGAAAATGGAAGATTTACTCCTCAGGAACATTATTTTTTAGTTCAATTTTGTGATTTAGAATTTCAATCTAAATTTGAAGAAGCCTTAAAATTTATAGAAGATTTAGGTATTGGAGGTAATAAAAATATAGGATGGGGAAAAATTGAAATTGAACCATTAAACTTAGATATTTCTTTTCTACAAAATCATCAATCTAATTTTTTTATAACATTATCGCCTATAATACCAGATAAAAACTTAGTAGCAAATAAAAGTTATTATAATTTAAGAACCTTCCAATCTTATACAGAAGGAACATTTTCTGACGGTATACTAAAAAACAAAATTATTTATTTAGAAGAAGGTTCTCTTATCTATAAAGAAAATTCTTATGCTGGTATATTAAAAAAAATGAAAAATATCTATCAATATGGTTTAGAGTTTCCCATTTATTTGAGGTGGAATTATGAATAATCAAGTAAAATCAAATTTAGCAATAAAAATCAAAACCCTATCTCCAATCCATATAGGAAGTGGTAATAAACTTACTAATATAGATTTTGTTATTCAAAATAAAACTTTAACTGTAATTAGTTTTGATAAGCTAATTTTTACTTTAAGAGAAAATAGAAAACAAATAGATGAATTGATCAATTACTTAGAAAGAAAAAAGAAAGAATTACCAAGAGAATTACAAAACCATATTATTAAAAATCTTCAAAATATAAAAAAATATATAATTAAATTTAATGATAGCATTCTTAAAAAATTTGAAAAAAATCCCAATGAAATAGAAATTTTCGAAAATAAAGAAGTTCTAGAATTTATAAAAACATCAGATTCTAAACCCTATATTCCTGGTTCAGAAATTAAAGGAGCTATACGAACAGCAATATTATATAAAATTTTAAAAGATAAATGGGAGCAATATAAAAATGATATATGCTACATAGAAGAAGAAAAAGACAACAAAACAAATCAAATTATCTCTATAAAAAACGATAAAAAATTAGCAAACAAATTAGAACAAAATATATTTGGAGAATATAGTAATGATATAATGAAATATTTTCTTGTTAGTGATTCTTCTTATGTTAATGATATTTATATATACGAAATTCATATTTCAAATGCGAAAAGAACGATTACCGAATATGCTGAATGTATAAACGAAAACGAAAATTTAGAATTTTTGTTAAAAATAAATAAAAATCTGAATCATAAATATAAAGACTATATTACAAACTGGAAAAATTGTTGTTATGAATTTACAAAAGATTTAATTTCTGTAGAAAAAGAATACTGGAAAAATAATAATCGTACTATATTCGAATTTTTAAATCATTTAGAAAAAAAGAACACTAACGAAACTCCTATTTTAAGGTTAGGGAGATTTACAGGAAAATTAAGCCATACCATTATTATTTTATTAAAAATAAAAGAATTAGAATCAAATGGCAAAATAAAACTAAAAAAAAATATTTTCCCAAAAACAAGAAGATATACATCAGATAATAAATTATTAGGTTGGATACAGTTCTTATGAAGAATTTTATTTTAACAAATTGTGGGTTGAGTATTCTTACTAATTTTCAGAAAAAATTGAAACATTTTTTTATTTTTCTGACATTATATAAATAGATAATGATGTAAATTTAGTAATTTATATATATTGGATTTAATTATGTTAACAGCACTTAAAGATTTAGGAGAAATTTTATTACAAAAACAAAGTAAAGCACCAATTGATATATTATTAGAAAATCCTGATAGTAATGGAACCTATAAAATTGTATGGGCATTGGATTTTGATAAAAACTTAAATTTTGAAAAAATATCAGTCGAAGAACTTAAAGAAGAAATACCCTATATTTATCTCTATAAAAGGGCTTCTGGTTCTAATGCACCAGATTTTTCTCCTACATCAAGAATTACAGAGCCAGAAAAAACATTTACAAAAAAACTTTTAAAATGGTTAGAAAATCATAATAATGTTCCGGAAATTAAAATAATTTATGATAATCTTAATAAAAATAAAGATAAAATTATCTCAAAATTAGAAGAACTGAACCAGCAATCCAAAGATAATAAGATTTTAACGATAAAAATAAATCATCAATATTTATATAATATACAAAATCCAGATTTTAAAAAGATTTTATTAAATGATTATTTAGAAAAAATTAAAGAAATTTCCCAAAAAGATGCTATATGCAGTATTTGTGGAAATAAAAAAGAAGTTTTTACAACTTCTCAGATATATAAATTTTATACCTTAGATAAAGAATGCTATATTTCTGGTGGTTTTAATAAAAATAAAGCCTGGAAAAATTTTCCTATATGCGAAGAATGCTTTCTTAAAATCGATTATGCAAAAAAATATGTAGAAGATCATTTAAAATATAATTTTCACGGAAAAATTTATTATCTTATTCCAAAAATGATTCTTAACATTCCAGAAGCTCTTAATGAAATAAACGATATTTTAACATTAGAAGAAAAAAAACAAAAATTAACAAAAGAACAAAGGAAAACTTTAACAGGAAACATAGAAGAAATTCTTGATATTCTTAAAGATAAAAAAGATATAATTAGTTTATATTTCCTTTTTCTAAAAAAAGATAATGCAGCAGAAAGAATTTTATTATTAATAGAAGATGTTCTTCCTACAAGAATCCATTTTCGTTTTTGATGTTAAAGCAAAGATAGATAATATATTTAGTCGAGAATTTAACAATGAATTAGATTATAATTTAACAAAAGTCACTAATTTTTTAAATGAATTTGATAAACTTTTTTACGAAGTATATAGATAAAATTTTCAGAGGAGGAAGATTAGATTATAATACTTTAATTTATATATTCAATAGAAAAATAAGAAATGAATTTTTAAATGGAAAAAACTTTTACTATACTGTTTTAGACGCAATTATGAATATTCGTTTTTTCGAAGAACTTTATTTATTACATTTCGAGGAGCAAAAAATGGAAAAAACAAAATTTGATGAAATTTATAAAAAAATGGGAAATGCTCTAAATACTCCAGCAAAAAAAGGTATTTTCTTACTCGGAACATTAACCCAGATGCTTTTAAACATTCAAGGACGAGAAAGAGGAAGTATTCCTTTTTTTAAAAATCTGAAAGGTTTAAAAATGAAAGAAGAAGATATAAAAGGATTGCTTCCAGAAGTAATTAATAAACTAATGGAATACGATAGATTCGATAAGGGAAAACAGGAACTCGCAGAAGAAATTTCAAAAAATCTTTTATCTCAGGAAAAGTTTGGATTAACAATAGACGAAATCAACTTCTATTTTGCTTCTGGCATGGCACTCAATAGAAATGTTGCAAAAATTATATACGGAGAAGAAAAAGATGAATTCGAAAATTAAACAGTATAAAGCAAAAATTAAAATTATTAAAGAAAAAGCAAAAGATATTTTTGGAAAAAAAATAAACATCTTAATATTTGGTAGTAGATTAGATCATAATAAAAAAGTTGGTAATATAAATATTTTTATCGAAACTGCAAAAGAAACCTTTCTAAGCGAAGAACTAAATTTTTATCTAAACTCATAATAAATAGAATAAAATTTTGTAATATGAACTTTCTAAAAGAAGATTTAGAGATAAACAAAACTCATTTAGATAGACTAAAAAAAAGAAAGCAAGAAATAATAAGAAAACAATAATCGATAATCTAAAAATATTAAGATTTTTAATACATTTATTAGATTTATCAGACTACAAGATTATTTAGGATAAAAACTATTTTAGAGGATTTCTCGATACCATTGGCGAATACTAAGATAAATGAGTTTTTAGATATATTATATAATCTTGAAAAATTAGGGACTGTAGATTTAGTAAAAAACTTAGAAATATGCTAACTTATGAATATCAAAATGAATTCAATTAAAAAAATTAATATTAAAAATAAAAACTTACTTTAAAGGAGAAAAACAATGGATAAAACAATAAAAAATCGTAGAGAATATTTATTTTTATATGATGTAAGCTTTGCCAATCCAAACGGCGATCCTAATGATGAAAATAAACCAAGAATTGATGAAGAAACAGGGAAAAATATTGTCACAGATGTTCGATTAAAAAGAACTATAAGAGATTATCTTTATGAATTTGAAGGTCTCGAAATTTTTGTAAGAGAAATTTCTGATATAGAAGGAAAAATTCAGGATGCAAAAGCAAGAGCAAAAGATTTCAAAAATGATCCAGTTGAAATTTTAGAAAATTGTATTGATGTTAGACTCTTTGGTGGAACAATACCAATAACAACAGGAAAGAATAAAGATAGTTCTATTACCTATACTGGGCCTGTTCAATTTAATATGGGACAATCTTTACATAAAGTAAAACTTGAATTCATAAAAGGAACAGGTGCTTTTGCATCAGGTTCTGGAAAAGAGCAAAAAACATTTAGAGAAGAATGGATTTTACCCTATTCTTTAATAGCTTTTCATGGCTTAGCAAACGAAAATGCTGCAAAAGAAACAAAATTAACTGACCAAGATTTAGAATATTTAAAAAAAGGAATGTGGGAAGGAACAAAAAATCTTATAACACGTTCTAAAAGTGAACAGATACCAAGACTTTTGATAGAAATAATTTATAAAGATGGTGTTAAATCTCATATTGGAGAACTTCATCGATATATTAAAATTGAATCAGAAAAAGTAGATGAAGAACTTAGAAATACAAATGATTTTATTTTAAATATAGATAAACTGATGGAAATAATCGAAGAAGAATCAGAAAAGATTGATAAGATCTTATATAAAATTGATAGAAATTTAAAACTAAATAAAGAGCTCTCTTTAAAAAATATAAAATTCGAAGAATTAAATTTTTAATTATAAATGGTATTAAAACTATAGGAATAAAACCATGAAATTATTAATTTTCGATATCTGGGGAGATTTTGGACATTTTAGAAAATTTTATACAACATCTTCGCCATTGACTTTTTCTGTTCCTCCACCCACTACAATCTATGGTATGCTTGGAGCAATTTTAGGATTAAATAAAAAAGAATATCTAAAATTTATTAACGGAAGAACTACGAAATTAGCAATTGAAATTCTTAAACCTATAAAGAAGACGAGAATAACTCTTAATTTAATAGATACAAAAAATTCTGGAAGTTTCCATTTGATAAAAACAAGAACACAGATTAAAACCGAATTTTTAAGAAATCCAGCTTATAAAATTTACATTCATTTAGAAAATAAAGAATTATTTAATAATTTAATAGAGAATATAAAAAATAAAAAAACTTACTATACACTTTCTCTTGGACTTGCCAATCTTATAGCAAATTTTCAATACGATGGAGAATACGAGGTAAAACCATTAGAAATAGCCAATAAAGTAAATACTATCATACCTTCTAGAAATATAAAAAAATTAGAATTTGTAGAAGGTAAAAAATATTTTAAAGAAAAATTACCAATGGATATGAACAAAAATAGAGAAGTTCTATCTTACGAAGATATTGTAATGGAAGTAGAAGGTAATAGTATAGAAGGAAATTTTAAAAATTGTTATAAGATAGAGATAAAAAATAAAATCATATCCTTTCTTATATAAATGCAAGAAATTAAAAATCTAAATAGCAATTTACTATCTCATCCTGATAGATTTTTAGAAAATCATACAAGCGAAGTTATTGAAATAGCTTTGAATTTCTTAAATAAAAAAGGTATTTCTGATGAAATTCTAAAAGATATTTTAACAATCATTGTTTTTTCTCATGATTTAGGAAAATCAACACAGTTTTTTCAGGATTATCTAAAAAAAGAGAATATTAAAGAGAAAAGTAGTTTAAAAAATAAACCAGAAACCCAACATGCTCTTTTTGGGGGCTTTATTGGTTTTTATCTTTCAGAAAGATATCTAAAACAAAAAAACATTAATGATCCTTTTCTACTGGCTATTTCTTTTGTATTACCTAAAAGACATCATTCGAATTTAAAAAATTTTTTATTCGAGTTTGATTTTGACGAACACGAAATACAGATTTTAAAAAAACAGATCCAATCTATCAATTTAAAAAATTTTGAAATATTTTTAAATAATTTAGAAGCTGAAAATAAAGAAATATTAAAGTTTTCTTTAAATGATATCAATTTTGATGAATTAGTCCATAAATTAAAAAAAATCAAAAAATATATAAGACAACTAAAAGATAAAAAATCATTAGATTATTATATAAATACAATTTTTTTATTCTCTCTTTTACTTGATGCTGATAAATCAGAGGTTGTAATAAAAGATAAATCTTTATTATTTAATGAAATCTATATTTCCCCGAAAGTTGTTGATAATTATATAAATACTTTTTCAGAAAATAGTTCTATAAATAATATTCGTAAAAAAGCTTATGATGAAATTACTAATAGTAATATTGATTTAAGCAAAAAAATATATACGATTACCTTACCCACTGGAATAGGAAAAACTCTTATTTCATTTAAACTTGCTTTAAGAATTGCAGAAAAAGTAAAAAAAGAAAAAGGTATAGATTTAAAGATTATTTATACCCTACCCTTTTTATCCATTATTGAACAAAATCATTTTGTAATCGAAAATATTTTAAAACAAAATAAGATGAATCCAGATAATACAATTTTACTAAAACATCACCATTTAACTGGATTTAGTTATAAAACTAACAAAAACGAAGAAGAATTTGATTACGATACTTCCAGAATTTTAATAGAAGGCTGGAATGCTAAAATTATTATTACCACATTTCAGCAATTTTTTTATTCCCTTATTGGAAATAAAAATAAAATGTTAAGAAAATTTCATAAATTTACAAATTCTGTCGTTATATTAGACGAAGTTCAATCTATACCTTATAAATACTGGCTTTTATTAAAAGAAGTTTTAAATCAGTTATCAAAAAATTATAATTTTTATGTTATTTTATCAACAGCAACTCAACCACTAATTTTTGAAGAAAATCAGTATACAGAGCTTGGGAATAAAAAATATTTTAAAACATTTAATAGATATAATGTTTTTTTCGATAAAACAACTAAAACAATAGAAGATTTTTATTATAATTTAAAAATAGATAATAATAAAACCTATCTTTTTATAATGAACACTGTCAATTCTGCAAAGGAACTTTATAATTTACTAAAAGAAGACTTTAAAGATGAAATCATTTTTCTTTCCACACATATTATTCCAAGAGAACGATTAAATCGAATTAAAAGATTAAAAGAACAGAAAAAACGTATTGCAATTACTACACAACTTGTCGAAGCGGGTGTAGATATTGATTTTGATATAGTTTATAGAGATTTAGCACCATTCGATAGTTTAAACCAATCAGCAGGTAGATGTAATAGAGAACAAAAAAAACCAAAAGGGGATTTTTATATTATAAAACTTATAGATGAAAAAAATAATCGACATTATTATTCTTATATATATGATGCTATCTTAATTAATGCAACAGAAGAAATTCTCACGAATGACAAATATTCAGAAAAAGAATTTATAAATCTTGTTAATGATTATTATAAGCAAGTATCTAAGATAAAATCCAATAATACTTCAAAAGAATTACTGGAAATGTTATATAGTTTAAAGTTTTCGGCAGAAAAAGAAAAAAATAAAATTAATTCTATTGAAGATTTTATCTTAATAAAAGAAGATTATTATAAACAAGATGTTTTTATAGAAATCAATCAAGATGCAAATAAAATATGGGAAGAATTTTCTCGTATCTGGAAGATACAAGATTTATTCCAAAGAAAAAAAGCC
The DNA here is from genome assembly GCA_026005135.1 of Leptospiraceae bacterium. Classification (GTDB taxonomy): domain Bacteria; phylum Spirochaetota; class Leptospiria; order Leptospirales; family Leptonemataceae; genus SKYB61. Next base: position 208,225 of record BPKM01000003.1, on the reverse strand, counting down.
TTTGATTCTATAAAATCAGAATTTTATCAATATGTGATTTCTGTTCCTATTCAAGAAAATCCACCAGAATTAAAAAATTATTTTTATTATGTTTCTAACTCAATACTGGAAAATTATTACGATTTAGAAACAGGATATAAAATCAAAGGAGAAACATTTTGGATATTTTAAACGAAAATATCAATGGAACTTTAATCTGGTATTATTATATTTGTCATCGAGAAGTATGGCTTATTGGACATTCTATTGAACCTAATCAAGAAAATGATTTTATCAAAATTGGAAGACATATTCATGAACATTTTTATAAAAAACAAAAAAAGGAATTATTAATCGATAATAAAATAAAAATTGATATAATAGAAAATAAAAAGGTTATAGGAGAAATAAAAAAATCATCTTCTTTTTTAAAAAGTGCCAGAATGCAACTTGCCTTTTATTTATATTATTTAAAACAGAAAGGAATTAATTTAAAAGGAGAATTATTAATACCAGAAGAAAGAAAAAAAGAAAGAGTAATTTTAACAAAAGAAATTGAACAAGAACTCCAAGATTCTATAAAAAAAATCAAAGAAATTTTAGAATTAAAAAAACCACCAAAACCAGTAAAAATACCTTATTGTAAAAATTGTGCATATAAAGAATTATGCTGGAGTTAAAAAATGAAGAAGCCCATTTATATTTTTAATAATGGTCAAATAAAACGAAAAGATAATTCCCTATATTTTCTTAAAGATAATGAGACAAAAAATATTCCTATAAATACCATATCAGAAATTCATATTTTTGGAGAAATCGATTTAAATAAAAGAGTATTAGAATTTTTAACACAGAATAGAATTCCTATCTTTTTTTATAATCATTATGGTTATTATATTGGTTGCTTTTATCCAAGAGAATATTATAATTCTGGTATTATGATTATCAAGCAAGCTGAATTTTATTTAAATGGACAAAAACGATTATTTCTGGCAAAGAAATTTGTCTTAGGTGCAGTTGAAAATATCTTAAAAAATTTAAAATATTATTATAGATCAAACAATGATTCAGAAATTATGAATTATATTAATATTATTAACGAGAAATCAAACGAAATAAATAACAAAAATAATATCCCAGAATTAATGGCATTAGAAGGAGAAATCCGTAAAATATATTACGAATCTTTTAATATCATTCTGAATTCGGATAGCTTTTCTTTTGATAAAAGAACCAAAAGACCACCAAAGAATCCTATCAATGCTTTAATTAGTTTTGGAAACTCATTAATTTATACAACAATATTATCACAAATTTATAGAACACATCTGGATCCAAGAATTGGATATTTACACGAAAGCAACCAAAGAAGTTTTAGTTTAAATCTTGATTTAGCAGAAATCTTTAAACCTATTATTGTCGACAGAGTTATTTTTAATCTGATAAATAAAAATCAAATTCAGCTAAAGCATTTCGAAAAAAATATTGATTATAGTTATTTGAATGAAAAGGGAAAACAAATCTTTATAAAATTATTCGAAGAAAAATTATCTACTACAATAAAATATAAAAATTTAGGAAACGTTTCTTATCGGAAATTGATCCGACTGGAATGTTATAAACTTTATAAACATTTTCTTGGAGAAAAGCTATATCAACCTTATATAACAAATTGGTGATGATATGTTTATAATACTTGTATACGATGTTAATGAAAAAAGAGTTTATAAATTTCATAAAATTTGTAAAAAATATTTAACATGGGTACAGAATAGCGTATTCGAAGGGGAAATAACAGAAGCTAATTTAAGAATTTTAAAAGATGAATTAAAATCAATTATGATTGAAGAAGAAGATAGTATTTTAATTTATAAATTTCGTACAAAAAAATATCACGAAAGAGAAATGTTAGGAATACCAAAACCTTCTCACGAAGATTTATTTTTCTAATACATTATGAATTATTAAATAAACTTTAATATTTTCTATTATTTTACGCGAAACATAACTATACATACGTATATAAGCAAGCATTTTTTTAAAATTTTACAAATTTTGCTTTAAAATGGTTATATAACCCAAAATTTTCAATGAAAATAGTAAAATTTCTTAAATAATTTTTGTCGACCCCCAAGTTTTTACGCGAACATAAACTATACAAATGTATATAAGCAAGAACTTTTTTAAAATTTTATAAATTTTGGCTTAAAATGGCAATATAACCAAAAATTTGATCCAGAGTTATTAAAATTTTACAACTATTTTTTGTCGATCCCCCGTATTTTTTTCTGGTTTTAGGGTTGACAAAAAAAATAATTCGATTATTATGTAATTTGTTTAGGGCAAGGGTAAAAAAATGCCTAAAAAATAGGGCTTTTTACCCAGATCTTTAACAGCAAATAAGAAGGGTTTTTAGCGTACCTATAAGGAATTGAAACTTTCTGGTAATTTTAAATCTTATCAGTTTTTAGCGTACCTATAAGGAATTGAAACAGAATACAATTGATAAATGCAATAAGTTTTTAGCGTACCTATAAGGAATTGAAACAAATATCTCAATAAGATAACAAACAGAATGCGTTTTTAGCGTACCTATAAGGAATTGAAACAAATGAATACAAAGTTCGTACTATAGGAATGAATGACATCAGATTTATGTTTTTAGCGTACCTATAAGGAATTGAAACTATAAGAGATCTTAAAATCTTCTTTATTGTCATAATGTTTTTAGCGTACCTATAAGGAATTGAAACAATGTCGATTAAAGTGCAAGATGAGTTTTTAGCGTACCTATAAGGAATTGAAACATCAAAAGTTAAATTCTTGAATGTTTTTAGCGTACCTATAAGGAATTGAAACTATAATTGTTCTTTATTTTAAATACAATTTTAAGTTTTTAGCGTACCTATAAGGAATTGAAACATAATTTTGAATATATAAACTTAGTCATAGTAGTTTTTAGCGTACCTATAAGGAATTGAAACTTTTATTCTAATTTTATTAATTGAATTATATTGTTTTTAGCGTACCTATAAGGAATTGAAACATATATAAATTCGATATTAAAGTTCGTATAGTTTTTAGCGTACCTATAAGGAATTGAAACATATAATGTTTATGTAGTAATTAAAATGATAGTTTTTAGCGTACCTATAAGGAATTGAAACATATTCTATTTCAGTTTACTATTCTCGATTAGTTTTTAGCGTACCTATAAGGAATTGAAACTATATTATATTTGTTAATATAGCATTTCTAGCAGTTTTTAGCGTACCTATAAGGAATTGAAACATTCTTACATAATTTATTTAAATTCATTGTAAAGTTTTTAGCGTACCTATAAGGAATTGAAACAAATCTAAATTGATTTATCGATAACAATTTAGTTTTTAGCGTACCTATAAGGAATTGAAACTTTTATCTAATTTTTATACATTTAATTTATTGTTTTTAGCGTACCTATAAGGAATTGAAACTAAATTATTCCAAATGATTAAAGTTTTATATGTTTTTAGCGTACCTATAAGGAATTGAAACTAATCAATGATATGTTCATTAAATTAATTCTGTTTTTAGCGTACCTATAAGGAATTGAAACTTATACATTTGCAATATTATATTGCAATTGTAGTTTTTAGCGTACCTATAAGGAATTGAAACATAAATATCCATCTATTTTTAAACATTAGTTTTTAGCGTACCTATAAGGAATTGAAACAAATTTTATAAGTGAATGTTAAGTTTTTAGCGTACCTATAAGGAATTGAAACAACGAATTCTATTGTGCATAAATTAGAGTTTTTAGCGTACCTATAAGGAATTGAAACATAACATTCTTGTAAATTGATTTCAATTATTGGTTTTTAGCGTACCTATAAGGAATTGAAACGATAAATAGTTTAGTAATCTAAGACTTGTATGAGTTTTTAGCGTACCTATAAGGAATTGAAACATAAATTTAAAATTTCTAATATATATAATTAGTTTTTAGCGTACCTATAAGGAATTGAAACTATTGTATTTGTCAATTATTAAAATTTTATAGTTTTTAGCGTACCTATAAGGAATTGAAACTCATTTACTATTTATAATTTCTTTAATGTCATTGTTTTTAGCGTACCTATAAGGAATTGAAACATTAGAAATATCCATTTAATTATCAAGATATGAGTTTTTAGCGTACCTATAAGGAATTGAAACTAGTATTATAGCCTTCATACTTCCTAATACCAGTTTTTAGCGTACCTATAAGGAATTGAAACTTATTATAAATTTTCTAATATTATAAGTCTAGTTTTTAGCGTACCTATAAGGAATTGAAACATGTTATTCGAGTTTATGATGCTAATTTTGGTAGTTTTTAGCGTACCTATAAGGAATTGAAACTTTTTTATTTACAAATCGATAAATTAGTTTTTAGCGTACCTATAAGGAATTGAAACTTCTTTAATCTTCTTCTTTAATATTGTAGTTTTTAGCGTACCTATAAGGAATTGAAACAGTACTCAAATTTCTTTGAATATATCTTAAGTTTTTAGCGTACCTATAAGGAATTGAAACATACTGAATCTATTATAATTCATTAAGTTTTTAGCGTACCTATAAGGAATTGAAACTGATAAAATATTCATATGAATTGCGTTTTTAGCGTACCTATAAGGAATTGAAACTATTATTCAAATATCATTTTTAAGCAATTTGATGTTTTTAGCGTACCTATAAGGAATTGAAACTATATCATGATATCGAATAAATTTCGTAAATAGTTTTTAGCGTACCTATAAGGAATTGAAACGAAATATATCTATATTTACTCAAAAGATAGTTTTTAGCGTACCTATAAGGAATTGAAACTAAATTTTCTCAATTATTTTGTCTTAATATTGTTTTTAGCGTACCTATAAGGAATTGAAACATAGATATATTAAATTTGTCTAAATCTTATAGTTTTTAGCGTACCTATAAGGAATTGAAACAATATATGTATAGAAATTGTGAAGATTTTAGTTTTTAGCGTACCTATAAGGAATTGAAACTCTTCATAAAATTTCTGATTATATTCACATTACGTTTTTAGCGTACCTATAAGGAATTGAAACTCATAATTCATTATAATTTTGTTATGACTATAGTTTTTAGCGTACCTATAAGGAATTGAAACAGATCGATCTTAACTAATTCTTGCATAATACTGTTTTTAGCGTACCTATAAGGAATTGAAACTTCTACTCTCATTAAGATTCCATTCCTATTATGTTTTTAGCGTACCTATAAGGAATTGAAACCAATCTTCCAAGATCTACGAATCACTATCATTTCGTTTTTAGCGTACCTATAAGGAATTGAAACTTATTATAAAGATATAGCATGCGAAACTCTTTAGTTTTTAGCGTACCTATAAGGAATTGAAACATAATATCATTTAGATTCATATTGTCTTTATGACTGTTTTTAGCGTACCTATAAGGAATTGAAACAGTTAAAATCAATTTCTTCAATATCAAAGTACGTTTTTAGCGTACCTATAAGGAATTGAAACTGTATAATTGCAACTGGGGTACTCGCCCCAATTTTGTTTTTAGCGTACCTATAAGGAATTGAAACTTCGATATCTTCTATCATATTGTATAATGTGTTTTTAGCGTACCTATAAGGAATTGAAACTAATATTATTTTTTAATAGTATCTGTTACTTCGTTTTTAGCGTACCTATAAGGAATTGAAACGATTGCATTGCTAAAATATACTTTATTTATGACATGTTTTTAGCGTACCTATAAGGAATTGAAACCACTATACATTCTTGCATAGAAAATTCAGAATAATTGTTTTTAGCGTACCTATAAGGAATTGAAACATTTCATAATACTTCCTGAATTTCAGATTCATGTTTTTAGCGTACCTATAAGGAATTGAAACGTAAAAATGATTCAGAACATTATCGCTTGTTTTTAGCGTACCTATAAGGAATTGAAACATGTTCACATATAAAACTTTGATTAGATTCATAATTCGTTTTTAGCGTACCTATAAGGAATTGAAACCAGATATAATAATGAAAATTTATGATTCAAAACCGTTTTTAGCGTACCTATAAGGAATTGAAACTGTATCTATTGAGATTGATCTCATTCTGATTCTAAGTTTTTAGCGTACCTATAAGGAATTGAAACTTTCTGATTACTAATCTTGTAAATAGTAAAATAATAGTTTTTAGCGTACCTATAAGGAATTGAAACTCTTCAATTGTCCTGTCGATTTCCTTTTAGCCATGTTTTTAGCGTACCTATAAGGAATTGAAACGCTATATCATTTTTTGTTTTGTTCATCTAGTTTTTAGCGTACCTATAAGGAATTGAAACTAATTATTGTCATATAGAATAATGCAACATTGTTTTTAGCGTACCTATAAGGAATTGAAACCTCTATTGGTAATACCGATGGTAATTTCCACGTTTTTAGCGTACCTATAAGGAATTGAAACTTTGCAAAATATCTATGCTCACATTGAAGATGTTTTTAGCGTACCTATAAGGAATTGAAACTGTAGTGAAATAATGTCTATGCGAACTTATAGTTTTTAGCGTACCTATAAGGAATTGAAACAACGAATTTGATAATATCAGAATTTGATTTATGAAAGTTTTTAGCGTACCTATAAGGAATTGAAACATAAACATCTTCAATAGTTGATACTTGTAATGTTTTTAGCGTACCTATAAGGAATTGAAACTAATTATTAAGAAATCGGAAAGAAAAATTGTTTTTAGCGTACCTATAAGGAATTGAAACGATATCTCGCTAATCAAATCATTTGAACTCAATTCTACGTTTTTAGCGTACCTATAAGGAATTGAAACCATAAGAACAATTAAAATTTCAATAGCATGATAATGTTTTTAGCGTACCTATAAGGAATTGAAACATGTCTTCAAGCATCTCTGTTCCATCTTTTGTGAGAGTTTTTAGCGTACCTATAAGGAATTGAAACAGAAAAAGAAATACATTTTTTTTCTATTGTATCTGGTTTTTAGCGTACCTATAAGGAATTGAAACAAATATTTCATTATTCTTCATTTAGATATAAGTATCAGTTTTTAGCGTACCTATAAGGAATTGAAACTGCCACCGGCTGTCACTGGGTCCTATTCCTAAAGTGGAAGTTTTTAGCGTACCTATAAGGAATTGAAACGCATCTTCTTGCTCTTTTTTTGCTTGTACATATTTAGTTTTTAGCGTACCTATAAGGAATTGAAACGCATATGAAGGACTTCTAGATAATTTAAATGCTTAGTTTTTAGCGTACCTATAAGGAATTGAAACTCTATATTGATATTTTATGAAAAAGTCAAGACTGTGTTTTTAGCGTACCTATAAGGAATTGAAACATTAAAAAATGACAAATATCCATTGCTTGATAAAAGAGTTTTTAGCGTACCTATAAGGAATTGAAACTACTAAACAGAGAATATTCTAGAATGCTATTGTTAGTTTTTAGCGTACCTATAAGGAATTGAAACTTATAAGATGGAATCCAAGCAGGTCATTTTATTAAGTTTTTAGCGTACCTATAAGGAATTGAAACACACGGCTAGCCATAACAATTTGGCCTATACCACCGAGGTTTTTAGCGTACCTATAAGGAATTGAAACAAATTGTAAAATGAACTATAGGAATGAAAGAATGTATTGCTAAAGTTTTTAGCGTACCTATAAGGAATTGAAACCTATAGATACAATTTCATTGTATCAAGATCATAGATGAGTTTTTAGCGTACCTATAAGGAATTGAAACCATGAAAATTCCAAAAGATACATCTGGAGGTTTTTAGCGTACCTATAAGGAATTGAAACGATGCTAATCGGTAAAGAAATGTATAGATGTTTTTAGCGTACCTATAAGGAATTGAAACCATTTATCGCATTTTGGTCTATTACATTTAGTTTTTAGCGTACCTATAAGGAATTGAAACAATTTACAAAATTGATATAAAGAGATTTAAGGTTTTTAGCGTACCTATAAGGAATTGAAACATAAACAATAGTGGTTGCCAATAGCATTGTAATAATTTGTTTTTAGCGTACCTATAAGGAATTGAAACGATTCACTTGATATAGATTTATTATACATATTTGTTTTTAGCGTACCTATAAGGAATTGAAACTATTCTCTTTTTTATAGAATATAGATCTAATATAAGTTTTTAGCGTACCTATAAGGAATTGAAACCTATTACTAATTGTATAAATTAAAGTATCAAATACAGTTTTTAGCGTACCTATAAGGAATTGAAACTTATACAATAATTGCCACCAGAATGTTTAGAATCAGGTTTTTAGCGTACCTATAAGGAATTGAAACAATATAAAACACCAGCAAAACTACCAATTCCCAAGGGTTTTTAGCGTACCTATAAGGAATTGAAACATATGTTTTACTTTTATACATTAATTTAATACATTAAAAAAGAGGAAATTTTATGGATAAAGAAAATGAAAATTTAGAATTATATTTAGAATTAAAAGAAATAGCTTTTGAATTTTTAGATGATCTTCATAAAAAAGTATATGGTGACGAGGCTATATTGACAAAAGACGTATGGCCTACAGAATATCAATTAATAGAAAATGTCTTAGAAGAAGACGATAATTCAGACTTTTTATGGTCCTTTAAATTAGTAGAAATAAATAACTTATCTTTTTTTTAAAGTAAGCGATCAATTTATATTTTCGTAAATTATTTTAAGCACAAAATATTTCAACGTCTTCTTCTACAAGCTCCCTTGCCCTGTAAAATCGATGCTCTATCCTGATTTCTGTAACACTTGTTACAAATTCACTGCCAATCTCCCTTAACGGAACCCTCAATAGATATACCTTATCATCAAACCTTCTATAACATTCCCATTCTATCAGTAGCCTTATAATATGACTTACACTATATCCCGTCATCTCGGATATGTCTTTTAATAACTGATGAATATTCTGACTTACTCTTACAGAATAGTGTTCATAATCATTACATACTATCTGATAAATTTTTTTACTGGTTTTCTTTTGATTTGCTAATTTTTTTAGTCTTTCTATGTATTTAGAAATAAGAAATAAAAACATATCCGAATAACTGGAATGCTTATTTCTTAAATCCTGCAAATCATCTTTATAAGAGATATAAATCATAAAATGTAAGATTACAGTATTGCTTGATTCTTCTAGTTCTTCGTTAGGACTTTGTATATTCTTTCTTATGTAGGTAGCCATCAATATAATAGTCTAATTTTTGTTAAAAATCTTACCAAAAAAATAGACATTGTTGCATAACTTCTATTTTAAAATAGAATTTTTTATGATAAAATAACAATTTAAAAGCAAAATTAATAAGAACTATAAATTATTCAGAGTTCTTTAAACGCTTACTTTAAAAGGTTAAAAAAATTAGAATATATTCTATAAAACAAAATTATAAATTTAATTTTAATTACATTATTTTCTAAAAAATTTTACTTTATTTTATCGATTTTTAAAAATTTTTGAAACTTTTTCAAAGAATAATTACATATATATATTAGAAAATAACAGATTATTCTATTTTTATTTTAGAAAACAAAATATTGTAAAAAAGTGTTGACTTCTAATAAAAGAAATGTTATATTATATATACGGGGACGACTTGGATTCGACTGCTGTGGGTCGTGCCATAAGCTGCATGCGGAGTTGGGGAACTCCTAAAAACCCCGTAAAAACGTGCAAACGAAGAATACGCTCTCGCTGCATAATTAAACAGCGAGCGCCTGCATCAGCCTTCTCTCCCGGGCTGGTGTAAGGTGGCAACGTAGGGAGGGCTCTAATACCTGGTCCGAGCAGCAGGTATTAGAGTAGTTGTCTGTTCGGGTCCGTAAAGTGGGTCGCCGATGCACCTGCTTTACGGTACTAAAAGCATCGGCTAAGCATGTAGATGCTTATGGTACGCACAGTAGGACGCGGGTTCGAATCCCGCCGTCTCCAGAAAATTATAAAATCAGTAAAAGATCAATTTATATACTATTTATATAACAGTTGTTAGATATTCAGTACCAATCATCCTACGGGGGGACTTTCAATATAGATACTTTATCATCAAATTTTACATAACATTTCTATTCTATCAACAGACGTTATAATATGACATACAATTATACTATATCCTTCATCTTTATATATATCCTTAATAATTGATGAATATTCTGATTTACTCTTATAGAATTATATAATCATTACCTTTTGGATTTAAAATATTTGATTATATGAACATTTTCTGACTAAACCAGCTTGTTATTGCAAAACGATGTAATTTTGCTGGCAATACTTCGTGAGGTACATATTCGGAAAAAAATATCACTGTTCGATTAAAAATCGGTTCAACTTTTAAAGTATTATTTTCTAAATAAAGAACTAATTCTCCATTACTGCTATTTTCAAAAGCTTTCCAGTTATAATTTAAATATGTTATAAATGTTATTTTTCTGGTATTACTATTTTTAAAATTATCAACATGTTTTATATAAAAAGTATCTGGTTCATAAACAGAATAAAAGATTTCTATAAAATTGGTAGATAAATAAAAATTTCGGTTAAAAATTTTTTGAAATAATTTTAAATATCTTAAATATTGTTTTTCATAAAAATCTAAATTAGAATAATTCCACCAATAAATATGATCACTTCTTATGGTTTTATCTATTATTTTATTTTTTCCAATTGCTGCTTGTTTAAAATAAGATTTATGATATAATTCATTAGCATTATCTTTTAGATTATGGATTAACCTTTCTGGAAATAAATCATCTATGATGCAATAATCTTTTGATTCTAATTCTTCTAAAATAAAAGCAGTTTTATTTGCTTTTATTTTCATACTTTATATTTTTTCTGGTTATATTCTCCTATTTTATTTAATATTGGCAATAAAAAATTTATTAAACTTGGAAATAAATTTGATATTTTTGCCAGTATTCCTCTATACCAGGGAATAAGAATTTCTAATTTTTTCTTTTTTATCGCTTTTTTTATTATAATATCACTGACTTCTTCTGGTGTTAAATAACGAAAATTGGAAAATGTTAGCGCTGCTTCTTTATAATCTTTTTGTAAATCTAACATAGGAGTTTTTATTGCATCTGGACAAATAACAGAAACATTAATATTATATGGTTTTAATTCTTGTGCTATTGCTAAAGAAAAACCACGAACAGCAAATTTCGAAGTGCTATATAAAGAAATACCAGGTATAGGTGCAACACCTGCAAGCGAAGAAACATTGATAATATGACCTTTTTTTCTCTCCTTCATATATTTTACTATAATGGTGGAACCATATATAATTCCTTTACAATTAATATCTATTTGTTTATCAATATCTTCTTTTTTATAATTTGTAATATACGAAGGTATAATAATTCCAGCTAAATTGATTAAGACATCAATAGGATATTTCGCTTCTATTTTTTGAATTAAAAACTCCCATTCTTCGTATTTAGAAACATCTAATTGATAATAAATAATATTTTCGCTTTTAAAATCATTTTGTTCGAATATATCTGTTGCAATAATGAAATTCTTTTTATCTGTTGAAAGCTTTTTAATTAATTCTTTCCCTAAACCTCCACAAGCCCCAGTTATTAAGATATTCATGCAAACTGTCTTTGTTGTTTTTTAAATTTTCTTGCAGAACGATTACGGTAATATGCCACTTCTTTTTCTAATTCTTCTAAATTTTTACATTTTATAACGCCCTGATCAAGTTCAATATATTTCTTTTTAGTTAGTTCCACTAAATATTCCTGATGTTTTAAGGGATCCATTCCCACCATTTTTAATAAATCTTCACCAGATATTCCAAAATTATATGTTGTTTTTGAACTTATAGGAACTTTTTCTTTTTCTACTTGTATTAAAAGCATATCCAATAATCTTCCTATTGGTTCTTCAATAGTTAAATTCGCTAATTGTCTATAGGCAGTCCATATTCTTTCTGATAATAATGTTATTAATCTTTCTGCCATTATGGGTTGTTCTTTTACTAATTTATCAAAATTTTGTCTATTAATTGCAGCAAGTTCACAATCCTCTGCTGCTATAGCGGTAGCACTTCTTGGACGATTATCTAATAATGCCATTTCGCCAAAAATATCTCCTGTTTTTAATACAGCTAATATTGTTTCTTTACCAGATATTAATTTAGAAATTTTTACACTTCCTTTTTTAATAATATATAATTCATCTCCTGGTTCATTTTCGCAAAAAATAATTTGCCCTTTAGCATAAAAACGATTAATCTCCTGTTTTTGGATTTTAGGAGGAACAAGAGGTTTATTCATTTTCTGTAAATATAACTTAGCCTGACTTACATTTGTTCCTTTGGGACAATATTGTAAATATTTCTGAAATGCATAGGCAGCATGTTCAAAACGTTGACTTTTAAACCATTCTTTACCTAAATCAAATAAATGACTGGGATCTTCTTCGAGATTTAAATGTTCAACAGAAATATTTGTTATAGCAGTATCAAATTCACGTAATTTCATCGAAAAAGAACGAATGATTTTCATTGCAAGAGGTGTAGATCGAGTAATTAATGTTCTAAATTGATCATGTGGAACCTCAATTAAGGTAGCTGGCATTAATGCTATTGCACTTTCCATTCTTTTATGACCTGTCATTGCAGTTTCAACACCAAAAAAGTCTCCTTTCCCTAAGATTTTTTTTTGTTCTACTCCTACTCTAATTACTTCTCTTATTAATTCTACCTGACCTTGATGAATAATATAAAAAGAACGTGGAGAAGGCTCACTATTTTCTAAATAAATATAAGCACCCTTAGGAAAATTTTTTATTGAAAATGACATACTTACCTAACACAACATTTTTATTATCGAATAATTCAATCTAAAAATATAATTTTATTTGTTAAAATTTTGTCAAGCATAAGAACTTAACCATTCTTGAATAAAGAAATATTATTTTATGATACAATCTAATAAAAAATTGGCAAATAGTCAAATTTTTATATTTTTTAAAATAAATTCGTTTTTTTTATCTATTTTATTATTGAACATCTAATATAATAGGAAAATATAATTACATTTTAGTTAAATCGGCTTGATAATGTTGTTTTATTTTTTCTTCGATCTGAGGATTTAATAATTCCATTTCTTTTAAATATTCTAATAAAGCAAAAAATTCTTCTGTATTTTTATAAATTTTATATAAATTCAATAATGATGTTAAAATTTTTTCCTGATTATTTATTTCTTTAAATTGTTCTGGATATAAATAAATTATTTCCCAATAGCGCTGGATTGCCATCTCTGGATTAATCTTTTCCAGCTCCAGCGCTATTTTTATTTTTTCTTTAAAGTCTTGTTCAATAGATGTATTTAATAGTTTTTGTTGTTTTTCGTAGCTTGCAATATATTCTTGTTTTTCTTTATTCGTATCTTTAACTTCTTCTTGTGCATATAAAATAGAGTTGATCATTAAAAAAAGTATTATAAATTTATGATACTTCTTTTTCATAATGTTTTACAAAAGATTCAAACCATTCCATATCTTCTTTAGATATTTCTGCTTTTTCTAATCCCATCTCTTCGTAATATTGTAACAATATGGATAAATGAAGAATTTGTTCATCATCTTCTGTAAATTTTTCTTTCTCTAATCCATTTAGAATTAATGCTTCTTCTTTTATTCTTTCTTTAAATTCATTTGATTTATTTTTAAAAATCATAATGGAGGATATTATATCAAAACGTATAGTAGATACAATTTTTTCAAAATCTTCGTCCGGATAATAAAAATATCGAGATGCTACTTCTGTCTGAAAGTAATCTCCCCATGTAATAATTTCTGGCTTTGCACCAAACTTTTTTTCCATTAATTTAACTTCCTCCTCTGGTACAAATGGTACCTGTGCAAAACGTTCTACAATTTCCTTTAACTCAATAAGCGCCACAATTTTTCTGGCACTTAACTGACCTTTATCGACTAATGGTTGTAATTGTTTATGAATCCCTTCTATTTGTATCATACAAAAATCATCGGTAATTTTAAAAAAATCTTATATGTTTTTTTTCAAAATTCTTTTTTTAATTCTCTTTGCATTAATTTTTTTACTATTTCGTTTGGTGGTATATTTTCGTATAACATTTTATATACTGATTCTGTTATGGGCATCTCTATATCAAATTTTTTACTTAAGTCATAAGCTGATCTTGCCGTATATACACCTTCTGCTACTTGATGTAATTCCTTTATAATTTCATCTAACTTTTTTCCTTTACCTAATTGAAAACCAACTGTTCTATTTCTACTTAATTCTCCTGTACAGGTTAATACCAGATCACCAAGACCTGTTAATCCAAGAAAAGTCATTGGGTTCGCACCTTTCTTTACTCCTAAACGTTGAATTTCTGCTAATCCTCTTGTAATTAATGCTGCTCTTGTATTATGACCTAAACCTAATCCATCAGATACTCCACAAGCTATTGCAATTACATTTTTTAATGCACCCCCAATTTCTACACCAATAACATCATCAAGCCAGTAAGTCCGAAAATACGAAGTATAAAAATATTGCTGCACCTGTTTAGCTATCTCTTCGTTTTTAGAAGCTATACTTACTAAGGTAGGAATTCTCTGTATTATTTCTTTTGCAAAACTTGGACCAGATAAATAACATAGATATTTCTGATATTTTCCCGGTAATTCTTCTTCTAAAATTTCAGAAACCAACCTGAGTGTATGTTCTTCAATTCCTTTAGCAACACAAACTATAGGAATATTTTCTGGAAATAAATACCGATATTCATTTATAAATTTAGATAAATTCTGTGTTGGTATTGCTAATACAATCATTTTCGTATTTTGTAAACATTCTTCTAAATGATTTGTTGCTTTTATATTTTCCGAAAGTTTATAACCTTTTAAATATTCTATGTTTTCTTGATTTTGATTAATAGAATCTACTAATTCTTTTCTTCGCGCATATAAATAAACATTATAACCTTTATCCCCCAATACATTTGCTAATGCTGTTCCAAAAGAACCAGCACCTAATACGGAAACTTTCATATTATTTTTTTATTCATAAACCACTCAAAAGTCAATATAAATTCTTCTGAACATATTATTCTTCTTTGTCGTCTAATGAATAAATGAAAAAATTATTTCTTTTATTATTGTTCTTGATTAATCATTTTATTTACTCTTTAGATTTTAAAGAATATAAATATAAAATAACATGGTTTAATATCACCATAGGATATGCCTATATAGGAGTTTATGGTATTATCAATTATCAGAATGAACCATGCTATATATTACAAACAACTGCATATAATACAAAATTTCTCCAGACATTTTATCCAGTAAATGATAGAATTATTTCTTACTGGAGTATAAATAAAAAAATTCCTTATTATAGCGAAAAAAAATTAAGTGAGGGAAATTATTATCGCTTTCAGAAAAGCTATTTTTACTATGAATTAAACGAAGTGCATTGGTTTCAAAAAGAATATTCAGGCAATATTAAAAATCGAGTCAATCGATGGAAATATAAAACTGGAAAAACCCAATTAATTCCCAATACACAAGATATTCTATCTGCAATATTCTTTAATAAAGTTTCAAAAAAACAACCTTATACTGGTGCAAAATTTTCTATTCCTTTATTTGATGATAATCAATTAACCAATTTAATTATTTCTATTACCAAAAAAGAAAAAATAAAATTAACAATTAATTATAAATCCCAGGAAAAAATCGCCTGGATCATTAAACCTTATTATAAAACAAGTGGATTATTTCGATTAGCTGGTGATTTAACATTATGGGTTAGTGATGATTCCAATAGAGATATTTTAAAAATGAAAGCAAAAATACCTTATGTGGGTTCTATTAATGTAGAATTAATCGAAATCATCGAAAAAAATTAATTTATTTTCGTAATTTATATATACTTAAACTAGAAAATAAAATAATAAAAATACTAAAAAATATTAAATGGTGATAAATTTCCAGCCAGCTAATTCCTTTTAAAAAAATTTTTCTTTGAAAATGAACACTATAAACTAATGGATTAATGATATTAAATTTTTGTATCCAGTAAGGCATATTTTTTATAGGAAAAAAGAAATCAGATAAAATCAAAAAAGGAAATAATAATCCAAATGTCGTTAAGACTGCCTGCCCCTG
This sequence comes from Leptospiraceae bacterium, assembly GCA_026005135.1. Taxonomy (GTDB): domain Bacteria; phylum Spirochaetota; class Leptospiria; order Leptospirales; family Leptonemataceae; genus SKYB61. Next base: position 192,016 of record BPKM01000003.1, on the reverse strand, counting down.
ACTATTACTAATAGAAGAAATAAATAAACCTAAAAAAATCATAGCAAATATATAAATTGTATGAAACACAAAATATTGTAATATAGAACCATGAAAAGGTATACGAAATCCAAAGTAACTAAATAATGTAGTAAGTATTAACATAATCATACCTATTAATAAAAAGGGTATTGATTTTCCTAAAATAAATTGAATTCCAGTTATAGGAGAAACTTTTATTTGTTCCCATGTTCCCTGCTCTTTTTCTTTTGTAATCGATAAAGCAGTAAGTAAAATTATAATTAATGTTAATAAAAATGTAATTATTGCCGGCACAAAAAAATATTTTGATTCTAATTCTGGATTATACCATATCCTTTCCTGTAATTCTATCAATTGTTTGTTATTTAAATTTATATAAAAATCTGTATTAGTATTATTGCCAAAACTCAAATTAAAAGAGACTGTATTTTTAAAATCGGGTATTTGCGAAATAATAGTATTAAAATATCCAAGTGCAATAGAAGCATTTGTTGCATCTGTTCCATCTAATAAAATCTGTATATAGGATTTACGAAAACTATTTATCTTTTTACTAAAATCTGATGGAATGATAATAGCTAATTTGATTTTATTTTTATTTATAGCAAAATATAACTCATCGGAATTATAATATTCATATATTTTAAAATATTCTCCAATTTCTAATTTTTGTTTAATTAAACGAGAATAATAACTTCGATCTAAATCAGAAATTCCTGTGGGATAATTTCTTACTTCGTTTTTTATCGCATAACCATATAAAAACATTTGAACAACAGGAACAACAAATAATAAAAACCGCATTTTTTTATCTCTTAATATTAAAATAATTTCCTTTTTTTAACATTGCAATAATAGGATTCATTCTAACCTCTTTTTTAATTTTTTTGTAGCAATGGTTAATATAAATAAAGAATAAAGTATCAAAAATAATATTTCCATATACCAGAATTCAATACCAATTCCTTTTAAAAAGATAGAACGAATAATAGTTAAAAAATATCTCGGAACAATTAAATAAGTTATAAATTGCTATACCTATTGGCATAGATTCAATAGGAAAAACAAATAGAGTAGTAACTACTCAATAAATAAATAGTTATTGACATAAATTATATTATAATATATAAATAATATTTTTATGCAAGCTAAAAAATGGGAGTATTACTGATGCATAAAATCAAAAAAAATCCACAAAAGTGCATTGATTATAAGCTTTACTTATTTATGTATTGGATTAAGCTGGGTAATATGTAACGACATAATTATACAACATAAAACTCCTTAAGTGATGAAGCTTCCAGCTATAGAAGAAATCCTTTTCGTTATATTATCTTTCTTTATTAATTTATTTATCAGTTCACCTTTATAGTAAAATTATGTATCAGAATAATGCTTATTTAAATAAAATAACCAAAGTACCTTTAATTTTAATTTGCTTTTTGAATTCCTGGATAAAAAAATTAATCTTATAACATTAAAACCAAAATATTCATTTATAACAGTTTATATAGTTAATTTCATAGAAATGGAATTATGCTTACATCCATCAGAAATTAAACACTTCTTAACAAATATATATAAACAATTACAAATTTTTTTAGGAAATAAGTATAATAAAAATCATTATTTTATATTTCAAAGTAAAAATCATCATACCTTTTGTATTGTCTTATCAAATATTTCTTCCGAACAGGATATCACACTATTAATAAGAAATTTACATCATTACTTAGAAAAAGACATTTCTGAAAATATCGGTTTACAACTAAATATAAAAATGGGTTATACGTTTGCAAATAATCTTCATTCTCATCTTCATTTAGAAAGTAATTTTGCTTTATACAATGCAATGATTCATCCTTTTAAAAAAATAGAGAGTTATCAAACCCAATATCAAAAACTATTAGAAAATAAAATTTATTTTTCTAAAGAAATTCGCAATGCATTATCACAAAATGAATTTTTTTTAGTTTTCCAACCCAAATTTAATAGTAAAGACAATTCTATAATAGGTGGAGAAGTATTAATACGCTGGAATCATAAAGGTACGGTTATTCCACCTAATAATTTTATTCCTATTGCTGAAGAACACAAAATTGTCTATAAATTAGATTTGTGGGTTTTAAAAAAAACTTTTAATACTTTTATATCTCATAATGAATTAAGATTACCATTAAGTATAAATTTTGCCCCAGAAGACTTAGAAAACGAAGATTTTATCAATCAAGCCTTAGTTATTTTAGAAAATAATAAACAACTTGGACATCTATTAGAAATAGAAATCACAGAAAGAACCCTAATGATAGATAAAGAATTAATCAAAGAACGCCTTAATTTAATGACAAAATATAATGTTTCTATTTCCTTAGATGATTTTGGTATTTCTTATTCTTCTTTATCTATACTACCAGAAATTCCCTTACATTCTATTAAGATTGACCGTTCTTTTATTAATCAATTAGAACATAACATGCAAATAAGAAAACTTGTTAAAAATATTATTCAACTTTGTAATGATTTTAATTATGATGTAATAGCAGAAGGTGTAGAAACAAAAGCACAAAAAGAAATTTTACTGGAATTAGGATGTGTTAAAATGCAGGGTTATTTATTTAGTAAACCTATTTCATTTAGAAGAATTTCTTTCTTATGTGGGATAAACTTCTTTTAGAAAAAAAATATACGTTATAAAAAACATTTTTAAGTTAGATTCAAAAGGAAACTCATAAAAATTAAATTCAATTTTTTTGTATTATTTTGAATTTTTTTATTGAAAATTTCATAGGGATAGATTATTATTAGTTATTGATTTATGAAATTGCCATTTGAACATCATCCTCTTATAAAAGAATTTAACGAAATTAAACGATATTTTCGTAAACACGAAACAAAAGTATCAAAGCAACGTATTGGTGATTTTTATCGTTTTTCTAAAATTTTAAATCAATTAGGTTATGAAGTTGCCTTTGACTTTGTTGGCTCTTTGAATTTTGGTGTAACAGAACAAAGTTCAGATGTTGATTTTATTTTATATTTAGGTTGTGAAAAACATTTAAATACTGACTGTGACCAGCAAAATTGTTCTCTTTTTAAAGAAGTAAAATTTTTAATTTTAGAAACTTTAATGAAAGAATATGTAAAAGAACCCTATACAACTCAGGTTGTGGATTGCATTAATTTAAAACGATTAGATAGAGAACTCGATAAAACAGAGAATATTGATTATGATCTTGTTTTTCGTTTCGCTTTTTATCGTTCTATTTGTCGTGGAGTAAATTTAAAAATTTTAAAACCCTATCATTTAAAACTTCTAAAAAGAAAAAAACTATTAAAAGAATTAGAACCTTATATAGAAGATGTAATTGCAAAATTTAATCAAACAATGACACAGAATTTATCTTTCGAAAAATATAGAATCCGTTTAAATGAAAAAGGAATTAAAATACCCTATTCTGTTATTGAAAAAATGAAACATTATCTTTATGTTTCCAATCATTATACTATTTAATTTCTTTTGCTTCTTCCAAACGTTTTTGTACATATTCTTTAATCATTGATCTTGCCTCTTCTGAAATATTGATAAATTCTACTCCAAAAAAATGCGAGTCTGTAATATGTTTATGAATTATTCTTCCTTTTACTTTAAATGTTTTTTTCTTAGGTAAAGTAATAATGATATCAATTAATCCACCAATGTCACAACCTTCAAAATCATGATCAACAATTATTCCAACTCCACCCTCGCTAATATCTTTTGCATTTAATATATCAATAAAATTGCTTCCTACCAATTGTATTTCTACTGGTTCTTCTGGTTTTGGTTTTACTCTAATATACCGTCGTTTTTCATTCATATATCACTCTATTATTGTAAATCATTTTTACGAAAACTATTTTTTTATTAATTTAATAATTTTATAATATAGCTTTTTAATTTTTCGAAATCCTTTCTTTTTTCTTCTATTAAATCGTTATGTTCCAGTATTTTTTTCATTCCTTCTAATATATATTTTAAGTCCTCTAGATTTATAAATTTTCTTTTCTTCTATCATTTTTTTTAATAATTCGTAATCCTGTCTTCTTAGTAAAATGCGTATAACCATATTAGGACCAAATGTACGAAAAACCATATCCCAATCAATATGTGGTGATTTTTCAATTTTTTTCCATCTTGGATCATCAACTGCTCTACGTTGTACAATTTTTTCTTTTTCTTCTGAAATATTATTCTGTTCTTTTTCTTTTAAATTTTGTTTTTCTGAAATAATCAATTTATATTTTTCTTTTAATTTATGAATTGCATATTGTTTTCTTTTTAATATTTCTGTTTGGTTCATAAAATCCTGGTCTCTATCTATTTTTTCCAGGAATTCTTTTAAAATTTCAAAAATTCGAGCATATTGATATAATAAATATTCATTTTGATTTTTAAAATTATAAAGCATTGGATCAATAAATAAAATATTTTGTAGATTTTTTTCAGTAAATATTTTACCATAAATTTCCTTATAAATAAGTGAAATTTTATTATAAAAATATTCTTTAATATTTACAATATTTGTATAGGTTGAATCAATAAAATGATAATCATTAAATGTTTGAGGCTTTTCAATAAAAGAAACCGCAATTATAACATAAGAAAATGCCATTACCCATAACAGGAGTACTAATATTTCTTCTTCAAAAGGAATTTCCCATGATTTTAATGTTTTTTCTATAGAAATTTTATTGGGGAATCGATCTTCTTCAGAGAAATAGGTTAAACTATTATTTTCTTTTATAATTTTTCTTATTTGTATTTCTAAAGGGCTTTGTTGCATAACTACTATTTAAAATCAAAATCTTTTATAAAAGCGAAATTTTTTCAAATATTACAAACATACCTTTAAAAATTTAATACTTTTTTCATATCACGAAAAATTGTCTCAAAATATTGATAAATATTTTTATAAATGGAAAATAATTAACTTTTATGCAACAGAGCCTTTCTAAAGGATGATTTAAAAGGGAATCAAATATATATGGATCTATCGTCTTATTTTTAAATTCTGGTAATAGTAATATGGGATATTTCATTTTTGATTCATTCTATATAATATTTCATCTAAAATAAAAATAAATGAACCTAAAAGAATCAGGATAAAAAATGATTCATAAGGGATCCAGATGAATAATCCACCAAGTATTCCCAATAAACAACCTAAGTATTGAATATAATCAAGTTGATCCGAAGTAGAATAAAGAATTAATTTTTCTAATCGTAATTCATCAAATTCTAATAAATTATTTACAATTACTTTTTTAATATTAATTCGTTCTATCAGAAAAACAACTACTTTTAATAATATATCTTCTATCGTATCTTTATTATTATCTATCAAATCGGGTAATTTATGTAAATATTCCTGAATTACTTTTTCATGAGGATCAATTTTATATTCTATTGATAGTATAATTTCTTCTATTCTTTTTGCTATTTCCTGATCTCCACCTATAAAACGATAAATTTTTAATAATCCAGCTTCTATACCTTTTAAATTCTCAAAATCAATGCCCTGAATAAAACTTTTTATATTTTCCCGAAATTCTTTTGATCGTAAAATAGAATTAACATAATATTCAATTAGTTCCAATAAATCTTTTTGAAATTCTGGTAATTGTACTGTCTCTTTTAAAGAAAGATTAAAACTATCTACATATTTTTTTATAAGCCCAGTTTCTTTTACTTGCTTTACTATTAACTCTGGATTTATAATTTCTTTACTGATAGATTCACCTAAACGATAGGCTATTCTTACTTTACTTGCTGGAATTAATCCCTGTCCTAAAATAGGTCTTTTTTTTCGAGGATGAAAGAGCATTTTTATAGCTATATAATTAGTTCCATATCCAACAAGACCTGTAACCGCCAACATTCTTAAAATTCCCTTTAAAGATAAAGGTTCATCTCGCCATGGAAAAGATACTTCCCAATTATAAAATGGATCGTAAAATATAGTTATTATAAAAACTATTAGTGTAGTCCATGGTAAAATTTTCAAAAATAATAAAAATAAACTTTTTCTCTTTTGTTGTGGTGGTAATGTTTCTTCTTCCTGTACTTTATCTGGTATAAATTTAGGAATCCAGCGATTTACAAATTCTTCTAAATGTTTAAAACTAAAATTTTCAGAAGCCAACGTTAAACCTCTTTATAGTATATATTGGCTTAAATCTTTATCTTTAACAATACCCGAAATTTTTTCTCTTACATAATTTGCATCAATAATAATATGTTTTTTATCTTCTGGTAAATCTGGAGCTTCAAAAGATATATCTTCTAATAATGTTTCGATAATTGTGTGTAATCTTCTTGCTCCTATATTTTCTGTTCTATTATTTAACTCATATGCTATAGAAGAAATCTCATCAATTGCATCTTCTGTAAACTCTAATTGAACGCCTTCTGTTTCTAAAAGTTTAATTGCTTGTTTAGTTAAAGAATTTTGGGGAACTGTTAAAATCTTTTTAAAATCTTCTCTTGTTAATTCTTCTAATTCTACCCTTAAAGGAAAACGTCCCTGTAATTCTGGAATTAAATCAGAAGGTTTACTTGTATGAAATGCTCCTGCAGCTATAAACAAAATATGATCTGTTTTTACAGGACCATAGCGAGTATTTACAGTCGAACCTTCTACAATTGGCAATAAATCTCTCTGTACACCTTCTCTGGAAACATCTGGACCATGATGGGTATTTCTACCACAAATTTTATCAATTTCGTCAATAAACACAATACCTAATTGCTCAGTTCTTCTTATTGCTTCTAATTTTACTTTTTCCTGATCAATCAATTTATCCACTTCCTGTTGATAGAGAATTTTTTTGGCTTCTTCAATTGTTACTTTTCTTCTTTTATTTTTCTTAGGAAAAAGATCACCAAACATATTTTGAAGTTGCATATCTATTTCTTCTAAATTTGGTCCTCCCATAACCTGTATCATAGGGAAAGAAGGTGTTGGTATTTCGATTTCAATTTCATGTTTATCAAGATCACCTCTTCGTAATTGTTCTCTTATTGCTTCTCTTATTTGTTTTTGATTATTTACCTGCTGGGGTTGTTCTTCTGAATTAGATAGACCAGCCTGTATATCTTTTCCTACCTGACTCATATCTACAAGAGTTTTCAGTAGTAGCATAGGATTTTTCATAATTTCATCTTCAGAAGGTGCTTGTTTTGTGGTTTTTGTTGTTTTTGATTTTTTAGATGATAATAAAATATCAATAATTTTATCTTCTACATTCTTTTGTGCCTTTTCTTCTACTTCCTTTTCAAATTCTTTTCGAACAAGATTTACCGCATTAGCTACTAAATCACGAATCATGGAATCTACATCTCTACCCACATAACCTACTTCTGTAAATTTTGTCGCTTCTACTTTTACAAAAGGTGCTCTTGTTAATTTTGCAAGGCGTCTTGCAATTTCTGTTTTTCCACAACCAGTTGGTCCTATCATGATAATATTTTTGGGATGAATTTCTTCTCTTAAAATAGGATCCTGAATTTTTTGTCTTCTTAAACGATTTCTTATAGCAATTGCAACTACTTTTTTTGCTTTATTTTGCCCTATTATATATTTATCCAATTCTTCTACGATTTGTTTTGGTGTTAATTTTTCAATATAATCTAAACCATCATTAGATTGATATTTTACATTTTGTTGTGAATTTTTATTAACAAATTCCACATTAGTTTGATCAAATTCCATAGGTCTTAATCTAATAAAATCATTCTTTTGTCAAACAGAAAGAAATTTTTTGTTTTACTCTGATTCATCTACCTCGTTAGTTTTAACTTGACTTTTAATAATTATTTTTTTATTTAATTATATAATGTTTAATATTTTTAATAGAAATTGTTTTTTTATAAAAATTGCATAAATAATTATAAATTTAAATTTTCATTAAAATAGTCAAAAAAATCATTACCTTAAATAAAGAAATATGAATATAAAAAATAAAAAAACTATTATAGAAGTAAATGAATCTTCTAAAAGATTAGATGTTTTTTTATCGAATTATTTCCAATCTGTTCTTAGTAGAAATATGATTCAAAAAATTATTAAAGAAAAAAAAATTCAAATTATTGATAATGGTAAAATCGTTCCAGAAAAAAAAATCAAACCCTCCTTGCCTATAAATGCAGGCATGAAAATAATTATCGAAGAATCGATTGAGCCTGATAAAAAAGAAATAACAATTGAACCAGTACCTATGGAATTATCTATTCTTTACGAAGATCCATATCTTGCTATTATCCATAAACCTCCGGGAATAAGCGTTCATCCAGGACCAAACGAAAAAGATAAAGTGACATTACTTCATGGAATCTTATATCATTGGAAAGATCTACAAAACCAAACAATTAATCTAAAGGAACGAGCACTTTCTTTTCGTCCTGGTTTGGTTCATAGATTGGATAAAATGACAGAAGGTGTTTTACTTATTGCTAAAAATATATCTACTCAATGGAAATTATCTCGTTTATTTTTAACAAGAAATATTCAAAAAACCTATATTGCCTGGTTACTGGGATTACCACCCGAAGATAAAGGAGTTATTGATTTACCTTTAAAAAGACATCCTATTTATCGATTAAGAATGCATGTTCATCCCGAAGGAAGAAGAGCAATTACAGAATATGAAATTTTAAAATCTATCACTTCCAATCATCATAGAAGATATACTAAGGTTAAAATTAATTTAATAACAGGTCGAACACATCAAATTCGTGCTCACTTTCATCATTTAAAATGTCCAGTTGTTGGAGATGAATTATATTATGATGTTGATGAAAAAGTTAAAAAATATGGTTTACTTTTATTAGCAAAAGAGCTTTCTTTTATCCATCCAGAAACCAATGAACCAATTCATATTTCTATAGAGGAACCAGAAAGATTTAAAGAATTTGAAAAAAAATGTATATATTATTAATAAAATATTTTTATTTATTTTTTATTGGAGCTTCCTTAGGAAGTTTTTATAAAACACTTTATGATAGAATTTTATATTTTTTTTATAGTCCTGCAAGAAAACAATATTCTTTAAAAGAAAAATATAAAAAATTATTTTTAAAACCTTCTTTCTGTTACAACTGTAACAATAAGATTCCCTATAAATACTTAATACCGGTTTTTGGATTCTTTATAACTGGAAGAAAATGTTATCATTGTCAATTTCCTTTATCTTTACATTATTTTTTATGGGAAATATCTGGTGGTTTATTATTATGTTATTTCTATTATTTTTATGATATTTTTGGTTTTTTATATGTATTAATTATTTTTCATTTTCTAATTTCTGGTTTAATTGATTTTAAAAAATTTTTTTTAGATTACGAAAATATTATTTTTATTTATATATGGGGATTTTTAATAAATCATATAAATTCTTATAATAATTTATATGATTTATTATTAAAAACAGGTTTATTTATTTTTATTTTTCTTTTGTTATTTATCATAGGTAAGGGAAAAAAATTTGGTTTTGGTGATATCATTCTAATTGGAGCAATTAGTATTACTTTCAATATACCTGAAATTTTAATTATAATAAATATAGGAGCATTAGGCAGTATTTTCTATATCTTTTTCTATAAAAAAAATCGAAATGCCTATGCTCCACTTGGTTTTTTTTTATCACTAGCTTCTATAGTAATTCTAGTATTAAAACCATTAGATATTTTTGAATTTTTTAGTAATATTTTTTACTTTAACCTGTAATTCTTCTTAATAATGCTCTACCAATAAATCGAAATTTCTCTCCTAAAGGGAATCGCGCTAAATTAATTTTTACAACACCTTGAGTAAAACGTGTTCTTTTAGAATAATCAATTTTTACATCAACTATAACTGGTTGTCCTTTTTTCGAAATTTCTAAAGCGTCTTTAATAACAGATTCTACTTCATTATTATGATTCATTGCTAAATAATAGGAACCAGTCGCTTTTGCAATTCCTTCCGGATGAATTTCGCCTAAAATTGTACAGGTTTTCCTATTATAGGGAATTTCCTGTCCCTGTGAAATCTGAGATAATTCTCCATCATGAAAAAGAAAAATAATAACTCCTAAATTTAAAGTAGATGCTGTTAATAATTCTAATCCAGACATTAAAAAGGCACCATCTCCTACAATACCTATAACCTGTCTATCTGGATGTGTTAATTTTACTCCTATACAAGCTGGAACACAATATCCCATACAATTAAAATCCGTAGGAGATAAAAATGTTTTTGGTTCATAAATTGGCATTAATTCTTCTGTAAGAAAAGTATGATTTCCATCATCTGCTAATATAAAAGCATTTCTTTCCAATAAGTTTCGTAATGTGGTAAAAAATATTCCTGGATTTACTTTATCTTTGGAATTATATTCTATCCATTCTTTTCTATATTGTTCTTTTTTTTCTTTTATTAAATTATGTAAAGAGATATCTGGTTCTCGCTTTATTTTTAATTTTTGGACTAAAATCTTTAAAATTTCTTTTGCATCTCCTTCAATAGAAACAGATGCTTGATAATTTTTATTAAATACTTCTGGATTTATATCTATGTGTATAAGTTTAGAAGGAACTTTCATTCCAAAACTACCAGTAGGAATCTCTCCAAATGATGTACCTATTGCAATTAATAGTTCAATATTTTTAAATGCTTCTTCTGCTGCTGGCACTGAATAAGGTCCAAATCCCATTCCAGTATGTAAAGGATGATCATAAGGAAAAACGCTTAAACCCTGCAATGTGGTACATACAGGAGCCTGAAGACGTTCAGCAAGTTCTATTAATTCATCTGTAGCATGGATAGCTCCCCAACCTGCAAAAATACCCATTTTTTGTGAACTTTCAATTAGCGCTAATGCCTCTTCTATATCTCGATACGATTTTTGAGGTAAGGAATATTTTAAATAATCATCTTTCCATTCCGGTAAATGAGATACAGGACCTTCAAATAATTGAATATTAACAGGTACTTCTATAAATACTGGTCCAGGTTTTCCAGATTTTGCGATTTTATAAGCTTCGTAAATTGTTGGAATAATTTCTTCGTGTTTTTCAATCAAAAAATATTTTTTTACTATACCTTCTAATACTTTTCCCTGATCTAATTGATGTAATTGAAATGCTTTATCAAGATCTCTTCGTATGCCTCCTGAAATAATAAGCATGGGAATACCATCTAAATAAGCTTCTCCAATACCACTTAATGCATGGGTCATTCCAGCAGCAGGTACAATTACTAAGGTACCAATCGAATTGGTCGTTCTACTTATGGCATCTGCCATAAATGCTCCCCATCCTTCATGTGTAACCAATATAGGTTGAATCTTTTCTGATTTATTTAATTCATCATATAATTCAGTTACATGTACCCCCGGAATACCAAATGTATATTGTACCCCAATCTGTTCCAATGCATAAGTAACTAAATAAGCGCCACTCTTTTTCATATGTAAACTCCTCTAAAAATTTTTTATATTTTTTGTAATATATCTTTTGCAGCTATACGTCCAGTAAAAATACAGGATCCTAAGAATGTTCCTTCTAATGCTCTATAACCATGAATACCACCACCACCAAAACCAGCAGTTTCTCCTACTGCATATAATCCTTCGATGACTTCTTCATTTTTATTTAAAACCTGAGATTTTAGATTTGTTATAACTCCACCTAAGGTTTTTCTGGTTAGTATATGTAAACGTATTGCTATTAACGGAAAAGCATTTTTATCTAAAATTTTTTGAAATTTGCAGGTTCTGATTCGATCTCCTCTATATTGTCGTAAATGTATAATTCGTCTTAATTGGTCATCATTAAAATATTTTTTTCCCCTATCAATCATAGAATCATATCGTTCAATTGTATTTTTTAGTATATTATAATCTGTTTTATATTCATCCTGCAATTCGTTCATTTTTTTTACTAGTTCATCTAAACTATTTGCAGTAATAAAATCAATACAGGAATCCATCAAGGTATGAATTAATTTTTTATTACCTAATAAAAGGGTTAGTAAAAATTTGAATAATTTTTTTTCTCTTATTCCATCATTAAATTCAGCTCCACTAACAGCAAGTTCTTTTAAAGCTATTTTATAATTCATAATATGCCAGGAATATGCGCCAGGTTGTTTTACAATTTCTCTTACTAAATATAATGTATCATATGCGCTTACTAAAGGTGGATTTCCTATTCGTTCTCCATAGGCATTAACCCATAATGCTGATTTTACTGGAACTAAACTTAGACCTTCTCCCTGGAATTTAGGATTAGGATGATGTACACCTGCAGCATAATTCCATTGACGATATAATTTATGTAATGGTATCCCTTTTTTTTCTAAAACAAAATGTAAGCTTCCATCAGCTTCTAAATGTGAACCATTCAGTAATATTTTTGGTATTTTACTTTCTTTAGAATGATATTTATACCCCCAATATTGTTTTACCAATTCTGTATTTCCAGTAATACCTCCACTACCAACAACAATTATTGATGATTGAACTTCAAAATTTTCATTTGTATCTAAATGTATACCACTACAACCTGTTACTTTTTTATGTTCTGTATCTATCCAGATATCTTCAACCTTGCTTTCAAATAAAATTTGAATAGTATTTTTATATTTTTCTAAATGTTTTATTAATATACGAATTAATTCAAAACCAGTACCCCATACCATATGAAATCTTGGATAAGAATTACCAGGAACGAATAAACCTCTTTCTACCCAATGAACAACTGGAAAAAATTGTACTCCTTTGGATTTCAACCAGTGATAAACAACATCAATATTACCATCAACATATTGCTTTGCCCATAATTTTCCATAATGATCATCTTCCTCAAATTCAGCAAAAGACAACCAATCCTGCCATGCAATTTCTGGATTGTCCTTAATTCCAAGACGTTTTTGCTCTTTACTACCTGTAAAAAAAATTCCCCCAAAAGACTTTTTTGCAAGCCCTCCAAAATTTTCTTTTTTTCCACGCTCAAGTAAAAGAATTTTCTTATCTGTTTTATTTTCTGCAATTTCAAGCGCTGTTACAATGCCCGATAAACCCCCTCCAATAATTACCACATCAGCTTTATATGTTTTCATAATTATAAACGCTATAAAAAAATAACAATATTGTCAACAAAAAAACACATATGTCAAAATATGAATATAGAACTCGAATATTGTTCAAGATTTAAATTTTTAATAATTTTAATAATAATGAATAATCTAATAGGATTATAGATTAAATCAATATTAAAAAACTTATCATTTACTTTGATTAATTTGAGGTATTTAATAAATACTTATGTTTTTTCTATGATTTTATAAACTTCTTCTGGACTTGATGCTTTTAGAATATTATTTTTTATATCTATATTCTGAAATGTTCGGGCAACACTTGCTAATGCTTTTATATGAGCATCAAAATTATTTCTGGAAATAATTAATAAAACAATTATACGAACAGGGGTACTATCTAAGGATTGAAAATCTAAATCTTCTTTTAATAATGTTAAAGAAGATAAAATCTCATCTACATGTTCCGTAGTACAATGTGGTATTGCGAGTCCACCTCCAATACCTGTGGACATTGCCTTCTCTCTTTCCTGTAGGGAATTCCAGATCAAATCAAATTTATCCTCGTATTTACTATCTTTTAATGTTTGTTGTAATATAATTTTTAATAATTCGTATTTATTTTTTGTAGGTAATTTATCGTAATAAAAAATTTTTTCTTTTCTAATTAAATCAGAAAATTTCATATAATGACTAATAATTTAAATTTATTTTCTTAACAATCTATTTTTAATAAAATAAAATGTAAAATCCATAAAAACATATAAAAAGATTATGATTTCTTTTGTATAGAAATATTTTTGTATAAAAAAATATATAAATAGAATTTCTAAGCCAGTAATTAATATTTTAATAGATAAATCAAATAAATTAAACCTTTTAATCTGGAAAGGGAATAAAAAGATTATTATAAAAACTGTGGCAAGGTTTGTAAATTCATGTAAAAAAATATTAAAATCAAAACTTATAAATAAAACAATTCCTAAAAGAATTATTCTTAAAACATAAAGAAAAAAAATTTGTGAATAAAACATAATTAATGGTAAAAAAGATAATAAATATATTTCTGGATATTGATTCAGTATTATCTCTTTTTTAAAAAAATTAAAGATAATTAATAATAACAATAGAATATACAAATGAAATGGATAATTTGAAAATATCGTATATTCTTTTACTAAAAAATATAGCATACCCCAAATAATAAAAACCACTAAGGAATAAATCAAATTATCTTCTAGTGTTAAAAATAAATAACTATATAGAAATACAAAATCAAAGGAAATATAATGATAGTTAATTGTTCTAAATTTTAAAAAATGTTTTAAAAGAAGTAATAAAATATTTAAAATTGGTAATAAAAATAAACTGTATGAATGACTAAGAAAAGAAAAAAACAAAAATAATATTAAATTTATTGTAGAAAAATAATATAATTTAAATCGAGATTTCATATTTAATTTTTCTGATTTTTTCCATTATTGGTAAATTACTTTCACAAACTTCTTCGCATGCACCACATAAAATACATTGTTCTACTTTAAAATATGTTTTATTTTCATATAATGACATAGGATAAGCATTTACTGGACAAAAATGATTACATATCATACAAGCTGTACAGATGTTTTTACTCTCTCTTTCTTTATAATAATAATAATAGTCTTCATAAATATTAAAATGATAATTTTCTTCTAAAACTATGATATCTTTATGATTAAAATGGATTAAATAAGGTATTTTTAAATCTAATTCTTTAAAATTTGTTCCATGATAGAAAAAACTTACACAAGTTTGTTCTTTTGTATAATCTTTCAATATAAAAATATTTTTTGTAAATGGCTCATTGTAATATAAGGCACGAATAATAGCAAATAATGTTGCTGGTGAAAATACAATAGAATTATGTGAATTCTTAAATTCAATATATCTATAATGGTATTTATTATTATTAATATTATAAAATAACTCTCTTTGTGATAATTTTTTTTTATATTCTGGATAATATACGATTTCCATCTGAGGATATAAATTTTTTAAAAAATCACGTAATAGTATTAATTCTTTTTGATAAAATGAAAATAGATTTTGCCAGAATAATGGAACATAAGAATCACTTAATAAAAATATGATTTTTGATAGAGAGTTTTGAAATATCTCGGCTAAGGATTTTTTATATTCAAAAGAATACAAACCGTTTAGATTTAAAAACTCAAACCAATCTTTCTTATCTACATTATGTGGGTTTTTAATTTCTTTTCCATTCTTAAAATAATTTGTTATTTGATTTTTTCCAGAAACTTTTAGAGAAAAAATATATGGATTCTCATTTCGAATAGAAATAATTCCCGCAAGAGGTGTATTTAAATAAAAACCATTACACTCTGCTATTTTTTCGTATTGTTCTACCCTCCGCGGGAATTCTCCAATTAAATTAATTTTTTTTCCCTGAATTAGATCTTCAGGAAAAAATATTTCTAAATAAGGAGGAATAAAAAATTGTTGTAGCTTTTCCTTTCTTCCTAATAAATTTTCTAAAGATACATTCATTTTATTGGGGAACTTTTAAGACTGGTTTCTTTACTGTATATATTTCATCTTTTATTGGTAATTCTTTTTTTAAATTTTTAATAAATGGCAATTCATCACCCATTTTTTTATAGTGTTCACAATGAGTCATCATTCTACGAGCTACAGTAAAATACTTATATAATTTTTCTTCCCCAGAACGTTTAGACCACATCTTTTTTATACATCTTACCCTCAAAATATATTTATCCTGATCTGATTCATATTGTCTAACCACAATACAGTGTCTACAATTTGCACAAAAAATTTTTTGTCCTGCTGATGCCATAATTTTTCTCCTTTAGGGTTGACGCTGTGCAAAGCCCAGCGTCAGATTTCTGCCCACCCACCTCCCTTTCACTTTTCTTAGGGTTGACGCTGTGCAAAGCCCAGCGTCAGATTTCTGCCCACCCACCTCCCTTTCACTTTTCTTAGGGTTGACGCTGTGCAAAGCCCAGCGTCAGATTTCTGCCCACCCACCTCCCTTTCACTTTTCTTAGGGTTGACGCTGTGCAAAGCCCAGCGTCAGATTTCTGCCCACCCACCTCCCTTTCACTTTTCTTAGGGTTGACGCTGTGCAAAGCCCAGCGTCAGATTTCTGCCCACCCACCTCCCTTTCACTTTTCTTAGGGTTGACGCTGTGCAAAGCCCAGCGTCAGATTTCTGCCCACCCGCTTTTTTTAGGGTTGTCGGCGAGTAAACCCGCCGACGGTTTTAAGTCTTCCCGCCTTTTTTTAGGGTTGTCATCAGGAAAACCTGATGAATAATTTTCCCTTCCCTAACCCAACCCTTATTTTTGGGTTGTCGTCGTGCAAAGCCCTTATTTGGGTTTTGCTAACAAAACCCTATTACCTTAAGTTATTGTTTGATAATCATAACAAATACTTAAATCATTCATTAAGTAAATATCCAAATAATTTAAAAAATGAACATCGTCAATAGCGTTATATATTCTAATTTACTTTTCCTTGAATAATTTAGAATGTATATAAGATTGTATTTTTGAAATTGTTTCCAAAGAGACATCTTCAAATATAACACCTACATTTTTTCCCGATACACGAGATACAGTAGCTGACAAATCAAATTCATTACCTTCTAAAAAAAAACCGTATTCTTATTTTATCTCCAGGGTATAATAACGTTTTTGTTGAAATTCCTAAGCCTCCGGTTCCAATATCTAAAATCTGACATTCATATTCTTTATTAAGCCCTTCTAAAATAAAGGTTGCGGGAATATTTGGAACACGAATACGTGCATTTTTTCTTTTTTGTTTAGAAGGATCTCGAAATTCCCCAATTCTTTCATTATATTGTTTTCTGGAATCCATAAGTAAAAAATAAATTAAATATTTTTTTTGTAAAACATTTTATATATTAATCCAAATTTCATAATAAAATTATGTATTACAGATAAATATACTACATAGAAAAATCCAGCTGCATAAATTATCATAAAAGGTATAATTAAATATTTATGATTGATATAAGCATAATATGCTGTTAAAGAACAATAAATAAAAAATAATATTTCTAAAACAATAAGTGGATCAATAGATTGAATATATTTATTTCTTACGAAAACAGCATCTTTTTTAGATTCAATTCTATATTTGGGAGTTCTCTGAAAAGAAGAAGCCTTTCCTATAAGAGCTTCTAAAAATGCTTTCGTATTAGAAATTGCGATTCCAGTACCTATCATCATTAAGATTGGCATATACAGAATTTTATCCCACCATTTTTTATATAATTCCTTCTGAGAATACAAATAAAAAATTGTAGGAGCAAAAGTAGATAAACTTAATATAAATGCTGCAAAAAAAATCAATTCTGTTGTTAGATCATTATAACGAAAAGAAGACCATTTTTCAATCAATACTAAAGGTAATGTTAGCAAAATATTGATCAACATTAATGGATGTACTGAATAATTTGTTAAATGGATTAATGCCTCCGCTTTAACTTTCCAGGGTAAATCTGCTTTTATAATTCTTGGTATTAATTTTACCGCTGTTTGTATAGAACCTTTACACCAACGGAATTGTTGAGATTTAAACGCTTGAATTGTAGCAGGTAATTCTGCTGGATTTTCTATATCCATAAAATAACGGAATTTCCAACCAGCCAACTCTGCTCTATACGATAAATCAAAATCTTCCGTAAGCGTATCGGATTGCCAGTTTCCAGCATCTAAAATACATTGTTTTCTCCATATTCCAGCTGTACCATTAAAATTCATCCATAAACCAGAACCATTTCTTGCAACTTGCTCAATAACAAAATGGCCATCAATACCAAAAGATTGTGCATAGGTTAACAGAGAATAGTCTTTATTAACATGCCCCCATCTAGTTTGAATCATTCCAATTTCTGGATCATCAAAATATGGCATAACTTTTAATAAAATATCCGGATTAGGTATAAAATCAGCATCAAAAATAGCAATAAAATCTGCTTTAATTTTTTCTAATCCTTCTTTTAAAGCACCAGCTTTGTGTCCTTTTCTATTTTTTCGATGGATATGTTCAATTCGATATCCTTTTTCTTGCATTTCTTGAACTATTTTTGCTACTTTTTCAACTGTTTCATCAGTAGAATCATCTAATACTTGTATATATAACTTTTCTTTTGGCCATTTTATCTTTGCTACAGCATCCAATAAACGATCCACAACATAAAATTCATTATAAATTGGTAATTGTATAGCAACTTCTGGTAACTTTTCTGGGTTTATTTTTTCTAAATTTATAGGTTCTTTTTCTTTATTACTTAAACATTTATCTTTATACTTAAGAAATAGATATAACATTATATACATGTGAATTCCATATAAAAACAATAAAGAAACATCTAATATATATAATATAAATATAACAATTGCTAATATATCTAACCAAAACATATTTAAACCAGTAATTTCTATAAAATTATTGAGTCAAATTTATTTTAAATAAATTTAAGTAATGTTTTCTATAATGTTTTACTTCATGGATAATTATCATGTTGGAATTTTTTTGTAACGATTCGGGAAAACGATATGGTTTAGGTGATTGTATTATAAAAATATATTTTAATTCATTATTGTTTGTTTTAGTAAGTTTTTCATTCATATAATGCATAAATTTATAAAAGAAATGATCTATATGAGAACAATGTCCTTCTTCAGTCCAAAAAGTATATGGTAAATCAATAAATATAGCGGAATAAGGAATCTGTAAGATATCATCAGCTAATCTTTTAAAATCTTTTTGATGAAAAATTAATTTAGAACCTTTAATTTTATAATCTTTAAGATGCTCTAAAATAAAATTGAACCGTTTCTTATCTTTTTCTACAATATGAACTGGATTTAAACCTCTACTATAGGCTTCCATTCCAATCTGTCCAGAACCTGCACAGAGGTCAAAAAAACCTATATTATAAATTCTTCTTCCATCAAGAGATATTCCATAATAATTTTCTATGTGTTGAAATAATGCTTCTTTGATTAAAGAAGAAGTAAAATTTCTATGTCCTTTTATAGAAGGTGGAAGGGGTACTTTTTTTCCTTTTAATATACCTCGTTGAATAGGTATATGAATTTTTTTTCTTTCAGATATATTCATCTTTCTTTCTTTTTACGAAGTACATCTTTTATATGTCCACTTAAAAGAATATATAAGATACTTCCATATATAATTCCAAATAAGATTACTTCATAAAGTCTATAAGTACTTTTCCACATTAAGAAATGGAAAGAAACTTCCTGGGGATTACTGATTAAAAATAATATCAATATAAAAATCCCCATTAAAAACAACATTAACCTTAATTGGATCATTCAATTTGCGTTATATTATCACTTCCACACATAGGACAAACAATTACATCAGATTCATCATCATCTTCCGTCCATCTATAATTACAATCCTCACAAACAAAAGAAGCACTTTCAATTAACTCATCATCAAAATCTTCTTCCTCTCCAATTTCATCTTCTTCATATTCCTCATCATCCCATTCATCTTCATAATCTTCATCTTCATAATCCTCGTCATCCCATTCATCTTCATATTCATCTTCCCATTCTTCATCATCTTCGTAATCTTCGTAATTTCATATCCCATTCATCATCATAAATATTAAACATACGATCCTCCTTTAGAGTTGACGGCTAGTGCAAAGCCCAGCGTCAGATTATCTTTGCCCACCCACCCCCCTTTCACTATTTTTAGAGTTGTCGGCAAGTAAACCCGCCGACGATTATCTTTGCCCACCCACCTCCCTTTCACTTTTCTTAGAGTTGTCGGCAAGTAAACCCGCCGACGATTATCTTTGCCCACCCACCTCCCTTTCACTTTTCTTAGAGTTGTCGGCGAGTAAACCCGCCGACGATTATCTTTGCCCACCCACCTCCCTTTCACTTTTCTTAGAATTGTCGGCAAGTAAACCCGCCGACGATTATCTTTGCCCACCCACCCTTTTTTAGAGTTGACGCTGTGCAGAGCCCAGCGTCGATTTTTTTTTCCCACCCTTCCCAACCCTATTTTTTGAGTTGTCGGCAAGTAAACCCGCCGGCTATTTCTTTCCGCCCAATCCCAAACATTTATTATTAATAATATGATATTATTAAATTTTATTTCTATTTATAATATAATGTATTATCGTATAAAACTAAAACAGTATTTTTAATATTTTAATCAATTTTTTTTGCATTTGTTCAGACCTGAATTTTTTAAGTCTTATTATAATACAACTCATATTTAATAAATTATTCAAAATTTTATCAAAAATGGAACGTTATTCTTTCAAAAATGATGGTAATGAATTACAAACTTCATAATAATCACTCAATTTTGGATTAAATTTCTTAATTAAAGGCTCGCTACTACAAATTAAACAGGAATCATTTCTTGGTAAATCAGTTATACGAAATTCCATAGTAAGAGCATCAATTCTTATTAATTTTCCCATAATATTAGGCTGTATATTTAATAAAAATTTAATAGATTCTACAGCCATATAGGAGCCAATTACACCGACCATTGCACCAAGTACTCCAACTGTTGAACAATTCTCAACATCCTCTGGAGGTCTCTCGAAAAGACATCTATAACAAGGTGTTTTTCCAGGTATAATTCCCATTATCATACCATAGAATTGTAATACACCACCACTAATTAAAGGAATATGATTAAAAAAACATACATCGTTAACTAAAAACCTAGTAGGAAAATTATCAGAACCATCAATTACTAAATCTATATTTTTTATAATTTCAAATGCATTATGTGGTGTTAATTTTTCGTTTATTTCTTGAATGTTAATCTCTGGATTTAATTTTTTAAGTGTATGTTTTGCTACAAAAGCTTTTTCTTTACCTATATCTTCTGTTTTATAGAGAATTTGCCTTTGTAAATTAGTTAAATCTACCTTATCATATTCAATAAATATGATATTCCCAACACCAATAGATGCCAAATAATAAAGTAAGGGGCTTCCTAAGCCCCCAGCTCCAATTACCAAAACAGAACTTTTTTTTAATTTTAATTGACCTTCTTTCCCTATTTCTTTTAAGAAAATATTTCTTGAATATCTTGTTAATT
Organism: Leptospiraceae bacterium; assembly: GCA_026005135.1. Taxonomy (GTDB): domain Bacteria; phylum Spirochaetota; class Leptospiria; order Leptospirales; family Leptonemataceae; genus SKYB61. The sequence continues at coordinate 170,727 of BPKM01000003.1, read as the reverse complement.
CTTCCTTAGATAAATTATAATCCTTTATTAACATCTAAATAAGAATTTAAAGTAGATTGTCATTTTTTTCAATTCTTTTTTAATAAATTTTCAGCTAAATTTTTTAATAATTCATCTTCTGAATTTACCAAATTTTGTAATATTTCTTTTGCTTTTTCTTTTGTATTATCAGTAATATTACTATATAAAACTACCGTAGATGCATAGGATAAAACCGAATCATTTTGAAATTTACCATTTTGAATTAATTCTATTAATTCATTAGATATTTTATCTTTTTTTTGATTAGAAAGAAGCAATAATGAGGATATTAAAACAGTAGAGTTATTAGAATCATTTAATAATTTTAATAAAGATTTCTGTAACTTTTCTTCTTTTAAATATTCCTTTGCACAGGTATTTAATGCAAGAATTTGTTCTCCAACATCTTGAGATTCAAGGCTTTGAATACATTCATCTAAGGTTTTTTTTACATTTTGATTTTGTTGGTTTTGTGTTTCCTGTTGTGTTACTTCTTTTTGTTGTTCTTCTGAAGCTTGATTTTCTGTATTTTCATTATTTGAATTTTCTTCTTCAATACTCGTTTGTTGGTCTTCCTGTTGATCTTTAACTTCGGACTCTTCTGATTCAATCATTGCATTTGCCAGAAATCCCATCGGATAATAATTTTTATTATCTTTACCCCACAAAACAGGAGAAACCACAATAATACAAAATATAAATATTTTTTTTAAACTTATTTTTAAAACTTTCATAATATTTTATTTTTAAATTATTGAGTTTTTTTGTCAATCTAAAAAATTTATAAGCTTTAAAATAGATTCATGAATCTTATATATTTTATAAACTATAATCTAAAAATAGATTATGAAAAATATATTAACAAATGTTTGTAATTTTATTTATATTTTAATTTATAAAATAAATTTGTAGTATTAGTTATACATAAATTTTATAATATAAAAAAATTTATTATCACAGCCTAAATTTAATTTATTTCACTAATTTTATTATTGAACTTATAATAATGATTTAAAATATTGTTAATATGGAAATCCTAAAATTTATTTTTTTGCATTCAGAACTGGCTTCTGAATCTCTACAATTACAAACAATTCCTTCTGAAATACCATTTCATCCCTTATTTGTACATGCTCCTATTGTATTAACATTTTTAATACCTTTAATAGGAATTTTTTCTATTAATTAAATTTCGCAATAATGAAAATATTCATTCTTTCTGGAATTTTATTATTATTTTGAATGTAATTCTTGTAATTTGTAGTTATTTTGCTTTATTTACTGGCGACATAGAACATGAACTATTAGAAAAAAGTCCATTTTTAAAACAAACAATTGAACAACATGAAACATTTGCAGAATCATTTTTTATTATTACTATCTTTATTCTTGCAATATCATTTTTAGGTCATGTGAAATTTTCTTTTTATAAAATGATGAGAATTTTAACTCTTATTATTTATTTTTTTATAGCTATTCCCATTGTAATCTATACAGCTCATTTAGGTGGTAAAATTGTTTATGAATTAGATGCTCCCTTTTTTAGAAAACAATTGATTAAAGCATTTAAGGAAACGCAAAAAGAAGAGCAAAATAGTTTTGAAGAAAAAGAAAATGAAGAACATTCTCATTAATAATTTATTTTAAAGCATTGAATATTTTCTTCTATATTTCCTTTAAAAATAAAGGAACCAGCAACGATTATATCTGCGCCTGCTTCTTTAATTGAATTAATATTATTTTTATTAATTCCTCCATCAACTTCAATCAAAATATCTAAATTTTTTCTTATGATAAAATCCTTGAGTTTTTTAATTTTATCTAAACAAAAAGGAATAAAACTTTGACCATAAAAACCAGGTTCTACACTCATAATCAAAACGAGATCAAGCTCTTCTAAAAAAGGTTCTATCAATTCAACAGGTGTTTTTGGATTTAAGGAAATACCTGCTTTGATATTTTGTTTTCGTATTTCTCTTGCAAGTCTAACAGGGAAATTTGTTGCTTCGTAATGGAAAGTAATATTAAAAGGTTTAAAATCAAAATATTTTGGAACTTCTTTTTCTGGTTGATCTACCATTAAATGAACATCTAAGGGTATTTGTGTATGTTCATTTAGTAATTTAACATATACTTCTCCAAAAGAAAGCGTAGGAACAAAATGGCCATCCATAATATCTAAATGCAAAAAATCAACTTTGCCTTCTAATATCTGTAAAACTGTTTTTAAATCAGTTAAATCAGCAGCTAAAATTGATGGGGAAATCTTCATCCTTTTTCTCCTTGTTTTAATCTTTATTCTTAATATAGTTTTATAGGTTTAAACAAATCAAGTTGGGAAATCTGGCTCATAATATTTCTTAACCAAAATTCTATCATTACATAATAAATATAAATACATTTTTCCATAACGATAAAAGGCTAAAGGAAATTTCTTATCAGAAAATATTTCAGGTTCGGAAAACCAGATCTTCATTGAAGATTTTATATTTTCTATATCGGAAAAGTTTTCATTTGACAAATGAATGGAACAATAATCTTTTCGAAAAAAATGAATTGTTTCGAGTTCAAAATCAGCATAAAAATGATATTTTTTATTTTTATGGAAATATACAGAAATCTCATAAGTTTTATTTATATATACAATATCTTTTATTTTACCATGTAAATCTCTACTTATCTGCAGGAATAATTTTATTAATTATATAAGGTTTAGATTGCAAAACTAAATATTGAGAAACCGTACCTATATCCATTTGCTTTAATTCAGTAATATTAAAGGGAATATCGTTTTTGAGTAGAAACAATTAATATTACTCTTTCATTTAATTTTATTTTTGTTTCTGGAGCTGGGAATTGATATAAAACAGTATTTTCAGGTACATCGTCTTTTTTAATATACAAGATTTTAGTTATAGGAATATTATATATATTTCCCTCATATGGTATGGAAGAAAGTATTTCTTCTGCATTATCAAGTAGTAAATTTGTTAATTTAGGCATTGTTAATATTGGTTCATAACTATTTACAATTAATACTAATCTATCTTTTGGTTTTATAAATTCTCCTGGTAATATGCTTTGTTGTAATATTAAACCTTCTGGTTTTTCTTCTATAAAAATACGTCTTACTTCTATATTGAGATTGTATTTTTTTAAATCATTATAAACATTAATAAAATATTTTCCTGTAAGATCTGGCATATAATAATGCTCTATGTTAAACATTCTTAATATCAAAATTAAATAAGAAATAAGAAGAAATAATGTTAAAAAAATAAAATAAGGTAAAAAATGCTGTTTTATAATTTGTTTCATTTTTTCTTTCATATAAAAATATCTCCTTCTTGAACAAAATTTCCATTAATAAAATCATGTGCATCCAATTTTTTTTTATTTGGATATTGAATTTCTAAAATTTCAATCCAACCGTTTCCAGATTTAACGTAAAAATGATTTCTCTTATTGTGTTTTATAATTTGTATTGTTCCAGGAAGAATATCTATATTTTTATTAAGTTGATCAATATAAGGAGTATCAATTTTATAATTTGTTTTATAAATCTTTATATTATTAATCACTTGTTCATTATTTTTAAGTTTTGTTTTTGCAACTGGATTAGGATTTAAAGCTCGAACTAAATTATGGATATCCAATGTATTCTTTTTCCAGTCTATATAGGTTAATTCAGATTGGATTTTATAACAATAGGTTGCCTTTGTGTTATCTTGTTTTCTGGCATGATTCAAAAAATACTGAACATCATCTAACACGCGAAGAACCAGATTTATTCCTTCTGGAAGAACACGTTCCAATAATTCCCCTGTTGTTTCATCTTCAAATATATCAAATTCTACCTGATCTAAAATATCTCCCTCATCTAATCCCTTCGATACCTTTTGAACTGTCCAACCACTTTTTTTATATCCTTTTATGATTGCTGTTTGTAAAGGCGAAGCACCTCTCAAATCTGGTAAAAGAGAACCATGTAAATTAATACATCCAAAAAGAGGAATGTTATATAACTCTTCTGGAATAATTTTTCCATAAGAAAAAACAACCCCAATATCAATATTGTACTGTGATATTTCATTTAAAAAAATATTATCTTTAAGATTTTCTGGTCTATATAAGGGAATTTGTTTTTCTAAAGCGAATTCAGATACAGACGTTGGTTTAGGTTTTCTTGTTCGATCAGAAATTTTATCTGGATTAGAAATAACACAAACTATATTATGTTTTTTATAAATTTCTTCTAATAAAATTCGAGAATATGCTGGACTTCCAAAATAAATTATATTCACATTGCCAATTTTTTTAATTTTCCTATAAAGAAAATTATAAAAAGTTATTGTTTAATTTTATCTATATCAATAAATTAGTTGTTATATAATATATACTAAAAAAATATAATTCTATGGCGAATATTTTATTAATAATAATTTGTTTTTTATCCGGCATCATTTTTAAAAGATATAGCGAAGCAACTACATCACAAATTAAATTTCCCAAAGAAACACCACAAGTTTTAAATAGTTTTATTATTTATATATCCCTTCCAGCATTAATTTTATATCATATACATGAATTAAAATTCCAAAAATCATTAATTGCACTAATTTTTATGCCCTGGATTATTTTTATAATAGCAATTCTACTTTTTACTCTTATCGGAAAGATATTTTTCAACTGGGAAAAAGAAAAAAATGCAATTGGAGCACTTATTCTATGTTCTGGTTTAGGGAATACATCTTTTGTAGGATTACCTATGATAGAAGCTTATTATGGAAAAGAATATTTAAGCTATGGACTTTTAGCAGATCAAGCAGGTACTTTTTTTATGCTTTCTACCTTAGGAATCATTATAGCTGCAAGATTTTCTGAAGATAATTCCCAAAATCAAAATATTTCAATTATTAATTCCATTAAACGAATATTATTATTTCCGCCATTTTTTGTATTAATAATTACTTTAATTTTAAAAACTATTCAGTTTGATTATCCAGATTGGTTAAAACAAATTTTATTAATCTTAGGAAATACTTTAACGCCTTTAGCACTTTTTTCTGTAGGTTTTCAATTAAAATTAAATGAAATTAAAAATAATGGTAAATATCTCACCATAGGTTTATTTTATAAATTATTATTAGCTCCAATTCTTATAGCATTCTTATATTCATTCTGGGAAATTGATCGCAATGTATATTATATTTCAATTTTCGAAGCTGCAATGGGACCAATGATTACAGGTGGTATTGTTGCTATTTCTTATAACTTAAGACCATCGCTTGTTTCTCTAATGTTAGCTATAGGAATTTCTTTATCGTTTTTAACACTTCCAATCTTTTGGTATTTCTTTCATTAATTTTATTTATTTGATTAAATTAATAAATTTTAAATTTTAAAGATAAATTTATTCTCCCATTAGTTCGGTATAAGTTTCGTAAATTTTATCATTTCTTTTATAAATAATCTTATATTTTAATCCTAATTTTGCCTTAGATAAAAATTCCATTAAATCATAAATTGTTTGTATTTTATACTGTTCTATCTGTATAATAATATCACCTTCTTTTATACCACTTTTTTTAATAGGAGCATTTTCTACAAATCCAGCAACTTGAATTCCTTCATTAGAAAAATAATTTCCCGGTATTATACCAAGCCTTAATTTAAATCGATAAGTTTGTTTTCTATTTTCTTTAATATATTGATATTCTGGTATATGATTTTTATGAATTATATCTAATATGATATTTTTAGCAAGCTCTATTATCTTAGTCATTTCTTTATAATTGATTTTATCAAAATCATCAGTTGGTTTATGATAATCTTCATGGGTTCCAGTAAAAAAGAATAGTACTGGCATTTTTTTACGATAAAATGATGTATGATCACTGGGACCTCTTGCTCCTTCTATAAAGTTAACATTTAATAAATGTTTGTTATTAAAAAAATTTGTTTGTGTTTTTATACTATTCTGCCAGACTATATCTCCTGTTTGTAATCCCTGAATTTGTAGATTTTGTCTATATCTTCCAATCATATCAAAATTAAACATAGCTATATTTTGTTTACTAAAAAATTCTGATTCTACAAAATGGTTAGAACCTAATAATCCCCATTCTTCTGCATCAAAATGCAAAAAAATGATATTCCATTCCTCTGGTAATTTTAAATTTTTCTGTAAATATTCATTAGATAAATATTCTGCTAATTCTAATACTGCAACAGTTCCAGAAGCATTATCATCAGCTCCATTATAAATTTCTCCCATAGAGCCTAAGGAATATTGTGGAATACCATAACCTAAATGATCATAATGCGCACCAATATATATTATTTTTTGATTTTCTTTGAATTCTTTTAAAGAAGCACCAATATTTTTTCCTTCTAATTCTTCCTGGTTATAATGGATTTCTATTAATACTTCTTTTTGTTTATCAATTGTTTTTATCAATTCCTGATATCGTTTTTTATAAATTTGATTATCTAAAAAAACACTAAATGCTTTTCCCTTTGTATAAAAGGATAAATATTCTGTTTTGATAACATCACCATCATCACGTAAAAAAATTACCCCCATAAAACCTAATTTGTCTATATTTTTATATTTATTTTGAAATGTTATCCACTTATGAAATTCTTTTGGATATTCTCTTTCATATTCTGGTGCACCATATCTTTTACAAATAATAATATATTCAGAAGGATTTTTAATTTTATATTTTATTATAACTTTTGAAATTTCTTTCTTTTCTTCTATACAATAATCACCATAAATCAATTTACCTCGAAATGTTCCAGATATTCCCAATGGCATAGGTTCAATAGGAATATTACAATTAGAACAATCTAATATTGTTATATAATTATTATTATATTTTTTAAACCTGCCTTTAAATGTAAAACTTTGTAAATAAGAACCATTAAATAATGGAAATAAATGCCATTTTTTATAAAAATTTATAATCCATTCCTGAACTTTTTTTGAACCATTTGAACCAGGATATCGACCTTCCTTAGAATCATCTGCAATATAACGTATATGTAATACTATATCATCCTGCCGAATATCTGAAAATGTTAAAAAGTCATATTTATAATATGGCAAAAACGTTAATAAAACTAAAATAAAATATAATCCCGTTAAAAATAATAAAAATATTTTAAAAACTTTCATTAATGATACATAATATTTTATATACAATTACGGCAATCTTTTTATATTTTTATATTTCTTAAATTAATTTGATATTTAACAAAAAGTGATTGCTTTTATAAGATTTATACATTATAGTATTGTATATGTGTGATACATTTTATATACCAAAAAAATCCAATATTTACAATGCCAATATTTTATGTAAAAATTCCGATAGAGAACCGAATGAAGCGCAATCTATACTACATATTAAAAGACAAAGCCATAAAAATCCTCAACAAAAATTAAAATTAACTTATATTGAAATTCCGCAAGTAAAAGAAACTTATGAAATTTTTATTAGTAAGCCATTTCAAATGTGGGGTGTAGAAATGGGTGTAAATGAATTTGGTCTTGCTATTGGAAATGAAGCAGTATTTACAAAATTTTCTTTCTCTAAGAAAAATTCTGGTCTTACTGGAATGGATATGATTCGTCTTTCCTTAGAAAGAAAACAAACTGCTAAAGATGCATTAGAATATATAATCGAATTAGTAGAAACTTATGGTCAAGATGCTTGTGGAGGATATGAAAATAAAAATTTTTACTATCATAATAGTTTTTTAATTGTAGATAAAAAAGAAGCTTATGTATTAGAAACAGCAGATAAATTCTGGGCTTATAAAAAATTAAATGATTTTTATTCTATTTCTAATGGTTTAACTATTACTGATGATTTCGATGCTATTCATCCAGATGCTATCAATTATGCAAAAAAACACAATTGGATTAATAATGAAGAAAAATTTAATTTTCAAAAAGCTTTTTCTGATAAATTATATACTTATTTTAGTAAGTGCAATGTAAGAAGAAATCTTACTAAAAAAATTACACAAAAAGACAAAATTCATATCTTAGACTGTATTGAAACATTACAATCTCATGGTGATAATAAAAATAAATTGGATACTATGGAATCTGTATGTTTACATTCTGGTGGATTACTTACTCCAAGTGAAACAACAGGTTCTATGATTACCATTTTAAGAGAGAAATAGAATTACAGTCTGGCTTACTGGTACCAGTCATCCTTGCTTATCTTTATATAAACCATTTTTCTTTGGTACAAATTCATTAATTAATGTTAAAGAACCTTCTTCTCAATATGATTCTTCCTTATGGTGGCAAGCGGAATGGATACATAGACAACTATTAGAAAATTATCCTCTATTGTTAAATGATTATAAAAAAGAATTAAAAGAAATTCAGAAAGAATTAATCGAACTGGAAGAAGAAACATTTTCTAGCAATAAAATCAATATAAAACAATTAGAAGAATTATCAAACTATTGTTTGGAAAGAGAGCAAAAATTTTACCAACAATGGTTATTAGAAATCAAAAAACAAAATAAAAGATTTTTTATAAACCAATTAAAAAGACCTTTCTATTTTATTTATAGAAATCGCTTAAATAAAAAAGCAAAATTATTTTTTACTTGATTGTATTAAAACAATTAAAAAATTCTTAATAAAAAACAAGGAGTTTCTATATGAAGTTAATTAGCAATTCCTTTCAGCATGGAGAGAGAATACCCGAAAAATATGCATTTTGTATTCATTCCCCAAAAGATAAAGTTACTTTTGGAAAAAATTTAAGTCCTCATTTAAAATGGTTTGATATACCCAAAAATACGAAGTCCTTTGTATTACTTTGTGTAGATAAAGATGTTCCATCAAAAGGAGATGATGTTAATATAGAAGGAAAGAAAATTCCTATTAGTTTACCTCGTGTAAATTTTTATCACTGGATTTTAATTGATATTCCTGTTTCAATTACAGAATTACAAGAAGGTGTTGATTCTAATGCTGTTGTATCAAAAGGAAAATCTGAACAAAAGATGCCTTATGGTATTCGCGGCATTAATGATTATACCAACTTTTTTGCTAACAATGCAGATTTATCTGGTGACTATTATGGTTATGATGGTCCCTGCCCTCCCTGGAATGATGAGTTAATACATCATTATTATTTTACTATCTATGCTCTTGATATACCTAGCCTTAATTTTAATGGTAGATTTTTTGGAAATGATGTAAAAGAAGCAATGGAGGGACATATTATTGATTATGCTGAAATTATGGGAACATATACTTTAAATCCAGATTTACTTTGATTTTTATTTTATACGGGATGCATTTGCATCCTTTTTCTTAATTTTGAATTCTTGCAATTAAATAAGAAATAACAGTATTTTGGCGAAATTCATAATTATTTCTATTCTCTAAGAAATATTGTCTAATTAATTCAATCATGCTAATATCCGTCGTATAATAAAAGATTCTTTTAAATTTTTCTCTAATTGTTAGATCCCAATTTATTTGCTCATTTGTATTTATAGTTTTTATTATACGTTTTAAAAATAACAATTTCGTAAATTGAGGATATTCATAACTTTTTATTTTATTAATAGAAGGTGTAATCCAGTATTCTTTCCATTGGATTTTATCAAAAATTTCTTTAGTATTTTTATTATAATTATAAATTTTATTTATTATTATTTCTTTAATTTTTTCATCTAAAAGCAATGTTATAAAATAAATTTTTCTTCCTCTTATTTTATGCTGTAAAATTGCTTCTTGAATTTTTTCTATAGGCATAATATTAAATTGCTCTTTTTGTATTTGTAATGAAGAAATAGAAGGTATTTCCATTACATCAGGTATACAATAATTAAACAAATTAAAATCTTTTCTATTTCTATTTTCTAAATAAAAATTCATTACCCATATTAAATCTACACTACTTCCTACTCTACCAATTAAAGGATTTATTACTCTCCAATTATTCTTATGATAGATTAAAGAATCTAAATCTAAAATGACTAAGAATTCCGAATCTTTCATAAAATTTTATTTTAAAATTATTTAAAATTTTTTATAACAATTTGTTTATATGGTTTTATTAAGCAACTAATTATTTTTATTTTTTATAGATACTTTATTTTTTTATATTATAAAAATGCAAATTTTCTTTTTAAAGGGAACTATAAAATAATTGTACGAAACATTATATATCCGTAAGCGTTCAAAGAAAGCCGTATAATTTTAGTTTCTATTAACTTTACTTCTAAATTGTTATTTATAATAAAAAAATTTGATTTTCTTATATTTTTTTAGTAAGATTTTTAATAAAAATTAGACTATTATATTGATGGCTACCTACATAAGAAAGAATATACAAAGTCCTAACGAAGAACAAGAAGAATCAAGCAATACGACTATTTTACACTTTATGGTTTATTTACCCTATAAAGAAGATTTACAGGATTTAAGAAATCAGCATTCCAGCTATTCGGATATGTTTTTATTTCTTATTTCTAAATACATAGAAAGACTAAAAAAATTAGCAAATCAAAAGAAAACCAGTAAAAAAATCTACCAGATAGTTTGTAATGATTATGAACACTATTCTATAAGAGTAAGTCAGAATATTCATCAGTTATTAAAGGACATCTCCGAGATGACAGGATATAGTGTAAGTCATATTATAAGATTACTAATAGAATGGGAATGTTATAGAAGGTTTGATGATAAGGTATATCTATTGAGGGTTCCGTTAAGGGAGATTGGCAGTGAATTTGTAACAAGTGTTACAGAAATCAGGATAGAGCATCATTTTTACAGGGCAAGGGAGCTTGTAGAAGAAGATGTTGAAATATTATGTGCTTAAAATAATTTACGAAAATATAAATTGATCCCTTACATATATCCTTCAAGTATAATCTTACAATGATACTTATATATTAGTTATATGACAATATATATGAATTTTATTTACACTAAAAAATATCATAAATTTTTTGATTAAGAAATGGAAAATAAAGTATTAATAGTTGGTTTAGGAAATCCTGGAAAAAAATATTTATATACAAGGCATAATGCTGGATTTATCTTTTTAGATAGATTTAAAGATGAGTTTTTTTATCAGGAGGTATGGAGCGAAAAATATAAAGGATTATTTCTTTCTTCTATATTAAAGGTTCAAAATATATCTATCCGTTGCATTTTACTTAAACCTCTAACATATATGAATTTATCAGGTAATTCTGTTTGTCCTTGCATAAAAAAAGAAAATATACCATTGGAACATATAATCGTTTTGCATGATGAAATAGAATTACCATTCGGAGAAATTCGCTGGAAAGAAGGCGGTGGACATAGAGGTCATAATGGTCTTAGAGATATTATACAAAAATGTGGAAATCACTTTAATCGTATAAGAATAGGAGTTGGAAGACCGAAAGAACCAATTAGTGTTGCTGATTATTTACTTTCGAACTTTACTAAAGACGAAATGAATCAATTTGATACAATATATTTTAATATTAAAAACTTACTCTTAACAAAAATACAAGAATTACTAACAACAAAAGAATTGACTTAACCATTTACTTGATTTTTAGTATTATTATGAATCTGATTTTACTTATTATTTCGCTAATTTTTTTTATATTTATTCTTTTTTTAACATTTATAATTAATTATTTTTATAAAACTTCTTTAACCAATATCGATATTAAAGAAAGAGGTTTATTATATTTTTATCAAATGCAATTAGATTCTCTTTTTAGAAAACATTTTACTTATAGAAATTGGAGTATTATTATTTTATGCTGGATTCATTATATTTTACTGCATTTATTTTCACCATTATTTTTTGCATCTTTTCTTTTAAAAAATGATTGGAATGTACTAATTGCAATTTTTTCAATAATAATAAGTATGAATTTATTTCAAAAAGTTTATCCAGCAAATTTATATTCTTCTGAGCAGGAAGAAGGTTAAATCTAACTCAGATTCAAAAAAAATAGGCAATTTTGTTTTCTTAAATTTTCAATTGGTTGACATAGAACCTTAATTTAAATTTTTGTAAAACAATATAAATATATCTATATTTAAGTGAACGTGATTCATTTAAATATAGATATATTAAAATTTTTCTTAAAGGAGTAGTAAAATGAAAGTAGCTGTTCTGGTAAAACAGGTTCCAGATACCGAAACCCAAATTAGTAGTAAAATTTCAGGAAACCAAATTAATGAAAGTGGTATCAAATGGATAGTTTCCCCATTTGATGAACATGCATTAGAAGAAGCATTAAGAATAAGAGAAAAACATAAGGCAGAAGTAGTAGCAATTTCTCTTGGTCCAGATCGTGTTCAGGAAGCTTTAAGAACTGCTTATGCATTAGGTGTAGATAGAGCAATTCACATTAAGGATGATTCTTATAATGTATTAGATGTACATTATGCAGCTCAAGTACTCGCTGCCTGTTTAAAACAAGAAAATCCAGACATTATTCTAACTGGACATATTGCTATAGATTCTCAATCTTCTATGGTACCAGCAATGGTAGCTCAACTCTTAGGTATCCCTAATATCAATAATGCTATAAAAGTAGAAATAGAAGGTAATAAAGTTAAAGTTACGAGAGAAATAGAAGGTGGTACTGCCGATGTTGAAACTGAATTACCAGTTGTAATTACTGCTACTAAAAAACTTAATGATCCAAAATATCCTTCTTTAAAAGGTATTTTAGCAGCTAAAAAGAAAAAAATTGATGTTATTGAAGTAAGTTCCTTAGGTGTTAATCCACCAAAAATCGAAATTGTTTCCTTAGAACCACCACCACCAAGACCACCAGGAAGAATTATCGAAGGAGAAACACCAGAAGAAAAAGCAAAAGAATTAGTAAGATTATTAAGAGAAGAAGCAAAAGTTATATAATTTAAACCAGGAGGTAATAAATGTCAATATTAGCAGTCGCAGAAATAAAAGACGGTAATTTAAAAAAAATATCCAAGGAGCTTGCATCTGCAGGACAGAAATTAGGTGGTCCTGTAAATGTTATTTTATTTAACGGTAATGATGATCATGCAAATGAACTATTTAATGCTGGTGCAGATACAGTAATTAAAGTAGATGGGAAAGAATATTCGCCCGAAGGGTGGGCTAATATGATCTCTCAAATTGCCAAAGAAAAGGGAGCAAAGGTTATCTTAATTCCCCATTCAGTACAGGGAAAAGATTATGCAGGTAGAGTTGCAATTCAACTTTCTGCTAATTTAATTGCAGATGTTGTAGAAGTAAAAGGAAATAGTGATACAGTAGAAGTAAAAAAACCTATTTATTCTGGAAAAGCCTATGCAAATATTAAAGTAAATTCTCCTGTTGTAATTACTATTAGACCAAATTCTCAGGAAGTATTAGAAAATTATAATAGTCCAAAAAATATAGAAACTGTTTCTCCAGATGAAGGTACAGTAAAAGCTAAATTAACAAATATGCAACAAGCAGAAGCTGGCAAAGTTCAATTAACAGAAGCATCTATTATTGTATCAGGTGGTAGAGGTATAAAAGGACCAGAGAATTGGCCAATTTTACAGGAATTAGCAGATTTATTAGGAGCAGCTTTAGGAGCTAGTAGGGCTGCTGTAGATGCTGGTTGGATTGATCATAGTCATCAAGTAGGACAAACTGGAAAAACAGTATCTCCTAATTTATATATTGCATGTGGGATTTCTGGTGCTATTCAACATTTAGCTGGTATGGGTTCTTCTAAAATTATAGTAGCTATTAACAAAGATCCAGATGCAAATATTTTTAAAGTAGCTACCTATGGTGTAGTTGATGATCTATTTAAAGTCGTACCAGCTATGACAGAAGAAGTAAGAAAATTATATAGTTAAAAAAGGGAAGTTTATCTTCCCTTTTTCTCATTTATGAAATATAAATATTTTTTCATCTTATTAATTTATAGTTTGTTTTTTATACCTATAAAATTACTTTCCCAGGACTTAGGAACAATCCTAAACAAATTAGAAAATTCAACATTCAAAGCAAATTTAAATATAGAAACTAAAAACAATAGTATCAACGGTAAAATATATTACCAAAAAGGTAATCTTCATTTTATATTAAACGATGGAAGAATTATAGCTTCTAATTTTAGAAATATTATTGTTTATGATCCCGAAACACGTGTTGCGGGTAAGCAGGATAAAGCACTAGGAGGTGGTATAAGCTGGATATTAAAATTTCCCTATAAAATAGAAGGCAATAAAGCTATTATTGAACCAGAAAATCAAAAACCTTATAAAAAAATTATAATTAGTTGGAATTCAGATAATTTTCCCCAATTGATTCAATTCATCTCTGATGATAATACAATTATCTATCGTTTTTCCAATATTACTTATTTAAATAATATTCCCTCAAGTTTATTTTCTTATAAACCTCCTGCAGGTTCAAGAAGTGTTGAAAATCCACTAAATATTAAAAAATAGTACTTTAAATAATAAAAAAATTAGTCTTATAAATTAAACTATATGGAAGAACCATTAACGAGAACACAGGCTCATAGATTATTTGGAGAATTATATAATAAACCCAGACCTCCAGATTTACAGAAAAAAGTTGATGAAATTGTTTCTAAATATTCAGATATCTTTGTACGCATAAAAAAAATACAGGAATTAGACCAACAGTACGAAAAAAGAAAGCAACAGGATAAATCTATATTAATACGTAATAATCGAAATAGAATAAAATCAGAGGAAGTAAATCAATCAAAAAAACAATTAAAAAAAATTAAGAAAGCTGGTTTTTTAGAACGATTACTAAAAGGAGGGGAAATTCCCACATGGGGAGAAGAGACTGGAACTCTAATACATGGTTTATTTGGATTTAATTTACGATTATCACCAAATATTTACAAAACCTTTAATTTATTTGATGATAAACAAATCATAGATGCAATAAAAGCAATGGCTTATTTTATACAAAAAGGATGGGATGATTTTCCACCTTCAAAATATAATATTATTATAACAACTTATCAATTTTTTAAAGAATACATCAATGTATATTCTCTATTAAAAAAAATTGATGATATTTCTATTATTATTCAACAAACATTAAAAATGCAAATTCTTTATGCAAATTTATTATTATTTCCCAACTATAAATCCATGATCGAAAATGAATTCATTGAATGGTTGAAAAAACAAAAAGATATTCAAGAATATATTCCCAATACGATTTCTATAATGCGTATGATTGCTAATTTAGAAAATAGAAGACCTAAATTTACAGATGTAATACTTTCTTTTTATGTTCTTGAAAGAAAAAAAATTATAACCTGGAATGAATTAACAAAAGAATTAGGAATAAAACAACCTGTAATGGATCGATATAGGGCTCCAGAAAAGATCTTACAAATCATACATCAAAAAATAGATAAATTAAAATTAGAAATTGATAAAAGAGAACAGATGATAAAAGATATAAATTATATAAAAAACAAATATTTTCTAATTAACGAAAGAGGAAAAATCAATATTGAATTTCTTAATTCTATCGTTATTCAAATATTAAAACGTAATTTAGGAGATGCAAGAGTAACAAAGGAATTATTAAAACATCATATTTCTGAACCTCATAGACTGCTACATACCTTATTACAAGATTTTGATTTAAATTTTTTAAACTTTTTTACTTCTACCATCAGTATTCAGGATCAAAAAGGACAAACACAAGATGTAACTATTTTTAAACCTATCGTATTTAAAAAAGAAATTGAATTATATACAGAAATTGAACAGGATTTACAGGAATTTTTAAAACAATATAAAAATGCACAATTAACATTCCAGAGCTATTATTTAAGTCTTAAATCAAGAAGTAAAGATGTAATAATGCAAAATTTTATAAGAATTATTAATAAATGTTATATATTTTTTAGAAAAATGATACATTCTATTCGTATTATCTTAGAAAATCATCAAAATGCAATAGAATTAGAAATGAAAGGAAAATTAAAAGAAGGAGTACAAAGAACTAAATTGATTCCTATTGAAGATGTATCGCCACAACCACGTTTTATTCCCTATGCCGATAGTAAAATTTACTCTGCTGGAAGAATTAATGATTTTACTGTTAAAAATGCTCTTGATGAACTTGTAAAAGATTTCTATAATTATCTTTATCTTTATCGTGATCCTGTTTTATTAGAAAATTTTTCTGCTATTCCTAAATTACAATCAGAAATTGAAATCTATACTAAAAAATTATTGCAATATGGTGTAGAAAGAAAAAAATAAATATAATTAAGAATAAAAGATAAGGAAAAAAAAATGCCAAGTAAATATGGTGCTTTTGAACAAAATCAGATTATAGATAAAGCACGAAAAAGAAGACTTCCAGTACAGATGTTTTTAAAAAATGGTACAGCCATAAAAGGAAGAATTATACGTTTTGATCTTTTTACCGTACTATTTAAAACAGAAAAAGGATATATATTAATTTATAAACATGCTATTTCTACAGTAATTCCCTTAAAAAAGAAAAAAAAGAAAAAGAAACAAGATCCAAATAAATCAATTAGTAAAAAAACTATAAAAATTAAAAAAAAGAAAAATCTATAATTTATGAGTCATTATATAATAGCTGTTGATGCAAGACCATTAAGTTCCCCTGTATCTGGAGTATCTCGAACAATTAGTAAAATAATAGAAAACATTAAAGATGATTTTGAATTTCATCTTTTTTCTCATTTACCCTATCACAAAGATTTTGAATATTTAATCAAACAAGAAAATGTAATCTGGAATCATTCTCATAGTATTCTAACAAAAAAAGGTGGATTATGGTATATTTTAGAATTACCCAATATTTTAAAAAAGCTAAATCCAGATATTTTTTGGGGTTCCCAGCAAACAATACCACCATTTATTTCTAAAAATATAAAAACTGTTTTAACAATTCATGATTTTGTAGCCATTTTTTACCCAAAATTAATGAAAAAAATCTCACTTCTTCAACAAAGATTATTGATGAATTCCAGTATTATAAAGGCTGATACAATTATATGCAATTCAAAACAAACTGCACATGATTTGAAAAAACTTTTTCCTAACTTAAAACATCAGATTTATATAATTAATTGGGGATTTGATCTTCCTAAAAACGTTAAAAAAAATCAACTTTTTCCCATACAAAATTATATACTTGCAGTTTCTACCATAGAACCAAGGAAAAATTATTCTACGCTCTTAGAAGCATATTATAAATATTACTTATCAGAAACACAGGATCCCTATTATCTTGTAATAGTAGGTAGAAGAGGATGGGAATCTAAAAAATTTTACAAAAGATTAGAAGAGTTGCAGGAAAAAATAGGTACAATTATAATACTTGATGGTATTCATGATGATCAACTCTATACATTATACGAAAATGCTGCATTTTTTTGCATGCCTTCTTTATATGAAGGTTTTGGCATTCCAGTTCTAGAAGCTTTGTGTTTTCAGAAAAATGTATTAATTTCCGACATACCTTGTTTTCATGAAATTGCAGAAGGTTATGGAACATTTTTATCTCCCACTGATGTTGAACAATGGGCAATCGAAATTGAAAAACATGTAGAACTACATAGAAAAAATCAATTACCCAAAATTAAATTTCCTTATGAACAATGGAGCTGGAAGAATATTGCTAATCGTTATAAAGAAGTCTTTAATTCATTAATTTCATCCTGACTTAACATCTCGCAATTACCATCGAAAATAACACCTTCTGCAATAAATAATTTTGCTGTTCTAATATTACCAATAATTTTACCTGTATTAAGCATTTCAATTTTCTGATATGCTTCTATATTTCCTATAACTTCTCCTCCTACAATCACTGTACCAGCTTTTATATTTGCTTTTACTTTTCCTTTTTCTCCAATAATTAATGTTCCTTTCGAACGAATTTCTCCTTCAAAGAATCCATTTATTAATAATGGTTTTTCAAATTCTAATACTCCATGAAAATAGGTACCTTCTTCGAAAATGGTTTCTGCACTATTGGTCTCTTGAATAGATAGTTTTTTAGCCATAAGCCTATTTTTTTAAAAAAAGTTTAACGGCAATTTTATTTTGTTTTCATAACATAAACTCCATCCCAATCTTCTGGTGGTGGATTTTTTATGTATTCTTTACATCTTTCTATATATAATTTAGATGGTCCATCATCTGGAACAATTTCCAATGCTTTTTGAAATTCTTTTAATGCTTCTTCCCATTTTCTTTTTTTATATAGAGATAATGCTTTATTGTACTGTTCTAATAATTTTAATTTTTGTTCTGTCATAAATCTATAAATTTAATAGAATTTTCGGTTTGGCAATAATTTTTTGATCGGGAATTTTTATTTGAAAGATTTTCTGTAACTGTCTAACATAAGGAACCTTACGCATACCAGCCAGTACAGTATCAATACCATCATTTAGAAGTATAAATATAACCTGTAATGTTAATGGTAAATTTTCCAATCTTTTATCTAATTTTGCCAATTGATTTTCTATATCTTTCATTTTTAGATGATTTTTATATTGAATGTAGGTTGGTAAAAATAATAAAATATGATTTAAAACTTTTAAATAACTATCATATATTTTTAAATGCATATCTTTTTTATTTTCATTTTTTTTATCATTATCTAAAATTAAAAAACGAATATAAGAAACTGTTTTTTGTATATGAAAAGAAACCGATCTTATAAAAGTATAAATAGATTCTGGATCATCTATATAGTTTTTATAATATTCAATTGTTTCAAAAGGCGAAGGATATTTTTCATCAAAACGAAAATGTTTGTCGGAAAGAATAGATAAGATTTGACTTTCTAATTCTTTTAATCGTTCTTCTAAATGAAGCATAACAGATTCGGGATTTTTTTCTCCTTCTTCTGGTTCATTAGGTAATCTTGCAAATCTATATAATTTATTTTGATAAATAACATTAAAGGGTCGATTCGATAATGTCCATAAATGATATTCTTTTGCTAAATCCAAAAATGATTGTGTATTATCATATTTTTCTTTATAACCTGTCTCTAGTAAATTTGCTGGGAACTGGACAACTTTAAATCCATCTGGAGCAAAATTTAATATACTTTTTAAATCTGTATGTTCTCTATGCGCTGGAGGTAAAATAAAAGTATTTGATGATATTCCATAATATTGAATTATTTTTTCTTCGCGCTTTTTTTCTAAAAAATATAGAGCTTTTTCTATTCTTTTTAAATAAATATTTTTATCCCCATAAACTTTTAAATAATATTCTGGATTATGTAGTAAAAATACATCTATTGTTTCTAATCCTAACCTTCGTAAAGAAATCTCTAATTGAATTTCTAGAAATTCTGGATGGATAGAATGATATAATGTGTCCGATATTTTAACTGTTTCTGGAAAATTCTTTTCTAAATATAATTTTAAATTTTTTCCTTGAATATATCCAGCTTTTGTAATTAAAATTATTTCTTCTCTTTTTATACGTTTCGCATCAACTAATTCTTTGATAACATTACCAATAAGTAATTCAGAAGCACCATCTCCATAATTACAAGCTGTATCTATTACATTAATACCACTTAATAATGCTTCTCTTAATGCATCTACATGTTCTTTATTTTGATAATGAACGCGATAAGAACCAAATCCTAAACGACTGGGAATAAAATTTAACCCTTTTATTTTTCTATACCAGCTATCTGTAATTAAATCTGGATAGGATTTTCTAATTTTATTAAAATACAATTCTGTTCCATCAATAGAAGCTGATCCAGAAATTTTCATAAAAAAGTTTATAAAACTTTAATTTTTCTTTTCTAAAGCATTGATTTTATTCTGAAAGTATTGAGCTGTTTCATATCTTTCATCAATAATAGCATAATATTTTTGCAAATATAAATTAGCTAAATGTATATCATTATTTTCTAATGCTTTTTCAAAATTTATAATATCAATTTCTGGATGATATTTTTTTATAAAAGTAATATATGGTTTAAATTCATCAATTTTTATATTTTGACTTTTTTTTGAACTCTTTCTTGCTGTTTTTATATTTGTTTTTTTAGAAGATTTAGCAGATTCTAAATTTCTTTGTACATTACTTAATAATTGTTCTAAATTTTTTAAACTTTCTTCTAAATTTAAAGGATTTTCTTTCTTTTTTCGCTTCTTTATTTTAGAATTTAAGCTACCCTTAGGTGGTAATGTTAATTGCTCAAAATCCAATAAATAATCAAAAATTGCTAAATCCTGTTCTTGAATAGAATTAGCATATTTTCTTTGAAATGCATCTACATAATCCTGAACGATATCATTTAGCATTTTCATACGTTTTTTTATATATTCTTCTTGATCTTCGTTTTCTGGGATTTTAAAATCTTCTAATTGTATAACATCACAATTTCCAATAAAATCTACAATTTTAAAAAAATGACTTTTATTATTAAAAGCTGATACTGGGAAAACGACAACAGGATAATTATAAGAATGTGCCGACAATGGACTTACCACTATATGTACAGCTAAAATTTTAGCATCTGGTTCTATTGGATTATATCCCTTTACTTCACTAAATGCAATTAATGATCCTGAGGGGGATTTTGGATCTCCTTTAATATATTTCATACAATTAACAAAATAAAGAAAAATTACTATAAGTCAATACTTTTATTTAAAATTCTTGCTTTCTTATCAATGTTTTAAAAACAAATTAAATATATGATTAATAAAATAGAATTGATTTTTTTAGATTACTTTTTTCATTTTTTACATTTATCTATTATATTATGGAATTTAACTGGTTGGTTATTTAAAAAGTATCGAAAATTTCATTTTTTAAGTTTAAATATTGTATTTCTTTTCTGGTTTTTTGTAGGTTATTTTTATGGTTTTGGCTATTGTCCAATTACAGAATATCACTGGAAAGTAAAATATAAACAGGGAGAAGAAGATCTACCTAATTCCTATATTACCTATCTATTAAATCAATTTAAAATTTATCCAGAGGAACAATTAGTAGATTTTTTTGTTTTAATCATTACCTTAATTATTTACATTTTATCTATGTACTTATTCATAAAAGACACACGATTAAAACATAAATAAAAGTTATGCTTTTATCGTTATAAAAACAATCTATTTTTTAAGATAGTTCAAAAATTTTTTATAAATTTTATTAGATACTAGATTAGGATTCATATGAACCCTGGTAACCTCTAAACCAAACAAAAAAATTTCTATAGTTATTAATAAAATCATCATAGCAATAGGTATAGAAAACCATATACCATAAATTAATCTGGAACTTGTAAAAAATGGTAGTAAAAATTTAAAAATTCCCATAAATAAGATTGTTCCTATAGAACCAATCAAACCACCAATAAATGCAGATTTTATAGGTATTTTCTTATTGGGTAAAATCATATAAAAAAATGTAAATAATATAACAATATATGTATAATTTAATAACAATACTATTATTCCGGGAAGATATAATCTTAATTTTGAAATCTCATTTTTATAATGAACTTTGAATTTTATTAAAGGTAAATCTGTTACTGGATCAATAGCAATAGAAAAAATTTCTGCTACATATATACTCCTATTATCACCAATAAAATAAAATGTATTCTTTTTTTTATAAACATCATTAATTGGAAAAAGTTTTATTTCTTTATTATTAATATCATAGAATTTTGTTATATACCAATCTCTTCCATAGTTCAATGTAAAACGGATATCTGTTCCAATAATAAATCCTTTACCATCATTAAATATTTTTAAATTTATTATATGATTCAATTGATTAATACGAATTAAAGGATAGAAGATCTTTCCGTTTTCAAAAATAAACACCCTTTTTGTTGCTGATAAAAATATCGCAAAGTCTGGATTCATAAAAATAGAATCAAAAGTGAAATTAATTTGTGGTATTGTTATATAATTCCAATCCCATAAACCAATATCACTAAATAGTAACATTCCCTGCCCTGTTAAAAAGATTCGATTTTCATAAATATAAATTTTATTATAAAAAGAATCAAAAACAAATCTTTTTATTACATCAAAATAACCTTTATCTAAAATATATAAATAAGTTTGTTTTCCCAAAGTTAATAAAACATAGATTTGATTTCTAAAAGTTTTTATATCTTCAATAATTGGTAATTCAAAGGATTTTCCTTTATTAGAAAAAATAAAATATCGAAAATCCCAATTAAATCCAGCATCTAAACTAAAAAATAAAAAACCTGGATTACAAACAACTAAAACTAAATCTCTATCAATTTCTAATTTAACTGCTTCTTTTATAAAAGTTTTTATAGAATCACCTGTTAAATCATAATTAAATTCTTCCTGATTAATAATAATTTTTCTATTTAGTGCTAATAAATCCGTTTTTTTTATAAAATCAATTGTTTCCTGGAAATGAAAATCCTGATTATAAATTTCTATTTTCTTACTTTCATCAAGTATAAAAAATTTCTTTCCATTATTAACTATACTAATATTATCTGGAGGTGTTAATATATTTTGAATCTTTTTAGAAAAATCAAATAGAAATACTAATACCAAGGGTATAAAGACAAGCCAACTTGTATAAATAGACGTTCTAATTAAAAATCCACGTGATTCTACTCTAAAAATTTGATTTGCACTTTCTTCTAAATGTTGAAATATATTTAAAGAAGCATAGATTAGAAAAATTAACCCTATCCCACTTATTGTATTAGCTCTACTTAAAATATCCTGTATAATTTCTATAATTGGTTGCGCTCCAGTTATACCATAAATTGAAAAAATTCTATTTATATTTTCTAATAATTCCTGTTGATTGATATTTGCTATACGCATTAAAACTGTTAATAAAGGGATTATTGCAACAATAATAGAATATGCAATAGCATTTGCACGAATTTGCAATTTATCTTTTAAAAATAAATAAAATGATGTTATCAATAAATTTACATAAAATTTAATTACTGACATTTTTCACAGCAAAATATATATTTATATGTTTTCAAATATTTTTTTATTTTATATAAATTAACATATCACATAAATAATATATTAACCAAACCTAATGGGGCTTTGTTGCATAACTCTCATTTTAAAGCAAAATTTTTTCAAATTATACTAACATATGTTTAAAAATTCAACATTTATTTTATATCATGAAAAATTGTCTAAGAATGTTGATAAATATTTTATAAAAAGCAAATCATTAACTTTTATGCAACAGAGCCCTTCTAATAAGAAAATTCGTAAGCGATCAATTTAAATTTTCGTAAATTATTTTAAGCACATAATATTTCGACGTCTTCTTCTACTAGCTCCCTTGCTCTGTAAAATCGATGCTCTATCCTGATCTCTGTAATACTTGTTACAAATTCACGGCCAATTTCCCTTAACGGAACCCTTAATAGAGATACCTTATCATCAAACCTTCTATAACATTCCCATTCTATTAGTAATCTTATAATATGGCTTATACTATAACCCGTCATCTCGGATATATCCTTTAATAATTGATGAATATTCTGACTTACTCTTACAGAATAATGTTCATAATCATTACATACTATCTGATAGATTTTTTTACTGGTTTTCTTTTGATTTGCTAATTTTTTTAGTCTTTCTATGTATTTAGAAATAAGAAATAAAAACATATCCGAATAGCTGGAATGCTGATTTCTTAGATCCTGCAAATCATCTTTATAGGGTAAATAAATCATAAAGTGTAAAATTACAGTATTACTTGATGCTTCCAGTTCTTGGTTAGGACTTTGGATATTTTTTCTTGTATATGTAGCCATCAATAATTATAGTCTAATTTTTATTAAAAATCTTACCAAAAAAATAAGAGATGAAAATCAAATTTTTTAATGATAAAATCACAATTTAGAAGCAAAATTAATAGGAACTATAAATTATACGGCGTTGTTTGAACACTTACGAAAATTCTATTTTATTTTAAATATAAGTTTTTCATATATTGAAAATTTTTTATTTTTTTTATTTTTTTAGGTTTTACAATAATATTTTTTTAAATTATTTATCTTACAAATATAGATAATAGAAATAAAAATCACAGGGAGGATAAAATGTATTTCGAAGAAATAAGAGAATTGAAAATCCGAAAAGAAGATTTTATTAAGATTTTAAATGATTTAATACATTGGGATGAACAATTTCCATCAAAATCAAAATATTATCAGGAAAATTTAAAAATTAAAAAGTTACTTTTAGAATTACCACCCAAGAAATTAAAAATCACTTTATTAAAACTCGACTCTATGATTTATTATGTTGTAGTACAATATAAATCTCTTACAGGAGAAATTTCTACTTCCTGGATTCATGAAGATGATATTTATAGAGAACGTTTATTACATTTTAATAAAGAGCATATTTCCCATAAAACAATCTGTTTAACAGATTTATATGAAATTGCAGAACCATTACAGAATCCTTATAATCAGAAAATAGCTTAGAATCCACTAATATTCGGGAAAAGGATTAAAATACTTTTGCCTTAATAGATAAGGATTTTCGAATCGAAGGCAATAAATTCGAAAAAGCTCTATTAAAACTTTTCTATTTATTTTTCTATGTCTGAACTTATCTATTAAGGTTAAGAAATATTGTTTTTCTTTATAATTTATTTTATTAGAAAAATAACCAAATAGATGAAACATTACATTTATATCTAAGGTTATTTTATATCTTAATTTAGAAAGTTTAATAAATTCATTATTATAGTCTTTTAGTGTTTTATTAAAATCTTTTTTATGATTTCCTATGATAATTCCTAAATTTTTTGCCCATTTTAAAGAAAAACTATAAAATAAAAATTTATAATTACTATGAAAATTTATTAAATCTTCTATTCCTTTTATCTTATAAAATTCATAATAACAAAAAACTTTTGTCCAGAATTCATAATTTAATATTTCATCATTTAATCTTCCATCATCAATAAAAGGAATATAAGGAAATTCCTGTAATAATTTATTTGCAAAAATTCCATTTGTCTTTCCTATTGGATTTTTAAAATCTCTATCTTTATAATAATTTGCGGAATTTATACCACAACTGGGAGATTTAGATTTTAAAACAACACCAAAAAAAATTTTATCTTTTACTTTAAAAAAAACATCTTCTATTTGTTGAGTATAATCTTTATTATCTTTTGTGTAAATAAAATAGAATTTATCATTTTCTTTTAATAATTTTGATTCTTCTCTTGGAATTCCAAGACCAATCTCTACTTCTGGACATATATTAATAAAATTCACATAATTTCTCATTTTTTCTATATGGGGAGATTGAATATTTAAACCATTATAGCGAACTTTTTCCTGATTTAAACAAGCACTAATCAATATATTTGGCTTATCCATAAAAAATAATAAAATAAGAATCAATCATTTTGCAACTTATTAATGTTTCGTATAAATATATTTTTACTCAATAAAATTAAAAGTTATAATTACAAAAACCCAACAACATATATAATATTTTTTGTTATGTATTTTTGGTATTCATTGTAATTAGAGAAATATAAATGTGGAAGATTTTATTGTTAAAAACAAAAAATTTTGAAACTTTATCAAAACTTCATATATAATAATTATTATAAAAGCAAAAAGGAGAACAAAATGGAAATAATTCCATCTTCTTTTAATAAGCTTTTTGAAGATCTTAAAAATATTCAAAATAATAACTCGGGTATTTTAAAAGAAAAATGGGAAGAATTATTAAACAAACATCATCCAGATTGGAAAAAATTAATAAAAAATAAAAAGAACTGGGAAGGACTAGAGCAACTAAGCATATTAACTGATTATAAAGAACTTCTAAATCTTTTTATTCAAACTGCTGGTATAGAATTAGTTATTTATTTATTTTATTCATCTGTAAAAAACTAAAAGAAATTGCAGAAGACTGGCTCAAAGAATTAATTTATAATCTAAACCTAACACCAGAAATATGGAAAAACTTACCAGAAGAAATGAAAGTTTATATAATAGAATATGCATTTACAATAAAACAAAATATAATTTATGATATATATACAAATAAAACAAGTGAAATCCGATTTCCAGGAATACATTTAGTTCTTTCTTTATATGTTAAGGCTTTAATAAGAAAATCATTTTCTCCATTAAATTTTCCAATTACTTTTAACAACGATTTACCCTTAAAAAATGTTGAACCTTCTATTCCAGTACCACTATTTTTGCTTCCCATTACTCATTATATTCCACCTAAGGAAATTATTTTTTTAGGCTCCATTATTAGAGAAACGAAAGACAAAAAATTCTTAACAATTTATAAAAATATGTTAATATCTCAGAAAAAAATATTTCAATCTAAGACAAAAGATTTTATAGATTCTAAAGATACTGCATTTTATATTCCAACAAAATCAGAAATAGATCTAATTGCAATAGCTCTTTATTATTTTTTAACTCATGGATTTTTATCTGCACCACTTCCACAAATTTATTTATCATTTAAAGAACCTCCCTTATTGAAAGAAGCTTTATCAAAAGAAGAAATACCAATTGAAAAGGTTCTTGGAGAATATATAGCAGAACCATATCCAGTAATTATTTTATATCAAAAAGGTATAAGAGAATGTTCTTTACGCTTTCATTTCGATGAAGAATTATTAAGAGCTATCGTACTTATACACGAAGTTGGACACTGGATTACGCATTTATTACCAGAAAAAAATTCACCGTCCTGGCCTATTACAAATTATAAAAATACGTCATCAGAAGTTCACGAAGGTTGGGCACAATTAATTACTTATTTTGTTGTTTTAGATGTTTTAGAAACCAGAGGAGAAATTAAAAATGTTTTTCTAAAATTACTTAATTTCCAACCTCCACAATATCATGTCTTTAAAAAATTTACAAAATTCATTAAAATTGATATTGAAAAAGTTATACAATCTCTAATAAAATTAAGAGAATTAAATCGTCCAGCTACACTAGAAGATTGGGAAAATTTCTTAAAATAAAAACTATAAAAAATTCTAAATCCCTTTTATAGGCATTGATTATAGTTCTTCTAATTAGATTTTTAAAAATTGTTGGTCATATAAATAGTAATAAACTTTAAATTTAATCAAATTTAGATTGAAATAAAATTGCAAAATAAATATTATACTTAGACTAATTAATATTTTTTTGTTTGATTTTTATATACTTTTTGTATAATTAAAACTATGAATTTATATAAAAGAAAAAGGCATTTTTATAAAGCTGGATCTGCTGTTATATTATTAATTTTTGCTATGGGGCTTTCTTCTTTAACAATTGCTTTAAAATTCTGGAATGATGTTCAAGACGAATATGCCGCATCAAAAACCTATACGGAAGGTTATAAAGCACATTTATTAGCATTATCTGGCTTTCAGGCTGGTCTTTCTGCTATACAAACTGTTCCAGAAGAATATTTATTTCAATCAGGATTAGCATTAAGTCCACCAGATATTGATATTGGTAATGATTGTAAACCTCAAAAATGTTTTGTTCGTTATAGTATTCAACCAGAAGATGGAAAATTAAATGTAAATTTTTTAGTAAGAAAAATAGACGACGAAGTAGACGAAACATATCGAAATATTTTTATAAGGTTATTTACTACTTTTAAAATTCCCTTAGATAATGTGGATACTCTTATTGATTGGATTGATCAAAATGATGTTACTGAGGGAAATGGTGCAGAAAGAAGTTATTACGAAACATTAACTCCTCCTCAGAAGATTAAAAATTATTTTATTTTTTCTTTACCAGAAATTACACAGGTTAAAGGATTTACACCAGAAATGATATTTTCTAATCGTGCTCCAGAAGGTTGGGAAGAACAACAAAAAGAATTAGCATTTTTAACAGAAGACGAAAAAACTCTATTAACAAAAGAAGATTGGATATTAGCAAATAATATCACTGCTTATATTCCCAATGATGGTGATTCAGGAAAAATAAATATAAATGCAGCGAGATATCATGTTCTTATGAGTTTATCCGACACAATGACAAGACAAGCAGTATTGGAAATTTTTAAATTACGAAATAAAGAGGGTGGATATATTAAAGATCTTAAATTATTAGAAAATTTGCCTTCCTTACAGGTACAAACACCAGCTGGTGTAACTTTATACGAAGAATTAGTAGGTAAAGGTGGATCCTTTACAGGTATGCTAAAAACAGAAGGAGAAATTTATCGAATTACTGGAATTGGTACAATTATACCAGCAAGTGGGAATGCAAATCAGGCAATTATTCGGACTGTATGGGGATTATATGATAAGCGAATGAGAAGATTGATTTTTTATCAAGAAGATTGATTTTTATAATAATTTATTATTTTTTCCATTGCTTCGTAAAATCTTATACCTGTCTTGTAATTTAAAAGTTGAATCGATTTCTGATTATCTACTGGATTATTTCTTAATAAAAATTTAATACCTTCTGGATGAACCCATGGCTTTATTCTAAAAAATTCCTGTAATCCATATAGAATCCATAATAGATTCTTCATAATAAAAGAATTTAGGGAAATAGGTCCAAATTTTATTATATTAAGATTTTTAAATAAATAACTATAAAATTCTTTTACTGTTATATATTCATCTCTAATATTAAATATCTGTCCTTTAATTGTATTATCTGGCATTCTTTTAATGATATTATATATTAGTTGATTTAAATTTTCTATATATAATAAATTTAATATACCTACCCCATAATCGGGATAGGCAAATATATTTCTTTTTGCAAGGAATATAGGCCTTATAATCCATGGTACAGATCCGATTCCAATTATATCTCCAGGTCGTAAAATAACTAAGTTAAATTTTTTATTTTCTTCATATAGTTTTAGTAGTTCTTCTTCTCCATAAACCTTTGTAATACAATAAAGATTTTTTGTTTTTAATACATTATCTTTTAACTTAGAAGCTTCTTCTTCTCTTACCATAAATGGATATTGAAATCCATAAACCATCACACTGGATAGATGAATAAACGATTTAACATTATGTTGTATCCCTAATTTTGCTAATTCTACTGTTGCTTTAACGTTAACTTCATAAAATAAATTTTTATCACCATATTCTTCTACGATTGCTGCTGTATGATAAATATGATCAATTCGATTTTCTTTAAAAATCCGCTGTAATAATTCTTTGTCTGTTGTTGAACCATAATATACTTTTATACCAGATTCTTTTAGATACTTATATTTTTCTAAATTTACTTCCAGACCAATAATATTAATATTATTTTTATTTTTTAAAAATTCTATAAAAGCACTTCCCACAAATCCACCTGCACCCGTTATAAATATATTTAGTTTTTTTGTTTTATTGTTTTTCATTTTTGTTGTTTTTTTAATAATAATTCTATCTGGTCTTTTGAGACAGGTTTACATAAGAAAAATCCCTGTCCATAATCACATCCTTCTTTTATTAAGATTTGTTTTTGTTCTTCTGTTTCTATTCCTTCTGCAATGGTCTTTAAATCTAAGTTATTAGAAATTTGTATAATTGCACGAACCAATTTTAATGCCTGTTCATCATTTCTATGATTCTGGGTTAGATTTTTTATAAAAAGTTGATCTATTTTAATTATATCAAATTTATATTTTAATAAATAGCTTAAAGAAGAATAACCTATACCAAAATCATCAACTAAAAGTTTAATTTTCATTTCTTTTAATTCCTGTAATATTTTTTTTGCTAAGTTCTTCTTCTTTTAGAATAGCATTTTCTGTTATTTCAAACTCCAATAAAGAAGGATCAATCTTATATTCATCAATTAAATATTTTAAATTCTTAATAAAACTTTTTTCCTGTAATTGTATATAAGAAATATTAATTCCAATAGGAACTGGATTTAATTCTTTTTCCTGCCAGGATATAATTTGTTTTATGACTTCTTCTATAATAAAATTACCTAAGGGTATAATAAGTCGATTGTCTTCTGCTAAAGGAATAAATCGAGAAGGTGGTATTAAACCTAAATTAGGATTTTTCCAACGTATTAAGGCTTCTATAGAAACAATTTGATTGGTTTTTAAATCATAGATTGGCTGATACTCTAAATAAAAACCTGTTTTTATAATTTTTGTTTTTTCTTTACTTTGAATATAGAACATATTCGCCTGAAGCATTGTTTCTATTTGAACTCTTTCTAAAATTTCTTTTTCTGTTTCTTTTGTTAAAAAAGCAAAACTCCCATCTCCTTTTTCTTCTTTTGCTCGTTTTAATGCAATTTCTGCTAAACGCAATAATTCATCTGGTGTTTTTGCATTATCTGGAAAAATTGCTATACCAATAGTCGCAGATAAGAAATACTCTTTTTCTTGAATCTTATAAGAACGCTTTATACTGGCTAATAACTTTTCTGTAAATTCAATTATATTATCTATATTTTGATCTTTTATTATAATACCAAATTCATCATTACCAAGTCGTGCTAAAAATATTTTCTCTTTTTCCTGATTTTGCTCTTCTATATAAATATTTAAGGCTGTTGCAAATTCTTCTAAAAATTTATCCGAAACTATAAAACCTTCTTTATTGGTAATACGAGAAAAATGATCTATATCAATATACAAAACATAAAAAACTTTATTATTATGTACTTCTTGATTTAATTTTTCAATAAAATAATTTCTATTGGGAAGATTTGTTAAAGGATCATAAAATTTTGTTTTTTCTATTTGTTCCTGATAATATCTTTCTAAGGTAATATCTTCTACAATTTGAATAAAATGAGATACTTCATTTTTATCGTTTAAAATTGGCGATATAAATGAGCGTGTTAAAAATAAACTACCATCTTTTCTTTTATTAATGATCTCTCCTTTCCAATCTTGTTTATTTGAGTAATGTTTCCCATATATCTTTATAGAATTCGTCTTCGTGTAATCCAGATTTTAAAATATTAATATTTTGTCCGATAATTTCGTCCATATAATAGCCACTAATTTCTTCGAATTTTCTATTAACATACATAACTTTACCTTGATTCGAGACAACAACTACACCAACATTGGTATTATCCAATGCTTTTGTTAATAATATATTTTGTTCTAATAATTTTATTTTTGTTCTTCTTTCTCTTAATAAATTAATTCCAAAGCCAAGATTAATTGATAATTCTTTTAATACTTCAATCTCTTCTTTATCAAAAGCCTCTGGATAAGGAGAATAAACGACTAGACAGCCTATAACTCTATCAATAAAATAAATGGGTATACCAATAACAGATTGAAGCCCAAAACGCATTGCTAATTCTCTTACTGGTTTAAATCGTTCACTATAAAAAATATTTTGTTCTATATCGATTTTTCCTTCTCTTACAGCAATGCCAGCAGGTCCCATACCATAAGGATTATCATCTCTCCAGTTCAATTTTAAATTTTTTATATATTCTTCGCATTCTTTATTTTTTGTATAATAAGAAACAATTTCTATATCTTTTTCTTTATTATATTTTTTATAACCAATCCATGCCATTTTATAACCACCAGTTTCTACAATTACTTTACAAATTTGTTTTAATAAAGCATCTTCCTGTTGTGCATAGATTAAAACTTTATGGCATTCTGATAACATCTTTAAATGTCTATTTTTGATCTGAATTAATTCTAATTGTTCTTTTTGGTTCGTTATATCTTTTATTATTCCAAGTATAAATTCTTGATTCAATACATATAATTGAATTCTTATAATTTTTACTGCTCCATCAACAGAAATAAAAAATTCTTCCTGTTTTATTGGTTGTTTTTTATTTAATATATTTGTTGAATTAATATCAAAAATAAATTTTCTAAATGTTTCTTTTTGTTCTTCTATAAATAAATCCAGTAATTTATTAAAACGAATCATATTAGAAGATATATTTAATATTTTTTTTGCTCCTTCTGATAAAAATAAAAAGGGATTTTTTTGTTTAATATTATACTGAAATGAACCCTGATTGGATATTTCTTCTGATTCAATCAAAATTTTATTTAATGCATAGATTTTTTTTTCTAATTTTTTTGTTTTGGAAATATCTAAAAACAATCCTATTATATAATTTTTATTATTATATTGAAATACCTGCGAATATATTTCTATAGGAATAATTTTTCCAGAACGATGCTGTACATATAAATCTGCTTTTTTTTGGGTTTTTCTTTTTTTTGGATAATTTGTTGTTGCTTGAGTATCTTCTTGAAAAACTTCTTTATAAAATTCTGAATTTTTAGAAGGATGAAGTTCTGATTGATGTAAACCAATAATCTTTTCCTTAGGAAGACCTAATAATTTCTCCGCACTACGATTGGCGTAAATTATAATACCTGTATCTACTTCTGCAATGAACACTGCTTCCGGAAATTCTTCTAATATAACTTCAAAGAAATTCATATTTGTTATATTATTCGCGTAAAATCTATTTTGACAAGTATTTTATTTTATTTTTTACTCTAAAATCATATATATTTTCGTTGACTATAAAAAATTTAATAAATAATGCTTACTATGAAAACAATAGAAAACTTTCTTCCTCCCTACGCGAAATTGATCTCAGCAACAGATATGATTTATAAACCAAAAAATCCCCTGAAAGTAAAAACCATTCTAAATAAAAAACTTGTTCCAGATGATTATGAAGAAGATGTAAGACATATTATATTTGATTTAAAAAATACTGACTACGTTTATACAGAAGGTCAATCCTTAGGTGTATTACCACCAGGAACAGATGAAAATGGAAAACCTCATAAATTACGTTTATATTCTATTGCATCTCCTTTTGATGGTGATCCAGATTATCCAGATACAGTTAGTTTATGTGTTAAAAGGGTAATATATAAAGATGAACAGGGGAAAATCATTAAAGGTGTATGCTCGAATTATTTATGTGATTTAAAAGAAGGTGATGAAGTATTTATAACAGGTCCAGCAGGTAAACATTTTGTATTACCAGAAGATCCAGATACAGATCTGATTTTTTTTGCTACTGGAACAGGTATTGCCCCTTTTCGAGCATTTTTATTTAAAATTTTTCATAAAGACCATAAACATAATGGTTCTATAAATTTATTTTTTGGTACAAGATATAAAAAAGATCATTTATATGCAAATGAAATTAATAAAGATTTATTAGATTTGCAAAATGAACAATTTAAAATCTATTCTGCTTTATCCAGAGAAAACCCAGAAAAAAAAGTTTATGTTCATCATCTTTTATATGATAAAAAACAAGAAATAGAAAAGATTCTAGACAAAAATAATTATATTGTTTATATTTGTGGTCTAAAAGGTATGGAAGAACCAATTTCTTTATTTTTTAAACAATATTTTGAACATAAATATAATATAATATTTTCTGATGAAGAATGGGTATATTTTTTAAGACAATTAATGAAGCAAAATAGACTTATTATTGAAACTTATTAGATTTTAAATAATATAAATACATTTCTTCGTCTATACCTTTAAGTTTAACATTTTTTCTATAAATCTGAATAATTCGATCTTTATCTTTGTTTTCTTTTATAAATTGTCTCAAAATTGTTTTAATATTATCATTATTATAAATTGCATCTGTAAAACCAATAGAATGATACTTTAATTGAGATTGAATTCTTGAAGCAATATTAACTGTATTACCAAAATAATCTATTCTATCATTTAAGTTTACAACTATTACAGGACCTTTATGCAATCCAATTTTAACTTCTAAATAACCAGCAGGATCCCATATTCTTTCTAAAAAATTATTAAAAATTTCTAAAGCAGATTGCATTGCATCTTCACTTTTTATAAATGATGCCATTACTGCATCACCTATAGTTTTTATTATAATACCATTATGATTTTCTATTACATTGAATAATAATTTAAAATGTTCTCTTACTATATTATAAGATACAGTATCACCATATTTTCTATACATAGCAGTTGAACCTTTAAGATCAGTAAACATTAAAATAATATTTTGTATTCCAAGACTTTCCTCTACAGATAATACCTGATTTCCAAAAAATTCCTGAAATAATTTTGAATTTAAACATTCTAAACCACTTAAAAAAGGTTTTTCTAAAAGATATTGTTTTTCGAGGGCTTTTTGATGCATTTCTGTACGATATTTTTCTTCAATTTCTTCTGGAATTTTATAAAATTGTGGATGTATTGTAAATGTGACTTCAATATTTTCATCTAAAATATTTCGAAATTTTACATCACATAATGGACAGAATCCTTCTCCTCTTAAATCTGAAAAATTATGCTTAAAATCTGGAACAGCATTACAATGAGGACAATGATACTCCCAATTCAAAATAAAAATACCCTCTTTTACAAGAAATAAAAAAAGATCAATGAGTTGAACTAATTCTAATTCTATTTCATTAGATAAAGGATATAAATTTATTCGAAAGAATTTTTCTGGAAATTCCCAGTTTTTTTCAATCCATTGTTCTATTTTTGATAAATTTGTTTTAAAAGTTTTCTTTATATTTTCAGGTAAATTATAAATATCTAAATCATGATAAATTTTTTTGAATTGATTTTTTAATGTTTCCATTATATCCTTCTTATAGTATTATTTTTTAAATTCTTCTAAATGTATAAGTTCTGGATCTTCCTTATCGATATTTTCTTTTGATAAAAATTTATCTGTTTCTTTTTTTATAAAATTATTTAATAATAACAATGATATTAAATTTGGAATTGCCATTAATGCATTAGCTATATCAGAAAAACCCCAGACAATATTTAATGTTGTTGTTGCTCCTATAAAAATAAATACAATCCATATAATACGAAATATCATAATACTTTTAATTCCTGCAATATATTCTAATGCCTTTTCTCCATAGTAAGACCATCCTAATATTGTACTAAATACAAATAGTAATAATGAAATAGAAAGTATAATACCACCCCAATTACCTAATATAGAAAAAGTTTGATTCGTAATTTCTGCTCCTTTTAATCCCATTTTCCATGAATCTGTATTAATAATAGCTATACCTGTTAATGCACAAATTACAACAGTATCCCAGAACGTTCCTGTAGCTGATACCAGTGCCTGTCTTACTGCATTTTTTGTTTGAGCTGCTGCTGCAACAATAGGTGCACTACCAAGACCAGATTCATTTGAAAATAATCCTCTTGCAATCCCAGCTCGAATTGCTTCTTTAACTCCAGCTCCAACAAAACCACCTATTGCAGACTGTCCAGTAAATGCAGTAGTAAAAACTAAATAAAATGTTTCTGGAATTTTATTTAATGTTAAAACGATTATTACAAATAAAGAAACAATATAAAAAAAAGCCATAAATGGAACAAGGATTTCGCATACTTTAGCAATAGAACGAATTCCACCAATAATAACAAGACCTGTTAAAAGCGCAAGAATTATTCCAGTAATTTGCTGAGGTATAGAAAATTGATCATTTAACAAATGCGAAATAGAATTTGCCTGAACCATATTTCCTATTCCAAATGATGCAATTACTGTTAGAACAGCAAAAATTATTCCTAACCATTTTTGTTTTAATCCCTTTTCTAAAACAAACATTGGTCCACCAACAATATTTCCTTTTTTATCGATTTCTCTAAATTTAATAGAAAGAAGTGCTTCGGAATATTTCGTTGCTATACCAAAAACTCCTGTTAACCACATCCATAAAAGAGCTCCAGGTCCTCCCATTGATATTGCCGTTGCAACACCAACTATATTTCCTGTTCCAATAGTAGCAGCAAGTGCTGTTGTCAGAGCTGCAAATTGCGATATATCACCTTTTCCTTCTTCTTTTTTAATAGAAATTTTTATTCCTAATCCTATAAATCTTTGTATAAATCCTAAACGAAATGTTAAAAATATATGTGTTCCAAAAAGTAATATTAATAATATTGGTCCCCAAACAACGTCATTAATTTGATTTATCCATTTTTCTATAGTTAAATACATTTCTCTCTCTCCATAATTTTTTATTATGATTTTATAATATTTAATTCTATATAAACTTTATTATTTAATTCTATTGTTTTAAAATTTTTTATATATTTCTCATTTTCTTTTTCTGGTAATAAGATATAAATATTACTGGATTCATAAGATTGATCTTCTAAGTCTAAAACAAAATTTTGTTTTTTTCTGATATATGTTTTTATCTCTGCCAATGGAAATATATGTCCATTCGATCCTGCTAAGGTAAATGGTGTTGACTTTACTTTTAATAATAATAAGGATTGATGAGGTGGTAAAATTAAATTTTTTATATTAACTAAAAACTTACCCCAATTCTTCTGGAAAGGAAATGCGACAAAATAATATTCATTATTATTAGAAATAGAAAATTCTACTTTTTGGTTTGATAAATTTGTAAAAAAAACATAATCTATTTCATAGTCAAAAAAAGTATTATTTTTATAATCTTTATAAAACTTTTCTTTTTTTATGGAAAAATGGACTTCAAAAGCATATTCATTTACTGGTATAAATTTTTTAAATGTTTTTTTTATAAAAGGAAATGTTTTTTTATATAAAATCAATGTTTCTTTGGAATACTCTTCTATAGGATCAGAAGTAAAAACCAATCCACCAAAAATCAGATTTACGTATAATAGCGTTAACTTTTCGTCTTCTGTAAGTTCAATCTTTTTTAGTAAATCTTTTGCTGTTAATGAACGAAATTTATCTCTAAGATAAAATACATCTGGATCATTTATAAAATTTTTTCCATTAAAAAAATGTCTATAAATAGTAGAATTCATAGAACTAAAAGTTGATACTCGTTCTAAAAAATTAAAGTTTTTTAGATAATTTTCCCACTTTTCTTCTACATCACTTCCAACACGCGTAAAATTTACATTGCCAAATGCATGCGAAAAAGGAATACCACATCCTAATAATTTAACAGAGCTTTTTTTCCATTGTATACTTCCATGAATCAATTCTAATGCATCTTGCATTTGTTGAGCACGTGTTTTTCTTTTAGCAGGATAAATACAACTTGCATATAAAAAATCTAATTTTAATAATTCAAATCCCCATTCTTCTGTTATTATTTTTAATACGTTTTTAATATATTCCCGAAAATCTGGATTATATATATTTAATGAATAAAACTTTCCACTCCATAAAGGATTAAAACCAGCAATTACAGGCCTTCCTTTATGATCTCTTAACAACCATTCCTGATGATATTGATATAAATAAGATTTTTTTTCGCAAATAAATGGTGCAATCCATAATCCAGGTTTTATATTATATTTTTTTATTCTTTCTGTTAATTGCTTCATTCGATTTTGAAATTCTTCTTTTAGATGTAACCAATCTCCTACTCGTTTTTGATATCCATCATCTATCTGAAAGTAATCAATGGGTATTTTATTTGTTCCATAGAATTCAATTCGCTTTATTAATTCATCATAATGGATTTTATTATAATGGTAATACCAGCTTGTATAACCTGTAACAAAATTATCTTGTATTGAGTCTAATTGTTCAGAAATATGATTAAAGACATCATAATAATCGCCATAGTCTATATAAAGTTTTACAATATTAAATCGAGAACCAATCATATAAGATTGAAAATCTTTTATAATCCTTAATTTTGAATTTTTATAATCTAATTGAAATATTGTATAAGATTCTTTTTCATTTAAAGAACAAAATGCTAAAATATGATTATTACTATCTCTAAGGTAGGTATAGAAATGAGAACGTAATAAATGTTTATTAAAATTCTTTATATATTTTATTATTGTATATTCTCCAAAAGGTGCTAAAAGCCATCTTATAAAACTACTTACATTCAACTGTTTTTTATTAATAAGAACTTCATGAGTTTGAGTCCAGTTATTGTAACCCTGATGTAAATAAGTAACAAAATTTTCTATTGAAGGAATTGTAATTTCTATAGTAACAAAATCAATTAAAATATCATCTTTATTTATAAAATCTGTAAAATAAACAGAAAATATATTATCTATATATTCGAAATTTAAATTACCATATTCTGTTCTTAATACTAATTGTTTCGAAATTTTTTTTTCTACAGGTATTAAAAAATTTTTATTTTTCTTTTGCAAAATTAATTTATCAATCCATAAATTTTCTTTTATATCATTCATATTTCTTTTACTCCATCTTCTATTTGCACCTCAAATATATCTGCTTCTAAATCTGTTTTTTCTTTATATTTTTTTGAAATCTGCGAAATATAATTATTAACCTCTTGTTGTTTTACTAAAGCGATAGCACAACCACCAAAGCCAGCTCCTGTCATTCGAGCACCATAAACACTATCTATTTTTTGAGATTCTTCTACTATAACATCAAGTTCATAACAGGATACTTCATAATATTCCTTTAAAGAATAATGAGATTCATATAATAGCTTACCAATCAAAGTTAGATTTTCAATAGAAGAATTATTTTGTGTTAATAATTCTCTTATCTTTTGTACTCTCTTATGTTCACTAATAACATGCATTGTTCTTTTTTGTAGGGTATTACTTACAAGATCATTTAACATATCTTCTGTTGCTTCGACTAAAGTATTAATTTTATATTTTTTCTGTAAAATTTCTAATGAAAGCTTGCATTCTGTTCTTCTATCATTATATTTTGAACCAGCTAAGGTACGAGGTTTATTAGTATTGATAACAACAATAGAAACATCTGGGAATAAAAATCTTAAATATTCATATTCTAAGGAATGTGTATCCAATAATATTAAATGATCTTTTTTCCCCATTGCAATAGAAAATTGATCCATAATACCACATTTTACTCCTATAAATTGGTTTTCTACCTGTTGACATAATATTGCCATTTGAATTCTATCAATCTGACTTGCTGTTTTAATCTGTAAATAAAAAACATATGCTGTTAAAATTTCAATTGCAGCAGATGAAGATAATCCAGAACCTACAGGTAAATTACTCCAATAATATAAAGAAATACCTTTAAAACGATATCCTTGATTTTTCAAAGCCTGTATAACACCTAAGGGATATCTAATCCATAAAGAAGTATTTTTATATTGATTAAAATCGTTATTATAATCTATTTCATATACTTGATTATCAATATGAGAACATAATTTAATTTTATTAGAATCATCATATTTTATAGCAGCAAAAATTCCTTTATTAATAGCAAAAGGTAGTACCTTTCCTCCATTATAATCTATATGTTCCCCAATAAAATTAACTCTACCCGGTGCAAAAAAAAATCTTTCTGGTTCTTGATTATAAGTTTTTTTAAATTTTTCTACCAATTTCGATTTTATATTATCCATAGTTCTTTTCAATAATTATATTTTAAATTACTTAATTGTTTAAATTTATCTTCTGCCAGATCAATCAGTTTATTTATTAATTCTGTTTGAGTTAATCCTTCATATTCCCATAATTTTGGATACATACTAATATTTGTAAATCCAGGTAATGTATTTACTTCATTTACATAGATTTCCCCATTAGCATAAAACATATCAACACGTGCCATACCTTCGCAATATAATGCTTTATATGTTAAATAAGCTATATGTTTGATTTTTTCTATTTCTTCTTCTGTTAAATCCTGTGCAGGTATCAATAAACCAGCTCCCTGTGGATCTATATATTTAGCTTCATAAGAATAAAATTCATGATTAGGTTTTATTTCTCCTGGTATGGTAACTTTTGGTTCTTCATTTCCCAATACAGCACATTCTATTTCTTTCCCTTTAATTTCTTTTTCTATAAGAATTTTTGTATCATATTGAAATGATAATTCAATATATTTGACCATTTCTTCGTATGTTTTTGCACGATAAACACCAACAGAAGATCCCTGTCTTGCAGGTTTTATAAATACAGGTAAATGAAACTTGTTTATAATTTCATCATATGGAATTTGTGATTTTTCGTGGTATAAATAACTAACATAAGGTGTAACGGGGATCTGGTTTGCTGTAAGAATTTGCTTCATTGCTTCTTTATCCATGCATAAAGCAGAAGATAAAATATCGCATCCTACAAAAGGTATGCTGGTCAATTTTAAAAGTCCCTGTAAACTACCATCTTCTCCAAATGTTCCATGCGTTATAGGAAAAAATACATCTATAGAAATATGATTTAATTTTTCCTTTTCCCAATATACAAAGGGTGATGAGTCTACCTGAAAATATAATAAATGCTTTTTTAATTGTTCTATTTCTTTTAAATTTTCTGGAAAATGTTTTATATTTTCTAAATAAAAAAATTTACCATCTTTAGAAATATAGATAGGTATGATTTCGAATTTTTCTTTATCAATTGCATTAAAAATATTTTTAGCAGATAAAATAGAAATTTCATGTTCAGTAGAACGACCACCAAATATTAAACCTATTTTCTTTTTTTTATTCATAAGAATCAAACGTATAACGTAATTTAGAAAATTCCTGTATTGCTAAGTCAAAAGAACCATGTTCTCTTAAGAAAGTAGAAGCTCCGCCTTTTTCATTCAATATTTCTAACCCTTTTAGACCATATTGATTTTTTACCCATTTTTCAAAATAAAAAATTTCTTTTTTTGTTAAAGATGTACTCAAATCATTACTATTCTGTTTTAAAGATATAATATACTCAATTAAATCGTTAATACCAAATCCAGAATAAGCGCTTACACGAAAAATAGGTATTTCTTTCGAATTGGGTCTAATAAAAGATAAAGTAGATTTTAAAGCATAATAGGTTTTTTGTGCTTCTTTTTCCTGATCCCATTTATTGATAATAAAAGCATCAGGTATTTCCATAATTCCCGCTTTCATAAATTGTATTTGATCCCCTGTTAAGGGTTGTAAAACAAGAAAAACATGATCTGCTATATGTTGAATTTCTATCTCGCTTTGACCAATACCAACAGTTTCTAAAAAAATATAATCAAATAGATAATATAATACTCTACATACATTAAATGTATGCTTACTTAATCCACCTAATTCCTTATCCGATGCCTGACTTCTAAAATAGATTCGTTTTTCATTGATGGGAAGTTTTACTCTTGTTCTATCTCCTAATAAAGAACCACCAGAAACTTCACTAGAAGGATCAACAGCTAATATAGCTACGCGAATATCATTTTGTTTATTTATTAATTCTAAAGCTAATTTTCCAGTTAAAGTAGATTTACCTGCTCCAGGTGTACCTGTTATACCAAGAAAATATCCTTTATGAAGATTTTTATTTTTTAAATAATCAATAATGATATTTTTATATTCATAATATTCTGGTTTAGTATTTTCAAAAATACTGATAATTTTTGCAAGACTAAATTTATCACCTTCTAAGGATTGTTCAGCAAGTTTTATTAATACTTCTTTTTTAGACATTGTTTTTGTAATCATACAAGCACTTTTCTTTTTTGGTTTTCTTCTATTGTATCCATTATTTTTTCCATAATATCAACCAATTGATAGTCAGATGGGGTAAAAACTCTTTTAACGCCCATTGATAATAATGTTTTAAAATCCTGCTTTGGAATAATACCACCAACAACGATAGGAATTTCTTCAAATGCATTTAATTTTTTCAATTCATCTATAATTTGTTGGGCTAATTCTATATGAGAACCAGACAATATAGAAATTCCTATAACATCAGCATTTTCTTCTACTGCAGTATGAACTATTTCTTCCGGTGTTAAACGAATTCCAGAATAAATAACATCAAAACCACAATGTCGTGCAGCAACTGCAATCATTTCTGCTCCATTGGAATGACCATCAAGTCCTGGTTTACCTACAACAATTCTTGGTCTATGACCTTTTTCTTTTGTAAATTCTTCTACTCTTTTTCTTAATTTTTCTACGCGAATATCTTCTAAATAAAGTCGCTGTCCTTCAATTCCTGTTGGTGGTCTATATTCTCCAAAAACTTCTCTTAATGCATCTGCCCATTCTCCTGTTGTTACTCTTGCTAATGCACATTCAATCGAGGCTGGCATTAAATTTTCACCTTTTCTTGCACATTCTTTTAAATATTCTAATGCTTCTTTTACTTTTTTGGGATTACGATTTTTTTTGGTTTTTTCTAATGCATCAAGGGTTTTTTGTGCTGCTTCTGGATCTACTTTAAAGATACCTCCATCTCCAGCCTGTAAAGGTGATGGTAATCCTTCTGTCCATTTATTTAATCCTACAACTATAATTTCTCCCGAATTTATTTTACTAATTCTTTCTGACATTGATTTTACCAGTTGTGTTTTTATATATCCGGATTCTACTGCTGCTCGAATACCACCCATTTTTAAAATCTTATCAATTTCTTCTCTTGCCTGTTCTTTTAATTCATTTACTTTGGATTCTATAACAATACTTCCATCAAATATATCTGGATATTCTAATAAATCTGTTTCATAAGCTAAAATTTGTTGTAATCGTAAAGACCATTGTTGATCCCATGGTCTTGGTAATGATAATGCTTCATTCCAGGCTGGTAATTGTAATGCTCTACAACGTGCTTTTCTACTAAGGGTTACGCCCAATGCTTCGATTAAAATTCTCCAGGCATTATTTTCTGGTTGCTTTTCTGTAAGTCCTAAGGAATTAACCTGAACACCATAACGGAAAATACGATATTTCGGATTTTGTACATTATATCGTTCTCTTGTAATTTCATCCCATAATTCGACAAAAGCACGCATTTTACACATTTCTTCTATAAAGCGAATACCAGAATTAACAAAAAAACTAATTCTTCCTACTACTCTTTCGAAATCTTCTCCAGATACATTTCCTCTTTCTTTAATTGTATCTAATAAACCTATAGCATTGGATAAAGCATAAGCTAATTCCTGAACAGGTGTCGCTCCTGCTTCCTGTAAATGATAAGAACATATATTGGAAGGATTCCATTTAGGAATATATTTAATACAATATTCGTACATTTCGCTTATTAAACGAAAACTTGGTTCTGGAGGGAATATATAAGTACCACGTGCTAAATATTCTTTTACAAGATCATTTTGAGTTGTTCCTTTTAATAGAGAAATATCTACTCCACGTTCTTTTGCTAAAGCAACATATAATGCTAAAAGCCACATTGCTGTTGCATTAATTGTCATCGAAGTATTCATTTCTTCAATAGGAATACCATCAAATAATACATGAAAATCATCTAAGGAATTAATGGGAACTCCTACCTTTCCAATTTCTGGCTCTTGCAAGTGGATGATCAGAAGAATAACCACATTGGGTAGGTAAATCAAAAGCAATGGATAATCCAGTCTGACCTCTTTTTAAACCTTCCCTATATAATTTATTGGTTTCCCATACATTTGTATGACCTGCATACGTCCTAAAAATCCAGGGTTTATCTTTTGTAGGATTTCCATTTTCATCATATAAAACATGCTTTTTTCTTTCGTTTTTTTGTTCCATATTCCCTCCAGTTTTTTTTAATTATTTAATCAGCATCTGTTACAGCACCAAATTCTGCTGAACCTACTAATTTATAATATTTATATAATACACCTTTTTTATATCGTGGTTCTGGTGGTGTCC
Organism: Leptospiraceae bacterium; assembly: GCA_026005135.1. GTDB lineage: Bacteria > Spirochaetota > Leptospiria > Leptospirales > Leptonemataceae > SKYB61. The sequence continues at coordinate 127,098 of BPKM01000003.1, read as the reverse complement.
ATTCTTTTTTTCTTGCTTCCAATTCTTCTTCTGTAAGATGAACATTTAATTCATTTTTACTTGCATCAATAGTAATTAAATCTCCATCACGTATTAATGCAATGGGGCCACCTACTGCTGCTTCTGGAGAAACATGTCCTACTACCATTCCATAAGTACCACCAGAAAAACGTCCATCTGTTATTAATCCTACTTTATCTCCAAGACCTTTTCCAACAAGAGCAGATGTAGGAGCTAACATTTCCCTCATACCTGGACCACCTTTAGGTCCTTCGTATCGAATAACTACGACATCACCTTCCTGTATTTTATTAGATAAAATTGCTTCCATACATTCTTCTTCGGAATTATAAACCTTAGCTGGTCCTGTTATGGAAAAATTCTTTACACCAGAAATTTTTGCTACTGCTCCACCTGGTGCTAAATTACCTTTTAAAATTACTAAATGACCTCTTGGATATAATGGCTTATCTAATGGATAAATAACATCCTGATTTTCGGGTATCTTTGCATCTATATGTTTTAAATTCTCTTCTATTGTTTTTCCTGTAACAGTTAAACAATCCCCATGAATCAATCCAGCTTCTAATAAAATTTTCATAATCTTAGGAATTCCACCATATTGATGCAAATGTACTGCTAAATATTTTCCAGATGGCTTCATATCTGCTATATGGGGAACTTTACGAGCAATCTTTTCAAAATCATCAATTGTTAAGGGAACTCCCATAGCATGTGCAATTGCTAATAAATGTAAAACTGCATTGGTAGAACCACCTATTGCCATAACAACTGCAATTGCATTTTCAAATGCTTTTCTTGTCATAATCATTGATGGAGTAATTTGATTTTTGATTAGATTTACTAAGGCTTCTCCAGATTCAAAGGCAGAACGTTCTTTTTCCGAAGCAACTGCTGGCATAGTCGAAGATCCTGGTAAACTCATACCCATTGCTTCTATTGCAGAAGACATTGTATTGGCAGTGTACATACCTCCACAACTACCAGGACCAGGACATGCCTTTCGCTCAATTTCTAAAAATTCTTCTCTCGAAATTTTACCTGCATTAAACTCTCCCACAGCTTCAAAAACAGAAACAATATTTAATTCTTTACCATTATAATAACCTGGTAAAATTGTTCCCCCATAAACAAAAATAGAAGGGATATTCAAACGAGCCATAGCAATAAGAGCACCTGGCATATTTTTATCACATCCACCAATTGCTAAAACTCCATCCATTCTTTGTCCATTACAGACTGTTTCGATGGCATCTGCAATTACTTCTCTACTTACTAAGGAATATTTCATTCCTTCTGTACCCATGGAAATACCATCAGAAATAGTAATGGTACCAAATACCTGAGGCATTCCACCTGCTTCGTAAATTCCATTAATTGCAGCTTCTTCTAATATACGGATACCAGAATTACAGGGCGTAATTGTACTATATGCACTTGCAACACCACAAATTGGTTTGGAAAAATCCTGATCTCGAAAACCTACTGCACGAAGCATTGCACGATTAGGAGCTCTTGTATCACCTTCTGTTATAACATAAGAACGAAAATTAAGCTTCTTAACAGATTGAATTTGCATAGAAACAAAATTTAAAATATTTAATCTTTGTAAATAAAAAAAGCAATGAACAAAAAGAGATATATTTTTTAGATTTATAATATCAAAATAATTAAATCATTTTTGTAACTTCGTTATAAAATTTACGATAACATTGTTATGGAATTTTATGGGATTTTTTTTCTAACTCTTTTTCTTGCTTATTGGAATGGTGCAAATGATAATTATAAAGGAGTTGCTACATTGTATGGAAGTAATTTGACAAATTATTTTAATGCTTTATGGTGGGCAACAATTACAACTTTTTTTGGTTCATTATCTTCCATTTATTTAGCCAATGAATTAATACAAAATTTTTCTGGATATAAAATCTTCCCAGAATCTTTTTTAAATAATTCAGCTTTATTTTATGCTATCCTAACAGGTTCAAGTTTAACCATATTAATTGCTACAATTACTGGTTTTCCCGTTTCTACAACACATAGCATTATAGGAGCTATTTATGGGATATCAATATTACTATTTAAGAAAATCAAGATATCTTTTTTATTAAATAAATTTTTATTACCATTACTTATAAGTCCATTAATTGCTATAACAGTAACACATTTTTTAAATTTATTTTTTAAATTTCTTAAAACAAAATTAAATCCTATTCTAAATAATCAATGTATATGTATAGAAAAATATCAAGTAGCTACCTATCCAAATAATTGTAATTATGCTATTTATACTGTTAGAATGGATCATTATATAAATTGTTCTTCTAAAACTAGTTTAGACTATTTCATCAAAATTCATAAAGATAATATTATTTCCTTTTTACATTTTTTAAGTGCTGGCTTTGTTAGTTTTTCCAGAGGATTAAATGATACACCTAAAATTGCTGGTCTTATTCTATTATCTTCTATGTTATCTGTAAAATATTATTTACTATTTATTGGGATAGCAATGGCATTAGGTGGATTATGGAATGCTAAAAAAGTTGCATTTGTAATCAGCAAACATATCACTCCATTAAATTCGCAGAAAGGATTGATTGCTAATTTAACAACATCATTAATTGTATTTTTTGCAAGCATTGGCGGATTTCCCGTATCAACGACTCATGTTTCTATTGGCTCTTTATTCGGTATAGGTTTCTATACGAAACAAGCAAATAAGAAAAAAATAAAAGAAATTCTATTTTCCTGGTTTATAACCATGCCTTTATCTGCAATATTAAGTATTTTTATTTATAAAATTATCTAAGATTTTATATAAAATAATTATAATTAAAATCTCTTTTTACGGGGAAGAAACCACTTTCTATTAAAAATTGCTTTACTCTATCTTCTGTTTTTATTCCATAACTTTTTAAAACATTTTCTTCTATTACGATGGAAGATATATCATCAGCACCGGATTGTAAGGCAATCTGACCTACACCCTGTCCTAGTACCATTAAACTTGTTTCTATATGAGGAATATTATCAAAAAAAATTCGACATAAGGCAAGAACTTTTAAATATTCCTGTGCTGGTACATTTCTTACATAAAATTTTTTTGTTTGTTTCTGAAATGTCCAGGGAATAAACGATAAAAATCCATGTGTTCTATCCTGTAAATCTCGTATTAAATTTAAATGTTCAATTACTTCCCATCTTGTTTCTTCTGAACCCCATACAATATTAGCACTACCTTTTAATCCCATACGATGACAGGTTTCCATTACCCGAACCCATTCTTCCGGCTTTGCTTTCTTAGGAGATAAAATATATCGCATTCTTTCTGTTAAGATTTCTGCTCCTGCGCCTGGTACAGAATCCAAGCCTGCTTCTTTCAATTGATTTAAAACTTCTTCTAAGGATAAACCAGTAATTTTTTCCATATTGATTAATTCTACTGGCGAAAATCCTCTTATATGGATATCTCGACCAAAGGTTTCTTTAACACTTCGTAATACATCTAAATAATAATCAAAAGGAATATCTGGATAAACTCCCCCCTGTAAAAACATCTGATTAGCTCCAATAGCAATTGCTTCTTCCATCTTTTTTAGAATTTGATCTTTTGTTAAAACATAACCACGATTGGAGTTGATTTCATCCATAAAAGAACAAAAACTACATTCCACATTACAATAATTTGTATAATTTACCACCCGAAATGCTGTATAGCTTGCTATACCAGGTTTATTAAACCTATTACGAATTTCCTTAGCAACATATTGCATTTCTATAAAATCACCTTCCATATATAAAAGATAAGCTTCTTCCGGTGTTATCCTTTCGCCATTAAGAGCTTTTTCTAAAATTTCCGTTGTTTTATTGTCTTTTTTTTGTAAAAGTAATGTCATAAATAAAACCCCTTATGCAATCTGAATATTACCACATCGTACACATCTTTGATGGATTATTGGTTGACCACAAAAATTACAGGGACGAACATTCCCTCTTTTAAAATCTGGCAAAATAGAATAACGTTCATCAAATACAAAGCACTCACCTTCCCAGTAACCATCGGGAAATTTTTCAAAATAATCTAAAATTCCTCCTTCTATTTGATAAACATTCATAAAACCCTTTTCTACTAAAAAAGGAACTACTTTTTCGCATCGAATTCCACCGGTACAAAAAGTAACTATAATTTTATCTTTATTTTTTTCGTATTGTTCTTTAAACCAATCTAATTGAGAAGGTAATTCTCTAAATTTTCTTATAGGAAACTTTAAAGCATTTTTAAAAGTACCTATTTCCCATTCATAATAATTTCTTGTATCAACAGGTATAACTTTATTTTCCTTCATTAATTGATGAAATTCTTCTGGTTTAATAAATTTTCCTTGATTTAATTTATGATTTATCTTGACAGGAAAAGGTATAATTTGATTTTTTATTTTAATTACAATCTTTTTATAAGGTTGAACTTCTGTTGGCATAAAACGTACTCTTGTTTCTGGTAGTAAAGGAAAAGGTGCCTTATAACATTCTTTTAAAAAATCATCTAATAAAAATTTGGTTCCAGCTACTGATAAATTAATACCTTCTGGTGCTAATAATATTAATCCCTTTAATTGATATTCTAAACATTTCTTATAATACCACTCTTTTATATTATCTAATTGATTTTCTGGTATATTTCCAAACTGATAATATTGTAAAATATGCATATTGACATAAAAATAAAAATTTGCCTATTTGCAAGAATATTATCTATATACCAACTTTGTATAATATTTTTCTTAATTGAGATAAAATATCTTCTAAGCTATGTACTGCGATTAATTTTCTTTGCTGTGTACTATCTAAGGATTTATTTGCCATTTCTTTTGCCCAACCATCAAACCCGGTATAACATAGTATTTCTTTTCCTGTTTGCCAAGCATAAGAGATTTCCGATAATGTACCTGCCCCGCCACTTACTGCAACAATAACATCTGCTGTATTAACAACTAAAACATTTCTCGCTAATCCCATTCCTGTTGGAATTACAATATCGCAATAGGGATTGGCAAATTTTTTTTCGACTGATGGTATAATTCCTATAGTACTTCCATAAGTATATACAGGCGAATTTTTAGCTCCCCTACATACTGCTTCCATAAAACCAAACATTCCCCCACAAACAATCATATAACCATCATCAATAAGACGTCTACCAAGAATCAAACCAAAATCATAAATTTCTTTTGTACATAAAGATTGATTTGGACCAATTATTCCAATAACAAATTTCTTTTCATACGTCATATCCCCCCTTAAAATTTATTTTTATTAAAATGCAATTCTTTTTATGTTTTGATATTTTTTTATTTTTTTATAAATACAATTTTTAAAAAATTAAACATATACGTAAAATTTTTATTGATAAATTAAGATAATAACTATATATAGTAATAAACCATGGATTTAATAAACATAATTAATTTATCCTCAACAATCATACTTATTTTATTTTCGATGTATTTTTTAATCATATCCGGTATTATCAGGAATAAAAAACCAGTATTATTTCTTGCACTTGTAGTATTTAATGTATCAATAAGAAGCTTACTTAGAATTGAATATTTTTTTGGAGATATTAATCAAAATGATTTTCTTTTACGCATTGATCATTTAACCTACTATGGAGGATTTCCTTTATTTATTATTTTTTGCTATGAATTTTTTAAAACTAAATTTCATCCTTTTGTTGTTAAGTTTATTACTTATTATTCTATTCCTTTTATTATTTTACTTTTTATACCTGGAAAATATTATATCGAATATCGAATTTTTTATCATATAGCTGGGTTGATTGTTTCTTTATATTTAGTATATATAACTTTTTCTTATTTTTTTCTAAAAGAAAAATATGCTAAAATACGCTTTTTAGGAATATTTATTTTATTCTTAGGTTTTGCTGGCGATATTTTTGTTGTAGAAAATCTAAACTCTGATCCTTTTATTATACCCATTGTTATGGTATTTTTTTCTTTATCTTACAGCTTATTTTTGAACTATGAATTGGGAGAACAAAGAAATGAACTTCTTAATTTACAGGAAGAATTAACCCAGGCAAAAGAAGAAATTGAGCAACAATACGAAACAACAAAAGAACAAGAAGAAAAATTACAGAAATTAAACTTATTATATGAATCCCTCTTAGAATTATCTAAAAAGATTTCTTCTATATCCGATTTTAATCTTATATTAGATGAAATTGCCCATCATTTAGAAATCAATTTTGGTATTAAATATTTTGTATTAATGACAATTGATCAAGAAAAACAGGAAGCTTATTTTTTTAATAGTAATCTAAATAAAAAATTAACACCTGAACAATTTGAATTTATGACTAAAGGGGTAGATGTTTTTGATTTAAAGCAGAAAGGAATCCATTATGGTGTTTTTCATCATAAAAAACCAATTTATTTAAAAAATTTTAAAAAATCCAATTACGAATTTGAAAATCAATTAGTTAAAAAATTAAATTTAAAATCATTAATTGTATTTCCTTTAATTTATCAGGATGAAGTATTTGGTTTTTTAGATATAACTCATGCTGATGAACCATTAAATCTATCCAGAGAAGAATTTTTAAATCTAAATATTTTTGTACAATATTTTGCTCAGCTTTTTAGAAACTATCTATTTGTTCAGGAAATACAAAAACAAAAAATTCAGTTAGAAGAATATAATAAAGAAATTTCTAAAAAAAATAAATTTATCTTAGAAATGAATGATGTTTTATCTTTAATTTTACAAAGCCAGAATATTCGTGAAATTCTTAATCATGTTATAAAATTCTTAGATAAACATTTTAATCTTAAATATTATATGTTATATTTTTATGATAAAGAAAATGATTGGTTAGTTTATTCTTATACAAATGGTGAATCTCTATTAGAAAAAGAAAAATGGAATATTATTAAAAATAATAAAATACCCATTTTAAAAGGAAATGGTATTCATAGCCTTGCCTGTAAAAAAAATCGATATATTTATTTACCTAATATGCTGAATCGTAAAACGGAATGTGAGGTAGAAAATCAAAATCAACAAATTATGCAAATGAAATCTATATTAATTTTTCCTTTAATTGTTGGTAATGAAATAATTGGTACATTTGATATATCTCATATACATGAACCTATTCATATCAATAAAGTTGAATTAACATTAATAAAAATTTTTATTGATCAATTTGCATCGATTTTAAAAAATCTTTTATTAATAGAAGAAATTCAGAATCAAAAAAATCAGTTAGAAATTAAAAATAAAGAAATTAGCGAAAGAAATAAAATCATTCTTTCTATGAATGAAACCATTTCTTTAATGAATCAAACTTATGATATAAAACAAATATTAAATTATATGATAGAATTTTTAACAAAACATTTTTCTATTCGTTATTATTTATTTTTTCGATACGATAAAACAAAAAATCAATTAATATTTACTGATGCAAATTTTACACATCTATATGAACCAGAAACTCTTAAGAAAATTAAAAGTAATATTATACCCTTAGATCCTCCAGAAGGAATACATGCTTCTTGTTGTATAAAAAGACGATTTATTTATTTACCAAAATTAAAGACTTCTGCTTCTTCTATAGAAAATGAAAATCAAAAATTATTAAAAATGAAATCATTAATGGTATTTCCTTTGTATGCTGCTAATGAATTACTTGGTACCTTAGATTTTTCTCATTTCGTAGAAGAATTAAAAATTAGTAAAGTTCAATTAACATTAATAAAAATATTTGTAGATCAATTTGCTTCTATTTTAAAAAATAAACTTTTAATAGACGAGTTAGAAACAAAACAATTTGAATTAGAAAAATCTTTATTACAATTAGAAGCCACCAAACAAGAATTAGAAAAATTAAATGAATTTACCAAAAAAATTAATTCTTCTACAGATTTTCAAGAAATCATTCAAGATATTTTTGATTATTTTAATCAAAAATATGATTTGAAATTTGGTTGGCTTATTTTTATTGATGAAAAAGAAAAAGCATTTAAAAGTTTATCATTCTCTAAAAATTTCAATCAATTAGAACCATTTATTCAGGAATTTTTAAAAAATTTTAATGCCCCCTTAAACGAAACGGCAGGTACATTATATCGTACCTATAAAAAGAAAAAATATTTCTATGCACCAAAAATTTTTGATAGTTTTCAAGGTTCCTATTGGGATCATACTATTATAGAAATGCTTAGATTAAAATGGCTTTTACATATGCCATTAATTGTACAGGATAAAGTAATTGGAATATTAGCATTTACTAACTATGAAAAAACCGTTCATCTAAAATTAGATAAATTAAAATCTATTCAATATTTTTGTGATCAAATCGCAGGTGCTTTATATACTTCTTATTTATTAGAACAATTGCAAAAAGAAAAACAAAAAACCGAAATGGCACAAAAAGAACTTCAAAAACTCAATGAATTTACAAGACAGATTATAGAAGAAGAAGATTTTGAAACAATTATTCAAAATATTTTTGATTATTTAAGAAAACAATATGAACTACAATTTGGATGGCTTTTATTAATTGATAAAAAAGAAAACCTTATTAAAACTTCTTCTTTTTCTAAAAATGTTATAGAAATACCAAAAGAAATGTTTGAATATTTATCTAATTTTAAACATCCCATTGATGAAAATCTCGGAACTATTTATAGAACCATACAAAGAAAAAAACATTTATATCTAAAAAGAATAGATCCAGAATATAAAGGAGCAAAAATTGATGAAGATTTAATAAAAATAACAAAATTAAAATGGGTATTATATGTTCCTTTAATTTTAAAAAATGAAGTAATTGGTATTTTAGCATTTACAAATTATGAAAAAAATGTTTATCTAAATATTGATGCAATTCGTTCAATAGAAGCATTTTGCTCTCAGATTGTTGGTGCTATTTATAATTCCTATTTAAGAAAACAAATTGAAGAAGAAAAACAAAAATCAGATAATTTATTATTAAATATATTACCTAAGAAAGTTGCTGATGAATTAAAAGAAAAAGGTTATGTAAAGCCTCGATTATATAAAAATGCAACAGTTCTATTTACAGATTTTGTTGGTTTTACAAAATACGCAAGCGAAATATCACCTGAGGATTTAATCGAAGTATTAGATGGATATTTTCATCAATTCGATGAAATTATTACAAGAAATAATTTAACAAAATTAAAAACAATTGGTGATGCTTATATGGCAGTAGGTGGAATACCAGAAGATAATTATACCCATGCAGTTGATGCCTGTCTTGCAGCACTTGAACTTAGAAATTTTACAATACAAACAAACAAGCTTAGACAAGAGAAAAATATACCCTCCTTAGATATTAGAATTGGAATAAATACGGGAATAGTTGTTGCTGGTATTATTGGAAAAGAAAGATTCGCTTATGATGTATGGGGAGATGCTGTTAATGTTGCACAAAGATTAGAATCATCAAGCTTACCTTACGAAATTAATATTTCTCGTTCTACTTATGAAAAAGTAAAATACTTTTTTAAATGTGAATATAGAGGTAAATATGATGTAAAAAACCGTGGGAAAATTGATATGTTCTTTTTAAAACGAATTCATCCCAAGTTAAGTAAAGACGAAGATGGCTTTGTCCCCAATGAAAGATTTTTAGAACTATATAAAAAATTAAAAAAAGGAGCTAAATTTGTTTATAAGCATGAATTAAAATTTAACCCTACCCAGCCAATTCTTTAATGATATTTAATAATATCTTTAAAACATCAAGAAAACACGAAACAGATAAATGGCTTGTATCGTAATAATCATTGCAATTTATAATTTTATCATTATAAAAATCAATTATAGGAAAATTATATTGATTTGCCTTATTAGTTATTTCTCTTTTAATAAATTGAATTTCTGGCAACTTATTATCTTTTTTTTTCATATATATCATTATAAATTCCGATAATCAAAATATATCCCTCTATGCCAAAACATAAATTTACTCTAAAATACGATGAATTCTTTAAAATCGTAACCAAAAACTTCTTTGAACTACTAAACTGCAACGTCATCACCGAATACGAAATTCTTAAACTACCAAAAAAAGCAGATATCATTATCATTAAAAATCCAGATACTAAAAAATTAGAATTATTTAAATATTTTAAATTATTCAACATTATATCTTTTAAATCCGAAAAAGATAAACCCTACCATCAAAGATTTTAACGACCTATTTATCTACCTCACTGGCTTCTGTAATAGAGAAAAATCCGCTAACCTTAATAATACTACCATTACTCTTATAACACCAGACTTTACTAAATCATTCAAAAATCTATTAAATAAACATGCCATTTTATTACAAGATGGTCTTTATAAATTTCATAATGATTTATTAAATATCTATTTTATCGAAATTAACCAACTTGATATTCATAACTACGAAATAGAATATCTCTATATCTTCGCTAATCAAAATAAATTAAAAGAAGGTCTAAAAAATATAAAACTAATTCCCATTAAAGATAAAAAAATGATTGCATTATTACAGGAAATGTATTATGTTAGATATAGTAATTTCGAGAAACAATTACCAGAGGGTATTAAAATGCCAAAAGTTTACGAAGCTGATATTACTGACTTAGTAAAACCACACTACGAAAAAGGCTTACAGGAAGGCATACAAAAAGGAAAACTTGAAGGAAAATTAGAAGGATTACAGGAAGGACAACTAAAAGCAAAAATAGAAACAGCAAAAAAGTTAGTTAAAAAAGGAATAGATATAAATATTATTATAGAAGCTACAGGTTTATCCAAAAAAGAGCTAAAAAAATATGGCATTATTAAATAATTTTTTCCTCATTTACTTTTAGGTTTATATCAACTCTATATACTCTATAATAATTTATTTTTTTTTGATTTAATTCTTTTTTTCTTAACTTATTCTATAAATTCCGATAAACAGAATATATTCCTCTATGCCAGAACATAAATTTACTCTAAAATACGATGAATTCTTTAAAATCGTAACCAAAAACTTCTTTGAACTACTAAACTGTAAAGCAGTAATAAAGACTTTGCTATTGTAAGGTTAAAATAATTGTGTTTTTTAACAAATAATACAGGGGATTATTTTCCCCTGTATTTTCAGTTTAATATAAATTATTATAAATTATTACAAAAATTAAAATTTAACCCTACCCAGCCAATTCTTTAATGATATTTTAATAATACCCTTAAAACATCGGGAAAACACGAAACAGATAAATGGCTTGCATCGTAATAATCATTGCAATTTATAATTTTATCATCATTAAAATCAATTATAGGAAAATTATATTGATTTGCCTTATTAGTTATTTCTCTTTTAATAAATTGAATTTCTGGCACCTCTTTATACATCTCTCTTAAATAAGGATTTACTCTTGGAAAAAATAAAATTGCTTTACTTTGATTCTTTTGAATTTCTCTTAATAAAAATTCTAAAAAAATCAATTGTTCCTGAGAAATAATAAATTGATTTAAATACAAATTTTTTAGTTTTTCTGTTTCTTTTTTTAATTCATTATCATTCATTTTACCAAACCAGGCATATTGAGCTCCTTTCGTCATATTTAATAATAAACGCTGTGGTGATTTATAATAATTATAAAAACTCAGATTTTCTTCTCGAAAGGAATATAGCGTTTGTAATATTTTTTTTTCTTCTAAGGTAAGTTTATTATAGTTTATATTAAATTTCTTTAAAATTTCTTCTATATCTGTCTGAAAAAGAGATCCTTTGATTCTTTTTATTAAAGTACGAAAAGAAAATTGTAAACCTGCTAATGCATATAGTCTTGTTTTTTTATAAACAGTATAATCTCTATCTGGTATTAAGGTTCTATATGTTTCTATAAATTCTTTATCTACACCATAGTTTAGTACTGGACTTGCAAATATTCCAGCATTTCTATTAAAGGCATCAGGAGAAATACCTATATAAAAATAATCTGGTTTTGTAAATTTAAAAATTTTTTTTGCAATATAAAAATAATAAGCTGGTACTGCTTGTGGACCTGCAAAATTCCATATATCAAGCTCATTTTTTTTAATGTAATTAGCAATTTCCTGCCCTAAACCAAGACTTCGAGAATCTCCCAAAACAATAATTAATGTGTTTTTTTTATTATCATTGTGTAGTATATATTTTTTTAATATACCTAATTGTTCTTTTCTCTGGCGATAATATAACATTCCACCTGGTTGAATAAAATGATCTCTAACATTTTCTAATAAAAAAATTTTATCGATTAAGAAAATACCTGCTATCAACAAAGGAAAAAATAATAGATGGGGTTTTTTTATTAAGAACATATACTCTCCTAAAATTGAAAATAAAAAAAGTCTTTTCCTGGTGCAGAATATTCAATTAACATTAATAATAATAGGATAAAAAATACAATTTGTACAGGAAACTGATATTTTTTGAATTTTTCCAATCTATTCGGATATTCTTCTATATAATTAAAAATCATAACACCAATAAAAGAATAAAAAATTATTGTAAAATTTTCTGGTACATCTAATTTAAAATCAAAAAATACCATTTTTTTTAATAATGCTTTTGCTCTTTCGTAATCTCTTACAAAAAAGAATAAAGCAGAAGTTAACATAAAATACCAACTTATTATAATTCTAACTATTTTACCTATTATATCTTCTGGCCATTCCTTAATTCCTCTACGAAATAGAAATGCTTCAATTGATAAGATTATTCCTACCAATATACCCCAGATAATAAAATTATAACTTGCACCATGCCATAATCCTCCAAGAAAAAACGTAATAATTAAATTCATATAATTTCGAATTTCTGGTACCCGACTTCCTCCTAAGGGTATATAAATATAATCACGAATCCACATTGAAAATGTTAAATGCCATCTTCTCCAGAAATCTGACATCGAATGCATAAAAAATGGTGCTTTAAAATTGATAGGGATTTCGAAACCCAAAAATTTTCCACAACCTCTTGCAATATCTGTATATGCAGAAAAATCACAATATAACATCATTAAACAGGTAAAAACATAAATCCAGATTTCAATAGAAGTGAGTTGATTTAAATTATTATAAAAAAGAGGACTTACAATAGAACTTAATGTATCTGCAATAATTAATTTTTTAAAAACTCCAATCATAATTAACCAGAAACCATAATATAAATCTTCTTTTTTAGGAACAGGAATTGAATTTATATGTTTTATCTGAGGTAGAAGTTCCTCAGAACGCATAATTGGACCAGCAATTAATTGTGGAAAAAATAAAATATATAATAATACTTCTTTAAAAGAATGTTTTTTATCATATTTACCAGAATAAATATCATAAGAATAAGACATAATTTGAAATGTATAAAAACTAATACCTAAGGGTAAAAAGATTTTTAATCCTTCTAAACTTAACTGTTCTTTTAAATAGGGCATTTGCCAAGATTTTATTTGTAATAAAGTTCCAATAGCATCAAAAAATAAATAATAATATTTAAAAATTGCTATATTTAAAATATCTATAATTAAAACTGAGATAAATATAAATTTCTTTTTATAAATTCTCCATAATTCCATTCCATAGTAATTGATAGAAACTATTAAAATCAAATGAAAAATAAAAGGGATACTCCAGGTTCCATAAAAATATATACTACTTAGTAATAAAATAAAAAAGCGATATTTCGGTAAAACAGTCCAGAATAACAAAAAAACAACTATAAAAAATATTAAATATTCTTCTGTTACAAATAGCATAATTATTTTTTTAATTTTTTATATAATTCAATTAAATATTGATGTTCTGGTGAATCTTCCCAAATTAACGAAGGATCAAACTCTAAAAAACTTCCCTCTGGTATAGGAAATTTTTCTAAATCTAATTTACCTATAGCAACCCTATATAGATCAATTACATCATACAATAATGCCTGAAACATTCTTCTTATATGTCTTTTTTTCCCTTCTCCCAATACAACCTGGTAAATATTTTTTGTCGCATCTTTAACTGTTATAGATAAAGCTTTTAATCGTTCTCCATCATCTAATATACCTCTTCCTGTTAATAAATTTAAATCATATCCTGTTAAAGGCGAATCTAATTGAACATAGTATTTTTTTAATACTTTATATTTGGGATGTGTAAGATGATGTAAAAATAAACCATCAGAAGATAATATTACCAATCCTCGAGACATTTTATCTAATCTTCCTGCATATCCTAAATTATATTTTCTTCTTAATTCCTTTGGTATTAAACTATATATAGAACGCTCATTTCTAAATTGCTTTTTAGAGACTACATAACCAACTGGCTTATTTAACGCTATATAGATATGTTTTTTTATAGGGGTAATTCGTTTACCATTAAATATAACAAGATCATCTTTTTTTACTTTATAAGTTAAATCTTTTACTGGAATACCATTTACCAATACCTTACCTTCTAAAATAAATTTTTCTACTTCTCTTCGAGAACCCACCCCACATAATGCTAAATATCGATTAATACGAATTTGATTTTGATTGAATATATAATGTTCTTTTTGGTTTGTATCTTTAAATAAATCAAATTTTTTTTTAAGATTTTTATCTATCATTTTTTATTTTTGTTCTTCTGTTATATTAGAATAAGATTTTTTAAAATAATATGTTTTTTCGTTATTTTGAGCAAATAAACGATATCCTTCTGTTGTTTTATGTAATAATAATATTTTTCCAATAGACAACTCTTTATTTAATTCAATACTACCATCTTCGTTTATATTAAATTCTCCTTCTATTTTATAAGAATTTTGAAACTTATAAATAAATGTTCCATTAAAGGAATTATCACTATCAAAAGAAAATTCAATACTTCTATATCCAGTATCTCCTCTATCATTTACTTCCCACCAAATACCTTTAATATTTTCTTTAACAATATTTTTATCGAGAGTTTCTTTTTCTGTACTAATCGACTGCTTACTTAAAAAAGAACCATAAATCCAGCCAATATATCCTTTTGAGGATTGCACATAATACCAATAATCTTCTGTATCTCCAATTTTTGTTTTTTGTTCTGGATGAAAAAGCACTTTAACTTTTTCTCCTTTTTTTAATAAGGCAATTTCAAACGAATAACTGGTTGGATTAGTTCTTAAAATCGCCACTCTTTTAGAAACATATAAATCATAGGATTTAAAATTTTTTACTAATGGATTATCATTGATTTTATAATTCTCTGGATATAAAAGGGAAGTAAAACTTCCCAGTAGAATAAAAAATAAAAGTTTTTTAGAATTATTTTTTTTCTTTTGGAGCGTACGGATCTCCGTGTATCCAGATTCTTTGTGGTCCCGTATCAAGTAAAGGATTTGGTGGAAACATATTATCCATGTACGCATTGTAAATTGCCTGCTGGAGCACTTTTTTTACCTGTGGATTATCTTCAATCAAAAAAGCATCAGATAAATCGTAATATGCCTCTCCAAAAGCTAATTCTCTAAATGCAGAAGCTACATCATATCTAACCCTATGATCTGGATGTCTTAAATATTGTAATAATGCCCTATAATATTGCCCTCTTGTATTATCATTAAATAAAATCGCAAAAGCAATCCTGGCTTTTACCTGATCATCTTTCTCTTCTTGATAACGTTTTTCTAATGCTTCCAATGCTTTTAATGATCCAATTTTTGCCAAAGCTAAAGCAGTAGATAATCTTAGATCTTTATAAGGATGACTTAAATAAGGAATTATTGCATCAACACCTTCTTGAGCTCTAATATTTCCAATAGCTTGGATAATAAAAAAAGCGACATTAACGTAATTATAGCCTTTCATTCTTACTTGCATCCATTCATCTTTAGGATCAATAGCTATAAATTTTTTAAAATCATCAGCAATGGACCAGGCGGTATCCGCAGAAGTAGGATAAGTATATTCATCAGAAAGTAGTGCTGGTCCAATTTCATTTCTCTCGAAAAATAATTCTGGGGATTTTGTTTGTTGCGCTTTTGCTTTTTGTTGCTCGATTTTTGTTCGTTCTTCTTCTATGATTTTACCTACAATTTCTAAAGCCTTGGTTAATGATTCTAGAGCTTCTTTTCTTCCAATTTCTCCAAGAGCATGTGCTATAGCAGATTTTACATAAGGATCAAAGGCAGCCATTTTTCTATAGAGAGGATCATCTAAGCCACGTAATAATTCTCTTGATAAGGGTCTTACAAATCGATATTTTCTTAAAGAAGCCATATAATGAATGGCATTAATTTTCTCTAATGCTGTACCATTTTCTAAATCTCTTTCTAATTCTTTATATAACTTCTCATAAAATTGCTTTGTTGTATCTTCTGCACCAGAAAATAAAAAAGAAGGCAACATTAAAAATATACTTAAAATAATTATAAATCTTTTCATATAGTTCCCCTTATTTCTATTATCGAATATTATAATACCAATATTAATTTTTGTAAATAATTTTTTATTTATGAGTCTCTCTTTTTGTCATTTTATGTGGATAGCAATTTAGTTTATTTATTCGTCTTGTTCTGTGTTTTTTATATTAGAAAGTGAAGTCTATTTCTATATCCCAGATTATTTCTTTATTTTCATTGAGTAATTTTTTTGATAATAATTCTAAAATTTTCTCTTGTTGTAAGTTCATTTTGATAATAATTTCTTTTAAATATTTTTCTTTTTCGTGAATTTCTAAATCTCCTTTTCCAATAAATTCTTCTACAATTTTTGTTAATCGCTCTGGACTTAATAATTCTGTACCTATTCCCCCCTGTATTAATCGAACTAAAAAATTCGATAAATTCTCTTTTATCTCCCGAATTAAAGATGAAAATAAAAAAACTTTAAAATCTTCACTTTTATTTCTTGTTACTAATTTTAAAAATGTTTGTGCTAATACCTTAGAGGTAATATCTTCACCAGTAGCATTATCTATAACTTTAATTTCTTCACCTTGTTTTATATATTCTGCAATATCTTCTAAATGAATTACCTGACTACTTTTTGCATCATATAATCTTCTGTTACTATATCGTTTTATAATACGCATGATTATGCATTGCACCAAATAGGTTTATTATGTCAACCATATAAAATAAAATAAATTTTTTATGAATATAAATAATACAAAATCATTGTATTATTCTTTCTTTTTTTTCTGTTTTTTACTAAAATCAATTTTTATAACATTATTTTCTGCGTCTTTTCGTTTTTTTTCTTTATCTGGTATATCAAATGATAATTCTTCTTGATTTGCCTTTTCTTCTTTTTTTTCTTCTTCTAATAATTCCATAGTGATAAATTGCATCATAAAATGTCCAGCCTTATCAAAGACACGAAATATACATTCATAAGGAATATAGACACTTTCCCATTTACCAAAATTCATTTCGCAAAAAATGCCTTCCTCATTCCAATCTAACTTTCTATAACTATAAGGTCCAAAAACCAAAATAATACCATCTTTTTTTTCTCTATCCAACAATCCTCTTGTTCCAATAAGCAATTTTGTATGATTTAAACAATGTATATAAAATGTTTCTGTTTGTTCCAATAATACTTCAAAAAACGCTTTTTTTACGCTTCTATTATATTTTAAATCCTCATAAGTAAAATTCTGATTCATATTTCCTCATTTTATATAAATTATATTTAAATTTCTAAATTTATCTCCTCTACGATGAGAATAAAAACGAGAAAAAATTTCATTTTGATCACCATTTAAATAATGAAAAGGATCTTCAATATGAAATTTAGCTTTATCCTTCATGGACTGTAAAATAAATTCTATATTTTTCCATAAATCTAATAAATATTTACCATTAGAATGATTATATATATCCTTTTTTGCTTGTACTACGGGAAATAATTGTGCAACATCATAATCTACTTCGTATAAATTACCAGGAATATATACACCCGGAAAAATTGTGATAGGATACCCTACTTTTTGTTCATAATCTGGATCTTTTTTTTCGACTTTATAATGAAATTTTATTTTTTCAAGATGATGTTGTATAATCTGAATTCCATGAGTTATAATCCCACGATAGATACCTCTCCATCCTGAATGTAAAATACCTATAATTTTATTTTCTTTATGTGGATCTGTATGCATAAATAATGGTAAGCAATCTGCTGTTCTTATACATAATATGACATTACGTAAATTTGTAATTAATCCATCTGCCTTATGATAGAATGTTTTTTTATTTAATAAAATATCATATTCTGTAATTTGTATACAATCAAAACCATGTACCTGTTCAAGAAAAAAAATTCTTTCTTTTGGTATTTTAAAATATTCGGATAAAAATTCTTTTTGCTGAATAATTTGTTTTTCTGAATCTTTTTCTGTAATATATCGCTCTAAGGATTTTCCAAAAATACAAGCTTCTATATCATTATTTACATATTTTAATTCTGGTGTCATCTTAATGGTCTAAATTTTACTTAAAGGATGCCGTAAAAGAAAAAAATCATTTATTTTTCGCATCTCTTCTAATTCCAAATAAGATACATTTTCTTTATCTTCTATAAATTTATAAAATTTTGTATTTTGTTGTAAATTTTTTTGATTAATTAACTCTAACATATAAAATAAATTTTGAAATTTTGTAAAAAACTTTTCTTCCAGAACAATCCTTTCTTTTGCAATTTCTTTTGCAAATTGGATTTCTTTGTAAATTTCACTTACTGGTAGAGAAGAAAAATATAATCGTAATGGAGATAAATAAAAAATTAAAGTATGATTTTCTATAATATAGAGATTTGTTAAAAAATAATGATCAATTTCTATAAATTTAGGTAAAAAAATAATTTTTTCTATAAAAGAAATATCTGGCAAATCTAATAAAGAATAATAATGGGCAAATTGTTCATTAGTAAATAAAAAAGGAGATTTATTCATAAAATATTTAGGTCGTAATATATATATATTTTTTTTATTTTTTAATTTTAAAAGATGGCTATCCCAATATTTTTCATTCTCTGGACTTAAATATTTATTTATTAATTCTTCTATTTCCCATTCAATCAATTCTATTTCATTATCCATATAATACAATTACTTTCAATATTCTAATTTAAACAATAGAAATCAAGTATATTTTAATTTTCTTGATTACTATACACCTACTAATATAATGTTCTAAAAGATAGAAAAAAGGAATCCTATGGAAATAATTACAATTTCATCAAGATTTATTAATCGATTTCATAAACCTATATGGAAGGAAATTTCTGATTTACATAAACTACTAAATAAAAATAAACCAATTGTAAAAATTTGTGGTAATAAAATTACTTCAGAAGCATTTAAGGTTGCTTCTTATAAACCAGATATGATGGGATGGATTTTTAGTCCCTTTAGTCCAAGACGTATTTCCATAGAAAAAGCCCCCAAAATCATAAAAAACATTCAAAGAGAATACCCAGAAATTTTTCATGTTGGAGTTTTTTCTGGTAATCCTATTTACGAAATCGTAAATATAATTAAAATTTTAAATGAAAAAGCTTATGGATTAGATTTTATTCAGGTATTGGAAGGTAGTGGTTTTATCTGGAGACTACGTTCGGTTTTACAACAAGAACATATTTTTGTTCCCGTAATTCCTGTAATTCGACCTCAAGGTCCCATTTCTGAAGATTTATTTTTTCCTACTGATCCTTCTTTATTCTGGATATTAGATCGATTTGATCCGAATTTAAAAGGTGGTACTGGAAAAACAATTCCAGAGAATTATTTTAAAAGAAAAGTACGAAAACCATTTTTAATTGCTGGTGGTATTAATCCTGATAATGTTCAAGAATATTTAAAACTAACAGGAGCAAGGGGAGTTGATATCAGCTCTGGTTTAGAAGACTCCCCAGGTATAAAAAACGAAGAAAAAATCAAAAAACTATTTACAAAGATTCAGGAATTTTCATATTCCTGATGACGAATATCTTTCGCTTCTAAATAATAAATTACATTTTCTGCTATATTTGTGCTGAGATCCCCAATTCGTTCTAAGGCTCGAATAATTAATCCACTTGCTAAAATGGGATCCCTTTCTAAAATCTTTTCTTCGTATTCGTCAATATTTAGTTCTAATTTTAAACAATTTTTTGCATGTTCTTTGCTCTCATATAAAAGTGCGTGGATTGCATTTTGCAATGATTCTGTTGTATATTGGATTAATTGTTGTAATTCTTCATTTTTATCATATTCCAGATCCGATTTTATACTCCATTTTGCAATTGTTTTAGATTCATCACCAATACGTTCTAAGTCACGTGTTGATTTCATTACACATACAATATAACGAAAATCTACTGCATAAGGATCTTTAAGAGCAAGAATATTTAAACAGGTATTATCCACTTCTACTTCCATTTTATTGAGATCCATATCCATATTTAAAACTTCGTTTAATAAACGGGAATCTTTTTTCTTTAAAACTTCAATAGATGCATTAAATATACCTTCCGTTTTTCTACACATAATATGAATCATTTCTTTTAATTTATCTATTTCTTTACGAATCATAAGGACAAAATTATTTATTTAACAAAATGAATCCATTATTTTTTTTATCTAATACAATCATGAATAGGTAAAATGTATTATCATGTAACGATATTGTAATAATTTTGTAATATTAATATTTATATTTTACTTGCATACAAAATCATAACAAAAAAGAGGTATAAGAGTATGAAACAATTTAAAACATTTTTAGTTTTAACCATAGTAACATCAAGTTTAATCCTATATTGTGGTAAAAAACGACAAAATATAGTAATTGATGGTTCCAGTACTGTCTATCCCATTAGTCAGGCAGTAGCAGAAGAGTTTATGAAAACTCATTCGGATTATAATGTCACTGTTGGTATTTCTGGTACAGGAGGTGGTTTTAAAAAATTCTGTGCAGGCGAAACAGATATTTCTGATGCTTCAAGAGAAATCAAACCAACAGAAATACAAAAATGTAAAGAAAATAAGATTGAATTTATTGAATTACCTGTTGCTTATGATGGATTAAGTGTTGTTGTAAGTAATAACAATAATTTTGTAGATGTATTAAGTATAGAAGAATTATATAAAATATTTAACCAGAAAAATCCAGCAAAAAAATGGAATGAAGTTCGACCTAATTGGCCCGATAAAGAAATCAAGGTATTTTCTCCTGGTCAGGATTCTGGAACTTATGATTATTTCGTAGAGGTAATACTGGGAAAAGATGAACGTGTCCGTCCAGATGCAAGTTTTAGTGAAGATGATAACGTTTTAGTAAAAGGAGTAAGTGAAGATCCTTATGCTATCGCTTTCTTTGGTTTAGCATACTTTGAAGAAAATAAAAATATTGTAAAAGCAATACCAATCATAAATCCTAATACAAAAAAAGCTGTTGAACCAACTTTAGAAACTGTGATGAATCAAACCTATATACCCTTATCAAGACCTTTATTTATTTATATAAATAAAGCCTCTTTACAAAAACCAGGTATAAAAGAATTTGTTAATTTCTATTTAGATAATGCTTACGACTTAGCAAAACAAGTTGGTTATATTCCTTTTCCAAAAAGTGATTATGAAATCTTAAAAAAATATTTTCAAGCAGAAAAAACTGGTTCTCCCAAAAACGAAAAACATGCTGGTGAGTTTTTTTCTATCAAAGATTTATATACAGTAGAATAATTCAAGTTTGAGAGGAAATAATTTTTATGGAAGTTTTACCTTCTGAACAGAAAAAAATTTTAACACAAGCAATTAACGAAGGTAGAGATAAGGTGTTCTCCCGATATGGGAAGGCACCTTCTAAAGCATTTTCAGAAATATTCATTCAATATATATTAACGTTCTTTGGCTGGTTAACAGTTTTTGTAACAATTGGAATTGCTTATGTTCTATTAAAAGATGGTATAATATTTTTTCAGAAAGCATCTATTATAGAATTTTTTACAGGAACAGAATGGGCTCCTTTTGGAGAACCTAAAAAATTAGGGGTATTACCTCTTGTTAATGGAACATTAATGGTCGCCTTAGGAGCAATTGTAATCAGTATTCCCCTTGGAATTGGTACAGCTATATTCTTAACACAATTTGCAACAAGACAAATTAGAGAAATCCTAACACCACTTATAGAAATCTTGGGAGGTATACCTACGGTAGTATATGGCTATTTTGCTCTTGATATTGTTACACCCATCTTAAAAAAGATTTTTCCAGAGATTGAAATTTTTAATGCTCTATCTGCTTCTATTGTAGTTGGTATTTCTTTAATTCCTATGATCACTTCTTTATCATCTGAAGCAATTCGTGTTGTTCCTAAAAAAATACAAAATGGTGCCTATGCTTTAGGATTAACAAAATTTCATGTAATTACAAGAATCACTATTCCTGCTGCTTTATCTGGTATTATTGCTTCTATAATATTAGCTTTTGCAAGAGCAATTGGAGAAACCATGGCAGTAACATTAGCAGCTGGTGCTTCTCCAAAAATGGGATTTAATTATTTAGAATCCATTCAAACAATGACAGCTTTTATAGTACAAGTTTCTCTTGGTGATACTCCAGCAGGAAGTATTGAATATTATACAATTTATGCTATTGGTTTAACCTTGTTTATAATTACTTTTTCTTTTAACTGGATTGCATTACAAATCGTTAGAAAATTTAGAGAGGAATACAAATGACATTTCGACCAGATTTTCAATTATACAAAAAATATTATATTTATGGAACAATTTTTCAGATTTTGTGTCTTGTAGCCAATATTCTTGTAATTTTTTTATTATTTTATTTACTTTTTTCTCTAACTATAAAAGGTTTGCCTTATCTAAGTAAAGATTTTTTATTAAACCCTCCTTCTCGATTTCCCGAAAAGTCTGGAATTTTTCCTGCTATAGCTGGAACATTCTGGTTGATGATATTAACAGCCTTTTTTTCTATTATAATGGGTGTGTTTGCTGCCATTTATTTAGAAGAATATAGTAGTAAAAGTAGTAAAATCATTCATTTAATAAAATTGAATATTCAAAATTTAGCTGGTGTTCCTTCAATTATTTATGGAATCTTAGGATTAACATTATTTGTTAGAGGATTAGAATTAGGAAGAAGTTTATTAGCAGGTGCTTTAACAATGTCTCTTTTAATATTGCCTACTATAACAATTGCAACACAGGAAGCGTTACGTGCAGTACCAGACTCTTTTCGTTATGCTGGATATGGTATAGGTATGACGCGTTGGCAGGTTGTACGTTATCAAATTTTACCTATTGCTATGCCAGGTATTCTAACAGGTATTATCTTAGCTTTATCTCGTGCTATTGGAGAAACTGCTCCTTTAATTATGATTGGTGCATTAACTTATGTTGCAACTGTTCCTTCCAGTATAATGGATAGTTTTACTGTTATTCCAATTCAGATTTTTAATTGGACATCCCTTCCTCAGGAAGGATTCCATAATTTAGCAGCAGCAGGTATTATTGTATTATTAGTTGCATTACTACTTATGAACTCTTTTGCAATTTATCTTCGTATTTACTTTCAGAGAAAGTTGAAAAAAGTCGAATAAAAAGGAATACTTATGAAAGAAATTAAAATTCAAACCAATCAAACGGATCAAAATCAAGAAGACTTAAAAGCAAAATTCGAAATAAGAAATGTAAATTTATTTTATGGTGATTTTAAAGCAATATCTGATCTTACAATGGATATTTATCAAAATAGAATTACTGCCTTAATTGGTCCATCTGGTTGTGGTAAAAGTACTTTTTTAAGAACACTTAATCGAATGAATGACTTTATCGAAGAATTTCGTATCGAAGGAAAGGTTTTATTAGATGGTCAGGATATTTATGATCCGAAGATTGATCCCGTAGAGATACGTTTACGCGTTGGTATGGTTTTTCAACAACCCAATCCTTTCCCAAAATCTATTTATGATAATATTGCACTTGGACCTAAAATTAATGGATATATAGGAGATTTAGATGAATTAGTATACGAAGCTTTATCAAAAGCATACCTATGGGACGAAGTAAAAGATAAATTACAGGAAAGTGCATATTCCTTATCTGGAGGACAACAACAACGTTTATGTATAGCGCGTGCTATAGCAATGCAACCAGAAGTCTTATTAATGGACGAACCAACAGCAAGTTTAGATCCAATATCTACAAATAAAATAGAAGAATTAATTTTAGAATTAAAAGAATATTATACAATCATAATAGTAACACATAATATGCAACAGGCAGCAAGAATTGGTGATTTTACAGCATTATTCTATCAAGGTAAATTAATTGAATATGATTCAACCTTTAAAATATTTACAAATCCATCACAAAAAATAACAGAAGATTATATAACAGGACGATTTGGTTAAATTTTAGATTACTCTAATGGCTGTTTTTCATAATCAGAACGTATGGGATAATTATTATAAATCAAAAAATAAAGTATTAAAATATCCAGACGAAAATTTAGTACGTATTATAGAAAAACTAAATGTAAATGAATGGAAAAGAACTCTTGATTTTGGTTGTGGAACTGGCAGACATCTACTATACTTAAAAGAAAAAAAAATACCAGAACTCTATGGAATTGATTTTTCTTATGAGGTTATAAAAAATAACCAAAAAAGATATCCAGAAATTCAATTTTTATTTTACGAAATTAATACACCACTTCCCTTTAAAGATAATTACTTTGATGCTATAATTTGTTGGGGTGTCTTACATTATAATTCTGAAGATATTCGAAATTTTTTATTAAAAGAATTTTATCGAATACTAAAACCTGATGGATTTTTTATTGGAACATATCGCGCAAAACAAGATACCCATTTTAAAAATTCTGAAATTAAAGATTCCGAAATTTATTTCTTTGATGAAAATGATATTTATAAAGAACTGAATAAATATTTTAAAAATATTCAATTAGGTTATATGGAACGAACACCAATTGGTAATCTAAAACAAAAAATTGCCCATTATTTTTTTAGTTGTAAAAAAAATCTAATACTTTAAAGTATTAATTATATTTTTCTTGAAATTTTAATAGTATTCAATATAATTTTATTATGCAAAATTCAAATTCAACTACAAATATTGATTTTCGAAAAGCTATTCAAATTGCTAAAAATACGTATTGGGTTGGTTCCTATCTAGAAAATGATCCTTTTCAGTGCCATCCATATTTTATAGATTTGGGAAAAAATTCTATTCTTATAGATCCTGGTTCAATGATGGAAATAGAAACAATTATAAATAAAGTTAATCAAATTAGCTCCATAAAAAATATTCGATATATAATTTTACATCATCAAGATCCAGATCTTTGTGCAGCTGTACCTTATCTTGAAGAAATTATAGACAGAGAAGAATTGACTATTGTTACTCATAGCAGGATGACTTTTTTGATAAAACATTATGGAACAAAATCATCTTATTATAAAATCGATGTAGAAAATTTTGAATTAAATATTAATGGATATTTATTAAAATTTTATACTACTCCTTATTGTCATTCACCGGGTGCATTTGTTACTTATGATATTCAAACCAAAGTTCTTTTTTCTGGTGATTTATTCGGTGGTTTAGAAGAAAGCTGGGAGTTTTTTGCCGATGAAAATTATTTTAAACACATTGAAGGTTTTCATATGGCATATATGCCATCAAAAGATATCTTAAATTATGCTTTAAGAAAAATAGAAAAATTAGACATTGAACTTATTGCACCACAACATGGTTCTATAATAAAAAAAGAATTCATTAAACCATTGATAGACAAAATGAAAGAAATGGAATGTGGATTATACATAGAGAAACAATATTCTGAAGACTTAACAACAACCATACAAAAATTAAATCATTTTAAAAAGGAATTCGAAACATCTTTACAGGAAATCAAAACCTTAAAAAGACATCAAGATGGAGATTACTTTTTGACTTCATTATTAATTCAGCCTTTAATTGTAAATAAAGCAAAAAGTAAAGACTTTCATATAGATTTTGTATGTATTCAAAAAAAATCGTTTTTATTTAAAAATAAACATAATCAAATTGGTGGTGATATATGTTTTTCTGATAATATTACAATCAACAACAAAAATTATATTTTATTTTTTAATGGAGATGCTATGGGTAAATCCATTCAGGGAGCCAGTGGTAGTATAGTAATGGGTACGATTTTAAATTCTCTTACATTCCGAAACTTTGATTTTATTAAAAATCCGGAAGAATTCTTACATATAATATATAATGAAATTCAAAATATTTTTTTATCCTTTAATGGAAGTATGATGATATCAGGTGTATTAGGTGTTATTGATACTGATGAAAAAACAATGTATTATTTCAATGCAGAACATCCTTTTGTAATTTTATTTAGAAATAAAAAGTCACATTTTATCGAAAAAGAGCTAACATTAAGAAAATTAGGCTTTCCTTCTGAATTTCCGTTAAAAATTCAAAAATTTATATTTCAAGAAAATGATGTAATTTTTATAGGTAGTGACGGTAAAGATGATTTATTATTATTTAACTCAGAAGAAAAAAAATTTAATGATGATTATACATTATTCTTAAAAATTATTGAAAGAAATAACGGAAATCTTAAAGAAATAATTAATGACATTTTTACAATTGGTGAACAAACCGATGATATTTCTATCATGAGAATTTCTTTTAAAGAAAAAAATTATAATCTTAAAAAACAGCTTATAACGAATCATGAAATCTATCGTTTAAAAATAAAAAGTTATATAAAACAAAAAAACTATGAAAAAGCCCTGGAATTAATGGAAGGACCTTCAGAAATTCAACCCTTTGATATTTTATTCTACCGAGGATTATGCTTTATTAATCTAAATCGTAATTTAAAAGCTTTAAAATATTTATTAAGAGCATATAAAATAAATTCAAAAGATCCCACTTTATTAAAGTTAATTGGTATAGCTTATTACAATTTAAAGAATTATCAGAATGCTAAAAAATACTGGGAAGATTCTCTAAAATTAAAAGAAACCAATAAAATTAAAATATATTTAGATAGAGTAAATAGAATTATCCAAAGACAGACAATTTTATTAGGAAAAAAACAAGGATTAATTTATGAGGATCCTAAAGACGGAAATAATTATAAAACTTTAGAAGAGGAAATTGAAACAATATAATATGATTTGTCCTTTTTGTAAACTAAAGTGCCAGTATTTATATACAATCAATCGATTTGAAGAACCATTAGAGATATTCCAGTGTCCTATATGCAAACTACAAATGCAAAATACATCTGATCCTTATAAATATTATACAAAAGAATATTTTGATGGAACTGCAAATTATAATTATTTCGATGAACGTAAATATTATAAATATTGTGAATATGTATGGAATGCACGATTAAAGACAATCAAAAAATATAAACTACCACCAGCACGATTTCTTGATATTGGATGTAGTTTTGGTGGTTTTATTAAATCTGCCATCAAATATGGATATGATGCAGAAGGTATAGATATATCATCTTATGCTATTCAAGAATGCAAAAAAGATCCAGTATTAAAAAATAGAGTATTTCAAAATCATATTTTAGATTTTAATCCTACAAAAAAATATGATATTATTACATTAATTGAAGTATTAGAACACTTACCAGAACCACAAAAGGTATTTAAAAAACTATATGATTTATTAAATGAAGAGGGATTATTAATTATCCAAACAGCAAATTTTGATGGCTTACAGGCAAAACTACAAAAAGAAAACTACCATTATTATTTACCAGGTCATTTATTCTATTATTCCAAAAGTAATCTTACTAAACACTTAAAAGAATATGGTTTTAAGCAATTGATTTACTTCCATGGTGTTGATTTTGGATTAATACCTAAGTTAAAAAAAATGAAAGGTTTTATTGATAGTCCAAAATATTATTATAAATATATTCGCGCTTCTTTGTATCATTTTTTAAGTAAAGTTGCTTATAAAAACTTTGCTTTAACAAGTTCTTTTGTTTTATATGCTTTTAAAAATAAATAATTATTGTAATTACTTTACTTCTCTGAAAAATAATATGCAAAGAACACTGAAACGATACAGTAGGGTTTTATTTTAGGTTTTTTATATTATCTTTATTTACTCTATTTTCTGTTCTTCTCCATGGCTATCTCCGTTGTTGTGAAATATAAAACCACAAAAGACATGGAAATTCACGGAGAGTTCTTATGTTTTTATATTATGTTCGTTTTTAAATATTCCGTACACCTCTGTGCCCAACTCCGTGGTTGGGTATAGAAAAATAACGAAGTATATGGGATAATATGGATTTTTTTTGTTAGTTGGTTAAAAAATAGAAGTTTAAAAATTTTTTGTAACTTTACTTATAATATTTACGATATTTTAGTTAAAATATGATGTTTGGAAAAAAGAAATTAAAGAAGTTTTTATTTATAACTTTTTCTTTCGTATTTATTCTCTCTTTAATTAATACTCCTTTATGTAATATTTCCTGTAATTTTGCACATCAATCTATTAGTAAAAAATCATATCATTGTCATAGTAATGAATCAACAAGCCATAAATTTAAAGAATATTTAAAAAATAATAAAAACCATTATTGCGATTATTTACATTATAATGCAGATAATTATTTAAAAACATTTATTATTTTATTTGTTTATCCTTATTTTAAAAAAGAAATAATATTAAAAGAGTTTTCTTTTTATTTCTCATTTATACATATATCTTTTATCAAAAATATTCCCAAATTTATACTTTATTGTATTCAACTAAAATAGAATAACCTCCTATTAAAATTATTCTTTATACAATACAATAGTATTGTATATCAAATAGGCATTGAATTTTTAAGGAGGTTTTTTATGAAATTTTATATCAAAATATTGTTAGTTATTTTAATAACTCATATTTATTTATACAGTAAAGAAAAAGATGATTTATATCAAAATCCATTCTGGCAAGATTTAAAGTCCATTTTAGAAAATCATCCTAAAATAAAAGTTCAGATTTTAAATCTCTCTTCTAAAATGGAACAATATAATTATAAAAAAACATTTTATCCAGATCCAAGATTTGGAATTACCTGGAGTAATGTTCCATACAATAAACATCTGAAATTTCAGTATGATAAAACACCTATGTCTGGTATTGAGTATTCTTTAAGACAACCTATACCTTTTCCAGGTAAATTAACATTAGAATCTAAAATTACAGAAAAAGAAATAGAACTGGAGCGAATTAAATTAGCAGAATCTTATAATAAAATATCTCAAGAAATTTTAAATACATTAATTTCCTATTATACTTGGAAAAACATTTATAATTTAACAAAAAATTATTATAATAAATTTAAAATCATTACAGTATCCAGTAAAGCAAAATATACAACAGGTAAAGGAACACTTACAGATTATTCGAAAGCAATTTTATTAGAAAAAAAAATACAAGAAGAATTAATCAATTATAAAGGGCTTATGGATAATCAGAAAGAAAATTTAAATTATTTCTATTCAGTTATAAATAATTTTAATTACAATAATGATTCTTATAACGAATTTATTCTAAAATATATAGAACATTTATTTAATTCACTCAATAAAGTAAAAAAAGAAAATCTAATATATAATACTACTTATTATAATTTTGCAAAATTATTACCAGATTTAGAAAAACAAAAAATGGATCTACAGGAATATGAATATTATCCAGATTTTGAATTATTTTTATCTTATCGGGTTAGAGAAAAAGTTCCTAATGATCCTGTTTCTGGAGAAGATTTTATGTCTGCTGGAATTTCTTTTCGTATTCCATTATGGAGTTCTTTTTCGAATCCAGCTGCTATAAAATCTAAAGAATATAATTTACAGAAATCTCAATATAATCTTAAAAATATAGAGTTAAATCTAAACACAAAGCTATCAGAATTACAGATTGATATTAAGACTTTACAGGATAGAATCTATCACTATAAAAATATATTAATTCCACAAGCAGAGCTATCTTATAATTCTGGATTACAAAATTATACCGTTGGAAAAATTGATTTTGACGGTTTATCTTTAATTTTACTCGATTTACTAAAATTAGAAAAAGAATATTATCTTTTAAAAAAAGAATATTATAATAAATTGATCCAGTATTTAGAATTATCCAACCATATTTTGCCAGAAATTATCAAAACAAAATCCCAAAAGGAGAATCATTATGAAAACGAATAAAATTATAAAATACATTTTAATTATTTTGATCCTAACAGGATTAGGTTATTTAAGTATTTATATTTATCATTATTTAGGGCATAAAGATAATATTATAACAGAAAAAACAGGTGTGCAATTATGGACCTGTCCAATGCATCCTCAAATTGTTCAGGATAAACCGGGTAATTGTCCTATCTGCCATATGGAGTTAGTTCCCTTAAAAGTTCAATCTAAGGACCAGGAGAATAATAATAAAGATCTAAAAAATCATAAAGAACATTTAAACCATAAAAACAATAATAAAAGCGAAACTTCTATTTCCGATATACAAATTAAAATTGAACCTGCTATTATCCAAAAAATTGGACTTAGAACGCAACCAGTTATAAAAAAACAGGTAGAAAGAAAAATTTCTTTAGTTGGACATATTGATTATGATGAAAGAAATATTTATATCATTAATAGCAGAATTAATGGCTGGGTAGAAAAGTTATATGCAAAATATGAAGGAAAATATGTAAAAAAAGGAGAACCTCTACTAGCTATCTATAGTCCAGAACTTGTATCTACACAGGAAGAATATTTAAATTTATATAAACAATATATTATTGCTAAAAAAACCTTAGGTTCTTCTGATAGTACAGTAAAAGAACTCTATAAAACATTACTTTCTGCGCGTGAACGATTAAAATTATGGAATATAAGCGAATACCAAATCAAACAAATAGAAAAACAACTAAAGGCACAACGATTACTTTATTTAAGTAGCCCTTATAATGGATTTATTATCGAAAAACATGTATTTGAAGGGCAACGTATAAAAGAAGGAATGGATTTATTTAAAATTGCTAATCTTTCTAATGTATGGGTTATGGCACATATTCCAGAAAAAGATATTCCCTTTGTTTATTTAGGACAAAAAGCGAAAGTAGAAATTACTCAAATTCCAGGTAAAACATTTACGGGCAAAATTACTTATATTTATCCTTATATTGAAAGTAGTACAAGAGATTTAAATGTCCGAATTGAAATTCCCAATCCTAAATTTGAATTAAAACCGGGTATGTATGCAAATATAGAATTATTTTATAAAGTTCCAGAACCTATTTTAATCGTTCCTTATTCTGCTGTTATTCAAACTGGCAAAAGAAATATTGCTTTTATACATAAAGGAAATGGCATTCTTGAACCAAGAATTGTTACAACGGGTATAACTGATGGAGAAAACTGGATCGAAATTAAAGAAGGTATTTCGGAAAACGAAGCTGTTGTTAGCTCTGCACAATTTTTATTAGATTCAGAAACTCGAATTCAGGAAGCAGTACAAAAATTAAAAGGTGGAATGATGATGCATCAACATTAATGCGTTAGGGATGCGTAGGGTATGCCGAAGGCATAGCACTGCCTTTCGCAAAGCGAAAGGATTGCCGAAGCGAAAGCGAAGCCCGAAGCAGCCCGACCCGAGCAAAGCGAGGGGAACGCCCAAAAAATAATAAAAAAAGGAGTTTTTTATGATAAGAAAAATAATTGAATTTTCCTTAAAAAACCAGATATTCATATTTATTGCAGCAGGATTAATATTTATATTGGGATTTTATACTATAAAAAAAATCCCTATAGATGCTATACCAGATTTGTCTGATGTTCAGGTAATTATTTATACTCAATATCCTGGACAGGCACCACAGGTAGTAGAAGATCAGGTAACCTATCCTCTTTCTTCTGCAATGCTTGCTGTTCCTTTTGCAAAAGTAGTACGCGGATATTCGTTTTTTGGTTTTTCTTTGGTTTATGTAATATTCGAAGATGGAACAGATTTATATTATGCACGTAGTAGAGTTTTAGAATATTTAAATTATGCTTCGCAATATTTACCTAAGGGTGTCACTCCCCAAATTGGTCCAGATGCAACAGGTGTCGGTTGGGTCTATATGTATGCATTGATAGATACTACTGGTAAATATGATCTCCAACAGTTGCGAAGCTTACAGGACTGGTATTTAAGATATGAACTTATCGCATTAGAAGGTGTATCGGAAGTTGCTTCTGCTGGTGGATTTGTAAAACAATATTATGTAGAACCTTATCCAGAAAAAATGTTATTAAATAATATAACGTTAAAAGATATACAGATGGCATTAAGTAAAGGGAATATAGATGTTGGTGGTGGTGTAATTGAAATGGGCGAAACAGAATATATGGTTAGAGGTCTTGGATATATTAAATCTATTGATGATATTAAAAATATTCCTTTAAAAGTTGATCTTAAAGAAGGAAATCCTGTTACAATTGACGATGTTGCAAATGTTTATGTAGGTCCTTCTACAAGACGTGGAATAATTGAATGGAATGGAGAAGGAGAAGCTGTTGCTGGTATTGTAATTGCTCGTTATGGCGAAAATACCTTAGAAGTTATTGATAGAGTTAAAAAACGATTAAAAGAAATTGAACCTTTATTACCAGAAGGAGTAAAAATTATCCCAGCTTATGATCGTTCAAAATTAATTAAAAGAGCAGTTAAAAATGTATCATGGAAATTAATCGAAGAAATGATAGTTGTTTCTATTGTTATAACTGTTTTCTTATTACATTTTCGATCTTCTTTTGTTGCAATTTTTACTCTCCCCTTAGGTGTACTGGCATCGTTAATCACTATGTATTTTATGGATATCAATGCTAATATTATGAGTCTTGGAGGTATTGCTATTGCTATTGGTGTAATGGTAGATGCTTCGGTTGTTCTTGTAGAGAATCTTCATAAACATATAGAAAAAAGTAAGGATCCCTATCATCCTGATAATTTTTTTAATCTTGTTAAAGAATCATCTATTGAAGTTGGTCCATCTTTATTTTATTCATTATTGATTGTAACGATTTCTTTTTTACCCGTTTTGTTATTAAAAGGAGAATCTGGTCGTTTATTTAAACCACTTGCTATTACAAAAACGTTTGCTATGGCTTATGCTTCTATATTAGCAATAACAGTAATTCCAGTTCTTATGTTTCGCTTTGTAAAAGGTAAAATTCGTTCTGAATCGGAAAATCCTATTTCTAAATTTTTAATTAAAATTTATAAACCTATTTTATTATTTGCACTGGAACGAAAATCAAAATTTTTACTTTTTGCAATTACATTTACTATCATTTCTTTTATTCCATTTTTAGGTATCCCCAAACCAGGAGGTGGATATATATTAAAACCTATTGGAGGAGAATTTATGCCTCCTTTAAATGAAGGGGATTTATTATATATGCCCACAACTCTTCCAGGTATTTCTATAACTAAAGCGAAAGAAATTTTACAAAAAACAGATCAACTTATTAAAGAAATTCCAGAAGTCGATACAGTTTTAGGAAAAATCGGGCGTGCAGAAACAGCAACTGATCCAGCTCCACTTACTATGATAGAAACAACCATTCAATTAAAACCAGAATCCGAATGGCGACCAGGTATGACGATAGAAAAAATTATAGAAGAATTAAATCAAAAGGTTAAAATTCCCGGTCTTACCAATGCATGGACATTTCCTATTAGAACACGTATTGATATGTTATCTACTGGTATTAAAACTCCTGTTGGAATCAAATTAATGGGAAATGATTTAAATCAATTAATGGAAGTTGCCTCTTTTATAGAAGCAAAGTTGCAAAATTTTCCCGGAACATCTTCTGTTATAGCAGAAAGAGTTATGGGAGGAAAATATTTAAATATTTATATAAAACGGGATAAAGCCTTACAATATGGCTTAACTGTTGAAGATATACAAAATCATTTAAGAGCTTTATTAGCAGGTATGCCAGTCACAATAACTGTAGAAGGTACAGAACGGTATCCTATTGTAATTCGATATCCAAGAGAACTTCGAGATACCCCAGAAAAAATTAAAAACTTATGGATTGATTTACCAAATTCCAATAAGATGAATACAAAATTTAAAACCGTCAATTATATACCTTTAAGTCAGGTAGCAGATATAGAAATTAAAGAAGGTCCACCTGCTATTAAAACAGAAAATGCAAGGAAAACTGCCTGGATTTATGTTGATTTAAAACAGGGATATGATGTAAAAAGTTATGTAGAATCTGCTAAAAATATGATCTTAGAAGCAATAGAAAAAAAAGAAATTCCTTTTTATTCTGGTATGTCAATTGTATGGAGTGGCCAATATGAACAAATTGAAAAAGTAAAAGATCAACTCTCATTTGCAGCTTTTTTAACCATTATTGGTATTATATTTTTACTTTATTTCCATTTTAGAAACTGGACAGAAACTTTTATTATTTTAATTTCTGTTGTTTTTTCTTTAACAGGTGGAATATGGTTAATGTATTTGTTAGGATATAATCGCTCTGTTGCAACTGATGTGGGTTTTATTGCTCTTGGGGGTCTTGCAGCAGAGACTGGAATTGTTATGTTAGTATATTTAGATGGAGCAATAAAACATTTACTCAAAAACAAAACTTCAATAACAATAGAAGATATTAGAGATGCTATTATAGAAGGAGCAGTAATGAGAGTACGTCCAAAAATGATGACAGTTTCTACAACTCTTATTGGATTATTACCTATTATGTGGTCCACAGAAGCTGGTTCACGTATAATGAAACGTTTAGCTGTTCCTATGATTGGGGGATTAATAACCTCTACCATACTTACTTTGATTATTATACCAATCATATATGAATTAATCCAGATTTATTTATATAAAAAAAGAAAATTTGGACCATTACATGAAAAAAATTAAAAAAAATATGAACAAAATCAATTTTTTTTCGTATATTATAAATAGAAAGAGTGAACCTCTCTCTCCTATTTACCTATAAGCTAGCCTTCGGGCTGGCTTTTTTTTCTAATTTGTCTTACTTTTTAATACTAATCTATAATTCTTTAAAAATCCTTAACTACTATAGAATAAAACCTTATGTACTAATTTTCAGGAGATGATTTATGAAAATAAAAACTATTTTATTAATGATCATAGTGCTTTTAAGCACTGGGTTTTTAGGGGTATATGCTCAACATCATGAGCATATGCATGGTAAACATATAACAAAAATAATAGAAGAAGATAAAATAAAAATCGTGGTTGATATTATGGATCATAAAGCTCATGAAAAAATGATGGAAGCAATGAAGATGCCTATGCAACATATGAAACATAATCAAAATCATCATATTATGATTACTTTAATAGATAAAGATTCTGGAAAAATGATAGAAAAAGCAAAAATTCAAGTGTTCTTGATTGATGCTAATAATAAAAAACAAACATTAAAAATTCATGATATGCATCATGAAAATATGCATCATTATGGAAGTCATTTAAAACTAAAACAATCTACTAAATATAAATTAAATTTAATAATTACAATTGATAATAAAAAGATCGATAAAACAGTAGAATTCCAACTCTAAATTTAACTTGCCGCGCTACTTGCGCGGTATTTTATAATTCCTCTAAAATAGCTTTTTTTCTTTGTTCGTATTCTTCTTTGGTTATAAGTTTTTTATTATATAAATCCTGTAATTTTTTTAAACGTTCCTCTATAGATGAAGATTTTTCGCTTTGTGAAGAATTTTCTTTACTAGTTAATTCATTTTTTAAAGTCTCAATATTTTTATCTTGAAATACAATCCAACTGTAATGAACAAAATCTCCTATTTTTTTATATTCTATAAATTCTGTTTTTATGATTTTTTGATCTGGATTACCCTGTTTTAAAGAAACAGGAAAAATATCTAACCAATCCGTTTCTGTTGCAAAATTATCTGGTAATAAATCTTCATGAATTTCTCCAAAAACAATATTATAACCATCAGCATCATACCAGATTAACATTGTAGAACGTTTTTCTTTACTTAGTACTGTTCTAAAAGGATCAAATTTCTGAACTATTAATATGCGTTTTCCAGCAGGTACCTTAGGAATAATTTCTTTTAAAATATTTTGAATTTGTTCTAATTGTAAAGGATAAACAAGAGGATAAGATATCCTTACTAAAAATGCCTTCTTTTTCTACTTCTAAATTAGCTAATACAAGACTTATATTTTCTATTGCATTATCTGGAAATTTTTGTACTGGATTTAAATATTGTTTAATTTCTTCTTCTGGATAATCATTTTCATCTATTAGATATAGTGCTATATTATCAGAAAGATAAATTCTTTCTTTTTTATAAAAACCAGAAGAACAACTTAAAATAAATAAAATTAAAAAGGAAATATATAAATGTTTCATATATTTATTATCGGTTAGATGCAACCTTTTCTAACTCCTCTTTTTTTAAATATTGATTTAATTCTTCTTTTTCTATAATATAAAAAAATTGATTTAAACCAGCAAGACGAAATACTGTATTCATAGACTTATTTACACTAACAAATATTAATTCTGAAGAACGTTCTCTTAAATAATCAGCACAACGAATTAAAATACCAATACCAGAACTATCTATAAAATTGATTTTAGAAAAATCAAAAAAAACTTTTTTCCCTAAATAATCATTACTTTTTATAAATTCATCATAAAAAATCGGGGCATTTTCCATTTTTATATTTTCTTCTATAAGAAAATAAATAATATGATTTGTTGTTAAAACTTCTTTTAACATATTATTCTAATTCTTCTTCTTTAATGTTTTCTATAAGCATTTTATTTCCTTCTTTATCAATATATTCAACAATATAATAAACTTCATTTTTTGTTTGAATAATATCTTTTACAATAACAGGTGAATTCTGAAAAACAAATACTCCTTTATATAAAAAGGTAGGTTTACGTAGAATTTTTTGTTCACCTTTTTTATGCTTCATAAATATCGTTTTAATAAATTGATTTTTTTTATCAATTATTTTTTTGAAATTTTTAAAATATATATTTTTTAAACAGTTTTTAATTCTATAAATCCTTTATCTGCTTTTTTCATAACTTTAAAGATATGAATCTGTTTGGGATCTAATCTTGTACCGATATCATATATAGCATTCTCAAAAATAGCTCCTTCTATGTTTGCTCCTATTAATTTAGCAAATCGTAAATCTGCATTTCGAAAATTAGCATTCTTTAAATTTGCCATATTTAAATAGGCACCTCTTAAATTAGCACCTTCAAAATTAGCATTTTCTAAATTTGCACTTTGTAAGAATGCATTCTGTAAATTAGCACCACTAAAATCTACATTAGACAAATCTTCATTATCTAACATAACCTGTTGTAAGTTTTCATTCCTTAAATGACCATTTATTTTTAATTTTTCTAATACTCTTTTTTTTGTTAAATAGTCACATTTTATACCTTTTTTATAATCATTTATGGCTTTTTTTATAGCAGCTATAGCAGACTGAGGATAGTTTTTTCTCCTTTCTGGGAATAAAAATAAAGATTCTATATCTGCTACTGTGATATTTTCTGCTTCTTCAAGGGATTTACCTTTTATCCATTCTATTCCCATTGCAAGTGCAGTAATACTAAATCCACAACCTGTTGTTGTAAAAGTTGCATTTTCTATAATTTTACTGTTATTTTCTTCTTTAATTTTTAAAAAAATGCGATAGCCATCTCCACAACCACTATTTCTATAAAAAGAAACAACATCTGCATCTTCTATTTCTCCATAATTAGGACGTTCATCATTGATTTTTTTAAATTTTTCAAAAT
The DNA here is from genome assembly GCA_026005135.1 of Leptospiraceae bacterium. Taxonomy (GTDB): domain Bacteria; phylum Spirochaetota; class Leptospiria; order Leptospirales; family Leptonemataceae; genus SKYB61. The sequence continues at coordinate 89,159 of BPKM01000003.1, read as the reverse complement.
CCATTTTTCTATCCTTAGATATTAAAATTATTTTTTTGGATCAGAAGCACCAAATACTGGATAAGTAAAACTATATAATCCATGTACTGTTCCCTGTGCCTGTGCACTTAATGTTCTACGCTCAAAACGTAGTTTACCAGAATACATTTTTTCATGTAATTCTGGTATAGATCTTACACCCATATCTTGAAAACTTTGTTTTAATCCCTGAATAAGATAAGGAACAAATTGAAACATAGAACCTTTATCAACAACTGCTCCAGATACCCCCTGAGCAACTTTAATTTCTTGATCATCAGAGAAATATCGTTTTGCTCCACCGGCCTTCATAGCTTCTAAAGAAGCCATACCTCTATATCGCTTTAATCGTACACCATTTTCGTAAAAATATTCTCCTGGTGCTTCGTGTGTACCAGCAAATAAAGATCCCATCATTGTAGTTGATGCCCCAATTGCTAAAGCAATAGCAATATCTCCTATATTGGATATACCTCCATCTGCTATTACGGGTATTCCGTATTTTCTTGCAAATTTTGCTGTTTTATATACAGCTGTTGCCTGTGCTCTACCAACTGCCATTGTATCTTGTGTAATACAAATAGAACCTGGTCCCATTCCTATTCTTAATGCATCAGCACCTGCTTTAATTAAATTATAACATTGCTCTTGTGTAACTACATTACCAGCTATAACATCAATTTCTGGATAATGTTTTTTGATATATTTGATCATTTCAATTTGATAAATAGAATTTCCCTGAGCTGAATCTATAACCACAACATCAACACCTGCTTCTACAAGCAAAGCAAGTCTATCCTTTGATTCTGGTCTGGTAGAAATTGCCGCTCCAACCATCAAACGTTTATTTGCATCTTTGGAAGCATAAGGATATTCTCTATGTTTTTTAATATCACTTCGACAGATTAATGCCACAAGTTGCCCTTTACTATTAACAATTGGCAATTTTCCTTTTTTTGATTTTTTTAAAATTTCATTTGCTTCTGTTAAGGATAATCCTTCAGGTGCAGTAATTAAATCTGTTGTCATTACATCTTTTAACTTAATAGAAAGATCTTTTTCTAAATCAATATCTCTATTAGTAACGATACCAATTAATTTTCCATTTCTTGTACCATCTTCTGTTATGGGAATACCAGAAAAACCATACTTCTCTTTTATTTCATAAACATCAGCAATCGTATGATCTGGAGATAATACAATAGGATCAACAATAAATCCATTTTTAAATCGTTTTACTTTTCTAACCATTTCTGCCTGTTCTTCTGGTGTATTATTATAATGAATTATACCTATACCACCAAGTAATGCTAAAGCTATTGCCATTTGATCTTCTGTTACAGTATCCATTGGTGATGAAATTAATGGTCTTTGAATTTTAATATTTCTTGTTAAATATGTTTCTAAATTAACATCATTAGGACTAAAATCTATATATCCTGGTAATACTAAAAAATCTTTATAAGTTAAACCTTCATAGGTGGAAAATAATTCTTCAGCAGAATAACCATCTAAAATTTCTTCTTCTGCTTCTATATTAGTATTGATATTTATATCTTGATTTTCCTGTAATTGTATTGTCATATTGGGAACCTCCTGAAAAAATTATAAATTAAAAATTCTTATAATTGCAATATTTTTTTTGAATTTTATTAAAGTTGTATTGATGTCCAATTTTTTTATCATTAATATAAAGAAAATGAAAAATAGTAAAGAAACAACCTATTTTTTATAGAATAATAAATAGAAGCCAAAAAGGGATAACCCCTTTTGGAATTAGTAATGACGTACTGGTTTTCCTGTTATTTTTTCGAATGATACTTCTAATTTATCTTTTGGTTTCCTACCAAAACAAATTCCCATATGCTCATAGATTAATACTGATTCTTCTGAGACTAATCTTTGTTGAATTGCTTCTTTTATATCCATATATTGGATTTTTCCATCAATATACCATGCAACTGTAACTCCAAAAATATTATTTAATGCTAAATATACAGCAGATGATCCAACTTCTAATCCAAAATTAGCATCAATGGGAGTAGTAAATCCACATCGTACTAAATGTCCAGGTCTTACTTCTCTTACTTCTGGAATTTCATAGACTCCTTCTACATATTGTCCCGTTCTTTTCATAAATTCTTTTATTTCTGGATCATTTTTAATTCTATCTTCGATTTGTTTTACAACATATTTTCCAGCTCCCATTAATTTTTTATGTCCAAATGCATCTGGTGGAGCACTTTCATCAACTAATTCTTTACCAGAAGCATCTTTTAATCCTTCTGCAACAATTATCATTACAGTACCAGCTTTTACATCGGATTTTTCAATTCTTTCTATAAATCTCTTTTTTACAAATTCATATAAATAATCAAAATCAACAGGTATTTCTGGAATTAAAATAGCATCAGCTCCACAGGCAACACCACCGCGAAATGCAGTATGTCCAGCATATCTTCCAAAAACTTCCATTACAATAATTCTATTATGAGTTCTTCCTGTTGTTCTTAAATCTCTTGCAAATTCCGCGATGCGATTAATGGTACTATCCCCACCTACACTATATGTCATTAAATCTAAATCCATTGTTTTAGGAATATGAATACATGGTATTCCTTTTTCTGATAAATCTGCTACAACACTTCCCGTATCATCTCCACCAGCAATTAATAATACATCAATATTAAACTTTTTTAAACCTTCTTTTATTCTTTCGTATTTATTTTCATCTTTAATTTTAGCTATTTTTACTCTGGAATTACCAGCTTCGCTACCAGCAAGAAATACATCAATTTGTTCTAATCTATCATAATTCAGTTCTACAAGTTTATCAAAATCTATTAAATTATATAAACCTGCATAACCATTTGGAATAACATATGTTTTTATATTATGTTTTAACGCTGTTAACGCAACTCCTTTAATAACTGCATTTAAACCACCACAATCACCACCAGATGTAATAATACCAAAATTTTTTATTTCCATAGTTCTGTTTTTTAAAATAGAATTTTTATTTCAAGCGATTTTTAATTTTTTTATACAATTCTATAGATTGTAATAGGTTTAGATTTACCTTTAACTATTACTTTTTTTATATCTTTATAGTCTATAGTAGATTCATATTTTAGTACTTCATCAAATGTCTCTTTAGAAAGAAGTAATTGGCTATCAAATTTTTTATTTAACTGTTCTATTCTTGATGCTGTATTTACTGTATCTCCAATTACTGTATATTCTTTTCTTATTTTTGAACCTACATTACCTGTTATTGCCTCTCCAGTATGAATTCCTATACCAATTTTTAATTCCCAATCCTGTACTTCTTTAATTTTATGCTGTTTTTTTAACTCTTCTAAGGTCTGAATAATTTCTATAGAAGCTTTATATGCATTTAAAGCATCATCTTCTGTTTCTATTGGAGCACCAAAAATTGCCATAAAACCATCACCAAGAAATTTATTAACAATACCATTGTATTTATTAATAATATCAATCATATATTCAAAAAGTAAATTTAAAAAATGAATTACTTCCACTGGATCACGAGATTCGCTAAATTTAGTAAAATTTCGAATATCTAAAAACATAACAGTAACCTTTTTCTTTTCTGATAAATCTAAAAATTTCTGATTTAGTAATTTATTCATAACTTCTGGTGATACATATTGACCAAAAATTTCTAATACTTCATTTCTATCTTCCATAATTTGAGCAGCACGTCTAATATTATCTTTTAAACTTTTACTAATTAATCCACACAATATACCACTTATAAAAAACACTCCTCCATGAGTTATATAAAACTCTATAGAAAAAAAATAAACCGGTATAGAAGACTTTATTTCGAATAAATTAATAAAATAAATAGATAATAATAAATATTCAATAAATGCAACTGTACCAGTAAATATACTTAAATATATATCTAAGCGTAAAATGGTTAATATAATAACTAAAAAATAAAATAAATAAGGAGGAAAGATCAATCCTTCTGGAGAATTTAAGTTCATAGCAAGAATATATAAAAACAATGTTGGTGCAGATATTTCTACAAAGGCATTTATATATCGTAATAAATTTGGTATTCTAATTCGTTTTTTTATTAATGAATTAATACGAATTAATATTATTCCTTCATAAAAAAAATAAAAAATTAATATTCCTAAATAGGTATAAATGAGCTTTTCTCCTCCTAAAAAATCTATAATCTTTTCTGGAGTAAAAAACTTCAAAATTAAAAAATGAAATATAGCAATAGCAAGAAGAGCCATTATAATAATTACTCTAAATCTTTCGCTTTTTAACATATATATTTGAATTTCAGAAAGAACTAAATTCTCTGAAACTTTATATCGTTCTTCTATTTTATTTTGTAATTCTTCTGTAAATCTTAATATGGATTTTATTTTCTGTTGTACTTGCTGGTATAATTCTTGATTTGTAATATTTTTTTTCATAACAATAATAAAGTTTTTTTATGTTTTATGAGAGTCAATCGATTTAATTTTACTATTAGTCAATTTTAGAACGTTCTATTTTTAGCAAGACAATTAGTTTATTTTAATATAAAATTTATAAAAAATTAAAGGAGCTAAAAAATGGTTTTAAAAACAATCACTTTTAAAATAATTATGTTAATTTTCTTATTATTTTTTCTTATTAATTGGACATTAGAAAAAGATGATAGTAACATCAAAATTTATTCTAAACCTCTAATAAATAATCTAAAAGCTTATAAAGCTACTAGCATTATTAATAAAAATATTTTAGATTTATCTCTTTTTTTATTAAAAATAAATAATCACTGTCAATGGGTTTATAATTGCCTTAAATCTACTAAGCCAAAAACATTTTCTACAAATCATTTTTATATTTATTATCAAATTGATACACCTTGGCCTGTTCAAAATAGAGAAATTTTATCAGATACAAAATTTAATATAGGAATTCAAAATAATCAGGTATTTATATCTATCATTATGAATGTCTTAAAAGGTGAAGCTTTAAATAAAAATTTTTATCGAGTTCAAGAAGGTAAAATAACTCTAAATTTAAAAGAAATCAATTATAATCAAACATATATTGAATTTATTTACGAAATTAATCCAGGTTCTAATATTCCAGAAACGATAGTAAATCCCTATAATTATTATTTAACATACAATACAATAAAAAATTTAAAAAAATATATGGAAAAAAAAGATTTATAATATAATTGTCTCAATAAAATTATAATTAAAATGCTAATTATATTATTTTATATTTTGATATATCAAGAGAATCTTATCTATCTACAAAATTGGGATTTTTCCTTATATAAGAATTTTAAATATTTTCAGAATATCACATTACCAGATTCTTTTGTTCCCAAAGTTTTACCATTACTTGATATAAAACAAAATGCAAATCAAACTCTTTCTACTACTATATACCTTAGAAAAAATATCTATCTCAATACCAAGAAAAAACAGAATTTATATCTATACTTAAATCGTTTATCTGATGAATTTAAATTATACTGGAATAAAAATCTAATTTATACAAAAAAAATAAAAAAGATTTCTATAATAGAAAATAGTATAATAACTATACCACAAAACCTAATTATCGAAGGAGAAAATGAAATTTTAATAGAAATTCAATGTTATCTATATTGTAGAATAAATCATATACCTTATATTTCAACAATAAAGCCAGAAAATTCCTTATTTCTGAAATTTAATTTTATTTATACAGGTTTATTATTTGGTTCTGGTATAGTTTTATTTTTATTATATATATTATTTATAATAAAAAATATCTTTCGAAAAGAAGCTATTTTTTTTATTTTACAATTAATCCCAGGTTTTATAGTTGTATGGATTAACTTACCTATTGATTCTGGAATTTTATTTGAAAATAATATTATTCTTCAATTTAAATTGCTCGGTATTTCGTGGACACTTCTTGTTTTTTTTCATTTATTATTTTTACATTCTATCTATAAAATTAAAAACAATATTATAGAAATTATATTATTATTAATTCATTCCTTTTGTATATTTTTAATATTATTTACAAATCAATTTTCTGAACTATTTACTATAGGAATAACCATTGCCCTTATTTTAATATCTCTTGCATTCTATAATCTTTTTTTACACATCAACGAAATTAGAAAAAAAAATCCAATTGCATATTATTTTATTCCTTTTGGGTTAATTTTAAATCTTTCTGCCTGTCATGATGGTATTTTTTATATTTCTATTTTTCAGTTTAAAATTTATCGTTTCATTCATTATATTTTTGAATTTCCTATTTTTCCTTATACTTCACTTTCAATTTTTTTAGGAGCTGGTTTTTTATTATTTTATCATGTATTCGAAATGAATGTACAATTAAATACAATAAATCAATTTTTAGAAAAAGAATTAAAACAAAAAACTTTAGAACTAAAAGTAAATTTTGAAAAATTATCACAAACAATAGAAATACATTTATTTCATAATCAAATAAAAAATAATAATACAAAAAATAAAGTTTATTTTTCTGATAAAACAAAAGAAAAGATAAAAGATGCCATCTTATATCTAAACGAAAATTATTTATATGAAATTTCTCGTGAAGGATTAGCAGCTAAATTTGATTTGCATCCAGATTTTTTCAGTAAAGCATTTAAACATTATACAGGGAAAAAACTAAATCAATATATCAACGAACTACGAATAAAACATGCAATAAATTTAATGCAAAATACCAATAAAAATATATTAGAAATTTCCTTAGAAAGTGGTTTTGAAAACCTTAGAACATTTAATAGAGTATTTAAAGAAATTACTGGTAAAACTCCAAAAGAATATAAAAAATCATTTAAATAATTATAACGACAATATAGACATTTTTAGATCTATATCTATATTTAACGGGATATTAAAATCAAATCTGGTATAATATATAAAAAACGAAAAAGGAGTTAACTATGGTTCAAGTAGATGTAATTTGGAGTTATGCATTTGGTGCAACTTTAGCATCAGCTGCTTCAAAACAAATTAAAAAAGAAAGCGAAGAAAAGGGAAATCCCTTTATAAATAAATATTTTGTTTATCTTTTACTTTTTTTATCACTATTATTTAATCCAAGTGGGATATATTTATTATGGCAATTTCCACATTGGGAAACAATGCAGGTAGCTTGGCAACATTCTGATTTACCAGCATGGCTCGTTACATTATTTTCTTTTACAAATATTACACAGGGGGTATTAGGATATTACATTACATATTTATTTATAAAAAATAATAAATATTATTACGCACATGTAAACTGGATTGTTGCCTGGACATTATTCTGGTCCTTTTTAGTTATGGGTTGGGATACTACTGGATGGCAAAGATTTTTATATGATCCCACAAAAAATAATATGATTCCCTGGAAACCAGGAATGCATATGGGTTTTAAATTTTTCCTATCTAATGTATTTTTAACATTAGTAGCAATGGCAATACCTATTGGTCCTGCATACATTATTCCTTTTGTTAAATGGATTAAAGAACAATATAAATATGATCCTGTAATCAAAAAGGAAGAAATACCTTCTACAATAACATTATTTATTGCATGTATAGGTGGAACATTTGGAATAACATTATTTTTAGCTATACTTAATGGTTTATGGGTATTTTATTTATATGAAATTTTTAATCATTTAATTTTAGCTTATAGTATAGGAATAATTTCCTTCTGGTTTCTTGCCTATCTTTTATTATTTAAAAAGAATCGTTTAATATATCATTATGCGAAACTCTTTTTTATAAAAGATTAAAACCAGCTTTTGCTGGTTCTTTTTATATTAATTAGAAATCCATCAAAATATAAATTAAAAATATTATAAGTCCAATATTCTAAAAAATGAAAACTTAAAAAATATATAATTGTTAAATATAATAATTCTATTAAAAATAATAATGCTGAAAAATAATATTTTTATTAATAAGGAATAAGCATAATAAAAAATTATAATCTTCTAATATTTATGTTTTTTTATTTTCCTATCATTAAAAAAATTTAATTTGGGTTATTATGTATAAAGATTTATTTTCCAAACAATCTAAATTATATGCAAAATATCGTCCTTATTATCCAGAAGAATTATATCATAAAATATATAATTTAATGGAGGAACATAAAATTCCTTATGATATAGCCTGGGATTGTGCAACAGGAAATGGACAGGTTGCAATAGAACTTGCAAAACGTTTTAAATTGGTATTTGCAACAGATATAAGTAAAAATCAAATTTTAAATGCACCAAAAAAGAAAAATATAATTTATAAGATAGAATCCGTTGAAGAAAATAGTTTAAAAGACAAATCCATCAATTTAATTACTGTTGCACAAGCATTTCATTGGTTTAATCATGAAATATTTTTTAAAGAAATAATTCGCGTATCAAAAAAACCTGCAATCATTGCAATATGGTGTTATGGATTATTAAATGTAGAAAAAGAAATATTTGAATTATTTTTTGATTTATACGAAAATAAATTAGGCAATTATTGGGAGATGGAACGTAAACTGGTTGAAAATGGTTATCAAAATATCAATTTTCCTTTTGATATAAGACGAGAACAATTTGATATTTCGTTGAAGTGGAATAAGGAATATTTTTTAGGATATTTAAGTTCCTGGTCAAGTGTCCAAAAATTTATAGAAAAAAACCATTCTAATCCCTTAGATGAATTTAAACAAAGAATAGATAAATATTGGAAAGATGATGAGTTTAAAATCATCACCTTCCCTATATATTTTATTTATGGGATATTGTAATAATTTACTGATATATTTCTTTCCCTTTTTCTATAAATTCTTTTGATTTTTCTTTCATTCCTTCTTCGATGGCTTTATAATCATCATAACCTTTTTGTTTTGCATATTCTCGAACTTCTTCTGTAATTTTCATAGAACAAAATTTTGGACCACACATAGAACAAAAATGAGCTAATTTTGCTCCTTCTGCAGGTAGTGTTTCGTCATGATATTCTTGAGCAGTTTCCGGATCTAAAGATAAATTGAATTGATCATACCATCGAAATTCAAATCGCGCTTTTGATAAAGCATGATCCCGTTTAATTGCCTGTTTATGTCCTTTTGCTATATCTGCTGCATGGGCTGCTATTTTATAGGCAATCACACCCTGTTTTACATCTTCTTTATTGGGAAGTCCTAAATGTTCCTTAGGAGTTACATAGCATAACATTGAACAACCCATAGAGCCAATATTCGCTGCACCAATGGCAGATGCAATATGATCATATCCAGGAGCTATATCTATAACTAATGGTCCAAGTGTATAGAAAGGAGCATTAAAACATTCTTTTTCTTCTTTTCTCATATTTTCTTCTATAAGATGTAAAGGAATATGTCCAGGACCTTCTATCATTACCTGAACATCATGTTTCCAGGCAATTTTGGTTAATTCACCTAAGGTTTTTAATTCAGCAAATTGTGCTTCATCATTTGCATCATAAATACTACCTGGACGTAAACCATCTCCTAAGGAAAAAGCAATATCATATGCTTTCATTATTTCGCATATTTCTTCAAAATGTGTATATAAAAAGTTTTCCTTATGATGAGCAAGACACCATTTAGCAATTATAGAACCACCACGCGATACAATTCCTGTTAATCGATTTGTTGTTAATGGAATATATCGTAATAAAACACCTGCATGTATAGTAAAATAATCAACACCCTGTTCTGCCTGTTCAATTAATGTATCTCGAAAAATTTCCCAGGTTAATTCTTCTGCAATTCCACCAACTTTCTCCAATGCTTGATAAATAGGTACAGTTCCAATGGGAACTGGAGAATTTCGAATAATCCATTCTCTTGTTTCGTGAATATTTTTACCAGTAGATAAATCCATTACTGTATCCGCTCCCCAACGAATAGCCCAGACTAATTTTTCTACTTCTTCTTCTATAGAAGATTTAATGGCAGAATTTCCAATATTTGCATTAATCTTTACTAAAAAATTCCGACCAATAATCATTGGTTCTGATTCCGGGTGATTAATGTTTGCTGGAATAATCGCCCTTCCTTCTGCAACTTCATTACGCACAAATTCTGGTGTTACATATTCGGGTAAACCAGATGGTAATATTCTTGGATTATATCCATATTTCTCCCATAATAGTTCTCTTGCCATATTTTCTCTAATAGCAATATATTCCATTTCTGGTGTTATTATACCTTTACGTGCATAATGCATTTGTGTAACATTTTTACCTGGCTTTGCCTTTCGAATTCTTCTTTTACGCAATATTCCATCATATTTAATGATTTCTGTATCTCCTCGTTCTTCTATCCATTTTTCGCGTAATTCTGGTAATCCCTGAGTTATATCTATTACTTTTTCTGGATCTGTATAAGGTCCCGAAGTATCATATACAATTACAGGTTCGTTGGGAATCAATTTACCATCTTTTGTTCTGGTAGGTGATAATTGAATTTCCCTCATTGCTACCTGAATATCCTCTCTTGAACCTTTAACATAAATTTTTTTTGAATTAGGAAAAGGCTTTCTTGTAATTTGAAAATGTGCTGGTTTTAAAATTTTATTCATAGTTCCACTCCCTACGGCAGTATTACCTGCATCAGGTTCAAAGGGTATAATCTCAGCCCCATTTTTTTATGGAGCACCCCCGGAACGTGATGTGGTATAAATTTATATTTAATTAAAAACATTTCATTGTTTAGTCAATTAAAAAGTCATAATTTTTATAATAATTTACTTCCCATCTTTTCTATTAATTTTAGCCATTTTTGACGGAATTTTTCTGAAGATAATCGAATTGATCCAATTGAAGTAATTCTAACTTTTTTAATACCAACATATTGTAGGGTTAGTTTTTTCATTGCATTATGACTTATGTACCATATCGAAAGTGATAATACCAAGAAGGTTGATCCATCGTACAGATTAAATGAGCGGATTTTCCAGTTAAATATTTATCCCACCATAAAGAATTTTCTTTTTTCTTAAAAGCAAAACCTAGTAAAAAAACACGATCAATAAAACCTTTCATAATTTCTGGGACAGAACCCCACCAAACTGGATAAAACCATACTATATGATCAGCCCATAAAATTTTTTGCTGTGATATTAGTAAGTCTGGTTCAAGTTCTGTTCTTTTTCAATAACCATATTGTAAATTGGGATTAAATTCCAATTCTCGAATTTTGATTTCCTGTAAATCAATATTGGTTCTATAGGCACCTTTTTTATATGCATTAAATAATGCAAAATTAAAACTTTCTTTATCTGGATGCCCATTAATCAATAATAATTTTTTACTCATCTCTCTCTCCTATTCCTAATATTTATGATTAACTTCAATTAAATTAAATGAATTAATTCAAACCACACATAATTTTTTATTTTTTTCTTTGAATCAGGAAGGCTCGATCTGTTTTTGTAAATCCCATCTTAGGATAAAATTCCATTGCTTCTGGTGCCGAAATTAATATAATAGAAACTTCTTCTGTTAATAAAGTTTTTAAATAATCTAATATTGATTTTCCTATCCCTTTTTTTTGATATTTTTTATCTACAGCAAGATCCGATAAATAGCAACAATAAACGAAATCTGTTAAACAACGTGCAATACCAACTAATTTTTCATTATCCCATACAGTAATGATAAGATTTGCATGATCAATCATTTTTTGGATTCGATTTAAATCATTATAAGGTCTTCGAATTCCCGAATTTTTAAAAAGCTCAAAAAGTTGTTCTTTGGTGATAGTTTTTTGATGAGTTATATCATAATTCATTGATTTAATTATAAAAAAATATTTATTTTATTCTACTAACAAAAAAATCAGAATTTCCTGAGCTTGAACCCTGACAATTGCCCATAACAATTAAATTACCAGATGATTGTATATCAATTTTATTAATAGAAGCAGAAGAAGAACAACCATCTGGAAGAAAATCTAAAATACCAGAAGAACCAAAATTTGTATCTAAGGTTCCATCGGAATTAAGTGCAACAATTCGCGCTTTACTGGAGCCATTATCACCTGCTAAATAAAATTTGCCATTAGGATGTAAAATAAAAGAAGTAGGCACTCCACCTGCAAATAAAGTGGACATGGGAAGATTAATAACACCACTACTACCAAAACTACTATCTAAATTACCCGAAGAATTAAATTTTAAAATTAAAATATTATTTAAATCCTGATGGCCTAATACATAAATATTATCGCTATTATCTATAAGCATATCAATCATTTCTTCGTCTTTTGAAGAATCACCAAAAGTCGCCCAGCCAGAAGAACCAAATATACCAGATAATAAACAACTTAGATGTATTAAAACTATTACCCACTTTAATAATTCCAATATCAGTTTTTGATGTTGAAGAATCCGTAACAAATCCACCAGCAATAATATTTTCCGAAGAATCCAGTAAAATTTTAGTTAATTCATCATTTTGTGTATTTGTAAGATCGTAATCATAACCACAATAAGCAGTACCACTATCATCTAAATTTGTACCATTAGATAAATAACGTAATAAATAAAAATCTCTTTCTCCTAAGGAACGAGTTTCTCCAACAATAATTTTCCCATTAGATAAAACTTTAATACTATTTTGTTTAATAGTATTAAGGATAGTTTCCTGTGAATTACAACCATTTACGAACCTCCACCTGGTCCAAAAGAAGTATCCAGATTTCCAGTAGATGCATTGATTTTAACAACTAATACATTTCTTGTACTGTTACTATTTGTTCCAGAAATAATATAATTTCCATCTATTGCTTTTGTAATATCTATTGCATAATCGTTATAACTTGTAATTCCAATAACCAAATCATGAGTGATTTTTCCAGAACCTGATGTACCAAAAGAAGTATCGAAATCTCCATTAGAGAGTAATTTAACTATGGCAAAATCCGAAGAATTATCCCCTACAATAATAATTTTATTATTATGAATTAAAAATCCTCTTGCATAATCAACACCACCAAAATCAATTATAGTTGTTCCATTAATTCCAAATGATGTATCGATAATGCCTTTTAACTGATTATTTTTTGCAGAATTTGTATTTTGAAAATTATTATATGTATTAAAATAATTATAATAAAGAAAAAATAAATCCGGATAGGGATTTTTTAATTCTCCAAGACAATTTATAATAAAAATTAAAATAGATAATATAAATCCCCCATAGAATTTCATTAATTACAAATAAAAATAAATAATTAAATTCGTCAAGTTATTTCCAGTTCTTTTTATCTGCAAAAAATTCTTTTAAAGATTTTGGGAATGACCAGCGTGGTTTTCTACTTGCAGGTCTTGCTGGAACATCTACCATTTCTCCTGTAAAGGGATTTTTTTGTTTTCCAGCTTTTCTTGCTGGTACATCTTTCATTGTTAAAATTCCTATAACAGGGAATCTTACACGATTACCTTTTGCTGCTTCTTTACTTGCATTTGTAAAAACTTCTTCTAAGGCTTTTTTTAAATCTGCTTTTTTTATTACTACTTCCCCTTTAGAATTTACAGTTGCAATTTTTAATATCTGTTCATGTAAATCATCAATTACATTATACTTTTTAGAAGTTTTATTTTTGGAACTGTCATTGGATTTTTTTGTATTTTTTTTTACTGCCATTGATGATTCTCCTTTTTTTCATTTAAGTTTATCCATATCAATCATAAATTATGATCGTATTAATAATAACAAAACTAAAATTCTGTTTTAAAATTTTTTTGCTACTAAAGTAAATTTGTATATTATATTTTAATTATGTTATTGTTTTTATTATCGTAATATTAAGAAAAAATGCAATAATAGCATAATTATTCATAAAAAATATCCTTGTAAAATATAAATATGTCGTTTCTAATACTACTTCCAAACTTTAAACTAACGTAACTATTCTGAGTTGCGGTTATAGGATACGTAGCAGACAATACCTCTACCCCTGGATGCTTTCTTATCAATGGTCTTCCTCTCTCAATCTCCCTATTTCTGGACATTTCCTCTAACTCCCATTCCAAAAATATCCTTACTATATAACTTATTGAATACCCTGTAATTCTTCTTAAATCCCAGTATTTCTCCCATTATATACGGATATCATCTAAGGCTATTTGAATATATCTTTTTGTTTTGGGCTGATAATCTGCTGTTGCTGTCTTTTTTCTTCGAGATACTTTTAACTTAAATATTTGTTTGTGATATTTATAATATAAATATTTTAAATATTCTCCTAATTTTTCCTTCGGATAATTCATATAGAATTTTATAATATTCTGGTAAAATATATAATCCTGTTTTATATTTTTTCCTAAAACGGTAATAGGTTGTATCAATATTTCTTGCTTTATATCCTTTATTTTGATTATGATATTCTGGTGTTTGTTCTTTAAGAATTAATGTTTCCATATAGTTCTATATATACAAAATAAGAAAAATCTTACAAAAAAATTAATTTAATAAAAGCATTTCTCCATAATCTAAGTTAAAATCAAAATAATTTTCTATAGAAAGATTATGATAAAATAAATAAAATCCTCTAATAACACCTATATGAGTAATAATAATAATATTTTTATTTTGTTTTATTAAAAAAATATAAATATTTCTAATTCTTTCTAAAAAACTATTTAGTGATTCTCCTTCTGGTGTTGATTGATAAATATAATCATTTGCCCATTTATTAAATTCATTTTCAATTTTATTATAAGATAAACCTTCCCATTTTCCATAATGAAATTCTTTTAAAAAATCATGATAAAAAATAGGTATACTTAGTTTTTTAACTAAATATAAGGCAAGAAATTTACATCTTATACTGGGACTGGAATAAATCCAATCCCAGTATAAATTTAACTGTTTAATTGTTTTATAAATTTTTTTACGTTTTATTAAATAATGATTTATGTCTAAAGGAATATCCAATTGTCCATAACAAATATTTTTTTCTACAATTGGTTTTGTATGTCTAATTAATAAAAGACTCACCCTTTACTTACACCTGCACTATCAAAATCTGCCATTTCATTGATAAATTTTACCGCAGAAACCAAAATAGGATAAGCAATAGCAGAACCAGTACCTTCTCCTAAACGTAGATTTAAATTTAAAATAGGATCTGCATTAAAAATTTTTAATAAATTCCTGTGACCATTTTCATGGGATTGATGACTAAAAAATGTATTTTTAATAATATCTGGTTCAAGTTTATATGCTACAAGAAATGCTGCAGAAGATATAAATCCATCTATCAATAAAATCATATTTCTTTTATAAGCTTCTAAATAAGTAGCTGTCATCATCGCTATTTCAAATCCACCAACATATTGTAATACTTTTAATGGATCAGAATTTTTTAATTGATATTTTTCAATGCTTGTTTGAATAATTTGTTTTTTTCTTTTTAATGCTTCTTCATTTATTCCAGAACCACGACCTACACAATCTTCAATTGAGTAATCTGTTAAAGCATACATTATTGCTGATGCTGGTGTTGTATTCCCAATCCCCATTTCTCCACATATTAAAAGATTTTTATCTTTTGTATATTCATTGATTATATTTGTCGCATAATCAAATATTTTATTTAATTCTTCTTCCGACATAGCAGGCTCTTTATAGAAATTTTTTGTTCCTTCGTTTATCTTATAATGTAATAAACGTGGGTGATTATCAAATATTCCTTTAACCCCAGCATCAACTACATAAAGAGGTATTACATGTTGATTACAAAAAACATTCATTGCTGCTCCACCCCGTAGAAAATTCAAAACCATTTGATAAGTGACTTCCTGTGGATAAGCACTTACACCTTCTTCAGCAATACCATGATCTCCAGCAAAAATGAAAGCAATAGGATCTAGTTTTGGACTAAGTGTATTTTGAATTTTACAAATTTTAAAAGCATATTCTTCTAATTTTCCTAAGGACCCTGGTGGTTTTGTCTTATTATCTATTTTAAATTTGATTTCTTCATCAGTTAATACTTTCATATTCAGGATAAAAAAAATTAAATTTATCCTAAAACAACCAAAATTTATAAATTTTTATGAAAATTCTTTAATGTCCGTTATAATAAATATAATCTCTATTTTTCCCATCTAATTTAGATCTTAATAACGCTTTATCGGCTAAATGCAATAAAGTGGTTTGATCATCGGCATGCTGTGGATAACCTGCAATTCCTGTACTAAAAGTAAAAAACATTTTTTCTCCAGAAATTTCAGATAAAATATCTCGAATTCTTTCTAATAAATATATTGTTTTATATATTGGTGTTTCTGGTAATATTAATAGAAATTCTTCTCCACCAATTCGACCAAAAGAATCTTCTGTTCGAATATTATCTTTAACAACCTTAGAAAATAACTTTAATACTTTATCTCCTGTTAGATGTCCCATTACATCATTAATACGTTTAAAATTATCAATATCAAATAAAATGATGCATAGCTCATGTTTATGTCTTTTTGCTCTTTCTAACTCTTTTTGAAAAATATGCAAAATAAATCTTCTATTATAAACTTTGGTTAATTCATCAAAAATTGCTTGATACTGCAATTGTTCAAATAATTGAATTTCTACTGTCATTGGATTTTTAAATACCTTATTAGTAGAAATAAAATAATCAAGCATAGCAACACGAAAACTTATATTTCTTTTTAATGCATTTTGCATTTCAATTTGTCTTTCTTTAATTTCTCTCCATATACGAATAGCTTCTTCTTCTGAAAATTCATGATGGGTTAATATATAAAATAAAGTTGAATATATTTTATAATTTTCTGGCTCTTCTTTTTTTAAAAGCTCAATTACTTTTTCCTCATTGGTAGGACATTGATCTAAAAGTTTTTTTATTTTATCTTCTAATGTATGTGTTTTCTTTTGGAAGTGTAATTTATCATATAATGATAATTGTTCTATCCTGCTTAATTCCTGGACTTCTTCGTATGCTTCAATTGTTTTTTTTGCTTCTTTTAGTTCTTTATGCGATAATTCGCGAAACTTATCATAAGCCTCAATAATTTTATTTAATCTATCTATTTCTTTTTGCAAATAATCTATATTTGTTTGCATAAACACAATTTCAAAATAAAAGATTTTTTTTCAAGTTTTTTTCATTTTTTTGAACATTTTTTGTCATTTTTTTAAAATTTCTAAAAAATAATACATCTAAATTTTTATTAACCATACATATATTAAGTATTTTTTTATTTTTTATATAAATTTAAGGGGCTTTGTTGCATAACTCCCATTTTAAAGCAAAATTTAATATAAAAGCGAAATTTTTTTCAAATAATACTTACATATGTTAAAAAATTTAATACTTTTTTCATATCACGAAAAATTGTCTAGGAATGTTGATTAATATTTATAAATAGCAAATAATTAACTTTTATGCAATAGAGCCAATTTAAGGAATAAAATCAATATCATTAAAAAATAATTATTTGCTTCTAAAATAGTTTAAAAATTGAATTGATTTTATAAAAATCGAAATAGTTAATATTACTTTATAAGTAAGATAAAAAACTAATTATTTTTATCTATAATAGATTTTAAACAATTGCAAAACTTTATAGTTCTAGAATTATTTTAATAGACAGTAGAAAAAAATCTTTTTATATGTTTTAATACAAATGTTTCATAAAATTTTTTCTACGAATAACTCTGATTTTGATAATAATTTACCAAATTTTTTAGAAATTCCATTAATGATTTTTTCATCTAAAAATTACGAAATTTTATATATTAATCCAGCCTTTAAAAAAATCATGCCTGCTAATTATAATTTAAATCATTTTCTAAAAGACAATGAAAATTTTTTAAATACATTAAAAAGAGTAGTACAGGAAAAACAAATTAAATCTGTAATAAAAATTCAATTTCAATCAGAAAATTTGCAAAATAAAATTAGTTATCATTATGAAATTCATTTTTTTTATAAAGCTAATAAAATATATTGTTATTTTTATCCTACTGATGATACTATTAAAACAAATTTTACTATTTTGACAGAATATTTACCAGTAGGAATTGTTATTCATCAAAATTTAAAAATCGTATATGCAAATAAAACAGCTTTAAAATTATTAAACATAGAAGAAGAAAACGAAATCTTAGGTAAAACTGTAACAGAATTTGTTAAACAGGATTATCAAAAAATTGTAAATAAAAGGATACAAGATATTTACAATAAAGACGAAGAAGCAGCACCTATAGAAGAAATTCTATTAACAATTGATAAAAAACCATTTTATGCAGAAGTAAGAGCTAAAAAAATATTATGGAATCATCAACCTGCTGTTCTTGTAATTTTTCAGGATATTTCCAATCATGTTCATAAAAGAAATTTTTCCGAAAAATCGATCTTTTTATTACAAAAGATCATTCAAGAAAAAAATATTAATGTTATCTTAGAAGAATTAATATCGACTTTTCAGATTATATTAAAATCCAATTTGATGTGTATCTGGTTCGAAGAAGCAATCAAAGAATCTAATATTGATTTATTAATAGAATCTAAAAAATATCATGTAGTTAGTCAAAACAAAGAAGATTTACATATAAAGTATATTAACGAAATTTTAAAATATGATAATTCCCCCATTCGAAAAAGTTTATTATCCCAAAAACCAGGTTTTTATAGAAATATCTTACAGGAAATACCTCATCAAGATTTATTACAAAAATTTATCGACCAATCCATCATTTCTTATTGGTATATACCTTTTATAAATAAATCAGGCGAATGTTATGGTATCATTGTTAACTATTACAATAAAGAACAAAATATTGCAGAAATAGAAATTGAATATTTATATCAAGCATCTTTTCTTTGTTCATTAATTATAGAAAAAAACCAAATCGAAAAAGAAAATTTTTTACTTTCTCAAATATCTCGGAAAATGAATGATTTTATTATCATTATTGACGAAAATAACCAAATTCAATGGTTTAATGAAAAACTAAGTAGCCTTTTCCCTATGTTAAAGAAAAATCAAAATTTTATAGAATTTTTTAAAAACCTTCCAGTACAAAACAAAAATAAAGAATCTTTTATAAAGAAAATGTTATTAAGAGAGACATTTAAAAATGAATTAGAATTATATATAAATAACGAAAAAAAATACTTTAATTTTATCTTTGAAAGTTTAAAAAATGAACAAAACGATATAATTGCCTATTATTGTATTTTTCAAGATATTACGAAAGAAATGGAATATGAAAAACAATTAATTCAGGCGAAAGAATTAGCAGAAAAAAATGCACAAATTAAATCTGAATTCTTATCTATAATGAGTCATGAAATTCGCACACCTTTAAATGTTATTATAGGTATTATTCAATTACTATTACATAATAATCCAAGAGAAGATCAATTAGATGATATGAAATTATTAAAAAGTTCTTCTGAACATCTTTTAAGTCTTGTTAATGACATTTTAGATTATAATAAAATAGAAGTGGGAAAATTAGAATTACAGGAAAATGATTTCAATTTAAAAAATATCATACAACAAATTGTTGATATGTTTAAATCTCAAATCGAAGAAAAGGGATTGATATTTGAATATTTTATAGATAATAAATTACCAGATAAAGTTATTGGAGATAAAACTCGATTAAATCAAATTTTATATAATATTCTATCAAATGCTGTAAAATTTACAGATAAAGGTAAGATATATTTTAAATCTATTTTAAAAAATATTCAAGATGATAATATTATTATACAATTCGAAATTTCAGATACAGGTATTGGTATTTCGGAAGAACAATTATCAAATATCTTCGAGCCATTTAAACAACTTGATGCAAAACCGAATCGAAAATATTCTGGTACAGGCTTGGGTTTAGCAATTACAAAAAAATTAATTGATCTTTTTAATGGTTCTATAAAGATACATAGTAAACCATTGGAAGGAACAAAAGTAATAATAGAAATACCCTTCAAAGTAAAAAAACACATGGAACAAAATAAACAGAATAAACAAAAAGAAAAAAATCTCGGAAATATAAAGGTATTAATTGTAGAAGATTATTATCCCAATCTTTTAATTACAAAAAAATTTTTAGAAATATGGAAAATTCAATGTGATTTTGCTACAAATGGAGAAGAAGCTATACATAAAGTAAAACAAAATCAATATGATATGATTTTAATGGATTTACATATGCCAGGAATGGATGGATATACAGCAACTCAAAAAATTAGAGAATTTAATCAAGAGATTCCTATTATTGCAATTACAGCATCTACTATTGAAAATGTAGCTGAAAAAATTAAACAATATGGACTAAATGATGTAATTATAAAACCATTTAAACCAGATGATCTTTATAAAAAAATTATAGATTATATGCCTAAAAATATTTCTGAAAAATCAAAATGGGATTTTTATATTTAGCCCCTTTTATAAATTCTAAATGTAAATGTGGACCAGTTGCTTTTCCAGTTCTACCCGTATAAGCAATTATATCTCCTTGTTTTACTCTATCTTTTATTTTAACATTTAATACATGTAGATGAGCAAATAAAAACTTTTCGTCTTTATTTCTTAATATAATAGTTTTACCATAACCTTTTTTATAACCTGCAAAAACTATAATTCCGCTAACTGGCGCATGGACTGGTGTTTTAAATTTTGCTTTAATATCTATTCCTTTATGAAATTCTTTTTTACCTGTAAAAGGATTTATTCTCCAACCAAAATGAGATGTGATTCTATTTTTATCATAAGGTAAAGGAAAAAGATATTCTTTATCTGAATTAGAAAGATAATCTGATTTATTTTGAAAGCTACGATGAAATAAATAAAATTCTTTTTGATTGGGATAAAAATATAATGTTTTATCCATTGATTTAAAATAAATTACGATATATTTATTATTATTTTTTATTGGTTTTTCTGAAAAAAAACCTCTACAATCTGGTATATAAACTTTTGTATTTTTTTTATAATCCTCAACAGAAAGATGGTTTAAAATTTGATTTAAAGATAATAAAGAAGTATGATCTTGATAGGTTTTTGCCATTAGATAATAAAAATCTTCATTTTGTTTAAGGGTATATTCATAAATATTAATATTTTTTACATTATGGAATAATTTTAAATTTTTTTTAATTTCTTCTCTTAACTTTTGTAATGATTGATCGGAATCTAAATCTTTAATTATTTCTAATTTTTGAATTTCAATTGTTGGATTTTCTATTTGATTTGAATACAAAGAACTAAAAAGAAATAGCAAAACAAGGGGTGTATACTTCACAATTTAAATGTCGGAAGATCTTTTATTTCTTTAAAGAAATTATTGATTAAAGATAGAGTAGAAAAGAGATGGTTTTTAAAAATAGATTTCAAGGTATAATATGAAAAAGATAATTTCCATTATTTTATTATTAGTTGTATTTCCACTGTTTTCTGATGATTTTTATAGTTTTGAATCCAAAGAAACCTTAGAAAATACAAAAATTCGTATAGAAGAAATTCTTAATAAAATCGATAAAGATAATTTTAAAATGATAGATGAAACACTTGGCTTTCAATATGGCTGGATTTCTCGATGGCTTTCTCCGTATGATTATACCATTTATTTAACAGAATTAGAAAAAAATCCAGATATTGTAATAATTCGTGTAGAAGGAAATGGTGGAGATGCTTTATCATTAAGAACTATTTTTTATCATGAAAAATTAAATAAAGAAGATCTCTCTGATTTAAAATTTTATAAATTAACAGAAAAAAATCATTTTTTAGGACAATCATTAAATTTAGTTCACCCAGTTTTTGGAATACTTTATGCAGGATATCAATCTCCTTCTTTAACAAAATCTCAGATGTGGTCCAGAAGTATCTGGTATTTCGTTATTGATTCTTTTTTAATATGGGCGGGAGGTAGAAATTGGTTTAAAAGTAAATGGGATCCGGGAAAATATTCTGGCAATATCATAGGAGCGATGTTATTGGTTCGTACAATTTCTGGTATTCAAAATGCAAATTTAATTCGAGGTCATAATCGATATGTAAATCTTGGTTATACCTTCCCACTGGACTTATATTAATAAATGAATCCTATTTACGAAGATAATCATATTATTGTTATTTCTAAGCCTGCTGGAATGCTATCTCAGTCTGATATTAAAAAACAATATAGTTTATATGATTATTTAAAAGATTATCTTAAAGAAAAAACTAAAAAAAATAATGTCTATTTAGCAATTTTACATCGATTAGATAGAAATACAGGTGGTATTATGGTATTTGCTAAAACATCTAAATCTGCAAGAAGACTTTCGGAACAATTTAAAAATCGTATTGTTCAAAAAAAATATATCGCTATAACAGAAAATATTCCCGAAATTGGAAAAAAAGGAAAAATGATAAATTATCTAATCAAAAACGAAAAAAAACGCATTGCATTACCTGCAACACCTCATCATCCCAAAGCAAAATTAGCAGAATTAGAATATGAACTTATCGAAACCATACATTTAAAAAATAAAATCTATTATAAGTTTCTAGTACATCCCTTAACAGGAAGATTTCATCAGATACGATTCCAATTTGCTTATTATAAAGCACCTTTAATTGGCGATAGAAAATATGGGAATAATCAGATTACACCTTTTCCAGCTCTATGGGCTTACGAAATAAAATTTACCCATCCAACACTGCGAAAAGAAATGATATTTAAAAGTGAACCTCCCCAAAATTGGCCCTTTGAAATAGTTTAATAAAAAAAACCCGCCTAAAGCGGGCATTAAGAATATTAAAATTGTTCGTTTAGAGTGGAACATTTTAGGGAACTATAATCATTACTTCCAACTTGTAAATCTCCATAAACACATCCAGTTTGAAAAATAATATGTCCATTATTTAATGTATTATTGTTACAGTTATCATAAAAGGTTGAAGATCTACAGTTTGCTAAATCCAAATATTGAGATGGTGGATATTTAGATTTATATTTTGTTTCTACAGCAGTTTTACAATTTGAATCATTAGCATAATTTGGCAGTGAATAGTTATATACGAATAAATATAAACCAGCATCATAAGATTGTTCTAAAGAAGCTTCTTTTAGAGAAGATACTAAAGTATCATCTACATTATATAAAGATTTAATCCAATTTTTAGATTCTTCGATAAAACTTCCAGTTCTAAAAAAACTTTTTGATGTAGCATTAATTTGGTTTGGAAATGTATTTTGACTTTGTATATAATTTTTTGTTGCAGTACAATCATTAGCAAATTCTTCATCAATTTTTGCTATTAATGCCTGTTTGAGCGTATTCCAATCTTGTTGATTTTCATTTTCACATTGGCTTTTAGTAGAAGGAGATAAAAATACCATATAAGTATTCTGTCCATCATTATCAGGATCAGATTTACTAACTTGATCACAATATCCCACTTCCTCTTTCTGGCTTTGTAAGATCAACCATGCTCCTAATAAAGTTTGATTTTCTTTATTTTTATCCTTGTTTTTGTTAAAAAAATCACAAAATCCCACTAACCCAATTAACCCGATAATAGACAAAAATTTAATTATTTTGTATTGTATTGTATTGTATTGTTTTGTTTTACTTTCACTTTTCTTCCTCCATATTACATTTTTTCTATATACTTTGACTTATTTCCATTTAATAATGTTCTTTTTTTTACATTTATTTTAAAAAAAATTATAAGTATATAAAGATTTTTTATTACTTTTTCCATCATTATTAATAATAAATATTACAAATTATTACTTTTTTTAAACATTTTTTACTTAATATTCCATTTATATGCAACAGAGCCAAATTAATCTTATATTATATAATCTTTCGTTGTCTATATAATTTTATTTTTTATCTAATTTGGATTCAATGGATTTAAGTATTTGTATCATTTCCTGTGTAGTTTTTAAATTATTTTGATTGTTTTGTAGATTATTATACTGAAAAAAAGAAATCAAGCCAAATATTACAGCAATAAAAGAAGTTAAGAACCAGTGATAAAAATTAATTTTTTTATGTAACTCTTCAAATCGTTTATCCATATAGTGCAGTTGTTCTTCGAATTTCTTATCTATTGATTCAAATCGTTTATTCATATAATGTAATTGTTCCTCAAATCTTTTATCAATTGCATCAAATCGTTTATCCATATAATGCAGTTGTTCTTCAAATCTCTTATCAACTGATTCTAATTGTTTATTCATATATAGTAGTTGTTCTTCAAATCTCTTATCTATTGATTCAAATCGTTTATTCATATAATGTAATTGTTCATCAAATCTTTTATCAATTGCATTAAATCGTTTATCCATATAATGCAAAATATCTTGAAATCGCCTATCCATGGATTTAAAACCTTCTCTCATTTCTATAATGAGTTCTCTTAATTCGGATTTAGGAGTAAGCTCTTTTTGTTCTTCAATAATTACTTCTAAAATTTCATCTAATTCTTGTATAGCAATATCATCTTTATTTTCTTTTAAAAATGTAATGAATTTTTTGATTTTAGATTTTCTGTATTCTGTATTAATAGGCATAGAAAACAAGAAAATCAATCATAAACAAATGTAAATAAAAAATTTTAAATGTTCTATAAATCATTTATATATTTTTATCTTATTGCTGTAAAAAAAGAACGATAAGGTATAGGATATCCTTCTATGGTAGTTTTTTTATCTTCGGATAAACATTCCTTTAAACCTGGTAAATAATCATTCTGAACCATCTCTTCAATTAAAAATCGAGTATTATGAAAAATGATTTCTCTATAATTAGATCGTTTTAAAAAATTGAAAACTGCTTGCTTATTAGGAATAAACCATATTCCTGAAGAACCTGCATATTTTTTTTCTGGTATAAGACATAAAGGGTAATCATTTAAATCTATTGTGATGGTTTCGAGAACTAATATACCAGACGTAACTAATAAATTATGAATAGTTTTTAATAAATAATAAGGATCTGTATGGTGATATAAAATTCCCATACATAATATCAAATCAAAAGATTTATATTTTTTTATCTCCTGCCAACCAATTTCCTCATAATGCCAATTTTTTTGATCTTCTTCTGGAAAAAATTGCTTTAAAAAAATAAATTGATTATAAAAATCTTTAACAGGATCAATTAGATAAAATTGTATATTTTTATTATATTTTTTTAATTCATAATAAAGTAAATATGAATAATAACCATTATTCGCACCTATATCCAGTATATTAATGTTATTTTTTTGTAATAATTTGTTTTTAATATAATTTTCCCATATTGGTAAAAAATATTCCCATTTTATAGAACTATTCCACTGAGAAGGAATATATATATTATTAATTTTATAAGGTCCTTTTCGAAAAGCTTTTAATACTTTTAAATTTTCTTTTATATAATTATCTGAATAAGATTCATTTATTATATGTAAGATTCCATCGCGTAAAAAAACATTTTTTGCATCTCCCATAAAATTACCATTTTTTTTATTTTTACTCATTATAAAACCAATAAAAAACAAAATTTGCTTGATTGAAATTTGCATAAAAAATATAATATATTATTATGGCAAAATTCAAACCAGTAAAAAAATCAACATTTTTAGAAGCAGTTGCTGCTTGTATTCAACACGAAAAAGATGTTTTTGATTTTTATGTTCGAAATGCAGAACAATTACCAGAAGGTCCTATAAAAAACTTATTTTATCGCTTGGCAGAAGATCAAGATGAACAAATTAAAATGATTTCGGATTTATACTCTGAAATTAAAGGTGGAGAAGCATTACCAAATTTAAAAATGGCTTCTCAGGTAGAAAAATTTAATAGCACTTCTTTACAAAATTTAATGCAAAGATTGGATAAAGTTATTCATAAAGATGCAAAAGGCGAAGAAATGGAAGCCTTAGCATTAGCAACAAAACAATTAGAAGATGCAGCAGAATTTTATAATAAAATGTCTGAAAAATTCGAAGATCCTAATATACGATATCTTTTTAAACAATTAGCTAATTTTAAAGAAGAATCTCGTTTATTGATGGAATCATTTTCGGCATATATCTCGCAAGGTTCTCCTCAAAGGAATCCAGAAGCATATTGGGATTTAAGTGAAGAAGAATTACAAAAATCTAATACTAATTAGCTTTTTCTTGCTCTTAGCATGTAAAAGCGATCCCTTTATTGATTATATCAATCAATATCAAAAAGAAGAAACCCAAATGAATGGGGATCGCTGTCCTTTATATCCAACATGTTCTCAATATGCTAAAGAATTATATAAACAAAATAAATTTCTTGGTATTTTTTTAACAATCGAACGTTTATTAATTAGAGAAAGTGGAGATTTATCAAAAAAATTCATACCTGTATCAAGGAATATTTCTTCAACGAAAGAACGTTATTTTGATCCAGTAGAAAATTCCTTTTCCCCACCCTCTTTTTTAAAAGAAACCAATATGGACTAAATTTTTAGTAAGCGTTCAATGAATGCCGTATAATTTGTAGTTGCGTTGCTATTAATTCTATTCTAAATTGTGATTTTATTATTAAAAAATATGATTTTCATCTCGTATTTTTTTGGTAAGATTTTTAATAAAAAATAGACTATTTATATTGATGGCTACATATACAAGAAAAAATATCCAAAGTCCTAACGAAGAGTTAGAAGGATCAAGTAATACTGTAATTTTACATTTTATGATTTTTTTACCCTATAAAGATGATTTGCAGGATCTAAGAAATCAGTATTCCAGCTATTCGGATATGTTTTTGTTTTTAATTTCTAAATACATTGAAAGACTAAAAAAATTAGCAAATCAAAAGAAAACCAGTAAAAAAATTTATCAGATAGTATGTAATGATTATGAACATTATTCTATAAGAGTAAGTCAGAATATTCATCAATTATTAAAGGATATATCCGAGATGACGGGTTATAGTGTAAGTCATATTATAAGATTACTAATAGAATGGGAATGTTATAGAAGATTTGATGATAAGGTATATCTATTGAGGGTCCCATTAAGAGAAATTGGCCGTGAATTTGTAACAAGTATTACAGAAATCAGGATAGAGCATCGATTTTATAGGGCGAGGGAACTTGTAGAAGAAGACGTAGAAATATTATGTGCTTAAAATAATTTACGAAAATATAAATTGATCGCTTACAATTTTTATTATTGTATTAGTGTAAGATTCCCTATAAAAAATTTATTGCTATAAATAGCAGGCTATCAAATTCTATCTTTTTGACCGATAAATTATGATGAACTTTATGCATCAGAATAAATTAAAAAAATTAAAAGATCTATTTTTATTAGAAGAATTTAAACATTTACATCATCATGACTTTTTTACAGATAGATTATTAATCTATAGTCCTCTATATCTTCCAGATATTTTAAAAGGTTTAAAATTTTTAGAAGAAGCATTATCTTCTAATAAAAAAATTTTTGTATTTGGCGATAGAGATGTTGATGGTATAACATCTACCACCATAATTACAGATTATTTAATCTCTTATAGAAATCATCAATCCTTAATTTTTAAAAATTCTACCGAAGGAGATACTTACGGTATATCCGATAAAATTATACAGGAAATTTTAGAAATAAATCCAGATCTGATTATCTTTTTAGATATGGGAAGTTCCCATATTCATTATTTAAAACAGATAGTAGAATTAAATAAAAAAATTATCATACTCGATCACCATATTCCTCAAATCGATGATATTCCAGAAAATGATTTTAAAAACATTGCCTTTATTAATCCATTAATGTCAAATATTTTATTAGAACATCAAAATAAGATTTCTACAGCAGGTATAACATTAAAATTTATACTTGCATATGAACTTTATGTTACTAAGGTTATTCATAAAATACAAATAATAAAAACAAATGATTATTATATTTTCCAGAATGGATATTATATAAATAAAATAAAAGAATGGGAACAAATAGAAGAATATTCTATTAATAAAAAAAAATATACTTTATTAAAAATTAAGGATTTTCTACCATATTTCAATACTATCCCACAAAGCACTTTTGAAAATCTTATTCATAGTAATCCTATTGAATTTGGGAAATATATAACTGCACTTTCTATAGAATTAAGGCCAGCAATTTTAGAAATATTTATGCAATATTCCAGTCTTGCTGCTATTGGACTTATCGCAGATCAGGTTCCATTAATTGGAGAAAATCGAACAATCGTAAAAGCAGGCTTAGGATTATTAAAACATAAACCTAAGTTTTTAGAAGGATTTAAAGCTTTATTACAACAATTAGGACTAAATCCAGATGCATTAACATCTAAAGATGTTGGTTGGAATATTTCTCCAGTTATTAATGCTGCAGGAAGAATAGGAGAAACAGAAAAAGCAATCGATTTATTACTAGAAAAAAATCCAATTAAAGCCATAGAAAAAGCAAGTATTCTTATTGAATTTAATAATCAAAGAAGAGAAAGAACAAAGAAAAATGCCCAGATATTAGAAAATAATAACGAACATATCGAAGAAGAAAATTCTTATGTATTATTTTATCATGAAGATTTAGAACCTGGTGTTTCTGGTATTATGGCATCTCGTATGGCAGAAAAATATCAAAAGCCAGCTATATGGATTAATCCAGAAGGGGAATTTGCAAAAGGTTCAGTTAGAAGTTGGGGTGGTATTAATGTTTTAGAAATGTTATCTCCTATAAAAGATGTTTTTGTTGATTTAGGTGGTCATGCAGAAGCTGTTGGTTTTACCATTGAATATAATAAAATTCCCTTATTAAAAGAAAAATTAAAAGAAATTACAGCGAAATACCATAAAGGTTTAGACAATAGTTATAATACAGAAAATAAAAATTATAAAGAATTTAGTATTAAACCAGAATATCTTGGAGAAGATTTAATACAGGATTTACGTTTATTAGAACCATTTGGACCAGAAAATCCAGAAATTTATTTTTTATTAAAAAGTGTAAAGATTTGCGATTTAGAAAAATTTAATGATAAACATTTAAAATTTAAAGTTATTCGTGCTTTAGCAGATATTGAATTTATATTATGGAATGCTTTTCCAGATATACTTACAGAAGATTTTGAGGAATTAAAAAAATTCCGTTGGGATATTTCTGGAATTTTCGAAAGAAATATTTTTTATCCTTTTTATACAAATTGTAGATATCGTTTTTATGTAAAATATATTGAACAAAAAGATAATATTGATGATTTACTACATTTTTAAAAAGGGGAAAATTATCCCCTTATAATTTTATTGATTAGGTACAGCATCTTTTTCTATATTTTTATTTTTAGAAGATAAATAATATAAAATTTGCCAAATTTGTTCTGATGTTAAATCCATTCTTCCACCTTTAGCTGGCATTGGTGGATTACCTGTTGGTATACCATTCCAGACTAATTTAAATAAATGTGTTTCTTTTGCAGGAGGATTTCGCCATTCATTATCTATAAGATTTGGTCCAACTCCACCTTTCATATCCTGACCATGACATGCCGCACAAACTTGAGAATATAATTTCTCGCCATTTGTTATTGCATCTGGTGTTCTTTGTGGTATTACCATATCAAATTTTGCTTCTATTTTTAAAAGATCTGCTTTTTCTTTATAATCTGTTGCTATTGTTTCATCGGAAAAAATTGTATAATATATTCCAATTAAAATTCCAAAAATCAAAACTAAGACTGCTGGAAAAATTGACCATCCTGGTAATTGATTTTTTTTATTTGTATTAGACATATAACTTCTCCTTACTATTATAATATAATTTATTTATAAAATTTTCCTTCGAATTCCTGTTTTCTTTTTCCTAAATAATATAAAAATTCTACGAGTGCATCTCCTTTTGTTTTATCTTCTAATGCTAAAAATACACTTCTTTGATAGGGATCATTCATAGGTAAACCACTATTCATCATCCAACGTATTTTCCAGGATAGAAATAAAGGTTTTAAATCATCATCAATAAATAAATATTGATAATTGTGATATCCTTTCGTATATTTTCTATCTGATTTCCCTTTTAATATATTTTCTAACTGCTCTTTTGTATATCTACTGGATATGGTAGTTAAATCTGGACCAACTCTTTGCTCACCAATAGGGAATGGTGCGAAAAATAAATATTCGTTTGGTTCAATTACAGGATCATATCCATATTTTTCCTGGTCTATATAACGTTTTATTTCTCCTCTTATCGCTCTTACATTAATTGTATGACAATATTGACAACCTTCCTGATAATAAATCTCTAATCCTTTTAAAACAATTGGATTTTCTGGTGCCTGTGTAAAAGCATGTTTACCATGTAAATCAACTTTAAATGACCATACAACTGTTATTATAAAACCAATAACCAAAATTAATAAGGTTGAAAAAAATAATTTTATAGGATTTTTCATTTTTTACTCCTATGCTGCTTGTTTTTGTTCTATTATATTATTCTCTTTTAAAGAAAATGGTATAATATATATACTGAATAATAAAAATACGATATCAATTATCATTCTAATATTGATAAATATTAAATTTTTATCTAAAATTGTATTCCAATCTTTAGCCATTAGTTCGTTCTGATTTATTCCATAAATAGATTTCGCCACCACGATTCCTTCTATAGAAAATATTAGAAATACTATAATTCCTAAGAATAATATTAAAAAAGATACCCAGCTCGAGACATTTTTCTTTAGATTAAAATTAATAGCATTATTATAAGCTATATAAATTGGTAACAATATATATATCAATTTATTATATAAAACGAAGGAATCAGAAAAAGTATATTGAAAATATTTATGTATAACAGGTAAAGAAATAATAAAGTTATAAAAGAATAATATACTCAATAAGGTTCCACCAACAGTTAAAATAAAAGATGGTTGTTTTTCTTTTTTTTGATGATAAATTCTATGGATCATATAAGCTATTCCTAATAGAACCATATTTATAGAAGCAAATATATAATCTCCTATGATTGTCCAGAAATTACGAAATGCTGATTTTTCTAATCCTGCACCAGAAGAAAACGCAACTAATAATACTAATATCATTAAAGGGTATATAAAATTTTGGTCTTCATCTTTAATTGCATATACATTTTTTATTGCTGTATATAATAAAAATAATAATGGTAAAGCTATATAAAAAACAAATATAGATGTTTTATAATATCCCTGAACTAATGCATCTTGAAAACCAGAAGTTGGTGGTACTGTTGTAATATAAGAATTGGGAAATCCAAAATTACCAAGAAAATAAGTCGTTATTATACCAGCTAATGTAATAATACTAAATTGTAGAGATCCAGTAAGTTGTTCAGATTTTTTTGCATATATTAACGTTAAAACTATTACAATTGTAAATACCAACATAAATAAATTATCTGCTATAAAATTTAATTCACCATAACTTCTTCCCTGATTATAACCATACATTAATACAATTATTCCAAAAATTAAAGAAATTTGATAAATTGCAAATGTTAAACTTCCTACTATAGTTGGTTTGATTATTTCAACTTTTATATTATCGAGCTCTTCAAATATCGCACCGAAAAAATAAGATAAAATCGAACCAAAAATAAAAATATTAATCAATACAGGTTGTAATTTTCCATACCAAATTACGTCACTTAATTGAAATAAAAATTGTGTTAATTCTAAATGTCCTACAATACTTAATAATATACCCAATATAAACCAAATAGTACCCGCATTTCTAAAATATTGTGATGTTGTTTTAAATCCTTGTTTTTCCATAGATGATTACTCCGTTATTGCATTAATATAATTGATTAAATCACTCCATTGTTCTTCTGTAAAATAATAGTTATGAGCTTTATTTACAGTTTCTTTTGTTATATTATTTAACGATGGAATACCTACAAAAGATGGTTTTCTTCTTGCATATACCCTTTATTGGATCAAATCGGGATTCATCCAATATACCTAATAATTTTGCACCTGGAACACCCTCACCTGCTAAACCATGGCAATTCTGACAATTATTTTTATAGAGATTGTATCCATCTTCGTATAATTCTCTTGCTTTAAAAACCTTCTCATATTGTTGTTCAGATATTATTTTAACAGGTACATCCTGAGATATAGTAAAATCAGTTTTTTGTATAATTTCATTTAGGTCTGGAGCTGGTTCTCTCTCTGTAGAAGGCGTATTTTCTCCCATATACCATTTTCTATTTTTTTTATAAATTTCTTCTACTTCTTTCCATGATGTTATTAAAGCTTGATTTCGTATTTCTTTTTCTTTAGCTGTTTCTGGTCCTTTAGATAAAGAATAGAGATAATTTGCTAAAGCCCATTTTGCTTTATCTGTTAAATGATAAAAGGCATGATAATTCATTCCATTTTTGATTGTTTTTTCTGTACCAACTGAAATTGCTTTAAAATAATCTAAGGGTGTTTTCTCTGCAGGAATCTTAGAAGTAAAATCTGGTACAGATATATCCAGATCTTTTGCATCTGGTCCATTTCCTTTATAATCTATACCATGGCAATTTTTACAATTAACCTCAGAAGATGCATATATTAAAGAACCATAACTTAAAGCTTCTGGTGTTGGTTCATATATCTTTACTTTTTTATCCTTACAACTTATTAATAAAAATGTTAGTATAATGTTTACTAATATCAATTGTTTTTTCATATAAGTATCCCTTTTAAATTAATGATGCATATGTAAACATTCTTCTAATCGTGGATCGTTTACTGGAATTAATTTGCTTTTTGTTAAAGCATAACCAACTGTTAATATATATAAACCAGTAAATAATAATAATGTTCCTATTTCCTGCCAGGAAAACATTACAAAATGCCCATGATCTAATGTAGGATATAAAATCCAATACATATCCCAAATTTGTCCAAATAAAATTAAACCAGATACTGCTGCTAACCAACCAAAATTTCTTTTATATTCACGCTTGATTAATAAGAAAAATGGTAATATAAAACGTATAATTACTAATAATAATGATACAATTGCCCATGGATTATGGCTTAAATCGTCATTATATAATCTTGTATGAAAAAAAGTAGTTTCTTCCGGGATATGTCCATACCATATTAATAAAAATTGAGAAGCAATACCAATATAAGCCCAAAATATAGAAGAACCCCACAAGTATTTACCAATATCATGAATATGATCTTCTGTTAATGTATTCTCATAATAGCCAGCTTTTTTTAAGAAAAATGCCCATATTGCCAATACTGCAAAAATTGATAATAAAACACCAGAAAAAATATAAACTGCCCATATCGTAGAAAACCAATGAGGTTCTACACTCATACTTAAATCCCATGATGTTGTAGAAATAGTAATAGCAAATACTACGGCAAAGCCAGCTGAAATCTTTGCTAATTTTGGTGTATATTCAAATTTTCCTTCTTTGTCCTGTTTTACTGATAATTTCCATAAATACCAACCAAAGATCATCCATACTATAAAAATTATGATATTTCTTACTATAAAAAATTTAGTATTTAACCAACCAGATTTATGTTGTATTAATTCATCTGTTTCTGGAGCATGTACCCAATGATGAAATACATCACCAATTCCAAATCCGAGAATAATAATTAAAGCAATCAACAATATTGGCAAAAACCATACATGAGCTTCTGCTAATCTTCTTATTGTAACACTCCATGCTGCTCCAGACAAATGATGTAACATTACAAAAAAAAGTGCTCCAATTGTTATAGGTAAATAAACCAAAAAAGCTAAATGTAAAGAAAAAAATAATCGTGGATTACCATGTTCCTGAGCAGCATGATTTGAATGCCAGGGGAATACAATTTGTAAAATTGTTAAAATAATACCTATAATTAATAATCCCAATGCTATATTTCTTAGTTTTGATGACATTTGAAATTGTAATTTAGTATTATCTGGTAAAGATGCCATTTTCTACTCCTTATTGTGAATTTTTTTGTAATAATCTAATATAATGAATAATTGCCCATCTATCTTCTGGAGAAATTTGTGCTGCATAGGACTTCATTTGAGCTCTTCCAACTGTTATAATATGAAAAAAACGTCCATCTTCCCAATCTAAAACATTGGAATTTTTACCTGCTAATGCTGGTATATTAGAAAATCTTGGTGAAACTGGACCATCTCCATGACCTTGCTTTCCATGGCAAACAGCACAATAAATATTATATTGCTTTTGTCCTCTTTCTAATACTTGCTTTAGTTGGCTTTAAAGGATTTACCAACTCTTTTGCTGGAGTATCAAAATCATTGGGATCATATAAATATGGTGTATAATTTCTTGGTACTGTTCCTTCTGGTGGTACGCGCATTGTTGAACCTGGTCCCGTATATGCTTCGATATTATCAGTACCTTTCATTTTTTCTTGTTTATAAGATAATAATAATGTTGTTGGATCTTCTTCCTGAGCTTCTACAGCTAAATTATCATGCATATCTAAAAACCAATGAAGCCCAGATTTATTCCCAGCATAATTACAATTTATAATGAGCACCAAAGCTATTAAAATTATTAATTTATTTTTTGTCTTCATAACTAACCTACCACCTTTATTTCTTCTGCTCCTAATTCCTGAAAAATAGTTTTTATTTCTTCTTCATTATAATTATATTGAATTTGATGGAATCCATAATGCGAATTTATCATCAGTTATTGCTTCGTGAACTGGTATTCGCGAAGGTTTTGGCATACGCGATAGCATGAATAAACCTGCTACTGTTCCTAATCCGCCAAATAAAACAGTTAATTCAAAACAAATTGGTATCATAGCAGGCCAGCTAAATGTAGGTTTTCCACCATAATTTAAAGGATAAGAATTTAAATTTGGATATGCATCAATCAAATGAGTAATTGTATAGGTTATAAGATTTTCATGTGTATTATACTGGATAAATATCGCAACCAATAAGCCTGTTAAACCAGCAAAAAATGTTAAATAAGGTAATTTAGATCTATCATGTCCCATAGCATGTTCTAATCCATGAACTGGAAACGGAGTAAAGCAATCAAAACCTGTATATCCTTTTTCTTTTGCTTTTTTTGCTGCTTGTAATATTCTTTCTGGTGTAGAAAAAATCGCTACAATACCAGAAACAGGTTCTTCGTATCTATATTTAAAAGCTTTTAATAATAGCTTTTCAAAAAATTCTATTTGTTTTCCAAAAAATACATCTAAAAATTTTTCTAAGGATTCAAATATTTTTTCTATTACTTGCATATACATCTCCTTTTAATGTCCGTATCCTTTAGCTTCTGGAGATTTAACTAAGGTTTTTACTTCTGCCATAGCTATTGTTGGGAATACTCTTGCGAATAATAAAAATAAAGTAAAGAATAATCCAAATGAACCAATTAAAATTCCAAAATCATGCTTTGTCATAATATATAAATCCCAGCTTGATGGTAAGAAATCTCTTTGTAAAGATGTTACAACTATAACATATCTTTCAAACCACATACCTATATTAACAAAAATAGAAATAATCCATAATGCTACGGGATTTGTACGTATTTTTTTAAACCAGAATAATTGTGGTGTTATTACATTACAAGATACCATTATCCAGTATGCCCACCAATAGGGACCAAATGCTCTACTTATAAATGTAAAAGCTTCGAATCTACTTCCAGAATACCATGCAACAAAGAATTCTGTACCATAAGCTATACCAACCAAAGAACCGGTTAACATAGTAACTTTTGCCATATTTTCTAAATGTTTTTGGGTAATATATTCTTTAAAATTAAAGACTTCTCTCATTATCACCAGTAGAGTTAAAACCATACCAAATCCAGAGAATACAGCACCAGCTACGAAATAAGGTGGAAAAACTGTTGTATGCCAACCTGGGATTACTGATGTTGCAAAGTCAAAAGAAACGATAGTATGAACAGAAAATACCAAAGGCATTGATAAACCTGCTAAGATCATAGCTGTTGCTTCGTAATGTGCCCAAGCTTTAGCACTACCAACCCATCCCATGGATAATATAGCATAAATCTTTTTTCTTATTTTATTAAATAAATTATCTTCTTTTAATCGATCTCGTACTGTTGCAAAGTCTGGTATTAATCCAATATACCAGAAAACAAGTGATATTGTTAAGTAGGTAGATATAGCAAATACATCCCATAATAAAGGAGATCTAAAATTTGGCCAGAGTGTTCCTCTTTCATTAGGATATGGAAATATCCAGAAAGTCAACCATGGTCTTCCAACATGGATTAATGGATAAATACCTGCACAAGCTACAGCAAAAATAGTCATAGCTTCCGCAGAACGGTTAATTGCCATTCTCCATTGTTGTCTAAATACATATAAAATAGCAGATATTAATGTTCCCGCATGTCCAATACCAATCCAGAAAACAAAGGTAACGATAAATGATCCCCAACTAACCGGGACATTTACACCTACAATTCCCATTCCTGTTGCAAAAAGATAAGCAATTTCTCCTACAAGCAACAATAATAAAGCAAAAGCGATACTAAATGCTATCCACCATAATTTTGTTGGAAATGTATTAATGGGACGAATAATATCATCAGTAACCTGTTTATAGGTTTTATTCCCTTCTACCATTGTAGGATTGATATATTCCTTCTGTTCTTTTGTTAATGTTTCTAGTGCCATATTCTAGTCCTTTATTTTGTTTTATATAACTGGATTTCTTACTTTAGCTAAATAGGTAATGGATGGTTTTACCCCTAGAAAATCTAAAACTTTATAACCTCTTCCATTTTTTACTAATTGAGATACTTCTGAATTTGGATCATTAATATCACCAAAATAGATTGCATTTGCTGGACATACTTCCTGACATGCTGTTTTAACACTACCATCTACAACACGTTTTAGACCTTTAATTTTTGCATCCTGTCTTGCTCGATTTAATCTCTGTATACAGAATGTACATTTCTCTATTACTCCTCTTCTTCTTACTGTCACATCTGGATTTAATGCTAATTGTTGAGGATCTCTTAACTTTCTTACTGCACCTTCCATATACTCCCAATTTTCAAACCAGTTAAAACGTCTTACTTTATATGGGCAGTTATTTGCACAATATCTTGTACCAATACATCTATTATATACCATTACATTTAGTCCATCATCACTATGAGATGTTGCACCAACAGGACATACATTTTCACATGGTGCATTTTCGCAATGTTGACATAACATTGGTTGATGAACAACTTCTGGATTATTTTCATCACCTGAATAATAACGATCAATCCTCATCCAGTGCATTTCTCTACCAACTGTTACTTCTTCTGGACCAACAGTTGGAATATTATTTTCTATATTACAACTTGTAACACAAGCACCACAACCAGTACAGAGATTTAAATCAATTACCATATGCCATCTAATTCCATCATATTCCCATTCTGGCATTAATGAGGCATTTTCTGGATATTCAATAGGTTGTTTTGGTGCTTTCCAACCTTTATTATATTCTTTATAGGTTGTTTCTAATACTAATTGTCTATCATATTGAGATGAACCATCATATGGAGCATTAGGTAAACTACCAGGAGCAAAGAAAGCTCTATGTTCAGTATTTCTACCTGTTCGATAAACTACTTGTGTACATGGTAAAACTATTCTTTCTCCTGTAATTTTAAATGGTAAATCATTCTGTATTTCTGGTTCTAATGCTGTTAATTGAATTGAATTTTGCCCAAAAGAAACCAATTTTAATGCATTATCACCAATATTATTACCTACTTTTCCAGCAGAAGTTCTACCATATCCAAGAGGTATTAAAATCGCTTCTGGATGGATTCCAGGTTGTAATTGAAGTGGTAATCTTACAATACCATTTTTAGTTTTAATTTCTACAATAGATCCCTGTTTTAATTTGAGTTTTCTTGCTGTTTCTGGTAAAATGGCTGCATAATTTGTCCATACAATTTTCGTTACTGGATCTGGTAATTCCTGTCTATATGCATTATTAGCACCTTTACCATCAAGAACAGATACATTATAAAATAATCCAATTCGAAAACCTTGATTCAATTTTGGTTCTTTTGGTAATTGTTTTAAAGCATTTAAATTAAACTCTCTTGCTTTTCCAGGTACCTGTAATTTTGTTTCTGAATAATAACCTGCTTGTAATATTTCTATCCAGAATTTTGTAAAACTACTTTTAGCATAATTAGACCAATTATTTTTTATAAACTGGTGAAAATTTTCTACATTTTCTAAGCTTCCATAAGCTATCTGAATTAAATAATCTTCTAATGATAATGTATCATATAATGGTCTTATAGTAGGTTGAATAACAGAACGAATACCTTTTACTGCCTCTACATCTCCCCATGCTTCTAAATAATGGGATAATGGTAATACAGCATTTGATAACCAGCCAGTTTCATCAATTCTATCACTAAAAGAAACAATATAATCTGCTTTTTTTAATGTTTCTTCTACATTTAATGATTGTGGTAAATGATAAACCAAATTTGCATTAGCTAAAAGAACAGTTTTTATTTCTCCATTTTTAATTTGTTCTAAGGTTTGAATGATATCTGAATCAGAATTACCAGAAGATAATTGTAGACTATTTTCATAATCAATGGTATTTCCATCATTACCTAAAATTGTATTAATTAGGTTGATAGCAATTTGAGTTTGATTTGTTCCATCAGATGCTAAAGGTGAACCAGATATAACAATTGATTTACCTTGTTCTTTTGATAACTGTTTTGCAACAGATTTTATAATTTGAGCTGATATTCCAATAATAGATTCTACTTTTTCTGGCAAATAAGCATTTAATAAATTTACTACTGTTGTATTATTTACATAAGGACCAATTTTTAATTGATTATTAAGTTCTGCTGCAATAGATAATGCTACAATAGAAGCATCACCAGGCTTTATAGCATAACGATGATCAGCATTAGAACCTGTTACAGTATACATAGATTCAAACACAATAAGAGAATTATATCCTCTTTTTTTATAATTTATATTTCTTTTTTCTGTAAATGCCCGAGTATAGATAGGATTACCTGGTAAAGTACCTAAGAAATCAGATTCAATCGCAACGATTAAATTTGCTTTATCAAATCGATAAAAAGGAATTACATTTTGATTATAACAAAGTTTTTGACCTTCTCGTATTTGTCTTAACGAAGGATCTGGACGGAATTCAATATGTTTTCCTAATGGAAATTGTTCTAAAAAGGCTTTAATAATTTTTTTCGAAGAAGGACTTTGAATAGGTCCAGTAATTAAAACATAGTTGTTTGATTCAATTTTTTCCTGTATTTTAGAAATAATATCATCTCTTTTTACTTTTTTCTTTTTATTTTTTTCTATTATGACTGGATATCTTAATCTATCTGGATCATATAAATCTAATAAATCTGCAACTTCGCTTGCGGAAACACCCCCTTTAGTTAAAGGATGTTCGTTATTACCAGCAATTTTAATAGGTCTTCCTTCTCTTACATGTACAACAATTCCTGTACCTTCTGGAGTTGCAGAAGCATAATATAATTTTTCTCCAGGAACATATTCTGGTGATTGTATAACTGCGGGAACAATCTGCTCTGTTGGTCTTCGGCAGGCAGCCTGATACATAATTGCAGATGCTCCCATAAACTTCATAAATTCTTTACGGGATAACTTTTTATTTTTTGCATAATCTAACATTTCTTTAAGTGTATATTCAAATTCAGGTGTTTTCCAACTTTCTACAGGAGGATTGGAACGTTCTTCTAATGATTGCCAGTATTGTTTTGTTTCTTTCATATTATATACCCTTTTTTATAAAATTTTTTACTTGTTTAATGCTTTAATTAATAATGACATGTACCGCAGGTTGTTATACCAATGGCATTATTATTTCCTGCTGGTTTTTCTTCTTCTGTATATTGTCTATGACAATTTACACACCATCCCATATTGAATTCGGATGCAACTTCTACTTTATCCATATCTTCTATAGGACCATGACAGGTTTGACAATCAAAACCACGTGCAATATGTGCTTTATGACTAAAATGTGCATGATCAGGTAAATCATGAACTTTATTCCAGCGAATAGGAATACCTGCTTCGAAAGACTTTCGTAAGAATTGAATATCTGGACTATCGCCAGCAATCTGGCTATGACACTTCATACACGTATTTAAATCGGGCACACCAGCATGTTCTGATTTTTCTACAGAATAATGGCAAAATCTACAATCTATACCTACTTCGCCTGCATGAATTTTATGACTAAAAGGTATAGGCTGATCTGGAGCATATCCCTGATACTTAGGATTAACACCATAAAGATAATATATAAAACCTATTGTCAGGAATATTAATGTTAGTTTACCACCATGTTTTTGAATAATTCGTTTTAATGCATTCATATCTACGGCCTTGATCTGGATTCACTATTAGTAAAATATAATGCTTGTTTTTTTTTAGTAAGTTTTCGTGTCAATTCAGATTAAAGATTTTTACATATAAAATAAGAATAGCTTTTTGTTTATTTAATTATATAACATACAATAAAATTGTCATAATTTCATAACATATAAAAAATAATAAGAATAAAACAATATTATATAAAAATAAATTTGGCATAATTATTGCTAAAATAAAAACAGATATATTTTTTATTAAGAGAATTTTAGTTTAAATTGAGACTCATTATCAATTATTGCAAGATTTAAGCTATAAAAAATAAATTTATTGCAATTATAAAAAGTATTATAAAAAAATTAAATTAAAAGGAGAAACACTATGAAGCTTGATAAAATTACAACAATGGCTGCTCAGGCAATACAAAGTTCACAAAGTTTAGCTCAAGAAAAATCGAATCCAGAAGTAACCCCCGAACATTTAATGTATGAAATTTTTTCCCAGAAAAATGGCATTGGAGAAATGCTATTATCAAAATTAAATATTTCTAAAGAAACTGTTTTAAAACTTTTTGAAAATAGCATAAATGCTCTTCCCAAAATTCAAGGAAGTTATGAAGTTCGTCCTTCTTCGAGTTTTATAAATCTTTTACAAAAAGCAGAAAAAATCATGTCTAATAGAGGGGATTTATATCTTTCTACAGAACATATTATTTTAGCTTATTTAGAAAATAGATTTAAATTAGCAACAGATTTAGAAAGATTTGGTTTAACAAAAGAAGCAATTCAACAGGTCATTAAAGATTTACGTGGCGATAGACCTATTACATCTGATAATCCAGAAGATAGTATGGATGCTCTATCTAAATATGCAAAAAATTTAAATGAACTTGCAAGAAAAGGTAAACTTGACCCTGTTATTGGTAGAGATGAAGAAATTCGACGTATTATGCAAGTATTAACCAGAAGAACCAAAAATAATCCTATTTTAATTGGAGAACCAGGTGTAGGAAAAACAGCTATTGTAGAAGGATTAGCTGGAAAAATAGTAGCAGGCGAAGTTCCAGACACTCTAAAAGATAAAGAAATCTGGGCACTTGATCTTGGTAGTATGATTGCTGGAGCTAAATATAGAGGTGAATTTGAAGATCGCTTAAAAGCTTTATTAGATGAAGTAATACGTTCAGATGGAAGAATTATATTATTCATAGACGAAATTCATACAATTGTTGGAGCAGGTGCAGCAGAAGGTGCAATGGATGCTGCTAATATGATAAAACCAGCCTTAGCAAGAGGTGAACTTCGTTGTATTGGAGCAACAACATTAAAAGAATATCAAAAATATATAGAAAAAGATCAAGCATTAGAAAGAAGATTCCAGCCTGTTTATGTTAGAGAACCAACTGTAGAAGAAACTATTACAATCTTACGAGGACTTAAAGATCGATATGAATTACATCATGGTATTCGTTTAACAGATGGTGCTATTATTGCGGCAGCAAAATTATCAGATCGATATATACGAGATAGATATTTACCAGATAAAGCAGTTGACTTAATAGACGAAGCAATGAGTAAAATGAGAATAGAATTAGACTCATTACCAGAAGAATTAGATAAAATTGCGAAAAAAATTCAATCTCTAAAAATAGAAAGAGAAGCATTAAAAAGAGAAAAAGATAAAGCATCTCAACAAAGATTACAGGAATTAGAACAAGAATTAGCCAATTTAGAAGAAGAATTTAATCAAAAGAAAGGTATCTGGGAAAGCGAAAGAGAAATTGTAGAAAAGGCAAAAGCAATTCGCGAACAAATTGATCAATTGAAAATAAAAGAAAAAGAATACGAACGTATTGGTGATTATAATAAAGTA
Organism: Leptospiraceae bacterium; assembly: GCA_026005135.1. Lineage (GTDB taxonomy): Bacteria > Spirochaetota > Leptospiria > Leptospirales > Leptonemataceae > SKYB61. The sequence goes on along the minus strand of BPKM01000003.1, from coordinate 46,821 downwards.
GCTGAAATACGATATGGTCAAATTGTACAATTAGAAAAACAATTACAGGAATTAGAAAAACAAATTGAATCTGCAGAAAAAAAATATTTAAAAGAAGAAGTAACAGAAGAAGATATTGCATTAATTGTAAGTAGATGGACTGGTATACCTGTTGCAAAAATGCTTCAAAGCGAAAAAGAAAAATTACTCCATATGTATGATGAACTAAAAAAACAGGTAATAGGCCAGGATCATGCTTTAAAAGCAGTTACAGAAGCAATTTTACGTAATCGCTCTGGACTTTCTGAACCAAATAGACCAATGGGTGTATTTTTATTCTTAGGTCCAACAGGTGTTGGTAAAACAGAAACAGCAAAAGCCTTAGCAAGATTTTTATTCGACGATGAACATGCTCTTTTACGATTTGATATGTCTGAATATATGGAAAAACATGCAGTTGCAAGATTAATAGGAGCTCCACCAGGATATGTAGGATATGAAGAAGGTGGCCAATTAACAGAAGCTGTACGTAGAAGACCTTATCAGGTTATTTTATTTGATGAAGTAGAAAAAGCCCATCCAGAGGTATTTAATATTTTCTTACAAATTTTTGATGATGGTCGATTAACTGATGCAAAAGGTCGCACCGTAGATTTTAAAAATACCTTAATTATAATGACATCTAATATTGGTAGCCATTACTTAATGGACCAATCTTTAACAGGAGAAGAAAAAGAGAGATTAGTACATCAAGAATTATTACGATTCTTTAGACCAGAATTTTTAAATAGAATTGATGAAATTATTATGTTCAATCCAATTACAGAAGAAATCTTACATGATATTGTTAAAATACAACTTAATTTATTAATTAATAGAGCAAAAGAAAAAGGATTGAATTTACAATATTCTAATGAATTAGTAGATTGGTTAGCAAAACGTGGATATGATCCACAATTTGGTGCAAGACCTCTAAAACGACTTATACAAAAAGAAGTTGGTAATTACTTAGCTCGCGTTATATTAGAAGGAAATTACGATACAGAAAAACAATATGCAATTACTGTAGAAAATGATCAAATCAAACTCGAAGAATTAACAAAAGTACAAATTTAATTATTCAATATAATAAAAAGGGGCTCTCCCCTTTTTTATTTTTTTTATATTTTTATTAAGCCAGACCATATAATTTTTCCAAAAAAAGCATTTCAAGTCAGTAATTACAAAATATATAGAATCAAAAATATTTTAATTTAATTTGTATATTTTTGTAAACGCTTAATTTATATTTTATAAATTATTTTAGACAAATAATATTTTAATTATCTTAAATATCTTCTTTTATTTTGTACTTTATATCAATTCTGTGGCTTTCGGACAGAATAAATTTTCTTATGATTTTCAGTATACAATTTTCTCTTTTAATACTCTTCTAATGGTAGAAGGTGTCCTATTTAAATGCTTCGCAATTTTTCTTATGCTATTTGCTCATAAAAAATTGAATGATAACTCTTTCATCTATTATTTTAAGATGAATATAAGTTCTAAGGGTATTGGTTCTTTTTTTATTACATAATTACATATTATTGGAAAACCATAATAAACATTTTTATAAATTTTCTTTATAAAAAAATTAAAAAATTCGTTGCACTTCCTTTTATAATTGGGTATACAATTTCATATTTATTTGCTAACTGGTTGACCAGTTTATTTTTTATTTATTTTATATTTTGACTATTTTTGGATTGACAAAAATGTCAAAAAAATTAATTTAACATTAAACAATTATGTATTAAAAATTACTACCTTAGGAGGAGTGTATGCGATTAAAATATTTTATTTTTTTCCTGTCATTATTGATAGGAATTAATGTAAATATATTTTCTCAAAGTTTATCTGAAATGTTTCGCAAACCTGGTGTAATGGGAGATTCACTTTCCCAGGGATTTTATGGTGTCATTGTAGAAAAAAAGACCCAGGACTGGGCTTATCCTGTACTGGTGGTAAAACAAGCTAATGCAAATGTTTATTATAATGAATTAAAAGGACCTTATGTAAATTTAGAAGATGTTTTAAAAGGTGATTGTGGTGTATTCTGTATAGCATCTTCTGTTATTGGTGGAAATGAAAAAACCTATGATTTACCTACCCATGCAGGTATAACAGGGGCAGATTATACATCTGTATTAAAAACCAGTGGAGAATGCGAAGATATTACAGCCACAAAATGGGTAAAGGAATGGTATTGGAAAACATGGTATTGGTATACATATCGTTGGGTACAGGTACCTGATTGTCAAAAACCAGACAAATTCCACCAATTAGGTTTAAGAAATGCTGGAACCCAAATTCAGATCATGGAAAAAATTAAACCAAGTTTTGTCTTTGCAGCTGTTGGGGCAAATCATGTTCTTTGTACTGCTTTACATACAAGCCTTGATTGCTTAGACGAAGCACGATTCAAAAGAGATTTTAATGAAGTAATGTTAAGATTATCCCGTATTGACTCTATCAAAGGTGGTGTAATTTTTACTGTTCCTAATGTGACCGCTATTGCCTATCTTGAACCATATCAAGATCCACAGGGAAGAAGCAATTATTCTGGACTAAAGCCATTTTATAGAATGTCTGTTTCTAATCCAGATCAGGTCTTAGATGCAAATGAAGTACAGCAAATTCGTCAATTTTTAACTATGTTAAATAATGAATTGCGAAATAAAGCTGCTGCCTATAATTTTGCTCTTGCTGATGCAGAATTAATTTTCGAAGATATTAAAGAAAATGGTCGTCTCATTAGACATCCTTCTGGATGGTCTCCAGGAAATGCTGGTGCGAATTGGCCATTACCGGGAAAACCAGGTGTATTCAGCCTTGATGGTGTTCATCCAAATCGATATGGACATGCTGTTATGGCAAATGAATTAATTAAAGCTATCAATCAAAAATACGGTTTTAATATACCATTAGTTGATGAATATGCCGCTTGGTATTATGATTCCTTAAATCGAAATCCAGTTGATTTAAAAAAATTCTTAACAGAAAATATTATTGGTCAGGCAATTTCCTGGATAATCAATATATTTACATAAATGGAGTACCCTTCTTAGGGTATTCCTTTTTTTAATAATTATTAAATAAGGAATTCTATATGGATAAGAAAAAACTTTCAATAATTATCATTTCAGTAATTATAGTCCTAACAATAGGAATTCTTTTTTATCTTTTATTACAACCAGAAGAAAAAGATGAAATTGTTCAAAACGAAATTCCTAATTTGCCCAATATACCACAAGCAGAACAGGAATATTATCCTGATGCTCCTAAACCAAATTTAGATCCAGAAGAAGTCTTTAAATTATGGCCAGATCTACAAAATCCCCAAACGGTAAATAAAGAAGAAATAGAAAAACAATGGATTGATTTTGCAAGAAAATATCCAGATAATTTTTATATTCCTTCGAAATATTTAAATTTAACAGAAGAACAATTAAAAGAAAGACAAAAAACATTAGAAACTTTTACTGCTTTAGAATCAAAATATGCTTCCTTAAAAGCAAAACTAAATAAAAATGCAAAACCAGGTGTTGATGGTCCAGATGCTCCAGAAAAACCTACAATAAATCCACAAGAACAAAGAATTTATTTTACTTACAAAATAAAAGAATTACAATCAAGAATTGAATTAATAGAATATTGGCTGGCAAACCAAAGCGAAAATATAGATAGTCAACAAAAAGAATTAGCACAACAAGATCTAAAACAATGGAAAAAAGAATTAGAAGAATACCAAAAACTTTTAAAAGAAATTCCAGAACAATGATTTTTCTTTTTAGTATTAGATTTATTAGATATATAAATATAATATTTTTTTTATTTTTTATTGTTCCATTTTGTGGTCCACCAAAACCAGATAAAATGCCAGAACCAAATAATATCTATCAAGAATTTTCAAAAAATGAAATTCAAGAAATGCTTAATTCTGAGAAATGGCAATTACGTTCAACTGCCATTTTATACATTCAACAAAAGAAATGGAACGATTTAACTAACAAATTAATGGATCTATTAAAAAATGATTCCTCTTCTGCAGTAAGACAGATCGCGGCATTAACATTATCAGAATTTCAACATAAAGAAGCATTACCCATTATTTTACAACTTTTAAAACATCCAGAATTGACTTCAAAAGAAAAAATAAATATAACTTATCTTATAGATGCAATTGCTAATTATTGTGATTATAATAGTTTAAAAGAAATAACATATTATCTTAATGATGATGATTTGATTGTACGATTACATATAGTAAATGCATTAGAAAAATGTAATAATCTTTTGAATCTCTCTCAAAAAAACGAAATAGGAAAAATATTATTAAGTTTGGCACAAAAAAATCAAAATCCAGATAAACATAGAACATATGCAATGGCATTAGGAAGAATTCAATATAAACCAGCAGAATCTTATTTATTAAAATTGCTACAAATGGATCAACCTTCGAATACAAAAGCAGCTTCTATACTTGCTCTTGGTAAGATTAAAAGTATTAAATCTATTCCTTTATTAATCTCTTATTTAAAAACATATCCAGATAAATTAGGAGAAAATTCATTTATTGCATTAAAAGAAATTCGTAATAAAGCAATTATAAATCCAATTTTTCCTTTATTGGATACAGAAACAAAAGAGATTCAACTTTTAGTCGTTGATATATTAGCGGAAATAAATCATCCTTCTATAGGCGATATAGCCTATTCAAAATTAAAGGAAAATAATTCAAAAAATATTGGAGCTTTATGTTTATTATTGGGTAAATTAAAATACGAAAAAGCATTAGAAGATATAAAATCTATTTTACTAAATAAAAATAGTCCAGATAGAGAAATTATAGCAAAATCCTTAGGTTGGATGCAAAATAAAGAAGTTGTTCCTATACTTATTCAGGTATTACAGGAAAACGATGGAGAAGGAAGATATGGTGCTGCCTGGTCCTTAGGAATTTTAGAAGCTAAAGAAGCATTACCTTATTTAATTAAAACAGCACAAAGCAATGATAAAAAATTAGCAATTTTATCTATAGAGGCATTAGGACATATCAAATCGAAAGAAGCATTACCTGTCTTAGAGAAATTAACAATAGATTCTGCAACCCAAATTTATGCATTGAATACAATAGGAGAAATTCCAGGAGAAGAAGCATTAGAAATTTTAACGAAATTTGCAAAGCAAAAAGGAGAAATATCACATATTGCAATTGAAGTTTTATCAAATCGAAAAGAACCAGAAGTTGTTGATATTTTAATCGATATTTTAAAAAATACAAATACCGAAGATATAAAAGCAAAAATCATCTATAAAGCTCTACAAAGAAAAACCAAAAAAGATTTTATTACGAAAAATCAATGGCTGGAATGGTATAACTTAGAATATAAAAAACAATAAATTTATTCTTGCATCTATAAGAAAAAATTTTATTTTAGACTTTACATAATAAAAGCAGATGTACGAAATAGAAAAGCGATCACCATTAAGTATAATTTTATTAACATTAATTACTTGTGGATTATATTTAATATATTGGTATTATAAAATCTACAAAGAATTACAAATTTTTACTGGTAATACACCTACTGGTAATCCTTTCTGGTTAGATTTTCTCATTAACCTTCTTACCTGTGGACTATGGGGAATCTATGTTGATTACAAAATTTCTAAGCAATTAAATGAAATTCGATTAAATTATAACATTAAAGGAGAAGATTCATCGTTAATTATTTTAATATTAGATTGTTTTTCTATTTTTACTTTACATTTTTTATGGATATTAACCAGTGCAATCCAGCAAGATGAATGGAATCAAATTATAGATAATATTGCCATTCCAATTTATAAGAATCGAGAAGCTGAAGAGCATTCTCATACCGAATTTGACCATAAAAGATTTGATACTGAGAATCCCTATTCCTAATAAATCTTGCAAAAATATATTTTTACTTTTAATTGACCATTAATGAATATTCGTATTGGAAATGGAATTGATTTTCATCAATTAGAAAAAATAGATAAAGAAAACGATATTTCCTTAGGGGGAATAAAAATAAAATCCTATTATAAAATTATAGCCCATTCTGATGGCGATATTATTTTACATGCTTTATCAGATGCAATCCTTGGTGCCTGTGGAGAACCTGATATTGGTTATTTTTTTCCAGATACAGAACAAAAAAATAAAAATATAGATTCGAAAATTATTTTAAATAAAGCTCTTGAAATTATGAGACAAAAAAATTTTAACCTGATAAATATAGATATTACAATACTTGCAGAAGTCCCTAAAATAAATCCTTACAGAGAAAAGATAAAACAATCCATTGCAAAATTATGTAATATATCTATAGAACAAATATCCATAAAAGCGACAACAACAGAAAAAATGGGATTCATTGGTAGAAAAGAAGGATTAGGATGTTTTGTAAATGTTTTATTAGGCAAAATATAAAGGGGGATAACAATGCTTATAAAAAAAATCACAAAATTTATATTTCTATTTTTAATTACATATACAAAAATTTTTTCTTATCCAATAGATTTAACAGAATTACCTGTATATGTAAAAAAAGGATTTGATAAAAATAATTGTAATTTAAATGAAAGTCAAGTTTTAACTAATGGGTTTTACAAAGTAGAACCAAATCCAGGCGATAGAAAAGTTCAGATTCCAGATTTACCCCTTGATATTCCTAAAAGAAAGTTTTTTGAATGGAGAAAACTACCTCAAAATAGTTTTACTTTTTTAATTTATATTCCCATAACAAAAGAAGATTATGATAAAATTATCTCACCAGGATTTTTCTTTGCTGAGATTGGAGAAAGCTGGGCAATTTATTTTAACAATCAATTAATTGATAACAAAATAAGCGAAAATTTAAAAATTAATCAGAAAAATGTAATTATCCCTATCAAGAGAGATTTAATTCAGATAGGTACCAATATACTTTGTATTCATATAAAAGGAGATCCTTTATCTAAAGAAACTGGTTTTTATTATGGAAATCCCTATTACTTTGATGAACTTACAAATATTTTAAATGCAAATAAAGATTATCTATTAATTTTTTTAATAACGATTTATGCTTCTATAGGTATTTTTAATTTACTTTTTTTTATAAAAAATTTCCAAGATAAATATTATTTATTTTTTGGATTATTTTCGCTTATGATTGCTTTTTATATTTTTATACGTTCTCCGCTTGTATACCATTTCTTTTTTATAACCAATGCATATATTATATTTAAACTGGAATTAATAAGTTTATTTTTAACTATTCCTCTATTTTGCTTATTTTTAAATTCCATCTTTACAGAAAAAGAATTATGGTATAAAATTTTTATTCGAACCTGTATTTATCATGGTATTATACTTTCAATCATTACCATTTTTTTACCAAATAATGCCCTTTATGATATTTTATTACTATGGCAACTCAGTATACCAATTTTGTTAATATTAATTTTAGTTATCATAACAATTAACTATATAAAAGCTTTAAAATATTATTTGAATAAATTTGATTTTCTTTATGGTATATATTTATCATTTATAAATACAATACCGGGAAATTTATTAATTGGAACCTTTTTTATAGTAATATTAACATTAATCGATATATATTTAAATATAAAGAAAATCAAAAGCCCTGGATTAAGTAATTATGGTATTTTAATTTTCCTTTCCGGAGCATCTTTAAGAGTTGTATATAATCTAATGAATCTTCTTAAACAAGTCGAAACTCTTAATAAAAGGTTAAAAAATAATATTACACAGTTAAAAAAAGCTTATAAACAAATACAGATTTCCGAAGAAAAATACCGTTTTCTTTTTAATAATACATCTGATATTTTAATTACCTTAAATCATAATGGAATTATTACAAATATTAGCGATAGTTTTGGTCATATTTTAAATCTCGATAAAAATGATTTTTTAAACAAGCATTTCTTTGATATCATTTACAAAGATACAAACCGAAGTAAAGTTAGTGAAGTTTTTGAAGAGCAAATTATTAATTCATTACAAAAGGGAAAAAATCTAAAAATTCAGCTTCCTTTAAAATCTTATGGAGACATTCCCTTTAAATATTTTGACATCTTTATAGAAAAAATTTATAATTTAGAAAACGAAGATAATTCAGAATTTTTAGTAAGAGCTACCCCCATACAAAAAAATCCTTTATTAAACTACTTAGAAAAAGAATATATTAAATTTGTTTCCAATACAGATATTTATCTTATTGATAATATCATTTCTAAACTAACAGAAGAATTAAATGAAGTAATTGATGATATGGAATTAAGTATGGTACGTATTGGACTTAGAGAAATGTTAATTAATGCCATTGAACATGGAAACTTAGAAATTACCAATCAAGAAAAAACTCAATTTTTAAATCAAGGTATTTATAATGAAATTCTTAAAGAACGTCTTAAAAATCCTTATTATGCAAATAAAAAAGTTATTGTAGAATACAAATTTACTCAAAATGAAATTATTTATAAAATTACTGATGAAGGTAAAGGTTTTGATGTAGAAAAATATTTGAATGATAAAAATATACATCTTTCGGAATCTTTACATGGTAGAGGTATTTTTATTACAAAAAATGCATTCGATATTGTTCAATATAATAAAAAAGGAAATGTTGTTGTACTTGTAAAAAAACTTAATACAAAAAAAGAAAATCATGAAAAGTAAGTTTTTACCTAAGATTTTTTTATTAATATATATTATTTTAATAACAATAATAATAATAATATTTTTTCAATATAGAAAAACTAAACAGGATATATTACTTTTACAACAAGTCCAAATAAAAAAAATAAACGTTTCTAAAAAATTTTATCAACATATCTACCAAAATTTCCCTATATTTGAAGATTGGTTAAATACACAAAAAACAAATCAATTAAGAAAATTTTTATATCCTTATCATATAAAAATTGCAAAATCCTTAGATTTACATTTAATAAAAAATACCAAGGATATTGATAAAAACTATTTATTTATTGATAATCCAGAAATAAGAAAATATTATTTTTTTTATAATGTTAAAAAAGAATTCAGGTACTTTTATAAAGACTTTATACCTGTTCTTATATTAATAGGTGAGCGATTTAATCAAAAAATCAATTTTTCTACTTATCCAGTAAATGTTAAATTAGCTATTTCATCTGTATTACGTCCAGAAAACTATCAAAATCAATTAAAACAACTAAATAGAAATGCAATAGAAAATTCTACCCATTCTTATGGAATTAGCCTAGATATCTTTTATGATGAATTCTTTATAGACTTTTCTTTTCTTTGTAATGAATTAAATCCTCCATTACAAAAACATTGTATAAAAGAAATAAATCATTTTGGTTATATATTGGGTGGGAATCTACGAAGACAACTACAATCTATTTTAGGAGAAACACTTTTAGAATTACAAAACGAAAATAAAATCTATGTAATCTTAGAAAAAAATCAGAGAATCTTTCATATTACTCCTATTCCTTAATAATTGCAACAGGAAATTCTAATTCAAATGGTTCAATATATAATCCAGATATAGGTTTACCAACAGGTGGAAAATAATCTGGTATTATATTAATATTATGAATTTTAGCAAAAGATGCTTTACCTTTACCATTAAATTTTGTTATAAATATTTTATTTTTATAATGCTGATGTAATGATATAGGTAGGTATTTTGTATTTACTGGAAATTTCCATAAAGAATGAGAAACTTCTGCTTCGAAGAAAATCTGATTTTCCTTACCTACACGAATAATTTCTTTTTTGGGTGATAATGTTTCGAAACTAAAATGTGCTAATTCTTTTGGTATTCCCCAATTTTCTCTTCCACTATCAACGCTAATCTGAGTAGAAACATATATTTTTGTAATTGTATAATTTTTCTGATTACCTATATGTACTTTACCTGGTATAAATAGTAGTTCATCATATGGTCCTGCATTTGATTCATTATATTGTACAATCATTATACTTCCAAAACCACCTTTAAATTCTTTTAAAGTTTCTTCTGAGAAAAAACCATATTTTTTAATAAAAGATTTAGAAAATTTATAAACAAATATAAAACCTCTACCCTGTAATTTCCATGGAGCTGGAACAATATTTTTATCCATATTCCCATATAAAATATTAATTTAGATAATTCAAATACTTTTTATAAATAATTAAAAATAAAACCAATAAAATCTTTTATATTTATTATTATGGAATAAGTTTAAAATTATTCTAAAATTTATTTATTTTATGTATGACTGAATTCTAATAAAACGAATTGACTTTTTAATATTCATTTTTTTTAATAGTATTTTTTAATATTATGAAATTTTTAAGAAAACCAATAAATAATGTCATTACTACTTACGAAAAATTTATTCAATACGAAGCTTCTGCAGGTATTATATTATTATTTGTTACAATTTTGGCATTAGTTTTTTCGAATTCTTATTTATCCGATTTCTATTTTTCTTTATGGAATACAAAATTTATTATTGGATTTGAAAATTTTTATTTAGAAAAACCTCTAATATTATGGATTAATGATGGATTAATGGCTATTTTCTTTTTATTAGTTGGTCTTGAAATTAAAAGAGAAATTCTCGTTGGTGAACTATCTCAAATCAAACAAGCTGTTTTACCTATTGGTGCTGCAATTGGTGGTATGGTATTTCCAGCTTTATGTTTTTTTCTTTTAGAAATAGAAGCATTAGATGGCTGGGCAATTCCCATGGCAACAGATATAGCTTTTTCTCTTGGAATATTAAAATTATTAGGAAATCGAATTCCTTTATCTTTAAAAGTTTTTTTAACAGCATTTGCTATTATTGATGATATTGGAGCTGTTATTATTATTGCGCTATTTTATACTTCCAATCTTAATATCATTTTATTAGCTATTGCTTTATTGATAATATTACTCTTAATTTTATTTAATTATTGGAATATTACTCATCTTGCTTTCTATCTTTTACCAGGTATTGTTTTATGGTTATTATTTTTAAAAGCAGGAATTCATCCTACCATTGCAGCTGTTATTTTAGCATTTACGATTCCAGCAAAACCTAAGGTAGAAATAATGGACTTCCTATCCGATTTAGAATATACGAAAAAAATTTTTGAAAATACTACACATAGAGAAAAAGAAATTTTATTATCGCATAAACAATATGATGCCTTAGAGGATCTTAATACCAGTATAGAATTAGTTCAATCTCCAATCCAAAAATTAGAACATCGTTTACATGGTTTAGTTAGTTATTTTATAATGCCTTTATTTGCTTTTTCTAATGCTGGTGTAATTATAAAACCAGAAACTTTTGGAAATTTATCCATTTCTATTTCTGTTTCTTTAGTAGCTGGTAAATTGATAGGTATACTCCTCGGAACATATTTATTTATGTATATATTTAAAGCGAATCTTCCAGAAAATACAACTTTTAAACAAATGATAGGTATTGGATTCTTAGGAGGTGTAGGATTTACAATGTCTTTATTTATTAATAATCTTGCTTATACAGAAAATCTTTTATTAGATCAAGCAAGAATTGGAATTCTATTAGGATCCTCTATTAGTGGAATTTTAGGATATTTTATTCTATTATTTAGTTCTAAAGAAATAAATAAGGTTTAGATAAAATCAATTATTTTTTTAACCATTGAATTTTATATAAATCTTTTCTTCGATCTAATAAATTGGTAACCGTACCATGAATATGTAATTCTTTTAATAAATCCAGATCAAGATCAACAATTAAGGTCATTTCTGTATTGGGTGTTGTTTCTCCTTTAATTGCATTAGTGGGAAATGCAATATCTGATGGGGTAAAAACAGCTGATTGAGCAAATTGTATATCCATATTTTCTACCTTTGGAAGATTACCAACAGAACCAGCAATTGCAACATAACATTCATTTTCTACTGCTCTGGCTTGTGCACAAAGTCTTACACGATTATAACTATTTTGTGTATCTGTTAAAAATGGAACAAATAAAATTTGCATACCTTGATCAGCTAAAATTCGCGCAAGTTCTGGAAATTCTACATCATAACAAATTAATATACCAATCTTTCCACAATCAGTATCAAATACTTTTAATTCATTACCTCCTTCTAAACCCCAGGAAGAACGTTCATCTGGTGTTATATGAATTTTTTTATAAGAATCAAAACTTCCATCGCGTCTACATAAAAAAGAAATATTATAAAGTTTTCCTTTTTCTACAATTGGCATACTACCTGCAATAATATTTATATTATAAGATACAGCAAAATCAATAAAAGCATCTCTTAATGGAATGGTATAATCTGCTAATCGCCTTATCGCTTCATGTTTTTCTAAATGATTAAACTTTTGCATTAATGGTGCATTAAAAAACTCTGGAAATAAAATAAAATCAGATCCATAATCACTGATTGCATCAACAAAAAATTCAACTTGTTCTAATAAAGTTTCTAACTCATCAAAATTACGCATCTGCCATTGTACCAATCCTACACGAACAACTGATTTTAATCTATTAAATAATTTTTTTTCTGGGTTATAATATATATTGGGCCATTCTAATAAAATAGCATATTCTTTAGATTCTACATCACCTCTTAAATAATTTTTTAATATTCTTCTAACATAAAAATCATTTGCTAACTGAAATGATAAAACAGGATCATAGATTTCTTTAGATTTTACTTTTTCTATATATTGTTTGGGTGTTAATTCCTTTGCATATTTATAATAATTAGGAATTCTTCCACCAACCATAATAGAACGAAGATTTAAATTTTCACATAATTCTTTTCGAGCCTCATATAATCTTCTTCCAAGACGCATACCTTGATATTCTGGATCAACAAATACATCTATACCATATAAAACATCTCCATTAGGATCATGTGTACTGAATGTATAATTACCCGTAATTTGCCTATAAGTATGTTCATCTCCAAAATATTTATAATTGACAATAATTGATAAAGCACAGGCAACAATTTTTTTATTTACGGTTATAACAATTTGTCCTTCTGGAAATTTATTTAATAATGTTTTAATCTGTTCTTTAGTCCAGGGAGCATTTCCCGGTCCACTTCCTTTATAACATTTGTTCATTAATTCTTTTAATTCATTATAATCTTCCAATTTAAGATTACGAAGTTCAATTTTATAAGTTTTACTATTTTTATTTAATGTCTCTGCTTGACCCATATTCAATATCCATAATATTCATTCTTTATAACTATAAAACATTTTTTTGTTGATTAGTTATAAATTTAAATTAATTTATATAATATAAATATGAACGAAAAAAAAACAAACACTTTACAAAATATATCTTTGTTCTTTGGAGAAATTACAGAGCAACTCTTTTATCAATTAAGAGAATTAATAACAATTACACTTCAATTTTTAAAAAAACAACTTATAGATGTTTCGGATCATCCAAATTTAAAATATTATTTTTCTCAAATAAATATAAAAGAAGTTGATAAAAATTTAGAAGATATACATCATTTTTCAAAAGAATCTTTACTAAAATTATTGTTTACTTATTCAGAATTTTTAACAAATATTATTGAATTTTTAAAACCTCTGGAACCTTCTCTTATTAATTCCCTATTTAAAGATATATATATTCCCTCATTATTTAGTGATACTTTATTAAAAGAAAAATCCTTTGATGTTTATATAAAATCAAAGAATCGTATTTTAACAGAAGAAAATATAATATATAAAATTGATAATTCTTTATATAATAATATTTGTTTTTTATTTCCTTCTTTAATTAGTGATGAATCCACATGGGAAAATAATAAAGATAATCAATATAGTATTGATAATCTTTTAATACAAAAAAATATTTTTCCCATTAAATTCCAACTCAATCCAACAATAACATTACAGGAAAATACAGAAATTGTTTTTCAAAAAATTAAAACAATTTTAAATCATTTAGAAAAAAATAATAAGCAATTTTATTTTATTGCATTCAGTACGGGTAACTATATAGTAAGAAGTCTTTTATTTCATTATAATCATTTTTTTCATAATAAATTAAAACAAATCGTAATGATAAATTCACCAGAACTTGGATTAAGATTAGAACGATTTATATTTTGGGCTGGTTTAGGATATCAATATGATCCCGTAACATCTTTAAAATTATTACGAATTTTAACTGATAAAAGGTTCAAAATATTCAACGAATTTGATAATTGTTTTTTATTTCAGAAAGATTTTATTTCTAGAGAAATTGGAATTATTAAAACTTATCATATAATCAAAATTTATTCTCTTATTACTGAAAATAATAGTATCTGGTCTCCCTGGCTTGGAGATGGATTTATAGAAGAATCAAGTTTGAGTTTTTATGATGATATAATTTCAGAAAAAAATATCTTTTTATTAAATGGTATTTCGCATTTACAAATATTAACTTCACCAGAATTGAAAAATATACTAAATCAAATTTTCTAGTTTCTTTCTATAAATAAAATTGCAATATCATCAGATTCCTGTATGTTTCTTTTAGTTAAAACATCAGAAATAATTTCTTTTATACAATTTTCTATACTTAAATTTATACAGTCTTTGAGTTTATTTATTAAACGTTTCTCACCATAAATTTCATTATCTGTTAAAATAGAATCAGTAATTCCATCTGTATAAAATAGAATTCTACTTTTTGGTTTTATAAAAAATTCTTTTGATTCATAATCTAAATCTGGAAAAACTCCCATACACATACCATTTATTTCTAAATTAAGAATTTCTCGTTTCTCTAAATCAATCCATATAGGATAGCAATCGAATTTGATATTTTTATTTTATGTTCCTTTAATTTAACTATACCAGCAATCATTGTTAAAAAATGTCCACCAATTGTATCATAAACATAATAATTAATATATTTTAAAAATAAATGTGGCTCTAATAATAAATCTTTAGAAATAGTACAAATAATTTTAATCATCGAAGAGATAAGAGCAGAAGATATACCATGACCAGATACATCAGCAATAACAAAACCAATATGATTATTATCTACTTCAAAAATTTCACAATAATCTCCACCTATTTCGTAGGCTGGTAAATATTTTAAAATAAAGGTATAATCATTGATTTCTACTTTTCTTTCTGGAATTAATTTTTTCTGTGTTTTTCTTGCTAATTGTAACTCTCTATCTATTTGATATTTTAATCTTTCGAAATTTTTTTCTTTATTAAGAATAATATTAAATATATTTTTTAATCTTTGTCTTTTTTTTAAAATATATTTATAATAAAATTTTATTGTATGAATTATAAAAATAAATATAATAAATAAAAATAAATATGTCCAATTTATAAATTCCCATATATTTGTTCTTCTACTAAAAAATGGTTTTGTTGCATAAAAGTTAATGATTTGCTATTTATAAAAATATTTATCAACATTCTTGGACAATTTTTCACGATATGAAAAAAGTATTAAATTTTTAAACATTTGTTAGTATTATTTGAAAAAAATTTCGCTTTTATAAAAAATTTTGCTTTAAAATGAAAGTTATGCAACAAAGCCCTAAAAAATAATAAAGCAAATAAAATCACCAAAAAAAAACTTAATAGATTTAAAATAAGGTTTATATTAAATAAAAACTTCTTAAATTTCATTGTTATAATAGCTAATTGCTAAAGCTTTGCCAGCTTTCCTTTGCATTAACTGCTGATAAACTTGATTTAGTTCTATAGGATAAGAAAACCCACTATATGAAGTTAATGTTGGTAATAATATAATTTCATCATTATTATTAAAATTTGACAAATTAATATATTTTTTATATTTTTTATAATCCGGTAAAATATAAGCTTTTTGTTTATTATTTCTATAAAAAATAGAAACACAATTATAAAATATTCCTTTCCATTTTCCATTTAATTTTAATTCTAATAAAATAAGTGATTTATTGATATTATCAGCATATCTTAAATTCTCTTCTAATTTTAGAACAGGGCGTTCTGAATATACAAAAAATTCAATTAAATTTTTTAAATAATCTAATTTAAATTCCTTTGCTTTCATAGCTAACATTAATACAACATATTTATCTTTAAATTTTTTGATGTAATATTTATATAAATATTGATTTTTATTAAATTCAATTCTTTTAAATTTATATTCACCTTTTGTTAACATATCTTCATTATTATAAAAATCTTCTTTTGCACTTCTAATAATTGTATTATCCAGTTCTATTTGATCTGAATCATCTCTGGTTCCCGATAAAATATTTTCTAAAAAAGGCTTTTCTGGTTTCCAGATAATAAAAAATAATGGATATAAATCTTCATTATTTAAATATTCCTTAAAATTGATTTTTATAATTTTAAAATCATCAATATTTCTTCCACAATAAAATAAAAATTCTTCCAGTTCTTCTATATAATCCTGAATCTGATTAGCAGGTAAATATTCTTCTTTTAAGAATAACGTTATATGGTAATTTTTAAAATCTACTAATAGATAATTCGATGGAAAAACACCTATTTTATATTTATAAAATAATTCTTTTATTTCTTTAGAAAAGGCATTTTCATTAATTAATTTTATATTTCTGGTTTTTGCCCATTCCAATAACAAATTTTGTAGTGGAATTGATTTTAAAAGCCATTTTTTTATATCCACTATTATGTTCTTCCTCGATAATAGGATTCAATTTGTTCAAAAGCATTCTGAATACGTTTAGAGAGAGCCCCTAATATTTTAAGTGCCCATCTTGGATGTGTTTTAAAAACCTTTTCAAAATTTTCTGGGCTAAAAACCAAGATTTTACATGGAGTTAATGCTACTAAGGTTGCTGAACGCGGCTGATCATCAATAATTGCCATTTCTCCAAAAATTTCTCCTGGACCAAGAGTTGCTAATATTTTATATTTTTTAGACGAGCTTAATTTTTCCGCTACAACAACTTTACCAGAAATAATTAAATACACATCTTTTCCGTAGTCCCCCTCTTTAATAATGACTTGCTTTGGTTCATATGTCTTTCCATATTTATAAAATAACTCATTGGTAATTGATTGCTCACCTTCAAATCCTAATTTCATTAAATCATAATCGTGATTGGATATTTTCATATTTCCTACTTTGTTATTTATTGTGGTAAATATTTAATTCTTTCATTAGCTTTTCTTAATATTTGACTTAAAGATTTAATTACTTTTAAAGAAATATTTACATTCGAAACCATTAGTCTTTCAAAACTTAATTTATCAAATCCTAAGAGTTCTACATCTGTTTTAGATTCTGCTTCTGTTATTCGAATTTTATTATTATATAATTCTAAAACACCAAATATATCTCCCTCTTTATATATAAATTCATCTTTAACAAGAGGTGTATATTTTTTTCTTACAATCACTTCTCCTTTTAGTATATAAAACACTTTTATATCTGTTAGATAACTTTTCTCTTCGTATATTTTTTCTCCTTTGGAGTATTTTAAATATTTTGCTTCTTTTTTGATTTCTTCTAAATTCATATTTTATATTTACCTTTATATTAATTATTATCGTATAATATTCAGCTTGTTATTATAATTTATTACTTCCTTATTTACAAAAATATAGATATTATGAAAAAATTCAACTATATTTTTTATAATTATTGCTTTACTTAATAAAACTTTTAAAAAGTTTGCATTATAATGCCAAAAAAATTTCCATCATTTGATGAATGTTATACAGCAAAACCTCAATTGGTTAAGCCAGAAGATTTTGAAAAAATCTGGGAAGAGGAAATTATAAAAATTAAAAAAAAACCATTAGAACCTGTCTCTAAATTAAAGATTCGTCGTTCCTTGACTAAAGGTTCAAATTACGAAATTCAATTTAGAGGTCATTTAGATAATATTATTACTGGTTATTTAAATATTCCAAGAAAGTTAAAAAAAGTTCCTGTTGTCATTACAGTACATGATTACTGGAAGGAATTAAGTCATTTAGATGAATTAAATGAAATTTTATTTTCTCATGGTATTGCACATTTACATATTTATTTACATAAAGAAGAATTATTAAAACAATATAACTAATCAAATACAAAATCAAGATAATAAAAATAATAAGCCAGAATTTCTTTATCCTCCTTTATTTTTGGACACATATAAACAACCATTTCAATATGATTATGGTGTATTTTTAATTCTGGATCTTCTAAGAGCAATAGATTTTATTCGATTAAATAAAAGTATAAGACATGACAAAATTGCAATCTTAGGAAGAGGACTTGGAGCTAATCTTGCAACATTTGCAGCTGCATTCAGACCAGAATCTGTAAAAGTATTATCCTTAGAAAGAATTGCTCCTGTATGGTTCGAATCATTTATTAAATATAGTAATTCTCAATTAGCAAAAGAATATCAAAAGATCATTCAATTAAAGAAAAATAAAAAACAAAATACATATCATTTTTTAAATGAACCACTTTATATAGTAGATAAAATTAATATACCTGTTTTAATGAGTGTAGGTTTAGAAGATCCAGAACATCCAGCCTATCCAGCATTTGGATTTTTTAACTTATTAAATTGTGATAAATCTATTCAAATCTTTACTGATGAAAAACAAGATCCAGATCAAAAAAAAGAAAGAGAGACTAGTTTGAATTTTATCATTGAATATTTAAAATAAATTCGAATATTTTAAAGTTAAGTTTAAGATTATTATTTAAAGCTTATATTTTCTTTCTCTCGGAAACAGATGGAATTCCTAATTCTTTTCTATATTTTGCTACTGTCCTTCGAGCAATTTTTATTCCTTTTTTTATTAAAATATCTGCTATTTCCTGATCTTTCAAAGGAATGGTTTTATCCTCATTATTGATTATTTCTTTAATTAATTCTTTAACTTTATCAGTTGTTACTGCATTTTCTTTATTGATACTTTTTAAACCTCTTCTAAAAAAATATTTTAACTCAAATATTCCCCATCTTGTATAAACATATTTATTAGTAGTAATTCGAGATACTGTTGATTCATGAAGTCCAACATCTTCTGCTATATCCTTTAATTTTAATGGTTGTAAATTTTTTCCTGTAATAAAAAATTCTCTTTGAAATTTTACAATAGATTTCGCTACTTTTAGAAGTGTTTCATTTCTTTGTTGTATAGCATGAATTAAGGTCTGAGCATTATAATATTTTTTTTTCAATTCTTCCAGTTCTTTTTTTGATAATTGTTTTTCCTGTTGTACCTGTTTGATATATTCTTTATTAAATTCAATATTTTGTAAAGTTTTATCATTTAAAATAACTTCTATTTTGTAATCTTTATCTCCATTAAGATGAATTTCTTCTACAAATACATAAACATCTGGTTCTATATATATAGTTTCTTCATTTGAATAGGGAAGCCCAGGAAATGGGTTTAATGTTCTTAACAAAGATAAAATTCGCTGTATTTTTTTATCGTCAAAACCAGTCTTTTTTTTAATTGCTTCGAAATCTTTATCTTCTAATTCTTTCTGAAAATTCTGTAATAAAAAATTAGCATCTTTTGCTTCCGATATATCTTGCTTTAATTCTAATTGAAATAATAATGATTCTATATAATTTAATGCACAACATCCATAAGGTTCTAAGGAAGCTATTTTTTTTCTTAATTCGTAAATTTCTTCTGAGGAAAAGCCAAGTGGCTTTAATAATTTCTCTGGATCCTGACTTAAAAAACCATTTTTATCTAAGGATGATATTAAGATTCTTGCAGCCTCTCTTTCTTTATCAGATAAATTCAAATATTCAATTTGTTCTTCTAAAATCGTATATAAGGATTGAGTTTTTGCAGCAACATTTTCTATAGCTTTATGTTTTCTTTCTGTTGCTTCGTAATCAACATAACCTTCAAAAATACCAATAGGTATAAATTCTTTTTTTTTAATCTTAATAAATGGATTTTCTTTAGCTTCTTCTTCTAATTTTTCCTGTAATTCTAATTGCGAATATTGTAATAATTCAATGGATTGTTTTAAAGATTGTGTTAATATTAATTTTTGAATCTGTCTTTGTTCTATTTTTTGTTTCATATTAATCTATAAAGTAAAATCTTCTCCAAGATATATTTCTTTTATTTTTGGATCTTCAACTAACTCCTTTGCTGTTCCAGATTTTAATATTTGCCCAGAATACATTATGTAAGCTCTATCAGTTATTTTTAATGTTTCTCTTACATTATGATCTGTAATTAATATTCCTAATCCTCTTTCTCTTAGATGAAATATAAGATTTTGAATATCTTTTACTGCTATAGGATCTACTCCAGCAAAAGGTTCATCTAATAAAATAAAATCTGGATCTGTTGCAAGTGCTCTTGCAATTTCGCATCTTCTTCTTTCTCCTCCAGATAAGGTATAACCTTTTTGATTTTCTACTTTTTTTAAATTTAATTCTTCTATTAAAAGATCTGTTTTTTCTTTTATATAATTTCTATCATTTGTATGCATTTCCAATACTGCTTCTATATTTTGTCTAACAGTTAATTTTCTAAAAATGGATGGTTCCTGAGCTAAATATCCTATACCTTCCCTTGCTTTTTTATACATAGGTAAATGAGTTACATCATCTATCATTTATATAAACTTTACCAGAATCTGGTTTTACTAAACCTACTGCCATATAAAAAGATGTTGTTTTCCCTGCACCATTAGGTCCAAGTAATCCAACAACCTCTTTTTGTTTTATATAAAAAGATACATTATCTACAACCTTTCTTCTATTATAAATTTTAACTAAATTTTCCATTCTAAATGTTTTTAATACTTGTTTTTCCATAACATTTAATATATTTTTGTTTCTAATTCTTTTTCAAATTCTATCTTATCCTTTAATATATGAATCTTTTTGCAATGTATTTCTGTATCACCACGTTTTAATATGGGATTTCCTAAAAGTTCCATCTCTTCTTTTTTTTCGTCTATAATAGCATATTCTGCATAGGCTATTTCATTATTTCTTTTAAAATATACATTTCCTTTTGCTTTTGTTATCTCTTTATCAAAATCCCTTTCAATAATATTTGCAGTCAATTCCTGTTCTATCTTTCTATTTTCCTTTGTAATATCATCATATGTAATTAACCTTGGATGATTTTTTAAATAAAGCATTTTATTTTTTATATCATATTCCATATAATTTGCTTCTAAGTAAAAATTTTCTTTTTTATCTTCTAATGTTACTTTTTTATTACTTATGATTTTTTCTAAACTTTTACCTAATAAAACAAATTCTTCTCCTTTCATTTTTTTTGTTTTAGATTGCATTATAACATTACCTTGTATAATTCCTTTATTTTCTTTATTAGTTTTTAAATAATATTCTATTATATCTGCGGTAATATACATAATTTCTTTTTGTTTTTCTTTTTTAGAGCTATTTTGATTTTCTTTATTTTTTTCCAGAGTTTCCGTAAAAGAAGTAAAAATGACTGGATTTTGATCGATCTGAATTTTTTGTTCTTTACTATTATAAAGCATTGTTCTGGCTGTTAAATATAAATCTTTCCCTAATAAAACAGGATTATATTTTAAAATGAATTGTTTTTTATCATCATAGTATATACTCTCATCTGCAAATAGAACCCAATCATTACCATACATTTTTACATATTCTTTAAAAATAATTTTTTTTTCTGCCATATCTCGATAAATTTCTTTTGTTGCAATTAAGATAGAATCCTGATTATTTTTTAATCGCATATAAGGATTATTTTTTATTCTTATATATTCTTCATTTCGATTATATTCTCCTCCATCTGCATATAAATATATGCCCTGTTCTTTTTCCGAAACAATTATTTTTCCCTTTATCATACCATTATTATCTGGATCAATATAAATTACTGGTGCTTGTATCTTAGTTTTTTCGTGTACGATAATTGCATTTCCTCTTAAAATAATTTCATAATCTTCTTTTCCTTTCCAGGGAATTCTTTTTCGAATCAATTCATTTGCATAATAATACGTAACAACTTGTTTTCTTTTTTTTGTATCTTCTATTTTTTTTATCATATTTTGTTGTTCAGGAAAAGAAATATTCTCTTCTAAGGAAGGATAAGATTCTATTGTATTTAATGAAATATTCTTATTAAAAGAAGATAAACAGGAAATATTTATTAATAATATAAAAATTTTACAATAATTAAAAAAAGAAATTTTCATTTGCTTCATTTTGTTTTGTTTGATTTTGTGGTTGAATCATTTTTCCCGCTGGATTACGGCAAATTTGTATATCCTTATCTTTATCGTAATATAGTCCTTTTAAACATTTTACTTCCGAATTTTTTCGTTTAATAATTACTGGAATATTTGTATCAAGAATTGCCTTTTCTAAATTATAAATTAAAAAATCAGATTGTAATACTACCTCTTTATCCTTATATTCAGCATTTCCTTCTAAATACATAATATTTTTAATATAATCTAAAACTGCCTTTTTTGCTTTAAAATTTGCTTCTTGTGGTAAATATTGTTTAAATTCAAAATTATAGACAATAATCTTTTGTAATGTTTGTGTTTTTTCTTCCTGATAAATATAAGCTTCTTTAGAATTTAATTCCCATTTTTTTATTCCAATGCCTTTATATTGGATTCTTTTAAAATTAGAAAATCTCAGATTGGCAAATTTTTCTTTCGACTCTTCTTTTAGAATAGGGTAATCATTTTGACAATTTAAAATAATAAGACTAAATATAATGAATACTATACTAACTTTTAACAAGCCGATCCAGTTCATATAAATGTTTTAATAGTTCCGGGGTTTTATCTAACCAATATTGTGTAGCAGAATCTGACCATGCTTTTTCTGGTTCTGGATGTACTTCCATAAAAATACCTTCAACGCCAATAGATACAGCAGCTTTCATCAAATAAGGTGCCAATTCTCTATTGCCTCCACTTTGATTACCCATACCACCTGGTAATTGTGTACTATGTGTTCCATCAAAAACAACAGGTATATCAAAACTATGCATAATTGGAATAGAACGAGGATCAAAAATCAAATTATTATAACCAAATGATACACCTCTTTCTGTAATAAGTAAATTTTTATTCCCTGTTGCATAAACTTTTTCTATAATAGATTTAACATCCCATGGAGCTAAAAATTGACCTTTTTTTACATTAATCCATTTATTTGTTTTCGCGCATTCTACCACTAAATCTGTTTGTCTACATAAAAAAGCAGGGATTTGTAAAATATCAACAACTTCAGATACAGCTTGTACTTGATTGGTTTCATGTACATCTGTTAAAACAGGAACATTAAATTCTTTTTTTACCCATTCTAATAATTTTAAACCTTCCTCTAAGCCTGGACCTCTTTTACTATTTAACGAAGTTCTATTTGCCTTATCAAAACTGGATTTAAAAATATATAATATTCCTAAATCATCTGTAATTTTTTTTATTTTTTCGCAAACCTTAGCTAATAATTCCTTAGATTCAATTACACATGGACCTGCAATAAGAAAAAAAGGATTCTTTCCACCAATCTTTCTATTAAAAAATTCTCTTTCCGTTGATACAGATAAAAATTGTTCTTGTATTGTTTTCATGGTTTATGCCTTTTTTTTAATTCCAGAATCACTTCTTCTAAGGAAACATCTTTTTCTACAAGGGCAACCAATAAATGGAAAATTAAATCAGCTGATTCATGTATAATATCTTCTTTCTGACCACTTTTTATGGCTAATAAAACTTCTCCTGCTTCTTCTATAATTTTTTTTAATATTCTATCCTCTCCTTCCTGAAATAATCTTGCAGTGTAAGAACCCTGCGGTAAATCTCTTTTTCTTTGTTTTAATATATTTTCTAAATCTCTTAAAAATTCCATAATATTTCTCCTACGTATTATTTTTATATTTAAATCTAACTGGAATCCTGTTTTGATAAAGTGCTTCTTTTACCTGTAAAATGGAAAATTCACGAAAATGAAATACAGAGGCAGCAAGTACTGCATTTGCTCCAGCGATTTTTATTGCCTCTACAAAATGTTCTAATTTCCCTGCTCCACCAGATGCAATTACTGGAATAGAAATAGTGTTAACAACTGTTTGGGTTAATTTTAAATCATAACCATTTTTGGTACCATCACAATCCATACTGGTTAATAAGATTTCACCCGCTCCTTTATCTTCGGCAATTTTAGCCCATTCTATCGCAGAAAATCCAGTTGGAGTTCTACCACCATGTAAATAGACTTCATAATCATTCATTTTTTGATTCCATTTTGCATCAATAGCACAAATAATGCACTGACTACCAAAAATTTTTGCAGATTCATATAATAAATCTGGATTTTCAAAAGCAGCTGTATTAATAGAAACTTTATCTGCACCACCCATTAATATATTCTCAACATCATCTACATTACGAATTCCTCCACCAACAGAAAAGGGAATAAATATTTGATCTGCAACTTTTTCCACTAAATTTCGAACAATTTTTCTTCTTTCTGCACTTGCAGTTATATCAAGAAATGTTAACTCATCTGCTCCTTGTTCTGCGTAAATTCTGGCATTTTCGACTGGATCTCCTGCATCAACTAAATTTATAAAATTCACCCCTTTTACAACACGTCCATCTTTAATATCAAGACAGGGAATTACTCTTACTGCAAGCACATAAACATTTTTTTTATGTTTACAATAACGAAAATAAAAAATTAGTTAAAATTTCCAAACATAAAGAGAAAAAGAAATATATTAAATACTCGTTTTTAACTGAATTAAAAGTTCCATAATTTTTTGTGATTCTTTTAATATTTCCTGGTAATATTCTTCTGTTTCTTTTAATTGATTTTGATTTTTTAATTCATAAATCTTCTTAGCAAGTTCATGCACTTTCTTATGAGGCTCTTCTATTAACCTAAATTCTATTTTATCTCTAAACTGTAAACTATCATCACTATAATACCATTTACCAAATCTACATTTTGTATATTCTGAAATTTCCTCCTTAGATAGATTTATCTTATCTTGTATAAACTCTTCTATTTTATTTAAATAAATTTCATGATCAGTTATTGCTAAATCAAAAATATAATTATTATAAGATTTAGTTTTTATATTCATTGTAGTATTTCTTAATTCATCCAGTATTTCTAAAAGATCTTTGGCAGAATTGGATGTATTTTCTGATAAATGTAATATTTTTTCTGTTTCGTTTAAATTCATTTCTACATTTCTTGCAATTTCTTTAGAAGCTGTACTAAGCTCTTCTGTTGAAGATGCTAATTGACTAATTTTTATATTTATATTTCGAAATGCTTGCACTACATTGTTTAAAACTATATGTAACTGTTGAAAGTTATCTACAGCTAAATTTACATCATTTCCAAAATGATCAATTTGATCTTTAAAATTATTAATATTTTCTAAGATTTTATTAATTAACAGAGAAATTTCTTTCATCGATTCTTTAGAATTCATCGATAATTTACGAATTTCCTCTGCAATAACAGAAAAGCGACTTCCACTGATTTCCACTTTTTGCTGCTTCAATGGAAGCATTTAAAGAAATCAAATTGGTTTGATTTGCCATTTCGTTTAATAGTTCAAGAACTTTTTGAATATCTGTAGAATCTTTTTGAATTACTATAAATTGTTTTGATAATTCTATAAATAATTGATGTATTTTTTCTATGATTTGATTCGTTTCTTTCGATACACTTAATGTTTTATTGCATATTTCCATTGAATTTGTAGATTCTAAACTTGTTTCATTTAATAATTTAGATATTTCTCGAATAGTAACAGAGGTTTCTTCTACAGAAGCACTAATTTGCTCAAAGTTTTTGTATTGCACCTCTACGCTATCTCTTGTTTTTTTTGAGACATCTTTTAAATTTTTTGCATTATCTTCTAATTTCAAACTTAAAGGAATAATTTTATCAAAAATAGAAGATATATAATCAATAGTTTTATATAATGCTTGTTGCAATAATCCAAATTCATCATTATAAAAATTTTCTTCTTTTAAGATAAAATTCCCTTTTTGAACTTTTTCATAAAGAAATCTGGATTTTTTTAAACGTCGCGTTATCATAAAAATCAACCAATAAGAAATTATAATACTTATAACAAATATCATTGCTAAATAATAATAAATTTTTTTGGTTAGGTGCAATACAGTATTTTTTAAATCATCTAAATATATTCCACTTGCAATTATCCAGTTCGTATTGGGAATTTTATATGCATAAGTGATTTTTGGTGCAATAATATTAGAATTGGGTTTCTGCCAGTAATAATCAGTTATTGCTTCGTTATTTTCTTTTAATTTTTCCTGAATATCTTTTATAATCAGTTTTCCTTTTATATCTTTAAGATTGGATATATCTTTTCCCTTTAAATTTTCATCTGGATGATAAATCATTCTATTGTTTTGATCAAAAATGAAATAATATTCATTTTCAGAAGGAGTCACTTTCGAAAATATAGATATAATTTCTTGTTCAGCTTCATTCTTTTCAATTAAACCTTTTCTATATTTGTCAACAATAGAATCTGATATTTGAGCAGCCATGATAACTTTTTCTTTTAGATTTTGCTTTCTTTCTTCTAAATAATAATTTTCGATTTGTTGAATTAAAAAAAATTGAAATATTATAATAAAAAAACCAAAATTTATCAAAAGAAGAAAAAAAATCTTCCAGAATAAAGGAAGATTATTAATCTTTTTTAACATACAATTTAATTATCGGAAATAAATTAAAATATTATAACAAATAGATTAATACCTTAATTAAAATCTACGGAACAACTTTATCCTTCGGGAAAGAATCTAAATTAATAGCATTTATTACATTAGTAAAACCATGCTGTTCTAAAATTTGTTTTGCAATACCTGCTCTTCTTCCAGATCTACAATATAAAATAACTGGTTGATTTTTATATTTTTCCAGCTCTTTAATATGGTTTTCTATTTGATCATAAGGTATATGTAATGCATCTTTATAATGTGCTAAATCGAATTCTTCTTTTGTTCTTACATCTATAACAATTGCTCCTTGCTTTAATAATTGCTCTACTTGCAAAGATACATTATTAGATAATTCTTTATTTTGATTTGTATCTTTATTTTTATTACAAAAAATAAAAACTAAAAGTAATATTAATATATATAATTGTTTCTTAGTTAACATAATATCTCCTTTTTTTAATGATTTATTTTATTATTAATTTTTATTTTGTATTACGACAAGCAAATTTTATTACTATATCTTTAATAAATATGTAAGCGATCAAAGAACGCCGTATAATTTATAGTTTCTATAAATACTGCTTCTAAAATATGATTTTCTTATATTTTTTTAGTAAGATTTTTAACAAAAAATAGACTATTATATTGATGGCTACCTATATAAGAAAGAATATTCGAAGTCCTAACCAAGAACTGGAAGCATCAAGTAATACTGTAATTTTACACTTTATGATTTATTTACCCTATAAAGATGATTTGCAGGATCTAAGAAATCATCATTCAAGCTATTCGGATATGTTTTTGTTTCTTATTTCTAAATATATAGAAAGACTAAAAAAATTAGCAAATCAAAAGAAAACCAGTAAAAAAATCTATCAAATAATATGTAATGATTATGAACATTATTCTATAAGAGTAAGTCAGAATATTCATCAATTATTAAAGGATATATCAGAGATGACGGGTTATAGCGTAAGTCATATTATAAGATTATTAATAGAATGGGAATGTTATAGAAGATTTGATGATAAGGTATATCTATTGAGGGTTCCGTTAAGAGAAATTGGTCATGAATTTGTAACAAGTATTACAGAAATCAGGATAGAGCATCGATTTTATAGGGCGAGGGAGCTTGTAGAAGAAGACGTAGAAATATTATGTGCCTAAAATAATTTACGAAAATATAAATTGATCGTTTACATAAATATTTATTTCTTATTATACAAAAAGCGAATCAATTTTATTTAAAAATTCTTTCTGGATTTTTATATTTTCATTAAAATAATAACCATTATATATATCGAAATGTCCACATGGTAAAATTTTATAGTATAGATGTTTTATTCTACTAATTGTTTTTTCTATTGCTTTTAAAGGAATTAAAGAATCTTTTTCTGCTGCAATGAGTAGAACTGGACATTGTATTTTATGTACAATTTTAATAGGACGATAGAATGGTAATGTAAAACTAATTCTTGCTGCACAATAATTATGATTTCTTTTATTTTCTGGAACAAGTTTTATATATCCATCATAACTATCATATGTATTCATTGCTGCAAATTTATCAGGTGTGGATACTACGGGAATATAATATGTTTTATTAAATAAATTATAAATTATATCTAATATACCATAAAATGTTCCTAAAAATAAATTTTTCACTGGTAAGTTTAAAATCGTTGCTATTCCATCAACAAAAGGAACCTGAGCAATAACTGCGTAAATCTTTTTATTTTTTGCTGCAATGGTTAATACATGACCTCCTCCATAGGAGCTCCCCCATAGAATGATTTTATTTGTATTAATATTTTTTAGATAACCAATAAATTTTATAGCATTTTGAATATCTTCTATATGTTTTCTATGGTCTACAAGATGTTTTACCTTCCCTTCTGAATTGCCAAAACCACGATAATTAAACATAAACACATTAAAGTTTAACTGAGCAAATTCATGAGCAAAAGGATACAAGCCATAATCCATCTCTGCTGCAAATCCATGAGCCATTAATATAATAGGTCTATCTTTTTCTTTAACTCTATATAGCTTTGCTTCTAATTGAAATTGATTACTATTAAAATACAAATATTCAATACTATAATTAATCATAAAAAAAACAAGGGGTAAATCCCCTGTTATAATTTTATTGTTACACTTAATCCAGTATTCCAGGCATATCCACCATAAGAATAATTGGGATTTTTTTCTGTTGGTTGATATTTTTCTATTCTTCTACTTTTAAATTGTTGGTTTTCAACTACAAGATCAATTATAATAGGGGATTTTATTCGTTTCGTAAAACCAGTCTGATCTGGAATATAAGCATAACTTACACCCAAGGTATAAATATTTCTATCATTATCCATCCAGTTATATTCGTTTGGAAAATTTGGAACTGGTGTAGGTTTTCTTCCTATACCTGCACGAAAAGTTAAAGGAATTTTCCAGGGATTATCCCAATCCCATTCAAATCCAACCTTAACAACATTTATATCTTTAAATTGAACAACAGGTACTCGAATATTTTTTCTTAAAAATTCATCTTCTATAGGAGAAAAGACATATTCTTTTGTTCTGGAATGTCGAAAGAGTCCCCAGTATTCTCTTGTTACTTCTACAGTAATTTTAAAATTATCCAATAATTGATATCCCAATCCCCAGGTTAATGCTCTGGGTGAATATAAATCTAATAATGCCATATCAAAATCAAATTGTATAGCAAGCAATGTTGTTTGAGCCTGTGCACCTAAGGGATCTACATGTGCATAGGTTTCTCTTCTATAATTAACACCTAACATGATTTTTCCATAATGAAACATTAAACCATATTGTGGCATAATTAATGGTTTTAATTCTAAAATAGCCTGAGCATTAGGCGTTGTTTTATCTGGAGTAATATCAACATCCTTCATTAAAATAGCACCTTTACCTTTTAGCATTGCCTGAACACCAATTCCAATAGACAAATGGTTTTTCCAGATTTCTATCCCAATACCAGAATGGATTATTGGCCTTTCATTCGATACACCATTTTGTAAAAAACGATGAGTCGTAGGATTCAAATCATTAATTAATGCAAGATTTCCCGAAGCGGGAAGACCTGCATATAAACCAAAACGAACAATTCGCTCAAAATCAAAAAAAGAATTTAAATTTAAAGATAGTCCAAGTGCGACATAATTATCGCGTATTTTTTTTAAATCTGGACTTGCTGGATCGTATAAATCAAATCGAACACGATTTACTGGTTTTGCATAGTTTCCGGATAATGTTAATTCATGTATAGGAGTTTTTGAACGAGTTTTAGGATATTCTTTTAGAGGATTTGTAAATGCTCCTAAAATATATTGTAATTTACCTGTAAAATTTTCTGGTAATTTGTCTTTAAAAGAATCACTTTGATTTGAATTTTTGTCATCAGAATCGTCATTTTTTTCCAAAAAAGAATAATAGCCTTCCAATCGAGATGGCATTCCTAATCCAGCTGGATTATAAAAAGTAGCAGAAACATCATTAATAAAAGAACTAACTGCATTTGCCATTCCATTAGCTCTTGGATGTGCTCCATAAACATCAAAGTAATTTCCTGCTTTTAAATTTTTGATAGTTACAAGCATTATTAAAATAGTTAATAAGTTTTTAACTTTTTTATACATTTTTACCCCCTAATTATTGTTTACTTGATGATAATATTAATGATAATCTATCAAAATAAGAATCTGGTACTTCTGTTTTATTCCATTTATCCTCGAATGTATAACCTGCAACTCCTGTTTTTTTACCCTGCTCTTTTATGTCTGCTAAATATTTGATTAATGTACCAGTCTGGTATAAAATACTTTCATCAGATGGTCCATAAGATTGTATTTTATTTGACGTTAATAATCGTTCTAAATCGTACAATACATCCTTTACATGGTAAGAACTTTTCATTGTTGTCATAAAATAATCTCCAAAAGCACCTGGTTTTGATATTCCAGCAGCGATTCCAATCAAATCCTTAGTATATGTCGCTGTACTGGTTAATAATGGTGGTAAATAATCTGTAGCTAATTTTGTTAAACGATAAGATGGTGTTAAATCATCATTTACCTGGATTGCATTTAATATATTTAATAATGCTGTAATTTCATCTGTTTGTACATCTACATCATTTATAATTTCTATTAGATATTCTATTTTAGGAGATATACTATATTCGGAATTTTTTGCAAGAAGCTTCCAGCCTAATTCCATAAAATCAGTTATATCTTTCCAGTCAGATGAACTTAAATCTAAACTTCTCGTATCTGGATAATCAGCAATTTTTTGTACTAATTCATCAATTGTTTGTTCTATATTAAATTCTTCTGGTGCTGGTGATTCACTATTAAATTTCATTTCGCTTAAAAATGTTTTTAAAGAACTTGTAAATTTTTGTCTATTATTATCATATTTTGGCTGTCCTAATTCCTGTAATACCTGAATAACTTCATCTAATAAATGAGACTGGGCTATCATTGGTAATAAACCATCATAATATCGTGATTGATTTTCCGTCAATATTGAAATAATAGAACGATATCCCACTCTTGTACTTCCAAAAACATACTCTGCATCTGGATAATAATATTCTTCTTGTAATTCTGGATTTCTTATACTTGTTGTACTATCAGCTCTATAACCCAAAGTTCGAAATAGTGTTATTGAAGCATTGGGATATCCTAACGAAGCCTGATAAGGATCATTTCCTACAAAAAGGTAATTTTTTATTAAGGGAATAAGTAAATCAACCATTAAATTATAAGCATTTATATCATTGGCAGGGTTACCATCATTGATACTCTGGGTTTGATCTTTTAAAACTTTAATTAAGCTTGAAAGAACAGGTGTTAATCGATTTCTTTTATTCCAATAATTTGCCATATTATCTATGGTTACCTGATCTGATGTTAAAAATGCTAAACGTTCCATTACAGGAAATAATCTTGATAAGGCTGGAGGTATTGCTCCATAAAAATCCCCCGCATTTTTCGGAAATAAAACAGAATTATAAACTGTTTGGTATAATATTTCCCCTGCTCCTGAATCATCTCCAGAAAATCCATAATTACATGTAGATACTATATCACATCCCCAGACTTCAACAAGCATTACTGCATCGCCTGGTTCTGATGACCATGCATTGGAAGATTGATCTAAATCGCCAATCTGATTATATGTTTTTATTTTTTTTCCAGATAATATCCATTTTCCATTATCTTCTTTTGCACATTGAGAAGAAGAACTACTACAATAAGGTTTTACATTCATCAATCCTTTTAATCCATTGGCAATTATAGTTACATAAACGGCATCTTTAACAGCACTTGAACCAAGCACCCCAGCACCCAAATTTGCCTGTAACGGTATAACAATTACAAAACGTTTATAGTATAATAACCATAATAAATTTTTAAAAAATGCTTCTTCTTTAGAAGATACCTGTCTATTTGTAATGGGTATTTCTTTAATAGTATAATGAGAACCATTTCCTGATGGATTTTGAATACCTCCTAAGCCAGCAAAATCCCCATTTCGTACTTTTATTTTATAATCACTTGTTGTCCATGTATCATTAAATGTTGTTGGAGTATCATAATAAAATGGTCCATATCCTTCGTATAATACTTTAACTAACCAGCCAAATACCCAGGGTAATGTTTTTGCATAGATAGGATCTGGATCAATTTTTTTATCTCCATTATAATCTATACAATTGATATCACCTTTAGATTCTCCTTCCAAAAGACATAAAGCTGGTGTATTTAAATCATATTTTAAGACATCTCCATCCTTATAAGTTTCTCCTAAGGTATTTGCCTGCTTTATTATCGTTGCTGCACCGAGATCAGTACAATCATTTTTACTTCGCATTGCTGTAAGTGAATCACCAAAGGTTAAATATCCTCCAGATTCTCCTGTTATATAAACGGGTGATGATGTAGAAGGACAATTATCGTTCCAATTATAGCCAAAATGTTTTCCTAAGGCTACCATATAAGCTAATGCTTCTAAAGCAGAGAATCTTCCAGAATAGGTTGTATTGGGATCTGTAGTTCTATTTCTTCCTTTAAAATCTAAGCGTAATAAATCTAACAAAGATTGATCTGCCCCTTCTATAGTAAAACCTAAATTTGCTAAGGTCTTTGCTGTTTCGTCTAAGATATCCTTTGATGGATCTTTTACTTTTGTATTATCAGGTAATACTAAGGTTTTTACTTTTTTAAATAGTTCTTTTAGAAGACTATCTGCCTTAGAAGGATATCCCCCATAAGATATATCTTGATAGGCTGGTGTATCATCATATAAATTGTTAGATTCTGTTCCAGACTTTGGTGTAGTATAATTTTCTAAATTTACAATTAATTCTTTTATTACACGATCACTGGATTTTTTTGAATATCCTACTTTCGTTCCTAAAATATTACCTAAATTATATAATAATTCGGATAGTGTTTTACTTAAATTTTTTGTATCAGTGGTATCAAATATTAATAAAGATTGTAATAATTGTTCAGTCGCCAGTCTTGTATCATTATTTTTACGAATGATTTTATCTAATAAATCTTCTAATTCTTGTAAATCTGCTTTTGTATCTGGATCTTTTAAAGTATTTACTAAATCTAATGCATCAGCTTTTAAAGATTCCTTGGTATTTTCAAGATATAATTTTTTTAATCCATTATGAGTTATAGGTAAAATATTTTCTAAAAAGGGGTCTGGATGTTCTCTGATTCTTTGTAATAAATTCATTACTTTATTGTAAGAATTGGGATCATAAGTTCGAATTCTCTGTAATAATCCCGCTACTTCTAATAATAATTCTCTTAATTTTGCTTCTGGATTTAATGTTAATATTTGTAAAGAACGCATTCCACCTACAGAAGAATCCGGATAGAAACCGAGAGATTCTCCTAATTTATAATTAAAATCAGATGGATTTACGTTGGTAAATAAACTTTTTAATGCTGGATAATCATCCAATAAATTGAATAATCCATCCTTAGGTTCTATTTTATCCTGAAAGGGATTTAAAAAATCTTTTTGTCCCTTACAGGAAATCATTAGTATTATAACAATTAATGACAATAATGTCGTTATTATATTTTTTTTGTTTATTAATTTCTTTTTTCGCATCATATTCCCCCTCCCAGTAAAAAAGGGATTACGATTAGAAATCGCAATCCCCACTAAATGGTTGTTCTCCTAATCTTACATTTAATAAACCAAATGGATATTGATAGCTGGTAGATATATCTTCTACAGTTACTTCTTCGATTTTTATACCACAAGCAGACATATCTGCATCAAATGGTATTTCTTTAAGAACATTTGCAACTAAGGGTGCAACAAAACTTTTTATTAAAGGATTAAAAACATCATAAACCGCTCTAGGATCTAAACCTAAGGGATTATTTACCGAATCTTCTAAAACTTCTATAGTATATCGCATATCTTCATCTGCTGTTGATACATTAATACTTAGAGCACGGCAATGACCATCACTACATGCTGGAACATAATTATTTGGATTAGAATATGGTATAAATTCTATAGTTGCTTTAGTGGTCAAATTTACAACTACTGTAGCAAGTGTATAAAAATTATAATCTGGTACACCATCATTATTGCTATCTTTTCCTCCAATTAGCTTCATTCGAAAACCAGTAAAAGATGCTCGGTTTTGTACTTGTTCTTTTGGATTTCCTGTAGATTTCCAGTAATATAAAGGATTTAAATCTGGTGGATATAATAAAACAGTTTCGATTTTTACTGGATCATTTTTTTCGATAATAATTTCGTTATTAGATTGATCTCTTACTACGAAATTACTTTGACCTGGAGCTATAACTGTTAAAATAGCATCTGCCTTTAATAATTTATCTGCAAGAGCTGTTAGATTAGAAGAGCCAGCAACATTATTAATTGCTTCGAGAGTTGGTTTATCTACTATAAAATTAAATGCACCCTCTTTCCATAATCCATAAGCTGCCTGATTTACAACATCTGCATTTAATACAACTAATGCTCCTTGATAACCCTGATTAAATAAATTTACTAAATTATTATCTGGTGTAAAAGAAGGTATAAATTTAATAAAACCTTTATTACCTGGACCTACCAAAGCTGGTGGTCTAGACCAACTTGCATTACTATTTACTACAGTCATATTTGCTTCTAAGAAAGAACGAATTCCTTTTACACCTCCAACTTCCCAGCCAATATGAGATGAACTTGGCTTCATTTTAGCACCTGTAGTTAAACATATTGTTTTTAAAGGATCAGGCAAATATCCGGGTAAACAGATATTAATTCCATCATTTACACCATCAACCCGAGTTTTCGATAATACAGCATTCATTATTTTTGCAGATATTTTTTGAACCGTATCTTTTACAGTTCCCTGTACAATTTTAGGTGTTAGTTGATTAATAACACCAGGTATAAAAATGCTTAATAACCAATCTAACCAACTTCCATCAATAATGCTCCAATCTGAAGTATCAATTGCAACACTCCAGGGCTTTACATTAAAATTTTGATCATTAATAGCCCAGTTTGGTCCACCCTGTATTGTTATAACCATATCACCATTATTATTAATTGTTAATGAAGTATTTGCATAAGCAGTTTTTTGTGTAGATTCATTCATAAAAAAACGATCTTCTATTACATAACTATTTGCCATACATGCACCAATAAATAATATACAACCACCATCTCTTACATAAGAACGAAGCATTCCATTTAATTTTTTTCCTTTTAGCTCAATTGTTAATTTAGAAGCATCAGGAAGCATATTTACATTTATATTAGTTTCTCCATTTACTGTTGGTGGTATGGTTAAATATCCTACATAATTATCTGCATACCCTGTTGTACCTAGAACTGTAAAACTCATATTACAATATGGTCCGAAATCAGTTAAATAATTAATCCTATTAGTAGAATTAGTCCATGCTGAATAATCAAGTTGGCATCCTAATGTAGGATTACTAATAGGGCCATAAGTAGGTGGATAAGATTTACTTTCATTTAAATAATCATTAAAGGTTTTTCCATCTATGGTAAAGTTATCTCCTGTATGGCTTCCGTCACTTTTTATAAAACGCTCAAATAAACGTTTTATCTGATACATTCCTTTTGTTGAATTATTTTCTAAAGCAAGCCATCCTCCATTGGGTTGTAATTCATTGGGATTACTTGATGGTCTTCCTCTCTGAAAAGCAAAAGGTCTAACATAGGTTCTACCCGATGAGGTTTCGATATAATAATAATAAATATTTGCTCCATCTACGGGCTGTAATTCTGGGTTTAAAGAAGATAAATCCAATGTAAATTTTCCTGTATCCTGTGTCTGGTTATTACAGGGATTATTATTATCACAAACTGTATATGCTTTATCTTCTCCTAAACCTAAACGGAATAAACGCATTTTGGTTACATGATCAGCACCTGTTAAAGTAGATTCAATAATTACAGAACCACTATAAGCATTTGTATCTATAATGACTCCATTGCTTGCTGTAGAGGGAGAAACATTATAAGTTAAAGAGCCTAATTTTAACGTATGGGTCATTAAAAAAGCGGGCTCTGTTGTAAAACTTTGTATAAAATCATTCTCTAAATTTATACCATCAAAATTTTTTGCATCTTTTGTTATTGTTACTGTATAAGTTGTATTAGGTTCTAATGGTCTATATGGTTTAAAATATAATTTACTACCAGAATAGAAAAATGTTCCCTGTACTGTTTGATTATTAGAATCTTTTAAAGTAAAATTATTAATAACACTATTTCTATCCATCATGCTAGAAAATAAAATCCCAATTGGCTTAAATCTATCTACAAAAGAAAGATTTGGTGCATCAACTGCTGCTGTTACATTAACTCCAAAATCTACTGGCAAAGATGTTTCTTCTGAATAATCAAAAACAGGTGGTGTTACCGTATTATCAGTAATATAGGTTTTAGCAGAAGGTGATACATTATCACTACTTGTCAATATGGGTATAACAAAATTTTTTCCTTTTTTATTACAAGAAAAAAATGACAATAAAACTAACAATGCTGTCATTTTTATCACAGCGCATTTTACGATGGTTATGAATTTAGTGTTCATAAACTCCCCCTATGTCTGAACCTATTATATATAATAATTGAACTCTATTTTTTTGTCAATCAAAATTGAATAAAAATTCAATTAAAAACAAAAAAAATTTTATATCGAAATAAATAGACAAATATAATATAATTGTCTAAAATTTTTATTTATATTATTTTTACGCGAAAGTATAGTAGGGATATGTTGCATAACTCCCATTTTAAAGCAAAATTTTTTACAAAAGAGATATTTTTTCAAATAATACTTACATATGTTAAAAAATTCAATGCTTTTTTCATATCACGAAAAATTTTCTAAGAATGTTGATAAATATTTTTAAAAATATCAAATAATTAACTTTTATGCAAGAGAGCCATATAGTAGATAATAATTATATAATCTTATAAAAAAGCCTGTATATTTTAATTGTTTATATTTTTTTATAATATTTTATAATAAATTTAAAAATTATTCATAAAAAATATCCTTGTAAAATATAAATATGTCGTTTCTAATACTACTTCCAAACTTCAAACTAACGTAACTATTCTGAGTTGCGTTTATGGGATACGTAGCAGATAATACCTCTACCCTCGGATGCTTTCTTATCAAAGGTCTGCCTCTCTCCAACTCCCTATTTCGGGACATTTCCTCTAACTCCCATTCCAAAAATATCCTTACTATATAACTTATTGAATACCCTGTAATTCGTCTTAAATCCCAGTATTTCTCCCATATATACGGATACATATCTTCTAAGACTATTTGAATATATCTTTTTGTTTTGGGCTGGTAATCTGCTGTTGCTGTCTTTTTTCTTCGAGATACTTTTAACTTAAATATTTGTTTGTGATATTTATAATATAAATATTTTAGATATTCTCCTAATTTTCCTTCGGATAATTCATATAGAATTTTATAATATTCTGGTAAAATATTTAATCCTGTTTTATATTTTTCCCTAAAACGGTAATAGGTTTTATCAATATTTTTTGTTTTATATCTTCTATTTTGATTATGATATTCTGGTATTTGTTCTTTAAGTATTAATGTTTCCACATAGATCTATATATATTTTAAAATAAAAATCTTACAAAAAAATCCAAAAAAAATCTTAATAATACAAATCACAAGTTAGGAGGAAATATTAGAAGCAATATATATATGTTGTTCAAAAAATAAATAAATATTATAATATATCTACTGGATCAATTTCTATTTCTAAGTAATGATCCTGTGGAAGCTTTTTTTTAAAGGTTTTAATTGATTCTCTAAGAGTATTAATCGTTTCGTTAAAATATCTTGTTTTAATTAAAATATGGTAACGATATTTATTATGCAATTTAATAATAGGGGCAGGAGAAGGTCCTAAGATTTCATACATTCCAATTTTATCTTTTTGTAATTGACTTATAATATTCGATAATTCATAACAATAACGTTCTGCTTTTTTTTCTATAGGAGAACGTATTAAAAATCGGATCAATCTGGTAAAAGGTGGATATTGATATTCCAGCCTCTTTTTTAATTCTTCTTTATAAAAGGATTCATAATCCTGTTTTACTGCCCATTGTATATAAGGGTGATCTTTATCAAAAACTTCAAGAAAAACCTTGCCCGTATTTTCTCTTCTACCTGAACGACCAGCAACCTGTACAAGTAAAGAAAAAGTTCTTTCAGAAGAACGAAAATCAGGTAAATAAAAACCAGCATCTGCTTGCAATACTCCTACTAAATTTAAATTAGGAGCATCAATCCCTTTAGAAATCATCTGTGTTCCTGTTAATATATCAATTTTTCCATCGATAAAATCTTGAACAACTTGTTTTAAAATTTTTTCTTTATTTGCTATATCAGTATCAAGTCTTTCTATTCTTAAATCTGGGAAAAGATTTAATAAAAATTCTTCTACTTTCTGAATCCCTGTACCTAAATATACTAATCGACTTTTACAATCTGGACAATAATAAATCATTCCCGAATGATAATTACAATAATGACATTTAAGAGATAATTCACCGTAATTTTTATGTAAACTTAAAGAAATAGAACAATTAGGACATTGTATGTTTTTTTTACAATTTTTACAGTATAAATAGGGATAATACCCTCTTCGATTTAATAAAATTAAAGATTGTTTTTTATTTTTATAATTCTTTTCAATTTCATATAAAAGTTGATTACTTATCGGTTGCTCAACATCATCTCGTTCAATTAAATTTACTTCTGGTAATTTTCCTAAAACTCGTTTATGTAAAAAATATAAATGATAATTAAATCCATTATAATGTTTTTGATTATATTTTTCTGTTACATATCGAATTTCTATTCGAGGGGTTGCTGATCCTAAAATTAATGGAATTTTATATTTTTCTATTCGTTTTCTAGCAATCAACCTTGCATCATATCTTGGATGACTATTATCCCTAAGAGATGAATCATGCTCTTCGTCTATAATAATAAGACCTAAATTTTTTAGTGGTGCAAAGATAGCTGAACGTGTTCCTAAAACAACATTTACATTTCCCAGATATATCTTTAAGTATTCAAGAAAGCGTTGTTTCCCAGTTAAACTGGAATGCAAAATAGCGATATTATTACCAACAATTCTTTTTATTCTTTCAACCATTTGAACAGTTATACTTATTTCTGGAACAATAAACAAAACATCTTTATTATTTTTTAATGTCTCTACTATTAAATATAAATAGATTTCTGTCTTTCCAGAACCTGTAATACCCTGGATTAAATGGATTGATGGAATACTATAGTTTAGAGATTGTTTTATACTTTCCAATACTCTTTCTTGTTCATCAGAAAGTTGCACAAGATTTTGTAGATTTAAATCATAATGATTTTTAGTTAATAAATTTTTTTTATCTGTTTTATTTAACTTATATGGCTTTGGATACATTTTATCTAATGCTTCGCCTACCTCGCATAAATATTCCTTAGACATCCAATAAGCAAGTTCAATCTGTTCTTGATTTAATACTGGATATTCATCTGGTATTTCTAATACTTCTTTATATTGTATATCAGGTTTTAAGAAATCAACATCGAATATTTTTATAATAATACCTTCTTCTTTACGATTTTTTAAAGAAATATATACCCTTTTTCCAATTTCTGCAAAAGGAATTAAAGATTCTGGAATGATATAATCATATTCTTCCTCTATAGGATAAGGAAAAACAACTTTAGCTATTTTATACATTTTTATTTATCACTAATGAGTAATTTTAAAGAATTCAAAATTTGTTGTTTTACCAGAATTTCTTCTTTTCTATATTTTAATGCCATATATAAAAAATATTTTCCAATTCCTAAATGTTTTTTAATTTTTTCTTCGATTTGTTTTTCAGATTGAATCTCAGATGCTCTTATTAATTTTATATTATTAACAATTTTAACATTTTGATTTTGTTGTGGTAGTTCATTTAAAATATTTTGAAGAACTCTATCTATTTGATTTTTATTTTTTAAAAATATTTCATATTCTTCTTTAAATTTTTGTAAATGATTTTGATATTCTTTTCTTTTTTTTTCTATTGTAAGTAATGCTAAAGGACTCCGAATAACTAATGCTGGAAATTCTTTTTGTTTTATATTTAATGTTATAATTTGTGAATTTTTTGAAATTCTTATTGCCTCATCTCCTAATAATAATAATGCAGCATTACCTACTAATAATAATTTTTGAATATTATTTTCTAAGACATTCTTTTCTAATAGATAAAGACAATTATTTACTCGTTTCTCCCATTCTTCTTTTGTACTTGCTGGAGAAAAATGACATGCAATAAATTCCTGAAAAAATATATTTTTTATTGTAAGATTGATTGCTCCTAACATTCGATTGAATATATCATCTTCTTCTTCTGATGAAAAATAATATTTATCACTATTATCTTTTGGTAAATTCTTCGTATTAAATGAACCATTATAATAAACTACAAGAATTGGATAAGGGGTACTTTCAGGTTTTTTAAAATAATCCTTAACTGCATAAACTTTTTCACTGCATAAATTACAACGTACATTTTCCTTCAGATGAATAAAGTTATTTTTTTGAATTTCATCATTTTTTTCTTTTGTAAGTTTGCTATTATCTGTATCAAAATCATTTTTTTTTATATCATTTAATGTATATAAGTCTGGAAAATATATAGAAGGTAAACTATGGGATAATAAAAAAAACGGTGGATCTTGTTTTTTATGTTCTTCTAAATATAAAGATAAACTTTTAGCAATTTTAGCATAATCTTTATAGAGATAATTTCTATTCATCATATTTCTTCTATTTTAATGTTTAAGCTTTTAATTTTTTTATGTAAATGTGTTCTTTCCATTCCTAAAAATTTTGCTGTTTTACTAATATTTTTATCAAATTGTTTTAAAGCTTTAATAATATAATTTTTTTCAAATTCTCTTCTTGCACTTCTTAAATCTAAACCTGGAAAATCATCTTCTCTATCATATGTAAAATTAAATAAACTTTCTCTAACGTTATCTACATCTATCTTTGAACTATCAGTTAATATAGCTAATCGTTCTACAACATTTTTTAATTCTCTTACATTACCTGGCCAATCATATTGTGTTAAGAGTTCAATTGCTGCTGGTGTAAATACCTTTGGTTTTAATTTATTTGTATCTATCGTCTTTTTTAAA
Organism: Leptospiraceae bacterium; assembly: GCA_026005135.1. Lineage (GTDB taxonomy): Bacteria > Spirochaetota > Leptospiria > Leptospirales > Leptonemataceae > SKYB61. The sequence goes on along the minus strand of BPKM01000003.1, from coordinate 5,236 downwards.
AAATAATCCAGCAACAAAGGAATATCTGCAACTCTTTCTCTTAATGGTGGCATAATAATTGGTATTACATTTAATCGATAATATAAATCTTCCCTAAATTTACCTTCTTTTATTGCCTGTAAAGGATCAATATTTGTAGCTGCAATGATACGAACATCTATTGCAATCTTTTCTGTTCCTCCTACTCTTGTTAATTGTTGTTCTTCTATTACTCTTAATACTTTTGCTTGTGTTGAAAGAGACATATCACATATTTCATCTAAAAATAATGTTCCTCCATTTGCTTGCTCAAATTTACCTATACGTCTTTCAATAGCACCTGTAAAAGCACCTTTTTCATGACCAAATAATTCGCTTTCAATTAATTCTTCTGGTATTGCTGCACAATTTATATCAACAAAAGGTTTATCTTTTCTTTGAGAATTTTTATAAATCATTCGTGCAACTAATTCTTTTCCTGTGCCATTTTCTCCATAAATAAATACGCGTGCATTCGTTTTCGCAGCTTGAGCAATAGCCTGTTTTACTTTTAATATTTGTTCTGATGTTCCAATCAATTCATCATATTCTAATTTAATTTCTTTATCTTTTAAAGAATGATTTTTTATCTGTAAAACATGTTCTAATTTCTCTAATATAGATTGAATAGATAATGGCTTTTCTAAAAAATCAGCTGCTCCCATTTTCGTAGCCTGAACTGCTAATTCAATTGTTGCATGACCAGAAATCATAATAACTGGTAGGGCTGGATAAATGTTTTTAATCTCTTTTAATACATCAATACCATCTTCTTTATTTAGCCAGACATCTAAAAATATTACAGAAGGGCGTTCTTTTTCTAATTGCTTTAAACAATTTTTTCCAGATGCAAATACTTGAACTTCATACCCTTCATCTTCCAATACTTCTTTTAAGGAAGTACGTATATTTTTATCATCATCAATTATATATATTTTTTGACTCATAGTATTTTAACTTATGGTACTGGTAGTATAATTCTAAATTCAGCTCCACCCAAACTTGATTGTAATACTTGAATTCTTCCATTATGTTCCATAACAGCTCTTTCTACTAATGCTAAACCTAAACCACTTCCATAATTTTCTTTTGTTGAAAAATACGGTTCAAAAATTTTATCTCTAAGTTCTTCTGGTATTCCTGGACCATTATCTTCTATTCGTAAAAGAACAAATTGTTTGCCCATTCTCTTTTGAGTAGTAATGGAAACTAAAACTACACCTTTCCTACTATTATCTTTATATTTTTCTTTTACAGCTTCGATAGCATTTTTCAATAAATTATTCATCATACCAATAAATAAATTTTTATCTAAATATAATTTTGGTAAATTATCCTGATATCTTACTTCAATTATAATTCCAGGTATATTACGAAATAAATCTGTTGATTCCTTAACAAGAGGAACAATAGATTGAAGCTCTAATTTTGCAGAAGGTAATCTTGTAAAATTAGAAAATTCCTCTAAAAGATGTTTTAATACATTTACTTGTTCGATAATCGTGGTTGAGCAAGTCTTTACTAATTTTTCCAATTCTTTTACATTTTTTTGTTCAATTTTTCTTAGCATTCTTTCAGCAGATAGCTGTATTGGTGTTAAGGGATTTTTAATTTCATGAGCTAATCTTCTTGCTACCTCTTGCCAAGCAGCAACTCTTAAACTATGTAATAATCTACTACGTAAAGTTTGTAATTCTTCTGTCATAGAATTAAAACTTTGAATCAAGATTGCTATTTCTCCTTCTGATTTTATATCTATGCGAATATCTAAATTACCTTCTGTAACCTTTCTTGTTGCAGCTGCTAAAGAAACAATTGGATTAGAGATTTGTCTTGCTAATAAAATTGCAACAATAATAGCAATCATAATCATTGCTAAATATAAAATTGCCAAACTTAACCTTAAATTATATGGTATAACTTCACTAAATCTTTCTTCTTTACGAGACAATAATGAATATACTTCTCTAAATTTTTGCTCCTGTATTTGATAATCTTTATAAATTTTTTTAAATAAAAGAGCATTCATATTTTGATTTAAAGACATTTTTGCTAAAACATATTTCTGATTATCTATTAATAATATTAGATAAGGTTCATTAAATATTTCTATTTGATTCTTTTTAATCAGGTTTTTACCAAAGATTTTAACTAAGGTTGTATTATCATATAGATATATTGCATCAGTATCTTCATTAAACCATTGATTTATAAAATTTATAAATTTTTCTTTATTAATTTTTTCGAAATTATTTATATAATAAATAAACTCACTTTTGTTTTTTGTCAATTCTTCATAAAATCGATTTGCATATAGATTTTCATGAAAAACCAATAATTTTTCTGCTGATTCCATGCCTCCTTTTAAATCTAATTTAAAAAAAACAGCTATAATAGACTCTACTTTACTCGAAGTTAATAAGAAAATTGGCATAGCTGGAATAATAGAAACCAGTAAAAAAGCTAATATTAAACGATATCTTAAACTAGAACGTAATTTACCTGTTACTCTAATTCTTCTATTTCTATATAAATAATGTAAAAAAAAGTTTAAAGTACCTAATGGTAAAAAGATTATGATATAACCAAAAATTCTATCAAATGGAGTAGCATTTTTGTCAAGAAAAAAATATTCTGCAATAAATACACTTAACCATAATACAATAAAAACATAAAAAATATCTCTTAATAGAATTCTATCTTCTTCTTTTTTCCACCTATCTTCTTGTTCTATTTCTTCTCTTATATTTTTATTGTTTTTTTCTATTGCTTGTTCTTCTAATTTTAAGTTCATAAATTATTCATTTTTTTGTAATAATTCTAAAAGACTTTTCAAAGCTTCTTCTTCATCATCTCCACTAATAATTATTTTTATTTCAGCCCCTGGATATAAACCAAGCATCAATAGTCCCATTATACTTTTACCATTTACACTTATGCCATCATGTTCTACAACAATGGATGATTTAAATTGACTTGCAATTCTAACAAACTCAGCTGCTGGTCTTGCATGCAATCCATCAACTAAATTCACTTTTAGAGTTTTAATTATCATTATTAATCCCTTTTCTCTTTATAAAGAACTAATTTTTCTCTATTCGTTTTTTAGCAAGAAAATGTAAAAATATATATAGTATATTTAAATCTATTTTTCTCTTTTTGAAAACATTTTTTTTTGAACTTTTTCTAAAAATTTTTTTGCAGCATCATATCCTGAGGTTTTTAATCTAAAATTCATCGCAGCTGTTTCTATTAATATAGGTACATTTCTACCCGGTCTTACGGGAATGATTATTTTAGGGATTTTTACGTTTAAAATTTCTGAATATTGTTCATCTATTCCTAATCGATCATATTCCTTCTTGTAATTCCATTCTTCTAAATAAATAGAAAGATCAATTTGTGTTTTTTTCTTTGTAGCTCTAATACCGTAGATATCTTTTATATTAATTATACCTATACCCCTTAATTCCATATGATATTCTATGATGGGATCTGTATATCCGATAAGAATATTTTCAGATACTGCTTTTATTCTAACTACATCGTCTGCAATTAATCTGTGACCTCTTTCTATCAATTCAATAGCTGTTTCGGATTTTCCTATTCCACTTTCTCCCTGCAATAGTAACCCAACACCAAAAACATCCATTAAAACACCATGTATAGTAATTTCTTCTGCAAGTAATTCAGATAAAATCGCATAGTATTTCATCTGAAAATCATGTGTAGTCAATACTGTTTTTAAAATTGGAACATCATTTCTATTTGCTTCGTCTATTAAACAAATAGGAGGTTCATTATTATGAGTAAAAACAATTGCTGGAATAGGAAATTTTAAAAATTTTTCAACGATCTCATGTAATTCATTATTTGAACATTTTTGTAAAAATGCATATTCTCCTTTCCCAATTACCTGTAATCTATTATATGCAAAATTATCATAAAAACCTACTAAGGCAAGCCCCGGGCGATTTATATCAACATTTTCTATTTCTCTATTTAATCCTTTTTCTCCAGCTATTAATTCAAAACATAATTCTTTTATATTTAATAATTCGGAAACTTTTACCCGAGGCATTTTTCAATTTAGTGATTGATAAATTTTTCTCTATGTTTTTTTACTTGCTTTTCTAATTTCTTTTCAACAAGATCTAATGATGCATACATATCTGTTGATTTTCCTTCTGCAACAAATACACCACCATCACCATTAATTGTTACTTCTACAATATGATCACTTCTTTCTTTTTTGAATCGAACAGTTACAGAAACAATTCTATTAAAATAAACTGATACTTTATCTATAATTTTTTTTGCATATTCTTTTAATGCATCTGAACTCTCTACATTAACAAAATGATATTGTATATCCATATTAAATTCTCCTCAAAATTTATAATTCAAAATATTAGAAATTAATATTTATTATTTTGAATTTTTGTCAACTTAATAAAAAGTAATAGTAAAACAATTTTAGATAAATATTAAAATATTCTAATCATTAAAATATGAACGTGCTCCTCTATAGCGTTTTTTCCAGTAAGGATTTCTTATATCAACTATTTCTACTACTTTTCCAGTTCTTGGTGCATGAATAAATTTAAAATTTCCTATATAGAGTCCTACATGACTTATCCCTCTTCCATTAATATCAAAAAAAACCAAATCTCCTTTTTTAGGAATTTTCACAGGTTTTAATTTTAAATATTGGAATTTAGTTGATCTAGGAATATCATAACCAGCTTTCTTATATACATACATTGTAAAACCAGAACAATCAAATCCCTTAGGAGTTTGACCACCAGATTTATAAGGAGTACCAAGATATCGTTTAGCAATTTCAACAATTCCTATTCTATCATAAAGAGTAATTTTTTTATTATTATATTCAATAGAATAAATTGGATATACCAATATTAGCCAAATTAAAATAATACATATTTTTATAAAAATTAAAATTTTATTTTGAATCATATCATATATTTCGACATTTTTTTACAAAAAATGTTCTTATTCTTTCTAAAAAATGCTCTATTGTATAAAAGACAATTATTGGCTATTTATAAAAATATTTTCCAATATTGTTAGACAATTTTTAATGATATGAAAAAAGTATTAAATTTTTAATATATTAGTAATATTTGAAAAAAATTTCGCTTTTATAAAAAATTTTATTTTAAAATAGGAGTTATGCAACAAAGCCACTAAAAAACTA
>BPKM01000002.1 GCA_026005135.1 Leptospiraceae bacterium | reverse complement strand
CTGCCTTAAGCCTCTCGGCCACCCTCCAGCTTATTTTTAGAAGCGAAATAATAATTTTTCATAAAAAAGACAATTTAATTTAATTCTACAGAATTTAAGCTCAAAAGTTATGCTATTATAAGGATGAAACAATTAGTTGAAATAATAATTTATGATTTCGGAGGAGGTGGGATTCGAACCCACGGTACCCGCTAAGGTACGGCGGTTTTCAAGACCGCTGCCTTAAACCACTCGGCCACTCCTCCGCTGACCATTGGATTTGCTTTTTTTATATGGTCAAGAATTTTCCCATTTCTTTTCTAATTCTTCTATTCTTTTACAAAGGTTTTTTATTTCCTTAGCATATTCATCTAATTTATTATAATGAATCTGTAAACGTTGAAATCTCATTGCTGGTATTGCTGGATATCCCATATACACACCAGATTCTAAAATACTATCCAAAACAGCTGTTCTTGCTAACAAAATTGTATTATCTGGTATATGGACATGATCAGAAATTCCAACCTGACCACTGCAAATCACTTTTTTGCCTAATTTAGAAGAACCAGCTATTCCTACCTGTGCAACTAAAATACTATTTTCTCCCACTTCGCAATTATGAGCAACATGCACAAAATTATCTGTAATAACACCTTTCCGAATAATTGTTTTATCGTATGCTGCCCTATCAATACAACAATTTGCACCAATCACAACATTATCCTCTATTTCTACAATGCCTAACTGTGGTATTCTATAATGATTAAAATCCTTATCCTGAGCAAAACCAAATCCTTCAGATCCTATTATTGTTCCAGGATGTATAATACAATTTTTCCCAATGATACACCCCCAACCAATATAAACATTAGGATATAAAATAGTATTAGAACCTATTTTAGCACCTTCTTCTATGATGCAATTTGCACCAATATATACATGATTTTCAATAATAACATCTTTTTCTATTATAACATTTGGTCCTATAATTACATCCTCAGGTAAATGAACTGACTCATGCACTACTGCGGTTTTATGAATTCTCTCCCAGCAATAATTTTTAAATAAATTTCTATCACAGAATTCCTGTAAAAAAATAGCTCGAAAAATATCTACTGTAGGTGAAATAATAAAAACACTTTGCTCTAATAATTCTTTTATTTCCTGGTAGATTTCTTCTGTTGTTACTACTATAACAGGTTGTATTTCCTGTTTTATTAAATGTAGGAACTTTTTATTATTTAAAAAAATCAAAGAATTTTTATTATAATTTTCTATAGGATTGATTTCTTCAATATTAATTTCAATATTTCCTTCTATGCGAAATTGTAATTTATGATTTAATCTATTTTCTATTTCTTTTAAGCTAATTGGTTTATCAAACTTCATAAAATAAAAATATTTTTACTAAATTCTAATGTAAATCAAAATAATTATTTATAAAATGCTTCATAATCAATTGTATTTTGATTTATTATATTCGTAGATAAATTTTCATAAATATATTTTTCAAAAGTTTGATTGGTATTTGGTAAAATCTTCTCAAATAAATCAATGGTAAGAATTTTATATAATTTATTATCTTTATTAAATAATAATATAATCTTACATCTTTTTATAGAATTTGATGTAGGATTATAAATATTCCCTGTAATTAAAAATTTATGGATATATTCATTAGATTGATCTATAACTTTTATTTGATTTATTTCTAAAGAAGCCTTTTTATCAAAATATACAGAAGGATAAAGTTCAATTCTTAAATCGTAAAATATAATATTCTGAATTTTATTGCGGTCTATTATAAATTTAAAATAGGAAACTTCGTATGGATTTAGCTGACTTTTTATTCCATAGGTTTATGTTTTATAAATAATTTTATTATTTTTACCATAAAAATAAATATAAATCCTTGGATTCTGCATAACTTGATTTGATATATTTTTAAAAGAACCTATTATATATACTAATTCATTTTCTTGATAAATATTATTTTCTATAAGTTCTACATCTTTTATATTATAATCGATTGGTCTAAAATCAGGTAATCCTTTGTTTTCTTTTAAAACAGATTCTGCTTGTTTTTGAATTTTATCATTGAATTTAAAAAATTCTAATATTTTAGTATCATTGAAAATAAAAAAAGTAAATACCCCAACTTAAATCCAAAAATAAACAATATTATATTTATCAAAATATATTTTTTATATAAGCTTTCTTTTTTTAAAGATTTTTGAACAATGTGATCTTCTTCAATAAAATCATCATAAGGATTTTGTTTATTTATCGTACAAATTCTTATAATTATTAAAAATAAATCACTTTATATGCTGAAGAAGCACCAGGTGGTACAAATGCAATTTTTTCAAATTTTAAAGAAGGAAAAACATTTTCGACAGCTTTTTTAAAATTTTCTGTTACAAGTATTTCTTTTGCTTTTGCTGTATCTTCTCCTAATTTACTGGCAGCATTAACTTCTGCACCAAATATATCAACATCACCAATTTTTAGTACGTTACCATAACCGAGACCTATACATAATAAAATTTGTTCTTCTGGACTTTTAATTTTATTGTATTCTTCGAGAACCTGATTCATCCTAATAGAAGCTTCTAATGCTTTAACTGGATTGCGAAATATTACAAATAAACTATCACCTTCTGTTTTTAGTAAAAAACCATTATAATCTTCAATTATTGGAATTAATATTCTCTGAGATTCATAAATTGTTTGTAAAAAATGAATAATACCATATTTTTCAACACCTCGCGAAAAACCAGATAAATCCGTCATCATTATACACCATACTTCACCAAATAAATCCCATATTTTCTCATCAATTTCTTTCTTATTAGATTCTGGTTTCAATCGTTCTTCGATTAATTTTTCTAATCTTTCTTCTGAAGCACTTATTATAACTTTTCTTTTATATGCCATATTGTTAATTTAAAATTTTTAATTTAACTATCAATAATATTTTTTTATTTGTTATAATTTCTTTTTAATTTTTATAGTAAAGATACTAATGTAAGTGTTATAGTTTAGATTTTAAAAATAAACATAAATTTTTATAAATTTCTATAGCTTCATTTATTTTATAATCAAATAGAGATATTTTATAATAATACTTTGATAAGAATTTTAACCTTTTTTGTTTATATATATCAGAAATGAATATTTCTATAAAACTAAATTTTCTATCATAATAAAGCTCTAAATTTAAAATAAGATTTTCGTCTATAACAAATTCTTTAATCTTTATAGTCAGCAAAGGAAATATAAAAAATCTTTTATAAATATTTAAATTTCTATCATTGATTTTAAAAACTATATCAAAAAAAACATTTATAAATGAATATATTAAAATACCATAAAATAATAAAAAAATAAGTAAAATGATAATATAATCCCAAATCAAATATATATCAAATGAAAAATCATTAATTTTAAAAATATTTATATTAAGAATTAAAACAAATTTTATAAAAAATATAGATACAACTAAAGCTACTAATAGTAAACTTATTATATACTTTCTATTTTTATTTTTAATATGAATTTCTGATATAGATTCTTTAGAATTAACATTAACTAATTTATAATTGGCTCGAGAAAAAATTGATATTTTAGAACTATTATATTGTTTTAAATTTGTATATTGTTTAAAATAATTAATAATAATAGAAATTTGATTTTCTTTTCCTTCGAATAATTCAATTTTTATATTAAGTAGTGGATCATATAAACCAATATAATTATTTTTATTTTGTGATAATTTATAAACATAATAATATAAGTTTTGTAATGATAAAGTATATTGTTTTTTATTCTTATAAGTAAATATAATTTGCTTACTATTTATTACAATTTTTACTGGAATATTTTTTCTTATTATTAATATACTTCTTAGTCCTATAAGACAAATCAAATAAAATAATAATACTATCGTTTTAAAATTATCATTAAATATAGAAATAAAATCACTTTTACTTAAATTCGTATATATATCTAAAAGTATCGATAATACAAAAGGTGTCATTAAAATAATTAATAAAATAATACTTATAATTAAAAAATTATAGCGATTTGGTCTTATAATAAGATTTCTATTCTGTTCAATTATATGGTTTAATCTCATAAAAAATCAATATGCTGCAATTAATATAGTTTCTATTTCGTTTTTATCTAATTCTCGTGGGGTATTATTTACTAACGGAAATTTTGAAGAAAATAAAGCTATATCTGGTAATAATTCCTTAGGAATGCCAAAATCTGATAACCTATAAGATAAATCTAACTCTAAATGTAATTTTCTTACACCTTCAATTGCTTTTATTGCAGCTTCTATAATAGTGATTTGAGAAATATCTTCATTTAACGCTTGTGCAATTTGAACATATGTCTTAGCAGAAGTTGTTAAATTATATTCCATTATATGTGGTAATAAAATTGCGTAGGCCTGATAAAAATCTATTCCAGCTAAAAGATGTATTGCTAATGCTATACTATAACATAATCCTAAACTGGTATTTGAATGTGCAATACCACATACTGTATTTGCTATTGCTAAATTTGTTCGAGCAACTTCATTATCGGGATTTTTTAGTAATATTCTAATACTTCTTGCTACCTGATCGATTGCCTTTAAGGATAATGCAGTTATAATTTCATTTGTATTACGAGATAAAATACTTTCGACAGATGCAGAAATAATCGACATAGCTGATCGAGCTAATTCTAATTTTGTTAAATTTGTAATAATATTTGGATCAAGCATAATAGCCTGAGGATAAAATTTATAATGTCTATGATAAAAAAACGTTTTTCGATCTTCATCATAATTAAAAATATCTGGTGATGCTTCTTCTCCCATACTAAAAATACTGGGAATACAAATTAATGGAAGAGGATCTCTTTTTACTTCTATTCGAGAAGAAACCAGATCTTTTGCATATTGATAATAATTTCTAAATGATTCTTCTTCTGGAATTTGAACTAAATAATCATTAGTAGCTAAAAAGCACAAAGTTCTTGCAATATGAAATGTAAATTTTCCACCATAAGCAACAACAAGATCCACAGCACTTTTTTTTAAATAATAAGAAATAGATTCAATTTGATCATGGGTTGGTCGATGTGTTAATTCATCATGAATAATACATGCAATACCATTCCTTTCCATACTCGTTTTTAAGATAAGAAAATCATCTTCATTTCGTAATTCACTTTTAATTGTAAATAAGAATACCCTTTTAGCAAAATCTGCTATATATCCTCCCATTTTATGAGTAGAATCTTTTTCGATATGAATTTTCGTTGGGAATTGAAAATGTACCCATTCAAATGCCATTTGGGAATGATTGTTCTTGAACCTATATTAAGTAAAGTTTTTTTTGTTCTAATGGATTTTTTTAAATTGTTCCATCAATATCTTACCTTAATTGATATTTCCTTATCTTCTAAAGAATTAGAACTTTTTTATGAATTTTATAGAATTTTAATCGAAAAAAACAAAGAAATAAATTTTACACGGCTACAATCATTAAATGATATTATCAAAAAACATTTTATTGATTCCATCATTGTTCAAAAAATTCTTGAGAATAACCAAATTTCTTTACAAGAACCTTTAATGGATTTAGGAACAGGTGGAGGATTTCCAGGTATTCCATTAGCAATAATAAATCCTACTTTAAAAATCTTATTAGTAGAAAGTAGAAAAAATCGCGTCGATTATTTATTTGAAGTAAAAGAAAAATTGAATTTAAATAATATTGAGATATTCCACAAAACATTAAATTACAATAATTCAATTCATTGCAATGGTGTTATAACAAGAGCATTAGAAACAATAAAAGAAACAGCTATAAGAACAGCAAACTCCTTAGAAAAAAATGGATTATTAATTTTTCTTAAAGGACCTAATTGCGAACACGAAATTAATGAAATGAATTTTAAATTTTTTGAATTAATTTTAGATTATGACTATATTTTACCAGATATAAATTATTCCAGTAAAGACAAAAGAAAGTTAATTATTTTTCGCAAAAATATTGAAAAAAACATTTTATTAGAACCAGTAAATCGTTATTATTTTAAAGCAGTAGAAAAAATTCCCATAAAATACATATCTTCGCATAATAATCCTTTTTATAAAAAAATAAAAAAATTAGAACAATCTAAGGAAATAAAAAAACAAAATCAAACATTATTAGCCGGTAAAAAAATCATAAAAGATTTTATAGAAAATCATGCAGAAAAAATTATTTCTTTTATATTTAATAAAAATGTAAATGAAAATGAAATTCTTAATTTTTATTCTCTAATCAATAAGAAAAATTCACACATAGATTATATATTTATGAAAAATGAATTGCTTCAAGGTTTAGAACTAAATTCCTACAAACCTCCCTACTTAATAGCAAAAACCAATACAATTTTACCCATAGAAAAATTTGATTTTAAATCCTCTTTTCTAATTCTACCTTTACAGGATCCCACTAATCTTGGTGCCTGTATACGAACTGCTTATGCATTTGGCATTAAAGATATTATTTTAACAAAAGAAAGTTGTAATCCTTATTTATTAAAAGCAATTCGTAGCTCAGCTGGTACAGTATTTCATTGTAACTTTTATGATTTAAAGCAAGAAAATCGCTCTTCATATTTATCTAATTTAAAAATACCTTTATTTATCTTAGATATTCAAGGAAAAGATATTCGAACTATTCATACAAATCCATCTGTATTTGGTTTAATTCTCGGAGAAGAAGGTAGAGGAATACCAGAAGATCTGATTTTAAATCAAACACAAAAAATAACAATACCAATGCTTAATCCTGTTGATTCTTTAAATGTTTCGGTAGCCTGTGGTATTGCTTTATTTTATTTAAAATTATTATAAAACTAAATACATATGATAATCATTTTATATATTCTTAGCAGATCCTTAGTTACACTTAATAAAAAATTTGGTTATTATTACTATGTAATAAAGTTTTATATAAATATGTAAATTCTTTTATTAAGTATTTATTTTTTGTTAACAAAATCCATAATATATTATTTAATTTTTTTATTATACAAAATATATTTGACTTGAAATACCATTAATATAATATTTAATTATTACTCAACAAGGAGAAGATAATGGAAATTACAAAACAAGAAGTATACAATATGATTGATCGATATATTCAGGAAATTGGATTAACAAAAGAACAAACCTATAATCCTAAAACAAATGCCTATTATTGGATTCGTGGCTCTGCTCCAATAGAAGTTTTTGTTCAGGAAATACCTGTTTCCAATGGTACAAGGAATTATTTACGAATATTTTCTTATTTAGGAAATGTTCCAGATTTTAATTTACAAACCTTACTAAGACATTTATTAGAATTAAATGATGAAAATTTAGGCGTAAAATTAACTATAATGCCCGGAACAGAAAAAATTTATGCAACTTACGAAAGAGATATTGAAGGATTAGATTATGAAGAATTAGCAACCTTTATTGCAGATTTAGAATGGTGGGCAGATAAATTAGACGATGAATTACAAAATCAATTTGGAGTAAAACGATCTTAAAAAGAATCCTGGTTATTTTTACCAGGATTTTTATTAATTATTTTCTAAAAAGCACAACAACTTAATTTCGATACATCTTTTTGAAATGTTAAAGAAGCAAGTTTTAATCCTTCTACTGCTGTTAAATAAGGAAACAAACATTTAGAAAACTCTTCAACGGTAATATTATATTTTATTGCAAAACTTATTAGCATAATTAATTCACCAGCATCTTTACAAATAATTTCTGCTCCTAAGAAAAGATCTGTTTCTGGATCTCTAAGAAGTTTAATAAATCCTTTTTCTTCGTAAGATACAGAAAAACGCGGTATTTCCTTAATAGGTAAAATTGTTTTTTGATAATTTCTATTTTCTTTTAATAATTCTATTTCTGTTTTTCCACAACCAGCAATCTGAGGATCTGTAAAAATTACCCATGGTAATGCATTATATTCAAAAGATTGTAATTCTTCTTTGCAACATGCAACTATATTTTGGATAGCAATATTTCCTTCGTAAGCAGCAGTATAAACAAAAGCTGGCAATTGATTGCAATCTCCTATTGCATATATATTAGGGATATTTGTTTGTAAATAAGAATTTACCTGTATATGTCCCGAAGATAATATATTTACTCCTACCTGTTCTAAATTTAAATTTTTTGTATTTGGTTTACGTCCTGTTGCAATTAATAGATGAGTTCCTTTTATCTCAAAAGAATTATTAGATGCTTCTCCTTTTATAATGATAGTTTTTTCTTCCTGTCTAACTTCTAAAACTTTTGTATTGGTAAAAATTCTAATTCCTTCCTGCTCTAAATATTGTGCAATGGTATTAGAAATATCTTCTGATTGATTGGGTAAAACTCTATCAAAATATTCGATAACAGAGACATTACTGCCAAAACGCTTATAAGCCTGCGCAATTTCTAAACCAATATATCCTCCACCTATGATGATTAAATGTTCTGGTAATTCTTCTAATTCAAATAATGTATCATTTGTAAAATAAGTTATATTATCCAAACCCTTAATAGGAGGAATATAAGTAGAAGAACCAGTTGCTATAATTATATTCTTACCAGTTATAGTCTGATTATCGTTAATCATCACACTATTTTTATCCAATAATTTTCCATAACCTTTTATAAAATCCGTATTTGATAAACTTTTTAATATAGATAAATATTTTTTTTCGCGCATAATTTCGACTAATTCTTTTTTTTGTTTAATAATAGTTTTAAAATCAATTTTTATTCCTTTAAGATTTTCTTTGGGAATAAAAGGATAATTAGAATAAGAAAATTGATGTAAATATTCTGCCAAACGAATTAAGTTTTTTGAAGGCAAACATCCTACATTTACACAGGTACCACCAATTGGTAAACCATCATTTATAATCACATTTTTTAAACCTAATTCATTCGCTTTAATAGCAGAAGAAAAAGCAGCAGAACCACCTCCTATAATAATAACATCATAATCATAATATTGATTAGAATGCCTTTTTATAATAGAATTGATTTCTAATTCTTTCATTTCTGAATCGATTACTTTATAATGTGTTTTATGAATAGCATTAATGATATCATTATAAGAAATTTGATTTTCATTAAATTCTACTTCTCCTGAATGATTATTATAATCAATCTTAACAGAATGAATTCCCTCTAATTTTTTTACAATATTTTCTATCGTATCAGCACAATGCTGACACGTCATACCTGATATTTTTAGTATTAACTTTTTCATACTGGAACTCCTTTTTATAAATTAAATATGCTTATGGAATTATCTCCATAATTCGATACATAAATTTTATTATTGTATATATTTATATCGATGGGATTTTTCTGGGTTCTATATTCTATATTTAGAAATTCTCCTTTTATATTAAATACTTTGATATTATTTCTCTTATAATTTACGATAAATAATTTATTATCAAAAAGAACCGAAGCTTCTGGACCATCTAAATTTTTTACAGTTAAAATCTTTTCTTTATTATTAGAATCAAAAACATAGACTTCTGATGTAATAAAATTACTGATAGTAATATATTTATCATTTTCATGTATTATTTCTGGTTTACCACCAACCTTAATATTTTCTATTTTTTTATTTTTTATATCAATAATAGAAATAGTTCCATCTTTTGTATTGCTAACATAAAGATATTGATTATTAGAAGAAATACCAATACCATCAGGCGAATTTCCTACTTGATATTTTTCTTCTATTTCTAAATTCGCTATATTTATTTTTAATACTTTATTAATATTATTTGCAACTACGTATAGAAATTGATTATTATGATCTTTTGTAATACCAGCTAAATGAATTTGATTAAAAGATTTTTCTTTAATGACTTCTAAGGTATTTTCATTAATGATTGATAAAACTCCACTAAAAGAAGAAACAATGATTCTTCCATCATTTAAATCTATTAATCCCCAGGGATTTTTAGCTACTTTAATATTTTTTATTAATATTTCTTTATAAATATCAATGACAGAAATATACTCATCTTCTACATTTGCTACATATAAATATTTTTTTGATGATATATGAACTGCATCTGGTCCATTTTTTACTGGAATTATTTTTTTTGGATTAATTTCCTTAGAACAACCTATCACAAATAGAATGATTATATATAAACTAAATTTCTTCATAACGAACCACCTTATATCCTAATTCTTCTATTGCTTTTTTAATTTGATTTATATTTGTTTTTTTTGAATCAAATCGAACTAATCCTTTCCCGGTTCTATGATTTGCTTTGATTTCTATTACACCAGATATTTTACTTACTGCGGCTTCTATTGCAGCTTCGCAACCAGTACAGGTCATACCATCAATTTGTAATGTATAGGTTTTCCCTCCTCTTTCATTTGCTACTAATATATTAGAAATAGGTTTTTGCCCTAAGATTACAGGTGATAAATAAGGCAAGGCAAATAAAATTAAAACAATCATTGTAATAACTGATGCTCCTTTTTTACTTTCCCAGAAACTATTACAGGCACATTCCATTTTTGAATTTTTATAAACACGATACCAGAGAAACATCAAAATTAATACCGTTAAAATGATTAAATAGGGTCGAAATGGTTCTAAAAACGATAATGTTGTAGCAAAACCTGATAAACCAGCTAAAACAGCTATAACAGGTGTTATACAACATAGGGAAGCAAGTAATGCGGTAAAAATACCTGCTCCAGCCATAAGTTTTGTTTTATCCTTCATAAAAACCTCCAATATGTTTTCTAATTATATATTCTACCTTATAGTATAGTATAAGGTTACATAACATTTAATTAAATTAGTTCTTTTAAGCTAATACAATGATGTTTTTCTGGATTTTTTTTACAAAGTGTTAAATAATGATTAAGCTGTTGTTTTAATTTCTTTAATTCTTCTATCTGTTTATTGATTTTATTGATATGTATAGATAATAAATTTTCGAAATATTGACAGGAATTTTGATTATCCATTAACTTAAAAAAATCTTTAATTTCTTTTAAAGTAAAATGTAATGTTTGTAATTTTTTAATTAATTTTAATTTATATATATCGTCTTCTGTATAAATTCTATATAAATTTTCCTGATTTCTTAAAGGATAAATTAAGCCTAATTTTTCATAATAACGAATGGTTTGAGGATTTAAATTGGTTTTTATTGCCACTTCTTTAATGGTCATATTATAAAAATAATACAATAAAACTCTATTGCAAGTTTATTTATTCTGATTTAATAAATAATTTATGGTCTCTCTTGCGATTTTTCTTTTTCTAACTCTTCGAAATCCTCAGATTTACCAAAATATAGATATATTTCTGTTTTATTATTTTGAATATCTTCATTATCAATAGGAATTTTAATTTCTTCTATTAAATTATATTTATTTTTTTTATAGGTATCAATTGGGGAATTACTTGTTATAACACTCCAATATTCATCAACATAATTAATAATATCTAATGATTTATATTCATTTTCAGTATTATTATCTTTTGAATTAAAACTATCTTCTAATAATAAATCAATATCAACTTCTTCATAATCTACTTTCCAAGAAAAATTATTAAATAAAATACCAAAAAATCTCATTTGATAATTTTCTTTCAATTCTTTTATATAATTGATGGAAGTTTCTGATAAATAATTCATCATAAAATCAGACATAATAAGAAGATCCGAATTATAAAATTCTTTTCGTTTGATATTATTATAAACTTCTTTTATGGACGAATTTATATCCGTTCCACCATAATAACTATGAGTTAAAAAAGTAAGAAGATTATTTTCTGAATATAATTTAACTAAATCTAAACACGTATGCTCAACAGAAAAATTAATTAAATAACAGGCTCTATTTTTATATTTAATATATTTAATTAATGTATATAAAATAGATTTTGCATAAATATCCCACTCTTCCATAGATCCACTTGTATCAATAATAATAAAAACTGGTCCCAAGCCCGGTGAATTTCGTTTTCTGAATTGGGTTTTATCAATTTGTATTTCTTTTACACTCTTTAATTTATAAATATTTAATTGATTTTCTATAAATTTATAATCAAAAATATCTTCGAGTTCTTTATCGACACTATATAAAAAATCAGAAGATACTGTTAAATTAATATTATTACCTAATTTTACAGAATCAATAATTGGTATCGTTTCTTTATCTTGTCCATTAACTTCCATTTTACTTTTAGTTGTTTTATATTTTTCCATTCTTTTTACCATTTCTTTTCTACCAAGATAATCTGTAATTTCTTTCATTTTTTTAGAATTTTTAAAAATATTATAAAACATTAGGATATTTTCTTTTGTTATTTTTTGTATTGAAAGAGTTAATTCAATTCCAATTGAAGGTTTAAAGTTATCATTATCTTTTTTCTCTTCATAAGGAATAAAAGGAAATTCATTTACCTGTCTTTTTTCTAAACTATCCGTAAAACCTACAATATTGTTATTGTTAGTGTTTTTTATGGAAGTATTCTGATTTACATTCTGTAATTCTAATACTTGATTATTTCTACCTAATAATTTATTGAAATCAAATTCTGAATCTTTACAATTATGATCATCTTTAGAACTTCTATTTGATGAAGAAAGAATATTTTTTAATTCTTCAAATCCTGATGATTGATTATTTTTATAAGATGATTCCTTGGGTTGTAAATCTTTATCACTAATATCATTTCCTTTACCTGTTGATTGACTATCTGCAAAAGAAGAGTCCTGGGCTTGTAAATCATTATTACTAATATTTTTTACATTACCTAATGATTGATTATTTTTATAAGATGATTCCTTAAGCTGTAAATCTGTATTGCTAATAATTTCATTACTGTGATTGACTATTTGAAAAAGAGTCCTGAGCTGTAAACATTGATCCAATATTTTTGCATTACCTAGATTGTTATTTTTAAAGATGATTCCTTAAGCTGTAAATCTGTATTGCTTAAATTATTTTCATTACCTGATGATTGACTATTTGTAGAAAAAGAGTCCTGGGCTTGTAAATCATTATTACTAATATTTTTTACATTACCTAATAATTGATTATTTTTATAAGATGATTCCTTAGGCTGTAAATCTGTATTGCTTAAATTATTTTCATTACCTGATGATTGACTATTTGTAGAAAAAGAGTCCTTAATCTGTAAATCTGTATTGCTTAAATTATTTTCATTACCTGATGATTGACTATTTGTAGAAAAAGAGTCCTGGGGTTGTAAAGCATTATCGCTAATATCATTTTCATTACCTGATGATTGACTATTTGTAGAAAAAGAGTCCTGGGGTTGTAAATCATTATCGCTAATATCATTTCCTTTACCTGTTGATTGACTATTTGCAGGAAAAGAATCCTTAGGCTGTAAATCTGTATTGCTTAAATTATTTTCATTACCTGATGATTGACTATTTGTAGAAAAAGAGTCCTGGGGTTGTAAAGCATTATCGCTAATATCATTTCCTTTACCTGTTGATTGACTATCTGCAAAAGAAGAGTCCTGGGCTTGTAAATCATTATTACTAATATTTTTTCCATTACCTAATGATTGATTATTTTTAGAAGATGATTCCTTGGGCTGTAAATCTTTATCACTAATATCATTTCTATTACCTGTTGATTGACTATTTGCAAAAGAAGAATCCTGGGCTTGTAAATCATTATTACTAATATTTTTTCCATTACCTAATGATTGATTATTTTTAGAAGATGATTCCTTGGGCTGTAAATCTTTATCACTAATATCATTTCCTTTACCTGTTGATTGACTATCTGCAAAAGAAGAGTCCTGGGCTTGTAAATCATTATTACTAATATTTTTTACATTACCTAATGATTGATTATTTTTAGAAGATGATTCCTTGGGCTGTAAATCTTTATCACTAATATCATTTCTTTTACCTGTTGATTGACTATTTGCAGGAAAAGAATCCTTAGGCTGTAAATCTGTATTGCTTAAATTATTTTCATTACCTGATTGCGTATTTTGATTTTTTGTTTTATTTGTTTTTAAATCTTTACTATCTCTTTTTTTCAATGAGTTTTTATCTAAAGAATTATTTTTTTTACCACCATTTGAACTATTAAAACCAGGAAAAGATGTTTTTTTATGAATTTCAATTTCGGCTTGAAGTGGATTTTTTCCTTGCCCATTACCTAAACCTATTTCTTTTTTAATAGGAATAGGAAGAGAATATTTAAAAAATCCCTTTATATCTTTATGTTTAACATTATCTTCTTTATCTGGTTCCAAATTAGGGAATTCAATAGAAAAATCATCAAAATTATCTATATGATATTTAGGACTTAATTTTTCTGATTTCGAAAATTTTTCTTTATTTTCATCTAATTCATTAGTTTCTGATTCTAAAAGCTTTAAAATTTCATCATCCTCATCGTCTTGATAATCTGGGTTATATGAATAATGGTTATCTTTTATTTCTTCAATTTCAGATAATTCGTGGTCGCTTATATCAAAAAGTTCTTCTAATTGTTCTTCATTATCAAATTCGGAATCTTGATTTTGTTGATTATATACTTTTTCTTCTGGAATTTCTGATTTTGATATTTCATAAGTTTCTTCTTTATTAGAATTAGATTTTTCATTATTCTCGGAAGATAAATTTTGTTGTTTATCAGCATTAAAAATATTTTTTAAATTTTTAATTAAATTATTTAAGGTTTCCGCTAAGTTATTATTTATATTGCTTTTATTTTGTTTTTGTTTTTGATCTGGCATTATTATATTATTATCTGGATTTTGCTCAGTAAGTTCCTTAAAGCCATTATTATCTGGATTAAAAAAATTATTATCTGGAAAATTTAATTCTTTATATTTTTTATTGAGAAAATCTTTAAAATAAGAATATAAATAATCCTTCCATAAATCATCAATAAGTTCATCATATATTTTTTTATAAAGGTTATTTTTAAAATGTTCTTTTAGTTGATTAAATTTTTCTTTTTGTTCTTCATTATCGATTTTATTTTTGCGTTTTTTATTAATATATCTTTGATTAGGAGAATAAGTATTTTGAATTATATCATTTAAAATAGATTTAGCAATCTGTAAAGGTTTATGATTTAATATATCGTCTATTGCATCAAAATAGGTTTTAATAATTTCTTTATATTCGGGAAATTTTTTATTAAGTTTTTTTAATAACTCTATAAAATCTAATATAGATAAATTTTCTATATTATTAATATTTTCTTTCGCATTTTCAAAATAATTCTTACTTTTTACTATAAGAATATTTAAAAAATTTATAACTTCTTTAATAGAAGAAATTGTTATTTCTATATTTCCTATACTATAAAAATTAGAAAAAGTAAAATTTAAAACATTAATGATACCTTTTATAATATATAAATCGCGTTTATTATCTGAATTTACAAGTTTCTGTACTTCCTGTTTTATTTCTTTATTTTCGAAAAAATAACGAAATAGTAAAATTATAAATTCTCTTCTTTTGTTTGAATCTTCTAAAAATTCTGAGTTTTTTATAAAATCAATTATAATATTTTCTTCATTTAAATATTTTAAAATTTCTTCTTTACTTATGATTTCATAAATCATTTATACACCCCTTTACTTTGAAAAATAAATTTATAAATTAAACCAGCCCGTATTTTCGTTATTTGAATAGCTTTATTTAACTCATTAATAAAATTTTTAAACATTTTATGCTGAAAATCAAATAATAATATTGGATAATTAGATTTTATTATATCATTAAATTTAGAAAGAATTAAATCATAATATTTTGTTTTATCTGATAAAATGATTTTTTTTATTTGTTCTTTATCTTTTTTTATATAATTATTTATAATTTCTTTCCATACATTAGAATTTACATAGTATTTATTTTTTGTATCAATTTTACATAAAAAACTTACTTTATAATCAATTAGATTAATTTGTATTTGTTTTGTTTTTTCATTAAAATATTCTATACATGCTGTATAAGGTACTTCGAAATAAACTTTTTCCTTTCCATTAAATAATGGACGAATCTCACAAACGTTAATTTTTTTTGTTTTATTGATAGAGCTAAGTCTTTTAAAATCTATATCATTAACACTAATATAAAATTCAGCTTCTTCACTATTCTCAGGTTTAAGACAATAATATTCTTTTTCATAGATTCTATCAAATGTTTCGCTTATGATGGGAAATTGAAATGTTTTATATTCTATTTCCTTCGACAATTTATCTTTTTCTGTTTTTTCGAAAATATTAATGATATTTTCCAAAAATTCTGAATCCTTATAAATTTTATTTAAATGTTGATTTTTTTCTTTTAATTCTTCTAATATAGTATTTTGTATAATTTGCTTTATTTCTTCTATTTCTTCCACTGTATTCCAAACCATATATGGTAAAATCATACAATCCATAATTGATACCTTTGAACGTTTATTTAATAGAGCATAAGTTTTCAGAACATTTATAATCTTTCCCCAACGCCTATCCGAGACTTCAATAGCTGGTAAAATAGAATTTTCCTGATTTCTCTGTTTAAATTTATCTTTAATTTTTTCAATTAACGAAATTACATTATGATCTAATTGTATTTCATTTATTTTTTTACGAACTGCTTGAATTTCCTGTTTTGTAAATTTATATTCTTCTGGAATATTATCCAAGTATAATTGACTATTATCCTGTTGTAAAAACTTATAAAAAGCTTCTCTGTCTTTGATAGGTTCCACATAAATACGAATTAAAAAACGATCCCATAAGGCTTTTAAACTTTCATCTTCTGGAAGTTCATTAGATGCAGAAATTAAAATTTGTAAGGGAACATCTATTTCCTTAGCTCCCTGCTTGAATTTTTTTTCGTTTATAATAACAAGTAATGTATTCAAAATAGAAGAAGAAGATTTCCAGATTTCATCTAAGAAAGCTACTTCACTTGTTGGCAAATATCCATTGATTTCTCTTTCGTATAATCCCTGTTTTAATTTTGGTAAAGAAATAGGTCCAAAAACTTCTTCTGGTAATGTATATTGCGTCATTAGATGTTCAAAATAAGTTGCATTTTTTATTACGTATTTAATTTTTCTGGATATTAAACTTTTTGCAACACCTGGTGGACCCAATAAAAACATATTTTCACCAGAAAATAATGCCAGTAATGCAAATTTGATTATATCTTCTCTTTCGTATATATTTTCATTAAGTTTTTCTATAACAAATTGTAATTTATCAAAAAAATTCATATAAACCCCCAGAAATAAATAATTTAATATAAAATTATTCTCTTATTATTATAATGTATCTATTTTTCTATAAAAGTTTCAATTTTTTTGTCAAATTTTTTTTATATTATGACTTTTAGATTGAAATTCATACATTTAGAGGTTGTATATCATAAAGAACAGAAAGGGTTTTTCTTGATTTTTTGATGGATTGTAAAACAATATAATAATTATTTTTAATTAACTATTAGGATAATATTTTTAATAACTCTATTTCATAGCGCTATTGCTATGTTCTGACAATTTTTAAAAAATATAATAAACTTAAATTTTGATCATTTAAACATTTTATTAATTATTTAGAATATTTTTAATATACTGGTACTATCCAGTCTGAATATTCAGGTTCTTCTCCATAAACAATTTTGTTAAATTTTTCTTTTAAATGTTTTGTAATTGGTCCAATAGAACCTTTACCTATAATTCTTCTATCAATTTCTGCAATCCATGCTACTTGTGCACCAGTTCCAGTAAAAAATACCTCATCTGCTATATATAATTCAGAACGAGCAATATCACGAATTTCTATAGGAATATTTTCTCTTTTTGCAATTTCTATTATGCTTCTTCTTGTAATTCCTTCTAATAAAGCAGCATGATTGGGTGGTGTATATAAAACACCATTACGAACAATAAAAATATTTTCTGCACTTCCTTCACTTACATAACCTCTGGAATCTAAAAAAATTGCTTCATCAAATCCATTTAATAATGCTTCTGATTTTGCTAAGGCAGAATTCGCATAACCACCTGATACTTTTGCTCTTGTTGGTATGATATTATCATCAATTCTTCGCCAACTGGAAACTGCTACTCTTAATCCTCGATTGGTATCTAAATAATCATCTAATAATAATGTATAAACAGAAAAAGAATCTTCAACATCATGCAAACTGGGGGAAAGTCTTAAAGCTGATTTATAGATAAAAGGACGAAAATAAATATTACTCCTGTATTGATTTCTTTTTACCAGTTCTTTTAAAATATTAACCATTTCTTCTATAGAATAGGGAGGCTTCATTTGCATTATTTTAGCACTATTATGCAATCTCTGAAAATGATCATAAGGACGAAATAAAAAAACATTATCTTTATTTTTATTATAATATCCGCGTATGCCTCCAAATACCATTGTTCCATATTGCAAAGCATGAGTCATTATGTTTACAGTACAATCTTTTAATGGTTTAAATTCCCCTTGATGAAATGCAATAGAATCTAAATTAGACATAAAATCAGTTTTTTATTTGTTTTTTTTCTGTCATTTCTATTTTTATCTTTGTAAATTAGGAATATAATATACTTTTAATTAATTTTTGATTCCTAAATCCTGCATTAGCTTTATAACTAACTTCATATCTCCCCATACTTCTTTTTTAAGAGGAGAATTTTCTCCACCATTTCTTAATACAAAACTGGGATGATATGTGGGAATAACAGGAATATCATTATATTGATATATATTACCTCGAATTTTTGTAATTCCTTCTCTGGTTTTTAATAGAAACTTAGTAGCTGGATTTCCCAAAGTAATAATAATTTTAGGTTGAATCAATTCTATCTGTCGAATTAAATAAGGACTGCATGCTTCTACTTCATCTTGATCTGGAGGTCTATCTTTTTCTCCTTTCATTTCTACTGTAGGTCTACATTTAACAACATTAGCAATATAAACAGTTTTTCTGGAAATTTTTAAGCCATTTTCTATAATTCTTGTTAATAACTCTCCTGCTCTACCAACAAAAGGTCTTCCTGTTTCGTCTTCTGTTTTTCCTGGACCCTCTCCTATAAACATTAAATTTGCTTCTGGATTTCCTTCCCCAAAAACGACATTTTTCCTTGTTAAACATAATTTACATTTTTTGCATTCTAAAGCAATTTGCTTTAATTCTTCAAGAGAATTGACAAATTCATACGAAGGATTTTTCCATAAGGGTTCTTGAATGATCGACTTTTTCTCTTTATCTAAATTGTTATCTAATATTCTCTTTTCTTTTACTTGTTTAGCATATTCAAATAAATCCATTTTATAACTCCATTAATTTAGATGCTAATTCTGCCAATTCGGAACGTTCTCCTTTTTCCAGGGTAACATGTGCGAATAATGATTGACCTTTCATTTTATTAAATGTATAAGAAAGTCCATTTGTATATAAATTTAAATAAGGATGATCAATTTGATAATAATCACCAGTAAAAACAATTTTTGTTCCAATCCCTGCTCTCGTTATAATGGTTTTTGCTTCGTGTGGAGATAAATTTTGAGCTTCGTCAATAATAATAAATTGTTTTGGAATAGATCGTCCACGAATATAGGTTAATGGTTCAACATCTAAAATACCCATTTGTTTTAAATAAGCAATTGTTGTATGTAAATCCCTTTTTTTCTCACCTTTTCCTTTAGAAGAATTGTTTTGATAAATTTCATCATTTTCATCATTTTCTAAAAGAAATTCTAAATTATCATAAATTGGTTGCATCCATGGTTTAATTTTTTCTTCTAATTCGCCGGGTAAATATCCTATATCTCTTCCCATTGGAATTACTGGTCTTGCTACTAATAATTTTTTATAAAATTCATCATCTAAAACTTGATAAAGACCAGCTGCTAATGCTAATAATGTTTTTCCAGTCCCTGCTCTGCCAGCAATTGTAACTAATTGAATTTCTGGATCTAATAAAGCATCGATTGCAAAACGTTGCTCTCTATTTTTAGGGGTTATATTCAAAATCTTTTTTTCCTTTATTGGTATTAATTTTCCACTCTTATGAGCACGAGCTAAAGCACTTTTTTTATTAGATTTCAAAGTAATATATTGGTTTACAATGATTGGAGGTACTGGTTCTATTGCAAAATCTAAATGTTCCTTATTCCAGATTAATTCTTGATTATGATAAAATTTGTCAATCCATTCATCAGTAGTTCGTATCTCCTGATCCCCTGTATAAAGTTTTTCTAAAGATTCTGAATGATTTGTGTTATAATCTTCTGCTTGAATTCCTAAAACGTCAGCTTTGATTCGTAAATCAGCATCTTTTGTTATAATTGTAACTTTTTTATTAAAAACTTTTTTTAATTTTATACCTGTTGATAATAAATAATTATCCTTTACAACACGATCTAAACCTTCTGGCAACTCTTCTAAATTTTCTAAAATAAATACCTGTAAGATAGAATTATTTTCTAATCGAACACCTTCTGTTAATTTTCCTTTTGTTCTTAAAAAATCTATTGCTCGTATAATTTCCCTTGCAGCCTTTCCAATGCTTGCCATTTCTCTTTTAAATGAATCTAATTCTTCAATTACAATTAGAGGTATAATAATATGCTTATTAGGAAATTTTAAATAAGCATTGGGATCTAATAAAAAAACATTTGTATCTATAATCACATAGTCCATAATGTTATTAAATTCAATTGTATTAAAAAATCAATCGATTATACAATCTTCTTTAATTTTTTGGTATCTATGTTACATACCATACCCTCTAAGATTAGTTTCGACAATCAATATTTATATATTCAATGGAAAGATGGTAAAGAATGTAAATATGATCTTTTAAATTTACGTAGATATTGTCCCTGCGCACAATGTAGAGGTGGACATGGTGAACCAAATAGAACAACCCTAAACATTCAAAAAATAGAATTAGTTGGTTATAAAAAAATTGGAAGATATGCAATTTCACTAATATGGTCAGATGGTCATGATACAGGAATTTATACGTTCGATAGTTTAAGATATTTTTGTGATCAAAATAAAGAATATAGACCACCTGGAGAAGAATAAAAAAAGCGCGCCCAGATGGATTCGAACCACCGACCTTTTGATTCGTAGTCAAACGCTCTATCCAACTGAGCTATGGGCGCGTTCTATTAAGTTAAAAAAATCAAACTTGATTCCACGTAAAGTATAATTTTACTATTTTAAATCTTTTTGCTTTGGTATAGGAATATATTCAACAGAAGGAATTTGCTTCATTGGTTGTGGATAAAGACTCATTAAATGAAAAATTTCTTCTGGCATTTCTGTAGATACATTTAACCCTATTTCTTTTGCTTCTTCATAAGTTATGGGATAATCATGTGTCCAGGTTCCCTGTGTTAAAAGTTTTGTAATTTCTTCTATTTTTTCAGGTGGATATTTGTCCTGTAAAATTTCTTTGACCTGTTTTTCGATTTGTTTAAGTGCCTTTTCTGCCATATCAATCATAATTAAATGTTTATCTTCTATTTTATCTACGGGTTTTATTTGTTTTAATTGAATTAGAGAGGCAGCAGGATATTGTCCTAATTGAGGATCTACTGGTCCAAGAACAGCCTGCTCCCCTAAAATAATCTCATCAGCAGCTAAAGCAATTAATGTACCTCCGGACATTGCAAAATGAGGAACAAATGCTGTCACTTTTCCTTTATGATTTTTTAATGCTCGTGCAATTTGATAAGAGGCTAAAACTAATCCTCCAGGTGTATGTAAAATTATATCGATTGGCATATCTTTTGGAGTCATTTGAATTGCTCGAATAACCTCTTCCGAATCTTCAATATCAATATATTTAAAAAATGGAATTCCCAGAAAACTCATTCTTTCCTGTCTATGAACAAGTAGAATTACTCTTGAATTTCTTTTCCTTTCTAAAATAGAAATTAATCGTGCTCTTGCTGATTCCAACATTCTTTGTTTTAATAAAGGTTGAAAGGACAAAAATAATAAAATAAACCAAAATATACTTATTAAATCCATATATACTCCTCTTCTGATAAAAAATTTAAATTATTTATAAATATAATAAAAAAATTCATCATCAAAATATTGATGTTTCTTTCTTTTTCTTAATATAGGAAGTAAGATTAACCCCATTACAAAACCACCGATATGTGCCCACCAGGCTATTCCTCCTCCCATTTCCGGTGCAAGTAATGAAGCTGTCCCGGAAAACAACTGAGATATAAACCATATCGCAATATAAAAAAATGCATGAATTTCAAAAAAGAAAGGAAAAAACAATAAAGGAACGAATGTAATAATACGAGAATAAGGAAACATAATCATATAAGCTGCCATCACTCCAGAAATAGCACCAGAGGCTCCGATAGCTGGAATGGTAGAATTTAAATTAAAAATAAAATGAGTAAAACTTGCCGCTATTCCACAAATTAAATAGAAAATCAAAAAGCGTAAATGTCCCATAGTATCTTCTACATTATCTCCAAATAAATATAAACTCCACATATTAGAAAAAAAATGTAAAAAACTTCCATGTAAGAACATATTGGTAATAAAAGGCCAGTAATCGTCCATTGGTAATCCCATGATATATGCCCATTCTAAATGAACATATCTTGCAGGAACAAGCCCAAAAATATAAAATACTTCTTTAAGAATATCTGGTGGCAATATCACTTCTAAAAAAAATACAATAGAGTTTACAAAAATAATCAAATAAGTTACAAAAGGAAATTCTCTTCGAGGAATTGTATCTTTTATGGGAAACATTTATAGAAATAAAATTTTTTAATCAAATTACGTCAATCTAAAAAAAGATACTTTATTACAATGCACTTCATATAATTCTTATATTAAGCTAAATTTAATCAATTAAAAGAAATCTGTATTTAATAATAATTAATTTTCTTTTCCAGATGCTTTTATTATAAGAGTAAGGTTTTATATTTCGATTTTTTTAATGTACTTTTTACTTATTCCGTTTGAAGAAAAGATCCTTAAAAAATAATAAAATTTTAAGCTAATAATTTAGCATAATAAATTTCAATAAATCAATTAATTATTTTGCAGAAGAAGATTTTAGTAAATATTTTATAGATATTATCATATAGTTTTATAAAATAATTCCTTTAAAACGTAAATTTTTCATAATTTCCTGTGAAATACCTGTATCGGGATTATTTAGTAAATCCATTAGATCATTTTCATTTAAATTTTGAAGTTTATTATAATAACTATAGCTCCATATAATTTTTCCAGTATTTACTTCTATACATTTTAAATTGATTTCTAATATTCCATTGTAAGAAATAGAACCAAAAAATTGATTTTTTGTAAGATTTGTATTACCAAAATCAACTAAAATTAGACGATCTGCTTCTAATAATTGACCCAATCTAAGTCGTGTATTATCTGTAAAACCTGATTGAGAAAATTTTATCTCTTGCAAGATTTTATCTATATGTTTACGCTCAATCAGTTTATAATTACTTCTGTTAAATGCTTCGCTTAAATCTGGAATAATTGTATTCTGTATCTGTTTGATAACTTCATCTTTTTTTTCTACTGGTATTATAGCATAATTATAAGGATTTGTATAAATTCTCTCTTTAAATGAGGAATTATTCTCCGCTTCTTTTATAAAATCCTGTTCAAATTGTTTATAGGCAACTCTCATTATGGCAAAAGTTTTGGATGTAGTAGATTGATCAAAACGATCCGAAAATATCTGAAAAACTGGTGCTAAAATAGCAGAGAACCAAGAAACAAAATAAGTATGTTCCACAGGATATTTATATACTTTTAGTAATTTATCATTTTCTACATCATATACTTCAAATACAATAGTTCCAAAGGTATTATGAACTGCTGGAAATAGACCTAATGTACCTAAATTTGCAACATAAGAAATCCCACCAGGCCTTAATTCATTAACATTTGATTTTACTACAATTCTTATATTGGAATTTGGATCAAAATTGAATATACGACTTTTTAAAAATTGATTTCGAATCTCTAAGGAACGATAACTTTCTATTGCATCTTGTTGAGTTTCTAAAACAGTTTTAGATGTTCCCATTTGTAATAAAATCTTTTTTATTTCTTCTGAATCCAAAAAATTGATCTCTACCTGGACTGGATAAGTATTAAACTCTTGAATTTTCTTACCATTTTTTAAACCAAAAAGATCTCCTTCTATTTTAGCATAATGTAAATAACAGGAATTTCCTGTAAAAATCATAAATAATAAAATAAAAACAATGCCATAATTTAAATTTCTTTTAAAAAACACTTGCATATAAAAACTTTTTTTATTTGTTTTTATTATGTCAATTCATTTATGTTTTTTTTAATAGATCCTGAATGAACTTTTTATTTTATCTTAGAAAATACACATAAAATACAAAAATAGATTGGATAAAATTTTATAGATTAAATCAATTAAGATTATGTTTTTATTATGGTATTATACATTGAAACTCAAATAAAATTTTTAGCTCATTACCAATAAGGAATTTATTATTTTGTAAAGGTATATTAAAATTTATATTAAAATCTAGTCGATTAATTGTTGTATAACCATTAAAACAGATCTTTTTATTTTGATAAGGATCTATTTCTTCGCTTTTTTTTTGTAAGAACAAATTAATTTTTTTAGAAACTCCCCTTATAAAAAGATTTCCATAAATTGTATATTGATTTTGCTCCACAGGTAATATTTCATTACTTATAAAAATTATATTGGGAAAATTTTCTGCATCAAAAAAGTCTGGAGAATATAAATGTTGATCTCTTGCATCAATAAATGTTGTTATAGCTTTTACTGGTATTGTTAATTTAATTTTGGAATTGGTAAAATCTTCTAGATCCATATAAATTTCGGATTCAAAATCTTTTACAATACCTGTAATAATAGATGTTAAATGGGAAATTTGAAATAATATTTGAGAATGTTGTTTATCCACATCTAATTTTAAAGCATTCGGACTTACTAATAAATTTTCATTTTCTTGTACTTCTCTTTGTATATTTTGATTTGTTTCATTATATTCTTGTTTCTGTAATTGACCTGTCGATATTTGAATTTCCTGATATACTTTTTCTCGTTTTTCTTTTTCGCTTTCTTCTAAATCCACAATAGCATAAGCAATTTGTATTGCAGAAAAACCTTTCAATTTTAATTTAAAAGATTTTTGAATTTTAATTTTATTTTTTAATAATTGATATAAAGAATCTGAAATTAATATAGATGTTCCAGTTTTTTTATTAGCTCTTTCGAGTCGACTTGCTAAATTAACAACTTTTCCTATAGCAGTATACTGTGCTTTTTTTCTATGTCCTATCATTCCGAGAACTGCTTTACCATAAGCAATACCTATACGAACTTCAAACATTTCATTAAAATTTTCTTTTAAATATTGATTAAATTCCTTAGTTATCTCCAATATTTTTAATGCGCAGTAAATAGAATCAATACAAAACTCTAAGGTTGATTTATTTTTCTTTATACCAAAAATTGCCATTATAGAATCACCTATATATTTGTCTAAGTATCCATCAAAAGCTAAAATAATATCCCCAATACGATTATAATAACGATTTAAAGCAAATACTACATCATAAGGTAACTCTCTTTCTGAAAAACTTGTAAAATCTTTAATATCTAAAAATAATATTACAACTTCTTCTAATACACCTTGTGGATATTCACTATGTTCGAGCTGAGCAATTTGTGCATCAAAATCATCTATGATCAATCTACGGATTTTTATATTCCCCCTCGGTATTGTTTGACATGCTAAACGAATTCTTTCATTCCAGCCTTTCTTTTTTGCCATCACTTCTTCTAAGCTATTTCTTGGTGGTAAATTTTCTATCCCTTCTAATACTTCAACTCGACAGGTAGAACATTGAGCTTCTCCAAAACAAACATGTGTATGTGGAATATGATGTTTTAAAGAGATCTGTAATATTGTTTGATCAGGGTCTGCTTCTATAATTTTATTATCTGGTAAATATTCAATTTTAATTTTTTCCACAAATTGTATATTTTTGTTCAAAAATTATCTGTCAAGAATTATAATCATTCATTAAATTTCCCTTGCATATTAAATTTATTTTTAATTTACAGTACCATTATGCTTTTTAAACTTTATAAAAAATTATTAAAATATTACGGAAAACAAAATTGGTGGCCTATACTATCAAAACAAAATCCAAAAATAGAAATTATATTTGGAGCAATTCTCACTCAAAATACTTCCTGGAAAAATGTAGAAAAAGCATTAAAAAATTTAATAGAACATCAATTATTAGATTTTAATAAAATACTTTCTATAAGCGAAGAGCTAGTAAAAAATCTTATTAAACCCGCTGGTTTTTATAATCAAAAAGCAAAAACACTAAGAAATGTTGCGAAATATTTTACCGAAAACCATAATTCTATTTCAAGAGAATCACTTCTTAAAATAAAAGGAATTGGAAAAGAAACAGCAGATTCTATATTACTTTATGCCTATAATCAGCCTTATTTTATAATCGATGCATATACAAAACGTTTTCTATCTCGTCTTGGTTATATAAAAGAATCCATATCATATGATGAATTACAATCATTTATAACAAACCATATTCCAAATAATATCGAAATCTACAAAGAATTTCATGCTTTAATTGTAGTTCATTGTAAAAATTTTTGTAAGAAAACACCAGATTGTATCACTTGTTTCTTAAAAGTAGAATGTCAGTTTTACAAGAAAACATATTGAATACTTATAAGTATATAATTAAAAATTTTTTAGTATTTTTTGCAACCAATTTTAAAACTTGCTTTCATACTATACATGAAAACAAAAAATAACATAACACTAAAAGAAGTATTAAAAAGTTTAAACTGGTCAACAACATTATATTTAGTATTAAGTCCAATAGCTGCGATTGTAATTCTATATTACTATTCTGTACATCAACTTTTTCAATGGCAAACTTTAGCATTAACATTTTTTATGTGGTTAGCTTCTGGAATGGCGATTACTGTTGGATACCATCGTTATTTTTCTCATAGAAGTTTTAAAACAAATAAGTTTTTTGAATATTTATTTGTTTTATTTGGTAGTTCTGCTTTACAAATGTCTGTAATTGAATGGGCTTTTGATCATAGAAACCATCATAGATTTACAGATTCAGAAAAAGATCCTTATTCGATAAAAAGGGGATTCTGGCATGCACATATTATTTGGTTATTCTTCGAACGTGGAACAAGATTAGGTACAAAACCTGAAATTGATTATAACAAAATTTCCGATTTATGGAAAGATCCTTTTATTAGATTTCAACATAAGTTTTATACTCCAGTAGCAATATTTATGGCTTTTATTTTTCCAGGATTAATAGCATTATCCTGGGGTGACTTCTGGGGTGGTGTATTAATTGCTGGTATAGTAAGATCAGTAATAGTACATCATGCAACATTTTGTATCAACTCTGTTTGTCATTCACTTGGAAAAAAACCCTATTCTCTCGAAGAAAGTGCAAGGGATAGCTGGATTACTGCTTTATTAACTTATGGAGAAGGTTATCATAACTTTCACCATAAATTTCCCGGTGATTATAGAAATGCTATTTTACCCTGGCAATATGATCCTTCTAAATGGTTTATATGGACATTATCTAAATTAGGTTTAGCATGGGATTTACATAGAATACCAGAAGAAAGAATTTTACAGGCAAAAGCAGAAGTTTTAGAACAAAGAATAAAATTAAATCAATTAACCTTAAAAGAAAAAGCTATCTTAAATGCAAAAGAACAATTTGAAAAAGCAATTCATCAGATGTCAGAATTACGAAAACAATATAAAAAATCTTATGATAATGCTAAAAACATTTTAAAAGAAAAACAAAAAGAATTAATTAATGCATATAAGAATTACGAAAGAACTGTTATTCAATATGCAAAACAAAATAAACTAAATTTACAAAATTAAAATAAGCAGGCTTATCTGCCTGCCTTTCTTCCTTAGCCATTTTAACTATACAAAAAATTTTTAATTAACGATTGTATCCTTCTATTAAATACTTAAATAAAAAAATTTTCTAAAAAGAGATTGATTTAATGATATTGTTCGATAATATAACATAAATAATTTACTTAAGGAGTGTAGTTTGAATTTAAAAGTAATCCATCTTATTAGAAAAATAGAACGTATAGAAAGAGATATGGAAGAAATCCAGACTCTCTTGAATACATTACAGATGGATAGAGAATATTCAAAAAAATTAAAAGATTCCTTAATTGAAGAATATCATCGTTTAAAAAAATTAAGATCTACAATTTTAAAACAAATCGTGCATATCCCCCCTAATTTTGAAGATTTTATCAATGAATTATTTCAAAATGATAAAAAAATAGAGCAACAAATCGAAATACAAACAATATTTGTTTCAAAATCATCAAAATCAAAAGAAAAAAAAACTAAATCTTCTCCAGAGGAAAACCATAACCAAAAAAATAACTTAGAAGAAAATAATAGTAGTAAAATTTCCACTGAAAAAAAATCTAGTACTCAGAAAACAAATAAAAAATCACCCTTTATTTTTAAAATTGAATAAACAAAAGGAGAAACAAATGTATTTTTCAATGAAATGGAATAAAAAAATATCAATTACTTTGCTTTTTACAACTGTATTTTGTAATAACCCATCGGAAGTTTTAGTAGAATATAAAAATGGGGATAAAATAGAAACAATTCAACGCAAAGATTTACAATTTATTGTAAAATTAAATAATTTTCAGAGAAAAGAAGAACTATCCGTTGCAACACAGAATCAAATCTTAGATGAATTATCTTTTTTAGCTACAGGAAAATTAGCATTTGAATCCCTACCAGATGATGTAAAAAAACAATTAGACAAAGAAATAAAAAAATCTCTTATTATGTTAGATCAACGAGCATTTATGAATGGAATGAATCTAATTTTACAAGAAAAATCTTCCAGTTTTATTTATAAATTGATAAATATGCAATTATTATTTCTAAAAAAAGATGATAAATTATATCGAAATGAAGAAGCAAAACAAATCTTAAAGCAATTAAATGAAGCTAAAAATGAAGAAGAAATAGAAAAAATCATCTTTGAAAAAAATGAAAATATACGATATAAAATTCTTGGTGGTTTAGTTGATCCCATTTGTTATAACTGTGGTCAAAATCCCGTAACAAATTTAACAGAACCATTATTAGATAAAGAAAATAAAGATAAAAAATTCATTTTAGTTGAAGATAATAATGGATACTGGATTGTAAGAAATTTAGGTACTAATGAGGTTAAAGAAGATGAACTAAAAAAAGTTTATGAAGAATATCATAAAAAATCTCAATTTGCTGCAAGAAAATTCTTAAATAATCCAAATTATACAAAAGAATTTAACGAAAATGAATTAAATGCTATTAAACAACAATTATTGATGGATGAAAAAAAAGTAGAGCAATTCTCTGAAGAACAAGCAAAACATCAGGCTAATATGTTAAAAAAGAGTGCATTAACAAATCATCTTCAGGAATTACAAAAAAAATATAATTTTAAATTAAACGAAGAAACATTAAAAGAATTAGGAGATAATCCCCTTTCTCAATGGAACGAAGATTTAGAACTTTTTCAATATGATAATAAATCTTATAAAATTAAAGATTTTTTTGATGAAATTCGTAAATCAGGTGTAGAACCTAAGGAATTAACGTTCAATGAAGTAGCACCTTTATTAAATCAAGTTTATGTTTCTTATACCATATTGCAAAAATCCCCTTATGTTAACGAAGCCAAAAAATATCAAGATATCTTTAAAGATTTAATTATTAAACAAATCTATACCAATTATTATATTCAAAAAGAATTTGAAAAAATACAGGTATCAGAAGAAGAAATTAAAAAATATTACGAACTAAGAAAAAATAATGAATTTAAAGTAAAAAATGGTAATAAAGAAGTAATCCTACCATTAAAGGAAGTAAATGATAGAATTAAACAAATCTTATTAACAGAAAAAAGACAAAAAAGAGTAATGGAAATCAAAGAAGAATTATTTAAAAAATATAATGTAAAAATTTATAAAGAAAGACTTAAAGAAGGAAAAGTTTAATGAGTCCTTCTTTTGAAGAATGGTTAAACAAAGTAGAAATTATAGATAATAACGAAAATTTTCTTGTTATTTACAAACCCGAAGGGCTATCATTTTACGAAGATAGCCCTAAACCTGATTTAATGAAAATTCTTCGATATATGGAGCAAGAAAAGATATTAACAGAGGGGGAAAGATTATTTCCTGTACATCGAATTGATAAAATTACATCAGGTATATTAATATTTGCACGTGGAAGAAAAGCCAGCAATATTTTAAGTAATCATTTTAGACATCATCGTATACAAAAAATCTATCTTGCTCTATCTCTGGAAAAACCTAAAAAAAAGCAAGGTGTAATAATTGGGGATATGATTAAAGATAGAAGAAGTAAATGGAAACTTTTACATACAATAAATAATCCAGCTATAACTCTTTTTAAATCTTTTCCTATTATAACAGAAGATGCAAAATATTTTCGTTTATTTTTATTAAAACCCATTACAGGTAAAACCCATCAAATTCGAGTTGCTATGCGTAGCTTAAGTGCACCAATCTTAGGAGATCCAATTTATTCTCGACCCAGCTTAGCACGTCAGGAAGATAGAGCATATCTACATGCATATGCAGTAAAATTTGACTTTGAAAATAAAATGTATGAATATATTCTTCCACCAAAATCTGGGAAATATTTTTTACATAAAGATATAACAAACTTTTTAAAAGAAATTGGCAATCCTTTTCAATTAAACTGGAATTATAAAATTCCTAAAAAACCTTTAAAAAAATAAAACTTTTTACGTGTTAAAATTCTATAGATTTTTAATCGACCATAGAACTTTTATTAAAAAATTGCCATTATGTTTCTTTTTTCCTTTAATATAAAAGATACTATGACTTCTAAAAATACACCAAATAAAAATATAATAGAAAGGTTTTTTGTTTTAACAATAATTATATTATCTTTAACATTCTTAACTATACTACTCGGACCTTATGTAAGAGCAGAAGATGCTGGTTTAGCATGTCCAGACTGGCCTTTATGTCATGGTTATGTTATCCCACCTTTAGATTATCAAATTTATTTAGAATTTATACATAGAGTTGTAGCTGGAACCTTAGGCATTTTTTTTACTATATGGTTTTTCTGGGGAATTTTAAAACAACCAATTAGAAATCGATTTTTACCTTATATTATTTTAGCAGCTTTTGTATTAACTATGCAAATTTATCTTGGAAGAGAAACTATTACAAGACAACTTAATGCTTATATTGTTAAATTTCATTTATTAAATGCTATTTTTTTTATAAGTATTATATATTATATTTTTTATCAATTATTTAGGTTAAAATTTCCTTTAAAAAAGGACAATCCTTATATATCAAATGAAAACGTAAAAAGTCTAAAAATTAATTTATTTATTTTATTATTATTGTTATATCTTCAATCCTTTCTGGGAGGAAGAGTTAGCGCAAATTACGTAGGACTTGGTTTGTCCAGAATTTCCAGAATGTTATACAGAAATCATAAAAAATAATAATCTGGAAATTTTACATACTGTTTATATTCCTCCTTTAATATATGGTTTTGAAATGCATTTTACACATCGATTAATTGGTTTTTTTATCTTTTTTTATATATTATATCTATGGTATAGGTTTTATAAAAATAAAATTTTTATAAGAGATATAATATTTCTTGTTTCTTTAATAACATTTCAAATTTTTTTAGGAATTTTAAATATTGTATTTGAACTTCCAACCTTAGTTAGAGTGTTACATTCTTTTATGGCAACTATATTATTTCTAACAACATTTCATATCTATTTAAACCTAAAAGAAACTATTAGAACAAAAGAAAAAAATGGATAAAAATAAAATCAAATCCTATTATCAATTATTTAAACCTGGTCTTGCTTTAAATATTGTAATTACAGAAATTCCCGTATTTTTATATCATAAAATTGATTCTTTTGAATTAATTTTTTATACAACCATAGGAACATTATTATGTGCTATGTCTTCTTTTGCTTATAACCAAATTATAGAACAAAATAGAGATAAATTGATGAAAAGAACTCAACATCGTTACCTTGTACAATATGAAGTAAATCCATTTAAAATATACTATGTTGCTTCTTTATTAATTGGTGTAGGAAGTTTTATCTTAGGATTTTATGTTGGTATTTTACCTATGATATTTGCTTTATTTGCATTTTTTAATTATGTTTTTATTTATACGATCTGGCTTAAACCACGTTATACAATCAACACATTAATCGGGGGGTTTTCTGGTGCTATTGGTCCTTTAATCGCGGAATCTGCTGCAATTGGTTCTATTACCTATTATGGTATTTTTTTATTTCTACTTTTATTTTTGTGGCAACCACCTCATTTCTGGGCATTATCCATCTTTAGAAAAGAAGATTACGAAAAAGCACAACTAGCTATGCTACCTGTCATAAAAGGTATTGATTTTACTTTAAAACAAATGATTTTATATTTTTTGTTATTTATAAGTGTTATTATCTTAGGTAATTACTTTAAGTTAATAAGCTGGATTTTTTCCATTCCTACAATTGCTTTTACCATCTATATTATATATAAAATCAAATTATTTAAAAAAACAGAAGATTTAATATTAATTCGAAATATATTTTTTTTAACAATATTTCAGAATATAATCTGGCATATTTTATTAGTTATTGAAAATATTATTTTATATTATTAATATTAACTATTTTTCAATAAATGTTTTAATATACTGGAATGATTCTTCTGGTTTTTCTTCCTGTGGAAGATGACCGCATTCTGGTAAGATTACCAATATTGAATTATTTAAATATTTCTTAAATTCCAATGCATATTTTAAAGGAATCCATTCATCATTTTCTCCCCATAAAATTAAAACTGGTACGGAAATTTTCTTCATCTCTTCAATGGAAATTTTTTCATAAGAACTATTTAATAAACTTTTATGAGCATTAATTCCATCCTGAGTTTTTAAAGGCATATAATAAAGATCAATTTTTCTTTCATTAACTACATTTTTATTATAAAAAGCAGATTTTAACATATAAGAAATTGCTATTCGATTTCTAAATAAAAAATTAAAATAATCCATAATAAAAGTTTTACCCCATTGTAAAAACCAGGGTAAATCTTTCTTATTCATTAAACCACCTGCATCTATTAAAACTAATTTTTCTACTTTATAAGGATAATTTATAGTATATCTTAAAGAAATTTCTCCTCCCATAGAATTACCAATTAAAATTACTTTATTAAAATTATAATATTCTATAATTTTATTTAAAATATTTACATATCCTTTTCTTGTATATTCTACATCTGGTTTAGAAGAAAAACCAAAACCAGGCAAATCAAAAGCAATTACAGGATAATCTTTTTCTAAATATTCTAAATAATGTTCCCATGTATGTACATTACTGGAAAAACCATGTACAAGAATAATAGGTGTTTTTTGATTTTTAATTTCTAAATTCTTTTCTAAAATAAAAATTTCAAATTTATCAATAGTTATATACTTACCATCAGGATAAAATGTTTTTGCTAATTCTTTTTCATTATAAGTAGTACAGGAAAAAACAAAATTCAATAAAACAAAATAGAAAAGAAAATTTATCTTATTTCTAACAACCATGTTTTTATTTTTTTTATATCTATTTTATTTCAAGTTAAATTTTATAAATTCAAATAATTTGAGTTAAAGATATATTATACTTTTTAAAGTTACATTTTTGATTTTTTATAATTTTTAAAAGAAATCCTTAAAAGAGCAATAAATATACCCATAAAAAATCCAGAAATAATACCAACACTCAGATAAAGTAATGGTTTAGGTTTTACTGGTTTAGAACTTGCAACTATTTCACTTACAGGTTGTATGATCTCTGGTGTTTTTAACCATTTTTCAATTCCGTATTTTTCTGATAAAATATTTACTATTGAAATTGGATTTTCAATATAATAATTTAGAAAAAGTCTCTTTTCTTTTTATAGTCATGCAAGCAAGTTATTTATATTTTCAAGTCTGTGTATTCAATGATTTTAGTGATATCTTTGTATTTTTCCTGAAAAAGTTCACTATTTATAAGACTAATAATTTTTTTTAATGTATTTTTTGCCTCTTCTGGAGAACTATCCTCTACCTCTATTTTTATTTTATCCTCTGTTCCACGTAATTGTGTTAATTGAATCTTTAATAATGGATCATGAGATTTTTTATATAAATCTATTGCTTCCTGGATTTCCGAAAAACTTATCATTATTTTATTATTAATTGGATTTTCTCTAATTTCTACTAATACTTCTGCTTTATAAGTTTTGGGTGTTATTAGTGTAATTACCAAAGAGATTAAAAATACTAAAATTGTTACGCCAATAATTACTATTTTTTCTTGTAATAAAGTATAAAAAAGTTCTATTAAATCAATTTCATCTTCTTCGAAATAATCTCTTGTTTGTATATCTGTGGATTTTTCTATATTTTGCATATCTATTCCTCTAATCTTCGATAAATTAAAAATAAATAATTTGTATTTGTAATGCCAATTATTATAATAACAC
Organism: Leptospiraceae bacterium; assembly: GCA_026005135.1. Classification (GTDB taxonomy): domain Bacteria; phylum Spirochaetota; class Leptospiria; order Leptospirales; family Leptonemataceae; genus SKYB61. The sequence goes on along the minus strand of BPKM01000002.1, from coordinate 535,540 downwards.
AAAAAATTCAACCAGATTTTTTATTACTCATATTTTTCGTAGTTTTTAAATTATTTTTTGAAATTTATTCTTATAATTTAAATAGAAGCGATGTTAAAAAATTTTCTTATTGCTTCTAATTGTGGTTCTTTTCTTTTTATTAAAGATATATAAGGCATTGTTTTATGAATAATTTCTTTTGTGGTTTTATATGTTAGTGAATATTTTCTTGTTTTTATAATATAATTTTTTAAATCTTCAATTTCTTTTTTTTCTTTAGCAGAAATAGTATTTTTATTTTCATAATAAAATAAACCTAATAGAACAAGACTTAATGTTGTAATTTCTCTTAAAGGAATTATATAAAAAATTTTTTTATAATCATTTTTAGATAAACATAATACTTCATCATAAGAAATTCTTCCAGAAAAGGATAATTTAAAATGATCCATTAATAATCGACCATCTGGATCATAAAATTTACTATAATTCTCCTGACGATTTATTAAATGTATATCTGGATTATCATTTAAAAGTAGAATTGCAATATCATTATTATCTTCTATTTTAGAAATAACAATATAAAGTCCAGCCTTAAAAACATAAGATTTAGTTAAATTTGCTATATAATATTCTTTTTCTCTTTTTATTGTACTTTGAATGTTTTCGATTTTTCCTTTCCAGTTATCTTCAGAAACACATAATGCTATTCTTTTATTTTCTTTATAAAAATGATTTAATAAGCCTATTTTATTTAATGCTTTTAATACATAATAAGAAGTATTATATTGAACAAAAATAACAAATATCTCTTGCCACGTTCCTTTATTAGAAATATAATCCCACATATAGTGATGAAAAATATCTTCTTCTAAGTGTAACCAATTTTTTTCTAATTCTGTCATTTCCATATATATTATGTTAAATTATATTTAAAAATTGTATCCAATACTAAAAAATAATTTAGATGACGAAAGATATGGTTTTACACTTTCTATAGAAGGAAATTGTTTTAAAATATTTTGATTTTCTTCTTCGTATTGTTCTTTATTTTTTATATATTCCGTTAAATCTTCTGTTATCCAGATTTTATTTTGATCTATCCAAAACCATTTTATATTTTCTTTTTTAGATTGAAATAAATTACTTAAAATATACTGATAGTTTAATCCTATTCTAAAATGAATTGGTTTTTTCTTTAATAATAAATTGATTCCTAAGCGAAACAACATACCTTCTGAACTATAAAACTTTCCCAAATCATATTCAAATGGTTCTTTAAACATTTTTTGATTTGTTTCCCATTGTTTATAATAAAATCGAAAATCTGGAATATAGCCTATTCCACCAAAAATTTCCCACTCAATATTTCTTTTAATTGAAAAAGCATTACCAAAATCAAAATAGATACTATTATATTCGCCAGACCATTTAATTTTGTATTGATTATTATAACTTAGATAATAAGAATAAATAGGACTGATTTGATAATTTCCCAATCCAATTCGAGCAAAGCTTTTTGGATTTAAAATTTCATAAAAAATAAAATATATTTCTTTATCATAATTTAAAGTTAAAGATTCTTTTTTTATTAGATGAACTTTATTAAATTGATAATAAGTAAAATAGGTATGATACAAAGAATGAATAAATTTATTCGGATAATATATTCCTGCATTTAAATTAATTCCTAATTCATATTGAGAATATAAGGGCATAGAAATAAATAAAAATAAAATTACAAAAATACGATACATATATTTTTATTTTAAAACTGTTTTTACTTTTCTTATAATATCAAGAGGCTGAATATTTTTTATTTCTTTATCCAAAATTAATTTTGCTATTTCTCCATTTTTTAAAACATTCATAATTTTATTGCTTGTTCGAATTTCTTTTACCAGATAGATTTCTTCTTCTAAACCTTCTCTTAAAAAAATTATAGAATCCTTAGGATAAATTTTATCTCTTGCTAAAATCCATACTCCATCACTTTCGACTTGTTGTACTACACCACCTAAGGATATATCAAGCTGATTTCTGCTTTTTCCATCATGTTGATAACCATTAACAGGATGTTCTCCTAAATACATTCCAGTAGTATATCCTCTATTAGAAAATAAATTTAATTCTCTTAACCATTGCTCTTTTACAATAAAACTTCCTTTTTCTAATAAATCAATTGCCTCTCTATAAGTTTTAACAACACCTGCAAGGTAGTTAATACCTTTCATTCTTCCTTCTATTTTGAAGCTATTAACTCCAGCATCAGCAAGTAAAGGCAAATATTCAATTATACATAAATCTTTAGAACTCATTACATACGTTCCTCTATCATCTTCGAAAACAGGAAAAAATTGTCCATCTCTTGTTTCTTCTTTTAAATAATAAACTGAATATTTCCAGCGACAGGAATTTGTACACTCTCCTTTATTAGCTGAACGATTGGTCATATAAGCAGACAAATAACACTTACCAGAATAAGCAATACATAAGGAACCATGAACAAATGCTTCCAAATCACAATTTAAAGCATTACGAAATTCCTTTATTTCTTCTATACTAACTTCCCTTGCTAAGATAATTCTTTCTATACCTAAATCTTCCCAGAATTTAGCCGATTCGACATTTGTCACATTTGCCTGTGTACTGATATGCAAAGGTATAGAAGGAGCATATTTTTTTGCCAATTTATAGACAGCAGGATCAGAAAAGATTATAGCATGTGGTTTTATTTCTTCTAAAAATTTTAGATTTTCTATTATTAATGGTATATCTTTATTATGGGGAAAGATATTGATTGTTACATAAATTTTTTTATTTTGTTTTTTTACATATTCAATAGATGTTTTTAATACATCAAGATTCATATCTTTCATATTACCGCGTAAACTTAATTCTGGCACTCCCATATAAACAGCATCTGCACCATAGTGAAGAGCTATCTGTAATTTTTCAAAATTTCCTGCTGGTGCTAATAATTCGTATTTATTATGTTTCATAACTAATTTGTACGAATTTTTAATAATTTTTCTAAGGTTTGATTTAAATAATTTAATCTTTCCAGTGCATCTTCTTTTTTCTGCCTTTGTTCATCAATAACATGTTGAGGTGCAGAGTGTAAAAATTTTTCATTATTTAATTTAGAGTCTGCAACCTGTATGATCTTTTCTAAGTTCTTTTTTTCTTTTTCTAATTTTTGTATTTCTGATTTAATATCAACTACATCTTTTAAAGGAATTTCTATATAACCACTTTTTATAACTTCTACCATTGATTGAATGCTACTTTCCTTTCTATTTTCTATAAAGTTAATCTGAGAAGCCTGCACCAATCGTTCCGCAGCTTCCTTTTTTATTTGTATGTATTTTTTAAATTCTGGATCTTCTGTATAAATATCTATAAGAATTTTTTTTCCGGTTGGAATAGATAATTCAGCTCGCATTGAACGAGTTTTCGTAATAAATTCCTGCAATTCTTCCATATATCTAATTTTTTCCTTTTTATCTTCTAATAAAATTTCTTTTTCTGGTATCTGAAGCCACATTAAATATAAATTATCTTGATTTTCCTCTGGAATATATGCTTTTAAAAAAGAATATAATTCTTCTGTAATAAAAGGCATAAAAGGATGAAGTAAATTTATAATCATATATAAAACATAAAATAATACTTGCAAAGCTGTCTCTTTTGTTTCTCTATTAGCATCTTCTTTTAGTCGTGATTTAACAATTTCTATATACCAATCACAGTAATAATTCCAAATAAATTCATAAAGTTCTTCTGCAATAAGATGAAATTTATAATTCTGTAAAAGCGATAAGACAGATTTTTTTACACGATTTAAATGATATAATATCCAGTAATCTTCTATTTCCAAAGGTAAATCTAAATTTTCTATTTTTTCTTTTTGTAATTGAAAATCTTCTGGTAAATTTAAAAATAAAAAGCGAGAGGAATTCCAAATTTTATTACAAAAATTCTGATATCCTTTTAAACGTTGTTCAGAATATACAAGATCTTTTCCTTCTGTTAAGGTAGCCATTAAAAAGAAACGATAAGCATCTGCACCATAATTTTGTATAATTTCTACTGGATCGATATTATTTCCAAGACTTTTTGAGATTTTACGACCTTTTTCATCTCTCATTAATCCATGGATATAAACATCACGAAAAGGCTCTTTATCCATAAAGTGAAGCCCCATCATAATCATTCTTGCAACCCAGAAAAATATAATATCAAAACCTGTCACCAGCACACTTGTAGGATAATAGGTTTTTAAATCTTCTGTCTGTTCTGGCCAACCCATAGTAGAAAAGGGCCATAAAGCAGAAGAAAACCATGTATCAAGAACGTCTGGATCTTGTTTAATATTTTTAGAATTACATTTTTCGCATTTATCTGGATCTTCCATAGTTACGGTTATATGATTACAATCATCGCAATACCATGCTGGTATTTGATGACCCCACCATAACTGTCTTGATATACACCAATCTTTAATATTTCGCATCCAGGAAAAATATAAATTTTCCCAGCGTTTGGGAATAAATTTAATAATTTCTTTCTCTACTACTTCAATTGCTTTTTCTGCTAAAGGTTGAACTTTAACAAACCACTGAGTAGAAATCATCGGTTCCACAATGGCATTACTTCGTTGAGAACGTCCAATACTCATAATATGTTCTTTAGTACCTCTATCCAAGCCTAATTTAGCAATATCTTCTTTAATTTTTTTTCTTGCTTCGAAACGATCCAGACCTTGATATGGTCCACCATTTTCATTAATTCGTGCAGATTCATCAAAAATTGTAATAAATTCTAAATTATGTCTTTTTCCTACTTCAAAATCATTAGGATCATGAGCTGGAGTAACTTTAACAGCTCCTGTACCGAATTCTGGATCAACTAAAATTGCATCTCCAATAATAGGAATATCTCTATTTAATAAAGGGTGTTTTACTGTTTTACCTATTAAATGTTTATAACGAGGATCCTCTGGATGAACAGCAACAGCTGTATCGCCAAGCATTGTCTCTGGACGGGTTGTTGCAACAATAATTTCTCCACTTCCATCAGATAAAGGATAAGCAAAACTCCATAATTCACCTTTATAATTTTCTTCATATTCTACTTCGAGATCTGATAACACTGTTTTCGTTTCTGGATCCCAGTTAACCATTTTTGTATCACGATAGATTAATCCTTCTTTATATAAATCTACAAATACCTTTCTTACAGCACGAGATAATCCCTCATCCATTGTAAAACGTTCTCTTGTCCAATCGATAGAAACACCTAATTTTCTCATCTGTTTAGTTATTACATTTCCATAATGTTCTTTCCATTGCCATACACGTTCTAAAAATTTTTCTCTACCAAGATCAAACCTTGTTAAATTTTCTTTTTCTTTTAATTCTCTTTCCACTCTACTCTGTGTTGCAATACCAGCATGATCTGTACCAGGAATCCATAATGTATTATAACCTAATTTTCTTGCTAATCGAATCAACACATCTTGAATAGTCATATTTAAAGCATGGCCTACATGCAATTGTCCAGTCACATTCGGGGGTGGAATTACAATTGAATAAGGTTGTTTTTTATAGGACTTATTTAATTCCTTTATATATTCTGGTGCAAATGCTTTTTTACTTTCCCATTCTTTATACCATTTTTCTTCTACATCTAAATGATTATATCGAGATGATAACTCTTTTTTATGACTCATAAGACCAAAATTTATATTTTTTTTTTAAAGAAAAGAACTTTATAAAAGGATTCTGGAAATTATAATTTTAACATTAAATAACCTTTAAGGAAGATAAATATGAATTAATAAATAGGGCGTGCCCCCGACTCGCTTTTGCTTCGTCGGGGTCGGGCTGCTTCGGGCTTCGCTATCGCTTCGGCAATCCTTTCGCTTCGCTCAAGGCAGTGCTAAGCTTCGCTACCGCTCAGCTTACCCTACGCATCCCTCACGCATTAATATTTATAATATATTTTATATCAAATAGCACCAACACTTTCTTTTATATCTATCTCTTTATTAAGAGAACACATATAATCTCGATTCATTCGACCAATAAAATCTTTACGTATTCCTTTAGGACATACTGCTTCGCATTCATATTGATTTGTACAATTTCCAAATCCTAATTCGTCCATTTTTGCAATCATTCTTTGTGCTCTACGTTTTCTTTCTGGCTGTCCCTGTGGTAATAAACCTAAATGAGAAATTTTTGCAGATACAAATAACATAGCAGAAGCATTTTTACAAGAAGCAACACATGCACCACATCCAATACATTCTGCTGCATTCATTGCTTCGTTTGCTACTTCTTTTGGTATTAAAATATTATTTGCATCCTGTGCATTACCTGCCTGTACTGTAATATATCCACCTGCAGCAATAATTTTATCAAAAGCACTTCTATCTACCATTAAATCTTTTAAAACAGGAAATGCTTTAGCACGGAAAGGCTCTAAATATAATTCATCACCATCTTTAAATTTATACATATGAAGCTGACAAACAGTTGTTCTTCCTTCAGGAGAATATTGTCTTCCATGCGCAACGCCATTAATCATAAAACCACAACAACCACAAATACCTTCTCTACAATCATGTTCAAATGTTATGGGTTCTTCTCCTTTCTCTATCAATTGATTATTTAACACATCTAATAGTTCTAAAAAAGACCAATGGGTACTTACATTTTCTACCTCATAACGAACAAATTTACCTTCATCATCTGGACCATTTTGTCTCCATACATGTAATATGATTTTCATAACAAATTCTCCTTAATTTAATTATTTATAGCTTCGTGTTGTTGGTTTTACAACTTCGAATTTTAATTCTTCTTTATGTAAGACTGGTGTATTTCCAACACCTTTATATTCCCATGCAGCGACATAGGCAAATTTTTCATCATTTCGTAATGCTTCTCCATCAGGTGTTTGATATTCTTCTCTAAAATGGCCTCCACAGGATTCTTCTCTATGTAATGCATCATAAGCCATTAATTCTGCAAATTCCAGAAAATCTGCAACTCTTCCAGCTTTTTCTAAGGTTTGATTTAAAGATTCACCTGTTCCAGTAACACGTACATCTTTCCAGAAACGATCTCTAATTTCTGGAATTTTTTTCAATGCTTCTTCTAATCCCTGTTTATTTCGAGACATACCTACTTTATCTAACATTAAGCGACCTAATTCCATATGGAAATAATCTGGTGATTTTGTTCCATTAATAGATAATAGTTTTTTAATATTTTCTTCAACAGTTTTTAATGCATCGTTAAATTCTGGTAAATCATCAGAAACTTTATCCCATCCTATTTCCGCAAGATATCCACCAATGGTATAAGGTAATATAAAATAACCATCAGCTAATCCTTGCATTAATGCACTTGCTCCAAGACGATTCGCACCATGATCAGAAAAGTTTGCTTCTCCAATAACAAATAAACCAGGAATATTACTCATTAAATTATAATCTACCCATAAACCTCCCATAGTATAATGTGGTGCTGGATAAATTCTCATTGGTACTTCGTAGGGATTTTCATTCGTAATCTTTTGATACATTTCAAATAAATTTCCATATCTTTCTGCAATTTTCTCTTTTCCTAATCTTTTGATAGCATCTCTAAAATCTAAATAAACTGCATAGGGTTTATCACCAGGACCTACACCTCTACCTTCATCACATACATATTTTGCTGCACGAGATGCTATATCTCTTGGCACCAAGTTACCAAAACTTGGATACTTTCTTTCTAAATAGTAATCTCTCTCTTCTTCTGGAATGTCATTTGGATGTCTTTTATCTCCTGGTTTCTTTGGTACCCATACACGACCATCATTCCTTAAAGATTCTGACATTAACGTTAATTTCGATTGATAATCTCCAGAAGCTGGTATACAGGTAGGATGAATTTGTGTAAAACAAGGATTTGCAAAATAAGCTCCTCTTTTATAGGCTCTATAAGTAGCTGTAACATTTGAATTCATTGCATTCGTAGACCAGAAAAAGACATTACTATAACCACCTGTTGCAAGAACAACAGCATGTGCACTATGTTTAGAAATTTTACCAGATACTAAATCTCTTACAATGATTCCTTTTGCATGTCCATTTACAATCACTACATCTAACATTTCGTGTCTTGTATAAAGTTTTATATTTCCAGCATCTACCTGTTGCATTAATGCTTGATATGCACCTAAAAGAAGTTGTTGTCCTGTTTGTCCTCTTGCATAAAATGTACGCGAAACCTGAGCACCACCAAAAGAACGATTTGCTAAATATCCACCATATTCTCTTGCAAAGGGAACACCCTGAGCAACACATTGATCAATTATATTTAAACTTACCTGTGCTAAACGATAAACATTTGCTTCCCGAGAACGAAAATCTCCTCCTTTTATTGTATCATAAAATAATCGAAAAATACTATCTCCATCACCTTGATAATTTTTTGCTGCATTTATACCACCCTGAGCTGCAATACTATGAGCTCTCCTTGGTGTATCATGAAATGTAAAAACTTTAACATTATAACCCAAACCAGCTAATGTTGCGGCTGCAGAAGCTCCTGCTAAACCTGTTCCAACAACAATAATTTCGTATTTTCTTTTATTAGCTGGATTTACCAATTTTAAATCAAATTTATGTTTATCCCATTTCTGTTCAATAGGACCTGAAGGTACTTTTGAATTTAAACTCATATAATCACTCCTTGTGTATAAAATAGTATATTTATTTTATAATTCCCAATAAAATGGATAAGGGAATTAATGTATAGCCAATAAAAATAAAAATAGCTAAACCACGAGAGAATCGAATCAATTTGGGAAATATATTTTTTGTAGTTAATCCCAATGTTTGAAAAACACTTTGCACAGCATGATCCAGGTGCATTGCTAGAAAAAACATCGCAATGATATAACTAATCGAAATTAAAGGATTTTTAAAACCATAAATAACCATCATATATACATCTGGTCTTCCCTGAGAATCTGTTAAATTTGCTTTAAAAGTTTCTGGTTGTACTATTCCCAGTGTATAATGTAAAAGATGATAAATAACAAATGAAAGAATTAATAGACCAGATAATGCCATTGTTCTGGAAGTAAGAGTTGCCTTAACATAATCTTTTTTCTTATATGGTATTGGTCTTGCCATTTTATTCTCTATATTTAACTGAATAGCAAAAAAGATATGTAAAACAAAAGCGACAATTAATCCTATACGAGCCAACCATAACAAGCCACCAAGACTTTGTAAATTAGCTGCATAGGAATTCATCGCATCTGGACCTAAAAACATATTCCAATTCCCTAACATATGCACTATAACAAATAGTACCAATAAGGTTCCTGTTACCGCAACAATCGTTTTTCTTCCAATGGAGGAAGTGACCAATCGTTTTAATATCATACTATTTTTCTCCTGATTTGATTTGAAATCATGAAATTCATGGGCTTCTTAAATCAATTTTCTATTAATTATTTCCAATGTAAAGGAAAAAAACAAAGAATTATAGAAACAAAAAATGAACATTATTCATTATTATTAAAATATTTATATATTTTATTATAATAGTTATTTAAATATTCATTGATTTTAAGTGGTAATTCATCTATGTTATTAGAAGCATATAAAATACTTCTTCCTATGTTGATTAATGCTCTATCTTTAAAATATTTCATTACTATATCTAGATTACCACCCTGAGCTCCTATTCCTGGAACAAGTACAGGAATATCAATTAATATTTTCGATAATTGTTCCAAATGTTCTTCTTGATTGGTTGCACCTATTACAGCCATTACATTATCATATTTTCGATTCCATTCAACAATTTTCTTTGCTACAATTTCATATAAAGGAGGATCACCATAAAATTCGAAATCGATATTGGATGGATTTGATGTTAAACATAAGATAATACTACCTTTGTTTTGATATTCTATAAACGGTAAAATAGAATCTATTCCCATATATGGATGCAAGGTTATAGCATCAAAATCAAAAAAATCAAAAAATGCCTTCGCATATTTTTTCGATGTATTTCCAATATCACCTCGTTTCGCATCTGCTATAAGAATTTTCTTTGTATTTATTTCTTTATCTTTTATTTTTATATATTTTATAATCTTTTCTATTAATTCCCATCCTTCTTTCCCATAACATTCATAAAATGCTAAATTTATTTTATAAGCAATGGCATTATCATAAGTATAATTTATAATATCTATTAAAAAATTATAAATCCCTTCTATATTTTTTTTATAACCAGAAGGTATTAAATTCTTATCGGGATCCAATCCAATACATAAATTTTTTTTACTTTTAAAAATTATTTTTTTCAATATTCGATTATAAGTTGACATAGAATTTCATTCATTAATTTTTGCGCAAAATTTTACAACTAAAATATTAAATTATGTTGAAATCAATTTAAAAAATATTAATAAGGAGGACCTTGTGGCAAACTACGAAATTAAAGCAAGAAATTTAGCCGAACTATATAAAGAGGCTGCGGAAAAATTTGGCGATAGACCAGCTTTCGCAACAAGAAATGAGAATAAAGTTTTTGAACCTGTTTCTTTTAAAGAATTATACGAAATGGGGGTTGCTTTAGCTACAGCATTTATTGATTTAGGAATAGAACAACGTGAACATGTTTGCTTATTTGCAGATAATCGTTTTGAATGGATCTTGGTTGATTATGGTATTCAACTCTGCGGTGCTGTAGATGTTCCAAGAGGTACAGACGTAACCGATGGTGATATTCAATATATCGTTCCTCATTCCGATGCGAAAGTGGTAATTGTGGAAAATCAAATGGTTTTAGATAAAATTCTAAAAAATAAGTCTAAACTACCAAATATAAAGCATATAATTATAATGGATAAGAACACAAAAGCACCAGAAGGTATTTTGCACCTCTATAATTTATTGGAAAAAGGAAAAAAATTAAGAGAACAGGGAGATAGACGAGTAGAAGAAAGAATGGCAAATATTAAAGAAGATGATCTATTTACTCTTATTTACACTTCTGGAACAACAGGAGCACCAAAAGGTGTTATGTTAATGCATAAAAATATGATTTCTCAGGTAAAAAACTTACCCAGGAATATTAAATTATCTCCAGAAGATAGAGTATTATCGATTTTACCAATCTGGCATATTTTTGAAAGAATGTTCGAAATGCTTTCTATTTCCAGGGGATTATGCACCTACTATACTAATGTAAGAAATGTAAGAGAAGATATGACAATTGTTAAGCCTACATTTATGGCTTCAGCTCCTCGAATCTGGGAAAGTGTATATCAGGGAATTTTATCACGTGTTGAAAGTGCTCCACCTATTAGAAAAGCATTATTTAATGCTGCTTATTTCTGTTCTAAAAAATTTAAAGGTGGAATACGATTTTTAACATTTAGAGAATTAGATACAACAGGAAGAAATCCTATTTTATCTCTCTTTTTAGGAATATATCAATTAATCAATGTGATTATTTTTGCTATTCCAAATTTACTTTTAGATATCATTGTTCTTTCGAAAATTAGAGCAGCAACAGGAGGTAAATTAAAAGGTTCTGTTTCTGGTGGTGGTGCATTACCCTTACATGTAGATGAATTCTTTAATAATATCGGTATACCAGTTCTTGAAGGTTATGGTATGACAGAGACATGCCCCGTAATTGCAGTAAGAACTTATAAAAAATTAGTACCTGGAACAGTAGGACCTCTATATCCAGAAACACAATTAAGATTGATTGATATTAATACTGGAGAAATCATTTATACAACTGAACCAGGTGGACCAAAAAGACGTGGTGTTAAAGGAGAAATTCATGTAAAAGGTCCACAGGTAATGAAAGGATACTATAAAAATCCCGAAGCAACAGAAAAAGTTCTTAAAGATGGTTGGATGAATACAGGTGATCTTGGAATGATGACATTTAACAATTGTTTAAAGATTGTTGGACGTTCAAAAGAAACTGTTGTATTATTAGGTGGAGAAAATGTTGAACCAGTGCCTATTGAAAATAAATTATTAGAATCACCATTAATTCATCAATGTATGGTTGTTGGACAGGATAAAAAATTTTTATGTGCATTAATCGTTCCTTCTTTAGAGCAATTTAAAGATTATGGTTCTACTTATGAAGAATTAGCAAAAAATGAAGAAGTTTTAAAAATTTTAAGAAATGAAGTAAAGCGACTTGTTTCTGGAGAAGCAGGATTTAAATCTTTTGAAAGAATTGTAGATATTCGATTATTACCAAAACCCTTCGAAGTAGGCGATGAATTAACAAATTTATTTAAAATCAAAAGACATGTTGTTACAGAAAAATATAAAGATTTAATTGAAGAAATGTATAAATAAATAAATCCCCCTACGGGGGGACTTTATTACATTTTTAAAACTGCTCTATAACGAACGCGATTTTCTTTTACTTTATAGATAGCTTCATTTACCTTTTCTAAAGGAAATAATTCTGTTTTCGCTTTTATCTGATGTCTTGCTGCAAATTCAAACATTTCCTTAATCATTCCTGGACTACCAATTGCACTTCCACTAATAATTTTATTATTCAATAACATTGGAATAGGAATATTTATATTACCACCAGCACCAACAAAGTTTAATCTTCCGTTGGGTTTTAATAGAGATACAAATAACTTCCAATCTAAATCAACAAAAACTGTAGATAAAAGGAAATCAAAATAATTTTTATACCGATTTAATTCTTTTTCTGATATATCTATTAAAGAAATAAAATTATGGGCTCCCAATTTTTTTGCTTCCTCTTCTTTATCTTTTGAAGAAGAAAAGGCAGTAACCTCACATCCAAATGCATTAGCAAATTGTAATGCTAAATGTCCCAAACCTCCTATTCCAATCACACCAACTTTCATATAAGGCTTTACTCCATAAATTCTTAAAGGATTATAAACTGTTATACCTGCACATAATAAAGGTGCTGCATTTTCCGATTCTAATTCATCTGGAAGTGGAATAGCAAATTTACTATTTACTATAATAGCATGTGCAAAACCACCTGGTCTTCCAATACAGGTAGGTTGATTTCGACTACATAATTGTTCCTGGCCACTTAAACAATATTCGCAATAACCACAACTATCTGCCTGCCATCCTATACCTACCCTCATTCCTTTTTTTAAATGTTTTACATTTTTGCCAGTATTTTCCACAATACCAATAATTTCATGACCAGGGATTAATGGATATTTACTGATTCCCCAATCATTATCTATTAAATGAATATCGCTATGACAAATACCACAATGGGTTATTTTTACTTCTACTTCATTATCTTTTAATTCTGGTTTATCATATTCATATCTTTCTAATTGTGATTTTTCTTTTAGTGCTGCATAACTTATTACTTTCATAAAAAATATATAATAAGAAATTTTATAAAAGACAATAATAATTTATTCTTTTCCTAAATATATTAAATTTATGATTTTTATTATTTATACATACTTACATACTGATTCTATTTTTACCATTTTTTTTAGAAATATACAACGTTTGATCTACTTTTTCTACTAAGGAAATTAAATTATCTCCAGATGTATATTCCGTTAATCCAAAACTTGCAGTATTGATGGGTAAAATAATATTATTATAACTAACAGATTTATATAATAAATTTTCTTTAATACGTTTTGCCACATTTAACGATTTATCAATTTTTGTTTCTGGTAATAAAATTATAAATTCTTCTCCTCCCCATCTACCTACTATATCTATTTTTCTTACTGAATTTACTAAAACATTGGTAAATTCTTTCAATACTACATCTCCAAAATTATGACCAAATGTATCGTTAATTTGTTTAAAATCATCTATATCAATCATAATAAGAGAAAATGTTTTATTATATCTTTGTGCTTTTTCAATTTCGTATTGAATAAGTTCAGATATTCGTAATCGATTATATACTTTTGTTAAAGGATCACGGATAGCAAGTTCCTGTAATGCTAACTTATCTGTTATATCATTAATAATGTATTGATATCCTATTAAATGATTTTTATTATCATAGATACTTTCAATAATTGTATCTCCCCAGAAAAAATGTTCTTTTGTTTTAAATTTTATTTTTCCTTTCCATAAGGAATTTTGTTTTAAAGTAATATAAATATCTTCCCAGATCATTTCTTTCTCGTTACAAAGAGTAATTTCGTTAAATTTGCAGCCTATTATTTCATGTTTTGGTATCTCCATACGTTTTATTAAAGCAGAACTTACATATAAAATTATATGTTCTGGATTTGTAATTAATGTATATACAAAATCATCAATAATACGATAATATCTTTGCAAAATATTTTTTTCTTCTAAATGAAATAAATAATTATGAACCTTTGTGATTAATTCTTCTTTTAAGATAGGTTTATGAATATAATCAATACTTCCAAGATGATATGCCTGTTGTAAATGTAGTTTTTCTTCAGAAGCAGTAATAAATATAACGGAAATTAAAGATAAAATAGGATCTTTTTTCATTTCTTTAAAAATATCCAGGCCACTAATTTCTGGCATATGAATATCTAATAAAATCAGATCTGGTAATTCTTGTTTTATAATAGAAAGAGCATCCTTAGGATCTGAAATTAAAATAAGCTCTATATAATTGTTTCCAAGATATTTTTCGATGATTTTTAAATTCAAAATAGAATCATCGACAACTACTATTTTCTTATTTGGGGAAAACATAATCTTATTAAAATTTGACGTATAATTATTATTTTCTTAAAATCATACAACAACTTTTTAACTTACTTATAATTTTTGTTGACATAATAAAACAAAATGGTTTTTTATTGTATGATGATTCAAATAAAAAAAATATTGATATTTATATTATTATTTTTATGGAGGAGTATTATGGCTTTAGAATTATATAGTCCAGCATTTGAGCCTAATCAAATGATACCCTCTCAATATACCTGTGATGGTGCAGATATTTCCCCTCCCTTAGTATGGAAAAATATTCCATCTGGTACAAAATCATTTGCTTTAATAATGGACGATCCAGATGCACCAGTAGGATTATGGATACATTGGGTTTTATATAATATACCAGCTGAATTAACTTCATTACCAGAAAATCTACCCAAAAAAGAAATTATTACTATTAATGGTTTTAACTTAACTCAGGGAAAAAATAGCTGGCCCAGAATAGGTTATGGTGGTCCCTGCCCTCCAGATAGAGAACATCGATATTTTTTTAAATTATATGCTTTAAAAGAAAAAACCAATTTTTCTCCTGGCTTAACAGCAAAGGAATTAGAACAAAAAATTCAACCTCTCATTATAGAAAAAGCTGAACTAATGGGAAGGTATGATCTAAAAAAACGAAGAAAATAGAATTTAACCACTAAAAATACCATATTTATTTGATATTTTTCTTTTAGCCAATTTTGTGGTAATTATGAATTTTGATAAAGAAGCTATCTATGAATATTTTAAAAATAGTTACCAATTACAAATTCTGGAATTACAATCTAATTTAGAACATATTACAAAGGATTCTATTTTAAAAGCAATTGATATTATCATCAACTGTAAAGGAAAAGTTGCCTGTTCAGGAATGGGAAAATCTGGTTTAATTGCCCAAAAACTTGCTGCAACCTTCTCTTCTCTTGGAACACCAGCTTTTTTCCTACATCCAGGAGAAGCATTACATGGTGATCTTGGGGTTTTACAAAAGGATGATATTGTTTTAATTATAGCGAAAAGTGGAGAATCAGAAGAAGTAGTACAAATGCTACAGGTAGTAAAAAAAATGGGCAATACAATTATAGGAATCTTAGGGAATACAAAATCTCGCGCAGCTAAACTTTCTGATGTTATTATCAACGCATTTGTTAATAGAGAAGCAGATCCTTTAAATCTTGCTCCAACTTCTTCTACAACAGTTTCTCTTGTAATAGGTGATTCCTTAGCATCAACAATTGCTAAATTAAAACAATTTAAACCAGAAAATTTTGCCTTTTACCACCCAGCTGGACAATTAGGAAAGCGATTACTCCTTAATGTAGAAGATCTTTTAATATTAGATCAGGGTGAACCTATTATTTCTATTAATGCTACAATGAAAGAACTTATCGAAACCATTACAAAACCTAACTTAGGTGGTGCTATAGTTGTTGATGATAATAAAAAAATTATTGGTATAGTAACAGATGGAGATCTTCGAAGAGCTATTTTAAAATTCGGCAATATTCTTGATAGAAAAATCGAAGAAATTATGACAAAAAATCCCATACGCGTAAAAAAAGGAACAAAAGCAATTGATGCTTTACATATTATGGAAGACCGACCTTCTCAAATCAGTGTTTTGCCAGTCGTTGATGATGACGATCGCCCCATTGGTCTATTAAGAATCCATGATTTAGTTAAAGCTGGCTTGTAATATAATGCTAAAAATCTGGATAATAGAAAAAGATCAAAATAAGTAGAATTGCTATAAAAAAATAACATAATTAAGGGCATTTTGCCCTTTTTTTATATCACGGGATAATTAGAAAAAAGACCACTTATTAAAGAAAAGACAAAAGATTTTTATATTTCTCGCATCATTAATAAGGCTGTTTCGTTATTATGATAATAATTTTTTCTTTTATGATAAATATAAAAATGTAGTTTTTGATATAATTTTATGGCGAAATAATTGTTTTCTGAAACTTCTAAAATGATTTTATTATATACATTCTGATTTTTATAATGCGTAATAATATCTCTTAAAAATGCATAACCAAATCCCTGTTTTCTAAAAGAAGGATGAATAACAATTTTATGTAATTCTAAAAGATTTTCTAAATTGATTTTCTGGAATAATGCATAACCTATTATAAGAAAATGATTCAATATAAAATTTGTGTTACATTCATTGTATAATAATAAAACTTGCATTGTTTTATTGATTTTTATTATTGTTGTTTTAGAATTAGTTTGATCTAAACATAATATAAATATATCATAATAATCAAAATTAAAAAATTGCTGGATTTGTTCTAAATTATAAGAAGATTCAATTAATGAACTTTCCAGCTTATAGATACTATTTATGATTTTTTCTATTTCCTTTTCTTTTAATGAGAAGTTTAACATAAAAAAATTCTTGTCATTTCTAATTTTGATCGAAAATAGAATAAAATCTTTATGAAGGCAATCAAAAAATTTTTTATAAGTTTTATTGTGATAATCATTTATTTTACATCCTGTGAAAATATAAAACACATCATACAAAATTGGTCATTTGACCATAGAAGAGAAAGAAGAATAAAAATTACAGAAGAGGACTTAAAAACCTGGCAACATCAATTAAAAACCTCAGAAGAAGAAACAAAAGAATTATTCGAAATCATAGAAAAATATGCACAGGAAAAAAAAATACAGGGAGAATTAGCCTGGAAAATTGGTAAAGCTTTATTAAATCAGGGTTCTTATGAATTGGCAACAGAATTTTTTAAACAATCTGTAAATCAAGAATTAAAAGAACCAGAAGAAAAATTGAATTTGTATGAATCTGCTTTACCATATTTTAAAAAAGCTTTATTAAATTATAAACCCCTTCCTGATCTATTATATGATGCTGGCATTTGTTATGGTAATGCTTCTCGAGTTTTAGGCTGGGAGGAAGAACGATTAAAAACCGCTTTATTTTTATTTGAACGTGGAAATGCGGCTTATCCAGAAGATATTCGATTTTCTTATAGTCTGGGAATTTTATATGGTAAAATACCAGAACCTTATAAAAATATAGAAAAGGCTATTTCTTATTTAGATAATGTTATAAAGAAAGATAAATATCATATTTCTGCTTATTTTGCAAAAGCAAATATATTGGTAGAGAATGGAGATTTTCAGGAAGCATTTTCTATCTACGAAGACATTACAAAAATTATAGAAGAAATGTATTCTAAAGGATTATTAAAAGGGAATGTTTCGAATAATGCCCAATATAAACAAGCCCTCCAAAATATGAAGGATTTACAACTTTGCATAGAAGGTAAGCCTGAATGCAAAATTCAGCAAAAATAGAAACTGCTTTATTTTTTTCTGCTTTTCCTTATAAAAGAAGTTTCTTACATTATATAAAAGAAAATAATAGCCATCTTTCTATTTCGAATGAACCCTGGAACAATAAAGAAAACATTAAAATTTTAAAATATTTTTTTAATAATAAGCAAATAGAATATGCAATAAATAAAACACAAAATTATCTAAAAAAGAAAGAATATTTTAATTTTGATCAAATCATTTTATGGAACGAACCAGAATATTCTTATTTATTAAAACAAATTTATGATCCACCCATTGTATTATTTATAAAATCTACTATAGAACAACCATTAAATTTTAATCAATATGATACTATTTCAATAGTAGGAACGAGAAATCCCTTCCCTGTATCTTTATTAGCTACAGATCGAATTGTTGAATTATTTTCCCTATGTAAAAACAGTCAAATATTAATCAATCAAATAGGAAAAATACAACAAAAACAAATAGAATTATTTAAAGAAATAAAACATATACCAGCTAATCAAATAGCAACTGTATCTGGTTTTGCGAGGGGTATTGATTATAGAGCACATTTATCTTCGATTTATTTTGGAGTGCCAACTTTTGCAATTTTAGGTTCTGGAATTGATTTCATTTCGCCCAAAAAACATATCAAACTTTTTGAAGAAGCAAAAAAGAAAAATCATATTTTTTATTTAGTTAGTGAATTTTTTCCTTCTTTTAAAGCAGGAAAATATACCTTCCCATTGCGAAATCGTATTATTACTGGACTTTCGTATTATTTGTTTGTTATGCAGGCTGGAGAAAAAAGTGGTGCATTAATCAGTGCCGATTATGCTATTCAAGAAAATCGCGAAATCTTTTGTTTTGATCATGATTTTTTTAAAGATCTAATTTATAACAATGGAAATAAAAAATTAATCGAAGAAGGAGCAAATCTTTTACAATTAGAGATATAACTATTAAGTTGATAAACCCAGAAATAATATTCTTTAATTTAAGAAGTTTTGTAAAATTGCCAGTACATACGAATAGCGCTAAAAAAGGGTTTTATTAAAATTTTTATAATATTTGATTAATAAATTTAATTATTTTATATAATTGTCAATCATATCCATCAAAAAATCTGGAAAAAACTCTCTTCTCTTCATAATCTACTACACTAATCAATATATAATTATAAAGGCTTTGAATTCGATTCTGGATTCTTTGATGCCTTAAAGATAATTCTGGTTTTTCTACAAGTGGTATTATGTCTCTTCCATTACTTTTTTATTATTATAAGCTTTGTTGCAAAGGCTATTACATCGTACGCTTAATCAAATTTAGATTTTGTTTTTTTTAGTTTTAATGTTATTTAAATTGAGTTTATTTTTTTATTATTGAATAAATAATGATTTTATTTTTTAAGACTATCTATATTATTTTTATTGTTGCAACAAAGCTTTGGTTCCAATCTAACATAATTCTTAAAATACAACTCATAGAATAACCTAAATAATACCTTAATTGATACATCTTCCCCCATAAGGGTGGCTTCATTGCTATCCAGTATTTTTTATATTTTCTTGTTACTGGCTGATATTTTGCCGTCATTGTTTTTCTATTATGGGCTATTTTTATTTTATAAAGATATTTTAGATATTTTTTTAATAAATAAAAAATGGTTTCTGGAATACTACCATTAAAACGATAAATTGCTAAATATTTTAAGAAATCATAATGTAATGGTAATAGATTTATACAAACTAAATGTAAGTCTTTTGTATGGAATTTGATTTTATCTGTTGCGTTCATATATATTAAGTAGCCCATTTTAGTAAAAAGCTTACTAAAAAAATTCAGGTTTTATGAATAATTTTTGTTTTTGGACAGGAAAACTATATTAATATATTAAATTTAGAGTTCTTTTATAGGATAATGTATTGTTTTATTAAATATTTATTTTATATTTTTTATAAATATTTTTAAATTCTTCTTTTTTCTATTTCTAAATATCTATAAAGTAAATACGTACCACTTACAGTCATCATTAGACATTCGTAAAATTCATCGAAGTATTTTTCGATATGTCTATCTAATATATTTTCATTTACTGAAAGTATTTTTATGATTCGATCCATCATTTGTAATTTCATTCGATATTCTACTTCGCTTTGAAACACTGGCAAAGGCCGAAAAAATTCATAATCTCTTTTTAATCTTTTTATTAATTTATATAGAAATTCATAGTATTTTCTTATCCTTCTCATTTTTTTTAATGGACTTATAATTCGAGGCATATATCTTATTTTATATTCATTAATGATGATTATATCGCCATTTTTAAAATATATGACAAATTTTCGAGGTAGTAATGAAAGCGCTTTGACTTTTTTTATAAAAGAGCGTGTTTTATAAAATATATTAAATAGAGATTCTAATATTCCAATAAACATTAAGTCTTTAGTATTTTCATTACTGGCAGAAATAAATAGATAATTCTTTCCCATTTTGTTTTTAATAATCAATTTTATTTTAAAATAAGGAAGATCACTGAATTTTTTTGCTTTTTTTAATAAATGAGCAATATAATACATTACATCAATATCTGGATATTTTTCTTGCTTTACATATATACAAAAGATTTTCCAGATTATTTTAACGGGATAATATTCTTGTTTAAAATAATTTTCGTTTTTAATAAATCCTATCTTAATTTTATGATCATTTACAATTGGTAAATATAACCAGTAATATCGTTTAAACCAGATTTTAATCTTTTTACGAATTGGTATAGAATCTTCTATATTAAAATATAGTGTTTTCATAATCTTTTATATTAATGATAAGTCTAATAAAATATCTTAAAAAATAAAATTTCTAAAAATACTATATTTTATCAATAATATTTTACTATTCTTGGTATCTTTTTAAACATTATAGAGTTTGAATATGAAATTGTTTTGAATTTTTTTATGGAATTTATTATATATTAAATCTAATTTTTTAGATTATTATTACCAAGAAAAATTAACAAATTTGTATTTTGTAATTAAAATCTATAATTTTACTTTTACATTTTTTATATTTTCTCATTTTATTTCTAACAAAGCATATAGAAAAATTTCATCCTTCATTACATCATCCTTCAGCCTTTTATAAAAATTCCTTATAGGTACGCTAAAAACCACAATTAAGATATTAAAGAACTAAATTAAAAAACCCTATTTTTCAGGGGTTTTTTAACTCTATCCCTAAACTAATTACATAATATTTCTTTATAATTTGCTGTCAATCATAAATACCCAAAAAAATACTTGGGATCTTATAAATTTTTTCAGAAAAAATTTATAAGATCATCTTTATTAATTTTTAATTCATTGTCATAACCCGTACTATCTATAAGGAAATACTTTTCATTTTTTACAAGATAAGCCCTTCTTTTTTTATTGCTAATATCATTTATTATTTTAATATTTATTATTTTATTTAGATTAATGTTTTATTGTGTTTTTAGCTTTTTCTAAATATATCATTTTATATTTCCTATTTATTAGTTATATAAGATTATTTTTATTTTGTCAACAATAAAAAAATATAAATTATGAAAAAAATTTATTCAAAATAAAATCAAATAACTCTCTTTACTTTGCATTTTCTATCTTGTTTTTTATGTTTTTATCAGTAGTAATATACATAGAAATCTATCTAATGAATTCTTTAAAGAAATTACTTGTCAGTAGATTCCTTTGTAAATTTATCATAATATATGGATTTATCTTTACTTTCTCTTTATAATAACCATTCTTCTAAAAAGATTGATATTTATAAACAAATAGAAAAAGAACTGGATTTACAACAAATAGAAGCTGGTCTCTATTATAAAAAAAAATATTTTAAAATGGATCAGGAGAAATTATCAAATTTATTTCCTTTTAGTGGTATTTTAGATATTCAAAAAAAACTTATTGATATAAAACCAGAAGAAATTTTATTTTTAGATATAGAAGCACTTGGTTTAAGTTTTCAGACTTCTAATTATCCTTTTTTAATTGGATTGGGTTATTATTCCGAAGAACATTTTGTTATGGAACAATATTTACTTTTAGATATTAGTTTAGAAATTACTTATTTAGATTATATAGAAAAATATTTAAAATCTTATCCTTATATTGCTACCTATAATGGAAAAAAGTTTGATCTTCCTTTAATAAAATCTCGTTTTTATTATTATGGAAAACAATGGGAAGAAAACTTTCATCATTTTGATGTTTATGTTTTATGGAAGCGCTTACTACCCAATAAATTTTCTGGGGGATATAGCCAAAAAAACTTAGAAAATAAAATACTAAATTTTTCTCGAATTGATGATATTGATGGCTCGCGTATACCTCAGATTTTTTATGACTGGCAAAAATACCAGAAATATGATGAATTCCAACAAATCATTCAACATAATGAATGGGATGTTTTTAATTTATTTTTACTTTTTATAGAAGCCTTAGATTTTATTAAAAATAAAAAAGAAACTTTGAATTCTAAAATCCAGATTGCTAAAATTTTTTATAAAAATCAATTTTATAAAGAAACCATTAAATTATTACAGAATTATCTTCCAGCAAATCAGGAAGAAATGCAACAAAAATATTCTCTTTTATATAAATCCTATTATAAAATGATGGATTATCATAATACCATATTTTATTTAAAAAAATTGATAGAAATCCATAAAAATCCTAAAGAAATTTTATTTTTAATAAGGGTTCTTCAAAATAAACTAAAAGATAATAAACAGGCAATTCAATATATTGATTTATTAATAGAATTATTGCAGAATTTTCCCTTAGAAACAAAAAATCCTTATTTACAAATAGAATCTCTTAAAAAAAGAAAAAAGAAACTTTCTTTGTTATGAATCTACATCAAATTATATCTTATTTTTTAAATGATCCTTATTTTTCCAGACAAATTCAATTTTCTATTCGTATTCCTAAAAAATTACCAGAATTTCGGGAATTTCCTTCTGATTTAGATCAACGTTTAGTAGATGCTCTAAAAAAAAGAAAGATTCATCAATTATATATACATCAATATAAAGCTTATGAATTTGTAAAAAATAAAAAAAATGTATTATTAACAACTTCTACTGCTTCGGGAAAGACCCTTGGTTATATTTTACCAATTTTACAATATAAAATCGAGAATCCAGAATCAAGAACTCTTTTATTATACCCTACTAAAGCGTTATCAAGAGATCAGGAAAACTGGATACAAAATTTATGTAATGACTTAAATCTTAAAATAGGCGTTTTTACCTATGATGGGGATACCAGCACTTCTATAAGAAAAAAAATTCGAGAATCTGGAGATTTTATTATTACCAATCCAGATATGCTACATGCGAATATTTTACCTCAACATACCTCCTGGATACAATTATTTGAACACTTAGATTTTATTGTTATTGACGAAGTTCATACCTATAAAGGAATTTTTGGAAGTCATTTTGCTAATGTTTTAAGAAGATTGTTTCGAATTACAAATTTTTATCATAAAGATCCTATTATACTTGCTGCTTCTGCCACAATTGGCAATCCTCAAGAATTAATTGAAAGATTAACAGAAAAAAAATTCGAAATTATTTCGGAAGATGGTTCTGGTAAAGGAGAAAAAGTATTCTTTTTTTATAATCCACCTAAGGTCATAGAAAATAGAAACGAAAATACTTTTTCTAAAATTCCAGAAAATACGAATATTAAAAATTATTATCGAATTTCTTCTTTAAAAGAGGCAGTTAAAATAGCAGAAATTTTAATTAAAAATCAAATTTCTACTATTTTATTTTGTAGAAGTAGAAAACAGGTAGAACTTTTAACAAACTATTTAAAAGAACAATGTCCAGATTATAAAAATCAAATTCAGGCTTATCGTAGTGGCTATTTACCAGAAGAAAGAAGAAAAATCGAAAAAGATTTAAGAGCTAAAAATATCATCGCTGTTGTCAGCACTAATGCACTTGAATTAGGTATTGATATTGGAAGTTTAGAAGTATCTATTTCGGTTGGCTATCCGGGAAGCATTCATTCTTTATACCAGCAAGCAGGTAGAGCAGGAAGAAAAAGTGATATTTCTCTTTCAATTTTAATTGCAAGCCAGAATAGTTTAGATCAATATATCATTAAACATCCAGAATTTATTACAGAAAAGAATCCAGAAAATGTTCGTATTAATCCAGATAATTTATGGATTGTTTCGGAACATCTAAAATGTTCTCTTGCAGAAAAACCTTTTTTAGAGGAAGAGCAATTTGGAAATTATCCTTATATTAAAGAACTTTTAGAATATTTTGTTAAAAATAAAATTGCAATCAAAAGAGATAATAAATATTACTGGTGCGGAGAACCTTTTCCTTCCAATCATATTAGTTTAAGAAGTGGTCCGAAACAAAATTTTGTTATTATCGACATAACAGATCCCCAAAAAGAAAATGTAATCGGAGAAATGGATTATTTTTCTGCTCCTTTATTTTTACACCCACAGGCTATTTATTTACATCAAACAGAAACCTATTTTGTCGAAGAATTATTATGGGATGAACGAATTGCAAAAGTAAAACAAATAGATACAGATTATTATACAGAAGCAGAAGAAAAAATCGAAATCAAACCTTTATATAACGAAAAATTAATAGAAAATTCACAGATAAGCGTTTATAAAGGAGAAATATCATTACAATCAAAACCAACTATTTTTAAAAAAATCAAATTCCATACACACGAAAATATTGGCTGGGGCGAAATTCATCTACCAGAAATCGAAATGCATACACAAAGTTTCTGGATCCTTTTTGAATCTTCTTTTTTCGAAGATAAACAAATTGGTATTATTCTTTCTTCTATGGCACATAGTCTTTCTTTAATTTCTACCATTATTGCTATGTGCGAAAAAAATGATATTCGTTTTGTTCCAGAAGTAAAAGATCCTTACTACGAAAAATCCAGCATTTATGTTTACGACAATTTTCCCGGAGGTCTCGAAATTAGCTATTTTATATATCGCAATTTCGAAACCATATTAGAAGAAACTATAAATAATATTAAACATTGTGATTGCGAAAAAGGATGTCCAGCCTGCATTGGATTATTTTATTTACAGGAGGACATCAATAATATTAATTTTAAAATAGTAACAGAAAAATATTTATCAAAAATTCAATCGATTTTTAAAAACATCTAACCAGTATTCCAGTTCTTTTTTTGATAGTTTTTCTGGTTTTTCTATTTCTTCTACAACTTCGCTGGTAATTTCTTTATACCATAGATAAAAATCTTCCGATGCTTGATATTCATATTTATATTTTTTTGTAAAATTCTGTATTTTTTTATCTGAACTAATAACACGAATGCCAGAGACATTATTAAATCGTTTATTTTTTATAAATTCTTCTATAAGAGAATCCGCAGATGTATCATGACTATAATAACAATGGATTCCTTTTACCACTTCCTGATAGGTATCATCACCCATTCTTTTTTTTCCATCAAAAAAAACATAAATAGTTGGCTTTTTTTTCATTTTTGTAGAAAAATAACTTAAATATTCAATTAAGCCAATCATCGCTTTTTCCAATTCATTATTAAACATATAACTTTCCAATTCATGGAATTTATATATCAAATTAAAACCATCAATTACCAGTATCATCTTCGTACCTCCAGATAGTTTTATAACCAAATTGTATTTGATTATTTGTATATTTTATCCAGTAGGGAAAAATCCCCCATAAACTTGATGAAAATTGATAAGCCTCAGGAAATTTTTTACAATATTCATCATAGATTTCTTTTAAATCCAGCTCAAAATTTTTAAAATTAAATATAATAGATTTTGTTAGATTTTTTGTATGTTCTAAGAATTTGCAAATTGCCATCATCTGTATTCCCTGAATATTTTTGACCTCTCTTGTATAAGTAAAAATAGAAACAGAAACTTCTGGATTAACTAAAATATGTTTTGCATGGGTTGTATTTTGATCCGATAGAAAAAATAAAGCATTATTAAAAAAAAGATAGAAAAGTGGAGCACTATAAGGATTTTTACCATCATACGTACATAAGGTTAATATATAATGTTTGGAGAGAAAATCTATTATTTCCTGAGTCATAAAAAAATTTTTAAAAAATATAAGGAGTTCTGTCAATGATATATTTATGGTTTAAAGCATTTCATATCATTTTTATGGTAGCATGGTTTGCTGGAATGTTTTACATATGGCGTTTATTTGTCTATCATATGGAAAACCCACATAAAGAAGTAAAAGAACAATTAGCCGTAATGGAAAAAAAATTATATAAAATTATTATGACTCCAGCAATGATTCTAACCCTGCTTTTTGGAATCCTTATGCTTATCTTAAACTGGAATTATTTTATTCAGGTAAAATGGATCTGGATAAAACTTCTTATAGTAGCCATTCTTATCTACTGGCATTTTCTCGCTTATTATTATATTAAACAACTGGAACAAAATAAAACCTATCCCTCTAAAAAATTCCGTATTATGAACGAAATCCCCACATTAATCTTAATTTCTGTTGTTTTACTGGCAATTTTAAAACCATTTTAAAGAAAAGAATCAAATTTTTATGATAATAAACTATTCAGAATTTATATTACTTAAAAAAAAAGATACTTTGTGAGTATTTTATAAAAATTTTTATTTGCAATATATTTATATTATATAAGTTTTGTATTTGTTTTATACATTCCTGAATGCTTAAAAACATTTTTTTAAGAGTAGGACCTATGAAGATTTTAGATAAATATAAAAAATATAGAGAAGTTAGTAGAAAATTATTTAGTAAGATAATAGAAACTACTCTTGATCCAGAACTTGTAATGGATTCAGCAAGATTACTTGGTATAGTAGTAAGAGATCAAATCGTATTTGATTATGAGACGGAAATGGATATTCTAATGGATTTTGCTCTTAATGAATATAAAATAAATAATAAAAATACCATAGAAATATATAAAGAAACCAAAGGCTGGGAGAATGAAATAGAAAAAGAAATACTTGATGCTTTCCTTTATTCTTCTTATACTTCTTTGTTTCAGATTACTGCTATTTTGAAAGAAGAAAATTCCTTAATTCTTACAGACCTATTAAATCATAAAGATAATATAAAAATAATTGATATTGCTTTTAGTCATACTGCTTATGAAGGTTTATTATTATTTTTTAGACTTGTTTCCTTTAAAGATTTAAATATGACTAGTGGCATAGCATTCCTTTTTCCAGAAGGTACAGAAGAATATCTTATTAGAAGATATAAAAAATTAAGTAAAAATATTCTTTCTGATAGTGAATCTATGAAACGATATATTTCCTTTTTTAAATTATACAAAACAGATGGTATTAGGGTTGATTATATATAAAAAGATTGAATTAAAATCCAACCCTATTAAGAAAAAATTATATCAGTTTTATTAAATAAATATATCCATAATAAATTAAACTATTTATAATGGTTAAAATCATTCCAATTTTTGTAAATTCTAATGTTGAGATATGTTCATTATGTTTTTCTGCATTTTGTATAATAATAACATTACTTGCTGCACCAAGAACTGTTAAATTACCTGCAATTGTACTGGAACATGCTAATACAATCATTTCTACAATATCTGGTTTCGTTTCTAAAAAACTAAGAAATAAAACAACAAGGGGAACATTCGAAATAAATTGACTTAAAATAAGTCCAATCAAAAAAATTACTGGTAAAGAATGAATATTAAGTTGATTGATATATTTCTGAAAAAAATTAGAATTCCATACACTTTGCATTAATATAAACATAGATATAAAAAAAATAATTGTATGCCAATCAATGGATTTTATTAATTCCCATCGTCTTTCGGAAAATAATACAATAACAAGAGAACTTAATAACGCTATATAAACTAAATCAAAATTAAAAGGAAAATTAATTATATAAATTAGAATTTTTATCAAAATTAACAAAATAATAATCCATAAAGAATATTTAGATAATTTTGCTAATTTAACATCTTTTATTTCTGGTTCTGTATGAACTATAGGTATTGTTGTAAAATATTCTTTATAAAAAAATTTTATAATTAGATAAACAATAAATAGATTAATAACTGTTGGTATAAATAAATATTTGATAAAATTTATAAAAGGATTTGTAAAATAGGTACTGGTTGCTATAACTAAATTCTGTGGATTACCAATCGGGCTTGCTACACTTCCAATCGTAATAGAATAAGCAAGAGAAAGAAGTAAAATTTTGGCTGGTATTTTATGTTCTTTAGAAAAATACAAAACTACCATAGTACCAATAATAGCAATAGTATCGTTCATCAAAATAGCTGATAAAAATCCCATTAAGTAAATAATATAAATCAATAATTTATCTGTATTATTTGCCTTATTAAAAAAATGGTAAGCTATTTTAGCAAGATAACCACTTTTATATAATGCTTCTCCTACAATAAACATACCAATTAAAAATAATATGATTTCATAATTGATAGACTGGATTGCTTCTTTTACAGAAATTTGAAATGTTGCTATTGATAATAAAGCACCCAACGTCATAATCTGATAAATCTTAAATTGAATTCTTCCCCAACGTCTAAAAGTAATAAAGAAAAAAACCACCAACAAAATGATAATAGAAAATGGAAACTTCATAAAAGACAATTTTTTTAGTTGCTAATTTAATGAATTCTATTTTTTAATATTTGATATACAAAAAATAATCGATAATATAATTGAAATTTGAATAATATTTACAATTAGTGTTTTTATATATCCCAAAATAGGAGTGAAAATGAAATTATCAAAAAATGATACTGAATTATTTTATAAATTATTTTATTCACTACTTATTTATGTTAATAAAAAATTAAAAGTTATAGATGGCATCAATTCCCGTGATGATCTTAATAAACTTTCTGTAAATGAAGTAAAAGAAATTAGAGATGCTTTATATAATTATCCGGAATTTATCGATTCTTTTGTTGCAGATAATCCATTTAATTTTTCCACAGATGAATTAAAAATTATTAGTTCCTGGAAGCATTTTGTTAAAGGATTATTTATTATTTTTCGTTATTTAAAAAACTATACTATTTTTATTGATGATAACAAAACAACAAAAGTATATGGTGTTTTTGCTCTTAATAGACCATTTCAAGAAATCATTGGACCAGATTTACCTGTATTGGTAGAAGCAGTACTACTACCTTTTAAAGATAAAATCATTTATGATAGTATGTTAGAACCATATCCTTTTGTATTTGGAAGAGGAATTCGCAAGAACTTTAATGATTTCTATGAAAAGGCAAAATTGAATTTTGGTATCATAACCTCCTTACCTTTTACAAATCAAAAAGTTCAAAAAAGCGATGTAGAAAAATTAAAATTTTATCTTAAAAACGAACGTAATCGTGAAATGTACTGGGAGGAAATAGATAATTTAATCAATAAAAACGAAGAACTTTTAACGCTTTATTACCAAGAAATAGGCAAAATTAATGCAAGAAAATATAAAAAAATTTTACAGGAAATAGGTATAACAAAGGGATGGTTTGCTATATTTGATGGTTTAATTATTGCCAGTGGTATAACAAAAGAATCAGTTGAAAATATTTTAAAAGAAATACTACCTTCAGAAAAAAGAAAATTAGTATATATATTTGAACAAAAAATAAAATCAAAATAAATATAAGTGTTTTATTTTAAATTTTATAGATTTATTTCATTAATATAACATTTCACTTAATATCCAATCATACAAAACTAACTTCAATATATTTAGAAAGCGATCAATTTAATTTTCGTAAATTACTTTAAGCACATAATATTTCAACATCTTCTTCTACTAGCTCCCTTGCTCTGTAAAATCGATGCTCTATCCTGATCTCTGTAACACTTGTTACAAATTCACTGCCAATCTCCCTTAACGGGACCCTCAATAGAAATACCTTATTATCAAATCTTCTATAACATTCCCATTCTATCAGTAGCCTTATAATATGACTTACACTATAACCCCGTTATCTCTGATATGTCCTTTAATAATTGATGAATATTCTGACTTACTCTTATAGAATAATGTTCATAATCATTACATACTACCTGATAAATTTTTTTACTGGTTTTCTTTTGATTTGCTAATTTTTTTAATCTTTCTATATATTTAGAAATAAGAAACAAAAACATATCTGAATAGCTGGAATGCTGATTTCTTAAATTTTGCAAATCTTCTTTATAGGGGATATAAATCATAAAGTGTAAAATTAAAGTATTGCTTGATTCTTATAGTTCTTCGTTAGGACTTTGTATAGTCTTTCTAATATAAGTAGCCATCAATATAATAGTCTAATTTTTAATTAAAAATCTTACTAAAAAATATAGGTTTTGTTGCATAACATCCATTTTAAAATAAAATTTTTTATGATAAAATAACAATTTAGAAGCAGAATTAATAGAAACTATAATTTAAATTTATACAGCGTTCTTTTATTGCTTACTAATTTTATAAATACTTTAACTAAAATTTTTGTTGTATAAATATAGAATATTCTCGTAAGGAATCGCCGTTTTTAATATCATAAATTGTTTTATAGGCTTCTCCAGCGTTAAAATAAGCAAAATTCATTTTAATAGAAAAATTTACCCAGGGCTTATAAACAATTCTAAAATTCCATTCTGAACCAAAATAACTTGTAGGATTTTTAAAATGTTCTCTATTAAAAAATTGATTATAATTAATTGCTGGTGTTTTATGAGTTCTAAAAATATAATATTGCGGTTCAATAGAGATACCCCGTGCAAATTGATATTCTACTTCTAATACCAGAAACAATCATTCCAGATAATTTATCAATATTTAATAAGGAATATCCCCCTGATGTATCTACTCCAATTTCTGAAAATTGAAAAGAACCACCTGCACTTTTATACTGATCTTTGTTATAATCTGTCACTGTTCCATCATTATTTAAACCAGCCCGTCCTGTTGCACCTGTTAAAACATAAGAAATCTTTAAATCATTTAAAGGTCGATAAGAGATCTCTAAATTTCCTGCATAAGCATTCTTAGGATATTTTCTTCTACTCTTAGGAAAAGCATTATTTTGATTTTGTATTATATTATAAATATCAGGAAAATAGGTCTTTAAAAAAGAATCATTTTCTATAATTTTTGTTTCGCTTAATAGATATCCCTGCAAATTAACTAAATTAAAATATATATTCCAGTTTTTATAACTATATTGAAAATAAATTCCAGACCAGTAATATTGAAATGTATCCTTAGGATTATTATTTTCATCTTTTTCTACAGGATCTCGTTTATAAACAAAATAAAATTGTGGAATTACATCAGAAAAACGAAAAATTTTATAACTTGTGCTGATTAATTCTACATCTTTATAATTTTCATCAGAAAATCCATTGGAATCATTATCTATAAAAGAATTATCTTGTAATTTAAAATAAACTGTTTCTAATAAAGAATTGAGTTCTTTAAATTCATGACGAAATTTAATTCCTGCTCCAGAAGTAGCTAAAACTAATCCGTCAGGAGTACTATAAGGGAAAATTCCTATATCAAATAGGGTTGTTTTTATTTGATTATGTATTGATAATCTTAGTTCTCGTGTTTCTATATTGGTTGCTCCACTACCTGAACCTCCACTTTCTGGTCCATTTTGGTTTTTTTCTTTTCCAAAGGTAACATCACCTACTTCTAAACCATAATAAACTTCTGTAAAGGCATTAGGAGAAAATAATAAATTTAAACGAAATCGTATTTTATGTTCGTCTCTTTTTTCTTTGCATTTAGTATTGGGAGTTGTAGAAGGATTTTCATATACTTCAACTGGATTTGGACAAGATTCCAGTATTTGTTTTTTTGTTAATATATCTCGAGAGAGAAAAAAACTACGCAGTAAAATATCACCATCATATAATAAATTACTTAATGTTTCCTGAGCAAAGATAGGAATTTTCCAGAATAAAAAGACTAAATAAAGAAAGAAAATAATTATTTTTCTTTTCATCATTTTTCTAACCATTTATTGGACTCTAAATATTTTGATAGGAGCGTTTTTAATTTTTCTGTTCTTTCCAATTCTTTTAAAAATGTATTAATAAATATAAGAAATTCTAACTCGTCTGGTGGCACTAAGGCAGAAATATATTCTTCTATATAATTACCTAAAATAATATGAAATTGCTCTTTTATACCCGGATTTTGAATTAAATAAGCTTGAATTAAAACTTTATCCGAAATAAAAAGATCATTTTCTCCATTTAGCACAGATTCCAAAGCTTCTTTATTTGTTTTATAGAGAATTATTTCATGGCGACTAAATTCTTGATTTTCTTTTAATAAGGTTTCGTAAGTGGTTCCTGATTTAATAGCAATTTTAAGTTTTGGTAAATTAATTATATCCCCTAAATTTTGTATTCTGGTTTTAGGAAAATCAATAGAAAAGGATTCTCTTGGTAATTTTCTTTTATTTAATATACCAGCTGGTGTCGTAATAATATAAGGATACGAAAAATTTACAGCAAGACTTCTATTTATATCTACGGATATTCCCCCAAGTGCAAGATCAATTTGTTTATTTGAGGTCCATTGTACTAATTCGTCAATCGTTCCATAAACAATTTTATATTGAATACCAAGATATTTACATAATAATTGTATAATTTCTATATCTACACCAGGATACTGTGGATTTTCTGTTGTATAGGGAATGTGATTTTTCTGAACACCAACAATAATTTCTTTTTTTGTTAATATCTTATTTAATAATCCTTTACGATTTTTTATAGCAAGTTCCTGAAAATTTTGACTATAAATATTGATTGTAAATAATAAGAATAGTATAAAAATTGTTTTTAATTTCACTAAGGACATTTTATAGAAAAAAAATATAAGTCAAATGAATTTAAAAAAAGATTGCTATCATCAATCCAATAATAAATAGGTAATTTAAATTATGAAAGAATTTGTCTATCATGTATCAGAAGAAGAAAAAATACCATTAATAATAAATAGAATCTTATCCAATCCAGATGATCAATTTGTGATTTTTTCAAAAGACAAAAAAACAATTATGAATTTATTTGATTATTGCAAAAAATATCAAATCCTTTATAGCCATTTATATTCAGAAAATACTGGAATTGCATTTAAAAATTATAATGAAAAAAAAAGCAAAGTATTTTTTATTAGTGATGAACTATTAGAAACAAAAAACTTTTTTATACCATCAACGAATCAAATAATTCATTTTGATATACCTTCTCATCCTTTAATTTATCAAAAACGTAATGATATTATTAAAAATATAAATAATTTAAGGTTAATTCATTTATATTGTACAGAAAAAGAATATCAGGATTTTAAAGCCATCGAAGTATATTTTGACAAAAAAATCCAGGTTGGTAAAGTTTTAGATAAAGATTTAAAACTTCCTAAAATGGTTCATAAAACGAAAAAAACAATTCAGAAAAAATCTGTTAAGAAATCAAAAACTTATAAACAACAAAAACATTATCATAAAACTACTATTCCAGAAAAAGAAACTAAGATTGGTCTTTGGATAAAAATTAAAAACTGGTTTATTCAATTATTCAGAAAAACGAAATAAAATATTTAAAGGAGAAACAATTTTAAAATAAATCCTTTTTTGATTTTCTTTTTGCTGTATAGAATATAAATAAAGTTTAATTAAATTTTCTCCATCAGATTCTATATAAGATAAAATATTTTCTTGATTATTTTTATCATAAAATTTTAAAGGATTTTTTTTATTTTGAGTTTTATCTTGTTCAAAAATTATATAAAATCCTTTTCTATCCGGTAATATTTCAAATAGAGATATTTCTTCAAAATAATTACGATTTTCTAATATTTCTTTTCTTATAGTATAAATTTTATTTTTACAATCAAAATTAGCATTATAAAGATATAAATAAGGATCTTGAATTTCGCAAACAAATAACCTATTTTCTTTAACAGGTATTATAATTGTCTCATTAAAATTTTGATCCTGTTCCCATCGCCAGAATGCTTTTCTTTCTGGATCAATACGATTTAGATATTCTAATTGTAATTGTTTTTTATTTTCTAAATCCTGCAAATATGATATTTTAAATTCTTTATATTGATTTTCTTCATTATGTACAGAGTCCTTAAAAGAAAGAATATAACGTTTAATTTCTAAAAATGCTTCGTAATCTTTTTTATATAATTCTTCTTCTTTAAGATGTTCCTTCTTAAAAAATAAAATCATTTGTTTATCTTCTTCTGTTGGTTCAGGTGGTTTGATTGGTTCTGGCTTCGTTGTATCTAATGTGTCCTGCGTATCTGTATCTGTCATTGCAATATCATTTTTTTTATCCTGATCTTTTTTTTGTTTTTCTTGAATATTAGTATTTGCATTTTCGGTCTGTTCTAAATTGGTTGTTTCCTCTTTTATATCTTCTTGTTTTTTGTTATTTTCCGTAGTTTCTATATTTTGTTTCGATTGTTCTTTTTTTCTTTTTTGTTCTTCTATAAATTTTGTATATTCTTCTTTTGCTATATTCGTTACATTATTTTGTTTTTTTGGTTCTGTTGTTTTCTTTTGTATATTCTGACTGGATTGACAATATAATATAAAGATAATCAATATAATAAAAATGTTTGATTTATTCATAAAATCCATTTGCTATTAATAATTTTTGTGCTTTCTGTACTAAGAAAGATTCTTTATTTAAAGTAGCTACTAATTTCTTTAATTCGAATAGATTATTTTTATCAGGGTTTTTTTCTGTTTTAACCAATAAAATAAATAATTTTTGCATTGGTTCATTTGGTATATAATAAATATAATCAGAAAGTTCATAAACAATATCTTCATATCCTGATCTATATAAGGAATACATAGCAAGTGCCAGTTCTTTTTCGTAATCTCTTGATGTAGTCGAATAATTTGCAGATAATAAAAAATAGTGGATAGAGTCTAATATACTTTTTTCCCGTTTTATTTTTCCTAATAAATATAAAATTTTTTCTTTATAAGAAGCAGTCAAACTTTCTGAATTATTAATACTTAAATCATATAAAATATCTTCTGCTTTATCATAATAATTTTTTTCCATATAATAAGAAACTAAAAACAACTTAGAATCTATTGTATTATTATAAGTATCAACCAGAGCAAGTTCCTGAATCACAGAATCTGTATTTTTTTCTAAATAATAGTCTAAAATTTCTCTTTTTAATATTGGGCTTGCATATAGATAGATTCTTTTTACTTCATTAATATTATTTTCTATAATAGCATTATATAATCGTAAAAAATCTTCTTTTTGTAATTTTGCATAATATTTTACATCATCAAAAAATTTACTTTCTACACTATTTTTATGGGGTATCTGGTTTAAAATCTTCCAGGCTTTGATAAATTGTTTTTTTTCTTTAAATATAAAATGCAATCTCCATAAAGCTGTTTTTTTTAAATCATAATTTAGACCTTCTTCTATTGCCCTAAAATAATATTGAATTGCTTTATCTGGATCTTCTTTCTCTATTGAATATGCTTTTTCAAAATAAGGTTTTCCAGTATTTTTTGTATAGATGACTTCTATTCCACTAAAATAAAACAAAAAAATAAAAATTGTTATTAAAATTTTGTTTTTAACCATTCTAATTTAACATTTTTTCTAGAAAGTAAGAGAAATCAAATGAAAAATAATTGATCTTTTATTGAAAATATTTTTAAAGTAATTTTTAAGTATAAGAGAACTAATTTACTAAGGAAATTATTTATGGAAATTAATGTACATAAAAAAGATAACAAATACGTATTTGATTTAGATGGAAGTTTAGATATTTATACATCCTTAGATTTAAAGAGTGCATTAGAAGAAAATGTAAAAGAATCCAATGTTGATGTTTGTATAAACTTAGAAAAATTAAATTATATTGATTCCAGTGGAATCGGAATTTTAATAAAATCATTAAATTATATTCAAAGTTTAAATGGTACTATGTGCGTAGCAAATTTAAAGCCTTCGATTGAAAAAATTTTTAAAGTTAGTGGTTTAACTACTTATTTTGAAATTTTAACACAAGAAGAATTTGAAAAACGATATGGAAATGTAATAAAACAATAGCTATTTTTCTAATAAAATAATAAAATATACTCTACCTATTAAATTAGATTCATAAAAAACATTAAAAATCAGCATATATTGTCTATAAATTTCAAAATTTACTTTATAAAGTGTATTATTAAAAATTTCAGGTGGGTGTATTTTGATAGAAATCTTTGCATAAGAAAATTCTTCGGAAAACATAGAAGCAATTTGATTCATTATTTCCATTAAAATAGAATTAGCCATCCCTTTCTGATAAGTATCAATATGATGATTCTTACTTAAATAGGGAAGTATTTTTAATTTTGTTGCTCCATCCATACATAAAAATAATTTTCCAGAAATATCTCCAGAAAAATCAATGGAGGAAACAAATTCATAACAAATTCCTTCATTTAAAGAAGGTCCAAATGCTTCTCTTTTAAATATTAATTGATAGGTTTCATAAAAATATTCTGGTATAATCTGAGAAAATGTAATGATTATTTTTTCATCAAGTAAAGGATCCATTTATTTACTAAAATTTGCTCGGAGGGGGACTTGAACCCCCACGCCGTAAATTCGGCACCACCACCTCAAAGTGGCGTGTCTACCAATTCCACCATCCGAGCTTTTCTTATTTTCTTACATCAAAAAAAAATGATTTTATTGTATAGTCGACCAAAATTTTATTTCTTTCTTTATGATTCCTTATAAATATTTTTTATGCTTTTTTCTTATACTTTATTCTCTATCTGCAAAAGAACTTTATTTAAAAAAAACCAAAATACAAAATTACGAAATAGAATATTATTATGGTGGGATAAAAAAACCTTATTTTTTATTAATTCATGGTCTCGGTGTTGATAAAAATAGCTTTTATGATTTTGCAAAACATATAGTAAATCATTATCATTTAAAAGTACTATTGCCCGATATTCCCGGACAGGGAAAGACTAAACGCATATACGAAAGAAATTATTCGATAGAAAATATAGCAGATTTTTTATATTTATTTTTAAAACAAATGAATATTTCGAAAGTTATTTTAGTTGGAAATTCCATGGGTGGACATATTGCTACTGTTTTTAGTTTAAAATATCCTCAAAATGTAAAAACACTAATTCTTATCAATCCTGCTGGAATAGAATGGGAAAACCAAAAACCCTATCAACTTATACCAGAAGATTCTATTTTAAACGAAAACAATTCTAAAATTATAGAAGATTTAAAATGGAATAACAAAATTCGAAAAGATATTCAAAATAATAAATATTATATATTAAATCCTTACTTAAAAAAAATAATAAACCCAACACTTCTTTTCTGGGGTAAAGACGATACTATTTTACCTTATTACTATTCAAGTATATGGGCAACAGAGATTAATAATGTTCATTTTTTTGTTTTAAAAGGCGGTCATCTTTTACAAAAAGAAAAACCCAAAGAAATAGCGAAACATATTTTTTCTAATCCCTGTATAAAAATAAAAAATTAATTTATCTTTTTATAATATGGCTTGTATCTGTAAATTTATCAAAGAATATTTCGTCTGAAGTTAATCCATGATTTTTTACCACTTCAATGCATTTATCTATCATAATAGGAGGACCACACATATATAGTTGAGAATCTTTTATATTTTCAACTTTATTTAATATTTCATGAACATATCCAGTTTCTCCATTCCAATTGGGAGTCTTTTTCTTCCGAAAGAACTGGTATCACTTTGAACTTTCCTTTCCAATAATTTTTAAAGTTTTCTAATTCTTCTAATTTATAAAGATCTTTTTGAGTTCTTACACCAAATAATAAAATAACATCTCTATATATCTGTTTTTTATTTATTTCTACATCTTGATTAAATATAACATCTTCGAGAATAGAAAAAATTGGTGCAAGACCAGAACCACCTGCTACAAATAGAATAGGTTTACTTCGAATTTCGTAAATAAAAATTCCCCTCCGGTTGCGATACAAAAAATTGTGTACCAATTAATTTCTTCAGTATTAAATAACCATTCTGTAAATTTTCCTTTCGGAACATATCTAATAAAAAACTTTAATTGTTTTGAGCCTTTACTATTAGGTCGATTCGCCATAGAATAACTTCTTGGTCTATCTAACCAATCAAAGATAAAATTTATATATTGTCCAGCTTTATAATATATAGATTTTTCTAATAATATTGTTAATTCTATAATATCATGTGTTAATAATTTTTTTTCGATTATTTCTGCTTTTATTCTACTTTGTTTTTCTTCTAGTTTAGGATTTTCTATCACTAACCATTCTGATTTTGGTATAGATTGACAAACAAGAATATAATTTTCTTTCAATTGTTCTTCGGATAAAACAAATGCCTTATCTGTTAATTCTTTTACTTTACCTTCAACTAATTTGGATGCACATGTTGTACAGCTCCCTACACGACAATTATGAGGATATTGAATTCCTTGATCTAGTAAGGATTGTAAAATGGTCTTTTGGGGATCAATTTCGCATTCAATATGGATGGGCAAAATTTTAACTTTTGGAGTAATTTTTTGCTTTTTAAAAAAGCCAAGAATATTCATAACACCTTCCTATATTTAAAAAAAGATGGCTTTATGCAGCCATCTTTATATTGTATTTTTTATAATATTCTTCTAAGTAATTTTAATTCTTCTGGACTTGCATATTTTTCGTCCCATTCTTTTAATTTAGGATTGATTATTTTATACCATAATGGTGGTATCATACATACATAAATGGTTGTAAGATAACCAAATGGCATTTCTGGTGCTTCTGGATAAGGATTTAAAACCCAGAATGGTAAATCTCCTTTTTCGTGATGTGCAGAATGTCTTGTTAAAGAAAATAGTATTAAGCTGGAAACACGTTTATTTGTATTCCAGGAATGTTTTGGTTCAACAGGAGCTCCTGGTACTCGAACTAAACCATAATGTTCCATATAATTCACAATTTCTAATAAAGTTCTAGCCCATGTTGCTTGAATCATATAAAGAGCAACACCTAACCAACCAGCTGCATAATAGAAAATTATAACTAAAGTAAGACTCATTAAATGTCCGCGTATTACCTGATTATAAGGACTGATTACAGGAAGTCCTTTTTTCTTTAATCGTTCTTTTTCCATTTTCCATGCATTTCTATTACTTCCCCACCAGGAACGAATAATAAATTTATATACATTTTCTCCTCTTCTTGCAGTAGCTGGATCTACCATTGTTCCAACTGTTTCGTGATGACCATAAACATGTTCTAAAGAAAAATCTGTTGTATTCGCTGTTGCTAAAATCCATCTACCCCAGATCCAGGCAAATTTATCCCATGTTCTATGGGTTAATTCATGTCCAACATTGATTCCATAACCACCTGTTACAAATCCTACTGTTATTGCTCCACCCAATAAGTGGTACCATTTTGTATTTGCACGTGCTTCGAAAACATCAATTCCAGTAAGAGACTGCATTAAAGTTCCAATCTTTAAGAAATCCTGATCCCCACTTTGCGCAAACCAGGCAAGAATTGCAAGACCAATAAGACAAACTGGTAATGTTAAATATAGAGGAATATTCAATAATTGGGGATATTTGTATTCATGAACACTATAATCATCCCCTGTTATAGCATCACCGACAACCATAATAAGAGAAATCGCTAAAACTGGAAACCATAACCAGGCTCCCCCTAAAAAAACCAATGGTAATAACACCGCAAAAAGTAACGGTGTTATATAAAATTTTAAATACTTAAACATATACACCCTCCGGTCCATTTATTTTTTATAATTAAGTAGTACAGTTGTTAAAATTTTTAATAAAGTATCGAGACGATTTTGTAAATCTTCTTCGCTTAATTCTAAAACACTTTGTACAGTTAAACCAAGCATAATGGTTTGAAAAACTTTTGCCAGTTCTCTTAAAGAGATTATTAAATGATTTTCTAATGGATATAATGCTTTATAAATAACATCAAAAATAAGTTCCTCTTCAAATTTATGATATGATTGTAATTTCTTTCTGAATCTTTTATTATGAATAGCATTGGAATACATTTCTACAAAAAAAGCAGCTCTTGTTTTATTTGCTATTAAACTACGATATAATTCTTTTGCTGCTATAATCGCTGTTTCTATAGAAGGTTCATAATTATTAATTTTTTGTTTGATTTCTTCTGCAATTTCATTTGCAAAATAGTTTAATGATTTTAATAATAAATCTTCTTTTGTTTTAAAATGATAATGAATTAATGATTTTGAAACATTTGCTAATTGAGCAATTTTCTGAGTTGATGCACCATTATAACCATATTTCGCAACACAATCTATCGATGCTAAAATTAAACGTTCTATACTTTCTTCGGAAGAAAGTATTTTTTTTGTTTGTTCTTTTTTATTCTTCTTTGTTAGAGTTTTTCTTTTATTTAAAGAATCATTATTCAAAATCATATAAAAAAAATAATACTGACTGTTCGGTCAGTCAATAAAAAAATCACAATATTGAACTCAAATTAGAAAAAAAGTTTCAATTTATGATTTTAAGGTATTAATTTATTTATCCATAAATATATTCTATTTAGTTCTTAATTGACTTGTTTACTTATTAAAATTATTTGAATTTTCTAATGAAAATCTTCGAAAAAATTAAATTATATATTAAATTAATCCGTGTTTATCAATGGACAAAAAGTGGTTTTGTATTTTTACCTTTTGTCTTTTCTAAAGAAGCGATACAATTAGCATTTGATCCTTTTTCAAAAGATTCTTTAAATATATACATTGATTTAATTCGCGCATTTTTTGCTTTTTCTTTTATTGCAAGTTCCATTTATATTTTAAATGATTGGAAAGATAAAGAAATTGATAAACTGGATCCAAAAAAAAGAAATCGTCCTTTAGCAAGCGGACAGGTTTCTCCTATAGAAGCTATTTTTCTTTTTGTAATATTAATTTTCTTTTCTTCTCTTTTATCAATTAAATTTAACCCATCAGCATTTAGTTTAATTATCATTTATTTTATCATGAATGTTTTTTATTCTTTTGGAGCCAAAAAAATTTTATTATTAGATGTATTTTTGATTGCTGTTGGATTTGTTCTAAGAGTTCTCTACGGTTCTTATGCGATGAATATACCTGCAAGTCCCTGGTTAATTAGTACAACTTTTTTTATCGCTTTATTTTTAGGATTTTATAAGCGATTTTTTGAAATTACCTTTGCACCAGCTGAAGAAATGATTGGCGGTCAATATAGAAGGGAATCTTTAAAAAGTTTTATTGATATTTCTGCAGGACTTTCTATTATGACTTATTCTCTTTATACAATTACTGGAACACATTCTGATGCAAATCTTTACTGGACAATACCTTTTGTTGTTATGGGTATTTTTCGATATTATACCTTATTAGATGATCCCAATAATGTAGAAGGAAATCCTTCTGATGTCTTATTAGCAGATCCTTTCTTACCTGTAATTATATTTTTATGGTTGATTACCTGTTATGGTTTAATTGTATTTCGTCACTTACATTAATTTCTATATAAAAATGAAAAATTTGTTTTTCTTTAACTAAAATATAATTGTTCGTTAAAAATGCATTCGTTTCTGTAAGCATTGGTTCAATACAAATAAAATTACTTTCTAAAGGAGAATAGATCTGACATACTTTATAATTCTTATCCATATTAATATTTAAATTATAATTTTTCTGTATAAATTGTATTTTATTATAATTATTATTTATAAAAAAATCAGTAAAACCATAATCAAAAAAATGATTTACAGAAAAAATATAACCTTCGGATACTTTTTTAGATAAAATATGATATTGTTCGAAAAAATCTTCCATAGAAAGAAGTTGTCCTGTTGGAAGTAATTTTTCATCTGTTTTTATAAATTTTTTAGCTGGTAATATAAGTTTAATATCAGATTTATGGTGATGTAATAAAAAATAAGGATGAAAACCAAACGATACAGGTATATTTTCTTCTGGTATGATAGTAATATAAAAATGAATTTGATTTTCTTTTAACTCAATTTTATATTCAATACTATGCTTAAACGGAAATAATTCAAAAAGATGATTATTTTTAAAATCAAGTTTCGCAATTATATAATTGTCTTTTTTTTCTTTTATGTTCCAGTAAGATGATTTTAATAAAAAACCATGTATAGGTAAATCGTTGGGATCAAAAAAAGAATAATCTTTAGAAATTTGTATTAATTTTCCTTCTAAATAAAATTCTTTACGAGCAATTCTATTCGCAAAAGGATACAAAAAAGGAATCCCTGCTAATTCCTTATTTCCTTTATATTCTTTTTCCGAAAAAGGAAAATACAAAATAGAATTTTCTTTATAATATATCTGAGAAATTGTAAACCCACAATCATCTAAAATTTCAACAAGAAAAATAGAATTATTTAAAGTAATCATTTTATATCTTCGCTTTTTATGATTTTTACATTTTTTTTCAATAATTCTTTTTTTATCTTTTGATTAAAATTATCTTTATCTATTGCTCTTGTTGCATCTTCAATAAAAGTCACTTTAAAACCTTCGTTTACAGCATCTATTATAGAATAATAAACACAGTAATCTGCTGCAAGTCCTGCAAAATATAATTCTTCTGCTTTTTTTTCTTTTAAATAACCTGCAAGACCTGTACTTTTTTTATGTAAATTATCATAGAAACCACTATAACTATCAATTTCGGGATTGGTTCCTTTTCTAAATATTGCTTCTATAGGTTTTGTATTTAAATCAGGATGAAACTCTGCTCCTTTTGAACCCTGAACACAATGATCAGGCCAAAGAGTTTGTTGAAATCCCTCTAAATCAATAACCTCAAATGGTTTTTTTCCCTGATGGTTACTGGCAAAACTAATATGATTTTTAGGATGCCAATCCTGTGTTGCTACAACAAGATCAAATTTGTCAATTATACGATTTATTACTGGAACTATTTGATCCCCTTCTGCTACTGGCAATGCTCCATAAGGCATAAAATCGTTTTGAACATCAATTAAAATTAACGTTTTCATATAAACCTCCATTTATTTCTTAATATAAAAAAATTATAATAAAACTTCAATTCTTTTTATATTTTTTTATTAAATTTTCTCTTACATAATATAACTTTGAGCTTAAACCTACTTTATAGATATGAGGATTGACAAAGCGTTTATATTCTTCTGAAAGTTGTTCTAATTGTTTTTTAGAAAAATCAGCAATTTCCTGAATAGTTTTTTTAGGAATAGTCCTTTTTCCATTTTCCATCACTTTATATAGTAAAGGTATTTTATTATATTCACTAATTTGCATTTTTTTTAAAGGATCAAAGGGATGATGCATTTCTTTTAAATCTTCTATTGATTCATCTCTAAACGAAATTACATCTCCTATCCATTCGTCATTATGAATAATTCGATAGATTTGCTTATTTCCCGGAATCGTAGTTTTTGTTAAACTATTAGAGACTTTTATTCTCGGTTCTTTATTAAAAACAGTTAGTTTATATACACCGTCTAAAGCAGCATCTGGTATTCCTACAATTAATTTTGTTCCTACTCCAAAAATATCTATTGGTGCATTTTGTTCCAATAAACTTTTTATTACATATTCATCTAATTGATTAGAAACGACTATCTTTACATAATTTAAATTTTCTTTATCAAGTCTTTTACGACATTCCTTAGATAAATAGGCAAGATCGCCACTATCAATTCGAATTGCTTTTAATCTATAACCCTGTTCCTCTAATTCTTTAGCAACTTTTATAGCATTGGGTAGACCACTATTTAAAGTATCATAGGTATCTATTAATAAAACACAATTCTCTGGATTATATTTCGCGTAAGTGCGAAAAGCAGTTAATTCATCTTCATAACTCTGTATAAATGAATGTGCCATC
This sequence comes from Leptospiraceae bacterium, assembly GCA_026005135.1. Taxonomy (GTDB): domain Bacteria; phylum Spirochaetota; class Leptospiria; order Leptospirales; family Leptonemataceae; genus SKYB61. The sequence goes on along the minus strand of BPKM01000002.1, from coordinate 491,401 downwards.
GTTCCAGTTGCCTGTATATGAAAATCCTTTGCAGCTACTACATTACTAGTAGAATGAAAGCCACCTACCATTATAGCTCTTGTAGCATAATATCCACCTGGACCCTGAGCACGTCTTAAACCAAAATCTGCAAGAACTTGTATTTTGTGCAATATAAGAAATCCTTGCCGCTTTTGTTGCTATTAATGTTTCGAAATTTAATATATTCAATAATAAGGTTTCTATTATCTGTGCTTCGACTAAATTCCCTTCTACCTGTAAAACGGATTCTAAGGGAAATACAATCTGGCCTTCATAGCAAGAATAAATAGTTCCATTAAAACGAAAATTCTTTAAATATTCTAAAAATTCTTTTTTAAAACCTATACTATATAAATAATCAATATCTTCTTTTGTAAATTCTAAATTTTCTAAAATATCTAATAAATCTTCTAAACCACAAAAAATAGCAAATCCTCCATCATAAGGTAAATTACGAAAAAAATAATCAAATGTAGCCTGTTTAGTATATAAACCTTCATAATAATAAACCTGCGCCATGGTTAATTCATATAAATCTGTATAGGTACCAGTAAATCGAATCATAGATTATATTTTTTTTTCAATTACAAATAATCAATGTATTTTTTAAAATATTTGACTTTTATAATCATAATAATTATATTTACTGTATGTCTTATGCCACTAAAATATATAATGCATTTAAAGACGAACCCCAAAAAGCAGAAGTATTATTTGAATTTGCCGAATTTGTAGAGAAATTCCATGAAAAGTTACAAAACGTTTCTACTAAGGATGATATAGAACTTGCAAAAAAACAATTAGAATTACAAATCAAACAACTTGAATCCACTACTCTTATAAAGTTAAAAGAGTTAGAAGGTAAAATTGAAACTTCTAAGAAAGAACTCGATGGAAAAATTGAAACTACAAAAAAAGAATTAGAAAAGCAAATCAAAGAAATTGAATTAAAAATTGAATATGTTCGGAAAGAACTTGATGATAAAATCGAAACTACTAAAACAGATTTAGTAGGTAAAATTGAAACGACGAAAATAGAGCTGGAAGGAAAAATAGAAACCACTAAAAAAGAATTAGAAGGTAAAATAGAAATTACCAAGAAAGAACTAGAAGGAAAAATTGAAACCACTAAAAAAGAATTAGAAGGCAAAATAGAAATTACTAAGAAAGAACTAGAAGGAAAAATTGAAACCACTAAAAAAGAATTAGAAGGCAAAATAGAAACGACAAAAAAAGAACTGGAATTAAGAATTGAACAGGTAAAAACTTCTTTATTAAAATGGTCTTTTTTATTCTGGCTTAGTCAAATGGCAACCTTAATGGGTGTAATATATGGAATTATAAATATTCTACAAAAAATTTAATTTTAAAAACCTGTACGATAAAATAAATAATCCAGTTTACTTCTCGAAATTTTTAGCATAGTAGGCCTACCATGAGGGCATCGAGAAGGTTCTTCGCATTTAGATAAATCAACTAAGATCTTAGAAATAACATCTGGAGAAACAATATCATTTTTTCTAATAGAAGCCTTACATGCTTTTAATGCTGCATACTCTTCGTAAAGCTTAATATAATTATATCCTTTTTCTAATAATTGAATTAATTTTATAAATATTTCTTTTTCTTTTCCAATATCTAAATAGTCTGGAATTTCTCGTATTACAATAGTATTATTAGAAAATAAATCATACGAAAATCCTATTTGATTTAGTTGATCTTTATATTCTTCGATTAAATCCAGTTCTTCCTGTGTTAAATGAAAGGTAATAGGTGTAAGTAAAATTTGTTTTTGCCATAAATTTTGCTCTAATTCTTTTCGTTTTTTTTCGAAATTTATTCTTTCATGTGCGGTATGTTGATCAATTATATATAAATCATCTTTTCCTATAGCTAAAATATAGGTACCAAATATTACACCAAGATGTTTTAAGGGAATAAAATGATTTGTATTTTCAATTAATTCCTCTTTTTCTACAATTGTTATTGTTTCACCGCCTTCTTTTATTTGATAAGAAGGAGCATTAATATTCAAAACCTGTTCTATGGGATATAAAATATCTTTTTGTGTTGTTTTTATATTTTGTTTTTTCTTTGATTCTTTATCTGTATTTAATACATATTGTTTTTTTATTTCGTAAGGTTCTATATTTAATGGAACATTTGGTATAAGGGTTTTTCGTATGGCTTCTATTGTAGATTGATAGATTTGACTTTCTTCTAATATACGAATTTCTTTTTTTTGAGGATGAACATTTACATCAATTTTATCAGGAGGTAATTCATAAAATAAAATAAAAATAGGCTGAGAATTATCTGGTAATAGATCACCATAAGTATTTTTTATAATATACTTTAAATTTTTAATTTCTACAGGTCTATGATTAAAAAAAATAAATTGTCGATCTGTAATAGTTCTTTGTATTCTTGGTTTTCCAATCCAGCCTTTTATGATTAAATCATCCTGTTTAAAATATAAAGGAATTAATAAATCAGAAAAATGTTTTTCGAACAATAAATCAATTCTTTTTGGTAAGTCTTCAAAAGCAATAGATGGCAAATGAAAAATTTGTTTTTGATCACGAAAATAAATAAATTCTATTTCTGGTTTAGATAATGTTAACTTAATAATTTCTTTAAGAATAGCACGATTTTCTGCTACATCACTTTTTAAATATTTTTTTCGAGCAGGTGTAGAATAAAATAAATCTTTAACTATAATTTTTGTACCCTGATTACAGGGATATGGTTTACAGGAAATCATTTCCCCTCCTCTTATAATAAGTTGATTACCTTTTTTTTCGCTTTTATGTTTTGATTGAATTTCTAAAAGAGAAACAGAAGCAATAGAAGATAAGGCTTCTCCTCTAAATCCAAAGGATAATATTTTTTCTACATCCTGCAATGTTTTAATTTTTGATGTTGCATGTTTTTCTATTGTTAATGGTAAATCCTCTGTCAGGATACCATCTCCATCATCTTTTACAATAATTTCGTTAATACCAGCGTTTAGTGTGTAAATTTCTATTTTCTTTGCATTTGCATCAATACTATTTTCTATAAGTTCTTTAACAACAGAGGCAGGTCTTTCTATTACTTCTCCTGCTGCAATTCTATCAATTATGACTGGATCTAATTTTTTTATTATACCCATTTTTAATACCATTAATTTTTCTTTACTGTTTTGTATAGAAATAAATATAAAACATTATGAACAATAAAACAGCATTTTTTACTGGAATTCTTTTACATATTTTTCTTATATGGACAAGAATAAAAATCCTACCTTTTGAGGATTTTGGATGTATTAATAAAGACTGCACATCTCTTATTGTTGCAGATATTCCTATAAGTATTATTTACTTCGCATTTTCTGATCCAGTATTAATAGTTTTTTCTTTAATATTGGGTTCTATTTTATGGGGAGTATATTTCTTGTTAATTTATAAATTATTTCAGAAAATTTTTAAATCTTAATGTTTTCTTTTACTCGTTTTCCAGTATTTTGGTGTAAAATGATTTAATGCCTCTTCTCTTGTAATTTGATTTTCTTTTAATTTTTTATTTAGAATAATTAATTTTTCATGAGTATAGGGCGATGATAGAATTTCAACTAAATCAAAATCATCCATTCTGATTTGTGCATATTGACAAAATGTTTTTAATTCCTGTAATACAATTGTTATTCTATAACGAATTAATTCATTTACCAGATCAATTAAACCATCATCAAAAATATTATCTGTTATATTATAAAATGTTCTAAAAAAATGAAATACATGAATATCAAGTACTTCGCATAATCGTAATAAATCTTTTATTTTTAAATCGTCAAAATTCCCTTTTTCTATCTGTTCTATCGTATAGCGAGAAATTCCTGTTAATTGTGATATATTTCTTAAACTGATTCCTTTATGAATGCGCTGAATATAAAAAATATTTTGTTCTTTAGGAAGAGCATCTTCTCTTTGTTGTTGTGGATTTTTTTGTTTTTGCTTCATAAAAAAATCTCCCTTAAAATTATGCTTTTATTATTATTTAATAAAATATTACATTTTTAAAGTCAAATCTATTTTTTTATTTAACATACTTTTATCGATATTATTTTAAAACATCATTATTTTAATTTATTTATAAATTTTTTTGGCTAAATTTTCAGCACATTTTGACCTGTTTTGTGCTGATTTTCAGCCATTTTGTAAATTTTTTTACTATAGGAACAAAAAAAACAGCAATTTTTTCTTGCACAATTTGTTATATATTGTAGAATTAAATTACTTAAAGGTGCTTATAAGCACCTTATTTTTAATATAAATATGAGGGAAATAGGAGGAAAAACAATGAAAACTATAAAAGCAAGCAAACAACTTAAAAAGTTTAGAAAATTGATATATATATATATATATATATCACTATTAGCATATTAATATTAGGGTGTGGAAAAGGTAATGTTTCCACAGGGATTAAAATGATTGATGACTTAATCGGAATCAAAAAAAACGATAAAAATACCGGTTTGATGCTTGCACTCTGGCAACATTTACAAACTCAATATCAGGGAACAGGAACAGTTAGTGCAGATATTGGTCCCTCCGGAGGTTCTCTTACAGATAAAAGTGGCAACTATATTTTAAATATTCCAGAAGGTGCCTTAGAAAATAATCAAACTATCCGTATGACTGTATTAAATTCTGAAACCTATGACACTTTTGCACCAGCAACTCCTAAGATTGTTTTAGAACCACATGGTTTACAATTTAAAAAGCCAGTGGAATTAAAATTAAAATTTGGTAATGAACATACTTCTCGATTTGCAAAGGATTTATCAAATATCTATTATATTAATGAAGTTTCTGGAAAATTCGAAAGACTCGAAACAACTCAAAGTCTTGATGGAAATTATTTAATAGCAAAATTAGATCACTTTTCTTTATATGCGGGACTATACTTAAGAATAGAAGATGTAGTAAATGATGTTATTACGAATCCCTTAGATATTCAAAATATAGTATTGGAAATTCGATCTTATTTACAGGGATGGGGAAGTATTGCCAGAAGAAATTATTTTTATAGCTTTTATCAACCTACATTATTACCATTTTTAATAAGAGCAAATCGTGTCTATCCACCAGGAAATAATCCATTATTAAATACCTTTCCTAATGATGATTTTGATTCTGATGGTATTATTAATAGTTCCGATACTTATCCTTTTGATCCCACAAACAATGGAGACGAAACACCGCCTATAGTAGTAAGTGTTATACCTAATGGTTCCAATATTCCTACAACACCAGGAACCATAAGAGTTACATTTAATGAAAGGGTTTCACCTCCAACTTTACAATATGCAATACGTTTATTTGATGGAGAAAGAGAATACTATGTTAATTTCGAAAGTCTTGATACAAGTGGCACAGTAGCTACTTTTAGATATGATTATAATTTAGAAAGTGCAAAAACATATACCATCCGAATAGAAGGTGTAACAGATATATTTGGTAATCGAATGTATGGCATTCAAAATATTGCAACCATCACTACCGTTGATACCGGACAACCTAAGATTATTGCTATGTCCCCTTCTGGTTGGGATGTTCCTCAATCTACAAATCAAATAACTCTAACTTTTAACGAAGCTATTGATCCTTCTACACTTAATGGATTTTCTTTAAAAGGATATGGTAATCCTACTTTAACATTCCAGAGTATAAGCGTGGATCAAAAAACAGCTGTATTCAGTATTGATAGTAATCTTATGGATAGTGGATATTACTTTTTAAATATACCTTCCACAGTAAAAGATTTAGCAGGTAATCCAATAGAAATACCACCTTATTTCTGGATGTTTCAGGTAGAAGATCATACCGCGCCATCAGTTTATAAAGTAGAACCATCAGGAAATGCAGTAAATCCCGATACACCCGGACAAATTGTATTATATTTTACTGAACCCGTTAACGAAACTTCCATACAAAATGCAGTGGAACTAATTGGTGGTGATCAAACACCTCCTTCTGTTACATTCGATAGAACCGAACAATATGGTACTGTTGCTTATTTTAATATTAATGGCAGTCTCCAACAAAAAACCAACTATACTATAAGAATTAAAGAAGGCATAAGTGATTTAAAAGGTAATGTAAGTTCTGTTCCCATTGATTTTAATTTTAAATCTGGCGATACCATACCACCAGTAGTTGTTAATGTAAGTCCGCAGGGATTAAATATTGGCTTTCAAAACGATTTAAATATTATCGTAGAATTTAACGAAGAAATGGATCCCTATAGTCTTTCTAATGCATTACAGATAACAGATTCTAATGGAATAGTCCCTTACATCTTCTTAGGATATGATGAATATACAGATTATTCTTACTACCCCTATAAACGTTATATAGCTTATTATCGTATTAGCAAAAATAATTTAAGTGAATATATGCCTTATATGATTAGTATTTCTGGAGCAAAGGATGTCTATGGTAATACCATTCAACCTAATCTTTATGCACAATTTCGAACAGCAAGTAGTGATCGGCTACAAAGAACGAATTATGTTGTTTCGGAGTGTAACAATAAGGTACAGATAAAAATAGACTATAACAGAGAATTATTACCAGAAATTAAAGATGAATATAATAGAGATAGAAGTTTAGATCAGAGTATCAATGTAAATTATCGTTATTATATAAAAGTTCGATATCAGAAACCTGGTGTATATAATGTATGTACATTTCAGAATCCTGACTGGGAATTTTGGGCAGCATTATGTGCTTTTTGGAATCCGAATGCCTGCTGGATAGCATGGAACACTCCTCAATTTGTAACAAGACAAGATCCAAAATGTGGGTTATACACTTTCTATGATGTATATGGTGATCGATATGATTATATCTACTTAGATCGTGACCCATACGGAAATCCAATATATTCACCACAATATGAAAATAAAATCCTTAAATTTAAATACTTTACCAATTCTAATACAACAACCATTTACGAAGCAACAACGGAAGGAACAATACCCACAGGATTTGGAAGATATAATGAAACTTATATACATGTATCTAATTTACCTTATTCAAAATATCCAGGGCAACAAGGTTATTTTTTATTAAAAGATTTAAATCTTCAATATGAATTACCACATTTCTATATCATACAGGATATTAGAAATAAACAATCAAATTGTTATTAATCATTTTGGAGGAATTTTATGCAAACAAAAACAAAACTTATACTATTACCCCTGCTTATAGGGGTAATATTTTGTAAAAAGGGTAATGATGACGAAAAACTTAAATTATTTGCTTTATGGAATCTTTTAAATAATAAAAATTATATTGAAATTCGTTTTGAGCAAAATTCTTTTTCGAATAAATTTTTATTAAAAAATAACAGTGATTCGGATAGTTATCCAGAAAAAGCAATAACACCATATAAAATTTTAATTTGTTTACCAAATGTTTTAGGATGGGAAGAAGGAGGAGAATTAACAATAGAAAATGCAGAATATCTTTATGGATCACCAACTAATTCTATACATTCTGCTAATTGTGGTTTCTTAACTGAACCAATAGTTATAGAACCAGATAAGCCAGCTTTTGTACCACTTTCTATACCAATATTAAAAAAATATAAAACAATTGGCTTTGAATCGATGATGTTTTTTTATTATTTTTTCAGAGAAGACACTATTAAAGATAAAAACTTTCGCATCATCAACTTAGGATATATTTATGATGATTCTCTAAATGATTCATTCAATATATTACCAGAGGAAGTCAAGTTGGCATATATACCTTATAAATCTGTTATAAAAAACCAATCTTACGAAGAAGCATGTCATCAAAATAACTCATGCTCATACCATAGAAAGTTTTATTATGATTCTTTCCCTAATTCTCCTAAAGAAGATTTATTTGGCAGTAGTCCTTTATACAAAGATGGTTCTTATAACACGAGTAAATATATTTATATTATTTATACACCTCATTATTATAAAAATTCTCCCGATTATGATATTTTATTCGGTCCTTATGGTAAATATAATCTATGTGATTTTAATATGACAAATTATTGGTGCTGGGAAAGTTTTGGTGTTAAAGAAAATGAAACTGATAAAATTCAGCAATGGAATAACTATATCAATAACAATTTACCTTATAGTGCAAAATATGAATTACGTTATACAGATTATGCAAAAGAAGCTCCAGCAGGTATAGAGACAATTAAAACAGATTTTACTCTTTATCAAGAAAACTGGAAACAATTAGAATATACTAAAATTTTTGTATATAAAAACGATATAGAATATAACACTAATAGTGAATCTATACAAAAATTAATCATTACTATCGATCCTTCTAATGTATTTGAATGGGAAACCGAACATCCTGAATGGGACTATTTCGATCCTGTTAACGATGCTCCCAATCCCTCTATCGGAAAAGACCTTAAAATTTACTTACCTAGAATTAGCGTAAGTGTGGAGTAATCTATGAAAACAACAACTAAACTTATACTATTACCCCTGCTTATAGGGGTAATGTTTTGTAAAAAGGGTAATGATGACGAAAAACTTAAATTATTTGCTTTATGGAATCTTTTAAATAATAAAAATTATATTGAAATTCGTTTTGAGCAAAATTCTTTTTCGAATAAATTTTTATTAAAAAATAACAGTGATTCAGATAGTTATCCAGAAAAAGCAATAACACCATATAAAATTTTAATTTGTTTACCAAACGTTTTAGGATGGGAAGAAGGAGAAGAATTAACGATAGAAAATGCAGTTTATCTTTATGGATCACCAACTAATTCTTTGCATTCTGCTAATTGTGGTTTCTTAACTGAACCAATAGTTATAGAACCAGATAAACCAGCTTTTGTACCACTTTCTATACCAATATTAAAAAAATATAAAACAATTGGCTTTGAATCAATGATGTTTTTTTATTATTTTTTCAGAGAAGACACTATTAAAGATAAAAACTTTCGCATCATCAACTTAGGATATATTTATGATGATTCTCTATATGATTCATTCAATATATTACCAGAGGAAGCCAGATTAGCATATATACCTTATAAATCTGTTATAAAAAACCAATCTTACGAAGAAGCATGTCATCAAAATAACTCATGCTCATACCATAGAAAATTTTATTATGATTCTTTCCCTAATTCTCCTAAAGAAGATTTATTTGGCAGTAGTCCTTTATACAAAGATGGTTCTTATAATATGAGTAAATATATTTATATTGTTTATACACCCCATTATTATAAAAATTCTCCCGATTATGATATTTTATTCGGTCCTTATGGTAAATATAATCTATGTGATTTTAATATGACAAATTATTGGTGCTGGGAAAGTTTTGGTGTTAAAGAAAATGAAACTGATAAAATTCAGCAATGGAATAACTATATCAATAACAATTTACCTTATAGTGCAAAATATGAATTACGTTATACAGATTATGCAAAAGAAGCTCCAGCAGGTATAGAGACAATTAAAACAGATTTTACTCTTTATCAAGAAAACTGGAAACAATTAGAATATACTAAAATCTTTATATATAAAAATAAGATAGAATATAACTCTAATAGTGAATCTATGCAAAAATTAATCATTACTATCGATCCTTCTAATGTATTTGAATGGGAAACCGAACATCCTGAATGGGACTATTTCGATCCTGTTAACGATGCTCCCAATCCCTCTATCGGAAAAGACCTTAAAATTTACTTACCTAGAATTAGCGTAAGTGTGGAGTAAAACCAACTGGCGGGGAATATCTTTCCTTGCCAGAGTTTCTTAATTTATATCCATTATTTCTATATTATATTTATCTTACATTATAAGAAAATATTCTGTTTATATTCAAATATTAATTATTTGATTTTAATTGTTTTTTTGTGCTTTTATTATATATTTGTTATCAATGAAGCAATTACCTATTGGTGTTTCGAGCTTTGAAGTTATTAGAAAAGATAAGTATTGTTATGTTGATAAAACACCTTTTATATATAAACTTGTAAAAGAGGGAAAATATTATTTTCTTTCTCGTCCAAGAAGATTTGGTAAATCCCTTTTTATTGATACCTTAAAACAAGCATTCTTAGGTAAAAAAGAATTATTTATTGGACTATACTTAGAAAAGAACTGGGATTGGAATACAATTTATCCTGTAATTCATATTGATTTTGGCGGTAGTGTAATACAAAATGCAGAAGATTTAAAAGAGAGAATCCATACATTACTTGAAAGAAATCAAAAATCACTTAATGTAATTTGTAAATATAAAAAAGATTTTAGAAGAAATTTGGAAGAATTGATATTTCAATCTTACAAAACATATAACAGTCCAGTAGTCGTACTTATAGATGAATATGATAAACCTATCTTAGATAAAATCGAAGAAAAAGATAAAGCCATTGCTATAAGAGAAGTTTTAAAAGATTTTTATAGTGTTTTAAAACCATTAGATGTTTATTTAAAATTTGTTTTTTTTACTGGTGTATCTAAATTCTCTAAGGTTTCTTTATTTTCTGGATTAAATCAATTGATGGATATAACGTTAAGTAAACAGTACTCCGCAATATGTGGATATACCCAGACAGGAATTAGAAGAAGTATTTAAAGATTATTTAGAAGGAGAAGATTTAGAAATAATCAAAGAATGGTATAATGGTTATAGCTGGCTGGGAGAAAGTGTCTATAATCCTTTTGATGTGCTTTTATATTTAAGAGAGAAAATGCTTCATCCTTATTGGTTCGAAACTGGAACTCCAACATTTTTAATCAAATTATTAATAGAAAAAAAGTTTTATATTCCACAATTAGAAGATCTTTGTGCTTCAGATCATCTTATTGGAAGTTTTGATGTGGATTTTATTGAACCAGAAAATTTATTATTTCAGACAGGATATTTAACTATCAAATCTTATAAACAAATGTTAAAAGGCATTGTATATAATCTATCTTATCCAAATAAAGAAGTAAAAATATCCTTAAACGATTATCTTGGACGTTATCTAACAAATTTAAGTTCAGAAAAGGAAAGACTTACACAAAAGTTAGAAGAAATTTTAGGAAATGGTGAAATAATAGAATTTAAAGAAATTCTTCAATCTTTATTTTCGAGTATTCCATATGAATGGTATAAAAAGAATGAAATATCTGGATATGAAGGATATTATGCAAGTGTAGTATATAGTTTTTTAGCTGGTGCTGGATTTAACATAATAGCAGAAGACTATACAAGCGAAGGAAGAATTGATTTAACAATCCAGTATAAAGAAAAATGTTATATAATAGAGTTTAAAGTAATCGAAATCGAAAGAAAAAATCAGAGAGGAGCATTAGAACAATTAGAAATAAAAAACTATGCAGATAAATATAAAAGTAGATATAATACAATATACCTTGTAGGAATAGAATTTATTAAAGAAAAAAAGAATATAATTGATTTTCTCTGGAAAGAAATTAAGAATTAAAGTATCAATATTTTTTGTTTAACTACATAAAAACAACTTAAATAAAATAAATATTAAAGTAAAACTTATAAATATATTATTGGATTCAGTTTATCTAATAATTAAGCTATTATAACAGATTGAATATATAAAAAATTTTATAAAATCAATTCAATTTTAAATTAGAATTTAATTATTAAATTTTTACTTAAAATATAAATTTATATAATCATTGGCGCATTGTAATTCAAGTGCAACACCTTAATGGGGAATAGCTTTGGTTTCACAGAAAAGAATATTTCATGAGGTGTATAGTATTGCAAGCATTTTCTTGCACGATGATTTAATTTTATTTCTACATCTTGTATAATTTTGTCTAAATTTTCAGTTTTTCTAAAATCTATCCCTTTGGGTAAATATTGTCTAATTAATCCATTGGTATTCTCATTTAAACCTCTTTGATAGGGTTTTCCGGGGTCAGTAAAATAAACTCTGATATTTTTGATTTCCTGAATGATTTTATATAAACCATTATGTAGCATTTCTATTCCATTATCATAAGTAATACTTAAAAGTTTTTCTTTTGGAATAGAATTAAATTTTCGCAAAACTTTTTCTTTTGTTTCTTTAAGCTTTTTTGATGATACATAAAGCATTATAGTATAACGACTCAATTTTTCAACAAAAGTAAATACATAGCCAGAACCTTTTTTCCCTTCTATGGTATCTCCTTCCCAATGTCCCATCGTTTGAATTTCTGGTCTTTGTTGTATTGTCCAAATGTCTAAATTATCTCTATTTTTCCTTATTTTCCGCCAGTTTTTTCGATATTTTTTTCCTCCTCTTCGCAAATATTGAACGAGATTCCATCCCATTACTCTCTGATAAAAATAAATATAATTATAAATAGTTTTGAATGATATATGAAGTTTTTTATTTTTAGGATATAACATTCGTAATCTACCAGCAATCTGTTCTGGTGAATATTGTAAAAAAATCAAAGCATAAAAAATAAAAATCCAAAGTCTTGTATGATTCAAATATCTTAAATATCTTCTTGTCTTTCGTATTTTATACCAAGCCTGTGCCTTTCGGGCAGAATAAATTATCTTATGATTTTCAGTATATGAATTTCGCTTTAATTCTCTACTAATGGTAGAAGGTGCTCTATTTAAATACTTTGCAATTTTTCTTATGCTATGACCTTCCTCATACAAAAATTGAATGACAGCTCTTTCATCTATTTTAAGATGGGTATAAGTTTTAGGGGTGTTCATGGTGGTTCTCCTCCTTATCCCATATTCTTGGGGAATCACTATGAACATTTTTTCTAAACTTTCTTAATAAAAAAACTAAAAATTCCGTTGCACTTCCTTTTACAATTGGGGACATTCATTATTACATTAAAGAAGACAAAATTTATATTTGTTTCCATTCCTTATAGGTACGCTAAAAACCCTCTAATCAACCAGTATGGTTCGGAGCCGAGCTTCTATGGTTTCCATTCCTTATAGGTACGCTAAAAACCATTCTAAAATAATCTAATCTTATATCAAAAGTAAATAGTTTCCATTCCTTATAGGTACGCTAAAAACTTATTTCTTAATATTCTTCTGATGGATCTTCTACCCAGTTTCCATTCCTTATAGGTACGCTAAAAACTTTTTAAAAGAAGGTCTAAAATTCTATCTACCTTATTGGTTTCCATTCCTTATAGGTACGCTAAAAACGATGCTTGTTTGATGAGTAGTTTGTTTCCAATACATTTGTTTCCATTCCTTATAGGTACGCTAAAAACATTCATTATTACATTAAAGAAGACAAAATTTATATTTGTTTCCATTCCTTATAGGTACGCTAAAAACTATACTTATGGATAAAATCTACTAATAAAGATACATAGTTTCCATTCCTTATAGGTACGCTAAAAACTTTATACTGGAAACTTCTAAATCTAAAAGACTCTATGTTTCCATTCCTTATAGGTACGCTAAAAACTTAAATCAGCGAGTTTCGTAGGCATGTAAAGAGTTTTAGGGTTTCCATTCCTTATAGGTACGCTAAAAACCATACAGAATATTATCTATTGCTCCATCCGATCCAATCTGGCATGGAGCAAGAATACTCTGGCAACTCGGCCAAACGGCGTTTCCATTCCTTATAGGTACGCTAAAAACTAGAAAGATTAGAATTCTTAAAAGACTATTTAGTATAGGTTTCCATTCCTTATAGGTACGCTAAAAACAGATTGACCCGGACCGAATCCTTCTTCTAAGGGAACAATTTCCATTCCTTATAGGTACGCTAAAAACTCCTCCTGTATAATGAACTACTAAAGCTCTAGTTTCAGGTTTCCATTCCTTATAGGTACGCTAAAAACTCTCTTCTTGAGAAGCTAAAAGAAAAGTACCGAAAGGAGTTTCCATTCCTTATAGGTACGCTAAAAACCACAATTAAGATGTTAAAGAACTAAATTAAAAAACCCTATTTTTCAGGGGTTTTTTAACTCTATCCTTAAACAAATTACATAATATTTCTTTAAAATTTGCTGTCAATCCCAAAAACCCAAAAAAATACGGGGGATCGACGAATTTTTTTCAGAAAAAATTTATAAAATATTTATACTATTAAATGCAAAAAATCCTTATTTTTTAGGGGTTTTTAAGAAATAGCCCAAAAAAATAAAATTACTATATACACGTATAGTGGAATTTTTGTTATTTTAGAGGGGGGATCGACTGCATTTTAATAGAAAAATTTTATAAATAGTATATAATAATAAATACAAAAATTGCCAATTTTATAGGGGTTTTTTAATAAATTAAAAAAAAACAAAAATGCTTAATTTATGTATAGTGTATGATTTCGCGTAAAATTGGTTTGTTTCACGACATTTTTAGTATGTAATACATAGCAATAAGGTTTTTTTGCTTATAAATTCAAAAATTAAGACAAAAATCTTCATTCCTCTCTATATGTGCTAAATGGTTTGTTATTTTAACCACAGAGAGAGATACTGAGACGTACGGAGGAGAAGTAAGCAAGAAGGTTTCTAAAACTTACAAACCCTCTGTGAATCTTCGTGCCCTCTGTGGTTAAATTTTTTTTAACCACGGAGAAAGATAAAGCAACGATAGAAGATTTTAGAGATTTATTTATCTATTTACATGGTTTTTGTAATATGGAAAAGAAAGCGAATTTAAATAATACAATTATAACAATGATAACCCCTAAATTAGCAGTAAGGTTATTACAGAAAATACAAAGAGATTTAGTTCAAATTAAGGGAGGAATTTGGAAATTTAATGTAAATACATTTTATATATATTTTGTAGAGATTAATGAATTTAAGAATATAATATAGAAACAGAATATTTATTTTCGGAATACGAAAAATTAAAAGAGATAAAATATCCATCGAAAAAATGGTTTGATTTTTTATAATAAGCGTGATTATATTAGATATAGTAGTTTTGAACAAGAATTACCAGAGGAATTAAAAATGCTAAAGGTATATCAAGCAAACATAACAGATTTGGTAGCACCCATAGTAAAGGAATAAAAGGTTGAAGAAGCAAAAGAAGAAAGAATAAAAGAAGGATTAGAAAAAAGTAAAATAGAGATTGCAAAAAAATGCAAGACGAAGGAATATCAGTAGAAGTAATATTAAAAGTCACAGGATTATCAAAAAAAGAATTAAAAAAATATAAAATTATTTAGTTAAAAGAAATAAATATAGTATTACATTAAAAACCTTCCTTGCATTATCTTTTTGTGTTTATTGTTTTTTAATTTTCTTAACAAAGAAAGATTCTTATAAAATTAAGATTTGTTATTCTATGTTCCATTTTTTGTAAATTTTAGTTATAGTTTTATTTTCTTTTAGTATTAGAATAGATTTATTGATTTTGGGTAAAAATTTATTATAATTTGATTTTTTAAATGCACAGGCATAATATTCCGAAAATTCTGGCACTGGAATTAATTTTAGATTGGAATATTGATTGATTTTTATATTATATTTCAATATAGGATAATCATATACAAATGCATCGTAGAGATGGGGTTTTTGATCTAATTCTTCCAATGCTTCTTTAAGCTGATTTTTATAAAATAGGCGATTTGTATAATTCTTAATAAAAACTTCAGAAGAACTTCCTTTAATAGTTAAAACTCTTTTATTATATAAATCATTTACAGATTCTACCTTTGGGGAAGTTAATTGAAGTAATGTTAATGCACTGGCAATACTTGCTGTTAAAGATGATGCGAAAACCATTGCTAAAATCATCCATAAGGATAATAAGATTCTGCCTTTTAATGTTTTAGGTGCTAAATCTCCATATACAACTGTTGTAAATGTTACAATTGCTAACCATATACCATTACCAATGGATTTTATAGGCTCTTTTTGAAAATCTGGATTTTTTTCTTTTTCGTATTTCCATAAAATAGTTCCTATTAAAACCAATAATAAGAAAAATATAAAAGGAACAAATAATACATTTTTATTAAATATTTTGATAAAATTTAAAATCTGAAATTGGCTAACAGGAGATACAATACCTAAGCGTGCTTCGTAAATAGGATAAGAAAATTCAAATTGATCAAAACGTTCCGTAGTAACAGAAATAGAACCACAAGCAAAATCAATTTTTTGCTGATTTAAATCATCTAAAAAATTTTTAATATTATTATAGTAAATTTCTTCAAAAATTAAATTGGGATTTTCTCTGATTAAAATATATTTCATTTCCTGCCATATATCAATTATCACACCTTTGGGATTATTTTCGTTTATCAAAAATGGTACAGATCCGCCTAATCCTATTTTATAAATTTCTTTACCATCGATGCTCAGAATCAATATCATCATCAATATAAAATATATTTTAAAAGACTTCATATCTTTATGATTTTATTTTAAAATGATTTTTTATTTTGTCAAACAAATAAAACAATAATAAAGAATATATTTGACAAATGATATAAATTCTTATAAATTATTATCCTATGGGAAAAAATACAAATAAAAAACAAATTCATATTATCATTGGAACTATTGGTAGAGGGAAGAAAAGTCAGAATAATCAAAATAAAGGATATGAATTTACAACCTATCGCTTTCCAGATCAACGGGAATATTCTCATACATTTTTTACGATTTCTCTTTATAGGTATTTATATGATTCCTTAAATACTAAGGATTTATATACCATAATTTTTGGAACAAATGGTTCTTCCTGGTCTGAATTAATTCAATTTTCAAAAAAATATAATCCAGAACAAATTATAAAAACTAATTTTATAGAAGATTTTTTTACTAAAATATTCAAAATAGCAAAAAATAAATTAAATACAACAAAAGAAGAAATTTTATCTTGCTATGAAGAAATTAAAGAAAAATCAGAAAAGCAAGAAATTAATAAAGATTTATTAGAAAAATGGGAAAAAAATTTAAATGAGTTTTTAGAAAATAAATTATTTTTAGCTCTTATAGATATAAAAGATAATAAATGGAATAATTCTCTTGAACATAAGATAATTTCAGAGTTATACGAAAAAATAAAAACAATTATTAATAATTATAAAAAAGATGATTCAAAGGAAAAATTACTTGTTAATCTTCATATTGATATAACACATAGTTATAGAATTATTCCTATATTATTGTCTTTTGCTATATTTCCTATTTCTTTGATTCAAAATATAGAATTTAATATTAAATTTTATTATGGTGCTTTTGAACTTGGAAATAATCAAAATTTTACGCCTGTTATAGTAAGTGAAGTTCCACAATTAATGGTGGATCTTTATAATGGTTATTCCATATATAAGGAATATGGATACTTTCCAGAAATATTAAAAAAAATTTGTAAGATAGATGCTAATGATGATTATCTTGAAGATATACATTATAAATACGAAATGAATATCTTTTCTTTAAATAGTAAAGAAATTGACTTAATAAATAAATTAGATTTAAAAAGCGAATATAAAGAAAATAAAATCATTACTGATATATATGAAAATAATAACAATGGACTTAAAATAACATTAGAAAATATTAAAAATTCAAATAAACGAAATGAACCATGGAAAATCTTATTAGAAAAAGCAAAATTATCAAAACAACATAAAAATTATCAAATGGCAATTATCTTATTGTTCGAATCTGCTATGGAAAAAATCAAAAGTGAATGTTATAAAAAAAGTATAAATTCAACTATATTTAATGAAAACTATTATAACCTTATATATTATTTAGCTAATGAAAAAATAAAGAAAAAAATTTTACATTTAAAAAATTTTCGTAATTGTGTCGTACATATAGACTCTAACTCTAAAAAAGGTTATCTTAAAAATTATGATGATCTTAAAAAATTCGAAGAAGAGTGGGAGATTTTTGTAAAAACTATAGAAAATGGAAATTTTAAGGTAAACCTTTCACCAAAAAATAACTTACGATAAATTTTATCAGGAAAATGAATTTGTATTGACGGAAATAAAGAAAATAAATAACTGGTTTTTATCTAAAAGGTAGCCCAGGTAGCTCAGTCGGTAGAGCAGTGGACTGAAAATCCACGTGTCGGTGGTTCGATTCCGCCCCTGGGCAATTCTTAATCCTCAAATATAAACATTCTGATTTATTTTGTTCAAATTAAAACAAAAATTCTTGAAATTTATTTTTTCTTTTTAATTATGGAAATATGGAAAAAGGTTTTATTATTTGTGTTGATGATGAAGAATCTGTCGTCTCTACCCTAAAAGAGCAATTAACAAAATATTTTGGAGAAACCCACGAAATAGAAATTGCGACCAGTGGGGAAGAAGCCTTAGAAATCATTCAAGATATTTTACAGGAAGGTGGTTCTATAGAGGTTGTTATTACTGATCAGGTAATGCCGGGTATGAAAGGTGATGAATTATTAGAAAAAGTAAATCAAATCAGTCCAGATACAATCAAAATTTTATTAACTGGACAAGCTGGATTACAGGACACAATAGATGCAATCAATAAAGGAGGATTGAATTATTTTGTAGAAAAACCCTGGGATATAAAAGAACTACATACCCATATTGAAAGACTAATACAAAAATATAAAGAAAATGTTGAAAATCATCGATTAATAAAACAATTAGAAGCAAAAGTAAAAGAGCTCGAAAGCTTATTAAAAGAAAAACAGGAAAATGAATCGTAATATAATAATAATTATATGCTTAATCTTTGTTATAAATTCGATTTATTCAGAAATACAAAATATAAAAAATCAAAAAACAAATATAAAAAAAGAAAAAATTCTAACAGAAGAAGAATTTACAACACTGGTAAATAAAATTAAATATTTAAACACCACAGAAAGAATTTATACAATAAAAAGCTTAGAAAAATTCACAGAAAACGATAAAAAAAAATTTTATGATTTACTGGCAGAAATTTCCTTAAATGATGCTGATCCTATTATAAAAGAAAAAGCATTAGAATTTATAGCAATAGAAAAGGCTGATTGTAAAAAATGCATAGAAGCATATAAAAAAAATCTATTTTCTAAAGAAGAAAAAGTACAATTACAGGCATTAAAGGGAATTGAAAATTTACAATTAAAAGATTTAAAAAAAGAGATGGTAGAGATTTTAAATAAAACGGATTTTAGTCAAAATGGTATTTTTATCAATGCCTTATTAAGAACCTTAGGTAATCTAAAATATAATCAAAAAGAAATAACAGATATTCTATTAGAAAAATATAAAAGCGAAGATACACATCAGGAAATAAAAAGAACGATATTATTATATGCAGGAGCATCAGAAAATCTGGTATTTAAAGATATACTAAAAGAAATTATAGAAAAAGATGACGAAGATATTTATTTAAGAGCTTATGCAGTAAATTCCATAGGAAAATTAGCAAAAAACTGGAAACAAAACGAAAAAAAAGAAATTATAAATCAATTAAAAAAAATTTATAATGATATATTATCTATTAGTAATCCAAAAGAAAGAGTAAAATATAATCCATTAAAACAACATATTATTTTATCATTAATTCGCTTAGGAGATGATTCTATAAAAGAAGAATTAAAACAAATGGCATTAGATGATGATGCAAATGTTCGTTTAAAAGCATTAGAATATATAGAAGATTTAGAATTAAAAGAATATAAAGAGATGATAGAAATTAAATATAAGTATGATCCCAGTAAATCCGTAAAAAATAAAGCAAAAGAGATTTTAAAAAAATGGGGCGAATTAAAAGAGTAATAATATTCATTTTTCTTACTATTATTTTTCTCAACCAACAATATTACGAAAATTATTTAGATAATCTGGATTTCAATAAAATCATAAATGCAGAAAAAGAAGAATGGGAATTTCGACTTTTATTTTCTCGTGTAGAAAATATATATCTTGTTTTTTACGATAAAGAGCGAAAAGAAATTTATGTACAATTTAAAGAAGATCGTTTTGATGATAGAAACGATAAATTAAAATTAAAATTTATCTCTGGCCAACCTTATCGTATTAAGGTAAAATGGGTTGGTATAAAGAAAAATCATCAATTCTTTTCGAAAGATACAAAACAGATTTTTAAAAATGATGATTTAAATAATTTAATCTTTATTTTTCAATATTTAGATTCTTATCCCTTAGTAATTGATGAAATATTATTATAGTTTAATAATATATTTTTTATTTTGCTTTTTTTTATTTCCTCAAAATATCTATAATAAAACTATTAAAAAAAATGAATTATTACGAATGCAAATTGATAATTATTTTCAATGGATTATTCAACTACCTTTTGACTTTCAATATAAAATCTTTAAAGAAGGAATTTTCTGGAATTACGAAGGAAAAAACTTAGGTATAGAAAAATTTTTTCTAAGAACTTCTGCCATAGAAAATAGAAAAGAAATTTCTCTTAATGATTGGAAAAAGGAATTTTATCTTTGTAAACACCCTTATAAAAAAATTCAAATAAATACTATTCAAAATCCAGCGTTAAATACCTATATATTATGCAAAAAAGATGATTTCTTTATCTATAAAAGCTCGATTTTTTATAATAATACTTTTTATGTAATTTATATTATCTGGATTAATAACGAAGAATGGAATAATAACATAATTAATTTTATAAACCAAATCCAATATAAGATAACAGAGCTAAAATAGCCCTGTTATAATATTTTTAATAAGTAAACTGGGATCTAAAAAAGATTTGTCTATCAATTCGTTTTGTTCCGATGATGTCCTTATCAGTTAACACTCCAGTAGGTAATCCAGCCTGAGAAGCAATAAGAGTAGCATAACTATCAGTTGTATAAGAGCCAATATTATTAGCCTGGAATGGTGTAATTTTATAAGGAGTACCATCTTTATTGGTTGTAGTAGATTGTTTAATACCAATAGCCATTTTATAACGTTCATTCATATAATATTCAAAAGCAAGTAAGATAGTTTTCATTTTGGATTTTCCTTCATCAACTTGTCCAGAGCGAATTAATTGTAGAGCACTTGCTGCAGATAAATTACCCAAAATACCATCTTTTGCATCTTGTTTAATTAATTGTTCATCAACAGATAGACCTTCAGCATGTTTTAATTTACCATTCATAGTTCCGTCATCGGTATTTACGTAATAACGAGCGACGATACCGAATTTTTGGTAATGCATCCATAAGAAGATATAATTAGCGATACCGATAGAATCTTTTGCAGGTTCATAATAATTATAAAGATTTGCAATAGTGATAGGAGTAGTAAGGAGAGAATCGTCGATTTTAAAGGCATCTCTTCTAATATCTTTATCGATAATTTGACCAGCGCCGATACCGATTTTAATATCACCCATATTTAAGAAGACATTAGCTTCGACACCGTAGGCATAATCTTGTTTTGCTTTTGGATTACCTTTTAGTATAGAGAATTGATTACCTGAGCCAGTGGGTTTTGTAAAATCTAATTTTTCTACATATTCGTATTCGGAGCGTTGAATACCATAGAAATTTCTGAACACGAAAGGTAAATGTATAAAGATTCTTGTTGGTAAATCTTCTTTAGTTCCTAATGGGGTTAAGGATAATCTACCATAAAGGTGGTATCCATAGGAATCGCCAGAGCCTTTTGCGAGATCACTTAGTTTTGTATTACTTATGGAAGCAGCGTTAGAGGATTTACTATAACCTTCGCCATTACCAATCTGGATATTAAAGTTATAGAGTTCTTTTGTTTGTTCGATACCGATACCGAGGTCAGAGGAGGCAGCAACACCTAACTGGTCCCACATAGCTTTACCATCGGCATCTAAATAACGATGATCCCAGAGTTTTTCGAGACTATATTTACCAGCAGTAGAAGTAGGATTACTTTGTAAACCGCCGATAAGAGTAAGGTCAGCAGGCAGAGGAATGCCAAAGTAAGCATATTTAAGGAATTCACTGCCACCGGGTACCCCATCGATGGTAAGATGATATTTCCAACCTTTAAAATCGCCATCTGTTACTTTTCCATCGATACGGACATAGGCACGGTTCATAGTAAAGCCTTGTTTTGTTCCAGTATCAACAGTGCCTTTTTGAGTATCGATATTTTCGTATCCGAACCAGAAATACCCATGTAATTTGAATTGTGTAGGACCTAATTTATTATCCTGCCAGTCTGTTTCGTATCCCCATATTGCAGAGGATAAGAACAGAAAAAGTGTTATAATACTAATCCGTTTCATGTTACCATAAAACGAAGAAGATGTAAAATTTAAACACTAAATTTAAAATTAAAGAAAACAAAATTTTTAAATTGAGATTGATTCTTAAAATTAATTAAATATATTTAGTTTTTATATTCGCAAATTTCTGATTCTTCTGAATTTTTGCAACTTAAATAAATATTATTTTTGGATTGAATAATACAACAGGTTGATTGGATAATTTTTCTTAATCGATAGCGAGCTCTTTGTAAACGCATAGAGGCCGTTCCATAATTAATCTGTAATTTTTTAGCAATATCCTGTAAAGAAAAATTTTCAAAATAGTATAAATAAAGAATTTCTCTATATTCAAATTTTAATTTATTCATCTGATAATATAAACATTCAAACGATTCCTTTTTTAACATTTCTTCTTCTTCAGAGGTCCAATCATAATTTACTAAGAAATTTTTTATATTATCTTTTTCTTTACTAATACTATCTATATTAAAATCAATTAATTCGGTTTCCTGAATTTCTTTATTTTTCTTTAATTTTCTTTGGTAATCAATTACATAATTTCTTGCCATTTGATATAAATAAGCATTTAAATTAAAATCAGGTTCAATCATTTTGTTTTTGATATAGTTTTTATGAGTATAGATTTTAATTAAAATATCCTGTAATAAATCATTAATTACGTTTTCGTCAGTATAAGGTAATAAATGAATCAAATATTGTTTTAACTTTTTATTATATTCATCTAAAATTTCTTCGATGGATTGGTTTTTATGGAAGGTTTGAGTCATGATTATTACTCCTAATTTTGTATTTAAGTGTTGAAGACGATAAAATTTATATATATATAATAATTTAAGGCTATTTCAAGTCAATAAAATAATCTTTAATCAGAACATGTTATTGAGAATAGGTCTCAATATAGACATTTATTTATTTTTAAGTGTATAAAATATCTATTTTAGAGTTTTTCTTAACTTAAATATGCGTTATAAAAGTCAGGAGGTTTTTATGACCCAAAAAATCATAGAAAAGAAAAAAGAAGAACCTGTTTTAGAAAGGAAAGATGTATTAAAAGGACTGGGTATTGGAATCCTTACGGGGATTATTTCTAAGGCTTTTACAGGAACGCATTTAAAAGCAGAAGAAGTAAAACTTCCCAAGGATATTGAATTAGCTAAGTTACCCCCACCAATGGAAGGAGAAGATCCAATTATTACTATGATGAGGGATTTACAACGAGCTCTTAAAAAACCCTTAGAACAAAGACGCTGGATAATGGTTATAGATACAAGAAAATGTGTTGGTTGTCATGCTTGTACTATTTCTTGTGTTGCAGAAAATAAACTTCCACCAGGAACAGTTTATCGTCCTGTTTTCGAAGAAGAAATAGGGGAATATCCTAATGTTTCTATGAGGTTTACTCCAAGACCCTGTATGCAATGTAGTAATGCACCTTGTGTAGATGTGTGTCCTGTACATGCTACATGGATAAGAAAAGATGGTATCGTAGAAATTGATTATGAACAATGTATTGGTTGTCGTTATTGTATAACAGCCTGTCCGTATAGTGCAAGGGTATTTGATTCTGGTTATTATTATACGGATAAAACACCCAAAAATGCAGAGGTCTATCTAAGTAGAGAAAAAGCAAAAGTTTACGAAGAAAAACCAGCTTATGAATATGGAATAGCCTGGGAAAGAGAAGAAGGAAAATCTCCTATTGGAAATGCAAGAAAATGTCAATTCTGTTTACATCGTGTAGAAAGAGGACTATTACCTATGTGTGTAGTAACCTGTATTGGAAGGGCAACCTATTTTGGAGATGGAAATGATCCAGAAAGCTTAGTTTCTAAACTAAAAGGTAAACCCAATGTAATACGTTTAAAAGAGCATATGGGAACAGAACCCAATGTTTATTATTTAATTTAGGAGGTTTTTATGAATACATTAAAAGAATTATTATTTCCACCAACAGAAAGCGAAGGGGCAAAACGATTAACCATATTAGCGATCATAACCTTAATACTGGGATTAATTGGAATGGTAGATCGGATTATTAATGGTCATATCCATGCTGATTATGGTTCTTATATACCCTGGGGATTATGGATTGCTGGCTATATTTATTTGATTGGTCTTTCTGCTGGCGCATTTGTGGTTTCTGCATTAGTATATGTATTTAATGTAAAAGTATTAGAGAAAGTGGCAAAATTAGCATTATTAACAGCACTTGCAACCTTAATAGCAGCTTTATTAACAGTATGGTCTGATTTAGGTCATATGTCAAGAGCCTGGCGATTAGCTTTACGTACAAATTTTGGTTCTGTTATGGGATGGATGTCCTGGTTATATTCTGCCTATGCAGTTTTATTAACTATAGAATTGTGGATTGCGATTAAACCAGATTTAGCAAAATATGCAAATGAAGATTCATTAAGAGGAAAAATATGTAATTTATTAAACTTTGGTAAAAAAGAACTAACAGAAGAAGATAAAAAACAATATAGAAAAACATTAAAAATTCTTGGTAGTATTGGAATTCCATTAGCGGTTGCCTTTCATGGTTCTGTTGGTGCAATTTTTGGTGTTGTAGGTGCAAGACCTTACTGGCATTCTGGTTTAACACCTATCATTTTCCTTGTAGGAGCATTATTATCAGGAGCTGCTTTACTTTCATTTATTTTAATGTTCTGGAGACCTAAATTATCTCAACAGGAATTCGAAGATATTATGAAATACTTAGGAAATCTAATCTTAGGATTGTTATTATTTGATGTTTTATTAGAATGGGCAGAGTTTTCTATAAGTCTATGGCAATCTGTTCCAGAACATGCAGAAGGTTTTAAATTAGTATTATTTGGTCATTTCTGGTGGGTATTCTGGATTGTACATTTAGGTTTCGGTGTAATTGTTCCTTTATATCTATTAGTAAAAGGTAGAGTACCAAAGAATGTTGCTATAGCAGGTGGATTGATTGCGGTTACATTTTTATCTGTTCGTTTGAATATTGTAATTCCCGGTTTGAATGTAGCAGAATTAGAAGGATTAAAGCATTCTTTTACAGGTCCAGGTTTAGTTTTTAAATATGTTCCAACAATATGGGAATGGTTAGTATTCTTTTTTACAATCTCTGTTGGTGCCTGGATTTTCTTATTAGGTAAGTCCTTATTACCTGTTTTAGATGTAGAAGAAAAATAAAATCAATAGGAGGAAAATTATGAGTATAAAAATATCAAGAAAAGATTTATTAAAAACATCAGCGGTAGTTGGTGGAGCAGCATTATTAGGACAATGTAAATTTAATGAGCGTATTACACCTGAAAATAAAGATCCTTATCCTTTAAATAAGGCAGAAAATGTAATATATTCTGTATGTTTACAATGTCATACAGCCTGTCCAATAAAAGTAAAAGTTGTAGATGGTGTAGCAGTTAAAATTGACGGTAATCCTTATGGAATTCAAACCTTAAATCCACCTATACCTTATAATACTTCTATAAAAGATGCAGCAAAAATTGATGGTGGTATTTGTCCAAAAGGTCAGGCTGGAATTCAAACTTTATACGATCCTTATCGAATTGTTAAGGTTCTAAAACGAGCGGGAAAACGTGGAGATAATAAATGGAAAGTAATTAGTTTTGATCAGGCAATTAAAGAAATTGTAGAAGGTGGTAAATTATTTGCAGATGTTCCAGGTGAAGAAAATCGAATTGTGCCAGGTTTAAAAGATCTCTATAAATTTAAAGATCCTAAAATAATGAAAGATATGGCAAAAGATGCTAAGGAAGTTGGTAAAGGAAAAATGAGCTTACAAGAATTCAAAGCAAAATACAAAGATTATCTAAATACATTGATTAATCCCGATATGCCAGATTTAGGACCAATTAACAATCAATTTGTCTTTTTAGCAGGTCGAATTGAGCATGGTAGAAAAGAATTTGCAAAACGATGGTTAAAAGATGGTTTTGGAAGTATAAACTGGTTTGAACATACTACTATATGCGAACAATCCCATCATATCGCTTACGAAAAGATGACAGATCAATATATAGATGGTAAATGGCAAAAAGGTAAGCATCATATGAAGCCAGATTTTTATAATGCTCGATTTGTAATCTTTTTTGGAACAGGTGCTTTCGAAGCAAATTTTGGTCCACCATTATTAGCAAATCAGGTAACAAATCAGCAGGTAGATGGACAATTAAAAATAGCTGTTGTTGATCCCAGACATTCAAAAACAGCAGCAAAAGCCTGGAAATGGATTCCAATTGAACCAGGAAAAGATGCAGCCTTTGCATGGGGAATGATTCGCTGGTTATTAGAAAATGAAAAATATGATAAAGTTTATCTTTCTAATGCGAATAAAGGTGCAGCAAAATCTACCAACGAAACAACTTGGACAAATGCAACTTGGTTAGTTAGAATAGAGGAAGATGGTCCTGGTAAATTACTAAGAGGAAGCGATATTGGTGCAGGAAGTAAAGATCATTTTGTTTGTATTAGTAATGGTGCACCTCGAGCTTTTAAAACAGATGATGAAAATAATCCAGTAAAAGGAGAATTATTATACGAAGGTGTTGTTGGTGGATATAAAGTAAAAACTGCTTTTAAATTAATCTATGATTATGCAATGCAAAGAAGCATAGAAGAATGGGCAAAAGAAGCAGGTGTTGATACAGATGATTTAATTGAAGTTGCAAAAGAATTTGGAAAATATGGAAAAAAATCTGTTGCAGAATTATATCGAGGACCAGTTCAACATACTAACGGATATTATAATGCACAGGCAATTATTACTCTAAATTTACTTGCTGGTAATCCAGATTGGAAAGGTGGTTTATCTAAGGGTGGTGGACACTGGCACGAAGCAGGTGGAAAACCCGGTAATCCATTTAATTTAGATAAAGAATTACATCCTGGAAAATTAACGGCTTTTGGTGTACCAATCACTAGAGAAAAATATAAATACGAAGATAGTTCTTATTTTAAGAAAGATGGTTATCCAGCAAAAAGACCTTGGTTTCCTCATTCCAATAATGTTTATCAGGAAGTTATACCTTCAGCAGGTGATGGTTATCCTTATTCAATTAAAGCATTATTCTTACATAAAGGAACGCCTATTATGTCAACACCAGCAGGTCATAAGATGATAGAAATAGTAAAAGATGTAAACAAAATTCCTTTATTTTTTGCTTGTGATATTGTAATTGGAGAAACCTCTATGTATGCTGATTATATCTTTCCAGATACAGCAATATGGGAACGATGGGGTACACCACATATAACACCAGCTTCTCCAATAAAACAATCCAAGGTAAGACAACCAACCGTAGAATCTCCTGTAGAAAAAGTAAAAGTATTCGGACACGAAGTTCCTGTAAATATGGAATCTATAATGCTTGCCATAGCCGAAAAATTAGGATTACCTGGTTATGGTAAAGATGGATTTGGCAAAGGGATGGATTTTTATACACAGGAAGATTACTATCTAAAAATGGTTGCAAATATTGCAGCAGGTGATAAGGAAAACGAAGAAGTACCAGATGCATCTGAAGAAGAAATGGAAATATTCAGAAAAGCAAGAAAACATTTATCAAAAGCAGTTTTTGATGAAAAACGATGGGAAAAATCATGTATTGACGAAAAAGGAAGAAACTGGTTTAGAAAAGTTGTATATGTATTAAATCGAGGTGGAAGATACGAAGATTTTACAAAATATCTTAATAGTGGAGATAAATTACCCCATCCATTTAAAGGAATGTTCAGTCTATACGTAGAAGAAGTAGCAGAAACAAGACATCCCTATACAGGTAAACGTTTTTCTGGATTAGGAATTTATGAGCCAATAAAAGGATTTGATGATAAACCAGTATCTTTTCCAGAAGAATATGATTTATATTTGATTACTTTTAAATATATACAAGGTGGTCAATCAAGAACTATACCTAATTATTGGTTGCTTGCTACTCTACCAGAAAACTATATTTTAATGAATAAGCAGGATGCAGATAGACTTGGTATAAAGGATCATGATGTAGTAAAAGTAATTAGTGCATCTAATCCAGATGGATTATGGGATCTTATGAATGGAGAAAAAATAGAAGTAAAAGGTCCAGTTAAAGTTGTTCAGGGAATGAGGCCTGGAACAATAGCAATATCCTGGAGCTTTGGACATTGGGCTTATGGAGCTAATGATATAGAAATCAATGGTAAAATAATAAAAGGTGATCCTCGTAGAAAAGCAGGTATTTGTGCTAATTCAGTTCTCGCAGTTGATCCTGTATTAAAAAATACATGTTTAGAAGATATAATTGGTGCTTCCTCCTCCTATTACGATACAAAAGTAAAAGTGGTTAAAGTCTAAAAAAACTTCCCTCCTTTAATCTAAGGGGCTTAATGCCCCTTTCTTTTGTTCTTTAAATTTTTCTTAAATAATAAATAATTTATCCTTAACTATAGCTTTATAAGAATATTTTTATTTTATGATTAATTTTATAAACCAAATCCAATATAAAATAACAGGGCTAAAATAGCCCTGTTATATATTTTTAATAAGTAAACTGGGATCTAAAAAAGATTTGTCTATCGATTCGTTTTGTTCCGATAATGTCTTTATCAGTTAACACACCTGTTGGTAATCCAGCCTGAGAAGCAATAAGAGTAGCATAACTATCATTTGTATAAGAACCAATATTATTAGCCTGGAATGGTGTAATTTTATAAGGAGTACCATCTTTATTGGTTGTAGTAGATTGTTTAATACCAATAGCCATTTTATAACGTTCATTCATATAATATTCAAAAGCAAGTAAGATAGTTTTCATTTTGGATTTTCCTTCATCAACTTGTCCAGAGCGAATTAATTGTAGAGCACTTGCTGTAGATAAATTACCCAAAACACCATCCTTAGCATCCTGTTTAATTAATTGTTCAGCAACAGATAGACCTTCAGCATGTTTTAATTTACCAGCCATTGTTCCGTCATCGGTATTTACGTAATAACGAGCGACAATACCAAATTTTTGGTAATGCATCCATAAGAAGATATAATTAGCGATACCGATAGAATCTTTTGCAGGTTCATAATAATTATAAAGATTTGCAATAGTGATAGGAGTAGTAAGGAGAGAATCGTCGATTTTAAAGGCATCTCTTCTAATATCTTTATCGATAATTTGACCAGCGCCGATACCGATTTTAATATCACCCATATTTAAGAAGACATTAGCTTCGACACCGTAGGCATAATCTTGTTTTGCTTTTGGATTACCTTTTAGTATAGAGAATTGATTACCTGAGCCAGTGGGTTTTGTAAAATCTAATTTTTCTACATATTCGTATTCGGAGCGTTGAATACCATAGAAATTTCTGAACACGAAAGGTAAATGTATAAAGATTCTTGTTGGTAAATCTTCTTTAGTTCCTAATGGGGTTAAGGATAATCTACCATAAAGGTGGTATCCATAGGAATCGCCAGAGCCTTTTGCGAGATCACTTAGTTTTGTATTACTTATGGAAGCAGCGTTAGAGGATTTACTATAACCTTCGCCATTACCAATCTGGATATTAAAGTTATAGAGTTCTTTTGTTTGTTCGATACCGATACCGAGGTCAGAGGAGGCAGCAACACCTAACTGGTCCCACATAGCTTTACCATCTGCATCTAAATAACGATGATTCCAGAGTTTTTCGAGACTATATTTACCAGCAGTAGAAGTAGGATTACTTTGTAAACCGCCGATAAGAGTTAGGTCAGCAGGCAGAGGGATACCGAAGTAAGCATATTTAAGGAATTCATTGCCACCGGGAACACCATCGATGGTAAGATGATATTTCCATCCTTTAAAATCGCCATCTGTTACTTTTCCATCGATACGGACATAGGCACGGTTCATAGTAAAGCCTTGTTTTGTTCCAGTATCAACAGTGCCTTTTTGAGCATCGATATTTTCGTATCCGAACCAGAAATACCCATGTAGTTTAAAGTGGGTAGGACCTAATTTTTTATCCTGCCAGTCTGTTTCGTATCCCCATATTGCAGAGGATAGGAACAGACAAAGTAAAAAATAATTGATTATTCTTTTCTTCATATGGGTTTAGAGTATAATTATTAGTATTACAAAACTATTACAATTATATTACTAAACAATTATTGATATTACAAATATTACAATTATTGCAATTTTTTTAACATATATTCTTTTGTTAGATAAGATATGTTTTTTAGCTTTTTAAGAGAAAAATATCGAATAAATGTAAGCGTTCAAAGAAAGCCGTATAATTTTATAGTTCCTATTAACTTTGCTTCTAAATTGTGATTTTGTATTAAAAAAATTTGATTTTCTTATATTTTTTTAGTAAGATCTTTAATAAAAATTAGACTATAATTATTGATGGCTACCTATATAAGAAAGAATATACAAAGTCCTAACGAAGAACTAGAAGAATCAACCAATACGACTATTTTACACTTTATGATTTATATTCCATATAAAGAAGATTTACAGGATTTAAGAAATCAGCATTCCAGCTATTCAGATATGTTTTTGTTTTTAATTTCTAAATACATTGAAAGACTAAAAAAATTAGCAAATCAAAAGAAAACCAGTAAAAAAATTTATCAGATAGTATGTAATGATTATGAACACTATTCTATAAGAGTAAGTCAGAATATTCATCAGTTATTAAAGGACATCTCCGAGATGACGGGATATAGTGTAAGTCATATTATAAGGTTACTAATAGAATGGGAATGTTATAGAAGGTTTGATGATAAGGTATCTCTATTAAGGGTTCCGTTAAGGGAAATTGGCCGTGAATTTGTAACAAGTATTACAGAAATCAGGATAGAGCATCGATTTTATAGGGCAAGGGAACTGGTAGAAGAAGACATTGAAATATTATGTACTTAAAATAATTTACGAAAATATAAATTAATCGCTACGAATAAATGTAAAATGATTTTTAATAAATATTTTATAACAGTAGGACAAATGTTTATTATTTTAAAATAATTTTTTATAAATCGGACTTTTGTTATATTACAATTGAAATTTTTAGAATAAAATTACTATACTTTTATATACAAATCATAGGCTTTGTTGCATAACACCCATTTTAAAGCAAAATTTTTTATAAAAGTGAAATTTTTTTTTAAATAATACTAACATATGTTTAAAAAAACAATACTTTTTTCATATCACGAAAAATTGTCTAAGAATGTTGATAAATATTTTTATAAAATAAATAGCAAATCATTAACTTTTATATAACAGAGCCTTGATTTGAATAAAATAAAAAATTAATAGAATTGTAATTTTTTTGTAATAATATTAGCTATATTTACTAAAAAAACTTTTAAGAAGGAGATATAATAATGTATTTAAAATTAAATAAGATTTTTACATTAATAACAATTCTTTTAGCAATCTCTTTTTACATTGGGTTAGAATTTAATAAAGATATATTGATAGCACAAACATATCCAAAACAAGAAGTAAATGAACAATTAAAAAAAGAAACAGATAAAACTTTATCGGAAAATAATACAACTACTGAAAATAATGAAGAGAAAAAAGACAATATACAAAAATCAGAAGAAGAAAAAGAAAATAGGTTAGAAAATTCTATTACAACTATTTGGTCATTATTTTTAGCTGGGGGACCTTTTATGTGGCCTCTTCTCTTAGCATCAATAATTGGTTTTGCAATAACTATGGAAAGGCTTTATTATTTTTCTTTTCATAAATTTACTTCAAAAACCTTTGAACAAAATATATTAGATAAATTAAATGAAGGGATAGATAGTGCTATAAATTTTATAAATGAACATAAAAGATATTTAATTTCTAAGATTTTGTCTGAGGGTTTAGAAGTTTCTAATTACGAGCCAGATAATTTTATTAAAGGAGTTGAAAGAGAAGCATTATCTTATTTTTCTCAGGCAGAAAGAGGGCTTCCTGTTCTAGCAGCAATTTCGACCATAGCTCCTCTTATTGGTTTTCTAGGAACAGTTTCTGGTATGATTAATGCTTTTGATGCGATTGCAAATGCAGACAGTGTTAATGCGAAAATTGTAGCGGCAGGTATTAAAGAAGCATTAATAACAACTGCTACTGGATTAATCGTTGCAATTCCAGCGATGGCATTCTTTCAATATTTTCAAAATAAAGTAAATGCATTTGCAGCAGAAATAGAAACAGTTGCAAATCATATTTATAAGGAATTATTAAGAATTAAAGGTAAATCATCAGAAGAAATTAAAAATACAATTAAACAAACTATTACAACAAATTAAAAAATGCTTATGAGTTTAAGAAAAAAATTGCAAGTGGAAGAAATATCGGCAGCATCAATGTCAGATTTGGCTTTTTTATTATTAATTTTCTTTATGGTAGCATCTGTATTTTATGTAAAAGAAGGTTTGATTTCTTCTTTACCAAAAAAAGATGCTAAACCTAAGTTAGTATTAAGAAAAAATATTTATAAATTTGAAGTAAATAGAAACATATATTCTATAAGTAATATAGAAATTGGTAAGAAATCATTTGATAATTTTTATGATTTTAGAAAATTTTTGATTAGTGATATTTTAATAGAAAACATAGAAGAAAAGTATGCTGTTTTATCAGCAAAGAATACTAATGTTCAGGGAATGGTTTCATTAATTAGTTTAGTAAAAGAAAAAGGTTTTAAAAAAATATCAATTCAGAGAAATTTAAAATAATTCCTATAGGTAAAAAAGATGAAAAGAAAAAAAATTATAGCAACAGTTCCTTTAAGTTCCATGGCTGATATCGCATTTCTTTTAATTGTTTTTTTTATGGCTACATCTGTATTAAAAATGGATGCAGATATTCCACTTGAATTACCAGAAGGGAAAGGTCAG
The DNA here is from genome assembly GCA_026005135.1 of Leptospiraceae bacterium. Classification (GTDB taxonomy): domain Bacteria; phylum Spirochaetota; class Leptospiria; order Leptospirales; family Leptonemataceae; genus SKYB61. The sequence continues at coordinate 458,300 of BPKM01000002.1, read as the reverse complement.
GAATTAAGCGAAGATAATATTCCAATCTATATAGATAAGAATAAAAATTACTATTTTGAAAATATCTTAGTTTCTAAACAAGAACTTTTAGCTAAGATTCAAGCAGTATATGTCCAGAAACCTTCAGTAAGAATTATTATAAATGCAGATAGTGAATTGCCATACGAAATATTAGAAGATTTATTCGAAAATTTAAAAGAATTAAATATAACTAATATAGGTATTGTAACAAAACAAACGGAAAGAAAAATGTAAAAATTAAAAAAAGGAGAAACTTTATGAGTTCGTTAACAACAATAGAAAATATAACCAAAATAGGTTTAAAACATAACCAAAATAATAATAAATATAAAAAAGAAAAAGCAAAACGTACTATAAAAGAAGAATTAAAAATTAAATTTTATCAAAATCGTTTTTTAATTTTTGGTGTGATTTCAACCATAAGTCAGATATGGTTTATTAAAAACGGTTATATTATTAATGCTGAGTTATTTAAAGAAAATAATAAAGTATATGATGAAATTGCATTTGTTTCTACTATTCAATTGCAAGATCCAGAAGTTTCTTCAAATGAAAATGCAGAAGGAGAGTTAAAGGAAACTGATAAAATCGAAAAGCAAATTAAAGAAGATCCAAGAATTGCTTCTGCTAAAAATGTTTTTATGATAGGTGCAACAATACCGGTTGATTTAACACCTGATATTAAACCAGAATATCCTCAAGAAGCTAGAATTAAAGGAATAGAAGGAACAGTTACTTTAGAGGTCGTAATTGCAGATACTGGAGAAGTATTAAAAGTCACAGCAATTAATAAACCCTTAGGATATGGTTTAGAACAGTCTGCAATTTCAGCATTCAAGAAAAAAAGATATCAACCAGCTATATACGAAGGAAAACCAATAACAGTTAAAGTTTTGGTACCAGTACAATTCAGATTAAATTGATTCTGGATATATCATAAATATTGAAAACACATAAAAGAATAGTGGATACTATTTTAATTACTATAAAATTTTTAAACGTTCAAGGAGCATCATTTATAATTAGTATAAGTTATTGTTGATGTTGCTTCTAAATAGTTAATTTATCATAAAAAATTGGATTTTTTCTCATTTTTTTGGTACTATTTTTAATAAAATATACTATTAATAATTGATAGATACTTATAACTTATATAAGAGGAACTGTCTTATAAAAGAATTAAGTAGTATTTTTTTATAATTTTCATAATGAAATCCCTACGACGAAATTTTTACCCACCTAACGTTTTATAATTTATATCCCATATAATAATATTTGCAGGATTTAAGAAGTCAGTATACCTATTATCTGGATATATTTTTGTTTCTTGTTTTAAAACACATAGATAGATTAAAAAATATAGAAAGATTTGCCAAACCAAAATAAAACCAGTAAAAAAATCTATCAGATGGTTTGTAATGATTATGAAGACTGTTCTGTAAGAATAAGTTAGAATATTTTAAAATTATTAAAAGATATATAAGAAATTATTAGCTATATTGTAAAGTATATATTAAGAATACTTATAGAATTGAATGTAATATTTAAGAATAATAATATATTTTTGTAAGGTTTTCTCTAACAAAGATTGTTTTGAATTTAAAACAAATATTGTAAAGAGAAGGCTAAAGTATAAGTTTTTATATTATTTTTATATTATAATTTAGCTTGTGAAAAATATGTAGAAATATTAATTACTTTATATAATATATAAAAATAATTTATTTAATATTATATAAATATATTATTTTCAATTTAATTTGATATAATTCTAATTTTAACTTACCTTTATAATTTAGATAATTAATTTAAAATTTAAAAACAATACTTTAATAAAAAAGTCTAATTTCATTAGAATTTTATATATTAGTAATACTATTGTAATCTTTATTTATATTTTGTTTTATAAACTTTAACTAAATTTAGGAGGAAAAAAATGATTAAACATTTATTAAAAATAAACTTAATAATACTTTTAGTAGGAAGCATATTAACAAATTGTAATCTATTCAAAAAAAATGATGACAATAATGATGATGCGCTTCTTGGTTTATTCTTATTATCGCAAGCTGGATCGTGTGGAATATTAGAAGGGGAAATTACTCAGGATAGAACAATATCTGGTGAATGTATATTAAAAGGAACCGTATTTGTTAAAAATAATGCTACCTTAACTGTGCTTCCCGGTACAGTGGTTAAAGGTGAAGCTGGTTCTTCTTTATTTATTTTACCAGGATCTAAAATAATTGCAGAAGGTACTGCAACTAATCCCATAGTATTTACATCAAGCAAACCAGAAGGAGAAAGAAAATCTGGTGATTGGGGTGGTATTGTTATTATAGGTAAAGCTCCTATTTCTAATGAATCAACATCTCCCACAACAGAAGGAACTGATCCACAAACTTATGGAACAGATAATATTGTAAATGATAATTCTGGAAAATTAAAATATGTGCGAATAGAATTTGCTGGAAATGAAGTGGCACCAGGAGATGAATTAAATGGATTATCATTATATTCTGTTGGTTCTGGAACAACCATTGAATATGCACAAATTCATTTTGGTCTTGATGATGCTATTGAAATATTTGGTGGTAGAGTTAATCCCAGCTATTTATTATTAACAGGAATAGCAGATGATGATGTTGATGTTGATATGGGATATAATGGAACCATCAAAAATGTTTTAGCTTATCGATATACAAGTGCAAATGGAGTAACATTTTCTTCGGATCCAAGAGCATTTGAATTAGATGGTGCAGATTCAGATCAAAGTGGTGCTATCGCTAATGGTTCTACAAGAGGAGCTTCGAATATTACAATAGAAAATTTTACTATGATAGGTTATTCTAATGTTAGTATGGGAGTTGCAAGAGAATGTGCTCAGGTTACTTTAACAAATGGTTCAATTGTAGATTTAAGTTCAACAACCTTAGATACATCTGATACATCTCCATGTTCAAATCCAACTAATAATGTTACTGGTAGTGCTTCTAATGATGCAAGAAATACTCGTGTTACTACAGATTGGAATTCTTCTAATCCTACCCAGCCACCTGTATTTGTTAATGCAAACATAGAAGCATTTCCTGGTGGTACCGATTGGACACAAGGCTGGACGATCTGGAGAAATAATTAATTTAAAAATAACTTAAATAACTTCACCAGCTTCGGCTGGTGATTTTTCTTTATAATAATTAAAGATTATTTTATGGAATCTAAAAAATATATATTGATAATTTTTATATTAACTATCATAGTATTCTGTAAGAATGATTACAAAAATAAACGAAAAGAATGGGCTTTACAATTTCGTGGTAAAATTCAATCTAATTTTGTAGGTTTTCCATCAATAGAAAACTTAGTAAAAAATTTTTTATTAGATATGATAAATAATAAAAATGTAGATAAATATTTTCTTACTGACAAAGAATATTTAACAATATACTGGGCAAATCAACCATGGGAAAAAATTTATGATAAAGGTCTAACTATAGAAAATGTTTTATACTTATACCATTTATACCAAAATAAAAATTTAAATTTAACAAAATCTTATATTTTAAAACAGAATAATTTTAATTTAATAAATGCAGATAAAATTGTAATTCAAATAAAAAAGCAAGAACCATTACAAAATAATCAATTAATTTATTTTGATTCTATTATAATTATTTCTAATTCCAGCAAAAAGATTTATCCATTAAAAGGTTTAATAATTCAGCATAATCAACAATATAAATTGATTCAAATAAAACCTGAGAATTAAAATTATTTATTTCATAATTTTGTAATAAAAATGTAATAAATAATATAAAAATACTTTATAAATTGTTAAATAATAATTAAAAAAAGAAAGGAGAAAAAAATGTTAAAATTATTTATTAAAGAAAAAATTATTTTAACTTTTATTATCTTTTTAGTAACATCTACAATTTATGCACAAAATACATCTACTGTCTCCGGTAGAGTAATTGATGCTACTACAGGAGAGCCTATTTTTGGTGTAACGATAGTAGTTAGAGAAGCAGGTGTATTTGCTCAAACGGATTTTGATGGTAAATATACGATCCAATTACCACCAGGAACCCATACAATTTTATTTCAGATGATAGGATATGATACGAAATCTCAAACTGTTACTGTTCAAGCTGGTGAAAATATCAGTTTAAATATGGTAATGGGTGTTCAAGCTTTGCAAACTGTTCTTGTAGAAGAACGTGCTTTAAACAATACAGAAGCAAGTCTTCTTGCATTACAAAAAAAATCTCCAACAGTTTCAGATGGAATCAGTCAGGAAGCTATTAAACGAAGTCCAGATTCTACCGCAAGTGATGTAATAAAAAGAGTTACTGGTATTTCGATTATAGGTGGTAAATATGTTTTTGTTAGAGGATTGGGAGAACGTTATTCTAACACCATATTAAATGGAAGTATATTGCCTTCTCCTGAGCCAGATAAAAAAGTTGTTCCTTTAGATTTATTTCCTGCTGGTCTTGTTAAAAATATACGTGTAATAAAAACATTTATACCAGAAGATCCAGGTGAATTTTCTGGAGGAATAGTAAAAATCGAGACACAGGAATATCCGGATGAATTTACATTAAATATTGGTATTGGTATAGAAAAGAATTCTATTACAACACACAATGAATTTAAAAAATTAAAATCAGAAGGTGGAAATGATTACTTAGGCCTTGGACCAAATAGTATTACAGGATTGGGTTCTAAACGATGGGATTTGCTCGGTATTGCAGGGAGTCTTCCAGATTTAATTCCCTTAACAGGAGGTTCTTATGGATTAACAGATCAAACTGTTGCATATGCATTTACTTCATTTGATAATAATTGGTCACCCAGGATAATTAAAGCACCTTATAATTATAAATTTGATTTTAGTATTGGAGATACAACAACATTCTTAGGGAAAAAATTTGGTTACATTTATGGTTTGACATATAAAAAAGATTACGAGAAAACAAAGCGTCAGGAATATCGTTGGACAAGTAAAAATTATTTAGGTGGGAATAACTGGATACCTGATTTATATTATATTAGTTCTGTGAATCAAGCTAGATTAGCTGACTATTACGAAGAAAAAGTGCTATGGGGGAATAATTTAAATTTAGCATACAAACTTAATGATAATAATCAAATTTATTTAAAAACATTTTTAGCTACAAATTCAGAAAAAGTATTTCGCGAATCTTTTGCACAAAAGATTGATCAGGATCAACAGGAATTTATAACTAATACCTCTTATTATATTGCAAGAGAAATATTTAGTTCTACTATTGGAGGTGATCATGGAATAAAATATATAGAAGAAATGAAACCTCACATACTAAAATGGCATTATAATTATGCAAGAGCAGTTCGTGATGAACCAGATCGTAAAAATCGTTTATGGTTACGAAAAATAGGTACAAATGATCCATTTCTTGCCCAACAGGGTGATGGTACAAGATATTATTCATTTACAGAGGATGAAACAAATACTCTACATCTTGATTATGAATTACCCTATAAACAATGGGCTGATTTAGAAGCAAAACTAAAAATAGGATACGAAACATTTCAAAGAGATAAAAACTTTAAATCAAAAACTTATCGTTATCAAAATGTTAGAGGAGTTACTCCATTGGAAGTGTACCCTGTTCCAGGTGAATTAACATTAAATACATCTCAACTTCTTTCTGGAAATTACATAGTTAGACAAACTTCTGCTGGTCAAAATGATTCTTATAAAGCAGAACAAACAATAGATACTTTTTTCTTACAAACTGATTTACCTATTATACCTAAGTTAAGAGTGATTGGTGGTTTTAGACAGGAAGAAAATTATCAAAAAGTTCAAACTAAAAAATCTACAAGTTTAGCATTAAACAATTTAATACCAATAGATTGTGCACCTGATGGTTTAGAAGATTTAAGACCTTATTTAATTGAAAAAGGTTTATGTAATCAGGGAATTGGAGAATTAGATGAAGTTGATATATTACCATCTATTAATGTTGTATATGAATTTATAAAAGATCAAAATTTAAGAATAGCATATTACGAAACTGTAGCAAGACCTGATACAAGAGAACTTTCTGAATTTGCTTTTTCACCGTATTTTGCAGGAGAACGAATACAGGGAAATTCGGCTCTAAAAAGTTCAAAAATAAAAAATTATGATTTACGCTGGGAATGGTATATAACAGCAGAGGAATATATAGGTATTGCTTATTTTGAAAAATTCATAAAAGATCCTATCGAGATGATTGGTCAACCAGCAACAGGAGCAGGAGAACGTGTATTTACTTATATTAATTCACCTAAAGCTACTATAAAAGGTATAGAAGTAGATTTTCGCAAGGATTTTTATAAGTATTTTCGCATCGAATTAAATCTATATTCAATAAAATCAGAAGTAGAGGTAATGGATCCATTAACGAGAGAATTAATTGCGCAGGGTTTTTTTAGTATTTATGATAAAAGAGTTAGTTTAGCTCCAACAAATTTAAAACGTCCATTACAGGGGCAATCGGATTTAGTATATAATTTAAAGTTTTTATATTATTTTGATGAATCCAAAAAATTAGGTTATGTTGGCTTATATTATAATTATTTTAGTGATAGAATTGTATTTGCTGGTTCACTGGGAGAGCCAGATATTTACGAAAAAGGAAAAGGATTCTGGGATTTAGTAGCATCTTACAATCCAGCTGAAAATTTATCTATTAAAGCCAGCATTAAAAATTTATTTAATACATCTTTTGAAACATATCAAGAATCAAATTTAGGAAAATATAAATTACCATACGAAAAATATAATGAAGGAATTGATTATTCTTTAAGTGTAAGTTATAAATTTTAAAGCGATACCTCTTTATTAAAGGGCGCATGCCCTTATTTTTAATTTATACCTAAAAAAATAGGATTTACTAACTATAAATATTCAAATAAAAAATTTTTAATATTACTTTTTTAACCAATCTTCATAGCTATTTTTTCTTAGAATTATTTGTATTATAAGATATTTACAATATTTACAATGTCGTTTCGCTCTTATAAAAATTTTAAAATAATTCAAAAAATTAATACACAATAATATCTTTCTTAAATTATTTAGAATCTTTTTGTTTTATTTTATTTAAAATATCATTTATGAATCCCTTAATTGCATAATAGGGAATAATCAATAAAGTTTCCAATAGATCTTTTAAAAATGATTTTTTATATAATTTTTTATATATTATATTTATTTCCTTTTCGTATAATTCATTTGTGTCTATTTCTTGATTTTTATGTTGTTCTTTATATTGTTTATAATTTTTTTCCATATATAATCCTTTGTATTTTTTCTCTTAATCTAACAAGTCTCATTTTAATAGCACTTTCTTTTTTATTTAAAATATTCATAATTTCTTTTATTTTATATCATTTTTTATAATACAAAATAAAAATTTGTTTTTCTCTTTCGTTTAAATAAGGATAAATCTTTTCATATTATTACTTTTATAATTGCTTTTAAACAATTAAAAATAGATATTTCTGCATTTGAAAATTTAATCTATATTATAGCTGGTGCACTCTTATTTTATTTAGGTATTGCTATTATCTGGGGATCACATACTTACTTTGAAAATTTAATTGCAGGTTATATGATTCGTTCTTCTTTACCAGTAAACTCTCAAATAAAATATCAAAATATATCTGGAACAGTAGAGACAGTAGATAAGTTTAATACTAAAGTTCGTTCTGGTGATCAAATTATCTTAATTCCAAATAAAGATTTAGTAAAAGAAATAGTTCAAACCAAAAATAAATAATTTTCTATTTGTTTGCCCCACCTCCTATTTTAGGGGAGTGGGGTTATTTTTTAAAAACCTATTATGCTTTTACATTTAAAATGATAATACCGGGCTGGATTATCATAAGGATTTATTTGAATAATATTTTCGAATATTTCTAATGCTTTATCTATTTTATTGTTTGTAAAATAAGATATACCTTTATAAAAGTCTTCTTTTGTTTTATCATAATTTTCTATAATAAAATCATGATAATGATTATATACTTCGTAAATTTTTATTGGACTGGTTTTTCCTCGTAATAAAATTGTTCCTATATAACGTAATTTATAATTTTGTTTTTCTTTTAGATGATCTACAACTGCATTAGTTATAAGTATATCTGTTCCAAAATCTTTATTAAGTTTTTCTAAACGAGATGCTGTATTTACAATATCAGAAATAACCGTTGTTTCTATTCTATGTTCGCTACCAACAACACCAAGCATTAATTTTCCAGCATGTATTCCTATTCCTGTTTTTATAGGTTCAATATTTTTTTCTTCGATAAATTGATTAAAATCAGATAAGGTTTTTTGAATTTTTATACTTGCTTTTAAGGCATCTTCGGGAGATTGAGAAAATAATGCCATAAATCCATCTCCAAGATATTTATCTATAAAACCATTATGATTTCTTATAACTGGTTCTATGAAAGATAAATATAGATTGATAAAATTAAAATTTTCTTCTGGTGTTAAATGTTCAGAAATAGAAGTAAATTTACGAATGTCAGAAAACATAACAGTCATTTCTTTTTCGCTTTGATCACCTAATTGGATTTTTGTTATATCTTTCTTATTAAGAAGTTCTAAAAATTCCTTTGGTATAAATTTTTCGAATGTTGATAATAATTGTTTTAAATGATTTGTTAATTGTTCGATCTGACTAAAAGAACGAGAAAACTTATATGCCAGTGATAAAGATTGAAATAAAATAAAAACAAACATACCAAAAGAAAGGAAATAGCCAGTATGAATTATTCTTTTAGCGTATAAAATATCATTTATTACAGTAAAAAAAGGAATTATAATTCCAATAAAAGAAAAAATAGCACCTTCTTTTTTCTTAATCGTAGCAAGTACCATTCCATAAAAGAGATAAACAGCACAAATTAAAAGAAAAATTTGATAAAGTTTTAAAAAATCACCATAAAAGATAGTATTAGTAAAAATTGTAATCAAAATGAATGGAATAGAAAAATAAAAAATAAATTCAATTAATGGATAATAAAATTCTTCTGTTATAATATATTTAAAATTTCTTTTATCCGAAAGATAGAGGGATTTTGATTTATGATTAAAAGCAAAAAACAAAAAATAACTGAAAACAGGTAGTCCAAAATAGATACTTAAATATTCTAATTTAATATGTAATCCCCACGGAAAAAATGGAAAAAATTGTAAAAGAAATTTTTCTCCAGTAATAGAAATTCTGATTGCCATAAAAATACAGAATAGACTAAAATAAAGCGATGCTTTTTCTTGATTTCTAAAAAAATATAAAAATAAATGATATAAACCCATAATAAGAATAATACCAAAAAAGAATAATTCCCTTCCAATCGAAATCCAGAAGTTTTTTACAATTTGTTCTTCTGTTCCAATTAAAATAGATTCCCAGATACCTCCTATATTGTCAGAAAAATTAGCGATTTGTAAAATAATTTCTAATTCTGCGGAATTATTCTGGAAAATTCTGATCTGTGGTAAATGCTGAGGAATATATAAATCTTCTTTTGTTGCAACAATACCATTTTTTGCAATGAGTTGTCCATTTAAATATAGATTATAACTGGAATTCATATAAGGAATTTTTAATCCTAACATTTGATTTGTTTTTAAATTGATAATTTTAATTCGATAGGTAGCATAACCTTTTTCTGGTAAATTGATATCTGTCCAGGAAGAGGGACTGTTTAAATATTTTATAGTAGAGTAAGAATTATTTATAAAATCTTCTGGATTTAGAAGTTGATTATAGTAAAATTCCCATTCTCCTTTTAAAGGAACCATACCTTGTTTGGAAAAATCCCAGTTCTTTAAATCTAAAATACCCTTATTAATAACTGGCGGAATTTCTTTATAGATAGAACAAGAAAAAAAGAAACAATAAATGATATAAAATAAAATACTGAATTTTTTTAATTTTTGCATTATATTTTAAATCTCCCCTATTAAAATCTTAAAAAAAAATAATGAATTATAAATTAAAAGTTTTTTCTATTATATACATTGGTCTATTTTTAATTTCATCAAAAATGCTTCCTATATATTCTCCCATTACGCCAATTGTTAATAATTGTACGCCACCAAAAAAGATTATAATAATAATAGTAGAAGCCCATCCCGACACAGTTTGTTCTGGTTTAAAAAATAAAGAGAGAAAAACATAAAACGTTAAAATTATACCAACGATAATACTTAAAAATCCCATTGTTGTAGCAAGTTTTAAGGGTTTTCTTGTAAAATACAATAAAGCAGTTGTTGCAAATTTGATCATTTTAGAAAGAGGGTATTTTGTTTCTCCCGCAAAACGAGGTTCTCTAATATAATAATAAGGAATTTGCTTAAATCCTATCCAGCTAATCAATCCACGAATATATTTATTTTTTTCTGGTAATTGATTAAATGCATCTATAACTTTTCTATCAATTAATCGAAAATCTCCTGTATTCTCTGGTAGGGGCACATCAGATAAAAAATTGATAATTTTATAAAATGCCCATGCAGTAAATCGTTTAAAAAAGGTTTCTCCTTTTCTTTTTTTTCTTACACCATAAACCACATTAGCATTTTCTTCTTTTGCAACACGAAGCATATCTGGAATAATTTCTGGTGGATCCTGTAAATCTGCATCGATAATTACAGCATAATCGCCTTTGCAATAATGAATACCTGCACTAACAGCTGGTTGATGTCCAAAATTACGAGAAAAGGAGATGATTTTAACTTTATTATCTTTCAGAGCAATAGATGTTAAAATGTTTAATGTATTATCACTACTTCCATCATTAATAAAAATAATTTCGAAGTCGATATTTAAATTTTTTAATACATTAAGAAGACGTTTATAGGTTTCTTCGATAACTTCTTCTTCATTAAAACAGGGAACAATAATAGATAATAATTCTCTTTTTTTATTTTTCTTCATCGAAAAGTCAGAAATTTATTTAAGAGAAAATTGACAACCGTATAAACAATCATACTTAAAATTTGAGATAGATTTTCATTATAATTTAATATACCATGTAAATAATATAAAACAATAAGTTGAATACCATAACTAATTAAAAATACGATGATAAACCAGATGGATTCTTTAAATACATTTCCTTTAGATTTAAAAGTCCAGAATTTATTCATAATAAAACTATTAATAAAACCAGCAATATAGCCAATAGCATTAGAAATAATATAATGAACATCATAATAGTTAGATAAAATAAAAATAATACTTAATGTAATAATTGTATTAATAATTCCTACGATTCCGAATTTAACGAATTGTTTTGTTGTTCGATAAAAAGTATTTTTTAAATTCGTAATAAATTGATTCATAATTATTCTGGGTTAACTGGTTTACTACTCATATCCCAAACATATTCCATCCATTCAGTAAAATTATTCCATTTCATACCAGAATCATCATCTTTTAGAATAGTGATTACAGAATGATCTTTTTCATTAAAGGCAAATACATCATCTGTCCATTCTGCAAAAACAACATAGTGCTTCTTTACGGAATGTCTATATGGTTGTACAAAATAAAAATTTACGATTTCTGGTTCAAGACTTGTTACTAAGATTTTATAATCATTAGGAAATTTAAAACCTAATTTTTCTTCGAATTTTTTAATCTCTTCTAAAGAGAATACTGGTTTTTCTCCATATTTACCACTTTTTTTTATAAATTTTATAATATTTTCTATTTTGTTTGGCATACCTTAATTTTTTTTAATATTTTAAAGTCGTCAACATAAATTTAAAAGCTGGGTTTAACCAGATACAAGGAAAATAAATTCAAATTGACGATGTATTAAATGTTATTTTTTTGTTTTTATGATGGGGGCTTAGCTCAGCTGGTTAGAGCGCTTGCTTGACATGCAAGAGGTCAGTGGTTCGAGTCCACTAGCTCCCATTTTTTAGTTTGATGTGTGATCATAAAAAAATCAATTTTTCTTTTCAAATCTAATTCTAAAAATAATTTTGGTATTTATGTATAGGAAAAATAAAATTTATTATCTTATTGGGTTAATTATTAGTTTTATAGGGATTGTATTATCAATATTATTGGTTTGTAAGCATGTTTTTCCAGAAATATGTTCTTCTTCCTTAGGATGTACCATAGAAGGTGTTGATGGCTGTAAAGAATTAGCAGAAAGTGATTATTCTAAAATTTTTGGAATTCCTATTGCTTATTTAGGTTTAATCTATTATATATTTTTAGCATTATTATTTGGTATTTCTTATTTTAAAGAACAAGAAGGAAATCCGCAAATTAATCATACGCGTATTTTACTTTTATTTTATGCTACTATTTTTGGAATTATTTTTGATTCTATCTTAGGATATATCAATTTTACAAAATTAATTGTTCCTTGTTTATTATGTGTTTATACTTATTTTATAACATTAGCCTTATTTGTTATTTCTCTTGTATTAAAAAATCGCAATAAACCAGAAGAAAATTATTTTACTCTATTACAACAGGGATTAACTATTTTTGGCATTGCAATTATTATTGCGACCTTAATTTTAGGAATTTATTATATTAAAGCAAAATCTTATAAAACAGAAATAGTAGAAGGAGAATTATTACCACCAGAAAAAGTTCAAGAATATTTAAGAGATTTTTATGCGTTAAAATCAGTTCAATTATCTACAGAAGGTATAAAAACCATAGAAGGAAATCCAGAAGGTTATATTGTTATTCATAAATTTGCCGATTTTTTATGCCCTCATTGTTTACATACTACTTATATTCTAAAAAAAGCATTGGAAAGATGGCCAGGAAGAATTGTAATTTATTATCGACAATTTCCTCTTGATTCTACCTGTAATCCAGATATTAAAGCTCCACCTCGAAAACCTTATGGAGATTGGCGTTGTAATGGTTCTCAGGCTGCGGTTTGTGCAGGCGAATATCCTCAATTTCCAGAATTTTATCATGAGCTTTTTAGTTTACAGGAACAACAATTACCTATTGATTTAGAACAATTGGAGCGAATTAGTAATAATGTAGGAATTCCCTGGAATAAGTTATATGCATGTATGACAAGTCCTATAGCACAACGAAGAATTAATCGTGATGTTCAGGATGCTAAATCGATTGAAATTGATTCCACACCTACAATTGTAGTTAATAATAAACTGGTATCCAGAGGAACACCAGATGAAAGGTATTTTCTTCATCTATTAGATGCTTTGGTTTATGAAAAAGAAGGACAATCTGCTTATGAAGAATATAAACAAAGAAAAAAATAATTAAAAAGGATATGAATATGAAAATCTACGAAGGCTCTATTTTAAAAGCAAATCAATATAAATATGCTATTATTGTTTCTCGATGGAATGATTTTATTACAGAAAAATTAAAAGATGGTGCGATTTTAGCTTTTAGAAAATATGGTATTCCAGACGAAAATTATGATATTTTTTATGTACCTGGCTCTTTTGAGCTGGGTTCTACTGCAAAAAAAATTGCATTAACAGGTAAATACAATGGTATATTATGTATTGGTTGTGTAATTAGAGGTGCAACAGATCATTATGAATATGTAGCTGGTCAGTCTGCAAGCCAGATAGCAAGAGCTACAATGGATACAAATATACCTATTATCTTTGGTGTACTAACTACAGATACAATTGAACAAGCAATAGAAAGAGCTGGAACTAAAGCTGGCAATAAAGGTTTTGAAAGTGCAATTGCTCTAATAGAAATGTGTGATCTTTATCATCAAATCGAACAGATATGAAAAGAACAATTATTGTAAAACTAAAAGAAAGACCAAAATATGCACAAAGATCTAGCGCAAAACATCCAAATTTTAATTTAAGAGAAATTGCTTTACAGGCTTTATACCAATTAGATCTAGGGAGTAGTTCCTTAGAAGAAGTTTTAGAACTTCGCTGGGTACATAGTAAACTTTCAGAAGAAGAAAAACAACTACTATATGATATTATAGAAGGTGTTTCGGAATACGAAGTCGATATTGATGAGGTAATACAAAAGTATAGTAATAAAGATATAAGACAAATTTCTAGTATTGTAAGATGTATTTTACGAATGGGTACGTATGAAATTCTAAAAGAAGAATTCCCTGGTCCTATTATTATTGATACTTGTTGCACTTTAACAAGAAAATATGATGATGAAAGAGCTGTTAAATTTGTTAATGCTATTTTGGATAAAGTATATAAATTTCTTCTTGAAAATCAAGAGGATAAAAAAGAAAAATAAAAAATAAATTTCTTACGATAATTTAATAAAGGTTATCATAAATGGAAAAAAATAGAATACTTCTTGATGATGAAAATATAGAAGAAGAATTAATAGAAATAGAAGAAAAAAAGACAAACAAATTAAAATATATTCTTTGGGGAGGAATAGTACTATTAATTTTATTTATTATTTTTTCTGGTTTTTATTATTTTTATAATAAAAGAATACCTGATTTTTTAAATTTTAATAAACAATTACCAGAAATAAATTCAGAATTAAAGGAAAAGTATTATTATCCTTCAAAAGATATTACACCAGCTTTAGAAAAAGGTATAAATTATTATCGAGAAGGCTTTTTAAATAAAGCAGAAAAATATTTCCAGTCATTAATTGATACGACTCTAAACAAAAAAGAAAAAATCGTTGCTTATACCTATCTTGGAATTATTGCATTAGATTTGGAGAAATATCCCTTAGCAAAACATTATTTTTCTCAGGCACTAAAATATGACGAAAATTATTTACCAGCAATTGTTAATTTAGCTATTACTGAATATCATTTAGGAAATTTAGAAGATGCCTATCAATTAGCCCAAAAAGCAAAACAAATTGCTCCAGAAGATTCTTTAGTTTCTATATTAACAGGAAATATTATTATGAATATAAAAGGAGCAAAAGAAGCAGAAAAAGAATTTCGAAAAGGAATAGAGTCAGATCCCAATGAACCAGTTGCAAGATATAATTTAGCTATTTCTTTAATACGACAGGGAAAAACACAAGAAGCCATTTTAGAATTACAACACTTTTTAGAATTATTTCCAAATCATACTTTAACACCAAATGTTTTAGCACTTTTAGGACAAATTTATTATAGCTTAGATCAATACGAAAGAGCATTACATTATTATAAAAGAGCTTCTGGTTTAGCTCCTGATAATGCAAAAATCTATTATAATATTGGGGTAATTTATTTAAGATTAAATGATGAAGTTAAAGCAAAAGAATATTTTAAAAAAGCAATGTCTCTTGGAGCAGCAGATCCAGAAGTATTCGAAAAATTATCCTATGCATTTGAAGAATTTAATGATTTAGATTCTGCTATTAAGACAATGGAACGTTCTATACAATATAATCCAGACCATCTTCCTACTTTATTTCGATTGGCAGAACTTTACGAAAAAAAGAATCATTTATTAGAAGCGGCTGAAATATATCGTAAAATTGTTAATCGAACACCCGGGACAGAAAATACAATTAATGCTTTATTACAACTTGGTAAAATTTATAATAAAATGGAACGATATGCTGATTCCGTTAATGTATTGAAAAAAGCAATAGAGTTAAATCCACATCCTAAAATTGAAATTTTTTATGAATTGGGTAAATCCTATTATTATGGAGGTAGAAAAGATAAAGCAATTGAAATCTGGAAATTAGCATTGGAACAACCTCATATTACACCAGAAGAAAAAAATAAAATACATATTATATTAGCAAGAGCTTATCAAAATTTAGGTAGTTATGATCTGGCAATTCAGGAATTAAAAAAGATCAATATAGACGAAAAAAATTCTTCTGTAGTTTATTTAGAATTAGGGGAGTTGTATAAAAATATAAAAGATTATAACACATCTGTTTCTTATTTTTTAAAGGTTTTTGAATCTATCGATTCTTCCATAGAGCAAAAAAAAGAGGCTGCCATAAAAATAGCAGAATGTTATTATTTAACAAATGAACCCTCAAATATAGAAATTGCAAAATCCTGGATTAATAAAGCAATACGTTTGGCACCAGAGGATCCAGAAATTAAAATTCTCAAAGGAAAAATTTTATTATTATCTTCTTCTCAAAGTGATATTGAAAATGTTATAGAAACTTTATTACCATTAACTTACGAAGATTATCCACCTTCTCTTTTAAAAGAAGTATATTTAGTATTAGGAGAAGCATATTATAAAAATAAAGAATATCAGAGGGCACTTCAATCCTTTCAGATGGTATTACAGATCGATCCTTTAAACGAAAAGGCAATCAAATATAAAAATATAATAATCGAAAAAATGGGGGAATAATATGAAAAAGATCCTATTGTTATTATTTTTATATACTACTTCCTTATTATCCATAGATATTAGTAGTGAAAATTTAAGTAAACTTATGGATAGAGAGGGCGAAGATAGAATAAAAGCTATCTGGTTAAGTTATCAAACAAAGCAGTATTTTTTATTACGTAAAGCTGCAAAGTATTTATTAGAAAGTAATAATCCTTTTGAACATAAAATCATTCTAAGAGTTTTTTCCCTTTTAGATAAGGATTTAGAATCCTTTTTACCAAATTGGTATTTATATATAGATCAATATATAAATAACAAAAAAAATAAAGAAGTTTTATTAGATTGTTTAAAATTAGCAAAAAATTGGAAGGAGCAGCGCTTAATTTTTTCTTTAATCAAATTAACAAAACATCCAGATTATCAAATTCGAAAAGAGGCTATTTTAACATTAAACGAATTAAATAGTGATGTGGTTTTGCCAATCATCATAGAATATTTAAAATCAAATAATGAACTTTTAATTTTATATGGACTCGAAAACAGTTTTTATTATAACGATAAACGTCTTATTCCTTTTATAAGAGAATTAACTTTTCATTCAAATAAAACGATTCGTATTTATGCTATAAAAGCATTATCAAACTATGAAAATGAATCTTATTATATAATAAGGAATTTTGATAAAGAAGAAGACGAAGAAGTTTTAGAAACAATGATTGAATTAATCGCTGAAAAAAAATGGTATAATTATGCTTATCTTGTTAATAATACAATAAACCATAAAAATAAAAGATTACGGTTAGCTTCTATAAAAGCAGCAAGAGAATTGAAAAATACTTATTTTGCAAATACAATTTCTAAGCAACTTCTGATTGAAGATGATGAGGAGATTATAAAAGAAGGAATTTTATCTTTAATGGAATTAGATAAAGGAGATTCTTATCGTTCTTTGGTTTTTTTATTAAATCATGAAAATAAAGAAATACGTTTATTAGCATTAAAAGCAATACAAAAACTTCAAATCCTTAATTATAATGAAAGTTTAATTTCTTTTATAAATACCGAAAAAGATCCAGAAGTACATTTAGAATTAATTTATACAATTTGTTATTTGACGAATACTAAAAATTATAATCAGTTGATTGATTTATTAGAAAATCCTTTTATAACAAAAAAAGAAAAATATTTAATTATTACAACTTTAAACCAATATTTAGAAAAAAGTACTTTTAATCTTCTTGCAAGAAAAAATAAAATACAATTATTCTAAAAATTATAGTTATTAAATAAATATTGATTAAATTGATTTTATATGGAAGAAGATTCTAAAAATATATTAGATGTAGAAATACCAGAAAGTTTTGAATCAAAAGAAATAAAAGATAAATCGTCATCTTCCAAAAAGAAAAAACCATTTGAAGATGAAGTTATAAAAGCAGAAGACATTTTACATAGAAAAAGACAATTAGCAACCAAAGGCGATATTAGACGAATACAAAAAGCTGGCTATAAATACGAAGGTAAAAAGGTTGTTACTGACGATGTAAAAAAATTAAAATCCTTAGAAGTTGAGCCCAGTATACCATTTGAAGAACGAATTGATTATTATGTTGAACCAGTATGGATTGAATATTATGTTCCAAAAGATTCTCGTTTTATTACAGAAATACGATATTTATATATTCCTTTGATTGATCCACCTTTTGATGAAAGATATCCCATACTTAACGAAAGTATGAAAAAAAATCGCTTTTTTGATGTAGTCAATATCTTAAATGAACATCCAGAATATACATCTATTATTTTAGAATCTTATCAAGAGACATTTCATTTCCACGAAAGAGTATCTATGGCATTAAAAGAAGCAAGGCATAATCCAGAAAATTATAAAACAGCATTTTATTTATGCGAAACAATAATGAAGTTTGAGCCAACCTTAGCTTATTTAGAAGTACTTGGTGATTATATTTCCTGGAATCTTAATTGGTTAATTCGAAAATTAAATGAACTTCATATAGAATTTTCTGCAGAAGATGATACTGTTTCTTATCTTATAAAACGAAGAAATATTTACTGGGAAGAAAATCAATTACCATATGATGAACGTTTTGAAATTCTTGCAGCTTTATTCTATGATCAAGCATATCCCAATAGAGGCTTGACAATAGAAGAGCAAGATTTCTTTTTTAATATTTTTAATAAATGAGTTTTATACAGATCTTTTTTTGTAAATATCCCGAAGAGGGTAAAGTAAAAACAAGATTGGCAAAATCTATTGGTAATTCCTTAAGTACAAAAATTTATAAAAGTATATTATATTACGAAATTAAACAGTTTTTATATAAAAATACAGTAATTTTTTTAGAAGAAGAAAGTTATCAAAAAGAATTAGAAAAACCCTATTTTAAAATTCATTTTTCGAATTATAGAATTTATCAGACAAAAAGGTAAGGATTTAGGAGAAAAAATGACAAATGCTTTCTTAGAAATCAGTAATCTTTATCCTAAAAAAAATTATCTATTTTTAGCTGGTAGTGATATACCAGATTATCATTATAATAAAGTACTAAAATATTATCAGTGCTTATTAAGAGATAAGAAAGAAGCATGTATTGTACCTTCTTCTGATGGAGGTTATTCTATGATTGGTTTTTCTAATGATTTTATAAAAAGATTTCATAAGAATTTATATAGTTTATTTGAAAATATAGAGTGGTCAACAAAAGATGTTTTTAAAGAGCAAATTAAAAAATTTGAAAGTTATGGAGTCAATTATAAAGTATTCGAAACAATGGACGATCTAGATGATATTAATGATTTGATAAAATTTAGGAAATATTCTTATATTTACGAAAAAATTGCAAAAGTATATGTTCTTATACCTGTCTTAAATGAAGAAGAAAATCTAAAATGGATTATTCCGAAAATAAAACAAAATCCTTTTGTAAGGGAAGTAATTTGTATTGATAATGGTAGTACAGATGGTTCAAAAGAAGTGGCTAAAAATCTGGGAGCAACAGTTCTTCAATGTAAAATACGAGGATATGGTTCTGCCTTATTAACAGGAATTGAAGAATTAAAAAAGCGAAAGTTTGCTATCAATAAAGATGATATTATTTTGTTTATGGATGGAGATGGTTCTGATGATCCAGAAGAAATAAATAAAATTATTTTACCCATCCTTAGAAAAGAATATGATTTTGTTTTAGGAGATCGCTCTCAATCTAAAAATCTTTTATTACATCAAAAATTTGGAAACTGGCTTGCAACATTATTAATATATTTGTTCTGGAAATACAAATATAAAGATTTAGGTCCAATGAGAGCTATTAGTTGGAAGAAATTATTAGAGTTGAATATGCAGGATAAAAACTTTGGGTGGACAATAGAAATGCAAATTAAAGCAATTAAACACCACCTTAAAATAAAAGAAATTCCTGTAAAGTATAATAAAAGAATATCTGGCAAAAGTAAGGTTAGTGGAACTATTAAAGGATCATTTTTAGCAGGTTATATTATTATAAAAACGATTTTAAAAAATAAATTATAAAACGATTGATAAATACGATAAAGCAAAAAAATTATTTATTATGTTTAATTTTAAAATTAATTCTTATTTATTGAACTTTATTTATCTAATATTATTTATTTTTATATTATTCTTAATTCGAAATTTTATTATTCAATACTTAAAAAAACGAATTACAGAAGTAAAACAATTCAGGCTTTATAAAATTTATATTAACTATTTTTTCTTATTTTTTGTTTTATTTTTTATTCTACCAACATTTTTACCTGCATTAAAGGAATTGGTTACTGTATTAAGTATTTTTGGTGCAGGTATATTAATTGTTTTTAAAGAAGTTTTATTGAATCTTTATGGTTTTTTTTATTTAGTCATACGAAGACCATTTAAGATTGGCGATAGGATAAAAATTAATGATTATTATGGAGATATTCTGGATATACGTTTACTGGATTTTACAATGCTTCAACTCTATCCTTTAAATTTAGGTGGGCAGAGTTCTGGAAGAGTCATTACAATACCCAATTCTTATATTTTTTTATATCCAGTATCGAATTTTAGTAAAGAATTTGCATTTAACTGGTTAGAAATAAAAATTCCTTTAACAATTCAGAGCAATTGGGAAAAAGCAGAAGAATTATGTTTAAAGATTATAAATAAAATATTAAATCCAATCACAGAAAAAGATAAAAAGATTCAGATTTCTTACGAAAAATATGCTATACAATTTCAGAAACTTAATCCTAAAACCTTTATAGAATATAATAAAGGAAGTATTATAATATCCCTTCGATTTCTTTGCGAACCAAAAGAACAAAGACAGATTAAAGATCAATTCTGGCGAGAATTTTTAAAAGCCATAAAAAAACAACGTATGATTCAATTAGAACCCTCTTACGAAAACCAGTATAATTTTTAACTCTTATGTACTAAATAACAATTTTTTGTTGAATATATGATTTCTTTTGTCATTATTAGCAATACTTCCTTATTTCTGGTATTAAATCCCTAATCCATCTTTACACAATTGATAGCACTTGTTGTTATTTCGCAATCATATTCACTATATTGATCAGAGTCAACTGTCATTGGATTGCTACATAGACTTAAACTTTCTACCCCAATATAGAATTCTTTTATGGCATTATGAAATGTTGAAATATATCTTACTATATTTTCCATAGGTTCTATATTATCCTGATAATTAATAATTTTTAAAGTACAAGTTGGTTCATTTTCTATCTTAATATATCTAAATAAGGTTTGATTGCTACCACTATTATTTGTCACATTGAATTTAATTAAATCTGTATTGGAAAATGGTGGAATGGGGTTTAATAACATATCTAATAAATAATACCATCCAATAGGACTCATACCTTGATCTTTTTTAGGTTCTATAATTTCTATACGACATGATACAAGTATTAATATAATAAATATTAAATATTTTTGTTTCATACTTTAACTCCTATTCTGCCATACAGGTAAATTCAGTAGATATAGTACAGCGAACTAAACCTTTTTTATCTGGTTGTCCTAAATAAGGATATATTTTTTCTAAATTATAGCAACCATAACCTGAAATAGAAAAACTTTCATTAGCTAAACCTAAGATAGCAATTGTATTACCAGATGATAATGAATAAGTTGAACTTAATGTTAAACAATCTGAATCTTTATAATATCTTTTTATAATTTGATTCATACCTGTTTGATTTTTTATAATAATTAATATTCTTATAGAGTAATCATATAAAATACTTTTTTTTGTATTATTAAATCCTTCTCTCCATGCCCACATATAAGTATCGTTTTCCCTTTTAGAAGGCTTTTCTTCTTTTTCTATACATTGTTCTCCCTGCATATTTATAAACAGAAATAATATTATTATAATCATAATTCGTTTTACCACCATAACCAGTACCTCCTTAATTCTGGTATTAAATCCCTAATCCATCTTTACACAATTGATTGCACTTGTTGTTATTTCGCAATCATATTTACTAGCTCGATCAGGATTAAATGTCATTGGATTACTGCATAGACTTAAACTTTCTATTCCAATATAGAATTCTTTTATGGCATTATGAAAAAAGGTAATAAATGTTAAATTAGTAGTTTCATTTTGTTTAATATTAGTTTTTCTATTAATAATCTTTAATGAGCACGCTGGTTCATTATCTATTGTAATATAATAAGAAATTATTTGATCGCTTCCACTATTATTAATAATTTTATAGCCTATTCCATCTACATTTGGCTCTGGGGGAATAGGATTAAGCAACATATCCAATATTAAATATAAATCTATTGGACTTAAATTTTCTCTTTCTGAAGAAGGTTCAATAATTTCTATTTTACAGGATAACAATAATATGATAATAAATATTATAAAAAAGTTTCGATGCATAAATTCCTCCTATTCTGCCATACAGGTAAATTCAGTAGATATAGTACAGCGAACTAAACCTTTTTTATCTGGTTGTCCTAAATAAGGATATATTTTTTCTAAATTATAGCAACCATAACCTGTTACAAAAAAACTATCTATAATACTATATAAACCATGTATTACAATTTTTTTGCCAGGTAATAGTGTATAACTTGAAGCAAATGAATTACAAAGATAATCTTCATTATCAAATTGAATAATTTGAGATGAACCTGTCATATTTTCTATTATGACTATAATATTCGGTGCATAATATCTATTATATACTTTATATATTTTAGATTTTGAAGATTCCCATATTGTATAGATTAAATGATTCCATTTTAGTTCTTTTTCTCCTTTTTCTATACATTGTTTTCCCTGCATATTTATAAACAGAAATAATATTATTATAATCATAATTCGTTTTACCACCATAACCAGTACCTCCTTAATTCTGGGGCTAAGTAATCACTTACGCGAGAAAATCCATCTTTATTGGGATGAACAGGGTCGACTTTATATTATTCTCTTTTAGAAAAGGCTTTTTTATTTCGGGAAATTGCACCCCCCCCGCACTATGGGAATATCTTTTAATAGAAAAAGTAATATCAGAATTCCCCCACTACCTGCTATAATAAATAATAAAAATAATTTTTTATGTTTATCCATTTATCCCCCTTATACTTTGATCCACATATTTTTTTATTTTATTTTGTCAATTAAAAAAAATATTTTGTTTTGTATTTATAATTGATATATTAATTTGTATAATATCAAATAATTTGAAGTTAAATTATAAAGAGAGTATATATATATTAGCTTATTAAATATTAAGATTATCCATTTTTTTTTAATAAATCGCTATTTTTTACGTATTATATTATAATAAAATATAGTAAGAAAAAGAAAAAATATAAAAAGTGCTTATTTAGTGAATATAGATTAATGTTAAATGTAATGATTAGTAAGGAAGAGATACTATGCATTATTTTGATATATTATTGGTAATTATTGGTATTTTGTTTTTATTGTCTGGAGTTTATATAAGTTATCTTCAAATAAAAATCATTCAGAGAATTTATAAGATTAGTAGAGAAAAAAATATTTTATATGTTATATATACTTTATATTTTGTTATATTTCTTATTAGTTTTTTTATAATTGGTTATAGTATTCAGTTGTATATATTAAACCCGGATTGGGATTTTTTATTTTTTTTGAACAAAGAACAAAAATTATGGATTGTATTACATCATGAACAAGTTATTAATTTTGTTTATTTTGGTGGATCTTTGTTTGTATTAATAGTAAATTTAATTTTTTATAATAATCTAAAACAATTTTTAAATGTTTCTTATTCTAAGGATTATTTACAAACGATTCTTAATGCATCTAATAATTATATTATTATTACAGATAAAGATTATAATATAAAAGAAGTAAATGAAATTTTTTTGGAAAGATTTTCTGCTAAAAAAGAAGAGTTAATTGGAAAAAATATTTTTAGTATTATGAGTTTTGAACAGGATAATTTACAACATAAAGATTATTTTCCTTATTTATGTAGTTTTAATAATAAAAATCGCTATGTTAATTGTAGTATTAATGAGCTTTATTTATATGGAGAACATAATGGTTATATTTTTTCTGCTTCGGATATAACGGAATTAATGCAATTAAAACAACAGATTGAATTAGAAAGAGATATATTAAAAAAATTTTTTTCTCCCCAAATTGTTCAAAATATTTTAAAAATTAGTAAAGATTTAGCAGATCAAAAAGTTCTTATAAGTAAAGAAAGCGATAATCATAATGGTAATGATAAAGATATATTAAAAGGTTCAATAACAGAAGGAATTATTGCTTTTATTGATATACGAAATTCTACTTTTTTATCTATGAATGTTAAAACAGAAGAGTTTACAAAAATTTTAAATGACTATATAAAAATTATAACAAATAAAGTTTTAGATTGTGGTGGAACCATTAATAAAATTATGGGCGATGGTTTATTAATTACCTACGAAAAAGAAGATATAAAACCATTTTTAGATTGTATAATTCAAATTATAAAAGATTATAGAAATCAAAAATTTCCTCCCTTGATTGAATTTGGTATTAGTGTTCATTTTGGTAAATATTATAAAGGTGTTGTTGGTAATGAACATTTATTGGAATATACTATCTTAGGAGAAGATGTTAATTTAGCAGCAAAATTGCAAATTTTAAATAAACAATTAAAAACAACTACGATTTTAACAGATTTTCTTGTAAATAAAATTCCAGAAGAATTTCAATCTCAATATGGTATAAAGAAAATAAAAACTATTCAATGGAAATATCATAAAAATCAACCATTCTATATTTATACCATAGACGAGAATATATTAAATTCTCTATTGAGTAAATAAATTATCAATAACTAATTCTTATAAAAATAAAAATCTTATTGACAATAAGAATCTCAGTTATAGTTCTAACTATACTAAAAAAATGGAAAATAAGAATCCAGAGGAATTAAAAGAACTTCTTATCCAATCCTTAGAAGGGGATCAGAATGCTTATAAAAATTTTTTATTAGAAGTTAGTAAAATTTTAAAAAGCTATTTTTCTTCAAAGGTCTTTGATCAAACTGTTGTAGAAGATTTAATACAGGAAACCTTAATTTCGATCCATAAAGCAAGACATACTTATGATCCTTCTTTACCAGTTTTAAACTGGATTTTTGCCATTGCTTATAGAAGATATATTGATTATGTAAGAAAAGATGCAAGAATAAAAAAATATGAACATTCTACTGAAACTTTTCAACATATTTCATCGAATTTAATTTATAAATCAGAAGAACAATATGATAATCAAAATAGAATTAATAGTATATTAGAACATATGACAGAAAGAGAAAAAAAAATAATTACATTGCTTAAAATAGAAAATTATTCTATTAAGGAAGCGGCTAAAATACTTAATTTATCTGAAAGTGCATTAAAAGTTGCTGCTCATAGAGCTTATAAAAAAATCAAAAAAATACTAAAAGAAAATGACTTATAATAAAAAACAAACCATAGAATTAATAGAAGATTTAGCTAAGGATTTAAAGCCTATTAAAAGAAAAGGGTGGAAATTCCCCTGTATTATCTGGTGTAGTATTATTTTAGGATTAATTTTATTCAATTATTATTATGTTGCAGATATGGTTCGTCCTATTAAAAATCCTTTTTTCGATATGACTACAAATACTGTTTTTTTATTGGGAATCATTACTTCTTTTTCGTCCTTTTTTTATGCTGTTTTTGCTTCTTTACCCGGTAGAAATTATCAAATCTGGAAACATATCTCTTTTTTTTCGTTTTTCTTATGGGGTATTATTATTATTTCTGAAATGATCATACAAAAAAGCTATTCTGTTAATATAAAAGAATTTTATCATTGTACTACAGGGACAATTATTACTGGAATTTTATTATTTATAATATTATATTATTTTATAAAAAAACGATTTATACTTGATTTAGAGTCTGCTATCTTGGGGGGAATTCTTGCCTCTTCTGTATCGGGAACAGTTTGTTTTGGATTTGTATGTCAAATCCATGATCCAGCTCATATTTTTTATACGCATTATTTACCAATTATGTTATTATTTTTAATAGCTTATTTGATTTTCTTTATAAAGTATAAATACTTTCAAACTCTTCCTTAAGAGATTTAAATAGTTTTTCAAATTGTTCTCTTTTATCTAAGAGGCTATAATAACGAAGAACTTTATATTCAATAAAATCATACGAAAATCGATTATTTATGACTTCATTAATACATTTTGCGAAATATACAGGGTATATTAAATCTATTTTATCATCACTGATTTGTAATGGTTTATATTGATAGCGAATACCATATACAACATTTTCTGGAAATTTCCATGTTTCTGCCAGTATTGCTCCAATTTCTGGATAACTAATTCCTATTTCTAATTCTTCAAGAATATGATCATTAAAATTTATTTTGTTTTTAGAAATTTCTTTTATTTTTTGTATTTCTTTGGCATTTAAACTATAAATTACTAATTTCCCTATTAAATTTAGAATTCCTATTATAAAGCTGGTTTCTTTTAATTCTTCTTTTTTTTGTAATTTTCGAGCAAAAAAAGCAATACGATTACTTTCGTACCATATATCTTCTAAATATTTTCGTTCTACAACTTTATTAAAAACATTTTTTGCTGCATAAATCATTAAAAGATGTTTTAATTGTTTTAAACCTAATAAGTTAATTGCTAATTTTAAATCTGGATTTTTTTTTCTGGTAATATATCCAGCAGAAGAAGCTAATTTTAATATCTGAGATGTTAATCCAGGATCTTTTATGATTTTATTTATTATATAGTCAGTTGTAACTTCTCCAGAATCGCATTTATCAATCAATTCCTGAATATATTCTGGAAAAGATGGTAAGGTTTCTATTTTATTTAATACAATTTCCCTTAGATAAGTTTCTATTTGTGGTTTATTAAGTTTTAATGGAATAATTAATATAGCAGTGGTTGAATCTGCTTTAAAATCCATTTTAAAATTATTTTTAGATATGCCACTATTTTCTAATAAAGATAATGTAATCAATAATCCTAACCCTCCACCTTCAGTAGAATCAATTTCATTATAGTAACTTTCATCATTTAAATGCATTGTTAAACGTTTTTCTATACGTTCTTTTTCAAAAATATTTACTTTTACATTATTTTTAATATAAAAAACAAATTTATCTTCAAGTATAATAAAATCAAAAAACAAAAAATAGCCATGTTCTTCTAAATTAAACTTATAAGTATCCCAGTATTCTAAAACCTCTGATTTAAATCTGGGGATATTTTCTACATAATCTTTGTAATTTGTTATATCTAATTTTTTTTCTTTAAAATAAATACGTTTTGCAATTGCTTTTAAAAAATTAGAAATCATTTCTAAAATAATAACATGTAAAGTTTCTGTAAGAAATGTTAAATCTAATTCAGAAAGAATTCGGTGTAAAATTGCATGTAAATAATTTATAATGGGGTCATGATTGGTTTTAAAGGTATATCGAACTTTCTTTTTTTCTAATAATAAATTTACTATATTCTGGATTTTTACATCATCCTGGGTTAAATTGGATCTTTCTTTATATTTATCAGAATAATTTTGATTATTTTCCACCACAATATAATTTGTATTAATTTATAGATTAGATGTCAATCAAATAATAAAAAAATATAAAATTTTATTAATTTTAAATTAAAGAGTTTTATTTAATTTTTAAATCTCGATTTATATAAAAAATTCTATGATACATTAAAGCATCAATAGGAACTTCGCCTTCTTTTAATTCTCTTTTTGCCTGTTCTTCAAACTGTTTTGCCTTTTGAGCATCAAAAATCAAAATCCGAAACATATTAAAAAACGTAAAATCTGCTCTATAATCTGAATAGTGATGACTTCTAAATATAGTTCTTCTTCTATTATAGTTAATGGTATAGGTATGATCAGGAATATGTTTAAAAATCTTTGTACGTTTTTCTTCTGGAGTTGGTGGAATATAATTTGTATATAACAATTTATCTGGTGTTGGACCTTGATCACCATATAAAATTACTGGTAAGCCCTGAGTAGGATAACGCATAATATAACTTACATATTTCCATACAGGAGGATATACATCTCCAATGACTTTTATACTTCCTACTGCATTTCTCATTCTTTGTACAATATTATGATATTTTTTATAATCTGGATCTTCTGGAGACCAAATTTTATCAATAGGAATATCCTTTGGTGTTATTTTAATAAAACGATTAATAAAAGTTCTTTTATCTGGATCATTAACACGCCATTGAGGATATGGTATAATTCTTCGTTCGTCTTTATCTACTGCATTTGTTTCATAGTAAGCTAATACCCATACATATAAATCTATACGTTCACTTGTATTATTATCTATATTAAATAAAATATCTAAAATTTCTCCTTTACCATCGGGGGAATATCTTCTATCGACAGAAACATCTGTTATAGAGATACGAGGATCTTCCATACTAATAGGAAAAAAATCTTCTATTTTTATAATATCTCCTTTTTCTTGAGGCTTATTATCACTTGCTTCTCTGATGGGTGGATTTTGTCCAAATAATAATAAACTATATAATAAAATTAGAATAGTTGCAAATTTTTTCATTGAAAACTCCTTATAAAATTCACCTTATCTATAATAATCGTCTAAAAAATTTGATTATTTAGCAAATTTTGTTTGATATTTTTCTATTGTAAATAAATATTAGATATAGATATGGAAAAAATTGTTATAGAAGGAATAGAATTGGAATTAATGCCACCAGATAGTATTGATATAAAATGGGTGGGAAATCATTTTGTTAAAGATCAATTAAAAGCAGCCTGGTTAAAAGTTCACCCAGATGATCTACCTTTAAATCCTCGTTTAATTGGAAAACCAGGTGTGGGTAAAACTACCTTAGCCTGTGCTGTTGCTCAGGAAATGCAAAAACCTTTCTGGATATTTCAGGCTACAATGGATACAAGACCAGAAGATTTATTGATAACTCCTGTTATTTCTCAGGAAGGTAAAATTAAATATGTAGCTTCTGGAATTGTAACGGCTATGATTAAAGGTGGAGTTGCAATATTAGATGAAGGTAATAGAATGGGAGAAAAATCCTGGGCTTCTCTTGCACCTTTATTGGATCATCGTAGGTATATTGAATCAATTATTGTAGGAATAAAAATCAAAGCACATGAAGACTTTCGTTTTGTTACCACAATGAATGAAGATGCATCTACTTTTGAAGTCCCTGAATATATTCAAAGTCGTTTACAACCATCAATTTATATTGATTTTGCAGATGCAGATGAAGAAATAGAAATTTTAAAAGCCAATATTCCCTTTTCTCCACCCGAAGTAATCCATTATGTAGTAAGATTTTTACAACGTGCTCATTTCGAAGATGAACCTTTTTCTATTCGTGATGGTATAAATATAACAAGATTAATTTTAAAACTTGCCTATCAAAAAAATTATATTGATTTTAATCAAAAAAAACAAAAATTAAAAGAAAAACAATTAATAGAATTAATGCATATAGCAGTACAAAACGTACTTGGTGATGAAGCATTAAGATACTTAGAATCCCTATGATAGCAATAAACAGTAAAATTTTAAATCTGGTAGATCAATCGTTAAATATTTACGAAAATATTAAAGTAATACCTATTGTTCATGGTTCTTTAGAATTTACTTTACTTGTAAAAAAACATTTTTTTGATAATCCACCAGATTTAGTTGCAATTGAAATACCTTATTATTTAGAAGAATCAATTAATAGAAGTATTCCATTTATAGGATCTTATCCACTACTACAAATAGAAACAGATATAAAAAGTTATCTTGTTATTGAGCCCTTAGAGCCTCTTATAGAAGCAATAAGAAACTGTTATGAAATGGATATTCCTGTACATTATATTGATAATCCACCAATAAATACTAATTTAATAAATCTTTATAGACATTTTGATGAATTTCCAGATACCTATTCTTTACATTATATTTCTTTAAATGAGTTAGTTCAATATTATAAAAAGTATAAAAAGAAACGAGAAAATCCCTTAGATTTATATAGAGAAGTTTATATGGCTTATGAATTAAAAAGATTATCAGAAGAAAATAAAGATAAAAATATTTTATTTCTATGTGGTATAAACCATCTTTTTAACATAGAAAATTATTTAAATATCTCTATGAATAAATTAGAACAATTAAAAGATTCTTTCGAAATACAATTAAAAAGAAATTATGCAAGTTTCGATTCTCAAAATCTTAATATACAAATTTTTACTTTATCAGAAAATTCACCAGAAATATTAACACAACCAGGTTATTATAATAACTTATGGAATAAATTCCGTAATGAACCCAAAAGCTGGCAATATTTTGATAGAATTCAATTACAGAGAAATGTTTATCGATTAGCAAAAAATGAATATGAAGTCCAGTCTGGAGAAATTGTTCCTCCTCAGAAAGAAAAATATTTCTTTCAATTTACAAGAAATTTAAGTATACTTTATAAGAAACTTTTACCTATACCATTATTTTTAATTCATGCTGCCAAAGGTTTTGTAAATGATAATTTTGCAAAAATCTTCTATGAAAAGCTAATGAATATAGAAAAAGAATCTTCTCCTTTTCCAGAACTAACATTATCCTTAGAACAATTAGGTCTTGATTCGGAAATAGTTCGTTTTAGAACAAAACTTTATAAACCTCATTCTCAGATGATACGGGATATAAAATCTAAAATCCATAAAGAACAATATCCAGGGCAATGGAGAGAATTATGGGATAATTATGGTATGTGCTCTTATCCACCAGAAGATATTATTTTAGAAGAATATGGAAATTATTTAAGAAAAAAAGCTCTCTCTCTTGTAAAATCCTTAGAATCAAAAAGTTTTCCTTTTAGTTCAAGTTTATATGATGGTATAGATTATAGAGAAACCATACGAAATTATTATAAAAATACAATTTATGTAAAAGAATTTCAGAAAAGTAATTGGGATGCTGGTAATATTGTTATCATTTTTAGTACTGATGAAGAAAAATATTTCTGGAAAAGTGTATGGTGGGGAGAACATGATCAAGAAGGTGATATGGCATTTTATGCAACAAGTCCAGAAGAGCAAATTGTAGGTCCAGGTATTGCACGATGTATTTATGGAGGATTTTTATTATCTTACCCTCCGGGAAGATTATCATTTATCTGGGATAATTACGAATTTCGAAATTTTAGAACAGCAAAAGAAAAATTATTAGCAGCAGCAATTCTATATAATGTAAAAAATTCCGTCGTCTATGTAGCAGAAAAACCACCCAGTCAGAAAATGAATTATTTTGCTTCTCGTTTTGGACAAAAAATCATCTTTATACCTATTTCTACTTTAAATCAAAGAAAATTATCACGTATAAGACGTTTTCATGTATTAGATGGGCATAATCGTAGAGAAGATGCAGATAAATATATCTGGTAAAATACTATTATTAAAAAGAAGTTAAAAGAATACGAATAAAACTTGTTACAGGAGCTTGTTCTCTTGTATCTTCCAAGCTTTCTCTCATTTCTCTTACAACAATTTTGGCATCAGATACAAGTGTATTAGCATTTTCGTGTAGTTGACTATCATTAATTAATTGCCCGACAGTTCCCTGTCCATTATTGATTTTATCTGTAATTTCTGCAATATTCTGAATTGTTCTTTTTACATTTTCTCTATTTTCAGAAATCAATTCAGAAAGTCCAGCTATTGGATCACCTGCATTAATACCAGATAAAACAATATCTGTATTACCATTATTTATATCTTTAATATTTAATTTTATAGCGCTTCTTCCTAAGCGTTCTAATTCTGAACTACTATACCATTTTACATTTAATCTTTTAGGATAATAACCATTAATAGGTTCACTATTGCCCGGATCGATTGCTACTACTTTTCCAGAAAGTATAGATTCATTTTTTAACGAAATAGAATAATTTTCGTAAAATACAATATCTTTTTTTAATTCTACAACAATAGCAACTCGCTGTTTTACTCTTTTGGGAGAAGAATCAGGAACAGGAATATTATTTTCATCAACAGAAACTAAATCCATATCTACGACAGTTCCAGAAGGTACACCTAAAACTGTTACTTTTGAACCAACTTTTATTCCTTCTGCATGGTCAAAATAAATAACAAGTTGTTTTCCTCTTTTTGCAAAAGGTCCACTTTCCGAGATAATAGTAAAATATCCTACTAATGCTAAGGAACCAGTAAATAATAATCCTACAATAAAATTTTGAAAGAACTTCACATTATCATACTAACAAAAAAAGCTAAAATGTCAATCTTAATTTTTTATAAGACTTAAAGGCATAGCAAATTGTAAAAGAATGTGCAGTAAAGCTCCATTGTAAAAGGAAGTGCAATAAATTTTTAGTTTTTTTATTTATCAAATAATGTTGATGTAAAAATATAGAAAAATTCAAAGGTTCACAAAAAAGATGAAGGTATTCAGAAAATATTATTATATTTTTATTATTGTATTTATTATAATTAGCATATTTTATCTACGCTATTGGTGGAAAGAAAAGAGATGGAGGTATATTGTAGTTCATCATACAGCATCAGATATAGGAAATTTAGAATATTATAAACGATTGCATCAAAAAGAACGTGGATGGGATGATGTAGCCTATCATTTTGTGATAGATAATGGAACATTTCAGACAATTCCTGGACAGATAGAAGAAAGTGATTTATGGAAAAAACGTAAGAGAGGATATTCTACCCGTAATTGGCTTGTAAATACTTTTGGTATTGCTATAGTCATAGTAGGAAATTTACAAAAGCATCCTCCTTTACCTCAGCAATATGAGTCTTTAATTCATTTAATTACAAATTTAGCAAAAGAATATAATATACCTCCAGAAAGAATTTTTGGACATAGAGAAATCCAGAACACAGAGTGTCCTGGAAAATATTTAAATATGGCAAAGGTTCGTTTAGATGTTAAAAGGCGTTTAAATACTAAAAAGTAATATTATATTTTTTCATAAAATTAATAAAATATTCATGATATTTTTGATAATTATCATCAATAGAATAGGCATGTTTAGAACCCCAATCTGTTAATATAAGTTCTTTTTCTTTTAGTTGTAAAGCTTTATAAACATCTTCGGAATGATGATATGGTGTATAATCATCTGTTTTTGAATGATAAATGATAATAGGAGTAATTACATCTTTTGCATATTTTTGAGGAGAAACATCATCTAAATTTGCTCCTGTTCTTAATTCTGCAATAAAAAACGCCCCGGGTAAAAAGATCAAAGCTGGTTTTGGATAAATAACCATAGAACGTTCTTTAACAATTGTATATAAATCTGCATAGGGAGATTCTGCTAAAATCATTTTGAATTTTCTTTTTGAATATCCTGCTGATTGAATTACAATAGCAGCTCCCATACTTTCTCCAACTAAGATAATATCTTGATCTTCTAATCCCGTTTTTTCTTTAAACCAATCAATAATCTTTAATAAATCAAATTTTTCATAGTAGCCAAATGTTCCAAATTTACCTGTACTATTCGCATGATGTCTTGCATCGTATAATAATAAATGACATTGATAATCTTTAAAAAGCTGTGTATATGTTATCATTCGAATACGTGTTCCTCTATATCCATGATGAAAAATTACACCACAATGACGCTTTCCATTAAAATACCAGCCAGAAATTTTAACATCATTTAGAACAATTACAACATCTTCTGGATTATTTAAGCCAACCTGCTCTATACTATGAATTTTATAGTCTCTTTTATCATCTTCGTAGGTTCGTACAGTAAAAAATACAAGCTGGCTGGAAAAATACCAGGAAATTCCCCCATATATAAGCAATAAAATTAACACAATTCCCAAAATAATTTTTATTTTTTTTGATTTCATAACACTGTTTTATTTTATCTTTACTTATAAACGTCAATTGAAATTTATTTTTATCAAAAATGGTTATTTTGATTTGTAAAAACCATACAATTTTTAACGATAAATATCAAAAAAAGATAGATTTTTAAACAAGGTTGGCAAATTTTCCTTTTTATATTAATTGAAATTAAATAAATTAGAATATTCGTAAAAAGGATTTCTATTATGAAAAAAATGATATGTAAAGAATTACGAAAAGCGTGGATCGATTTTTTTAAATCCAAAGATCATTTACATTTACCTTCGGCAAGTTTACTGCCTGCAGATGATCCCACTTTACTTTTTACCTCAGCTGGTATGGTTCCATTTAAAGATTATTTTAATGGTACTAAAAAACCACCTCATCCTCGAATTGTAACAATACAAAAATGTTTAAGAACTACAGATTTAGAAAGTGTAGGAAAAACAGCAAGACATTGTACATTTTTTGAAATGTTAGGAAATTTTAGTTTTGGAGATTACTTTAAAAAAGAAGCCATAGAATGGGCTTATGAATTTTCCTTAAAAGTTTTAGAATTAGATTCAGAAAGAATCTATGTAACAATTTATAAAGATGATGATGAAGCATTTGAAATATGGAATAAACAAATAGGAATTCCCGAGCATAAAATAATCCGACTTGGTAAAGAACATAATTGGTGGGGTCCAGCAGGAGATTCTGGTCCTTGTGGTCCCTGTACGGAACTTTATTTAGATAGAGGAGAACAAATTTGTTTTGGAGAAACAGGCTGTAAAAATCCAAAAACCTGTAAACCAGGAAATGACTGTGATAGATATTTAGAATACTGGAATCTTGTATTTAATCAATATTTTCAGGATACAGAAGGGAAATTACATCCTTTACCTAAAAAAGGAATTGATACAGGTGCAGGTTTAGAGCGTATTGTTGCCTTATTGAATGAAACTGATAGTGTTTACGAAACTGATGAATTAAACCATATCCAGCAAGCTTTTCGAAAAGAAATCCAACAACGATTAAATAAAACCTTAGATAATAATTATAATACAATTTCTGCTTTACGTGTTTTAACAGATCATCTTCGATCTGTTACATTTGCTATTTCTGATGGAATTTTTCCAGAAAATACAGGAAGAGGATATGTTATACGAAGAATAATACGTAGAGCATTATTATTTGCACACCATCTTGGTATTCATGAACCTATATTATATAAAATACATCCTGTTGTTGTTGATATTTATAAAGAGTTCTATCCAGAAGTTGAGCAAAATAAAACAATCGTTCAGGAGACAATTTTACAAGAAGAAAATCGATTTTTAGAAACCTTAACAAAAGGTATCAAAAAATGGAATGAATTTTTAGAAGAACATAAAAATCAAAATTTAACTCTCTTTGATGGAGAAAAAGCATTTATATTATATGATACTTATGGTTTTCCCTTAGAATTAACCATTGAATTAGCCCAAAAAGAAGGTCTTAATGTTGATATTGAAACTTTTAACAAAAAAATGGAAGAACAAAAAGAAAAATCTAAACAAAATCAACAATGGAAAGATTTTCAATTTCCTCCTGATTTTCCCTATATTAAC
This sequence comes from Leptospiraceae bacterium, assembly GCA_026005135.1. GTDB lineage: Bacteria > Spirochaetota > Leptospiria > Leptospirales > Leptonemataceae > SKYB61. The sequence goes on along the minus strand of BPKM01000002.1, from coordinate 422,865 downwards.
GAAGAAACAAAATTTACAGGCTACGAAACCTATAAAGAAAAAGGAAAAATATTATCAATCATTTATAATAATCAATTAATTAAAGAACTGAATTCTTCAATAAAGGACCAAAATATCGTTATAGTTACGGATAAAACATGTTTTTATCCAGAAGGTGGTGGACAGGTTGGAGATACAGGTTATATTACTGGAAAAAAAGGGAAAATTCGCGTTTTAGATACAAAAAAGAAAGGAGAAATTATTCTCCATATAGGAACTATTATAGAAGGTTCATTACAGGAAGGAGAAGAAGTTGAATTGGAAATAGATAAAGAACGAAGAAAATTTTTAACCTATCATCATAGTTCCACCCACTTATTAAATAAAGCATTAAGAGATGTATTAGGAGATCATATTTATCAGACTGGATCTCTTGTTGCACCAGATTATTTAAGATTTGATTTTTCTCATAATAAAAAACTTTCTGAAAAAGAATTAGAAGAAGTAGAAAAGCGAGTAATAGAGGCAATAAATGCGAAAGCAAAGGTCGAAGCAAAAATTATGGCTCTTGAAGAAGCAAAAAAAACTGGTGCAATTGCAACATTTGGAGAAAAATATGGTGATGTAGTGAGAATTATCGAAATGGGAGAAAAGGGTAAATATTCTATTGAATTTTGTGGTGGATGTCATGTAAAAAATACGGGAGATATAAAATATTTCCATATAATAAAAGAAAGTAGTCCAGGTGCTGGTAATAGACGAATTGAAGCAGTTGCAAACGAAAGAACGATTGATTATTTTTACGAAAGAATTAAACAATTAGAAAATTCTATTAATGAATTTAAAGAAAAATATAAAAAAGAAAACGAAGAGATTCAAAAATTATTACAGACCATTAAATTAGAATTACCATCAACAAAAGAAGCAATTCAAAAACAATTAGAAAAAAATCCTTTTGAAACAATTCAATTAGAAAAAGAAATTCAGAAAATAGAAAATCAGATTACAGAAGTAGAAAAACAGATTAAAAAATTACAAAAAAAAGAAGGATTTAATAAAGAAAAAATTGATTCTATTCTTAAAAATACCATACAGAATTTAATAGATTATAAGACTTTTAAAGTTTTTACCATAATAGAAGAAAATCTTACAATGAATGATTTAAAAGTTCTAACAGATAAAATTAAAGAACAATTTTCAGATGCAGTTATTCTTTGTGGAATAAAAAATCTGGATAAATGTATGTTATTATATACCTGTACTAACAAAGCAGTAGAACAAGGGATCGATTGTAGTACGCTTCTAAAAGAAACTATCCCTATTATAGAAGGAAAAGGTGGCGGTAAAAAAGAAATGGCACAAGGTGGTGGTAAGCCAGACAAAATAAAAGAAGCCATAGAAAAAGCCAATGAAATATTAAAAACTCAATTTGCTGTAATTTAAATTGAATATAAAAAACTTTTAGTAAGGAGATGAGATATGGCAAAAGAACATTCCTTTGATATTGTATATAAAATTGATGAACAGGAATTATCCAATGCTATTAATCAAACCTTAAAAGAGGCATCAACAAGATATGATTTTAAAGGTAGCCCTGTTGAAATAGAAAAACAAAAAGATGAAATTCATCTTTCTGCTGGTGACGAAATGAAAATGAAAGCATTAATTGATATTTTTCAGAGTAAATTAGTTAAAAGAGGGATCAATCTTAAAGCAATAAAATTTGGCGAAATAGAAAAAAATATATCTGGTAAAGTAAAATGCAAAGCAAAAATACAGAATGGATTAACTCAGGATCAATGTAAAAAACTTAATAAATTAATAAAAGATTCCAAAATTAAAGTCCAGACAAGAGTGCAGGGAGATAGTGTTCGTGTTGTTAGTAAAAGCATTGATGATTTACAGGCAGTAATAAAATTTTTAAAAGAACAGGATTTAGATTTTGCTATTTCTTTTGATAACTATAAATAATTTTTTATGAATTATGAATCTACGATACATTTATTAGAAAAAGGTGAATTTGCAGAAGCAATTAATCTTGTTGGAGAACTATTAGAAGAAAATCCAGATGATTTAGACTTTATTTCTGCCTATTATAGTATAAAATACTGGCAGAATAGAGAACATCTTTTATATAATTTAAAAAATAAACCTTTATCTTATTTAATAGAAGAATGGGAAAAATTCGAAGCGAAACTAAAAGAAAAAAAATATAAACATAATTCAATTACTTTGGCATTAAAAAAATTTATTATTCAAAAGATAGTTCAACAACTTAGAAATAAATTTAATCGAGAAGGATTAGAAGATTCTGATCTTCCTTTGTTATTGTCATTAGCAAAACAATTATTATCATTACATGATTTTAATGGAGCAAGAGAATTATTAACATATTCTAAACACTTAAATGATCATAATCCTGTCATTTATTTTTTAATGGGCGATACATTTTGTTTAGAAGCAGAGATTTCGGGTAATACCCAACTTTATTTTAAAGGATTAAGTATCATAAGAGATGGATATTTATTAGATGCTAATCATTTTCCTTTAGAGGATGTGCAATCTAAATTTTTAAATAATATTATAAAAGAATTAAATTTTATTTACGAAGGTCAAATCCAGAGATTACAAGCATGGTTATCTATATATATTCTATTAAAATCCTTTCATCCAGAACTTCGAAAATTAACAGTAGATGAAATTGCAGAAGTCGAAGAAGAAATTCAACGTTTAGAAAAAGAGATTTTAGAAGTTTCGGAAAAATATTACGAAAAAACCTTAGCAAGATTAATATTTTATTATTTAATTCTAATTCATTCTCTTATATATCATTATTCTGATGACGAAAGACTAAACGAAATTTTAATTCAATTAGAAAAATTCTCTCCTAAAATTTATAACGAAGTGATGAAAATCCTTTCAAAAGAATTATGAAAATAATACAATCTCATCTGATATGGATTAATATAACATTGATTTGTATAATCATTTTAATACATATTAAATCATTTCAGAAAAATATAAAAATGATTAGTAATTTATTATTTTTAATAGGTATACTTTGTTATCATTTTTATTGGTTAATGTTATTATATCAATATTATAGTATTATAGGAATTATATTTTATACTGGAATGAACTTAATTTCTTATTTTTTCTGGTTATTTTCTTTATCGCTTTTTATTGATTATTTTAGAATTAATAAATTTCATATTTTTGTAGGAATATTAAAATTTATTGTAGGGAATATTACTTTATATTTATCATATAAGAACTCACCCTTACAGGATGTTTTTTTATTATCAAATAAAAGTTATTATTATCAGATACCAAATATATTATTTTCTTTTATTTTGATATTACATTCTTTATATGTTGCTTATAAAGAAAAAGATTCCGATTTAGTAATTTTAAGAATTGATGTTAGAAAATTTCATATTTTTATCATAGGAATATTTATTATCTGGATGTTTTTATATTATTTAGTATTTCGACCATTATCATTTACAGAAATTTTTAATTTAATGAATGCTATTGCTATTATGGTATTATGCATTATTTTCTTTTTATTTGGTTATCCTTATCTTCCCTTAATTATAGTAGATGATAAATCTCGCTTAATTGACGAATCTCCACAGGAATATGAATTTTCTCAGGAATTACTGGATAAAGTAATAGAAATGTTCGAAGAAAAACAAATCTATAAAGAAGAAGGATTAACAATAAGAAAATTAGCACAATATATGAATATTCAGGAATATAAATTAAGAAATATAATTAATAAAGGATTGGGTTTTAAAAATTTTAATGATCTACTAAATACATATAGAATTATAGAAGCAAAAAGACTTCTTATTAGTAACAATAAGCTTTCTATAACAAGAATTGCCTTAGAAGTAGGATATCCTAATGCAGCTGTTTTTAATCGAGCTTTTAAACAATTTACTGGTATTACACCCTCAGAATATAGAAAAAGAGCAAAAAAAAGTGATCAATTTTAAAATTGATTATCTTTTATTAGAAATTGAAAAGATTTATATTTAAATATTTATATAATTAAAAGAAAACCAGGGACAGGAGGAGTTATGGAATACATACAAGGAGAAATAAATGTTAACATAGGTGTTGTATTTTTTACAATAACCATCATTAACCTATTACGTTATATATTGATAGCTGGTGCAGCTTTTTTAATCTTCTGGATTTTCCTTAAAGATAAAATATACTTTAGAAGAATACAAAAAAGAGAACCAAAACGTTCCGATTATAAAAGAGAAATTTTATATTCTATGAGTACCATTCTTATATTTGGTATAGTTGGAGTAATTGTTTATTATTTAAGAATTCATGGATATACAAAAATATATTCAGATGTAAATCAATATGGTTGGGGTTATTTCTGGTTTTCTGTTATAGCTTTGATTTTTTTACACGATACGTATTTTTACTGGACACATCGGTGGATGCATCATCCAAAAATATTTAAATATGTACATTTAGTACATCATAAATCAAATAATCCTACCCCATTTGCAGCTTATTCTTTTCATCCCTTAGAAGCGGTTGTAGAAGCAGGAATTGTTCCCTTAGCAGTTTTTATAATGCCAGTCCATACAGGAGCATTATTTATATTTATTACTTTTTCGTTTGTTATGAATGTATTAGGACATATAGGATATGAATTTTATTTTAAAGGATTTACTAAACATCCCTTAACATGGTGGAATAATACAAGCACCCATCATAATATGCATCATAAATATGTGAACTGGAATTTCGGATTATATTTTAATATCTGGGATAGATTAATGGGAACAAATCATCCCCGTTATCATGAAATTTATAATGAAATCACTCAAATTCCCTTATTGGCAAAACATAAAGATACAAAAGAAAACATAGGTTTAGCACAAGAAATATAATTTTATTATTTTAATCTGGGCGTGCCCCCGACTCGCTTTAGCTTCGTCGGGGTCGGGCTGCTACGGGCTTCGCTATCGCTTCGGCAATCCTTTCGCTTCGCTCAAGGCAGTGCTGGGCTTCGCCCACCCTTCGCATCCCTCACGCTTATTTTAATGATTTTAATTTATCTATGGGAATATTTTTAAAAATCGATAATGCTTCTCTGGAATCAATACCCTCGTATTCCATATTTACTATAAGATCATCTTTTATAATAGAAACAATAGAACCTCTTTTTTCCTGTTTAAAATAATGTAAAATTGTTTTAGCACCCTGTATTGTAGTTGTTTTTACATATTCTTCTGGAGAATCAAATTCCATTATATAAACATATTGTGCACCAGTTATTTTAGCCATAGAACCAGTAACAATAGAAAATTTAATTCTGGCATTATTATTAAAGCATTGTTTTTCAACTGTAATAGCATCTCCCTGTGGTGTTTGTAATTTAGAACCTGTTGGATTTTCGCATTTATAATTTTTAATATCTGGTAAAAAACGATATAAATCTGTATAATTGATATCCTTTGCGAATAAGGAACCTGTAATGAATAAAAGAATTATCCAGCGCATATCTTTACCTCCAAATTTTTATTCTTCTATATTTTTGACGTTGCCAATCTTAAATAAGTTCTTTTTTAAAAAAGAATTTTTTAATTTTATTGTAATAAAACTATACTGCATTTTATGATATCCCTATAAAAAAGATTTTTAATAGTTCCATTAAGAGAAATTGGTTTTGAATTTAACTATTACAGAAGTTTGGATAGAGCAAGGGCTCTGGTAAAAGAAGAAATCGAATACTATGCGCATAATCATAATATAGAAATAAATATTAATTTTTTTATTTCAATTTCAAATATAATAAATCAGAGAATACCTATAAAAATAAAAAGAGATTCATCGGGGGATTTAAAATTATATATATAAAATCCCATTATCGAATATTATAAATTGATTAGTTATTTATATATAAGAAATGAACATTACCAAAATCTGGATATTTTAATAACTTATAAGAATTGGTTTGATAAAATTTATTTTTATTCAATTGAAAGACTAGTTCTTTATTTTCTGTATTAAAACTTTCTATTTCTTTTATAAATTCTTCTAATGAAATTTCTCTTCTAGGTGGAAATGGATTTAATAAATAAGCATTAATCAATTTAGAAGCATATTGTTTAAAAACATCATGATTGTTAATAGATTCATAAATCACTGGTATAGAATGCCAGGTAATAATAAATCCAGTTGCATTTTCTGGAACTTCTATATTTTCTTCTTTAAATCCTTCGAATAATTTGCTAAAATCAGATGTTCTGTTTCTTTTATTGAATTTACTTAATTCTTCATCAATGGTTCTCCATACTGTATCCTGATCATCATATACTTTTGCCATTCTAGTCATATAAGTCATTTTCATTTCGTGTCTTCCAAACATTTCATTACTTCTTTTTACTCTACGTATTTGATTTAATTCATACGCTTCTCTTAATTCGTCTGCTATCCTTTGAAATTCTCTTGACAATCGATATAATTCTTCTCTTATAAAATGCCTATTTTCTAATAATATTCTTTCTATTCGATGTAATCGTTCTCTTACATCTCTAATATACCATCTTAAACTTCTATCTGAATCAGAAATTCTTTCGAAACCATAACTCCAGCGATTTTTTTCTATACAAAATACTGGAACTTCTACTTCTTCGCCGGGAGCTACTATAAAAGAATATTTAGGAGATCGATTTTGTTTACCACCTATAAGAATATCGCCATCAGTAACTATAATAAAATGCTGAGATTGATTAATACAAAAAAGATGATTTACACTACCAGTTTCTTTTACTATAAAATTATCTCCAACATCTTCTATACTTTTGTAACCAGATACATTTTCGCCCTGCAACCAGATAATTTCAATATCTTCGTTTTTTGTTTTTTGTTTTTCAATAATTTGTTGTTTATTCATTTTTAACCTCCGTATTATAATGTTATAAATTGCTATAAAAAGTTTCAAAAAATCTATACTGAATTAAAAAAATTTTAAAACCTTTTAGCTTAAAGATACATATTATTATATAAAACCTAAAATATTAAAATCTTAATAAAGAGATAAGAATATGGAACCAAAAATTATTATATTTTATCATTCTGGTGGGCAATATAATATAGATAATAGAAATCAGAATGATAATTATAAATTTTTTAAAAAAACTAAAAAAACTGGATTAATGTTATGGAATTCTTATGAACATAAACGAAAATTTATTAAAATTAAAGGCGATTGTATTATAAACACAGATCACTTCAAAAAGAATCTACCTCTTGTTTTCTGGACAGAATGGGAAGCAGAATCTATCTTTCAATTAGTTAATACTAATGATATAGAAAAACCACAACATATTCATATTCCTATTTTGGTAGAAGATTATCCCTATTCTATGGATAAATTTTTTCAGAATACTGATCCCTTTGTATTTGGTAAAAATTTTATTTATTCGAATTGTAGACAGTTACAATTTTCTTCGTTAAAAAATTTAGCTCCTTATTCTCTAATCTTATTTGGAAGTAAGGTAAATCATAAATTTGTTTTAGATACTTTATTTGTTGTTAAAAATAAATTTTCTTATAATAGCAATAATATAGATAATTTAAAACAGGTCTATAAATCTTCTTTATTTGAAAAGGTTGTTCTACAACCAATTCTGCAATTTTTAAAAAATCATACATTAAGCCTTTATGAAGGGGTATCTTATTACGAAAAAGAGAAATTTGATGGAATTTTTAGTTTTGTTCCCTGTAAAATTTATAAATCACCTAATTATTTATTTAAAAGGTTAGAATTATCTCCAGAAAAATTTCCAGAAATCTATAGCAAAAACGGAAATATAAGTGGACAGGGGATAAAAATCATCGATTCAAATAAAGAACAAATACAGCTTTTCTGGAAACGAATTTATCAAGAATTATTCAATAATGATTTATGCGCAGGCATTTCTTTTCATTATCCAGCAATCATACCCTATAATAGAATAAATAAGTTTTTTTAAGATATTTACTTTATTCGATGTAGGTAATGATTCTTTGAAAAAATGTATATATTTGTACAAAATAAACTTTATGATAATTATTGGTAATTAATTATGTATATATGTATATATTGAAATAGATTTTAAATAAATATAAAATATTATTATTTTAATCTTATAATCCTGTTTTATTCTTTTTTAAGGAAAACTAACCCAATTTTTCGCGAAATTATATGCTATACATGAATTAAGTATTTTTCATTTTCTTTTAATTTATTAAAAAACCTCTATAAAATAGGCATTTTTTGTATTTATTATATAAAACTATTTATAAATTTTTTCCATTAAAATGCAGTCGATCCCCACTCTAAAATAACAAAAATTCCACTATACGTGTATATAGTAATTTTATTTTTTTGGGCTATTTTTTAAAAACCCCTAAAAAATAGGGATTTTTTGCATTTAATAGTATAATAATTTTATAAATTATTTCTGAAAAAAATTCGTCGATTCCCCGTATTTTTTGGGATTTTTGGGATTGACAGCAAATTTTAAAGAAATATTATGTTATTAGTTTAGGGATAGAGTTAAAAAACCCCTGAAAAATAGGGTTTTTTAATTAAGTTCTTTAACATCTTAATTGTGGTTTTTAGCGTACCTATAAGGAATGGAAACTAAAGTTTTTGAAATTATGCATAGAGCAGAAGCAGAAAGGTTTTTAGCGTACCTATAAGGAATGGAAACACAAAAGATATGCTTTTATAGGTGCTTACATTATGAGTTTTTAGCGTACCTATAAGGAATGGAAACATTTTGATTCCTTTTATCTTTATTTCGTCCATATAACGGTTTTTAGCGTACCTATAAGGAATGGAAACCCATAAGATCTTGGCCGAATACCATGAAGGATTTGACTGTTTTTAGCGTACCTATAAGGAATGGAAACCCCTAAATCAGTTAATTCATATCTGCCCCTACTAATTTTCTGGTTTTTAGCGTACCTATAAGGAATGGAAACACAACTGTACGAAACTTACAGAGCCGAATTGGCTCACGTTTTTAGCGTACCTATAAGGAATGGAAACATAGATTTGATCCATACGTGTATGTCATCTTCTATAACGTTTTTAGCGTACCTATAAGGAATTTACGAAAGACTGAAGGATAAATAAAAAAGAGTATTAATAGATTGTTAGCGGCTCTATAAAAATTGATTTTTAATTATAGATTTTATTATTCTTTCGATTCGCAACCAGGGATTTTTCTATTATTGATTATAAAATTATAAATGGCATTAATTGATTACAGGTTTTAAATATAAAAAATAATTTATCAAGAAATGATTTATAATATGAGTATAGTAAAATCTATATTTTGATTGCAATAAATTCAATGGTATCTCCAAAAGTAAACATATCACAATATAACTTATAAAGAGAAAAGGGAATTTTCTTTAATATGCCTTTATTTCTTTGCTGATGGTAAGATGCTGGTTTTATAAAAAGTAATTTTAATCCGTATAACATCAAAATTTTTTTTATGGCATAAGGATTATAATCAACAAAATGATCTTCTGGATGTGTTTTTATCCATTCTTCTTTATGATGCATAAAAAAAGGACCATTGGTAGAAGGTATAGAACAAATCCATAATCCTTTAGGTTTTAATGTATTACTTATAAAATTAAAAATTTCTTTTTGTTCTTTAAAATGTTCTATAACATAAAAGGTTGCTATTACATCAAATTTATTATTATTATATTTTATAAAATCCATTAAATTGCAACATTCTACATCTAATAAAAACTTATTTTTTGCATACTCAGAGGCAAAAGAAGAAATTTCTATTCCTTTTAATAATTTAAAATATTTTTTTGCTTCGTCTAAAAAAAATCCTGTAGCACAGCCTATTTCTAATAACGAAGTATGATGTGTTAAATATGGTTTTAAAAATTGTAATCGCTTTTTTGCCAATATGCGAATATTGGGTTCATCTTCCAAGTATGTTTTTCCATAGGTTTTTTTATATTCATCTAAAAAATAATTATCATCGTATAATAGAGGTCTCCATTTGGTATAATAGAGGATTCGAAGTTTGGGTTCGATTAAAAAATTATCAGAGAATTGCCATATTTCTAATTTATGATTGGTATGTGGACATAGAAAATTCATCATTATAAAGATACAAATTTTTAAAAAGCGAAGGTATGTAAATGGTATTTTGATTATAAATTATTGTTCCATAGGATTTATCCCAATTTATATGGATTGTATCTATTTTTATAGTATCAATATATTTAATCTTTTCCTGAATACATAAAGAATAGAAATAAGGTTTTTTATATAAAACAAAACAATAATAATTTTTTTGATGGATCTTTTCTATAAGATTTTTATTTAATTCTTCTATTTTATAATAAAAATTATTATAAAAAATATAGTAATTATCTTGTTTTTGAAGAATTATAGCATCTTTTTTATCAATAAATAATTCTAATCCATATAAAGGAAAACCAAGATAAAAATTTTTATAAAGATAAATCTGGATTTGATTTATATCATCTTTTTCTTTATGTTGATTTAAAAGAACCTGATCTTCTTTTTTTTGAAAGAATTTAGAATATTCTTCTTCGTAATAATTATAATAGATTAAAAAACTTTGATAGGCTTTCATTAATTTTATAGTTTTCTCGTGTGCTAATAAATCTTTATTTTTATCAGGATGATATTTTTTTATTTTTTCTTTAAAGAGTTTTTTTATTTCTTCCCTTGTAGGAAAATAATCTAATTCAAAAATTTTTAATAGTTCTTTTAGTTCATAAAGAAACATCTATTTTTATTTTTTATTTTTGTTAAGAAAATGTCTATCACTTTTTATTTTTCCTGTTTTTAAATTTGTAGACATTAATTATTTTAATAAATTTTTATACTTTTAATGCAATATGTAAAAAAGGTTAAATTAGGATTATTAGGTGCTGGAACCGTAGGACAATCTTTAATCCGCATTTTAGAAAAAGAAAAAGATAGAATTTTAAGAAATCATGGTGTATTATTAGAAATTTCAAAAATTGGCGATAGAAGTTACGAAAAAAAAGAATTATTAAAATCTTATCATTGTACAAAAAATCTTTTTGAAGTTATAGAAGATCAAACTATTGATATTATTATTGAGCTTATAGGTGGTATTAATCCAGCAAAAGAACTTATATTAAAAGCAATAGAAAATAATAAATCTATCGTAACAGCAAATAAAGCCCTTTTAGCCAATTATGGAAAAGAAATATTCGATCTAATAAAACAAAAACAAGAACAAAAAATCCCTGTGACTATTGGATTCGAAGCATCAGTAGGTGGAGCTTTACCAATTATAAAAAATTTACGAAGAATCTGGTCATTTGGAAACATTCATTCTCTTGTTGGTATTTTAAATGGTACCTGTAATTTTATTATAACAAAAATGGAAGAAGGATTAGAATATCAAGAAGCCTTAAAAATTGCTCAAGAAAAAGGTTTTGCAGAAGCTGATCCTTCCTTTGATGTATCGGGAAAAGATGCTGGTCAAAAATTAGCAATTATTAGTTCTCTTGGTTCTGGATGCTGGATAGAGGAAAAGGATATTATTATAGAAGGTATAGAAAATATTCAAAAGGTTGATCATCAAATTGCTCATAAATGGGGAATGGTTATACGATTAATAGCAATTTGTAAATACATTAAAAATCAATTATTATTACGTGTTCATCCAGCATTAATTTCTAAAAACCATTTACTTGCAGATGTAAAAAATGAATTTAATGCACTATTTATCGAAGAAGAATACTCTGGATCGACCTTTATTGTAGGTAAAGGGGCTGGTGGTTTTCCTACTGCTTCTGCTGTTTTGGCAGATATAATGTCTATTGCTTCTGGTTCTACCAATCCCTGGTTTATGGAATATAAAAATATAGAAATTATTAAAGATGCAGAATATCGTTTTTATTTACGCTTTCAAACGATAGATAAACCGGGTGTTTTAGCTGCTATTTCTCGTGTTCTTGCAGATTTTGAAATTTCTATTGCTTCAATGCATCAAGAAGAAGGAGAAGAACCAGTCAATGTTGTAATTTTTACCCATGAATGCAAAGAAAGTTCTATTTATAAAGCTTTAGAAATTATTAATCAAAAAAAAGATATTATACTGGCACCAACGATTGCATTAAGGGTTTTAAATTAAATTTTAAAAATTTAGCAATAAAAAAATATTGTAATCTTAATCATCAAAGTTAAATTGGTGTAAAAATTAATAATTAAGGTAAAAAACCATGCTGGCAATAAGACCCAAAATTAGAATGGTTATCCATTTTTTAGATAATAAAGATCTTTATAAACGTCATGGGGATTTATTTATAGATTTCCCAAAATATGATAAATTAATTACCTTCGAAGTTGATGCTTATTATTTAGAGATATTAAAAAAACAATATAATTACTATTATCTAATATTACAGGATAAAAATTTAGAACGATATATTAATCCAGATGTTCCTATTTTAGAGTCAATCAATGATATTTATCAAAGACATTCCAATTGTGATATTATTAAAGTTCCTTTAAAAAGAAAAGAAGATCATAGAAGAGAATATCTAACAAAAGTAGGAGAAGTAAATGGTAAAGGAAAGATAGAAAATTTTACTTTTTCTTATCTTTCTGGAATTGTATTTGGAGATAGTGATTTTTTAATAATTATAGATTACGATTAAAGATTATGGAAAAAATAGAATTTAAAGATTTAACTATAGAATTAACTGAATTAAAAAAGAACGATAAAACAATCAAATATTTAAAATTTTCTGGTAAAATTTCAAATGAAAATGGATTTGAATTAAATAAAAAATTTCCAGAATTTTTCGAAGATGGAAATTATAATATTATATTAGATTTATCAGACTTAAGCTATATTAATTCTACGGGTATTGCAATTATTTTTTCTATGTTTTTTCGATGTCAGGATAATAATGGAAAATTAATTATTGGTGGTATTCATGATTTTATTAAAAAAGTTCTTGCTATTATGACGTTACCTGATGGATTTAAGATTTATTCTAATAAAGAAGAAGCATTAAATAATTTTTAGATTGTTTATTTTGTTCGAATCAGTACGGAATGACCATGTTCTTCATCAAGTCCTTCTATTTTACTCATAATTTCTATATGCTTAGATGATTTTTTTAATCCTTCTTTTGTAGTATATTGCCAGGTTAATCGTTTTAAAAAGGTATCAACACCTAAACCAGAAAACATTTTTGCTGCTCCACCAGTTGGTAAAATATGATTTGTACCACTAAAATAATCTCCTAAGGCAACAGGTGCATATTTACCAATAAAAATACTTCCAGCAGATTTAATATAATCTAAATATTGTTCTGGATCATCAAATAGATTTAAACAAATTTCAAGATGTTCTGGAGCAAATTCATTGATAAAATCAAATGCTTTGTAAAATTCATCTGTTATTTTTTTAGTTTTCTTTTCTTTATCTTCTTCTACGAATTTATCAAAAAGTAAAATATAAGAATTTTTAGAAATACTTTCTCTTTTTATTTCTAATCGTTTGGGCCTTTCCTGTAATCCTTTATTGATTTCTTTTATCACTTTTTCTGCTAAAATTAAACTATCTGTTAATAAAATACATATACTATCTTCACCATGTTCTGCCTGAGATAATAAATCAGCTGCAATAAATTGAGGATTTGCATCATTATCTGCAATAATTAAAACTTCAGAAGGTCCAGCTGGTTGGTCAATTTTTACTTTTCCTGTTGCTGCAAGTAATGTTTTTGCTGCTGTTACATATCGATTACCAGGACCAACAATAACCTGTGCTGGTTTAACATCAATACCGAAATAAGCAGCAGCAATACCATGAGCTCCACCTACTTTAAGTAGTGCATCTGCACCAGAAATTTTTGCACAATATAGAACAGCAGGATGGATATTGCCTTCTGGATCTGCTGGTGTAACAACTGTAACATGTTTTACACCTGCAATCTTTGCTGGTATAACACCCATTAATACAGAAGAAGGATAAATTGCTTTACCTCCGGGAACATAGACAGCCGCTGTTTCTATTGGTCTATAAATATATCCTAAGGTAGTTTCTGCTAAATTGATTTTTTCGTCTTTTAGATTTTTCTTCTGAAATTCATGAAAAGTTTTTATGTTCTTAGCTGCTTCTTGAAATGCTTCTTTTTCTTCTTTTGTTAAGAGTTGTTCAGCTTTTTCGAAATCTTCTGGTGTTAGGACTAATGGTTCTGGATCATATTTATCTAATTGTAATGTAATTTCTTTTAAAGCTTTTTTACCACCTGTTTTTATTTGCTCAATGATCTTTTCTGCAATTTGAAAAGCTTCTTTATCTTCAAATGATGGACGTATACATTTTTCTAATAATTGATCCTTTGTTAAATCTTTATAATTATAAATAGGAATTGAAATTTCCATATAGTATACCTCTTGGTTTATTCGTATAATATTGTTACATGAATTTTTCTTGATCCAATATGTTCTCTAAATTCACATAAATAAATTCCCTGCCATGTGCCGAGCACAAATTTTCCATTTACAATAGGAATTTGTAATTGTGTACCAATTAAGGAAGATAATATATGTGCTGGCATATCGTCATCACCTTCTAAATAATGATCAAAAGGGAAATTTCTGGGAACAAGTTTTAAAATAAATTTTTTAAAATCAGAACGTACTGTAGGATCAGCATTTTCATTGATTGTTAAGGCAGCAGAGGTATGTAAAAGATTTAAAAAACAAATTCCTTTTTTTATGTTTTTTATTTCATCTAATTCATTTAGTATTTCGTCGGTGATTATATGAAAACCAAATGGTTTAGGGGATAAGGTAATAGTTTTAACAAAAAACATAAGGGAAATGGTGGGCGATAGAAGGCTCGAACTTCTGACCTCCTGCTTGTAAGGCAGGCGCTCTTCCAACTGAGCTAATCGCCCACATCAATTTATGATTGCTGAGTTTGTGCTAATTCTTTTTCTTTTTTATTAATAGCTAATGCTGTTCTACTTTTTCTTCTATCTGCCTGTCTTCTATGGATTAAATTTTTTCTTGCTGCTCTATCTAAATATCTACAATATTCTCTAAATGTTTGTTTAGCTTCTTCTATTTTTCTTTCTTCTAAAAGTTTAGTAATTTTTTTCTTTAATGTTCTTAATTTTGTTCTTTGAGCTTTATTTCTTATTCTTCTTCTTTCTGCTCTTCTTATATCTTTTTTAGAAGATTTTAAATTAGCCACCTTATTTACTCCTTAATTTCAATAGATCAAATAAATTCATCTTGTTTCTATGTCAATCCAAAAAAATCGAAAAAAGTCTGGAATATTAATTTAAAGTATTTTATATGATTTTTAAGATCTAAAATAATATCGGTTTTATCTTAGAATAGCCATTGTATATGACCAAAAAAAAAACCGAAAATATAGAATAATGGTTTGGAATTTATATAATGCTACTTATGTTGATTCTTATCGAATTAAAGATTCATTTGATATTTATATAAAAAATGATAAAATATTATTAGAATATAATGAATCAGATTTACAGATTAATTTACATGGAAGAACTATTCTTCCTTCTTTTATAAATAGTTTTGATAATTTACTTGCCACTTATTTAGCATACGAAGGAAAAAATTTTCCTTATTATAACTGGTTAATGTGGGATAACGAATTAAAATCTTCTTCTTTATTCGAAGAAAGAATGCTTTTAGATAGAGAAGATTTATATTTTTTAGGAAGTTATAAAAATATCATTTCTGGTGTGACGTTTGTTATTGATCCTATTCCTAAATTTGTATTTGAAGATTTAATAGAGGAATTAGATATAGATTTATTGCAGGATTTTGGAATATCGCATTCTCCTGTAAGTTATGCTTTAAACTGGGGTAAAGGTATTAAAGAAGAATTTGAATATGCAAAACAAAAGAATCTACCTTTTATTATTCGTGTTGGTGAAGGTTTTGATACAGAAAGTAAAAATAGTATTAGAATTTTAAAAGAATTAAATGCATTAGATCGTAATACTGTTTTGATACATGGTATATCCTTAAATAAAGAAGATATTGAACTTATAAAAGAATATGATTGTAGTTTTGTTTGGGTACCAGAAGTAAATGAATATATTTATGGTAAAACTGCACCGATTGATTTAATTCTCGAAAAAGAAATCCGTGTTTGTCTTGGTAGTGGAAGTAGTATGTATGGAAGTTTGAATTTACTTTCAACTCTTAAAACAGCTCATAAATATATATCTGATAGTAAAGTTATTTTCAAAATGATATTAGATAATCCCGTAGAAGCTTTCTTTCTAAAAAAAGATAAAATTTTAACCAATAATTCCGAAGCAAGTTTTATCATTATAGATAAAATTTCGCCAGAAAATCATGATTTTATCTGGGATTTAGATTTAAATGATATATTATTAGTAGTCCATAAGGGAGTACCTATTTATGGAAGTTCTGAATTCCTTTCATTATTTGAATATTTAGAAATTCCTTTCGAAGAATTAAAGATTAAAAAAAAACATCGTCTAATTAAAAAAGGTTTTACGAAAAAATTTAATGAAATTTTATTTAAAATAGGGAAGATTGTACAATTTCCCTTTTTACCAGTAGAGTTTGATTAATTATGCCAGCGATAAAAGAATATCCGAAAGGAGCTATTATATATTTTGAAGGTGATAAAAGTGACTATATCTATTTATTACAATCAGGACAGGTAGTACTTATTTATGCTTCCTTAGATGGAGAAAAAGAAGAAAAATATATTGTTAAGGTAGGGGAATTTTTTGGTGTAAAATCCACCTTAGGCAAATATCCAAGAGAAGAAACTGCACAAGTAGTAGGTGGAGCAAGAGTTGTTATTTTAAAGCCTGATGAATTCCAACAATTAGCTTTAAAAAATACGAGACTTGTTTTACAGATGTCTAAGGTATTTTCTAAGGAATTAAGACAAATTCATGCAAAAATTAGAGAAATTCTAAAAGTAGATAACATAAAAGATCCAGAATATGAACTTATGAATGTTGGTGAATCTTTTTATATGTCTGGTAATTTAGAACATGCCCAATATGTTTTCGAAAAATATCTGTATTATTATCCAGATGGCAAATTTAAAGAAAGAGCAGAAATGTTATTATTAAAAGCTCGCAAAGGAGAAACCTTTCCTATTGATATACCTTCTTTAGAATCATATATGACAAAATTAATGAGTGCATATGAGCAAGAACAAATAAGGGAAACAGGTTTATCTATGGTTGATGATGAATTATTTCAAATGCCAGAGGTTAATAATGAGGATTCTCTTGAAGATAGTATTAATAAAATGTTTTCTATAAATGAGTTAATGGAAAAAATAGAAATTTTTGTACAGAATAATCAAATTAAAGAAGCATATGAACTTGTTATCGAATTGGAAAATTCAAAAGAATATCAGAATAATCCAGAAGCTAAGGAATTTTTTTTATACGAAAAAGGTCGATTATTAATTTTACTAAAAAACTATAAAGGTGGGCTTGAATTATTATTAAAATATTTAAAAGAATATCCAGAAGGTAAATATACAAAAAATGCTCTATTGCAAATTGCTATAGTATTTGAAATTTTAAAAGACTTTAAAAAAGCTAAGTTATTCTATCAGAAAGTATTGATGATAAAACCAGAAGATGAATTGTCGAAACAGGCAAAAAAGCGTTTAGAATTAATGGAGAATAAATAAATGGATATATCAGAAGCATTGTTTCAGAAATATGGTAAAGAATTTAAGCCTGGCCAGATGATATTTTGTGAATGGGAACCAGGAAATAGTCTATTTATTATCATAAAAGGAAAAGTAAAAATTGTAAAAATATTTGGTAAAACACAAAAAACCTTAGATATAATGGAAGAAGGAAGTATTTTTGGAGAAATGGCTTTGCTCGAAGAAGAACCAAGAAGTGCATCAGCTATAGCAATTACAGAAGTTAAGGTATTAGAATTTAATAAAGAAAGTTTTACTCAACTTATACAAAAACATCCACAAATGGTCTATAATCTTTTAGTTATTTTTGCAAAGCGAATTTATGATGCAAAAAGACGCTTAAAGAATCTTTTAATTGAAGATCCTACTGCAAGAGTAATTGATGTTTTTTTAATGTTAACAGAACATAATCCTATAGCATGGCAGGTTAATTCTGTTTCCTTACAAACAACTGCTGATGATATCGCTAATTGGTGCGGTTTACCCATTGCAGAAGTAAATAGTATTTTAATGTCTCTCGTAAAACAAGGAAAAATTGAATTATATGCGGATAAAATCGTAGTTCCTAATTTAAAAGAATTACAACGAATCGTACAAACAAAAATCAAATCAAAGCGAAAAGTATCTAAGGTATAATTTTGTTATGAAAATTGATGTATTGCTTCTAAAATTTCTTTTTCTGTGTTCATAACAAATGGACCATATCGAACAATTGGTTCATTTAATTTGGTCGAATTCAAAAATAAAAATTGAGATGGTTTATCAGATAAATTTTTTATTTCGAGAATATTACCCTTTTCTAAAAGAATTAATTGATTTTCTACTAACTTATAGAATGTTTCTTTATGGTTTAGTTTTATATTTAAGTGGATTTCATTCTGATATACATAACAAATTATCCAATCTTCTATATCAATTACTTGATGGTTAAAATATAAACTTTGTTCGGGATAAATTGTAACATCATAATAATTCAATTTCCAGTATGGATTTTGAATTCCTTTTTCTTCGGAATAATTCGTTTTGCCAAAAAGAATTTTAATTATTCCTTCTTTTAAATTTAATAGTGGTAATTCTTCTTTCTGGATATTTTTGTAATAAGGATCAACATACTTATATTGTTTAGGAAGATTAAACCATAATTGATACCCCCATATTCTTTTATCCTGATTTATGATTGGCATTTCGCTATGCTGGAGACCTGAACCTGCTACCATCCATTGTATACCACCTTCTTTAATAATACCAGAATTCCCAAGAGAGTCTTTATGTTCAAATGAACCCCATTTCATATATGTAATTGTCTGAAAACCTTTATGAGGATGTAAAGGAAATCCATTTCGATAATCATTTTCATTTTCGCTTTTAAATTCATCTAATAACAAGAAAGGATTAACTTCGAAAATTTCGCGATAATTTTTAAAAATTGGTAAAATACGCTTTAATCTAACACCAGCACCATCACTTGTAAATCTTCCAGATGTTGTTAAAACAAAATCAGGATAATTTTTCATAAATATAATATAATCAACATTATTAATTCGACATCTAATTTTTTATTTTATTTATTTTTATTAAAAAAGATTGTCACTATAATATTAAAAAATATTATTAAAAATATGAAGAAATATTTTCTTTTAGGGGCAAGTAAAGGTATAGGTTTTGGAATAGCAAAAGAATTGGTAAAACGTAATCATCAAATTTTTATAGGAAGCAGAAATAAAGAAAATTTAGAAAATGCTGTAAAAGAATTAAATCAAATCCGCAGTGAATCTGTATTTTACTGGACTGTTGATGTAAATAATTACACTTCTATTGAAGAATGGTTTAATAAAGGGATAGCAATATTAAATGATATAGATGGACTGTTAATAAATTATGGTGGACCACCAGCAGGGAAATTTTTAGATTTTCATGATAAAGATTGGCAACATTCATTTGAATTTATGTTATTAAATCCTATTCGATTATTAAGATTGGTTTATCCCTATCTAAAAAATAAAAAAGGTTCTATTTTAATTATTACTTCTTTTGCTGTAAAAGAACCAGTAGAAAATCTTATTTTATCCAATGTTTTTCGAAGTGGTATTACAGCATTGATAAAAACATTATCAAAGGAATGGGCACCCAATATTCGTTTAAATTGCTTAATGCCGGGAAGGATAGATACAGATAGAATACGTCAATTAGATCAAAAAATAGCAGAAAATCAAGGAAAAACAGAACAACAAATCCGCCATTTTTTCGAAAATCAAATTCCTTTAAAACGATATGGAACCATAGAAGAAATTGGTAAAGTAGGAGCTTTTTTACTATCAGATGATTCCAGTTATATTACTGGTTCAAGCATAGCAGTTGATGGAGGTATAATTCATAGTTTAATATAATAAAATTATTTGACTTACAAGATAATTTAAAATTTTTTTAAGAACAAAAAATAATAAAATATTGTCTAATATATCAAAGATATGAAGATAAAAACTTTATTGTTATTATTAATTTTTATTTGTATAAATGAACTATTTTCTTATCCATTTTACGAAAAGTTTTATCCATCTGGATGGGAAGATTTATCCCTGAAATATTATGTTAAGAATGATGATGATTATGAATGGAGTGGTCCCCCTTTACTTTTTTATAAACAGGAATGGAAAACACAAAATGCAAAAGAATGGGAAATATTATTATTATCAATAACATCAACAGAAAGATATACAAAATGGGAATTTCCTTTAACAACACGTTTTGGATTATTTCCTTTTTCGTTATTTTCTTATTTAGCAAGTAAGAAAGATAATCGTTTATTATTATTTACACCATTGTATATACGGAAACGATATTATCAGAATGATTTTCATTTTTTCTGGTTAGGATTTTATGATAAAGAAAAAGAAACATCTACTTTTTGTCCAGTATATATATTTTGCTTAAAGGAAGATACTAATAAGAGAGCGAATTGGTTATTTCCTATTTATTATTATTCACGAGATAAAAATACTAATAAGAGATTTTTTATAAGTATTCTTCATCCCTTTGTTTTGCCAATTTATGTGGGACCAATGCCGGGTAGTAAATCTTATAAACAAGAAGAATACTGGAGAAACTGGTTTACTCTATTTCATTTTCGTTATAAACGATATCCAGATAAAGAAACGGATCATTATTTACGCTATTTCGTTTTTTTTCCATTTTTATGGATAGGAAGAGATTATAATGAAACAATAAAAGATATAGAATTAAATCGAATTAATTTTATTCCATTGGTATGGTATAAGAAGAATGATTATTTTTATTTTATTCCTTTTTATTTTAATCAAAGAGATAATAAAGGTAATAAAGAATTTGAGAATTATGTAGGATTATTTCATTTTAGTTATGATAGTTATAATAAAGGAGAAAAAGAAAATCGATATATAAAAAAATTTGTATTTTTTCCATTTTTATGGATAGGAAGAGATTATAATGAAACAATAAAAGATATAGAATTAAATCGAATTAATTTTATTCCATTGGTATGGTATAAGAAGAATGATTATTTTTATTTTATTCCTTTTTATTTCAATCAAAGAGATAATAAAGGTAATAAAGAATTTGAGAATTATGTAGGATTATTTCATTTTAGTTATGATGGTTATAATAAAGGAGAAAAAGAAAATCGATATATAAAAAAATTTGTATTTTTTCCATTTTTATGGATAGGAAGAGATTATAATGAAACAATAAAAGATATAGAATTAAATCGAATTAATTTTATTCCATTGGTATGGTATAAGAAGAATGATTATTTTTATTTTATTCCTTTTTATTTCAATCAAAGAGATAATAAAGGTAATAAAGAATTTGAGAATTATGTAGGATTATTTCATTTTAGTTATGATGGTTATAATAAAGGAGAAAAAGAAAATCGATATATAAAAAAATTTGTATTTTTTCCATTTTTATGGATAGGAAGAGATTATAATGAAACAATAAAAGATATAGAATTAAATCGAATTAATTTTATTCCATTGGTATGGTATAAGAAGAATGATTATTTTTATTTTATTCCTTTTTATTTCAATCAAAGAGATAATAAAGGTAATAAAGAATTTGAGAATTATGTAGGATTATTTCATTTTGGTTATGATGGTTATAATAAAGAAGAAAAAGAAAATCGATATATAAAAAAATTTATATTTTTTCCATTTTTATGGATAGGAAGAGATTATAATGAATCGATAAAAGATATAGAATTAAATCGAATTAATTTTATTCCATTGGTATGGTATAAGAAGAATGATTATTTTTATTTTATTCCTTTTTATTTTAATCAAAGAGATAATAAAGGTAATAAAGAATTTGAGAATTATGTAGGATTATTTCATTTTAGTTATGATGGTTATAATAAAGGAGAAAAAGAAAATCGATATATAAAAAAATTTGTATTTTTTCCATTTTTATGGATAGGAAGAGATTATAATGAAACAATAAAAGATATAGAATTAAATCGAATTAATTTTATTCCATTGGTATGGTATAAGAAGAATGATTATTTTTATTTTATTCCTTTTTATTTCAATCAAAGAAAAGATACTGGAGAAAAAACCTTCGAAAATTATTTAATTTTATTTAGTAAAAGTTATGATTTTACAGAAGATAATATTTCCTATACAAAATCTTATACATTTCTTCCTTTAATTTACTGGAAATTTGCACCTTTAAAACAGAATCAATCAATTGTTTATCATAATGGAGAAGTAGAAACATATACCAGGTTATTTATATCTCCTATTTATATGAAATATCAAAATAAAGAAGAAAAACGTAAATGGCAGTGGTTTTTAATTTATTATGATTGGGAAGATTTATCAAATTCAGAAGAAAATACAGCACAGATTTTTGTACAGAAAACACGTGTATTAAGTAGTAATTCTCATAATTCATCAGAGGAATTAAAATATTCCAAAAATTCTAAGGGAAGTTTATTGTTTCCTCTATGGTATTATAAGAATTATGAACCTTTAAATAAAGATATAAATCATAAATTAATTGTTTCGCCAGTATATTTTCAGTTTACAAATTCTAAAGAAGAAAAGCATTATTTATGGTCATTACTTTATTATGAATGGAAAACACCAGATAGCAATGGAGTGGTTTGGTTTCCTATAAGATTGAAATATCAGGATAAGAGAAAGGATTTTGATTTATGGCTTGCTTATAATTATAGTTCCAATAAAATTAAAATAAAAAATAATTATCTTTATATAGATGCTGATCATTCTTTTTTATATAATGTATTTCGATTTTCTACAAGACAAAAAGTTCCATTAAGTATAGAATCAATTAAAGAATATAGAGAATCATCAATTGAAATAGAGAATGAACAAATCCAGACCGAGAAGAAAGACCCATTTGATAGAGAAAATGCAGATACCTATACTTCGTGGTTATTTTTCTTTGGCTGGATAAAATATATAGATTCTTATTCTTATAAGAATAAAAATAAATCAGAAGGTGTAACATTATTGGGAGAAAAACAAATCCAGCAAAATACAAAAATAGAACACTGGAAGCATTTTAGAATATTACCATTAACCTGGTTAAGCTGGAATCCAGAGACGAATAAAAAAGTATCCTTTTATTTTGCAGCAGGTTTATGGTACGATGACGAAATAGATGGAAAACCCATAAAATATACTGCAATCTTTCCTTTATTTATTCCTTTATATGGATATGCACAGGAAGATAAGGATTATACAAGATTTATCTTTTTTAACTTTTATGTAGAAAATTATACAGAAGAAGATAAACTATTAGAACGTTCTTATTTCTGGCCCCTATCAAAATTTTATTATTCAGAAAAAGAATCAGGTTCTTATATTTTTCCTTTCTATGCTTATAAAAGACAGAAAGAAGAAGAAACAGAAAGAATTAGACATTTTTCTTTATTCCATTATTATAATAAAGAAATCAATCTAAATAATGATAATCTTATCGAACATTCTACTTTCTGGTTATTATTATACTGGAATAAAAAAGAAATTTCCAATAACGAAGAAAAAGATTTTTCTATTATTTTACCATTTTTTTATATCAGTAGTACTAATATTAAATCCGATAAAGAAAGTGTAAGCTGGAGTTATATCTTTCCTATTTTTTATTTTTATGATAAACCAGATAAAAATCAAAATCAAAAGAAATTTAATTTATTTCCTTTCTGGTTATCAACTGTAAATGGAGAAGAAAAAGAATTATCTATTTTATGGCCCCTATCAAAATTTTATTATTCAGAAAAAGAATCAGGTTCTTATATTTTCCCCTTATATGCTTATAATAAAACCATAGATAAAGAAAATAGAGAATCATCTTATTTATGGATTTTATTATATTATCATTCCATAGATACAAAAATATATAGACCAGAAACAGAAAAAATACAAAAAGATATAACAGAAAAAAATAAAAATAATAAAAACAAAGAAATCGAAAACCAATCAGAAAATATAAATATAAAACAAATCACTTATATAGATTTTATTACTTTATTTCCAGTATTATATATAGGGAGAGATGCTTATTATAACGAAAAAACCAATCAATTCACAACCTATACACATAGTATATATTTCTTATTATTATTTAACTGGTTTAATAAGTATAATCCAAAAGATGATAAATCATATACAGAAACGATTATATTTTTTCCCTTATTAAGATTGGATTTTGATGATTGTGATGATATTTCATATAATATAATTCGTTATTGTAAAAAATATTCTTCTTCTACTAATACTAAATATTTTAGAATCTTCCCTCTATTCTGGAGTTTCTTTGATGATAATAGTATATTTTTTACTATCTTACCTCTAATCTGGAGTGAATTTAGTAATAATCATAAATCTTTTACTATCTTCCCTCTAATCTGGAGTGAATTTAGTAGTAATAATAAATTTTTTGTTATTTTTCCCATTATAGGTATTAGTTATAATTGTGATTTTGGACATTATTTTCATTTTATTTATCTTTGCCCAAAGGAAGGATATTATCAGGCTTTTCCTTTATTCTGGTATAAAAGAGATAGATATTTAACACTTTATCCTTTTATATGGTATAGAAAAAAAGATTATTTTACCATTTTTCCATTATTAACCATGGATTGGGAAGATAAAAAATTCAATGATATGGTAATTTATCCATTATTAAGTGGTTACAAAGATAAAGACCATTTTAATTTATTTTTCTATCTACTTGGACATAGAAATTATAATGGTCCAAATAATTATAGTTATAATATTACTCCTTTATTCTGGGTAAATAAATATAATAACAATTATACAAATGTATTTTTACCTTTTTATTATTATTCTCAGACAGATTATGAAGAAAATTTATATATTTATCCTACTTTGGGATGGAGGAGTAAAGAAGGGTCTCGTATAAATCATTGTCAATTATTATGTATATTATATTATGGAAAAGAAAATTCTTACGAAAATAATGATTACTTTTTATTAACATTATTTCAGAAATTCGAAGATAAATCGAAGGATTCTTACGAAATATGGGCATTATGGCGACTGCTTTTCTGGTACGAAGATAATAAACAGGAAGATATAAAACGATTTTTAATCTTAGGAACAGGAATCGAAAAAAGAATGCAAAAGACCTATATAAGATTTTTATTTTTTAAATTTTAGGATAAAGACATCTAAAACAAAATTAAAAAAACAATATAATATAAATAATTTATAATATTATTGAAATAAAGAATCTATACTTTTTTTAGCTACTGCTTTTTCCCAGTCTTCTTTTTCTATAACAATATAAGAAAGTTTTTCTAATTCTATACGATTTAAAATTTTGCCAATTTCATTTTTATTTCTTATAGTTAAATAAAGAAATTCTGTTCCACATTTAGGGCATATTTTATTTTTAATAAAATTTAATCCAGGCTCTTTGCAATTGGCACACATTCCATATAAATCATCAATAATTAAAAGATGTTTGGTTACATCATCAATATTCTTTTTTATCCAGGTTCTAATATATATTTCTTTCATTAAAAGAATTAAAACCTATTATAGAGAAACCTGTCAATTCTTATTATGCAAATCTTCTATATAAACCAATCAATTTTCCTATAATAATAGCATCTTTTGTTATTATTGGTTTATATTTGGGATTTGCTGGTTCTAAACGAATATGATCCTTTTCTTTATAGAAATATTTTAATGTTGCTTCGTCATCTATTAAGGCAACAACAATATCCCCATTATTTGCAATAGGTGTTTTTTTAATTATAGCAATATCTCCATCATTGATTTTTGCATCTATCATAGAATCACCTGTTACACGTAGAGCAAAAATATCTCTTTCTGTATTGGCTGGAATCATACTTTTAGGAAATGTTAAATATTCTTCTATATTTTCTTCGGCAAGAATAGGGGAACCAGCTGCTACTCGACCAACTAAGGGAATTTTTACCATATCATAATCATATTCCATATTAATCAATTCTCCCTTAGAAGATTTAACTAATTCGATAGCTCTACTACGATTCTTTTCTGTTTTTATATATCCTTTTTTTTCAATCGCTTTTAAATGATCATAAGCACCCTTAGGCGTTATCTTAAAATGATCTGCAATTTCTCTTATTGAAGGTGGATAATTTTTTTCTTTTATAAAATTGGTTATATAGTCTAAAATTAATTTTTGTTTTTGTGTTAAATCTTTCATACTTTACATAAAAATAGAATACAAAAAATAGTCAATATATTTTTAGTATATATTTAGGTAGATATTAAAAAAATTAGTAAGTTTTAAAATTCTAAAAAATTACTAAAAAAATCATAAAAATAATATCAATATGTAATGATTTTGTAACTTATTTTTCTTATATACTTCTATATGATTTTAGAAGAAATTTTTAATGATAAAGAATCAGTCTTTTTAGATAAAAAAGAAGATAATATATTAGATTTTATAGATATAGAAAATAATACAGATCTTCTTATAGAAAAATCTGCTTTTTTAGAAATAGAGACTATTCCCATTCCTATTTTTTCTGCTAATGAAGTTGGTAAAGTAACATTAACGATTGAGAAATTAAAGCAATTAACAGGATATGATTATTCTAAACTTCCTTTAGAGAATACATCAACTCAGATTATATATGATATATTCCATGATTATCCGCGATTGGATTTTTTACCCATTATTAATGAATCTGGCTGGATAGTAGGTTATTTTACAAGAAAGTCTTTTCTTTCTTTAATTAGTGAAAATAATTATAATAGAGAACTTTTATTTCGAAAAGATGTAAAGATTGGTTCTTTTTTAAATAGAAATGTTGTTTGTTTAAATGCTTATTCAACTTTATCAGAAGCAAGCGATATTTTAATGGAAAGATCAGAAGATATCCGTTTTGATCCTTTTGTTGTTACACTGGAAAAAAAATTCTTTGGTATTTCTACGGTTGATAGGGTGTTAAGAGGATTGAATCTTTTTTTAAAAAGGGATATGGAAGCAGTTAAAGAAGCTCAATTTTCTTTAATAAATTTTTTTATAGAATACGAAAAGAATATAAAAAATCATTTAGAATTTGTTTCTTTTATAAAGCTATTATATGGACCAGGTGGTGATTTTGTTTATAAATACGAAATTAATAATGAATATAGTCTTGTAGTTTTAATTGATGTATGTGGTAAAGGTTTAAAAGCTTCTTCTATGATTTTTACTTTAGTTTCTTTATTAAATAAACAAATTCAACAATTAATAAAAACTAATTCTTTTAATTATAGAAATTTTATTAAAGAATTAAAAGAATTGAATGAGCATTTAGTATTAACAACATCGTCAGAATTATATGCAACAGGAATTTTTATTATTATTCATAAAAAAGAAAAAGTTATTACAATCTTTGATTTTGGACATGGTTTATTATGGGTTAAAAGAAAAAATAAAGTATATCAATTAAAAACAAATCATATAGAACAAAAAATGAATTTTTTAGGAATTGAAAAAGATATAAGTATTCATCCTGTTTCTTATCAATTAAAAGAAGGAGATATAGTTTTTGGTTGTAGTGATGGAATAACAGAACAAATCAATACAGAAAAACAAATGTATATACATAAAATTCCAGAGATAATGTTACAATTTAAAAATGATCTTAATAAAAACAAAGAAATTCTTTTAAAAGATTGGTCCTATTTTCGTCAAAATAGAAGAATTAGAGATGATGTTTCTTTATTTATTTTTAAAATTTAAACACTTAACGTACACTGACTATTTTTAATTACATTTTATTCTGCTTCTAAATTGTTAATTTATCATAAAAAAATATTTGTTTTTATTGTATTTTCTGGTAAGATTTTTAACAAAAATTAGACTATATTTATTGATGGGGCTCTGTTGCATATAAACGGAAAATCATTATAAAAAGTTAAAAAACAATAAAACAAAGATTGAATTAAAAGAAAATTTCTCTAAGAGTAGTAAGAGTTAAGATTATTAAGATAAATTGAACGCTTATTTATTTCTTTATACACGATATAAATTTAATTCGCTTGATTTTTAAGAGATTTTTATTTCAATGGAAAGTTGATATTTTATGAAGTTACCTAAAGGTTATTTTTGTAATGGCTGGCATTCAGGTATAAAAAAAGATATTAATAAAAAAGATTTTGGATTTATTTTTAGTGAAATTCAAGCAAATGCTTTTTGTGTTTTTACAAGAAATAAATTTGTAGGAAATCCCATCATAGTAGGTAGAGAACATATAAAAGATGGAAAGTTACAATGTATTATAGTAAATTCTGGAAATTCCAATGTTGCAACAGGGAAAGAAGGTTTAGAATTAGCTTATAATTCCTGTAAATGGACAGCACAAGCACTAAATATTAAAGAACAAGATGTTTTGCCTTCCAGTACTGGCGTTATTGGAAGAAAATTAAATCCAGACATAATAAAAAATGCATGTTTTAGCATCAAAGACTATTTAGGGATTGAACCAGATAACTTTTCTAATGCTATTTTAACTACGGATCAATTTCCTAAAACAGATTTTTTCGAAGATGAATTTATTATCGCGGGATTTGCTAAAGGTGCTGGAATGATACATCCTAATATGGCAACAATGCTTGCTTATATTATTACAGATGCAAAAATTGAATCAGAAGATTTACAAAATCTTATTCATTTTATAGTAAATAAAACCTTTAATCGAATTTCTGTAGATTCAGATACTTCTACAAGCGATACTTTTGCAATAATGGCAAATGGATTAAGTAATATACAATTACAATTTCCTCAAGAGGTATTATATAATATAAATAATTTACTACGAGATCCAGCTATTTTTAATAACTTTATAAATTGTTATAACGAAGATATTTATAATAATATAAAACTTATTTTAAAACAAAAAACTTCATTAAAAGAAAAGGAAATTATATTTTTATTGCAACTCTATAAGATATGTTTAAATTTATCAAAAAAAATTGTATTAGATGGAGAGGGAGCAACAAAAATTTTTAGAGTTAATATTTTAAATGCACCAGATTATCAAATAGCAGAACGTATTGGTCGTTCTATTATAAATAGTCCTTTAATAAAAACAGCTATTTTTGGTGGAGATCCTAATTGGGGGAGATTTATTATGGCAATTGGTAAAGTTTTTGAAGAAAAATTCGATATAGATAAAATAAAAATCTATTGTAATAATAAAGAATTTTATCCAGCAAATATAGATATAAAATTCTTAGAACAAGAAATGCAAAAAAAAGAAATCTATTTTGATGTGGATTTAAATCAAGGAAATATATGTGATAGCTTCTGGGGATGTGATCTTACTTATGATTATGTTAAATTAAATTCTGAATATACAACTTAATGTTATTTTATAATTACTTAAAAAAACATTGGTTAACAATTATTGTAACATTATTTGCCATAACATTGTATTTAATTTTTCATTTTTTTTTAATTTTATTTATAAATAGAGAGATATTAATTATTTTATTTATTATAATATTATTATTTATTTTATTTCCTTTAAAAGAATATTTAATTTCTCAGCAATTTATTATACCAAATTGGGATTATCTAATTCATTCTGAATTCCATCATTTTGAATTTCTTGCAAGATATTTTTCCTTAAAAGATTTAATTCAACAGATTACTCCCGAATTAATGATATGGTTAAAAATACCAGTAGCAAGACTGTTTATATTAAATCCAGATAAAAAAACTTATACAATGTATCTTTATGATAAAGGAAAAATTGAAAGTATTCATGTTATTCCCAAAAGAAGAATTTTCTATTTAACAAAAATGCTTCGAAAATACCATCATATTATTACTCGGGAAAGTTTAGAATTAACAAACGATGAACGTTCTATTCTCGAAAAATTTGGTGTTTATATTGTAGTACCATTTTATCATCTAAATCGATTGATGGGATTTATAACCTTTCATTTTCCAACAGAAAATAAATTTGTTAATCGTGCCTTAGAATTATATGCAATAAAATCAGCTTTACTAATTCATGATGAAATATTAAAACGAAGAATTCAGAATATTGCAAAATACGAAGAAGAAATTAAAATAGCAGAAAAAATTAGACAGATGCTTCAATCTAATAATCCACCGGATATTCCTAATATTAAAATTCATTTAAAACCAATTCAATCAGCAACATTAATAGAATTTTATCAACATAAAAATAAACATTATATTATTATTCTTTCCATTCCCAGAATTAATGGAGTTTCTGCTATGATTTTATCTGGAGAATTAGGTTATTTATTTGCCTATTTACAATATCATAAAACAGATTTTAATATAAGAGATTTATTAAACTTTTTAAATACAAAAAAAGATTTACATCACGAAGATTATCCTGTAGAACATATGATTATTGAAATAGAAGATAATCAAAATTACTTTCAAACTTATATTTTAAATAATCAACAATACTATTTAAAAAAATATAATAATAAATTTTATAGAATTCCTCATAATGGAAGAATATATTTTGAAAATAACGAAATTTTGGAACTTTATTATAGAGATTATTTTTTATTTTCTATAGAATATATGGAACATTGATATGAAACATTATTATAACTATTCAATTATTAATTTTTTAATAATCTTTTTATTTGTATTTCTTTATTATTCCTTTTTTAAAACAAAAATTATTAAAGAACCAATTTTTTATTCTTATAATAACAAGATAATTCTTACAGAAGAAAAGTATAATCATTTATTATTAAAAACAATAAAAAAAATAGAAGATTTACCAGAAAATAAAGTAGTATTAGAACTAATAGATGGTAAAAAATATATCATAAATAAAGAAGAATATAATTTTACTAAATTTATTAAACTTTTTTATGTTCCATTATTGATAAGTTTAATAGCATTATTGTTTTCTTTATGGTTTTATGAAGTTTTTCAAGATTTCTTCTTTTCGATATTTTTTCTCTTAAAATCCATATTATTATTTCTTTTTATTTTGGGAATGTATTATCCCTATAATTATTTATATTTTATATTCTGGTGTATAACTACAACATTTTTTATTATCTCTTATGTTAATTTAAATATTAGGTTTTTAGGAAAAAGTTTAAATACCTTTACTTTATTATTGGAAGCAAGTATTTTTAGTATTGTTTTATTAATTTTATTATTAGAAGATATTCCCAGAAAAAAAGAGTTTATGTTTGAGTTTTTTTATCAAATTTTTGTTCTATGTTTTATTATTTTTATTTTTATAAATATAATACGAATTTTTTATCAAAATTTAGATAAAATCGATAAATATAAAATTTTAAGTTTTGTTTTAGGTAATTTAATTGGTTTTTTACCATTATTATTAATATTTAAAATTTATAAAATAAATATGTTTATATATTTAATGTTTTCTGCAATTTATCCTTTTTTTATTGCATATAGTTTATATAGGATGTATCTTGTACCAAGTCAGCTTATTATAACAAAAACATTTATAACAGGAATATTAACCCTGATTTTTATTTCTTTGTATTTTATAGTAATTTATTTATATGCTAATTATTTTCCTCAACATCTCTTTAAGTATCGTATTTATTATGATTTATTCTTTTTAATTGTTTTATCTTTAATTATTGATCCTTTACGACATAGGATATTTGATTATGTAAAAAATAGATTTCTAATCCCAGAAAAAAAATATATTATCTCTTTGATGAGACTTTCTAAAATCTTAGCTAGAATTTCTCGTCCCAATTTAGCTATAGAACAATTTTTAAAAGAAATAGAAGAAACCTTAAATGTAGAAAAATGCTTATTTCTTTTCCCTCCCAATATTTTACCCAGTATTAAATTAAGCGAAAATAGTGTTATAGAAATTTTTCAAAATGATACTATATGGAAATATGTTAAACCAGAGAAAATTATCGCTTCTACATATATTGTATATTCTACTGGAGAAAGAAAACGTTTATTTAATTTTTTATACGAAAATAAAATATTGTTATTATTTGGTTTAGGAGAAAAAAAAGATGCTTATTATATTGCTTATGTTAATTTATTAAGATTTATAAATAAAATTTATTCCTTAATAAAAAAAGAAGAACTTTCTATTTATAAAAAAAATATAGAAAATCAACTTCCTAATGCTGGATTATTAATTGGTATACCTAAGGGGCGCAGTAAATTTGATTTAAAAGAAATTCGGTACTTACAAGAGGTAACTCGTTTAGCTACAATGATGTTAACTAATATGTATATTCTTTTTCAGGAAGTGGATAAAAGAAAAAAAATACGATATATAATTCAATCTGGTAAATTTCAAAAAAAATTAACGTTTCATACTGAAAATTTTCCTTCTGGTATTAATATACAATATTTTAATCAGCCAGTATTATCGGTATCAGGAGATTATGTTGATATTATACCATTATCTAAAAATCAATTAGCTGTATTTTTAGGTGATGTAAGTGGACATGGCTTAGGAACAGGATATCTTGTAAGTGCAATTCGCTCTATTGTTCATTATTCATTTAACATAAAGAAAAGTCTTTTAGATACGATAAATACTATTAATTTGTTTCTTACCGATCGTTATAAGGGATATGAATTTTTTACATTATTTGCATTTATACTTGATATATCTCAGGATAAAATAGAATATGTTAATGCAGCTCACCCCGGTATATTTATTAAACCAAAAGATGAACCTTTATATAAAATAGAAAAAACGCAAAAATTATTAGGTATATCTAAAACACCTTATAAAAGTTTTGAGTTAAAAATAAAACCGGGTTCAAGAATATTTATTTTTTCCGATGGAGTATTAGAAACAACAAATCCAAAAAATGAACTTTTTGGAGAGAAACGATTAATTGAATTTCTTAACGAAAATGCAGACCTCCCTTTACAAGAAATTACAAGAAAGTTATTAAAAACCTTAGAGGATTTTCGTGGTTCTAAGGAATTTCAGGACGATACAACATTTTTAGTGATTGATTATAATCCTCAAAAAACAATTTTTGATTTATTATGGAATTCTCTATTACGTGCATCTGTAACTAAATGAAGTATAATAGTTTAAAACAATTAGAGAAAATTTATAAAAAACCTATTTATATTTATACAGACCCTATAAAATATATCTATCAATTTAAAGAAAATTATAATAAAGAATTAGTTGGATTGATCATAGCTTTATTTTCTTATGGTAATGTAAAAGCTATGTTTCAATTTATGGATTGTTTAATAGATTTTTTAAAACCAGATCCATATGAAAAAATTCTTACATTTAAAGAAAATTCAAATATGAATTTATATTATCGATTTCAAAATCAAAACGATATTAAAACTATTCTAATTATCTTAAAACAATTAATAAAGAATAATGATTCTTCGAAGTATTTATTTAAAAATTTTTTTGGATCTAATTTTAGTAATATTACTCATATTTATCCCATTATAGATACTTTTATTTATAATATTAAAGCTATCATACCAGAAAAGTTTTTAACATATGGAGTACAGCATTATTTTTGCTTAAGAAATAAAAATTCTGTATTAAAACGTTATTGTTTATTTTTTCGCTGGATGGTTAGAAAAGATTTTCCAGATTTTGCCTTATATGATTTTATTGATCCTGCAAAATTGATTTATCCAGTTGATATTCATATATTAAATTTTTCTTATCAGAAGAATATAATTTCGTCAAAAAATATTACAAGAAAAAATGCAATTAAAATAACAAATTATTTTAAACAATTTTCACCAGAAGATCCTTTAAAATATGATTTTTATATAACACGAGAAATGATGTTGAAAAATACTTTTCGATATTAGTTATTTTTAATAAATTGTTTTTAATGAAGCGAATTTTATGTGTAGGTGCACATCCCGATGATGTAGAAATGGGAATGGGAGGTACAGTTGCATCTTTAGTAGATCAAGGTTATGAAGTTTTACTTTTAGATCTTACCAATGGAGAACCAACTCCTTATGGAAGTCCAGAAATAAGAAAAAAAGAATCAGAAGAAGCTGCAAAAATTTTAGGTGTAAAAAGAATTACACTTGATCTTCCCAATCGTTATTTAGAAGATACAATAGAAAATCGAAAAAAAGTTGCTGCTATTATTCGAGAATTTAAACCTAAATATATCTTCGCTCCATATTTTGATGATGCACATCCTGATCATATTGCTGCTTCGAAGTTAGTAGATGCAGGAAGGTTTTATGCAAAATTAACAAAATCAGATATACCAGGAGAACCTTTTTTCCCAAAAAGAATTATTTATTATTTTCCTATACATATAAGGCTTAGTATTCAACCTTCATTTTTAATTGATATATCAAAATATTTAAATAAAAAGAAAGAAGCAATTTATTGTTATAAATCTCAATTTGTTGTTCCTAAGAAAGAAGCAATTATCGAAAGTTTATTAATAGAAAATCGGTATTGGGGTATGCAGGTATATACAGAAGCAGCGGAACCATTTTTTCAGAAAGAAATTCCATTATTTTATCAATGGCCTAAGGGTTATAAATAGTAACTGGATAGATTAATAAAATGAATAATCGAATATGAGTGAAGAAATTTATTTATCTCATACATGGAAAGATGTTGAATTGCTTTTGAATCAGAAAATTCGTAAATCAGATTTTATTTTAGATTTATCGAAACAATTTAAAAAAGAACTAAATTTACCAGATAATGTTCCTATTATAATGACCGGGCATCAACCGATTATATATTATCCAGGAATTTTTATTAAACTTTTATTAGCAGATTTAATTGCTAGACGTATAAATGGTAAAGCATATTATGTTGTTTTAGATACCGATATAGAAACAATAGATTGGAAATTTATCTGGATTAATGATAATACTTATTTTCAAAGAACATTTTATTTAAGTAATTCAAAACAGGTTTTATTGAATCAGTTTATCGATAATTATAAAAAAATACAATTACAAAAAATTATAGAAGAATGGTCTTATAGATTATATCATATTTTCGAACCTTCTATTATACTACATATTCAATATACACTGGAATTTTGTAGAGAATTACTTAATAAGAAGATTCTAACTATTTCCGAATTTTCAGTTGCAATAAATGAATATTTAATGAAGCAGTTAAACGTTCAAGTTCAACCTATATATGTTTCAGAATTAAGTAAAACAAAAAGCTTTAAAGAAATAATAAAATATATAAACAAAGAAAATATAAGATTCAGGGATATTTATAATCAAAAATTAAATGAATTTAGAAAAAACTATCATATAAAAAATCCTCATTACCCTTTTTCTAATCTTAATGAAAATGAATTACCATTCTGGATAAGCGATGGTTATACACGAAAAACACTTACTATTTATGATGATTTTGATCAAAATATTTTTCCCAAAGCTATTACTTTGAGTATATGTATAAGAATTTTTTTATCGGATATGATGATTCATGGTACAGGAGGTGGGTTTTATGATCTAGTAGCAGAAGAAATTTTACTGGAATTCTTTCATATTCAACCATCACCTCACATTGTTACAACGGCAACAATTCCTACATATCCAAAAGCTTCTATTCCAATTGAATATGAATCTTCTTTTTCTATTATAAAAAAATTAAGAAAATGGAAATTTAATCCAGAAATATTTCTTAATGATGATTGTTTTTTAAAAAAACAAAAGTTATTTTTAATCCATTTAAAGAATTATTATGATTCTCAATATAAAAAAATAAAAAGAAATTATAGATATGATAATAAAATATTAAATGATCCTGTTTTAAAAGAGAATTTCAAACAATTATTTTATCTAATAGAAAAAAATCCTGCTTCTTATGGTGCTCTAATCCATAAAGAATTTATTAAATTAAATCATAAAATGCATTTATATACTTCTGGAATAAAAAGACAATTAGAAAAACAATATAAAAAAAGCCAGCTTGTTGAATATCATCAAAAAATATTTTATGATAGAACCTATCCAGCTTTTTATTATAATATTAAAAAATTAAAAGAAGAATTAGAAAATAAATTTCTTAATAACTAAGAAAATTTTATCCATAAATTAAGTTATATAAAACATCTATACCTTCTTCAAAAATAGCTGGACCTGGTTGTAAAATAATAGCTGGATCTATTTCGTAAATTCGATTATTTTTAACCGCATTAGTTTCCTGAAATGTCTCTTTTAACCATTTAAAATCTGTTTTCTTACCGCACCAACTATTAATAATTATATCTGGGTTAACTTTTAATAATTCTTCTTTAGATATGATTCTTTCTTTTGCTTGTTTTTTAAATTTTAGTTCTGGAAAGCAAATTTCTACATTTAAATATTCCAGTAATTCCTCTACCCAGCAAATACCACTTATAATGGGATTATCCCATTCCATAAAAAAAACTTTATATTTACGATTAATATTTTTTGTTTTATTTTTATATTCGTTTAATTTCTTTTGCCATTTTCTTTGAAGTTTTAAATATTCTTCTTGTTTATGAACTAAACTACTAATCCAGAATAAAACTTTAAAAATTTCTTCGATGGTTCTTTGATTTGTAATAAATACATTATGATGATTTAGAATTAATTCTCTTGCAATTTCTGCTTGTATATCTGAAAAGCCTAAGATTAAATCTGGTTGTAATTGATTGATTTTTTCTATATTTGCTTTTATAAAAGATGTTACAATAGGTTTTTCTTTTATAGCTATTTCTGGTCTTTTTACAAATGTTGATATACCTACGATTTTTTTATCTTCATTTAAAAGATATAAAAGCTCTACATATTCTTCTGTAAGGCAAATAATTCTTTGAGGATACATAAAAAAAAGCCCCGAAGGGCTTTATTGTTAGCTATAAACTATGAAAACGTTTCTTATCTTCTATGAGCGTTTCTACTACAGATGGATCTGCTAAGGTACTTGTATCGCCGAGGTTATCAAATTCACCTGCTGCAATTTTTCTTAGAATTCTTCTCATAATCTTACCAGAACGTGTTTTAGGAAGTCCAGGTGCCCAATGTATTACATCTGGTTTAGCAATTTTACCGATTTTTTCTGCTACTATTTCAATTAATTCTTTTTTTAATTCATCATTAGGGTTGATGCCTGTTTTAAGTGTAACATATGCATAGATACCCTGACCTTTAATTTCATGAGGAAATCCAACAACTGCTGCTTCTGCTACTGCTGGATGTTCTACTAATGCACTTTCTATTTCTGCTGTACCAATTCTATGTCCAGAAACATTTAATACATCATCTACACGACCTGTTATAATATAATATCCATCTTTTGTTCTTTTAGCACCATCACCTGTAAAATAATATCCTTTAAATTGAACGAAATAAGTATTATAGAATCTATCTGGATCTCCATAAACTCCTCGCATCATAGATGGCCAGGGAAATTTTATACAAAGGTTTCCACTTGCTTCCATTTCTGTAATTTCTTTTCCATCATTATCGACAAGTGTTGGTTGAACGCCAAAAAACGGTTTAGTTGCAGAACCAGGAATCATATCAATTGCACCTGGTATTGGAGAAATCATTATAGCTCCAGTTTCTGTTTGCCACCATGTATCTACAATTGGACAACGTTTTTTACCAATATTTTCGTAATACCACTCCCATGCTTCTGGATTTATTGGCTCTCCTACTGTTCCTAATAATCGTAAAGAATCAAGTTTGTATTTTTCTATCCATTTCGTACCTTCTTTCATTAGAGCTCGTATTGCAGTTGGAGCAGTATAAAATACATTAACTTGATAACGATCAACAACTTCCCAGAATCTGCCTGGATCTGGATAGGTAGGAACACCTTCGAACATTAAACTTGTAGCTCCATTAGATAAAGGACCATATACGATATAGCTATGTCCAGTTATCCAACCAATATCAGCAGTACACCAATAGGTATCTTCTGGTTTATGATCAAATACATAATAGAAAGTAAGATTTACACCTAATAAATATCCTCCTGTTGTATGCATTACACCCTTAGGTTTACCTGTTGAACCTGATGTATATAAAATAAATAAAGGATCTTCTGAATCCATTTCTTCTGGTGGACATTCTGCAGAAATATCTCCAGCAAGTATATCATGCAAATGATGATCTCTACCTTCTACCCAGTGTGTATAATGTCCTTTTCCAACTCGTTCAATTACAATAACATTTTCTACTTTATGGGAGGATTTTTTTAAAGCTTCATCAACATTTTTTTTCATATCAATGATTTTTCCACCACGATAACCAGCATCAGAGGTAATAATTAAAGAAGGTTTTGCATCTTCTATTCTTGATTGTAAAGAATCTGCCGAGAAACCACCAAATACGATAGAATGAATAGCTCCTATTCGAGTACATGCTAACATAAAGATTACTAATTCAGGTATCATTGGTAAATAGATTAAAACCCTATCGCCTTTTTTTATACCAAATTTTTTTAATACATTGGCATATATTTGAACTTCTCTATGTAATTGTTGATAGGTATATGTCTTTTCCTCGCCTGGTTTATCGCCTACCCAGATAATAGCAGCTTTATTTTTAATGGGAGTATTTAAATGTCTATCCAGACAATTATAAGATACATTTAATTTACCCCCTATAAACCATTTTACTTTCGCATTAGGAAAATCATGTTCTAAAACTTTATCCCATTTTTTAAACCATGTTAAACGTTCTGCTTGTTCTGCCCAGAAACCTTCTGGATCTTCTACAGAACGTTTATACATTTCTTCGTATTGTTCTCTTGTACAATTTGCCTGTTTGACAAATTCTTCTGGAGGTGAATACCTCTTATCATACATACTCTCTCTCCTTTTGTAAAATTTTAATGAATAGTAATGATAAATAAAAAATACATTTCTGAAAAATCAAACAAAAAATAGATTTAACTAAAAAAAAAACGATTTTTAACAATTAGCAGCCATTTAGAAAACGATTTCCTTTTATTTGAAGTAACCAATGATAAAAATCCTTTTTATGTTTATTATATATTTTAAGGTTTCCTTTTGTAAGTATCATAAATAAATCTTTTTTATAATTTTGGTTAATAATCTGAATATAATTCATTAATTGATTTGTGTTATAAAGATAATAGATAAATAAACCAGAAATCATATTTTGTTCATAAATAGAATAAATTTTATCAAATTCTGGGTAATATGGTAAATGAATTTGCTTCAGTATAAATTGATATTTATTTTGTAATAATTTCTTAGGAAAGTAAATTCTATTATTCTGACATTGAAAAGGTTTATTTATATTTTGAAGTAATAAAGCAAGCCCTTCATTTAACCATATAGGATAATGAGAACAACATTCTTCTAAAATAGCATGTATCAGTTCATGGTAAATTACAAAAGTAGGTGTTGACTGATTTATAAGATTTTGATGAATCGTTAAAGGTACATGAATAATTTTGGAATTTCTGTCGAAATGAGCAAGTGAATCAATTTTAAAAGGTCTATAAGTTTTATAGGAATCATAATTTTTATAAAAGATAAATTTATATGTTTGATTAGATATAGATAAATAAGGATATGTTTTTAAAATGTCAATATAAGAAAAAATAGAAAAAATGATATATTTTACTCTTAGGAAATTAGATTCTGGTTCAATAAAAAAAATCATTTGTATAGAATTAGAAGAAAGGGAATATATATGTTGATTTTGTTTAGCCCAATATGGTTGTGATGTTTTGCATGTTAGTAAAATATTAAGACAGATCAGGGTTAATATGAACTTTAAAATATACATCAACATTGACTAATTGTAATAAGTTATAAATCTGTGGGCGAACATTAATTAAATGTACTTCTATTTCTGGATTATTTTTTTTAAGCTTATTATATAATGTTATTAATTCTGAAATTGTTAATGAATTTAATTCATAAATATTTTGTAAATCTATCCAGACTTTTTGAATTTTTTTATAGAAAACTTGTTCCTTTTGTAATATATTAAAAATAATACCTTCTTGTAGATCTTTTACAGTTTTTATTTGAACATTTAATTCTTCTGTGTCTTCTTTATAGGTATATAATTCTTCCATAAAAATATTTTATTTGTTTTATTATTAATCAAGAAAAACTTGTTTTAATTTATATGAAAAAAACATTTTCTTTATTTGCAACTCTATTTTATTTTTTTATTTTTGTTTTTTCTTTTATTGTTTTTTACTATTTATCTTTGAACTGGTATTTTCCCTATAGAATACTTTTAATTGTTATTCCAATTATTTTAATCTATTTATTAATTTATTTTATTCAAGTTATTCCTATTGCTAAAATTGATCATTTTCTTCAAAGAAAAAAGATATTAAGAATTTTATTATTTTTTATCATTATTGGTCTTTTATTTTTTATATTATATTTTTATCATTTACCAGATTATTATTTTTATGTTTTATTGATTATTAGTATTTTTTTCTGGCTTACAAGATATTATATCTTATATGGTTTAACAATTATA
The DNA here is from genome assembly GCA_026005135.1 of Leptospiraceae bacterium. Classification (GTDB taxonomy): domain Bacteria; phylum Spirochaetota; class Leptospiria; order Leptospirales; family Leptonemataceae; genus SKYB61. The sequence continues at coordinate 382,126 of BPKM01000002.1, read as the reverse complement.
CTTTTAGTGGGAATTTTTAGTGTATATCAAATATATTATTTTGAACAAGAATTGTTATTAAGTTATTTAGAATCCAAACAAAAAGAAAATTTACAAAAAGAAATTTTAGAACAATTAGAAATACAAAAAAATCAAAATAAAATATATATAAAAGATAAATTACAAGATTCTTTTTTTAATATTAAACTTCCAGAAGACTTCGAAGAAATCCAAAACGAAAATGCATTAGAATTTCCTTTAATATATATTGGTAAGCCTAAAAATCAAGAATTACCCATTTTTAGTTTATTCCTTATTAAAAAAAATTATCCTTTATATTTATTAGATTTACGAATAGAATCTTTGTTAACTCAATTAAAGCGATTAGAACGAATAGAATCCTACAAAAAATTTAATAATCCTTATCTTGAATCATTACTAAAGCGTTCAACTCTAAATCAATTTTATCAATTTTATGATAGGTTTTATGCAGCTAATATTCAAATTGGATACTATGCATTATCTTTTAATGAATATTATATAATTTTATGGGTTCGAGAAATTCAAAAACCCGGTTTCCCTCATGATCCTTATATTTTAGAAATAATTAATTCCATAGAAAGAAAATGATAATACTAAAAGAATATAATAATTTATTTTGTAATAAGCTTATTTTTTATATTTAGGATATAGGATAAAATAAAATTAAAATAACTTGACATTTTATATGGTATAATGTAATATATAATTAAGGGGTTTAGCATTATGGCTGAAGAAAAAGAAAAGCAAGAAAACTATATATTTGATAAAAAAGCAATAGATGTTTTAATTGCTAATATTATACCTACATCAAAGTATTTTGAAAGTAGATTTGATCATTTACAATCTCAAATTGATATTATTAGAGAAGATATTAGAGAAATTAAATCTAATATAAAGGAATTTGAAAGACGTATAGATAATCGTTTTGAAACATTTAAACAGGAAATAGATAAACGATTTGAATTGGTAGATAAAAAATTTGAAACTTTCAAGCAGGATATAAATAAACGATTTGAAGAAATAGATAAACGATTTGAACAAGTCGATAAACGTTTTGAGCAAGTTGATAAACGATTTGAACAAGTTGATAAACGATTTGAACAAGTTGATAAACGATTTGAACATATAGAAGAAAAATTAGATAAAATTTTAGAACGAATTGATACAAAAATAGATACTGGCTTAAGAGAAAATAGAAATTTAACTGTAAGACTTTTTACATTTGCTATGACATTTGCTGCCGTTTCCATTATAGGTCTTCTCGGTAGAATATTTGGCCTTTTTTGAAAATAAAAAATATTACAAGAAAATTGCTTACGATTTTTCTAAAAATATAAAGATAAATTTAGAAAAAAATAAAATTATAGCTTATAGCTTAATATTTGTATCTTTTAAAAATTCATTTATAGTAGAAATAGGAATTACCATAGAATTGCCATTTTCTATACCAAAACCAAATACACCTCGGATAATTCCAATAAAATTGCCATTAAATAAAAAAACAGGAGCTCCAGACATACCACTGTATGCTAGTCCCATTACTTGTATATATGGTCTTTTGGTAAAATCTATATCTTTTCTTAAAGGATGTGATATATATCCTCTTAAAAAGGTATATTTATGACCATACATTGCACCAAAAGAAAAAACATTACTATTAATCGTTATGTTTTCTTGTAATGATAATTTTTTATTGGGTAGTAAAAATAATTTTTTATTCGCTTTTAATAAAGCTAAATCCATTAATTTATCATTCTTAATAACAGAAACAGGAATAAGTTCTTCTTTATCAAGATAAGTAATAAACAATTTATCTTTCCATAAAGAAATAGCATGTTCGCAGGTTAAACTATGAATACCGTCATTTAATAATAAACCAGTAGCAGAGGGTTTTGGATTTTTTGCATAATGAATATGTACTACATAGTTTTTATAATATTCTATATCTGTATTTTGTTGTAATGAGAGGTTAGAATATTTATTACAATAGATTATAGTAAATAATAGTAATATAATTAGTTTTTTCATTATTTGGAAATTTACTAAATATAAAAGCAAGCAGGATTACCCCTGCCTGCAAAATTAAATTAATTACAACTATAAGAAGATTCGCTTGTATCTGTATTAAATGTCGATGTACAACTTCTTGTAACTTTTGTATTATTAAATTCTTTTATGGTTTGATTGTTGATTTTTACATAACCATTAAGTGTATAATCAAAATTAAAAGTAGATGTATAAGTTGGTGGATTAGAAGAATAGGAAAATGAATAATTTCCATTAGCAGTTATATTTGTATCAACATTATAATCTTGATTACCTATAGATTGACCATTAATAGAAAAATTACTAACACTAACGGAACCACTATCTGTAAAAATATAATTTGAAGTCATAGTATTATTTGATGAGTTATATGAAAAAGTTCCGTTCATATTATTTGAGATATTAACTGTAGAAGAACCATTTATAGTAACTTCTTCATAAACAAAATCATAATTTGCATCCACTAGTGTTTTACAATTATCGAAAGAAATATTTCCATTTATATTCGAAGAATAATTTACATTACCACCAGAAGAAAATGAGGAAGGGTAAGTTCCAGTCATATTTACCTGAACATTATTGAATGTTACTGTTCCACCTTTTATACAATTTGCTGTACCATTTAAAGTAGCATTACAATTATAAGAACCGCTGGAATGGGTACAAGTTCCATTACTTGGAGAAATCGCTGTTAGTTTTAAATAGGGAAATTTTTGTTTTAATTTATTTTTTTTACATGCCAAAAAAAATTCTTTTGTATTTTCTATGTTATAAACAGAACTATTTCCCTGTGCAGCACTTTGTGCCGCTGATACAGCTAATCGAGATACCGCTGCTGCAGGAATAACTTCTTGTCCGCCCTTGTTCAATAATAGTAATGATAGAGCTAATTTTTCTTTATCTTTATTATCATCTTCTTTTGATAAGCCCAATTGCTTACAATAGGTTAACCCTAAAACCCCAATTAATATTAGTAATTGTATTTTTAATGTCTTTTTGTTCATTTTAGCTCCTTCATTTAAGGTTATTTTTTACCCACCCACTCCAGCCCTATTTTAAAATTAAAGGAATTTCTCTGTTGTTACTTTTGACGAATAATATTATTTATTTTGTTCTGTAAATATTTTTTTTAATTTAATTCAACAATTTTTTGTTGCTCTAACTTTTATTACTTTATCATATTTATTTTCCCCCTAAGGATGTAACTACGTTATTGGGTCGAAAATTTTTCCATTCTTCGAATTTTTCATTTACTTTTCCAGATCGTAATAGATCTAAAATTTTTTCTGTTGCTTCTTTTAGAGAAATATCTTCGAATAATGTTAATGCAAGAGCAGAATTAATTGCTACAATTTTATTTTCTGTTTGAGTTCCTTCTCCTTTTATAATTTTTAAAAAGCGTTCTACGGATTCTTTTCTGTCTTTTACTTTTAAAGAATTTAAACTTTCTGCTTGTATTCCAAAATCTTCTACCTGTAAAGTGCCTTCTTTTGCAATTTTTCCATCTATAATTTGTATGTAATCAGTTGGGGCAGCAATTGATACTTCGTCTAATCCATCATGAGAATGAATTACATAAGCATTTTTTCTTCCAAGACCTGTTAATGCCTGAGCAATTTGTGGCATATATTCTTTACTAAATACCCCCATAATTTGATGTGTTACAGGTGCTGGATTGGTTATAGGTCCTAATATATTAAATACAGTTCTAACTCCTAAGGATTTACGAACTGGTGCTGCATATTTCATTGCTGGATGCCACTTGGGTGCATATAAAAAAGTAATTCCAATTTTTTCAAGACATTCTGCTGCTTCTTCATGAGTAATTTCTATATTGATACCACATTCTTCTAATACATCAGCTGAACCTGTTGGGCTGGAAACAGCACGATTACCATGTTTTGCTACTTTATATCCTAAGGTTGCTAATACGACTGCAGTTATAGTAGAGATATTTAACAAATTTGCATTATCACCACCTGTTCCACAGGTATCTAAAATATCGTATTTTTCTCGTGAAGGCCATCTTACTGCAGCTCTTCTCATCGCTTTTGCAAATCCTTCGATTTCTTCGCCTGTTTCTTTTTTCATTGCTAAAGCTACTAATAACGCTGCTGTACGAATTTCTCCAGCCTCACCTGTCATAATTTTATTCATTGCAGAAAAAGCTTCTTCTTCAGTTAAATTTTGATAAGACATTACTTTTTTTAAATATTGATTTATTTCATTCATTGTTTAACTCCTTTTTTATAAGGTGGTAGTAAGAGTGTATAATTAGAAATTAAATAACGTAATCCGGAAATTATAGTTATAATCGTAGTAATGAGCATTAAATAATAGGGCACAAAAGAAGATAAAATAAACAATAAATCCTGATATTGACCGTTAATAAACTGAATAAAAAAATCATTTGCAATTTGAAAGGTATGATATCCCTGTTCTTTTTTCTGTATATAAATTTCGTTAATCATATTTCTTTGTTTATAGGTAATTGCAAGAAAACTTAATAAAATAACTATGATGCTAAACATTTGAAATGCTGTTTTTACCTTTCCAAACATAGATGTTTTTAAACTTGTTCCTTTTCGTATAGCAAGACTTCTTAACATGGTAATTAAAATATCTCTACCAATAATACATAATACCATCCAGATTTCTACCTGTTCTGTTAAAAATAAAAAAGTAATCAATGCTCCTATTACAAGAAATTTATCTGCTAAAGGATCTAAAAATTTGCCAAATTCTGTTTCCTGGTTTAGCTTTCGTGCAATATATCCATCAATTAAATCGGTTAAAGAAGCAATTGTAAATATAATAAAAGCAATTATTCTATGATTCTGATTTGGTGAAATAATTAAATAAATAAATATAGGAACGGAAGCTACTCTTAAATAAGTAATAATATTAGGAATATTAAATTTTTCTTTCATTTATTAATGCTCCATTAAAACAGGATTTTTTATATTACCAATATAATCATAAGAAATAGAATCTGTTATTTCTACTTCGTAAAATTCACCTAATTTAGGTAATTGAGAATATTTTTCTTTCCATGATTTATAATCAAAAGGTACAATTACAATATCATCAATTTCTGGTGCAGCTTGTGGTCTTCTTAAATGAAGTTCTTTTGGTTTAATTTTTTCTAAAATACATTTATAGATTTTATTATAATTTTTTATCATTATAGATTTTAATAATTCATTATAATAATTTTGTAAATCATTAATTTTTTCTATTATTTCTTTTTTGTTAATAGAAGAAGCATATTGATAAGCAGGTGTATTTTCTTCTGGAGAGAAAGCAAAAAAAGAAATATGTTCAATTTGAAGTTCTTCTATAAATTGTTTGATTAGTTCTATATCTTCTGAAGTTTCTTCTGAAAAACCAATTAAGAAAGAAGTTCGAATTTCCAGTTCTGGAAATAATTCTCTTGCCATTAAAAATAATTCTTTAAAAAATTCATAATTACCAAATCGATTCATTTTTTTTAGAACTTTTTCAGAAACATGTTGAACGGGACTTTCTAAATAAGGGACAAATTTTTTAAATTGATTTTTATGGATTTCCTGTAAGATTTTTTGGGTTTTTTTGTCGGGATAAAGATATAATAATCTTATCCATTCAATTCCTTTAAGTTGCTCTATTTCTTCTAAAAGATTTATTATATCATTATAATGATTTCCATAAGAATTTGTATCCTGACTAACGAGACAGATTTCTTTAATACCCATTCCTGATAGTTCCAGTATTTCTTTTATGATTTCAGATTTTTCTCTAAATCGAAAATTTCCACGAAATAAGGGAATTGCGCAAAAAGAACAATTACGATTACAACCTTCTGATATTTTGACAGGAGCATAAAATTTTTTAGGAGAATGAATGTTCTTTAATATTTTATGATAATCTACATTTTGTTTTAAGGGTATTTGAAATTTATTTCGAATTAATTCTCCCGTACGATGATATAAACCAGTACCAAAGAAATAATCAATTTCTGGAATTTCTATTTCTATTTCTTTATGATAACGTTCTGCAAAACAACCTACTACGATGAGTTTTTGATCTTTATTTTTATTTATTAAAAACTCTTTTAATTCTAAAGCCTGAAAAATTGTTTGTATGGTTTCTTTTTTAGCATCTTCTATAAAAGCACAGGTATTAATAATATGAAAATCAGCATTTTCTGGTTTCTGAGTTTTTTCGAAGCCTTCTAATAAAAGAGATTTATCCATTTCTCTACTATCTGCTTCGTTTTTTGGGCAGCCAAGGGTTGTTATATAGTATTTCATTATTGAGCTACCTGTACTAATTCATCTATTTTAAATTTAGTAGGATCAAGAGGATCTGGAATTTTTCGTAAAGAAATCTTAACAATTTTTCCTGGAGGACCAGCAATTTTTGGCGGTAAATCTCCTAAGTGATATTTAACACCAGCACCATTACCAATTTTTATATCTAAACGTGTTTCTGCTTCTAAAATCCTGATGTCACCTTGCTTTAGAAGAATCCCTCGATAACTTTTACCATCAGAAGTCCATTCTAAATAAGTATCCTGAACAATTTCTAAAACAACGGTAATTGGTTTTTTGCTAACAATATCTTTCTTTTTGGCAATAATTTCTAATTGGCTTGATGATTCCATAATATCTTTTATAGAAATTTCTATTTGAACAGGGCTGTTTGCTAACTCAGAAATTATATTACTTAAAACAATTGTTTCATTAGAATTGGTTTGTATAGGATAGGAATTACCCTGGTATAAGATTTCTAATTTTAAACTTTTAGGTTCATTCGTTATTTGTGGTTCTGATATACATAGATTCATCTTACCTATTTCTGGAATAGATAATTCGTAATTTTGAGTTATATCCATTAATGATAGAAAAGGTTGATCTAATTCAATTTTTAATGGTTTTATTTCTCTTTCTTTACAATCATAAATTTGTGTAGTAAATGACTTTTTATTTTTTAAATTGGAAAATAAATTCCCCAAATAATAAATACCAATACCAATAAATACAACAATAAAAACTATAATTGCTATTCTTGTTATAAGGTTATAATCAATTTCAAATTTAGGTTTAGTAATTTCTGTTAATTTTTCTACGGGAGTATCACTGATTTGAACTTTTAATCCTTTGTATTCTCGAATAATTTCCTCTGGGTTTAAACCTAAAAACTCTGCATATGTTCTTAAAAAACCAACAATATAGGTTTCGGAAGGGAAAATTGCATAATCTTCTTGTTCTAATGCTTCTATATATTTGGGTGTAATATGGGTATGTTCAGATACCTCACGAATGCTATAACCTTTTGATTCTCTTGTATTTTTTAATTTTTCTCCAAGTTTTCCTAATACAGCCATTTCTATTCCTCCGATACTAATGGGTTTAATACTATTCTAGCATTTTCTGGTGGTTTATATTGGAATAATTTTCCTTCTAGTTCTATATTAGTTTGTATATTAGAAAATTCAATGGTTGTTTTTGTTCCAAAACTACCTTCTGCTATTGCTTTTTCTATAAAAAAATTTTCTGCATTGATATATAATTGCATTCTTTCGTATCCACCAATTTTTACTTTTTGTTCTAAATCTAAAACATAATACTTTTTACCATCAATTTCCTTAGGTTGATTAATATCATCAAATTTATAATGATAATCATTAAATAAATGTTTTATACCTCTACCAGGCATAACCGCAAAAATTGGTTTATTATCTTCATTTTTTACGTTTAGTGTTAAATCCTGTTTCCCAATAAGATTTTGCTTTCCTACAACTATCCATAGAATTTTTCCATCAGAAATTAATAGATCTCCATAAGGTTGAGTAAATTCAAACCGTACTCTACCAGGTTGCATATAATAAGCAATACCTTGCATGAATTTATTTTTTGTTTTAATCGTAAAATTAGCTTTATATGTTTTAAAATCTTCGTATTTTTTAATTACTTCCCTTGCTACCATAGAATGGGATTTCCAGTTATGCGGTGGTTCTCCCATTATAGAATAACTAAAACATAAGAGAATATATAACAAAAAAACTTTTTTTAACTTCATATCATTTTCCATTACAATATATATGGATCGTTTTTATTCAAACTAATCAGGAAGTAAAAGCAATTTTTTTACCAATATTATACAGGTAAATCTTTTTTAAAAGTTTTTAAATTCAAATTTTTTTTGTGTTAGAATATAAATAAAAACACCTAATGCAATAAATGATAAAATGCTTACAATAATACCTATAATTAAAGATTTTGGATAGAACTTAAATTCAATAATATGTTCACCTGCAGGAACAAAAATTCCTCTTCCTATTATATTTACGGGATAAATAGGAACTTCTTTGTTATCAATAAAAGCTTTCCAGGAAGGATAGTATAAATCTAACAATACTAAGAACCCTTCGTTTTTATTAAATGTTTTAAGTTTTAAATAATAATCACTAGAAATTAGCCATTCAATAGATGTATTGTTGACTAAAAAATTATTTTTTTGTAATAGATTGGAATGAATAAAAGACCTTTCTATTAAATTTGTATTTATAATAAAATTTTTATCTAAGAATAATAAATTTAATAATTCATCTTGTTTTATATATTCAATTGATTTTGCAAAATATGCTCTAGGTATAACATTATTATAAAATACTTTTTTCGAATATCTATCAAAATTTATAGTACTGATATTATGACTTTCAGGAATGTAAAAAGCATTTCCATGAAAAGTTTTTTGAGTATTTTCGTTTTGAGGAGAAGATAATGTAATAGAATGTAGACTAAGGATAGATTTTTTTAATAATGATTTTAAAAAGATTATATGATTTTTATTCTTTATTAGTATTTCCTCATTATACAAATGCAAACATTTATCTACTAATTTTTTTTTGTATTTTGCTTTTTTGCAATTATCAATATAAAAATCTATATCTGTAGGATATATTAAAACTTTTTTGTAATTAATATCTGGAATATTTATTTCTAATACAGGATCACCTTTTTTTAATTTTTCTTTTTCGGTATAAATAGAAAAAAATAGATTTGTTTTTATTAAATCTATTTTATTAAATTGATTTATTATTATGTTCGGTATCATTAATTTATAAGTTTTATCTGGTATGATTAATAGTATTTGTCCCTGAAAAATATCATTTGTGTATAAATTTTGAACATCCAAACCTATATTCCAGTAAGGCAGAAGGTCTTTTTTATTGCTGAATAATAAATTTAATCCTGCAATATATTTATGTACTAAAGGATTATATACAGACGAAGATGGAATATTATATAAAGTATTTATATTATTTAAAAAAGGTATATTAGAACATTCATAAATATCATAAGAAATACATGTATTAGATATATAATATCTAAAATTTTTATTAGAATCAAAATAAGAAGCTATTTGTTTATATTCTTTATCGGCTCTATACCAGATATCTTTTTTAGAAGCATAAACAAGAGCATCTATACCCTGTAAATTGAATCCGAGATCAATTAATATAATACCCAGTAGAAATAAATTAAAGCCAAATTTAAAATCATAAAATTTATAAATAACTAATACTAGAAATATCAAAAATAATAAAAAGAATTGAAGTATTAAACCATTATTATGGTATATAGAAAAAATATTATAAGATATACTTACATATTTTTCTAATAATTCTGGATAAAGAAAAAAATATATAAATGGTAAAGATATAACAATACTAAATAATATAATTATGTATATAAAATGGTACTTTAATATCTGTTTTAAATTTGATAATCCTATAGATGTTAGTAGAGCGATTATAAATGTGATTTCTAAAAAATGGCGAGAAGGACCTCGTAAACGGTTAATGATAGGAATATAATATAATATTTTTGAAATTAAAGTTTGGGTTCCTAATGCCCATAAAAAATAAAATAATAAACAAAATATAAAAAAATTTTTTACTTCTTTTTGTTTAACCAATCTTATAGAAAAAAATATTAAAAACCATGGTAATAATCCAAAATATCTGAATTGTTCATGAAAATTATGAGAAATTGCATAATTCTCTGGATAAATATATGCAAATAATTGATCGGGGTGAATTCCACCTAAAAAATAGGGGAAGAATAAATGTATAATATTGCGAATTAGAAATTCATAATCATTAAACTTATCAAAAGGTATTTTTGACGAACGTAAGGAAACCAGATTTGCTTCAATAATAGAAAAAAAGGAAAAACTAACTAATAATATCCCTAAAAGCGAAGAAAATAAAACTAAAAAAGAAATTTTATAAATTTTATTATCAATTTTATTATTAAGGATATAAAAAATATAAAAAAAACCGAGGAATAAAACAATATAAATAAAAAATTGAGGTTGACCAGAAAGAAAACCTAAGGATATACTAAAAGTAAATCCTAACATCCATTTTATTTTACTTTTCTCGTATAATAACTTATAAAAAAAATAAAAGATAGCAGGAAGATAAGAAGAAGTTGCAGGTACACTTAACATGCTCATTTGTCCCGCCATACTTCCAGATAAAGAATAAATTAAGCCAGCAATAAATGAAGGAATAAATTTTTGGGTTAATTCGTATGCTGTAAGGAATGTAAAATAAGCTCCAATTATAAGAAAATGTAAAAGATAATAATCGAAACCATTAAGTGTTTTTGGGAAAAAATATCGAAAAGGATAAAAAATTTGCCATTGTGGATCTCCATAGATTGGAAATCCATATCCTAAATTAGGATCCCATAAAGTAGTTTTTATAAAGGAAACATAAAATTGAATAAAATTATCATGATTAATGAAATGATATTCTCCCATAAATACTTTATTAAATATAATTATAAAAATAACTAAATAAAATAATATAGGAAAAACTACAAAATCTAATATTTTTTTTAAATTCATAAAAAACAAATAATTTTTTTATTCAATTAAGGTAAATCTTTTTTATTAATTATTCTCTTTTGAGGATTTCTCGTGGTTTATTTCCTATAGCAGGACTTAGATAGCCCATTTCTTCTAATTTTTCCATTATATTTGCTGCACGATTATAGCCTATTCTTAATCGTCTTTGTATATAAGATGTAGAAGTTTTTCCCGTTTCTAATATGATTTTCCATGCTTTTCCTATTAATTCTTCGTCCATATGATTAAAGCCAAAATCGGTTTGTATTTCTTGTTCTTCTGGTAAATCAATATATCCTAAGAAATCATAATTCTGGGTTTCTTTAACTATGGTTTCTATTTCTTCTTCTGTTATATTAGGAGCTTGAATTCTTATTGGTAACGTAGAAGCAGGGGAACGATATAGCATATCTCCTTTCCCTAATAGTGTTTCTGCTCCGTTAATATCCAGTATAATGCGAGAATCTACTTTTTGTGCTACCTGAAAACTAATACGAGCTGGACAATTTGCTTTAATTAATGCAGTTATTACATCAACAGATGGTCTTTGTGTTGCAAGTATCATATGAATTCCAACAGCTCTTGCTTTTTGGGTTAATCTTATAATAGATTCTTCCACTTCTTTGGCAGAAACCATCATCAGATCAGATAATTCATCAATGATGATTACAATATAAGGTATATGATTCCCTTTAATTGTTCCTTTTTTGATTTTTTCATTATAGGAACGAATATCTCTACATTTTGCAAGTGAAAATAATTTATAACGATTTTCCATTTCGTTTACGGCCCAATGTAAGGCTTTTTCCGCTAATTTTACGTCAATAATAACCGGGTACAATAAATGTGGAATTCCTTCGTATAATTTAAGTTCTACCATTTTGGGATCAATCATTAGAAATCGTATTTGTTCTGGAGAATATTGATATAATAGCGAGGCAATAATAGAATTTAAAAATACAGATTTACCAGAACCAGTTGCACCAGCTATAAGTAAGTGTGGAAGTCTTGTTAGATCAATATATCTTGTTTTTCCTGCTACATCTTTACCTAAGGGAATATTGATATCTCTTTTCTTAGAAAAAAATTCGGAGTCTTTATGGACCAACTCGCCTAATATTACAAATTCTCTTGTTTTATTGGGTATTTCTATACCAATGGTTGTTTTTCCGGGAATTGGTGCTACAATTCGCACAGATAATGCAGCTAAATTCATTCGTATTTCATCTTGTAAATTTATAATTCGATTTACTCGAACACCTGGTTCTAAGCGAATTTCGTACATTGTAATCATTGGACCTCTGGTTGCTCCAACAACCTGTCCTTTAATTCCATAGTCATTTAATACCTGTTCTAATTTTTGCCAGTTTTCCTGTATTTCTTGTTGAATTGATATACCGCTGATTTGAAAAGATGTTTGATCCAATTTTAAATTTCTTAAGGATAGTCTATAAGGTTTGGCCGTAGGATCTGACGAAATAATTTGTTCTTGCAATTCTTTTAATTTTTTTTGAATATATTCTGGATTTAGAGAATAAAGAGAATTTATATCCTTATTTTTTTCTTTTATAGGTGATGGTTCATCAAAGTTTTGATCAATTTCATTTTGTTTTTCATTTTTTTGATTTACATTATAATTCTCATTTATAGTTTGATTTGCTTCTTCTATAGGTTCTTGTTCAATGTTTTCTTGAGACTCATCAGGATTGATTAAAATATTTGTTTCTTCGTTGTTTATATTTTCTAAATCGCTCTTATTAATATGATTTGTTGAGTTTTGTTCAGTATTTTTATTATCTTCTTCTATTTCTATAGAAAGCTCTTCTATTTGAAGTGTTTGATTCGAAATATCTACATCATTTTTTAAATCAGAGTTATGGTGATTTATATTTTGAATATGCGATGTTAAATTTGAAAATTGAATTTCTTTATATATTTCTGGATCTAATTCCAATTCATCTAATAGATCTTTGGAAGCATAAGCATTCTTTGTAGTTATATTATTATCTAAATTAATTTTTTTTTTATGTTCTTCGTCTTCAAATAAGAACCGATCTTTATAGGAGTCAAAATAGATTTTTATTTTTTTTGGGATTGGAATATCTTTTTGTTCTTGTTCTTTTTCATCAGAAGATAGATAAAATTGTTGGCTTTCCAGTTTTTCGTTATGAAAGTTATTATAAAAATTTTTATTATTGGAATTTATATCTGATTCGCTTTTTATTTTAAAATCTTCGTTTTCTTGATTTTCTTCTATTATGCGAGGAAATGATTGATCTGAATCTTCTTCTATAATTTCTACTTTCTGGATCCAGGGAGGTTTATTTTCTAATTTTTCCTGAATTTCTATTTTATTTTTGAATATATTTTTTAGAAATTCCATAGATTCTGGTTTTTTTGAAAATACTTTCACCATTATTGTCGGTAGAAATAGAAATCGCTTTATTTTTTTTATTCCAGAATCTAAATTTTTTAGATTGAAAAAACACCACTAATAAAGGCATTAATTTAATTAAGAGTTCAAACAAATTGATTTTTTTTTCTTTTTTATTTTTAAAAAAATTTATAATGTCTTTTAACTTTAAAGAAAACATATAAAAATTAGAGATTATAAAGATTATAATAGTAAAAATTAAAAAACCTATTTTCCCTAATAAGTAAGTTCCTAAAATTGTTAGTTGTTCTCCAGCAAAACCACATTGATTATAGTCAAATATAGCCAATAAACTACTAAAAGAAAATAAAAATAAAGTTAATCCTAAAAGTCCATTTTTAAGATATTTTAAATCAGAAGAAAAAAAACTTTTAATAGAAAATATTACCAATAAAGGTCCTGCAAAATTACTACTTATACCAAATAACTGGAATAATATAAAATATAAGTAATATCCTAATAAACCTGATTGTTCTTGCGTTTGTGAAGGATCATTCTTTATAAAATAATTACTTAAAATTAATAAAATACCTATTATAAAAAAAATCAAAACGAATATTTGAGTTTGTTTTGATTGATTTTTTAAGGTAGTAATAATTTTAGAACCGATTTGTTTTGTAACTTCCATTTTTAAAATATATCGTTCATTTTCTTTATATACTAAAAATAAAATTTTCTTTACAATTAGAAATCATTTTATATTATTTAAATGTGATTCAACAAGAAAATATAATAAATGATTTGTGGAATTATAGTCCTCTATTAAAAAAATATTCCGAAGAATTAGAGATTTATTGGGACGAAGCTTTACAGGATTTAGAATCTAATATCAAAGAAACTTATATTCATTATATGAATCATTTTACACCTTTATCTATTATAGAATTGATTTTTTATTTTTATTATTTGCATTCTGGTTGTTTTTATTTACATATTAAGTATTTAGATAAAACTTATATAGAATTAGGAAAAAAAATTGATATTATTACAAATCCATTATTAAAACATAATAAGTTTTTCTGGAATTCCTTAGAAATTTACGCGATTTATCCTTTAAAAAGTGAAAAACTAATAGCAGAAATTTTTTCAAAAGAGTTTTTTCCCCTTGTAAGAAAAATTATTTTAAATGATGTATTATTTTTAGAAACAAATTTCTATGATTATATAGAAAATACAATTCAATATATAGAAAGAATAAGCAGACCCTATCTGGAAAAAAATATTCCAGTAACATTAACCCATTTTAAATTTAATTTTCTGGAAAATTATCTTTCTTTCTTAGGTAATGCTGGTACATATGATTTTATTTTGGAAATTGATAAGAGTATACGTTCAAAGTTAAAAAAACGTGATATTTTAATTATACTTTCATTTAATTCCTTTCTTGTTATATCTATAGGTGCAAGAAAAGAAGTTATTTTTGAACGGTTTAAAGATGTTTATTTTGAGATAAAAAACCTTGTACTGGATTATCAACTTTATATAGAAAATCTTTTAACGCCAGAAGATTCCTTTAAAGAAATATTTCATAAATTAAAGATTTAAAGAGTACCTTAGTAATTTTGATTTGACGTAATGATTTAATAAAACGTTAAGTATAATAATGGATACAAAAGAAACTTTATGGAAAGGTAGATCCGAAGGTAATGTACATCCTATTTTAATTGAATTAGGAGAATCTATATTGCTTGATATAAAACTATATAAAGAAGATTTAAAAGGTTCCTATATACATGCAAAAATGTTATATAAAATAGGAATTCTAAATGAAGAAGAACTATCTTTGATATTAAATGGCTTAAAACAAATTCAAAGAGAAATAGAAGAACATAAATTTCCTATAAATATAGAATTAGAAGATATTCATACACATATAGAGCAACGATTAAAAGAAATGATTGGTCCTATTGCAGGAAAATTACATACTGGACGTTCCAGAAATGATCAAATTGCTTTAGATACCCATTTATATGTAAAAAAGCTATCTCGACAAATTATTTTAAAATTATTAGAAATATGTAAAATTATAATAAATCGCTCCGAAGAATTAATTGATTTTATTTTCCCTTCTTATACCCATTTACAGGTTGCACAACCTGTAAGATTTTCTCATCATTTAATGGCATATTTCTGGATGTTTATAAGAGATATAGAACGAATGATTTTTGTTTTTGAACAGGCAAATCGCCTTCCTCTTGGTTGTGGTGCTGCAACAGGTGTAAACTATGAGAATGATAGACTTTTTTTAAAGAAAGAATTAAATTTTAAAGAATTATATGAGAATTCTATGGATGCTGTTTCCAGTCGAGATCATATTTTTAATTTGCTTTACGGTATTTCTGTTATTGCTGTTCATTTATCCCGTTTATGCGAAGAAATTATTTTATTTAGTTCTGTAGAATTTTCTTTTATAGAGTTACCAGATTCTTTAACGACAGGTAGTTCAATAATGCCTCAGAAAAAAAATCCAGATCTGGCTGAACTTATTCGAGGTAAAACAGGAAAGTTTATTAGTAATTTAAATTCTTTATTAATCACAGTAAAGGGACTGCCATTAACCTATAATAGAGATTTACAGGAAGATAGAAAACCTTTAATAGAATCAGAAGAAATTTTAAAAATATTAGAAGGTATTCATTTAATGATACTTTCCTTTAAAATAAAAGAAAAAAAACTGGAAAAATCATTACAAAAAGGATTTTCAACTGCAACAGATCTTGCTGATGCTCTTGTACAGAAAAAGCAAATTCCTTTTAGAGAAGCACATCATATTATAGGAAAATTAGTTAAGACCTGTGTTGATAATGGATATACTTTATTCGATATCCCCCAAGAATTGCGAAAATCTATACATCCAGATTTAAGTGATGATAATTTTTATTACGAAAATATTGATATACAAAAAAGTGTAGAAAAAAAAGTAAGCAGGGGAGGGACAGCAAAAAAACGCATACTGGAACAGATTCAATATGCAAAAAGTACATTAGAGAATATTAAGAAATCATTACCAGAAGAAATTGATTTAGATTTAAATTAAAAATATGGAAAATCCTTTAGAATTATATAAAGAACTATATAAAGATATGATTGATGTTCATAAAAAAGATGAATATGATAAAGTTATTTCGGAATTAGAATCGTATCAAGAGGAAATACCAGAAAAACTCTTAACAAAGATTGAATCATTTACTAAACCTTATCCTGTACCATTATATTATTTTTCTTTTTTAAGAATTATTCAAATTGCTTTATCTTTAAAAAAGAAACTTTTTCTAAATTATAATTATTATTTTAATTTATATAATAAATTAAGAAAAAAAGACGAGAGAATCGAAGAAGAAAATAGACTTTTAAACGAAGTTGGAGAAATCTTATATCGAATGGATGAAATTGATGGAAATTTAAAAAGAATTATTCCACAATTATTAGAGGTCATACATAAACAAATTCAAAAGGATAATAAAGAAGAATCTATTTTTTTAAAAAAGATTAATAAAGAAAGTTACGAAGAAATCTATCCAATTTATGAAGAATTAATTCATAATATACATAATTTAATTGATGAATTAAAATTAGAAAAAGGTTTATTTAAATTAAGTAAATTATTAGTAGAAGAATCACATATAAATACAGCGGAATAAGAATTTTATAAATCTTCAACAAAATTTTTAAATGTTGATTTAGGAGGTTTATAATAAAGAGAAACGATTCTTGCATCTATGGGTGGTTTTTTCCTTGGACCAATTTCCCATATCATAGCTTTTTGAATCATATCTTCGTTTTCTTGAGCAATGGAAAATATTTTATAAACCATAAATGCTTCGAAAAAGTATTTTTTTTCTTTAATTTCTTGCTGTTTTTGTTTATTTAATTTCTTTTGATCAAAAGCAACACTACCTATCTGACGTTGTGCTACAAAAATCTGAAAAATCCTTTCCTGATCTCTACCAGATAATTGTAAATGTTGAAAAAGTGGTTCTAATTTTCTTTTTATGTATTGATCAATACTTTCTTTTTTCTTTTTTATTTCAGGATAGAAGATATCACTTACAAGATCTACGAAAATTAAAGAAAGATATATATTAAATGTTAAATCTTCTCTTTCTGCTAACATTCGATCTGCTACCTGTAATCGTTTTGCTACTGGTGTATCTACAAATTGGATTTTTTTAGGTTTTAAATCCTTAGGTATATTTTCTATACTAGCTTGAATGATTCCCGGAAATAAAACATCAAATAAACCACAGTTATATAAAGATTCCATTATACTGGCAGAAATACCTGTTCTAAAGATTTTCATAAATTCTTCGTGAAGGCGATTTTTATTCACTTTTAAAATTTCATATTTATTCCTTTCTATTGCTTTAAGTGATTTTTTTTCTATTTGAAAATCAAGTAAAGGAGCAAATTTTGCAGCTCTTAACATCCGAACAGGATCTTCTTTGTAAGAAATATCTGGAGGTCCAATTACTCTAATAATTCTATTTTTAATATCTTCTACACCACCAGTATAATCTATAATAACTTCTTTGATTGGATCATAAAATAGGGCATTCATAGTAAAATCACGTCGGGCAGCATCTTCCTTAGGGGTTCCATAAACATTATCTCTTCTTAAAAGAGAATGATCAATATCTTTTATATTTCCGTTTAATCTATGTTCGGGTAATTTTCTAAAAGTAGAAACTTCTATAATTTTTAATTCATTCCCCTTTTTGCGAGTTTTAAAATAAACATGAACAATACGAAATCTTTTACCAATAATTCTACTATTGGCAAATAATCTTTTGATTTCCTTAGGTGTTGCATTTGTAACAACATCAAAATCTTTAGGATTGCGATTTAATAATAAATCTCTAATACATCCACCAACAAAATAAGCCTTATATTTATTTCTAACAAGTCTATTGATAATTTTTAATCCATCTGGATCCATCATACTATTTCGAAGTGGATGAAATTCTCTATAAATTCTTTTTCCTTCTGGATATTTTAAGAAGGAATCAATACTTTTTTTTCTTGAGAATAAATCTTTCACTTTATCCAAAATTCTCAACATTATAAATATTAAAACTATTTTGGTTGCTTTTAAAATCAAGTATTTTATCTCTGACATTGTAAAAAATATGTCTGGTTTTATAAATAAGGGTTTTTTTAAAAAAATTTATAAATATATTCAATGGGGTTGGAATGGTATAACAGTGTTGATATATACAGATATAACAAAAGATCCTAAAAAATTAAAATTAAATTTTTATTCTATTCTTTTCCCTTTTTTAATAATAGGTATTTTATTATCTTTATTTGTGTACGATAGAATTGAAAATATTCATAGACAACAAGCCTTACAAAATTTTAAAAAACAGGAATTACTTTTATATAATATTTATTATTCATTAAAAATCAATGAAAGTTTATTAAACAATATAAATCAAAATATCATAAATCTTTATCCTAAAAAAATTTATAATATTGTAGAAAAACATTTGCAGGTAAATCCAGATACAAATCTAATTCAGGTATCTAATCGTATAGAAGAAGAAATAGTATTATCTAATCAATTAAAAACATTTATAAAAATCAATTTACATAAAAAACCTTCTTTATTACTAGAACAGTTATGGCATAAAAGTCATATTTATAATATTATTCCTAAAGGAATACCAATGTATCCTGGAACATTCAGTATAACATCTGGATTTGGATATAGACAGGATCCATTTCATCAATCTGAAGGAAATTTTCATAATGGAATGGATTTTGCAGCGCCACAAAATACACCTATTTTAGCAGCAGCTGATGGTATTGTTTTACGTGTATTTAAAAATACAAATAGTGGATATGGATTTCATCTTATTTTACATCATGGGCTTGGATTTCAATCTCTTTATGCCCATTGTAGTCAAATTCTTGTAGAAGAAAATCAATTTGTTACAGAAAAACAGATAATAGCACTTGTTGGAAGAAGTGGAAGGGCTACAGGAAATCATTTACATTATGAAGTTAGAATTGGTTTATCTCAACCTTTAGATCCTTTGCCTTTTATAAAAGTTAAATAATTTAAGCAGTTTTACTTTCACTTTCTGTATAATCACAAGAAGAACAGGCAATATATTTTCCTTTTTCTTTATCTGATTTTTCTAATAAAAGTTTTCCACAATTAGGACATGTCCTTCCTTCCACTGGTTTGTCCCATGTAGTAAATTCACATTCTGGATATCTTGAACAACCATAAAAAGGTCTACTTCGTTTTTTGCGGGAATTTTTTAATACAACATCACCTTCGCCACAAATTGGACATTTACCTAAGGGAATAGATTTTGCATTCATACATTCTGGAAAACCAGTGCAGGCAAGAAAATAACCATTTTTCCCAATTTTTTTTACCATTGGTCGACCACATTTTTCGCATTTGATATCAGTTGGTTCATCTAAATAGGTTTTAAGACTTTCCATATTTTCTAAAGCATGCTGGACAGTATCCATAAAAGGATGATAGAATTTTCTTAGCATATCAACCCAGTTTAATTCAGAATTTGCTATTTGATCCAGTTCCTCTTCCATTTTAGCTGTAAAATTAATATCAACCAATTCTGGAAAAAATTGAATCAACATTTTATTTACGAGCATTCCTAATTCAGTTGGTTTTAAAGCACGTTGTTGCCTTACTACATAATAACGTTTTAATAATGTTTGTATTGTAGGTGCATAGGTAGAAGGTCGTCCCACTCCGCTTTCTTCTAAGGTTTTTACCATTGTAGCATCTGTATATCGAGGTGGTGGTTGTGTAAAATGTTGATTTGGTGTTATATGATTTAATTTTACTTTATCATTTTCTTCAATTTGGAATTCTTTAAAAGTATCTTTATCTTCTTCGTCATTATATATTAGTGTAAAACCTTTAAACTTGATTTTTTTAAAATTTGCTCGAAAAAGATATTCCATATTTTCTTTTTTCCCTATTATATCGATGGAGGTTGTTTCTGAAATTTCTTCTGCCATTTGAGAAGAAACAAATTTATTCCATATTAGTTGATACAATTTTAGTTGATCCTTTGTTAAAAAGGGGGCTACTCTTTCTGGAGTAAATTCTACATTAGTTGGACGAATTGCTTCGTGAGCTTCCTGTGCATTCTTAGATGCTTTAGAAAAAATACGCGGTTTTTCGCTTAGTAATTCCTTGCCATAAGTTTTTTCTATAAATGTACGAACCTGATTTAATGCTTCTGGACTTACCCTTGTACTATCTGTTCTCATATAGGTAATAAGACCTACGGGATTTCCTTCTATTTCTACACCTTCATATAATTGCTGGGCAACCATCATTGTTTTTTGAGATGTAAATCCCAATCGATTCGCTGCATCCTGTTGTAATTTAGAAGTTGTATAAGGTGCTGTGGGTTGTCTTTTCCTTTCTTTAACTTTTATGGAATGAACAATATATTCTGGTATTGTTTTTAAATCTTCTACTATTTTGTTTGCTTCTTCTTCGTTTTTAATTTCTGGTTTTGTTTGATTGATTTGAATCAATAAAGTTTTTAATTTTTTCTTATTTGCAATAAATTCTGCTTCAATTGTCCAGTATTCTTCTGGTACGAAATTTTGAATTTCTTCTTCTCTTTCGCATATAAGTCGTAAAGCAACAGATTGAACTCTACCAGCAGAAAGTCCTCTTTTAATCTTTTGCCATAAAATAGGAGAGATATTATAACCAACAAGACGATCTAATACACGTCTTGCCTGTTGAGCATAGACTAAATCCATTTTAATATCGCGTGGTGATTTAATGGCATTTTTAATAGCATTTTCTGTAATTTCGTGGAATTCAATTCTTTTTATGTTGGGGTTTTTATCTTTTATAAAATTTGCAATATGATAAGAAATTGCTTCTCCTTCTCTATCCGGGTCTGTTGCAAGAAGAATATCTTTAACAGAAGAAGCTATTTTTTTTAATTTATTTAAAACTGATGCTCTTCCTCTTACTGTAATATATTCGGGTTCAAAATCTTTTTTAACATCTACACCCATTCGTGATTTTGGTAAATCTATTAAATGCCCCATTGAGGCTTCTACAATATAATCTTTACCTAAATATTTGTTAATTGTTTTTGCTTTTGAGGGTGATTCTACAATAACAAGTGTTTTATCTTTTAATTTTGGAAAATTTGCATTATTTTTATTAGATTTTTTTGTTTTTGTTTCCTTCATAATTCTAATACCAATTTTAAAATATATTTGAATTTTTTTTAATTATCAATAAATTTTTTGTTTGTAATGTTAAATAACTCATTTTTTTACTATTGACCACAAGACAAGAATTTTGAAACATATTTATATAATAAAAAATTTCGTGTATTATAAGAAATTTTTGTAAGTGTTCAATTTATATTTTCGTAAATTATTTTAAGCACATAATATTTCGATATCTTCTTCTACCAGTTCCCTTGCCCTATAAAATCGATGCTCTATCCTGATTTCTGTAATACTTGTTACAAATTCACGACCAATTTCCCTTAACGGAACCCTTAATAGAGATACCTTATCATCAAACCTTCTATAACATTCCCATTCTATTAGTAATCTTATAATATGACTTACACTATAACCTGTCATCTCGGATATGTCTTTTAATAATTGATGAATATTCTGACTTACTCTTATAGAATAGTGTTCATAATCATTACATACTATCTGATAAATTTTTTTACTGGTTTTCTTTTGATTTGCTAATTTTTTTAATCTTTCTATGTATTTAGAAATTAAAAACAAAAACATATCCGAATAGCTGGAATGCTGATTTCTTAAATCCTGCAAATCTTCTTTATAGGGTAAATAAATCATAAAGTGTAAAATAGTCGTATTACTTGATTCTTCTAGTTCTTCGTTAGGACTTTGTATATTCTTTCTAATATAAGTAGCCATCAATAATTATAGTCTAATTTTTATTAAAAATCTTACTAAAAAAATATAAGAAAATCAAATTTTTTTATTATAAAATAACAATTTAGAAGCAAAGTTAATAAGAACTATAAATTATACGGCTTTCTTTGAACGCTTACAAATTTTTTAATTCAATTAAACTTTATTTTATGCTATTTTTTTATCTATGTAATGCATGATATTATAGTTATAATAAAAAAAAATAACATTTTTCTTGTCAGTTTTAAGTTAAAATTATTTCTGTATACTATTGATTTAAAAATCAAAAATATATACTAACGAGGGATTTATGAATAAAAAAATTAGCTATGTACAGATAAAAGCAGGTAATTTAAAAAATCATAAAATTGTCGAAGAAGATTTAAAACCTTTATCGGATCATAAAATCAGGGTAAATGTTAAAGCAGTAGGATTAAATTTTGCAGATATATTTGCCTGTCTTGGTTTATATTCTGCAACACCGAAAGGAGCTTTTTCGCCTGGTCTGGAATTTTCTGGTATTATAGAAGAAATAGGAAAAAAGGTTCAGACAAATTTTCAAGTCGGAGATGAAGTGATAGGAACAACTCGATTTGGTGCATTATCAAATTATGTTGATGTTGGTCCAAATTATTTATATCCAAAACCGAAAGAATGGACCTTTGAAGAAGCAGCATCATTTTTTGTACAATCTTTAACAGCCTGGTATGGGTTGGTAGAACTGGGAAGATTAAATTCTAATTCTTATGTTTTATTACAATCTGCAGCAGGTGGTGTTGGATTACATTCCTTACAAATATTGCATCATTTTGGTGCGAAATATTGCGCAATTATTGGAACAGAAAAAAAAATTCCCATATTACAGGATTATGGAGTAGATAAAAATGATATTTTAATCCGAGATAAAAATCCAAAGAAGTTTTTTTCTGATTTACAAAGTCATCTAAAACAACATAAAAAGAGAGGGTTTGATATTATTTTTGATGCTGTATCGGGAAAATATTTTAAACCTCAATTTCAATTATTAAATCGAGGTGGAATTTATATTATATATGGAGCAGCAGATTTAATGCGAAAGTCCAATAGACCCAATTATTTATGGTTAGCCTATAAGTATTTAACATTTTATAAAATTATGCCTTTAAATCTAATTGATAGAGAATTATGGGATTTTTGGTTTTAATCTAATCTGGCTTTATGATAAAACAGAATTATTTCAACGAATGATAGAGAATATGCAAAAAATAAACTGGAGAAAGCCACATATCGCAAAGGTTTTTGATTTTAAAGATTCTTACGAAGCGATAAAGTTTTTTCAATCTGGCGAGAGTACAGGGAAAGTTGTTATAAAATTTTAAATGAATTCGCTTCATTAATATAAATATATTTTATAAAATTTTTCATTTTTTTAGAATTACTATTAAAAAATACTTGCAAAAATTTTACACAATATTAAAATGTAAAATTAGATTTCTGGGGGAATTGATTTTAATATGTTTATATATAAAAAAATAAAAAATCCTCTCTTGTTAAGAGATATTAAAATTACTATAAAAACTATCAGAATAAAAATCAAAGCAAATGTAAAAGTGTAGATATTTTTTAGATTTATATAAGGGAGGAATTTTTGATTTAATATAATAAAATATAAAATTGCTTGCACTAATACGGTTTTAAATTAAACGGTTAAAGGAGAGAGAGGTTCACTATGAACAAAAAAACACTAAAATTTATTTTAAGTGCAGCATTAGCTGCGCTTGCTTTTCCTTCCTTTCTTTTTTCTCAGGAAGGAGAAGCTGGTATTAAATGGGGCGGGTTCGTTAAAGTAGATATGTTTAACGATTCCCGTGCGGTTACAGCTGCTCGTGACGATATGTTTATGCTCTATCCAGCAGAAAGAAAACAGATAACAAGTGCCCCATCTGTAATTACAGATCCATTAGCACAATTTATCTATATATATGGCAATAACGAGGATCTTAATGCTGTTAGACAAACCTCTATTACAGCAGTTCAGACAAGAATTAATGTTACCTTAAATGGTCCCGATGCATTTGGAGCAAAAACCAAAGGTTTTATCGAAGCAGATTTCTTTGGAACTTCTAATAGTTATACATGGTTGTTTAGGAATCGACATGCCTATGTACAATTAGATTGGGGAGCTTCAAAATTATTAGTAGGGCAAACCTGGCATCCATTATTTGTTGCTGGATATCATCCAGAAACAGTACAATTTTCTCCTTTAGTTCCCATCCATCCATTTAATCGTTCTCCTCAGATACGATTTACACAGGATTTAGGTGGTGGACTTAGCTTAAATCTTGCTGCCATTTATCGAGCTTACCATACAGATACAGGTCCATCTACGAATAGTGTAACAACTGACGGCATGCTTATGGCTCGTAAATATAAACGATGGGCAGATAGACCAGATTTAGATATACAATTACTCTATAAATCTGATGCATTTGATATTGGTTTTACCGTAGATTTTAACGAATTAAGACCTTATGATAGTACTGTTGCTTACGATGATAATACTACTGCAACACAAATAGGTAATAATCGTAATAAAGTAAAAGGAATGATCTGGCAAATCTTTGGTAAATTTGTATTCGATAAAGATAATAATGGTCATATTAGATTTAATTACTTTAAAGGAGAAAATACATATCATCTTTTAATGCTCGGTGGTTATGCAGAAAAATCCAATTTCTTATTGGATCAAAGAAATGGAATAATAACAGATATAACCAATCAAGACCTACAAAACCTTCTTCTTGTATTACCAAGTGTAACTAAAAAAGAATATACTCCTATAAAAGTAACATCTTACTGGATACAACCTATATGGGGTAAAGATACAGAATATAGTATTATCTATGGTAAAATAGAAAATAATGGTGCTAAAGATGATGTAAGGTTAACAAGTACTATATATGCAAGAGGTAGTAATATAAAATCTGTTACTGCTTTAATACCACAGGTACGATTTAAATCTGGAAAAACCATTATTGGGGTAATGTTAGGATATTTCGAAGCAGAATATATGGAAGATGATATTGTTTTACAGGATTTATTTGAAAAAAACCTTGGAGTAAATACACAAATTTATAACTATACTCTAAGTACAGGTCCCACTAGCAAAAGATTATAGATTTTTCATCTTTTATATAATTTTATTCTATACCCAATCCAGCGGTTATTGGGATTCTAAGGGTAATATAGAGATAAAACCTATAAAGTAGTAGATTATAGAATACAGGCATCTGTTCAGCAAAACTTCTAAGATTTAAAATGAGCTGGGTTTTATACCTGGCTCATTCTCCTGTTCTTTATATTTATAAAACATAGTAATATAAAAAATAAAAATAAATATAAAAAACAGGAGATTATATAAAGATTAAAATGTGCTTATATTAATATCATAAGCTACAAAAATAATAAAGGAGAGAGAGCAAATGAATGACAAAAGACTTCATGAATACTGGATGAAGAACCTCACCTATGTGGGGATTCTTCTGGCTATTTGGTTTTTGGTTTCGTATGTGGCAGGGATTTTTGCCGTAAATGCCCTGGATAATATAAGAATATTTGGATTTAAATTAGGTTTCTGGTTTGCACAACAGGGCTCCATCATAGTGTTTGTAATTTTGATTTTTGTCTATTCTGCACTAATGAATAAACTGGATCGTGAATATGATGTTCACGAAGACTAATAAAAAAAATAAAAAAGGAGAGAGAGTATGGGTGTTTTAGCATGGACATGGATATTTGTAGGTTTAAGTTTTGCTTTATATATAGGTATTGCGATATGGTCAAGGGCACGTTCCACTAAGGATTTTTATGTAGCAGCTACATCGGTTCCACCAGTTGCTAATGGTATGGCTACAGCAGCGGACTGGATGTCTGCAGCATCATTTATATCTATGGCTGGATTGATTGCCTTTATAGGAAGAGATGGCGCTGTATACTTAATGGGATGGACAGGGGGATATGTACTACTTGCAATGCTTCTTGCTCCTTACTTAAGAAAATATGGAAAATATACAGTTCCAGAATTTGTGGGGGATCGTTATTATTCTAAATTTGCAAGAGTTGTAGCGGTAATTGCAGCAATTTTCGTTTCTTTTACTTATGTTGCTGGACAAATGCGTGGTGTGGGTATTGTATTTTCTCGTTATCTGGAAGTAGATATTAATACAGGTGTGATCATTGGAATGTTTATTGTATTATTCTATGCTGTATTAGGAGGAATGAAAGGTATTACCTGGACACAGGTAGCCCAATATTGTGTTTTAATTATAGCATATTTAATTCCAGCATTCTTTTTAACGTTTATGGTAACTGGACATATTTTGCCACAAACAGGTCTTGGTGCAACCCTTGTTGATGAACCAGGTGTTTATATCCTGGATAAGCTGGATCAATTGCATCAGGAATTGGGTCTTAAACCTTATACAGCTGGAACCAAGGGAATGGTTGATGTATTTGCCATTACCTTTTCTTTAATGGTAGGAACTGCTGGACTTCCCCACGTAATTATTCGATTCTATACCGTTCCAAAAGTAAGAGATGCTCGTGTTTCTGCTGGATGGGCATTACTATTTATTGCATTACTTTATACTACAGCTCCTGCAATTGCAGTATTTGCAAAAACCAATTTAATAAAAACTGTCAATAACAAACCATACCAAGAAGCACCTAACTGGTTTAAAAAATGGGAAGCTTCGCATCTAATTGCCTGGGTGGATAAAAATAATGATGGTATAATTCAATATAGAGCAGGTGCTCCTTTTGAAGGTTCACCAAAATTTACTGGAGAAAAAGGTGAACATGGACAATTACTTGTTTCTAATAAATTAACTGACAATGAAAATGAACTTTATGTGGATAGAGATATAATGGTACTTGCTAATCCCGAAATTTCTGGATTACCAGCATGGGTATCTGGTCTTGTTGCAGCTGGTGGTCTCGCAGCAGCATTATCTACAGCAGCTGGTTTACTACTTGTAATTTCAACAGCAATGTCTCATGATTTAATTAAAGGTATCTTTGTTCCCGATATCTCCGAAAAAGGAGAATTAATCTGGGCAAGAGTGGGTGCTGCTATAGCAGTAATCATTGCTGGGTATTTCGGTATTAATCCACCTGGCTTTGTGGCACAGGTAGTTGCTTTTGCATTCGGTCTTGCAAGTGCTTCGTTTTTTCCTTTAATTTTAATGGGTATCTTTAATAAACGATATAACAAAGAAGGAGCAATTACAGGTTTAATAGTAGGATTAGTATTTACAGCTGGATACATTATTTATTTTAAATTTATTAATCCAGCAGCAAATAAACCAGAAAACTGGTTATTTGGTATTTCTCCAGAAGGTATTGGTACCATAGGGATGTTATTAAATATTGTTGTAGGATGGATTGTCTCTAAAGTAACATCTCCACCACCAGAACATATACAACATTTTGTAGAAGATATTCGAATTCCAAGAGGTGCTGGCGAAGCAAAAGCTATCCATTAAATATAAATGGGGCGTTTTGCCCCTTTTTTATGTAGTTATTTATTATACTGGCAGATGTATTTAAAATTAAGAATAAGAATAAATGATATTATGAAGTTAAATCGATTCTGGTCCATAGTATTTGTTGCTATATATGGAGGAGTTACACTTCTTCTTCGGTTTTATTTTGAACCAATATTAATTTATGATAATTACTGGTTATCCATTGCTATTGGTATTGGTTTATTATTAGTAATTGTTATTTTAATAAAAATTGGATTTTTAAATTTTAATGAATAAATAAAAAATGGAACAACAATTAAACTGGAAAGAAAAGCTTTTTTTAGATACAACATATTGGAAGATTGTTTCTATTGCACATTTAATAAGTTCATTATATTTCTTAGGTTATTACTACTTTTATACTGAAAAAATAAATTATTTATTATTGATTTTTTCTATTTTGTTTATAATATTAGGAACCTTAGTATTATGGGAAGTTCAACCTATTTTTCAGAAATTAAAATATATTATTTTACCTTGTTTTAGTATATTATTTTATCATTTATTTCCTTATCATATAGTAGCTTTTTATCATTCATTTAGTGTTTTTTTAATTCTTATAATGGCTACAGAAGGCAATTATATATTTATATCGTTATTAATGTATTATGTTTTATTTTTTTTAGGCTATCATTTTAGAGAATATGATTTAAATCATTTAATAACTTATTATATTTATATTACAATATTAACAGGTATATCTTTTCTTTTGCAAAAAATACTCTATAAAGAAAAACATATCATAGATGAAGAAGAAAAAACCATTGATGCTTTAAAACAGGATTATAATAAAGTCTTAAAAGAATTTAAAGAATTAAGTGCAAGTTCAGAGCAAAATTTATTATTTTATCAAAATGTTTCAGAGGATGTAGCAAAAAATGCAGAAGATATATTTAATAATACCAATGCTATTAAGGAAAGAATTCAAAAACAAACTAAAAGTATTCACCATCTAAATACGGCAATAAAAGAATTAAGTGATGGAATTCAGAATACAACAGAAGAAATATCAAAAATAGTAGGATTAGCAGAAAATTCTACTCAAACAGCAGAACAGGGACGAATCGAAATTAAAAAAACTATCGATGCTTTGCATACATTGGCAGATATGGTAGAACGTTCTTCTAAAGCAACAGAAAAACTTGTACAATCAACAAATCGGATTAATAAAATATTACGAACCATAGAAGAAATTGCAGAAAAAACGAATTTATTAGCACTAAATGCAGCGATAGAAGCAGCAAGAAGTGGAGAGGCTGGTAAAGGTTTTGCTGTTGTTGCAGACGAAGTAGCTAAATTAGCAGAAAGAACAAGAATTGCTGTAAAAGAAATTTCAACAACTATAACAGAATTACATATACAGAGTGATGAAACATTAAAAATAATTTCAACCGGGCATTCCTTAGCTTCTGATGGTATTTCAATTTCCGAAAATGCAGATAAACAATTAAATATTATTATTTCTCAAATACATCAGGTTAATGAACGATTACAGGGTATTTCAGCAATATCAGAAGAACAATCTCAGAGTATAGAATCCTTTGCTAATAATTTATTCAGTATTAGCCAGAATATAGAAGGAAATACAAAAAGTGTAGAAGAAATTTTAAAGGCACTTGAACATTTAAAACATGATTCTGATAGTTTAAGAAAAACTGCTTCTGAATTTGAATTAACAGAAGAAACAAAAGAAGAAATTGAAAAAATAGCTAAAATTGCAATGGATTTTGCAAAAGAATGTGGTAAAGTTTTAGAAGAAGGTGTTAAAAAAGGACTTATAACAGAAGAAGATTTATTTGATAGAACATATATTCCCATACCAAATACAAATCCACAGAAATTCCATACAAAATTTGATAGTTTTACAGATAAATATATACAGGATTTAGAAGAAAATTATTTACAAAAGCATCCTTCTTTTGTATTCGCTGTTTTAAATGATGATCATGGTTATATGCCAACCCATAATTTAAAATATTCTAAACCACTTACTGGCAATTATGATATTGATTTAATAGGGAATAGAACAAAACGGATTTTTGACGATACAACAGGTTTAAAAGCAGCTACAAATAAAGATAAACCCTATTTATTACAATCTTATCGAAGAGATACAGGAGAAATTATGCATGATATTTCTGCTCCTGTTTATGTTTTTGGAAAACATTGGGGGGCAGTAAGAATTGGTTTTAAGTTGGATGTATTAAAAAAATAAAAAATGGTTTCAGAAAGTTTAAAACAAAGAATAACAGATTTTTTGATCAAATATCCACCTTTTTCGTATATAGAAGAAGAAGATCTTCTAAAATTAGCAAGTTTAAGTAAAATAAAAGTATTAAATGCAAAAGAATTTGTTTTTCACGAAGGAGAAAATCCACCCGAAGAATTTTATGTTATAAATCAGGGTTCCATACATTTGTTAATAGAAGAAACAAGAGAAATTATAGAAGTTCTCGAAGAAGGTGATCTGTTTGGAATTGCAGCACTACTTGCAAATCGATTGTATATTTTTTCTGCTCAGGCATACGAAGATACTATTTTATATGTAATACCTTTTCATATATTTAAAGAATATATACATAAATATCCTCGTGTATTAAGATATTTTAGTTCTGGTTTTTCTCCTGGTATGCACCATTATAAAAAAAAGAATATTTCATTACAGGATCAATATTTACGTAGTTTATCTCAACATGATGAAGTTTTGGAATTAAAGATAACAAAAAATGTCATTACCTGTTCTCCAGAAACAGAGATTAGAGAATTAGCGAAAATTATGAAGGAAAAAAATATAGGTTCTATAATAATTATTAATGAAAAAAATTATCCTGTTGGTATAATAACAGATTCTGATCTTCGTAAAAAGGTTGCAACAGGCGATTTTCCAGTTACAGCAAAAGCAAAAGAAATTATGACATCACCAGTTTTTACGATGTCACCCAATATAAATGCTACAGAAGCAATTATTCAAATGATGAAAAAAAATATCAGACATTTAGTTTTAACAGAAGATGGTACATCAAATTCGCCTTTATATGGTATCGTTTCTGAACATGATGTTTTAGTTTTACATGGTAATAATCCTGCTGTTCTTGTAAAAGAAATACAAAATACAAACGAAACAAAAAGATTATCCTTTATTCGGAATAGGGCAGAACAATTATTAAAAGATTATATAGAACAGGAAGTTTCTATACAATTTATTGCAAATACAATTACAGAAATTAATGATGCTTTAATAGAAAAAGCTATTGAGTTAAGTATTATTAAATTAGAAAAAGAAGGATTAAGAAAACCCGATATTTCATTTGCCTGGTTATCCTTAGGAAGCGAAGGTAGAAAAGAACAAATGTTAAGAACGGATCAGGATAATGCTATTATTTATGAAGATCCAGAAGATAATAAAGATTTAATAGCAGATTATTTTCTTAAATTGGGAAGAGAAGTAAACCAAATTCTTATGGAATGTGGATTTAAAGAATGTCCAGCAAATATTATGGCAAGAAATCCACAATGGTGTCAGCCTATTAGTAAATGGAAAGAATATTTTAAGAAATGGATAGAGATTCCCGATGAAAAAAATGTTATGCATACAACAATTTTTTTTGATTTTCGTGTAGCCTATGGAGATGAAAACTTAGCAAAAGAATTAAGACAATATATTTATAATATTAAAAATTCTTTATTTATAGGATTACTTGCAAAACAGGCTATATCCAATCCACCTCCTTTAAATTTTTTTCGCAATCTTATCGTAGAAAGATCTGGAGAGCATAAAAATGAATTTGATTTAAAAGCAAGATGTATGATGCCAATAATTGATGCTGCACGTGTTTTATGTTTAGATTATGAAATATTAGAATTACAATCAACAATAGAACGATATAATAAACTAATGGAATTAGATTCAAAAAATAAAGAAATATATCAAGAAGCCATAGAATCCTTCTCTATTTATTTAAGGTTTCGAACCATGCAGGGTTTAAAACATGGAGATTCAGGAAGATATATTAAACCCGAAGAGTTGTCAAAATTAGATCGACAATTGTTAAGAAATACTTTCCATACTATAGAATCTATACAAAAAATTTTAAGTGTAAAATATCAATTAGATTTTATTAGATAATGTTTTTTATAAATAAATTAAAAAGTTATTTTTGGGAAGCAAAATATTGTAAAAATATAAAACATTCTATAGCATTATGTAATTATTTGCAAACAATCAAGCACCAAAATTATTTTAAAGAACCCCATAAAAATCATTATGTTGTTTTAGATACAGAAACAACTGGGCTGGATTATAAAAAAGATAAAGTAATTTCAATTGGTGCAGTTCGTATTGAGAATTTAGAAATTAATATAAGCGATTCTTTAGAAGTAATTTTAAAAACCGAAAATGCAGGTAATAAAGATAATATTGCAGTTCATGGAATTAGAAATATGGATGTTCAAATTGGTAAAGATAGAAAATTATTTTTTGAGCAATTATTATATTATTTGCAGGGAGATATAGTTGTTGGACATCATATAGCATTTGATAGAAATATTTTATCTTATAATATAAAAGAATTTTTTCCCATAGCAATATTAAATCCTATTATTGATACCCTGGATTTAGCAATCTATTATGAACGATTGATTACAAATAGAAATCTTCATTTAGAAGAAATTAATCCAAAAGAATATACATTAGATAAATTAATTGAACGTTATAATATAAAAGCAAGTGGTAGACATACTGCCATTGGAGATGCTTTAATTACTGCGGAATTATTTTTAAAGTTGATTAAAAAACTTTCTCAGAGAAAAGGATTTAATATAAAAAAATTTATGAAATAAATAAATTAAGATGTTTTATTATTGACAAATAGTAATTAATAAAATATTTTATATTAAATAATAATAAAAACAAAATAACCGTCGGTGGGTTTACTAGCCGACAACTTAAAAAATAGGGTTGGGAAGGGTGGGAAAAAAAAAATCGACGCTGGGCTCTGCACAGCGTCAACTCTAAAAAAGGGTGGGTGGGTTGACTCAAAAAGCCGTTGGGTTTACACAACGGCAACCCTAAAGAAGGTGGGAAAAAAAACGTCGGTGGGTTTACTTGCCGACAACTCAAAAAATAGAGTTGGGAAGGGTGGGAAAAAAAAATCGACGCTGGGCTCTGCACAGCGTCAACTCTAAAGGAGAGAGAGTATGGAAACAAAAACTTCAAAAACTATAGATACTTTATCCGGGCAAAACGAAAAGATTATTGAACCACCTGAACTTTTAAAGCAAAATGCTTTAATTCAGGATTATGAATCTGTTTATCTATATTCGATTACACAGCCAGAAAATTTTTGGGGAAGTATAGCAAATGAGTTAGTATGGTTTCAGAAATGGGATAAAGTATTAGAATTTAATATGCCATACCATAAATGGTTTATCAATGGAAAAACCAATATTACAGTAAATGCGTTAGATAGGCATGTGACTGGACAAAATCGAGCAAATCGAAATCGTGTAGCTTTGATCTGGATGTCAGAAACTGGAGAAGAAGTTCTTGTAACGTATGATCGATTACTACGAAGGGTCAATCAAGTTGCAAATGCTTTAAAAAATCTTGGTGTAAAAAAAGGAGATCGGGTTATCATTTATATGCCCCTAACATTACAGGGAATTTATTCTATGTTAGCCTGTGCTAGAATTGGTGCAATTCATTCTGTTGTTTATGCTGGAATGGGCGTTCAGGCATTACGAAGTAGAATAGAAGACTCTAAAGCTAAAATAGTTATTTGCTCTGATATTACTTATAGAGGTGGAAAAGTTATACCTTTAAAAGGTATTG
Source organism: Leptospiraceae bacterium (assembly GCA_026005135.1). Classification (GTDB taxonomy): domain Bacteria; phylum Spirochaetota; class Leptospiria; order Leptospirales; family Leptonemataceae; genus SKYB61. The sequence goes on along the minus strand of BPKM01000002.1, from coordinate 348,408 downwards.
TAGATCAGGCAGTAGAAGATTTAGATTATGTGGAAAAAATTATTGTACATCGAAGACAAAAACCACAAATTGAATTAACTTACGAAAAAGAATTAGATTTTGAAGAACTAATGAATAGTCAATCTCAGTGGTGCGAACCAGAAATAATGGATTCTGAAGATCCTTTATTTATTTTATATACAAGTGGAACAACAGGAAAACCTAAAGGAGTTGTTCATGTTCATGGTGGATATATGGTAGGTACATATTATCTATGTAGGGCATTTTTTGATATAAAAGATGGAGATATTTTTTGGAGTACATCTGATATAGGTTGGATTGTTGGCCATAGTTATATAGTTTATGGACCACTTATTACAGGAGCTACAGTAGTTGCAAGGGAAGGTGCTATCAATTATCCAGATCCAGGAATCGTTTGGAAAATAGTAGAACGACATGGAGTTAATTTGATGTTTACAGCTCCAACTGCAATTCGAATGTTTATGCGCTTTGGCGAAGAATATGTAAATAAATATGATACTTCTACCTTACGTTTACTAGCATCTGCTGGAGAACCATTAAATCCAGAAGCTCATTTATGGGCACAAAAACATATTGTTAAAGATCATGGTTTTGTTGTAGATAATTTCTGGCAAACAGAGATTGCTTCTCCTGTAATTGGAACACTCCCTTCTATGAAGGCGAAACTTGGTAAAGCAGGTAAACCAATGCCAGGTATAGTAGCAGAAGTTGTGGATCCAGAAGGAAACAAAGTACCTCCTAATAAAGGTGGTTTACTTGTAATTCGAAAACCAGTTCCCTATATGTTAAGAACTGTTTGGAATAATGATGAACGTTATAAAGAATACTGGAATTATATACCTGGTGTTTATTCTTGCGGTGATGTTGCTTTTTATGATGAAGAAGGTTATTTTGCTGTTTTGGGAAGAGCTGATGATGTTATGAATGTAGCAGGTCATAGAATTGGTACAGCAGAAGTAGAAAGTGCTTTTGTTTCTCATCCAGCTGTTGCAGAAGCTGCTGTAATAGGTTTACCTGATGAAGTAAAAGGAGAAAGAATTAAAGGATTTATCGTTTTAAAACCAGGTTATGAACCCTCAGAAAATCTAAAAGCTACTTTAAGGGATCATGTTCGAAGAGAATTAGGTCCAATTGCTACACCATCAGAGATAGAATTTAGAGATAATTTACCAAAGACAAGAAGTGGTAAGATTGTTCGTCGTTTATTAAAAGCTCAGGAATTAGGAGAAGATCCGGGCGATTTATCTACTTTAGAAGAATAAGAGTCTGGCTGGTTTTATTACCAGCCTATTATTTTTCCTAATTTTAATTTTTATAATGGATACAAATTTTCTGTTGCAGTACCGTTATTCCACGTACCTTTTAAAGAACCGTCTACTTGAATTTCATATATAACAGGGAATTCTTGTCCCCAATCAACAGTCAAAATTTTACCTTCTAATTTTCCAGTACCTTCAAATTCATCATTTAAAATTTTCCAATGTAATTTATATTGATTTTCTCCTATTTTAGTGATCGTTACGTTACCGCGATACTCTGTACCATCTGGATTTTTTCCTTCAACACGATATAATCCTTCAATACCTGTTTTTTTCTGAGATTCTTTACAAGAAGTATTCATCTGGACTATATAGGTCAATAAAATCAAAAATAAGGTAAGCTTTAAAAAATCATTGTTCTTAAATTTATACATAAGTTTACCTCCAAATAATAAATTAAAAATAAAATGTTTATATAAAAAAAATTGTCAACACAAAATTATTTAAGATTTATTGAATCAGTAACTTTTAAACTAAAAAATAAGAAAAAACTAAAATTGTTATATTAAAAAATAAATAACGAATAATGAAAAATTGATTTAATACATTTTAAATTATTTTTGGATATATAAATATAAAATTATTATTCTTTTTTGAAACGAAAAATATTATCGATTATTAATTAGATTTAATAATTGTTTAAGAGAGAGAAAATCCTTTATAGAATATTCTGGAATTAATCCATTTAGTTTACCATAGCCATAAATAGCAAATACAGAAGGAATATTAGCATTTTTAGCAGCTAGAATATCAGTATAATGATCTCCAATCATCAAAATTTCATTATTAGAAAATCCCCAATTCTTTTGTATTTTTTTTATACCATAAGGTTTGGGTTTCTTATAAGTTTCCTTATCGCCTGTAAGAATATGTGTAAAAAATTCTTTCATTTTAAGATGATTGATAATCTTATAAGTAAAATATTCAGATTTATTTGTTAAAATAGCAAATTTATATTGTTTCTGATATGTTTTTAAAAAATCTTCAACACCAAAAAATACATCTGTGTGATGAATACAGTTATCATCATAATGCTCTAAAAAATATTGAAGACATTTTTCTTTAATTTGATTAGCATCATTTTGTTTTATTTTCTTTTCCATTAATAAATGATTAATAGAGGTTTCTATTAAAGAACGCATTCCATTTCCAACAAAATTTTTTACAATTTCTGGTTCATATGTTTTTAGACCCACTTTTTTTAAAGCATAATTAACACTTTCTGTTAAATCAAGTAATGAATCAATTAATGTTCCATCTAAATCGAATATAATGCCTTTGATGTTATGCTTCATTTTTTTTATCTTTTTGTAAATGGACTGCAAATGGTCTTAACTCTTCAATTGTTTTTAATTCAATTTTCATTTCTTGCAAAGCATAATGCATTCGATCAAATTCATCTGGTGTTACTTCGCTTAATATTTGATCTCGTAATTCTAAAATAGTATTTTCTGTATCCGGATCAAGTTGGAAACCATTTAAATAAATCATTTTGATAGTTTCATAAGTCGATGAACCTTTAACATTCAAATAACCAGAAACGAAAAGAGAATTAGCAACCTTTAAACCAAGATGTTGCTTTTCTTTTAAATAAATTTCTCTTCCTGCAGCCATTCTTATTTCTGCCTTGGGATTCATCAAACGGAATAAGGATAAAATTTTTAAGCATTCATCAGAAGATAATTCTTTATAATTTTTTATATTATGACCGGGAACAGGTATAAAAAAATTCACTGGAATAGATTGAGCATTAAATCGATTTAATTCCAATCCAACATTTATTAAGTCATCAATACTTTCGCCTATACCAGCAATAACTCCACTACAAAGACCAATATGATGTAGAGATAAATGTTCTAAGGTTTTTTTTCTATCATCATACGTATGTGTTGTAGTGATTTTATCATAATAATTTTGTGAGGTATTTAAATTATGATTATATCTATCAAGTCCAGCTTCCTGTAAAATTTTTGCTGATTCTGGATCAGTAATAATACCTGCACTTAAACATACTTTAATACCAATTTGTTCATTTATCTTTTTTATGATTTCTGCATATTTTTCTGCCATTTTTGCATTAATTCCTCTTCCAGCAGTAACAAGACAATAACGATAAGCACCATTCTGTTTTGCTATTTCTGCTTCTTTTAAAATTTCTTCTTCGCTTTTTAAAGAATAAGTAGGAATTCCTGTTGCCGTATTTCGTTGTGCACAATAACCGCAATCTTCTGCACAATTTCCATTTCTAATATTGTTGATAATATGAACAAGAACATAATTCTGAAAGTAATATTTCCTTAAGTGACCTGCAAGAAATAATAAGTCTCTTGTAGATAATTCATATGCTTCTTTTGCTTCTTCGAAATTTAATATTGATTCTGGATTTTCTGGTTCATATTTTATTCGATGTAATATTCTTTCATATATAGTTTTATATAATGACATAATGCTATCCTTAAAAAATTATTCTAAATTACATTTTTTTTAATTCATTTTTATAGAAAACTATTTCTTTTTATTTTTGTATTTATAAAACACGTTTTCTATTCTTGGAGTTAGTGGGTTAATTCTTCGATTTTTTTAGCTAATTCATTTAATTTTGTTATATTATGACTTAATTCTTGAGATTTTTGGGTTAATTCCATAATACCTTTTTCCATTTCTGCAATAGTTTTATTTACAGTATCTGCGCTTTGCGTTTGTTCTTTAGAAATTTCGTCTATTTCTTTACTTAAATGATGTATAGTTTCAAGAGAATTCAATAAAGTTTGATTCAATTCAATTTGTTCTGAAATTCTTATTCTTAATTCTCCAAAAAATGCTACTACCTTTTTAATTTGTTCATATTGATTTTGAATTTGATTTTTAGTAAAATCTGTACTATTAGAACCTTTTTCAATAAAAGAAGCACTATTTTTGATAATTTTATTGATATTTTTTGCATTTTCTAAACTACTTTCAGCAAGACGGTTAATTTCCTGTGCTACTACAGCGAAACCTTTACCATGTTCACCAGCCCGAGCAGCTTCAATAGAGGCGTTTAAAGATAATAAATTGGTTCTATCGGCGATTTCATTAATAATAGTAGTTGTTTCTAAAACTTCATTAAAAGATTTTTTGATTTCTTCCATGATTTCATCTAAGGTTTTGATGGCATTTTGTACTTCTGTGGATTCTTCTTCTGTTTTTAAGATTTCTTTGCTTAGTGTTTCTAAAGAATTTTGTATATTTTGAATACCAGAAACAAGTTTTTTATTAATATTTTGAATTGCTTGAATTTCTTTATATTGACGTGAAATTAATTCACTGGATTTCTGAGAAGTACTTGCCAGTTCTTCCATTGTTGCAGAGATCTCTTCTATAGAAGATACTTCGTCTTGCATCTGATTATTAAAATTCTGTATAAAATCATAGATATAATGAATGCTTTGATTCATTTCATTGGATATTTTGTTCATATCATGATAAAACCACTTCATTTTAGCTAAGTTTTTTCTGATTTCTTTATTTTGTTGTTCTAATTGAATAGAATATTCTTTAAAAATAGTTTTAATCCTATATACCATAAAACAAATCATAGAATAAAAAATCATAGTCATAAAAGGAGATATCAGATTTGCACCTGTTGGTTGAATGGTTTTTTGACGGATTAAAGAAAATTCAACACCCGATTGGAAAGAAACATAAGTTAAAATACTTAGCCATAAAATAACATAAATGTTTATAATAAGAATAAATTTTCTGGTAAATTCATAAAAAGATAAACCAATTAAAGTAAAAATGGGAATAATAAATAAAATAATACTTTTCCATAATATAGCAGCATTTAAAGCAGATTGTTTAGCTATCATTGTATAAACAAAAAAGATTAATGTTAAATCAAAAAGAAAAATAAAATAATGAATAGAATTTTTAATTTTTTCTTGTTTTAACAAATAGATATGGTAAAAAATTCCTATTAAAAATAAGAAAAAAATTCCTATTCCATAAAAAATTGCTTCTGTTTGAGTAATTTCTTTAAGGTTGATTAAATATATTAATAAATACAAAATATTTAAAATATATCGAATATATACATAACCAAGAGGTCCATAATTGGTTCTTAAATTTGTTAAAAATTGCATGTTTTTCCCCCTTGCGCGATAAAACTAAATAATTCTATTAATAAATCATTGTCTATAAAATTTTGATATTAAATTGTTTATGAAATAGAAAAAATATATATACGTAAAAATGAAAATAAAAATTGACATAGTGTATTAAAACTATTTTTTGTCTTTAAGTATTATATAAAATTATTGAATGTCGTTAAATAAAAATCATAAAAAAAGGAGATGAATATGAATTATGCGATTCTTGCTGTTTTAGCAGGCGTATTAGCTTTACTTTATAGTTTTTGGCGAACTATCTGGATTACAAAAAAAGATCCAGGTACTGAAAAAATGCAAAAGATAGGTTCTTATATTGCAGAAGGTGCGATGGCATTTTTAAAAGCAGAATATAAAGTATTGGTAATTTTTGTTATTGCTGTTGCTATTCTTTTAGGAATTAGTGGTGCGAATACAACAGATTCTCATCCTCTTGTTGCTCTTTCTTTTATTGTTGGGGCATTTTGTTCTGGATTAGCTGGTTTTCTTGGTATGCGCGTTGCAACTAAAGCAAATTATAGAACAACCAATGCAGCACGTAAAAGTTTATCAGAAGCATTAGCTATTGCATTTGCTGGTGGTTCTGTAATGGGAATGGGTGTTGTTGGTTTAGGAGTATTGGGATTAGGTGGATTATTCATTTTTTACGAATACTTTTTTGGTTTTGAAGGTGATAAAGTTGTTCAGGTATTAAATGTATTATCTGGATTTTCCTTAGGTGCTTCTTCTATTGCATTATTTGCTCGTGTAGGGGGAGGTATTTATACAAAAGCTGCAGATGTTGGTGCAGACCTTGTTGGTAAAGTAGAAGCTGGTATTCCAGAAGATCATCCTTTAAATCCTGCTACAATTGCAGATAATGTTGGAGATAATGTTGGTGATGTTGCTGGAATGGGGGCAGACTTATTCGAATCTTATGTTGGTTCTATTCTTGGTTCTATGGTACTTGGAGCTACTTTTATTCCTGTATTACAAAATATTGATGGAATGGGAGGTTTATCTGCTGTATTATTACCACTTGTTTTAGCAGGAATTGGCATTATTGTATCTATTCTTGGTAGTTTTGCAGTTCGTATTGGAGAGTCTGGAAATCCTCAAACTGCTTTAAATAGAGGAGAATTACTTGCTGGTATATTAATGTTAGCAGCTTCTTATTTTGCTATTATTGGAATGCTTCCAGCAGAATGGAAAGCACCTGGAATTTTAACAGGAGAAGAAAGAATATTTACTGCAAATGGTGTATTTTTTGCTACCGTTTTTGGATTAATTGCAGGTATCTTAGTTGGATTTGTTACAGAATATTATACTGGAACAGGTAAACCACCTGTAATTCAAATTGTAAAACAATCTACTACAGGACCTGCTACCAATATTATAGCTGGTTTAGGTGTAGGAATGCAATCAACTGCTATACCAATTATTTTAATTGCAGCAGCTATTATGGTATCTTACTATTTTGCAGGTTTATATGGAGTTGCAATTGCTGCTTTAGGTATGTTAGCTAATACAGGCATTCAATTAGCAGTAGATGCTTACGGACCAATTTCTGATAATGCAGGTGGGATTGCAGAAATGTCAGAACAGCCACCAGAAGTAAGACAAAGAACAGATAAATTAGATGCAGTAGGTAATACAACGGCGGCAATTGGAAAAGGTTTTGCTATTGCTTCTGCTGCATTAACAGCACTCGCATTGTTTTCTGCTTTTATGAAGCAAGCAAATGTATCTTCTATTAATGTTTCTGATCCCAATGTTATGGCTGGATTATTTCTTGGTGGAATGCTTCCTTTCTTATTTTCTTCTCTTGCAATGGGAGCAGTAGGTAGAGCAGCAATGGATATGATTAACGAAGTAAGAAGACAATTTACAGAAATTCCAGAATTAAAAGCTGCTTTAGAAGTAATGAAAAAACATCATGGAGAAACTCATAATCTTAAAGGAAAAGATAAAGAAATTTTCGAAGCAGCAGATGGTAAAGCTCAATATGCAAAATGTGTGGAAATATCTACAAAAGCTGCTATTAGAGAAATGGTTATGCCAGGTTTATTAGCTGTTATAGTGCCTGTTTTAGTTGGATTTGTTTTTGGTGCAAATGCTCTTGGTGGACTACTTGCAGGTGTAACTGTAACAGGTGTATTAATGGCTATTTTTCAATCTAATGCAGGTGGTGCATGGGATAACGCTAAAAAAATGTTCGAAGGTGGAATAGAAATCAATGGAAAACATTATAAAAAAGGTTCTGATGCTCATAAAGCAGCAGTTGTAGGGGATACAGTTGGAGATCCATTAAAAGATACTTCTGGACCTTCCTTAAATATTTTAATTAAGTTAATGAGTGTTGTAGCTCTTGTAATTGCTCCTCTCATTAAATAATTGATTTAAAAATACCTTTATTTAATAGGAGGGATAGTTTAATATCTCTCCTATTTCATTTAAATAATGAAACGTTATCAAATTTTTCTATATATTAAATACTTATTTGTGTTAAATTTGAATTTTTTTTATCTTTTCTTAGAAAAATTTAAAAAAAATTGTCGATTAATGATTAAAAATTGGTGATATATATAGAGGCATTTTAATTTTCTTTAAAATCTATATATCGAATATATAATAAATAGATCATTTTTTAAAAATACAAACTTAACTAATATATAGGGTTCTATTTTTTATAAAATCATAATAATAAAAAACAATCGAAGTTTTTAGCATCTTGTTTTTTAAATCTTTTTATTACTGCTTTCTTTTTATGACGTAAAATCAAAACAACTAATATATTCTTCGTAAAAAATCTAATAAACCTATATTTTTAATTTGGAAAATAAAATTTTTACAAAGCACAAAAATATACTAAATAAAATTTATATTAAATATGTCTTAGTCTTTCTTCGAATTTTCCATTATTAAAATTACTAATAATATTAAAAAAAATTATATTTTTCAGGAGGTAATAAAATGCATAACATAATTAATAAAAACGATTTAGAAAAACAAAAAAGAATATTTTATCGTACACTTACTTTATTTTTTAATGAATATTTTTTGATACAGGATATATTATTAAAACCATTATATTATTTTTTAGATAATGCTTTTATTATTTTTTTGATCTATAAATATAGATATCTTAAAAGTAATTTATTATATGAAATTATTTTATCATATTTAGAGAATGAAAATTTTCCTAAAAATAAAGCTTTAAAATCATTTATTATAAATTATTTTGTACCGGAGAATAAAAAGCAAAAATATATAAAAAAATTATATAAAATTGATTATCTTCCTAACGCAAAAAGTATTATCAATACAATGGCAATTGCACTAAAAGAAAAGAAATTCAATATAGTGATTTTATTATTTTTATGAAATACTTAAATCATAAATTTATTGAACTTGTTAACCATAATTTAGTAAATTATAAACAAAAACTAAAAAAAGATATAAAAATTAATAATATTTTAGAAAAATATGAATTTTATAAACAAAAGAAACTTCAAATTGAATTGGAAACGCAACTGGTTCAACCAATGTTTTTTGAAATCTTCGACAAAGAGAGAGAAAATATGTATATATCTACTGAACAAATGAAAAATTTATTAAATCAGAAACAATATTTTAATTTTATCTTTTATTTAGATAACTTAATACTTAATGATTCTGATTTAGAACAGGAAAGAAGACTACAAAAAGAATTTTTTATGATAGTTGATTATTCAAATTATTTAAATTATAATAATAAAATTTTATCTTTATTATTTAAGGATTTAGAGATATATGATAATCAAATTTCCTTTCTAAAATTTCTTAAGAAAGAATTAAAACAATTCTTAAAATCTTTTGCAATATATTTTGTATAATTTTGATGATATAAATAGAAAATATAGTAGTTTTGAAATGATTTTACTCTATAATTCATAAAAAAAATCTGGGAAATATGACGATTCAGAATATTAAAGAAAGAATTGATTCTTTTTTAAGAATTAGAACATCATTTCATGTTTATTTTTATTCTATTATTACAGGAATTTTAGCTGGATTGTTTGCTGTTATTTTTTCTTATGCTCTTGCTTATTTTGAACATTTTTTATTTTCCTATGTGATTGGATTGGAATTATCCCATCCGGCTGGAGAAAAATTATTTGAATCTCCTATAACAAAAGAATATAATCCCTTTTTTTTATTTTTAGCACCAGCTATTGGAGGATTATTATCTGCAACAGTTTCGTATTTATTTTGTCCAGAAGCAAAAGGTAATGGAACAGATGAAATTATCAAAGCTTTTCACCATAAAGGAGGTAATGTTTCTTTAAAAGTTCCTTTTTATAAATCTATCGCTACTATTTTTACTATTGGAACAGGTGGTAATGCAGGGAAAGAAGGTCCTACTATGCAAATAGGAGCTGGTATTGGTTCGGGATTAGCTAATTTTTTTAAAGCAGGAGATCGTGCTAGAAGAAGTTTAATGATAGCAGGTGTTGCTGGAGGTTTGGGAGCTATTTTTCGTGCCCCTTTTGGTGGTGCTTTTACAGCTGTAGAAGTAGTTTATAGAGAAGATATTGAAAGCGATACAGTAGTACCTGCTTTTTTATCTTCTGTTGCTGCATATCTTGTTGCAACTAATTTTACAGGTAATAGTGCAATATTTCATATACCATCAGTACAGATTTCTCATTATTATGAATTGTTTTTTTATGTTATACTTGCTTTTGTTTCTCTTGCATTTGGTTATATATTTACAAATTTTTATAAATATATTAGAGATTTATTCGAAAGATTAAATATTCATTTTGTATTCAAACCAGCTATTGGTGGTCTTGTTGTAGGAATTTTTATTGTATTTTTTCATGAATTAATTGGAGATGGACTTGGTTATATGCAAGAACTAATCCTTGGCAAAAAACCATTAGAAGGACATCCTCTTGAAATTGCTGCATTTTTTGTTTTAATTGCATTATTAAAAATTGTATTAACATCTTTTACAGTGGCAGCAGGTGGTTCTGGAGGTGTTTTTACGCCATCTTTATTTATTGGAGGTATGTTAGGTGCTGCATTAGGAACAGTTTTTTCTTATTTATTTCCACATTTAGATATTTCTATTCCTTCTTTCTTTCTTGTTGGAATGGCTGGCTTTTTTGCTGGTGTTGCCCATGCTCCAATTGCTGGTATGATTATGGTTTGCGATATGGTTGGAAATTATAAATTACTTCCAGCACTTATGATTGTTTCAGTTATATCTGCAATATTATCGAAATGGTCTATTTACGAAGGTCAGGTAGAGAATCGATTTCATTCCCCTGCACATTACTGGGATATGAATTTAAATATCCTAAAAAAGATTTTAATAAGCGATATTCAGGATAAAATTCGTAAAATAGCTGTTGTTGAACCACATTTATTACTTTCTGATTTAGAAGATAGAAGTGTTCATTTACAGGCAACAGATTATATTGTAGTAAATTTTGATGGTACTTATATGGGAATTTGTTCTTTAAGAAAATTTCATCATACAAAAGATACAGAAGCGTTAAAGTATCTACTAACAGTTGGCGATGTTTGTGATATAGGAGTTCCAGCTTTAAAATTATGGGATCATTTAAGTGATGCTTTACGCATTATGCACGAAAAAGAAATTGATAAAGTAGCTATAGTGGACGATTCCAATCAATTATTAGGATATATTCGTTTTGTTGATATAATAGAAATTTATCATAACATAGCAAGATGAAGCCAGTATGTTTAACAATAGCAGGTATAGATAATTGTGCAGCTGCTGGCATATACGCTGATTTAAAAACCTTTCATAATTTAGGTTGTTATGGTGTTGCAGCAGTTACAACTATAACAGTACAGACGATTCAAAATGTAGTAGCAATAGAACCAGTAAAGGATTTCTTATTAGAAGAACAATTAGCATCTTTATTTTTTTCTTTTGATATTAAAGCACTTAAAACGGGAATGATATATAAAAAATCCCATTTTAAAATAATAAAAAGGTATTTCGAACAAAATAATTTACCTATTGTAATTGATCCCATAATAAGAGCAAGTTCTGGAAAAGAATTTATACAAAAAAATGCTATTAAATATTTAATAGAAATATTTCCTTTTGCAACAATTTTAACACCTAATATTCCCGAAGCTTTATTTTTATTAAAGAAAAAACAATATCCAGTAAATTTAAATGATTTAAAACAATTAAGTTTTGAGTTTTATAAAGAATATAAAATTCCCTTATTATTAAAAGGAGGACATTTTTATAATTCAGACTTTATTTATGATGTCTTTTTTGATGGAAAAGAATTTTTCATTTTAAAAACAAAAAAAATTTCAAAGAAAAATATTCGAGGAACAGGTTGTACGCTAAGTGCAGCATTAACCAGTTATTTAGCAAAACAATATTCTTTAAAAAAAGCAATTCATAAAGCCAAAAAATATATAGTAAAACAAATCAAAAATGCTAATCCCTATAAACCTTACTCTGATTATTATTTAATCGAATATTAAAAATATTGATAATTAAAATTTAGTTACTACACCAAATACTATACCACCTAATCCTATGGTAAATGTTTTTGTTTGATTTGATGGATCACCTTTATAAAAAAGATTTATTGAAGTTTCTAATTGCTCTATCTTTACAGGATTTGTTAAGTATATAATATATCCTTTAGGATTTAGATAGTCAGTATCTAATATTATAGGCATATCCCAATACCATCCGTATTTAAAACCAACTTTATTGATTGTAAAGGAGAAACCCAATTCATAATATAAATTCATATTCAAATTCATCTTTTTTTCTGTTAAAACAATTTGAGTTGTAGTTTGAAAAGTGTTTGTACTAGTATTATAATATTGATTTACAGGAGAAAAAGAAGAAAATTTTCCATTGATGCTAAAAAATTGTAAATCCAAAATATTATAAAGACTAAATCTACGGAAAAATTTAACATTAAATCCAGTAAATATTCCCATACCTTTTGTCTTTATTGTTATTGTTCCATCATTATAATATATAGTTGCAGAGTTTACTGCATTATATATCAAAAATAATTCTGGAGATGCAGAAACAATTGGGGTTTCAAGATCTGTTAGTAATCGAGTTTGTACTCTATATGTTCCTCTGGATTTATATTCAAAATAATAAAAAGAAACTTCTCCAGAATCTTCAAAATAATCTAAAGGACCATATCCAAATTTTAATAATAATTCTTTATTATCATTTATATATGTATCTAAAGTAAAATTTAAATTAGTATCGAAATATTTTCTATATTCTAATCGATCATTATAAAATGCATACTGGAAATTAAAGAAGTAATTGCTATCTTTTGGTTTAATAGTATAAGAAATTCTTCTTTTAGGTTTTTTCTCTTTTATTTCTGTTTTTTGATATGAAAATACTGGATTATTTGATAAATATTGATTAGATATCCTTATACTATTGAGTACGGAACCTAAATCTTCAGGAGGTTTATCTTTGTTTTTAAATTGAATTAATGAAATTTCAAGAAAGTTTATAAATAAATTTGTGTTTTCTTTTTCTTGCGCGTTTAGTGAATAAACTAAAAAAGTGAATATTATAAATTTAATTATATTTTTTATAATCGGATTCATATATATTTCCTTTGAACAAAAAATTTACCAATTATTAATAATAAGATATTTTTGTCTATTAATTTTTTTACTGCTTATATATAGAATGCCCCAATTGTAAAAGGAAGTGCAACGGAATTTTTAGTTTTTTTATTAAGAAAGTTTAGAAAAAATGTTCATAGTGATTCCCCAAGAATATGGGATAAGGAGGAGAACCACCATGAACACCCCTAAAACTTATACCCATCTTAAAATAGATGAAAGAGCTGTCATTCAATTTTTGTATGAGCAAGGTCATAGCATAAGAAAAATTGCAAAGTATTTAAATAGAGCACCTTCTACCATTAGTAGAGAATTAAAGCGAAATTCATATACTGAAAATCATAAGATAATTTATTCTGCCCGAAAGGCACAGGCTTGGTATAAAATACGAAAGACAAGAAGATATTTAAGATATTTGAATCATACAAGACTTTGGATTTTTATTTTTTATGCTTTGATTTTTTTACAATATTCACCAGAACAGATTGCTGGTAGATTACGAATGTTATATCCTAAAAATAAAAAACTTCATATATCATTCAAAACTATTTATAATTATATTTATTTTTATCAGAGAGTAATGGGATGGAATCTCGTTCAATATTTGCGAAGAGGAGGAAAAAAATACCGAAAAAACTGGCGGAAAATAAGGAAAAATAGAGATAATTTAGACATTTGGACAATACAACAAAGACCAGAAATTCAAACGATGGGACATTGGGAAGGAGATACCATAGAAGGGAAAAAAGGTTCTGGCTATGTATTTACTTTTGTTGAAAAATTGAGTCGTTATACTATAATGCTTTATGTATCATCAAAAAAGCTTAAAGAAACAAAAGAAAAAGTTTTGCGAAAATTCAATTCTATTCCAAAAGAAAAACTTTTAAGTATTACTTATGATAATGGAATAGAAATGCTACATAATGGTTTATATAAAATCATTCAGGAAATCAAAAATATCAGAGTTTATTTTACTGACCCCGGAAAACCCTATCAAAGAGGTTTAAATGAGAATACCAATGGATTAATTAGACAATATTTACCCAAAGGGATAGATTTTAGAAAAACTGAAAATTTAGACAAAATTATACAAGATGTAGAAATAAAATTAAATCATCGTGCAAGAAAATGCTTGCAATACTATACACCTCATGAAATATTCTTTTCTGTGAAACCAAAGCTATTCCCCATTAAGGTGTTGCACTTGAATTACAATGCGCCTGTTTTTAGCGTACCTATAAGGAATGGAAACTTTACTTCACTATAATTGTGTATTGAGGTAAACGAGTTTTTAGCGTACCTATAAGGAATTTATATAAAATGCTGAAGTAATGAAGGATGAAATTTTCTATGGGTTTCATTAGAAATAGAATGATAAAATATAAAAAATAAAACGTAAAATGTAATTAATCAAATTTAGAAGTCTTATAAAATATTAAAATAAATACTTAATAATTCACACTTCATACTTCTTTTCGTTTTTAACGTATCTATAAGAAAAGGTTTTTCTAATTACAATTACCGAATTTTGATCTTTAAAATTATAATTCCCGAATTTTGCATTAGGATTTACTTAATTTATTTATATATAGTATATAATTTATATGCAATCAAAATTCGAGTTATTTAATTTCCAATAAATTACATAAAAAAAATGAAACTTTCCTTCAATACCTTTAACATATATTTTCAAAGGTGCAAAACTATGTTTGGTATATTAATACGATTAATGGGTTTAATTAGTTTAATTATCTTAGTCTGGTTTTATTCCTGTGTTGGTTGTTGGAAGTTATCAGTTAAAAGTTGTCTTGATAGATTTAATTACGACTGTTCCAAGGTTTATATAAACGAAAAAGGAGAAAAAGACTGTATTTTCGAAAGGAAAAATCAATCTTATTGGTGCTGCGGTAATTTAATCGCTTATTGTAAGGATCCAGAATTTGTTAAAAAAGAAGTTCTAACATGTAAACCTTAATATAAGCTACCATAAAATATTCTTATTTCTCTTATTATTTTTTAAATTTATTCTGTTATACAAAAAAATTACAATACTCAAAAATACTTCTTAATTTTGATTTTTCTATGTAAATAGCTATATTGTTAAAAAATCAAATTATTAAAGATTTTCAACTAAATGCTTTATGAAATTAATTATTATATTATATTGTCAATCATATCCATCAAAAAATCTCGAAAAAACTCTCTTCTCTTCATAATCTACTACACTAATCAATATATAATTATAAAGGCTTTGAATTTGATTCTGGATTCTTTGCTGCCTTAAAGATAATTCTGGTTTCTCTACAAGAGGGTTTATATCTCTTCCAGTATTTTTTTATTATTATAAGCTTTGTTGCAAAGGCTATTACATCGTACGCTTAATCAAATTTAGATTTTGTTTTTTTTAGTTTTAATGTTATTTAAATTGAGTTTATTTTTTTATTATTGAATAAATAATGATTTTATTTTTTAAGACTATCTATATTATTTTTATTGTTGCAACAAAGCTTTGGTTCCAATCTAACATAATTCTTAAAATACAACTCATAGAATAACCTAAATAATACCTTAATTGATACATCTTTCCCCATAAGGGTGGCTTCATTACTATCCAGTATTTTTTATATTCTCTTGTCACTGGCTGATATTTTGCCGTCATTGTTTTTCTATTATGGGCTATTTTTATTTTATAAAGATATTTTAGATATTTTTTTAATAAATAAAAAATGGTTTTTGGAATACTACTATTAAAACGGGCTCTGTTGCATAAAAGTTAATTATTTTCTAATTATAAAAATATTTATCAACATTTTTAGACAATTTTTCGTGATATGAAAAATAGTATTAAATTTTTAAACATATGTTTGTAATATTTGAAAAAATATCGCTTTTATAAAAAATTTTGCTTTAAAAGGGAATTTATGCAACATAGTCTTTAAAAAGCTTTCTTTCATACTCTGAAATCATTTATACTTATCGAAAATGATTGTAATTATTCAAAAAATTTTGAAACTTTATTATTTTTTCCTACACATAATTAATAAGAAATATCAATAAGGAATGAAATATGGGTTGTATAATTTGGTTTTTTATAGCTATAATAGCTATGGTAGCTATATCATTTATGGCACAAGCAATTGGCTATTTAATAGGATTAGCTGCTATTGCCTTTATATGTTTTCTGGTAGGATACATTATTGGAGCAATCATTTCTGCCATTTTTAATTGATAACCTAAAAATATTTATATATTTTTTTAATTATATTACAACTTAATAAGGAGGCAATTATATGGATACTATGCAACGTTTAGTATTAACAGTATCAATAATAATTATTGTATTATTAACGCCAACCATTGTAATTTTTGAAGATTTTGTAAAAAACACAAATTTCTTAAAATATTTTGCTATCTTCTTTTTTGTACTTGGTATTATTTCGGGATTATTTTCTCGTAATGATTAAATTATATGATGCAAAAATTTTTTGATTACTGGATTGCTATATCTATAATTGGAATACTAATTGCATTTGGTTATAAAACTGCTTTTATTTCTCTATTGATATTTTCCATTTCTACTTTACTTTTATTTATATTTTATTATTTATTTTATTTATATTTAAAACAAAAAATTTTCTATATAAAGCCAAAAGCTAAACTTACTAAAAGTATTTTAGGCTTACTTTTTATTATAAGCTGGTTTATATCTGTTTATATTCAAAAACATACATTAGAAACAAAATATATTATTTATTATATAATATTTATTTTCTTTTTAGGTTGGTTTCTTTTTTACAAAAAAACTTCATAGATTTTTTATCTGTAAATTTAAAACAATTAAAATAAAAACTATCCCCTATAAGAAATAGGGGATAATCTTCATTAAAATAGTTGGGATTCGCCTGGTTTTAAGAAATGAACATTGGGTTCTGTAAATACTTTTTTTACTTCTTCTTCTTTTGCTATTATACCAAAGGTATTATAATGCATAGGAATGATATATTCTGGTTTAAAATATTTTTTAACTGAAAGTTTTGCCACTTCTGGTGGTTGTGTAAATGGTCCCCCTCCTACATTTAATAAAATAATTTCTGGTTTAAATATTTCATGTATTAAAGACATATCACTAAATATCCAGGTATCTCCTGTATGATAAATCGTTCTATATCCATCTGCTTGTAATATAAAACCAATTGGTCTTCCACCACCTTCACTAGAATGCATTGCTGGAACTATATAGATCTTAATATTTTTTATTTTAAATGTTCCTCCTACATTTCCTCCTTTTTTTAAATTATCTGGTAAATTCATTTGACTAATAAAATCAAAAACACCAATAACAGATGCGTTACTTAATTTTGCAATTTCTACTACATCTGCACTATGATCAAAATGAGAGTGAGAAACAAGAATAGCATCTACTTTATATTTAGATAAATCTTTCCAGTCTTCTGGTGTAACAGGATTATTTTTTATAAAAGGATCAATTAATATACTGGTATTTTCTTCTGGATATTCAATTAAAAAAGCAGCATGTCCTAACCAGGTAATTTTTACTTGCTTAGTTGCCGAGGTTTTTTCTTTACAAAAACTAAATATTAAAATCAAAATTAATAATAGTAAGTATTTGTTTATGTTTTTTAGCATATTTGCCTCCTGATTTTGGTTAATTTATATCTTAAATTAGTTTTAATACCAATTTAGTCAATATAAATTAAATTTTTTCTAATTATTATTGTTGAATCATAAAAGTATTTGATTCAAATGATAGATTATTTCTTTTTTTCAAAAATAGTCTTTTAGAATATTTTGAGGATCTACATCAATAAATTTATCTATATTTATATCAAAATAACTGATAACAGGAAGTTTTGTTAATTCTGAAATTATTTTTCTATTATCTTCTATATAAGGTTCATTATGTTTTCCACAAAATATAATTCCAATTATGGGTATTTCTCTTTGTTTTAATGCTTCCACAGTTAGCAAAGTATGATTAATAGTGCCTAAGGTACTTCTTGCAACAATTAAAACTGGAATTTCTAATTCTTTTACAAAATCAATCCATAGATATTTTCTCGTTATGGGAACCATTATCCCGCCTGCTCCTTCTATCAATAAAGGGTAATTTTCTTTATAATATTTATATTGTTTTTTTAATTCTTCAATAGATATTTCTGTTTTTTCTAATTCTGCCGCAAAATGTGGACTGACTGGTTCTTTAAATTTTAATCCATCTAATATAGAATTAGAACTTATACTACTAATTTCTTGTACAATTCTTGCATCATCATCTGGTGGATATCCAGTTTGTACAGGTTTCCAATATTTTAAGTTAGATATTAAATCTTTATACTTTTTCATAATATAACCACAGGTGATGGTTTTCCCAACACCTGTGTCTGTTCCTGTAACAAATACTGGCATAATAATTTTAATGGAACTCTCTTTGGGGTTCTTGTAATGGACAAGGTGTATAATGTCGTAAATAAAAGTTTAAATTTTCTGCTAAAACTTTTCTACTTTCTCCCGGCATAATGATTTGAGAAATTGAACCTAAGGATAATGCTTCTTTTGGGTTCATCAATTCTTCTTCGTATCTATCTGATAATTCTTTATTAACTTTTGCTAATAATTGTTGAGCTTCTTCGTGTTTACCCTGAGCCATTAATTTTCTTACTTCTGCTCTTGCTGCTTTTAATTCTTCTTTATAGACAAACTCTTTTCCAGCAGGTCCCATTACTGCAACACGTGCCGTTGGAAAAGCAAAAACCATATCTGCACCTACATGATAAGAGTTAAACGTTGCATAAGCACCACCAAAGGCATTTCTTACAATTACTAAAAATCTTGGTGTTCTTAAATCAATAATTGCATCTAATAATGCTCTACCTGCTTGAACAATTCCACCAGATTCTTGCTCTTTACCAGGTAAGAAACCTGTTGTATCTTCAAAAAAGATCATTGGTATATTATATAAATTACAGAATCTCACAAAACGAGCACCTTTATAAGCTGCATGTATATCTATCTGTCCACTTGCTACAGCAGAATTATTTGCCATAATTCCTACTACATGTCCACCTATTCGACCAAAAGCACAAATTAAATTTCTTGCTCTTGTTTTTTGAATTTCAAAATATTCACCATGATCTACAATATTTTGAATCATTAACGTAATATCAAATGGTGTATTAAAACCAGTAGGAGAATTAAACGTTTTTCTTAATAAAATATCTTCTTCATATATAAATCGATCAATAGGATCCGAAGTCGGATAATAAGGTGCAAAGCTATGATTATTATCTGGAATATACTTTAACAATCTTAATGCTTTTCTTAAAGCACTTAATTCATCAGATGCTACAATATCTACAACACCACTCTGACTATGAACCTTGGGTCCACCTAAATCATCAGGTGTTACTTCTTCTCCTAAAACATCTTTTACTACCTGAGGACCAGTTAAACCAAAAAAAGTTTCTTGTGGCTGGATCATAAATGATCCTTGTCTTGGTAAATATGAACCACCACCTGCATTAAACCCAAACATTAACATTATACTTGGAACAACACCAGAAATTTTTCTTAAAGCACAGAAAGCTTCAGAATATCCATCAAGACCTCCAACGCCTGCTGGAACATATGCTCCTGCAGAATCATTCATTCCAATAAGAGGAATACCTTTTTCGCCAGCTAAATAGATAAGTCGTGCCAATTTTTCTCCATTCGTTGCATCCATAGAACCTGCACGATTAGTAAAATCATGTCCATAAATTGCAACATCTCTTCCATCAATATTAATAATTGCAGTTACTATACTTGCTCCATCTAAATGTTTACCCCAATTTTGAAATAAATATGTTGGATGCTCTTTTGTTAAAACCTGAATCCTTTCAAATACAGTCATTCGATTTTTATGATGTTGAATAATAACTCGAGATGTTCCTCCTCCTCGTAATGGTTTTTCTATTAATTCTCTTCCCATTGCCAGAGCTTTATCATAAGGGTTTTGAGGAATTTCTTTTTCTTTTTTATCTTGTTTTTTAAATGGATTTTCTAATTTAGGAATAATTTCTTTTGGTAATAGTTCTTTCTTTTGCTGAATTGTTGTTGATACCATATTACATAGAAAAAAATATTACCATTATTATCCAGTCGAGTCTTTTTTTTAATTGATTATTATATTATGCTATTTATAGTTGCCAGAAATGGAACCCTTTATTCCACCAGGATTCAATTTACCTTTATTATGGACATTAGATTTATCTTTCCCTATCCTCGCGAAATTAATTCAGAATTTAGAAGAAATTGAAATTTCTAAGGAAGACAGAAATTATTTAAGAACATTAAGAAATTATAGATTAATTTATGCAAGTAATCATCCAACAACAACAGAACCTATTGTAGCTTATTATGTTGCAAATGTAATGGGGTCGAGATTTAACTATATGGCTTCGCGACAAGTTTTTGATTGGGGTAATGGTTTAGTAGGTAAACTAATTCAAAATGTAGGAGCTTTTTCTGTTTTACCCGGTACTTCGGATAGAGAAGCTATAAAAACAGCAAGAAAAATTTTATCGAGCCCTTCTGGAAAACTTGTGCTTTTCCCAGAAGGAGAGCCAACCAGTGGAGAAAATGATCATCTCATGCCTTTTCAACCTGGTATTGCACAATTAGCATTCTGGTCTTACGAAGATATTATAAAAACTGAACCAGAAGAAGATTTATATATCTTACCAGCATTCGTAAAATATATTATAAAAGGGACAGATGCTCAAATTAAAGGGGAATTACATCAATCTTTACAAAGAATAGAAAAAAAACTTGGAATAGATCCTAAAAACAAAAATTTACTTAGAAGATTTTTAACTATTGGTAGAATTTTATTAGAAGAAGCCGAAAGAATTTATAATATAAAACCAGAAAAAGAAAAAGGATGGGATTATCGTATTGGCAGAGTACGACATCAAATTCTAGATAATATTGCAAATAAATTTCATATAAAAGGTTATAATAACAAATTCTCATGCTATAGATAAACTTAGATATTTATTATCTATCGTAGAAATGAAAACAATTAACTATCCGGATCCAAGGTTACCAGAAATGACGCAACAAGATTTAGAATGGATGAAGAGGGAATGTCAAAAAGCATATAATTTTATTAGTATACATACAGAATATCTAATTTCTTATCCAACAGCAGAAAGAATGTATGAATGGCTACGACATTTCGAAGAATACCTATTTGGAGAATCAAAATTTCGCCCAAGGAAAGCTATCGTTAAATTTAGTCCAATTATTTCTATAAAAAGCTTATATCCAGAATATCAAAGATCAAAGAAAAATGCCATAAAACATTTAACATCAACAATGAAACGAGAAATGCAAATTCTTTTAGAAGAATGTAAAACCTTAACAAAACCTATTGTTCGTCCTTATGATGTTGGAGATGATTATATTTCTTAAATATCAATTTATATTTTCGTAAATTATTTTAAGTACATTGTATTTTGTTCTCTTTTTCTACAAATTCTTATGGCCGATAAAATCTATATTTTTTGTATCAATTGTTATAAATTCATCACTAATTTTCCTCAGCGTATCCTTAATAGAAATACATTAGAGATACCTTATCATCAAATCTTCTATACACACGAACCATTCTATTAGTAATATTAGAATATTCTTTCAGTTCAGATCTTTTTGATTTTGACGTCAAAATTATGCTTGAATTTTTAATCCATTAGTTTGAAGTGTAATAATTAGATATTAAAATAATTGATATTATGAAAAAACATAGCATATTAATAGGTAATGCAGGTGGTTTTTGGGGTGACGATTTTGATGCTTTTCGTAAACAAATAGAATTAGGAAAACTCCATTATCTTACCTTAGATTATTTAGCTGAAGTTACAATGAGTATTTTACGTAAAATGCAATTAAAAAATCCAGATAGTGGTTATATTGCTGATTTTATTCTTCAGATAAAAAATAATTTAGATTTAATTGTAAAAAATAAAATTAAAATCATTACTAATGCAGGTGGATTAAATCCAGTTGCTTGTGGAGAAAAAATATTAGAAATTTTAAAACAAAACAAATTACAAAATAAAATAAGGGTTGCAGTCGTTTATGGTGATAATATATTTCCAGAAATAGAAAAATATAAAAATCAAAAATTCAAAAATCTTGATCATCCAGAAATAAAATTTCAATCTATTAAAAAAAATTTAGAAATCGCTAATGTATATTTTGGTGCAAAACCAATTGTAGAAGCACTTAAAGAAAAAGCAGATATTATTATTACTGGTAGAGTAACAGATGCTGCCCTTGTTATGGCACCAATGATATACGAATTTAATTGGAAAGAAAATGATTGGGATAAATTAGCCAGTTCTCTTGTTGCAGGTCATCTAATTGAATGTGGAACTCAAGTTACAGGTGGAAATTTTACTGATTGGCATTTAATCCAGAACTGGGATTTAGGATACCCCATAATAGAAGCATTTTCTGATGGAACTTTCATAGTTAAAAAACATAAAAATACAGGAGGTTTAATAAATAAAAATACTATTCGGGAACAACTTTTATACGAAATCGGGGATCCTTATAATTATATTTCTCCAGATGTAATTGCAGATTTTAATTCCATATCCATAGAAGAAAAAAATACTAATACAGTTTTAATTTCTAAGGTTAAGGGAAAACCACCCACTTCTTTTTATAAAGTATCAATGGGTTATAAAGATGGTTATAAAGTCTTTGGAGAATTAATCCTTTCTGGTCCAAAAGTAAAAGACAAAGCTTCTATTGTTCAGGAAATTTTAGAAAATAAAATATCAAAACAGTTCTATCGCTATAATGTTTCTTTAATTGGTTATAATAGTTGTCATAAAAATCTTATTTCTTACCGCGATACAAATGAAATCTTAATTCGTTTTTATGCCCATGATTATGATAAAACTAAATTAGAAGAATTTACAAAAAAAATTCCTTCTCTTGTACTGAGTGGACCCCCTGGTATTTCTTATACAGGCGGTAGACAAAAAATCAGCGAAGTAATTGCTTATTATCCTACCTTAATTGATAAAAAAAGTGTTCAACCTCAGCTTCTAATTTTAAATCCAAAAGAAAAAACCTATACGATTTCTCTAAATCCTGAATACGAAAAAAGTTTGATACCAACAAAACCACAAATTAGTAATAATTATAAAGTAAATTTAGATTTTACTTTTCTTTACAATAATAAAGAAACTCTTATAGAAGTTTCTTTTTATGATATATGTCTAGCAAGAAGTGGAGATAAGGGAGATAAAATCAATCTTGGAATTATTGCTCGTAGTAAAGAAATTTATGACTTTTTAAAAGAATATTTAACTGCGGATTATATTAAATTTCTATTTAGAGATATTTGTAAAGGTAATGTATTACGATACGAAATTCCTAATTTAGAAGCATTTAATTTTATATTAGAAGATAGTTTAGAAGGGGGTGGAACGCGTTCTTTACAAATCGATGCGCAAGGAAAAACAATTGCACAGGCATTTTTAAATCAAACTATTAAAATACCAAAAACATTATTAAATACAATTCAGGAGAAATAATATGAATTTCGAATTAAGTGAACAACATAAAAACATCAAATATTTAGCAAGAGAATTTGCAGAAGGTGTTATAAAACCAAAAGCAAAAGAATTAGACGAAAAAGAAGAATTTTCTATAGAAATTACTAAACAGATGGCACAGCTGGGATTTTTAGGCATTACGGTATCAGAAGAATTTGGAGGTATGGGTTTAGATTATTTATCTTATATTTTAATTGTAGAAGAATTAGCTCGTATTGATGGTTCTCATGCAGCAACTGTAGCGGCTCATAATTCCTTAGGAACTGGACCGATTTTTAACTTTGGAAATCAAAATCAAAAAGAAAAATATTTACCAAGTATATGTAATGGTTATTTATGGGCTTTTGGATTAACAGAACCAGGTGCAGGATCTGATTCTCGCGGAACAAAAACTATCGCTAAAAAAAAGGATGGCGGATACATAATCAATGGACAAAAAACATTTATTACAAATGGTAATACCCCACTTACCTTAGGAGCAACAGTACAAGCAGTCACCCATATAGATCCAGAAACAGGAAAAAAAGAATATACCTGTTTTCTTGTAGAACAAGGAACTACGGGATTTTCTGCAAAAACCATGCACGGTAAATTGATGTGGAGAGCTTCTAATACCGCTGAATTATTTTTCGAAGATTGTTATGTTCCTGAAGAAAATATTTTAGGTAAAGTTGGCGATGGTTCAAAAATTATGTTATCAACTTTAGATTCTGGAAGACTTGCTATTGCAGCTATGGGATTAGGCTGTGCTCAAGGAGCATTCGAATTAGCATTAAAATATGCAAAACAAAGAGAACAATTTGGTAAACCAATTGCAAATTTCGAAGTTATTTCTTTTAAATTAGCAGATATGGCAGTAAAAATCGAAACAGCAAGAAATCTTTTATATAAAGCATGCTGGCTAAAAGATAATCACAAACCCTTTTCTATGGAAGCAGCTATGGCAAAATTATATTGTTCCGAAATTGCAAAAGAAGTTGTCGACGAAGCAGTTCAAATTCATGGTGGGTATGGGTTAATGAAAGAATATGATATTGAACGTTTTTATAGAGATCAGCGTCTTCTTCAAATAGGCGAAGGAACATCAGAAATACAAAGAATTGTAATTGCAAGGCATTTAGGATTAAATCCTATTTTTTAATATATATAATTAAAATCTCTTGTTTTAAAAATAATTAGTACCCTAATAATTGCATTCGTAATTTTTTTACTTCTTCTTTTTCGGGTGCTAAATCTAATAATCGATTTAATACTTTGATTGCTTTTTTTCTTTCCTTTAATTGATTATGACAATAAACAAGAGTAATTAAATTAGAAATATGATTTGGTTCTCTTAAATCTAATCGCTCAGCAAATTCTTGGGCTTCCTCATAATTTTGTGTTAACAAATAAGCTCGTGATACTCTATATAAAATATCATTATCATAGGGATAGGCTTCTAAATATTGTTTTCCTTCGCTTATAACTTTACTATAATGCATCAATCTATAATAAACATCAATCAAATGACGTAAAATAAATTCTTGATTATAATATTTTTTATTTATTTCTTCTAAATAATTTTTTAGTTCATTCCATTTTTTTTCTCTTTTAAGGATATTGATTTTATTTATAATTTGTTGTTTTTCTTCTGGTGTAATTATTTCACCTTGCTCAATTTCTTTTTGATTTTCTTTATAAGAAATCCTGATAATAGAAATATCATCCATCAATTTACCTGTTTGATTGATATTATGAATTAATTCTTCTAAATTTCCTTTACTTTTTTCTACCAATCTTAAAAATAATGTTTCATCTTCGTTTATAATTTCTTCTCCATTTTGATTTATAATTAAATCATCTTTACCATCAGAACCAACAAATAAAATATCATTGGGATCCAATTTTTTTACTAAGATATAGATTTTTCCCATTAAACCAGGTGTACCAAATTTTCGAAATTCTGTTGTATTATCCAAAAATTCTGCTTTTTGATTTCTATATAAAACAGGATAGGGATGTTCAGCATATATAAAATAAAGTGTCCCTGTAAATTCTTCTATCAAACCTAAAAATCCCGAAAGCAACATAGAACCATCAAAAGATTCAAAAACTTTATGTAGTTCAATAAACAATTCCTTTAACCATTTTTCTGGATAACGATTTTGATATTCTGGATATAATAATGTTCTTGTTAAAATTGCTTTTATAATAACACCCGCCACTAATGCACCGCCTGCTCCCTGTAAAGATTTTCCCATCGCATCTCCATTAAAAATAAAAACATATGGTTTACCTTTAAGAACAATATCCTGAATAATATTAATATCCCCTCCAATTTCCCTTTTCCAGTGTCGAAATTGGAATTCTTTTTTTTCTTTAATATAGCTTTGAACGTTTATTACCTCTGAATATACACTTTCATAAATTAAAGGTTGAATTAACAAAGAAGTTAAAAAATAGTCTCCATCTTGCTGTTCTTTTAATTTTTGTATTTGTTCTAAGGACTGTTGTAATTCTTTTGTTCGTTCTTTTACTTTTTCTTCTAAATGTAGGTTTAATTCTTCTACTTCTCTATAAACACGTAAAAACTTATTAGCAAGGACTAAGGCAATTCCCATAATAAAAGCAAAAAAACCAAATCTTGCTAACTGATAATTTTGAAGTCCAATATTCATAGCGCCAAGAATATCTAAGATTACAGTGATAGCTAAAATGAACATTCCAAAAACAATTCGACGAGAATCCTTATTCTTCTTCCATATTGAATAATAAATAGTTATTCCCAAGGTATATAATATTATTAAAAGAGCTGTCTTCTGCCAGTATGCTAAAATTTCCGATGCAAAATAATAATTAAAAAACCAGATTATAATAATATAAAATGCTATTATTATAGCAGCTATTTTTGATAAAATAGTTAAACGATTATAATGGAAACCTTCAAAAAATAAAACTCCCCATAAAGAAGCAGAAAAAATAATAGAATATTCTATTTTTGTTATTAAAAATGTATCTATAGAATAGTTATCTGTTATGTAATAAATAAATGTTGTTCTTGTTATATAATATAAAGTTAAAGCAATTGCAAATAATCCAAACCATAAATTATAAATTTCCTTAGGTCGCTTTATAAATAATAATAAATGATATGCTCCCACAAAAAAATATAAAAATAATAACATAAAAGAAATAGTTTCATTATATATTTTATGATGTTCTTCGTAATAATTGATTTCTATAGGAATATCAGAAAATACTTTATCTAAACGAATCATATCTGGGTAGATTGAATATAATATTAATACAATTTCGTTATTTTCTTGAAATAATTCTTGGGGGAGTTTTATAATAGCATATCTTCTATATCCATATTTAATATATTGTTGATTTTCTATATCTGTCTTACCAATTTCTGCAATTTTTTTTCCATTAAAGAAAATATCCATATTCATATTAAAATAAGGAATATGTAATGATAATTCTTTATCTGGATTTAGATTTAATTCATTAAGTTTAAATTCATGTAATATAGAAATACTAAATAGTTTTGATTTTCCAGAAATTTTTTTAAACTCAAATGGTAATTTTATTGGATTCCATTTTTCTATACTGAAATTTTTCAATAAGGAATAATTTTTATCATAATCTGGGATATAGAATGGTTCAGAATTCTTAGAAGGAAAACTACCAATCCTTGCATACCAATTTTCTAATACATAACCAGGATTAGGTTTATGATCAAAAATATTATAGCTCTGAGAATATAGCGATATTGAACTAAAAAATAAAACAAAAAATACACTCTTCCAGGGAAAATATTTATTGATCATCGATTTGATATTTTTCTTAAAGGTGTACTTTTTGCAAGAAATCTTTTTATTTGACCATTAAAAAATTCAATTGTTATGATTTTTCTTCCAGCCACATCTTCTATATCTTTTAAAATACCTGCTCCAAATTTATCATGAAAATATGTTTCATTTATAATTAAATCTTCTTCTCTTATGGTTGCTTTTTGTCTGGTATTATTTTTTAAACTATCTTTTTTTATTGAATCATTGTTCATTTTTATATTTTCACTATTTAAAAGCTCCATTTCTAATAAAAATCGAGAGGGAACTTTGAATTCTTGTTGACCAAAGCGATTACGAATTTTTGCATAAGAAAGATATAATTTTCTCTTTGCACGTGTAATTCCAACATATAATAATCGTCTTTCTTCTTCGATATTATTTTCTTCCATTGATAGCTGATGAGGTAAAATTCCTTCTTCTAAACCTGTTAAAAAAACAACAGAAAATTCTAATCCTTTCGCATTATGTAATGTCATTAGTTGAATTCCTTTCTTATTTTCTATTTGGTCTGGATTTTCTTCTGATGTTAAAAGCGAAATTTCCTGTAAATATTCTGATAATATTACTGGTTTATTTTGTTGAATTTTTTGCTGTTCATATTCTATTACACTCTGAATAAATTCTTTTATATTTTCAATTCGGGATTGATTTTCTGGATTCAAATCTTTTTCATAATGGGCGATAATACCAGATTCTTCTACAATTAGTTGGATCAAATCTCCTAAACTCAAATTATCTACAAATTGTTTCCATTTTATAATTAAATCATATAATTTTTCTAAATTTTTGATACTTCGTATATTTTTTTGTATTATTATTTCATTAATAGCTTCAATATAATTTATATTCTTTAACTGAGCTAATTCTCTGATTTTTTCTAAGGTTTTTTGCCCTATACCTTTTGGTGGATTTTCTACCATTCTTTCAAAATTCTCATAATCAAAAGGATTATTAATAAAATGAAGATAACTTAAAATATCTTTAATTTCTTTTCTTTCAAAGAATCGAATTCCACCATATAAGATATAAGGAATATTATTTTCTCTTAATAATTGTTCAAATACACGAGATTGTGCATTTGTTCGATAAAAAATTGCTATTTCATCTAAGGGGAATGTTTCTCTTAAAATATGGATTTCTGATAAAATTTTTCTTGCTTCATCATATTCATCAAAACATTCATATAATATAGGTTTTTCACCATCACCTAATTTAGAATATAATTTTTTATCACTACGATTAGAATTATTTTTTATTAATTTATTTGCTAAATTTAATATCTGATTTGTGCTTCTATAATTTTCTTCTAACTTAATAATTTTTGCTTCTGGAAAATCATTTTTAAAATTTAAGATATTTTCAATCTTTGCACCACGCCAGGAATAAATAGACTGATCATCATCACCTACAACTACAATATTTTTATGATTTTTAGAAATTAACATCGCAAGTAAATATTGAACATAATTGGTATCCTGATATTCATCAATCATTAAAAATTGCCAGCGAGTTTGATAATATTCAAGTATTTCTGGATTTTCTGTTAATAATTTTACAGATTCATAAAGCAAATCTCCAAAATCAAAAGCATTATTAATACGAAGTTCTTCTATATATTTTTTATAAAATTCATAAAGAAAATAAATTTGATAGTGATTTTCATATTTCGTATAAAATTCTTCTGGATCTAAAAATTCATCTCTTGCAAGATGTATTTTCTGCAAAGCATCATTAATTGAAAAATTCGAAGTATCCATTTTTAAAAATTTAAAGATCTTTTTCGCAAGACTTTTCTGCGAAGAAGAATCATATATACTAAAGTTGGAATGAACATTCAGTAATTTATAATTCTCACGCAATATCTGAAGTCCAAGACTATGAAATGTTTTAATTGTAACTTTCTCTCCATAAGGACCAATTAAATTTAAAACTCTTTCTCTCATTTCTTCTGCTGCTTTATTTGTAAACGTTACTGCCACTATGGATTCTGGATTAACATCAAGAATTCTTATCATATATGCAATTCGATGGGTAATAACTCTTGTTTTACCAGAACCAGCACCTGCAAAAATTAACATTGGTCCTTTAAAATGCAAAACAGCTTCTTGTTGAGGTAAATTCAATTGTTCAATAAATTCTTTTTTTAACAATTCTTTAAATTTATCCATACAGATTCCTTATTTGGATATTTTATCAATATTCTTTTTTTTATTAAGTTATCTAAGGTAAATTATATAATTTATTCTTCTAACGGTTGTGGATTAGGATACATCTTTTCTAAATCCTCTGTCCAGATCAATCCGAGAGATTCTCTTTGAACCATATATTTCCATTTTTCTTCTAAAGCTTTTTTTCTTGCTTCATTATATTTTTGTATAATTACATGTTTATCAATTTGTTTAGAATAATAATATTTTTTATATAGTTTTTCACATTCATATAAGGCTAAATTTAAACGAAATTCTGATTTTCGTAAGGAATAAGCAATTTCTTCTAAAATTTCCTGTTGTAGAGATTTATTTGCCTCTGGTCTATATTTACTTAAGTTTTGAATAATCCGATCTAAATAAATACTTTTTTCTCCTGCACTTTTTTGATTTTGTAAATCTTTAATAATCTTCTGCAAAAATGAATTTGATTCAGTCATATATAAAAAAATAATTTATTCATCTAAAAAAGAAAATCAATAAATTTTTCTTGCAATTTATATAAATTAGTTTTATACATTCATATTAGTATTTTACTTATGAATTTGCTGCATAATAAAATCGGTCTTTTTGTTCCTTGTTATATGGATCTACTATATCCGGATAATACACTAAAAACTTTAAAATTTTTAGAACATCTGAATTTAAATATAAATTTTTTATATGATCAAACATGTTGTGGACAACCTTTTTTTAATTCTGGAGAAACAGATAAAGGAATAACATATATGGAAAAATTTATTTCTATTCTGGATTCTTATGATTATATCATTACTCTTGCTGGTAGTTGTACATCAATGATAAAAAATCATTATTTAGATTTTATAAATGATTCTTCCATACATAATCTTCTAAAAAATAAAGTTTATGAATTTACAGAATTTTTATATGATATTTATAAAATTCATAAATCAAAATTAAATTTTGTTAATCATAAAAAAATTGGTATTCTTTATAGCTGCCATGGTTTAAGAGAATTAGAATTGGCAAAATCACAAGAACTAAATTTAAAACAAATTCCAGATAAAGTAAGAGAAATTATAAATAAAATTCAAGGAATAGAAATTGTTGATATCGATTTCTGGGATGAATGTTGTGGTTTTGGAGGTACATTTTCTTATTATGAAAATGATTTAAGTGTAAAAATAGGAAAAGACTTATTAAATAAGTTTATCGATAAAAATATCTATCATATTATAGGTTATGATCTTAGCTGCCTTACACATTTAAAAACTATTGCAAATTATAACAAAAAGGTAGTCAATTTTTATTATATTGGAGAGTTTTTGTACGATTCCTTAACTTTTATAAATGAATAATACTATGAAACATTATCATTTAACAAAACAATTTTTAACTTATGAAAATCGAGTAGACTGGCATAATCAAGCCTTATTATATGTTCGATTAAAAAGAGATCGATCGATTTACAAAATCTCAGAATGGGAAAATTTAAGAGAAGCAGCTTCGCAAATAAAACTTCATACTCTATCCCATATAAAATATTATATAGAACAATTTTTCGTAAATGCGACTAAAAATGGATTCATTGTACACTTTGCTAAAGATTTTACTGAACATAATAAAATAGTCTACGAAATTTTAAAAAAGCATAATGTTAAAAAAGTCGTTAAAAGTAAATCTATGTTAACAGAAGAATGTGGTTTAAATTCTTTTTTAGAAAACCATGGTATTGAAATTATTGATACAGATTTAGGAGAAAGAATTGTTCAATTAAGAAAAGAACATCCATCTCATATTGTTTTACCAGCGATACATCTTAAAAAAGAAGATGTAGCAAAAACATTTGCAAAATATTTAAATACTGATCCCCATAATAATGACCCAGTCTATTTAACAAGAAATGCTCGAAAACATTTAAGAGAAAAATTTTTAAATGCACAAGCAGGTATAACTGGAGTAAATTTTGCAATAGCAGAAACTGGTGGTTTTGTTATCTGTACAAACGAAGGAAATGCAGACTTAGGAACCACTTTACCAAAATTACATATAGCATGTATGGGTGTTGAGAAAATCATACCAAAGTTAAAAGATCTAACCATTTTTTTAAGAATTCTTGCTCCATCTGCAACTGGACAGGCAATTACATCCTATACTACTTTATATCAAAAACCCAACCAAGATCAAGAAGTTCATATTATTATTGTGGATAATGGTCGTTCTGATATTTTAAAACAAAAAGAGTTTCGCAATGCTCTAAAATGTATTCGTTGTGGTGCTTGTTTAAATACATGCCCTGTTTATAGAAGGAGTGGAGGTCATTCCTATCACGCTACTATTCCAGGTCCTATAGGAAGTATTTTAAATCCTCATAAAAATAAAAAAGAATACTGGGATTTACCATTTGCCAGCTCTTTATGTGGGTCTTGTAGCAACATTTGTCCAGTCAAAATTGATATACATAATCAGCTTTTTCTATTAAGACAAAAATTAAAAGACTACAAACAATTCCCAAGATATATTTTTTCTTTTATGAATATTATTTTTTCAAAACCAGACAATATGTTAATATCTCATAAAATAATTTTTTTTCTAAGGACGTTAATACCAAATTTTATTTTTAGATATTTCTTCGAAAAAAAATATCAACGTGTTTTACCAGAAATTCCTAAAAAATCATTTCGCCAAATCTATAAGGAAAACTATTATGACAAAATTAAATGAATTTTTAAATTATTTTAATCATAATATAGACCCTGTGGAATATCCAGAATATAATTTTTCTACAAAAAAACGAATCAATAAAAACGAATTAATAAAACAATTTTCAATTTTCTGGGAGCTTGCAGGTGGTAAAATTATTAAAACCAATCAAAAAAAGAAAGCCTTAGAAGAAGTTTTAAAATTAAATATTATAACACAAAAATCCCTTGTTTATTCTACAATTCACTTAGAAGAATTAAAAAATTTTCCTATAATTCTATTAAAAGACAAAAAGATAAAAAAACCTCATGATTTTAAAGAATTAGATATTCTAATTATAGAAGCAAAATTAGCAATTGCTGATCAAGGTGCGGTTTGGATTTCTAAAAATACTTTAATTTATGATTCTGCTTTGTTTTTATGTAAACATCAGGTTATACTAATTAATAAAAAAAATCTTTATTATAATATGGAAGATGCATATCCTAAATGGATAAAATTATCATCAGATGGTGGCTACTGGATTTCTGGACCATCTAAAACAGCAGATATTGAACAATCTCTTGTTATTGGTGCTCATGGACCATTAAGTTCTATTGCAATTATATATTAAAAAATAATTGCTTTTTTATATAGAAAGAAAACCCTTTCATTCAAGATGGAATTAAAAAATAAATATGTACTTATTACAGGTGGTTCTTCTGGTATTGGAGAAGCTTTAGCGAAAGAATTAGCAAAATATGGTTCTATACCCATTTTGATTGCAAGACGTAAAGAAGAATTAAAAAGAGTCCAAAAAGAAATCCGCGATTCGTATGAAATCAATAGTTATATATTCCCTTGCGATATTGCTTTAAAAGAAGATAGAGAAAAATTAAAAGATTTTTTAAATACCATACCAAGAATTGATGTTGTAGTACATAATGCAGGTATTACCAATCATGGCTCTTTTGAAAATTCAACTGAAGAAGCATTAAGAAAAACATTCGAAATTAATTTTTTTTCGGTAGTAGAATTAACCCGAATAATACTTCCTAAATTAAAAGAAAATGCAGATAAAAAAATGATTTGCCTTGTTTCTACACCAAGTGGGTTATACGGAATTCCAGAAAGATTTGCTTATTCTTCCAGTAAAGCAGCAGCTCAACTTTTTTTAGAAAGCATTTCCCATGAAATTTATCAAAATAATATATCTATTTCTATTTTTTTTCCCGGTTATACAAAAACAAATCTTCGAAGAAGTGGTATTACAAGCGATGGAAAACCATTATCAGAAGAACAGGAAAAAAATGCTAAGGATCCCGAAGACGTAGCAAAAATTTTTCGTAAGGCAATCCAGAAAGAAAAAAAATATGTATTTACCAATTTAACAGGCAGAGTAATTTTTTATCTACGTGTTCTTGCTCCCAATCTATTAGATAAATTAATAAGAAAAAAAACGAAACATTAATATATTTAATTTTATAAATAATCTATAATGATTTTATAACCTTTTTCACCTTCATCAAGAAATAAAGTAAAAGGAAAATCAATCATATATTCTTTATGATCTAATTTTTCTATATTTAAATTAACATCTTGATTGGTTGAAATATTAATTAATCGAGCCTTAATTATATCTTTACCTTTTAAAATTATAGAATAAGTAGCAGAAGATAATATTGCTTTTACAATCTTTTCCATTTGTTTATTAGTATTTTCTTCTTCTATTATTTTCTGTTGGTTGTTATTAGAATTTTCTTCTGTTTGATTTTGATTTCCCGTTTTTTCTATATTTTCTAAATTTTCAAATTTATTATCCTTGGTATTGTTTATCTCTTCTTTTTTATTTTGATTATTGGGGAAAAAGAAAATAATTTGATTTTTATCTATCATTGGAATAATGTTATATATATGATTTTCTTTTTCTATGTCTGAGGAAATAATATTTTTTATATCATTTATACGAAAAGAAACCAAAAAACCTTTATGAATTGAATTATCAATTTCTTTAAAATGAAAATTTTGGATGTATGGTAGACTTTTAATATTTTCAAACGTATTTCGTAATTCCATAAAATCCATTTTTTTATTTTCCTTCTCTGTCGTTTCTTTTCCCATTTCCATTAAATTAGAACTAACCAATATTCTATATTTTATATCTAATGAATTATTATCATTAATTTTGATATAATGAAAAATATCAAAACAACCGGTTAAAAAAATTAATATAATAGATAGATTTATAAGATTTAATTTCGAGAATATATTTATATAATTCTTTAAATATCGAAATACCAGCATTATTTTAAGATAAATAGAGCTTATTTTTTGTCAATATTAATTTTACTTTATTTTTATATTTTTAAAAATCATAATTGCTTCTGGTATATAGCATATTAAAACATATAAAATACATATTAATTTTATTGACAAAATCCATTTTTGAATTTTACTATTTTTTAGATAAAAAACATTATTTTATGGAAAATATAGATGGAAGAATATTTAAAAAAACTTTTAGAAAAACAAATTAAAGAAAATCCTATCAATATTTTTTATGATGCTTATGGTTTTACCTATTCTTTACGTTTAATTATTTTATTATTAATGATAGTCCTAATAATAAGTTTTAATTTATTTATATCCTTTTTCGATAAACTGGATTTTATAACGCAATCTTTTACATTTATAATTATTTTAATCGGGGCTTTCTTTTATTTTTATAAGGGTACTTTTATAACAACTTTTTTTATTATAGTATCTGAATTATTATATTATTATTTTAGTAATCATACCAGCCAGAACTCTTATTTATTTTATTTTTCCCTATATGGCATAAAAATTATATTTTACCTTTTTATAGGATTATTTTTATCTTATTTTTTTAAAATTTTTGAATATCAGACAAAAATACTTGCAGATATACACATTCTTGATCCTGTTTTATACCTTCCATCTGAAAAATATTTCTATTGCTATTTAAATAAACAAAAATTATTATATAAAAACATAAAAAAAAATATTTTATTATTAGAAATAGAAAACTACAAACAATTTATGGAAATGACTTTTTAGAAAAATATTTACACTTATTAAAACATAAATTTACAAAATACTTTAAAAACGATTTTGAATTAATTTTTTATTGCGAAGATGGTATTTTTGGTTTTATTTATGACGCTAATAATACTTCAAATATAAATGATATAGAAAATTATTTTCAAAATAAATTTGATGAACTATTAAAAGAAAAAATTGAAATTTATAATATTCCTGTTTATAATCAATATAATTTTATTATTTTTAAATATCCAGAACATACTGATGATCCAATTAAGATTTTACATAAAGCAAAAATCTATTTTATTTTTTCAAAAGAAAAGCAAATTAAATCGAAGTATTATAGAGAAGAAATTGAAAAAAGTTTTTTAAATAATATAGAATTAACAAATTATTTAAAAGAGGCTTTAGAAAAAGATCAACTTCAGTTATACTTTCAACCTGTTGTAAATACAAAAAATAAAAAAGTAATAGCAGTAGAAGTTCTATTAAGATGGTTTAAAGAAAAACAACAAATTTCCCCTATGGTTTTTATCCCTATTGCGGAAGAAACAGAATTAATTCACGAAATTACTCTTTATGTATTTTATAAATTACAAGAATTTATAAACTTTTTTGATAAACATCAAATTTCAATTCATATCAATTTATCTACCAAGGATTTATATCATAATAAAATTATTCAATATTTAGAAGTAAATAATTACAAAAACCTATTTTTAGAAATTACAGAAAATTCTTTAATTAATGATTTTAATTCCATAATTAAAAATATAAAACGATTAAAACGATATAACTATAAATTCTGTTTAGATGATTTTGGAACGGGATTTTCTTCTCTTATGTATTTACAGGAATTACCTATTGATTTATTAAAAATTGATAAACTTTTTATTAAAGATTTAACAACAAGCATATATAAACAATCCATTATAAAAGCAACACTAGAAATTTGTAATAATTTAAATATTGGTGTTATTGCAGAAGGTATTGAAGATAAAAAATCAAAAGAATTTTTAGAAAATCTTAATATATTTAATATGCAAGGATTTTATTTTGCTAAACCTATGCCTTTTAAAAAA
Organism: Leptospiraceae bacterium; assembly: GCA_026005135.1. Lineage (GTDB taxonomy): Bacteria > Spirochaetota > Leptospiria > Leptospirales > Leptonemataceae > SKYB61. The sequence goes on along the minus strand of BPKM01000002.1, from coordinate 311,823 downwards.
ATACAAAACTATATTTTATCAAAAGAATATTTAGAAAAATTATAAATAAATACTCTTTTTATACTTGATCTGCATATACAAATTGAATGGTTTTATATTTCTTCCATTGATTTCTTATAAAATCATAGTAAATATATTCTTTTAAACGATTTTCATTATCATAAAAATATTCGCATTTTGATTTTGCTTCTCCTGTATGTTTTATTCTTTCGATTAATTTACCTTTATTATATTTATATTTTATTTCCATTAATATAGTATTTTTATCTTTAAAGACTACGGATTCTATATAACCATGATTTAATTTTATAATAAATGGATCAGATGCTCCTTTTTGAAATTCTCTTCCTATAATCTGGTTTTTATCATATTTATATTTACGAGAAAATACATATTCTTCTTTATTAAATATATCAATCTGCACTAAGATATTTTTTTTATAGTACCTTATCTTTTTTGCTATAAGGTTTCCTTTTTCATCTAAATATCGTTCTTCAATTATATTACCTTTTTCATCGTATATATAAGTAATTTCTCCTTTATAATGGTTTTTAGCATCAAAAATTTTTTCCCCTATTAATCTTCCTTCTTTATTATATTGCAGTAAAGATTTTTCTACTATTTGATCATTTCCATTTAAGGCAATTAACATATAAGGTCTTTTACGAATATCTGGATCTCCATAAATTAATGTTGGTCCTAAAGGATTAAATATACCAGGTTCATATAAATCAAATGCTGCTGATTTTTCTAAAGAAAAAATGGGATTTAAATATAATAATATTATAAAAATCAATAAGACTTTTTTTATGATCTCCATATCTACTATTTCGGAAAAATATTAAAAATAATGAGTATTAAACTATTTTACGGGTTTGTCTTTTACTTACAAATTTATCTGTAAATGGTATTTCTAATCGTGCAATTGTTTTATCTTTATCAATAATAATTCTAAAATAATTGGGGTCAATTCCCTCGCCCTTTAATAAAATTATTACTAAAGCAAGTCCAAGTCCTGCACCTTCTGCATCTCCCTGCATAGCTTGATCCATATAGAATTCAGCTAAGTCATTATATCCCATTGCTTTTTTTAATTTTTCTCTCATTGCTTTTTCTTCTTGAGGAGCAATCGTAGAATTATTAATAACTTCTATTCTAAGACCATTTTCATCAAATTCAAAATCAATTAGAACATATAGTCCTTTTTGTTTAGCTTTTTTTCCATATTCAATAGCCATTTCTTCGCTAAAATGTTTTTTATATTCTTCTATCCCTTTTTGGTAATCTTCAGGATCTAAAATATTCAACCCTTTATCATCAAAGAAAATTCTTTTTTGATTTGCTTTACAACCATTAATTACAAGTTCTTTTAAAATTGTATAAAGAGAATGAATATATCGTTCATGCTCTGTCTTTTTTAAGATACTTTCTAAAGCATATTGAATATGTTTTTCTACGGTATCAGTCATTCTATGGGTTTTTAAAACAAGATAACGACCATTTTTAACTGCAATTTCTATATTTTCATTAATCTTTTGTAGTATTATGCTATTATCAGAAGACATCAATATACATTTTTTTTTTAGTTAAAATATTGCAAGAAAAATTTTATTTGTATTGATTTTTAGAATTATTATCTTTTTATGTTTATTAATGAAGCTCGTATTAGTTCGACATGCTAAGGCTTTTGATTCAAACGAAGATCCACAAAGGAATTTAACCGAAGAGGGAAAAAAAGAAGCAACTATCATAGGAAAATATATAAAAAAAACTGGCTGGAAGTTTCATCATTTATTATCAAGTCCCGTATTAAGAGCAATACAAACAGCAGAAATAATAAACCAGGAAATACAAACAAATATCATACAAAAAATTGAATTAAAACCAAATCATGCCTTAGAAAATATTGATTCTTTATTATTAAATTTCCAGATTGATGATTCCTTAATTATTGTTTTACATATGCCAGACATAGCAGAAATTGTTTCGAGGATATTAAAAATTCCCTCTACTAATTTATTTTTTTCAACAGGATCAGCAATAGGATTAAATATAACAAATTTGAATCCAATAGAAGGAATCTTAGTTTTTCATTATCAACCTAACTTTTTGGATTAAATTTTAATATTCTTCTGAATACAGGAGGATAATCTACTTCTAATATATATTTTTTTTGAATTAAATCAAAACCAAAATATTCTACTTTACTTTGAAAATAACAATCATAATTACCCTGTTTTGTTTCAAAATCTAATCGGGTTTCGTATTTTAATTTTTCGATAATAGGAATTTCTTCTTCTAATTGAAATGCAATTTTACTCTCTGTTTCGAATAATATTTTACATCTAATTTTTTGATTTTTATAGATAATAAATACATCTTTACTACCTTTTAATATAGGCATAATGATAATAATTTTTATTATTAAAAAAATGTCAAAAACTATTATTTTTGTATTCTTTAATATTTACAGAAATAATTCATATATAACTTAATAATATTAAAAAATCTTGTTTATTTTCTCAATATGTTAATAAATTTTATCTAAATTTCAACCTATCCAAATAAAAAATCTCATAATAAAAAAATGAATTGCAAGCAAATTTTAATTAAATTTTGTGTAAATTATGTCACTTGTTCCAATGAGATTGTTATTAGATCATGCAGCAGAAAATGATTATGGGATTCCAGCTTTTAATGTTAATAATTTAGAGCAGGTATTAGCAATAATGGAAGCTGCCTCAGAAACAAATAGCCCCGTTATTTTGCAAGTATCCCGTGGAGCCAGAAAATATGCGGGAGAAAATTTTATCCGTCATTTAATTTTAGCAGCAACCGAAACCTGGCCAGAAATTCCGGTAGCATTACATCAAGATCATGGAAATAGTCCTGCTACTTGTTATTCTGCCATTCGCCTTGGTTTTACCAGTGTTATGATGGATGGTTCCCTATTAGAAGATGGAAAAACACCAGCAGAATTTGAATATAATGTTTCTGTTACAAGAGAAGTTGTAAATGTTGCACATAAAGTAGGTGTTAGTGTAGAAGGTGAATTAGGATGTCTTGGTTCTTTAGAAACCATGAAAGCAGATAAAGAAGACGGTCATGGTGCAGAAGGAACTTTAACACGTGAACAACTCTTAACCGATCCAAACGAAGCAAAAAAATTTGTAGAATTAACACAGGTTGATGCTCTTGCTGTTGCAATTGGAACAAGCCATGGAGCATATAAATTTAAGCGAAAACCAACAGGAGAAGTACTGGTTATATCTCGAATAAAAGAAATTCATGAAAAAATTCCCAATACCCATCTTGTTATGCATGGATCTTCCTCTGTTCCAGAAGAATTAAGATTAAAAATCAATGAATTTGGTGGCAATATCCCCGAAACCTATGGTGTACCTGTAGAAGAAATACAAAAAGGAATAAAATCTGGAGTTCGAAAAATAAATATTGATACTGATTTAAGATTAGCATGGACAGCTGCTGTTAGAGAAGTAATGGCAAAAAATCCATCAGAATTTGATCCAAGACAATTTTTAAAACCAGCAATGAAAGCAATGAAAGAAATTTGTAAACATCGCTTCGAAGCTTTCTGGACAGCAGGCAATGCAAGTAAAATTAAACCTATAACAGTAGAAAAATTTGCTAGTTTTTATCAATCTTGATGTCAGAAAGTTTTTTAAAAGATATATTAATAGCTCTTAGCAAAAATAATGTAAAATACATTATATTTGGGGGTGTTGCAGTTGTGCTACATGGTGTAGAAAGAATGACACTTGATCTTGATGTTTCTATAGAAATGAGTAAAGAAAATATTGATAAATTTCTAAAAGTTATGAAAGAATTTAATCTCTCTCCTCGTCCCCCTGTCCCAGAAGATATTTTATATGATAAAGATCTTATAAACTATCTTATTAATGAAAAAAATGCAGTAGCTTTTACTTTTATTGATAAAGATAAGCCATTTAAACAAGTAGATGTTTTAATTCATCCAGATTTAAAGTATGAAAAATGGATAAACAAAACTCAAAAAATTGATCTTTATGGGCATGAAATTTGCATACTTACTAAAGAAGCAATTATTGAACTAAAACAAAATCTTAAAAAACCAAGGGATAAAGATTTAATTGATATAAAAGAATTAAAAAAAAGATAAATATACACTATAATTTATCTTGACACAGGAGGAATGTTATGGCAATATCTATAGATAATAAAAAAAATATGGAAATCAAAGAGATTCTTAAAACAATTGATCCTAAGGAATTTGATGGGCATACAGAATTCCCAAATTTAACGTTGGAACAAAAATTAATCTGGATTATGCAAATTTCATTATTTGTTTTTGAAATCTGTAATTCTTTTTTTAAAGATCAAAACTTATATTAGTGAATGTTTAAACAGGAATTTGAAATAGAAATTTTAGATGATAACTTTAAGGAAAAATTATTTAATTATTTCCAGGAAGTAGAAAAAAAAATTCAAAAACCAGGAATTGGAGAAATAATTTTTCATATTGTATACGAACTTATCAATAATGCAATAAAAGCAAATTTAAAACGAATTTTCTTTTTAAAGAAAGGTTATTCTTTTGATAATCAAGAAGAATATCATAAAGGTCTTATTGAATTTAGAAAATCTTATCAATATTTATTTAAAAATAAAAATGGAAATGAACATAAGGGTTTAATAAATAAAAAAGAATGGTTAGAAGCACTTAAAGATCTTGGTTTAAAAGTTCGTCTTGTAATCGATGTAGATCATAATAGAATTTTGATTTATGTAATTAATAATACAAAAATGTTACCCGAAGAAGAAAAACGATTAAGAGAAAGTTTGTCGCATGCAATGAAATCAAAAGATTTAATGGATTTTATTATAAATTATGGACAAATAGATGAAGAAGGAGAAGGTTTAGGATTACCTCTTGTTATTTTATTAATTAAAGATGCTGGTTTTAAACCCGATTATTTTAGAGTCTATAAAGACGAAAAAAATACTATTGCAAGAATTGAATTTCCATTAACAGAAAATTATATTCCTATTCGAGAACGATGGCAAAAAAATAATTATTCTAATTTATAAATTTTTTCATATAAAGATTTATACTAATTAACAAAATTAATATAAAAATTAAAATATACAAAATAAAGAAAAAATATCCTTTCGAAATAAATATAGGAATTAAAAGCGAAATAATACCTCCTCCTATAAATGGAGCTGATAATGGTGCAGCACTTCCATAAACCAATATAGCTATTTGAGAAGATTTTTCATTGATATTTCTATAAGAATTTAATAAAAGCAAGCCAATTGCAGTAGTTCCCGTTGCCATTCCATAATTAATAAGTGAAATCTCTGGAAAATCATCAACAAAAATAAAAGAAATAAAAAAAATCAATATAGAAATTACAATACCACCTATAGTATATAGTATAATAATATCATAAGATTGAAAAACAATTATTAAATTCATTGTTGCAATAGCAGATAAGATTAATATGTCTAAAACTATTCCAGTAAAAAATTTAATGCCAATTTGGATTGATTCTTTTTCTTTAAAATTTGATAATAATACATTCTTTAAAATAAATGCATAAAGAATTACAATAAAAAATAAAGGTAATTCTTCTATAAATCGATGAATTCCTTTTCCAAATAGATTCATTGTTAATAAAATCTTAATAGAATAATAAGAAATTGCTACAGGTATTATTGGCAAAATAAAACCATATATTAAATTTTGTATTTGAATTTGTTGTTCAAAATTTATTTCTGTTTGTTCATTTAAATCATTATCATTAATATTATCTTTTTTAAAAATTCTAAATAATCGATTTCTTTTTAATAAATTAACCAGGATCATACCACTTATAGAACCCCATAAAAGACCAATTGTTGCAGAAATTATAGCAAAATCACCTGCTTCTGAAAAATGTAATTGTCTTACCACACCAGAAAAGGCAGCAGCACTACCATGTCCTCCTATCCATCCTATTTCGATAATACTACTTAAGAGTAAATAATCCTTATTATTTTTTGAAATAAAATAAGAAATAATAAAACCTACCAACAATTGCAATATTGCGATAATCCATACAAATGTACCTTGTCTTAATATTCGAGGAAATATTCTGGTATTTCTTATTATGAATTCTGGACTTGAAAGCATAATCCCAGAAAATAAGAAAGAAATTAGGATTCCTGGTAATTCTTTTAAATTCCGAAATAAACTTTCTGGTAAAAAAGAAGGACCATAAGGTCCTAATAATAAAAGTAATACTCCACAAATAATAGAGGGTTGAATTAAATATTTTTTTAATAGATAAATCTGATTATAAATTATAATACTAATAAAATAGAAACTTCCTACTATTAATATTGTTTCCAATTTAATTATTTTCTAATTCCTTTAATATTTCTTTTTCTTTATATTTAGAAAAGTAAATTGAAGCTAAAAAACATAAAATAAAACCAGCAATACCTGTTAAACGAATCCCTAAATCATTACCTGGATCTTTTCCAAACAGTAATAAAATAGCGAATATAAATATTCCTATTGTTTGACCTAATTTTTGTAAAAAGGTTCTTGCGGCAAAATACATGCCTTCTTTCGGTAAACCTGTTTTTTTTGCATCATATTCTGCAATATCTGCAAGAATAGCATTGGGCAAAATACTAACAAATGCCAATGGAATAGAATATAAAATTATTACCCCAAAAGCCTGTACATCAGGTGATACAATATGATTATAAAATTTTTCTCCCATTAAATAAATCTGTAAAAATATAAAACTCATAAATGCATAAGAAATTACTACTAAAATCTTTTTACCTACTTTTTTGGCTAAAATATTTACTATGGGATATAAAATAAATGATGTTAAAATCATAACGGGTAATAAAACACCAACCAGATTTTCTCCTTTTTCTTTGTTTTCTGGAAATAATAAAACTGTCATATAAAATAAAAGTCCAGTCATAATAATAGTTAATGATGCAAAATAAGAGAAATCTGCTATAACATAATACTTAAAATATTGATTTTTAAATGTACTTTTTAAAGATTCCCAAATAGAAATATCAATTGGTTCTGCTTTACAATATTTTTTTTCGTCTATAAAAATTACTGGAAAATACATTAAAATAATTGCCACAATACAAAAAATTCCTATACTATATTGAATGGCATTTACAAAAGCTAAATTCCAGGATTCTTTTAAAATGTTAGCTACCAATGGTACCTGAGCTGCAGTCATAATTCCTAAAGCATAAGTTATAGAAATATACGTAGATAAATTTAATCTTTGTTCAGATGTATGCCCTAATTCTGCTAACAAAGCAAAATATGGTGTTACATACATCGTTAAAAATAAAAAAAACAATGCTTGAACAATTAAAATAAATATAACATTTATAATAGAAATTTCTTGTTTAATAGGAAAAAAAATCAAAAAACAAAATAAAGCTGCTGGTATTGTTCCCCATTTTAAAAATGGAATTCGTCTTCCTCGAGGATGCTTTAATCGATCACTTAAACCAGCAATTAATGGATCTGTTATCGCATCAAATAAACGACCAGATGCTGCAATAATGGAAACTAAATTTAAAAACCCTAAATATATTACCTGTGGAATAAAATAAGGAATACCAGCATTTTCTGGTGGAGCATAAAAATAAACTAACTGTATACCAATAATATTAATTAATATAGACCATCCATACTGACCTATAGCATAGGCAATTTGTCGACTTAAAGGTAAATTTTGAACTCTCATGACTTCCCCCTGAATTTTTTGGAACTAATTATCTATTAAACACTCTACATCAATTAGTTTTTATTTTATATTTAAATTTAATTTAATATTTTATACATTTTCTCGCTTCTTGAAAAAATCAATTATCATTGTTTTTTAATCTTTATATAATTTATGATTGATTTCGAATAAATTTTTATTTTTTTGTATATTTATGGGATTAAAAGATAAACTAAAAAATTTAAGCGAGATGAAAGAATTAAAGCAAGAAGCAGAAAAACTTCAAGAAATCATTAGCGAAATTGAATGTAGAGATGAGGCAGGTAAAGGAGCAGTCGAAGCAGTTGTTAATGGAGAAGGTAAAGTAATTCAAATTATATTAAACGATAAATTTTTTGAAGAAACAGATAGAGAAAAACAGCAAAAATGGATAACTATGGCTGTAAATGGAGCTATAGAAAAAAGCAAAAAACGCGTAGAAAAAGAAATGAAAAAACACGGTGGCTTAGGAAAATTAGGTCAATTATTAAAATAATGTTTCTTAAAGAATTAGAATCATTTATTGAAATTTTTACTCGATTACCTGGTATCGGAGAAAAAAGTGCGCGAAGAATTGCATTTTATCTTTTAAGGAGTGATAAAGAAGAAGCACAAAAACTTGCTAAATCCATTATAAATTTAATTGAGAAAATACAATTTTGCGAAATATGTGGAGGATTCTCTTCAGAACCGATATGCGAAATTTGTAAAGATGAAAAACGAAATAGAGAAATACTCTGTATTGTAGAAGATCCATCAGATATTTTTATCATTGAATCCACACAAGAATTTAATGGTATCTACCATGTCCTTATGGGGGCATTATCCCCCCTTGATGGAATTGGACCAGAAAATCTACGTTTAAAAGAATTAGAAGAAAGATTAAAAAAAGAAAATATTAAAGAATGTTTTATTGCAACAAATCCTACCTTAGAAGGAGATGCCACAGCTGACTATATTGTAAGAAATTATTCTCATTATCCTGTTATTTTTTCCCGACTAACTCATGGAATACCAACTGGTTCAACCTTAGAATTTACAGATAAACATACATTATCAATTAGTATAAAAAATAGAATGATTATCAAATAATTTCTATAAAATTTATAAATTTAATCTAACATATATTAAATACTATTAAATATTTTATATTTTTTAATAGCTTTATTTAAACTGTAATAAAATTAAGTTGACTTATAATCTTTTTATATTAATTTTAAAATTGTAATTTATTAAAAAATAAAATCAAATTAGATTTTATTTAGAATAATTAATAAAAATTTAAGGAGGAAAAAATGGCAATAACATTACCAGAATTACCCTATCCAAAAAATGGATTGGAACCACATATATCAGAAAGAACCTTGGAATTTCATTATGGTAAACATCACGCTGCTTATGTTAACAATACAAACAATTTAATTCAAGGAACACCCTTAGAAAAAGCTGACTTAGAAACCATAATTAAAGAAGCAGCCCAAGATCCATCAAAAATTGGATTATTTAACAATTCCGCGCAAGTATGGAATCATACCTTTTACTGGCATTCCATGAAACCTAGCGGGAGGAGGAGAACCACCTAAATCTTTATTAGATAAAATTATTGCTGATTTTGGAAGTTTTGATAATTTTAAAAATGAATTTAAACAAGCAGCTGCAACTCAGTTTGGTAGTGGTTGGGCATGGCTTGTTTTAGATCCTTCCGACAATAAATTAAAAGTAATTAAAACTCCTAATGCAGATACTCCTATTGTTAAAGGTTTAAAACCATTAATTACTATTGATGTTTGGGAACATGCTTATTATTTAGATTATCAAAATCGAAGACCAGACTATATAGACACTTTTATCAATAAATTAGTGAATTGGGAATTTGCTTTAAAAAATCTAGAATCCTAAAATTATAGCCCTGAATAGGGCTATTTTCTTATTTTATTAAAAGTATAATTCATCACCAACCACCAAGTAAATTAAAAGGATCAAATCTATTTAATTTATCAATACAGGGTGGTAATAAATTATATTGATTTTTAAGCCTTTTTATATTAATGTAATTAAAAATAGTAATTTTCAAATCTACAGACTTACATAATAAATTTATTGAATTTCTTATCCACTTTTTATCTTTTTCTTTAAAATATAAGTAATAATAGTAATCTGATAATATATAGTAATTTTCTATTTCTAAAGGTTTTATTACAATTAATAAATTAATTTTTTTTAGTTTATTATTAATATTATTAATATCAAAATTTGGTACTTCTATATTATTAGTATTCTCATATAATTTCTTAATACGAGGTAAATCTTTTAAATAATATTCTAAATAAAAAGGATTTTTTAAATTTAATAAAATAAAAAAATATAATATCAATAGCATTAAAATACAAATTATTGATTTTTTGATTTTTTTTATTATAAACATATTAATTTTTTTCATTAATAATCTCTGAGGTTTAATATCATAAAAAAATAATAATATTATACCACTAAACCAGAAAATATAACCAGTATAAGGACTAAAAGAAAATGGTTCTGTTATACCATGTAATAAGCTAATTAAAAATACTGCAAATAAAATATAATTTTTTTTCTCTAAAATGGAATTCATTAATACTTTAAAAATTATATAAAGATAAATACCTAAGTAAATTAATCCACCTCCTATTAAAAAAGATACTATATCATTATGAGCATGACTATGAAAAAAAAATCGATAATCTGTAAAATCAATATAAGGAAATTCTTTAATATCAAATGTTAAATATTTATACAAATATCCCCATTCATATTCTCCTAATCCAGTAAATATATATATTGGATAATTTATAAAATATTTATATATAACATACCAATAAAAAAAACGAGTCATAAGAGATGAATCTCTTTCTTTTACTGAAAAACAAAATACATATAATATAAATTGAAATATAAACTATTAAAAAGAAAATAAAAAATAGATAATTTTTTTTAGATGTAAATATTCTGAAAATAATCTTATCCATTAAAAACTTTATTAAAATAAAATAATATTGTTATGGGAATAATATATTCTGTTGTTCTTGCACCAAATAAAAATATTGCATAATAGGTTAAAAGAAATGTTATAAAAATAAATAAATATATTAAAATTCTTTTGATAATATTCTCTTTTATATAAAATAAAGAAAATAACATTATAAAGATTGCCCAATCAAAATACATAGCAAAAAAATTTTCATTTGCTTTACCAATAATATTTTTATGATTAAATGAAATTAAAAATACAATCATAAATAGTTGAATCAATGTATAAACTGAAATTATATATAAAATATTATATAAATTTTCTTTCTTTTTAGATCTTATAAAATATAAAATAGGGAAAAAGGATAAAATATATAAAAAAAATCGAAATAAGTGAAATAAAATACTACTCTTAGAAAATACATAAAAGAATTGTATTACACCAGTTATTAATAAAATTAGATAAAACAAATAAATAACATTACTTTTTCTGGATAAAGCAATTAAAAAATAATTCTTTGTTAATGTTAATTCTAAATAAATAATAAAAAATAAAATAAATATATATTCTGAAAAATAATAATGATCAATGATTATAGCAATTGGAGGAACAAGTAATAAAAATAATAATAAAAAATTTACATATTCTAAATTTTTCTTAGAAGTTAAAAATAAAAATATTAAAAACAAAAATTGAAATAAAATATCATAATGGAATTTTACACCTTTAAATTGAACTATAATAAAGCTCAAAAGTGTTATATGATTAATAAATAAAAAATAATAAAAAAGCCTTAAATAAAATAGATATGTTTCGTTTTTCCTATATTTAATATAAAAGGCAATCAAAAATCCTATATCAAGTAAAAGATAAAATTGAACAGTTCTTAAATGATGATTTGTATATAAAATATAAGTAAGTATAATGATAGAAATCAAATAAAAAATAGTAAGAAAAAAGTATTTTCTTTTATACAACATTAATCTCTTTTTGAATAATACTATTTTTTTTGAATTTTTTTCACATCAATTATTTTATTGTTTCCATTAAACAAAATTTAAAAAAAATGTCTATTTAAGATGAGTTTGATTGTTCAGAAATATGGTGGAACATCTGTAGGAGATACTGATCGTATAAAAAATGTAGCAAATCGTATTAAAATGTATTATGATCAAGGACATGATTTAGTAGTTGTTGTTTCTGCAATGGGTCATACTACAGATCAATTAATCGAAATGGCTAAAAAAATTAATCCTCATCCTAAAGCAAGAGAAATGGATGTACTCCTTTCGACTGGAGAACAAGTATCTATTGCATTACTTGCTATGGCATTAGATTATATTGGTGTTCCAGCTATTAGTTTTACAGGTGCTCAAGTTCGCATTCTAACAGACAAAAAACATTCGATGGCAAGAATACAGGAAATTGATACAACTCGTATTATAGAACAATTAAAGCAAAAAAAAGTTTGTATAGTTGCTGGCTTTCAGGGAGTTGATGAAGATTTTAATATAACAACTCTTGGTAGAGGTGGTTCAGATTTAACTGCTGTTGCTTTAGCTGCTGCACTAAATGCTGATGAATGTGAAATCTATACAGATGTAGATGGTGTATATACAACTGATCCTAATAAAGTTCAATCTGCTAAAAAAATTTCTATTATATGCTACGAAGAAATGTTGGAACTTGCTCGTCTTGGAGCAGGCGTATTACATTCTCGAAGTGTTGAAGTTGCATCAAAATATAATGTTGTAATACATGTAAGATCAAGCTTTAATAATAACCCAGGAACCTTAGTTGTACCGGAGGATAAAATTATGGAAAAAGTATTAGTTAGAGGTGTTACATTAAAAACCGATGAAGCAAGAATATCTGTAATGGATATACCAGATAGACCAGGCCTTGCTGCAGATTTATTCAATCGTCTTGCCAGAGCAGATATTAATGTAGATATGATTGTTCAAAGTACTGGTAAAGATCAAAAAAACACAATTTCTTTTACAGTACCAGTCGATAGTATTCATATTACAAAAGAGATTGTAGAAGCATTTATTAAAGAAATGGGTAATGGTTCTTATGATATTGACGAAAATATTGCAATAGTATCAGCTGTTGGAATTGGAATGAAGTCTCATTCTGGAGTTGCTGGTAAAATGTTCGAAGCTCTTGCAAAAGAAAATATCAATATCGAAATGATAAGTACATCAGAAATTAAAATATCTGTTGTTGTAAAAAAAGATGTTGGTAAAAAAGCATTAGAAGCTATACATAATGCATTTGAATTAGATAAAGTTCAATTTTAATATGAATTCCAAATCCATAGGTATTTTCGATTCTGGATTAGGTGGACTAACAGTTTTAGCAGAACTAATTCATCAATTACCAGAAGAAAATTATATCTATGTTGGAGATACTGCTCGTGTACCATATGGATCACGTTCCAAAGATACTGTTATAAAATATAGCTTAGAAATAGCATCATTTTTAATTAAACAGGATATTAAATTGCTTATTGTTGCTTGTAATACTGCATCTGCTTATGCATTAGATATTTTAAAAAAACATTTTGATATTCCTATTATTGGTGTTATTGAACCAGGGGTAGAAGCATTTTTTAATCAATCCTCACAAACATCGGTTGCTGTAATTGGAACAAGAGCAACAATTAAATCTAATGCTTATACAAATCTAATTCATTATAAAGATCCAGAAATCTCTGTATTTTCGAAACCCTGCCCTTTATTCGTCCCTTTAGTAGAAGAAGGTTGGATTAATCATCCTATTACAAAAGAAGTTATTAAAGAATATCTGCAAGAAATTATAGATAAGAATATTGTCGATTTAATATTAGGTTGTACTCACTATCCTTTACTTAAACAGGATATCTTAGAGATTTATCCACAATTTAATCTGATTGATTCTTCTAAAGAAACAGCTAAGCTTGTAAAAAAACTTATAACAGAAAATAAAACACAAAATTATAATAAAAATAAAAAAAATTCAATAACAATTTATCTAACAGATATAACCGATAAGGTCCAATTTCTTGAAAAACTTTTTTTAGAAAAAGATGGTTTTATTATTGTAAAAGATCATTATGCAATTTTAAAAGATAATCCAGAAATTAAATTCCCTATTCTTTTAAAAGAACTTTCTTTAGAACAACTTGTTATTGTTTAAAAATCATAATACACGATTATAAAATTACCCCAAAATATCTATTACGGTATAAAAAAATTCAATTTTAAATCTATATAAAAATGGCTTTTAATATTCATAGGAGGAGGAGAAGGAGAAGAAAAAACTACAATTAAACCATTTTTTTTATCTTTATTATTTAACTTAAACACAAACAATATAATCAAACAAATATTATATTTAAAAATATTACAATATATTCGTATTAAAATATATCCTAAATTTATTTTTTAATCAATCTTTTTAAGTTTTATATTATTTTTATAATCCATATTAAATCTATTTATTTACTTGAATTTTTAATAAAATAAAAATATTTGATATATATGTTTCGCAAATTTTATTCTTTTCTTAGTGGCTTAAGAGGAAGGATTTCTTTATTTACTTTTTTTATCATTATTGTTTTTATATTTATTTTATCAACTATTTATAGTTCTCAACAAGAAAGAGTCCTAAAAGATTCTTTTGAAAAAGAAATTAGTCCTTTTTTATTTCCCGTTCAAAATCTTGTTTCAGAAATGGATTATTATGGTGATACTTTAATAAAACTCGAATTATTTCATCTAATAGAAGAAAAAAAAGTAAACGAGTATATCAATAATTTAAAACAAAATGATTCTATTGATTTGGATAAAATTGAAAAACTAAAAGAGCAAAAATTTTTAGATACAGCAAAAAAGAATCTTTATGAAAATGGAAAAGAAAAAATTATTACTCTTTTAAAAGAGAAGGCAAATAAAGAAATACAAGAAAAAGAAATAGATAATATATTAGAATTAGCAACTATTTTAGCAAAAGCAAAATTGGAACAAAAAGAAGATAAATATTTAATTTATAAAAAAAGGTATGATGATGCAATTCGTAATCTTTATAATTATGAAGAAAAACAAAAAAATTTTTTTTTAGGTCTTGATTTTAATCAATATAGAATTGAATCTATTAATACTCTTCGATGGCAAAGATTCGATACAAAAAATTTATCTGTTGTAAAAGAACACTCTCATATCAATACTATAAACTGGCAAAATCCCTTGGTAAAAGAACCATTGAATATAATATACAATCAATATAAAAATAATGAACCTCTTATAGAATCTTATAGTACTCAATTTAACATTAATAATATACCATATTTTCTAATAATCAAAACAATATATCAATATCCCGGTATTTACGAAAGAAGCATCAAAATCCTTCAATCCTTAGAATCTAAGGATAAATATCAATGGAAAATTCTAATCGGTAAAATAAGAAAAATAAACCAAAATATAAAAAATATATATCAAAAAGTAAAAGAAATAGAAAACAAGACAGAAAACAAAAAACTTTTATATAAAGATGAAACATATAGGCTTTTATTAAAAAATATTAAGAATCTTTTAGTTAAAAAAAAAGATCTAATAGAAAATCACTCTTATGAAATTCTTAAAAAATATAATTCTACCTACTTTGATTACTATAACAAAAAAACAGAACTAATATCAAAAATAAAAGAAAAACAAAAACAATTAACGACTCTTAATATAAAAAATACAGACGCAAGAATACCAATTATAAAAGAAATAAATCAATTAAAAAAAGAACTTACAAATTTAGAAAAACAAAAACGTAAATGGATATTTGATGAACAATTACAAATCGTTGATGCATATCTCTATTTACCAGAAAATATTATCTACAGAAAAATATTTTTAGAATATAATTTTGATCCTAATCGTTATACAGATTATATAAAATCTTATCGTGTTAGAAAATTTTATGAACATCTTTTTAGGGATATCGAAAACTGGCTTCTTTCTCCTTTTGAAAAAAAATATTTTAATAAATATAATTATAGAGGTTTTTTTATACAAGATAAAGAAGAAGCAAGAGATATATTTATCGATATACATACAACAGATTTTCCCATATTAGCTAAAACAAGTTTGATAGAAAATACAGCTGGATTTACACGTATTATTACTGATATGAGAAAATTTCAAAATCAATTATCTATAGAAAAAAGTAGATTTATCGATACTGCAATTGCTCTTGGTATTCGCGTTTTAATTATTTCCATTTTAATTAGTGGAATCTTGATTAGCAAAATTCAGTTTATTATTAAAGAAATCTTAAAAATTGGAGAAGGAAACCTTAATATTCAAATTCCCTATAAAGGAAAAGATGAAATAAGTCAATTAGCAGAATCTGTTAATTTAATGGTAAAAGGATTAAAAGAAAAAGAAGAGTTAAAAAAAGAATTAAATGCAGCAGAAGAAATACAGAAAAGACTATTACCATCTCAATATCCAGAAAATATGAAAAATCATTTAAAAATTGCTTCTTTATACAAAGCAATGATTGGTGTTGGAGGCGATTATTATGATTTTATTGAAGCAAATCAAAAAGAAATGATTTTTACAATTGCTGATGTATCCAGTCATGGTGTCGGACCTGCTTTAATAATGACATTAATGCGTTCTCGATTACATTCTATTGTTAAACAAGGAATTACAGATCCATTAAAAATTGCTTTAGAATTAAATCAGGATTTATACAATGAAACTCCACCTGAAATTTTTATTACTTCTTTTATTGGTAGTTATAACAAAGAAAATGCGATACTTCGTTTTGTTTCTTCTGGACATCCACCAGCAATTTTAATTCGAAATCATAAAATTAACTTTTTACCTTCTGGTGGTTTACCGTTAGCAGCTGTAGGAAATGAATTATATCAAACAGTAATAAAATCACAACGGCTGGAATTAAAGTCTGGAGATATTTTTATTCAATATACAGATGGTCTAATAGAAGCAATGAATCAAAATGATGAATTATTTGGACAGGAACGATTAGAGCAATTATTATATTTAAATACTTATAAAGAACCAGAAGAATTATTACAAACCATTATTTCTAAACTCGAAGAATTTACTGGTAAAAAGATTTTAACAGAAACAGAATTTTCTGAACTCAATGATGACATCGCTATTTTAATATTTAAAAAAACATAAATTAGCAAATTATAATTTAAACATTCTAAATTTTGTTGTCTAAGAAAGGATTTAAAAAAATTTGAATTCAAAATCATGAAAACAATATTAGTCACAGGTGGAGCAGGTTTTATTGGTTCTCATTTATGCGATGTATTAGTTAAACAGGGAAATTATGTTATATGTCTTGATAATTTTTTTACTGGAAGAAAAGAGAATATTAAACATTTATTAGATTATGATAATTTTGAAATTATTAGACATGATATCATAGATCCTATTAAATTAGAAGTTGATGAAATTTATAATTTAGCATGTCCTGCAAGTCCTGTACATTACCAATATAATGCCATAAAAACATTAAAAACATCTATCTTAGGTACGATGAATATGCTTGGATTGGCAAAACGAGTTAAAGCAAAAATTCTTCAGGCAAGTACATCAGAAGTATATGGCGATCCTCAAATACATCCACAACCAGAAACATATCGAGGCAATGTTAATCCAATAGGTCCACGTGCTTGTTATGATGAAGGAAAAAGGGCAGCAGAAACCTTATGTTTTGATTATCATAGACAACATAATGTAGATATTCGAGTAATTCGAATTTTTAATACCTATGGTCCTAATATGCAGATTAATGATGGTAGGGTTGTTTCTAATTTTATTGTTCAAGCTTTAAAAAATGAAGATATAACAGTATATGGAGATGGAAAACAAACCCGATCGTTTTGTTATGTAAGTGATTTAGTTCGTGGCATGGTAGATTTTATGAACCAGGATAAACATTTAGGTCCCATAAATTTAGGTAATGATGGAGAATTTACAATACTGGAATTAGCAGAAAAAGTGATAAAGCTAACAAATTCAAAATCAAAAATTGTATTTAAACCACTTCCAGAAGATGATCCCTTACAAAGAAAACCCGATTTAACCTTAGCTCGTAAATTAATTCATTATGAACCAACTATACCACTGGAAGAAGGATTAATAAAAACAATAGAATATTTTAAAAAGAGGTTATATGCCTAAGGTCGTAGATCATGATAAATATAGACAATATGTTTTAGAAAAATGTGTTGATATTTTTTACCAAAAGGGATATAGGAACGTTACTTTAAAAGATATCGCAAAACATTTAAATGTTTCGGTTGGATCATTATATTATTATTTTCCTTCAAAAAAGCACCTATTTCAAGAAATGTATAAAATGCTTCAACAAAAATCGAAAGAAGAATTTCATGAAATTTTAAAAGATTGTAAAACACCTTACGAAAAAGTAGAAAAATTTATCAAATCTATTTTAGAAAATCCAACGATAGTTCAAAAACAATCTATCTTGATATTTGATTTAGTTAGGGAAGATTCTCCAAAAACTGTAAAAAAAATATCATTTCAGTTCATTCGACAATTTGCCTTAATTTTACAAGATGAATTACAAATCAGTTTTGAACAATCTCAAATGATTCTTGTATTTGCTGCTGGTTTAATTCAGGGTAATTTTATCTTAAAAAATAAAAAATTCTTTCAACCTCCTGTAAATGAATTTTTAAAATTAATGAAAAAAGAATTAAGATAACCTTACCAAAGCACATAAGGTATGCGTATTAAATGTATAAATCATTTAAAAAAATATCTTATATACTTTATCCTTCTTATTCTGCCCTTAGTGGTAGAATTAACAACAGAATTTCTTCCTTACCTATGGAATATCGAACCTAAAACTATTCTCGATATAGAATATTTACCTAATTTTATTTTTTCTTATGGCATATTATTTATTCTTTTAAACATCATTATTTTCTTTACAAGAAAATTTAAATATATAATAATTTACTGGATTGTAATTTTATTTTTAATATTCTTACTTCAATATATTAATATTCAAAAAATTATTCGATTAAGAGAACCTTTATCTATAAATGATCTCTTCTTATTAAAAGAAGCTCTTTTTGTTATAAAATCCTTAGATTTATCTTATTTCCTGCCTGTATTAATTATATTATTCCTTGTATTCATCTTATTTGTCTTTGTGGCTTATTTTTTTAATTCAAAAACAATCACTTTAAAATTTAGAATTTTTATATTATTTTTAATACTACTATTTTCTATAACATTGAGTATTAAAGCTAAAAATCGACACATAGGAAATAATATTTTCTGGGGAAATTATTTTAATTATCTTGAAAATGGTTTTTATATTTATTTAGCAAATAATATTTTAAACTACAGGATAGAAAAACCAGAAAATTATAACAAAGAAGCTATCAAACTTATTATTGATAAATTACAAAAAAATTATATAACAAATAATAAATTAAATTCTTATCCTAAATCAAACCTTATTCTCATCTTAAATGAAACTTTATGGGAGATCACTACATTACCTAAAATCAAAAAAGCCATTAATCAAGATGTATTAAGTTTTGTACATTCTCAAAATATTTTAAAATTTAATTTTTATGTACCATTTTTTGCTTTGGGTACTGCAAATACTGAATTCGAAGTACTTACAGGATTATCAATGAAATTTTTTAATTTCTTAGTTACTCCTTATACTCAATACATAAATCAAGATACCTTTTCATTAGCACATATCTTAAAAAAATATGATTACTATTCATGGGTAGTTCATGCAAATTCTTACTGGTTTTACAAAAGACATATAGTTTATAAACTTTTTGGATTTAATAAATATTATAGTATAGAAACTCTTCCTGTTAAACTAAAATTTAGAGATAATTATATAACTTACGATAAAAAAGTTTATGACTTTATTCTAAAAAAATTGATAGAAACCCCACAAAAAGATTTTGTATTCTATATAACAATTCAGAATCATCATCCTTATGATTTCGTATTAGATGATAAAAAGAAAATTATTAAAAATATTAATCTTAGCGAACTTACTGCATCAGAAAAAAAGGAAGTAGTAAATTATTTAAATCTTTTAGCTATTACAGATAATGATATAAAAAAACTATATCATTCAATTCAAAATATTCATGAACCTACTCTCGTTATTCTATTTGGTGATCATTTACCTCCTTTCCCTAATACTATTTATAAAAAATTAGGTTTATTTGAGATGAATAATGATTTCTTATATCTTACTCCTTTATTAATTTTTGCTAATTATAAATTAAACACACAAATTATTAATGAATTACAATCTATGCCTTACATTAAGGCTAATCATCTTTTATATTTTATTTTAAAACTTCTAAATATTAATGATATTTATGGAAATTTTATTAATGAAGCAAATAAACAAACTCTACTTACAAAAGAAGATTATAAATTAATACAATATGATATTCTTTTTGGTAATAAATATTTTTATAAAATCCTAAATATTAATAATTTAAATAATCATGAATTTTCTTATGGAGATGATTTAATTATTAATAATGTAAATTATTTAGATATCGATGATAACTATAGATTACTTTTAATTCAAGGTAATCATTTTACTCCTTATACTTATGTTTACCTTAATAATTTTGAAATTGAGGATACTTTTTATCTTAACGACAAATATATAGTAGCAATTATTAAAAAAAAATATGATTTTAATAATATAATTAATTTAACATTAAAAATTACAGATTTAGAAAATAAAAATAATATATTAAAACAAAAAAATAAAAATTTTTTTCTAATTCCAACATAAATTATTGTTTTGTTGTACAAAAAAGAATTCCTCTCTGATAACATATATAACTTTATTAATCTAAAGAAAGAAGTCCTAATTGAAATTTATACACCAAAAAATATCGATAGTTTATTTCTTATAAAAGATAATAAAATTTTAAAAAGAATTAACTCTTTTACAGATTTTAGATTTTATTTATGCTTTAAATAATGATCAAGTTGGAAGATATATATTATTCTAATAATAAAAGTATATTTATTATTCTACCTATTAAAGCTAATTCTATAATATAGAGACGATCAAATCATTTCTAAAAGAAAATCAATATCAATTTATACTTATAAAAAATCATTGCCGATAGTTTATTATATTATAATCATTTTTATTAAATAAAAAATGTATTTTATGAATTGTAAAACTATAATTTAAATAACTATCTAATTTTTCTTTGTTTTCTCTATATAAATAGATTCTAAATATATCCTCTTTTAACTGGGTAAGAAATAAATTCTCGATTTCTTCCATAGTAAAATTAAATTTATATATTGTATTTATATTAATATTTGCATCGTAATAAAAGCCACTTTTATAAGCATCTATAATATATTCTGGAATTTTATATACTAATATATTTTTTATTTTATCTTCATAAAATGTAGAAATAATACATTCTATATCGTAAAAACATATTTTATAAATTTGATTTATGCGATAATTACTAACAAATCTATTTAATAATCGATTTAAGTTGTCATATATAAATATATCATTTATCAAATTTAAATATCTATCTTTAAATACATAATAATTTATAAGAATACTATTTGTTTCTTTTGCCAGACCTTGAAAAAATGGCAAAGAAATAATATCCCCATTAGTAATTAAAATATTCAAACCATCTTGCTTTAAATTATCTGGTATATAAATTACCAGGTTATTTTTATAATAATAAGCGAGAGAATAATTATTATTATCAATTCCTGTATAAAAAATTTTTATCTGATTTGCCTTATTTTCTTTATAAGTAACTTTATATACATTTGAATTGATAGTTTTTATTTCCTGATTTATATTTTTTATTTCTAAAATATCTATTTCTACCTGTTTTCGCAATTCTCTAAAATATAAAAAGGGTGCAAAGATACCACTATAACTTCTTACTGGAAAAATAGTATATATATTTTCATCTGGATTAAAATAATAAATATTACTATATAATTCAATCAAATTAACTAATAATTCTTCTTCTTTTTTATCTAAATCTTTAATTCTATATTCTTCTTTAAAATTATACCATAGTTCTTTATAATTGTTTCTATAATCTTTTTTTAAAAAGTAATAAAATGCTTTAATATTAAACAAAAATAAATAATTAGAACTTTCGTTAAGTTTTTCCTCTGGAATAATAACAAAACCGCAATTCGATTTTTCTATATATTGAACCCATAAAGAATGAAACTTATTTTTATTCGAATCCCATAATATAAAATATGGATTATAAGAAATTACTTTTAAAGGAACTTTATTTTTATCAAAAATACAATCTGTTTTTATAAAAATACTAGAAACAATACTAACACCATCTACAACCATGGGAAAATAAAATTCAATTTTTTTTATTTCATTACAATCTGGTTCTAATAGAGTTGTTCTAATAGGTGATTTTTTAAACCATTTAAAATTGGGTATTAAATCCTCTTTAAAGCAACGATTTTCAAATAAAAAATATTCATAAGCAATTTTTTTTATATTACTATATGGATTTATAAGACAAAACGACAAAAATAAAAAAAATAAAAAAACACCATTTTTTTTTAAAAAATGCTTGAACTTTTTCATAGTTATTATAGTCAGTATATATATGGAAAAGGAAATTAAAATGATTTTTTCTAAATATAACAAAAAATGTTTTATTATTAGAATTAAGTTCCTTTTTTAAATTTTTTATTTAAAACTACAGGAGGTACACTTATATGAAAAAAACACTATTAATAATAAGTATTGTTGCGTTTTTTGCAACATACTGTGGTTCAAAAAATGAAGCAAGAAGAGACGCAACAACAGTTGGTAAAGAAGGTTGGGTTTTCGAAGGATGGGCTTGTGCCCCAGATGCAGCTAAAGCAAAACAAGGATTAAGTCCAGCTGAATATTGTACTGAAGACCTACCTAAAGACTATCTTTATATGAAATTTTCTGCAGCTGCTTCTGAAAGAGCAATAAAGAGTGGTAGAATTGCACAAATGATGTCTACCTGTAGAGATGCAGCTTTAACACAAATTAAAGGTGATGGATTATCTAAAATCATCGGAGATTATTTAGAACAAGCTTCTGGTGTTCAAGATGGTCAATCTACTGGTGTTGCTATTGTAAGACAAAGTAAAGGTAAAATCAAAGGAGTAGGTATTTACGACTGTTGTGCAATTGATAATGATACTGGCCGTTGTGTAGAAGAAGGAGAAAAAGAAGATTGGTCTCAATGCATGTGTGTAGGTTATATGAAGTTTCCAGGTGGAAAAGAAGCATTTGAAACAATGGCACAAGAAATTATGGCACAACAATAAAAAATTGAGGGGAAAATCCCCTCTTATCTTTATTAATTTTTTTCGTAAAAATTTGCTAAAAGATTCCCTCTATATCTTAACCATTTTTTATAATATTCCATTCGTTTAATACCTTTTTCTACATAATCCCTGTTATGAGTTTTTCCGAAAGGATTACCTGTATTATGGATTCTAAAACATGTTTCCCATTCTTTTTTTTTAATATATTTTAGATAATGTTTTCTTATATATGCTATACTCCATAATAAATGATCACTTCCCTTTAAATCTTCAATAGAACATCCTAAATCTAAACAATGATACCCCATAATTTGTGTTAAACCATAACTTGTTGCAAGCTTTATTAATTCATAATCCGAAATATGAATTATTTTTTCTCTTGGTATATTTCCAAAAGGAATATCTTCATTTTTTAATTTTATCAATCTTTCGTATACTTTTGGTTCAAATCTTTCACTATCCCAATTACCTGGTGGATAGGATTCCAGGGAAATTAAAGCAGCTAAATATTCTGGTGGAATTTCTGTACCCCACGTAGCCTGATAAATTTTTTCATTATAGGATTTATAAATATGATACATTATAGCATCATCAACATCTTTAAAGCAAGAAACAAAAAATAAAATTATGATTAAATATATTGTATTTTTAATCTTCAAGTTGCTTTAAAATATTTTTGATTTTCTTTATATAATTTTTCGTTTCTAAAAAAGGTGGAACTCCTTTATATTTATCTACATTGCCAGGACCAGCATTATAAGCAGCTAAAACGAGATCTAAATCTTTATATTTGGTTGCCAGTCGTTTTAAATATTGAATCCCTCCATAAATATTTTCTTCTGGAACTTTTTCATTTATATTTAATAATTTTGCTGTATCTGGCATTAATTGCATAATTCCATAAGCACCTTTTGGAGAAATTGCTTTTGGATTAAAATTACTTTCCGCTTTAGCAATTGCTTTTATAAGCTCAGGAGATACTCCTTCCTTTTCTGAAATACTTTCTATTAATTCTAAAATTTCTTTTTTCGTTAATTGAGATTCTCTATTATTTTGTTTTCTTTCTATTCTTTGACGATCTTCTATCTTAGATTCTTTCTTTTTTTGATCAATTTGATTCGTTTTATCAACATTTTTTAATTCCTCGATAAAATTAGTTTTATTAAAACGATTTTGTATATTAATAATTTTTGTTTGAATTTCTCCTATACGTTTATATACATTTTTAATTCCTTCTATTTCCATAGTTATATCCAAAATTACCTAATACAACGATTTAACAACTTTTAATTATTGTCGTATAGCAATTTTATTTTTTGAATATTTTTTTATGTAAATACAAAAAAATATTAGAATTCTTAACAAATATTGAAATATGATTGATTTTTAATACATTATTCTATTTTCTTTTAAATTGATGAAGAATAAACAAAATAAAATCGATTTTACAGTTGGAGAAGAAATCATAGATAATAAAGAAAAGATCAATGTTATAAATAAAAATTCATTAAATAAACAGGGAAAAGAAAAAGCTGCTAAACTTCTAATAGCCCTTGGTCCAGAACAAGCATCATTAATTTTAAAAGAACTATCTGATGATGAAATCCAAATTTTAGTAGAAGAGATGTTAAAAATAAAAAAAATTTCCGAAAAAGAAAAGAAAGAAATTTTAAAAGAATTTTATAATAATCTTAATAATGATGAAACAATTTTTACAACAGGAAAAGAAGAAGCAAAAAAAATCCTTACTAAAACATTTGGAAACAGTCCAGAAAAAATTGAAGAATTCATAAAAAAAGCAGAAAATAGAGATTTGCAAAAAGAATTACAATTTATTGAAAATTACGATCCAAAAATAATTATTTCCCTTTTGCAAAATGAACATCCTCAGATAATTGCTGCTATATTATCATTACTTAAACCTTCTTTTACAGCTCAATTATTAAAATTATTTTCTCCAGAAATGCGAAGAGAAATTATATTTCGTATAGCTCATTCTACTCAATTCTTTCCAGAAGGAATAGAAAAAATTATAGAAACACTAAAAGTAAAACTGGAAAAAAAAGCAAATGAAATATATTCAGAATCAGGAGGTATACAAACCGTGGTCTCTATTTTGAATCATCTTGATAGAAAATACGAATATGAAATTTTAGAATATTTAGAACATACAGATCCAGATTTATACGAAAAAATTAAATCACGATTATATACTTTTGAAGAATTAGAACGATTAGAATTCGAAGAATTAAGGATTTTACTTTCTAAAATTGATGCTAAGATTATTGCAACAGCATTATTAGGAATGCCAGAAGACTTTAAGAGAACATTTTTTAATGCATTATCACAAAATAAAGCTTCTGATGTATTATTTGAAATGGACGTTATGAATAATGTTCCTGTTAAAAAAATACAAGAAGCAAGAAATTATATTTTAAAACAAGCAAAATTATTAGATGAAGAAGGAAGCATTATTATTAAAAAAGACAAAGAGGAATTTATTGACTAAGTGTTTTTAGTTTCAACTTGTTCAAGTGCTTTCATATAGATTTCTTGAAATTTTCTATATTCTTCTAATTGTTCTTCTCTTCTATGTATCATTTTAATTAAATTTTTAATAAGTTCCATTGTAAATTGAGGATTTGCCTGAACTAATGCCTCTAAATGATCTTTATGAGCAACAGCTACAATTGTATCTTCTAAACATTGTACGGTAGCAGAACGAGGAGCATCAGAAACCAATGCCATTTCTCCAAAAATTTCTCCTGGACCCAATTCACTTAATTTTTGTAATCTACCATTATCTAATTCTTTAAATATCCCTACCTTACCTTTCTTAATTAAATAAAAATGTTTCCCTGTATCTCCTTGATGAAAAATAAATTCTCCTTTCTTATAAAATCTTTCATTTTGCATCACAGTAAATGGTCTTACAAATAAAGAACGAATTGTTTTACTACCTGGTAAATTTAATAAAAAAATGATTCCTTTTATTAATCTATATATTAAGTATCTATAATAAAAATAATTAAACTGCTTTGCTTTTCGATTTAATGAAACTATAATTCCAGAAGGATATTCTGGATGTTGATTGTGTATATATTTTATTATACGAGCCTGAACAGGATAAGATGTTTGATTTCTATAGCTAAATATCAACAATACAGTTTCCTTTTCTCTAAATTCTTCTTCGGAATGCAAAAAGGTAGAATAAGGTTTTAATTCATAACATATTGATGTAGATACATTCCTATTTGGTAATAAAATTTCCACATCCAGTACAACTGGAATATGAATTTTTTTATTTTTAAAATATTCTGGATTTACACTTCCAAGTGTTAAAAACATTATAAAAAATGATAATGGTAAAAGAAATAATAATGTAAAACGATATTCTTCTTGTATTCTTAAATATTCCGTATAAAATTCTGGATAATATAGATATATTCCTACGGGAAGTAACATTATAAAAGCAATTAATAACTTTACATAGTCCTTCTGAAATTGAAAAAATGATATTTTAGGTAAGTTTTTTGTTCCAGAAGAATATAATATCCATTTTGCATGTCCTTTCTGAATTTGTAAAGTTATCCAATCTTCTAAACGTAAATGCTCTTTTTTTAAAATATTGAAAGCTGGATAGTTCTGAATTTTAGAGTAAAAAACTTCTAATATAAATACAGATAATACAATGATTGGACCAATAAAATAAAAATAGATTTCTTCTTTTTGTAAAGTTAAGTAATCATACATTCCATGTAAAATTATAGGAATAAACAATGCATTTAAAAAATGAATTAACTTAAAACGTTTTAAAGAATAAAATATACCTAAACCCATAAAATATGCCTGAATACCACAGGTCGATAAATGCATTGGAACAGAAGAAATTAAACGTAAATATGTTAATTGTGGTTCAAAACGGATTAAATAAATAATATTTTCTAAAAAAGCAAATCCTGCTGCAAATTGGATTCCTGCTATAATTATTTTTGTTAAACTTTCTTTTCTCTGAAAAGAATAAATCAATGTTAAAATTAATAGAAAAGATGTTAGCTTCTCAATAGTAGCAGCTTTAAAAAAAATATCAAAAATATCTAATTGATAATCAAATAATTTAACAAGCCAGGGGGCAAATAATAAAATTAAAAAACCACCTAAAAGTCCAGTTAAAAAAGCCTGAAAAAATTCTAATAAAGGTTTTATTTTACCATAATATATTAAATAAAATATAAGAAATATAAATTGAACGATATTAAAATAATAAAAATTATATCCCATTTTTGTTTATACATTAATTATTTTCGGTCAAAAAAATTAAATTATAGAGGTTTGTCGACAAAGATTACTTCAGTATTATTGTAATATTCTGAAAGTTCTTCAAAAATTTTTTTTATTTCTTCTATAGATTTTGTTGTTTTTGATATTTCTTCTATTTGTTTTGCCCATTGAGAAATTTTTTCAAAACCATAGGAACCACTTGCTCCTTTCATTTTATGAGATATAAACTTAATTGTTTCTATATCCCTATTTTCTATTGCTTGTCTTAATAAATGTAAATTTTTTTCTGTTTCCTGTCTAAACAATGGAATTAATTCTTCAAGTTCCTTAGAAATTTCAATTTTATACTTCATTACATTATTTTAATGTTAATAATTTTGTTCTGTCAATACCAATTTTTTTTATATCTATCTAATAAAATTGGTCTATCTTTCTGTATAGAATCTACAATTTTATAATTAATTTTACAGTTTTCTAACGTTTCATAATTTTCTATTAGTAATAATTCATTTCCATCTGGATCTACAACTATACTTCTACCATTAAATTCTAATTCTCCCATTCTTCCTATATTATTGGTTGCAGCCACAATAGCAAGATTTTCCACTGCTCTTGCTTTAGAAAGTAATGTAAAATGATGTATTCTTCTATTGGGCCATTGCACCGGTATCAAAAATAATTTAATAAAATCATTATATTTTTCATAGGAATATTTATTCATATAATAAAATAATTCTGGAAATCTTAGATCATAACATATAGCAAATCCAATAATCCATCCAAAGTATTTAATCACTAAAAACGAATTTCCTTGAGAAAAATACTTTCCTTCATTAAATCCACCCCAATCAATCAAGTAATGTTTATCATACCAGTACATTTCCCCATCTGGTAAAATAAAAAATAAACGATTATAAATGAAATTTCCTTCCTTATATGGTAGTGTTGTACAAATGGCAGTATTATAAGTATTTGCCAGTTCTTTTAATATCTTTAAATAATACTCCACTTCATTTAAAAAATGATCTAATCTTTTTAAACTAAAACCTGTTATTCCCATTTCTGGTAAAACAATAATATCGTTATTTTTTTGACCTAATAAATGGGAAATTTTATTAATATTTTCCATTGGTTCTTTTGTATGAATTTCATATTGTAATAATCCAATAGATAATTCTTCTTTTTTTAAATTATTCAAGTAATTCATAAGCAATCCTCATTGCAGACCAGTTTTTTATTTTTTCTTTTTTTAATTTTGTTTTTATACCACGATATGTAATTAATGTATTCCCATTTTCTTTGGATTCTGGAAATAATTCATTTCTTGCTTTATACAAAGTACCAAAAATATCTATTGGTTTTTCACTAACAAATGCCTGTATATATTCTGTTCCTGTCGGCGGAGTTAATTCCCATTCAAAATCATCACTTTCAGAGGGAAAAATATATTCTTTATTTACTTCTATAGGATCGAATCCAGAAAATTTATTTGGATATATCAATGTAATTTTTCCTTTTGCATCAATCGAAAATAACTGAATATAAACCTTATTGACCTTTGCATTTTTATGTGGTATTACTTTAAATTTTACCTGGATAGTTTCTCCTACTTTATATACAGGTTTTTCTTTATTTAATTTTAATAAAATGGTATAGAGGCTTTCGGGATTATCTAAATTCAAATATATATCTAATTGGTGCATGATTTGTTCAGATAAATCATTTAAAATTTCTTCGTAATTTCCCTTAGATCTTCCTGCTCCTATAATTGTTCCTGTTTCTGTTTTTACAATTCGATAATTTGCAGAAAATTGATTATTTTCTGGTATGATATCATAAAAAATAAAATAATGAATACCTTTTAAATAACCTAATTTTGCAGCATCTTCCTGATCTACCAAACCTGTTTGTCCTTTTTGTAATTCTTTATATATTTCTTCTATTTTATCCTGTTCTATTATTTCATACCGTTTTGTCGAATCTAAAATAGAAATTAAATCTTTTCCTAATTTACTAATTATCTCTTGAGATTTATTTTTTGTATCTGGCAGTATAGCAATGGTATTTGCATTCAATAAAGAAAAAGAAAAAATTAATATTATATATAAAATATAGTTCATAGTAGATTTTATTATAAATGAATTTTTATTATAATCAATCATTTTTTTGATCTACAAGATAAGCTGATTTATCATCAATTTCATATTTAAATATTTTATAGAATTCTAAACTCTGTGGGGTAAAATCTTTAAAAATATTTTCGTTTACATATTTTATTGTTCTACAACGAAAAGAAAATAAAAAAATATGAGATTCTTTAGAAGAACGAAATTCTAAGCCATAATCCCATACAGGTAAACATCTTGCTTTAAATTGTGGTTTATATTCTCTATTTTCTGTAATTAACTTTTGTATTTTTATAATAATTTCTTCTTTATGAATCCTATATTTTTTGATATAATCTTTTAAGGGATCAATAGGTTCAATAGTTTCTGGATAGGTATAAAAATAAACACCTTCTTTTTTTCTTATTACCTCTATTGCTCTATCATTTAAAAGAATTTTTTGATTTTCTTGGGATAATAAATAAGTAGGTAGTATAATACTACCTACTATAATTAGTATCGCTATGGAGTATTTTATATTTGTTTTCACTATATTTTTGACAGATTTTAATACATTTTTGTTCTCATTTTTTTAAAACATATGATTAAATGAGAAATTTCCATTTGCTTCGTATTCGGATCGTCCATAACTTATATTAACAATTGTATTTCTTTGCCAAACAAGTCGAATACCACCACCCATAGCTCTATGAAAATCTTTCATAGCAAATTCTTTATAGGATGGTGCAACACGTCCTACATCATAATAGCCTAAAAGAACAAAATCAATACCTCCTAAGGCTTTTACACGAAAAGCTGTAAATCGCAATTCGGTATTAAATACGCCCATTACTCTATCTACAAATTGATTAGCTGGATAACCTCTAATACCATTATTTCCACCCATTCCTAAGGCACTTTCTCTCATTGTATAAATTCTTCCAGCTTCGAAGAACGGTACATCACCATCTGTTTTTTGAGTTTGCAATCTATAAGCAAATACCAGTTCTTTATTCATAGGTTTAAAAATATTAGAAAAGATTTCGATATATTGTCGGTATGTTAAGGTATATCGATTAAAAGTATAATTTGAACCCGTAGATTTACCAGAACCTTCGTAATGAAAATCTGCAAAAATTCCATCATTGGGATTTAATTCTCTAATTCTTGGACGAGAATCATAAGCTATTGCTAATCGAATTGTATTTACATATCGTGGTTTTTCTGTTGCATCATATCCTATAGGCTTTTCATGATCAATTAAAGTTTTTATATTGGGATATGTTTGACCTTTATCAATATCTCCCTGATAAGATTGGATCTTGTATCTTTGTAAACGTACACCTGCAAACCATTTAAAATTGGTATCTCCAATAAAATCTTCACTTGTTATCGTAAAGAAAGGTTTTATACTATCATAATTAAAATATTTATCCTGAGACTCTCTTAATTCTTTTTCGCTTTTATTATAATTGTTTGGATCTAATAAATTATTATTATTAAGATAATTTGTATTTAATGTTAAAGCTTCATTAATCTGATAAAGAGTTGGTGTTGGTTGTATATTTTCATTAATTGGTAATTCTCCAGCTTTAATTTTCTTTTGTCTGGGAATATCCTGATAATTACTATAACCATAATATTGAGCATTTAGATATCTTTCAATACCTATATTCATTCTAACACGAAAAGGAGAACCTAAAAATTTTAAACTATCTAAGGAAAATTCATGATATTCAAACCCTTTGGTTGTTCTATAAAATTGTCCGTAAGCTTGATATTTAAAAGGTGCATATCCTTCTTCGTAGTAGGTTCCATAGATTCTTACTCCATAACCAAAGCCATCATCAGTACTAAAACTAATTAGAGGTAAACCTGTAAATTTTAAACCTTTTAATTCTTCTTCTTTATTTTGTTGATTTTCTTGAGCCAATAATCCAGATGTAAGTATTACTAATAATAGTATGCCTTTAATTTTTATTTTCATATCCCCCTCCTAATATATTTTTTTAATACTAAAAGAAAATGTTAAATTTAAGGTACCATTATTACTCTGTACATCTAAACTCATAGAACCTCTTAAACCATCCTGTAAAACATCTGCTTTGAATTCTTTAAGTGTTATTGTAATTTGGCTCTGGGTTATAGAATTAGGATTAGATAAATAAAGAATTCTTGCATATCCATTACCTGTTTCTGGACCAACTGTTATACTACTTAAAACAGGTATTTCGACTTTTAAAGGTAAATATGTATCTGGATTAGCTATTTCTATTGTAATTTTACCATTTGACTGAAGAGAATCTACATAAACATAAAGATTTTTTTCTTTTTGCTTAATAAAATTTTCGTAATTTTCTTGGTATAAACTACATTTAGATAGATCTTCTACAGGATCAGTAGATGGTGTATTGCATTGGCTATAATCCATTAAGCCTTCCCAATAAAAACCATTTAACACCTTTTGATCCAGAAGCGCCAATAAATTATAATCCTCGAAAGGTTGATCAGCCGAAGAATGTACCAAATTTTTACAATGAAAAACCATTAAAAGCCACAGGCTCATAATAAGTATATTTTTTAATGTTTTCGCATTCATAATGCTTACTTATCTATAAATAGATTTAATGAAGTCAATTCAAATTTTAATGATTGAAATTTTTTTAAATTTTATTAAATATTAATTCAAAATCAAAATATAAAAATGTTTTATATTCATTTTCCAATACAAAACATTGAAAAAATTCTTCCCAATATATCTTCTGTCGTTATTTCCCCTGTTAATTCGGAAATATGATTTAAGGCATCTTGTATTTCTATTGCAATAATTTCTTCTGGTGCATTTTCATCAAATAGTTGATTTACACGTTTTAATGATTCTATAATTTTATTAAAATGATAATGATGTCTTTCTTCTAATAAAAAAGGATCCTGGATTTGAAATTGGTTCTTAATAAAAGATTCTATCGTCTGCTTTAAATCTTCAATTCCTTCTCCAGTCTTACAGGAAATATATTTTACTATAACTTCGTGATTTGCATATCGTTTTAATTTTTCTTCATTCCAGGCATCTTTATGTAAACAATCTTTTTTGTTTATAATATGGATGATTTTTTTATAACTATCTTTAGAATGAACAAATTCATCTATTTCTGGTAAAAAAGGATATTCTTTTATAGAACCATCAATAATATGTAATATAATCTGACTTTTTTCCATAGCTTCTTTTGATCGTCTAATTCCTTCCTTCTCTATCTGATCTTTTGTTTCTCGAAGTCCAGCCGTATCTACTATTCGAACTAATGTTCTAGCCAGTTCTATTTCTTCTGAAATATAATCTCTTGTAGTACCTTCTATATCCGAAACGATAGAACGATCCCATCCTAAAATTTTATTTAAAAGGGAAGATTTACCTGCATTTGTTTTACCTACTAAAGCAATCTGAATTCCTTGAGAGATTCGAGTAGCAACAGCACTTTTTTTTAAAACATCTTGTATCATCGAAATGATCTGATTTACTTTTTGTTTTATCTGATCTTTTTCCGAATAATCAATATCTTGATCCGAAAAATCAACCTCTGCTTCTATCTGTGCTTTTAATAGTATTAGTTCCGATCGAATTCTATTAATTAATTTATAAAGATCTCCAAAATAGATTTTTTTTACTGCATTTAATTCATATTCTGATTTTGCTGTTATAATTCTATGAATGGATTCTGCCCTGGTTAAATCCATCTTTTCATTCAAAAAAGCTCTTCTTGTAAATTCTCCGGGTAGAGATGGTCTTGCTAATCCATAAGAAGAAACTATGTTGATAATTTTTTTTGCTATTAAAGGATTTCCATGGATATAAATTTCTGCCATATCTTCGCCTGTATAAGAATTAGGCGAACCAAAAAAAACAAACATTCCATCATCTATTACTTCGTTATTATGATAAATAATAGCTCTTAATAATTTTCTTGTGTTCTGTAATATAAACTCAGAATTAATTTTATTACTTAAGTCTGAAGGTTTTCTTATAATAGTTTGAATGATTTGTAATGTGTTTGGACCACTTATTCGAATAATAGCAATAGCGCCCCTTCCTGCTGGTGTGGAAAGGGCTATAATTGTTTCTTCATTATACATATAGAATTAGATATCATCAAAGATATCTTCTTCAAAATCATCTTCGAAACGTTTTTTATACTCTTTAGATTCAATTTTAATAATTCTTACACGTTTATATAATCCATTTCCTTCAGATTCTGTTGTTACTCTTTTATCTTTTTCTAATTCGAGATGAATGATTCTTCTCTCGTAGGGATTTAATGGAGTCATTAAATAAGAACGGCCTGTACTACTAACCTTATTCGCTAAATTTCTTGCTAACTTTTGTAAATATGCTTTTCTTTTCTCTCTATAATGAGCAACATCAACTAAAACTCTTTTATTCTTACTAAGAATTTTATTAAGAATTAAATTGATTAAAAACTGAAATGCATCTAAATGTTTACCCTGTCTACCAATAATAAAACCAGACTCTTCTGATTTTAAAGAAATAATAAAATTTTCTGGTGTTTCCTTTACATATTCAATTTCTACTTCAATTCCCAACTTATAAAACGATGTGTAAGTTACCCCTCTAATTAATGTAAAGTCTGGAAGGTCCTTAGAATATTTTACTTTTAGAATTGTAGGTTTTTTTGATAAAATCCCTAAAAGTCCTCCCTCAACTTCATAATCTAATTTTTTTTCATCATAATCTAAAATTTGAGAGGCTTTTTGCAAAGCCTCGGTTTTGGATTTTGCTTCGATTTCGAGAATATACATATTCCACCTCTTTATAAAGATAAGTATTGTGTTTTATTTCTAATATTGTCTGTAATTGTGAGGTCTTCATTATTTCTCTTCCGTAGAGAATTTTTCTACAACTACCTGCCATATTATTGTAATAATATTTTGTACTGTCCAGTAAAGAGTTACACCGCTTGGCATACCCCAGAAGAAAAATAACATAATAATTGGCATAAAATACATTAAAAACTTTTGCTGTGGATCTGTCGATACAGTTGTTAATTTTTGCTGTAGTAATTGAGACCCCACCATAATCAATGGTAATATATTTATATGAAAATTCTTTATAAAAATAAAATCTTTGATTACATAAACTGTATCTGGTTGGGAAAGATCTTTCATCCACCAGATAAATGGACTTTTCCATAGTTCAATAGAATCAGAAAACGCACTATATAAAGCAATAAAGATAGGAATCTGGATCAACATGGGCAAACAACCCATAGCAGGATTAATTTTATGTTTTTTATAAAGATCCATAATTTTTTTCTGTCTTTCTGCTGGATCTTGATATTTTTCATTAATTCTATCAAGTTCTGGTTTAAGAGCATGAATCTTCTTCATTGTTTTTGCCTGAACTTGATTTAAGGGATAGGTAATTAATTTAAAAAATACAGCAATTAATATAATAGATATACCATAATTATGCACATAATTGTTAATAAATCGCATTAAAATGATAATACCATCTCGTAATTTAGAAAATAATGCTAAAAATCCAGAAGAATAAATTACATCTCTAATGCTGGATTCAGGCTCATCTAAACCAAATTCTTGTTTTACTATATCAGGTTGAAAAAATTTATGTTCTTCGTCGCTTCTTAAACCTGTATATACAATTTGATCAATTATTAGTGCATCGTTTCTTTTCTTATCTTCTTGCAGATATCCGTAAATTCCTTTTATTGTTTCTGTTTGTTCATTATTTATATATTGCAAAGTTCTCAATTCTTCTGCATTTTTCTTAGATAACTTTAAATCCCAGAAAATAATTGTAAATGATGAACTTCCATCAAATGGAGGTTGATTTTCTAAAATAATTCCATCTGGATAATGTAATTCATTTGGTGTTTCTAAAAATTGAGAATAAGAAATAAAGTATCTACTATTTATACCAGCATATTTTAGACTATTTAATTTTTCCACAAGTATAGTATATTTTCCTTTTGGTGCTCCACCGCAACCTAAGAAACCACCTCCATTTGCACCAAATCCATGTAATACTTTAAGGCTATTATCATAATTATAAAATCTTCCATAAGTATTTAATATTCTTGTATTTTCCTTATCTTCTGGTTCTGGTCCTAAAGCAGAAAAAGTTTTATAAAATAAATCACCATTTAAAATAAAATCTTTATCTGTTTGGTTTTTAATTATGGTAATTTGATGGAAAAAATTTTCTTTCTTTAAAAATCTATATATTTTATAAATGGTTAATTTATAATCTTTAAATTCAATATCTTTATAAAATGTTACCTGTGTTAAATTATCATTAATTTCTTTTACTTCACTTTCAAAAATCGCATCATTTAAAACGGGTTTTATCATCTGGCTCTTATAAAGATGTAGTTGAAAATCCATACCCCTATATCTTGTAATTTCCAGAGCATGATATTTTTTTTCTAATTCATCATTTGATTGTTCTATTACACTTTTGGGTATTTTTACATTTTCTCCACTTTTTAAATAGATTCTTTCTATTCTTCCACCTAAATTATTTAAAATATAAATATTTCTTTCATTTTCTACAATAATTTGTTTTGTATTATTTTGAACTTTCTTAAAATTAAAGTCATTTTTGTTTTGAACAATATCTTGTATGATCTGGTTTGGAACAGGTTTTTCTTGCTCTGTTGTTTGTGTTATAGGATTTTGTTTTTCTGGATTTTCTGGTGGTTTTGATAATTCAAAATATTGAAACAAAAAAATCGTTGCAATTCCAAGTATCAGGATAGGAATTAAGGATGTAATTGGATTTTGATTTTGCTCTTGCATAAGAATTCCTTTAGTTGTCTTTATTTTGTTGCTTTTTTAAAAAAAAATAGATTTGTGGTAAAAGATGATTCAATTTATAGTCTTTTTCTTTTATTCTTAAATTTTTTGGCAAAATTGCTATATCTAAATGATAAAGATTAAGTTGATTCTTTTTTTCTAAATCTTTTATTACTTCCCACATAGCTTCACGTACTAACCTTTTAAATCGATTTCTTTCATGCGTTTTACCCCATTTTTTAGATACACATGGAACAAATCTAATTTTTCCATTGAATCTTTTTTTATAGATAATCTTCAGATCTTTTGTAAAAAAAACTTCACCTTTATTAAAAATTTCTGCTATTTCTTTTTTACTTTTTATAATATATTTTTTATTACTTTCTAAATACTTCGTCCGATACTGTAAGTTTCCATCTTCCTTTTTTTCTTCTATTTGATAAAACTTTTCTTCCATTTTTTGTTGACATTCTTTTTCTAAATCCATGTGTTCTTAATCTTGAAATTTTTGAAGGTTGATAAGTTCTCTTCATTGTTATAACTCCTTTCTAACAATACATAATTATATTTTTACTTATTAATTCTGTTTAACTAAATTTTACCTGGTCTAAATAAAACAAACACTATTTTTTTTTAATACCTTATGCGGTCAAACGTTTCATTTTAATAGACATAATTTCATTTATGTAGTATTCAATTCATTTTATATAAAAAACACTAATTAATTATGTGAATAATTTCCCATTTCTTGTGACATTTAATTTTAATACTACATAGAATTGTGAATAATTTATGAAATAACTCACATAAGAATCACATTTGTGTTGACGTAACAAGCAAAACAGAAATCAAAGAATTTTATATATATTTATAAAAATTTCCCGAAAATTAAATTAGGAATTCTTATATATGGGAATTACAATACATAAAAATGTCACAATACCACATGTGTACAAGTACATATATAAATAAATAAAAAATATTATTGAGGAGCTAAATATGGAATTCATTATAAATAAAAATGAACTATCAAAAGCACTAAGTACAGTTACAACTATTACTTCAACAAAAGAGATCAATGAAATTGTTAGCAATGTTTTAATAGAAACAGAAAATGGAGCAATTTCCATTACTGCAACAGATCTGGAACGTTCTTTAAGAGACAAGGTTCCAGCAACTATAATAAGAGAAGGTAGTATATTATTACCTGGTAAAAAATTAGCAGACCTTGTCAAAGGTTTTCGTTATGATACAATGAAATTTATTATAAATGAGGGAGAAAAAGTTATAATCCAGAATGGCAATGAAGAACAGGAAAAAAAATATAAAACCAATATAGAAATTATGGGGAAAGCTCCTGAAGAATTCCCTATGCCATTTCAATTAGATGGTTTGGATTTTATTTCTGTTAATCCAGCAGTAATTATAGAAATGTTGGAGAAAGTATTATATGCCGCAGCAGTAGATGATGCAAGAGTAGTTTTTAATGGAATTTTTGTAGAGCATAAAGATGATTTATTACATTTCGTTGCAACAGATGGAAGAAGATTATCATTAATAAAAAGAATAGAACAAAATTTTTTAAAAGGAAATTCTATAATCATTCCTTCTCGATCTGTAAAAGAAATTATGAAATTATTATCAAATGCATCTGAAGTTCAAATAGCATATGATGAAAATAATCATCAAATTTATATTAAAGCAGGGGATATTTATTTTACATCTAAATTAATTGAAGGTTCATTTCCAGACTATAATCAAGTTATACCAAAAGATCAACCACATAAAGTAGAAATTTATCGAGAAGAATTTATCGATGCTATAAAACAGGCTATGGTTTTTGCACCTGATCCCAATAAGCAAGTACAATTGCATTTTAAAGATAATTTATTAATGGTTAAGTCTGCAACACCAGATTTAGGAAAAGTAGAAGATGGATTAGAAATAAATTTTAATGGTGATATTTTAATTGGCTTTAATTCAAATTATTTAATTGATGTATTAGAAGCATTAACATGTGAAAAAGTTTTAATGACATTTCAATCTTCCGAAGCACCAGCTATGTTTTTTGATCCAGATGATAAAGAATTTTTATCTATTGTTATGCCTATGAAGATCCAGGATTAATAAATATATAGAGTGATTATTAAAACTCTTTATTTAGAGAATTTTAGAAATTATATCAAAGAGGAATTAAGTTTTTCTAATTCTATAAATTTTTTTATTGGTAAAAATGCAGCAGGAAAAACCAATTTAATAGAAGCGATTGGATATTTTGTTTTATTCCGATCATTTAGAGGAGTTCCAGATAATGAACTGATTCATTCTAATGCATATTATTTTTATTTAAAGCTTCTGCTCGAAAAGAAAGAAGAAGATCATATTTATGAAGTTGGTGTTGAAAAAGTAAATCAATCTTTACGTAAAAAAGTTAAAAAAAATGGTAAAAAAGTAAACAAAATATCAGATTTGATTTCTGATATAATTGGTGTTTTTTTTGTTCCAGATGATTTAGAATATGTAAACTCTATTTCTAAAAGAAGAAGTTTTTTTGATTATCTTTTTTCTTTGATTGATATAGAATATTTAAATACTTTAATTGAATATCAAAAGTGTTTAAAACAAAGAAATGAATTATTAAAACGTATTTTAGAAAAAAAATCTTCTGTTAATGAATTAGATTTCTGGGATAATAAATTGATAAAACATTCTATAAAAATTATGGAAAAAAGACAAATATATATTGATAAATTTAAGAATTATTTTTATAAAAGAGTAAAAGAAATTTCCAATGAAAACGATGAACTTTTTATTTTCTTAGAACAAAATGATATAAATTCTTTTGAAAAGGAATTTTTAAATAATCGCTACAAAGATATTTATGCTGGAACAACAACTAAAGGAATTCATAGAGATAAATTTTTATTAATTGATAATAAACATAAAGATATTACCTTATCATTCAGTCAGGGTCAGAGAAGAACAGTGGCTCTTTCCTTAAAATTAGCACAATATGATATTTTAGTTGAAAAATTTCAAATCAAACCTATATTATTTATAGATGATGTAATAAGAGAACTGGACCAACATAGGAGGAAATATTTTTTAGACTTATTAGTAGATTGTGGACAGGCATTTTTTACAACACCAAATTTTGAAGATGATATGAAAATGTTTAAAGAATTAAAAGGAAATCAATGTAAAATTTTTGAAATTGAATCAGGGAAAATAAAAAATGAATTTTGATTTACTTTACTCTAATAAAAAACCTTTAAAATTATCAAAAAAAGATAAAGATAAAATTTTAGAAAAACTTTTTAATATTAGTCTGGATAAAGATAAAAAAATTGAATTATATCTTTATGAGAACTGGAAAAAACTATTGGGAAAATATGCAAATAAAATTGAATTAAAATATGTTAAAAACTATATATTATACGTTAAAGTAGATTCGAAAATAGTTTTGCAGGAAGTTTTATTTTTACTACCTCAAATCAATCAAAAATTATATCTTGCCATTGGAGAAAATATAAAAACTATTAGAGAAATACCATATCATAAGATTAAAGATCAAGAAATCTATACCCATACTACAGAAAATAAAATAACGAAAAGTAAAAATATACAAAATATAAAAAAACATAACGACAATTCTTATAAAAATAGTAATTTATTGGAAGATATAAAAAAGATATTAAAAAATAAAATATGATGTTAATAACAAGTATTTTAGGATTATTAATTGCAACTCTAATTATATTATACTTACTTGATTTATTAGATAATACCAAAACTAAAAATATCGTTAGAAATGAACCAAAAACTCCGGAAAGCTTACAACGAGCGATTAAAAAAACTTTAAAAGAAAATCAACAAAAAGAAGTAGAAAAGCGTTTAAGAATTTGTCCTATATGTGGAACTATTTTAACACAAAAAGATTATTTAATTGCAGCATTTGATGAAGTAAAAGATCCAACAAAAAAGAGAAAAGTCCATATTTATGGTTGTCCTTATTGTATAACAAATGATGGTGTATTTAAAGAAAAAGGTAAAATCGATCCATCACAATTAATGTAATAAAAAAAAATTGTAGTCAAAATAATTCATAAAAAAATAATTATAATTATGGATACAATTGTTATAACAGGTGGGAGTGGATTTCTTGGAAGAAAATTAACAGATTATCTTAGCAAAAACTATAAAATAATTCATATTTCTCGAAGTGGTAAATCATATAAGAATATACCATGCTATAAGTGGGATCCAGATAATAAAAATATATCAGAAGAAGGAAAGAAAGCAATACAAAATGCAGATGCAATAATACATTTAGCTGGTGCGAATATTGCTGAAAAAAAATGGGACGAAAATTACAAAAATATTATTATTCAAAGTAGAGTAAACAGTACTACGTTTTTATGCGAAATTTTAAATCATAATAATTTAGATAAAAGACCAGAAGTTGCTATATTAGCTTCTGCTATTGGTTATTATGGAGATAGAAAAGATGAAATATTAACGGAAACAAGCCCACCTGGAAAAGGATTTTTAGCAGAAACAGGTATTCAATGGGAACAGGCATCTATAAATCTTCATCCAGAAATAAGAAAGGTACAAATTAGAATAGGATTTGTTTTAGACAAAGAAGAAGGTGGATTTCCTAAGATGATTATGCCTATTAAATTTTTCCTTGGTGCAATACCAGGATCAGGAAAACAATATGTAAGCTGGATCCATATAGAAGATTTACTTCGAATTTTTGAATATTTTATTGTAAACCAAACAGCGAATGGTATATATAATGGAACAGCACCCAATCCAGTTACTTTAGAAGAATTAATGAAAAAATCTGCCCACTATTTACAAAGACCATTGCTATTACCTAACATTCCAGATTTTGTCATTCAGTTATTAATGGGAGAAATGTCGGAATTAATATTAAGTAGTACTCGTGTTATACCTGATCGTTTGAATAAAGAAGGTTTTGAATTTCGATATAAAACAATTGACTATGCATTAAAAAATTTATTAACGACTTAATCATGAATGAATATGGTTTAAATGCAGAAAAATGTTTTAGAAAATTTAAAATTAAAAAATTTAAAATATCATATCTTTTTATGTGCTGATCAGACAAAACCAAAATGTTGTAGTAAAGAACAGGGATTGGAATCCTGGGAATATCTAAAAAAACGTTTAAATGAATTAAAACTGTCACAAGAAGGTATTGTTTTTCGCACAAAGGCAAATTGCTTAAGAGTTTGTACAGAAGGTCCAATTATGTGTATATATCCACAAGGAATCTGGTTTAAGAAATGTAATCCCGAAGTAATAGAAAAAATCCTTCAATATTATATCTTAAATAATCAACCAGAGAAAATAGAAGAATATAAAATTTGGAAATGATTTATTATTGTTCAACACAATATAAATGATAATAACTGCTTGGACCAGAAGCAGTACCAACTTGGTTACAATTATCTATTCCAAAACTAATCATATTATAATCGCTAAATGTAGATTTTCCATATTTTGTTATATAAGCAGAAGAATTACTATTCCAATCATTACAATCTCTCTCTGTAGAAGAAAAAGTATAAATTGTCCAATCCTGATTTAATCCAGTCCAAATAAAATAAATAGTGGAAGGGGGACCATCACTAATAGAATTATTAGCTGTACCAAAAATAAAAATACCATCAGAATTTGTTGTAAAAATAAAAGTGGATCCATTTGCTCTAATATAAGTTGTATTAGGTTTTAATACCCAATCTATATGTTCAGAAATGCCGTTTGTAGAACAATTAGGTGATATACAGGCAACACGATTTGTTCCATCAACTAATAATGCTTTATATAAAGAAGTATTTGGTTTATTTGGATCATTATTGCATATATTGTCAGCACCAGTTATTCCTCCTAAATTTCCATCATATCTATTTGTAGATACAAAAATCCTACAAGGATTACAAGAAGGATTATTTATAGAATTATTATTTGTATTGTTAGATAAGTTTTTACCATCACAATTAAGAATTCCAGTAAAGCAAAAAGTAAGATAAAATCCACTAAGTGTCCTTGGATCATAAGGGCTTTTTGTATTATCATAATAACAGGTTAGAATAAAACAGAAATAAAAAAGTAAAACCAGAAAATTAACTTTATTCATATTTAAAAAAATAAAGTATATTAATTAGCTGTCAAATAAATTAAATATTGATTGATATACTAAAATAAAGAGTTAAGTTAGAAGTTAAGAAATATGTTTAAAAAAGATTTAGTGAAAAATAATAAACATACTTTAT
Source organism: Leptospiraceae bacterium (assembly GCA_026005135.1). Classification (GTDB taxonomy): domain Bacteria; phylum Spirochaetota; class Leptospiria; order Leptospirales; family Leptonemataceae; genus SKYB61. The sequence continues at coordinate 269,109 of BPKM01000002.1, read as the reverse complement.
ACTAATTCTTGTATAATTTTTTCGTAATCTGGTTCTTTTGCCATAGCATAGACCGGAATATTATAACGAAGTATATGTTGAAAGGTTGTTTTTCCTAAACTAATAAAACGAACAGAATTTAGAAAAATGTTTTTATCTATATTATTTTCTCTAAGTGAATTATAAAAAGCATCAAATAACGAAGGACTACCAAAAATAAAATAAGCGTTTACTGGTAATGATTGTAATTCTTTTTTATCTAAAATTCTTGTTTTTGTTTCGTAAGTTATCCACCTTTCAATAAAATAATCTTGTTTTTGTAATAGTTCGAAAAATTCATCTCTACTTTCTTTTGCAGTAATAGCAATAATTTTAACTTCCTGTGGTTTATATAAATTGATAATCTTTTTTGCTATACCAGAAGCAGTTCCATCTTCACTTAGTATAAGATTATTTGTATTGATTTCGGGAAAGTTTTGCAGTAAAATCTCTTTTGATTTTTTACCATTAAGAGCAATGATATCGTTTTTATCAAATTGAAAGTTTTGTTTTTTTAAGCTTCGAATACCTTCAGCACTAAATATTGCATAGATAGTATAAGATTGAATGTTTATTGTATTATTATTTATGATATTTTTTATAAAATTATCATAATAAATGATATCCATTATATTGATAAAATATATATTATCTTTATTGAATTTTTGTTTTAGAATTTCTTTTTTTTGCTTTTTACCAAAAATAACAATGGGAATTTCCTTAGTTAATTCTTCGTATAAAAATTCTACGAGTTTATTTTTATCTTTATGATATCTGGTAAAATAAAAATCTTTATTTTTTTTAGTATAAGGATAATCTTTGCCAAGAAAAATATTCGCTTGATATAAATTATCTTTTTCTGTTTTTTTTGCATGAATACCTAAGGGAAGATGGCATCCACCTTCTAATTTCGAAAGTAATCCTCTTTCTATATTAATAATTTCTTCAATTTCTTTATTATGAATATCTTGTAATATTTTAATTATCTCTTGATCATTTTTTCTACATTGTACTGCAATTGTTCCTTGTCCTGGAGCAGGAGGGAACCATTCTGGATCTAAGGGAATCATTTCTATTTTTTCTAATAGTTCTTTTTCTATCCAATCCTTTTCTTTTGATAATCGTTCTATTCCAGCGCCAGAAAGTAAAATTGCATCTGGACCATTTTCAGCAAAAAGTTTTTTTATTCTTGTAGGAACATTACCACGTATATCAATAAATTCTAAAGAAGGACATAAATATTTTAATAAAGATTTTCTTCGTAATGAAGAAGTACCAATTTTACCATTACTTTTTATATAAGGAAATTGATCTTGTATTTTCTTGCTTTTAGGAAATATCCAGTAATCTCTAAAATCCAAACGTTGTGGTAAAGCAGCTATAACTAATTCTTCTGGTGATTTTGTGGGTAAATCCTTTAAAGAATGTACAGCAATATCTGCTAAATGATTTAATAAAGCTTCTTCTATTTCTTTTGTAAATAAACCTTTCGTTTCATCTCCTTTTTTTGCTAATTCGGAAAAAGAAGCGTAATTAATATCACCAGTTGTTTTAATTATAACGATTTCTGTTTCGTAATTTTTTTTTTGTAACAAATTTTCTACATATTTTGCCTGTGCTAAAGCTAAATGAGAACCACGAGTCGCTATTCTGATTTTTTTCACTTTAGATAAATTTTTTTTCTTTTAGTTCTTATCAATAAAATTAAAAATGTATATATGAAGTTTTTTTTATATAATATAGTTATTCTGTTAATACTTTTAAGTTGTATAACAGTTGATGAATCTGGAAGAATTATTAGTGGACCAAAATTTTTAATAAAAAATAGAAATATTAAAAAATGGCAGTTAAAGGAAGTTCCTTTAGGACCTCGCTGGACAGAAAAAGAAAAAGAAATACCAATCCTTATTACACCCAGGAATTATGAAATGCCAGAAAAATTGATTTTAAATGATTTACCTCCAGTTATGAATCAGGGAAGACAGGCATCGAGTACAGCATTTGCTACTGGTTATTTAGCATTAAGTTATTTTTATCAGCAATTTAAGTATAAAAAAAATTATTATTGTTCTCCAGCCTTTGTTTATAATTTATTAAATAATGGTAAAGATCAGGGGATTGAAATAATTGATGCTTTATATTTATTAAAAAATTCTGGTTGTCCACCTATTACTTTAATGCCTTATAAAGAATTTGATTATAAAATTCAACCAACACCTTATATAGTAAAGATAGCAGGAGAATATAAAATACAGAATTTTGCCCGAATCGATCCCTTAGATATATATCAGATTGCTACGTTTCTTTATAATAAAAAAGTTATCATTACAACCTTATTTATTACGGAAAATTTTTTAAACTTAGATAAAGATTATTATGAACCAGAAGGAAAGTTTTTAGGAAAACATACCGTAGGAATTGTAGGATATGATTTAAAAAAAAGGCGATATTATATACAAAATTCAGCTGGAAAAGATTGGGGAGATGATGGTTTTACCTGGCTTTCCGAAGAATGGTATAAACGTTTAGTTGTTTCTGCTTATGTTATTTTAGATTAATGTTCTTTGGTTAAATGATGAACTTCTAAAATTAATAACAGCAATTTTCTTAGACATAAGAACATTTATTTTTTTATACAAAATTTTTCAATAATTATTCAGTATTATAATTTAAATAATTTATTAGAAAATTAATTGTATTTATATATTTTCCTAAATTTCCAGGCTTAGGTAAATATGTTAAATATTTTAATACAATAATGGAGTCATTTAAAGAATTATTATTTAGGAGTTCTTTTAATTTTTCTTCTGAAGTAATAAGAGTAAATTGTTTATTATCTACAAAGTTTATAAAATAATCTAAACTTTTATAAGCATCCAATAATAATTTTAGGTTTAATTTCTGTAATAATTTCTATAGATAGTTTGCTCTGTTCCTTTAAGAAATCTATATTATTATCAGAAAATAATTCAGAAGCATTTGTTTTTCTTATCCAGAATAAATCAAAATATTCCCAGGAGTGTAATAGAGTTTTTCTTATAAAATTTTTATAGTATTTTTCGTAAATATAAGGATTTACATATATATTTCTTTCTTTAATATAATGATAATCCTCTAAGGAAGTAAAGGTAATACCTTTTATATCGGGAATTACATAAGGATACCAGAAAGCTATATTATTTTGTCTTTTAACATCATCATCATGTTTTTTATTTCGAGAAGGATTTAAACCAAGAATTAAAATATCGGGATTATAAATTAATTCTCTAACAATAATTAAACCATTCTCTAAATCAATAGATTTGTCTTTATATTTATAATATAATTCTCTAATTTTTTCTAAGTATTCGTATTCTATATTTAATGTTTTCATTTTTTATCCTCCATATTAAAGTGATTTTGGTATTATTTGTATTAATAATAAATGAAAAGTTTCGTTTTTTTTCTTAAAAAATATCAAGGAAAAAGTATTACCAAATATAATCAGAATATTATCTTAGAAGATTTTACATGGGGTATGTTCCTAAAAAAAGCTGGGTTTAATTCAAGATGATATTATATATATTTTAATTAAAATAAAAATTACTTTTCTATTTTTTTGTAAAATTTCGAAAAAATAAAACAAAATAAGTGAAACTTTTATATTTAAAAATACACTAAATATAGCTAAAGAATAATTATGGAGGTAAAATATGGTTAAAAAAATATTCATTACTACACTAATTATTTATTTAGTATCAATATTTGTTTTTAATGAATCTATTTTTAATATAACAATATATTTTTTATTTCTTTTTGCAGGTATGTTGATAATGTATTTTGCAACTCAATTGAGCTATGAATATGAAACAAAGAAAACATACAAAGATGATATGGATGAGGAAGAATTGTTTAAAGAAATAGAAGCCTTAGGAAAAGAATTTCAGAAAGCATTAGATGATGCATGGAATGAAGCTTTTAATAATACCTATGGAAAATATAAAAAATATAAAGATTAGTCATTATATTTTTTAATTGAAAAAATTTCAGAATGATTTATAATAGAAAAAAGGAGCTGCAAAATGACAAAAACCGAAAACGAAGTTTTATTAGAAAATCAATTAAATTATTATTTAGTAAATAAAGCTATTGTAGAAACCTTAGATATTCCAGATAGAAAAAAAATAAAAGAAAAAATTGAGCATAGGGGTTATTTATTATTGGAGGAATTAACTAAAAAATATTCAAAAAATTCAGTATATTATAATTCTGATTTTATATATGAAGAAATTCTTATGGATATGGTAAGTGAATTTCTTAAAGGAAATTTTTTTAGGAACTTATTAAAATCAGATAATAAATTAGCATATCTTCGCAAAACTATTAGAAATAAAATAAATTATTTAATTAAAAAAGAAGAAAAAAATCAGGTTTCTTTCAATATAAGTGAAGTCTTAGAAAAGACTCTATCTAAAGGATATAATTTCCATAATACAGAAGAAGAATTTTGGGAATTGATGTTGATATTATTACAAAAATTAAGAGAAAAATATGAGCGAAAAAATAAATTAAAAAAATACTATATCTTTCGTTATTATATTGGTTGTTTATTAAGAAAAGGTGTTTTTGTTAATGAAATTTATGAAAAGTTAGAAACTCGTTATTGCGAAAAAGAACAAAATATTAAAAATTATATTAATAGAGCAAAAAAACAAATTAATAAAATTATTCGTTCCGATAAAAAATTAGAAAAAAAATTTGAGGATATTAAAGAAAATCTATTATATTAACTTATTCTATAATAAATTGGAATTTGTTGATATATTCTTTTTCTCCAAAATCTTTTTCTGAATATGGTATTTTCTCTTTTAAATTTCTTATACCAATATATCGTTTTTCAGAATGTAAATACCACCATTGTTTTGCTTTAGATTTAAATTTATCTATACGTTTATCTAAGGGTGGGTGGGATCGAAAATAATCTCTGATTGGATCAGAATATTTTGATTCATCAAATTCGTGCTGGTAGAATTGGTATAAGCTATTAAATGCTCTGGCAACAGAAGTAGGATCATATTTTGTTTTGGTTAATAATTCAAATGAATATTCATCTGCTTCGTCTTCTTGATTTTTATTATAAGAATGTTTTATCAGTAATCTATTTGCAAAATCTGCAATTTCTCCTAATTCGTCTAATTTTAATTTTCTTGCTGCAAGTTCAAATTTTACAGCATCTATGCAATGATATCGTTCAATATGGCCTAATTCATGTGCAATAACAGCCATTAACTCACTTTCGGATTTGACAGTTTTTAATAGACCATCTGTTACTAAAATTAAACCACCTGGTAAAGCAAAAGCATTAGGGTATATACTTGGTTCTAAATATATTTCGTAATCTAATTTTCTTTTAGCTAATGGTTTTATTTCTTTTAAAAGTTTTTCTAAATATTTCTGTTTTTTAATTTGTTCAGGATCTGTATATTGATATGCATAATATCTTTTAAAATATTCTTTTAATTTTGCTTCGTCTTCGTCTTTTAAAAATAAAAGTTGAGGAACACTACGATTTGCATCTTGTGTTACTTTTCCTATGATTCTATAAATACCTAAGAATTGTAGTTGTTCTTTACTTTTGTCGGAAAAAGCAATACCTAATATAAAAATAATACCTATGATTGTTAATCCTATAAAAAATATTCTTTGCCTCATTTTAATTTCTCCTTATATTTATTATAAATTATATTCATAGTCAATAGAATAATTCCTACACTAATAAAAACGAGAGATTTTGTTAGTGTGGTGGTTTGTTTTAAATCATAAAAAATCATACGAAATAAAATAATAATTATACCAGACATAGAAGTTATACGGAATAATCGTTCTTTAAATACAATACTAAAAATAAATAAAATAAAACATTCTACCATCCACAAGAGAGATAAAAGTGTTTTAGAAAATGACCAGTAGAGAAAAAAAGCAATTCCAATAAAAACAGGAAATATCATAAAAGCAGCAAATCTATTTTTTATTTTATTTTCAATATTAATAAGAAATTGATAATGATAATTATCTTGCATAGAATAGATTTCTTTTGTTTTATAACGTAGTACAAAATATATTGTATTTAATGTTAAAGCAATAAGACTGAATACCCAGGATTGATCAAATAAAAAATTCGAAGGTGTATTAAGGGTAGAAGACAGAAAACCTATTCGAAATAAACTTACTAAAAATAAAATAAAACTGTAAGGAATAAGTCGATTAAAAATATTAATTTTTATTCCTACAAAATAACTTAAAATAGCCATTAGAGAAAATCCTATCGAATAATATTTATTGTCAAATTCATAAAGAAAATAAATAATAAGTAAACTTACAAAGATATCTAAAAAATAGTTTTTTATATTATAGATCCATAAGGATTTCTTATAATGGTATAAATCATATAACCAGTATAGAATTAATAATAAACTAAATATCTCTGATATATTTCTATTATAGAGTATTGGGATATAAAATAATGATTCAGAATTTATATCAACAAGAAAAAATCTGATGATAAATAATAATAATGTTATAACTGCATAAAAAAATAAATAAATTTCCGAAAGATCCCATATTAATTCTTCTGGATTATATTTTTCTATCTGAAAGAATCTTAATTTACGAATTTCAAAAAATATAAGAGATAAAAATAACCATAAGTTTCCCGTCAGTAAAGGATTTATGTCCTTAGTAAATAAATAAGAAGCAATCGTTAATAAAATCCATAAAAATGATATGGGAATAAATGTATTTTTCTTAATATAGTTTTCGAAATAAAAATTGTTCCATTTAAAGAATATAAATTGCGAAGCAAAGAGTAATAGAAATAATAATATTTTTACAAGATTGTAATTATTATAAGATGAATGAACAAATAATAAGAGTAATATGATATTAAAAATAACATAATGAATATAAAAGCTAAAACTCCAGTGGAAAGATTTCTTTTTTTCTTTTAAAAATAAGAAAATCCCTAATAAAAAATATGGTATTAATAAATATAAAATTTGTATTTTATTATTTAAATCAATATATTGCCAGATCTTACCAAGTATCAATAAAGGATTGAAACCAATAAGATATTCAACAAATATTGTCTTTATTATAAAAAGATTTTTCTTTTTTAGTTCATTATAGAAAAGTAGCGTTAAAAAAAGAAATAAACCAAAAAAGATTAAATGCATTCCTAATTCGTAATAAAAATTCTTAACATTAGTAGGATTAGTAAAAGAAAATAAAATAAGTAATATTAATGATAAATTCATAAAGAAAATTAAAACATAAAGTATAGTATTTTCTGCTTTTCTTATTATAGTTTCTGTGTTTTGCTGATCATTAATGAATTTTAAATAGATATATGAATACATTATCATAACAATAGGAAATAAAATAAAAAATTCTAAATAAGAGGGAAGATATTTATTTAGACTAATATAAAATCCAATAAATAATAATATAGCAATTAAACTTTCCAATAAATAAAATCTGGGATGATTTCTTTTTGCATATACAGAAAGCGAAAGATTACCAATAAACAATATAGAAAAATATAATGTATACGATTCTGTTTTATGAATATAGGGAATAGTATTAAGTAATAATAAAATCCAGATAACTATATGAGATAAAATTGCCATGAAAAAGGGTTCTTTATTAGAAGATAATTTTCTATAAATATTTCTATAATGTGTTGTTAAAGAAATACCACAGATAATAATAAATAAAATTGTTAAAATATGAAAATTAAAAATTTCAATTAAGTATTTATAATTTATATAATGATAAATACTTAATAATAAAAGAGATAATATAAGATGTCTTTCCCATATTCTTTCTTGAGAACACATTAAAATACTGAAAAGTGTCATTAAATAGGAAATTATAAAAAGAATTTCTATAGAATTTTGTTGTGTTATAAGAAAAACTGCTATAAAATTTAAAATAATATGAAACGAAGCAAAATATTCTTTATTATTTAAAAAACCTACCAATAAATTTATCCCTAAGGATAATGATATTAAAATAATATGAATAATAAAATTATCTGTCCATTTTAAAGCATTAAAAGATACAGAACCTATACATGTTATTAAAAAAATAACACTCGAAGTGCTTCGAACCCATAAAGAAATATTTTTCCAGTACTCTTTTCTTTGTAAAAATAAAGAGAAAAAATAAATACTAATAGAAACAACACATAAAATTAAGAAACGAAAAATTGGTGCCATATTTATTATAGCATAAATACCTAAGAAAATAATACCAATAATCAATGCTATAGAACCAAGAATACCAGTTAAATTTTCTGAAAACTTTTCTTCTAATTTTGAAAAAAGATTTCTTGAAAAATCCTGTGTATCTTTTTTGGTATTATAGAAAGAAGAAACTTGCGTTTGTTTTATGGGCTCTTTTTTTTCTAATTTCTCTGTCTGTTTTTCAATAGTATAAATAGATTCTTGTTTTGGGATAATTTTTTCCTGTTCTTTAATACTATCAGAAGTAGTTTCTTTTTTTTCTAATTTTTCAGTGGTTTTAATCGTTTCAACTTCTTGTTCTGTTTTTAATAAATGATTGATTTTATCTTCTAATTCCTTTATTTTTTTTTTAAAAAAGGAATTTGTTCTAATTCCTCGTAAAGTTGATAGATTTCTTTTCTAATTTTAAAAAGACTTATTAATATAAAAATAATAAAGCCAACAAAAAATAACTGCTTAAAGCCAGCAAAAAATAACAACTCTATAAAATCCATAAAGTAGTGATTAATCTTTATTTTAATTTTTGTCAATAAAAATAAATATTTATAATATTTTTAATTTGATTTTTCATATGTGATTAATTTATATTTTATACGTTATTTTAAGCACATGATATTTGGACGTCTTCTTCTACAAGTTTTCGTAATCTGTAAAATCGATGCTTTATTCTGATTTCTATAATAGTTATTACAAACTCAGAACCAATTTCTCTAAGCGAAATCCTCAATAGAGATACCTTATAATCAAACCTTCTATAATATTCCCATTCTATCAGTAATCTTATAGCATGTCATCTTGGATATATCTTTATAATAATTGAAGAATATTTTTACTCTTAAAGAACAATATAATCATTAAAAACTATCTAATAGATTTTTTTATTGGTTTTCTTTTGATTTTGCTAATTTTTTTTAAAATAAAACATATTCGAATGGCTGGAATGTTGATTTATTAAATCCTGCAAATCTTCTTTGTAAGATTTGTAAGATAAATAAATTGTAAAGTGTTAGGGTAGGAAAATGGGTGGGTATAAATTTCGTTGCAGGGATTTCACTGCGACAATAATAAAAAAAGATTACTTGATTCTTTTATGTGACAGTTTTTCTTATATAAGTAGCCATCACTATAATACTATAATTTTTTTTTATAAATAAACAATAGAAATAACTTTAACAGTAACTAAAAAATAGATACTTATCTTTGAATGCTTTTTATTTTTCTCTATGCTTCTGTTCATATAAATTAAAATTAAATTGGCTGGACTCACTTTAAAAAAAATCTGAACTTAATGATGCCATTAAAGAATCTAATTACAAAAATATTTGAAATAAGTTTAAATCAATTAGCAACGGAAAATCAAATTTCTAATGATAAATTAAAAGAATTACCTATTAGAATAGAAAAATCAAGAGAAGAAAAATTGGGAGATTACGCCTGTACTTCTGCAATGGATAAAAAGATACGGGAATTATTTGGTATAAAAAATCCCCGCCAATTAGCAGAATTATGGGTTAATAAGATCAAACAAATCAATTTAGAATTAAAAGATTTAAATATAAAAGATAAATATAATATTTTTAACAATAAAATACAATTTAGTGACTTATTTGAAGATATAAATATTGCAGGTGCTGGTTTTATTAATGTTTTTATTAGTAAAAAGATACTTTTATATTACTTATTTAATGCAATTGAGCAAAAAGAAAATTATGGTAATCAAAAAAAAGAAAATCCAAGAAATATTATTTTTGAATTTGTTTCTGCTAATCCAACTGGTCCTTTAAATATTGTTTCTGCTCGAGCTGCTGCTCTTGGAGATAGTTGTTGTAATTTATTAGAGGCTATTGGAGAAAATGTTTATCGGGAATATTATGTTAATGATTATGGAAACCAAGTTGAGCTTTTAGGTATAAGTTGTTTGTTTCGTTTATTAGAACAAAAAGGAATAAAATTAAAATTCTCTAAAAAAGAAAATAATCAGGTTATATATCCAGAAGAAGAAGGATTGCCATTTCCTTCGGAAGCATATCATGGAGAATATATAATTGATGCTTTAAATGAAATACTAAAAAAAGAACCTGTTCATATATCAGAAAATGAATTTATACGTTTAAATGATATAAGTAAAAGAAAAGATCTAACAGAAGAACATTTAGAAGAAATATTAAGCGAAGATTTAAAACAAATAGCCAATCATTTATCTCGTTTAGCAATAGAATATTTTCTGAACACCCATAAAGAAGATTTAAAGAATTTTCGTGTTTCTTTTGATAATTTTTTTCTGGAAAGTAGTCTCCATAATTCTGGAAAAGTAAAAGAAGTATTAAAAGATATACAACCCTATATCTATGAAAAAGAAAATAAAATATTTTTTAAAAGTACTGCATTTGGTGATGATCAGGATAGAGTAATTATACGAGATAATGGGAAGCCTACATATTTACTGGCAGATATTGCATATCATAAAACAAAAATTGAGCGCGGTTTTTCGGATATTATAAATATCTGGGGACCTGATCATCATGGATATATTGCGCGTCTAAAAGGTGCTGTCCAAGCAATGGGATTTCCACCTGAAAAATTTATTATTTTAATTGCGCAACAGGTCACACTTCTGGAAGATGGAAAACCTATTGTAATGAGTAAACGTGCTGGAAAGATAATACGAATGAAGGAATTAATCGAAGAAGTTCCTATTGATGTAGCAAGATATTTTTTTGTAATGAGATCTTTTGATGCTCATCTTGATTTTGATTTAAATGAAGCAAAAGATACATCCGAAAAAAATCCTTATTATTATGTTGCTTATGCACATGCAAGAATTCAATCTATCTTTAGAAAAATAGAACAGGAAATAATCTTTTCTTTTACACAAGAAGAACTATTATCTTTGAATCAACATCAAGAAATTTTATCTTTATTTAAAGAATGGAATATTTCTTACAAAAATATGATTTCTGATTCTAATGATTATAGAAGAAATTTATTATTAAATATAGCACGTTTCTTAGAAGAAATTTATGAGTCTGCTATTAATTTTGAACCACATCGTTTAATCTTCTATTTATATCAAATAGCAAATGATATGGCTAAATTTTATTCTCAAAAAGATAATAAAATTATAGAAAAAGACGAAAAGGAAGCAAAACTATTAATGTTAATTTTATTGGGAATTAAAATATGTCTTAAAAAAGGATTAAATTTATTAGGAATGGAAGCGCCAGATAGATTAGAAAGGGAGGAATAATTATTCTTCATAATAATTAACATATTGACTTATTTGTGGATAACGATATTCGTAATATAAATTTGTTAGAATTTCGTATTGTTCTTGTTTTTTATAAGTTTGATATTCAACAAAACTTAGCCAGGAAAGGGATAAAATTAAAAATAATATTGCAATTTTTATATTTTTTTTTATTTTATAAATATATAATTTTGTTTTAATTTTTTTTGCCATTTGCTTTTCCCATAAATCATTATTTAAGCGTTTTTCTATTTCTTGTTTAATAATATCATTTTCCATAATTGTACTCCTATGTTTCGTTTTTTTTAATTTTATTTTTTATTCTAAAAAGATTCGACTTTACTGTACCTTCCTGTAAATTTAAAATTTTAGCAATTTCTTTTAATTTATAACCTTTTAAATATAACGTCAATATCTCTTTTTGTGTAGAATTTAAATATTTAGATTTTGATACTATTTGTTCTTTAAGAATTCTGGTTTGATTATTATCTTTGTAAAATAGTTTATTGGTATTCTGCCATATCTCTTTTATTGATTCCATTTTTTGATTTTCTTTTAATACTTTTTCATTATAACGTAAGGTTTCGTTTTTTGCGATTTTATATAGATAAGTAGTAATTTTACTTTTATTTTTAAATTGTCCATTTTGTAAAGAAACAATCAATCTTAAATATACATCCTGAACAATATCATCAATATAACTAATTGTTTCTTTATGAATATATTTTTGAATTGTACTTAAAACAAGTTTTTTTGTTTGATGAATTAAGTTTTGTATTTCTTTTTCGTTCATATCTTTAATATTCCATAAAAAAAACTGGCTTATAGCCAGCTTAAGGATATTTATGGTGTTTTTTAAAATGTTCTTTATGTTCCTGAATTAATTCAACCAATTTTTTTCTTTGTTCTGGAGAGAGAGAGATTAAAAAAGGATAAATTTCATCAATATCTTTTAGACGATTTTCTAAAAGTTTTGTATGAAAATCCTTAACTTCTTTTTTAATTTCTTCTTTATCGATAGTTCCATTTTCCAGTTGACTTAGAAATTTTTCATTAAACCAGAAAGGAGGTTTTCTGGTTTCTTTGTGTCTATTTATGATTCTTTCTTTAATAGATTGTAATTCTTTATATTGAGATTCTGTTAATTCTAATTCTTCCTTTAGATATTCTACCAGTTTATTTGCTCTTTCTTCTGGAGGTAAATGGCGAAATTTATGGCAACTTGTTAAACCAAATATAAAGTAACAATAGGGTTAGGGGGATAATGTGTTTTGCTTTCATACTTTATAAGACCTTATAATTTTAAAAAAGTTCCATTTTATTTCGATTTTAGTACAAAAAATTATAGATTTCATTAACAAAATAGTGAAAGCCGATAATTAGTTTATAATGTCTATTGTAATTTCAGTTATAAATTATAAAGGTGGTGTTGGTAAAACTACCTTAGCCTTAAATATTGCATATGGATTATCTTCTATATTAGGAAAAAAGGTTTTAATGATGGATTTAGATCCTCAATGTAGTTTATCAATAAGTGCCTTAAAGGAATTAGAATGGATAAATCACATAGAAAATAAAGGTTCAATTATAGATTTAATACAACAATTCTATAAAGGAAAATGGGAATTTTCAGATACATGGATTTGTCAGTTAAAACAATCTCCTAATACATATTTATTACCCGGACACTTAAATTTACCTGAATATGAAATGAAACTTGTTGCAAATAAACCATTACATCTTTCAACAGAGGAATTCGAAAATCAACGATTTTTAATTTTAAATCATTTTATAAAAAATATTCATAATAAATTTGATATTATTATACTGGATTGTCCACCAAATATTTATATGTTATCTCGTAATGCAATACTTGCAAGTAATTATTATATTATTCCTACTATTCCAGATTTTGTATCAAGTTTTGGTATACCATTTATATATCATCATATTGAGGATTTTGTACAAAGTTGGTATGGGAATACAAAATTTTTAGGAATTATATTAAATAAAATCAGGCAACAAAAACAGATTCTAATTAAAGAACATAGATTGGAATACGAAAAACTAAAAGAACAATTCCCAAATAAAGTTTTTAATAATTTTATTAGTGATAGAATATTAATTTCAAGTATTATGAGGAGAAAAATTAATATTTTTAATGAAACTTCTAAAAAATACGAAATTGTTCAGAAAGAATTTACAAATTTAATAAAAGAGTTAGATCAAAAAATAAAAGAACAATTCTAAAAAACGATATTTTCTTAACAAAATACAAAAATTAAAAATGGTCATAAATTTTATTATTATAAAAACTATTTTCTTATGATTTGCTAATTTTTTTAAAATAAAAACATATCCGAATAGACAATGTCCTTTGAGCGTTTACTTTTCTTTGAATATTTTCAAAAAAAAACAAATTTATGAATAAGAAAACTTATTTTTTCCTTGAAAAAGGCATTTTATGGATTAAAATTACAAATAAAAATGGTTATTCATAAAAGTTTTAATTTAAAATTCCGATATTCCATATTGAGGTGTTTTATGAAGCGTTACCAAAAAATTTATAGCATTATTTTTGTTTTTTTATCTTATGGGTTGTTTGCACAGCAACCAGCAGAAACTACACAGCCTACACAACCTGGACAACAAACAACACAGCAGGAAATACAATCTCAAAGCCCACTAGTTCAAATTGATTTAGAAGATTTTGAAGAAGCAGAAGATTGGTATGCAAAATCAACAACTCCTCTTGGAGAAACAAAAACATTAAAGTTAGTCCAGAGAGGAGAAATACGTGCAACAGATGACGAAAATATGAGACCTCCAGAAGGAGAAGCTCTTTCTGTTGAAGTGGATCCAAATAATCCTAATCATATTTTAGGTGTTAAAACATATTTTGTAGATAGGGGTTTTGATAGGGTAGAAGTAAAGCCACCTCATCCCTATGTTTTAAAAGGGAAAGTAAGACAATTTTCTATCTGGGTATTAGGAAGAAATTATCGCCATACAATGTATTTAAAAGTAAGAGATTATAGAGGAAGATTTCATAAAATTCGTTTAGGACGTTTAGATTTTTTTGGTTGGAGAAAATTTACTGTTGCTGTACCAGGTTGGATACCTCAAAGTACACGCTTTGCTTTATTAGATAAGAATTTACAGTTTTTAAGTATTTTTGTGGTTAGTGATGTGCATGAAGTTGGTGGAGAGTTTTATTTTTATGTTGATGGTTTAAAAGCACTTGTTGATAAATCTGAATTGGTATATCCTGGTTCAGAAATTAAAGATAATTGGTAATAAAATTATTTGTAATACCGATATTAAACAAAGAGGTTGAGATATGAATTATAAAAAATATATTTTCCAGAGTCTTGTAGTATTAGGAGCATTGGCTTTATCCTTAGTGATAGATGGTGTAAGGGCTGGTGTAGAAACAGCTATAGGAAGTGATGTTTCTGCTAATGAATTACGAGCAATTACAGTAGAAAGCTGGGATAGAGATTATTCTGGTGGAGGATATGGTTGGGAAGTTCATACAGATAAAGATACTAAAACACGTGGACCATATCAACCTGTAGCTTCTAATTTACAGGCAGAAAGAGAAGTAAAATTAATTAAAGGAACTCCTGCAGATATAAAAGAAAATATCGGTAGAGATGATGTTCGTATTTTAGGGGTTAAATTTGCTTTTACTTTTCCTGGATACCATGTTGTTACTATTCGACCACCTGCTGTTGACCATTATATTGTAGAAAGACCAAGACCCTATTTAAATGAATTAGCTTTAGCAGAAAATTATAAAGCACGTTCCTGTTATCAGAATCCAGCGTTATCTAATGTTTTTAGAACACAAAGAGCTCAAATGATAGATTGTATTGTTGGTGTGGAATTACCAGGAGAAGTGCATCAAATTTCTGTCTGGGTATTAGGCCGTGGAAATGAATATACCTTAGAAGGTTGGGTAGAAGATTGGAAAGGTGATACCCATATATTTAAATTTGGTTCCATTGATTTTGTTGGTTGGAGACCAATGACAATTACAATACCAAAATATGTTCCACAAGAAGTAGATTCTTTTCCACAAATAAAAACACTTGTATTTAAACAATTTAAGATCCGTTCAACCCCAGAAACATCTTTAGAAACTGTATATGTTTTTTTTGATGAATTAAGAATCTTAACAAATATATTTGAACCACATTTTGATGGTGCACAAATCGATTTCGATAGAGCAGATTGCGAGACAAAAAATCGTTTGATTAAATTATTACGACAACATGCAAGAAGACCAGAAATTTATGAATTAAGAGATTGTTCTAAAGCTCCTGGACCAGCTCAACCAATAGCAGAAGAACAACCTACACAACCAACTCAACCTCAACAATAATAGGAAAGATCCGGTATAATCCGGATCATTTATTTTTTTACAAACATTGGGGCTTCTACTTTTTCTCTTACTTCCTTACCACATAATTCTTCTACAATACTAAGAGCAAATTCGAAAGCAGTTCCAGGTCCTTTACTTGTATATATATTATTATTTTTAACAACTCTTTCATCTACGTATATTCCAGAATATTTATCTGGTAATGTATTTGGATGTAAAGTAAATTTATCATTTTCTTTAATTATATTATGTTTTAATAAAACATTTGGTGCAGCACAGATTGCCCCAATTAATTTATTTTTCTGGTGCAAACGTTCAATGATTTGTTTTATTCTTTCATCATTAGCAAGTCGTTTAGCACCTTCTGAACCACCTGGTAAAACAATAGCATCAAAATCCCAATCTTTTACTTCGTCTAATACATAATCTGCAATATGTTTAGTATTCCTGGAAGCTGTAATTTCTTTTTTATCAAGACCAGCAACAATTACATCTAAACCAGCTCTACGAAGTACATCAATTATAATAATTCCTTCCATTTCTTCAAAACCATCAGCTAATGGTACCAATATTTTTTTCATATTATTAAGTTATAATCATAAATGTAGAAATGTCAATCATAATAAAATTATTTTAATTGAATTAAAAATTTATAAAAATAAAATCGTAAAATATGAAAATTTTAGAATGGCCAGAATTTCAAATTCTCCATGTTTGGATATTGTTAATAGTATTAGTTGTAATATTTTTAATATTCAGCATAATATATTATTTTAAAAATTTAGAACAAAAGATTTATTTATTATTTATAACAACTGCAAAACAGAAAAACTTTAAAATAGGAGAGTTAGAATTATTTAAAAAATTTTATGATTATTATAAAAAGCAATATTCCATTTTTAAAAGAAATAAAGAAATAAAAAATCCCTTATTATTAAAAAAGCGTCTATTTGAATGGTATTTTAAAACAATTAAAGATGATAAAGAAAATACTTTATTATTTTTACATATATTACGCAATTTATTTTTTGATCATCATACATTTGGTATAACACATATAAGAGATATTGAAAAAAATGAACCCGTAATGATATTAAAAGAAAATTTTTTTACCTTAGGATTTGTACAAGATGTTAATGAAGGTCCTATACCTAAATTACAGATTTTATTATTTGAAAAAAACGTTTTATTAAAATCCAATAATGATGAAGTGGAACTAATTTTTTTTAGACCGGATTCAGGTGATTATAAAATCAAGGGTAATATTCATTATATAGATAAAAATATTGTAGAAGTATTTTTAAAAGGGGATTTTGAGCCATTAACTTTTAATTTAATGACATTAAAAAAAGTTTCCGGTAAAATCAAAATAAAACATAAAACCTTAGATATAGAAACAGATGATATAGATTTTATTTCTGAAAAACTTTCCCTAAAAGGTATGAAAATTTATACCCTGATAGATTTAAAAGGATTATTAAAACAATTATTGAAAGAAAAAAATATTCCTAATATAATCTGGGAAGATTTCGAAGTAAAAGTCCAATTACAATTGGAAGATCAAACATTTCATTTAAATGGTAAAATTAAAGATATATATAAAATGGAAAAACATCGATATTTAATATTATTTGAATATAAAGAAAATCAAAATAATCTAAAAAAAATCCTAATGTATTTTATTAAAAATAATTTTCCAATTCCAGAAATGTTATGATTTTAAAATGGCTAGAATTTCAAGCAAGTAATCTATGGTATGTATTTATTGTTATCATAGTTTTTATTTCAATTATTTATATTATTTATTATTTTAAATTTTATGAACAAAAGATATATGCTATTTTTTTAAAAATCATTAAAAAATCAGAAGTTCATTCTAAGGAATTTGAGGCATTAAAAGAATTTTATTCTTATTATAAAGAAAAAGTTCCATTAAGAATTAGAAAAAAAGAACTTATTAATAAAAAATTATTATATATATAAAGGATATTAGAATAGTATTATATCTTTACTAAAGATATTGAATCGAAAACTTATACAGAATAGGTTCAAGTTGATGCAATTATAAATCATATTTTGGGGTTACAAATCCTTCATAAGAAACTGATTCGTGAAGATTTGTATAAGATAGCAAAAAATAATTTAAAACGATATAAAAATAAGGAACGAATTGCTTCTTTTATTGCCTAATTCTAATGCTTTACTATAAATAATTTATTAGATTTAAAAGGATTATGATACTCTAAAATTAGGAATTAAATACATAATATAACCTATAAATGTATCTATAAATATTTTAAATTATAAAAAAGAATTGACTGTTTTCTATCTTATAGAAAAGATTAAATTAATGAAATCTTTTTTTAAAATTATATTAAATTTTTTTTATCCAGATAGGTTAATAGAAGATCCTGTAGAAAAGGTATTTTTTTATTTTGATGTTGCAACTACAAATATTTCTCGAGTAATAACTTTTTATTACGTAAATATCTTTGGATTACTATGCATATTAATATCTGATGGAATAAGATATTATAATAATACATTAGATACTTATGCTACTGAATTAACAATTATCCATATTGTATTATTATTATTTTCTATAAGTATAATAATTATTTCTAAATATGTAGTTAGACGGATAAATAATCCTAATATATTTAGAGTTTATTTTTTTATTATTTCACTTCTTATTTTTTTTATTTTAATATGGATTACATTAATAGATCAAAAGGCGAATGGTCAAATTACAGTAATGATAATGGGTTATTTTGGTGTTGCAGTTCTTATATATTTATATCCTCTTGATTCTTTATTATTATATCTTATATCAACTATAATTTTTTTAATCCTCTTACCATATTATCAGGAAAATAAGCAAATTTTAACTTCTCATTTTATAAATATTCCTATTTTAATGTTGATTTCTTATAGTATTTCTGTAATGCTTTTTCAAGCAAAGGTTAAAGATTTTATTAAAAGTAAAAAAATAGAAAGTGCAACAGCTGAATTAGATACTTTAGTACAAAAAGTATTGCCAACACAGGTTGCATTTAAACTTAGAAAAGAAAATACAATAGAACCAATTGTAAATGAAAATGTTACAGTTGTTTTTATTGATTTTGTTTCTTTTAGTACGATTATGGAAAAAACAAATCCAATGATAATTTTTAGTGTTTTAGACGAATTATTTAGAAAGTTTGATGCTATTTTAAAAAAATATAATTTAGAAAAGATTAAAACCATTGGTGATAGCTATATGTTTGCAGGGGGATTATTTAAAGAAATTTCTCAGGTTAAAGAATGTATTGATGCTTCCTTAGATATTATTGATATGTTAAATCAAGAACAAACGCAACTAAAATATAAAACAGGTTATAATTGGTACGTTCGCATCGGAATAGATAAAGGAAAAGTAATCAGTGGAATTATTGGAGATTGGAGATTTGTTTTTGATTTATGGGGTAATCCTGTTAATATAGCAGCACGTTTGGAAAGTGTTTCTTTACCTCAGAAAATTAATATTTCTCGCAATGTTTATGAAGAAATACGTCTCTATAAAGATTATTATTTTGAACCAAGAGGTATTTTACCCATAAAAAATATGGAACCAGTTGAAATGTTTTTTGTAGATAGAGCAAAAAAAATGTTGTCAAGTATTGATTAAAAAATGATTTGTTTTTAAAATAAAAAAATTTAAGGGGGTTTAAATGTTCTTTAAAAAGAAGATTTTATTTTTAGTATTATTGTTACTCAGTTATATTAGTATTTCGGCTCAGGAAAGTGTATCAAATGCTTTTAATCCGTTTGATATTGAATCCATAAATCATTGGAATCTAAAAGTTTCTTCTATAAACTGGGAATCTGCTACAATAAAAAATGCGTTAGAAATACCTTATGTTACCTTTTTAAGTGATTATGTAAAAGGAAAATATAATTTATTTCTTAATGATTCTCCTAAAAAAATTAAAGCAACAGGATATCAATTTTCTTCTCCCAAATGTTATAAAGATAAATGTTCAGATTTTTATATTAGTTTTATAACATCTGGTTCGAATTATTTTCCTGCTTATAAAAAGAATATAGAAACATCAATTACTAATTTTAAAAACGGTACAGAACAAATTAAAACAACTATTGTAAATAATTCAGAAGGATATTTATCTTCTTCCAAACAGGATTTAAAAAATTTATTAATTAATTATCAGAATGATTATTATTTTTTTCAGAATAATCCTTATTTAAAAAATCTTGGTTTTCGTTTTGGCATAGGATTAGATATTTATCAATATAAAGCGACAATTAGTGGTATAGAATATCTTTATTCAGTATATGTAGAGGAGCATGAAATTAATACTTCTCAAAACACTACAATTATAAATACAGCCAATATTTTTGTAACAAATCATTTAGATTATTTAGAAGCTGCCTTAAAATTAAAAATTGGTCTAAATTATATTTATGAATTTTTAGATAGAAATTTAATATTTACAGGGATTGATTTACATTATGGTTATGGTGCTGTTAGTTATAAATTAAAAGAAGAAAGAATCAATACAGATTTTATTAATATATTAAATAGTGGTAAAATCAATCCACTTGCTATTTCTGCTGCATTACCTCAATCTCGTTTAACAGATGGGCCAGCATTTTTAGAAATTCCGGGTTATGAATATTATTTATCTTATGGTTATAAAATAGATCCACATCAAATTATTAGATTAGTTTATAGATATAAACAAGAATATCATACATTAAAAGCACCAAAAATAGAACCGGATGAAAATATAAATTTAGCAGCAGTTTCTCAGGGAGATATAACACCATTTATATTATCAGAAATTGATCCTCAGGGTTTAATACCATCAAATAGCGAATTTATACGAGAAATTGGTATCGAATATATGTATAAATTTTAGTTTTAAAATAATAATTTTATTTTTAATAAAGAGAGTGATGTTTATTTAAAACCCTCTTTATTTTTTTAATTCTAATGATGGATATAGAAAATACAATCAAGCAATTAGAATATGATTTTGCTTCTATACAGAGAAAATTAAAAGATATTAAACAATCTGTTTTGATTTTATTTGAATATGATTCTAAAAGAAAATCTATAAAAGAAATTATAGATCGATATTTATAACCATTAGATCCTCGTGGTTATCGTTTTTTATATGTAAAAAATAAGAAACAAATTCAATTTACAAAGAACAAACCAAAATGGTGGAATTTCTGGATTCATATTCCTTCCAATGAACGAATTGCTATATGGGATAAATCTGGTAAAGTTTAAAAAATAAATGTAATTTATATTCAATCAAAGAAATCGAACTATTTGAAAGATATCTTTCGAATCAAATCTTATTGATTAAGTTTTATTTAACAGAGGGAAAAATTAATAGTAAGCGAAAAAATTTTTAGATAAAACGAATTTTCCTTTTTCGAAATGGCAGATTGTTTTTTTAGAGTAAAAAAGTGATAAAGAAACTTTAAAAGAATTATACGAAATTTCAATTTCTATTTTAGAAAATAAATTCAATCAAAAAAAAGAAAAATATATAGATGCAAAGATTGATTTAAAGAACAATATAACTATTTTAGATAAAATCAATTTGAATTTATCTTTAACAGAAAGTGAATATAAAGAAAAATTAGATTATTATCAGAAAAAATTAAAAAAATACAGAAGAAATTATACAAAAAAATATACCATTGATTCTTATATTTGAAGGATGGGATGCAGTAGGTAAAGGTGGTACCATTAAAAGAATAGTAAAAGCATTAGATCCAAGAATGTATAAAGTCGTTCCTATTTCTGCCCCCAATGATCTGGAAAAAAAATTTCATTATTTATGGCGTTTCTGGAAAGTAATTATAGAAGAAGAACCATATATAATTATATTTGATCGAAGCAGGTATGGAAGGGTTCTTGTAGAAAGAATAGAAGGATTTTGTAGTTTAGAAGAATGGAATCAGGCTTACGAAGAAATTAATTATTTCGAAAAACAATTATACGATTGGGGAGCAATAATAATGAAGTTCTGGTTACATATAGATAAAGAGACCCCATTAAAACGCTTTCAAGAACGCGAAAATAATCCCTATAAAAGATGGAAAATTACAGAAGAAGATTGGAGAAATAGAGAAAAATGGGATTATTATAAAATTGCCTTTCAGGATCTATACGAAAGAACCAATACAAATTATGCACCCTGGCATATAATTGAATCAAATTACAAATGGTATGGAAGAATAAAAGTTTTAAAAACTATTGTAGATAAATTACAAAAAATAATTTAAATTTTAACTTCATTTATAATGTTATTAAAATAAAAAAATTGATAAATATTATTTAAAGTAGTTTTTGCAATTTCATCCATAGCTTCTTGCGTAAAAAAAGCCTGGTGTGCAGTTATTATAACATTAGGAAAGGTGATTAATCTTGCTATAAGATCATCCTGAATTATTTCATAGGAATGATCCTGAAAGAAAAGATTTTCTTCTTGTTCATAAACATCAATTCCTAAATAGCCAATTTTACGTTTTTTTAAACCATTTATAACAGCTTTTGTATCGATTAATGCACCACGCCCTGTATTTATAATCATTACTCCATCTTTCATTTTTTGAATAGATTCTTCATTTATAATATATTTTGTTTCTCGAGTTAAAGGACAATGTAAAGAAATGATATCCGAATACTTAAAAATATCTTCTAATTCAACATACTTTAAAATATTTTCTTGTATTAATTCTTGATTTGGATTTGGATCATAAGCTATAATTTTTGTTTCAAAACCCTTCATAATTTTTGCAAATGCAGTTCCAATTTTTCCTGTACCTATAATACCTATAACTTTTTCGTGTAAGTCAAATCCCATTAGACCATTTAAAGAAAAATTCATTTCTCTAATTCGATTATAAGCTTTATGTACTTTTCTATTTAATGCTAAAATCAAACATACAGCATGTTCAGCCACAGCATAAGGAGAATAAGCTGGAACACGAACTACTTTAATGCTATATTTTTTTGTACTTTCTAAATCAACGTTATTAAAACCGGCGCATCTTAATGCTATTAATTTTATATTATAACTATTTAACTCTTTTGCAATATCTTCGTCTACTTGATCATTAACAAAAATACAAATAGCATCATAACCTTTAGAAAGATTCGCAGTTTTTTTATTTAGTTGTATATTTATATATTCAATATTAAAGTTATAGTTTTTATTCCATTTATTAAAGTATTCTATATCATAAGGTTGAGCACTATATATTAAAATTTTTTTATTATAATTATTCATAATTATTACAATAATATATAAATATTTATAAAGTCAATTAATAAAATCTTATAAAATAAAAATTAATTAAATAAAATACAATCCCACCCAAACCCCACCAAATAATTGATTTTTTAGATATTATTTATAACCCTACTTAGTTTTTCTTTTACTTGCCCAGCAACTTCCAGTAATTCTTTATTGGGTACGCCACTCATAGATGCAAAGGGATCAACTGCTGCAATTTCGTATTCAGAACCAACTTTTCGAATTATCACATTGCATGGTAGCATTACTCCAATATATGGTTCTTTTTGTAATGCTTGATAAGCATAATTAGGATTACAGGCTCCCAGGATTATATAGTCATCTATTTCTTTTCCAATTCTTTGCTTTAATGTTTCTTTAACATTGATTTCTGTTAAAACCCCAAATCCTTCTTCTTTTAAGGCATTTATTACTTTTTGTTTTATTTCATTTAAACTTCCTGTTTTTGTTGTTTTAATGTAATAGCTCATATTCATCTCCTATATGTTATTTATTGATTAGTAATAAAAATTAAATAATTACAATAAAAAACCCCCCAAAATGGGGGTAAAGATTAGTATAATCATAGTTGGATTTCTACTATATCATTTGCTTCAAGAGTTCCTTCAACAATAGAAACTTTAGCATAGTGGTCGTCTATTATTTCATCAATTCTTACTTTGCCTACTGGAATCTTTTCGTATTTTTTTATTTTATTAATTTGTGTTACTTTTGTCCTGTAAGCATTTAGAATTTGACCAACTTTCGCTCCATCTTTTTTACCTATACAGATAATCCATTTTCCATTACCAGCGATGGAATCATCGTATCCAACAACACTTCCTTTCATTACATATTCATGATAAGCCTTAGAGGTTGTTGCACAATTCAACAACCCCCCCAAACTTAAAACAAGGATTCCATAAAGGAATCCAATTAAAATTTTATTTTTCATATACTCTCCTCCATGATTTTTTTATTGATTGCGTAATTTAATTAAATATTTGTTTAAACTATCTTTATTTTTAAAATATATCGCATAACCATTTGCATTTAAAATTATAGAATCTGCTTTGTTTATTCTTTCTTTAGTAATTGGATCTATTGCATAAATATATTTAGAGGGATTTTCTTTCATAGCAAGAACACATCCTCCACAACAACCATAATAGGTTTTGCCGTTAATAGAAACAGGTAATAATTCTTTATCAAATACTTTATCCTGCGTCATGCATACATATTTTGCTTCTACTATTTGATAATTTTTTGGTAATCCCCATATAGTATTGATAAATAAAAATATTATAATTAATATTTTTATGCTTCTCATATTTGGCTCCTATGAAAAAGTTTTTTTTGTATGTAATTTTAAAAATAATTACATACAATTTCGAATCTACTCAACTTTTTATTCATTCATTCCCAATATCCTCTTTTTCCGTTTTTATATAATTTATAATCTTTTTTATGCTGCTTTTATTACAAAATTAGAGAAATCTTCAAATACCAAATTATATTTTAATGTAAGATAAATAATTTTAAGCAATTTCCTCGATGTTGCTATAATCGCTTTTCCATTCCCTTTTTTCATTCTTAATCTTGTATAAAAGTCCCTCAAATAGGGTGAATATTTTATCGCTATCAGGGTAGATTGTATCAAAACTTTTCTTCCTAATTTACTGCCTCTTTTCGTTATATGTCCATTAATTTTCTTATTATTAGAATGATGTATTGTTGGTACTAAACCAAAATAGGAAAATAATTTCTTCTCATTTTCAAAATCATTTATGTTTCCTATTACCGCTAATAATGTTATCCCTGTTTTTGTTCCTATCCCTTTTATACTTGTAATATTTGTAAAACCTGATAAAGATTTCCCTAACTCTTCTAATTTTTTATCTATTTCTTTGATAGATTCATTTAAAGATAAAATCTGATTAACTATAATTTTTAATTCAAATCTTACTGTTTCGCTCAATTCTTCATATTCTAATACCTTCTCTAAACTCTTATCACTTGAAAATTGTTCTTTTTTGGTTAATATTCCCTGTGATAATAAAAGATTGTGAATCTTATTCTTTAAACTACTTCTTAACTCTACTAATTTGTTCCTTGTATTCGTTAAACTTTCTATCTCCACATAAGCATCATCTTTAATCCGAACTTCTGGCAACATCTCTTTACTCGCATAATATGCCAGCAATTCCGCATCATTCTTATCTGTTTTCTTTGTAGACTCACTGATTATCTTAAATTTGCGAGGATTTACCACTATTACGCGAGATACATAATCTTTTACCTTCTTCCTGAAATACTTTACATTCGTTGTAGACTCTACTGCTAATATATCTTCTTTATTTAATGTCTTTATAAATTTCCCAATTTCCAACAACTTATATTTCTCAAATCTCTTTTCTTCTGTCCCCTTTCCCATATAACATACTACAAAGTTGTCTTTGTGCAAATCCACTCCTATATATCTCATAGTTTCCTCCATATCTATAATCTTAAAACATAGTTGAGTAGATTCTATCTCGGCTACTCTGCCAAACTCCTATTCAGGCTTTTGCCTATTATGTGATTCGGTTATAGGTATGATTAATCTCCTTTTCAGGCTAACTTGCCTATTAAAATATCCAACCTATAACCTATCTACTCTAACTATGCCTTTTCGGCACAGTTATATTCAGAGTCGCACAAGACAACTTTTTCATCTCATCTCCTTTTATTTTTTTATTTTATCTTTTAGTAGTTGTGCATTAAAGGCAACAATTACAGTAGATAAACTCATAAAAATTGCTCCGATTGCTGGTTGTAGAATAATACCAAATTGATAAAATATTCCAGTAGCAAGCGGTATAGCTATGATGTTATATCCTGTTGCCCAGAATAAGTTTTGAATCATTTTCTGATAGGTAGCTTTTCCAAATAAGATTAAATTCACTATATCTATAGGATTACTATTTACAAGTATAATATCTGCTGTTTCTGCTGCAATATCTGTTCCAGAACCAATAGCTATACCAATATCAGCTTGCGCTAATGCTGGTGCATCATTAACACCATCTCCAGTCATTGCGACAAATTCGTTTTTTGATTGTAATTCTTTTACAATTTCTAATTTTTGATGTGGTAATACTTCTGCAAAATATTGATCTAATCCTAATTCCTTAGCTACTTTTTCTGCAACTAATTTATTATCGCCTGTTGCCATCATTACTTTAATATGATGATTTTTTAGCACTTTAATAGCTTCGTAACTTTCTTTTCGTATTTGATCTTCTAAAACAATAGAACCAATTAATTGTTTATCAATTAGTACATAAACAACAGTTGCATAATAATTTTCTTCTGGTTTTTTAATATTTAATTCTTTTAAATAATTAGGACTTGCAATTTCTATGGTTTGATTATCAATTTTTCCTGTTATACCTTTACCAGGTATAGCTTTTACATTTGAAGGTTTTTTTAAAGAAATATTTTTATTTTTTGCAAATTCCACTATACTTTCTGCAATTGGATGTTCAGAATTTTGTTCTATAGAAGCAGCTAAACGTAAAATATCATTTTCTGTATAATTTTTATTATACACATTGATTTTACTTACTCCGAATTTTCCATAAGTTAATGTACCTGTTTTATCAAAAACAATAGCAGTTATTTTTCTTGCATTTTCGAAAGCAGAACGATTTTTAATTAAAAGACCATTTTTTGCAGAAATAGCAGTACTGATAGCAACAACAAGAGGAACAGCAAGCCCTAATGCATGGGGACAGGATATTACCATTACTGTTACCATTCGTTCTAAAGCAAAATCTAAAGGGTATCCAGCAATTAGCCAGCCAGATAATGTTAGAAATCCTATACCAACGGAAATAAAAGTTAACCATTTTGCTGCTGTATTGGCAAGTAGTTGGGTTTTAGATTTTGTTTTTTGTGCATCTTCTACTAATTTTATAACTTTTTTTAAATAACTTTCTTCTCCTGTTGATTCTACTTTTATTTTAATCGTTCCATTACCATTTAATGATCCACCAATTATTTTATCATTTATTTTTTTATAAACAGGTTTACTTTCTCCAGTTAACATACTTTCGTTTATATAGCTTTCTCCTTCAATTATAATACCATCAGCAGGTATTTTTTCTCCGGGTTTTATTAATAATATATCGTTCTTTTGAATTTTTTCTAAGGGAACATCTATAATAGAATTGTTTTCGATTTTATGAGCTTCTTTTGGAAGTAATTGAACTAATAATTCTAATGCTCTTGAAGCACCTGCGATAGATTTCATTTCTATCCAGTGTCCTAATAACATAACATCAATTAAAGTTGCTAATTCCCAATAAAAAGATTTTCCTTCTAATCCAAATGTTATTGCTGAACTATAAAAGTAAGCGACAATAATTGCGATACCAATTAATGTCATCATACCTGGATTTTTATTTTTAATTTCTTTCCATAATCCTGTTAAAAAAGGAAAGCCACCATAGAAAAATACTATGCTGGAAAGAAAAAACGATATAAAAGAAGAAGAATTTAATTCAATTTTATATCCAAACCAATTCTGAATCATAGGCGAGAGAATTACAATAGGAATGGTTAATATTAACGATATCCAGAATCTGATTTTAAAATCCTGGATCATTTTATTATGATCATGATGTTGATGGTGATCATGATTTTCTTTATGTGAATGATGTTTGTGATGGTGATGATCATGCATTTTATGATGATCTATATGTGAATTGTGATGATTATGATGTTGCATATTTTCCTCCTTAAAGTAATATTATAAAAATATATGATAAATTATTTAAATATAATTTATTATTTTTGTTTAGGTGTAATTTAACAGAGGAAACTTTGTTTTTGAATATAAATAGGAATAGATGAAAATAATAGAATATTATTTATAAATCGTATTTTAGTTTTATAATTAGTGGGATAAATAAATCGTTTAATTAGTACTATATCTAAATGTACGATAATTTTATGATTTTGATATTCTTGTATATGTTTTAATTTACAATGAGTTGTTCTAATATAATTATAAAAAGAATCAGATTTGTTAATAGAAGAGGTATAATGAAATGGGCATGTAATTTTTGTTGATTTAAAAGTATGTTTTAAAATATAATCACATTTATTCTGACAAATGAAATTTCCACTAAAAGCAATAGTTAAAAATATAGAAATGATACTTATCAATAATTTTTTAAGATAGATTCTTTCCATCAAAGAGAAATTCGAATAATTATATATAAAAGTTACAAAAAATTTGATTTTAAATATTATTCAAAAAGATAGAATATATGAAAACTAAAAAACTTATATTATTGATTCTATTTATAAATTCATTTTGTACACAAAATTATAAAGAAGAGGATTTAGCAAAAAAATATTATCCCGATGGTAAGTTTGTTATTATTAATAATATAAAAATTTTTTATAGAGAGAGAAATCAAAGGGAAAATAAAGCTATTGTAATGATTCATGGTTTAGGGGCAAATACAACTGCCTGGGATGCTATAATGGAACCCTTATCAAAAAAATATTATACTTTATGCTTTGATCTTCCTGGCTTTGGATTTTCCGAAAAACCAGATATTACATATTCTCGTAAATTTTATGTTGATTTTCTTGATAATGTTTTAAATCATTTTAACTTATCAAATATTATTTTGATGGGAAATTCAATGGGGGGAGAAATTGTATTACGCTATACCATAAAAAATCCAAAAAAAGTTGAAAAATTAATTTTAATTGATTCTGCCGGTTTACATCAAGCAAAAGAACGTCCATGGTTTTTAAAGTTAGGTAAAGTTCCTATTTTAAATCAAATACCTACATTATTAATAAATCCTGTAATTTTCCCATATATTTTATCTACTGCATATTATGATTATTCAAAAATATCTGAAATTAAAAATGAAATCTATTATTATCCATTTAAAACTAAAAATGATACTAAAGCTTTAATTGATTTATTAACAGAAGAATTAATTCCTATTCCAGAGCATGAATTAAAAAAAATTTATCAACCGACTTTAATTTTATGGGGTAAAGAAGATAAATGGATTCCTGTTCATAATGTTTATAGATTTAAAAAACTTATCCCTGATAGTAAATTAGTTATCTTTGATAAAACAGGTCATGATGCCCAAGAAGTAATACAAGAAAAAACCTTAGAAGAAATTTTTAGAATAGATGATTTCTTAACTGTTCCTAATTCTATGAATTAAATTAAGCTAAACAATATTTTATTATAAAATTTACATAATATCCTATATATCTGATTTCATTATAATATTTAAATTATTTTATGCACATAAAATTTTCACGTTTTATTCTACAAGCTCTCTTACCCTGTAAAATCGATGCTCCATCTTGATTTCTGTAATAGTTGTTACAAATCCAGAGCCAATTTCCCTTAACGGGATCCTCAATAAAGATACCTTATCATCAAAACTTTTATAACATTATCATTCAATCAGTAACTTTCTAATATTACTGATACTATACCCTCGTCATTTCTGATATATCCTTAAAAATCATAAAATGTTATAGTAATAAAATGGATGGGTAAATAATTTTTCACAAGAATTTTACTGCAACAATAATAAAAAAAAAGTATTATTGATTCGTTTATGAGACAGTTTTTGCTGTATAAATAGCCAAATAGCCATGTATAAATTATAGTGCATATTATAATCGTATTAATCAAAAAGTTGTTATTGATTTATATATGCTTATAAATTATGTAAACGAATTTACATTGTATAATTTTAAAAGAAATTGGATATATGAAATCTATTTTAAAGTCATTGCCAAAAAATCAAAAGATTGCGTTAGCATTTTCCGGTGGTTTGGATACCAGAACAGCTGTTGCCTGGATGTCTGAAAATAATGTAGAAGTATATTGTTATACAGCAGATTTAGCTCAACCAGACGAAGATAATATAAATGAAATTCCCGAAATAGCTTATCAATATGGAGCTAAAAAAGCCATTCTATTAGATTGTAAAGAGGAAATAGCCCGCGAAGGAATTATTGCAATTCAATGTGGTGCTTTTCATATTCAAGCTGGTGGATTGAAATATTTTAATACCACTCCACTTGGGAGGGCAGTTACAACTAAAGCGATAGTAAATCAAATGAAAAAAGATAATGTTTCTATTTTTGGAGATGGAAGTACATATAGAGGAAATGATATTCAACGTTTTTATCGTTATGCAAAATTATTTTATCCAGAAATTCAAATTTATAAGCCATGGCTGGATCCAGAATTTGTTAAACAATTTGGTGGAAGAAAAGAAATGGCAGAATATTTACAAAAAATAGGAAAACCATATAAATCAAGTATTGAAAAAGCTTATAGTACTGATTCAAACTTATTAGGTGCAACTCACGAAGCAAAAGATCTGGAATATCTAAATAGATCAGTAAAAATTGTAGAACCAATTATGGGAGTTCCTTTTTGGAATGTAAATATTGAACCAGAAGTTGTAGAGATAGAATTTAAAAATGGAATACCTACAGCTATTAATGGTAAAAATTATAATTCTATGTATGAATTAATAAAAGAAGCTAATACAATAGCAGGCCGACATGGTTTAGGAATTTGTGATATGATAGAAAATCGCGTTATAGAAGCAAAAAGTAGAGGAATTTACGAAGCCCCGGGAATGGCATTATTACATATTGTTTATGAAAGATTATTACAGGTTTATTTAAATGAAAATACATTAGATTTATATTTTTATTTAGGAAGAAAATTAGGAAAATTATTATACGAAGGAAGATGGTACGATATAGAAGCAATTTCTATAAAACAAGCCTTATTAAAAGTTTCGCAATTAATTTCAGGTAAGGTTGTTTTAGAATTAGAAAAAGGTAATAATTATATCATATTGAATACAGAAGCAGAAAAAGGCAATTATAATCCAGATTTACTTTCTATGGAGAAAACTCAATCCTATTTTACTGAGGAAGATCGTATTGGGCAATTAGAAGTTCAGAATCTTAGTATAATAAATAATAGAAATCTTTTAGAAATTTTGGAAATGATAAAATAAAGATTAAAAAAAAGGTTTCTTACGGGTACTCCCATAAGAAACCAAAACCTTGGTGTGGCATGCGTTAGGCATTCACAAATTGAATGAATTCTTGCTTTTTAGCTTCATTTACAAAATAAGGAGAGACCTTGTTGATAATCTCTTGGGCTATTTCGGGAGAAGTCACTTGTTTTTTTAGTGCTTGTTTATAAGAATCTAAATTTCCATTAAAATGTTCAAATATGTTAGCAATTTTCTGAAAATAACCTTTTTGTAGCATAATTTTAAAAATTTCTTCAACTTGTTTTTGTTCAATAGCAGGCATCAATTTTTGTACTAATTGTGGATCGAGTTCATTTACTACTTCAGTTAGAAAATTAATATCAAAATGTTTCATTAAAGAAATAATCTGTTTTTCTGGCATAAAGCGTACAATATTAGCACACATGTATGGTGTTAAAGCCATACTTGCAATTTTTGCTATAATAAAATCAGGTAATACAGATGCATTTTTTGCAAGTCTTTCAAAGACAATATCTAAAACAACATTTAAATTATTTTCAAAATAATTGATATTTTTATAGATAATATAAAAATCATTTTTGTTTGCTTCGAACTCTTCTTTTGATAATTCAAATAAATTATATAAAGATCCATATATTTCTTGATCATTCAATTTGCTGCTGATGGAAGAAACATAGCTGTTATAATCTTGAAATTGAAACTTTGGCGCTTCTCCTAATAACCCTTTTAGAAAGAAGGGTATGATTCCATCTACTGTATATAAATAATCCAGAACATTTTTAATATTTTTTTCGTTCTTTTTCATAAAAAGCTGGAAATATTTATCATACAGGCTTCGATTTTGAACTTTATCCAATTCGTTATGTTTATAGTTTTTTACTAATTGTTCTATTTGTTTAGCGCTATCTCTGTGAAATGGCATATTTACCCCCTTTTATTAAATTTTATGAAACTAAACTGATTACATTATCTTTTAGTTGTGATTTTCTTTTTTTAGAAGTTTTCTTTTTTTTTGATTTTAATTCTCCTAAGTAAAAATTCTTACCAGTAACAAAAGACATATCTAAAATATTTAAATTATCGGAGACAATGATTTTAGCATCACTATTAGCTAAAATATCTTTTTCTACATCAATTCCAGGAAAAATATCTGTTAGAAGTAGTCCTTTGTCTGATAATTTAAACAAACCAACGTCAGTTACATAAAATACGTTTTTATTTTTTTCTAATGCTTGTTTTGCATTAAATGTAATTTGAGAAACTTTATCCACAAATTTCTTTTTACCGGGTTTTTGTATTTTTAAGCCTTTGTCTGTAATAATCATCTTACTTTTCCACATAAAAGGTCCAACGAAGATAATTGTTTTAGCACATTTACTAATATTAGGAAATCCACCAGGTCCAACAAATTCAGAAATAGAAGGACCTTTTGCAGATACATTTACATTGCCTTCGGAATCTGTTTCTAACATTCCTAATACAGTAACATCTAATTGTTTTTCGTATTGATGGAACATCCACGAACTTTGATTAATTTGATCTGGATTGATAGCTGATCCAAAGAATATTCCAGGAACAGGTAATCCACCAAATACACCACTTTCAGTTGTAAATGTTAAATCTTTATATAAGCCCGTTTCGTATAATATCCTACATACTTCTTCTGGTAATCCAATTCCTATATTTACAATAGATCCTTTTTCAACGTTATTTACAAAAACATAAGTTGCAAGTCTTGCTAAAATATTATCAATTTCTCTACGATAAGGTGTTATTCCCAAAATATTATTAATAATTTTGATCTGAGATACTGCAAAATCTATATCTTCAATGCCTCCTTCTTCTTTTTCTTGTATTTCCTTAGGAAGGAACATTTTCCAATAATTTCTTTGTTTTACACCCCCAACTTGTTCATTTTTTGGATTAACAACGATATGATCAACTTTTTCATGAGAAATAGATATTTTAGATGGATTCTTTGGAATAATGTCTGCTACTGCTATTAAGACTTTGCCATTA
This sequence comes from Leptospiraceae bacterium, assembly GCA_026005135.1. Taxonomy (GTDB): domain Bacteria; phylum Spirochaetota; class Leptospiria; order Leptospirales; family Leptonemataceae; genus SKYB61. The sequence continues at coordinate 235,759 of BPKM01000002.1, read as the reverse complement.
TTATTTTTTACAGCTTCTATAGCATCATATATTTCCGTAATCACAGCTGCTTTATCAAGATAGATGTTTCCTTCTTCATCAGCAAAAGGAGCTGATATTAAAGCATATTCTATTTTTGGTAAGCTATATTCTAATAAGTTACCTTTTACAGTTATATAATTTTTTTCCGAATAAGTAACAGCAGAACCAGTTCCAATACGTGGATCTAAAAATGTACCAATTCCAGTATCAGATAATAAAGAAGTTATGCCGTTTTTTTGAGCTTCTATAAGGAATGTTAATTCACCCTGTGGCATTGTGTGGATTTCTAAATATCCTTCTTCTGCTAACTTCAGTAACTTTTTTGCGGTTTCTACGTGCCCACATATATATTCTTTTAATAATCCTGGAATATCTAATTCTTCAATAGTTCCTGGAGCTTTTCCTCTACCTCCTTGAGCAGATACTCCAATCCAGGTTAAATTTTTTGGACGACCTTTTTCTAAATAGACCTCTCTAAGAGCTCTAAAAAAAATTGAACATCGACCATTGGCAGCAAATCCACTTGTATAAACAACGCTATTGTCATTAATTAAAGAAACTGCTTCTTTTGCTGAAATAATTTTGGGATTAGTGATTCCTTCTGGTTTATAATCTGTTGGAAATTCATCCCAATGAATACGATAATCTAACAATTCAATTAGATTTTTTATAAATCTTTCTGAATTTTCAGATAATAAATTTATAATAATTTCTGTAAGAATGTAATTTAACCTTAATAGGGTATTATATAATTCTGGCACTTTTTTGATTTGTTCATTTAAAAGTGCTTTAATAAATGGGTTGTCAATAAAAGGAAGAGGAAGTTGATTTAAATCTTCAATAACTTTTAAATGAAATTCTTCCCCCTGTAATATACCCTGTTCAGCTTTTTGTCTTAAATCATATAAAATATTTTTTGCTATTTGTTGATACATATTTACTCTCCTTTAGGGTTGTCGGCGAGTAAACCCGCCGATGTATTAAGTCATCCCGCCCACCCACCAGTTGTCGGCGAGTAAACCCGCCGACGATATTAAGTCATCCCGCCCACCCACCAGTTGTCGGCGAGTAAACCCGCCGACGTATTAAGTCATCCCGCCCACCCACCAGTTGTCGGCGAGTAAACCCGCCGACGTTATTTAGTCTTTTTGCTGAGCTTCTTTACTATTTAGCACTAAAACAACTCAGTAATGTTATTTTTAATCTCTACTGATTTCAATTTATTTAAATATATATTCAAAAATAATTGATAGAGATTTTTTTGCAACTAAAATTTTAAACATTGTTGTCATATTTTTAGTTTACTGCTTCTAAAATTGCTGCTCCACCTAAACCACCAGCAGCACAAATACCTACGAGAGCTCTTTTTTTCTTCGATAATTTTAATTCATTAGCAATATTTCCTATAATCCTTGCTCCAGTTGCACCAAAAGGATGTCCAATTGCAATAGAACCACCATTAAGATTCATTTTTTCTCTTGGTATTTTTCCAATAGCCTTATCTTTTTTAAGTTTATATTTTGCAAAAGAATCACTTTCTAATGCTTTTAATACACTTAATACCTGTGCTGCAAAAGCTTCATGAATATCAAAAATATCTATATCATCTAAGGTTAAACCTGCTTTGTCCAACGCATTAGGTATAGAAATAGCTGGTCCAATTAATAATTGATCTGCGGGATCAACTCCAACGTAATCCCAGCTTTTAAAATAAGCAAGAGGTTCATAGCCTAATTTTTCAGCTTTATCTTCGCTCATTAATAATACAGCAGCTGCTCCATCTGTTAAAGCACTTGCATTTCCAGCAGTTATAGTTCCATCTTTTGCAAAAACTGGTTTTAATTGACTTAATTTTTCAATAGATGTATCTGCTCTAACAATTGTATCTCTATATACTGTATTTCCATTTACTGTAACTGGTATGATTTCGTCATCAAATCGGCCTCTTTCGTAAGCTTTAGAAGCTTTTAAATGAGATTCGTATGCTAATTGATCTTGTTCTTCGCGAGATATATTATTTTTCTTTGCCATAATTTCGGCAGCTTCTCCCATTAATTGACCTGTAGTTCTTTCTCTTGCGTCTGGTCTTTTTGGTAATAGATCCGTAAATGGCGCTAATTGAGGTAAAACTTTTAAATAATCCATTGGTGTAGCTTTTTTAGACATTACCAACGGAGCTAATGTCTGAATTAATTTTTTTGGAAGGCTAACTTCTGCATTGGAGATTGATTCACTTCCACCAGCTATTATTACGTCTGCTTCACCTCTTTCTATTGCTGCAGCTGCGAGTGTAACAGTTAATAAACTTGTTGTACAGGCTCTTGTTGCTGTAAATGCTTCAATTTCTCTTGGTAAATCTAAATCAAGAGCAATTTCTCTTGCTATATTTGGATAAGTATGTGGCAAGAGAACAGCACCCCATATAATTTGATCAATTTCATGATAAGGTAATTTTGTTTTATCTAATAAACCTTTTACTGCTATTTTTCCTAATTCAATTGTATCAAGTTTTAAGTATTCTTGAAATGCTCTGGTAAAAGGTGTCCTTGCACTACTAACTATTACAGCTCTTCTTCTTTTGTTTAATATTTCCATAGTTTTCTCCTCCTATAATAAATTTTTTTTATGCACCAATTAAGGCTCCACCACAAACACGAATTACCTGACCGGTAATGCCATAACTTCCTGGTGTCATTAAGAAGGTGATTAATTGCCCAACATCTTCTGGTAATCCACCCTGGGATAAATTACTTAATCTTCTTCCTGCTTCTTTTATAAATAACGGCAGTACCGCTGTCATTTTTGTTTCGATAAATCCTGGTGCTACTGCATTAACTGTAATTCCTCTTTTTGCAACTTGTTCAGAAAGATGTTTTACAAAACCAATTAAAGCAGCTTTAGTTAAAGAATAATTGGTTTGGCCAAAATTTCCAGCGATGCCAGAAATAGAAGATAAACAAACAATATGGCTATAGTCTTCTAATACATTATCAAGCAGAGATTGATTTAAACCTAAGATAGATTTAAGGTTTACTTGTAAAACTTGATCCCATTGTTCTTCTTTCATATTTGCAATTGTTTTATCTCTGGTAATACCAGCATTATGAACAACACCATCTAATTTACCAAATTTTTCTTTAATAGTAAAAGTAATTTTATTATAAGATTCTGGATCCATTAAATCTGCTAAAATAGGATATCCATTTAATCTTTCAGCTACTTTACCTAGATCTTCACCTGCCATAGGATGATCTACTAATATAACATTAGCACCTTCCTGTGCGATTAATTCTGCTGTTTTTTCTCCAATACCACGTGCTGCTCCGGTAATTAAGATATTTTTTCTATCTAAGGAACGATGGAATGGAATTTCCTTAGGTGCTTTAACTAAATTGGATACGCGAAATACTTGATTATCAATAAAAGCAGATAGTTCGGATAAAAGAAATCTTAAAACACCTTCTATTCTATCTTCTGCTTTATCTCGAACATAAATGATATTCGCTGTACTTCCTTTTTTACCAATTTCTTTCGCTATACTTCTAGTAAATCCTTCTAAACCTCTTGAACAAACTGCTCCTTCTAATGTTTTTTGATCTTCATCTGCTTTTGCAATAATAACTATTCTTCCATTACTTCCTAATTTTCTAATATTATTATGAAAGAAATAATATACTTCTTTTAATTCATCTGGGTTTTGAATGTTAGTTGCATCAAATACTAAGCTATCATATTTATCTTGTTCAGTTAAAAAGATTCCACCTAAGCCACTTCTTGCTTCTTCGTATATTGTTCGAACAGAATTTTCAATTGATGGATTAATATAAATTTGAGCTCCAGCTTTTAACAATGAAGTTGCTAAAATTTCCTGTACTTTGGTTTTTCCATAACCACCTACTTGAATTTTTTTATCTTCTAAAATTCTTTCTTTCCAGGGACCTTTATATCTTTTTAAAATTGGTGGTAATGGAATACCAACTGTTGTTGCAATTTGTTTTGCTAATGGGTTTTTTTCAATTTCTAATAAAATATCGTTCATTTTATTCCTCCTTAAAATAAAATTTAGTTCTTTGTTTTAAAACTTGCTGTTATATAAGCACGAGCTAATTTTGCTTCGGCAAGATAAAAATGATTATTTTCCCTTAAATAATATAATTTGGGTTTTGCTGGTAAAAGTAAGGGTTTTGTAAATTTAATATCAACTTCTTTAAGTTTATGAATATTTCCTGCAAAAATATTATTATTAATTGCTTCTATACAAAAAGCAGAAGAAGCAAATCCATGTAAGATAACTCTTTTAAATCCCATCATTTGAGCATAGGGATCTAACCAATGAACTGGATTAATATCTCCACTTAATATACTATAATTTAATCCTGTATTTGCGGGAAAATTAAATCTTGCAATTTCTTTTGCTTCGAATGGCACTGTAAACTCTTGTAAAGATTTAGATTTTTTTCCATTAGAAGATGATTTATCTTTTTTGGGTAATCGAAGTAATGCTGTTAAATATGCAATTAGAGCTTCTGGTGCAGTTTGAGTTTCTGAGATAACTTTTGTAGTAATATAAAGAATATTATTTTTCACCTCAATTTTTTGTATTTGAGCTTTAACATAGATCTTTTCATTTCTTGGTATAGGAACATTGATTTCTGCTCTATATCCTGCGTTCATGATCTGTATAAAATTAAATGGTAAATCACTTAATGCTCTTTCTAATATGGGAAATGCCCATTGAGGAAAAAAGTGAAATGGGACCTCATTTTTATAAGCATTAACATTAGCTTTTAGAAATTTTAAATAATCATCAATTAATTGATTTGAACGTGGTGGTACAACTTCCTGATATTCAGGAAATTGTTTTTCAAAAAGATCTTCAATACGAACTTGACCAGTATTTTTTTGAGTTAATCCCTGTATCGCAGCATGTCCAATTGCTTTTAATACATCCACTTGTTCTAAAATATATAGTGGTGAAACATTTGGAATTTTTATTAGTTCCATAGTTTACTCCTTTATTATTATAGTAATATAAAAAATATTTTTGCCATCAGGATTTCCTGATGGCTTTTTATAATCAGGCTACTCTAACTTTATCCATATGATTTGATAAATCTTTTAAGATTCTATCACCAAGAGTTGTAATTTCTCTATAATTTGCTTCGACTCTTAATTCTGCTTTTTCTAAGTATTTTAAAAAGAGTTCTTCTCTTTCTGGATGTCGTAATGTCTGACTTAATAATATTTTACATATTGCTTTATCAACTAAGATTTTTGTTAATCTTTCAGCATGTAAGAGAGCTGGTGCAAAATCTCTTTTAGGATCCCAGTTTGATGTAATTACATTAACCCATCTTTCTATAGGAATATCTTTTAAGGTAGAAATTTTTAATGCTGTAACTCTTGCTAATAAGAGTAATAATACGTCATAAGCAATGATTTCTAATTTTGCAACTCTTCTTATTCTGGAATCTGGATTAAATAATGCTTTTGTTCTGGCAGTTATATATTTTTGTACGAAACTTTGTGGCTCTCTAATAATTTCCATCATATTGTCTTTCATAGCCATTAAGGATTGAATCTGACTTGTTCCTTCGTAAATTGGGAAGATAATAGAATCTCTTAATAATTTTTCAACCCCATATTCTTTAATATAACCATATCCACCATGAATTTGAATTGCTTTTCTCGAAATATCAACAGATTTTTCTGCTGCAATATATTTTAACAATGGTGTTAATTCTCTTGATTTTTTTGCATGATATTTTTGTTGTTTTCTAAATTCATCTCTTCCAGGATATTCTTCTGGTAATGTTAGTAATAAAATTTCTAAACGTTGATTCATTTCTTCGTGATATGCTGAACGCATTGCAAGAGCTCGAATAGCCTGGATATCTGTTTGCATGTCATCTAAATATTCTGCTATCATTTCGTGTTTATCAATTGTTTTTCCCATACTTTCTCTTTGAGCAGCATATTCTTTTGCTTTTCTATATGCAGCTTCGCATAATCCAAGAGCTTCAAATCCAACACTTATACGAGCATTATTCATTAATAATAACATCAATTTAAAACCTTGCCCTCTTTTTCCAATCAATTGTGCTGGAGCTCTTTCATAATTTAATGCAACGGTTGCAGAAGCATGGATTCCTAATTTTTTTTCCAATCCCATAATTTCTATATGTCTTTTTTTATTTCCGTTTTCATCTTCTTCCCAAGCAGGTACATAAAATAAAGATAAACGATCTAAACCATAGGCAAATTTATTTTCTCCATCAAATTCTGTTTTTGCAATAACTATATGATGTTTTCCATGACCAGATGTAATAAATAATTTTTGGCCTGTTACATACCATTGTCCGTTTTCGTCTTGCTCAGCATAAGTTCTAATGGCAGCCATATCACTACCTGCACCAGGTTCTGTAATATCCATACTACCCCATGCTTTTCCTTCTACGATTTCTAAAATTTCTTTCTCGAATCGTGTTTTTATTAATTTTGGTGGATCTACCTGAAATTCAGTACTTCCTTCTTCAATAGAATATTTCAATAGTGCTAATGCAATACCAGTATGGAAGCCATAATGATTCATTACAGAGCTATCTCCACGAGCGATCATTTCTGCATTAATAAAATACATTATAAATGGACAATTCATTCCACCTAATTCTCGAGGAATAGACATACCATATAATCCCATTTCCTTAAATCTTTCAAAAATTTTATTAAACTCTTCTGGTGCATATACTTCTCCATTTTTAAATTCCAGACCCTTTTCGTCTAATTTTTGAGATACTGGTGCAATTTCCTCTGCTGCTAATCTACCTACTTCTCTAAATATATCTTTATAAAATTCCTTAGCTTCTTCTACTGAGGTAAAGGCATCTAATGCTTTAAAATCAAATTCTACAATTCTAACTATTTCGTCCCAGGGAATTTCTTTTTCTACATAAAACTGTAAGTCTTGATTGTCTTCGTAAAAGTTTGCCATAAACTACTCCTTTTTAATGATTTTTACAAATGATGATTCATCATAAATCTTATGATTTATCATGAATCACCATTTATGTACCAGTAAAATCAAATTCAAAAAATCGTCAATATAAATAATGACACTATTGTCATTTTTTTTGGGTTTTTTTTAAAAAAATTTAAATTTTAAAATAGAATTGACCGAAATAAAAATAAAAAATAAATTATTACAAACTTATGGGATTAAGAGAAGAAAAGAAAAAATTAAATAGAGAAGCAATACTGAATTCAGCAAGAAAAGTATTTACAGAAAAAGGTTTTTATCATACGAGTATTTCTGATATTATTCGGGAAACAGGCTTATCTCGTAGTACTTTTTATCTATATTTCGAAAATAAAGAAGAAATATTTTCCAAATTAGCAGCACAGTTATATCAGCATTTATTAACAGATTTAATTCGATTAAATAAAGAAGTAAAAACAGGCAAAAATAATTTTAAAAAAAACATTGAACAAAGCTTAGCTTCTTTATTTAAAACATTATACCAGCACCAGGATTTATTAAAAATAATTATTCAGTCCCCCGTAGGTTTAAATCCAGAATTTGATAAAATAGTAACAAAGTATCAGAGAATTTTTTATCAAGCAGTTTTAGATATTTTAGAAAGAGGAAAAAAATATAAAATTGTAAAAATAGAAAATACTGAACTTGCAGCTCATATTATTTTTGGTGGTATAAAAGAAATTATAAGTAATTGGAATAATAAAAATGTAACAAATGAAGAATTAGAAAGTCAGGCAATGGAAATAGTAAAAATATTTGAATATGGTGTAGTAAGATAATAAATGGAGGGAATATGTCAAATTCTGATCTTACAATAAGCCAGGATATTAAAAATAATATTTGTATTTTAACTATAGAAGGGAAATTAGACGCAAAAACAGCACCAGAATTAACTTCTGTTTTATCTTCTCTGTTGACTAAGTATTCGAAAATAATATGTAACTTAGAAAAATTAAATTATATTGCTTCTGCAGGTATAGGTGTATTTTTAAAGTTTTTACAAGAAGCAAAAGCGAAAAATGGAGATTTAGTTTTAGTAGGTCTCCAGAAACAGGTAAGAGATGTTTTTGATTTGTTAAAATTTACTTCATTATTTAAGATTTATTCTAATAATGAAGAAGCAATTAAACATTTAACATAAAAATTGGCTCAAAATAATCCTAAATCTTTTTCAATTGTAATTAATTCTCAACTTTCGGAATTAAATAGAATACGAGAAGCTATTGAAGAAAAATTAAATTATATTGATATTGTAGAATTAAATCGTATTATTTTAGCAATTGATGAAATACTTTCTAACATTATAGAACATGGTTATAAATTAAAAGCGAATAATTTTATTTATATTGATTTTCAATTATTTGATAAAAAATTAATTGTAAAAATAGAAGATAATGCACCACATTTTAATATATTAAATTATACAGATCCAGATTTAGAACAACATGCAAATAAGGGGAAACCACGAGGATTAGGATTATTTTTAGTGCGATCCATAATGGACGAAATTCAATATGAACCAAAAATTCCAGAAGGAAATATCAATATTTTGATAAAACATTTAAACTAAAAATTTTACTTTAAATCGAAAAAAAATAAATTTTTTTGGCAATACCTTTATTTAATTAACAGGAATAAATATGAAAAAATTTACTATTAGTTATTCAAATATATTGATGATTTTGCCGGGTATTATCGGTGCAGTTGTTTTAATTTTAATTGGTTTACTTCCTAATGATGATGCATATATAACATTTACTCATTCAAAAAATTTTGCTTTATATGGTAAATTAGTTTGGAATATTTATGATTCAGAAAGAACACTTGGTTCCAGTACACCATTGTTTGCCTTTTTATTGGGAATATTAGGTTTTATTATAGATGTTGATAAGATACCTCAGATTGCTTTATATATTAATGCAATTTTTTTAATGGGAACAGGTATTATTATTTATAGAATAGTTTATAAAGAAACAAACTCAATTATTCTATCGTTTTTAATTTCTCTCTTATGTTCAATTAACTCTTATAATATAAAAATTCATAGTTATGGATTTGAGTTTGCTTTATTTACATTTCTTTTATTTTTAAATATTTATATTTATTTATATAAAGAAAATTATAATCTTTTAGATTTAATTTTACCCAGTTTATTAATTTTAACAAGAATAGAAGGAATTGTAATTTATCCATTAGTATATTATCGTTTATTTTATGGTATAAAAAATAAAAAATATAAAATACATTATTTTATATTACCAGTAATTCTTGTATTTTTATATATAATTTTTGCTAAATTTTATTATGATCAAATTTTGCCACAATCCATTAACTCGAAAAAAGCATGGAAAGAATTGTTTCCTGTTTATCCATTAGATAAGGATTTTTTAAATAATTTTCGAGATAGAGTATTAATTGTAAATGAATTCTGGGGTAGTATGTTAGCACCTATTTTAAGATATGGTACTGAACCAGCAACTTTTATTGTATACAAATTAGATATAAATAAAGCTGGAAATTTTTTATTAAATTCTAATAAAAGTTTGTTAAATTATTATATATTTATAAATTTATTTTTTTTGTATTATTTTTATAAAAATAAAAATCTAGTAAAACTATATTTATTTATATATACATACTTTTTCTTTTTGTTCGTATTTTATACAATACGGGCAGAAAGCTGGTATTTGCCACCTTTATTAATTTCTTATCTTTTACTATATAGTTTAGGAACATATTTTTTATTAAAGGAAATCATTAATAGAATTAGTCAATATATTAGTTTAAAATATGTTAACCAAATCATTTTAGTTTTATCCTCAATATTTGTAATTTTAATGTTAGGTAAAAATTATTATTTAATAAATCGTAATAAATATCCTTTTGATGAATATCGCGGAATTTTATATTCACCAGGTATGAGAGATAAAGTGGAAATCGAAAGATTTTTAGCTTACAAAGATGCTATTGAAATATTGAAAAAAAATCATATAAAAGGAGAAATTGCATCTCCAGAAATTGGAGTTATGGGATTTTATTATACTGATGGAAATATATTAGATTTATTCGGTTTATGTTCTAAAAAAGTTATACGTTATTATTATGAATGGAGTAAAACTGATAAAAGTTTACCACCTAATTTATATGTATTACAAAAAACAAAATCTGAAATTTTTATACATGGTTATAATGCAGAAAATAAAGAAGAAATAAATTTTCTAAATAAATATTATGAATTATTATATATTCATCCTAAATATACAATTTTTGGTGATCCAATGTATATATGGATTCGAAAAGATTATAATCTATAAGCATAAATTAAATTAGATAAATTGCTTTTTCGAGCTTGAGCATAACCAAACATAAATGGTAATTTTTCTTTATTATTTTTAAAATCTATATATAAATCTTTTTGAAATGGATTAATTGTTTTTTTTAGATTTGTTTTATCTTTATATTCACCAAATAATTTAATATTATAATTTCCTTGTTTTAAATATCTATATGGTATGCCGGAATCATCTTGTATAATACTATTAAAATTATTTATAAGATATATATTAGAATCCAGAAATTCCTGAAAATGAAATAAATATACAGCAGCTTTTAAAAAGAGTCCCTTATTGGAAAATTTATTTAAAAAACTATCTAAGATAGAATTATTTATAAAATCATCTGGTTCTAATTTATGGGAAATATAGTAAATATTTTTTATTTGATGATTCTCATTAATAATTTTATAATGTAAGCCAGGTATAGTACAGGTATCTTTTTTATATTTTAAACAAATTTTATAAATATCTATAATATCATAATGAAAAAAATTAATAAAATATAATATTTCTGGAAGAGTACCAGATAAGTTTTTTAATTCATTTTTAATCATATATTCTTTCATTGTACGTGAAAATAAATAACCTGAATGGGTTAAATTATTTAGTATATTCAGTATATTTAAAATACCAAATTTTAAATCATCTTCCGAATAGTTGTTTAATATATTACCTGTTTTTTCCATTGCAATCATAATATAATTATCTGCCTCTGGATAAAATAACATAAAATGATATAAATCTGCACCACTTAATAAGTATACAGCATTTTTAATATAATAAGTTTCTGTAAGATTTTCTTTATGCCATTGTTGGATAATTCTTCTTCTTTCTTGTAATTTTAATTCCATAGATTTTAATTTTTTTATTTCTTTAATATACCAATTTGCTTGCTGATATTTATATAAATAGCTATCCTGTGAAACTTCAGAACCATAAAAAAATTTTTTTAGATCATTCCATTCCTTAGAAAGTGTAATTTTTGATTGAACCGTATTCTCTAAATTTTTTATAGATATATGATTGTTATATTTACAATAAAGGAATATTAAAATAAAGACTATGTTAAAGAAGAGATATTTCTTCATAATACAAAATTATTTAAAGTTAAATTTTCGTAAATTGATATTTAAAAATATAGTTTATTCTTGCAAAGATTACTTTAAAAGAAAATTTATGATTTATGAATAAAAATATACCTTTTTCTTTACCAGAAGAATATATTAATAGAATCGAAAATGGAATTTTAATAATTTCTATATCTGGTATTCGTGTAAAATTTCCAGACGGTATTAATCCAAAAATGTTATTAGAAATTATAGAAGCCTTTTGTAAAGTTAGTGGAAATACAATAGTAATTGGAAATGACGGAAGAAGTAGTTCTCCTGTTATAACTAATTTTATAGAAAGTATTTTAAATTTTTATAATAAAAAGGTTTTAAACATTGGAACAGCACCTACACCTACAATAAAAGCTGCCTGTCATTTTTCTAAAGCAGATGCTGGTATTATTATTACTGCAAGTCATAATCCTCAGGAATGGAATGGTATTAAATTTTTAAAAAAAAATGGTTATTTTTACGATAAGGAAGATTATGTAAAATTATTTCGCAATATAAATAAAAAGATTTCCTTGCCAGATTTGATTTACTATAATACATATAAATATGAAGGTATAGAAAAACATATAGAATCTATTTTAAAACAAATTCCTAATTTAAATGAAATTAAAAAAAAGAAATATAAGGTTGTTATTGATCCAGTCAATAGTAGTGGAATGTATGCATTACCAATTTTGTTAAAAGAGTTAAATTGCGAAATTATCCCTTTAAATTGTGAGCCTTCAAAAAAATTTTGTAGACCACCTGAACCAACACCAAAAGCATTAAAACAATTTTCAAAAATTCTAAAAAAAGAAAAAGCTTCTGTTGGATTTGCTCTTGATCCAGATGGGGATCGATTAGTTTGTGGATCACCATTTAAAGGAGCAATAAACGAAGAATATACTTTGGGTTTAGCATATTTAGGAAAACGATTACAATTACGAAAAAAATCAAAATTTGTTATTAATTTTTCTACTTCAAGAATATTAGAAAAAGTTTCTCGAGAAGATGGACATATCGTTATTAGGGCGCCTGTTGGAGAAGTAAATGTTTTAAATAAAATGTTAGAATTAAATGCAAAATTTGGAGGAGAAGGAAATGGTGGAGTAATTGATCCTTCTATTCCTTCTAAAGGTAGAGATTCGTTAACGGGTATAGTTTATATTTTATCAGCTATGGCACATCAGAATGCTACTACTATTGAAGATTTGATGAATCTTATGCCAGAACTTTATATGGAAAAGATGAAATTTGCCTATAATTTGAATAAAAAAGATGATGTTTTAATAAAATGGTTTGAAATTTTATCTAAATTATATCCATCAGGTGATTTAGAAATAGAAGAAATCAACACTGAAGATGGTTTTTTTATATTATATAAAAATAAAAGCTGGATTCATCTAAGAGCAAGCAATACAGAACCAATTATAAGAATTATATTCGAAGCAAATTCTAAAAAAGAATTAATGTATATAAAACAATATTTAGAAAAATTTTATAAAAAATAATGAAAATAATTTTAAATAATGTTTCCTATATTCGTAATAAAGAAATTATTTTAGAGAATATTAATTTAGTACTGGAAGAGAATTTTTATACCCTTATTGGTCCTAATGGATCTGGAAAAACAACACTTTTAAGTATTATCACTGGTTTGGAATGGCCAACAGTAGGAAGTTCAAAAATTGAATTTGAAAATTCTTCTTTTCTAACAGCTCATAAAAAACAATTTTTTGGCAATTTTTTTCCTAAAATTGTAAACTGGTTCGAAACCTATCATAGCGAAATAAGTATCCTGGAAACTATTTGCACTGGATTTTATGATCAAATTGGATATTATACTGAAGCTACAAAAGAACAAAAAGAAATTGCGAGATCTCTATTAAAACAATATATTCCTTCTGTTTCTGAAAAATATTATAATAAAAAATTTATTTATCTTTCTACTGGAGAAAAATACAGAACATTGCTTCTTCGAAGTATTATAAAAAAACCTAAAATTTTAATATTAGATGAACCATTTGATGGTCTTGATATAAAAGGAAGAATAGAATTTGAAAAGTTTATTTCCGAAATATCAAAACAAATTTCATTTATTATAATTGTTTTACATCGAATTGAGGAAATACCTTCTTTTGTAAAAAAAGCAATATTATTAAAAGAAGGAAAAGTTTTTTATTTTGACGATATAGATAAAGCATTAACGTCACTAAATTTTTCTAAATTATATGATATGGATTTAATAATAAAAAAAATTAATAATCGTTTTTATGCTATCATCAATGAATTCTCGTAATATTGAGATTATATATAAAGATAATATACCTTATAATATAAGATATAATAATAAGTATGTTCATAGTAAATATGATCCTTATAAAGAAGCAAAACGCCAATTTTTTTCTTTAATTGAACAGATAAATCCTTTTATAAATGTAATAATTTGTTATAAAGTTGGATTAGGATTTATAATAGAGGAAATTATAAAGAATACAAATTATAAAATATTATGGATAGAACCAGATATATTTATTCTGGAAAAAGCGAAAGATAGATTAAACTTTGCTATTAATGATTTTCGTTCTTTAATTGAGAAAAGAATAATATTTTCGAATTTATTTGATGTAGATTTAATTCGTAATTTAGGAAAAGATATTTTAAAATACGAACTATTCTATTTAAAAAGCTATTTAAATCAAGAAGATTATAAAATTATAGATTTATTTTACAGAAAAAGATTTTATTATCAGGTAAATTATAATACCGCAAAGAAGTTTGAGAAATTATGGATTTCGAATTTTTATAAGAATTTGATCTTTTCTAAATATATTCGACCAATAAATCATTTAAATAATAGGTTTCAGAAATTTAATGCAATAATCGTTTGTGGTGGACCATCACTGGATTACTGGATAAATAGTATAAAAAAAATACAAAATAAGATTTTAATCATATGTGTCGATACTGCATTAAATACTTTAATAAAAAATCAGATTATACCAGATTTTGTAATTTCTGTTGATGCCCAGATTATTAATTATTTACATTTAGAAAAAAATTTAAATTTACCATTTCATTTGGTTTGTGATCCAGTAGTATATTATTTAACCATAAAAAATTATCTTTTGAATCGTAAATTGAATCAAAAAAAAGTTTATATTTTTAATAATACATTACCTTATGTTTCTTTTATATATAAAAAATTATTTTCTGATATTGATTTTTTGAAAAGTGGTGGTTCTGTATCTACTACCGCGTTAGATTTTGCCTGTTATTTAGGTTGCTCAAATATATTTTTCACTGGACTTGATTTTGGTTTTCCAGATAATATTGTTCATACAAAATATTCTTCAATAGAATTTCGTCTTCTTTATTATAATAACCGATTGTATTCGTTAGAATATTATAACTATAAACAATTAACGTCATTACCTACGAAATATTGTTTGAACTTAAAAAATGAAAAGATCATCACGAATGATAAGTTGATGATTTTTAAAAATTGGTTTGAAAAGCATTATAGTTATTATAAACATCTAAATTTATTTCTATTGTATGGAAATGGATGTCCTATAAAAAATTTTCATATTATTTTTAACGAGAAAGAATTTTTACAATTATTAACATCGAAAGAAGATAAAAAACAACTTATTATAAATGAAGATATAAATACTAACTATGATTTATATAAATTTTTTACTAATTTAAATGAAAAACTTCAAATCATAAAAGAACTAATTGATAGAATATTAAATACAATTCATAATTTTCAGAACGATCCTTCTAATAAAAAATATATTGAATCTCTTTTTATATTAGAACAAGAACTTTTTCGTATAGAAGAACTAAATCTTTTTCCTTATTTAGAAGCATCTTTTATAAATTACGAAATAGATGATTTTAAAGAAAACATAAAAATATCAAAAGAAGTCTATCAAAATTTAAAAGAAAATGTTCAATTGCATATAAATCATTTATCTAAATCATTATGGATATTGCAGCGATTAGAAAAAGATGAAAATTGATTTATAATAATATCCCAATCTTTTTCTTTTGTATTTGTTGCAAAAAAATCAAAATAAGATTGAGAAATGATTTTATATTTTTCAAAAGAAGAATTATATATATCAAATTTATGATAAGTATTTAATAAAGGAATTGGGATAAAATAAAAATAAGATTCATTATTTTGTAAATATTGATAAGTATTGCTATCCAATATATTAATATAATTTTTATTTAATAAAATAACATATTGATTATTACTAAAAAGAATATCGTAAGGATATAAATCAAAATGTATTTCTCTATTAATATTAAAATCTTTGTCTAAGAAAATAATTTTTTTTTCTTTGGGTTGGATTACAAATAAGGAATCATTTATATTTTTAATTTTATATGCGTTTTTTATTTTGCTTGTTAAGTATTGAAACTTTAAATCGTCTTTAATTATAAATGTAATTGGATTAATATTTAACAATGAATCTATACTATTAAGCCCAATTAATTTTTTATTAAAATATGCAATAGAAATAAGGTTATTAAAATTATCAGATCGATATCGCGTTTTAAATAATAATATATTTTTTTCTAAAGTATAAATTTCTAAAGAGCGTTGTTTATAAAATGCCATATTTAAAATATAAATTGTTTTTGAAAGTTTATCATATGCTATAGAAATAGGTTTTAAGGGATAATCATCGCGTTTTAAAATTTTTATATCTCTTATATAAAATTTATTATATTTTAATTCAGCAATTTGAATTTTAGTATCATTAATAATTTCGTTTTTATAATCCCTTTTATTAAGATCCAGGACTATAAGCATCCATTTATTGGAATCAATTTCAATTGATTGTAAAACTTTGTATATTGTATTTATTTTATAACAGATAGTATCTTTATATACGGGGGTTTTACAATTAATAAGTAATAAAATTCCTAAGGCAAATTTATAAAAGGAATTTTTTTGAATTTCCAATGAATATTTCCACTTTTTGAAAAACATCTTTCAATCTCCCAATCGCTAAAAAAGGTATTAAAGTTCTTAGATTCGAACTGATTCTCATCTATATTTTTAATAAATTTTATAAAATCATGAACTAAATATTTATATTGTTCGATATGAATTAAATTCAATGCTAATGTTGTTCTTTCGACGGTAAAAGGATTTTTCCAGATTTTAGCTTTCCACTCATAAGGTATTTTTTTTAGGATTGAATCTAATAATTCTCCAAAATCTAAATCGTCGAATATTCCTACAGTCCAAGGTTCTATACGCGTATCTGTATATGGTATTTTGTAATTTCGAATTAATCCAATATATTGAGGTTCTAAATGTTGTATATGTTTATCTTTATCAATAGTATAATTTTGTACCAAATACATAAATAGGTAATAATAAATACGATCTGTTTTGAAAGAAGGAGAATAGTTTTGAGTAGGTTGATTTAAAATTTCATTTTTAGAAGCACCACCTGCATAAGAAGAAAGAATTCTTAATTCTAAGGCAACATTTATAGAAAAATCGGAAATAATCTTTATAAAAGAATAATATTTTTTTTGTCCAATAATCTGATCTTGTTTTATAATTTTAAATTCTTCTGTAAAAGAAGGAAAATTGTCCAATAAGATCTGATAAATTTTTTCTGCTTCTACTAAATCGAAATTAATCAGAGAAACTACTGGTAAAATAATATTCTTGTTTATAAGAATATAGGGATGTTTAAAACTATCAAAATAAAACATTATCCTTTAAATACTTCGAAAGATTGATTTTCTTCTTGATTATGGCTATATTCTTTTAGTTCTTTTATGATTTTATTTTGATTGATTAAAATATAAGTTAGATAAGAAGAAAATAAAATTAAAGTAAATATAATTACAAATAGTAAACGATTCAACCGTTTTTGAGATAATTTTATAGCATTAAGGTTTGCTAAATGATCATAAAGTGAAAAGATAATTTCCATTTCGGGATCATTTTTTATATATTTATAACGGATATAACTTAATATACTAGCAGTTGTTTCGTAATCCAATAATTCTGTTTTTTCTTTACGTTGGGCAGGATTTAATTGTTTTAATTCTTCTAATTTTTTTTCAATGAAATCTTTTGATAACGGCTCTGAAATAATTGGTGTTAATATACATAAAAATAATATAAGAAACACTTTTTTGTTTAAAATTTTCATATAAAGCTCCTTAATATGTTTTAATTTTATTATAAAGTTCGCTTAATTTTTCAAATTGATAAGTAATATAAAATATAACAAGAAAAAAGAAATGGTATCCTAATACAGAAATCCAGAATGTGGTTTTTATCTTTGGAGACATAGTATGGAGAACAGGACCAGGATGTGTATCTGGTGTAAATATTCTTATGGAAAACCATGTAAAGATGGAAGCTAGAGTAGCAAGAATTGTCATAATAGCACTATAATTTGCTTTTTTCTGAGGATCATCGGTAAAATTTCTAACAATAAAGAAACTACTTATAGATAATAACAATACAAAAAAACTCATTAATCTTGGATCTTTCCAGTTCCAGAAGGTTCCCCATTCTGTAGAAGCCCAAAGAGGTCCAGAAATAACCACTCCAAGTGCAAATATAAAGGCAACTTTCATTGAAGTTACAATAATTCTATCATAAATGCGTTTTTTTGTGATCATATAAAGTATTCCAGCAATAAATCCAATGATGGGCGAATACATAGATACCCATGCGATAGGAACATGAATATAAAATATTCGATGTGCCTGCCCCTGAGATGAAATTACAGGTGGATATGTTAATGCCATAATTGTAACTGGTATTAGAATAAAAGCAAATATTATATTTATGACTATGATTATTTTATTTTTATTCATAATGTTATCCTTTTTTTAACTTTCATCTACTGAAAGATAAGTAAAAAACAATATTCCAATTAGAACATAAATTATTGATAAAATTACAGGTAAAATAAAATTTCTTGTTATTAAAAAATTCCATTTTATTTCTAATTGCACCATTTCATTAACGATACTTGAATATATTATAAAGACTGGAATTGATAAAGGAAAAAATAAGGCTGGTAATATTAATTCTCTCATTCGATTTCCAGAAGATAATAATGATACAATTTCTCCAATTGCTAATAAATTTATAATACAGGGATAAAATAATAAAATTATATAAATATCATTTTTAAAAAAATAGATTTGTCCTATTAATAAAATTTTGTAAATAAATTGAAATATAAATATAATAAACATTATTATAATAGATTTAGTAAAAATTCTACTAATATAAAAAATCCATCTTGGTATAGGACTCATTAAAATAATTTTATAAAATCCTGCTTCTTTTTCTTTTTGTAAACCTCTCCCAGATAATAATATTATCATAAAGAAAATTGATAATAAGAATAAACCATAATAATTTTTTTCGTCTAAAAAAACATTGGTTCGTAGTGAATAATAATATATTACTGTTAATGATAATGAAAAGAAAAATAACATTATAATAATCTGTATAGAACGAAGTTGCATTTTTATTTCCCATTTTAAACAAACCCATAGGTACTTTATTGACATAAAATAACCTGATATTATTTGTTTTTTCTATGAACAAGAAATTTAAGTTCGAAAAATATACAATTGCAAATTTAACAAATATTTTAATTTTATTTATGGCAATTGTAAATATATTAGATATAATTACCAATACACCTTATTCGCATTTTCAAATACAGATGCTTCTAACAGATCAATGGTGGCAAATTTTTTTATTTCCATTTCGTATTACAGATAACTTGTTATCGTTGATTTTATTTTTATATATATTCTGGTTATTTGGAAATATGCTGGAACAGGAATTAGGAATAGTAAAATATAATTTATTTATATTCAGTGGTTATTTTTTCATTTTAATAGGTACCTATTTTTATCCCTTAGATGCTTATTACGTATACTTATCAGTATTTTTTGCGGTTGCCTATTTATATCCCGATATGGAAATTTTATTATTTTTTATCTTGCCAATTAAAATGAAGTGGATTGGAATTTTTACTGGAGCATTTCTACTTTATAATGCTGTTATATTATCTCTTAAAATTAATTCTTTATTACCAATACTGGGACCAATACTTGGTTTACTAAATTTTATTCTACTAATTGTTTTGCCAGATATAAGAAATAAAACACCTAAATTACACCAGATTAAATTTCAGATAAATAAACGAGAAGAAAATAAACCTTTACATAAATGTACGATTTGTGGAATAACAGAAAAGGATGATCCCTATATGGATTTTCGTTATTGTGTAGAATGTTCCGATCATGAATATTGTAGGGATCATTTATATAATCATGAGCATATTAAAGATTAGATTTTAAATCGTGATTATAATTCGATTCCTAATAATTCTATAATTCTATCAAATTCGTCTAAATTAGCATAATGTATAATAATTTTGCCCGAACCATTACTCTTATGTTGAATATCTACCTTAGTTGTGAATTTTGCTCTAATTTTTTTTTCAACATCTATAATTGCTGGATCTTTAAATTGTTCATTTTTCGTAGTTGTTTTGGAAGAAACAGGATCTGTTATTTTTGCAACTTCTTCTTCTACTTTTCGTGCACTCCAGTTTTCTTCTACAATTTTATTTGCTAATTGAATCATCATTTTTTTATCTGCTATAGATAGTAAGGGGCGAACTTGTCCTGCTGTAATTTTTTTATCTTCAACTAATTGTTGTATTTCTTCTGGCAGTTTTAGTAATCTTAATAAATTAGATATTGTAGAACGATCTTTTCCTACTCTTTCAGCAATTTGTTTTATATTCATATTGGTAAGTTTCATCAAACGTTCATATGCTCTTGCTTCTTCTAATGGGGTTAAATCTTCTCTCTGAATATTTTCAATAATTGCAAGTTCTGCACTTTTAATATCATCTACATTTTTTAGTATAGCTGGAATCTTTTTAAAACCTGCCAGCTTAGTTGCACGCCATCTCCTTTCTCCAGAAATAATTATATATTTTTCATTTTCTTGTCTTACTATAATGGGTTCTAAAATACCTACATTTTTAATTGTTTCTGCAAGTTCTTCTAATTCTTTCTGATTAAATCGTTTCCTTGGCTGATCTGGATTGGGTTCAATTTTATCTACGTCAATATATTGAAATTCATTACTTGATGATTCTGTATTTGTTGTATTCAAATCTGGTAATAAATTTGCCAGTCCCTTTCCTAATCCTTTTCGTTTTGTTGCCATAACTAATTTCCTTACAAGTATTATGTTCTTTGAGTTAATTCTTCTACAACTTTTTCATATGCAATTGCCCCAGGACTATCTGGTGCATATATAGCAATACTTTGTCCATAAGATGGTGCTTCTGAAAGTTTTACATTTCTGGGAATGATTGTTTGAAATACTTTATCTTTAAAATGTGTTCTTACATCTTCAACTACCATTTTAGATAAATTTGTTCTTTGATCATACATCGTAAGTAAAACACCAGTTAAAACAAGGGATGGATTTAGTGATTTTTGTACTCTATCAATTACTCGAATTAATTGTGTAATCCCTTCCAGTGCATAATATTCTGTTTGTAAAGGAATAATAACTCCATCTGCTGCACATAAGGCATTAATAGTTAAAATACCAAGGTTTGGTGGACAATCAATTAAAATATAGTCATATTGATTCCGTATTGAATTTAGAACAATTTTTAGTTGTTCATGCTTATTTTCTAATTCTAATAAATCAACCTCTAAACCTGCAAGATTTACATTTGCTGGTAATATCCATATATTTTTCTCTTTTAGAGGTAAAATACATTCTGTTGCAGTATATTCTTCAATTAAAACTTCGTAAATTGTTTTATTTAATTTATGTATATCTATACCAAAACCAGAAGAAGCATTTCCCTGTGGATCCATATCAACAACTAAAACTTTTTTTTCTTTTTTGCCAAGATAGGCTGCAATATTAATTGTGGATGTTGTTTTGCCTACTCCACCCTTTTGGTTTGCTATTGCTATTATGTAACTCATCCATTTCTCTCCTGAGTGTTTTCCATTTGATTGGTTTCAATTTTTTTGTTCTATCTATATGGGAAAGTAGAATCAAGTATCTTTCTCCCAAAAATTCTAATTCTAGGATTTTAATATTATTTTTTATAATAAGATTATTTTTTTTTAAATATTGAATGATATTTTCATTTATTTGTATATTTCCTGAAAAGATTGCTGCAACATTGATAAATGAATGTCTTAATAAAACAGCATTATAAGGAAATGGTATTAATGCTCGAGTTATTACAACATCAAATTGCTGAGTCCATTCTTCAATTCTTTTGTATATGATCTGGATATCTGAATAATTTTTTTGTTTAATATATTTTTCAATAAATTGTAATCTTCTTCGAGAAGAATCTAATAAACTAACTTTAGGATTTTCTTTTAAGCAATAAAGTATATATCCTGGTATTCCAGGACCGCTACCTACATCTAATATAGACGTTTCACGTGAAACATTTACATATTCTTTTAAATAATAAATATATACCATAGATTCATAAATATGACGGGAAGCAATTCTTTCGGAATCAGCTTTAGAAAAAAAACCGCCAATTTCATTATTTTCTTTTAGAAATAGATAGAAATCATTAATTTTTTCTAAATCAAATAAATTAAAAATTGAATTACTGTAAAAAAAATATTCTTCTGGAATTTGTTTTTTTAGATCTTCTAAGAACATCACAAAAGCAATTTTTATGCTTTTCTATAATTTAAAAGCATATTTTGTGTCTATTGAAATGAAATATAATATAATAGTTTTTATTCTTTTTTTAGTGCATATTAGTTGTAAACCTTCTTCTGTTTTTGTAAAAAAATATGTTCAATACAATATTGAAGATGAAGGTTTTTTAAATCATAATGTTTTGCAAACCATTGGAATATCAGAATTAAGAAATGATGCAGAAGATAAATTAACCATACAAAATAAATGTTTATTAAGAGCAGAAAATATTGCAAAAGAACGTATGATATCTATTTTAATTCATACGTACTTATCCATTAGAAGTAATTCTAAAACCGAAATTAATACCTTTCAGGAAGATTATCCAGAAAAATTTACGAAGGCTGATTTAATCTATTGGAGTTTATTTTTCCAACCTTTATTAACAAAGGTAACTGTTCCCTTTCAGCAAATAAAGGATAATTACTGTAAGGTTGTTTTACGACTTGAAGAATCAGACCTCTTAAGCAAAATAAAGAACCCGGATAATTATGAATAAGATTTTCTTAAAAAAGAATGTTCAAAGGACGATAGATTAATTCGAATAAAACTACTATTAATATCTGAAATTTTTTCTATTCCACAAATTTTCATAATTTTTATTAATTCTTCTTTGTATAATTTGAATAGATGGCGAATTGCTAAATCTCCTCCACCAACTGCAGCAATCAGAAATGGTCTTCCAATTAATACACCTTCTGCACCAAGGCATAGCATCTTAAATACATCACTACCAGAGCGAATTCCTCCATCTGCTAAAATAGTTATATGACCTTTAACTTCTTTTGCTATTTCTGGAAGTATTCTTGCTGTACCAGGAATAGTATCTAAGATCCTTCCTCCATGATTAGAAACTACAATTGCTTTCGCTCCAACTTCTATTGCAGCAATTGCATCGTGAATTGAAACTATTCCTTTTAATATAAACGGTAGTTTAGTAGATGCGATGATTTCCTTTAATTCCTGGATAGAACGAGCTTTTCCTTTTTGATTTCTTAAAGACATAGTTTTAAATTGAATTGCATCAATATCCATTCCAACTGCAGTAAAACCTAATTGTTCAGCTAATTGTATGCGGCTTATAATTTCTTCTGTTGATTCTCTCGGTTTTAAAATTACAATAGTATTACCAGCATGTCTCTCTACTTCTGAATATATTAATTTATACTTATCTATAGATGCACCATCTCCAACCCATGTTATACTGTTTTCTGTTATTGTTGCTTTTAAGAAATATTCTATCATTTCTTTTTCTGTTATAGCGTCTTTAAGATTTGTAGAAGCTCCTGTCATTGGAGCAATCATAATTGGGCTATCGATTTTTTTTCCGAATAATTCTATAGTGATATCTGGTTCAACTTCGGGATGAATATAACGTGGAATAATTTTATATTCTTGTAAAGATCGTATGTTATCAATAAAAGAAAATTGATTCCCTACTCCACCCATGCCTGGAACACCACTAGCACAATTTGTTCCATCACATACTTTACAAACCCAGCATACATCCTTAGAAAATTTTTTTCTAGCATTTTCTTCTATTTGCTTCCAATCAATCCCTTCTAACTCATCGATTTGTATCTGAATAAATTGTTTTGCTTTTTCTACGGCTTCTATTGCTTCCTGTAATGTTTTACCTTTTGCTATAATATGTCCAATTTTATCAATATTGCTTGTTGGTTGATTTAATA
Organism: Leptospiraceae bacterium; assembly: GCA_026005135.1. Classification (GTDB taxonomy): domain Bacteria; phylum Spirochaetota; class Leptospiria; order Leptospirales; family Leptonemataceae; genus SKYB61. The sequence continues at coordinate 211,781 of BPKM01000002.1, read as the reverse complement.
TGCTCCCAATTTTTTTAGTTATAATAATATCGCAAATACCAGGAACTTTTTTGGCTTCTTCTAAACCATTGATAGAAATAAGCTTACCCTGTCTTGTTAAGATACCTCTTTCAATACAAACATAATCAAATTTTTCATTGATTGGTTCTGGTTCTTCTCCTAATGCAATTTGAATGGCTCTTTTATAAAGATCAACACCTGAAGCAATAGGATAAGTATGAGATGACATAAAACCACCAGATAATCGAGCTGCAATTTCTCCTATATATATTCCTTTGTTGGTAAATTTAAGATCACCTTTTGCAGCACCATGGTTTATACCAATTGCTTTCATTGCACGAATCATTGTTTTAGAAGCTTCGTTTAATATTTCTTTTGATAAAGAAGATGGCATATTATGACCAATTTCTAAAAAATAAGGTTCACCAGTAATAATTCTATCTGCAATACCAGTAATAATATAATTATTATTCCATGCTAATGCATCTATTGATAATTCTGGACCCTCTAAAAATTCTTCTACAATTAGTTCGCCTGTTGGAGAATATTTTTTACTATGATGATATGCTTTAGGAATTTCTTCTCTTTTTGAAATTTTAATTACCCCTCTTGCTCCCATATTTTCTGCTGGCTTTAATACTACTGGAAGACCAATCTCGTCGATGGCTTTATATGTTTCTTGTAAATTCCAGATAGCTTTAAATTTTGGAACAGCAATATTATGTTTTGCTAATGTAGTTCTCATTAATACTTTGTTAGTTGCTGCTTCTGCTGCTGAATAGCGTATGCCGGGTAAATTTAGTGCATTTGCTATAGCTGCAACTGTTTTACTCGCATCTGTTCCAGCTGTAATTACGCCATCTATTTTTCTTAAATAGGATAATTTAACTGCTTCTCTAACACAACCTTCTACATCTTTTGTACTCATTGGAATAAAATGATCAGCATATTCTATACCTGGTGCAGAAGAATCCATATCGAATACAATAGTAAATAATCCCATAGATTTTGCAGTTTTGATCAAAGGAACTTGTAAAATACCAGCACCAATAATAATAATTGTTTTATTTTGATAAGTATTCATAAATACCTCTTTTTATTTTCGCTTAAAATATAAGATGATAAAATGATTTTTTCTATTGCCATTTATAAATAAAATACTTTTTTTCTAATTATATAAATTTTATCTGACCTTATACTTAATAATAAAAAAGCTATGACAACAAAATATCCTATTCCTAATAAATTTGATGTAATTGTAGTTGGTGGTGGACATGCAGGAAGCGAAGCAGCCCATATTACAGCTAAAGGAGGAATGAAAACTCTTCTTCTTACAATGAATTTAGATACTATTGGACAGATGTCCTGTAATCCAGCTATTGGTGGTATTGCTAAAGGACAGATTGTAAAAGAAATTGATGCTCTTGGCGGAATTATGGGTAAGATTATAGATAAGACTGGAATACATTTTAAAATGTTGAATCGTTCTAAAGGACCAGCTGTATGGGCACCACGTGCACAAGCAGAAAAAAAAGCTTATCAGAATCATGTAAAATGGTATTTAGAAGCAACACCTAATCTTATATTACGACAGGATACAGCAGAATCTCTTTTAATAGAAAATGATACTGTTAAAGGCGTAATAACTGGTAGAGGGCATACACTTTATGCTGATTATGTAATTTTAACTACAGGTACATTTTTGCGAGGTTTAATCCATATTGGGGAATTTAAAGCAACAGGTGGAAGAATTTCTGAATTAGCTGCAATGGGACTTTCTGAATGTTTAATGCATTATGGCTTTAGATTAGGAAGATTAAAAACGGGTACACCTCCTCGGGTTTTAAAAAAGACAATTGATTTTTCTAAAATGGAAGTACAACCACCAGATGAAGATCCCATACCTTTTTCTTATTCTACAGAAAAAATAACGCAACAACAAATTAATTGTTATATAACATATACTAATGAAGATGTTCATAAAATCATATTAAATAATTTATATCGGGCGCCAATGTATTCTGGACAAATACAAAGTGTTGGACCGCGATATTGTCCCAGTATAGAAGATAAAGTTGTGCGATTTGCAGATAAACCTCAACATAGAATTTTTGTAGAACCAGAAGGAATTGATACAGGAGAAGTTTATTTAAATGGTATTTCGACCAGTTTACCAGAAGATGTGCAGTGGGAAATTTTAAAAAAAATTCCTGGTTTAGAAGAAGCAGAAATTATGAAGCCAGGATATGCAATTGAATATGATTATGTAGATCCAAGAGAATTAACACCAGATTTACAAACAAAAAAAATTAAGAATCTTTATTTTGCTGGTCAGATTAATGGAACTACAGGATACGAAGAAGCAGCTGCGCAAGGTATTATGGCTGGTATTAATGTTCTTTGTGCATTTAGAAAAGAAGAACCATTAATCCTTTCTCGTTCCGAAGCATATATTGGAGTTTTAATTGATGATCTTGTTTATAAAGGTGTGGAAGATCCATATAGAATGTTTACAAGTAGAGCAGAACATAGGTTATTATTAAGACAGGATAATGCAGATTATAGATTAATGAAATATGCTTATCGTTTAAATCTCATAAGCGAAGATGAATATAAAAAAATGCAGGAAAAATATGAACAGATTTATGGAATAAAGAAAAAATTATTTTCCGTAGGTATTAAACCTATTCCAGAATTTAAAGAATTATTAGATAAAAAAAATATAGAAGATATTCCACAACATTATGGAAAAACTTTGGGTGAATTTTTACGTAGACCAGATATTAATATAGAAGATTTAGAAATTTTTTTATCTGAGTTAAAAGAATTACGAGAAGATGTAAAAAAAGTTATCGAGTTAGAAGTAAAATACGAAGGATATGTAAAAAAAGAATTAGAAATTATTGAAAGACGAGAAAAATATAAAAAAATGAAGATTCCAGAAAATTTTGATTATGAAAAAGTTGTAGGATTAAAGAAAGAAGCTATTGATAAATTAAAGCGATATCAACCAAGAGATTTAGAAGCTGCTTCCAGAATATCTGGAATTGATCCTCCAGATATAGATTTGTTGTACATAAGAATTCAACAGTTAGCAAAACAAAATTAATGATAAGTTTTTTTAAATTTATACTTTTATTAATTTTATTTGTTTATATAATTTATGGATGTTTCCTGTATTATATTCAGGAAAATATAATTTTTTATCCAGTCCCATATAATGAAGAAGAAATAAAATATATTAAAAATCAAACAAAACAATTCGATTTTAAAAAAACCCAAATCGATGATAAAATTATTACATATTGGGAAAATAAAATAGAATCAAATCAGATTATTTTTTATTTTGGTGGTAATGCAGAAAATACAAATTATACTGTATTGGAATTATTAGAATATCCAGAATTATTAAAATTCAAATGGATATTAATTAATTATCCTGGTTATAATGGTAGTAATGGTAAACCATCAGAAAAGAGTTTTTATGAATATGCATTATCTATTTATCAAAAATTTTTTACTCAACAAATAAATACAAATAAAATAATTATATTAATGGGGAGGAGCATTGGTACAGGTGTTGTAACATTTTTAGCAAGTAATGTAAGATGTGATAAATTAATTTTAATTACACCATTTGATAGCATTGAGAATATAGCAAAAAAATTTTATCCCCTCTACCCTACTTCTATATTTTTAAAACATAAATTCCCATCATATAAATATATTCAAAATATTAATATTCCTATTTTAATTTTATCTGCAGAAAAAGATGAAATTATACCACGAAATTCAACAGAAAAGTTAATAGAGTATATTAAAAATAAAAAGCTGTTAAAATATTATATTATACCAGATACTTATCATAATACAATTAGTGAACATTATCTATACTGGCAATATCTAAAAAAATTTATATTAGAAGATTAATTATATAAAATATATTATTATATTATTTTTGCATATATTATTATATTTAAAAAGTATATTTATATTATAAGTTTATAAAATGAATCTATTTTTTGCCAATATAAATAAACTATATTCTTAATACGTTAGATTTATTTTAATAATGTTTTAACATCTTTATGTTATTAAAAAATGTTTCAGATGATTATTATATCAAATATTTTTAACTTTGCTTATTTTATATGCAACAAAGTTTCTAATATCACTAAAAAAATGTAAGCGATCAATTTATATTTTCGTAAATTATTTTAAGCACATAATATTTGGACGTCTTCTTCTACAAGCTCCCTCGCCCTGTAAAATCGATGCTCTATCCTGATTTCTGTAATAGTTGTTACAAATTCACGTCCCATTTCCCTTAACGGGACCCTTAATAGAGATACCTTGTTATCAAATCTTCTATAACATTCCCATTCTATCAGTAACCTTATTATATGACTTATACTATAACCCGTCATCTCGGATATGTCTTTTAATAATTGATGGATATTCTGACTTACTCTTATAGAATAGTGTTCATAATCATTACAAACTATCTGGTAGATTTTTTTACTGGTTTTCTTTTGATTTGCTAATTTTTTTAGTCTTTCTATGTATTTAGAAATAAGAAATAAAAACATATCCGAATAGCTGGAGTGCTGGTTTCTTAAATCCTGTAAATCTTCTTTATAAGAGATATAAATCATAAAATGTAAAATTACAGTATTACTTGATTCTTCTAGTTCTTCGTTAGGACTTTGTATATTCTTTCTTATATAGGTAGCCATCAATAATTATAGTCTAATTTTTATTAAAAATCTTACTAAAAAAATATAAGAAAATCAAATTTTTTTAATACAAAATCACAATTTAGAAGCAAAATTAAATAAGAATATAAATATTATACGTTTTTTAAACACTTACAGAAAATAATTATTAACTTAAAATATATTGACATAATATATTTATTTTTTATAACAGTAGTCGTGAAGAATTATTTTGTGGTTTTATTTTTATTTTATTTTATTTTATGTGCTGGTTTACAGAGAAAAGAAATTGTACAAGAAGCTGATAAAGTTTATCCTCAAGAACAAAGAAAAACCTATTATCAAAAAGAAGAATATTACAATAATAATATAAATCAATCTATTGTACAAAAACAGGAAAATATAAATAATTATAATATTCCCAAAAAAAGACAGATAATTTATGAATCTAAATTAAATATACAGGTAAAAAAGATAAAAGAATCAATAGAACAAATCAATACTATAGTAAAATCTTATAAAGGATATATAGATTCTTCTAATATAGAACAAGAGGATACAAATGCTTATTTAAAAATAAGAATACCAGTAGATAAATTTTTTGATGCATTAGATAAATTATTTAAAATAGGAAAAGTAACTTCTCATTCAATTATGGCAGAAGATATATCGAGAAAATTACAGGATATAGAATCCCGCTTAAAAACATTAAAACAATTACGAGAACGATTATACAATATATTTAAAAAAGCAGATAAGGTAGAAGAAAAAGCAAAAATTCTAAAAGAAATCAATCGATTAACTTCAGAAATAGAAGATTTAGAAGCAAGACAAAAATATTTAAAAGATAAAGCAACTTATTCTACTATTGAAATTTTTTTATCAACAAAAGAAAAAGAAGAGAATAACTTAATCCATATTAGCCCATTTTTCTGGATAAAAAATTTAGATCCTTTAACAAGAACTATTTATAATAAAGAATATCCTTTTTATGAGGAACTACTTTTATGGTTTACTTTAAGAAGAGATACGTTCGAAAACATAGTTGATTCTTTAAAAATCCCTGCAAATTTTTATAATAATAAAGAAAACTTTTTTAGGAATGATTCTTATGTAATTTATTCACCTACTGGAGTTGGTGTTCGCGTTGGATTAATAAAAAATGAACCAGAAGGTACAAAGGATTTCTGGATTTATGCTATAAAAGAAGAATTTATAAAAAGAAATTACCTGATTTTATCTGAAAAAAAAGATACCAATTTAAATTATATTAATATTCAATATAATGATGGTGTTAAACAATATTATTATACAGTAGGTGTATTTATAAAAAATACATTGCAAGAAAACTATATAGTTGTTATTGAAATCTTTTATCCACAAGAAAACGATTACGAAAAACATAAAAAAATTATAGGAGAATTGTTTTAATATGCGATGGTTGTTTATATTTTTTATAATAGTTTTGGATTTATTTGCAAATGAGTTAATACATAATTATAATCATGTAAAAATGAATGTTTCTTTAAGAGTTGGGGCACCAGAAGTAGTACGTAAAGAGTTATTAAATTTTGCAGAAGAAAAAAATGGTTATTTAAAAAGATTTACTAATGATAGAATTATAATCGTTTTTCCAAATAAAATTACAAAAGATCAGATTTTAAATTATTTAAAAAATAAGGGTATTATAATTACACAAAATTTTTCTACTCTCGATTATTCCGATAAAATTTTAACTCTAAATACTACCATTAAAGTTAAAGAACAATATTTAAATCAATTAAATCAACTTATTCAGGAAGCAAATTTAACTCAAACCTTAGAAATGGAAAAAGAAATTTCTAAAGTGATTACTGAATTAGAAGAATTAAAAGGCGATTATCAATATTATTTAGAATTAGCTTCTACGATAGAAGTAGAAATTCAATTTCTAAGTTTTGAACAAAGAAACTTACCTTCAACTCCTTATCCTGGCTGGATATCAAAATTAGGTATCTATAATTTTTTGGAGAGATTTCATGAAAAATAGAATTTGTATTATTATATTAATTTTAGTTTCCTGTACTACACATCAAACAAGAATTGATAATCCAGAATTTGCTATCTATCAACAAGATAGATGTAAATATTATCATTATTTATATTATTATTTAACATTTAAAACTAAAATACCAAATTGTTATATAGAAAGATATATTACTCCAGAAGGTGTGAGAGTAGCTATTCAATGGGAGAAGAATCAACCTTATTCTGACTCCTTACAGGTATGGAAAGAATCTGCCATTAATTTTTTAGAAGAAAGTGGCTACGAAATTATAGAAAAAAAATCTTTTAAAGAATATGATTATATTAAAACAAAAGTATATCTAAAAGATAATAGTTATATCTATGGAATAGCATTTCAGTTTGATTCATCAGATAATCATATAATCTATTTAATTGAATTTTTTGGAGAAGAAAAAGCATATAATAAATACGAGAATGATATAAAATCTATAATTGATAATTTTTATAAAAAAAAATAATTATTCAGATAATACCTTTTATAATTAGAAATTAAATATAAAAGTAGGACCTATTAACCAGTAGCGAATTGTTCCTACACTTCTTTCACTATATTCATAAAATAAAGATAAACCTGCAAATTGAGAAAAAATAAAATTAAACATAGCATTAGAAACCCATCGATTATATGTTAGATCTTTTCTTAAAGTTAATCTTAATGAAATAAATCTTCTATAATCCATAAATAAAGAAATTCCCAAACGATTGGCATAATATTTTTTTCTAATAGTATATTGTAGAGAAGGAATATTGTTATTAAAATCATAGTTATAAATAAAAAGAAGTTCTGGATCATTTATTATTTGATTAAAATCGATAGATTTTGCAGGGCTTGTTTTTAGAATTGTATTTACACGTTCGAAACCATAAGAATAAATAGCATCAATTTTCCAGTTTTGAATAGGTAATTTAAACGAAATTCCTATATAAGGATTGGGATCTTCAACATAAACATTAACAGATACCTTTGGGATTTGAATCATTTGATTAGTACTATAACTATATAAAATAAAATTATTAACAATTGATGTATCATGTGGACCATTTCCCTGAAAGTAAGATAAACCAAAAAACATTATAATTTTGTTTGCATTATAATTTAAAAGCTTATATCGCACTGATAATACGTGACCAGATACTTCTGTTTTTATGGATTGGAAATAATTATAGAATGATATTTCATCTTGATTTGAGTACATAGGGAAATGGAATCCCACATATAGGAGCTGCCATGTTTGATTAAAAGCCATAAATTCAATACCAGATCCCTTTCCACTTCCAGAAAAACTTTTATTACCTTGATGAATAATAAAATCAGATTGTTTATTTTCGAATAGCCGAAAAGGAATTTGATTAGAATTATAACCTTCTCCCCAGAAGGGTGTTATCAAATAAAACCATTTATTAAAATCAAATTTAGGTCTTTCTAAGCCCCATAAAAGTTGTGGGAGAGCCAAAAAAATTAATAATTGATAATATAATTTAGGACTCATAAAACCAAAATTATATTCTTTTACTATAAGTAAATTTTTTTACTTTAAATTGTATTAATAGAGATAAGAAATAAAAAATTATTTTTGAAGAATATATTAATAACAATCATTATTCTTCTATTTTATTTATGCCCTTAGGGGAATAAATAACAAGAGGTTCTTTATGTTGACTGAAATCTATTTCTATTCCCATAATTTCCTGTAATTCTCCTTTATCTAAAAAAATACCTTTACATTTTGGACATTCATCTATTTCTATTTTTGACAAAGGAAAAATTTTTGTTATCATAGGAACATGGCAAACCGGACAATGTAGGATTCTTACTGGTTTATTAGAAGATGTTTTTTTAGGAGGTTCAGATGGTATTTTTTTTAAAAGGGCTTCCTCTTTTGTATTTATAATATTTTTTTTATGACTTTCTATATAAGAAATAGGTTTAGTACTATGTACAGATGACTCTTCTTTTGGCATTTTTTTAAATATGTTTTTTATAATATAATCCCACATAATAAAAATTGATGGTAAATGTGATATTTTGAATTTATTTGAACTTATGATTATTGTCAAAGAATTTTCTTTTGAAGCTGCACATTATTTACCGAATCTACCAGATGGACATAAATGTAAAAGATTACATGGTCATTCCTTTCGTTTCGAAGTGCATGTAGAAGGTTCTCTTGATCCTGTTTATAATTGGGTAATGGATTTTGGCGATATAAAAAAAATTGTAAAACCTATAGTAGAAGAATTTTTAGATCATCGATTTTTAAACGAAATTAAAGGATTAGAAAATCCCACATCAGAACAAATTGCTATCTGGTTATGGAATAAAATTAAACCAGAAATTCCCAATTTAAAACAAATTATTGTACACGAAACCTGTACTGCAAGAGCAATATATTCAGGAGATTAAAAAAGGATTTATTTATGAAAGAATCAGCAATTGTTTTATTAAGTGGTGGAATTGATTCGGTTACTACTTTATATTATGCAAATCAACAATATGAACTATATGCCTTAACTTTTGATTATGGACAAAAGCATAAATATGAATTAGAACTTGCTAAATATCATACAAGACATTTAAATGCAAAGGAACATTTAATTGTTACCATACAAAGTGAAATTTTTAAAAAGACAGCCTTAGTAGATAAAAATTTGAAAGTTCCAGAAAATAGAACCATTGATGATGAAATTCCTATTACATATGTTCCAGCAAGAAATTTGCTATTTTTATCCTATGGTGTTGCATTTGCAGAATCAAGAGATATAAAGCATATATTTATAGGAGCTAATGCATTGGATTATTCTGGTTATCCAGATTGTAGGCCAGAATTTATTTCTTCTTTTGAAAAAACAGCAAATTTAGGTACTAAGATGGGGGTATTGGGAAATACTTTAAAAATTCATGCTCCATTAATAAATAAAAAAAAATTCGAAATTATTAAGTTAGGTTTAGAATTAGGAGTTGATTATAGTTTAACGTCAAGCTGTTATCAGGCAGATTCTCAAGGAAAACCATGCTTAAAATGTGATAGTTGCCAGATAAGAATAAAAGGATTTAAAGAATTAGGCATAGAAGATCCTTTAATTAAAAAGTTTAATTTATTATTTTAATACTATGAAAGTAGTTTTTTTAGATAGAGATAATACAATTAATTATGATCCGGGTTATTTATCTGATCCTGAGCAGGTTCGTATCTTACCTTTTGTAATAGAGGGTTTAAAATTGTTAAAAAATCATGGTTTTGAATTTATAATTGTTACGAATCAATCTGGTATTGGTAGAGGTTACTATACAGAAGAAGATATGCATAAAGTAAATAAAAGAATACTGGAACTACTTCGAGCTTATGAAATTCATATTAAAGATATATTTTTTTGTCCTCATACTGAGGAAGATCAATGTAATTGTAGAAAACCAAAACCAGGTTTAATACAACAAGCATTAAATCATTATAAAGAAATAGATATAAATCAAAGCTGGATTATAGGGGATTCTTTAAGAGACATTTTATCTGCTGAACCTTATAATATTAAAGGTATTTTAATTCAGAATAAAGAAAAAGAGCTAAAAGATAAACCAAAAAATTTATTAAAGATAGTAAATAATTTAAACGAAGCAGCAGAATTTATTATAAAATATGCGTGAGGGATGCGAAGGGTGGGCGAAGCCCAGCACTGCCTTGAGCGAAGCGAAAGGATTGCCGAAGCGATAGCGAAGCCCGTAGCAGCCCGACCCCGACGAAGTATTACGAAGTCGGGGGCACGCCCAATAATATTCGTTTTTATTGTATTGTTACAATAATCTCTTTTATTTCTATCTGGCCATCTAATTTTTTTTCTTTTTTTTCTTCGTCGGAATATGGAGTAATTTTACCTAAAACTTTAATCTTTTGATTATTATAAAATGATTCAATAAAAGAAGCTAATTTACCAGTAACTTCGTATCTTTCTTTATTTTCTATGATGAATACTAATATATTTTTCTGGTTGATTTGTTCTTTTTTTACAAGACCAATTATTTCTTTTTCCTGAGAATATAGGGAAAAGTTGATGATTATTAATATTGTAAAAATCAAATGTTTTATTCTTTTCATACTAAATTAGACGATATTTTTTCTGTTTTGTTCATCAAGAAATTTTAATAAATTATAGCAAAATTTTAAATAGGGTGTTTCGATTTTATATTTTTTTGCTAAATGTAAAGGTTCTCCAACGATAGCTTCAATTTCCATGGGTTTTTTATTTTCATAATCAATTAACATAGATGTTTTATATGGCTTCATTTTTTTTGTTCTTTCTATCATCTCTTTAACTAATTTTTTACCAGGAGAATTTTTTTCGTATTCAGCAATTTTTATGATTTCTTTCATTAAGAGAGTTGCTAATTCTTCGGTATATGGAGAAAAAATTAATTCTTCTGTTGTTGCTTTATTACCTAATACAGATAAAGTATTAAAAGCAATATTCCAGAGTAGTTTTTCCCAGCGAGCTTTTCTTAAATTTAAAGTAAATTCTGTTTCTATTCCAGCATTTTGAAATATTGCAACAATTTCTTTTGCTATCTTGTGATGTTCTTTTAATAGCGCGCCTATTTTTATTTTACCATAATCGATATGATGAATTTCTGATGGAGAAACTCGATTAATACAAGTAAAAGCAAGTCCACCAAGAATAACAGGATTTAATTTATAAATATTTTTATCTTTCTTAATAGCTTGATAAAATTTTTCTTCCTGATTGATTCCATTTTGTAAAAATAAAATAATACTATTTTCTTTTATTATAGGATATATTAGTTTATAAATATTAATATCTGGTGATAATTTTGTACTTACAATAATTAAATCTGATGGTTGCATTTCTTTTGTATTTTGATAAACTTTAATAGGAATTTCGTAATTTCCCCATATACTTTTGATTTTTAATTTAGAGCTTTTAAGATAATGGGAATAATATTGAACGTTATAACCTGCTTTTTGTAATTTTGATCCATAAAATCCACCAACTGCACCTGCACCAATCACCGCAATATTTTGAATAGGATTCATAAAAATTTTTTATCTTATATATACACTACGTCAAACTAATTTAATATATTAATTCGCTAATTTTTTTAGATTTTCAGCTATTTCGTATAATTTTTGAATTCTTTGATTTAATTCATTAGAACGTTGTACTAAATTAAGAGTAATTTTTTCTATGTTTTGGATTGTCTGAGAAACTTGTTCAACACCTGTAACTTGTTCATTAAAAATGGTTTTAGTTTCATTACTTATTTTTTGAAGATGACTGATTTCTTCTATAAAACGACTATTGATAGTAATTTGATTTTCTAATTGTTTTGTTAAATCATAAAAAAATTCAATAGTTTTTTGAATATTTTTCGATAAGATATATAATTCTTTTTCTGTTTTTTGCATATTTTCTGAATTTTTTTCTAAAATTGATGCATTTTCTTTAATAATTTGCTCTATATTTTTTGCATTTTCCAATGATTTATCTGCAAGTTTATTAATTTCTGAAGCAACAACACCAAAACCTTTACCAGCGTCACCTGCTCTTGCTGCTTCTATAGAAGCATTTAAGGCAAGCAAATTAGTTCGATCTGCTATTTCGGATAGAATTGATGTAACATCAAACACCTTTTCAAATGATGTCGCTAATTGTTGATTCATATCTTTTAAACTATCAATAGAGGATTGTGTTGTGTTTAAACCTTCTTCTATCTTTTCTACTTCTTTTTTTATATCTAAAATAGATGATTTAACAGAATTTAAAATATTTTTTAGCTGTTTAGATTCGTTTTCGAAAAAGGAGATTTTATCAAAAACTATATTTAAATTACCTTTTGATTGCTGAATCGATGCAGATAATTCTTCTAAGGTAGCAGATATTTCTTCTACAGAGGTACTTTGATCCTGCATTTCCATTTCTAATTGTTCTGTAAATTTTTTTGTAAAAGATAAATATTGATGGATTTCTTCAGTTGTTTGTTTTATTGAGACGAAAGTTTTTTCTAATTGTTCTAAACTATTTTGTGTTTTTATCGCTTCTTTTTTGAGATTATCATTTAATTGAAATATAATTTGTGTTAATTTGATGGAAAAAAATGATATAATAAAATAGAAAATTAAAATTACAATAAAATAAACTAATGATGCTTTTTTATATTCTATACCAAATGGTCCTTGAAATGACTATTCTACACCCATAAAATGGGTATGTAAGGCAAGAATAAAATAACCAGTAAATATAAATACATTGGTGATTATATAAACTCTAATACTTTGAATTAAAAAAGATGATAAAATAATATAGATTACTGGTATAATATACCAAAACAACTTGGAATTTCTGATAAAGAAAGAAAAAGTAGTTGATTATTTTAATAGAAAAAATATAATTTATTATTTTAAAAAAGGAAGCTATTAATGAAGGCAAATTTTCTAACAGAAGAACAAAAAGATATTATAAAAAAACAGCATAGAGCAATTAAAAATAAAAAGATAGCAGATAGATTAAAAGCAATATTACTACTCAATGATGGATATACTTACGAGCAAGTTGCTCATATATTATTGTTAGATGAAACTACAATAAGAAATTATATAAAGCGTTATAGAGAAAAAGGGATAGAAGGTCTCATAGAAGATAACTATCAAGGGAAAATACCTTTTTTAAATGAAGAACAAATTCAAGAATTAGACGAGCATTTAAGTCAGAAAGTATATACAACTATCAAAGAAATAAGAGAATATATTAAAAAGCGATTTGGAATATATTATAGTTTAGAGGGTGTAAGGAAACTTTTACATAAAATGGGTTATGTTTATAAAAAGACAAAACAGATACCAGCCAAAGCAGATAAAGAAAAACAAGAGAGATTTATGGAAAAATATAAGTTTTTAAAAGCTTCTAAATCAGAAGAGGACCAGATATATTTTGTAGATGCAGTTCACGTAATTCATAATTCGATGCCATCTTATGGTTGGATAAAGAAAGGAAAAGAGAAAAACATTTTATCTAATACAGGAAGGAAGGGAATTAATATAAAGGGGGCATATAATGTAGAAACAAAGGAAGTAGTCATCAAGGAAGCCCAGAAAGTTAATTCAGAGGTTTTAATAAGTTTGATAGATGAATTACAATATAAACAGAAGAAAGGAAATATTATTTTAATATTAGATAATGCGAGATATAATAGAAGCAAATTAATACAAGAATATTTAAAACAAAATTCACGAGTAAAAATATCTTACTTACCACCATATTCACCAAACTTGAATCTTATTGAAAGATTATGGAAATTTTTTAAAAAGAAAATTCTTTATAATAAATATTATGAGAGTTTTGATGCATTTAGAGATAGTTGTATACAATTTTTTAAAAATATAGAAATGTATCGAAATGAGCTCAATAGCCTTATGACAGAAAATTTTTGTATTATAAATAGTAGTTGACTTTAGAAAATTATAGTGGTATAGGTATAAAAAAAGGTGGGACTCTCCAAAAATTAACTGCAAATTCAGTACTTTGATATATATATGCTGTAAATACACCATAAATTAGAAATAAATCAAAAAAAATAGTAAATGTAGAAAACCATTTTTTTGTTTTATTCTTTTTTATTAAAATAAATAAAATAATGCCCCATACTAACATTAATGTAGAAGCAATAAAATAACTTAAAGCTTCTAAATAAGTAGCCGTTTGCGTTGCAATAGTAGCAGAAATATAAAATAATAAACTTAATAGTATTCGTAAGTAATTTGCTAAATATAAAGTTTTATTTTCTTGTAACATAATTTAATTTAATTTCAAATTAATTTAAATATAAATAAAATCAATTAAAAAACTTAATAGTTCGTTAAGCAAAAATTTCTAATTATTTAATGTACCTTGAATTATTTTTAAAAATTTTTTAAATAACCTAACCAGTGTGGTAAGATTTTTTCTTGAATCATTTTAAATTGTTTATGAATAATTTTTTCTGGATCATATAAAATTTTTGCATATCGGGCTAATTCTACCTGTAATGCAAATCCTTTTAACCATTTTTCCTTAGACCATAGGAATAAATCCCAATCTTCGGGAGATTCAAAATCTGGAACTTCCCCATCATATATAATACCAATGTCATAATCTGAGTTTTTAGAAATTTCTTTTAATTCTTCGGGTGTAAATTTAACCCTTGAACCAAAATAAATGATTCCCAATAATTTAGAATCTGGTATTTTTTTAAATTCCTTTTTAATATAATTTTTTATTTGATTTTCTGTCATAATTGATATTTTTTTTATTGATAATTAAAATACAACTTAGAAAATATATTCAAAAAAATAAATAATTTATTATGGATGAATTTGAATTTGATAAAACCAGAAAAGCAATTGGCGCTGATGAATTAGATGAAGAAGAAAGAAAAAAATTATTTCAGCGCTTTAGAGAAAAAGGGGGACAGGTATTAAAAGAAAATATTGTCAAAAAAAATTTAGAAAATGAGGCTAAATTAAGATCTCCTAAAATAATTCAGGAAGAAAGAAAATTACCTTCTCAGATTTATCGGGAAGAAAAGTTAAAAGAAGCAGAACGTATTGCGAGAGAAAAGGTAAAAAGAGAGGCAATTTTAAAAAAAGCTTCTTCTCCTATGGCAATTTTTTCTTTAAAAATGCAATTATGGTTAAAAGGAATTACGTTTTTTAATAAAGATTATTTAAAACCATCATTTTTATCGTTTTTAAATTTAGAATTTAAAAAGTCTATTTTAGAATGTAATATTCTTGCAACGGAATTTTTATCGGATCCAAAATTTTTAGAAGTTTTTAAAAAAAGTTATACTCCTTTATATCTGGAATTATTAAAAAGAGTTTATTTATTATATGATAGAAAACAACTATCAGATTTAACTTCTTCTTATACGAATAGTGGTGATATACTTACAATAGATTTAATTCGTATTCCAGTATTTGCATTTTTAAGAAAATTATATGTGATTCAACCTTTTAGAGAATTAACATTAAAACTTTTATTAGATTGTATTGATATTCAACAAAATTTACAGAAAAAACAACCAACTCTTTATAAAAATAAAAAGAAAAGAATTCAGGAAAGCTGGTATATCTTAATGGATAAAACTTATCCACGATTTGTTCTAATAGCTCAATATTTAGAAAGAAAAAAATTAGAACCTTTTACAGATTTGTTCGAAGAAATGATTGGAATCAATCTGGAAGATAAAATCGATCCCAATAAATTACAGGATTTTAAAGATGTAAAATTAGAAGCATTGGGTAATATAGGTAATACTTCTAAAGAAGCAGTACAAAAGAAAGTTGAAGCTCAAAATAATCAAAATAATATAAAAGAAAAAGAAAATTCTCAAACCAATACTCAAGAAGAATCAGAAGAAGAAAAAAAAGAACGAATTCATAATAAAATTTACCAATTTGGTTTACGTTTTATTAATTTGTATCCTATTGAGAAATTAAAACAAATGTACGATCCTAAGGATGAGTTTAAAAATATTTCATATCGTGATAAATTATTTCTATCTTATTTATTGTTAAACTTTTTTGATGATCAATTTGGATTTATTTTTTTAACCAATAAAATTCAGATCAATTCTTTTATACGTAATGGGGTACGAGTAAGCTTAAAAGACGATATGTCTATCTTATACGAAACCTTTAGAAAAATTTATGAATATTTTAGGAAATATTACGAAGATTATAATGAATATCTAAATATAAAAAATGATGAATTTGCTGATAAAAATTCCCTTGATTATCAAAAAAAGTTAGACTATTATGAAAAAAGAAGAATCAAATCTGCAAAAGAAGCATATAAAGCTATGTTAAATTATATTAAGAAGTGTGAACATATCTTATTAATACTATTTAAAGATTTAAGAGATAAACATCAATATATATTAAATCCAGAAGATATAATAGAATTAGAATATGATGAATCAAAAAGAAAATTAATGCATAAAAAGAAAATTAAAGAAATTATTCGCGATGCTTATGCAACAGCTTATACAATAGCTTATAAAATGGAACAGGGAGAATTATCTATTGGAGATTTAGAGTTAACAGAAGAAGAATTTCAGTTTCACTATGGAAATATCGTTTAATTTATGAGTCAGCAAGTAGCAATTTATCAAGAAATAGAAGTTGTAATACCAGAAGAATATTTTCATTTACTTAATGAATATTTAGAGATTTATGATATCGATAACTTAATAGGATATTATGAAGTTTTATATGATGAATTAAATTCTAATAATAAAAAGAAGAAAATTATATTTTATTTTCCTGTTGATGATGAAAAAGCACGTTGGGAAATAGAAGCGTTATTACTATCCTTAGATATAAAGGATTATATAATTGAAGATCATACAATACAATCAAGAAATTATTGGGAAGATTATAAGAATTCTTTCCAACCATTTATGATTTCGAATCATTTTTATTTGATTCCTATATGGCATAAAGATCAGGTACAGCTAAAAGAAAATATTATACCTTTATATATAGAACCAGGTATGGCATTTGGAACTGGACTTCATCCTTCTACTCAGTTAATGGTTGAATGGATAGATAAAAATGATTTTAATAATAAAATTGTTTTAGATGCTGGATGTGGTTCTGGTATATTAAGTATTGCGGCTTTAAAAAAAGGTGCAAAATTAGTTATAGCATTCGATATTGATATAAATGCAATTGAATCTACCAAAAAAAATCTGACTTTTAATAATTTAGAACACAAAATAGATAAAGAAATATTTTTATATCAATGTAGCTGGAATGATCCAGAGATAAATAGAACATATCATATAATTTTAGCAAACTTAACATTACCAGTTTTTTTAAAATATCAATTTTATATTAAAAATATAAAAACTGATATACTTGTTATTTCTGGAATTGGAATAGAGCAGGTGCAGGATATAGAAAAAATATTCGAAAATTATAATAAATCTCTTGTATTAGAAAAAAAAGAATGGGCTCTTATAGAATTAAGAAAAAAATAATTTATTTGTTTTTTCCTGCTGTACCTTTAATAAATGGTCCTTTATGAATTTTCGCTTTTATTTTTTTATCGCGAATTTCAATTAAAATTTCATTTTCTGAATTTTTAAAATTATAAGGAAGAAAAGCAGTACCTATTCCCATTTTTAATGAAGGAGAATATAAACCACTTTGAACGTCACCAATATAATCTAAATCTGTAATCATTTCTGGTAATAAACACGGTGGTGAACTATAACTACTTGTAAATTCTTTTCCATATACTTTATACCCTTCTCTTGGAATTCCTTTATCAATCATTTTAAATGGAACTATGATTTTTTCTGGGTGATAATTCTTTTGATTTAGTAATTTTTCTTTTCCATAGTAATTAATTTCCTTATCTTTTACAATCCAGCCAATACCACTTTCTATTGGTGTTCTATTTTCATTTAATTCATGTCCATATAAAGGATATAGTACTTCTAAACGTAAGCTATCTCTTGCTCCAAGTCCACAAGGTTTTGTATCATTTTTTATAAATTCATTCCATAATTCTAATGCGATATTGTGATTACATAGAACTTCAAATCCATCTTCTCCTGTATAACCTGTTCTACTAATTCGTATCGTTTCATTTTTATAGGTAATATCAACAAAATAATAATATTTTAACTCTTTTAATAAATGAGAATAATCTTTAAAAATTTCAATCGTTTTATTTTCTGCTTCTGGTCCCTGTATTGCTAACATAGAAAGTTCATCACTTTTATTGATAATTTCTAAATGAGAAAAATTCTGTTTTTCTTCGTTAAAATATTGCCAGATTTTTTCTACATTACTTGCATTAACAATAATCATAAAACTATAATCATCTTCTCTAAAAATAGTCACATCATCTTTAACACCACCATTGTGGTTTAAAATAGCATTATAACGAATTTGATGGATTTTTTGATCTTCAATAAAATTAGGAGTTAATTTATCAAGAAAGGAAATAGTATCTTTTCCTTTAACAACTATTTCTCCCATATGAGAAACATCAAAAATTCCTGCATTATTTCTAACCGATAAATGTTCTTCAATAATTGATGTATATTGAACAGGCATTTCCCATCCAGCAAATGGAACCATACGAGCATTTAATTTTTTATGTTCATTATATAAAGTAGGGCGTTTTAAAGACATTTTATACCTCTATCTGTATACTAATGTATGATTATAGCATAAAAAAATTAAAATTATTCCTGGTCAATTGAAATGTAGTAAAATACTTCTTATATGCTATTGGTTCGAAAACGTCTAATTATTTTTTTATGAATTACATCAGACACATAATATTTCAATATCTTCTTCTACCAGTTCCCTTGCCCTGTAAAATCGATGCTCTATCCTGATTTCTGTAATAGTTGTTACAAATTCACGTCCCATTTCCCTTAACGGGACCCTTAATAGAGATACCTTGTTATCAAATCTTCTATAACATTCCCATTCTATTAGTAACCTTATTATATGACTTACACTATAAACCGTCATTTCGGATATGTCTTTTAATAATTGATGGATATTCTGACTTACTCTTATAGAATAGTGTTCATAATCATTACATACTATCTGATAAATTTTTTTACTGGTTTTCTTTTGATTTGCTAATTTTTTTAGTCTTTCTATGTATTTAGAAATAAGAAACAAAAACATATCCGAATAGCTGGAGTGCTGGTTTCTTAAATCCTGTAAATCTTCTTTATAAGAGATATAAATCATAAAATGTAAAATTACAGTATTACTTGATTCTTCTAGTTCTTCTTTAGGACTCTGTATATTCTTTCTTATATAGGTAGCCATCAATATAATAGTCTAATTTTTATTAAATATCTTACCAAAAAAATGCAAGAAAACAGTTTTTTATGGTAAATTTACTATACCGAAGTATAATTAATAAAAACTAAAAAATAGAAAGTGAATTTTGAGCATTTACATTATATAAAAAACAAAATGTATTGACATTGTAAAAAACAAGATTTTTATTATTTTATTCTATGACGAAAAAAAGAATTATAATATTTCTAAAAGAATTGTTATTTATATTTAGTTTATTACCTTTAATTTTAAACTGGATAGTTGGAATTTTTATTAATGATACAGAGAAAAAGCCATATATATATAGAAACTTTTTAATCTCAATAGTATTTTTAATTATAAGTTCTTTATTGTACCTTTTATATTATTTTATTACAGAATTATATTTTAGTATTTTATTTAATTACATATTTTTTGTTATCCAATTAATATTTGTTTTTATATATGTTTATTTTTCTTTAATTCATATCATTGCTTATATTAAAAATAAACATTATAAAATCTTTAATATATTAGATCAAATCCAGAAGGATATATTAAATTATATATAGTATTATTTTTAATTGCTGGATTATAATATAAAAAAAAATTGGATTTTATGGATATAAAAACAATCATGATTGTTTTCTGGACAATTTTTTTAGCTGAATTAGGTGATAAAACACAATTAGCAACATTATTATATGCTTCTGATAAAGAAAAACGTTTAATTGATGTATTTTTAGGAGCTTCTTTAGCATTAATTTTAACATCTGCTATTGGTGTATTCGCTGGTTCTTTTATTTCTCAATATATTAGCGAAAAGTATTTAAAAATAATAGCAGGTATTGCCTTTATAATTGTTGGTATCTGGACAATTTATTCTGATTAATATTTTGGTTAAAGCTAAAGTATATGTAAGCTGTACTTTATAAAGTACAGCCATTAATAATATAATTATTCCCAATTTAGTGTATGATTTATTTCTTTTGCGAGATCTTTTATAATATTATCGTTATGATATTCTATCCCTGCCTCTTCTATTTGGATTTTACCATCAATTTCTTTAAATCGTCTTGCAGAATGATGTTCACCTGCAACCTCGATCATTTGACCATCTTTCGTATGCCAGTGAAGTTTTCCATTACAGGTACATGCATAATTTGAATTTTCAGATTCAATTTTAAAACATATTGATGTTCCTCTAACGGATGCAACGGCTGTTGGAATTTCTATATCCATTTGATTTTCATCTTGATTCTTTACCGCGGCAATCCATCCTTTTTTTAATTTTAGATTAAATTTTTTATTTTCATAATTTAAAGTAAATTCTGAGTTTTGATTAAGCTGAATTATTAATCCATCTTTAATAATAAAACGAATTTTAGATTTTTCAGCGGTTTTAATGATATCTCCATATTGGATCTTGTGATCATTATTTTGAATCAATTGATTATTTATGGTTACATTTCCTTCAAAAAATAAAATCTTTCCTATTTGTTCTTGTATTTGTTGATTTTCTTGTTTTTTTACACAAGCAAAAAAAACAAGAATAATAAAAATAATATTAAATTGTTTTATTTTCATATTTTCCTCCAAAAAAATTAATTTAATACATATTATTTTAATATAAATTATAAATCAATATATTTTTCATTAATAAAAATAATTTTTAATTAATATAATTAAGTATAAAATGGGCTTTGTTGTATAAAGTTCTAACTTTATTAAAAATAACAAATTTTATGTAGATACCTATTATTATAAAATATAAAATTAATTTTAATATTTTTGTTCTTGATATAATATTCATTTCAGTAAAGTGATTTATATTTATGAGTAAGTTTAAAGTAATAAGCAAATAAGCTTAAAAATACTTATAAAATTGAGTATTATAATATGTTTTTACAAACTAATACTACTGAATTTTTATGTTTTAACTGTTGCTATTTCTTTTAAATAGGATTTAATAAATTCATCTATTTCTCCATCCATTACACTTTCAATATCTGATGTTTCGTATCCAGTTCGTAAGTCTTTTACCATTTTATAGGGATGGAAAACATAACTCCGAATTTGATTTCCCCAAGAAACATCGCGTTTTTCTCCAGATTTTGCTTCTATTTCCTGTTGTTTTTTTTGTTTTTCTAACTCATATAATTTAGATTTTAGAAGTTTTAATGCAGTTGCTTTATTTTTATGTTGTGAACGTTCATTCTGGCATTGAACAACAATACCTGTTGGAATATGTAAAATTCTTACAGCAGAATCTGTTTTATTAACATGCTGTCCACCTGCACCACTTGCACGATAGGTATCTATTCTTAAATCATTTTCATTGATTTCTATATCTATATCATCATCAATTTCTGGAGAGACATGAACAGAAGCAAAAGAAGTATGTCTTTTATTATTTGCATTAAAAGGTGATTGTCTTACAAGCCTATGAACACCATTTTCGCATTTTAAATATCCAAAAGCATTTTCTCCTTTAACTAATATTGTTGCAGATTTTATACCTGCTTCTTCTCCTGGTTGATAATCAATTATTTCAAATTCATAACCCTTTTTTTGTAACCATCTTGTATACATTCTAAGTAACATTTCTGCCCAATCCTGACTTTCTGTTCCACCAGCTCCAGATACTATGGTTAAAATGGCATTTTTATTATCATCCTCTCCTAAAAGTGCTAAAGAAATTTGTATATCTTCTAATTTTTGTATTAATTGATTTAATTCTTTAGATAATTCTTCTAATGCTTTGTCTTCATTATTATATTCTTCTTTTATAAGTTCAATTAGTGTAGGAAAATCTTCAATAGCATTTTTTAGATCTATCCATGGTTTTAAGTTTTTTTCTAAGGATGATTTTTTTTGACTGATTTTCTTTGCTTCTTCGGGATTATCCCAGAAATCAGGTTGATTGATAATTTGTTCTAAATCGCGTAATTCTGCAATTTTTGCATCAATATGATTTTTATTCCATGTATTATTAAATTGATTTTTTAAATTTTGATATTCTTTTTCTAATTCTTTCCAGTTTTTATAGATATATTCATTCATAGATAATCACTTTTTTAGAAACTTACTCTTTGAAAATCAATAAAATAGAATTATGCGATAAGAAAACGAAAATATTTTAATAAATAAAAAATTATAATTAAAATTATAAATGCCAGAGGTTTATCCTCTGGCTATTTTTTATACTCTTTCTACAACAGTTGCAATCACCCATTCCACCACCAATGCATAAAGTTACTAAGCCGTATCGTTTATTGCTTCTTTCTAATTCATCTACAATTGTTCCTAAAAGTATTGCTCCTGTAGCTCCTAAAGGATGTCCTAATGCAATAGCACCACCATTTACATTTACTTTTTCTCGAGGTATATTTAATTGTCTCATTGTATAGATTACAACAGCGGCAAATGCTTCATTGATTTCCCATAAGTCAATATCTTCTGGTTTAAGGCCAGCTTTTTGTAATGCTTTTTGAGATGCTGGTACAGGACCTGTTAACATAATTGTTGGTTCTGTTCCAACAGCAGCTGTAGAGATAATTCTTGCTCTTGGTTTTAAATTATATTTTTTTACAGCTTCTTCGCTTGCAAGTAGTACTACACCAGCTCCATCTACAACTCCAGAGGAATTACCTAAGGTATGGATATGATTAATTTTTTTTACTTCTGGATAAGTTTTTAATGCAATAGCATCTAACTCTTTTTCTCCAATCGTTTTAAAAGCTGCTGGTAATCCAGATAAAAATTCAAATGTATTTTCAATTCTTGGATGTTCATCTAATTCTACATAGCCATCATTTAGCGGCTGGAACTGGTATAATACTTTTCTTAAAGTAACCATTTTGAATTGCTTTATGTGCATTTTGCTGACTTTGTTCTGCATAACGATCTGCTTCTTCTCTTGTTATGTTATACATAGTAGCTATTAAATCTGCAGAAATTCCTTGTGGTACTAAGTTAAAGTTCTTTTTTAATGTTTCATTCCCTATATATAAATCTAATCCTTCAATATCTGCTCCCATTTTTACTCGACTCATTGATTCGACACCACCTGCAACAACTACATCCATCATTCCAGAACCTATCATTGCAGCCGCATTTTGAACTGCCTGTAAACCAGAACCACAAAATCGATTTAATGTATAACCAGGAACGGAAATAGGTAAACCAGATGCTAGTACGGCATTTCTTGCAATACAAGCACCTTGTTCACCTACCTGAGAAACACAACCTAAGATAACATCTTCTATAATTTCTGGATCCATTTGATTTCGTTCTGGTAATGCTTTTAAACAATAAGCAGCTAAATCAACAGGATGTAGATGTGCTAAAGCACCTCTTTTTTTTCCTTTCCCTCTTGGCGTTCTAACAGCATCTATTACATAAACTGGATTCATGCTTCCTCCTAAAAATTGATTTTAATGTCAATTTTTTTCGAAAAATTAGAAATTCAAGTGTTTTTAATAAAAAAGAGTTGTCAAAAAAGAGAAATATTTCTAAATAGTCTTGGAGCAATAATTGGAATTATTATGCCTCAGACAAATTCAAAAAGTAAAAAAAGCAAAAAAACACAGAAGAAAAAAACGGAAAAACAAACAGAAAAAAATAAA
This sequence comes from Leptospiraceae bacterium, assembly GCA_026005135.1. Taxonomy (GTDB): domain Bacteria; phylum Spirochaetota; class Leptospiria; order Leptospirales; family Leptonemataceae; genus SKYB61. Next base: position 187,526 of record BPKM01000002.1, on the reverse strand, counting down.
AAAACTATGGAAGCAGTAAAAGATAAAAAATTGGAATTCCAGGTTGATGACTATATCGTATATCCATCCCAGGGTGTAGGTAAAATTATAGGAATAGAAAACATTAAGGTTTCGAACCAAAAGAGGCCATATTATATTATACAAATATTTGATAAAAATTTAACAATAAAAATACCAGTTGATAATGTAGAAGCAAGTGGTATTAGACATGTTATCGATAAAAAAGATGTTAAGAAGGTTCTAAAGATCTTAGAGCAGGAACAGGACGAATTAGAAGAAGATTGGAAAATTCGATATCAAAATAATTTAAATAAAATAAAATCTGGTTCTATTTTCGAAATTGCTCAGGTATGTAGAAACTTATATAAAAGGGCTCGAGATAAAGAATTATCTTTAATGGAACGACGTCTATACGAAACAGCCTATACTCTGGTGACAGGAGAAATAGCAATAGCAAAAAATATCCCCATAGAAGAAGCAAAAAACCTGGTTTCTGAATTACTTTCCAAACAATAGTCTGAGCGCTAATAATTTCCAATAGCTCCATATAAAATATAAAAATAAATTTTTTATATAGGAGTTTAAGTATGATTACAAATATATTGTTACCTCTATTAATAGGTATTTTTAGTTTTGGAATTTCTTATGTTTTTCAAAAAGGTTTAAATCAATCCCTACTAATTGGTGTTTTTACTATTATTCTTTCTGGAATTTTGCTTTTTTTAAACAATCGTTCCAGTAAAGAACAAAAAAGAAAATTTGTCTTTTCTTTATTTGGCATTGGTATTAGGGTTATTTATAAATTTAATTTTTGTAAGTTTAATACAAAATTTATTTCCTCAACTTATAGAAATTTTAAGAAATTGGGATTTACTCCTAATTTTAATCTTTATAATTTTAGGTGGATTTGCTGGTTATTACTATGGCACAATTCAGGTAGGTGGCTTTGTGCCTTCGAATGAATTTGTAAAAGAAGAACCAAAAGCAACCGAAAAGATTCTTGATTCTTCTGTAATTATTGATGGAAGAATTTTAAAGATTGCTAAAACAAATTTTATAGAAGGTTCATTTATAATTCCTAATTTTGTTTTAAGAGAAATTCAATTAATTAGTGATTCTGCAGATCCAATAAAAAGAAATCGAGGTAGACGTGGACTTGATATGCTTAATGAACTTCAACAACTAAATAATATCAAAGTAAAAATAAGCTATATAGACTATCCTGATATTCGTGATGTGGACTCTAAATTAGTGCAATTAGCTCGAGATATTGGAGGAAAATTAATTACAAATGACTTTAATTTAGAAAAAGTAGCTGAAGTTCAAGGAGTTCAGGTATTAAATTTAAATGCTTTAACAGAAGCGTTAAGACCTATTGTACTTCCTGGCGAAGAATTAAAAATCCAGGTAGTTAAAGAAGGAAAAGATGAAAATCAAGGTATTGGTTATTTAGATGATGGAACAATGGTGGTTATTGAAGATGGAAGAGAATTAATTGGAAAATTGGTTAAAGTTACTGTAACTTCAATTATTCAGACTGCTGCTGGTAAAATGATTTTTACAAAAGCAATAGGACCTGTATCCGAAGAAGAACAACAACAAAATACTCAAGAAAAAGATAGTAATAAGAATAAAAAAGCAAGAGAAAACTTACTTAAAAGGGCAAAACGCTAAAAATAAAATAGAAAATAGGTGCCTGAATATGGCACCTGAATTTTTTAAATTTCTTAGTCTTAGATAACTTATTTTGAATTAGGTAATACAGCTATATCTACCACTTTACCAGAATCATTGCTAATATGAATTAATCGCACACCAGAAGTAGCTCTTTTTTGAATGGGAATTTCTTCTATACTAAGGCGAATAATATTTCCTGTAGAAAGTATAATAAATAACTCATCATCTTTATTTGCGCAAGCAAGAGCAGAAGGATTTCCAGTCTTTTCTGTTATTTTATAATATGTCATTCCTTTACCACCTCTGCCTTTAACAGAAAATTCTTTTTCTTCCATTAGTTTTCCATAACCATTTTCTGATACAGATAATATATATTGTTTTTTACCAATGACATCCATTCCTATAATTTCGTCATCTTTCTCTAATTTCATTCCTATAATACCAGAGGCATTTCTTCCCTGACTTCGCATTTTACCTAAGTTGGTTCTTAATGCTAAACCATTTTTAGTAGCAATAATAATATCATCCTTAGGATTGACAATACATACTTTAACAAGTTCATCTTCTTTTCTTAAATTGATTGCAGTAATTCCTTTTTTCTTAGAATTTTTAAATAATTCTAAATCAGATTTTTTCAGGATACCTTCTTTACTAATCATTACAATTGCTTTATCTTTTGTAAAATCTTCTATAGGGCATACAGTTGTAATAGATTCATCTTGTGCTAAATTTAAAAGTGCTTTTAAAGATTTACCTCTTGCATCCTGTGATGCTTCTGGTATTTCGTGAACTTTTATTCCAAATACTTTCCCTTTATTAGAAAACAATAATAATGTATCGTGTGTAGAAGCATGGCATAAAATTTTAACTGTATCTTCTTTTCGTAAGGTAGTTCCTTTAACGCCCTTTCCTCCTCTTTTTTGTCTTTTAAAAGAATCAACACTGGTTCTTTTAATAAAACCATCATTAGAGATAGAAATGATTACATCTTCTTCATGAATTAGATCTGTTATATCGAATGTTGTTGTATCTACAGAACTATGATCAATTTCTGATAATCTATTGGGAAAATTTTTTGATATATCTTCTAATACCTTTCCTAATTCATCTTTTACAATCTGATATTGCCTTTTTTCCTTAGCTAAAATATCCTTATAGTCTTCGATTTTCTTTTTAAGATCTTCTAATTCTTCGATAATTTTTTGACTTTCTAAAGATGTTAATTTTTGTAATCTCATATCCAGAATAGCATTTGCCTGGATTTCTGTTAAATTAAATCGTTTTGTTAATTTTTTCCTTGCTTCGTCTACTGTTTTAGAAGAACGAATGATTTTTATTACTTCATCTATAAAATCTAAGGCAATTTTTAAACCTTCTAATATATGAGCTCGTTTTTCTGCTTCCTCTAATTCGTATTTAGTTCTTCTTATTATAACCTGTTTACGATGTGCAATATATTCTGTTAGAATTTCTTTTAGGTTCAATATTTTAGGTTGTCCATCAACTAATGCTAAGAAAATAATACCATAGCTTACCTGTAATTGGGTCATTTTATAAAGTTGATTTAATACTATTTGTGGATTTACATCTTTTTTTAATTCAATTTCTACTCGAATACCATGTCTATCTGATAAATCTTTTATATCTGCAATACCTTCTATGATTTTATTTTGAACCAATTCGCCGATTTTTTCTAAAACATTTTTTTTATTTACCTGATAAGGAATTTCTTTTATAACTAATAATGTTTTTTTCTTTTTGGTTTCTTCAATATCGATTTTTGCGCGAATGCGAATAGAACCTTTACCTGTTGTATATGCTTTTTTTAGCCCTTCTCCACCAATAATAATTCCACCTGTGGGAAAATCTGGAGCAGGTATAATTTTCATTAATTCTTTTATAGATAAATTGGGATTATCAATTAAAGCATTAACTGCATTGATTACTTCAACAGGGTTATGAGGTGGAATATTTGTAGCCATTCCAACAGCAATACCACTGGAACCATTAATAAGCAAATTGGGTAAACCAGCAGGTAATACAACTGGTTCTTCTCTTGTATCATCAAAGTTAGGAATAAAATCTACTGTATTTTTATCAATATCTTTAAGTAATTCTTCTGCAGCTTTGGTTAATCGAGCTTCTGTATATCGATATGCTGCTGGACTATCTCCATCAATAGAACCAAAATTTCCCTGTCCTTCGATAAGAGGAACATTCATTACAAAATCCTGAGCCATTCGAACTAAGGTATCATAAACAGCCATATCTCCGTGAGGATGGTAATTACCTATAACCTCACCAACTATTTTAGCACATTTTACAAAAGGTTTATCATGTCTCCAGGCTCTTTCGTGCATCGCATATAGAATTCTTCTATGAACAGGTTTTAAACCATCTCTAACATCTGGTAAAGCTCTACCAACTATTACACTCATTGCATAATCAAGGTAAGCAGATTTCATTTGATTTTCTAAATCAACTTCTACAATACGCTTACCATTTTTTAAAGCTTCACTAATATCAGGCATCTGGATAGGATTATTTTGTTCTTCTTTTTTGTTTGCCATTAAGGACATTTTTTTTCATTCTTATAAATTGAAAATCAATTAAAAACTTTTCAATTTTTATAGCTTAATTTTTTTGTGTTATTATGCATTTTATCTTATCATTACATAATTTATTTCGTTGGCTAATTTTATTGGTATTGATTTTGATTATTGTTAAAGCTATTTTGGATATACTAAAAATTTTTAATAAACAATTGCAAAATGAAACAGGAGATTTAAATTTATTCTTAAAATCGAAAGAGCAATTAAGAAAATTTTCCCTTATTTTAACTATATTGGTAGATATACAATTTATCTTAGGGATAATTTTATATTTTTTTCAATCTTCTCTTATGGATATGTGGCAAGAAATTTCTACAGTAATGAAGCAAAGAGAACTTAGAGTAATAATAATAGAACATCCTGTTTTAATGATTATTTTTATAGCTTTAATACATTATTTAAATGTTTCTGTTAAAAAAATAGAAACAATTCATCAGTATAAAAAAATTATATTAATTGGTGTTATTAGTCTTATAATTCTTTTAGCTGGAATACCCTGGTTTCGTCCATTGATAAGAATTTAACAATTTAGTTAAAAATTAATTTACAAAAAGTATAATTTTTAAATATTTGTCTAATTAATGGAGGCAAAATATATATATTTTTATATCGTTCCTTTTGCTGGATTTTTAGCAGATATTGCTATATTGATTGTTCTTTATTTTAGTGGAGAAAGAAGACAATCCAGATTTTCTTTATCAGTTTTTTATACAGGCATTGCAGGTTGGAATTTATTTTTATTTTTATCTTATTTATCCCATACGCCAGAACAAGCAATGAATACCTTGTATTATTTTTATAGTTTTCAGTTATTAATGACAAATTCTTTTTTATTATTTAGTTTAGAACAGAGTAAAACACCTATTCCTGTAATAGAAAGAAATATAAAGATTTCTTTAGTATTTACTGCAATATGGTTTTTGCTTTTAAATTATTCTTATTTATTTGCACCTCAGAATAATTTATTTATAAATGGTGTTCAGAAATTTGATTGGGGATTTTATCCACATGCAGGATTTGGTTCTTATATAACACATTTATATTGGGCATTTGTATTTATTACAAGTTTTTATTATTTAGCAAAATATATTAAAAATCATCCCGAGGATAAAAGAATAAAAATTATAACGATACTGTTTTTATTAATGGTTTTAGCTTCTATAACAAATTTTATAGCCTTATGGGGGTTAAAAACATTACCTATAGGAAATGCAGCAGATGCTATTTTATCCACAATATTAGCAGCAATATTTTTTAGAGAACAATATTTAGAGAATAAGGCTAAAATATTTTTAAAAATTGCAGGTATTATTTCTGCTATAGCCATGACGTTAATTGTTATTTGGTTCTTTTCTGATTTTATATTAAGTTTTTATGAAAATAAATTTCTGTTTTTCTTAGTAGCAGTTTTAACTTCTTTTTTCTCTTTATTATTTTTTAATATGTTATTTTCGCCTCCTATTCCAGAAGGTTCTTTTGAAAAAATTTACGAAAAACTAAGAAAAGATTATAATTTAACACATCAAGAAGCGATGATTTGCCGTTATATTTTAGAAAATAGAGAGAGAAAAGAAATTTTAAATATATTAAATATTTCTGGTAATACCTTAAAAGTACAGTTAGGTTCTATTTATAAAAAAACAATAGAAAAAGATAATAATAAACAAGAATTAAATCGAAATAAATTTCCTGTATTAAAACGATTTTTAGAAGAAATAGCAACAAAAACAAAATAATTTAATAAATTATACTTTCTAAATACTGGAGATTATCTTTTAATTTTTCAGGATCAGAATTTAATATAGTAATATGTCCCATTTTTCTATTTTCTTTTGGTTCTTTTTTTCCATAATAATGGAAATATGTATGTTTTAATTTTAAAATTTCCTGTATAAGTTCTGGATTTTGATTTAATCTATTGAATGCAATAAGATTTAACATTCCAGCATTTTCTATTAATTCAGGTTGATGGATTGGTAAATGAGAAATTGCTCTAATATGTTGTTCAAATTGAGAATAATTACAACCTTCAATCGTTAAATGACCAGAATTGTGAGGTCTTGGAGCCATTTCGTTAAAATAAATATAATTATTATAATAAAAAAATTCCATTGTTAATAATCCAATATATTGATAATCATATATAATATTTTTGATCTTTTCTTGAATTTCATTAATTTCTAAAATTGGAGAATTTTTTAAAGAAATCGTTTTCCTTAATATACCATTTTTATGCTCATTTATAAATACAGGAAAAAATTTTATATCAATGTTATTATTATTTCTATAGCCACAAGCAATCAGACTAAATTCATAATCAAATTGAATTTTCTCTTCTATTATAAATGAAATTTGATGTTTTTTAAATGTGTTAAAAATAGATTGTAATTGTTTATAAAATTCAGAAAAGCTTAATTCTGAACCTTTAAAAACAATTTGATATTTACCATCATAACCACCTTCGGAAGTTTTTATAATCCATTCTTTTTTAGTTTGAATTAGTTTTTCGTAAAGATTTTGTATTGAATCTTTATCATTATCTATAGTGGATATGGGAAAAATTTCTGGTATGGAAATATTATATTTCTGTACAAAGTTTTTTTCTTTATTTCGATTTTTAGAAATTTTTAAAATCTCTGGGTTAGGATAAATAGGAATTTTTTTTTGATAATAAATTAAAAGCTCTGGTTCTATATTTTCGAATTCAAAAGTTATAACATCAGAAATTTCAGCTAATTTTAAAAATGCTTCTTCATTATCAAAATTTTTAATAATAGGATAATGGCAAATTTGAATAGCTGGTGCATCTGGATCTGGATCTAAAACTGCAACTTTAAATCCTTTCTTAAATGCTTCGTAAGCTAACATGCGGCCTAATTGACCACCACCGATAATACCAATTGTAAAATTAGAAAATTTCATAACTCTATATCTTTTTGTTCTAAAACAGAATTTTTTAAATTATTATAATAATGGTGAAGTTTTTCTCTTAAAATCGGATATTTATTACTTAGTATTCTTACAGCAAGTAAACCTGCATTTTTTGCACCAGCTGTTCCAATAGCAACAGTAGCAACAGGAATACCCCCCGGCATTTGAACAATTGATAAAAGAGAATCAAGCCCATTTAAACTTTTGGATTGAACAGGAACACCGATTACAGGCAACGTAGTTAGAGAAGCTGTCATACCGGGTAGATGAGCAGCACCACCTGCACCAGCAATAATTACTTCTAAACCTTTGGATTCTGCTTTTTTTGCATATTCATACATCCAGTCTGGTGTTCTATGGGCAGAAACGATTTGAATTTCGTATGGAACTTCGAACTCTTTTAATATAAATGCTGCTTCTTTCATTGTATCAAGATCAGATTTACTACCCATTATAATACCAACAAGAGGATAATCTGGTAATGAATTCATATTTAAGTATGAAATTTTTTAATATTCGTATGGGTCAAATAAAAGAAAAATAATAGGAATTAATTTATAAATGTAAGGATTTTTTCTATAAGTGTATCAATATTGATTTTCTTTAAAGAAGAAACAGGAATAGTTCGTTCAGAAATTAAAGGATTTTTTTTCCATTCATTTAGTAATTTATTTTTTTCTGATTGTTTTAACTTATCCCACTTACTTCTAATAAGGAGTAAATTTTTTCCGTGATCAATACAATAGTTTATAATTGAATATTCTTCGTTTTCCAATTCTCTTCTGGCATCCATTATAAGAAGTATTAATTTAAGATTGGGTGCATTTGCTAAATATTCATCAATAATATAATGAAGTTGTTGGTTTTCTTTTTTTGATAATTTCGCAAATCCATATCCTGGTAAATCTACTAAAAAAAATTCTTTATAATAAGGCTTATTGGTTGGAACATAAAAATAATTAATTGTTCTGGTTTTGCCAGGTGTAGAAGAGGTTAAAGCTAAGTTTTTTTGATTACATAATGCATTTATAAGAGAAGATTTACCAGAATTAGAACGACCTGTTATTGCTATTGCTGGTATAGGAGGAACTTTTATTTCGTATATTTGATTGATATTCGAAAAAGATTTATAAAATTTTACATTACTGAAAAATTGCATAATTAATAATTTATTTTTTTAAATAATTCTTCTATATCAATTTTTTTATATTTCTTTGAAAAATAAAATTCTAATGCAATATTAGCTTTATCTGTAAATATTCCGGCACTTCCTAAGAAATGTATTATCCACATTTGATATTTTTCATTAATTGTATAATGATGGGTTAGAACATTTTGATCTAATGAACGATTTATATTCCATGGGTAAGCCATATAACCAGAAGGACCTAAATGAGCATCGACACTTTTCGCCATTTCGATAAGTTTATTATATCCACCAAATTTTTTTTCCATTTTTTCATCAACAAGAAAAACTCTTGGAACACCAGGTGCATATTTTTGTAGTAATTTTAAACTCTCTATTTCGAAAGATTGGAAAATTACTTTTGCATATTCATTTGTTTTTGTTGTAAATGGTTTTATATTTTGATATTGAGGATTATTTTTGATTTCTTCTAATAGTTCTTGATTTAATTGTTCTTTATCTATCCATCCTGTTTTATATAAAAGTAAAACTAATTCTTTTTCTATACCAGGATATCTTTCTGGTGATTTTGTTTCTAAATATAATCCAATGGTTGGTTTTGTTTTTGCTAAGTTAGCTAATTCTTCTAAAGTAAAAATTTTAAGTCCTTTAAAAGTTTCTCTTGCCCTCTCGGGAAATTTTTTATTGAACCAGCTACCTAAATCCAATTCTAATAATTCTTTATAAGTTAAATCGCCAATACCAGCATTGATTTTATCTGGAAATATTTCTGAATATTGGTTGTACTTTTTAAGTCATCATCATGAAAACATACTAAAACACCATCTTTTGTTCTTTGAATATCTGCTTCTAAATAAAGATCTTCTCCAATTTCTAATGCTAATAAATATGCAGGCAATGTTTCTTCTGGTGCATAAAAAGAAAGCCCTCTATGAGCCATTATAGCAGGATAAGGAATTTTATATTTTTGAGCAATAGTTTTATTTTTTAATTCTTTTGTTTTAAACATAAAATAACACCCTTCTAAAATTATTAATATAATTAGAAATTTTATAAGGTAAATTGATTTTTTATTGTGATTCAAATATCTTCCCTATTTAATTCAATATTATCAATTAGACGAACATTTTCTGTATAGACAGCAACTGCAATAATATCACCTTCTTTAGCTTCTTTAACATTTTCTAAATTCTCTGGATCCACAATTTCTATATATTCTACTCGATTTAAAGAACCAGTTTCTATAATATCTTTGATGATTTCTTTTAGAGTTTCTGGTTTTGTTTCTCCTTTAAGCCATTCTTTTTTGGCAATTTGTAAAGCTCTATAAATAAGTTGAGCATCAGAATAACCTTTATTAGAAAGTCGTGCATTTCTTGAACTTAAAGCAATTCCAGAATCTTCTCGAATAAGAGGGCATCCAATTACTTCTATATCCATATCTAAATCTTTTACCATTTGTTTGATAATTTTATATTGTTGATAATCCTTTTTACCAAAATATGCTTTATTTGGTTCAACAAGATGAAATAATTTTAAAACAACTAATAAAACCCCCTGGAAATGACCAGGTCTATGAATACCACATAATTTATTGGTTAAAGAAGGCATATCTATAAAGATTTTTGGATCTTCTGGGTAAATTTCTTCTATTTCTGGCATAAATACTAAATCAATTGCTTCTTTTTCTAAAAGATTTAAATCTCTTTCGTAATCTCTTGGATATTTCTTTAAATCTTCTTCTGAATTAAATTGTTTTGGATTAACAAAAATACTAACAACAATATAGTCACATTCTTTTTTTGCTTCTCTAATGAGCGATAAATGTCCTTCGTGCAAATATCCCATCGTTGGGACAAATCCAATGATTTTATTTTCTTGCTTTGCTTTATAGATTTCCTGCTTAAGTTCTATCTTAGATTTTACAACCTTCATGTTCCAGTAACCATTTTTTAATTTCTATTCCTCCTGCAAATCCAATTAATTGATGATTTTTCCCAATAACACGATGACAAGGAACAATAATAGGAATAGGATTTTTATTACAGGCATTACCAATTGCTCTTGCATAATGAATATTATAACCAGCCAGAATACCTAATTCCTGATAAGAAATAAATTTTCCTAATGGAATTTTAGTTAATGTTTTCCATATAGTTTTCTGAAAATTTGTTCCCTTTAATCGAAATAAAGGAGGTTTAATTGTTCTTTTATGATAAAAATAAGCATCAAAATAATCATAAATTGTATTTATAAATTTTTTTAATTGATGATTTTTGATAATAAAATTTTTTCCCGGTTTTTTTATAAAATCAATTTCTGTAATATATATTAAATTACCATTCTCTTCTATTTTAATTTTTAAGAAAATAGATTCATAATTATAATAAAAAAACATTACTTTTTAACTTTTAAATCATTCTCAATAATATAATTTAATAAATTTTCTGCTGTACGAAGAATAATCTTTTGAACTTCCTGAAAACCATTATAACCACCATAATAAGGATCAGGAACATCAGGTATATGGTTTTTATCCGTTATAGCTGGATCAAACTCTCTAAAAAGATGCACTTTTTTTTGATGCTCTGGCTTTTTTGCTAATCTTAGAATATCCTCGTAATTATAATGATCCATTGCAAAAATATAATCAAATGTATCAAAATCTTCTGGTTTAAATTGTCTTGCAATATGGTTTATAGTAATCCCATATTCTTCTGCTGCTTTACGTGTATAAGCATGAGGTTTTTCTCCAACATGATAAGAACTCGTACCAGCAGAATCTACTTCAATATAATTTTCTAATCCCTTATCTTTGATTAATTTTTCCAATGTACCCTGTGCAGCAGGAGATCGACAAATATTCCCATGACAAACAAACAAAATTTTTACTTTTTTCTTTTCCATTTTGAAATATCTTTAATATTAAAAACACATTAAAAGTCAATTGAAAAATAGAATATGTATAAGATATCATAACATAGGTTATTCACTTAGTTATATCAAATTTTTTTTAAAAGAAAACTTATGCTGGTATTTAGTAGTATTTTTAAATTCTATTTTAAGCACACAATATTTCGACATCTTCTTCTACCAGTTCCCTTGCCCTGTAAAATCGATGCTCTATCCTTATCTCTGTAATACTTGTTACAAATTCACGACCAATCCCCCTAAGCGGAATCCTTAATAAAAATACCTTATTATCAAATCTCTATAATAATTATATGATTTCTTTAGGTGTTTAAAAAAATTATAAATAAACTTCATTTATATTAAATTAATTTGTGAAACTTGTCATACCTAACTGATATAATATAATAAATTAAAAAATATTGAAAATTTAATAACAAAAAAATAATAATAACAAAAAATTGTATTAAAATTATAATGAGAGGTAAAAAAATGAATAAACAACTTCCCATTGCAATAGATTTAGGTGCAAAATTTACAGGGGTTTTGGTACCAGAGAGTTTAGAAAAAAGTACGAAATATTCTGGTTATTTATTAGAATTTGATAAAGATAATTTTAACTATTCTTTGCGTAATAGATTATTAAAAAGACATTTAAAAAGAATTAAGAAAAGAAAAAAGCTTGTTAAAAGATTATTTTTATTAATAAGTTATTATGAATTTCAAATCGATTGGGAAAATACAGAATATTATAATCTTATACTTGGTCTATTTAATAGAAGAGGCAATAATATTTTAGACCTTAATGAAGAAGAAAGTAAATCTATTTTAGAAATATTAAGTTTTGATGATATAAAAGAAATTTTTTCTATAAATTTGGCGGAATTAGAAGATATTGATACTATTTTTGATTTTTTAAATTTTATTAGTAAAGTTGTTTTAGAAGATAAAGAAAAAGAATTCGAAGAAATTTTTTCTAAATTCAGAAATATACAAGTACAGGACATTAAAAATAAACTTAAAGAAATATACGAAGATAAAAATGAAATTAAAGAAAAAGAAAAAGCCTTAAAAGAGTTTGCTAATATCATTAATAAATTATTAGATGAAAAAAATAATAAAAAACATCGAAAAAAATATTTGCAGGATATTAAAAGTGATTTAAAAGATAATAAAAAATTAATTAATTTTTTAAAGAAACATAATCTTACCATAGATAAATTTGTTAATTTAGTAGGAAATTTGAATAATTTACCATTAAAAGCACTAAGAAAATATTTTAATGATAAACGTTTTTGGAATTTTTATAAAATTTATAGAGAAAATCCGTCTTTATGGGAAAAAGATAGATTAAAAAAGATTTATTTACGCTGGATACGAAGTTGGAGGCCTAAGAAAAAGATTAACGAAGAAGAAATAAAAAATCAAAAAAATCATATTAATATATTAAAAACAGGTATAGATATTATAGAATTTCTTTTAAATACAAATCCAGAAACAACTATACCACCTTACGAAATACAAAATAATAGAAGACCAGAAAAATGCCAGTCTTTAAGATTAAATAAAAATTATTTAGATAAACATTTTAAAAATTGGAAAAATATATTAATTAAACTTTTAAAAAGTGATATTTATAATAATACAGAAATAAAATATAAATTGATTAAAGAAATAAAAGATCAAAACATAATTCCAGATCCATTAATTAAAGATATTTATGATTACATATTAAAAGCAAATTCTAAATTAAAAATTTCCATAGAAACAATTATTTTACAACTTATACTTGATCAAACAAAAGAAGATGATCCTTTAAAAATTCGAGATCAAATTAATTTTCTAATACAGAAAGGAATAGGTAGTAAAAAGCAAGGACAGATAATAAGACAAACAAATCAAATGATGCAAAAAATTTTAACAGAAAAAGAAATAAATGAATTTTTAAATCTTGCGAAAGAATATTATATTGTTTCTAATCTTGCCCAAAAAGGATTATGGATAGAAGATAAACCAGAGCACCAAATTTTACAAAAATGTAATTGTAAACCTAAATTAAAGAAAAATGCAAAAGAAAGTATTATTAAGCAAATTTTAGGTTTTGATGTTGATATTAATGAATTTATAAAATCTTTCGAAGAAGATAAATTACCAAATAAAAATAAAAAAATCAAAATTGCCTGTAAAAATCTTTCTGAATTAAGAGATAAATATAAAAATCAATTTAAAAATTATTTCGAAAAATTAAAAAGAACAAGAGAAGATCTTTTAAATAATGATGAAAAAGAACATAAAAAGATCATTTCTTATGTAGAAGATTTAAAACAATACTTTAAAGAAAAATATAATCTAAATGAGATACAAATAAAACGTTTTAATAGTCCTTATATCTATATTCAATTATATGATGTATTAGAAAAGGATACTTCTGGTTTTTATAAAACCTGTTATGCTTGTACAATAGAAAATGATTTTCGTTCAGAATTAAAATCTAATGGAAATGCCTATGCTAAACGATTAACAGCAGATTCTATAAGACCTTTTGATTCTCAGGTTAAACTTATATTGGAAAGAAAAGCACATAATATAGAAAAAGAAATTTTACAGCCATTAATTAATTCTTTAAAAGATAGTAAAATAAACTTACATATTCTTATAGAAGAAAATAATTTTAGTTTCGAAGAACAGGTTTATGAATTAAAAAATAATTCTAAAAAGAGAAAAGAATATATAGTAAAAAAACAAATTTTCGAAAAAGAAGTATTAAATAAAGAACAAAGGATAAAAGAAGATTCTTATTATATATGTGCTTATACTGGTAAAACAATAAAAGAAAGCGAAGCTGAGTTTGATCATATTATACCTCAAAGTTATTCAAAAAAATTAAAGCAAACATCTTATAATCACGAAGCGAATTTAATTTATGTTTCTCGGGAAGGAAATCAAAATAAAAAAAATCAGATTTATACATTAGAAAATTTAAATAAAAAATATTTAAAACAAATATTTGAAACAGATGATATAAATAAAATAAAAACAATTATAGAAGAAAAAATATCTAACTTAAAAGAATATGATGTATATTTTGCAAATTTAGATAGAAAAACAAGAAATATTATAAGGCATGGATTATTTGTTCCAGAATTAAGAGATATTATTTTAAATCAATTTTTAACAACAAAAGAAAAAGCGATTGTAAATGGAACACAGAAATATTTTATAAAATATCTAAATCAGTTATTATATAAAAAATATAAAGGTCAAATTGAAATTGATTATAGCTTAAAATCTTCAAGAGATATTAGTTTTTTTAGAAAAGAAGCTTCTATTAAATATCCAGAAATTTTTAAAGAAGAAATACAATCTTATTTTAGCCATATAATTGATTGTTCTGTTATGATGGTTTTTTATTATAATGATAAATTTGATGTAGAAATAGAACCAGAAAATATTATAGAATTTATACCAGATAGTCTAAAATTTATAAGAATTACCAGTACACCTGTTTATAGAAAATCAAAAATTCATAGTAAACAGCTATTTAAAGATACTCTATATAAAGAAGACTTTGTACCATTATATTATAAAGAAAAACATTTATATATAGGATTTTCAGATGAAAATAAAATTGATGTAAAATTATTACAAGCATACAAAAAAAATAAACAATTATTTAATAATGATTTAAAAACTTTTTATAATTATTTTATTAAATTTATAAAAAGAGAAGAATATAAAAACTGGGATAATCTAAAAGATGGATTAATTATTAAATTTAATAAACAAAAAGTACAATCTTTTTTAAATTCTATTTTAATTAAAATATTAAGAAAACAGAGATTAACTGAAAGAGAAGAATTTTTATATTCTTTCTTTAAAAGTATTTCTTATTATTTATTAAAAGAAAATGTATTTAACCATATTTTAAAAAATAATAAATTAAACGAAAAGATTTTTGACTATCTTAATGAGATCAATCTTTTAAAAGAAGAGTTTAGTATAAAAATTGATAATAATCAAATAATTTATCATCCTGTTTATTTAGAATGGTATAAATTATTTTATCTTATAAAAGAGGAATTAAAAGAATATAAAAAAAGTAAAAATAAAGATATAAATCAATTAAATAAAAATATAGAAAAAAAACTTAATGAATTTTTTAAACAAACAATTAAGAATCCATTAAGACATAAAAAACAAAAAACGATTTATTCTTTAGTTAGGGTTGTTAATAATAAGCCGGGTGCATTCTTTCGTATAAAAAGATATAATTCATTTAATAATCAGCCAGTCTATCAGATTATTTGTTCAAATAAAGTCATTACTAAAGGATACATTAAACGAGATAATGAAATTGATTTTAATACTTTGTCTATTATAAATTCTTTAACATCTTATAAAAGTGTTCCTATTTCTGATGATTTAGTTTTATCAGATAATTTTGTCTATCATGATGAATGGTTTAATATTGATATAAATAAATATTCAGATTTAAAAGAAACAGGTATATTAAAATTACAGATTTCTCCAGCGACCAAGCAAAGACCTTATGTTAGGGTAAGATTAGGTGTGAATGACTTTATTAACTTATTAGAATTAGATAGAGAGGATTTAAACTCTTTAAAACAAAATCTTTTATTAAATATTAAACCAGATCATTTAAAGAAATTTAATAATGATCATCCTGTAATAAAAAAATTAGGAAAAATAAATGGAAACATAAAACTAATAGCAGTTAATCATAATTGGGTAGAATATCAATGTACCATAGATAGTTTTAAAAATGAATTAAAACAAATGATTAATGATTCCTTAAACAATAAAAATATATGATAAAGCATTTAATAATTTTAGAAACAAATGGATATTTGCATTATAGAAATGGAATGGTTGTTTTTAGTAAAAATAAAGAAATTTTAATGGAAGTTCCTTTAAGAAAATTAAAAACCATACAGATTTTATCTAATAGAATTTCTATAAGTAGTTATTTAATATATGAATGTTCTAAAAGATCGATTGATTTATTTTTTATGAGCTATTATAATCCTTATATTATTATGATTTCTAATCTTAATCATCATGCAACTGTTCGTCTTAGAAAAAAACAATTAGAATTTATAGAGAAGCCAGAATGTTTTTTAGTTGTAAAAGAAATTCTTATAGGGAAAATAAAAAATCAAAGAAGTTTACTTCTTTATTTTGGAAAATCCAGTAAGAATGAACAATTAAAAATTGTAGAAAAAGAACTTTCAAAAATTATTCAACAAATTCAAAATAAAAGATATTTTCGAAATTGGCAGCAAGAACTTCTTGGTCTCGAAGGAAAAGCAGCAAAAATCTATTGGCAGTATTTAAAAAATATATATTTTAGGGATTTTCAATTTCCGGGTAGAATTCCTCGAATCTCGTCAGATATTATAAATAGTTGTTTAAATTTAGGATATACAATTTTATTAAATATGATATGGCGTGCTGTTTCTATAGCTGGTCTGGAACCTTATGCGGGATTTTTTCATTCTGAGCGATCAGGTAAGCCTTCTCTTGTTCTGGATTTAATGGAAGAATATCGAGCATGGGTTGTAGATAGAAATGTAATTAAATTAAGAAATGAATTAAAAAATCTGGATACATTAAAAGAATCTACTCGAAAGAAATATATTGCTTATATACTCAATACCTTCTCTACAGAATTTTCGTATAATAAAAAAAGATATAAATTAGAAACAATTATACAAAAACAAATTTATCGTTTATGTGGTACAATTGTAGATAATAAACCATATAAAAATTATATTTTTAGGTGGTAATATGGATATAGAAATAGAAATTTTAATATGTTATGATGTGGAAAATAACAAAAAAAGAAAAAAATTGTATGATCAATTAAAACAATTTGGTTTAATTCCTATACAAAAATCAGTTTTTTGGGGATTTATTTTACCAGCAGAAAAAAATGCAATATTAAGAGAAGTTGGTAAGATTATAGATAAAGAAGATAAAGCATTTTTAGTTTATACGAATCTATCCAAAGTAATTAAAGAACAAAGTTTTGGCTATAAAGATTTAGAAATTTTTAAAAATAAAGATTATATAATTATTTAATTATGGAAGATTATTTACCCATTTCGTTTTTTAGAGAATTTTTTTTCTGTAAAAGAATACCTTATTTTTATTTTAGAAATATTAATAACGAATCAAAAGCTCTATTTTATAAACAGGGAGTGGAATTTCAGATCGAAAAAATAAAAAACTTAAAAAAGCGATTAATAAAAAATTTAAATTTTCCAGATGGCAAATTGTATTATAATAAAAATGTATTTTCTAATAATTATAAAATATATGGTATTTGTGATTTATTTATAGAAACGACAGATAATATTTATCCAGTAGAAATAAAAATTTTAACAAAACGAGTACGAAAAGGGCATATTTTTCAGGTTTATGCTTATGGATTATGCTTAGAAGAAATGTTAAATAAAACCTTTAATAAAGGATTTTTGCTTTATGGAAAAAGAGCAAAAATTTACTATATAGAAAGAAATAAAGAATTAGATGAAGAATTTAAAAATATATATAATAAAATTTTAGAATTAATTTGTATGAATTATTTGCCTTCGAGTAGTGCTACAATACATCAATGTGCACAATGTGAATTTCTAAATCTTTGTAATGATAGGAATATATAAAAGCCCTCCATGTTTTAATACAGAGGGAGGGCTGAAACCTCGCCTTTCCATCCCCAAAGGGATTTGTGGTTTCAGTGCAAGGTACTATCATTTTAGTAAAAATAATAGGACTGGCAAGTAAAAAATGGAATTTTTCGAAAAATCTGAGGATTTTTTTCTAATTTGAAAAATTCGAATATATTTTTAAAATTTAAAAGTAGAGAGGTGATTTTAAGCCAAAATCACCCGCTCCATCATAAATAGATTACCTTACCTTGCAACTGAAACTCATGAACAAATGTATCTTTGAAAGACTTCCATCCATCATAAATAGATTACCTTACCTTGCAACTGAAACTCTAAAATAGTCACCAGGTATACAATCTAACATCCATCATAAATAGATTACCTTACCTTGCAACTGAAACTTTAAGACATTCATCTTATAATGCTACACTTATTATCCATCATAAATAGATTACCTTACCTTGCAACTGAAACTTAAGAAGGTTATGCAATCGCTTAATGTTAAAACCATCATAAATAGATTACCTTACCTTGCAACTGAAACTCTATTAGAACTTGAAATATTGGCTCTCTTATTTCCATCATAAATAGATTACCTTACCTTGCAACTGAAACATGTCAATAACATTGTATATGTATATGTAATCCATCATAAATAGATTACCTTACCTTGCAACTGAAACATTTGATATGACTCTGTTTACAAAGATACTATCCATCATAAATAGATTACCTTACCTTGCAACTGAAACGTATGCTACGTATGTATCTTCGAAAAGAATAGCAACCATCATAAATAGATTACCTTACCTTGCAACTGAAACTTATGATCATTTATATCAATCACAGCCAATTGACGACCATCATAAATAGATTACCTTACCTTGCAACTGAAACTAGATTTATGAAGTTATCGCGTTGATGTTAAAGTCCATCATAAATAGATTACCTTACCTTGCAACTGAAACTGAATAAACTTTACTTTTTTCTCTCTATTTAAAGACCATCATAAATAGATTACCTTACCTTGCAACTGAAACTCTGATAACCGTTTATATTAAATACTATAATTGCCATCATAAATAGATTACCTTACCTTGCAACTGAAACTTAATATCCACATACTTCTCGCGATAGCATGAAACCATCATAAATAGATTACCTTACCTTGCAACTGAAACCTATTCGATAAATCTGCCTGCGCCACTTTTAACCATCATAAATAGATTACCTTACCTTGCAACTGAAACTATATGAGTAATAATAGAAATGTTACAAGATTTATATACCATCATAAATAGATTACCTTACCTTGCAACTGAAACTCTTATGTAATATTCTTAAATAATCATTGTAATAACCATCATAAATAGATTACCTTACCTTGCAACTGAAACATGTGTTTGTTAAATGTTTGCTACGTATAATTTCCATCATAAATAGATTACCTTACCTTGCAACTGAAACTATTGTATAGAATCCATTCTGCTATTTCTTTAAACCATCATAAATAGATTACCTTACCTTGCAACTGAAACTTAAATTACAACTTTGATCATCAAAGTATCCGGGCCATCATAAATAGATTACCTTACCTTGCAACTGAAACTGCTGTTATCAAATCATTGATTATTTGAGTTATACCATCATAAATAGATTACCTTACCTTGCAACTGAAACCTATTATATAGTTGCTTATATCTTTTTTTAGATCAACCATCATAAATAGATTACCTTACCTTGCAACTGAAACTCTTCTTTTATTTTCTTTTGCGAACATTAATTCGACCATCATAAATAGATTACCTTACCTTGCAACTGAAACAATTTTTCAATGGAACAAACTTTAATTTTATTATACCATCATAAATAGATTACCTTACCTTGCAACTGAAACTCTATTAGCTTGGTATTCTGGGCTTGCTGTTATTGCCATCATAAATAGATTACCTTACCTTGTTTATGCAAATTTGTAAAAAATATAGTTATAAATTATACATTCTGTCAATTGAAAAAACGTTAATACTTTTTTTTCGATTAGTTTTTTATTTTTATCATTTTTATCATTTACAAAATTATGTATATTTTTATAAATTGCTGGTTCATCTAAATTTGCAGAGCCTAATATATTATATAGATTATTTCCTTTTTCTGTAAGTTCTAAATCTTCATATTCATTTTTTTTTATATACTTCGATAGTAATTCAAAGTTAATATTTTCTAATAATTTATTTGTAGATTCCATTTCCTCTTCTGTAATTTTATTCGAACTATAAAGTTCATTTAGTTTTTCTTTTATATCTACATCTTTATATTTTTTTATAGATGTAAGAATAAATTTTATAACACTTAAGCTATAACGAAATTCTCTAATTAAGACTTCCATATTTATATTATTTTAAATATAAGCTTCAGCTAATTTAAAACATTCTTTTATTTGATCTATTTGGTATTGTAAATTTTTACCCTTTGTAAAAAAATATGTTTTTTTATATGTGTCTGGATCTTTTAAATCTACAGGACCTAATTTATTATAAAGCTTTTGTCCTTCTGGTGTTAGAACATAATAATCTCTTTGTTTTTTTAATATATATTTAGAAAGATGACCTTTTGCTATACATTCCCAATGAGCTTTTGTTGAAAACCATTCTTTATCAGAAGTAAGCCCCTTATCTTTTAAGGGGTTTTGATGTATTACATAACTTGCTTTTCCATATTCAGCTACATTAGTAAGAATTACTCTTACCTGGTGTAAACATAGCTCAAAATTATCATACATAAAATTCTCCAAATTACAATTCTGGGACATTTTATATATTAATTAATTATTTTCAATAAAATTTTTTATTTCTATAATTATTTTTAGATTATTCAGGGAAATAGATTACTTTACCAACAACTAAAACTTTCAGAAATATATTTTCTTAAAATAATGTTGATTTCATTACATTAAAAAAAAATATTGCCCTATGGAACCACAATTTTTTCAATATTTAGCTCAGGAAAGAGCTGTTGAGCAACCCGTAATGCCTTCTAATGGAAAGATGCAGCCATCTCCTTTTACTGCATATTATCCTTTAATTATGTTACTTTTAGTATTTGCATTTTTATATTTTTTTTCAATTAGACCGCAAAGAAAAGAAGAAAAAAGAAGACAGCAGATGCTTGCAAGTTTAAAAAAGGGCGATATAGTTGTAACACAGGCTGGAATTATTGGTTCTGTTCATTCCATTAAAGATGATACTGTTGTTTTAAATTTACAAAATAATGCACGTGTGGAAGTTCTTAAATCTACCATTTATGATTTAAGAAATAAACAAAAACAAGAATAAAAATGAAAAATAATCTAATTATTTTGTTTTTTTCTTTATTGATTTTTTTTAATTTTAATATTTTATATAGTCAAACGCCAGATACATCTCCACCAGATATTTATAATGAAGTTATACCTGGATTAAAAAACGATAATCAGGCTACAAAAGAAGAAAATAAAGAAGATTTGGAAAAAAATAAAAGCGAAGAAAAAGAGCAAAAAGAAAAGGATATAAAAGATCAAGAAACAGAAATAAAAAAATCCTTTTCTTTTAAGGAACTTTTTCAGAATAAAACAATTGTAAATTTAATTATATTAATTGTAATATTTATTATATTTTTTATTTATCGTTTAAGAAGATAGAATAAATTTAAAATTATAAGGAATGAACATGAGTAAGTTAATTGGTAAGACCATAGTTGTTTTAGGGGTTTTGATTGTTAGTTTTATTTTGCTTTTACCCAATTATGATATTCGAAAAGTAGAAATACATTTTTTAGATTATTATAGAACGAAAGATGGCGAAAAAATAGTAATAACAGAGGATCAAATAAAGAATTTCTTAGAATCCGAAGATGGTTTAAAACGATATTTTCCACAGACTAAGTGTTTAGAAAGTGATCCTATTAAAGAAAGAAAATGTACTATCGAAGAACGTTTTATAACACCTACAAAATTAAATGAATTTACTCAGGCATTTCCAAATCTTGTAGATAATCGCAAAACAAAGATTCTTCCACATGGTGTAGAAAAGTTTATGGGATTTTTATCACAAACAGGGATAAAAAAATTATCTTTAAAATTAGGTTTGGATTTACAGGGGGGAATGCGAGCAGTCTTTCGTGCTGACTATGAATCCTATTTACAACATCTTAAAGATAAATATCAACCCATTATTACAGAATTAGAAGAAAAATTAAAGAACGAAAAGTTAAGTGAATCCGAAAAAGAAGAAATACAGGCACGTATTGAAAATATAAAAAAGAATTTTGAATTAACAGAAGCAAAAAAGTTAGATTTATTAGAGGAAGCAAGATCTATTATAGAAAAACGATTATCAAATCAAAATTTAACAGAACCAGAAATACGTATTCAACCTTCCAGCTATAGTATTAGTGTAGATTTACCGGGTGTTTCAAATTCAGCAGAAGTATTGGAAATTATAAAAAGTACTGTAACAGTAGAATATCGTCTTGTTAATGACGAAGCTACGGAACGATTAAATTCACCAGAATTTCTACCATATATTAGAAAGTTGCAGGATATTTATAGACAGGAAAGACCAGACTTCTACGAAGCAAAAAAAATATTAGAAGAAGTTCGTCAAAAAGCAGGTATTACAGAGAAAGATGGAAAAATTTTTTTATATTGGCGTAAAAGTAGAACTGGTCAGGGTAAATATTTACCTTATGAGTTTCGCGTTCTTGGACCTGTTGTTTTAGATGGAAGCGATATGGCAGATGCAAGAGAAGCTATCAATCAGAATAGTGCCTGGTATCAGATCAATTTTGTATTAACTGCTGAGGGTGCGGAAAAATTTGCAAAAATTACACGAGAAAATGTAGGAAAGCGATTAGCTATTTTATGGGGAGATCGTGTAGTTTCTGATCCAGTAATTCAGGGACCTATCGTTGGTGGTAGTGGAGTAATTACGGGTCAATTTGATTTAAAAGATGCAAGAGAAATAGCAAGCGTTATTCGAGAAGGAGCTTTACCTTTACCTTTAGAAATTATATCAGTATCGTATATTGGACCAACACTTGGTTTACAGTCCATTAAAACAGGTATATTTGCTGTTATTCTTGGTTTTATATTGGTAAATATTTTTATGATTTTATATTATAAAGTTGCAGGTATTATTGCAGTTATTGTTTTATTTTATAATTTAGTTCTTCTTTCTGCTTTATTAACTCTTTTAGAATTTACATTAACATTACCTGGTTTTGCTGGTTTAATTTTAACAGTTGGTATGGCAGTAGATGCAAATGTAATTATCTATGAAAGAATCCGAGAAGAATTACGTCTTGGAAAATCAACTTCTTTTTCTGTAAGGGCTGGATTTGAAGATTCTTTCTGGACTATTCTTGATGCTAACATTACGACCTTAATTGCATCTGTAATATTATATTATACTGGTGATGGACCAATACAAGGTTTTGCAATTACTTTATTTTTTGGTTTATTAACATCAATATTTACATCACTATATGTAGCACGTTATTTATTTGAAATCTTAATTGATGGTTTTAAGTTCAAAAAAATCTGGATTGGTAAAGGATTAACTTTTGGAGAAAAAAAATGAAAATAATGAAATATAAAAAATTTTATATAGCTTTTTCCCTTATATTAGCAATATCATTTTATTTAATAACTTTTATTTATTATGGTGGTTTCGAAAAATCTATTACATTTAATGGTGGAATAAGAATTACTGTTGTTATGCCAGAAGGAAAAACAAAAAAAGATATAGAAGAAAGTGTAAAAAAAGCGGGTTTTTCTAAATTTACTGTTCGTCTTGTAGATATTAAAGAAAATAAATACGATATTGAATTTGGTCCAGAAGTAAGAGATCAATTGAAAGAAAGAGCGAAAGAAGAAAGAACAATAGCAGAAGAATTAGAAAAAGAATTATTACCATTTCTAAATATACCAAGAGAAAATGTAATTTCTCGAGATATTATTTCTGCAAGCTATGGGTTTAATTTATTCGAAACTGCAATGATGGCATTACTATGGACATTGATTTTAATTACAGTTTATGTATCTTTTCGATTTGATTTTTCTTTTGCACTCGGAGCGACGACTGCCCTTTTACATGATTTAATTATAACAATTGGATTTATTGGTGTTGCGAGAATTGAACCTTCTATTCCAGTTGTTGCTGCTGTTTTAACATTAATCGGTTATTCTATTAACGATACAATTGTTATTTTTGATAGGATACGAAATAAAATACGAGATAAAAACGATTTAACCAATCAATCTATTTTAGATTCTGCCATAATAGAAACATTTTCCAGAACTATTATTACATCTTTTTTAACAATGCTTTCTCTTGTCGCAATTATAATAAGTAAAGCAGAGTCTTTAATAGATTTTTCCTGGGTTTTAATTTTTGGTATTATTATAGGAACCTATTCTTCTATTGCCATTGCAACGCCCGTAATGTATTACTATGAAAAATTCCGAATCAGACGATCTGCTACCACATGAATTTTATTTAGAATTATGGAAACAATCTCTTTTGGCAATAGGTAGGACATCTCCTAATCCACCTGTTGCCAGTATTATTACAGATAAAAATTCTATTCTTAGTTCTGGTGCAACAGAACCACCGGGTAAAAGACATGCGGAAATTGTAGCATTGGACGAATTAGATAAAATTTCAATTAATCCAGATAAAAAATTAAATTTATACGTAACACTTGAACCATGCTCTACCTATGGCAGGACAAAACCCTGTGTTTTAAGAATCAAAAATTATAAAAATAAAATTAAAAAAATATTTATAGAAAATTATGATCCTTATCTTAATAAAACGGGTGTAAAATATTTACTGGAAAATGATTTCGAAATTCAAAAAATAGAAATTTTTAAAAAACCACATTTTGCATTAGAGCCTTTTTTTTCTGTTATAAATAAAAAAAAGCCTGTTTATTATATAAAAATTGCCACAGATAAAAATGGTTTTATTGGTATTAATCAAAAATCCATTTCTATTACAGGGAAATTAGGTAAAATCATTACAATGCTTTTTCGAGCTAAGGTTGATGCTGTTATTGTTGGACCGGGAACAACTGCCATAGATCGTCCCTCTTTAAATATAAGAAATATAGAATGGCTGGATTTATTTTCGCAAGAATTAAAATTAACACAAGAAGAATTATTAAAACAAACAAAGTTTTTAAGAAATTTTGATTCTACTGTTTATTATGATGAATTTTTAAGGGGTTTATTCATTTTTTATAATGATATTTTAAAAGTATTAGAGAATTTTAATTATCAACCCAAAAGAATTTTTATTTTAGGTAGAAATTTTGAAAATTTTATGCAATTTTATTTTAAACAAAAAGAAATAACAGAAAATACTGGCCAGAAATTTTATTTGATTATTCAAAAACGATATAAAGAGCAATTTCCTTTAAAAGATATATCTACTTGATGATTATTTTATATTTCCGGATTTAAATCAGGAACAATTTATAAAGCAATTCAATGAATTTTTAATATCGATTGATGTTCATAGAGTTCTTATTGAATCTGGAGCTAATTTATTTTCTATTTTTTATAAGTATTTAACTAATAATGATAAGATTTACTGGATAGAAAACCAACAGAACATTAACGAAAAAGAATTTCTATCTATGGAATTAAATCCTATAGAAAAAAAATACTGGTTTTTCTCTTCTTATGATCTGGTTTTAAAAGACAAAATTTGTATAGGAAATTTAAATCTCTATTCTATACAGGTTAATAGGTAAATTATTTATCTTCTTCCCATCGACCCGTTAATAAATTAATACTATTTTGAAGGATATTTGTACTGGTTTTGGCTATTTTTTTTGCTGTTTCGTCTATTAAGGAAGGACCAATCACTTCTTGCAATGCTTCTTTAAAACCACGTTTTACTTCTTCTTTAAATTCTGGTAAAAGTTCTTTACCCGCTTCGTGAAAACCTTCTTTTAATCGCTCCTTAAAAATAAGAATATATTCATCTATAAGTTTTTCTGCTTTTAGTTTAAAACTTTTTTGAAAATACAAATACAAAATTCCAAAAGTAAAAAAAGCTGATAATAAACCACTAATAATACTTATGATAATCCCAATAAATATATTATCCATAGTAGCAATATAAAATAAATTAAATAATGGTCAATAAATAAAATAAAAAAAAGATTTGTCATAGAAGATATTTTTATTTAAATAAAGAGAAATATGAGTAGATTATTGTTTTTTCAGTTAATGTTTTTAAAAAAATTATTCGTATAAATTTATTCTATAAATTAAATTTTATCTGGTTATTCAATAATTATATATAAAGTCAAAAAAAATTGACATTATAATTTTAATTGTTTCATTGTTAATAATGACTGAGTTAAGTAGTATTTCTGTAATAATTTTAGTAATATTTTTTCCTGGTATTATTTCTGTTTTATTGGTTGATAAATTAGCTGTACATTCAAAATGGAATAATTTCAAATATACTTTATATGCTTTTAGTGGAGGAATACTCTCTTATTTCTTTTATGAGATATTATGCTATACTTATAAATTTTTCTATTATTATATATATACAGAAAATACGAATAAACTGAAGATTCCAAACTTAAAAATATGGGATATTTTACTATTAGGTAAACATGAATTAAATGTTAATATTGTAAATGAAGTATTTTCTGCAAGTATACTTTCTATTTTTTTAGGATTAATTATCTCATATACTTTAAATCATAAACTAATATTTAAATTTGCAAGGTATTTCAATATAACAAGAAAATACGGAGATGACAGTCTATTTTATTATTACTTAAATTTAGAAAATATGGATTGGGTTTATATTAGAAATATACAAGATAATTTGATTTATCAAGGTAAAATTTGGGCATTTTATGAAAATAATAATTTTCAGGAAATAGTTCTTTATCAAGTAACAGTTTATAGGAATAGTGATTCCCAGGAATTGTATAAATTACCATCAATATATTTATGTGCAGAATCAGGAAAGTTTATAATTGAAAAAATTCCAGAGGAACAGTTTATCGATTCAAAATAATAAAAAAAAGGAGAAAAAAATGTCGGACGAAAATAAGAATAATGAAAATAAAATATTATTGAAAGAAGGGATTATGAAAGCTAATATAAAGAATATCATTTACGATACCCAAAAAGTACCAAAAAAGCCACCTCCACCTTTAGAACCTAAAAAAAATCTAAAGAAACAAAATTCCAAAAGTAAAAAAAGCTGATAATAAACCACTAATAATACTTATGATAATCCCAATAAATATATTATCCATAGTAGCAATATAAAATAAATTAAATAATGGTCAATAAATAAAATAAAAAAAAGATTTGTCATAGAAGATATTTTTATTTAAATAAAGAGAAATATGAGTAGATTATTGTTTTTTCAGTTAATGTTTTTTTCTATTCTGATTTTATTGATTTTATTTGAATATCTTATCTATAAAAGATGGAAAAATAGAATACTAAGTATAAAATATAAAAAAATATTTAGTAGTATTTATTGGTTTATTGCTATATCGACAAAAATTGGATTATTATTTTTTTTCTATTCCAGAAGAAATTTTTATATAGAAGTTGAAGGTATATTAAAACCTCTTTATTATTTTTTATTATCCTGGAATTATGCCTTTTTCTTTGCTTTTATAGTATGGTTTCTATCATTTATAGTTTTATATGCAATATATTATATTTTTTTCTATATAAAAAATCGAGTAAATTCTCGTAAAAAAATTCCAGATGCACAGGAAAATACTATAACAAGAAAAGCATTTTTAGTTAGCTCAGCAGGTTTAATTTTAGATACAACACCCTTTTTAGCTACAGGTATAAATTTCTCTGGAATGTATCTTGGTTCTAAGGATTTTGTTTCTTTTAATAAACCAATTAAAATAGATAATCTTCATCCTGTTTTTCAGAATTTTAAAATTGTACATATTTCTGATTTACATATTGGTTCTTTAATTAATGAAGTATATTTAAAACCAACTATTGAAATTATTAAATCATTAAAGCCCGATATAATTGTTGTAACAGGAGATATTTTAGATAATTCAAATTTATATTTACCAACGGTAGGATGGTATTTTCGAAAATTAAACGAGATTGCTCCAGTTTATGCAATCTTAGGAAATCATGATCATATTGATTCCCCTATTAAGTTAATTAAAACATTAAAACTAACTGGTACTACTATCCTTGTAAACGGATCAACGTATATTAATAGGAATAAACATAAAATTAATATTATTGGTTTAGATTATCCTATAAAGCATTTTGAATCTAAAAAAACAAGGGCTCAACTTTCAGAAGAATATTTTGAACAAGTATATAAGAATATGCCCTATAAAGATAATCCTACAATTGTTCTTAATCATCATCCTTCTGAATTTTCCTATCTAAAGAAAAAACCTGTTCAATTAGTTCTTTCTGGTCATACCCATGGAGGTCAGATAATTTTAAGCGAAAATAGAAATTCTCCTTTATCAATTGCTTCTAATTTTGTAAAATATTATGTAGATTTATATACAGAGGAAGGCGTTCATTTATATGTAAATCGTGGATTAGGACATTGGTTTCCTTTAAGGATTAACTGTCCACCAGAAATTACCTTAATTGAGTTGTACTAATTATGGGTTTCTTTAATAAATTTAAAAAAACTTGTAAAAAATGCAAAATAATCTATAAAACATACCATATAGAAACGCCGGGGAAATTAAAAAAGATTTTTAAAAAACTTTATCAATTAATAGAACAGGATTTTAATTGAATATGCTGCAGATAAAAAAGAATTTTTATCAAAAGAACACACATTAGACCATTTAAAAAAAGAAGTTGAGGGCAATTGGTACGATATAATTGATTATAAATTTCAATGTAAATATTGTAATCAAAAGTATGAATTATTTATAGACACTTATCATGGGAGTAATGGGGTATGGAAACCTATAGAAAAAAAATAATTATTATTATTAATTTATTATTAATGTTATTGTTTTGCACAAAAAAAAATAATAAAGATGATTATAGTCTATTAGCAGCCTTAGGACTTGTACAATCCTTAGGAGATTATTGGGCAAAAATATATAAATTTAATCCTTATATAGTAAATGATCCAGATAATATATATTTTATAGATATTGCAACCCCTGAAAATATTGATCCAATTAAAACGAAACTGATTCTAATTTCTGGTTGGGATTATAATGATAGAAGTAATAGAAGTTATCCTACTATAGAAGAATTAAAAAATCGAGCATTAAATACGAATTGGGGACATCTCGTTAAAACTTCTCATTTTAGTATATTACTACAAAATTATGAAGTTTTTACTTTTGATTATTTAACTTCTGATCCTATAGATATTAATGGTTATCGATTAAGAATATGGTTAGATAAATTATTTTATGGATATAATAACAAAGTTATCATTTTTGCTCATTCTATGGGAGGATTGGTTAGTCGATTTGCATTATACTATAATGAACGACCAGAATATTTAAAAGCAATTGTTACAGCTGGAACACCTTATCATGGTTCTCCCTGGGCAAGTCCCGAATATCAAAAAGATAAAACGTTATTAGGGTCATTAGCTGCTTTTTTAACCGATTCCCAGGGAGGAAGAGATTTAGCTTGGGATAATTATGATAATAGCTTAACGGGAGCAAGCAATGTAAAATTGGCAACAATAAATCAAAAAACAGATAGAGATGATTTAATCCATGCTCTATATGGAGAAATTCCGGGTGGAAATACTTTTGCTTCCGATTCTTTACAGTCATTTGGTTCATTATGTGCAACATTGAATGATTTTTCTCCACATGATTGTATAGTTCCTTCTCGAAGCGCCTATTTAGATGGGCATATTTTAGCAGATAAAAAAAACATAGGAAATTATGATCACCAGGATATCAATTGGCTTACAAATTATGTTAGAAATTATTTGGTAAATTATATTAATAATTTATAAAAAATCTTAGCAGGTTAGATATAAAGCTTGTCTTTTTATAATGTTTTTATAGCAAAAAAGTAATTAAATTACTAATCCATTATGTCTTAAATTGCAAAAATATAGTAAAAATATGCTTTTATAAATTGATTAAAATGATTCGTGATGGCATATAAATTGCTAAATCAAATGATGAAAAAATTTATACTTATAAAAGGAGGGCTACTATGGCTGCACTAATGAAAAAAGAACAAGAAAATCAACAAGTAGAAAAAGCAGAAAAAGCAAAACGATATTATACACCACCTGTAGATATTTACGAAAATAATAATGAATATATTTTATACGCAGAAATACCAGGTGCAAGTGAAAATGATGTAGAAGTAACCTTAGAAAAAAATACTTTAACAATTACAGCAAAAGTTAATCAGGAAGTTCCAGAAGGATATCGATTATTCTATTCTGAATATGGTATAGGTGATTATAAGCGTTCTTTTGAATTAACTAATGAAATTGATCAAGATAAAATAGAAGCTGTTGTTAAAAATGGTGTATTAAAATTAAGATTACCAAAAGTTCAACCATCTGTTAAAAAAATACAAGTAAAAACTATATAATACCTATAGTTTTAAGATAAGAAATAATAAAATTAAGAGATGGGAAGAATATCCCATCTTTTTTATTTTCATATAGACAAGAGATAACAGGAACAGGATTCCATATCCAGGGATCTGTAGAACCAAAAATCGCTATACCAGAAATTCCAAGAAATGATGCTAAATGTGTTAATCCAGAATCATTACCTATATAAAAATCATTCCGCTTAATTTGATTTATAAATTCAAAGGGAGATTGAATTCTAATAAAATGTATTTTATTTTTAAATTCCTTTTGAAATATATTTAAAATTCCCTGCTCTGCTGGACCTTCTATTAAGGTAATTTTTTTATTATGGATTAATAAAAATTCAATCAATTTTATATAATTTTCAATAGACCATATTTTATTTTTAGAACCAGCACCGGGATGAATAATAATTTTCTTTATAAAACTTATGTGTTTAGTTTGCCCTAAATGATAATTTTTAAATCGAATTGGTAGTTTTAATGCTTTTAAAATAGAATAAGATAAATATAGTCTAATGGGAATTTTTTTATCAGGTATCGATGGTATATAAATCAAATTTTTTATTAGAGAATTTAGTCGTTCATAAAGTTCTTCCTGTTTATGATATATTAAAATCACCATTTCGAATTGATTTAAGAAATTTATAAGTTGGTTTGCTTGATGTTGATTTTTTAAGAAATCTTCTTTATCGTAAAAAAGTGGTAGTAATAATGGATGATCAATAGAGAGCGATTTACCTAAATTAAAATAGGGTATTAAAGAGATATAAGAGGAATTTCCTATAAAGGTAATATCATAATTATATGTTAGTAAGATTTTTTAATAAATCAAATGATAAAATTGTATCTCCTAAGGCTCCAGGTTTTATAATAAGAATTTTTTTATTATTCGATAAATCCATTAGAAAAAGTTCAATAAATGTTCTTTATAAAAATGAATCTTTTTAAGATTAGTTGTTCCCAATATTTCTTTTTGAATTTTGTATTCCTGTAATTTTGTATTTATAGGACAGAGAATATTAAGAAAATGTTCTATACATTGAGGTTTAATATGTAATGTAAGAAGTTCAAATTGATTGTAAAAAAGAAATTTTTCGCTATAATAGTAATCTAAATATGCATAATATGTTTTTGAATTTACATAACGAAGAGAAATGATATTTTTTATAATAGATTCTGGTATAGATTTTATTTTATTTTTTTTATAAAGATTATAATAAGCAAAAAATAAATTCTCTAAATAAAAAGCAGAATAAGGATTTTTTATATATTTTATTTGAATTTCTTTTGAAAAATTTTCGTATAGTTTAATATAATCTTCTTGATTATAAATAAAAAAATATTGTGCTATTTGTTCAATAAGATATTGTTTAAGAGAATCATTTTTTAAACTATTAACTATTTCTAAATGAGTATATTTAATTTTATGATTATGAATTAATGTAATAATATATTCATAGAGGAAATTTTCTGAATAAATTTTATCTTTTTTATTCTGATAAAATTCTTCTGCTAAAATATATTCAAGATTGCTGAGATTTCTTTTTCGAATTTCTTTTAATGTTGTTATTATTAAATCATCACGATTCTGTATTAAATAAATGTATTGTTTAATAAATTCTTTTTGTTTATCCTTCGCATAATTAAGATAGGGGGAAGAAAGTTCATAGAAAAAAATAAGATTTAAAAAATGTTTTAAGGTAGAATTTAAATGTAATGGATCTGGACTTAAAGAAAAATCAGATGTTTTTACAGCCATTAGAAAACAATATTCAGAGTCGTAATATTCATTTTCGTAAAAATTGATAATTCCAAAAATTGCCCATACATCAGAAGAAATAGAATCTTTTTGTTTAAGAATTTGGGAATAAGATAATTCTGGTATTGGAATTTGATTATTATAATAAAAAAAATAATTTTCTTTTAATATTTTAGAATTACTATTATAGATAACAGATTGGCAGAATAATAGAACAAACAAATTAAATATTAAAATGATATTTAGAAAGTTCAAATTCTTGTAATAATATTTTAAGATATTCTCTTTCATATACACCTGGATGAGGAATAATTAATTTATCAGTATTAACAGTAAAATGTTCATAAAATAAAATATCTATATCAATTTCTCTTGGACCATAACGAAAACGAGGTTGTCTTCCAATTCTTTTTTCTAACTCTTTTACATAATCTAATAATTCGAAAGGATTTAAAAATGTTTTTATTTCTATGATTTGATTTAAAAAATCATCTTGTTTTGTATATAAAATTGCTGGATTTTTTAAAATCTTTGATAGTTTTATAATTTTGCAATATCCGTCATTATTAAGATAAAAAATTGCTTTATTAAGATAATCTAATTTCGGTTCTATATTTGAACCAAGAGATAATAAAACAAAAGAAGAATTATTAGTGGATAGATTTTGCTTTTTTAAGTCTATAATCTTCTGCATCAAGGTGAATTTCTAAACACATTTCTTTAAGTCTACTAAAAACTCTTCCATTAGAAATATCTTTCCAGGAATCCATAGGTTCATTAGAGGTTAAAATAGTTAGAAGATTTTTTTCATATCTTGTATCTATTAAATCATATAAAACATTATTAACCCAGGGACTATCTTTTTGTACACCAAAATCATCAATTACTAAAATTTCTATATTAGCTAATTCTTCTTCTATTTTTCTTCCTTCTCCATAAAATTCAGATTGAGGATTAAAAGTATCTCGAATTTTTCCTAATATATCTCTGGAAATTTTTGCATACCTAACGGGAATTTGATATAATCGTATCATTTCGTTAAGAATAATACAGGAAAGCAATGTTTTACCTGTACCTGTTTTACCATATAAATATAATCCATAAGTATTTTTATTAGAAGGATAATTTTTAATTACAGCATAAACATGATCAATTACATATAGAAAATTATCACCTTCTGAAATATTTACATCTATTGAAGTAAGCAGTTTATTTTTATATCTGGTTGGAATACCTGATTGTTTTTCTAAAAATAATATTTTTTTTAATGCAATTCGTGCTTTTTTAGAAGGACATTCCTTCATGCAATTTTCTTTGGGATCAAAATATTCATAAGGAGGATTTCCATCACATAGTGTCATTTTTTCTACACACTGGCATAATTTATAACTACTTTCTCCGGGAAGGGAATAATTATCTAAAATAATGCCAAGTCCATTACATATTTTACAATCTGGATCACCATAATGGTTAGCATTCTTTTCTAAGTCAATTTTTATATCTTCTAAAAAGTGCTTCATTTTTTACTTGATTTTTAATCCCTTATTTTTTATTATAGAAATATAAAAACATTTTTAGTATATTTATTTAGTTAGCAATGATTTTTTGCTGGAAAACATTTATTTTTAATTTTATATAACCGATACAATAAAATAAGAAACTATAGAGGTGATAATTATGAAAAAAATTATCTTATTGACAACAATTTTTTATGGAATGGGAAGTATAGTGGCACAACAACCAGCTCAACCTACACAACCAACTCAGCCAACGACTACTACTACAATTGTTAATCCAGCTAACCCTACACCGTATGAGCCAACACCAGGAGAGCTTGTTTCTGAAGAAATTGATGAAACACAATTAACAGATGAGCAAAAAAGAATTAGAGCAAGAAATCTAAGAGCTGAAGAATTATGGAAAAATGCAGATTATAGAGATTATGATCCTTCTTTTACAGAATTACATCGTTTATCTAAAGCCTTTGCAAATAATAAATATCGATTGGCATTATCAGCGTTTCAGGCTGGTATTAATTCTATTATAAAAATGAGAGATGAAGTGGAGTTATTTAGAAAGCAAAGTGCAGAAGCAAGACGTTTTAATGAAAAATGGTACTGGCAGGTAGTAGATAGAAAAGCTCAAGAAGAACGAATTATAAATAAAATGAAAAGAGAAGCAAAACAAGAAGCAGTTACTTATTTTACAAGAGCAATCAATTATTTAGATGAAATTATCAATCCAGATTTAAGAGAAAAAGAACCATTTAAGAGATTGTTATCTGCTACCTATAGAAATTGGGTAATGTATCAATACGATTTAGGAAATATTCCTCAGACTATACCTATTTTAGAGCATTATATACAAATTGACGAAAATGAAAAAGAATATCCTGCTCATAAATATTTATCTCAGGCATATGCTTTCCAGGAAAATATGATTAAAAAATATGGAATGGGTACAGAAGATCAAATGTTAAGATTTCGTTATAAGAAAAACGTCCATTTATTAAGGGCAACAGAATTAAAATATGGTAAAGAATCAGCAGAATATAAACATGTTGTTTCTTTAGTAAATAGAGATGAAATTATTTCTATAATGCCTTAGTCCTCTTAAACTTTATTTTTAAAAAATAGTTAAATACCTCTATAAAAGAATCCCCTTCTTAAGCGGGGATTTTTTTTATTATAGGTTCGATGCTTTTTAGTAATTGAAATATTATATTTAAAGATTTGAAATTACAGATTCGATTTTATCATTATATTCTGGATTGATTCTTTGGAAATATTTACCTAATCGAATTAAATCAGATTTATTAATAACGTTTTTTTCATAACAATACATAGCAAGTTCCCACATAGTTTCGTAAATCTTAGGTAATTTTATTTTTAAATTTTTTAGTTCATCAATTTTTTTATTAAGGGTTTCTTCTAATAATTCATAAATACCGTTTTGATCTGGGATTTGATATGCTCTATGAATGAAAGATCCATAAACTGGATTTACTTTTCCGTGTATCTGATAATTTTCTTTTACGAGATGATAAATCTGAAATGCTAAATCTCTATTAATAGCTTCTTTCCCTTTAAATTTTAAATTGTATAAAAAATCTATGATTTTATTTTCTTCAATAATTCCACCTAATAGCATTTGATAAAGTGTAAAGATTAAAAAATCACTCTCTGTATTATCTCCTATAAGAATTTCTTTTGCATATGTTGGTTGCATTTTTCGCAAATAGAGTAAAACTTTTAATTTATATGCAGTTTGATCTACCATTGTTTGCATTGTTGCATTAAGAAATTTTATTGAACGATTAAGCATTTCATTTAAACCCTGACTAAGATACTCATTAAAATTGCTTAATACTTGAAAAATTTTTGTAGATATATTAGAAACAGGATTTGTAACTTTTTTTAGATATAATCCTTCAATAGGAATATTAAATCGTTTAAAAACTCCTTCTAAAACCCTATGGAAGAAAGAAGGAGATGCAGAAATAAATATCAATGGAAAATCATGGTTTTTTATAACACGATAAAATTCATCCATTCCTGATATAGGTTTTTTATTCTCGATTCGTTCTAAGAGAGTTTCTAAGAGCCCCTGTCTATCTTCGAATTTAGTATTTAAAAATGTTTTATCTATATCAGATATTATGACAAAATCTTCATAATTTTCTGGTAATATTCTTAATCTTCCAAAACCAATGGGTAAATTTTCTTCAAATAAAGGATTGGTACCTGTTGTTAAAAAGGCAAGATCTAAAAAGTTTTGTCTGATAGAATCTGTACCTTTTAAATGTGTTCGAAGTAAATATTTACCTGACTCTAATTTTTTTATGATTTTATTTAATGGAATTTCAAACGTTCCTATAGTATTAGCAGTTAAATTCGATAAAGAAGCAATTGCTTTTGTTTCCGTAAGTTCATGAATACTTTTGTTTTCGTAAGGTATAATATCAATCTGTATTCTTGGATTACGAACAATTCCCATATTTATATCTTGAACAGCTCGAAATCGATTAATCATAGATTGAGGAAGCATACAAAAAATATCCCAATTTTCATTAAGATAATTTTCTAATACGGGAATATCTACAATTTGTCCTTTGATATGAATTCGTTCTGATTGTCCAACAAAACCATTATATAATGCTATTCTTTTTTTTCCAACAATAGGTAAATTAAATTCCTGATTGATTTCTTTTTCTTTTTCCATCTTATACTCTAATATATAGTAATAATTTTATAACATAAATGAATTAGATTGAAATATAAATCAAGTAAATTTTAATGGTTTTTAGATGTCAGAAAATAAAATACCAAAACCTGTATTTATCTATTCTGATAAATATAATATACCATTAGAGGGACATGTTTTCCCTGCTATTAAATTTTCATTAATATATAAAAAATTAAAAGAGGATTCACGTTTTAAAAATCACAAATTTGTTGAACCAATGCCTGCTACCTATGAACAAGCTCGATTAGTACATAAAAAAAGTTATTTAGAAGATTTAAAATACCTGAGATTTTCTAAAAGAGTTTATCGAAGTGAACTACCTCTAAACAAAGAGATTATCGATGCCTTTTTTTTAGCGACAGGTGGAACAATTTTAGCGGCAGAACTTTCTTTAGATGTTGGTAGAGCTATGAATTTATCTGGTGGTTTTCATCATGCTTTTGCAGATCATGCAGAAGGATTTTGTTATCTTAATGATGTTGCAATCGCTATAAGGGTTTTACAAAAAGAAAAAAAAATTAGAAAAGCACTGGTCATTGATTTAGATGTTCATCAGGGTAATGGAATTTCGAAAATCTTTCAACGGGATAGAAATGTTTTTGTATTTTCAATGCACGAGGAAAAAAATTATCCCATAAAAGAAAAAAGTACCTTAGATGTTGGTCTAGAAACAGGTATTAAAGATGATGAATACTTGAAATTATTAAAAGAAAACTTAGATTATATAAAAAATCATTTTGAACCAGATATTATATTTTATGTAGCTGGAGTTGATCCTTACGAAATGGATCGGCTTGGTGGGTTATGTTTAACAAAAGAAGGACTTAAAAAAAGAGATTTAATGGTACGTGATTTTATGCCAGATAAACCAATTGTAATTGTTCTTGCTGGTGGATATGCAATGAATACAGAAGATACAGTTAATTTGCATGTACAAACAGCAGAAGTTATGGCAGATTTTTATTGAAAATATAAATTTTTAAATAAAATTTTATAAAGATGTTACAAAAAATGCCTAAAATAAATATAGAATGACTTTTCCTATGAGTATTTTTGGTAAATTAGATGACTTTTTGTCAGATAAAGAGAAAAAGAAAAAATCAAAAAATGAGCATTCTGATAGTGATAAAAAAATTGATTTACCAGATATTACGAATGCTGATATTTTAGAAGAACTTCATGCTAAACCCTTAATAGAAGGAAAAATAGGAGATAAAACTTATATTTTTGGAAAATATTCAGAACAAGAAATTTATGAATTAATGGATTGGTCTGGAGTTTTTGAAAAAATAAGAAGAAAAGGATATGAGGATTTTAATTTAGAATTACAGTATTTATCAGAAATGGATCAACGTATTTTTGTAAAATGGCAAGAAGAGGTTTTAATTCATATTAGATTAAAATTGTCTCATTTTCGATTTCGTTTTACACCCGGTGCTCCTTCGCGTAAACTTTTATATATAGACTGGTTAATGACTCGTGATCCAAAAAGAAAAGATCAATTAAAAAAACCCTTATTTCAGGGACAGGATGCTCCTGGATTAGGAATATTTAATGAAGTAGCAGATTTCGTTTTTAATCTTGCACTTGGATTAGGTGTAAAAGGCGCATTTAATATTCCAGAATATTTTCATGATGCTGTACTCTTCCATCGACAATTTCGTTTTTATGATCCTCAAAGAGAAGCATTTTTTCGTGCCTTAATAAGAGATCTAAGGAAATATGGGGCAAGAGCTATATCGGAAGCTTTTTCTGAAAATCGCATCTATGATCAGGATAATCAGGTAGTTCAGTGGATACCCGGAGAAATGATTTCTCTTATCGATCCAGATTTTAGTGATTTTGTCTGGAATAAAGATTATTTTATGAAAGTTGTTCGATATCTAAAACGTTTTAGCTTTAGAATAGAAGAAAAAAAAGATTAAAACGAATTCATTACTTTTATTATAGTTTCGTATTCCTGTTCTGTTAGGTAGGGGAAAAGAGGTAGATTAATTACAGATTGAGTAATTTGTTTTGCTTTTTCTCCACCTAATTTATGTTTTAAATAAGGTTTTGCTCCTTTTTGTTCCGAAATAGGTTCTGGATAAACAATACCATAACCAACTTCATGTTTTTTTAAATGTTCTATGAGCTTTTCTCTTTTCTCTGGTTCAATTAAAATAACATTTAAATAACCATTTTCTTCTATGCGGATTTTAGTCTTGCTTCCTTTTAATATTTTACCCTCTAAGGAAATTAAACCAGGAGCGGTATGAACATTATAGTTTTTTAAATCATTTCTATATCGTTCAGCAATGGTTCTTCGAGATTGGATTCTTTTTTTTAAAAAAGGAAAATTGATATTAAGATAGGCAGCCTGTAAACTTCCTAATCTAGAATTCCATCCTACTGCACCATGAGAGTAATGTAATTCTCTTCCATGATTTCCAAGTGAACGAACTTTTTCAGCTAATTCTTTATTGTTAGTTAAAACTGCACCTGCATCACCTGCTGCACCAAAAACTTTAGCAGGGTAAAAACTAATAGTAGATATAAAAGCATTCTTATAAATAGATTCATCATTAATTTTTACACTATAGGATTGAGCACCATCTTCTATTAAAAAAATATTTTTTTCCTGTGCATATTTGCGAAATTCATGTATATATTGTGATGTCCAACCATATAGATGAACGAGTATTGCTGCTTTAGGTTTAAATTTTTCAATAGCTTCTTGAAATAAAAAAAA
The DNA here is from genome assembly GCA_026005135.1 of Leptospiraceae bacterium. Lineage (GTDB taxonomy): Bacteria > Spirochaetota > Leptospiria > Leptospirales > Leptonemataceae > SKYB61. The sequence goes on along the minus strand of BPKM01000002.1, from coordinate 148,191 downwards.
GTCCATTTGTAAGTCTTCTAAGTCTATATCAATAGTAATTGGTTCGGCACCAACATTAACAATAGCTTCAAATGTTGCCCAGAAAGTTAAATCTGGTAGTAACACCTTATCACCAGGACCAATACCACATGCGCGTAATGCTAATTGAATTGCATCAGTACCATTTGCGCAGCCAATAGCGTATAAAACATTATTATCGTTTTTTAATGTTTCTTCGAATTGTTCTACTTCTTTTCCACCGATAAAATGTGTATTTTGTGTTAATTCTTTTACTTTATTAGTATAATGTTCTATAATTCCTTCTTCGAATCGCTTTAAATCGATAAATGGTACTGACATTTAATCCAGAAATTTCTAAAATTTACCACTGGCAATAAGAATTTCATACATAAATTAATTTGTTTTTTAAAGGTTATGTTAATATCGTTAAGAGCTTTGTTGCATAACTACCATTTTAAAGCAAAATTTTCTATAAAAGCGAAATTTTTCAAATATTAAAAACATACATTTAAAAATTCAATACTTTTTCATATCACAAAAAATTGTCTAACAATGTAGATAAATATTTTTATAAATAGAAAATAACTAACTTTTATGCAACAGAGCCATCGTTAAAGAAAAAAACTTATTTTTCTGATAAAATTTCATACATTCGAATTAATCTACCATTGGATAATTTTAATGTTGCATTATATTTACAATTATAATAGTTTTTTATCAGTTCCTTAGTTGCTTCGGAAACATTTATGCTATTAGGTATTCCAAATGCTTCCATTCTGCTGGCAATGTTTACAGTATCTCCAAATACATCATAAGCATATTTTAGTTTACCAATTACACCTGATATAACAGGTCCACTATGTAATCCTATTCTACATCGCCATGGTAATTCTTGATTTTCATAAGCATTTATAACAAAAGATTTAATATTTATAGCTGCTTGAACTGCAACCAAAGCATGATCTTCCAAATCCTTTGGTACACCTGCAACAGCGAGATAACCATCTCCAATGGTTTTTATTTTTTCTAAATTATAAAATTCTACAATTTCATCAAAATAACTAAAATATTCATTTAAATAAAAAATAACTTTTTCTGGTGGTAGTGTTTCGCAGGCTGAAGTAAAATGTTCAAAATCGATAAATAGAACAGTAACATACTGATGTAATTTTGGTGCAACTTTATGATATTTTTTTAATTCAAGAATGATTTCGTCTGGAAAAATATTTTTTAATAGTTCTTCGCTTTTTTCTTCTTCTTCTTTTAGTGTTTTTCTTAAATAATATTCATTGGTAAAAAAACTATATTTAAAATATATGGTAAAAATACCAACTGCAATAGAGGTTAATAAATAAAAATATCCAGAAATATAATCATCTATAGAATATTTACTAAATAAGTCAAATTTATAAAATATTATATGATGCGAAGATAATGTAATAATGACAAAATATAAATAATATCTTATAGGATAAAAATATAATATTCCAAAACCCATTACAGGTATACTATATCCTACAATATAGGGAATAAAATGTTTTTCTACTTTAAGAAACATCAAAGAAATAGAAAAAGCAATGAAAAATACGAATGTAAAATTTAGTAAATAGATAACAATTAATTTTATATCTTCTCGAGAAGTATAATAAATCATAAAAATTAAATTAAGTATATTTAGTAAAGCAAAGATTGCTCTTATGCTAAAAAAGTAATAAAAATTCTCTTGTTCTAAAATAAAATCAAATACTAACCATAAAAGATAAACAATAGTAAATATAATAACAGACCAATAATGAATAGAAATATTTTTTTCATTCAGATCGTATAAAAAGTTTTCGTCCTTAAATTCTTCTAAGGAAATATTAGATTTTAAATTTTTTATAAAACGGTTCATATTATTTAATTAATACAACAAATAAATTAATATTCAGTGGTTCTTTTTCTATTTTTACTTTACTTATGGGAGAAAATAAATTTATAAGATGTTTTTTATCTCGGAGAATAAGATTCCAGTCTAATATAATGGTTCTTACAAGATGTTCTGGTGTATTTGTATTAAAATTTCCTATGATAATTTGTCCTTTGGGATTTAATAGTTCGTAAAAAGTAGAAGTTAATTTAAAGCACATTTTATCGCTTAAATAATCGTAGACACCTGCTGAATATATTAAATCTGCTTAACCAAAAGGAAAACCATCTTTAAAAATATTTTTTACACCCCAATTATGATAATAAATTTTAAATTCAAGATGTTTTTGTTTTAATAATTTTGTTAATCTTTTTTGGGCATTTTTTAGTGCTTCTATATCCTGATCAATTAAATGAATTTCAGCATTTTTTAAAATCGATGGTTGATGTAGTATAATATTTTGTATTTCTTTTGCAATACCACAACCAAAAGATACAATTTTTGCATCTTGTTTATTTTTTAAAAATGATTTAATCTTTTTTTCTAAATATTTAGCTCGATTTCTTACTGCTTCGGATTCTAAGGCAGAAAGAAAAAATTTATCCATACATTTAGCAAAAAGAGTTTTTCCTCTCGGTATATTGTCGTAAATTAATCGAATCATTTCGTGATCACCAGCATAACCGCGGGGTTTATGATATGCTCTATAAGCTAATTAGGATTGATCAAAAAAATCTCCGCATATTTCTCTAAAATAACTATAGTGATGTTTTTTTTCTTTTTCTGTTAATATATCTATTGCGCTATTTAATTGATTTAGAAAATCCATTATATGTATTTTTAAATATTCTGCTGTTGTATTGATAATTTGGTTTTCGTATTCTTCTATTTCTTCTTTAGCAAAGTAAAAATTTTCAATCTGAAAATGATTAATTTCCTGTTCTAATTTATGCAACCAATAATATAAATTCATAGTTAGATTTTTAAATGTTTCATTGATTTTTACAGGTTTAATTAATTTTATATTTCTTTCTAAAGTATGATTAAGACGATGTATAATCTGGAGATTATTTATGTCAAACGATTCATCAATATTTTCGAATGCTATATAATAATGACCATTTTTTATGAATTCTCGAACTGGTTTTAAATGAATTTTTTGTAATTCTTTATCATTTACAATTAAAGAAGCACTCAGTTCATTTTTATTAAAAAGATTTTTCTCGTCTATACGAATAGCAATTCCGAATGTCGAAATATTTTCTACTGGATAAGCATTACCATTGATTTCTAAATAAGCTTCTCCTAAATGTAATGTTTTTCTATCCTGACGTATTTTATAATCTGCTTCGGGATGTTTAATTTCAACACTGGCATAATCAAAATGTTTTGTTTTATCCATCTTTACCTCGCATAAACACTCTTTTATCGATTTATTTTTTTGATTTTTATAAAATTATGTTTAAATTAGAAATAAAAAAGATTCTGTTGTCAATTAAAATTTGATGGGTTTCGAGCTTTCTTTTTTAAAAAAGAAAATATGAATTTTTTTATTGAATTACAAACTAAGTATTAAAATGTAATATTATTAATATAAATAATTTCTTTAAATAAAATTTCGTTGGGAATTAGGATTGATTTTGATATTTTAGCAATTCTTCTTTTCTTCTTAGTAAATGCTGTGCGTATTTACTATTGAAATTTTTCATATGTTCTTGAACTTTTTTTAAGGCTTCTTCTATTTCTTCTAAGGTCATTTTATTTATTTTTTTCTTTTTTGCTTTTCCCTCTGCCATATCGCCAAAATTTTTTTAATATATAATTTTTCAACTTTTTTGTTAAATCTAAGATAAACAAAATTATTTTCCAAATGGATGGGTTTGTCTATATAATTCTTTTAATTTCGCTTTACTAACATGTGTATAAATCTGTGTTGTACTTAATGTCGCATGTCCTAACATTTCTTGAAGTATTCTTATGTCTAAACCTTCATTTAATAAATCTGTTGCAAAGCTATGCCTAAATTTATGAGGATAAGTACGAGAAATATCAGACAGGTATTGATACATTTTTAATCTATCCCGAACTCCTCTATCTGTTAATGGATTACCATCTTTATTTATAAATAAAAAATTTGTTTTAGGATTAAGAAAAGGGCGATAGAATAAGTATTTTTTTAAAGCATTAATTGCATAAGAACCCAAATAAACGTAACGTTCTTTATTTCTTTTACCTATAATTTTGATTTCTTCTTTTAGTATTTCTGGATTATTATATATTACATCATGAATTTTTAAACTTAATAATTCTGATATTCGCATACCAGAAGAATATAGTATTTCTACTATACATTGATCTCTATATAAAAGAGCTTTTTTAAATTGTTCTTTTTCTTGATTTAGTAAATCATGAAATAAATCAAATAATTTATTAATTTCGTGATATTTAAATGCTTCTGGCAATTGTTTTGTTGTTTTAGGAAATTTTATTTGAACCGGGTTATTTTCAATAATATTCTGTTTTTGTAAAAATTTATAAAATGTTCTTATTGATGAAATTTTTCTTTTTTGTGTACTTGTATGAATTTTTTTTAGTGAATGATTTTTTTCTAAATTGATACCAGATATTTTTAAAAAGTAATTGCGAATATCTATTGTTTGTACCTTTTTATAATAAAGATCTTCGGTTTCTAAAAATAATAAAAATTCCACTAAATCGGATAAATAACCTCGTATTGTATGTTTCGATGCTTTTTTTTGAAATGTTAGATATTCATAATAGCTTTGGATTAAATTCTGATGTTCTTTATTTAATTCTTTCCATTTCTTTGTAATTTGGTATTCTTTAAATAAGTTTTCGATTGAATCCACAATTATAATTTCGAAATTTTATTATATAAACTTAATTCTTAAATTCTCCTAATAAATTTTTAAAATAATCTGCAATCTTTAAGTTTAATTCTTCTGGTTCTATAATATAAATAAGTTTTGCATAAGGAATAATTACTTCTAATAATGCATCTGGAAAAGCTGTTGTAATTTTTCCTACTTTCCAGGTTTCATTCTGGATTGTATAGTTTTCATCAGGTATTTTTTCGAATTTAAAAACATTTTCGAAATTTATTTCAATTAAGGGATCATAAGCAAATTTAATCGTCTGGCTTTTTGGATTATTTTCTATTAATGATTTCCATTTTGATTCTAATTGATTGCTATCGTAGGTAAGATCTAAAGTGGTTTCGATGATTTTATTGGTAGATATAATTCGATCCAATCGATAGGTTTTTAGTATTTCAATATTATTTATATCAAATCCAGCAATATAATAAACATCTTTAATAACTTCTTTTATTGCAATGGGAATTACTTTTTTTAATTCGATTCCTTTTAAAGGTCTTTTATAATAAAAATATATTTCTTTTTTCTTTATATTTTTATTTTCTAATGCATGTTGATTATGACGGCAAATTTCTTCAAAATAAGATTTGAATGTTTCTAAAGTTTGAGTATCTTTTTCTAGATGAAACGAAAATTTAGATAAGATTTTTCCTAACATTTTATGATCATTATAAAGAATTTCATTTAATATTTGTATATCTTTTTTATTTAGAGGAATCTGAATCATGAATTCAAATTGTGGTGGTAAATCAATTTTAAGATATTTTTCTTTGTTATGTTCTATTGGTTTGATAATATAATCATATTCTATAAATGTTTCCATTAAGGAATCTATAAGAGAATGAATTTCTACTTTGTTCGAAATATCCAAAATTTGTTTTAATTCTTTATAAGAAATTATTTTATCTTTCTTAGCCTTATTTAAAATGATTGGAAATGCTGTAATAATTCTTTCTATTTTATCTATATTATCGGACATTGTTTTCTCCTTTTTTAATCTGATAAAATTGATATACATCTTCTAAATATTTTTTATATTGTTGATTTAGATTTTTATCTTTAAATTTTAATAAAGAATCTGGATACTGAGAAAAAAAACGAAATAATCCTTCTATATTATATAATAAATTTAATGATAATTCGGTATAATCCTCATTCTTACCACCTTTCTTTGGTACAAAATAGTTCGAAAATTCTTTAAAATGTTTTATATTAAAATTAAGATATTCATTTAGTCTTCGAACATAATCATTTTTTATAGAGAAATTTATATTTTTTAACTCGGATGTTTCTTTATTTTCATTTGTAATAAATAAAGGATGTGGTAAACTATAATAAACTTCTTTTATTGGTATTTCGATTGTGTGTTGAGTTTTCTTGATTCTTGTTATATCTGTATTAATTTTTACAGTTTGATATTTGGAGGTATTTAATTTATTTATTTTTATTATATTTTGTATAATAAAATTTTTAATTTTTTCGTCTTCGTAATGCCATGCCATAAGATAAAAAATAGAACCATTTTGATATACTAATAGAGGATAAATAATTCTTTCTACTTCTTCTCCATTCTTTTTTTTATAAGAAATTTGGATTACTTGATTGTTTTTAAAAATTTCTGATATTTTATGAGCAGGATTGTGTTTTAAATTATTATTAATTTGATTTATAATATGTTCTGGTATTTTTAAATTATTTCTCTGTAATAGTTTGTCGATATATTCTAAATCATTAGCAAAGATTTTTAAATATAGAGTAATTGCTCTTTTTTGTTTTGTTTTATCAGAAATAGTTTTTATATATACAAGAATAGAATTTGCAAATTGTTCTTTTTCTTCTTTTGAGAATTCTAAATGGTTAGATATTTCGTTAGTTATTTTATAAGCAACTTCATCTTTATCTTTATTGCCAATATTGGGAATTTTACTTAATTTTTCTATATTAAAACCTAATTCTTCTATAGTTTTTTTATCTCGATCGAATTGTTTGTTACGGCTATCTTCGTTTTCCTGATTATAAAATTGATTTAATTTATCAAAAATTTCTTGTTTTGTTAATCCTTCTTTCGAATGTAATAACAGCTTAATTAATTTGGATATTCTTGTAATATAATTCTTAGCCATATACAAAATGATTTTAAATCAAATTGTATTTATCGTCAACAAATAAATATTTACATAAAATATAAATAGAAAAAAATTACGCAAATGTTAAAAACCCTTGAATATTTATATAAAAGTATTCAACCAGTAGAATCATTTGTTATAGGTGATTACAAAAAAACTATTTTAAATACAAGAAAATGTTATATTTTTGAACCGGTCAAACCTAACAATAAAATTATTTTAATTGTTCAAGGAATGACGGTAAGAGGAATTGATGATCCACGATTATTAAAACAGTGCGAAATATTAAGGCAATTAGGTTATTTAGTTTATTTGCCTCATTATCCAGAGATTCAAAATCTTGATATTCAACCAGAAAGTATTACAAATATATGTAAAGATATAAATGAAATTTCTATACAAAATCAAAATAAATCTATAGGAATTATTTCTGTTTCTTTTTCTGGAGCGTTATCTATTATTGCTGCATCTAAAAATGGTACAAGAAATTTAGTTCATTCTTTATTAATTGTTGGCTCTTTTGCTCATTTTAAAACCATTTTTGAATTTTTATTACTTAGAAAAGATATAGATCCTTATGGATTTTATATTCTTTTAAAAAATTATATCGAATTATTACCAAAATATAGCATACCACAATTAAAAGAAGCTTTTTATATCGCAGCTGTTGATGATGCGTTAAAACGTAATCCTCCTTTATTAGAGGAACATTTTAAAAAGTATCCAGAAATAGAAAATATTTTTTATGATTTAAAAGAAAATTTAGAAAAGCGAAAAAAAATTTTAGATGCTTTATTACAATCACCAGTAATATTAGAATTATGTAAAGAATTTGATGTTTTTAGTCATATAAAAGATTTAAAAGCAAAATTATCTTTAATCCATGGTAAAAATGATACTGTTATTCCACCCAATGAGTCGTTGTTATTGTATGAGGAATGTAAAAAACATAGAATTCCTTCTAAATTGGTAATCACCTCTTTACTGGATCATGGTAATATTCAATTCAATTTAGGTTTAATAAAAGAATTTTATAAACTTATAGAGACATTAAATTTCTTTTTTGATTAGAAAATTTAAAGTTTTATAAAAATTCTTTAGGATTTGGACGAATTCCCTTCTCTTTATAACGAATATAATCAGAAATAATTCTTTTGTGATCAAAAGCATATTCGTATTTTAATAAATCATTTATAGGAACTAAAAATGCCTTTTTTGCGTCATCCGCTCCCCGAGGAGAACCTTTTGCTTTTGCTATAAAAACTGAACTTATTGTATGTAAACGTTTATCTCGTTTGGGATCAGAATAGGTATATAAAAAATCATATAATTCTACATCTAATAGGGTTTCTTCTTTTGCTTCTCGAATTGCTGCATGTTCTATACTTTCCCATGGATCAACAAAACCGCCGGGAAGGGCAAATCCTAAGGGTTCATGTTTTCGTTCTATTATAACAATAGAATGATCAATCTCAATTATAATATCTACACAGGGCATTGGACTTTTAAATTCCATAAAATCATGATTTTATTATAATGATTTTTGTCAAAACTATATTAAACTGAACGATATTTATTTATAAAAAAAATTTATAAATTATGCAATAAAATTGACAGTGATTCTTTTTATAATATATTTGCTTTTAATAGAATAAAGTATTTAATAGAATGTACTAAAAATAATTTCAAATAAAGGAGATGATTTATGTCCGAACAAACAATAACTGTTTCCATGGGTGACGGTATAGGTCCAGAAATAATGAAATCTACTTTAAAAATTTTAGAGGCAGCTGAAGTACCTCTAAAATACGAATTTATTGATATTGGAGAAAAAGTCTATTTAGAAGGTTATACATCTGGAATTAAACCAGAAGCATGGGAAATCTTGAAAAAAAATAAAATCTTTTTAAAAGCTCCTATAACTACACCAAGAGGTTCTGGATATAAAAGTTTAAATGTTACAATAAGAAAAACCTTTGGGTTATTTGCAAATGTTCGTCCTTGTATATCCTATCATCCATTTATTTTTACAAGACATCCAGATCTTGATATTGTAATAATTAGAGAAAACGAAGAAGATTTATATGCTGGTATAGAATATCAACAAACATCAGAAGTTGTAGAATGTTTAAAATTAGTATCCTATCCTGGTTCAGAAAAAATTATTCGTTATGCTTTCGAATATGCAAAAGCTTATAATAGAAAAAAAGTAACCTGTATGGTTAAGGATAATATTATGAAGTTATCTGATGGATTATTTAGTAAATTATTTAAAGAAATAGCAAAAGAATATCCAGATATAGAAAGTAATTCTGAAATTATTGATATTGGTTCAGCCCATTTAGCAGATAGACCAGAGAACTATGATGTAGTAGTAACATTAAATTTATATGGAGATATTATTTCTGATTTAGTAGCTCAAATAGCTGGTTCTGTAGGTCTTGCTGGTTCTGCGAATATTGGTAATCAACTTTCTATGTTTGAGGCAATTCATGGATCTGCACCAGATATTGCTGGAAAAAATATTGCAAATCCTTCTGGATTAATCAATGCTTCCTGTATGATGCTTGTTCATATGGGGTTAGGTTCCTATGCTGAAATAATTCAGAATGCCTGGCTTAAAACAATAGAAGATGGTATTCATACTGCTGATATTTTCCGAGAAGGTATAAGTAAAAAAAAGGTTTCTACAGAAGAATTTACAAAAGAAGTAATTCATCGTATTAAAAATAAAGAAAAACCTCAAACGTTAAAACCAATTTCCTATAAAAGTAATAAAGCAATGGGGATAATACAGGCAAAACGTTTAAACTTAAAGAAAGAATTAGTAGGTGTTGATATATATTTAGATTATAAAGGAAAAGCTGTCGAATTAGGAGAAAATTTAACAGCACTTTTAAAAAATCAATCCAATTTAAAATTACGAATTATAACAAATAGAGGAGTAAAAGTTTATCCAGAAGGAATTATAGATACATTTTGCTCTGATCATTGGCGATGTCGTTTTGTTTCTAAGAATTCATCAGAAATTGAAGGAGAACCTATACTTCCACCAATTCCAAAAGAAGAAATATTGAAGCTTTTATCGTTATTATACGAAGCTGGTTATGATATTATTAAAACAGAAAATTTATATTATATCGATGGCAAAAGGGCTTTTAGCTTAGGTCAGGGAGAATAATTAATTACAAAAAGGAATGGTAGATGGATCAATAGAAGCACCAATTGTCCAGCTATCTGTTCCTTTATAGACCGTGTTTATTTTAAGTGCTTCTAATTGTGCCTGATGGTAATAAAATAAATAACAGGTTTGTTTTGCAAATTTTTCTGGTATATTTTCTTTTAATAAATCATTTTCTTTAAGATTACAAAAATATGTTCCTTTTAATTCTATATCTTGTATTGTAATAGGATTTTTCCTGATATAAGAAAAAATAACAGACCATGGTTTTCCTAAGGTATAAATTTGATATTTATTAATATAGTGTTTGTTCTTTTCTATAAATAAGGATAATTCTTGGTAATTATAAATTGTTTCTTTTACAATGTTTTTACAATCCTTATAGTCATTATTTGATAATATATTTCCATATCTACATTTATTAAAGGAATTATATGTTAATAATTTTTTATAGGATTGATTCATTCCAAGAGGTAAACTTATATATTGAAATTGATTATTATCTCCAATAGCGATTTGTATTGTTGCACCACCTGTTTCTATAGTAATATGATTATTTGAATGATATAAAATAGAAATAGATTTCCAGGCATAATAGGCTTCTTCCTTACCACTTATAAATTTAATGTTAAAAGGAATGGAAGTATTTTGTTTAAAATAATTGGTTAAAATGTTGAATTTTTGATTTTTTTCTTCTGCATTTAACTTTCTAAAACCGCCTGTACCTAAAAGAGAAATATAATCAATATGATCTGTTTTTTTATCAATGATTTTAAATCCTTCATTTAACGTTTGTATAATTTCATTTTTGTTTAAATCTGCAATACCATTTTTAGCAGGTATAGAAAAACAATTAGAATTGAAATTTTCCAGCCTACATTGAGAATTCCTTAAAATAGAATATAAACAAAAACGTGTTCCAGAAGAGCCTGCATCAATAACAAGATGATGAATTTTTCTGGTAATTTTTTCTTTTACAGGTAAACAGAATAATATAAAAAAAGCAAAGCTGGAAATAATTAATGTTAGAATTTTTTTTTGCTTCATATTGATTATTTTGAATGATTTTCATAAAACTCTTTAAATTTTGAATAGATTTCGTCTCTTACTTTACGAAATACATTAAGAATTTCTTCATCTGAACCAGTAGCTTTAGCTGGATCTTCAAATCCAATATGAATTTTATTAAGAACCAGACCTGTAAAATTTGGACAACTTTCTTTTGCTGAATCGCATACAGTAATTACATAATCAAAAGATTGATTTAAAAATTCATCTACTTTCTTAGGAAATTGAGAAGATATATCTATACCTATCTCTTTCATTACTTTTATAGCAAAAGGATGTACTTCTTTAGCAATATTTGTTCCAGCTGAATAAACTTCTATATTATTATCAAATGATTTTAATATACCTTCTGCCATCTGACTTCTACAGGAATTGCCAGTACATAATATTAAGACTCTTTTTTTTAAAGACATTAATGTATGTTGTTTTATTATAATTTTATCCGTCAATTCATTAAGATATTTATTTTATTCTTTTATACCAAGAGCTTCTGCCTGATATTTATGGATTTCTCTTAATTGTTCGGGAGATAATCCAGTAAATACTTCCATTAATTCTTGTTCATGACGTTTAACAACTTCGATATCATGATCATTTGTTAATGGTTTAACTATATTTAAGGCAAATTCTGCCCATTTTTTATTTTTTTCGAATTCTTTATTATATTCTTCTTTTGCCTGTTGTAAGGATTTTTCCATTTGTTCTCGAAATTGTTTTTTCATATCTTCTGGAATATTTGGATCACTTAATATTTGTTCCATATCTTTTCTTGATTTATTAGAAATGTTATCTTGAAGATTGCTAAATGTTTTCATACCTTTTTGACCTTGATATATATTCCATGCCCAGGCTATTTTAGAATTTAATTTTACAAATTCTTCCATATTTTTTAGACCACATTTTTTTACATCTTCATCCATATTTTTATATACATCCATTAATTTTGTAGGATTGCCTTCTACTTCTTGTAATATTTGAAAATATCCAGTATGATCCTTTGTTTTATTTCTTAGTGTTCTATAAGCACAAATATATTTTTTTACTTTTTCATCTGTTAGATCACCGACATCAGAAACCACTTCGTGATATTTATTATATAGTGTTTCTGTCATAAAATTGTTACTGCCAAAAAAATTCTGGATTTTTTCTCCAATAAATTCACAGGATAATAAGCCAAAAATTGAAATAAAAATAATTTTTTTCATAATATTTATAATGTGAAAGGTATTGATATTTTGTCAATAAGAATTTAAGAAATAATTGAAATTTTAGTAAGAGATCAAAGAACACCTTCTATTTATAGTTACGATAATACTGCTTCTAAAAATTTTTTCTCATTTTTTTAGTAAGATTTTTTAAAAAAAATTAGACTATTTTATATTAATAGCTTACATAAGAAAAACTATCTTATAAAAAATCAGTTAATAATAACATTTTATATTTTATGATATATACTTTATTATTATTAAGAAAGATTATATTGTTTATAATTTTTATAAAATCTAATTTTAATATAATTTATTTATTTTACAAAATGATGGTAAATAAAAAATTTACAATATGTGGTATGCAAAATCAATCTCTCAAATAGAAAAAGAGCTTAATACAGATATTAAAAATGGACTTTCTTTAAAAGAAGTTCAAAAAAGAATACAACAATTTGGTTTAAATCAATTAAAGGAATTTAAAAAGATTAATCCTGTTGTGGTTTTTCTAAATCAATTTAAAGATTTAATGATAATTATATTAATAATTGCATCTATCATTTCTTTTTTATTAGGAGAACATATAGATAGTATTATTATTTTAATTATTTTAATATTAAATGCAATTATTGGTTTTATTCAAGAATATAGAGCAGAAAAATCATTGGAAGCTTTAAAAAAATTATCTATTCCCTATGCGAATGTTATAAGAGAAAAAGAAATTTTTCGCATACCCAGTATAGAAATAGTTCCCGGAGATATTGTTATTTTAGAAGCTGGAGATATTGTTCCAGCAGACATTCGAATTATTGAATCTTATAATTTACAGGTTAATGAATCTATACTTACAGGAGAATCTGTTCCCGTAGATAAAAATAATAAAGTTTTAAATTCAACAAAAATTCCCATACAGGAACAAAGTAATATTTTATTTAAAAACACCCAAATTACTAATGGAAAAGCAAAAGGAATTGTTATATCTACAGGTATGAATACAGAAATTGGCAAAATTGCTTCTCTATTACAACAGGAAGAAAAAGATATTACACCTTTACAAAAACGTTTGGATAGATTTGGTAAGAAATTAACCATTATTATATTATTTTTATGTGTGATTTTTTTCTTCATTGGTCTTCTTAAAGGAGAAGATTTTATTACTATCATTTTAACTTCTATTTCTCTTTCAGTAGCGGCAATTCCAGAATCTTTACCAGCTGTAATTACTATTTCTTTAGCTTTGGGTGCTACAAAAATGATAAAGCAAAATGCTTTAATTCGAAAATTAAAATCTATTGAAACACTTGGTTCTGTTACATATATTTGTTCAGATAAAACTGGAACATTAACATTAAATCAAATGCAGGTAGAACAAATATGGATATGGAATCAAGTTTTTACAGAAATTCAACATAATAATACCTGTATAAATCACTTAATAAAGGCATTTATACTTTGTAATAATTCTTATTTAGATGAACAAAAAAGAATTGGTGATCCTACCGAATTAGCATTGTTAGAATTTGCTTATAAAAACTATCTTTCTAAATCTCATTTTACTGAATATAAAGAAATTTACGAAATACCATTTGATTCTACCAAAAAATATATGTCTAAGATTTATCAATATCAGGAAAAATATATTTGTTATACAAAAGGAGCTTTTGATATAATTATTAAACAATGTCGTTATATTCAAATCAATGATCAAATTATTGAATTACAGAAAGATTATATAGATAAATTAAATGAAGTAAATAATCAATTTGCATCAAGAGGATATCGTATTTTAGGTTTTTGTTATAATCAATGGGATACTATTGATCTAAATACTATAGAACATAGAATTAATAAAAATATGATTTTTTTAGGTCTTGCAATTTTGTTAGATCCTCCGAGAAAAGAAGCAGAAGAATCTGTTCGTTTATGTAAACAGGCAGGTATTATACCGGTTATGATTACTGGTGATCATCCCGTTACAGCGAAAGCAATTGCAAAACGTATTGGTATAATTGAATCGGAAGAAGAAACTATCATAACTGGTAAAGAATTAGATGAATTTACTGATGAAGAATTACAAAAAAATGTAATAAGAACTCGTGTATATGCCAGGGTTTCTCCTGAACATAAATTGAAAATTATTAAAGCATTAAAAGAAAATAATCAAATTGTAGCAATGACAGGTGATGGTGTAAATGATGCTCCAGCATTAAAATTTGCTGATATAGGAATTGCAATGGGTATTAATGGAACAGAAGTTTCTAAAGAAGCATCGGATATGATTTTATTAGATGATAATTTTGCAACGATTGTAAAAGCAGTAAAAGAAGGTAGAAGAATTTATGATAATATAAAAAAATTTATTAAATATACTTTAACAAGTAATTTAGGAGAAATTGTAGCAATACTTTTAGCACCTTTATTAGGACTTCCTATACCTTTACTTCCTATTCATATTTTATGGATAAATTTAGTAACTGATGGTTTACCTGGTCTTGCATTTAGCGAAGAAAATGCAGAAAAAAATATAATGAAGAGAAAACCAAGAGATCCACAGGAAAGTATTTTTAGTGGAGGTTTAAGTATTCATATTCTTTTAATTGGTTTTTCTATGGGAATTATTACAATTTTTTCGCAATATTTATCATTACAAATACCAACTTTTCAGGAAAAATGGCAGACAATTGCATTTACTGTTTTATGTTTCAGTCAATTAGGACATGCATTAGCAATTCGCTCTAATAAAGAATCTTTGTTTACAATTGGATTTTTTACAAATAAATTAATGGTATTTGCTTTTTTTATTTCAGTTATAGTGCAAATATTGATTATTTATGTACCTTATATGAATTATATTTTTAAAACAAAACCATTAAGCATAGAAGAATTAGCGATTACTATATTATTTTCTTGTATTATATTTTTAATGGTAGAGATCGAAAAATTGCTAAAAAGAAAAAATGATTAATTATTTTTATAATAAATTTTTATTATAGATATATCATCTATTACTCTTCCAGTTTGATAAATTATATCTGTTATTTTATTTAAATCCCCATTGGCTTTTTCTATGATTGATAAAAATAAATTTTCATTTTCATTTATATAAGGATACATCTCCTTTTTTTAATTCTAAATCATCTTTACCGTCTGATCCAATAAAGATCATATCTTTTGGAGCTAATTCAAAACTATAAATTTTTAAGGGACCAGTCTGAAAACTTACACCTAATTTTTTTAATTCTGTTTCTTTTTGTAAAAATCTTGCTTTTTTATTTCTATATAATACAACGCCCGGATGTTCTGCATTAATAAAGTATAATATTTTATCTGTTTCGTCAATAACACCAAGTACAACAGATGCTAACATACTTCCATCAAATGTTATAAAAACATTTTGTAATTCTTCGTAGCATTCTTTTAACCATTTAGCAGGTTCTTTTTTCTTATATGATTTTTTTGATTTTGTACGATTAAGAATAGATAAGAAAACAGTTCCTAAAACAATAGAACCACCTGCTCCTTGAATAGATTTACCCATAGCATCTCCATTTAAAAAAACAATATGGGGTTTTTCATTAAGCATAATATTATCGGTAATAATTAAATCACCACCTATTTCTCCTTTTTTATTTCTAAAATTGAATTCTTTAAATTGTTTTAAATATGTTTCTATTTCAAATATTTCACTTTGTGCATGATTCTGGTTTAGTGGTTTTAATAATAGAGAAGTTAAAAAATAATCTCCATCTTGTTTTTCTTTTAACTTTTGTATTTGTTCTAAGGATTCTTGTAATTTTTGGGTTCGTTCAATAACTTTTTGCTCTAAATTTTTATTTAATTCTTCAATTTCAATATTTAAACGAACATAACGATTTGCTAAGGTTGTTGATAAACTGATTATAAAAGCAAAAAATGTAAAAGTTGAAATATTTACCATATTAATAATATTTCTATTGATCAAAATATCTATAATACCACCCGATATAACAAAAATGTAACCTAAAAACATGATCATTGCATCAAGGTTTTTCTTATGTATAAAATAAAATAAAATTATAATACTACTTATAACGATAGGTGGCCACAAAATATATTGTATAATATATAAATTATATTGATCCCAGTATTGAACATCATCAAAAACTAAAATTATAATAGTAGATGCAATTGTTAAATAACAAAAAGTAAAGATCACAATTTTATGTGCTTTAAATAAACGATGTTCTTTAATAGGTTTAGGAAATAATTTCTCGTAATAATAATAAATAAAAAAATAGAAAAAGGGAACAATTAAAAATAAAGCAATATATTCAATTCGCTTTAATAAAAATAAATTATTAGTTAGTTCGTATTTTAAAGGATTTCTTAAAAAAAAATAAATGACAAGTATATACATAAAGATTCCAAAAAATAGGTTTTCCCTTTCTTTTAATCTTCTAAAAAATAAAAATAAAAAGTAACTTCCAACTGAAAAATAGATAAATAAAATAAATAAATTTCCTCCATAAAAATGATAATAGTTTTTAAGTAATTTTAATAAGGAACCTATTTCTGGTTGATTTCGAATAATACCAATTTCAGACTCAAAATAACCCTGTACATGGATAAGGACTTCATTTTCTTCTTTAACAACATAAGGTGGAATTTCGTAAATACGTATTTTATCATAAGCTTCGGGATATTTAGAATTCCACTTACCTGTTTCTCCAATTAAAACTCCATTCCAGTAAACTTTATCTCTATCGGATATAATTCCTAATTTAATTCCTATGCTTTCTTTTAATGGTAATTTGCATTTAATAATAGTTTTATACCAGACTTCATTTTTTTTAGTAATCGTTTTAGCATTAGATGGAACGTTAATTTTTATCCAGTTCATTTCTTTTTCTTTAAGTGGATTTTGCTCTGTTATATACCAGTCACTTTCAGATAAATCATAAATTGATTTATGATCAACTAATTGGATTTCTTTTGCCCATAAAGGACAATAAGAAATAAAAATATATAAAAAAATAATAAAATTTATTTTATTCATCTTTAAGGGAAAATGGTGTAAAATTTGTATTATAATCATAGTAATCTTCCTTTTCTACTTTTTTTAGAAAACCTACAACAATATAAGTAAATGGTGTCATTATAGCTTCCCAGCTAACTTTTAAAAAATAATTACTTATCATTACGTTTATAATTGCTTGATTTTCCCAATAACCATAAAATGCTAAAGGATAAAAAATTAAAGAATCAACGGCTTGCCCAACAATTGTAGAACCTATTGTTCTCATCCATAAGATTTTTCCTTTTGTCCATATTTTCATTTTTGCCATAACATAAGAATTAGCAAATTCACCAGACCAATAAGCAAGCAAGTGATGCTAATGCAATACGAGGGGTAATTCCAAAGGCAATTTCATAGGCCTCCTGATAATGCCAGTTTGGTGAAGGTGGCATATGAACAATTACATAACTCATAAAAGAAGCAAATGCAAGTGCTGCAAAACCAGCCCATACTGTTCTTCTTGTCTTTGCATATCCATAAACCTCAGTTAATACATCACCAAAAATATAACTAAAAGGAAAGAAAAATACACCAGCGCCAAATTCAATTCCAAATAGGATTGCAACTTTTGCAGCTCCAATAATATTAGAAGTAAGAAGTACTGTTACAAATGCTGCCATTACGAAATCATAATACTTATATTGTCTATGCATAAAAAACCCTTAAATCTATATTAAGAATTGACTTTTTTTAAGCTTATATTTTTTAGTTTTTTATGAAAATCCTTTTTGTAAAATACTTTTTAAAATATAATAGACGTAATAAACAGTTAAAGACGAAGTTTATTTTTATTTTATTTGTTGTGTATTGTCTTTTTCCACAGATTTCTATAATAGCTCAGGAAACAGAATCAAAACAACAAGAAACTATAGAGCAAATAGAACAAGAAGATTTATTATTAAAGAAATACGAAATAAAGGAAGAAGGTGTAACTATATTTGGTAAAAAAGTTTTTTCTTATTATTTAAAATTAGGTCCTTTATCTTCTAAGGATAGGGCTCAATTAACAGAGAAAAAAATACAGGATATTTTAACACAAGGAAAATGGGATCCTTCTAAAATTAAAATAGAAAAAAGTGAAATAGGTATAGATATTTTTTATGATAAGGAAATTCTTATTACGCTAACACAGGCAGATCTGGAATACTGGAATCAATTGAATCAAACAAACTATAAATTAGAAGAGTATGCTACCATTATAATTACTCAGTTAAATAATGAACTTAAAACAAGTTATTGGGAATTTCTTATAAAAAAGATTTTATTAGGTTTATTATATGCTATTATTATTACGATTATTTTATATTTTTTGATAAAATATACAAAAAAATTATTTATAAAATTGGATCAAAAATTAGAACAATTAAAAGGAAAATGGATAAAGCCTATAAAAATTCAGAATGTTGAATTACTTAATGAAGATAGGGTTATTTTAAGTTTAAAATATTTATTAATAGGTATTCGCTATGTTATTTATTTAATTTATTTTTATATTTATCTTTCTATTTTATTTATTTTCTTTCCTCAAACTAAAAATATTGCTATTAAATTATTACAATATGCCTGGAATCCAGTAAAGACAGTTTTTTTAGGAATTATTTCTTATTTACCTAATGTATTTTTTATTCTTGTAATTTCTGCTACTACTTATTATGCTTTAAAATTTATTAATTTTATTTTTAAAGAAATCGAAAAAGGTACACTTAAAATTCCCGGTTTTTATCCAGATTATGTTAAACCAACATATCAGCTTGTTAGAATCATAGTAATAGCTTTTGCATTTGCTTTAGTATTTCCTTATTTACCTGGTCATGATTCTCCTGCATTTCAGGGTATTTCTGTTTTTGTGGGTGTTTTATTTTCTTTGGGTTCCACAGGTGCTATATCGAATATGGTTTCTGGATTAGTTTTAACTTATATGCGTGCTTTTCATGCAGGGGATTATATAAAAATTGGGGATACATTTGGTAAAGTAATTGAAAAAGGTGTGTTAGTTACTCGTATATTAACACCCAAAAATGTTCAAATTACAATCCCTAATTCTCAAATTTTAAGTTCTCATATAATTAATTTTAGTAAACAAGAAAATTTAATATTACATACTACTGTTACCATTGGATACGATGTTCCCTGGAAAAAAGTTCACGAATTATTAATTCAATCTGCTTTAAAGGTAGAAGGAATAAAAAAAGAACCTTCTCCTTTTGTTCTACAAACCAGTCTTGATGATTTTTATGTAAGTTATGAACTTAATGCTTTTACGGATCAATTTGATAAAATGCCTAAATTATATTCTGAAATACATCAAAATATACAGGATTTATTTAATGAAAATGGTGTAGAAATTCTTTCTCCACATTATAGAGCATTAAGAGATGGAAATATGATAACTATTCCAGAGAATTATTTAGATAAAAATTATATTCCACCTTCTTTTCGCGTTAATTTACAAAAAAACGAAAAGTAAAATGATTGCTATATAGTATTTATAAAAAATTTTATACATATGAAAAAAAGAATTTTTATTGGAATTGTTATATATATTTTGTTTTCTAATATTTCTATTTTTGGAAATGAAAAAAGATTGGGTTTAGGAATTTCTCTTTTTTATCCAACAGGTATTACATTTAAATATAAATGGGATCAAAAAATGTCTATTGAATCTACCATTGGGGTATCAGGACAGGGTGGGCATTTCCATGCAGGTATATTATATGATTTTTATAATATTAATAAGGATTTTAAACTCTATACAGGCGGTGCATTTTTAATGGAAGAACGAAAAAAGAAAAAGAAAATCTTTAGAGGTATTTTTGAAGAGACAAAATCCTTTTATCCTGGTGTTAGAGCACCTTTTGGATTTGTATATTATGGAAATAATAGTTTTGATGTTTTTGCAGAAATTAGTATCAATTTATTAGCTAAGGATGGAATGGATGGTTTTTTAGGAATTGCCATAGGAATTAGAGCGTATTTATAAAATAAAAAATTAATTCTGTTATCATAGATGATTCTATTAAACCAGAAACATAAATATCGGGTTTATTTTCATTAAAAAAAATCAGTAAAAATATCGTATAAATATGATTTATAATTATAAATTTAAAAAAATGATTATATTTATATAGTATTATGATATTAAATATTAACATTAAAATTGCAATATATTTAGATTTTTTTTCTCCTAAAAAAGAAGGTATTGTTTTTAATCCAATTTTGTTATCCATATATATATCTTTTATGTCAAAAGGAATAACAAGAGAAGAGATAAAAATAATCCGAATAATAAAATAAATCATAAATTTTTTATTTTGTACAAATAAATAAAAAGTAGGAAGATCTAAATTTAATGGAAAAAATACGGTAAAAATAGCCCAACAAAAGCCAACAATAAAAATCTTTATAAATGGAAACATTCGAATTTTTATATAATATAAATATACAATTATTCCTAAAATCCCCAGTAAGATTAAATTAAAAAAAGTAATATAAAAATAAAAAAAGAGTATTAAAATCGATAAAAATAGAACTAATAGATAAAAATAATTTATAAAATGATTTCTTAAAAAATTATAAGCAATATAAGTAGAAAAGAAAATTACTATTAAATAAAAAATATTGATGTCTTTTTTAAATAAAAGAAAAGTTTCTATAGATAAGGTTAAAGAACAAAAAGCTACAAGAAGATTATTATTAATAAAGTATTTTTCAATAAAATTCAAGTATTTAAAAATATTTTTTTCTTGTAAATAAGGCATAAATACCAATCTATAAATCTAATTTTAATATATGTAATAAAAAAAGTTTGATATTATTGTCAATCTTAATGGTGCTTTACTTGACTTTACTTAAATTTAAAAAGGTTTGTCTTTATATATTTTATAAAATTAAATAAAAAGGAGATATCTTATGATAACAATTGACTTAAAAGATAAAACAGCGGTAGTTACTGGTTCAGCTCGTGGTATTGGTAAAGCAATTGCCGAAAAATTAGCAGAAGCTGGTGCAAAAGTATTAATTAATGACATTAGCGAAGATGCTGCAAGACAAACAGCAGAAGAAATTGCTCAAAAATATAATGTAGAAACTACTTATTTCGCTTGTGATATTTCTCAGGAAGATCAAGCAAATAAATTAATAGAAACCTGCAAAGAAAAATGGGGCAAAGTAGATATTTTGGTAAATAATGCTGGAATTACCAGAGATACTCTTTTATTAAGAATGACAAAAGAACAGTGGGATCAGGTGATCAATGTAAATTTAACAGGAACATTTTTATGTACCAGAGCAGCTTTTAAACTTATGATGAATCAGAGAAGTGGTGTGATAATTAATATTTCTTCTATTGCAGGTGAAAATGGTAATGTTGGTCAGGCGAACTATTCAGCTTCTAAATCTGGTGTAATTGGATTTACAAAAACTGTTGCTTTAGAAGGGGCTGCAAGAGGTGTTCGTTGTAATGCAATTGCTCCAGGATTTATACAAACAGCAATGACAGATGCTATACCAGATAAAATAAAAGAAAAAATGATTGCTTCTATTCCATTAAAAAGACCTGGTCAACCAGAAGATATTGCTAATGCTGTATTATTTTTAGTTTCTGATTTAGCTTCTTATATAACAGGTCAGGTATTAGATGTAAATGGTGGTGGTTTTAGACCAAATTAAAAAATTTTTACTTTTAGGTTTAATTTTTATTGATTTTAAACTTGCAAAAAAAAATAGGATCATAAATTTTACAAAAAATTACAAAATAAGGAGAAGACTATGACAGATGAATTATTTCAAAAAGTTCGCTCCATCATTGCACAACAATTAGGTGCAGATGAGTCCGAAATTACAGAAGATGCTCATTTTATTGAGGATTTAGGTGCTGATTCTCTCGATACAGTAGAATTAGTAATGGCATTAGAAGAAGAGTTTGGAATTGAAATTTCTGACGAAGATGCAGAAAAAATCCAAACAGTTGGTGATGTAATTAAATACATCAAAGAACACCAAAAATAATTTTTAAAATCTAAATTTAAAGGCCGATTTTCTTTTGCTATCAATTAATACGTATGGTAGTAAAAAGAAAATCGGTCTTACCCTTCCTATGCAATATTCCGACCATGTTGAAAAAATCATCTTAAATAAAGAACGTATCGAGCAACTTAAAGAACTCTCAAAAAGATTGGGTATTCGTTTTAGAGATTATAGATTATATGATCTTGCCTTAACACATAGTAGTTATGCTAATGAACCAGGGGCACATCGATTAAACAATCAACGTCTTGAATATTTAGGAGATGCAATTATTGGTTTTATTGTAAATGATTATTTATATAGAAGTTTTCATCTAAACGAAGGTCAAATGGCAAGGATCAAATCTGCTGCTGTTTCGGAAAAATCCTTAGCAAGTGTAGCAAGAAAACTTCGATTTGGTCAATATTTAAAAATGAGTAAAGGGGAAAAAAAAAGTGGAGGTGCAAGAAGACCATCGAATCTGGCTGATTCTTTTGAAGCATTTGTTGCTGCCATATATTTAGATTTAGGACTCGAAGAAGCTCGTAAATTTGTTTTAAATATGTTAGAAAATCGGTTAAAAAATTTAACAAAACCTGGCAGAGCAGTAGATCCAAAATCTGCCTTACAGGAGTTAGTTCAAAAAAAATATCATACACATCCAGTTTACGAAATGGTTTCTCAGGAAGGACCAGATCATAAACGTGAATTTATATACAGAGTTATGATAAATGGAATAGAAATTGCGCGTGGTACAGGAACTTCGAAAAAACGTGCAGAAAAACAAGCAGCCCAAAGAGCTCTTGATAAAATTAAAAGTCAATTTGATGAATTATTGATATAATAATACCATGTTTGATAAATTATTAATACCCATAGAAGAATATATAAATAAAAATTATTATATTTTATTTTCTGATCATTTTAAAAAAGATTGGTTTGATTTATTAAAACAATATAATTTTTCTAAATATGTTATTATAACAGATGATAATGTATATCATTTTTATAAAAATTTAATAAACCAATTAGAAAATGAACTTAGTATTGCAAAGATACTTATAAGACCAGCTGGCGAAGAGTTTAAACATTTAAAATATACACAAGAAGTATTCGAAGATTTAATTCGATGGGAAATCGACAGAAAAAGTTGTATTATTGCTTTAGGTGGTGGTGTTATAGGTGATTTCGCTGGATTTATTGCTTCTACTATTTTACGAGGAATTGCATTTATTCAAATTCCTACTACTTTACTTGCTATGGTAGATTCCAGTGTTGGAGGTAAGGTTGCTGTTAATGTAGATATAGGAAAAAATATGGTTGGTTCTTTTTATCAACCAAAAGTTGTTTTATGTAATATAGATTTTCTAAATACATTGCCAGATAAAGAATGGATTTGTGGTTTAGCAGAAATAGTAAAGCATTCCTTATTAAATAAACATGTTTATCAAAATTTTAAAAATATTGTATGGAATCATCCAGATTATAAAAAATGGGATTTTTCGTTATGGAATCAGGTTATATATGAGTCAATAAAAGTTAAAGCAGAAGTTGTATCCAAGGACGAAAAAGAATCAGGTCTTCGCTCTATATTAAATTTGGGGCATACAGTTGCACATGCAATTGAATCATTAACAAATTATAAGGTATTTTCGCATGGAGAAGCAGTAAGCCGTGGGCTTGTAACTGCTCTGTTACTTTCTAAAAAGAAGTTCCAGCTATCGGAAGAAATTATAAATGAAGTTTTTAAAATAATGCAATTACTAAAACTACCCTTAGATACAGCAGATTTAGATGGAAGTAAAATTGCAGAACATTTAGTTTATGATAAAAAAAATCTACATGGAAAAATCAAATATATATATTTAGAAGACATTGGTAAACCAGTCTATGATCAGGAATTAGATATAAATGATTTTCTTGTTGTATGGCAGGAACAAAAAAAGTTATTTGGTTAATATGAAAGAGTTAAAACGTGTTTTAATAATCAATGGACCTAATTTAAATTTATTAGGTATACGGGAACCTCATATTTATGGTCATACGACTCTAAAAGATATTGAAAATCAATTAAATCAAGATGCTAAAAGACTTGGTGTAGAACCAATATTTTATCAATCCAATCAAGAAGGAAATTTAATAGACAAAATACAGGAACACTTTAATAATCCTTATGATGGTATAATTATAAATCCTGGTGGATTTACACATACATCTGTTGCATTACGCGATGCTTTGCTTTCTGTAAATGTACCATTTATAGAAGTTCATATAAGTAATATTTATGCAAGAGAACCTTTTCGCCATCATTCTTATTTAAGCGATAAAGCCTTAGCAGTAATAAGTGGTATGGGTGTTCTTGGTTACCGATTAGCTCTAATTGGCTTGGTACATCATTTAAATAAATTATCATTTAAAGATTTACAGTTGCCATAAATGTTTTAATTTTTCCAAATTCCATTGACAGAGAATATTAAACTTATTAATATGTATGAATATGAAATATTTAACTAATTTTTTTATTTTATTTTTTTTAACGTTTTCCATTTATTCAGAATCAGCAAAAGATGTAATAAAAAAGAGTGAAGATTTAGTTCGAGGTAAAACCTCACAAGCGATTATTAAAATGAATATAAAAAAAATACGAATTGATAGAACTATAAAGTTTATAGCCTACGATGATAGAAATAAAGATGCTTTTTTTATAAAAATATTAGAACCATCAAAAGATAAAGGTATTAGTTTTCTAAAAGTTAAAAATAATCTCTGGCAATATTTACCATCTGTGGGTAAAATTATTAAAATAGAAAGTTCTATGATGGCAGATTCGTGGATGGGGTCTGATTTTACGAATGAGGATCTGGTAAAAGGAGCTTCTATTGTTGACAATTATGAACATTCATTTTTAGATTCTTCGAACAAGGAAATCTATAAAATAGAAATGAAAGCAAAGCCAGATTCAGCTGTTGTATGGGAGAAAATAATTGTGGAAATTTATAAAAAAACTTATTTACCAAAAATTTATTATTATTATGACCACAAAAATCGCTTAAAAAAAATTATGAAATTTTATGATTATAAACAAATACAAAATCGTACCAACCTATAACAATGATGATGAGTACCATAGAAAATAATAAAGAAATATCACGGACAACATTGCATTACGAAGAAATAAATTTTGATATTCCTATACCAGATTATATATTTACAAAACAAAATTTGGTTAAATAAAATGTTCTTAAAGGATATTATAATTTTATCTTACAAAAATATATCCAGAAATAAAAAGCGTTCTTTAATTTTGATTTTAGCTTTTTTCTTTGGTTCATTACTAATCTCTTTTTCTCGTTTTTCTGCTTTTGGTTCTCATCAAATTATGATAGAATACGCGGTAATTGATTCTTGGGGTTATTTACAGATAGCATCTTTTGGATATTTTCCAGAAAAAAATAATATAGAGCGAGCATTAATTATAGATGAACAAACCTATAAAAAAATTAAACACCCCTTAATTAAAGAAATTTCTGGTAGAATTTTTGCTTATAGTCTTGCAGCTTATAAGAACGATTCTACTTTTGTTCAATTTTTTTCTATTGATCCCGTAAAAGAAAAAAAGATTATACAAATACATAAAAAAATAAAAGAAGGTATATATCTTGATAAAGCACAAATAGAAGAAAAAGAAATTGAAACCTATCAGGATGGAATTAAGCTCAAAAAGAAAGTAAAAGTTTATCCAGCAATTATAGGTCGAAAACTGGCAAATAAATTAAATGTTAAACTCAATAATATTATTGTAGTAACAACAAATCAATTTGATGGTTCTACAGGTGCTATCCTAATTAAGATAGTTGGAATATTCGAAACATTAGATCCCATTTTAAATCAAACAACGATATTTTCTATAATAGAAGCAGGAGAAGAATTAACAGGTTTAAATACAAAAGAATATCAATTTACCTCTATTGCAATTGGTGTAAAAAACTTTTTAGATGCAAAAGAAGTTTATGATGATCTAATAAAAGTTTTTCCTGTACCAGAATATAATGGTGATCCCTCTAAAAGCGAAATATTTGATCCAGTAATATTTAGTTGGAAAGATATGATACCAGAAATAGTAAATATGATGGATTTAGATCAGGCAAGTGCAGAGCTAACCTTAGGTTTTTTAATTATGATTTTAACCGCAGGAGCAATTAATACTTTATATATAACCATACATGAAAGAAAAAAAGAATTAGGAATTATGCTCGCAATAGGAACATCCTATACAACGATACAATTTATATTATTTTTTGAATTATTATTTTTAGTTTTATCTGGCTTACTGCCTGGATTATTAACTGGTATGGGAATTTCTTATTATTTAGAACTCAATCCTGTTTATTTAACTGGATCATTTAAAGAGATGACAGAAGCAATGGGACTTGTACCTGTTTATACCGCTATTGTAGATCCAAAAGAAACGGTTATTGCAATTATTAGTATGATTCTTCCTATTATTGTTTTTAGTTCTTTTGTTTTAAGAAGTATTAAAAAAATTCAGCCAGTTGAAATTATAAGGACATTATAATATGATCGAGATAGTAAAAATAATTTTCAAAATAGCTTTTCGCAATTTAATCAGAAATAAAAAACGAACTACTATCTTGATTATCGCTGCTTCTATTGCTTGTAGTGGTGCAACTTTTATCGTAGCATTAATGAATGGTTTATATTATAATATGTATCAAGCAACCATTGATGCAGGACCAGGGCATTTACAGATTCGTCCAAAAAATTTTATTCAAACAAGAAAATTTAGTGAATTATTAGAAAATCCAGAAGAGTTAAAAACCATTTTAAAAAAAGTTAAAATCAATAAACCTTTTTATTATAGTTTTCGCTTAGAAAGAGAAGGTATTTTAAGAAAAGATATTCATTCTACTGGTATTATGATCTATGGTATAGATCCAGAAGAAAAAATGGTAAGTGTTTTTGATGATTGGCTAATTAAAGGTGAATTTAATTTAAAATCTTCTTATAGCAATATTATTCCCATTTTAATTGGTAAAGGTTTAGCAGATGAATATGATGTTGATATAGGAGATCGAATTGTTTTAACAACTACGAATTTGAATGCTGAAGTTATTTCTGTTATGACAGAAATAAAGGGAATCTTTCAAACACCTTCTGAAAGTTTTGATAAATCCCTTGCATTTATTGATAGAGAAGCTTTATCTAAATTAATCAGTAATCAAACTCATATTTATGCAACATCTGTTGTTTTTAATATAAAAAATCCAAAATTAGTGCAGGAATATAAAAATATTTTATTAAATCAAATTATAAATATAGTTAAAGAATTTTCTCAAAATTATGCTTTATTAACATACGAAGAATTGCAACCAGCATTAACCAAAATAATAGAAATATCTCAACAATTTAATACCTTGTTTTATGCAATTTTTATGTTTGCTTTTGCATTTACTTTATTTGAATCTATTTTAATTTCTGTTTTTGAAAGAACACGAGAGATTGGAATAATTCGCGCTATTGGTGGTGGTCCCATTTTTATTTTTTTAGAAATATTAATAGAAAGTTTAATCGTTACTATATCTGGTATATTAATGGGATTTATTATTTCTTATGGAATTATATTATATTTTTATTTTCATGGTTTAAATTTAATATGGTATAAAGAAAGTTTAGAATTATTAAATAATGCTTCTACATTAATACGACCTTACTTAACCTGGAAAGATGTAAGTGATTTATTTTTTATTTCAGTAATTACATCAATTCTTGCAGCTGCTTATCCTGGTTATAGAGCAATACGATTAAATCCTGTAGAAGCAATTTATAATAAAAAATGATTTAAGGGAAATAATATGATTAAAATAAAAAACGTATCTCGTTATTATTATCAGGGTAAAAAAAAAGAAATTGTAATTAAGGCATTAGAAAATATCAATTTAGAAATACATAAAGGTGAATTTACAGCTCTTGTAGGACCTTCTGGTTCTGGTAAAACTACTTTACTAAATTTAATTGGTGCTTTAGATCTTCCAACACAAGGAAGTATCTGGATTGATGATAAAGATATTACCAAATTAAAAGAATCAGAAAGAGCAAAATTCCGATTATATTCTATTGGTTTTGTGTTTCAATCTTATAATTTAATTTCTACTTTGACTGCTTTAGAAAATATTGAATATGTATTAATGTTACGTAAAATTCCAGCTTCTATTCGAAAAGAAAAAGCTCTTAGTATTTTAAAAGAAATTGGTTTAGAAGGTTTAGCAAATCGTTTTCCTATTGATATGTCTGGTGGACAACAACAACGTGTTGCAGTAGGTAGAGCATTAGTAGGAGAACCCAAGATTATTTTAGCTGATGAACCAACAGCCAATTTAGATGGAAAAACTGCCAGTCAACTTTTAGATTTAATGGAAGATATGTGCAATAAAAAACAAATTACCTTTTTATTTAGTACACATGATCCTCGTGTAATGCAAAGAGCAAAACGTATTATTACCTTAGAAGACGGTAAAATAAAAAATGATCAAAATCAAGGCTTTGATTAATAAACTATCTATACAAAGCCATTTTATTTTATATCTGTTCTTTATTGTAAATCCTATTTATTCTATTGAAGTATTTGGATTTTTGCGATTCTTAGGAGATTTTCAGAAATATATTCCAGAAAATCAGAATTTTATTATTAAGAATTCTAATTATGATACAGGATATTTTTTATCCTTTAAAAATAGAACAGGAATAAGGAATAATCAAAACAATCTGGAAATTCAAAAAATCCAGTATGAATTTTCCATTGATACGGGAATACAGAAAAAATTTCCTTTATTACAACAGGAAAAGCAAATTTATTGTTCTAAAAATCTGGATCAAATTATACTACAAAATCAGATTTATTGTAATAAAGAAATAGACTATATAGCAAGTATTCATCGCTCTTATCTTCAATGGAATAAAAAAAATCAGATCTATAAAATAGGTAGATTTTCTCTTTCGTGGGGGCAAAGTCGTTTTTTTAATCCCTTAGATGTTTTACAACCTGTTAGTTTTTACTATTATGATTTAGAAGATATTCCTGGTAAAGACTTATTTTATTATAGTTATAATAAAAAACAACGTTCTATCGAAGTTGTATTAGAACCAGTATCTTCGAATTATAACTTCAATAAATTAAGTTCTAAATATTTTTCTATTTATGTAAAATATAATCAAACCATTAGAAATTTAGATTATAGTATAATTACAGGAAAAGAATCTTTAAATGAAATCTTAGGTTTTGATTCTTCTCTTAACTGGAATGACTTTAATATTCGTTTTGGATTGTTATTAAGAAATAGTTATCAAATGTTATGGTTAAATCAACCTAAAAAGAAAAAAATAAAGGGTTCTTTCGTTTCTGGAATTAGTTATAGCTTAAAAAAAATAAAATTTGAATTGGAATTTTTTTATAATGGAGAATTTATAAATTCTATTAATCAATATGATATTTTTTTATTAGATAAATTTCCTTACTGGAATAAAAAACAAATTTATCTTTTAAATCAATATAATTATAAAAAAGATATAAGTTATTTTATACAGAGAAATAAATTAATTACATTCAACCCATGGTTTTTATCTTTTAATTTATCCTATACTATTTTAGATACGTCTTATTTAAGTACATTATTTATTTTTGATTTAAAGGCAAAAACTCTATATATGGGTTTAAGTTATAATTGGGATATTTCCGATAAAAGTATATTTTCTTTGGGATATCGAAGTCCTTATCAATTATTTACACATACAATACAAAGTGAATTTTTATATATACAAAAAGAAATCTTTTTTTTATATCGATATCATTATAAATAAATTATTGACAGATCTATATTATAGATTTTATTTAAAAAACAATGTTATTAAAACAAAAAAAAACCTACGAAGATTATAAAAATCTTCCTGAAGGTACACTTGCCCAGCTTATTGATGGAGAAATAATAATGAGTCCAGCTCCTAATACTCTGCATCAAAAAATTATATTAAAAATTTCAACTTTAATATTCAAGCAATTAGAAGAAGAATTAAAACTGGGTTATGTATTTATTTCTCCCATAGACGTGTATTTTAATAAAACAGAAGTATATCAACCAGATATTATATTTATTTCGAAAGAGAATGCCTCTATTATAAAAGAACAGATGATCGAGGGAGCGCCAGATTTAGTAATAGAAGTATTATCACCCAATAATGCATATTATGATTTAAAATATAAAAAGAATAAATACGCAGAATTTGGAGTAAAAGAATACTGGATAGTAGACCCCATAGAGAAAAGTATAGAAGTATATATTAATCAGAATAAAGAATTTATTTTAAAAAATAAAGCTGTTTTAAATTTTCAAACTGAAATTTCTTCAGTTTTATTTAATAAGTTTAAAATTGATTTAAAATATATTTTTACCTGATTGAATGAATAACGATGATAACAAAACAAAAAAAAACCTACGAAGATTATAAAAGCCTTCCTGAAGGTACACTTGCCCAGCTTATTGATGGAGAAATAATAATGAGCCCAGCTCCTAATACTCAACATCAAAAAATCATTAAAAAATTAGTAATAGAAATACATGAACAATTAGAAAAAAAAGATGAAGGGACCTTATTTTTTTCTCCCATAGAAGTATATTTTAATAAAACAGAAGTATATCAACCAGATATTATATTTATTTCGAAAGAGAATGCCTCTATTATAAAAGAACAGATGATTGAAGGGGCACCGGATTTAGTAATAGAAGTATTATCGCCCAATAATGCATATTATGATTTAAAATATAAGAAAGAATAAATACGCAGAATTTGGAGTAAAAGAATACTGGATAGTAGACCCTATAGAGAAAAGTATAGAAGTATATATTAATCAGAATAAGGAATTTATTTTAAAAAATAAAGCTGTTTTAAAGCAAAATCCAGAAAAAGTTACATCAGAACTTTTTCCGGATTTACAAGTTTTCCTTAAAAATATATTTTAATTTATTCCCCCCAGACAATGGTACATTCTTTTACAAATAGACCACTTAAAAGGATTGTACTTTCAGAATCAATTACAGCAACTTTTTTAATATTTCCATTTTGCATTGCTTTTTCGATACTTTCATTGCCCGCAAAGAATAATAATCCTAACCATAAAACACTCATTGCACATGCCTGTCCTTTCTTTTTGATTTCTGCACTGGTTAAATAATTATTAGCTTGATAAGGAAGATTTTGGGTTGTTTTTGTAAATAAGATTGCAGGAAGGGGTGTTGTTGTACAGTTTATAAAATATATTAGACTAAAAATTATAAAAGATTTAAAAAATTTCATTCTTCGCCTCCTCTTTCACCAGTTACAATTGTACAATATTTCATTAGAAGTACACTTAATACTGTTGTTTCGCTATGATCAATTGTTACAATTCTTTTAATTTTATTTTTATATGCAATTTCACCAGCACCTGCATTACCAAAAGAAATAAGTCCTAAAATATTTACAATACAATCTTCTGCTTGAACTTCAGAAGCGACTTCATTCGTAGGGTTAGCATATCCAGCAAATTGTGTACGGGAAACAAGTAAACCACCTGTAGGACCAATTGCACAATTAATAACAAAAAGAAATAAAAATATAAATTTTCGCATATTACTCTCCTTGAACAATTGTACATACACGATGATAAATAATAGATAAAACATCTAAAATTTCATAATCTACAGAAGCAACTTTGGTTATATTTCCATTTTTTTTAGCAGTTTCTATACTGGAATCACCAACAGAAACTAACCATAGAATACTTCTCTGACAACTTACTCCTCGTTTAATTGCTTGCGCATTACCAGTCTGTCCCGGAAAGGATCGTTTTAAAAATAGCCATCCTCCTCGTGCCCAACCATATCCTAAATAAGGAATAAAACCTTGTGCTTTAAGAGGATTTGTATTGGAACGAGGATTAATTACGTCTGTATAAATATTTACATCTGTCTGACATCCAATAAATAAAAATGAAATAAATATAATTATATTTTTTTTAATCTTAACATTTAGCCTCCTATACTTTGGTTTTTTTAATAAAAAATAATGTCAAACAAAATTTCAATATAAACAAAAAAATTATATTTTTAAAAATAATATTTATATTACAATAAGAAGTTTTTCTAAAATCAAGAAGCTAATAAATTTCAGAGTATTTTTAGTACTGAATATCGAAATAAAATTAATTATTTAATTATTATAAAATTTGAATATAAATCATATTGTATATAATTATAAATAAAATCTTTATTATTTTTTATTTATTGATTTTATTAGTTTTTGTAATTAAAATTGAGTTGGTATATAAAACATCAGAAAAGAAGATATTCAATTTAATTTTAAGAGAAATGGATAAACGATTTGAGCAAATTAATAAAACACTAAATTTTTTAGAAAATCTATCATTAATCATTATTGCTGGTTTAATTGGTTTTCCATTTTAGATAGAAAATCTTGTAAGAAAAAGAAATGAAATAGATAGAAAAAAATTAGAACTTGTAATAGAAGTGCGTGTATTAAGTATAAAGGAAACTATCTAAATATAACCTTACTATAAAAAAAGCAATGAAATCTGCTGGTTTAGAATAAATTAAATATAAAGATTTTTGGTGAATTTTATTAGAAAATTCCTGTTTTATTATAGAATTTATAATTTAGAAGAACCAGAAAATTAGAAAAACAGCAGGCAATACTACCTGCTGATTATATTTTATCTTAAAGAATATTCTTTCCACCAATCGGGTTGAGATGTTTCTATTATAGGTTCATTACGGAGTTGATTGGCAAGTTCTAAAGAAGCAATTCCTGGTTTATATTTTACAATATAATAATCTTTGTTTAAAATGGTTTGTTTTCGTATTAATGTTAAGCCATGTTTATTAAGAAAATTTTTAATCTGACTTTCGCTTACTCCTTCTTTAAATGTAAGAATAATATTTCCGGGAAGTGCCATTAATGTACCAGCTTCTGAACGAAATACTTCCGAAACAGGAGCAGAAGAATGATAGCTTTTACTAAATTTTCCCTGTTTTAGTTGATTTTTTACAATAGAATTTTGTATTTTATATACATTAACAATACCCGCTTTTTTTACTGGATTCGAAGAAGGATCAATAGTTTTTACATAAGAATTTGTATTGCCATTAAATTCTGCCACTAAATCTTCCTGTAAATAAACCTTAATTTGTTTTTCCCCATCAAAATATATATATTCTTTTCCCTTTGTGGATTGTTCCACTTTATTTTTAGGAAAATTCTGTGCTTCTATATTTTGTAATGATATAGTAATAGTAATTAATAGTAATTGTAATAAAAATTTATTTTTCCTCATATTTACATTGATAAATATAATCATAATATAAAATTTGTAAATCATAAATTTATTTTTTCAAACCCTAATCTCCAGTAAGCTACACCTTTTAATTGGTGTTCTTTAGCTAAATTTTTTAATTGTTCTCTAAAAGAAGTATCTGGATAATATAAAATTTTTTGTATATTATGATTTTTATACTCAATTTTTGTTCCATAAGAATAAGATTTATTTATTTTTTTAGGAAATTTAGAATATAAAATAAAGTTAAAATATCTATTATCTACTATACGATAACGTCTGGAATGTATTTCCCATTCATAGCCATATAGGGGAATTCCAAGATAAATTTGATAGGGTTTAAAATATTTTAAAACTTCTTTTATATTTTCTTTTGCCCAATTATATTCTGATACAGGACCTGGCTTAGTTTTGGGATTATGATAATCATAAGTCATTAATACTACTTCATCAACATAAGGATAAATAAAATCTAAACGATGAAATTCTTTATATTTCATCTGCCAGATTGGTGGAAATATTGCAATAGTTAATTTTTTATTAATTTTTCGTATTTCTTGCTGTAATTCTTTTAAAAAATTTCGAAAATCAAAAGCTTCTTTAGAAGTTAGATATTCAAAATCAATATGAGCTCCAGAAAAATCATTTTTAATTAATTTTATAATATTTTGAATGGCATTTTTTCGATATATAGGATTTGATAAAAAAATTTTGCCTTCGTAAGCATTTTTTAAAGAAATCAATGGATAGACTTCTTTATTTTTTATAACATTATAAGAATTTAAATTAACATATTGTATTATATTCCCTTTTTTATCAATTTTAAAACCAGTTATACAAAGAATCTTATAATTTTTTATTTGTTTTATAATATAAGTATCTTTTAATGTTGGATGATAAATATACATCCATTCTTCGAGAGGAAATATAGAGTAAACAGGTAATAATATAAATATAATTCTTAAAATAAATTTCATTGTATAAATTTTATTAAATATACTATAGATTCAAATCTTTTTTGTAATAATAATTGCAAAAGGACTTTATTGCTAATCTTAATTGATCCCTTAAATGGGCTTGCAAATAGTCAAAAATTTGATGATTCTTTTTCTGGATTATTTGTAAGTTTTGTATTTGATATTGATGTTTAAATATTGAATGCCCGGTACTAATCTTTATACCGGGCTTTATTTTAAATTATTTTTGTTCTCTTGTTTTATCTGTTAATGCTTTTAAAAAAGTAACAATACTTTGAACTTCTTCGTCAGTTAGTTCTTTATTTAATTGAAGCCATGCCATTTTTCTAACTGCTTCTTCTAAGGTTTGTACTGAACCATCATGGAAATAAGGAGCTGTTAGGGTAACATTTCTTAAAGAGGGAACTTTAAAAACATATTTATCTTCTTCTTTTTTTGTTACATTATAACGGCCTAAATCTTTTTTGTTTTCGTAGGGATTCATTCTATCCATTTTTTGATAGGAATTTCCTCCCAATAAAGCTCCATTATGACATTGTATACATCCTACTTCTATAAATGTTTTTAATCCTTTTATTTCTTCTTTGTTAAGAGCATTATCATCTCCCTTTAAGAAATCATCAAATCGATCTTTCGTAATTAATGTAGATTCAAATGCTGCAATTGCTTTTGCTAAATTATCATAAGTAATTGGATTTTTTTCTTCGGGGAATGCCTTAGGGAATAATTCTTGATATTCTTTTATAGCAGAGATTTTTTTAATTACTTCTTCTTCTGAAGGCATTGCCATTTCGACTGGATTTAAAATAGGACCTTTTGCCTGTTCTACAAGATCTTTTGCTCTTCCATCCCAGAATTGAGCAATATGAAAACCAGCATTTAAAACTGAAGGTGCATTACGTTCACCTTTTTTTCCTGGTAAAGCTCCATCGGAAACAGGTTTATTGTCTACCCCTGGACCATTATTGTCTAAAATATGACAACTATTACAGGATTGTTGATCATTTACGGATAAACGTTTATCAAAATATAATTTTTTTCCCAGTTCTATTTGTTCTTTGGTTACAGATTCAAAACCTGGCATTTTATCTGGTATTGGCTTAAATAATTGATTGGCTCGTTCTCTTAATGCATTGATTTCTGGATCTTTTTGTTTACAGTTAAAATTAACAATAAACATAATCGAAAGTAATATTAATATTTTGTGTTTGTTCATAGTCTAATCCTCCTTATAGGTTTAAATTCAAATATCGACGAAATTTTTTAGTATTATATCGCGTCAAATATAATTAATGAAATTTATATTATATTACAATAAATTTAAATAATAAAAGTGCGCAATAGCGCACACTAATTTTATGTATCTGGTAAAGGATTTTCTGGTTTTGGTGGGCTTTTATCTTCTAATATTTCTACAGGTGGCTTTTTATTTTTATTATATCTAAATTTGATCATAATATCAAATTCATCATCAAACCTCATTCCTCTTGCATCTACTGTATCTACATGCCATTTTTCTGGTGTTCTAAAATCAAAAATTGGATGTAATTCCTTAGGAAATACATAAGGATTTTTAGACCAGTTCATTTTTACACCATGTAATGATGGAATTTCTCCTGGCTTACCATCTCTACTTTCTGTTTTTCCGAACTGATTATGCAATGGATAATTATCATAAGGATATTTTAGAGCAAATACAAATTCAGCATTTAATTTTGTTTGTTGTGCAAACTCAATTGTTTTCATATAAAGATCAATTCTTTTTACAAGAAGTTCTGGAGAAATTCTTTGGGATTTGCTTACTTCTTTTTCTAATTCAACTGCTTTTTTTCGAGTATCTTTTGCAAGACCTAAATATTCATATCCTTTTTGGGTTGCCTGTTCAATTTTATATTTATTAATAGCCCAATGGAAATTTCTAGGATCATATCGTCTTGGATCTATGGGAATTTCTCTTGCTTTTTGGAAATCTTTTCGTAATTTTGAACCAGGTCCAAAGTCCATCGAAATATCAACAATAGACATATCATTAGGATCATTGGGATTTTTTTTCTCAATAGCTTCTCTAAACATTAATTCTGCTCTATCAATATAGAGTTGACTTAGTGATTCCAGTAATTTATCTATTACTGCCTGTGATTCTAAAAATCGTGAATAAGCATTAATATAATTTTTTTCGTAAAGATATACTAAGCCTTCCTGATAAATTCTTTTTGCTTTTCTATATAAACCAACATGTAATCCGGGATTTTTTAATCGTTCTTGTGGATCCTTAGGTAAACATTCTGGATAAGGAGAACAGGGAAAATTATAAACCATTGGTCTTAATTTTCTTAAATTTTTTATAAGTAAATTTCTATGATATACTGCTTTTTCTCCTGCTGATTCACTTTTTAATACAGAGTTAGGAATCAACAAGAACACAATTACTAAACCAAGAATCATTATATTAGAAAATTTTTTTATAGATTTGGTGTTATTAATTAAAATTTGTTTTGCCATACGGGTACCCTTAGTTTTTATATCGGTAAATTATGTGTTAAAATTATAGTAACTTTTAGATTTTACGTCAAATAAAAAATAAACTTAAAAATTTAAAAAGGGGATAATATATTTATAATTTCTTTTTAGGAGGAAAAAGAATGACTACACCAAGAAATATCTCTTATAGAATAAAAGAACCTGTTATATGTCCTATTTGTGGAATGAAATATTATAAAGAAATGCTTCTTACTGGAGGAGGCAGATTAATTGCTGGTAATTTAACACCAGAATTAAGAAGGTTATATTTACCATCAAAGAAGTATGGTGTAGTGATTCCTTTAATTTATCCTATTTCTGTTTGTCCAGGTTGTTTTTATGCTTCTTTTGGAGAAGATTTTACGAAAATTCAGGATACAGAAATTAATAAAATTAAAATGGAAACCTCTACAAGAAAAGAAGGAATACAAAAAATTTTTGGTAAATTAAATTTCGAAGAAAATCGTACTTTAATAACAGGTGCAGCATCTTATATTTTAGCGATTGATTGTTATCAAAAACGTGGTTATCAGATTGCGCCAACCCCAAAAAAAGCAATTTGTTCATTAAGAGCAGCCTGGCTTTTAGGAGATATTCATGAAAAATTTCCAGATATAGGTTATGATAAAATACAAAAATTTTTATATTTAAAAGCTGTACATTATTATAAAATTGTAATGGAAATTATGTCCACTGGAAGTGAACCACATGATCAATTTACCCATCTATTAGGTCCAGATACAGATAAAAATTGGGGATTTGATGGAGTAATATATTTAAATGGTTATTTTAATTTTAAATATTTAGATGAATTTACTTCTTCTAACGAAGAAAAAGTAAAATTATTGGAAGATACCAAACGAATGATTGGAAAATTATATGGTTTGGGTAAAGCATCTAAAGCAAAACCATCTGTATTAATCAATTTAGCACGTGATTTATATGAGGCAATTAATGAAAAACTTGAAGAAATAACTGGTGTTAAAGTTGTTGAATAAAAATTATGAGATATGCTTTAACAATAGCTTATGATGGAACAAAATTTGCGGGAATGCAAACACAAAAAGATGAAGTTACTGTCCAATCAAGAATAGAAGAGGCTCTAAATATCTTATTTCGAATGCCCCAAAGAATTGCTATTGCTGGAAGAACAGATGCTGGAGTACATGCTACAGGTCAGGTAATTAGTTTTAAAGCACCAGGAGAAATTGTTAATAAAGAAAAATTTATTAATTCAATTCATGCATTAGCTGGTCCTTATATAAGTGTGATTGATTTGCATCCTGTTCCTAATAATTTTCATGCACGTTTTGATTGTATAGCTCGAGAATATGAATATTTAATCTATTGTGGAAAAAAAAATCCTATATTTTTAGATAATAAAATCTTGCATTTGTACGAAGAGTTAGATTTATTATCTTTACAAGAAGAAGTTGCAGAACTTACAGGAGAGAATGATTATAAAGCATTTTGTAAAAAATCGAATGAAAATTCTGTTCGTTATATTGAGTATATAAAAATATCTTTAATCTATGAACCTTTTTTAAATTTACCATTATATTCTATAAAAATTAGAGGAAATGCTTTTTTACATAATATGGTTCGAATCATTGTTGGAACTATCATAGATAGAGCAAAAAATAAATTACCCTATACTTTTAAAGAGATTCTTGAATCTAAAGAACGTTCTAAAGCTGGTAGAACAGCACCACCAGAAGGTTTATATTTTAGAAAAGCATATTATCCAGATATTCCTGCATTGAAGAATTCTGGTTTAAACTTATTAAAAGATTATCCGATTTATGGAACATCATACTATAAAGATTTGATGAAAAATAATAATCGACTTCAGGAAACAAATAAATAATTTTGAACTAAAATGAATTGTTATTATAGCAAATTTGTTAAAGTTATTTGTATTTTATTGATTTTAAGTTCTTATTCTTTATATTCTCAGAGTTTTGAAGAAAGCATAAAAAAGGAATTTGGTTTCTGGTTAGGTGGTTCATTCCCTGCACCAGGTACCCAGATGGATGATATTTTAGATTCCAGTTTAGGATTGGGATTATTTTATCGCTTAGAATGGCCTTCTCCTTTTTTATTGGAGACTGGATTTTCTTATGGCAATTATCAATCTTTATCAACACAACAATTATTAAGTATTCCAGTATATTTTGCATTATGTTATCCAATACCTTTATTTAATCGTTTTCAATTTCTTGGTAAATTAGGAGCAGGTGCAAGTTATATAGAAGTAAGACCAAATAATGTAAGCGGTTGGGATCCTATTCTTTATGGTGGATTTGAATTTTCTATTTTAGCAAGTAAACGTTTTAAAGTAGGCCTTCGTCTTGATGGATACTATATTTATGATAGTTTTAGAAAAAAACCAGAAGAAATAGATTGGTTATTATTATTTCCCGGTACTTATGATCCAAGAATTATAAATAGTTTACAGTATAAAAATGGAAATGGTGCTTTATATAACTTTGGATTAATGGTATCGTTTATGTTTTAAAATAAAATCTGGAGTTTTATTATGTTAAATAGAAAGATAATATTTATAATTTTTATAATGATGCAAATGTTTTTGATGCAATGTAAAAAAAATTCAGCTCTACCCTTACTAAGTTTATTATATAATAATAAGATTACTGTTATTCTAAAAGCAACATATGCAAGTGATCGTCCTTTAAGTTTTAGTGAAATCAACAATAATCAATTATTTATAGATTCAAATAATAGTACTTCGACTGAGCCTATTGATACATCTGGAGTTCCTTCTTATAGTGATTTACCAATTTTTTTAGATATAGGAGAAATACGTGTTTCTACCAAAGCACCATTATCAAATCTTTCTAATATAACCAATCAAGAAGATTCTGAGGATTTCTGGGATGTACTGGCACCAACAAGACAGGTTTATTGTAATAAAATTTATAATACAAATACAGAATTAAATAGTTGTTTAAAGAATAATGGTTATTTAGCTTTTAATTTATTAATGGATGGAACAGGAGTAATTTATCCATCTCGAGATGTTGGGTCTGGCATTTATCTACATGGCGGTATTTTCTTTCGATCAATTTTTACAGGTTTTGCAAGATTAGGTGGAACAGATTTTATAGGAAGATTTGATAATACAGAATATGTTGGAGCAGATATTATTCGTTATGTAAATTATGATCCAGATGCAGATAGTGGAACAGTTGCAATCCTGCCTGCTCAATTTTTTCCTTTGCATCATATAACTTATCCTGGAACAGAACATGTAACAATTTATTCTGAATATATACCAACCATTGTGGAATTTCGCTTTAATCTTAAAGAAAATTTAATGTTGCATTCTTTTCAGGATTTAAATAGTGGAGAATATTTTACTTTTGTAGGTTTTAGTGATTGGCGTAAAAATCATGAAGCTCAATCAAATAGTGGTGGAAATGTTTTATTGAGAATGAGAATGATTTACCCTTCCTGGTCCAATAAAATTAGGATCAGTGGTGGAACATATACAACAAGACATTATTATGCTTTATATTATCAGAATGAATGTAGTAATGGTAGTTGTAATCGAGATAATGATTTATTGCCATTAGCTGCAACACCTGTTCGAAATGGAAATGATAATATTTTGAATGATATTATGCCGGGGAATTATGTCCTCCAATGTAGATATGATGATGTATATGATGGTTATCCAGAAAAAGTTTTATCAGAAATACCCATCGAAGTATCAGGATATAATCAAACAATTGAAATAAATTGTAATTGTGGCTATAGTACCACAAATGGATGTTAATGCTTGTTAATCCAATTATATGGCAATGCTATTTATTTTCGAAAGAATATAAATTTTTCGAAGCACATGAATATTTAGAATCAATCTGGATATCAAAGAATCGTATTAAAAATACAGAACTTCATGGTTGTATTCAATTTTTTGCTGCGTTAGAATTATTAAAAAGAAATAAAAATGGTGATATAGTATTTACAAAATCTCTAAACAAAATACAAAATCCAAAACTAAAAAGATTATTAATAATCGCTTATAGTAAATATAAAATTACACATAAAATAATATAAGCATAAAAATAATAATACAATAGAAATCAATTTATTCGAATATTAACGTTTCCATTCCTTATAGGTACGCTAAAAACTAAAGAACTTTTAGCTTTAGTAGAAATTCCTAATTATAAAAGTTTCCATCCCTTATAGGTACGCTAAAAACCCTTTCATCGAAAAGAAAGGTAGAGGAAATTACGTTCTGACTAGGTTTCCATTCCTTATAGGTACGCTAAAAACTAAGCTTTGCAAACCATTTATTTAGTTTTAGAAAGTTTCCATTCCTTATAGGTACGCTAAAAACTAAGCTTTGCTCCTCTTATTTATTTAGTTTTAGAAAGTTTCCATTCCTTATAGGTACGCTAAAAACAAAAAAGAAAATTTTTACAAAGAAGGGTTTTATGACTCGTTTCCATTCCTTATAGGTACGCTAAAAACTTGGAATAGAAGCTAGATATAATAAAGTTGTTAGAGAGTTTCCATTCCTTATAGGTACGCTAAAAACGTATAGTAAAATTTATGTTAAAATAAAAAAACAGGTTTCCATTCCTTATAGGTACGCTAAAAACTCTTATTGAGAGGAATACAAATACTGTGTACTTGGTTTCCATTCCTTATAGGTACGCTAAAAACTAAATTTAGATATAGGAAACTTTATGATAGTTTCCATTCCTTATAGGTACGCTAAAAACTAGTATCTTAGAATTCAGTTTATTGTTTCCATTCCTTATAGGTACGCTAAAAACGATGTAAGATAACTAAGAATTAAAATAAAAGAAGTTTCCATTCCTTATAGGTACGCTAAAAACATCGTGTATCTAAGAATGAAAATTCTGAAGATAGGTTTCCATTCCTTATAGGTACGCTAAAAACTCAGAACTTCATTCCTTAGTAATATGAGTTCATATGTTTCCATTCCTTATAGGTACGCTAAAAACTCAGAAACTATTCAGAAAAACTCTTACTTGACCATAAAGTTTCCATTCCTTATAGGTACGCTAAAAACTACAATTAAGATGTTAAAGAACTAAATTAAAAAACCCTATTTTTCAGGGGTTTTTTAACTTTTTCCCTAAACAAATAACATAATATTTCTTTAAAATTTGCTGTCAATCCCAAAAACCCAAAAAAATACGGGGGATCGACGAATTTTTTTCAGAAAAAATTTATAAAATATTTATACTATTAAATGCAAAAAATCCTTATTTTTTAGGGGTTTTTAAAAAATAGCCCAAAAAAATAAAATTACTATATACACGTATAGTTGAAATTTTGCTCACTAAAAGGGGAGATCGACTGCATTTTAATGTAAAAAATTTATAAAAAGTATAAAATAATAAATACAAAAAATGCCTATTTTATAGGGGTTTTTTAATAAATTAAAAAAAAACAAAAATGCTTAATTTATGTATAGTGTATGATTTCGCGAAAAATTGGTTTGTTTCACCACATTTTTATTATGTAATACATAGCAATAAGGTTTTTTTTGCTTATAAATTCAAAAATTAAGACAAAAACCTCTGTGTCCTCCGTGCCCTCTGTGGTTTTATTTTTTTAACCACGGAGAGAGACAAGGAGAAGTACGAAGAAAGAGTAAACGAGAAGTTTTATAAAACTTACAAACCCTCTGTGAATCTCCGTGCCCTCTGTGGTTTATTTATTTTAACCACGGAGAGAGACAAGGAGAAGTACGAAGAAAGAGTAAACGAGAAGTTTTATAAAACTTACAAACCCTCTGTGAATCTCCGTGCCCTCTGTGGTTTTATTTTTTATTAATTGCGGTTAGAACTTCAGAATGAATTAAAAATAAATCTATTAATACTAAGAAATAAAATAAGCACCTTTATATCCCTCAGGAGCTTCCAAATTAAACTATATTTTTAAGGCGCATTGTAATTCAAGTGCAACACCTTAATGGGGAATAGCTTTGGTTTCACAGAAAAGAATATTTCATGAGGTGTATAGTATTGCAAGCATTTTCTTGCACGATGATTTAATTTTATTTCTACATCTTGTATAATTTTGTCTAAATTTTCAGTTTTTCTAAAATCTATCCCTTTGGGTAAATATTGTCTAATTAATCCATTGGTATTCTCATTTAAACCTCTTTGATAGGGTTTTCCGGGGTCAGTAAAATAAACTCTGATATTTTTGATTTCCTGAATGATTTTATATAAACCATTGTGTAGCATTTCTATTCCATTATCATAAGTAATACTTAAAAGTTTTTCTTTTGGAATAGAATTGAATTTTCGCAAAACTTTTTCTTTTGTTTCTTTAAGCTTTTTTGATGATACATAAAGCATTATAGTATAACGACTCAATTTTTCAACAAAAGTAAATACATAGCCAGAACCTTTTTTCCCTTCTATGGTATCTCCTTCCCAATGTCCCATCGTTTGAATTTCTGGTCTTTGTTGTATTGTCCAAATGTCTAAATTATCTCTATTTTTCCTTATTTTCCGCCAGTTTTTTCGGTATTTTTTTCCTCCTCTTCGCAAATATTGAACGAGATTCCATCCCATTACTCTCTGATAAAAATAAATATAATTTATTTTTTATTAATTACGGTTAGAACTTCAGAATGAATTAAAAATAAATCTATTAATACTAAGAAATAAAATAAGCACCTTTATATCCCTCAGGAGCTTCCAAATTAACTATATTTTTAAATGCTTTTTTATCAAAATAATTATAGTTGACCATAAACGAACATATAAAAAAATGGCTATATGCCAACATATACATATCAATGTAAATCCTGTGGTCATAAATACGATAAATTACAAAGTATTACAGCGGAACCAGATAAAATTTGTCCAGAATGTCAGGGAGAAGTAGAAAGATTAATAGGTGGTGGTGCAGGAATAGTTTTTAAAGGTAGTGGTTTTTATGTGACAGATTATAAGAAAAATTCTAATAATAATTCAAAAAATAATTCTAATACACAAAATACAAATAATCAAAAAGCGGAAGCAAAAAGCTCCGCATAATGTATTAACTTTTTTTATTTTGTTGTCTTAATCTAATACGAATTTCTCTTGCTCTTTTACGGTTTAATTCTAACATTTTTCTTTGTTTTTCAAGTTTTTCTTCTGACATATCAGTCTGGAAGATTCTTTTTTGTATTCTTTCTGGTAAGACATACCAGCTGGCACTGGAACTAACATGCAATTCTTCTTTTTTTGTTTCTGGATCAATAGTATAAATTATTCCTCTTGTATAGAGTCTTCTTTTTCTTACAGCAGTTAACCATGCTCTAATATATATAGGTGTATTTAAGGGAACAGCTTTATGGTAGTTCATATGTAATTTTTCGGTCATTACTACATGGCCTACATGAAAACATAAACAACCCTGAGCTTCATCTAATAGAGATGCTAATATTCCTCCATGAGAATATCCAGGTGCTCCTACGTATTCAGAACGAATTATATATTCAAAAAAAACTTCACCTGTTTCTTCATTAAATGTAAAATCTGCTTTTA
Source organism: Leptospiraceae bacterium (assembly GCA_026005135.1). GTDB lineage: Bacteria > Spirochaetota > Leptospiria > Leptospirales > Leptonemataceae > SKYB61. The sequence continues at coordinate 103,294 of BPKM01000002.1, read as the reverse complement.
ATCCATAAGGATTTTCTGTACCACAACCAAAACAATGTTTGTGATGCCAATCCTGTCCATATTTACTGGGGGAAATCTGCAAATCTTTTTTTGAATCCATATACGATATCATATAGCCATAAAATTTTGACTGATATATCAATCAATAATTTTAAATCAAACTAATAAATTATGTATTTTCAAATATATGTTTAATTGTATTATAAACAAATTCAGCATCTTCTATACATTTTTTTGCATCTTCTTCTGTATAACTTTCTGTGGGTATAAAATCAATATCCCCATAAAAAGATAATTCTCGCTCTTTTCTTAATCTTTTGGAAATTGTTGCTAAAGTTTCTACATTTTTTTGAATATTTAAATCAAATCTGTCTTTATATTCTATTAATAAATTTCCCACATCATGAATTTTAGGTGGTTCTATTCCTGCATATCTTAATAATCCTTTTAAAGCCAGTTCAACTAATTCTTGACTTTCTCTTACCACATCTGAATAATCTTTATCTTCGAATAATATATATAAAACTTTTAAACGTGTTTTAATTTTTATAAAATAACTTTTTGCTAAATCTGAATTTGTCATAATAATTTAATTTCTTCTCCAAATTTATAATCCTGTTTTAAATTCCAATACCAGATGTTACCTTTATATATTCTTTTAGCTCCTAATTTATTTAAATTTGATTGTAATTGATGTAAAATAGAACGAAAAAAATTATTTTTATCATATAAAATAATGCTATCTTCTATCATATCTAAAAATAAAGGACTTCCCTTTTGCGCTTCCATAGGTGTTTTAAAAATAGGTGATAGATACATCTGTTTTAAATTATATTGATTTAATAAATTTTCAATTTGTATTTCAACAGAGTGGAATTGTTCAACTCTTTTTAAACGGCCATCGGGTAGATTGTTTGCAATTATTAAAATATCAATATCTGAATCTTCTCGAAATGTTCCTCTTCCAACCGAACCAAAAATTATAAGAGAAATTAGATTTTCTTTATAATATTGTATTGTTATATCTTTAAGATGATCTAATATATATTTTACTTTTTGTTTTAAATTCATCATTTCTAAAATAAATCTTTTATAAAAATTTTCAACAGATTTTTTTATAATGACATTCCTTTATAAGGAATTACTTTAAAAGAAATTTTAGCTATTTTCATAAGATTTTTCTTAATTTTAAATATAAATCAATTCTTAAACAACAAAATTCTTAAATTAATATTCAATTTACAAAAAACTATTATTAAAAAATTTGTATTTTATGAGTCTCGTTTTAGAAGATTTAAAATACAGTAAACAACATGAATGGGTTAAAATCGAAGGAGATATTGCAATTATTGGTATTACAGATTTTGCACAACATTCCTTAGGAGATATCGTATATTTAGAAACAAAAGATATAGGAGAAAAAGTCGAAGCTGGTGAATCCTGTGGTACAATAGAGTCTGTAAAAGCAGCAGAAGATATTTATTCCCCTGTAAGTGGAACAATTACAGAAAAAAACGAAGAAGTTATAAATTCTCCAGAAAAAATCAATCAGGATCCTTATGGTAGCTGGATTATAAAATTAAAGGAAATTAATAAAGAAGATTTAAATCAACTAATGTCAGCAGAAGAATATAAAAAATATATAGAAACCTTAGAACAAGAAGAATAACAAAAATAAATAAAGGAATATACAAATGAAGTATTTACCTATATCGCCATCAAAAGTTGATGAAATATTAAAATCTCTTAATAAAAATCATTTAGAGGAATTATTTACACATATACCTGATTATTATTTTAAAAATACTTCAAAAGAATTAGAAAATCCTAAATCAGAATATCAAATACGAAGATATATCGAAGAAACTATAAATGCTAATCCTTTAAATATTCCTCCCCATTATAATTTTATGGGTGGTAATGGTCATATACACGAAATACCTTCTATTATTGATCCTTTAATTTCCAGAGGAGAATTTTTAACAGCTTATACTCCCTATCAACCAGAAGTCAGTCAAGGGACATTACAGGCAATGTTTGAATATCAAACTATGATGGCTGAACTAATGGGAACTGATATTTCGAATGCTTCTTTATATGATGGTTCTACTGCTACAACTGAAGCGATTTTGATGGCTTGTAGAATACAAAAAAAATATAAAGTTTTAGTGTCTTCGCTTTTTCATAAAGAATATTTAGAAACAATTAAAACCTATTCTGAATATGGTCCTTTTGAATTTGAACTTATTTCTTATAATGAAAAAGGACAAATTGATATAAGTGATTTAAAAAATAAAATTGAAAATCAAAAAGATAATTTATCTGCTATTGTAATACAATCTCCTAACGCTTTTGGTATTATAGAAGATATAAAACAAATTTCAGAAGTAGCAAAACAAAATAATTTATTATTAATTGTAAGTGTATTGGAAGCAATGAGTTTTGGTTTAATAGAACCACCTGGTAAATATGCTGATATTGTTTGTGGAGAGGCACAATCATTTGGAATACCTTTAAATTTTGGCGGTCCCTGGTTAGGATTTTTAGGAGCTAAAAAAGAATTCGTAAGAAATATGCCCGGACGTTTAATTGGAATGGGAAAAGATAAAAATAATCATAGAGCTTTTGTTGTTACATTATCAGCAAGAGAACAACACATAAAAAGAGAAAAAGCAACTTCTAATATTTGTACAAATCAAGGTTTGATGGCGTTAAGAGCAACGATCTATTTAAGCCTTGTAGGTAAAAATGGCTTAAAATCTATTGCTTTAAGATGTGCTAAATTAACTCAATTTGCAAAAGAATTATTAAAAAATCAAATGGAGATAAAAATTGTTTATCCAGAATCTCCTGTTTTTAACGAAATTTATTTAAAAACTCCTATATCATCAGATAAAATTTTTGAACGTGTTTTAGAATCTCAGAATATAGCTGTTGGTACTATTATTGATGAAAATCATATTTTAGCAAGTTTTAACGAAACAATGACAAAACAAGATATAGAAAAATGGAAACAATCCCTTGTTGCAGCCTGTAAGTAAGGATAACGTTATGAAAATCAAACAAACACGAAATGCACAACTATTCGAAGAACCATTAATATTTGAACATTCAGAAGCTGGTAAAGTAGGTTTTACTATTGATAATAGTGATTTAGAAGATATCCAGTTGGATTTAAAAGAAGAAATTATTCGAAAAGATTTCAATTTACCAGAAGTATCGGAACCCGAAGTAGTAAGGCATTTTACCCGTTTATCAACCTGGAACTATGGTATTGATTTAGGTTTTTATCCGCTTGGTTCCTGTACAATGAAATATAATCCACGTATTAACGAAGAGATTGCAAATCATAAATATTTTTTAAATCTTCATCCTTCATTACAGCAAAAATATATTCAACCCTTATTAAAATTGATTTATGAATTACAAAATTTCATTAAAATATTAACAGATATGCCAGCTGTTACTTTACAACCAGCAGCTGGTGCTCATGGAGAATTAACAGGCATATTTCTAATTCGTGCCTATCATCAAGCGCGCGGAAATACAAAAAAAGATACAATTTTAATTCCAGATAGTGCTCATGGAACAAATCCAGCTACCTGTACTTTTGCTGGTTATAAAGTAAAAGAATTAAAATCAACTAAAGAAGGAATGTTAGATTTAGATTTATTTAAATCATCTTTAAACGATAATATTGCAGCTTTAATGATTACCAATCCCAATACTCTTGGCGTTTTCGAAGCCCAAATTAAAGAAATTTCTGATCTATTACATCAAAATGATGCTTTATTATATATGGATGGTGCTAATTATAATGCAATTATCGGAAAAATATCTTTATCTAAAATGGGAATTGATGTATCTCATTTAAATTTACATAAGACTTTCAGTACTCCTCATGGAGGTGGTGGACCTGGAGCTGGAGCAGTTGTGGTTAGTGAAAGGCTTAAAGATTTTCTACCCGGACCTATTGTAGAATGGGATAAAGAAAAGAACCAATATTATTTTTACACACCAGAAAAAAGTATTGGTAGAGTAAAAGCAGGGATTGGTCATATAGGAATGATGATTCGTGCTTTAACATATATATTAAGTTGGGGTAATGAAATTCATAAAATTGCTGAACATTCTGTTTTAAATGCAAATCTAATAAGAAGAGAGCTGGAAAATGTCTTAAAAGTAGCATCTGAAAATCCTTCTATGCACGAAGTTGTTTTTTCTCATTCAACATTAAAAAAATTAGGATATGAAACAATTCATTTAGCTAAAACATTAATTGATTATGGCTTCCATCCTCCAACTGTTTATTTTCCTTTAATAGTTCCTGGTGCAATTATGATTGAACCAACAGAAACAGAAAGTCCAGATACAATTTTAGCTTTTACTAATGCGATTAAGGATATTATAACTCGTATGGAAAATAAAGAAGAAGCTCTTAAAGATTCTCCTCATAATGCTTTTGTTCAGAAAATTGATGAAGCAGAAATTGCAAGAAATCCAATATTAAATTACTTTACAAAATAACCGATAACTATTATATAGTTTATTGGTATGCAATGGGAAAAAATTTTAAAAGATTCCGTTCAAGACGGAACAATACGAGAATTGCATTTAAGACATATACCTACATTAAAAACATGTGAAAACTGGAATGATGTGGAGGAAATTGGATTGGTTGATCATAGAACAAAATATGCTCATTATAAAGGAATATTAGTAAAATATGGTGATAGAATCTTTTTCGTGCCAGAAAAAAGAATGCAAGCATTAGCACCTTATAGACCATGGAAAACAAAAAAAATGATCAAAGTTATTGTTGATAAATAACTATGTTAAATACCCTTTTATAATGCCTCTAACACTATTGATAAGATAAATCTGATTAGCTTCTTTTAATTCTACTAAAGTGATGTTTTTTTCTTTTACTCTTCCTTTTTGAATCAATTTTTGTCTTAAAATCCCATTTAAAATTCCAGCCTCTTTTGGGGGAGTATAAAATTCATTTTTAATTTTTATAATAATATTAGTAAAACTTCCTTCTGTTATAAATCCTTCTTTATTCTGGAAAAGAACTTCCTCATAACCAAGTTTTTTATAAAAATCGAATTCTTTTGTATAAATTTCCCTATTAGAAGTTTTAAAATATAAAAAAATATTCTCTGGATTAATTTTTTTGTTTGATAAGCATATTTTAATATTTTTTTTATAATTAAGTTTGTTTAATTTTATATAAATTTTGCCATTTTTATAAATTCGAAAATGAATACGTATAGGATAGGAAATTTTTTCTAAATGTTTTTTTAATCGACTAAAGGCATTTATAATTTTTTGTTCTTTTATAGGGAACTGAAAAAAATTTTTTGTATTGATAAGACGTTGTATGTGAGATTTTTCGAAATAGATAATGCCACCTGAATACTTCATTGTAGTAAAGATATAATCTGGTTTTAATTCTTTTTGTAATTGTTTTAACAGTTTCGCTTTGTTGATGCATTCCATAAATTCTTTTTTAGGATTAGAATCATAAGTAATACCACTACCTGTATAATAATAAGCTGTATTTTTTTTACCAATAAGAGTTCTTATTGCCACATTAAATTTAGATGTATGATTAATTATCCAGCCAATAGAACCAGTATATACATTTCTTTTGTAAGTTTCTAATTGTTCAATAAATCTCATTGCGCTGATTTTAGGAGCCCCTGTAACTGAACCAGAAGGAAATAAGGATTGCCAGAAAAGTTTTGTTTTTGGCGAATATTGTAATAACGAAGATATTTCAGAGATCATCTGTATAATGGTTTCGTATATTTCTATTTTATATAGATTTTCGATTTTTACTGTTCCTATTTTAGAAATTCTTCCTAAATCATTTCTTATTAAATCAACTATCATTGCATTTTCTGATTTTTCCTTAGAAGAATTTTTTAAATATTGAATCCCTTTTATTATCTCTCTTAAAGAACTGGATTTTTTATAAGTACCTTTCATTGGCTTTAAAATAATATGTTCATCATTTTGATAAAAAAATAACTCTGGAGATAATGATAAAATATAAAAATCCTTATCTATAATCATTGCCGATTTATCTGATATCTGCATCTTCCCTAATAGATAAAATAATTTATAAATATTTCCATATAGATGAACTTTTATGGGAAACGTATAATTGATCTGATAAACATTTCCCCTTTTTATTAAATTTTTGATTTTAATAATATTCTTTTTATAATTTTTATAAGATTCAAGAATCTGAAAGTGATTTATATAATTTTCTTTTAGTTTATAATCAGAAATTAATTCGAAATAATCTTCGTATATTTTATACGAAGAAAAAAAACCTCCATAAATTAAAGGAAAGTCTTTAAAAATAGTTTTGTTTTGATTTTGATTTATAGATAATAAATAATAGCCTAATTCATAAGAAAAAAAACCAGCAAAATAATATTGTGATGTTTCTAAAATGTTAAAAAATGTATTGATTTGATGAAGAATAGATTCTATAGAAGAAGTGTTTTTTAGTATGATTTTTTGTACTGGATTTTCGAAAACAATCCAGAAAAATTTATTTTTATTATAAGATATATCGCAGAATTTTATTTCTTTTAATTCTTCTAAGGTTATGGGAAAGATAATCTTCATAAAACGTTACTTTTTTTTATAAAAGACAATATGACAAATAAAAATTGACAGAATTAATTTTTCAGATATCAAGAGTTTATGGCAGACCATCTTAATAAAAAATTTCCTTTTGTAAATTGGAATGAAAAAGATATTTTTCAGGGTTTAAAAGTTTTATTAAGTCCTATTTTAAATATTATTGTAGATATAAAACACGAAGGTATAGAAAAAATTCCTTCGTCTGGGGGAAGAATCATTATAGGAAACCATCGTTCTGATATGGATCCTTTTATTATCGCATCAATTGTTCCCTATTATATTTCCTGGATTGCAGCAGAATATACAAAAAAAATTCCTGTATTCGAAACATTAATAGAGAATACTGGTGTAATTCCTATGGATATACATGGTAATGTTAGTGTTGCATCTATTAAAAAAATTATATCTGTTTTAAAAAAGGGCGAAATCTTAGGAATATTTCCCGAAGGCCATGATTATATGGTACAGAATGATTTTTCTGCACCTATGGTTCCTTTCCATAAAGGATTTGCTATATTTGCTTATAGAGCTAAAGTACCCATTATACCATTTGTTATTATACCTATAGAAGAAGAAATTACTGCGATACCCTTACCACCAGCTATAAGACAGGCAATGGGATTACCAGAAGAAGTAGTAAAAATTCCTCTAAGAGCACAATATAAAAAAGTTAAAGTAGTATTTTCTGATCCTATACCACAAAAAGATTTTATACATCTTAAAGAAGAACAGGCAATAGAATATATTGTTAATCGTTCTCGCGAAATAATGGAAAATATACAGCGAAAAGAAGGAATGATAATATAGATTAAGCTCATAATAAATAAAAATTATCTTACTTCCAGAACCAGAATAGTTTCTGGAAAAATTCAATGATGCTTAGCCATAGCTCATAAAAAAAGCCTTTTTTATTATATTTTGATAAGATCTTTTTTGCTTTTTCTATTTCTTCTGCTGTAAAATTTCTTCTTGCCTGATTTTCTTCTAATTCGATTAAAATACGTTTCTTTTTATCTTTAACGTCTATGATTTTTGCATCAATGGTTTGCCAGCCTAATTTCTTTGCTGCTTTATAACGTCTGTATCCAGCTAAAAGTTCATAATCTTGATTAATTAAAATAGGTTGTAATTGGCCAAATTCAGACATAGATTCAACTAAATCATCTACTTCTACCTTTCTATTTCTTATTCGTGGAGGTATTTTAATATCTTTTAAAGGGATTTGCATATAGTACCAGTATACAGGAATAAATTCAACTTGCAAACAAAAATACACAAAATAATTTAAATTTGTAATACTATGTTTTCTTATCGAAACATAAATGTGGAAAAAATTAAAAAAGAAGTTCATTATTTATTAGATTTTTTAACAGAACATAGAAAAGAACGTTTTTTAAATGTTGTTAAAAATCGAACAAAATATATAACAGTAGTCTTAGAAGATATTTATGATCCTCATAATGGATCTGCCTGCCTTCGTTCTTGTGATGCAAATGGTATTCAAGATATCTATATTATAGAAAGAAAAAATATTTTTTCTACAAAAGAGGGTGTTTCAATGGGAAGTGGAAAATGGTTAACATTGTATAGATATAATCAAAAAATATATAATAGTGATCCAACAATTTATTGTTTTGATGAACTTAAACAAAAAAACTATAAAATATATGGTATGAGTGCTTATCCAATAAAAGGAAAAAATAATCATTCCCTGTTAGAAGTTGATATAAATCAACCTTTAGCATTAGTATTTGGTTCCGAAAAAGATGGATTAAGCTCTGTTGCAATAGATTATCTCGATGATTTTATACAAATTCCTATGTTTGGATTTGTAGAGAGCTATAATATTTCCGTAGCATGTGCAATTACTATTTTTACTTTAATGCAAAGATTACGAAAATCAAAAATCAAATGGCAATTATCAGAAAAAGAAAAATACATAACTTTATTTGAATGGTTAAAAAAAGATATTCCTGCTTATGAATTAATTTTAAAAAATATGGAGTAAATTAAAAAACCTAAGATTTATTTTAATAATTTTTTAGTAATTAATCAATTTATATTTTCGTAAATTATTTTAAGCACATAATATTTCGACGTCTTCTTCTACAAGCTCCCTTGCCCTGTAAAATCGATGCTCTATCCTGATTTCTGTAATACTTGTTACAAATTCACGACCAATTTCCCTAAGCGGAACCCTTAATAAAGATACCTTATTATCAAACCTTCTATAACATTCCCATTCTATCAGTAGCCTTATAATATGACTTATACTATAACCCGTCATCTCGGATATATCTTTTAATAATTGATGAATATTCTGACTTACTCTTATAGAATAATGTTCATAATCATTACATATTATCTGATAGATTTTTTTACTGGTTTTCTTTTGATTTGCTAATTTTTTTAGTCTTTCAATGTATTTAGAAATTAAAAACAAAAACATATCCGAATAGCTGGAATGATTATTTCTTAAATCCTGCAAATCATCTTTATATGGAATATAAATCATAAAGTGTAAAATTACTGTATTGCTTGATGATTCTAACTCTTCGTTAGGACTTTGGATATTTTTTCTTGTATATGTAGCCATCAATATAATAGTCTAATTTTTGTTAAAAATCTTACTAAAAAAACATAAGAAAATCAAATTTTTTTATTATAAAATAACAAGTTAGAAGCAAAATTAATAGGAACTATAGATTATATTGCAATCATTGATTGCTTACATTTTTAGATTATAAATTTTATAACAAAATTGTTGTATTATTAATACGTTCGGTAAAATTTAAATATTTTTATATTAGAAAATCATTTTTTACTTGAAATTAGTTGAATAATTAATATTATTATCTTTAATAAACATTATAGGAGGTGTTATATGGAAGAAACACAAAATATTTCTCAGGAAGAAGTTTCAGTATTAAAACAAAAATACGAAGATTTAAAACAAAAGTACGAAGCTTTAAAAGGAAAAGCAGGCGAAGAATGGATACATATAAAAGAGAAAATGCAAGTATATGGAGAAGGAGCAGAAGAATTTTTTGATTCTTTATCCCGATATATAAAAGAAAATCCCCAAAGAGCCAGTATTATAGCTGGAGCATTAGGTTTAAGTATTGGTTTTATTTTGGGAATTTTAATTCGAGGTGGAAAACGATAAAATTTAAAACTAATCTTTATGAAAGATTCTGAATATTTTAGAGAAAATTACGAACGATCCCGAACAAAATATATAAAAGAAAGGGATCGGTATTTACCTTTAATTCAGAATTTTGTAGATAATTTCTTAGCAGTATTTTTAGAACCATCGGTTTATTATCAGAATGTAAAGAATTATATATCTTTACAAATTCGATATAGAGTTAAATATTTTATTTTAGGTTTATTATTTTTTTTGATTTCTTTTTATTTTATTTTTTTCTTTATTGGTTTTTTATTCTTTTCGGGTTATCAATTTCTTTTAACAAAAATAGATAATCATGCTTTAATTGCTTTCTTAATAGGCTGGATTTCTTTTTTAATATTTTTTATTGTCTTATATTTGAGCTTTCATTTTTTTTACAAAATAGGACAAAATCCTTTAAAACAAAAAACGAGAAGAAAAATTTAAATTATTAATGGGGGATTAACATGTTTAAAAAAATTACATTTTTACTTTTAAATTTTCTATTATTAACTCATTTATGGAGTTGGGGTAGTCATTATTTAATAACATTAAGATCATTAGAACATCCAGATATGGCTTTTCTTGATAAAGAAGTGCCAACTGAAGAATTAGAAGATTTTATCAAAAAAGAAAGAGAAGGTTTATATCAATTATTTAAAGAATATTACGAATGGCATTATAAATTTAATCCCAAAAGAATGAATCCAGATTATTTAAAGAATCCTTTTGATAAAGAAAAAGCAGATTTACAGGCTTTTTTACGTTCTGCTCGATTAAATCCTAAAGCAAGATTTTTATTAGTAAATCGGGTTTTACCTGGACAAAAACCAAAATATAAAGTTGTTCCTATTAAAGAAGTTTATCCTTATTATAAGGATGTGGGATTTTTTTTCCAGTTCGAAGATGTAAAAGGAAAAAAAGTAAGTTTACGTTCCATTTTAGTTACATTTGCAGATGAACCAGATTGGATAATGGATCATCATTTATGGGAAATAAAAGAATATGGATATGGAGAGCAACCTTATGGAGAACCCGAAGGAGAAAGTAGTAAAGCACCCTTTCATATGTTATTTATGCATGAACCATGGATTGTACAAGTTTCTGCTCCTTATTTATTAGAAGGAATGACGATAGAAAGAATTGTATTATTTACAAAATTGGCTAAATTTGCAAAAGAAACAGGACATGAATACTGGGCACATCGATTTTTAGCATGGGCAATTCATTATTATCAGGATTTAGCTCAACCATATCATGCTAAGGCTGTGCCAGAAGCAAATTTCTGGTATTATACAAAGTATATTTTCAGCTGGGATAAAAAAGGTTTTCAGCAAAGAACTACTCAATTATTAAAAAATAAACATTTTATATACGAGGATTTTGTTTCTGTTTATTTAGAAAAATCTCTTACAGAACCAGACTCTATTACAGATAGTTTATGTTATGCTTTAAGAAAAAATCCTATAATTTTTGAAGACTATAAAAAATATCTCAAAAATCCAGATTATTATAAAGTAATTTATGATTTAACTAAATATTCTTCGGATCATGCCTATCAATTAGATAAAAATATACAGGAAATATTTGGATATAAATATACTCAAGACCCTGGATATGATTTAGAACGAGATCCAGAATATAAAATTACAAATGTAATAACGCAATTATCAGAAAATAAAAAAAATCTCTTATTACAAGAAACAGATAAAGACTTTCAGAATACTGGGCAGATTACTCGTTTTGCTGTGTTAGATTTACATCAAAAAGAATTATGATGGAAATAGAAAAATATTGTAAACTATTAGGTGTAAAACCGGGAGATTCCGCAGAAATTGTAAAGGCTGCTTTCCGAGAAAAAATTAAAGAATGCCATCCCGATCGTGGTGGCGATAGCGAAAAAACAAAATTGCTTATAGAAGCATACGAAAAATTAAAAGATGGGGTTCCAGTAAATCATAATCAAAAGACATCTCGAAAAATAAAAAATGATTATACCAATAAAGAAATTTTTAAAGACTTTTTAAGTAGAATCTTTGCTCATGACCCACATATCTTAAATATAATCAATGAGATTTTAAATCAATATGGATTGGATGAAATAGAAATATCAGTAAAAACCAAACGTTATTATAAACAAAATGAAGAAATTCATAGTGATGAAGCCTGGAATGATTTTGAAAGAGCAGAAAGAGCTTTTCATAATGTTATGCAAAAATTTAATTCACAAAAAGGACGTCCTATTAAATATCGCTCTTTGGAATTAATAAAAAATCTATCGCAGGTTCAGATTATATATAGAAGTGTAATGGTAAAACATCCATCTTTTACTTTTAAGTGTAAACAGCGTTTAGAACAAATCCAGGAATTAATGCAACATGCAAAAATGACGTTATAACGTTATAAAAAAATTTTTATACCTTTTCAAAAATTCTCGTCAAATAATTATGCTAAAGTTGACTTAAAATATTTGTAAAATTTATTATAAAAAATATATAAAAATAGTAATGGAGATATATTATGGTAGAATTTATAGAGGGCCAGCATTATAGGCAGATATTACAATATATAGAAGATGAATTTTTAGTTTCTAAAACTAATAAAAAAGGTAAGCGCTCAATAAAGGACGTGATATTATAATTTTTTATTTATAATTAACTATAAGTTTAACGAGAATTGTACGAAAATAAATTCATAATGAAAACAATTAAAAATTTTCAAAGTATAGAAGATTGTTTAGCTTATATAGAATATTTAGAGAATATCAATGAGCAATTAAATCAAAAACTTGATGCTAAATCTCAGGAAATCACAATAAAAGATAAAGAAATAGAATACTTAAAGAAACAATTAAAATTAAGAGAAGAATTTATTATAGCTCAGAAATATAGGTTATATGGTAAAAAATCAGAGAAATGGAGAGAGAAAGATTATCAATATAGTTTATTGTTTAATGAGATAGAAGATACGATAGAGGAATCAAAAAAAGAATCTTTAGAATTTACTGAGGTATCATTTTATAAGAGAAAGAAGAAAAAACAAAGAAAGATAAAAGATTTGGATATACCAGTAAGAGAAATTATTCATGACCCAGAAGAGAATCAGGTTTGTAATTGTGGTAATAAAAGGGAAGAAATAGGTAGAGAGACGAAAGATATTTTACAGGTGATTCCGTTAGAGTTTTATATAGATAGACATATAACAATTAAAAGAGTTTGTAAGAAATGTTCTCAGAATCAGAGGGTAGAAATAGTAAGTGGTGAGCCAATAAAACAATTTTTACCTAAATCGTATGCATCAGAATCCTTACTTGCCTTTTTATTGGTATCCAAATTTAATGATGGTTTGCCATTTTATCGGATGGAGAAGATATTTGAAAGGTATGGGATAGAAATACCCCGAAATACAATGTGTATATGGGCACAAAAAACAGGGATAAAATTAAGACGTTTTTATCGTTTGTTAGTGAAAGAGGCATTAAAATCATCTTGTATAGGTATAGACGAAACAGGTTTAAAGGTATTAGAGAATCAGAGAAGTAGTGGAAGCAGAAATTCCTATATGTGGGTAATGAGGACTTTAACCTCAGAAAATCCTATAGTAATATTTTATTATAGAAAAAGCAGGAGTGCAGATTTTTTAAAAAAGGTATTAAAAGATTATAAAAATGCAGTAGTGACAGATGGTTTTAAAAGTTATGAAAGTCATTTGAAGGAATTAAATATAACCCATGCAGGGTGTTGGGCACATGCAAGAAGGAATTTTATAGAAGCAAAGAAAGTTTCTTCTCGTCCAGATATAGAAAAAATGCTTTATTTGATAGGGAAGTTATATACAATAGAAGAAGAAATTAAAGCTTTGTCTTTAGAAGAAAAAATTTCTATAAGACAAAATCGTTCTAAAAAAATCATAGATGAGATTCATAAATTGTTAAAAGAACAATTACCTTTACAAAATCGTTTTACTCAATCAGGTAAAGCTTATTATTATTTATTCCATCAATGGGAGAAGTTAATTCGATTCCTTGATAATCCATCGATACCCTTAGATAACAATTTAGTAGAGAATGCGATTCGCCCCTTTGTTATAGGTAGGAAAAACTGGTTATTTTCTGGAACAGAATTAGGAGCCCAAACATCAGCGATTCTATACACAATAATTGAATCAGCAAAATTAAATCAATTAGAGCCTTATCATTATTTAAAATACTTATTTGAACAGGTTATAGAGAAAAATAGCGATGAAGAATTATTAAAATTATTACCCCATAAAATAGACAAAAAAGAAATAGAGAACTCTTTTATAAAACTGAGTTGATTTAAAAAAATTACAGTTATTTGTTTATATCTCAAATAAGGATAAGCATATAATACGGTGTTCTTTGAGCGCTTACAAAATTCTCGTCAAATAATTATGCTAAAGTTGACTTAAAATATTTGTAAAATTTATTATAAAAAATATATAAAAATAGTAATGGAGATATATTATGGTAGAATTTATAGAGGGCCAGCATTATAGACAGATATTACAATATATAGAAGATGAATTTTTAGTTTCTAAAACTAATAAAAAAGGAATTATAACTTATGTAAACGATAAGTTCTGTGAAGTAAGTGGTTATACAAAAGAAGAATTAATAGGAAAACCACATAATATTGTTCGACACCCAGATATGCCCAAAGAAGTTTTTAGAGAACTCTGGCATACCATAAAAACAGAAAAAAGACCCTGGTCTGGTTTTATAAAAAATAAAAGAAAAGATGGAACACACTACTGGGTTTTATCTACTATTGTTCCTATTTTTGACGAAGAAAATAAAGAAGAAATTGTAGGATTTTTATCTATCCGAAAAGAAATTACAGAATTAATGGATAATTATGAATTAAATGAAATGTATGCAAAATTATATAAAATTTTAGATTTTTATAATAAGCATCCAGAATTGACATTAAAAGAAATTTTATCTTATGCACTAGAAGAAATCTTAACTTTTCGTTGGTTAGAAATTCAAAATAAAGGCGGAATTTTTTTATATAACGACGAAAGCCAGCAATTAGAAATGTTTGTTCATAAAGGTGTAGGAGAAAGTTTATTAAAATTATGTAATCGAGTAGACTTAAATCAATGTTTATGTGGTAAAGCGGCTTTTTTAAAACAAATTATTTTTAAATCTCATGTAGATGATGATCATGAAAATCATCCTCAGGGAATGCAGCCACATGGACATTATAATCTTCCCTTAATGTTTAATAATCAATTGTTAGGGGTATTATTTTTATATGTAGAAGATGGTTATAGTAAACGAGAAATCGAAATGAAATTTTTCCAATTATTAAGTTTTGTATTAGGTAGCATTATATATAAATATAAGCTCGAAGAAGATTTAAAAAAAATGAATTTAAAAAATTTTTTATTTTTACAACATTTAAAACGATTTTCCTCAAAGGATACTTATAACTTTTCTAAAAATATGATTTCTACTATAAATGGTTCTTCTAATAGAGAATTATTTTATTCTGAAAAATATTTATATTTACTATTTTTAGATATCGTAAATTTTACTGGTTTTTCTGAAAATAAAAAACCTATAGAAGTAAAAGAAGCAATCAATACACTCTTTTCCGAATTTGTAAATATTATTTATAAAAATAAAGGAGATATTGATAAGTTTATTGGTGATGCAATTTTTTGTTATTTCGAAGATCCAGATAATACCATAAAATCAGCAATCGAAATTTTAGAATTACTACAAAATCCAGAAAAAAATCCCCATAAATTACAGGTAAGGATAGGTATCCATTGTGGTAATGTAGTTCATACAGAAATAGGAAATGATTTACGAAGTGATTATACTCTAATAGGAGATGCTGTAAATACCACCCAACGATTAGAAAGGGCAGCAAAAGCAAATCAAATTTTAGTAAGTAAAGAATTTTTGGATAGAGTATCATCAGAACAAAAAGAAACATTAGAAATATCTAAAAAATATTCTTTAAAAGCAAAAAACAAATCTCAATTAATACCTGTTTTTTATATACAACCTAAAAAAAATGTATTGCATGGATGATTCATAAAAATGATTTATATTATTTAAAATTAGCTCTACAAGAAGCAAAAAAAGCCTATCAAAAAGAGGAAGTTCCCGTAGGGGCAGTTCTCGTAAAAAATGATAATATTATAGCAAAAGGTCATAATTTAAGAATAACAAAAAATAATGCATTATATCATGCAGAGATTGTTGTAATTGAAAAAGCTTGTAAAAAATTAAAAACCTGGCGATTAGATGATTGTATTTTATATATAACATTAGAACCCTGTTTAATGTGTTGTGGAGCTATTATACAATCGCGAATAAAAAAAATCATTTTTGGGGCAAAAGACGATAAAGGTGGGGCAATCCTTAGTAAATATACTATATTTGATGATAAAAAACTAAATCATCATCCACAATATTTGTATATAGAATACGAAGAGTGCGGTAATATTCTTAAAAATTTTTTTAAAGAAAAAAGAAAATCATAAATAACCTTTTAATTTATAGGCAACAATTCCTATAAATTCTTTTATTGCAATAGTACTCTTTTGCAAACCTGAATCTGTGGGAAAAAAATCTTCAATACCTGCAATCTGACGTAAACTTCTATAATCAACAGGATAAGGAATAATGATGATTTCTTTTTCGGAATAATATTTTTTTAATACCTTTTGAAAAACAGAATAAGCCCTATACATATGGAATGCAGATGTAATAAGATATACTTTTTTAAAACCATGCTGTTTACATATTTTTAATGATTCGATTGCATTTTCGTATGTATTACGTGATTTATCGTCAATTAAGATATATTGTTCTGGTATAGTAAGTTTTAAATATTTTTTTAATGTAATACTTTCTGGTAAAATATTTTGTCTTATATATCCTGTTGCTCCACTTAAAATAATATATTTTGTTTTTTTTAATTGTAATAATTTTTCTGCTATTAAAATACGATCAACACCATCAGTAAATTCTGGAAGATTTGTAACCATTCGTAAAGGATTACTAAGTCCACCTAAAACAATAACTGCATCTATTGGCTCTGCCAGTTGTATTTCTATTGGTTGAAATTGATTTTCAAGAATTTGCAAAAATCGAGATGCAAAATATTCTGTAGAAATAATATAAAATATTAATATTAATAATAAAAATATTTTTTCTTTTTTGTATATAAAATAAATGATTAAAATCAATAAGAATAAAGGTAATGGAAAAAAGAATATACTAAATATCTTAGATAAGTAAAAAAACATAGATAAATATAAAATTAAGTTGCATCAAATTTCAAGAAAATTTTAAAAGGAATATGAATTATTTATATTTAATAATAATTTTATTAATTTCTTTTTTTAATCCATTATTTGCGGAAAATTCTGCTAACAAAATTAAGTTTTTGCTTGGACAGTTTAAACCAGAAAAACATTCAGAATTTGTTAATTTAAAACAATCTATTATTCCTGTAGCAAGAGATAATTTATATTTAAAAAAAGAAGTAGTAGAACAATTAGAAAAATTATATAAACAATTAAAACATGACATTCCTGATGCCAAATTCTGGATTACAAGTGCAACGAGAAGTTATTGGCATCAAAAACAAATCTGGGAAAAAAAATGGGAAAAGTATAAAAAATTATATAAACATAATAACCAAAAAATTGCTCAGAAAATATTGGAATATTCTTCTATGCCCGGAACATCTCGTCATCATTGGGGAACAGATTTTGATATAAATATATTACAAAATGATTATTATAATAAAGATAATGGTAAAAAAATATATGAATGGTTAAAAAAAAATGCAATGAAATATGG
This sequence comes from Leptospiraceae bacterium, assembly GCA_026005135.1. Taxonomy (GTDB): domain Bacteria; phylum Spirochaetota; class Leptospiria; order Leptospirales; family Leptonemataceae; genus SKYB61. The sequence continues at coordinate 85,613 of BPKM01000002.1, read as the reverse complement.
ATTTTGTATGCCCTATAATGAAGGTCGATTACAAGGATATCAATTAGAAAAATGGCATTGGAGTTATTATAAATTAGCAAAACAATATCAAAAAGAATGGAATCAATATTTTAAAAACAACTATTTTGATATCTATATTGACTTTAAAGGAAAAGAATTTTTTAAAAAATATGCCTATATTTACGTAAATTCCATTAATGAAGAATGTAAATAAATTTTAAAATAAAAAGATTTATTATATAAAGTTTTATATATTTGTTTTGTTAATTTAAATTTTTTTGTACATTACTATCTCAGTAAAAAATGGTGTTATTAAAATTTTTATGATATTTAATTTAAAAAAATAATTATTTTATACAACTGTCAATCATATCCATCAAAAAATCTCGAAAAAACTCTCTTCTCTTCGTAATCTACAACACTAATCAATATATAATTATAAAGGCTTCGGACCTGATTCTGAATTCTTTGCTGCCTTAAAGATAATTCTGGCTTTTCTACAAGAGGTATTATGTCTCTTCCAGTACTTTTTTTATTATTATAAGCTTTGTTGCAAAGGCTATTACATTGTACGATTAATCAAATTTAGATTTTGTTTTTTGTAATTTTAATTTTATTTAAATTGAGTTTATTTTTATTATTGAATGAATAATGATTTTATTTTTTAAGACTATCTATATTATTTTTACTGTTGCAACAAAGCTTTGGTCCCAATCTAACATAATTCTTAAAATACAACTCATAGAAAAACCTAAATAATACCTTAATTGATACATCTTTCCCAATAAGGGTGGCTTCATTACTATCCAGTATTTTTTATATTTTCTTGTTACTGGCTGATATTTTGCCGTCATTGTTTTTCTATTATGGGCTATTTTTATTTTATAAAGATATTTTAGATATTTTTTTAATAAATAAAAAATGGTTTCTGGAATACTATCATTAAAATGGGCTCTATTGCATAAAAGTTAATTATTTTCTATTTATAAAAATATTTATCAACATTTTTAGAAAAATTTTCGTGATATAAAAAAAGTATTAAATTTTAAAGGTATGTTTGTAATATTTGAAAAAATTTCGCTTTTATAAAAGATTTTGATTTAAAATAGTAGTTATGCAACAAAGCCAAAAAAAAACGAGAAATTGCTAAATATTTTAAGAAATCATAATGTAATGGTAATAGATTTATACAAACTAAATGTAAGTCTTTTGTATGGAATTTGATTTTATCTGTTGTGTTCATATATATTAAGTAGTCCATTTTAGTAAAAAGCTTACTAAAAAAATTCTGGTTTTATGAATAAAAAAAGCTAATAAAAATTTAAAATTTATTTTAATGAATTTAATTGTTTGTAGTATATTGATTGTTTATTTAATTTTGTATTTTATGAAATATTTATAATTTTCTTGACTTAATTTAAATCTATAGGAAAAAATAAGTTATAAAGTGTATAAAAATTGCTTGTCATTCAGAGTATTCCTATATAAATTGTAGGAATATAAAATTTATAAGGAGATAAACTATGAGGATATTTGAAGATAATTCCTATTCCATAGGTAATACACCATTAATTCGAATTAATAAAATTACAAAAGGTGCTTATGCAACTGTAGCTGCTAAAATAGAAGGTAGAAATCCAGCATATTCTGTTAAGTGTAGAATTGGTGCAAGTATGATTTGGGATGCAGAAAAAAGAGGCGTATTAAAACCTGGTATGGAAATTGTAGAACCAACTTCTGGTAATACAGGTATAGCATTAGCTTATGTTGCAGCAGCCCGTGGTTATAAATTAACATTAACAATGCCAGAAAGTATGTCCATAGAAAGAAGAAAAGTTCTTAAAATATTAGGTGCTAATCTTGTCTTAACAGATGCAGCAAAAGGTATGAAAGGTGCTATTGAAAAAGCACAGGAAATTGTAAATAGCGATCCTTCTCATTATTTTATGCCTCAACAATTTGATAATCCAGCAAACCCTTATATTCACGAAACAACAACTGGTCCAGAAATATGGAATGATACAGATGGGCAAATAGACATTTTTGTAGGTGGAGTAGGAACTGGTGGTACAATAACAGGAGTTAGTAGGTTTATTAAAAAAACAAAAGGAAAACAAATTAAATCCGTAGCAGTTGAACCAATCCATTCTCCTGTTATAAGTCAAACTTTACGTGGCGAAACTCCTACACCAGGACCTCATAAAATTCAAGGAATTGGTGCGGGATTTGTACCTAAGAATTTAGATCTATCTTTAATTGATGAAGTTGAAACAGTAAGTAATGAAGAGTCTATTGAAATGGCTAGAAGGTTAGCAAAAGAAGAGGGTATACTTTGTGGTATTTCCAGTGGAGCTGCTATGGTCGCTGCATTAAGACAGGCACAAAAACCAGAAAATGAAGGAAAATTAATTGTAGTAGTATTACCTGATGCCGCTGAACGTTATCTAAGTAGTGTATTATTCGAAGGTATGTTCCAGGAAATAGAAACTGCTAAAGCAGGTGATTCGGTTTTATAATTCTTAAAAATAAAAGGGGATTTTATCCCCTTTTATTATTTAACGTTGATCGATAGGAATATAAGGTCTTTCTGTAGCTCCTATATATACCTGTCTTGGTCTTCCAATTTTTGTATTAGGATCTTCAATCATTTCTTTCCATTGAGCAATCCAACCAGGCATTCTACCCATAGCAAACATTACCGTAAACATTTCTGTAGGGATACCGATTGCACGATATATAATACCAGAATAAAAATCAACATTAGGATATAATTTCTTTTCTATAAAATAATCATCATTTAATGCACGTTCTTCTAATTCTTTTGCAATATCAAGTAATGGATCCTGAATACCTAATTTATTTAATACTTCATCGGCTGTTCTTTTAATGATTTTTGCTCTTGGATCAAAATTTTTATATACTCTATGTCCAAATCCCATTAAGCGAAATGGACTATTTTTATCTTTTGCCATATTAATGTATTTTTCAATATTACCACCATCTTGATGAATCATTTCTAACATTTCTATAACAGCTTGATTAGCACCACCGTGTAGGGGACCCCATAATGCACATACACCACTGGCAATTGCAGCAAATAAATTCGCTCTACTGGAACCAACAAGACGAACGGTTGAAGCAGAACAATTTTGCTCATGATCCGCATGAAGGATTAATAAAATATCTAGGGCTCTTTCTATGACAGGATCAATTTCATAGTCTTCTGCAGGAACAGAAAACATCATATTTAAAAAATTACCTACATAACTTAATGAATTTCTTGGATAAACAAATGGTTGTCCAATAGATTTCTTATATGAATAAGCAGCAATTGTAGGTGTTTTTGCCAATAATCGAATGATAGAAATTTCTCTATGGCTTGGATTTAAAGGATCCATTTGATCATTATAATATCCTGATAATGTTAGTATCATAGAACTAAGAATAGCCATAGGATGAGAATCTTTTGGAAAACCATCATAAAGGCGTTTTAAATCTTCATGAATCATTGTATGACGGGTAACATTTGTTCGAAAAGTTTCGAATTGTTCTTTGGTTGGTAATTCTCCGTATATTAATAAATAGGCAACTTCTAAGAATGTTGATTTTTCTGCTAATTCTTCGATATTGTATCCTCTATATCGTAAAATTCCCTGTTCACCATTAATAAAAGTAATAGCACTTTTGCAGGAACCAGTATTTACAAAACCTTCATCTAAAGTAATAACGCCTGTTTGGGCACGTAATTTTGAAATATCTATTGCAACTTCATGCTCTGTGCCTTCAATAACAGGTAATTCTACTTCTTTTCCTCTTACGATTAATTTTGCCATTTCGGACATAAATGAACTCCTTTTATTTATTTTAACTTAATTTTAAAGAAAGTTTAACAGATTTTTTTAAAATTTCAACCACTTTTAATTAATGTTCTTTTAGTTTTAAGATTTTTTTTACAAATAGAGTAAAATTGACTACTTTTACATATAAAATGGGAATGATAAATAATGTTAATAATGTGGCAAATGTTAGTCCCCATGCCATTGCTAATGCTAAAGGAACAAGAAAGGGATCTTTACCTCCAATTCCATAGGCAGTGGGTAATAAGCCTAATACAGTTGTTAAAGTAGTTAATAAAATTGCGCGAAGACGCATTGATCCAGCTTTTAAGGCAACTTCTTCTATAGTCATTTCTGGATTATTTTTTCTTATATTTTGAGCAAAATCTATAAGAACAATTGCATCATTTACAACGACACCAGAAAGACCCACAAATCCTACCATAGCTAAGAAACTTAAAGGTTGTCCATGTAAAACAAATGCAATGATTACTCCAATTGCAGCGAAAGGAACTGTTAAAAGTACTGTAAATGGTAGTAAAATAGAACCAAATAGAGATGATAAAATCATAAAATTTACAATTACTCCCACAATAAAGGTTCTTGCTAAACTTTGTAAGGATTCTTCTGTATCTTTATTTTCTCCCCCAAGTCTAACTGTATAGCCAGGATATTTTTCTATAATTTCGTCCATAAATTTACGTATCTGATTATTAACTTCTGCTGATGTTGTTGATTTTTCGTCAATATCTGCTGTTACTGTTAATAATCGTTCTGCATCTAAATGATTTAATGCAACATATCCCTGTTTTTCCTCAAAATATACTAAACGATTTACTGGAATTAATTGTCCTGCACGATTTAATACATAGATATGATTAATCGTATTTATATTTTTATAATATGCATCATCAAATCTAACGCGAACATCTATTTCTTCGGTTCCTTTTTTAACTGTTGTTGGAACTGTTCCTCTGAATGCAGTATTTACAGCTAAAGCAATACTTTCAACATTTACGCCCGTTATTGCAGCTATATCTTCCTTAATTTTTAAACGTATTTCTTTTTTTCCTAATTCATGATCATCTTCGATATTTTTGATTCCTTTGATTTTTACTAATCGTTTTTTAAATTCTTCTCCAATCTTTTCTAATATATCATAGTCTTTACCACGAATTTCTATTGCAACTGGTTTTCCTACGGGAGGACCTCCTCTTAATAGATCAACCTGTAAGTTTTCTAATTTTCCAGCTAAATCTTTATATTCTGGAAAGATTTTTGGTTTATATGGATTCTGTTTTTTATTTGTTGTATTCGTATTATCTTTTTCTATATATTTTGGATTCAATAACCAGGAAATTTCTTCTCGCAATTGATTTACAATTTCTTCTCCTGTACGTTTTCTTTTATTTTCTGGTGTCAAATAAACAATCACCATAGCATAATTGGAGCCTCTTTTGGTAAAGGGATCGGTAGAATTCTGTTGTACTATTCCTGCTGCAGAGAGATAATTTTCGATTTCTTCTTTTGAATATGTTTGCATTACTTTTGATATATATTGATTAAAGCGATCCATTTCCTTTAATGGTATGGAAGGATCAGCTTTCATTTTTACAATAAAAGCTTCTACTGCTCCAGGAAATAATTTGAATTTTCCAAACGTAATCTGTAAAAATATAGCAAAAATCATTAAACCAATTAAGGCGAAAAAAGTTTTCCAGCGATGATTCAATATCCATTTTAAAATGGGTTCATATATATTTCTACGAAATTTATAAAAATATCCGCTTTCTCCTTTGATTTCTTTTTCATGAGATGCATATTTATTAATATCATATAAATGCGAAGGCAAAATAAATATGGATTCAAATAAGGATGCAAGTAAAGTAACAATAACAACTAATGGAATGGTGAATACGAATTTTCCAAATATACCTGTCATAAACATTAATGGTGCAAAAGAAACAATTGTCGTCATTATAGAGGCAGTAACAGGTACTACTACCTCAGCAGTACCTTTTATGGCAGCTTCTAATGTGGTATAACCTTCTTCTAAATATCGATAAAAATTTTCACTTACAACTATGGCATCGTCTACTAAAATACCAATTACCATAATCATTCCGAACATAGAAATTAAATTTAATGTAACACCAAGAGAATTTAGAACAATTAATGCTGCTCCTAAGGAAATGGGAATACCTAAGGCAACCATTAAAGAGGTTCTCCAGCCCATAAAGAAAAATAAAGAACCTACAACAAGAATTAAACCACCTATAGCATTATTAAGTAAAACACCTAAACGACGTTTTACATAGTAAGAAATATCATTAACATATTCAACTTCAATACCTTCTGGAAATCGCTTTTTATATTTTTCAACAGTTTTTTGTACTTCATCAACAATTTTTATTATATCACCTTTTTCTCGTTTTATCACTACTAAATTGATAGCTATTTTGCCATTTGTTCTATAAATATATTCTGATTCTTCAAAACCATCAACAACTTTACCTATATCGCGAATTCTAATACCCTGACCTAATTCATTGGAACGAATAAAAAAATTAGCTATATCTATTGGTTCTAAGAATTCACCTACTGTACGTATAACCTGAGACATTCCATTTACTATAATTTCTCCACCGGGAAAATTTACATTTCTTTGTTTTAAGCCTGCTAAAATTTGTTCAATACCAATATAGTTATTTTTTAATTTAAAGGGATCCAATTTAACAATATATTCTCTATCTTGCCATCCTCTGCGATCAATTCGGGCAACTCCATCGATTTGTTCTAATGCTTCTTCTAAAATTTCTGCTTGTTCTCTTAATATTTTATAATTTACTTTATTTTCATCTGCTAATAAACTTACTTCGATAACAGGTGTTAATGCTGAACTTACTTCTATAACTAAGGGTCTATCTACACCTTCTGGTAAATCTGTTACTCTATCCACAGCAGAACGTATGTCTTCTACTACTTTTTTTGTATCTTTAACATCTGGATCAATAAAAACTGTAATTCCAGATCGATTTTCAATAGATGCTGATCGTATTTCTTTTATTCCATCGACTGCTTTTAATTGGTCTTCTATTGGATTGGTAATTAATTTTTCAACTTCTTCTGGAGAAGCTCCAGGAAAGACAGTAGTAATAACAACAACATCAAAATCAATATTAGGAAAGGCTTCTCTATTGATGGTAAAACCAATATATAATCCCCATCCTACTAAAAGAACTGTTAAAACATTTCCAAAAATACTTCTTCGAAGAAAGAATTCTATTATTGAAGCCATAACTTTTACTATTTTTTTAAATTAACCAATTGGTAAATTATTTTTTTATTTTGCATTGAATTAAAAAAATAGTAATTTATTAAATAATGTTTTTGATTGTGTGTCTTTTATAAAAATATTGAAAATGATTTTGTTATTTTGTGTTTTTATTTCTATTAGTCCATAGTTGGATTGAAAGAAAGGTCCCGATATACGAAAGGAATTATTTTCATTTTGTTTAATATCCTGTTGTAATATTACAGGCAATTCTTGATTTAAACTGCTGGAAGTAAATTCGTATAAAGGAACATTATATTTATTATCTTTTATGTATTGTAAAGAAATTTCAGCAAAATGCCTATCACCAGATAGAATTATTATGTTTTTTATATGATATTTTTTTATTAGATTTATTAAACGTTCTTTTTCTAAGGGGAAATTGTACCATTTTTCAAAACGGTGTTTTTCTGGAAGAATTTGAATACTACTAACAAGAATAATCAAATCTGTTTTTTTCTGAAAGTGTTTTTCCAGCCATTCCCATTGAAGATTACCTATAAGAGTCTTATGGGGATTATTATCAGGCAAATAGGTTTCCTTAGGTAGAAATTGCTTTTTTAAAGGATCTCGAAACCAGCGTGTATCCAATAAGAGTACTAATATCTTTTTATTTTTTATAATGATTTCGTAAGAATGATAAATTCCTTCTTTATTTATGAGTTCATTGTATATTTTAGAAGAATTATTTTTGTACCAGTAATCAATAAATAATCTTTTTGTTAGGTTTTTATCTTTAAATTCTTTTCCTGCATCATTTTTTCCATAATCATGGTCGTCCCATATAGCAAGTATTTGGGTATGTTTTAAAAAGGATTTAAAATTACTATTTTGAAATAATTTAATATATGCATCTTCGTAATGATTTTCTCTATCTACATAAACATTATCGCCCATAAAAATAAAATAATCTAATTGTTCTTTTTTTAATTTATTCCATATTTCATAAGATAGATTTTGATCAAAACAGGAACCAAAACCAATTTTAATACTTTCAGAAAATAAAATGGTTGGAAAAAATAAAAAGATTAAATATTTCTTATACATAAAAATATATATAAATTTTTTGTAATATAAAGACAATAAAAAAAGATTTAATTGACTAAGTATATCAAAACATAGTTTTTAAGATTCATGAAGTGGGTATTGGTTACAGGAGCAACAGGAACAATTGGAAGTGCTATTTGTAAAATTTTATCTAAGAAAAATTATGGAATTATTTTAGGTGGAAGAAATAAAGATAAATTGAATCGTTTACAAAAAACATTAGAAACACAATTTCAGAAACCTTATTTAATTTTTTTAGCTGATTTACGTTCAAAAGAATCGATTCAGAATGCAATAGAAAATCTATTTTCCCAGAATAAAATTTCTTTATATGGATTAATTAATAATGCATCAGAAACACCTCGTAAAAAAATCATTACAGAAGAAGGTTTAGAATGTCAGTTTGCAGTAAATATACTTGGCTATCATAGAATGATAGCTTATTTAAGAAAATATTTTCAACCTTTTTCCAGAATAGTAAATGTTGCTAGTTATTGGGCTGGTGATCTGGATTTAAGAGATTTACAATTTGAGAAAAGATCTTATAATAATAATACTGCATACAGACAAAGTAAACAAGCAGAAAGAATGTTAACAGTTGCCTGGGCTGAGATATTAAAATCAGAACAAATTTATGTAAATGCCTGCCATCCCGGAGATGCAAATTCTAAATTAAGTAATGATTTGGGTTTTGGTGGGTTTGAAAGTCCCGAAGAAGCTGCTGATACTCCTACCTACTTAATTTATTCAAAAGATATAGAAGCAGTTACTGGAAAATATTTCGAAAGAAGAAAAATTGTCCCTGATCCTTTTGCAAAAAATAAAGAAGAAATACAAAAACTATTTTCTATATGTAATCAATATTTATAAAATTATTATAAATAATATAAATATTATATTAATTCCCGTAAAGGCTTATAGATTTTATTTAATGTTTTTGCAATAGCAGGGTGGGTTAAATATCCTTTAAAACATTGAATTCCAGTTAATATGATATGATTTTTATTTATTAAATCTTCAATAGAATTTTGAGTAAGAGGTAGTAAATATGGATATAAAGCATTGGCTAAAGCAGGTATAGAAGTTTTTGCTACTAAGGAAGGTATATTGGGGACTGCATAATGTAAAATTCCTTCTATTTCGAATATAGGATTTTGATGTGTTGTTGGATGAGATGTTTCGGCAATACCACCCTGATCTATGGAGACATCAAAAATTAAACTTCCTTCTGGTATGAATTTTAACATATCTTTTTTTATAATTTGAGGTGTTTTTGAACCAGATTGATAAATAGCACCAATAATTACATCTGCTTTATTAAGGGAACGAATTAAATTTTCCTGATTTGAATATAATGTTTGAATTCTATTTCTTAATATTCTTTCTGCTATTTTAAGTTTATTTAGATTAATATCAAGAAGTGTAACATTTGCTCCAAGACCAGAAGCAATAATTGCTGCATTAATACCTACATTCCCAGCACCAATAATAACAATGTTTCCTTTTTCGGTTCCAGTTGTTCCACTTAAAAGAATACCTTTTTTACCATAATATTTTAAAAGATAATGAGATGCTAATTGAGGAGCCAATTTCCCTGCTATTTCGCTCATTGGTGATAAAATTGGAAAATCATGATTTTCTGATTCTATTGTTTCGTATCCAATAGCTATTACTTCTTTTCTTAAAAGTTCTTCGGTTAATACTGGATTAGAAGCTAAATGTAAAAAGGTAAAAAGAATTAAATTTTTACGAAAATAAATATATTCCTGAGGTTGAGGTTCTTTTACTTTTAGAATCAAATCACTTTTTGACCAAATTTCTTCTGCTTTATCTATAATAATTGCGCCTGCTTCTTTAAATTTTTCATTAGAATATTCTGGAATTTCGCAGGCATTGTTTTCTATTAGTATTATATGCCCCTTATCTTTTAGTTCTTTTACAATTGCAGGAGTAATAGCTATACGATATTCGTATTCTTTGATCTCCTTAGGTATTCCTATAATCATCTATATACGAAATTCTTTTCTTTTTCTTGGTTTTAATTCAATTAGTTTGGTATTTGCTGTTTCTGATTCATGAATTAAATATTCTACTGTATGCGCAACATCATCTGGTTCTAATAAAAAGTCTTTGATACGATTTTCGTCTGAACCACCAAAACCAGTTCTTACACCACCAGGGCAGATAACAGTTACAGCTATTCCATAATCTTTTACATCTTCTCTTAAAGATTCGGTAAAACCATTAAGACCAAATTTAGAAGCAGAATAAGCGGTTCCTGTTTTAAATCCATTAAGACCAGCTACAGAAGAGATATTAATAATCTGTCCAGATTTATTTTTAATCATAGATGGAACAACATATTTTGTAAATAGAAAGGGAGCTATAAGATTAACCTGTATAATTTCTATAAATTCTTCGTAAGTAAATTCATCAACGCGTTTAAATTTTCCTATTCCAGCATTATTAATTAGAACATCGATTTTTCCGAAGGTTTTTAATCCTTCTTCTACAACGTTTTGAATTTCTTTTTCATTTTTTACATCGCAGGGAATAGCAATTGCTTTGCCACCTGTTTGATTGATTTTTTGCGCTAATTCTTGTATTTTATCTTTACTTCTTGCAGTTAGTATAAAAGAATGATAAATTTTATTTTCTGGATCAGGACCATTTATACCTAATCGCTCTACAATAGCTCTACCTATACCCTTTGATGCACCTGTTATTAAGATAGTTTTTGGTTGAAATTTCATAATAAAAATAATTAAATAAATTTTATAGATCTGGAAATAGATATTTTAATTTTTTTAATTGTTCTGGATTTCTTTTTTCTGGTGCAGTAATAATAGAACCATGAATAGAATTTTTATAAGGATTAGGTAAATTTACAATATCACCTACAATAGCTTTTAATAGTTTTTTAGCATTATCAGCATTGGCATGTAAATTTTCAATTACCATTTCGACACTTACAGCTTCTTCATCTTCTTTCCAGCAGTCATAATCAGTGGACATACATACCATCTGATAGGATATTTCTGCTTCGCGCGCTAATTTTGCTTCTGGTAAAACACTCATATTTATAATATCTGCTCCCCAGCTCCTATATAAATGAGATTCTGCTCTTGTGGAAAAAGCAGGTCCTTCCATACAGATTAATGTTTTATCTTTATGCATTTTTACATCAATTGCATCTTTATGTTTGTAAATTACATCTGCAAGTGATGGAGAAAAAGGATCAGCAAACATAAAATGTGCAACAATACCATTTTCATAAAAAGTATGAGGACGTATTCCTTTAGTTCTATCAATGATTTGCGAAGGTAATACGAAATCTCTTGGAGCAATTTCTTCTCTTAATGATCCAACCGCAGAAAATGCAACAATATGTTCAACACCTAAGGATTTTAAAGCTGCTATATTAGCACGGTAGGGGACTTCAGATGGATTATAATAATGACCTCTTCCATGTCTTGATAAAAAGGCAATTTCTATATTATTATATTTACCAATAAATATTGCATCAGAAGGTTTACCCCAGGGAGTTTCGGGAAAATATTCATCAATAATTTCAATCTCTTCGATCTGATAGAATCCAGAACCACCAATTACACCTATTTTTACATTATAATTTGCCATAAAAAACAATCCAGAAAAAGTGAATTATCTGTCATTCTTTTTTTATTAGAGAAACAAAGGGTTAAAATTAATTTTATTTTTCATTTTGTTGTGGTTGTGGTAATTGAATAAATTCAGGTTGTTGTACTATGTTTCTATGTACAATTGGATAATCACTAATATACTCTAAATGGGTTTCTAAGGTATCCCTATTACCATACCAGAAGAATTGAGTTGTATCAATTGTAACATATCCATCAGAATTTCTAAAGATAGGGTAACCTTCTTTGTGAATTACAGTAAAAGGAATATAGCCTGGTACAATTAAACCATAAAAAGCAAAATTTTGTGGATCATTTGGGAACCATCTTCTATTAGTTGAATCATAAATTTCTGTTATTGCATGAGGAAGAATAGGATTATTAGTCGTACTTAAACCATAAATAAAACGAACAGGAATCTTTAAATAACGAATCATACCAATAGTAATTTCTGTAAAATATCCGCAATCACCTTCTTTATTCATTAACATTTCATAAATGCTATTTGCTGGAATACGCTTTCCATAGCGAAAATTACTTTGTAAATATTTTATAGATAAAATAACTTTATCTTGTAGTGTTCTACCAGATTGGGTTATAGAATTCATTAAATTTATAAATCCTGGATCATCGAGAGAATAAAATCCATTTTTATTGTATGTTGCCCAGATTTCATTTTCTGTTGTTTGATAGGTATATAGATTTTGTGGTCTTAGAAAAATCATTTTTTGTTTTACTTTAATTTGAATATGAAGATTATTATACCAACCATCATAAGGTTTTTTCATTTCGAAAACTCTATTACCTTCAATTGATTTTATTATACCATTTACTGGTTTACCATCTGTTGTAATTTTATAATAAATTAATTCTTGATATTCTCTATCGAGGGGTAAAGTTATTCTAAGAAGAGGTTGCTGATCTAACTGCCATTGTTGTAGAGAATAAATAAAGTTAATATACCAATTAATTGTTATGATTTTATCTGCTAAAAATTGTTTATACCAATCAGAATATGCATATTGTTTTGCAGAATGAATATCTCCTTTTAGAATTGCAAGCCAGCAAAGATAATCATAAACCCAATTTTCTATATTTTGTTTCTTATTTTGTGCTACAGTTAAGGAAAATTTAATATATTGTTCTGCTTTATCATAATCTTTTAAATCAAAATAGGTTAGTCCTAAATATAATGGTGCATTATAGTCAGAAAAATTACTTAAATTATATGCTTTAATAAAATAGGGCAGACGCCATAGAGGGATTTTTATAAAAATTTTTATGAATAATTCCTAATTGAAAAAACGGCAACCATTGTTCTGGGTAAGTTTGAGTTAAATTATAAAATATTTGTTCTGCACGGGAAACATTTTTATTAGTATAAAGTTCTTGAAAACCCTGCTTATATAATTTCCAGAAATCTTGAGTAAATAACCCACTTATAATAAAAAAATATAATAAAAATATTTTTAACTTCATTTTTTTAATGTAAAATATTTTTTAAATATGTCAAGGAAAAAAAGTAAAGTATAAAAAATATAAATAATTATATAGTATATAATATTAAATATAAAATACTATTATTCTATATTTTATGGATTTATTGTTTTTATTTTTATTTGTTTCTAATATCATAAATTTATATTTAAATACATGGCTTTGTTGCATAACTTTCATTTTAAAGCAAAAATTCTTTATAAAAGCGAAGTTTTTCAAATATTTCTAATATATGTTTAAAAATTCAATACTTTTTTCATATCAAGAAAAATTATCTAAGAATGTTAATAAATATTTTTATAAATAGCAAACAATTAACTTTTATGCAACAGAGCCAAAATACAGTAAATTTTTTAAATCACAATAAAAAACATCATTCAACTACTCAACTACAATGTCATCACTAAATACGAAATCCTTAAACTACCGAAATTGATCAAAAAATCCAAAAAAAAATAAATCTTCTAATAAAGATAAAGATTTTTAAAACCTATTATTCTATCCTACTGGATTTTATAATAGAGAAAAATATGCTAACTTTAATAATACTATCATAATCCTAATAGTACCAGACTTTACTAAATTCTATAAAAATTTATATTATTACAGACGGCCTTTATAATTCTATAATGGTTTATTAAACATTTACTTTATCGAATCAATCAACTTGATGTTAATGATTATGAAATAAAATATTTCTATATTTTCGCTAATTAAAATAAAATTAAAAAAATTTAATAAAAGTTATAAACTAATATCCTGAATAAATAATTACATTATTTAATAATATTTTTCAATAAAAATAATATAAATAATGATACTTTTCTTTATAAAGATAGTATTATTTCCTTGCTATTTTAAAAATAAAAAAAATAAAGAACTATATGAGAACACCTTTAGTAGCTGGTAATTGGAAAATGAATAAAACATCAACCGAGACAAAAATATTTATGGAACAATTTGTAAAATTATTAAAAGGGCAGGAAAAATCAGAAATCTTAATTTGTCCACCTTACACTTCTCTTTATATTGTGAATGATTTTAAACATAATACAAAAATAAAATTAGGTGCACAGGATGTACATTGGGAAGAAGAAGGTGCATTTACAGGTAAAATTTCTTGTAATATGCTTATTGATAGTGGTTGTGAATATGTTATAATAGGGCATTCGGAACAAAGAACTTATTTTAACGAAACAGACGAAACAGTGAATAAAAAATTAAAAAAAGCTCTCGAAAAAAATCTAATTCCCATCGTTTGTGTTGGAGAAACATTAGAACAAAGAGATGCAAATCAACATAAAGAAGTAGTAAAAAATCAAATAATACAAGGATTTAAAGATATTACTGATATTAAATCTACAGTAATTGCATATGAACCTGTTTGGGCAATAGGAACTGGAAGGAATGCAACACCAGAACAGGCACAGGAAATGCAAAGTTTTATTAGAGAAATTATTCAACAACTATATGGAAAAGAAATAGCGGAACAAATACGTATATTATATGGTGGTAGTTTAAAACCAGAGAATGCAAAAGAAATTTTTTCCCAACCAGATATTGATGGAGGTCTTGTTGGGGGAGCATCTTTAAAACCAGAAAGTTTTTATCAGATTATTTTAGCTGCTGAATGATATTAAGGTTCTATAAAATTGCCTGTTCTTCCGTCATAAATTTGGATTTCTTTATTTTTTTCTAAAATAGATATAGGCGGAATAACAGGCTTTTCTAATAAATGTATTAATTCTTTCCAGTAATAATCATCTGGTTCTATAAAATTGTAATGATTGAGATTTTTGTTTTTTGAAAATTCATATTCTTTTATAAAAAAAAGGTCTTGTAAGATTTTTAATTCTTCTTTATGTAAAGATCTTAATTCTGAATAATAAATGATTCTAAATAAAATTCCATAATTTGAAAATTTTTTATTTGTTAATGGAGCAGTATTTTCTATATTTGTTAATACTTCGTAATGTGGAATGGGATTTAAATAAAAAATTAATATAATATATCTGTTATTTTTTATCATATTAGATGGGAATGGAATTTTGTTTTCAATTAAAGATAAAATCTTGTTTTTATCAATTTGAACATCTTTAGTGAAATCATAATGAATCCAAATTACATTTTTACTTTCGCTATAATTTTTATATTGTTTTTGGGTATAATCTAAAAAGGATAAAAAATTTTCTATAGGATTAATCTGATTTTCTATGTGATAAGGTAAAAAAATTTCGCATCCTCTATCTATTCGAATTAATGCTTTTGTTGTATAATAATTCTGATTTGCGTCATAACCAGAACAGATAGTTCTATAATAATTCTGAGATAAAATAGAAAAAATACTCTGTAAATTTTTTTTAAATAATGATGCATTATATAAATAAAATTCATAAGTAGAAATATTATTAAATAGGGAAAATAAAATGATAGGTGTTTTATTGGAAGGAGCAATACGATGTATTTGTGGATTATATTTCCCTTCATTAAAAAATAAAGTAATAATGTAATAATCCATATTATTAAGATTGGAATTTAACAGATTGACATTATAGTTATCAGAATATTTTCCTTCGCTCCGAATGTGTAAATTATGATTATCTGGATCATTTCCCCATAGGATATTTTCACCATCTTTATCTGAATCGCTGAAAAAATGTAATGTTTCTATTAAATAAATTGAAGTAAGATTTTTTGTCTGATTTATAACTAATGAAGATATTGTAAAATTAAAATATAAAATGAAAGATAAAATTAGATTTATAATCAATATTATAAAAAATATAAAATAAGGTAGAACAAGAATTCTTTTTTGTTTCTTTTCTTCTAAATTAATTAAAATACATATAATAAGATCAATTATACAAAGAGATAAAATAATAGAGAAAATAATAAAATATACAAGCTGATCATTCATTTTAAATTTAAAATAAATTAATAAACTCAGATATAAATAAAAAAGAAAGAATAAACCATTTAGGATAATAGTAATGTTCATAATATAAACTTATACCCCATCGCCTTCTTATCTGTAAAAAAAAATAAAATAAATATACAAATAAATAATAAAATACGAGGAAATGCCAGAAAGAATAATTGGAAAAATATTGGTATAATAAAACTTTATTTAAAAAATAAGAAAAAAAACAGGCAATAACAATAAAACCTCCATTTAATCCATAAAAAATGGGAAAAATTAAAATCAAAATTATAGAAATGATAATAATAATACCAAAAAGAGTAATATATATATTTCCTTTTAAACCTTCTAAATGGTAAATAGCAAATTTTAATTCTGTTAAATCAAACAAAGGGAAAATAAATAAACTGAATATCAATATAGAAGGAATAGAATATTTCCATAAGTTTTTTAGTCTAAGCAAGAGTCCCGAAATAACTTTTGAAAAAAAATAAAAAAATTCTAATAAACAGCTAAGAAGAAAAGAAAATACATTTATAACAATAAAATGCAAAATAAATTCCTTTTCAATAAACAAAATCTGATTTTCTGGAAAAAAGAATTCCAATGAGTAAATTATAAAAAATGTAAGCCAATATATTAATATAGCTTCCCATCTTATTCGCAAAAAAGATAGTATATTTTCCATCTCCTTTATCAATTATCGTAAAATATAATGAATTTATATATTAAAACTTTTTTAATTATAATGGATTTGATTATATTACATAAAAATTCATACAATTTCTGATAAATTATTTGTAAGCACTCAAAGAACGACGTATAATTTATAGTTCTTATTTACTTTGCTTCTAAATTGTTATTTTATAATAAAAAAATTTGATTTTCTTATATTTTTTTAGTAAGATTTTTAATAAAAATTAGACTATAATTATTGATGGCTACTTATATTAGAAAGAATATACAAAGTCCTAACGAAGAACTAGAAGAATCAACCAATACGACTATTTTACACTTTATGATTTATTTACCCTATAAAGAAGATTTACAGGATTTAAGAAATCATCATTCCAGCTATTCAGATATGTTTTTGTTTTTAATTTCTAAATACATAGAAAGACTAAAAAAATTAGCAAATCAAAAGAAAACCAGTAAAAAAATTTATCAGATAGTATGTAATGATTATGAACACTATTCTATAAGAGTAAGTCAGAATATTCATCAGTTATTAAAGGACATCTCCGAGATGACGGGTTATAGTATAAGTCATATAATAAGGTTACTAATAGAATGGGAATGTTATAGAAGGTTTGATGATAAGGTATCTCTATTGAGGGTTCCGTTAAGGGAAATTGGCAGTGAATTTGTAACAAGTATTACAGAAATCAGGATAGAGCATCGATTTTATAGGGCAAGGGAACTGGTAGAAGAAGATGTTGAAATATTATGTGCTTAAAATAATTTATGAAAATATAAATTGATCGCTTACAATTATTTTAAAATATTAATAATAATATAAAAATATTATAAAAAAAATTATAAAACAATACAATACGAAAAAGAAAAATATATATTTTTGTTGACGAATTTATCTAATATACCTTATATGAGTATATGAAATCTTTAACAGCACAGGATTTTCAAAAAGAAGTTGTTGAAGAATCTTTTAAAGTTCCAGTATTAGTAGACTTTTGGGCAGAATGGTGTGGTCCCTGTAGAATGTTAAGTCCTATATTGGAAAGATTGGAAAATGAATATCAAGGAAGATGGAAACTTGTTAAGGTTAATACAGATTTAGAACCAGAACTTGCTTTACAATTTAATGTTAGTGGAATTCCTCATTGTGTATTATTTAAAAATGGTAAAGTGGTGGATAGTTTTACTGGTGCAATACCAGAGCATCAAATACGAAAATTTTTAGAAAGGCATTTACCAAATCCAGAAAAGGATAAAATTATTCAACAATTGAAATCCAACAATTTTGATGACATAAAAAAAGCAATAGAAAAAGTTTTGCAGGATAAAATTCAGGATGTAGAAATTAATTATCTTTTATGGAAAAATTTAGTTCTTTATATAGAGGAAAAAGAGATAAATAAAATAAAACAAATTTTAAATTTTTTAATAGAACAAAAAACAGAATATAGCACATCTGCAATATCTTTACTGGAATATATAAAAAAATATGAATTTAATGAAAATCTCTGGAATTATTTACAAAAATTTTTAGATCTATTTGATGCATCTAAACAAAAAGATGTTCTGGAATATTTTTATCAATTGATTGAGAATAATTTAGACAGAAAGCAAGAATTAAAAGATCATTTAATTGCATGTTTTAATATATTAGGACAAAATCATTCCTTGTCAAATGAATATAGAAAAAAACTATCACGTTTATTATTTTAATCAATCCATTCTGCAATAAATAAATTTGTTTCGTGAAGCTTTTTATTATTTCTATTACTCGAAAAAAGAAACCAATGATAGCCGTTATGTTTTTGATAAGAAAAAAAAGGAAATGATTCAAATTCTTCTCCAAATGTAATTTGCTCTAAATTCGTACCATCAATATTAATCATAAATAGATTAAATATTCTTCCTCCCTTATGCAGGGAATGATGGTTACTGGAAAAAATAATTTTATTTCCATCTGGATGGAAAAAAGGAGACCAATTAGCACCAGGTAAAAATGTTATTTGTTTTTTATTTCTACCATCTATATCCATTATATAGATATTTAAAGAAGTTGGTTGTACAAACCCTTTTTTTAATAAATCTTTGTAAAGTTTGATTTCTTCTTTTGTTTTAGGTCTACTTGCACGCCATACAATTTTTTTTGAATCTCGTGAAAAAAATGCACCACCATCATATCCCAATTCATTTGTTAATTGTATTTCTTTACCAGTAGTTAAATCATATCTCCATAATTCTAAATCACCACTTTTATCAGATGTATAAATTAAATATTTGCCATCGGGAGATACAATTGCTTCTGCATCATAACCTGGATTAGAAATTAGTTTTTTTAAATTACTTCCATCAACATTGGCTATGTAAATATCATAATTAAATAACTGCCATACATAATGATTATTATAAAAACGAATAGATTCTGGACATTCTTCCATTATTTCGTGTGTAGAAGCAAAAATAATTTGGTGAGGATTTAAAAAGAAAGAGCATGTTGTTCTACCTTTACCAGTAGAAACAAGTTGAAATGTAAAATCTTGATTATTGTAATTGAAATCAAGTTTATGTATATCAATTGTAAATATTTGATCGCAGTATTTGTTTTTATGAATATGAAATTTTTTTTGTAAATCTTCCCAATCACTTTGAAAAGTAATTAAACTATCATCAAAACTAAAATAACCTTCTGCATTATTTCCACCATAAGTAAGTTGTTTAATAGTTTTAAAATGCTTTTCTCCTTTAAAAAGAATTTGATTTTGTTCTCTTTTATTACAAGAAACAATAACAGTAAATAGTAATAATAAATAAAATAAAGTATATTTCATATCATACAAAAATAAATCTATATCTATGTTTGCAAATCAATAAAAAACAATATTACAATTATAAAAAAAAAATTTTATATAATAGTTTAAAAATATTGGTCATCATTAAAGATTTAAGTATATTATATCTTGAATAATGATATAGGAAGAAAAGAATGATAATCCAAAGAATTTTAAGACAACATAAGGAAATATTAAATTTAATAGAAAAAATAGAAGATAAGATAAATCATTTAAATAAAAGTAAAAGCATACAAGAAAAAGATCAATATTTAATATGTATAATTTTAGAGAAAGGTTTTTTATTAGGTAATTAAAGGTTCATATACTAACAAGAAGAAATGTTTTTTCTAATACGAAAAAGAATGAAAATAATTATAATAAATATCAAATATATAGTAAATAAAATGAATGAAGTAAATTTACAATTAATTGATTTTAATGAAAAATTTAAAAATATTTTATATATTCAAGAGTATTATGATTTCGTTTTAGAAGAATTGCATAAAATCTTTATATATAAAAAATAGAGTTTTATTAATAATAAATTTCCTATCTCTCTTAAATAAAAATAGATTTTATTTCAAAAAATACTGGATTTGTATTTTAAAAAAAGTTTAATTCGTAAAAATATATTAAATTGTTATAATTTTTAAAATACCTGTTTTTTGGGATTTATTTTATTTAAGAAACTTATCATAAATCTAAGCTATTTCTATAGGATCTATTATACTACTATAATTTTTTTAGTTTGATAATTTTTTTCTTTTTAAGATTTATAAAAAATAACTGGATAATATAAATTATAAAAAAGAATTTGAATTAAAATATGAAAAAATATCCAATAATTGCTGTTAGTGGTAGTATAGCAGCTTATAAAACTTGTGAACTTGTTCGAAATATAGTAAAAAAAGGGATACCAGTTCGAGTTATGATGACAGAAAATGCAACACGTTTTATAGGACCTGTAACTTTTTCTGCTTTAACAAATAAATCTGTTATTGTAAATGAATGGGATCAGGGTATGATTCATATTGATGTAAAAAATGAGGCATCTGTTTTTGCAGTTGTTCCAGCTACTGCAAATATTATTGGAAAAATGGCAAATGGAATTGCAGATGATGCTGTTACGAGTGCTTATCTTGCAATGAATTGTCCAGTTATTATTGCACCTGCAATGAATCCAAATATGTATAATTCTAAAGCTGTACAAAGAAATTTAAAAATATTAAAAGATGATGGTGTTATTATTATTGATCCAATGATGGGAGAAGTTATTTGTGGAGATATTGGTCCTGGTAAAATGGCAGATATTAGCGAAATAGAAAAAATAATTTTAGAATATCATTATAAAAATGTATAAAAATGAAAGTAAATCATTATAATCCACATTATTTTAAATTGATTGTTACTTCTGGTCCTACGAGAGAATGGATCGATCCTGTAAGATTTATTTCTAATCCTTCTTCTGGAAAAACAGGTTATTTTTTAGCAAAAAAAGGATTAAATTATTATCGAGAAGTTGTATATATAGCTGGTTATGCAGAAAAAGAATATAAAAATGTAGAAAAAGCAAAAAATATTTCTGTTGATACAACAAATTCTATGGCAGAAGCAGTTTTTAATGAATTAGAAGATTATACAATTCTTATAATGGCGGCAGCACCAGCTGATTATACCCCTAAATTAACTTCAAATATCAAATTAAAAAAACAAGAAGAGGAAAAAGTCTTACATTTAATGCCAACAATTGATATTTTAAAAACGGTTGGTACCCAAAAAATATCATTATATAATAAACTCATTTTAATTGGATTTGCAGCAGAGACAAATCATGTAAGGGAATATGCTTTAGAAAAATTAAATAAAAAAAATGCTCATTTTATTTGTGCAAATCAAGTATTTAAAAATCAATCGGGTTTTGGAAATATAGAAAATACGATTGTTATCTATGATAAATGGAATCAGGAAAAAAAGATTGGTCCTTATCCAAAAGAGATCTTATGTGATAAAATAATAGAATACTTAAACCAGAGAATTGCCGAAGTTTTTGATAGGATATGATTCTATTATTATTAACAGGTATAAAAGAAGAATTACAACCGATTTTAGATAGGCATCCATTTAAGTTTGAGAAGGATATTCGAGTTTATCATTCTACAAAATATCCTACATTTTATGCTGCAACAACAGGTCCTGGTTTACAGGAAAAAAGAAAAGTAAAAAAAATATTAGAAAATTTATTACCAGATGTAATTATTAATGCAGGTCTTGTTGGTGTTTTAGACGAAAGAAATCATATACAGGTAGGAGATAGGGTTAAAATTGATACTGTGATTAAATATAGTAATTTAATACAATTTGCTGGTGGTCCAGGTAGATATACCCTTGTTACAGTAGATAAACCAATCTTTGATCCTGTTGAAAAATTGGACTTAAAATACGAAACAAATGCACATGTATGCGATATGGAAGCGGCTCATCTTATTGAACTTGTAGGTTCTTACGAAATTTTTAAAAAAGAAAGTTATATTGTATTTATTAAAATTGCTGGAGATAGACCAGAAAATGCATATTTATTTGAATATGAATATTTAATCCGAAAGTGGAATCAAAAAACATTATTAGAAAAATTTTTAACAGCAATTCGATTTCCAGCTGGAATAAAAGGACTATATACTTTATTAAAATTAAAAAAAATTGCTTTAAATTCACTGGCAGAACATACTCTTGATGTAGTAAATAAAATATATTTATATAATGGTGTTCCTAATAATGTAGGAAGTATTTTTATTCCTCACGAAGAAGTAAATATTTTATGAATGTAATAGTTTTAAGTCTTCTTATTGTAGGTTTTATTTTGTTTGCTGGTTTATTTTATTTTTTTAGTACACGAAAAGATGTTATAGAAAGAGCATTAGAATTAGCAGATGAAGGTAATTTTCTTGATGCAAGAGCTTTAATTCGTAGTCGCTTGGAAAAAGATCCTCAAAATCCAAAATATCATTATGCAATGGCTTTAATATATAAAAAAGAAGGTGATGAGGATAACTATATTAATCATTTAAAAGAATTATACAAATTAAAAAAAACAGTACCACAGCTTCCTTTCTATGAGATTATAAATAAAATTGCAGATTATAATTATAAAAGAGAGTATTATTCAGAATGTGTAAAATTATACGAAGAAGCATTAAGATATAATAAAAATAATGTAGAAGCTCTTACAAGACTTGCTTTTATTTATGCGGGACAGGAAATGTTCGAAAAAGCGGATCAATATTTTGGTAGATTGATTGCTCTTTATCCCGATAAAATAGAGTTTTTGTTGGCAAAAGGGATTGTTAATTCTGTACAAAATAAAAAAGAAGCAATAGAAATGTTTAAAAAAGTTGTACAATTAAAACCTGATCATACTCTTGGTTTATTATTCTTAGGAATTGAAAGCTATCGAAGAAAAATTTTTGAAGATAATCTAATTTTACAATTAGAAGAACATTTAAAAACTATAACAACCTTAGAAATACGATATATTTTCCATAAATTACTTATGGGTTTTTATTTTTATAAAAAAAATTATAATAAAGCATTGTATCATGCAGAAAATGCATTACAAATTGTACTAAAAGAAAATTTATTAAAAGATGAATATTACATTCGAATTGCTTATGCCTGTCTTGGTATACTGGGAGGAGATATAGAAAATGCACATGAAAATTTATTTATTTTAGAATCACGTGATTTTCATGATCAAACTGTAACTACTCTATCTGATTATCGTATGAATGTAGAAGAAGGAATAATTGCTCCTGGACAGGTTTCGCCTAATGGTTTTGATTTTATGAGCTTTATAAATAATTGGATGGATAAATTATTTCCATCTGATTTTATTTATAAAATTTCTGGGATGAAAATGAATACAAAAGTAGATATACCCATTATGGGAGAAAATCCTTCTGATGTAATTCGAAGAACTCAAACACAAACAATTGATGTTGATGATTTAATAGATAGATTTAATGCATTATCTAAAAATCAATTTTTAGATGCTTGCAAACAACTAATTCAAATGTTTGGTTATCAAATTACAAAACAGGTTCAACCAGATGATAATGAAGGGTTTGATTGTATTGCAGAAAATTTCGAAGGAAAAAAAGCATATTTTAAAATTAGGCAATGGAAAAATCAATCCATTTCGGATATTTTTTTAAGAAATTTTCAGAACAAAATCAATGAATTAAAAGTCCAAGAAGGGTACATTATTTCAGGTGCAAAGTTAACACCGGGAGGAGAACAAGCATTACAAAATTTAAGAAAATTGAGGGTTATTAATGGTGAAGAATTTGCAAAATTACTTGTTACTATTATTGGTACTACTTAATTTTTGTACGAAACCATTTTCGCAAAAATTAGAAATAGGGGAAATATATAATCCAAATTTTACTGAGTATAAAATAGAGGATATAGATCAAATTTATCTTATTTTAACAAGAATGTTTAATGCTATAGAAAAAAAAGATTTAAGTCTTATTAAGGATTTTATATCCGAGGAAAAAGGTATATATGTGGATTTAAAAGCCTGGAAATCCAGAAAAGATTTTCTAAACGAAATTCAACAACCTGATAGTTATATTAATAATGTTTATTTACATACAGATTCACTAATCAAAGAAACAAACGATACTACCCAAATATCTTTGTATGATTTAATCAAAGAGTCAAAAAAAATAAAAGCAGATTTTTATATATTAACAGATAGAGATTGTGAAGTTAAATTAATCATTTTAGATAATCCAAAAGAATCATATCGCTTTAATAATCCCTATTTTATAAAAATAAAAGATAAATGGTATATATATAGACTATTCTAAAAGGTTGATTTGTCTAAAAATTTCTTTTTCTATATTTTTTAAATATTCTTTATAATCTTCGCTATCCTGAAATCTCTCTTTTCGATTCTGGACCTCTTCGTTTAGCGATTCTAAAACACTTTTAGCATATTCTACTAATTTTTGATGTTCTTTTTTGTAATCTCTACGAAGTACATTTCTTAAATTAATAGGATAAATGTCTCTCGTAATCATTCCAATAAATTCATTAATTTTAAAAGGATCAATTAATAAAAACTTTTCTTCTTCTATGGGCTGTTTATATTTTTTATATTTGATAGTAAAACCATAAAGTTGTTTTTGTAATTCTTTTTTTCTGGGATCAAAATCTGATAATTTTTTATAAATTTCCCATTTTTTATCCCAATCCAGTATATCGATATTTTCGGGAATTTCTTCTTTTTCTTGTAGAGGTGGCTGGCTAATACCAAGTTCAATAGAATAAAATTGCCATTTATTTTCCAATTCTTTTGATTTTTGTATGGTTTCTATATCACTGATTGAAGCAAGATATAAATTATAATTTTCTTTAGGATCAGAGCTATAAAGATAATAATCAAATGGTCTTCTATCTGTAAAACGACCTGCTTCTAAATCATTCATAACTACAAAATAAGTATTGGCATGTCTTTTACTTTCAATAAAAATATGAAACACATTATCATATATAACTATAATTTTTATATCTCCTTTAGTAGGATCTTTTATCGCCTGAAAAATCATTTCTTCGTCTAATAAAAGCTTTCCTTTATCAATTCTTTTTTTGTATAAAATATCATAGAATTTCTTTAAAATTTCCTTTACGTAGTCTTTTACTTCTTTTTCTTGAATCATAATTAAAATGACACTCCTTTTTGAAATATTTGTAATTTTTTTTTCAGTTTTTCTTATTGCAACTATTTCTGCAAGTTTAGGGATAGGTGGTGGGCTTTTTACTGTTCCTTTACTTTTATATTTAGGAAAATATCATTTGATTCCAGAACAAGCATTGGGACATATAGCAATAGCGAATTCATTACTTGTAGCTTTTATTTTATCCATTTCTGCCAGTTATGTGAATATTAAAACCAAACAGGTAGATATACAATTATCCCTTAATTTTTTAGCAGGAAGTATTCCGGGAGCAGTTACAGGTGTATATATTTCGAGATATTTAAAAACAAAAGAGCTGACCTTACTTTTTGGTTCATTTGTTTTATTGATAGGAATAATTTCATTGATTCGATCTTTTCGAAATTCCCAACAAAATTCCTATGATGAAGATTCTATAAAAAATACATTGCAATTAATTACAAAATTAAAATTTATCTTTTTAATTCTTATTGGCTTTCTTACTGGATTAATATCAAGTTTAACGGGGGTAGGTGGTGGTATTATTATGGTTCCTTTATTTGCTTTGATTTTGAAATCTGAACCATTCCAAAAAAGTATAGCGACATCAACATTTTCAATGTTTATTATTACTTTTTTTAGTTCTGTTTTATATTCATTACAACATAAAGCAAATATACCGGAACCTTCTATAGGTTATTATTATTTACCTTTTACAATCCCTTTAATATTAGGTGCAATACCTGGTGGGTATTTCGGAGCTACATTAAAAGGAAAAGTTCCCGAAAAAAATCTACGAAGAGCCCTTGCTATTTTACAAATCATTATAGGTATAAAAGTCTTATTCTGGTAATTAGAAAAAGGGTTCAGATCCTAAGATTAGCATACCACATAAACGTAATGGGCTATACATCGGATCACTATCAGGTGGAGAATGATTTAACCAATCTATCGCAAGTAATTTACAGGCATCAAAGGTATTGCGTTCTATATAATATTCCCTGCAATCATAAATTAGTTCATTTTCGTTGGAACTATTGCATCTTTCCTGTTGCTTTACATTAAAATTCGATAAAGCTAAAATATACATATTTATTGGAAATGGATTATAATTAGGCTTATTTTCTTTTGCTCTTTTATCTGCCATAATAAAATATAAAGCAAATTCCCGTCCTGCATCATCTCTATAAATTAAATTTTTATCATTTTCGAATTGAATATTTTTAATTTCTTCATATATTATGCAATAAGGCAAAAGTAATAAAAATAATATACTAAAGTACTTCATATTTTACCTCTTATATGTTTAGTTTTACATTCTAAAAATCATATAGGAATTTTCTCCGTTTATAAATAATATGCTATACCAATGAACTGGAGTTGCAGTTAAAAAATCATTGGAATATATTACTGGATTATTGCTCCAGTCCATATTAAGAAGAATACAAGAATTTAATACTTTACGTTCTATATACATATCTCTACAATCAGATAAACTAGCTATAAGATCAAATTTATCATTGTAATTACAGGGATTATTATTTATCTCTGTATCGGAAATCGTAGCCATTAATGCAATACTATATGTCCATAAAAGTACAATACTATAATACACTAAATATTTTTTGTTTAGTACCTTACTTGCCTGCATTACAAAAGGTAAATATATTCTGGCAGCCTCTTGTTTATAAATTAAGGAACTATCATTTTTATATTGAATTTTTTTAAATTCATAATAAGGAAGACAGTAAGAAAAAAGAATCAGAGATATCGATACTATTAAATAGTGGATATATTTATAATAAAAGTTATTCATTTTACCATTCACTAATCAAAACATTAAAATTACAGCTTTTGTAATTATTGGAATTATCTCTGCCTTCGAAACGATAAATATAGTAAACGGGATTTTCCTGTATAAAAATTTCTGATGATTGCCCCTGTTGTGCCCAGCATCCAGATGTATTGCAATTTTCCGTTGGAAGAAATCCTCCATAAAGTAAGTCTGCATTAACAGTAGAATGTAATAAAGTATCATAACATAAATATTCAAAATAAGGGCGAATTTTACAGTCTGGATCTAAAACAGTAATTTGAAATTTTATCTTTCCAGAAATAGTATTTTTTGTCTGATACCATCTATAATTAGCAACAGAAAAAGAATAATTTTGCCCGATAGATAATTCCTCGAATTGATAAATAGATAAATTTTTGCATAATGTTTTTGATTCTATATCTAATTGTATAAGTAAGTTTATAAGATAAAATTGTTCTATCTGCTGCTTTTCCTTTTCTTTTAGCTTTTTTTTATCGCATATAAGATTTTTACATCCTGTACTGATATAATAATTGCAATGAATTGAAAAGCATAGTAAAAAAAATAAAATAATTTCTATAAATTTTTTCATTTTACAAATCCTCTATTGTAATTTTATACTTACAATTTTTTGGTGCAATACCATTTTCCCAGTAATTACTAATTTCGATTAACATATAGTAGGGAATATCAATTTTATTATATTCCATAGTAGCAATAGGCATACTTGAACTATTAACAATTATACTTGATGTTATGGAGTATCCTTTACCCGCAGTATTATAATTATAATAGAACCATATATCTTTATCTTTTTCTGTGCATACAGTTTTATTTTTAAGAACTATTTTGCAATTGTTCTGTAAGACTTCTAATGTTAGTTTAATATCTTTATCTACAAATAATGCAAGTATATTTGGTTGTAATTGAGATATGGTTAATAACATTGTTTCTTCGTCAATTATACCTAAAACAGTATAAGCAAATATTTTTGTAATATTTTCTTCATAATTATTTAAATAAAAAGAACCTTCCAGATAATAAGTTTGATTAGAATATAATATTTTATAATTATTGAAATTTTCATTACTACATAGATTCCCTTTTTTTAATATATACAGAGCAGACCAGATAGATAATTTACCGGAAGAATTGTCTTTTTGATTAATTTTGTTTTCTAAATTTCCATTACAATAGATTAATGTGATAAAAAATAAAAGAATGATGTTTTTGTTTAACGCTTTCATAGTATAATCTATTTTATAGTAAACATATTTTTAAATAAAATAAAATTATTTAAAACATCCTAAAATATAACACAAGATCAGCCAATCAATTATATTTGGCTCTGGATCAGAAGGTCGACTTGAATTTTCGTGAGGTAGAGGACTACTATCATTGATCTGGTTCAAGTCCTGCTGACTTAATAAAGGTGGTTCTTCTTTAACACCCTGTAATCCTACATCAAATTTATCTTTATGCCATCCTAATTCTCTTATTTTATTTCCAACATGATAACCCCATATAATAAATCCATATAAATTTGGATGTAATCTATCTCCCATCAAAAATGGGTTAACATTCCATATTTCATTAGGAATGTGGGGATTTAAAAATGATTGCCATAATCTCAAATAGTGTATTTCTACCCCATAATTTTTTGCATCTAAATTTCTACGACTTGTAATTTCTGGTAGTTCCAGTTCTACACTTATAAGACCTAACGAAGCAATTGTTGAAGGAGGATATCCTTCATTCCAGACAAAATATATCCATTTTAAATACCATTCAGGAACATCACTTCTATCTCCACCTAATTCTAATGTATTTTTTATATCATGTATTCTTTTTTCTATTACTTTATCAAAGATAAGTTTTTTACAAAATTTTAATTCTTCTTGAAATAACGATAAAATACCACTTGCGATTGTACAATTTACATACAAAAGACTTTTTTCAGTTAATTTATATAATTCTTTTATATAATTATTAATTGTATCTCTATTTTTGCTTTCTAAATAATTTCCATTAGTTAATCTTTTTATACCTTCTATACCTAATTGAAATAAATTTGGTTTATAAAGTTCGTTTAGAGGTGGTGGTTTTAAAAAAGCATTGTTTTCATAATAATCTTCTGGTTTTCCTAATACATAAGAAGTAGCTACTGTAGGATAATGCCCTATCAGTAATATATTTCGTTTTCTTCTTATAAAAATACTGATAATTTTTTCGTGATTATTTAATACTAAATTTTTTACATCATTAAATTTCCATGGCATAAAAGCCAGTATAGGCGAACAAACAAGAAAATCATTACCACCGATATGGAAGGCAATATTTCTGGCTATTTTATATGTTTCTGGAAAGGGAGGATTATCACCATTTAGCTCGCATACAATTTAATAAATGATCATAAAGCCCCGATGATGTCATACCAGTTACTGCAAAATTCTGGACATTCCATCCTTCGGGTAAAGCACCAAGAAATACATCTAAACCACCAAGACCACTACCAAACATTCCAGCAAGACCATAAGGAAAAGGCAAATCTGCAAAATCCATTCTACTATCGCCATAAAAGGTAACCTTTGTATTGGAGTCGAAATTACTTTCTGTTGTACAAATAATAATTTTATTACCTTGTTTATCTTCATCTTGCTCTTGTGTCATATATATAAGGGTATGCAAATAAAAAAGAATTTAAGTATAAAATAATTAACTAATATTATTATTTGTTTCATGCTAACAACCTCCTATAATTCTGATATGGCAACTCTAAAATCAGTTGGGTAATCACCATATCCATTTAATTCATTTATAAATACATAAAATATATAATAACGGTAGGATACTTCCCAATATTTGATTGTTAAAGGATTACCTAGAGTTGCGACTTTCCAGCCACTACTTATAATTCCACCAGAAGTTTCTATTTTATCACTAACGGTTTGTGTGTAAAATAAACCGTGTTGTTGACAACTAAATATCCAATAACGTGCTTCTCTATCTGGCTTTAATACTTCTAAATAAATTTGAACACCTTTACCGAAATAGGGAATTTTTCGAATAATTTTTTGTTTATTATAAAACTCATAAGTATTACTTGGACTTAATTCTTCTAAGGTATCGAGATGATTACAGATATTAGCGGCATCTCTTTGCATATCCTGAATAGCTGGTAAAACATACATTAAATAAAATTCTCTACGGAGTCCTTCATCTTTATTTTCGAAACAATTCAATATGCTGGCGATAATAAAAGTAAATATGATTTTATTTTTCATAATTCGCCTCTCTGGTATAATTCATCAATAATTTGTTTTCGTAATTCCCATAAATTCTTTGTATGTTTCTGTATTAAATCCATATCAAACATAGGGCTTTTTTCCCATATTTCTTTATATATGCCAAAATAATATAAACCAGCTATTATATTAAGTCGTAAATTTTGTAATTGATAGCTTTCTAAATTGGGAATTTCCTTATTTACCATTTGATAAAATTCTTCTATCTGCTGCTTTTCCTTTTCTTTTAGCTTATTTATATCTTCTTCTGTTAATGTTTTTTCTGAAATATTTCCGGTTTTATCCCATTCCTCAATTTCCCTATCTATTTCTTCTGGTGTTTGCTTTTGATAAGTCATAATTTCTGTAAAACTGATTTCTTGTTTTTTTAATTCTTCTTCTGTAAACATACCTTCTTCTTCGAGAGTTTGTTTTATATTTTCTATTAGATTGGCTTCTTCTTCAGAAATTTCGTATTTTTCGTCTGTGAATGGTGTAGTAGAATTTTCAATATTAGAATTATTAAAATTCTGGTTATTATGGCTAAAATACCATATCCAGTAAAGGGTTTTAAGAGAGTCCTTTTTTTCTGGAAAAAATTGTTCAATGCCTGTATATTTTTTTAATCGAGAAAATATATCGTTTTCTTTATTTATATCAATATTTGTTTGAATACAATTTAAAAACATAAAAAAAGTAATATATATATATATATATTAAAGACTTAATTCTTTTTTGCATAGTTTTATTTTTTAAAAAAAATTAAAATTATTGCAAGCAAAATTTATTATTTTTTTATTCAGATAGTAAAAAAATTTACAAAATGGCTGAAAATCAGCACAAAATAGGCTAAAATGTGCTGAAAATTTTGCCAATAAAGTTTATAAAATATATATACTACAATTATACAGAAAATTTTTATAAGATACAATATAAACGCATTACATTTTTTTTAGTTTTACCGAAAAATAGATTAAATGAAGTGGAATGTTATTTTAATTGGTTTAGGTCGTATAGGATGGCAACTTGAATTAGATAAAAAACGATACCATCCCTGTACCCATGCAGGAACATTAAAAACAATGAGGGACAAATTTTGCCTTATTGGGGTATGCGATAGAAACAATGAAAAAATCGATACTTTTTTAAAATGGTGGTATCAGGATACAAAAGATAGTTCTATAAAAGCATTTACGAATTATAAAGATTTATTTGATTTTTATAAAAAAAATAATCAAAATATTGATTTTATTATTATTACTACGGGACCGGATTCTCATATAGAAATTTTAAATGATGCAATTCAATATCAAATTCGAAATATTTTAATAGAAAAACCTATTGCCTATCATACAGAACAATTAAAACCTATAAAAACATATATAGAAAAGCATAATATAAATCTTTATGTTAATTTTGAAAGGCGTTATCATCCCTATTATAAGAAAGTGAAAGAAATTATAGATAGAAATGTATTTGGTAAATTAAAACATATTCAGGGTAAAGTACTCGCACCAGCTATAAAAAGAGATCCTTTATTAGAAGATGCAATTCACTGGTTAGATTTAATTTTATGGTATGTGGGAATACCAGAAATATTATATAGTTATAGAAAAGAAAATTCTTTTCGAATAGAGGAACATTCTGTTCATTTATTAAAAAAAGATGATATTTTGATTTATTTAGAATCTGGTGGTAAAAGAGAATATTTTGAATTTATTATGACCTTAGATTTCGAAAAAGGTAGAATAGAAATTGGTAATGCGGGAATAAAAATTTTACGAAAATCCATATCCTCTCGTTATGAAAAATTTTACGAATTAAAAGAGATTCCAATAAAGATCCCTTTTTTGAATCCTTGGCTTAATATGTATGATTTTATATATAAACAGAAAACGCCCAATTTTAATGATGCTTATTCTGGTATATTATTATATGAAAGATTAAAACAATATGTGCATTTGTATTAAATCTTTACAATGATTTTCTATTAAAATTTTTTATGTATCTTATAAGATTAATATTCTAATTTATAGAAGAACAATTGATTTTTTAATATGATATATTTCAAATATTGGAGCAAAAACAATATTAGTAATTAGATTTATTTTCTTTCTATTTTGTGTGTATGCAAATCTTAAAAAAGATTTAGAAATAAATAAGTAATATAAAAATATATTATCTTCATTATTTCTAATCTACAATATCCACCAGTACAAACATTTTACTGGATAAAAATATAAGTTTATAATTAAAATAATATTCTTTGCTTTCTTCTTATCGCTATCGTAGTTTAATTATTTATATCTAAGAAGAAAAATATCATAATCTGAACCATTTTTAGTATATCCTGTTAAAATGATTTTTTTATCAGATTGAATTACCATTTCTAATTTCTCTACATATGAGGAAAATGATTTTGTTACTATACCATTATTACCAAAAGAAGTATCAAGAGTTCCTTCTGAATGATATCTTGTAATATAAGTTGCTTCATTACTTCCATTGTTATATACACCAGCAACAAGGATTTTCCCATCAAATTGCAAAGCAAGAGAATGTACTTCATCTGTGTCGTCACCAATATTAAATTTTTTAAATCCATTTGTTGCAAATGAATTATCAAGAGAACCATTAGAATTATATCGAGCAATAAAAATGTCGTAATTACTTCCATTATGATAAATACCTGCAATTAAGATTTTTCCATCGGGTTGTAATGTTATTTTAGATGCTTGTTCTAAAGAACTTCCTACGTTTGTAGTAATATAATTAAATGATGGATTCGTACCAAAGGAATTATCATAAGAACCATCAGAATTAAAACGAGCGATAAAAATTTTATCATCAGATCCCAATTTTATATATCCAGTCATAAGAATTTTTCCATCGGATTGTAAAACAACATCTTCCATCCAATTATGGTTATTGATTACAATTGCTAATGTTGAAATTCCATTTGTACCAAAGGAGTTATCATAAGAACCATCAGAATTATATCGAGCGATAAAAATGTCATAATTACTTCCATTATCATAGGAACCAGCAACAAGGATTTTTCCATCAGATTGTAAAACCATCCCTTTTGGTTCATCATAAGATGCACCGATATTTTTTTTTATAATTCCATTTGTACCAAAAGTATTATCAAGAGAACCATCAGGATTATAACGTACAATATAAATATCAGTTTTATCAGTCCCATTAAAATAAGAACCTAAAACAAGGATTTTTCCGTCTGTTTGTAAAATAATTTTACTAACAAAATCAGATGCTAAAGAAATTTCAGTTTTAACAAATCCATCTGTACCAAATGAGTTATCAATAGAACCATTAGAATTATAACGTGCGATAAAAATATCGTGATTTGCATGTTCGCTCTTA
Organism: Leptospiraceae bacterium; assembly: GCA_026005135.1. Taxonomy (GTDB): domain Bacteria; phylum Spirochaetota; class Leptospiria; order Leptospirales; family Leptonemataceae; genus SKYB61. Next base: position 51,595 of record BPKM01000002.1, on the reverse strand, counting down.
TAGGAACCTGCAACGAGGATTTTTCCATCAGTTTGAATTACAGTTGAATTAGCTCTATATTCCGTAGTCCCAAAAGAAGTAATAGTTACTCCATTATTACCAAAGTTGGGATCGAGTTCCCCCTTAGGAGAATATAATTCCGATGAGGAATGAGATGATTGAAGTTGATTTAATGCAAGTAAAAGTAAAGCGAGAGAATTATCACTTTTTTTGCATGTTCCTAAACCAGCTATACAAATATTACATTGTATAGTAAATAAAGCAATATTTAATAAAATTATAAAGGTTAAAAGTTTTTTCATGTTTTTTTTCTCCATTTTTTGTATATGTTCAGTTAATATAACAAATCAATCTATTTTTTTTGCAGATTATTTTATAAAAATATAAAAAAGTTATATATAAATATTATATAGTATAAAATAGTTTAAATATATTTTATTTTATTGAAAATGAGTCTCGTTATCATCTAAAAATATTGGATACTATAAAATATAATTTTTTGGAATTGACGGAATAAAGAGATGATATTATTTAAAGATAAAAGAGTTGTAAATCTAAAAAAATATTTAATACTATAAAATTATACAATAAATTGCTTTAAGGAGGTAATATGTTAAGTAAATCACAAGCAAAAATGTTTTTTTTAGGTGGAACGTTTCTCTTTTCTGCTATTTTTCTTGGATTAACAATAGATACCCATAGGCAGATGCCAGAAAGAACCAATACTCATGAATTAACAGAGGAAGTAATAAAAGGTAAGAAAATATGGGAAGATAACAATTGTATGGGGTGTCATACTCTTTTAGGGGAGGGTGCTTATTATGCGCCAGATTTAACAAAAGTAGTAGAAAGAAGAGGAGAAGAATGGATAAGAATGTTTATAAAAGATCCAGAAGCAATGTTTCCCAATGAAAGAAAAATGCCAAAATATAATTTTTCTGAGGAAGAAATTACTTATTTGATCGCTTTTCTAAAATGGGTAGGAAAAATCGATACGAATGGTTGGCCACCAAAACCAGATATTGTAGTTCAGTCTTCTTCTAATAAAAAAACAGAAATTTCTGTTAAAATTCCAGATAAATTTAATCAGGTTTGTAAAGCATGTCATTCTATAGGTGGAGATGGCGGAAATGTAGGTCCAGCTCTTGATCAAGTAGGAAGTAAATATGATAAAGAATATTTAATAAATTGGTTAAAGGATCCCCAAGCGATAAAACCAGGTACTACTATGCCGAGGTTACCCTTAACAGATCAAGAAATAGAAGAATTGGCTAGTTTTTTAAGTAATTTAAAATAAAATCATAAAAAAATAAAAGACATGGTTTGGGAGGGCGGGAAGAAACAAGCCGTCGCTGGGCTTTGCACAGCGAGAACAGGTGGGCGGGAGGGATGACTAAAAATCGTCGGCGGGTTTACTCGCCGACAACCCTAAAAAAGAGTAAGGGAGGGGGGCGGGAAAAAACAAGCCGTCGCTGGGCTTTGCACAGCGAGAACAGGTGGGCGGGAGGGATGACTAAAAATCGTCGGCGGGTTTACTCGCCGACAACCCTAAAAAAGAGTAAGGGAGGGGGGCGGGAAAAAACAAGCCGTCGCTGGGCTTTGCACAGCGACAATTCTAAAGGAGGTATACGATGAAATATAAATCACAAAAAATTGCGTATTATTTTTTTGCTGTAGCAATGTTGCTTTTTGCTTTACAGTTAGTTTATGGGTTTATTATGGCTTTTTATAGAATAGGGTTTGAATTTGGGCATCCCTATCTTACTTTTAATACAGCGCGAGCAGTTCATACAAATTTACTAATAGTATGGTTACTAACAGGATTTATGGGTGCTTCTTATTATATTATTCCAGAAGAATCAGAAAGAGAAATCTATAGCGAAAAATTAGCTTATATTCAATTAATTGCCTGGGTTCTTGTTGGCGTTACTGCTATAACAGGTTATCACTTTAATTGGTGGGAAGGCAGAAAATTTTTAGAAATTCCAAGACCTTTGGATTATTTAGTTGTAATAGATATTTTATTATTTCTTTTTAATATTGGAATGACGATATGGAAAGCTAATAAACATTCAACAACCCAATTAGTTTTATTTTTTGGATTATTATCTGCTGCCTTATTATATTTACCTGGAATGGTTTGGTTTGATAATCAGACCTTAGACTCTTTTTATCGTTGGTGGGTTGTACATTTATGGGTAGAAGGTGTATGGGAATTAATTATGGGCTCTATATTAGCTTATTTATTAATTAAATTAACAGGTGTTGATAGAGAAGTAATTGAAAAATGGCTTTATGTAATTGTTGGTTTAACATTCTTATCGGGAATTTTAGGAACAGGACATCATTACTATTTTATTGGAACACCAGAATACTGGCTATTAATAGGTGGAATTTTTTCTGCTTTAGAGCCATTAGCATTTTTGGGAATGGCATTATGGGCAATAGCTATGTATAGAAAATCTGGAAGAATTCATCCCAATAAGATTTCTTTATATTGGACAATAGGATGTGCAATAATGTCATTTGTTGGTGCAGGATTTTTAGGATTCGCTCATACCTTGCCACAGGTAAATAAATGGACACATGGAACTTTGATTACTGCAATGCATGGACATATGGCATTCTGGGGTGCTTATGGAATGCTGGTTCTTGCTGTTATAACCTATGCAATGCCTATGATCACAGGTAGAAAATTATGGAATGATATGATTGGTTATTTAGCATTCTGGTTTACAAATATTGGAATGGTTGGGATGACAGGAGCTTTTGCTGTAGCTGGTATTTCTCAGGTTTATTTAGAAAGAAAACTTGGATTAGATTTTTTAATTGTTCAAAAAGAAATAGCTGTTCATTTTATTGGTTTGATATTAGCAGCAAGTTTATTTAGTTTAGGAGCGATATTATTTTTCTATCACTTTATTAAATATGGTATTCCAACAGAAGAAGCAATGTCGGATACAGAATTGCAGGAAGCGTAAACTTATAGCGGACTTTATGTCCGCTGTTTTCTTAATATGATTATTTATAAAATTGGTTAAATAATTATGAAAACAAAAACATTACCTTATTATAAAATTATTGGGAAAGAAGTTGAAATTTTTGAATACTGTTATAATAATCAACTTCCTTTATTATTAAAAGGACCTACAGGTTGTGGTAAATCACGTTTTGTTGAATTTATGGCTGAACGATATAATAAAAAGCTTATTACAGTAAGCTGTCATGAAGAAACATCTGCGATTGATTTAATTGGAAGATTTGTTATAAAAGGAACAGAAACAATCTGGGTTGATGGTCCATTAACAAAAAGTGTTAGAGAAAATTGTTGGATATATATAGACGAAATAGCAGAAGCAAGACCAGATGTGTTAGTTGCAATACATTCATTAACTGATTATAGAAGACGTCTTTATATTGATAAAACAAATGAAGAATTAGTTGCTGGCTCTGATTTTATGTTAATTGCATCTTATAATCCAGGTTATCAGGGATTAGGAAAAGAGATAAAACCATCAACAAAACAGAGATTTGTTTCGATTCAATTTAATTATCCAGTGCAGGATATAGAAATAGAAATTATTTTAAATGAAGTAAATTTTAAAATTAATGATGATATTGCAAAACGTCTTGTAATGTTTGCTAATAAAGTAAGAAATTTACATGAATTAGGTTTGTTAGAAACAGTTTCGACCCGATTATTGGTTCATACTGCAAAATTGATAGGAGATGGTCTACCTCCTCGTTTAGCTTGTGAAGTTGGAATTTTAAATCCTTTGACTGATGATCCAGATATTTTAAAAAATTTAAAAGATATTGTTGCTTTATATTTTTAAAATGGAACTTGATCAAAAAATTTTTAAATTTTTCTGGAATAAATTAGAACAATTTAAACAAAAGAAAGACCCTCCATATACAGTTTATTTTGATTCGATTAAAGAAAAAATCCAGTTCTGGGCACGTACAATTAGTGGATACGAAATAGAAATAGGTGTACATAAATCAAATCCTTATGGTGGTTGTTGTGGAAATTTATTTTATTATCCAGAAAAAGTTTCTTTATTTACAGAGGAATTATTAAACCAACAATTTTATTTATATCGTACTTTGTATATGTGCGAAATTCTAAAACAAAAAATATTTCTTACTGAAAGTATTGATTTGAATACTAATAAACAATTATCTATAAAATATTTTTCTTTAATTTTGAATAGAATATTTTCTGAATATCCTCTATTTATTAAGATATGGGAAAAGATTAATGTTTTAAAATCCAATGAAAATACACTTTTATATTTAACTGGTTTATTATATCCTACATTTATGATTCGTTTACCTTCTCAATTAAAAAATCAACATATAACACAAACAGAAAAGGAAATTAAAACAGAATTAAAAGGAACTTTAAATATAGATCAAAATATAGAAATTATAGAAGAGAATAAAGAAAAAATAGAAGAATATACTCTGATGCATAATTTTGAAAAAATAGAAACAATTGAAGAATTTTTAGGAAATTGGCGGGATTTAGATGGAGAAGATGAGTTAGAAGAACATTCTTTAGCATTGGACGAAGTTAAACATCAATTTGTTATTAGAACTCAGGAAAAAATACATTCAATTTTTAAAACAGAATTTTCTTTAAATGGTTTTCAACAGGAAATAGAAGAACAGATTTTTGATAGAGATAATGTTATTTATTACGATGAATGGGATGAAAAAAAGAGAACTTATAAAAAAAATTATGTTAAATTATATCCATTGTCTTATAAAGATACTAATGAAAAATATTATATAAATACAATTCAGAAGTACAAAAATGAAATTCATAAACTGAAAAAAATAATTCATCAATTTTATAATAAAACAATTATAAAAAATAAACAATATGATGGTATTGATATAGATTATGATTCTTATGTAAATTTTTACTCTGATTTAGTATCTAAAAAAACCCCAGATGAAAGGATTTATCAAAATAAATTGCTAAAAGAAAGGGATTTTGCAATCATTTTATTATTGGATCAATCTTTATCAACAGATGGTTATGTAGATAATCATAGAATTATAGACCTTGAAAAAGAAGCTATTATCGTTTTAGGAGAAGTTTTAAAGCAAATACCAGTTTATATAAGTATTGCAAGCTTTTATTCTAAAACAAGAAATCAAATCTATTATAATGTTATTAAAAATTTTAATGAATCCTGGGATAAAGCTTTATTTAAAATTGGTTCAATTCAGCCAGAAGGATATACAAGAATTGGTGCAGCAATAAGACATGCGAATACATTAATAAATCAGTTTTCTTATACAAAAAAATGGGTAATATTATTATCCGATGGAAAACCAAATGATTATGATAAATACGAAGGTAAATATGGTATTTATGATATTAAACAGGCAATCCGAGAAGGAAGAAAAAATAATATACAATATTTTGGTATTGCATTAGAAAAAGAAGCTAAGTTTTATTTACCATTAATGTTTGGTACAAATCATTATAAAATTTTAAATCATCCTCAACAATTATTAGATACACTAACACATTTAATTTTAAAAATATCTTATAAAGATTAATTATTAATAATTCTTACTGGTGTTCCATTAAAAGCAGCATTATAACATAATTGATCATAACGTTGATGAATAGTAAGATCATTAATACTTGCATTTGATTTTAATTGTTTTGCATTTTGCCAGGAAATATCATCAGTAATACTATGACCATATCCATGGGGGATGCTAATTACTCCTTCCATTATTTTATCAGTTATATGGACAGCAATTGTAATTTCTCCAGCATCTGATACAATTGTTACAAATTGATTTTCGTTAAGATTTAGTCTCTTGGCATCTTTTGTATTTATCCATACTTTACAACGTTCTTCTCCTTTTATTAAACGGGGAATGTTATGCATCCAGGAATTATTACTTCTTAGTTCTCTTCTACCAATTAGTAAAAATATATTTCTGGATAAGTTCTCTTCTAAGTAAGAAAAATATTCAGAATATTGTTTAGAAAAATCTTTAAGAGCATTTTTAAAAATTTCTGGAAATAGGATTATTTCAGAAATCCTTTCCTTTAAATTCGGTTTGAGAGGTCCTAAATCAATACCATGAGGATGTTTTTTTAATTCCTCTAAGGTTAATTTATAAGGTCCATTTTTTAACATTTGATTTAATAATTCTATTGGTTTTATGATGCGTTTTGAATCCATTAATTGAACAAAAATTTCCCAATCATCATATGCTTCATTTGATTTTGGGAAGACAGGTTCTGAATATTTTGCATAATTTCTAATTGCTAGAGTAAGAAATGTAATATCATAATGTTCATGTTCTAAAGGAGATGTTGGAGGAAGAATTATGTTAGCATATTGATTGGATTCGTTTTTATAAAAATCAATACTAACTAAAAACTCTAATTTCTGGAATGCCAGTCTTAATCTATTACCATTAGGAGTAGATAATACGGGATTACCAGCAATTAGAATCATACCTTTTATTGCTTCTGGGTGATCTGTTAAAATTTCATCTGATAATATAGAGACAGGAAATTCTCCCATAAATTCTGGAGTATTTGTTACAGAAGAAAAATAGCGTGCATAAAGATTTTTTCTTTCCACTTTCCCAATTAAATCAATGGCAGGGCTGGTAAACATCATTCCACCAATTTGATCAAAATTACCTGTTAAAATATTAATTAAATAAATAAGCCATAAGGATAATGCACCAAATCGCTGTGTAGAAACACCAATTCTTCCATATAAAATAGCATTTGGAGAATTACAAAATTCATAATAAATTTTACTCAGAATTTCTTTTTTTATACCTGTATATTTTTCTGTAAGATTTTCTAAATCTTTATCAGGAAAAAAAGATAAAATCGTTTCTATTTCGCTTTTAATATCTTCTTTTATAAGAGGTTGTAAATGATTTAAACGAATATAATTGTTTTTATATATAAATTTTAAAAAACTGAGTAGAAAAAAAATATCTGTTTCAGGATAAATAAAATAATGTTCTGTGGCAAATTCAGCAGTTTCTGTTTTTCTGGGATCAATTACAATAACTTTACCTCTTTCTTTAATATGTTTTAAGCGTTCTCTAATATTAGGAGAAGTCATTAAACTTCCATTAGAAGCTAAAGGATTTGCTCCAAGAATTAAAAAATAGTATGTTCTATCCAAATCAGGAATAGGAAGAAGATTCGGATGACCAAGCATAAAATAACTAACAAAATGATGTGGAAGCTGATCCACTGATGTAGCTGAAAAAATATTTTTGGTTTTTAATGATTTTATAAATCGGGAACCATAGAGTTGAGATCCATAATTATGAACATTAGGATTACCTAAATAAACACCAATAGCATTATGACCATACTTTTCCTGAATTTTTTTTATATTTTCTTTAGTATATTGTATTGCTTCTTCCCAGCTTATTTCTTCCCATTGATTCTTATATTTTCGTAGAGGTTTTTTTAGCCGATCTGGATCATAATAAATATCAGCAATTGATGCACCTTTAGGACAAATATGCCCCTGACTTAAAGGATCGTTTTTATCACCTTTAATGGAGATAATTTGATTTTTTATTTCATCGTATTGAATTTCAAGTCCACAAATTGCTTCGCATAAATTACATGCTCTATAGATAGTTTTCATTTTTATTCCCCCTTATTGATTCAAGTTTAAAATAATAAAGTTGATAATTTTGTCAATTCATTGTAGTTTAAAAAACCTAATATATGGACTTAAACTAAATTATGAAATATAAAAAAATATAAATTAAATACTTATAAAAAATAAAAAATGTATAGAGAAAAGATAGATTTTTATTGCCTTTTTTTAATTTATAAAATTGATTTATCTTTATAATGAAACAATTTCAAATTCAGATTTGGATTGCTTGTATTTCTGGAGCAATATCAATAATACTGGGAGCATTTTCTGCTCATGGTTTAGAAAAACTTGTACAACAAAATATCATTTTAGAAAGACATATTGAAATTTTCGAAAAAGCAGTTCGGTATCAAATGTATCATAGCTTACTTTTAGTAATTCTGGCAATATTTAATATTTTACGAAATCATATTGTTTTTTTTAAAAGTTATTATATAATTTTATTTGGAATTGTTTTATTTTCTGGTTCTTTATACTGGATATCATTACAAAACATTTTTATGCCTTTTCCACATTTTTTATTCTGGATAACACCTCTTGGTGGTATTTTAATGATAATTGGTTGGTTTATGATCATTTATGAATTTCAAAAATTAATAAAAAATTTATAATATTTTATTTATATACTTATATATCTTAAAAGTGTTGACAATTTTCCATTAAAAAATAAATTGTTTTTTATAATAATGTATAAAAAAAATTATAAAAGTTGGTTATTTTCTTTTTCTTTAACCTTAGTATTAATAGTTAGTTTGTTATTTCAATTTTCTTTTTTATATATATACAAAATTAATACATTTCAAAATAAATTTATCGTTTTAATTCAGAACAGGGAAACATTACAATATCAAGAAATACCAGAGGAAATTTGTAACGCAGATTCTATTTTAGAAAATCAGAATCAATATTTTATTTTAAAGTCTTATTATCCTCATAATTTATTTTATCAAAACTATTGGATTTATGGATTTATACATAAATATCATATTATTTACTTTTCACATTTAAAAAAGCGATATTTTATAAATCGAATTGTTTTATATCAAACCTTTATTAACCTTCCAGAAATTCGTGGTCCTCCTATTGTTTAAAATAATCTCAATACATTAATTTAAATTTAATTATTATAATATTTTAATTTTTTAATTTTTACAACAGGAGGAAAATAATGAAGCAGTTATTTAAATTGTTTATATTTATATACTTTGTATATACAATAAACTTATTTTCGCAGGAACATACTATTATAGTTTCCGAAAAAAAAGTCAAATTGGAAGAAATAAACGAAAAAGGTTATACAGAAGCAGCAGAAGGATTAAAACAAATTGAAGGTGTACATTTTACAAGGAGAGGTAAATCTTCTTTAGATTTGAATCTTCGCGGTCTATCAAGAGATAATATTAATATTTTAATTAATGGTGATAAAGCTTATGGAGCATGCCCTAATAGAATGGATCCGCCTTCCAGTCTAATTGTTCTGGATAATCTGGACTCTATTGAAGTAATCAAAGGTCCCTATGATGTAAAAAATCAAGGAAGTATGGGGGGTGCTCTATATACGAAGACAAAAGAAATTAAAGATGGATTGGAAAATTCTATAAAATTGCAAACTGGAAGTTATGGAGAAAATCAAATAAGTTTTCGAAGTGCTTATGGTGGTTCATTTATAAAATTATCTGTAAGTGGTAGTTATCAGGGATATAAACCTTATAAAGACGGAAAGGGTAATTCTATTACAAAAGTTTATCCAGATTTAGATCATCCTTATTATTTAAATCCATTACCTACAAATGTTACGATAAATGGAACAATGGTCGATTTAAATCAATTTAATTATGAATACCCTAATACTTTACCATTTGAATTGATTACTGCTCCATCTTCTAATCGTTATAAGTATCAAAAGCGAAATATTTTAACAGAAAAAAAGACTGCTGCAATAAAAACAATTTTTGTATTAACTCCAGATCAGGAATTAGAAATAGAAGGATATTATTTTAATACAAATAATAATTTAACCCCTTATTTATTAATGGATATGGTCTGGGATGAGTTTAAAAAAGGTTCTATTAAATATTCTATAAACAATTTAGGAGAAAATATCAAAAAGATGTCTTTTAAAATTTATGGAAGTGAAATGCTCCATGATATGACTGATGAACTCCGTTGTTCTTCTGTTACTAATACAACAAACTGTACAGAAAATCAATTATCTCGTTCTTATGGTATGAGGAGTTGGGCAACATCAAGTTTAAATGGAGCACGTATAGATGTAGAAACTTCTATTTTAGAAAAAACAACATTTGGTATTGATACTTATTTACGTAAATGGAATGTGGAAACAACAATGAGGATGCCATTTCCAATGAATATCACAAAAACCTATCCTCAAGAAGGAATGAGTATGTCTTCTATGGGTATGATGTCAATGACAATGGTTAATTATAGAACTCAGGCAGCTATACCAGAAACATCTTCTAATAATATAGGATTTTATATAGAAAATGAAAATAAAATTACAAAAACTATTAAACATAAAACTGGATTACGTTACGATATTCATTCTGTTAAAGCTAATAAAGATCGAAGAATTGTTTATAATATTTATTATCCAGGATTTGATCCATTTTTACAGTTTAAATATATTTCTACAACAGAAGCTTATACCATTTTTGATGCAGAAGTTTATTTACCTCAAAAGAAATTAAAAAGAGAATTCGGAGAAGGTGGTGGTTTTACAAAATGGGAATTAAATTTTACTAAGGATATAATTGCAAAATTTGGTTTAGGTTATGGAGTCCGATTCCCTGATCCTCAAGAATTATATTTTGCATTGTTAAGAATGGGGACAATTCAATCACCAGATTATGTGGGAAATCCAAAATTAAAACCAACTCGAAATCGTCAGGGAGATATTGGTTTAGAAATCAAGTCTGATTCTATTAATTTATCTATTGATACATTTTATTCTTCTATAGATAATTATACTATTGTAAGATATACACCAGATCAACACTTAGGAAATATAGGACGTAATGACTTAATCTATCATTATATAGTTATGCCTTCTATGGGTATGATGCCTTCTTATAATTTATATCAGTATATTAATGCATATTTAACAAATTATTCTGGCTTGTTATTACCAAATATGATGTATCCTTATGGAAGGTTTGCTAGAACTTTTAAACAAGTAGATGCAATTCTATATGGAGGAGAAGTAAGCTTAAAATATAGGATATCAGATCAATATTTAGCAAAGGCAGGTATATCTTATAGTAGAGGAATTAATCGAACAGAATATACCAATTTACCAGAAATACCACCATTGAAAGGCATTTTAGGAATAAAATGGATATACAAACAATTTTTTATGGAATTAGAAGGAGAATTTGCTAATGTTCAGAATCAAATAGATATTAATATAGGAGAAAAAAGAACACCTGGTTGGGGTATAGGAAATTTATATGTTGGATATGAATTAGAAAATAAAGAAAATCAATCTATTAAATTACTGGCAGGTGTAAAAAATATATTTAATCGTTTCTATTATGAACATCTTTCTTATTTAAGAGACCCCTATACAACTAATATAAGAATACCAGAACCAGGAAGAAATCTTTTTGTACAATTAACAATGAATTTTTAAGTATTAAAAGATAAGAAATAGAATAAATAGAAAAAGATTGACAAATAAATATTTTATGTTTAATTACAAATTACTCCTAAGTATTAGGTCGATACAGAGGCAAGACCAACTTTACGGAGCCATCAGGCTCCTATTTTTTATTATTCTTTTGTTTCTCCTGCAATTTAAAAAATTGGAATTATAATGATGGATAATTTAATACAATTATTTTATAAAGGTGGAATATTAATGTGGCCTATCTTATTTTTAGGCATATTATCTTTGAGTATTTTTATAGAACGTTATATTTTTCTGTTATATACTTCTATATCAAAAAAACGATTATGGGAATATTTAAATCATCTTTCTTCCAGCCCCCAGAAAAATTTAGAAGAATTAATAAAATATTTTAAAAATAAAGTTTATAAAAATGAAATTTTGATTTTATTAAAATTATACTACGAAAATCCAGATTATAGAAGAGAATTACTTATAAAAAGAGAAGGAGAATATTTAATTAAAAATTTAAGCAAAAGAATTTCTATATTATCATTAAATGCACAGATTGCTCCTTTAATTGGACTCCTTGGTACAGTTTTAGGGATGATTGAAGCTTTTCAGAATATTTCTGAACAAACCAATCAAATTGCTCCATCAATTATAGCTGGTGGAATATGGGTGGCAATGCTTACTACAGCCTTTGGATTGATTATTGCAATTCCAAGTTATATATTTTATTCAATTATAGAAGCAAAAATAAACCATCGTATTGATAATTTAAATTATATTTTATCTTATATAAAAGAGAAAGAAGAACAAGAAAAAAATGATCCAATTTAAAAAAGTAAAACAAAATTCCTTTAGAATTGATATTACACCTTTAATTGATGTTGTTTTTTTAATTATTGTATTTTTAATTTTAACTCTTGGTAAGATACATTCTTTTTTAAATATTGAATTACCAAAATTAGAAGAATCATTTGTCAGTACTAATTCTAATATACCTGTGCTTTCTATACAACGTTTATCAAATGAACATTATAATATTTTATGGAATAAAAAACCTATTGAAATGATTGAAATAGAAAGTTATATAAAACGAGAAAAACCAGATAAAATTATCCTAAAATGCGATAAAGATATACCTTATGGTTTTTTTATGATGATACTATCTAAAATACAAAAAAATCAAAATATAGAATTAATGTTAGAATATGAAATGGATAAAAACTAATTACATTCAAAAATTAATCCTATCAGGAAAATTATTTTATTTTATTGTTTTTCTTTTAGTATCAATAAGTTCTTTTATATTATTTTATAAGAAAAATTATATTCAATCAAATTTTTTGTCTCTCGAAGGTAAAAATATTTTAATTCCAGTAAAATTGATAAGTTATCAAAGAAAAATAAAAAACCAGTCAAAAAAAATCGAAAAAAACGATCATCAATTAAATACAAATAATAATAATATAGGTTCAGAAGGAAAATTAAAAGATTCTTATATTGCGAAGGTTTTATCTAAAATAGAAAAAAATAAACGCTATCCAAAGATAGAATTATTAATGGAAAGAGAAGGATTTGTAAAAGTTTACATAGAATTAGATAGAAAAGGTACAATCAAGCAAATCAATATAATCAAAGGAACAAATGAGAATTTTATTAAAGAAGCTATTCGTGCTATAAAAATCTCTGCACCTTTTGAACCTTTGCCAGAAGAATTTCAGGATAAACTTTCTTTTATTTTAAATGTAAAATTTATATTACAATAAAATAATTTTGTTTTATATAAATGTTTTGATTTTTTAAGTCTGAAGTTGCAAAACTTTATATAGCAAATTTTATAAGAAATAATGCGATATATCAAATATTTACAAAAATAATTCTTTTCTTTGGAATTATAATAAATTTTTTATCTTTATGCTAAGAATTGTTGGTTTTTTAATTATAATACTTTCTTTGTCTTCCTTATATGCTCAAAATATAGGACCTGTAATTCAAGGAGAAAAAAGACCAACAACTAAGGACCCTTCTTATCAACCTTCTATTATGCCATTTTATTTACAGCAAAAAACACAATTATCACCAGTAGAATCTTATATATTAAACCCTTCTATTTCTCCAGAAGAATATTTACAAAATCAACAAAACAAGAAAAAAGAATTACCTATAATAATTCCTAAGCAAGAAGAAGATATAATAGAACAAATTAATCAGAATCAGGAGAATATAGCACTAAAACAATATTATTTACAGAAATATTTTTTACCACAATTAGGTAGAGATTATACCAATAATTTTTTTCTTTCTTATTTACCAGAACCAGCTTATTATGAATCAAAATGGCAGCGAAGATTTACCGTCTTTATGCTTTCTTTTCCCATTACGGTAGGATTATCTTATGGTTTATATAAAGGATATAAATCTAAATCTGGTTTAAATCACCAAGAAACAATTGGGATTTTTGGAGTAGGCATTTTGTTTTCCCTTTATATTGTATACTATGATAATTATTATAATACCTCCTTAGATAATTATGCAAAATATTTAAAAGAAAATTGAATAGAATAAAAATATTTCATACTATTAAGTATTAATAATTCTAAAATTTTTATTGCAATAAATTCATTTCGATTAAAATTATCCTTTAATTGAATTTAGATTCGTAAATAATTTTTATCAAAGGAAGATAATGGGGGAAATACAAGTTTATATATCAATTCCATTAGTATGTGCATTAATTGGCTGGTTTACTAATTGGTTAGCGGTAAAAATGGTATTTTATCCATTAAAATTTAAAGGTATAATTATAAGAAAACCTTTTTTGATAGAAATAGGGTGGCAGGGTATAATTCCCAAACATGCTATTAAAATGAGTTCGATAATTAGTAATATTTTTAAAGAGAAATTACCACCTCAGGAATTATATAAAAGGGTAGATCCAGACCAGATAGTAGAGATATTAAAAGATTTTATAAAAATTAAAAGTTATAAAATATTAGAAATAGTAATTAAAAATCATAATCCTAATTTATGGAAAATATTGCCCGGAGTAGTTCGCGATAGTATTATTGAAGATATTAAAAAGCAAGTTCCCAAACAAATCAAAAAATTATATAAAGATTTTGGTAAAAGATTCGAAGATGTTTTTAATTACGAAACATTTTTTCTACAATCTTTAACAGGAGAAAATGTTAAAGGATTAATGGAAATTTTTCAACGTTGTGGTAAAGAAGAATTTAAATTTATTATTCGAAGTGGTTTCTGGTTTGGTTTATTAATTGGTTTTATACAATTAGTTTTTTATGAGTTATTTAATCAATGGTGGAGTATGCCTATAACTGGTGTTATTGTTGGTTATATAACAAACTGGTTAGCCATTTTAATGATTTTTCGACCTTTAGAACCAAGAAAATTTATTTTTATATATTATCAGGGATTGTTTTTAAAAAGACAGGCTGAAGTTTCCTGGGAACTTGCAGATGTATTGGATAAAAGAGTATTCCATGCCCAAAATCTAATTACAATGTTTTTTGAAGGAAAAACAGGAGAAGCTTTTTTAGATATACTTATACAAAGAATTAATGCTGGATTTAAGGAAGTTGTAGAAGATAAACCATTTTTAGTTCCTATGGTAATTTCTTATGAACAAAAAGAGAAAATTAAAAAAGAAATACAACAACTTATCCTTAATTCCTTACCAGAAATTTTTGAACATCTTAAAGATTACCTAAAACAAAGTATAGGTATGAAAGAACTAATAGCAAATTTTTTAGCTTTTTTACCACCTGCTGAATTTGAACATCTTTTACATTCTGTTTTTAAAGAAGACGAAAAAACTTTGATCTTACTCGGTGCCATTTTAGGAGGTTTTGTTGGATTTATCCAGGCTATAATATTTTTAATGTAAAAGGGGGTTTTTTGTTATAAATTATACGATAAGCTTAATTTTTTGCACCAGCTAATAGCAAAATTTCTACAATTTTTTGATGGCCTCTTTGTGCAGCTAAATGCATAGGATTCATCCCATAATTGTCTTTTAGATTTACATTTGCTTTGTTTTTTATCAGAATTTCTACAATTTTTTTGTGATTTGCATAGGATGCTAGATGTAAAGGAGTCCATTTTCTTTGTTTATGTAGAGAATCTATATATACAAAACTTACATAATCATTGATCAATTTATCCTTTTCTTTAGAATTTTTAATTAAGATTTCTACAATATTAGCATTTCCATTAAATGCTGCCCAATGTAAAGCACTCCAGCCGTCCAAATTTTTTATATCTGGATTTGCACCTAAAGTTACTAATTGTCTTACTACTTCTATATTTCCAGAATAACTTGCTAAAATTAATGGTGTAGTATGATTTTTTGTTAATGAATTGACTTCAGCACCTTTTTTTATTAATTTAATAACGATTTTATCCATATTATTTAGTGAAGCTAAATGTAAGGGTGTTTCTAATTCTTTATTTTTGGCATGGATATCAGAACCATTATCTATCATATATTCTGCTAAATCTACATGTCCAAATTCAATTGCTAAATGCAAAGGTGTATCTCCATCTAAATTTCTTTCATTTATATTATGATTTCTTTTTTTAATCAAATAATCTATAATTTCTATATAACCATTTTTTGCAGCCCAGTGAATTAATTTATTTTTATTAGAAAATTCAATTTTATCATCAACATTTTTTTGTAACAATAATAGCACGATATTTTTATCATTAGCGACTTCTGTTGCCCATCTTAATATTGTCCAATTATTTTCTTCAACTTTATTTATATCTGCTCCTTTTTCTATCAATAACATGATAATATCTTTAAGGTTTTTATCAGCTGCCCAATGTAAAAAAGATTTACCTTCATATTCCTGGTTTATATCAGAACCTAAATCAATTAAAATTTTAACAGCATTTAATTGATTGTGAGCGATGGCATAATGAATTGGAGTATAATTTTTATTATCTTTTTGATGAATGGATATACCATAGTTATTTAGTAGTTCTATTATTTTTACATCACCTTTTATTGCCGCAAGATGTAATGGATTTTGTTTTATGTTATTTAATATATCTATTTTATATCCACTATTTAATAGTCTTAAAACAATTTCTTTATAACCATTAAGACTTGATAAATGAACAGCTGTATTTCCATTATTATCTTGTTGTAAAATATTAACCCCTCTTTTTATTAAAGCTTCAACTCCACTTGTAAATCCAATTTCAGAAGCAAGTAATAAAGGATTTGTTACTTTATTATTAATTTCATAAGTTTTATTTAAATCAAATTCGTAAGATAAAAATACAAGTAATAAATCTAAATTTTTTTCTGATACTGCCCATAATGGTAAATAATTATATTTTTCAATTATAGACTCAGATGATTGATTAATAAAATTTTCATTAAAAAAGAATGTATTTAACTTTTCTAAAAGTAATAGTGATAATTTGATTTCTTTTTCGTTTATTAATTCTTTTAATTTTTCATTAAGTAATAAAATCTTTTCTTTATTATTAGGTTCTTCTGGTTCTTCCCATATTTTATTTACATCTGGATAATTAATAAAATAAAAAATTCCACCATAATTTTTTTGATCAATTTTTTCTAAAAAAGAATCCCATACAATTTGATTACTAATTTTTTTTAGTTGTTCTACATAGTCAGTTTGTATGGGATCTAAACCAATTTCTTGGGCTTTTTCTTCTATTTTTTTTGATAAGATTTTTGCAAATATAATATCCGCTATAGCTGTATTATTATGATCAAATGCTAAATCCAATGGTGTTTTCTCTTGATTATTTTTAATATCTAAAAGAACATTCTTTTCTTCTACAAGTTTAGAAACAAGCGATACATTTTGTTTTTTTATAGCATAATGCAAATAAGTGTCATTATTATCATCTACTACGTTAAAATCTTTCATTTTATCTAATAAATAATCTATTATGTCATTTTGATTACTTAGTATTGCCACATGTAAAATGGTTTGTTTTTTATAATTTGTTTTTGAAAGATCAAAATTTTCTTCTTCTACCAATTTTTTTATTTCTTCCAAATTCCCTTTACGGATTAGTTGGAATATTTCTTCCTCTTTAGTTTTTGCTTCTACAATTATATCTTTTTTCTTTGTTTCTTGTTCTCGCTCTTTTATGGATATATCTTTTTTTGTTTCTTTTTTAGGAATGGAACAAAAAATTAATATTAAAATAAAAATGAATTTTATATATTTTTTCATAATGTTTCTCCTAAAAAAATTATTTTTTATAAGAACTTAGTAATTTAACAATAGATCGTTTACCATAAGTTGCTGCAATATTTAAGGCTGTATTTTTTTCTTTATCTTTTATATTAATATCAATATTTTTATTTAATAAAATTTCAGCAATTTCTACATCTCCTTTATAGGCTGCCCAATGTAGTGCTGTCCAACCTTTATGTTTATCCTGTAAGTTTATATCAGCATTATGTTTTAATAAAAGTTCTATTGATGATTTTTGATTATTCATTGCTGCATAATGAAGAGGTGTATTTCCAAAAATATCAACAGCATTTATTTCTGCCCCATTGCTTATTAATATTTCCATTACATCAGTATTTCCATTAGCAGCCGCCCAGTGTAAAGGAGAAGCACCTGTACCTGTTTTAGCATTTACATTTGCTTGATTTTTTATGAAGAGTTCAACAATTTCTTTATTGTTTTTTGCAGAAGCATAATGTAAAGGAGTAGCAGAAATGATATTTTGAAAATTAGGATTTCCTTGATTTTCTATCAGTAATTCTCCAATATAGAAATCTCCATTCAATGCAACATAATGCATGGCAGTTTCTAAGTATTGATTAGGAGTATTAGGATCTATGCCCTTTAGTAAAACTTTTTGGCAGATATCTTTATAACCCATTAATGATGCCCAATGTAATACCGTATTTAAATCCTGAAATCTCTGACTAATATCAACATTATGATCGATCAACAAGTCTACGATATTTGGATAATTATGTTCTACTGCCCAGCTTAAAATAGTCCAGCCATTATCTTCAATTATATTTACATCAACTCCTTTTCGAATTAATAATTCTATAATATCTTTATGATTTTGAATAGCTGCCCAATATAATAAAGATCTTCCATCTTTATCTTTAATTTGTATATTCGCCCCTTCTTCAATTAAATATTTTGCTACTTCAATCTGGTTATTTTGAACAGCGTAAGATAATGGTGAAAAATTTTCATTATTGGGTTCATCTAATAACTCTTTATCTTTGTTAAGAAGAATTTTAACTATATCTAAATGACCAGAATAAGATGCTAAATGCAATGGAGTATCTCCTTTATTATTTTTTACCAATAGTTTTGCACCATTTTGAGTAAAAAGCTTAACTAATTCTATATAGCCATAATTAGATGCTAAGTGTAAAGGTGTATTACCATTAGAATTTTTTATATTTATATTAATGCCTTCCATTTTTTCAATAAGAAATTTGGCTATTCGAATATTTCTATAATTTACGCATTCATGTAAAATAGAGTTTCCTGATTCATTTTTAATATTTAAATCTAACTCATTTTCTAATAATAGTAAAGAAGTATCTTGTATTTTATATTTTAAAAAAAGATCAAGTATTTGTAAAACAGAATATTTTTTTTCTTTAGCTAGTAAAATTAGAATTTTTCCATTCCCTTTACTTCCTGCTATTTTAATGTGATTTTCATTTATAGTTACATTTTTATTTAATAATAATTCTACGATTTCAATATCTTCTTTTAAGATTGTATATTCTAATAATGATTTTCCAGTTGAATCTATTTTATTGATATCAATTTCATTTTTATTAATTTTCTCAATTAAGGAATCTCTATCAATTTTATTATAATCTTCAATTATTTTATTATTCTGAGTCGGTGAGCTCTGGCAGTATAATAAAATTAAAATAAAAAAAGTTATATAAATAATATTTGTTTTATTCATATTATTTTCCTTATATTAAAAATATTTATTTTGTCAATAAATTATTAAAAAAAGGGCAATAGCCCTTTATACTTTATTTGCTGTTTTTTCCAAATGCATCTCTATACGAGAAAGAATATAAATTAAGCTAATAAATAAAAACATCGCAATAGAATATAATAAAACAATTATTTTAATAGCAAAAATCCACACATCATCATCTTTTGGATTTTTTTCGCTCTTATACCTACTCTCTTCTTTTTCATATTGATCCCAGAAAACTTTAAAGACTTTACTATCTTTAATATTGTAAATAATATTATCATTATTATAAAGATAATCTATATTATTTTCTTTAGATTTCTCTAAAAATTCATTCAATTCTTCATAAAAATTTTCCAGTAAGGAGTCATCAATTTTATTAATTACATACCATTTTAAATAATTATAAGAATATGTTCTAAAATTTTTAACATAAGACTGAACTTTTTCTTGTTTTTTCTCATTATAATTTTCTGCTTGTGGATCTAAATAAAATTTTTCTGGATTTTTTTGAATTTCATTTTCTATAGCAATTTGATAATCCTGAGAAATTTTATCTATAATCTTATTTAGAATCTCTTCTTTTTTTTTATCTTCTTCATTTGTAATTAGAATGTCTGTATTATTTTTTGATTCTTCAAAAAACGTTTTATTAAATTCAACATCTGGTTTAGAAGCAAAAGCTGATTTGCATTTATTCCCAAAGATGGAATATAAAATAATAAAAAACACAATTAGGATAATAGTTTGTAAACCTAATAAA
This sequence comes from Leptospiraceae bacterium, assembly GCA_026005135.1. Classification (GTDB taxonomy): domain Bacteria; phylum Spirochaetota; class Leptospiria; order Leptospirales; family Leptonemataceae; genus SKYB61. The sequence goes on along the minus strand of BPKM01000002.1, from coordinate 31,521 downwards.
GTTTTTTTGGTAATTGTATTTATTAATTGATCCATATTTTAAACCTCCTATTTTATGTAGTTATATTAAATAATGTATTATATTTTAGAAAAGTTTCAAAAAAATTTAAAATTTTTGAATTAATTCTAATAAATTTTAATATTTTTTTAGATTACCAAATTTTTTAGCGCATTGTAATCCAAGTGTAACATCTTAAATGGGGAATATTCCTCTCTTTATATAATCAATCAATTTGTTTGACGATGTAAGAATTTGTGTAAATTTGTCGGAAATGAAAAAATTTATATATTGGATTAATATTGTATTGATATTTTTATTTTGTTTTTATTGTGCACGTTTTCAATTCTTTGATTTAACGCCAAATGTGCTATTAAATATTCCATTAAAGGAAATGCAATCAGATAGAAAGTTGAATAGTTTCGCTATCCCTATTATTGTAAAAGAAAATCTGATTTATAATCTTCCTCAAAATCCTGTAATATGGGGAAGTGAGATTTTATTGCCTATTCCAGAAAAAAACTTTTTTGCTTATTATAGTAAGATAATAGATAATCCAGATTTTTTAATTACATCACAAAATTTTAAAGAAGAAATAAAAAAAATTTACCCAGAAATTCCTATAAAGGTTTTTCCAGAAGGTATAATCGGGCAATCTTGTATTCAAAGTGATTATTTTGTATTACAAATTTATCAAAAGAAAGATACATCAGAATTATTAGAACCAGCGGAACCAGAAAATCGTATGCCAGCAATATTATATCCCCAAACTAAGGATATAAATCCTTATAGAATATATATTGTAAATAAAGCTAATCTGTTTGCAGAAAAAAATAAGGAACAACTATCGCTTATACCAGTTTATTCAGAAAATTATCAAGAACTTCTAAATCTTTTTTGTTTTAATGATCATATTTCTATGGTTCGATATATTTCGGAAAAGGAGGTTTCAGTAACAAATTTTGATATTAATACAAAGGAATTACAAGAAGAAAGTGATTGATATAAAGTTTTTACAGGAACAAAATAAAAATGATTTAAGTAATATAGAAAATGTAATTCCTTTAGAAAATAAAGAAATTTTTATTGAAGTTGTTTTTCGAGATAGAAAGAATTATCAAATTAAAAATAAAAAAATTTATAAATATTTTAATAAAAACTGGAAATTAATTTTAGATAATGATGATTTAGATTCTTCCTTATTTTTTGTTTTCCCAGATAACAGTTTTTATTTAGTTAGTCAGGATGATGGAGACTTAATTATAAAAATCTATGATAGCAATGTTAATTATATTAAAAATAATCGGATAAAATTTAATTTAGAAGAAAATTACTGGAAAGAATATTTTATAAATTCAGAAGGACGTATTTTTAGTACAAAAATGGAAAATCATAATTATATTATAGTAGAATGGAAATGAATTTAATTACATTTGAACAATCTAAGCATATTGATAGTAAAACAATCCAAAAAGGTGTAGAAGAAAAAATATTAATGGGGCTTGCTGCTCAGTCAGCTTTTATAACGATGCTTCATCATAATTTTATTTCTAAGGATAATATTTATCTTTTTCTATGTGGAAGTGGAAATAATGGTGGTGATGGTTTAGCATTAGCATATTTAATCTTAGGTAGCAGAATTGTTTCTAAAAATCAAATATATATTTTTCTTAAAGATAAACCAAAAAGTGTATCTTCTCAATTTTACTATGAAATGCTATTAAAGAATCATCTAATGATTTATCCCTTAGAAGATATCTATAATTTAAATTTAATAAATGATAAGAAAATCATTTTAATAGAAGGTTTATTAGGAAGTGGCCAAAAAAATTTACCTCGAAGCCCATATAAAGAAATTTTAGAGTTTATTAAAAAATTAAAAGAAAAATTAAAAGAAAAACTTATTCATATCGCACTTGATATACCTGCTGGACTTTCGGAAGAATATGATGCCTTTAATGAAAAAGAATTTCTAAATTTTTTTGGATTATCTGTCCCAGATTATATTTTCAATTTTGGTTTAAAAAAACTCGTTTTACTCCATCCGCTTATTCATGCCCAATCAAAAATATTTGTCTTACCCTGTGGATTTGATCCAGAAGAACAAAGTCAAATAGTAAAACAACAATTAGAATTTATAGAATGGGATTTATTAAATGATTTTTTTTATTTTAAAAAACGACCTTATGAACATAAATATCAAAGTGGGTATGGATGGTTATTTGCAGGTTCTAATAATATGGAAGGAGCAGCAATTCTATCTGCGAAATCCTTTTTTTATTCTGGTGGTGGAATTTTACATTTGATACATTTTTCTAATCATAGAGATTTATTTTTAAAAATAGAGCCTTCAATTATATATCATCATTTTGAGGAATGGAAAGAAAATTATATAAACTTAAAATTACCACAATGTATTGTTATTGGTCCAGGATTATCTAAAAATGATATAGAAATTTATCAATCAGATTTTATAAAGTTTTTTCAATTTCTTGTTTCTATAAATCATTATCCAATAATTATTTTAGATGCTTATGCAACAACACTTATTTTAGATAAAAATTTTCCCGAACAACTCAAACCATTTACAATAATTACCCCTCATTTAGGAGAATGGAAATTATTAAAAGGCGAATTTCCTTATTTAGTATCAAACTGGCAATATATAGAGGAATTATATAAAACCTTAGGTGTTTCCATTTTAATTAAAGGTTCAATTTCCTTTTTTATTCCTTCTTATTATTTTAAAGAAAGAAAAGTATTTGTATGGAAATATCAAAATCCTCATTTATCAGTTGCAGGAAGTGGAGATGTTTTAACTGGTATTATGATGAGTTATTTCTCTAAAAATAATCATAATTCTTATAAAAATATAGCAAATGGTATGAATTTAATTCTCTCTTTACAAAACAAAATTGCAGAGAAGCATTCCACCGCTCATGATCAGATAAACAATCTAAAAAATTTAATAAACAACTTATAATATTCTAAGAATATGAAAAAGAAACAATCTATGAAATATGATATTGCAACCAAAAAGGTCTTATCAAATTCAATAAAACCTATATTTAATTTTTTTACATATTGATCCACAATCTATTGAAATTTTAGAATCGATTCCACAGGAAATATTTACTACTCATAGAGCTGACTTTGCAGTTAAAGTAAAACAGAATAATCAATACAAAATATATGTTTTTGAACTATTAACAAGCTGGAATTATGAAAAGTTATTGGATTTATTAATTTATAAACTTGCTTATTATAAGCAATATAAAATACCTGTTCAATCCGTTTTAATATTATTAAAACCTTCCTCTAAAGCGAATAATTTTTATGTTATTGATGAAGTGACATATAATTTTACATTAATAGAACTATCTAAAATAGAAGCTGATAAAATTATAAATTTGCATATTGTAGATTTATTTCCCTGGATACCATAATGAAAAATGGAATACGTTATATAAATAAAATAGAAAATGAATTATATAATATATCAGATGAAGAAAAAAGACTTGAATTATTGGAAATTTTTATTATAATAACAAGCCTGAGAGATAAACAATTAGCATTTGATATTTTTCAAAGAAGGAGAGATTTTATGATTAAATCACCTATAATTGAACAAATTATTAAAGAAAGTATAGAAGAAGGAAAAAAAGAAGGTATAAAAAAAGGAAAAAAAGAAGAAAGAATCTATATTGCAAAAAAAATGAAAAAACAGGGATTTGATGAAAAAACAATCCAAAAAATAACCAATCTAACATTAAACGAAATAAGAAAGTTATAAAATTAGATGAAATATTATTATAAAACACCAGAACAGGTACAGGAAGAAATCAAAGAACATATTAAACAAAACAAAACATCGCCTTATAATAAAACTTTTTTTCTTATTTTGTTAAATATTATCATTATTATGATAATTCTTCTTGTTTTAGATAAAACAGGCATTTTACATAAAACCTTTTCTTATAAAAGTATTAAGGCTATTTCCTATCAAATACAGAATCATGATTTAGTACTTTATTTTGATGTTTATCGACCGATAATTTTAACTTCTACGAAATCCACTAATGAATATGTATTGCAATTACAAAAAATTATTATTTTATTAAATAATCATAAAAAAACTATAGAAATAGAACCTATAATTCCTAAAACGATAATAGATAAAGAATCAAAAATAATAAGAATTCATTTACCAGAATCTATAATACAAAAGGATATCATTAATATAAAAATTATTATAAATGAACAAATAATAGAAGCAAAATCATTTTAATTATTGTTCTACACAGAGAAGATTTTTAGAGTTGTTACAGGTAACAGTAGCACCACTACTAAACCAACCATAATGCGTTACTATTGAACTTCCAATTATACCAAAAAAAGCGCTACTACCATCATTTCAATTACTACAATGATAAGAAGAGTCTTTTAACCAATCTGTATCTAATCCTGTCCAATATTCATAAACTTCACCTGCATGTGTAATAGAATTAACTATATTTTCTGTTGATGGTATAATACCTTTATCATTTGTAGTAAATAATAATGTATCATCAGCTCTATAATACGAAGTATTAGGTTTAAATACCCAGTCTATATGTTCAATAGTTCCTCCAGAACATTCGGGTGTCGAACAGGCACGTCGATTGGTACCATCTACAATCATTGCTTTATATAAATTATTATTAGGTTTTTTAGGATCATTATTACAAACAAAATCTGCTTTTTCTATACCGTTAATACAATAGGAAAAACCCATTGTTGTTGCAATACCAATATTGCCCTGCGTTATATTAAATGTTACATATATTTTCTTTGTTATATTTTTATTCCATAGAAACGTTAAATAAAATCCCAGTGGTGTTGTTGGATCTAAGGGATTTTCTTTAAATTTAATACAATTAGCAAAAAACATTAATATAAATAAAAAAGAAAAGAGTTTTATTTTATATTTCATATCGCTCTCCTATGAAAAAGTTTTTTTTGTATGTAATTTTAAAAATAATTACATACAATTTCGAATCTACTCAACTTTTTATTCATTCATTCCCAATATCCTCTTTTTCCGTTTTTATATAATTTATAATCTTTTTTATGCTGCTTTTATTACAAAATTAGAGAAATCTTCAAATACCAAATTATATTTTAATGTAAGATAAATAATTTTAAGCAATTTCCTCGATGTTGCTATAATCGCTTTTCCATTCCCTTTTTTCATTCTTAATCTTGTATAAAAGTCCCTCAAATAGGGTGAATATTTTATCGCTATCAGGGTAGATTGTATCAAAACTTTTCTTCCTAATTTACTGCCTCTTTTCGTTATATGTCCATTAATTTTCTTATTATTAGAATGATGTATTGTTGGTACTAAACCAAAATAGGAAAATAATTTCTTCTCATTTTCAAAATCATTTATGTTTCCTATTACCGCTAATAATGTTATCCCTGTTTTTGTTCCTATCCCTTTTATACTTGTAATATTTGTAAAACCTGATAAAGATTTCCCTAACTCTTCTAATTTTTTATCTATTTCTTTGATAGATTCATTTAAAGATAAAATCTGATTAACTATAATTTTTAATTCAAATCTTACTGTTTCGCTCAATTCTTCATATTCTAATACCTTCTCTAAACTCTTATCACTTGAAAATTGTTCTTTTTTGGTTAATATTCCCTGTGATAATAAAAGATTGTGAATCTTATTCTTTAAACTACTTCTTAACTCTACTAATTTGTTCCTTGTATTCGTTAAACTTTCTATCTCCACATAAGCATCATCTTTAATCCGAACTTCTGGCAACATCTCTTTACTCGCATAATATGCCAGCAATTCCGCATCATTCTTATCTGTTTTCTTTGTAGACTCACTGATTATCTTAAATTTGCGAGGATTTACCACTATTACGCGAGATACATAATCTTTTACCTTCTTCCTGAAATACTTTACATTCGTTGTAGACTCTACTGCTAATATATCTTCTTTATTTAATGTCTTTATAAATTTCCCAATTTCCAACAACTTATATTTCTCAAATCTCTTTTCTTCTGTCCCCTTTCCCATATAACATACTACAAAGTTGTCTTTGTGCAAATCCACTCCTATATATCTCATAGTTTCCTCCATATCTATAATCTTAAAACATAGTTGAGTAGATTCTATCTCGGCTACTCTGCCAAACTCCTATTCAGGCTTTTGCCTATTATGTGATTCGGTTATAGGTATGATTAATCTCCTTTTCAGGCTAACTTGCCTATTAAAATATCCAACCTATAACCTATCTACTCTAACTATGCCTTTTCGGCACAGTTATATTCAGAGTCGCACAAGACAACTTTTTCATCTCATCTCCTTTTTCAATATGACGTTAACGAAAGAATTTTCTGCACTATTTTCTTTTTGTAGGATCTCCTGCATCGATTTCTAAGGGACCTTCTGTTTTTCCCTGAATAAATTGTTGAACATAGGGATTATCGCTATTTTTAATTTCTTCGGGAGTTCCAATCATTTCTACTCTACCTTTATAAAGAAAAGTGATTCTATCGGCGATATAATAGGCAGAATTCATATCATGGGTAACTACTACCTGGGTAACACCAAGTTCTTTTTGTAATTTTCGAATTAATTCATTAATAACCTGGCTCATAACAGGGTCAAGTCCAGATGTTGGTTCATCATATAGTAAGATTTCTGGATTTGTAGTTAATGCTCTTGCTATACCTGCTCTTTTTTTCATTCCCCCTGAAATACTATCTGGTAGTAAATCCTTTGCAGGGAGTAGTCCTAACCATTCTAATTTTTCTAAAACAATTTTTTCGATTTCTTTTTCTGGTTTTAATCTATGTTCCCTTAAAGGTAGTGCTACATTATCAAAGACTGTTAGCCAGTTAATTAAAGCACCACTCTGAAAAAGAACTCCCATTCGACTGCGAATTTCCTGTAATTTTTTTAAACTACAATGAACAACAGATTCTCCAAAAACTTTAACATCACCTTTATCTGGTTTTAGAAGTCCAATAATGTGTCTTATGGTAACGGATTTTCCCGTTCCAGAACCACCTAATAAAACCATTGTTTCGCCTTTTTTTATTTCTAAATTGATCCCTCTTAAAATTGGCCTATCCCCGAAAGATTTATGTAAATCAATTAATTCTATAACAGTTTCGCTCATAATCTTATTCCTTTATGGTAAAATCACTGATGTTGTACCATCTAATGTTCGAGAAAGAATTTTATTTTCTCTTAAAGATTCTAATAATTCTCTTGCATCTCGAATTAAAAGTATAACTTCCAGTAATGTTTTGTCTGTATTAGATATAAGTTGATATTCATTTAATAAAAGAGCAATGGTACCTTTACCTTTATTTATTTTTTCTGTGATTTCCGCTGTATTTTTAAAAATTCGTTTTATTGCTTTTCTATTTTCATATACTACCTGAGCTATGATGGTTATCGGATCATCATAATTTGTAGAATATAAAATATCATTTTTATTTAAAGGTATATTTTGATTATTTATTAAATATAATAATTCATTGGGTGTTAAATATTTTATATTAAGTTTTTTATTAATAATTTTTTTACCTTTATTAAAAGTATATTTACTTCCCGGATCAATTTCGATAATTTTTTCTCCTATTACATTATCATAACGAGTATAAAGTTTATAATTTTCGTAAAATTCTAATTGTTTTCTAATATTTAATACAACTAATATTACCTGATCTTTAATACTTTCTTTACATAGTTCTTTGCAATCAGAAATAAAAATAAAATTACCTTCTTTATCAATGGGAAAATAATCAATAAATCTAATATAACCCTGATCAACGCCTAATATATTAACACGTGTTCCATGTTGGATTCCATGAGCATTTTTTAAAATAACAGGTAAATAATAAGGTAGATTAATATCTCTTTTGGCTGGCATAACCACAGTAAAGGTTGCTATGCCAATCATTATTAGCCAGAAAATAATTCCTAAGCTAATAATAAATATTAATATTCCTTTATTTTGATTCATAATTATCTATAAAATATTGCACTAATAAAATATCCAAACATTATGATAAATAAATACGATAAAACAACAGATTGTCTTACAGCTCTACCAACTCCAATTGCACCACCAGATGCATTTAAACCCTGATGGCAGGAAATAGCAGAAATAGTTATACCAAAAATAAATGCTTTGAAATTACCAACCCATATATCTTTTAAACCTGTTTTACTTTTTAAAATTTCTAATGCTAAATTATAAAAGGTTTCGTATTCAACACCTAATTGTGTCTTTGCAATAATACTACCACCAATGGTTCCAAGAAGAGAAGCATAGTTTGATAAAACGGGAATCATAATAGTAAAACCAACCATTCGTGGTAAAACTAAAAATTTTACTGGATCAATGGACATAACTTCTAAGGCATCAATTTCTTCAGAAACCTTCATTGTACCAATTTCTGCAGCCATAGAAGAACCAACAGAAGCAGAAAGAATTAAAGCCGTCATAAAAGGTGCCATTTCTCTTGTTAATGTTACTACCATTAATTGACCAATTAAATCTTCCTGTCCAAAATCTTTTAAAGCAAGACCACTTTGCAAACTTAAAATCATGCCTGTAAATATAGCAACAATACTTACTACAAATAAGGATTTATATCCTGCAATATACATCTGGGTTAAAGTTGGTTGAATTTTATACCATAAATGAGGTAGGTTAATTATAACCCGAAAGATTAAATACAATACTTCTCCTGCACCAAGAAAAGGATCAATGAAATAGGTTTTAAAAGAAGATCGAATTAAACGTACCATTTTGAAGTTCATAAAAAATGATTTTGAAAAAATTTCAATATTTTATTTTTTTATTTTTCTTTTACTCAGATATTTTAAGAATTCTTCGGGGGTTTTAAATAATACTTTATAATCTTTTCCAGTCCTTGAGCAATTTTGTGGATCATATTCTTTACAGATTTTGGGTCTATTTTCGTAAATAGCGCAATATCCAGATGGAAGTAAATTTTCGCATGGCGTTTTCATTAAAATTTGCCATTGATTATATAAATCAAGATAGATTTCAATATTTCTATGATATAAATACCATATATACATTTGAATGGTATCTTCGTCTTCTGGTGGATCTAATGGAACAGTTACATACATACAACATCCATGACATTGAATACAGATTTCTTCCTGGGATAATTGTTTTTCCAGCTTTTTAGAAAATTTTGGAAAATATAATTCCATTTCGGGAATTTGTTTTGCATCTGTGGAAGTAGATAAAATATTTTTTCTCTTGATTTTATGCATAAAAAACAGGAATTATAAAAATACTAATTTGTAAATTGAAAAAAACCGAAAAATAAAGAAATGAAGATAAGAATATTAATTTTAATTTATTTCTATTTTGGATTTATTTTTAATTTGTTGGCAATTGGAACTTATGCAGAAGGTAGAGCAATTGTTCGAATTATAAAGCTAATTTCTGGAGGAATATTTTTCGAATCTTATGAGGGTGTTTTAGAAATAGCAACCTATGATGATAATGAAGAATGTGAACAGATAGAAGATTGTTATACACCATTAAAAAAACAGGTTGAATTTAGCGTAAATATAGAAAATAAAGAAACAATTAAATTCTTACAGAATAATTTGAATAAAGTAATTTTAATTGATTATAAAATACATCGAATTGAACCAATAGCTTTAAGTACAAATTTTGAAATTTTAAAAGCATATCCTTTTAAAACCAATTTACCACCAGATTTTCCTCAGAAGTTTATAGTTGAAAAAACAGGAAGTAAAAATTATTCTTTTTTTGGGAAAATTTTACAATTGGAATATCGAGGAACAGCAGTAAAAACTTACGAAGGAATCTATTACGATAGACAAAAAGATAAGGTGCGTCCATTTTCTATTACAAACGAAGATATGGCAAATTATGCTAAACAAACAATGGAATATACAAAAGAATATTATATTGGTATATCAAAATCTATTATTAAAGGATTTCGAGAGACTACATTTGATATTTTCGAAATCAATTATAAGGAAAGAGCAGGTGGGGTAGAATAATTTAAGAATTATTTTCGGTTAAAAATATGATTTTTTTTATAAAATCACCATCGATAACAAAAGCAATATTATAGCCTGTTTTTAAAAAATTATCAATCTCTTTTGCCTGTCTTAGACAATTTTCTGTGGTAAAACATTCATAATATAATCTATAAGAATTACTTTTATATGCGTGATAATTAGGACCATGGGTTAAAATGATGGTTAGAAATAATCTATTCTGTATATTTTCAAAAACGAGGTGGGAAATAAATCTACGGTTTACAATTCTCAATTGATAGGTAGACGAAACAGGTGGATAGGGAGCAGAATATAATGGAATTAAAAATAAAAATAAAAGAAGTTTATTGATTTTTTTTATGGAAAAGATTTTCAATTTGTTTAATATTTTCAAGTTTTAGTGATTTTGATGCTTTTTTATTTTGTTCCTGTATTTCTTTATAAACTTCACTTCTATGAACAGAAATATTCTTAGGGGCTTTTATTCCCAATTTAACCTGATCACCCCTTACTTCTACTACGACAATTTCAATTTGATCCCCAATCATTATGGATTGATTGGTTTTTCTTGTTAATATTAACACCGTTACAACCTTTTTTTATGATTTTTGTTTTTCCATTAGATCCATAACCTTCATTCTTACCCCATGATTATCATCAAGCGATATTACTTGTTTCCCTAATTTTTCTTTATGATTTATTAAAATGGGACCCTGTAAATTAATAGTCATTTCTTCTGGATGATTTTCTGGAATTGTTAATATGGCAAATATTTTACATTCATCAAGACTATGAATTCTTAAAGATTCTAAATCCTGAGGAAGAACTTTGGGTAAATAATCTTTGAGAATTAAAGAAGGTTCCATAATAACAAATGCAAGTTCTTCTTTATCTGTTGATTGTAGCCAATAAAAGGGAGATTCTTCTTTTTCTTTAAATAAAAAGAATGATTTTTCATCGTGGAAAACCATATATACCTTCAGGAAATTGAATGATTTGATCTTCGGAAATTTGCTTGGTTCCAAAAAATTTTGTTTTTAATTCAAGCATATAATTTTCCTATCTTAGAAAATCCATTAATGTAGGTCGTATAATTCTTGCTCCCACATTAAGCGAATAATTAAAAACATTTTCTATCCATTTTAAGTTCATGATTGTTTCAGGATAATCTATACCTTCATTTTTTGCAAGCAATTCCGTAGTAAAGGTTTTGTCCCAGGAAATTTTTTTCATTTGTTCTTCTAATCGGTTTTGTCTTGCACCTGCTTCTGAACGATAGCGTAAAATATTTTCAAGAGCAAGATCAATATTACCTAAGTCCTGACCAGAAATTTCTAATTGATCTCCTTTTAATAAATCATTTCGAAATTTTAAAATTACATCAAAAAGAGAATAACCATCAACTTTTGCAGTTGGATTATAATTATTGGGTGGAGAAGGTTGTTCTGGATTAATTAATCCAAGATCCTGTAAGACTGTTCCACCTTCTATATCTTCTAACCAGATTTGATGTGGGGTAATAGTATGTAAGGATAAATAATCCTGTCCGATTTTTGAGGCTCTAATATCCAAACCAGCTTTATTGATTTTATCAATAATGTCGTCAATTGTATCTCCAATTTCTACCTGAATTTCTACACCATCAATTTTAAATTTTTGATTCGAAGTTGCAACATAACCAGAAGTATCAATATTTCCCGTAATTGTCATATTGGTTCCCCAGAAGACACGATTACCGGGAAAATTAACATCTATGTATTGTCCTTTTTCTAATTCAATTAAACGTTTACCAATATCACCTCTATATTCTACACCAATGATTTGATTTTCTAATTTGATTCCATCTGGTGTTTCTATATCTGCAACAATTGGTTCAAAAGGTTTTCTTTCTACTGTATAACCACCAAATAAAGGCCTTCCAATTGCATCGGTAGAATTTGCAATATCAATTAAAGCTCTTAAATGTTGATCAATTTCAGATGCAATAGCTTGTTTTAGTTCAAATGCATTATCTCCCTGATAAATCCCATTAGATGCTTGAACTGCAAGGACACGAACTCTTTGTAAAATATCAGTAATTGTTGATAATTGTCCATCAGTTAAATTTATACGCTCTAAGGATTCATAAATATTTTTTTCGAATTGTTCTAACTCTTTTAATCTACTTCTAAAATACATTTGATTGGTTGCCAGGGCTGGAGCATCTCCAGGACGAGAAATTCTCTGCCCTGTTGCTAATTGATTTTGTAACTGATCCATTCGAAATTTTTGATTATTAATATGTTTGATCATATTTTGATTTTGCATTATACCAGTAATTCTTTGCATATATAACTCCTATCTATTAACTTTTTAATCGATTTATAATAATATCTAATAATTCGTCCATAGTTCTTAATGCTCTTGCAGATGCATTATAAGCATGTTGAAATTGAATTAAAGATGCCATTTCTTCGTCTAAATTTACACCCATAACACTCTGTCTTTGATTTTTTAATTCTACCAGATGTTCATTATTATGTTCTGCTAGATCTTCTGCTTTTCGAGATTCTGTTCCTAATCGTGCAATTAAAGCATTGTAAAACTGAGTAATATTTTCTGCATAACCAATATGATGTTTCCCCTGTTTTAATGCTCTTGCAATTAATAATGCATTTTCTCCATCAGCTAAACCGTTAGGAGAATTATAATCACCTGTACCTCCAATATCTTTACCACGTGCAGCAGCTATTTTGGAAGGATCTCGAAGTATTGCTTCATTTATTTTAATGTGTCCAGCGGGATGAAAAAGAGGTGATATAGTAATATTTTCTAAGGAGTTCTGAAATTTTGCAATTTCTCCCGTTCTTCTAAAATCAAAAGCGCCTGCTGGTCCAGATGCTTTTAAAATACCAGTATAACCTACTAATAGATCTCCGCTATCTTCTAAATGTTTAATAAAAAAATTATATTTTACATCATCATTTTCTCTTGCAGCTTTAAAACTTAATTGATTATCATGGTTTAAATAAGCTACCACACCGACTTTTGCATCATTGATTTTTTTTATGACTTCTTCTAATGTTTCGTCTTCATTATAGGCAATTTGTATATCAATATAGCTTTTGCTATTCTCGTCCCATTTTGTAAATGTTAAAATACCATTAATACCTAATTTTCTTTGAGGATCTACTTTTTGAGTTCCAGAAATTCTAAAAATAGCTGTAATCTCGGGTGTACCATCTAAATTATAATCATAATCACCATAATGATCCTGTGGACGGAAAACAGCATTTGCATCATCAGTGATATAACGAAAATCAAAAAAATTATTATTCGTAGAACCATCTAAACCAAATCCATCTTTATGAATTTCATTAACAATATCTGCTAAATTTATACTAAATTCATCTAAGGAATAAATACGAGAAAGAATATCTTTATCTCTTAATTCCACTAAGGAATGTAATTTACCACCACTTAAAATCACTCTTTTATCATTATGTTCCCATACAATTTCTGACATTCCTTCTTTTTTGGGATCAGGCACTAATTTCAATTGTCTAAGTATTTGACCCTGTACAAGTGCTTGTTCTCCAATAAAAACAAAAATTTCGTCTTTATCTCCACGTCCCACACGAATATTTACCAGACTTGATAATTTTTCTATAATAGCATCTCTTCTATCTTTTAAATCATTAGGATTATCTCCTAAGGCTTCTAATTTGACAATTTTATTATTTAAATCCTGAATTTCTTTTGCATATGTATTGATTAGTTTAACAGTATCCTGAATTTCTAATTCTGCACGTTCACGTAAATCCTTTAACTTATGATAGGTATCTCCAATCTTTGAAACAAGTGCCTGTGCTCTTTCTATTACAACTTCTCTATGGGAAAGTTCAGAAGGATAATTCGCTAAATCCTGCCAGGAAGACCAGAATTCATCTGTTAAATGTCTTAATGTATTATCAGAAGGTTCATTAAATATTTTTTCGATTTGATATAAATATTGTTGTTTTGTTTCCCAATAAGCTTTTTCTTCTGTTGTTGCAACGATTTGATCATCATAAAAAAAGTCACGAATTCTTTCTATACTTAATATTTTAGAACCCTGACCTAATTGACCTGGAACATTCGAACGAGTTAAACTGGGTTCATATAAGGGATCCATTGTATCTAAATTTACACGTTGTCGTGCGTAATTTTCATTACTTGCATTAGAAATATTATGTCCTGTTGTTTGTATGGCAGTTTGATGAACAATCAAACCACGTTTTGTTATTTCAAAACCTCCAAATGTGGATCCCATAATGAACTCCTTAATTATTTTTTAAACACTTTGATTTACAAGTATAGCATTAGAAGAAATAGAATTTTTTTTATGATTTAAGTAGGTTTTATCTTTCTGTTCAATTTTATCTATAATATCAGAGACAATATTTTTTGTTCTTATTAATAATTTTTGATTTGTTTCTACTTCGATTTTTAAAGATTCTGCTGATTCTTTAAAATGTTTTAAATTTTTTAATAAATCATCTATGGTTTTTTCCCATAAATTTTGTTTATTTTTGGTTTCGTTTTTTATTTCTTTTATAACAGTAAGAAAATTTGTTAAATTGATATTTGTAGAATTTAACCGATCCTTATATTGAGCAATTAATTCTCCAATTAATGTATATCTTTGATTTTCAACTTCAATTAAAGAGTGTAAAAGTTCATCAGAACGTTGAGTTAATTCCTGTAATCGTTTTGTTTTTGCCTGTAAAATTGCCTTGCCTTTTTCTTTTTCGATTTCAATAGCTTTTTGTAATAACATCATTTCTTCCTTAAATACTTTACTGATTTCCTGAACTTTATTTATCGATGTTTCTATTATAGTATCATTTAATATATGATTCGAGACCATGATATTTATACCATCGGATGAATAAAAAAAAACCTGAATCATTTTTAAATTACTTGACAAATACTTTTTCTATTTCATTTTACTTTTTATAGTAAAATTTTTTTTGAATTTAAACAGGAGGAAAGAATGATAAAAAAAATTATTATAACACTTTTGTCTTTAAGTTTGATTTATTGTGGTCAAAAAAAGAGAGATGCTTCTGATGTTCGTGCTAATTATTATGCAGAATGTTTGAAAGGAGAAATTACAGTATATGGAGAAGCTCCAATTTTTACAAGTGTATCTGCTGCCAGAAATAAAGCAAAAGAAGATGCATGTAGAAAGGCAATAGAAAAATGTATTGGTAATCAGGTAGCAAGTTATACACAGGTAGGTGATGGTCAATCGATTGCAAATGAAATTTTTTCTCAGGCTCAAGGTGTATGTAAAAATGATCGTGTTTTAGATGAACAAGAATATATGTTAGATACAGTAAAAATGTTAAAATTGTTTGTTAAATTTCAGGTAGATAAAGCAGAAATCCAGAATCAGATTAATCTAATGCAAAAATTGGTAGGTAACCCCAAAGTGATGGTATTAATTCGAGAAGAATATATTTTGCCCGGTAATGCAAAAAAAGTTTTTGATTTTGCTTCTCGTGATGGTGTTGCAGCATCGCAAATACGAAATATTTTAATCAGCAAAGGATACGATGTACTGGATCCAGGTTCTATTGTAAGAGTATATAAAAAATTCAGAAGCAGTAGCAGAAGATCCTTCTAAATTATCCGATACTATAAAAGATTTAGCCGTAAAAGCAGGTGCAGATGTTTTAATTATAGGAAATATAGAAACCAAACCACAGGCATCTCCAGCTCCACAATTTAAAAGTTATCAGGCAAGTGGTACCATAAATATTTTATCTTTATGGGGACAGGGAGAATTAATTGGTACATATAGTGGAGAGGCAGTAGGTGGAATTGGTGTTACAGATATACAGGCAGCACAGGAATCTGTAAAACGATATGCGGTAGGAAGTGACAAAAATCCAGAAAAAAAACCAGGTGGTTTTGTAAAATTTGCTCATCAAAAATTACAGGATAAATGGTCAGAATTAACAAGAAATAATAAAATCATAATGAAGATTACTGGACTTGATCCAGCGAAAGCAGGTATATTTCGTGATGATTTAATTGAAAGAACAGCTGTTAAAAATGTAAATGAAATTAGCTCATCTCAAAACGAAATTATCTGGGAAGTTATTTATCCTGGTAGAGTTTTTGCATTAAGGGATACACTATCATTCTATGCTGATGATCCACGAATGTTTGTTGTTGTAAAAGAAACAGGGAAGAAGATTAAGATATTAGATGCTAAAAGAGGAGAAATTAAGATTGCCTTTGAATAATAAAGTAAATATGATTTACAATATTCGCTTTTACTAAAATTTGTAAATCTGGTTGCCCCCGTAGCTCAGTGGATAGAGCATTGGTTTCCTAAACCATGTGCACAGGTTCGAGTCCTGTCGGGGGCAATTGTTTATTAAATTATTTTACGAGAATACTTTCGCCTCGTATTTTAATAGTAACTTCATCACTTACAACAACACCGCCAGTTTCTAATAGTTTTTGCCAGGTAATACCAAAATCTTTTCTGTTAATTTTGCCTGTTGCTTCGAATCCTATCCTTTCGTTTCCCCATGGATCTTTTATCTTACCAATATATTTTACTTTTAGGGTTATATCTTTTGTAATTCCTTTAATGGTAAGTTTCCCTTTGAGCTCTTTTTCTTCTCCTGGTTTAATTTTAATAGATTGTGTGGAAACAAATTCCATATAAGGATATTTTTTAATATCAAAAAAATCAGAATCTCTTAAATGATTATCTCTTTTTTGATTTTCTGTATCAATAGAATTTACATCTATTTTGGCTATAATATTTTTTAAGATATTGGATTTTTCATCATATTCAAAACTAGCTTCGTATTCTTTAAATTGTCCTTCTACTGTAGAAATCATCATATGTGTTACTTCAAAGCCAACTTTTGTATGTGCTTTATCAATAAGATATTGGTTTGCCCATAAACCAACACTCCAAAATACAATTATTAGTATACTTAATATTTTTTTATTCATATTTCCTCCGGTTTATTATTTAATTTTATAAATATAATATAAATTTTTTTGCTGGCACTATTAATTTATATGACCTAAAAAAAAAGTAAAAGGTTCTGTTATGATTAAAAATTTTATGGAAATTAGACATTTTTAGTATTTTTATTTATGTATTTAATTAATAAAACAGAATTTCCTTTTTTATTATAATAGATTTTATCAAAAGCATTTTTTGTAATATAAATACCTCTTCCATGGAGAGATTCATTTTCTACATTTTTTTTATTTAAATATTTTTCTACATCGAAGCCTTCTCCCTCGTCAGTAATTTTATAAAATATGGCAGTTGTTGTTAATTTATATTCTATCCTTATTTTTTTCTTTTGAATTTCTGGATCATTAAGTTTTTCTTTAAGAATTTGATCATAATTTCCCTGTAAAAGATAATTAGTTTTTTCTTCGTTAGATATACCAAGATTACCATGTTCTATTGCGTTAATTAAAATTTCTCTTAATGCAATTCGTATTAAACTTAATTCCATTTCGTTTATTATTTCTGAAACTGATTCTGTAATACGAGGAAGAATTCTTTCTATATATATAAAATCTGTTGGCATTTCGTATCGTTGATATTCTTTAATAAGATATTGAATGGTAGGATTTTTCTGTAATAAGGAGCATTTCATTAAAATTTCTGGTTCACCGAAAAGATCAATATATAAAATTCGAAATTCTACATCAAAATATTTAAATGGTATATCTGAATTACTGATTATAGGAATAATTATTCTAATGGAAGTATTCTTTTTTAATTCTTTATTTAAATATTCTATAAGATTTTTTAAAATAGGATTTCTTGTTTTTTCTAAAGAATAAATTAATCTTTCTATATTTACTCCAAGATAGTTTTCTTTTTTCCAGTTTAAAATTTTTTCAAAACTTTGGTTTATATCTTTTATAAAAAAATCTTTATTTAATAGAATTAGTATATCTGAAGAATTATTATACAGGAATTTATATTTATTTTCCGAGATACTAAGCTGATTTAATAATTTAATGATATTATAGGCAATACGAAAAGAAATTCCCGAAAGGAAAAATAAGAAACCATAATTACTAATAGAAGGAGCAGATATTTTTTTTATATTTATATAGATATCTAAAATAACAAAAATAAATATAAATATTACACCAATCAAAAAATTTCCCGGAACTGTAAATATTAAAGTTTTACTAAGAGCATTTATAAAAGAATGATTTTGATATAAATTTATAAATTCATTATAAGTAAAATATAAGATAAGTAATGCAAAAATAAAAATAAAAATAGGAGCAGAAAATTGCCATAATCTTAAAATTCCACCATAAGCATTCGAAGGAATTGGAAATAATGTAATTATAGTAAAAATAAAACCATGTATTTCTGCAATTCTAAAAATAAATTTTAGTTTATAAGAAATTTTATTTTTAAATATATCATAGAAGAATAAACTGAATACTGGGATTAATAAATAAAGACTTATAAATTCTACAGGAGAAGCAATATCCGGGTTTTTTAAAATAGGAATATATTGTACTAAAGAAGAACGAGAAAAAATATAAATAGAAATTAATAAACAAAATAAACTAAAATACAGATTATATTTATTATTTTTTTGATTAATATAAAAAATCATATTAAAGATTCCAAAAGAAATATATAATGTTATAAGGAATATGATTAAAAAATATTCATAAAAATTATTATAAAATATATTTTTTAATTCGTCTATGTAATATTCTTTTCCATAGTAAAAACCAGTTCGCGTCGAAACTGGATCTCCTATTAAATGAATACATAATATATTATTTCCAATAGTAAAATATTTTAAAGGAATCTCTACGATATAACCTTTGGTTGTAAGACTTTCTGTATAGGAGATTTTTCTATCAATAATTTGTTGATTCCAGAAAATTTCCCAGCTTTCTCCAATTCTTTCAAAATAAATACCCGGAGATTTTAAAGAATTATAGTATTCTTCGGATATAGGAATAAAAAATAATAATGTAAAATCCACTTTAGGTAGACTACGAAATTCTATAAAATGTCTTTTCGGTAAATTTTTTAGATTGAGTTTAGGAATTCGTATAGGTCTATTATTTTTATTAGGTGGTATTTTTAACCATTCTTCATTAGAAACTATTTCATTTAAATTCGTATTACAATTGTTAAAACCTTTTTTGAGGTAAGCAGGTAATTCTGTAAGATTAATAGGTTTAGAAAAAGTAATAGAAGGTAAAAAAACAATTATCTTTATTAATAAACTATAATTAAATTTTGTTTTATTAAAAAATAATACAACTCTTTCTAATAAGAAAGACATTTCTTCCCCCGAATTATAAAAATTTTTTTATTTCTCTTTCTTAGACAATTCTTTTATTTTTTCCTGTACTTCTTTGGATAATTTTAATTTCGCGTATCTTTTAATGTTATTTTTTTTAAACCAACCTTTATTCATTTCTAAGGCATATTTTGCTGGTTCAGATGATTGATGAATTTTTTCACTATAAGGTTCCATAGATTGAATTTCGAGTAAATATCCATCACTATCAAAAAAAGCTACATCTAAAGGTATGGGAGTATTTTTCATCCAGAAACTCTGAATTCGTTCTTCTGGAAAAACAAATAACAATCCTTCATTTTCTGGAAGTGTTTCTCTGTACATTAATCCTTTCTGTCTTTGTTTTTGTGTAACTGCTAATTCAACTTTTATTTTATGAGAATCAATAAAAATTTCGTATTTTTCATTCCCGAAATTACACTGGTTCAACAAAATGATAATAAATAATATATTAATTATTGGGTAGTTTAGGAATTTTGTTTTCATCGGTTATATATGTCCCTAAGAATTTTGATTGGATTTCGTCTTCTAAATTAAATTCTTTTTGAATAAACGTTTGTTTATTTTCTGATTTCGCTTTATTTAGTAAATTTAAAAATTCGTTTTTGGTATTATTTTTTTCTGAGTTCTCTTGATTAGTATTTTCTGTTATTTCCTTTTCGACTTCGGATTTTGTTTTTATATTTGTATTTTCAATTAAGTTTTTTTTTAATTCATTTTGTATAGGATTTTCTGTATTAGTATGTTTAAATAAATTTTCTTCTGTTATATCCTTTCCTTCGAATAATTTACTTAACTGATTTAGATCATGTATAATTTCATCTAAGGAAGGTTTATGTAGTTTATCGTGAATTTTTAATAATGATACTTCTATCAATATTCTTGCTTCGTAAGTATTTTTAATTCTAAGGAAATAAGATCTGGATTTAAGTTGATATATTTCATCAAAAATAGTAAATAATTTTTCGAAAGGAATATTTTGAACAAGGTTTGAAATTTTTTCTATATCTTCGCCTATTAATCCTAATAAATCTTTATCTTTAATACCTTTATGAATTAAAATACAAATTCGTAAAAATTCTAAATATTCCCAGATAAAACGTTCTAAATCACCACCATCATTAAAAATATCTACAATAGGTTTTAATAATTCATCAGGAGAAGAATTATTCAATAAATTATGGGTAATCTGAATCATTATATCAATTGAAAAACTATCTGTTAATTCTCTAACCTTATCTGCTGTAATATTACCATCGCAATAGGAAATAATTTGTTCAAAAAAAGATAAACTATCTCGAACAGAGCCATCACCTTTTTTAGCAATTAAAAACAAAGCATCTTTTTCGACCTGTATATTTTCTTTTTTTGCTATTTCTTCTAAATATTTTTGTAGTCGAATAATAGGAACTTTTCTAAAAGTAAATATCTGGCATCGGGATAAAATAGTTTCTGGAATTTTATTGATTTCGGTTGTTGCTAAAATAAATAAAACATGTTCAGGAGGTTCTTCTAAGGTTTTTAATAAAGCATTGAATGATTCTTTTGTTAACATGTGAACTTCGTCTATAATATAGACCTTTTTTTTACCAATAATGGGTTTAAATTTTACATTTTCTCTTAAATCTCTTATATCTTCAATTCTACGATTAGAAGCAGCATCTATTTCAATTACATCAAGAGAAGAGCCATTTAAAATTTCTTTACAGGATTCACATTCATTACAAGGTTCTACTCCTTGAGGATTTAAACAATTTACCCTTTTTGCTAGAATACGAGCAATTGTAGTTTTTCCAACTCCCCGAGGACCATAGAATAAATAAGCAGACCCTAAACGATTTTCTTTGATTGCATTTTCTAAAGCAGAAATTGCATGAGTTTGTTCTACTACATCTTGAAAACGCTGTGGCCTATATCTTCTAGCAAGAACCTTATAATGTTCAGACATGTTAATTAAAATAAAAAAAACCATATTTATAAGTCAAGAGAGAATTATTGACTTTTTTACTCAATTCAGGTTTTTGAATGACAAAATATTATTAAGTCTATAATATTATAAATTTTATTTTCTGTTTCTTATTTTTGATAAATAAAAAGTTTAAAGAAAAATTAGAAAAATAATCTATCAGATGTTAGTTAATTTTAAGTCATTCTATTTCTAACGAACCCATAGAAAAATTTCATCCCTATTTTTTAGGGGTTTTATACAAATTTATTTTTTTCAGCATACCCTAATTAAAAAATCTCCGTGTCGCTCTGTGCTCTCAGTGGTTTTTTTAACCACTGAGAATGACACGGAGAAGTATGGAGAAGGAGTAAGCGAGAAGATTTATAAAACTTAAAAAACCTCTGTGTCCCTCCGTTACCTCCGTGGTTTATTATTTTTTAGCCACAGAGAAAGGCACAGAGAAGTACGGAGATGGAGTAAATTGAGATGGTTTATAAATAAAAAAACCTCTGTGTTTCTCTGTGCCCTTCGTGGTTTAATTTTTTTAACCGGCAAAGATTGGAACGAAGAAGTACGGAGCAGGAGAGACAAAGATAAAAAAAATAATTAAAAAACCTCTGTATCCCTCTGTGTTCTCTGTGGTTTTTATATTTTCTAACCCACGGAGATTACTCGAAGAAGAATAGAGAGGGATAAAGATAATCATATTGGGAAAAAAAACGAAAACCTCCTTGTCTCTCTGTGCACTCATTGGTTTTATACTTAATAGTTGTTTGTAATTTTTTTATTTTCTTTTATAAAATTACAATGCTAATTAAATATAAATAAGATTTTTCCTATATTGGATTTTTTACTTGAAATTCTAATAAATTCTATCGTTAATAGTTTATAAGTATATACTCTTTGAATACTATAAAATTTTAGGAAAATAATTGCAGATTTTTTTATTTACGATGAAGGAAAAATAAATTATACAGAATGTATAGGAGGTTTTTATGGTAGATGCTAATATGTCCCAGGAGGAAATTGATGCTTTGCTCGGTAATGTAGATTCCTTAGAAACAGGAGAATCCATACAGCAATCATCTCAGGCACAGTTAAAGGGGGTTGAATTATCTCCATTAGAAAGAGAAAAAATCGCAGATGAAGTTTTACAGGGTTTGATAAAAGGAATTCCGGGTATTCAGGTTGTTTTAAATTTAAATATTAATATTGATAATCCTTACGCAGAATTAAGAGCAAAAAATGAAGTTTTAAAAGATTTAAAAGGAAAAAATGTAATATTTGAGGTTAAAATTAGTGGTTCTTTAAATGGAGAATTATATTTTACCCTTCCCATTAAAGATGCACAAAAAATTGCCAGTGTTTTAATGGGGGGAAATGGAGATGATGCTACTGACGAGCCATTAGATGTAGCACAAATTACCACGATTAAAGATGGATTAAATATTTTATTATATTCTCTTGTTTCTCATTTTTCTGCCAGAATTGGAGAAACAATTACACCAATAGGAATGAATGTTCTAAATGGAAATGAATTTGTAAAAGATTTATCAGAAGATTATTATACCAGAATCCAGTATAATTTTGAAATTACTGGTTTGATTGATACAAAAATTTTAGTAATTCTTCCTTATTCTATGACAAAAAGTCTATTAACATTAATACAAAAAAAAGACAAAAAAGATGTCTCTATTCAGGAAAAAGAAGAGGAAGAAGATTTAGGAATACCTGTAAAAGAAGTTGAATTTCCTTCTATTAGTACGACTACACAGGGATTGGCATCGCCTAATGTAGATTTACTTTTAGATGTTCAAATGACAGTTACAGTAGAACTTGGTAGAACAAGAAAATATGTAAAAGATATTTTAGAAATGGGAGAAGGTTCCATTATAGAATTAGATAAACAGGCTGGCGAGCATGTTGATGTTCTTGTAAATGGAAAATTAGTTGCACGAGGAGAGGTTGTAGTAATTGATGAAAATTTTGGTGTAAGAATTACGGAAATCATTTCCCCAAAAGACAAATTAGGCATGAAGAGAAAAGAGAGATAATATCTTATGAAAAATAAAAAAGAAATCAAAAATTCTAAAAACAAAAGAAAGAAAAAAGAATTTTATAGAGAAGAAGATTTTGTCCCTTCGAAACGATCCGATAAATCATTAAAAGCGAAGGTTTATATTGATAAAAGTCCTATTCATGGTCTTGGTGTATTTGCAAAGAAAAAAATTAGAAAAAATGAATATATCGGAACATACGAAGGGGTTGTTGTATTAGAAGATGGTACTTATGTATTATGGGTTCAACAAGAATATGGTGGCTGGAAGTTAATAGATGGAAAAAACGAGTTAAGATATTTAAATCATTCCTCTAATCCTAATGCAGAATTTAGAGGTGATAAGTTATATGCTATAAGAACTATTTATCCCGGAGAAGAAATAACCTTTCATTATGGCGAAGATTGGGAAGATGTAGATTAATCTGCTAAATCTTTAAAATATTTATGAAATTTACTAAAAACGGCTCGTTTTAATTCTCTGTTTATTATTGTCTTTACTGTATTTATATTTATATTATATTTCTCAGCAATTTCTTTATAAGGTAAATCAAAAAAGAAAGAATCAATAAAGATATTGGCTTTTTGTTTACCAAAATTGTTTATAAGAAAATCTATAATCTCCTGTAATAAATTACTTACTTCGTATTGAAATTCTATAGAGCGTAATTTTGCTTCTTTAATACTTAGATTTTTGATAAATTGATCTAATATAAATTCTAAATTAGAATCTTGATTTAAAGCTATCTTATATATATCTTGTTTATTTTGTTTTCGTATATGATTGTATAAATGATTTTTTAGGAAGGAATTTAGAAAATAGATAAAATCATCAAAAGAAATTTTTAGATAAATACAATCATTTATAAATTTAGAATGTCTTTCAAAAATAATTATTATAAGTTCTTGTGCTAAATCTTCTGCATCTAAATAACTATATTCAGAATTGAATAAATTTTTTGTGATGCGAAAAACAAAGTAGTTGTAAATTATATAATAAATCTTTTGTTCTCTTTGGGATAATGATGGAATTTTATTTAGGTTACTATATTGTTTTTTAATTTTATTAAACATATTTACCTCCTTTTTTGAATTTTAAAAGTAATAGGAAAAAATAAGTTTTAAAGGTAGGGGATTTATCGCGTGGATTGTAAAAAGGAAGGGTAATAATTTAACGGAAGGAGTTATTAAAGTTAAAATTATATAATTAAATAAAATTTTTGAATGTTTGTTTTATTGTATCGCGTATTCTTTTAATCCATGTTCTTAAAGTAGTTTCGTAGATACCGTATTTTTTTGAGATTTCACTATAAGATAATTCGTTATAAAAATAATCACAAAATACTGAATATTGGATAGGAGAAAAATTTGTTTTAACAAAATGATCAATTATTCTTAATTTTAATTTTACATCATACAGATTACAATAAGGATCTTCATAGAATTCATCATAATATAGATCAGAGTTATGAAAAAAATATGCATAGATATAATCTTCTTCGCTAAAATTATCTCCATCATCAATATTTTCTATTGGTAATTCGCTAAAATTTAGAACTCTTACTTTATGTCGTTTATATTTGCGATAGATATTTCTATAATTTTTCTTAAAAAAGTTATTTAAATCCTTCTTAAAATCATAAAATGGAATAGAACTCTTTGCTACTTGGTCTATATAATCTGGATTCTTTTTAAAAAATAATTCACATAAATCAGAGACAATATCTTCCCAATAATCATAAAGAGGATCATCTCTTAATATTTTACATACGATGATAGAATAATATTTAATTATAATATAAAAAATTGTATTTTCGATTTCATTAATATTCCCATAAGATAATGATTTTTTATAAATATTTTCAAGTTGTTTTATTTTCATAATAAATACCTCCTGAATTAAAAAAATTTTATAAAAAAATTAAATATTATTATGGTGTGTTTGACTTTAAGGAAGGTATCTTTACAGGAAGGAGACAAAGAAGAAGGGAAAATTAATTATTGAAAAAACAAGTATATATAAACTATGTTGATTTATTTTAAAAAGGGTAGATAAACAATAGGAAGGCATTTCTAAATGAGGTTTAACATTTTAAGGAAGGGTTCCTATATATATAATGTTATGTTATAGGAAAAATGTTTCAATTTTTTTAAAAAATCAGAAAAAATTTTAAAAACTTGCATTCTCTACTTATAAATAAAGTAGAAAAAAAAATCAGCTATATGCTTCAAAACTTCTACAACAATATACAGGCTCTTTTTAAAAAAACTAACAAGACTTTTAGAGAAAATAAGTTCTGGTAGAACATTATTTATGTATATATTTCCATTATATATGGTTTTAGAAATTTGTCAATCAAAAAATATCTTTTCTGGATTGTTTTTAGGAAAAAATTTCATTTTTTTGTAAATTAAAAATGTATTATTTTTACTGGAACATATAAATTCTTTTGGGGTAGAATGATAAATAGATTTAAATTCATCAAAAGGTAAATTCTGCATTATTGGATAAAAGGTTTTATAATCCTGAACAGTCATTTTCCCACAAATTAAATTAGTTTGGAAATGATAAATTTTATGTTCTATTAAAAATTCTAAAGTATCAATATCTTCTACTGCTTCTGCTGTGATAATAGCATCTCTATTGTTTGCTAAATGCTGACAATAATCAATAAAGGCAAGATTATCTAAGAATTTAATTTGATCTTCATCTTGTTTAAATTGAAAACTTAAAGGATCCAGTTTAAATTCTTTTATCATAATACCAAGTTCTAATACAACTTGATGCGATTGGCTTCTTACTCCAAAATCATCAGCCGCAAAACTTATGCCAAAATCCCAGAATTGTTTACATACATCTTTTAGTTTGGCTTCTTTTTCTTCGTAGGGTTTTTCTACTAATTCTAATCGAACATTTTCTGGCTTAATTTTTTTATTTAATAATAGTCCATAAAATCGTTTTACTTTTTTAGAATCTTTAAAAATATCTATAAAAGATTGCGGAGAAATATTAAATTTTAATATCCCAGGGCATTCTTCTACTGCTAAAATTAGTTTTTCTAAGATTAGAAGTTCAAAACGATCTATATCCTGATCAGGGGGTATATCCTGAATTAATTCTTTATAACTATTATAAATACCACCACCAATAAATACTTCGCCTCCTTTTACAGAAAATGTTTTTGTATTGGGATCAAAATAAACAGTTGGTTGTATTAATGCTTCTTTCGAAGATGTGGCAAGATAGGTATTGGCTCTATTAAAAAAAGTCCATTTCCATCTCGTTAAATTATCAATTAAATTTTTTTTAGAAGATTCTAAAAGTTCTCTATAAATTTCGTCACTTTCAGAGATATAATTACAGGGGGTTCTACCGATCCCGAAACGAAAAGAAATATTTCTCTCTTTTTCGCATTGATCTAAAAATTTTCCAACTGCATTATCTATATTAGGAAAATCTTTTTCTTCCCAGCCATTGAGAGGAGAAATGCTTAATAATAATAAATTATTTTTATTATCTATATAAAATCCAAAATCTATTTCAACAGTATTTAATAAAAAATGAATTTCATCAATTAAAATTTCAACAAAATCATTTATCTGTATTGGATTTAATTGTTCAAAACGAATTAGAAATATTGGTTTACCACGATGGGGCGCAATATGTCTTTTTTTAAAGATTTCTTCGTCAAAATATATAATATCTTTATTCATAAGATAATAATCTTAAATATAAAACAAATTTTTTTATGCAAGAATTTGTGGTAAATTAAATTTTACTTGTCAAATTTATATTTATAAGTAATGTGAAGTTATGGCAAACTTAAAAGAATTTACAGTGCCACCTTTACCTCAGGTTGTTTTGCAGGTTATTCAATATGATCATACTTCTCCAAATGCGAATACACAGGATATAGAAAAAATTATAGCACCAGATAAAGGAATTACAGCAGAAATACTAAAAGTAGCTAATTCTGCTTATTACGGACGTTCTGGTAAAGTAAAAGTTCTTCGAGATGCAACTGCCTTATTAGGTTTAAAAGCATTAAAAAATTTAATTATCTTCTTAGGAACAAAAGGTCTAAACGAAAAAGTAAAACATCCTATTTTAAAAAAATATATTAACGCACTTCCGATAGTTTCTGCTTTACTGGCAAAGGAAATAGCAAAAGATCTAAACAAGAATCAGATAGCTGAAGAGGTTTTTCTTGCTGCTTTATTACATAAAATTGGAATGAGTATATTAGCAGTAAATAAAGGAGAACATTATGCTTTTATTTTAGAAGAATGCGAAAGAGAAGAATTCGATATATTAGAAATGGAACGTTCTTCTTATGGAACAGATCATCAAGAATTAGGTAGACAGGTAGCAAAAAACTGGAAATTACCAGATGAATTAATTCGTTGTTGCGGTATTGGAACCCATACTAAAATAGAAGAATTACAAACAGATTTGGAAAAAATTACTTTTATAGCTTCTATTTGTGCAATGGAACTTTTACATATTCCTGTAGAACCATCTAATTATCAGAAAGCAAATCAGGTTTATCAACAAATGGGTGGTCAGGGAGATGTAATTATAAAATTTGCGAATGAAGATATATTTCAGAAAATTAAAGAACATCCTTTTTATCAATTAGCAATGATCTAATTTTTTATGGAATTTAATCTTGTTGATAATTTATCAAAAACCTTTAAAATTCTTATAATAGAAGATGATCCTACACAGGCTGAACTTTTAAGAAATTTTATTTCTATGTGGGGCTATAAAATTCATATTGAACATGATGGAGAAAAAGGACTTAAAGCCGTATATGAATTTAAACCAGATTTAATTTTATTAGATATTTATTTACCTAATAAACCAGGATTAGAAATTTTAAAAGAAATTCGTAAAAATCCAGAATTCGAATTAATACCAATTTTTGTAATGTCTGCGGATAATTCAGAAGAAATTAAAATTGTAACAATGTCAAATGGTGCAAATGAATTTATTGTAAAACCAATTAAAATGGCAGATTTAATAATGAAAATTCAAACTGCCTTAGAATTATTAGAATCCAGAAGAACAATTCAGGAATTAAATAAAAAATTAGAAAAAGAAAAAAATCGATTACTTCGTTATTTTTCTGCGGATTTAGTGGAAAAAATTTTAAATGAAGAAATTCCCGCAGAATTAGGTGGCGATATTGTAGAAGCTTCTATTATGTTTTTTGATGTTCGAAGTTCTACTACTATAGCAGAAAGAATGGGACCAAAAAATTATGCCAATTATATTAGTGCTTTATTTTCTGACTTAATGGATATTATATTTAATAATCAAGGTTCTGTAAATGAATTATTAGGCGATGGAATACTTGCAACATTTGGTTGTCCTGTTCCTACCGAAAATGATCAATTTAATGCCTTAAAAACTGCCGCAGAAATCGTCGAATATGTAAAGGGATATAATCAATATGTAACAGAAAAAGTAGATTTTGGAATTGGTATAGCAACAGGTAAAATTTTTGCTGGAAATATTGGTTCTGTAAGAAGAATGAAATATGCAGTAATGGGGGATCCAGTAAATACTGCATCAAGAATTCAGGATTTAACTAAAGAAACAGGGTATAAAATTTTATTTGATTTTAATACCATTCAGGTCGCTAATGAAAAACAAAAAAAATTAAATTTACCCTTATGTACAGAAGTTTTCCAAATTAAAAAAGTTGGTTCTTTTTTACTAAAAGGTAAAACAGAAAATACAGAAATTTATACTATAATAGGGTATAAGAAAAAATTATTACAGGAATTACAAAAAAGAACAACTTTACTTAGTGCGAAGAATTAATCGAAATCCTCCAATAGGATCATTTTTAAAATCGGGATTTCCTCCAACAATTCTTTTATAAACTTTTGCTTTTTCTAAGGGTAAATAAAAAGCACCACCTCTCAATACTCTATAAAATTTACCTGCAAGATGCTGATGTTCAATTTTAGAAAAACGATGTCCGGGATAGGGTAAAAAATAAGAACTTGTCCATTCCAATGCATTTCCACATAAACCTACAATTCCTCGAAAATTTATATCTTTTAACTTATAGACATCGATTACCTCTGGTTCTTTTTCCCAGTGTTCTAATGTATTGCAATGTTCTATGGAAGAAGGAAATTCGGGAAAAATAGATTTATCATACATTTTGGATTTTTGCAAGAATTCTTTAAAACCACCTTTGGCAGCAAGTTCCCATTCCCATTCTGTAGGTATTTCTTTTTTTGCCCAGTTTGCATAGGCTTTTACATCATTATAAGTTGCATAGATAAATGGTTTATTCCAATCCTCTTTTTTTAATGATTTTAGAAATTCTGGGCATTTATAATCTGTTTGTAAACAAAATATTAAGAATTCTTTATTTGTTACTTCGTATTTATCAATATAAAAAGCATTTATTTTTGGAACTGTTTCGAGATTCCAATTATAATAAAAAATATTAAAAGAAGAATCTTCGGGGTCTATTCCCTGTCCATATAATAAATAATCTTCTGGAACATATATCATTTCTTTTTTATCAATAGGATGTATAATGATTTTAGGATATTTTTCTTTTATATTTTGAGGAAAAAGTTTATTATTACTACTTGTTTTTTTTATTGTCTCTCTTTGGATATATAACTTATCCCCTACTTCTATTATTTTAGGATAAAGGTTTTTATATTTACAGGGCATTTCTAATAAATGTAAATAGTGTTTTTTATGATAATGATATCCATGAAGTATTTTAAAACAATGGCTGATTTCAGAAGAAGCATTTAAACTATATAAAATAGGATTTTCAGAACGAAGTATTTTATATTCTTCTTTTGAAATTTTTTCTAATTTTGCGGTATAAAATTTTTCGTTTCTTATAGCAATAATAGTTCCAATGAAATGTAAATTTTCTATTTCCTTAGAGAAAATTACATCGCATAAAGAAAAAGCGATTAGAAATATAAAAAAATAAATTTGTTTTTTCTTTTTATACATTTTTTTACTTTTATCTTAATTATTTTTATTATCGATTTAAAAAGAACCATATTTTATGTCAGTGGTAGTGTATATAATATACACTAAGAAAAAAGAAAAAATGAATATAGAAATTAACAAGAAAAATAAAAAAATTATTAAAAACTAGAGAGAAAAAAGTAAAAAATACTTGTCAAAAATATAGTAATCATTTATTTATTATTAAAAGGAGTTTGAATATGATTGTAAAAAAGACACAATTTTCATCAAGAACAGGATATAGAAATAAACCAAGATTGTATCAATATACAAAAAAAACGAAACAAAAACATTCCCAAAATTTTCAAAAAGAATTATTTGAACTTTTTGATGCGGAAAAAGAAACAGAAAAAGAACTATTTTCTTATACAGATAATATAGAAAATGAATTTAAAAAAATGTTTTTAGGAGAAGTAGTAAGAAAAGATCATCTCTTATCTGGTTCTTTATCAGAAATGCAAAGAGAAAATATCATAAAAATTAGCGAAATGTTTTATTAAAATCTTTTCTGGATAGCGAGATTTCGAAATAAAAGTTTAAGAATAAAAAGCAAAATTGTATAATAATAAATCAAAAAAATATATATTATGATTTTTATAGTTAGAAAATGGTTTTTAAAAAAAGAAAAACTGGATAGACCTTTTTAAAATAAAGTGCAAGAATCTTTAATCTCTTTTTCAAATTAATAAATACATATTTTATTAAAAAATTAAACTTCATATTATTAGACATCAAATAAATTAAACTATCAAATTATAAATAAAAACAAAAAATTTTTTTATAATTGACAGAATAATATAAAAAAAATGTGGATCAATTACAAAGGGGGATAAATGGATAAACATAAAAAATTATTTTTATTATTTATTTTAACAGTTAGTGGGGGAATTCTAATATTACTTTTTCTATTAAAAGATATTCCCATAGTACGGGGGTGCAATTTCCCGAAATAAAAAAGTTTTTTCTGAAAGGAAGAATAATATAAAGTATATGTGGTTCATCCCAATAAAGATGGATTTTCTCGCGTAAGTAATTACTTAGCCCCAG
>BPKM01000001.1 GCA_026005135.1 Leptospiraceae bacterium | reverse complement strand
ATTTAAAAGCTAAAATAAAAGAGTATAATCCAGATAAATCAGTATTACAAAAATTAAAAGAAATGTTTAATTTAGATTTATTTGATTTTATATAAAACCACACAATAAAAAACTTTCCAGAGAAAAAAAAACCACAAAAAACACAAAAAAATTTCACTTTTTTTCTGTTTTTTATCATTTTTGAGTTGACAGAATTTTATTTTTGGTTTATATGTAAGGTATATTAGTTTGTATGTAATACGACAATAAATGTAATGCGACACATTATTTTTGATGCTTTATAAAAGGTCGCATTACGGATTATGTCGTATGATTAGGTTAAAAATTGTATGAACACATGGAAAAAGTTTGAGGATAAAGCGACATAAAGTCGGAAAAGATGGATTAATTCTGTTTAATATAGCTAAAATATAGGGTTTACTTCCGATAATAAGTATTATGTCGTATTATATTTAAATTAAATACTAATAAGAATCTTCTAATATATCTAATTGAAAAGCTTTTGTAATAATTTTTATATGTTGTCCTGGTGTTAGGTTTTTTGCTTTTTCTGGGTTGATTATAACTTGAATAATATCATTTTCTAATGCAATATAGGCAATAAAAAATACATCTTTTTTTTCTAAACGAATTAATTTTCCAGTAATTGCGAGTTTAGCAGATAGTTTATTTTTAAAAAATATTTCATTAGGACTTCCACTTTCTATAATCCTTCCTTTTTCAATATAAATCACTTTATTGCATAAACTTAATAAATCAGATTTTTCATGCGATACAATTATTATTGTTTGTTTGAACTCTTTATGAATTGCTTTAATTAAATCAATAAGTTTATATCGTAAATTGGAATCTAATGCAGAAAATGGTTCATCTAATAAGAGTAATTTGGGTTGTTTTAGTAACATTTGTGCTATTGCTACACGTTGTCTTTGACCTCCTGAAATCTGATGAGGATAGAAATTTAAAATATTTCTAATCTCGAATTTATCTATCAGATAATTGAAATAGTTTTGATCTATATTTTTTTTGTTTTTTAAAGAAAAAAGTATCTGTTTTTCTATTTTTAGATGTGGAAATAAGTTATAATTCTGAAAGACAAATCCAATATTCCTTTTTTGGATTGGTAAATATATCTTTTTGTTAGAATCAAACCATATATCATCATGGAATTTAATTATACCTTTTGTTGGTGCATCTAAACCGCTTATTAGCCTTAATAAAAGAGTTTTACCTGCACCCGAATTGCCAAATATTCCTAATAGATCTCCCTTCTCTAAGGTAAAATTATAAACAAATATTTGATTGGGTTGATTATTGAATACTTTTTCTATGTAGACTTCAAAATAGCTCATTTTTCTTTATATTAATTTTATAAAAAATATATAATAATAGAATTGATGTTATTAATAATATTAGGGAATAAAAATTTGCTAATTTATAATTTAATAATTGTACTTCTTCGTAAATTGCAATAGACATAACTTTTGTTTCATTTTCTATACTTCCACCTACCATTAAAATTATACCAAATTCGCCTAAGGTATGAGCAAATGATAAAATAATGCCAGATATTATAGAAGTTTTTATATTAGGAATTATGACATTAATAAATGTGTATAATTTAGATTTTCCTAATATATAAGATGTTTCTAATAATATTTTTGGAAATGTTTTTATGCTACTTAAAATTGGTTGAAGCATAAA
Organism: Leptospiraceae bacterium; assembly: GCA_026005135.1. Taxonomy (GTDB): domain Bacteria; phylum Spirochaetota; class Leptospiria; order Leptospirales; family Leptonemataceae; genus SKYB61. The sequence goes on along the minus strand of BPKM01000001.1, from coordinate 996,231 downwards.
AGGAAAACTAAAAATAATAGATGCTAATAAAATACCTTCAAATCTAAAAAGTATAGTTTTATTTGTCAAAAAATAAATAATTTTACCTATAAGTCCATTTTGATTGAGTAAAATTAATAAATAAAATCCTAATACCGTAGGTGGTAGAATTAATGGTAATGTTAGTATTATTTCTAACAAAATTTTAATTTCTTTATTTATATTACTAAAAACTAATATATAAGAAATTGGGAAAACCAATAATAATAATAAAATTGTTGTTAAAAAACCTAATTTTAATGTTAATAATAAGGTTGGTAAAATATTTATAAATTCATTCATAACAATTCTAAAATAAAATCAGTGGGTTTAATATAAATATAAATAGTATCTTTTAAATTAAAATTATGTAGACAATCTTTAATATAAACATAAAAATAATCTTTATGATTTTTTAATTTTAATAAATGAAATACCTTTCCTTTTTGTATTTTTTCTATTTGTAATTTAAATTCATTTTCTATTTTTATAATGTTTTTAATACGTTTTTTACTTATAATTGGCGCAAATTCTTTAAAATATAAATTTACTTTTTTATATTTTTTTAAATCTTTTTTTAATAAAGGATTTTCTAATAGAATAACATTTAGAATATGATTTTCATAATCAATATAAACATCATAAATTTTATCATATTTTTTTATATTATGAATAGTTCCACAAATTTGATTCATAGATATATATTTTTATAACTGATATTTAGGTATTTCAAAACCATAATTTTTTAATATTTGTTGAGATTTTAAAGAATGAAAATGTTTTATAAAGTCATTTAATAATAAACTATTATTTTTAAAAATAACCACATAAGCTTGTCTTATAGGATTATGATATTTTTTAGGAATTAGTTTTATATATCCTTTTTCCTCAATTTGTTTATTTTTTACAATGGATAAAGCTAAAATTCCTAAATCAACAGAACCTGTTAAAACATAAGTAGCGGTATGGGAAATACTTTCTCCTATTATAAATTTATTTTTTAAATAATTGTATATATTTAATTGATTTAAAAATTCTTTTGCAGCAATCCCATAAGGTGCAAATTTTTCATTTGCAATTGCTATTTTATTAATCTTTTTAGAAATTAAGATAGATTTAAAATCATTTTTTTTTAAAAATTCATTTGCATAAGGATGGTTTTTTAGTAAAAACAAAACAATTCTTCCTTCTGCAAAAATTTTTGGTTTGGAAACGTTAACTTTTTGCATATGTAAAATTTCATATATTTTATTTGCATAGATTAAATTGGCGGAAAAAAACATATCGTAAGGTGCACCATTAATGATCTGTTGAAATCCTTTTCCAGAACTACCATAGGTAATATATATTTTATCATTATTTTGATATGTTGTTTTAATTTCATCTAAAGCATATCTTAAATCAGATGCAGCATAAATTCTGATTATATTTGTAAATATACTGTTAACAAATAAAAAAAATAATGTTAAAAAATTAACACTTTTTCTAAACATAAGTTTTTAATTAGATTTTTTTACCAATCTTTTGGCACTATATAAAATCCCCATTGTATTTAATTCTGCATCTAATTGTAACATTTCCCAACGTTCTTTTGTTTTTTCTAAATTTAAACGCTTTATTTTATCTTCAAAATATTCTAATAGAGATTGTTTTACATAATTATATTTATTTTGTTCTGAGATGTCATTTTTTAAACACCAATATAATAAATCTTCTGATAGATTTATTCCTTCTATTAATTGATTTTTAGCATTTTCTAAATCCTGTATCATTCCATAATGTGTTAAAAAAACCTTATCACAATTGGTATTTAAAATTTTATCAATAGAAATTTTTGCTTCTCCTGGATCAAAATCAGTGGGAGATGTTGTTGGTATAATAAATAATCCTTTTTCCTGCAAGATAGGGTAAGCTAAACCGAAAGAATCACCTGTAAAAACACCATTTGATTGGGAATCATAAATTACAAAATGATGATTTGCATGTCCACGTGTATATATAAATTTCAATTTTCTGTTACCAAAGACAATTTCTTCTCCATCTTCCATTATCCGAACCCTATCTTCTGGAACAGGAATAATATCTCCATATAACTTTTTAAAATTATCTTCTCCATACACTTGAATTGAACTTTGTATTAATCGTTCTGGATTAATAATATGTCGTGCTGCTTTTGGATGTGCAAGTAATTTTGCATTTTTGCAAATTTGCATTAATTTTCCAGCTCCACCAGCATGATCTAAATGAACATGAGTAATAATTATATATTCTATATCTTCTGGTTTTAGTTGAGATTTTTCAATTTCTCTTAAAATATAAGGTATGGAATGATTTGTATTTGTTTCAATTATAATACCTTTATTATTATCTATCATTAAATAACAGCAGGCTAATCCCTCTCTTACATAATGTCCATCAATAATTTTGATGGAATCAATTTGTATGGTTTCCATTACATACAAAATATTATACTATTAAAAAAAAGCAATAAAAATAATATAATTTTACATCTTATTTTAAAAATAATAAATAGTGAAAATAATTGTCAATATAAGAATTAAAATAAAATAGGATATGTGTACGAAGTAAAAGTTTATATTACTTTAAAAGAATCTGTTTTAGATCCTCAGGGACAGGCTGTTTTACATGCATTACATGAAATGAATTATAATAAAGTAAAAAATGTTCGTATGGGAAAATATATTCAATTATGGATTGATCCTGATAATAATGAAGATATAGAAAAAATGGTAAAAGAAATTTGTGATAAATTACTTGTAAACGATGTTATTGAAGTATATACATTTGAAATCAATAAAATTAATTAAATAGAATCAATTATGAAAAAAATAAAAGCTGGAGTAATTACATTTCCGGGTTCAAATTGTGATCGGGATATACAATATATTCTGGAAACATTTTTCAATATTCCAACAAAAATTATATGGCATCATAATACATTTAACGAAAATGAATTTGATTTAATTGTAATTCCTGGAGGATTTTCTTATGGAGATTATTTACGATGTGGTGCAATTGCTCGTTTTTCAAAAGCTATGCAATCTCTTTTTGAACATACTAAAAAGGATAAACCTGTAATTGGTATCTGTAATGGTTTTCAGATATTATGCGAGGCAAAACTTCTTCCTGGTGCTTTAATTCGTAATATAAATTTGTTGCATATTGCGAAAGATGTTCCATTAATTAAAGGAAATTGTGAATTTTTTAAACACTTAGATGGTGTATATAATATTCCTGTATCCCATACGGAAGGAAATTATAGAGCTGATGATAATACATTAAAAGAATTACAGGATGAACAAAGAATTGCCTTTTATTATAAAGAAAATCCAAATGGTTCTGTAAATAATATTGCTGGTATTTTAAGCAAAAATAAAAGGATTCTTGGAATGATGCCACACCCAGAAAGAGCTACTGATCCTATTAATGGAAAAACAGATGGATATATAATCCTAAAAACTATTTTAGATTCTCTTTTATGATTTTAACTGGTATATCAATAAATCAAACAGCTTTAGATTGGGAAGGAAACTTAAATCGAATTTTAGATTCTTTAAATTATTATAAAAAAATTAAGGATAATAAAGAAAAACATATATTAATATATCCAGAATTGGTATTATCTGGATATGGATGCGAAGATGGTTTTTTATTTTCCAGTACGAAAAAAACAATCCTGGCAAAATCTTATAAAAATTATTCAGGAAAGTAAAAAATTAACGAATACGTTAATTTGTATTGGAACACCATTTTATTATCGCGGTAATATTTATAACTGTATAGCAATCATCTTTGAAGGGGAACTCTTAGCGTTAATACCTAAGAGTTATTTAGCTGGAGAAGGTATACATTATGAGCAACGTTGGTTTACTCCCTATAAAGATATATGGAAAAAAATAGAAGTAAAAGAAAATAATATAATGTATGAATTTTATTTTGGTCAGGGAATTATCGATTTTTTTGATGTTAGAATTGGAATAGAAATTTGCGAAGATGCATGGATTAACCATAGACCTTCTTTATTTTATTTTTATGATCATGATATTGATTTAATACTAAACCCAGCGGCTTCTCACTTTGGTTTTGGTAAATATGAGGTTCGAAAAAATATAGCAAAAGCTACTTCTTTCTATTATCATTGTTATTATATTTCTGTTAATTTACTTGGTAATGAATCTGGAAAAGCAATTTATGATGGTAGTTTTATTTTAACGAAAAATGGAGAATTATTATTTGAAATTGAACGATTTAGTTTTAAAGATATTATGATTCGCTCTTTTCCTTTGGAATTTAATGATCTAAGAAATTTAAGAGATAGAATTTATTCCAGAAGAAAGGATAGAAAAGAAGATTTTGATACTTCAATTCTATTACCGATTAAAAAATTTAATAGATTAAATAAACCTATTTTCGAAACAGATTTAGAAAGAGAAACTAATGCAGTTAGTAATCATTATAATTCTATTATTGAATATGAATATATTAATGAATTTCCAAAGATAAATCATTTAGAAAATCAATATCCAATAGAATTTATAGAATTTTTAGATGTAGAAAGACTTGCTCTATTTGATTATATGAGAAAAACAAATAGTAAAGGATATACAATTTCATTATCAGGTGGCGCAGATTCTTCTTTATGTGCTATTTTAGTTTATCAAATGATTCGTAAAGGAATCATAGAATTAGGTTTAAAAAACTTTATAAAAAAGATTCATTTTATTATAGAAGAAAATGATTTAAAAATTTTAGAACAACAATCCATTGAAGAGCAAATACAATATTTTTCCAATAGGATATTACATACAATTTATCAAAAAACAGATCAAAATACAGAAAGAACTTATCTATTAGCAAATGAACTTGCAAAAGAAATACATTCTCATCATATAAATATTAATATTCAGAATTTAATTGATGAAAGTATAAATTTGTTTGAAAAAGAAACTAAAATCAAATTAAGCTGGGAAAATAACGATATATCCTTACAGAATATTCAGGCAAGAATGAGAAATCCCTTAGCCTGGCTTTTAGCAAATACAACAAATAGTATTTTAATTGTAACATCAAATAGAAGCGAAGCAAGTGTTGGATATGCAACTATGGATGGAGATACATCTGGCGGGGTTGCACCTATTGCTGGTATCGATAAAGCTTTTATATTAAAATTCTTAGATTTTATAGGTAAATATAAAGATGAATATACAATACCTGTTGAAACAGCACAAAAAATTCTTAAGCAACCACCTTCTGCGGAATTAAGACCAATTGATCAAGAACAAACAGATGAAAAAGATTTAATGCCCTACCCTATTCTATCGATGATTGAACGATTTGCAATCGAAGAGTTATTATCGCCAGAAGAAATATTTAATCGCTTAATAAATTATCGTAAATCTAATAATAATTTTAAAAAATATTATAAACTACCTTATTTTTCTGAATTTTTAAAATTGATTCAGCAATATAATGAAGAAGAAATAAAAGAAATGGTAAATAAGTTCTTTCATTTATGGCATATAAATCAATGGAAAAGAGAACGATTTGCTACAACATTTCATATTGATTCTTTTAATGTTGATCCAAGAGGTTGGTTTCGTTTTCCAGTACTTTCAAAATTTAATAAAATCAAATAAAAAAAAACAATATTGTTATTATTTATTGATATAGGATTTTAAAAAAGTATAATTCTTTTGTATTTTTTAAGGTTGACTAAAATTTATAATCAGTAAATTATAGAAGTATGATAACACAGGAAAGTAAATTAATACAGATGCTTCGTTCTAAAACAAAACAGGATAAGGAATCTTTAATTCGTCATTTTGTTCATCATTTAGAATATACTGTTGGAAGATATATCGATAATATTACACCAAGAGATCTTTATTTAGCATTATCATATACAATTCGGGATTATCTTATTGATCGCTGGAATGAAGTTCAAGAAGTTTATAAAACAAAAAAAGCAAAGAAAATTTATTATCTATCTATGGAATTTTTAATGGGAAAAATGTTAAAAGCAAATCTTATTAATATGGGAGCATTAGAATTAGCTAGAGAATCTGCTAAAGAATTAGGATTTGAATTAGAAGAAATCTTTAAAGAAGAACCAGATGCTGGTCTTGGAAATGGTGGCTTAGGAAGATTAGCAGCCTGTTTTTTAGATAGCCTTGCAACATTAAATTATCCTGCTATGGGTTGTGGATTACTTTATGAATATGGAATATTTGAACAAAAAATTATTCAGGGTAATCAGGTTGAATATCCGGATCATTGGCTTTCTATACCAAATCCATGGTTGATTATGAGGAGTGATTATATTTATCCAATTGGTTTCTATGGACGTGTAGAAGAATATGTAGATCATCATGGGATTAAAAGAAAAAAATGGATTCCAGACTATAAAGTTTTAGCTCAGGCTTACGATATGTTAATTCCTGGTTTTCGTACTAAAACCGTAGTGAATTTACGTTTATGGAAAGCAGAAGCATCCAAAGAATTTGATTTTAATTATTTCAGTCATGGTGATTATGTAAAAGCAGTACAGGATAAGATATATTCAGAAAATATAACACAGGTATTATATCCAAATGATAATAATTTACAGGGTAGAGAGTTACGTTTAAAACAGGAATATTTTCTAGTTTCTGCAACAATTCATAATGCTTTAACAGAAGCTTTTTATGGAGAAGAAAAGATAAATCATGATATTTTACCAGATAGAGTATTCTTTCAACTAAATGATACACATCCAGCACTTGCTATACCTGAATTTATAAGGATTTTAGTAGATGAACATAAGCTGGATTTTTTTCATGCATGGGATATTGCGAAACAATGTTTCGGTTATACCAATCATACAGTTATGCCAGAAGCATTAGAGAAATGGGATCTAGAAATGATAAAATATCTTTTACCCAGACATTTGGAAATTATATTAGAATTAAACTATTATTTTCTTGAAGATTTACGAAAAAAGGGATATCCAGAAGATATCATTCGAAATGTATCTGTTGTAGAAGAAACATTACCTAAGAAAATAAGAATGGCTAATCTTGCAATAATGGGATCTAAAATTATAAATGGTGTTTCTGAAATACATACAAAAATCATTGAAAATAAAGTATTTAAAGATTTTTATAAAATTAATCCAGAAAAATTTCAAAATAAAACAAATGGAATAACATTTCGTAGATGGCTATTTTCCGCGAATGAAGAATTAACTTCATTAATTAATGAAACAATTGGGAAACGTTGGGTATTTGATTTAAAATATTTAAAACAATTAGAACAATATGTTAATGATTCAATTTTCTTAGAGAAGTTTAAACAAATAAAACAAAAAAAGAAGGAACAATTAGCTAAATTTATACTTACAGAATTAGGTATTACTGTTGATCCAAAAAGTATTTTTGATATACAAATAAAAAGAATTCATGAATATAAAAGGCAACATTTAAATTTATTAAGAATCATTGCTGATTATCAATATCTTAAAGATACAAAAGATCCAGATTATCATCCTCGTACATTTATTTTTTCTGGTAAAGCTGCACCTGGATATTATAGGGCAAAATTAATTATAAAATTAATCCATGCAGTAGCAGAAAAAATCAATCATGATAGGGAAATTAACGAAAAAATTAAGGTAATATTTTTACCAAATTATAGTGTTAGTCTTGCTGAATTAATTATACCCGCAGCAGATATTTCTGAACAGATTTCTACTGCTGGAACAGAAGCATCAGGTACAGGAAATATGAAATTTATGTTAAATGGTGCAATAACAATTGGAACATTAGATGGGGCGAATATTGAAATATTAGAAGAAGTAGGAAAAGAAAATATTTATATTTTTGGTAAAACCGTAGAAGAATTAGATGAATTAAGAAAAAATTATGATCCCGTTCATATTTACGAAACAGATCCAGTCATTCATAATATATTATCTGCAATCTATCATAATATTTTTAATCCAACAAAACAGGGAGAATTTCAGGAAATTTTTCATGCATTAACTTATGGAGGTGATGTATACTTTTTATTAGCTGATTTTCATGATTACTGGAATACTCATAAGAAAATCAATTATGACTATCAAAATGAGAAAGAATGGATAAAAAAAATGATTTATAATACTGCTCGTTCAATTAAATTTTCTTCCGATAGAACAATTAAAGAATATGCAGAAGAAATATGGAACTTAAAAGCGATAAAACCTTATTTTTAATTATTATAGGATTGGGATTTTTCTTTACCATAAAAATAAAGGCCTTTTTTTATGATCATACCCTTCTCGTATAAGTTTTGAGCTATAATAACTAAGGATTCCTGAGCCTGTTTATTTTTTTCTGCATCATTATCATTCTCTTTTGCCATTGCAAAATGTAACAATTCTCTTTGCTTTTTGGATAATATTCCAAGTATACTTCCTGCTAATTTAGGATCCATAATTAAAAAAGCTCTTGCAAGCACATTTACAGGAGTTTCTTGTATAAGATAATATAGAGCTAAATTATCAAAAAATAATAGATCTTTAAATTCCAATTTATGATATTTTTTTGTTTTTTTTGCTTCTTCCATAAGTCCATATTTTATATAAATTATATATTGAAAATTTATTTTTAGTATATATTTTATTGCATTTTTTTCTGTATATTTTTTTCGTATAAAGGTTTTATTAAATATGTCGAAATTATTAAAAGATATGAAAGTAAAAATAACCTTTATACTATTTGTTTTGTTTTGTGGAATACTTTCTGCAGAAACAAGAATTTATCGTTATAATGGTCCAATTAACGATTTTTTACCTAAATTTGTTGATCAACTTGCAGAATCTAAATTAAAATTTCAGATAACCAAACAATATAATGAAAATACTGATGGTCGTTTAGGTTTTATGATGTTAGTTTTACCAGGAAGAAGATTAGTAGATTTACAGATATTTAATGAACAGGAAAAAACGACCTTAGTAAAAATATTTTATGAAAATCCCTGGGATGGTAAGATTTTTCATGAAATATTTATTAAATTAAAAATGAATGAGCCTGATGTAAAACCTATTGATGACTCTTTACCTCCCGGTTGGCCAAAACCTTAATCATTCTTTTCTTTCTCTATCATGATTTACATAATTATATAGCCATAAAAATAAGAAAGCCCCAATGAATGCAGTAATTAAATTTACACGAATAATAAAATTATCTCCAAATCGTGGGCTCATTAACCAGTTCACAAAAGGTATAAACCATGAACCGGAAAGCAATGTGATAATAATTGCACCAATAAATCCAATAATCCAGGAACCAATTAACCTACCAGGTAAAGCTTTTCTTTTGTAAATAAAAAAATACCACGCACTAATAAACGATATTATTAAATAACAAGCAATTTCTAAAATAAAACGTAAAATTTCAATATAATTTTCCATTTATTATGCCTCTATAAAACGATAATAATTTAAAATCAATAATTAATGATTGCTTTATTTCGACAATAATTTTTTATGTTTTAAGTATATGAACATAACAGGGAAAACATCTGTATATGGAATTATTGGAAATCCAGTAAGTCATAGCTTAAGTCCAGTTTTACATAATTTTGTTTATAAAGAATTCAATATTGATGCTGTTTATGTTCCTTTTCCCTTTGAAATAAAACAAAGCAAAGATAAAAAATTAATTAAATCATTAATGATTCATTTTAATATTTTAGGTCTTTCTGTTACTATTCCTTATAAATTTTTTGCGTATCAAATCGCAGATGAAAAAGATAAATTATCGCAATTGACGAAAGCAAGTAATACCTTAATAAAAAAAAATGATAAAATAATGTCATTTAATACAGATGGAAAAGGAGCTTTAGATTCTTTATACCAGAAAACAGAAATTAAAAATAAAAATATTTTAATTTTAGGATATGGTGGTTCTGCAAGTGCAATTGCAGGGGCAATTCTTTTATATGATAAACCTTCTAATTTAATTTTTACTGGAAGAAATAGGACAAAAGCTAAAAAATTAATAAAAGAATTAAATAAAAATATTAAACATAATGTTAATATTTTTTTTAAAGAAATAGAAGAAATGCAAAATAAAAAAGATTTAAATATAAATGAAATTGATATAATTATTAACACAACACCAGTTGGAATGAAAGGTTATAAAGATCAAATATTACCTTTGCCAGAAGAATATATTTTAAAAAAACATATTATTATGGATATAATTTATAATCCTTTAGAAACAGATTTAATAAAAATTGCAAAAAGAAAAAAAGCAACATATATAGAAGGATACTGGATGTTACTTTATCAGGCTATTTATCAAATGGAACTATTTTTAAACATAAAAATTAATGATGTATTAATAAAAAAATTAAAAAATCTTTTGTTAAAACATCTAAAATGATTTCTCTTAGTGAAGATTTAAATAAAAGAATTAATCCAGAAAAATCTCGTCATTTTAATACAGATTTTTACGAAAATCATTTATTAATATTAGATAAAATTTATAAAGAAATAAAAAAACTATTTTCTATTAATCCAATTAGAATTAGTATTGTCTGGTACCAATGGAAAAGGTTCTACAGGTTATTTTTTATCTCAACTTTTTTTTCATAATAATTATGGATGCGGTTTTTATAGTTCTCCCCATTTAATATCCTATATAGAACGTATTATGATAAATTTAGAAAATTTAGAAGAAGATAAACTTAATATTTATTATCATGAATTTCAGAATTTTATTATAAATAAAGATCAATTTCTTAAAAAAGAATATCAAAAGTTAACTTATTTTGAAGTTCTTACAATTTTTACAATTTATTTATTTTATCGTTTTAATTTGCAATTTCATATATACGAAGCAGGAATGGGTGGAAGATTAGATGCTACTAAAATTGTGCAACCTGATATTGTTATTTTAACGAATGTATCTCTGGATCATACAAAGGTTTTAGGTAATACTATCGAAAAAATTCTAAATGAAAAATTAGGAATATTATCGGACAATACCAAACTCCTATTTGTTGGGGATAAAAGTTTAAAAAAATATATAGATAAATATCAGTTTAAAATACCTATTAATTATTTTGATACTTTTATAAATAAATTTAATTATTTGGAATATAATAAACAATTTTCTTTATTTTGTTTTATACATATAATGAATTTAATAAATTTTAATATAAAAAATACAAATATTTCTTTTTTAAATCCACCGGGAAGATTTTTAATTCGTACCATAAATAAAAAACAATTGATTTTTGATGTTAGTCATAATACAAAAGGACTATATACATTTTTATTACAATTAAAAAAGCAATTTTCTGATTTAGATAAACAAAATACTATTATTATTTCTGGATTATTAAGAGATAGAAGTTATAAAAATTTAAAACGATTATTTTTATGGACAAAATTACAATATTATTATCCATTACCTATTATACCAGAAATTCATGAATTTATACATCAATCGTATGGTATATCTATTATGTCCATTGATGATATAAAAAAAATCATAAAATCTAAAAAATATATAATAATTTGTGGAAGTTTTCGTTTATATGATTTTTATTTAAAAATATGTAATGAAATAGGAGTAGAATATGAGTAATGAAAAAAAAGAATTAAATAAAACAACAAAATTAAATCTTAATTTACCAAGAAAATTATCATTTGAACTTCCTAAGGAAGAAATTATAAACCGAATCAATCGATTAAAAAGTTTTCTTGATAATAATGATATTTTTATACTTTATTCTAATTTTCCATCAAATCATCCTGATGCTATTTATCAAAAATTTAGACAGAATTCTGATTTTTATTATTTAACAGGATTAAATATTGCTCCAGCTATTTTGGTTATAACATTTTCAGATGTTATTCTATTTTATAATGAACCAGATCCAGAAGAAGAATTATGGACTGGTATTAAACCAAATCATAATGAAATAAAAAATTATTTAGAATTTATCACAGACATATTACCTTTCTCTGAATTTAAAGAAAAAATTTTTCAAAATTTAGAAAATAAAACGAAAATCTATTATCCTTTTGGAATAAATCAAGAATATGATTACTTTATTTTAAATCAATTAGAACATCGTATTAGAAGAAGTAGAAGTAATGTATATTTTCCTACTACAATAATTCATGCCTATGAAATTCTTTTTGAATTACGTATTAAAAAAACCCCGTATGAAATTAATATTATAAAAGAAATAATGGAAATTACAAAAAATGCCCATATCAATGTTTGGAAAAATGTAAAACCAGGTATGTTTGAATATGAATTAGAAGCTATTCTTTTACAAACATTTTATCAGAATAATGCAGATTTTGCTTATCCTTCTATTGTTGCTTCTGGTTCTAATGCATGTATTTTACATTATACCAGCAATAATGCAAAAATTAATACCAATGATTTAATTTTAATTGATGCTGGTGCAAGAAAATATTATCTTAATACAGATATAACAAGAACATTTCCTGCAAAGGGAAAATTTAATTCTATTCAAAAACATATTTATCAAGCTGTTTTAGAAGCACAAAATAAAGCGATAGAATTTTCAAAACCAGGTTATTGTATGGAAGACAGTCATTTTGCTGCAATCAATGTTTTAATTGACTTTCTAAAAGAAGAAAAAATTCTAAAAGAATCAAAAGATGAGATCTTAGAAAAAGAACTTTATAAACCTTATTATATGCATAGAACAGGTCACTGGTTAGGATATGATGTTCATGATAGAGGTTTTTATTTATCTTATTCATCTTTTAATAAAGATAAAATCTGTACATCTAGATTACATAAGGAATTTAAGAAAAATTCTCATTTACCTTATAGAAAGTTTGAACCCAATATGATTTGTACTGTTGAACCTGGATTATATTTTTCTCCCGGTCTTGATACAGTTCCAGAAGAATGGAAAGGTATAGGTATTCGTATAGAAGATGATATTTTAATTACAGAAAATGAACCAGAAATATTATCAAAAAATATCCCTAAAATTCCCGAAGAAATCGAAACAATTATGCAAAAATAAAAATTAAGAATTACAAAATTACATAGGATTTTATAGTAACTAATATCAAATATTATCGAATTTTTTTATAAAATACATTTGTCAGAAAAATATACTAAAAAAGGATGTGAATATATGTGGAGTGAAATACCCTTAGGATTTACTATACCTGGAACTTCCATTAGTACTATTTCAACATTTAGTATTTTAATGATGACTGCATTTTTAGTAGGATCATATTTAGCCAGCAAAGAGGCTATAAGAAAACAATTAGATCCTCAAATCGTAGAAACACACGTTTTTTTAGCAGTTATTGGTACAATTGTAGGTGCAAAAATTGGATTTGTATTCGAAGTCTGGGATAGAATATGGATACCTGATCCTGCTGGTTTTTGGGAAACTTTAAAATATGTATTATTTTATTTTCATGGCATGGGAGAGAAATATCCAGGTCAGGCAGTTGGATTATGGGAATCATTATTTAGTCGAGGAGGCCTTGTATTCTATGGTGGTTTAATTGGAGCTATTATCTTCATCTATATCCATATGCGAATAAAAAAATTACCTATATGGCAATATGGTGATATTTATTTTATGATGCTTACACTAGGTTATGGTATTGGACGATTGGGATGTATGGTAAGTGGTGATGGGTGTTATGGTTATGCATCTGGTATAAATATTCCCCTATTAACAATGGTTTATGGCCCACATTCTGCCATGAGTACAATGGGAGTAAGAGTATGGAATACACCATTAATTGAAGCAATTCTAAGCTGGATATTATTTGGCTGGATGTGGTTTAAGGGGAGATATCAAAATTATAAACCTGGTTTTATGGCTGCTCTATTTTTTATTTATAATGGTATAGCAAGATTTTTAGTAGAGTTTTTAAGAATTAATGATGCTGTTATTCCTGTTTTACCCCACCCTACTTATAATGGTAAAATTCTACTTCATCATAATTATTGGCCAGGGAATCCACCAGCATTTTATTTTGAAAACTGGCATTGGTATGGATTTACACAAAGTCAGATTATTGGAATTATAATGGCTATTGGAGGTTTAATCTGGATGTTAAGAGGAAAATTATATCATAAAGAGATGGATTTTATAACAACTCAGAATAAACAGTATTCAAAAACATAATATATAAGGGATGGCTCTATGCAAAAAAGAAATGAACATATAAGACGTTTAGAAATTTTATTAGATAATATTATAAAAGATTTAGATTTACATATGAAATGGTTAAATACTTTAAGTTATTTAGAGCATACTGGAGCCAAAAAAATCCATAAGGCAAATTTAGGTCCCTATTTAACAGAAAAGATATTATCACACGCATGCGAAGAAGCAAGACATGCATATTTTTATAAAAAAAGTATTAGGAAATTAAAACCGGAAATTCCAGAAGATTTTAATTATGATTATAAAAATCTCCTTGCTGGTTTTTCTTCTTTTAAGTATTTTCAGGGGTTAGATTGGAATGTTTTAAAATTTATTAAAGAAAAATTTATTGATTCAAAAACGAGTTTTATATCTTTTTTGTGTTATTTATATGTTACGTATCTAATTGAAGAGCGAGCAGATATGGTTTTCCATATTTATCAGGAAAGATTAAATAAAGCAAATATTCCTATTAATTTAGGTGGAGTTATTCGAGAAGAAGAAAAACATTTAGAAGAAATATACGAAATGATTAAAAGATTTGATGAAAATTACGATAAGCATCTTTATACACTATCCGAAATAGAAACTAATCTATTTGATTGGTATTTAACTCGTTTAGAAAAAATGGTTTTTCATTCCAATGAGGATTTAATTTCGGTTCATCAAGAGGGTCTGGAGTAAAATTTTCATCATACATTTGTTTTATATCATCAAGCATTTTTTCTTTAACTGGTCTTGGTCTACCCTCTTGGTTTAAAAATTGTGCTATAATTTCTAATTTTGTTTCGATGCGATTTAAATGGCGCTTTATGATCCTTTCATAATCGAGTTCATTTTGATAAATCTCGAATCGATGAGATTCTATATTTCCTAAATCTAATGTAAAAGGATATTGACTTGCCTGAATTGCATAGTTTTTAGCTTTAAACCAGTATTTTAAGGATTCATTATAATAAGTTCTAGCAATTAAAAAAGAAACTTCTAAATCATCAGCTACATCTAAATCATGAAAATACAAATGTCTTTTATCATATAAAGAACCTAAGCGTAAATACATTCTCATTATTAATAAATGAATTTCCATAAACATTAATAACCGATATTTATGATATTCCTCTTCTGTTTTGATTTTGCATAGAGAATTTCTCGGATGACGGAATTTAGAATTTAAAGCAAGATATAAAAAATAGATATTTTCTTTTAGTTCTGAAATATTATATCCCATTTTTAATCCAAAATATAAATAATAATCTTCTAAAAACATTGGTTTAAATTTTTTTTGTTTAAAAGGTATCCAATCGGAAAACTTTACCCATTTCCCTGTTCTATCATAATAATAGTTTAAACGAAGTTCTCCTGTTGGATATTGAGGATAATAGGGATCTTTTAGTGTAGCAGTTTCTGAATATAAACTACAAATAAAAATAAAAAAATAATTGACTAAAAATACATTTAATCTGCGAATCTTCATTATAGGATTATTATCGTAAAAAAAACACTTTTTTATTATACTTTAAATACTTATAAGTATTCTATAAAATCTTCTTCTTGATGTATTATGATACTTTTATTTTGAAATTCTAAAAAATACAATATTCTTTTAAGATGAGATGGTAAATTTAGAATAAAAACTTTATATTGTTTTTCGTATAAATTTTCAATTAGTTCAATTAAACATGAGATTCCTAAGGAATTAATATAATTTAGCTTGCTAAGTTCAAAAATAATAATATTGTAATCGTTTGATATGGGAGATAATTCATTTTTGATAAATTCTTCAAAAGAAAAATAATTTATATTTTGAAAACTTCCAATTAAGATAATTTTTAAATATTGATAATTCTTATTATTTTTTTGTATTGTTTTTTTTACGATAGTATTTTTTAATTCAGTTTTTAAATACTCCATTAATTAAATTTAATAAATATATATTTTTTGTCAAATAATTTATTGAGTTGCTTTCATAAATTTTTTCTTGTCAAAATCTAAGTAATAAAAATAATAAAAGTTATATGTATAATCAAACAAAAGATATTCTTTTCGAAAAATTTGCTATTACCTATAAAAAATATATTTCTAAAGACTATTTAGAATTTTTTAATGAAGAAGATTTAAAATTATTTTTAAATGAACGATGGAATTTTATTTTTAATAGAGATAAACTAATTCAAATAAAATGTTATAATTCTCAGGAAATCTGGCCTTTACATACAAGTATTATACAGGTTAATTTAAATGATATGCCATTTATAGTAGATACTATTTTAGATTACTTAAAATCAGAAGGTTATAGAATTTATAGAGTAATCAATGCAATTTTATATTTAAAGAGAGAAAAGGGAAAAATAACAGAAATTTCTACTACAGAAAAAGAAGATTTTTCAAAAGAATCCTTTGTCTATATAGAAATAGAAAGATTAGAGGATAAAATTTTACAAAAAATTAAAAAACAAATTTTGTATAATTTACAGGAATTAAAAATTATTGTTAATGACTTTCCAAAAATAAATGATTATTTAAAAAAACTTACTTTTAGTTTAAAAGAATTAAACGAAGATAAAAATTGGATTATTGAATATTTTATCCAGATGGGATTACTATTTTTATTAAATAATCAATTTAAAAATGAACTAGGTATATTGAAAAATAAATCCAATAAAGAAATGGTATTAAAAGAAATCAATGAAGCAAATTTAATAAATAAAAACAAAAAAGAAGCTATTTATTTTAAAGAATCTTTTCTTAAAAGTAACGTTAAACGTTATAAACCATTACATATTGTAATATTTATAAAAGATAAGGAAAAATATATATTATTAGGAAGTTTTGCAGGAAAAGGCGAAATTTCTCCAAGATTTTTAATCCCACCTATAAGAAGAAAATTAGATAAAATGGCAAAATTGATGAATGCTCCATTTAATGGCTTTCGATATAAAGAGATTTTTAAAATTGCTCAATTAATTCCTCTTGGAATTTTATTTTCCAGAAATATACATTTATTAACACAATGGTTGGATTTTTTTATCAATAATTTGTATACCAATGAACAAAAAATATTAATCACTGAAGATGAAGATAATCAAGGTATCTGGGTATTAATTATAGAATTACAGAAATTTGCAGATACTAATGATGTCTTAAATAGAAACTTAGAAAAATTTCAAATACAAATTGATACTTATTTTAAAAGAACATATAATCAATTTTTATATACCTTTTTATTTTTAAGATCAAAGGATAATAATATAAAAAAATTAAAGCAATTATTAACAAAACATAGTAATGAGATTTTTTATTCCTGGTATGATCAATTTGTAAAATATTTAACTTATGCTGAATCTTCCCTTGATAAAATTAAATTTAAATTAGATTACTATAAAGAAATTATTCCTCCTTCTTTACCAAATTATATTTCTCCTAAGGAAACTTATAATAACATAAAATTTTTAGAATCCATAACTAAAGATAAAAAATTTTATGTAAAATTTGGTAAATCTATTTCTCCTATTACAAATCTGGAAACTTTAACATTAAATATTTTCTCCTGTTATTATTTTACTCTAACCGAAATATTCCCTGTTTTAGAAAGTGCTGGGTTAAATATAACAACAGAAATTTCTTTTGATTTTCTTTTAAATAATCAAAAACGTTATTTGAATATATTTTATTTAGAAAATGAATTTAAAAAAGACTGGCAATCAAAAATTGAACAGGGTATTGAAGATCTTTTAAATCAAAAATATTCTATAGAAGTTTTAAATCAATTACTTATTTCAACTTCTTTAACAATTCGAGAAATTAATTTTATAAAAACAATCATAGCATATTATTATCAATTACATAAACAATATTCTCGTATATATTTACAAGATTTTTTTATTCATCATCAGGAATTTGCAGAATTATTGATTAATTATTTAAAAGAAATATTTTCTCCAGAAAATAGAGAAAAAAACAATATTAACGAGATAAAAGATAAATTATTAGATAAAATCAAACAATATATTTTTCATTTAAAAACAATTTCTGAACAAACAATTGCTTTAAATATATTAGAAATTATAGAAAATATTGTTCGTACAAATTATTTTTTAAATTACGAAGAAATTGCAATTAAGGTTCAAACAAATAAAATAACTTATATTAAAGAACCTAAACCTCTATTTGAAATTTTTGTATATTCTAAAGAAATGGAAGCTATACATATTAGAAGTGACTATATTGCTAGAGGTGGAATTCGCTGGTCAGATAGAATTGATGATTTTCGAATAGAAATTTATGATTTAATGAAAACTCAAATGGTAAAAAATACAGTTATTGTTCCAAATGGTGCAAAGGGAGGTTTTGTAATTAAAAAAAATATTTCTCAATTGGAAAGAAAGGAACAAATAAAAGCTTCGGAATATTATTATAGAAAATTTATTAATAATTTATTATCAATTACAGATAATTATATAAATAAAAAAGTTATTCCTCCAGATAATGTTATTCGTTTAGATAATGATGATCCATATCTTGTTGTAGCTGCCGATAAAGGAACAGCTACTTTTAGTGATATTGCTAATGAAATCGCAAATCAAAAAAATTTCTGGTTAAAAGATGCTTTTGCTTCGGGAGGTTCTTTTGGTTATGATCATAAAAAACAGGGTATTACTGCTAAAGGCGCATGGGAATCTGTTAAAAGACATTTTTCTGAACTACAAATCAATCCAGAAAAGGATATTATTACTGTTATTGGTATTGGAGATATGGGGGGTGATGTTTTCGGCAATGGAATGCTTCTTTCTAAATCAATTAAATTAATTGCAGCATTTAATCATAAACATATATTTATAGATCCAGATCCTGATCCAGAAATAAGTTATAATGAAAGATTACGATTATTTAAAGAAGTTAAAGGTTGGGAACATTATAATACTAATTTATTCTCAAAAGGTGGTGGCATTTTCGAAAGAAATGCAGCGCGAATTAATATTTCAAAAGAAATAAGAGAACGATTTAATATACCAAAAAATGTCGTTTCGGGAGAAGAATTAATTCAATATATTTTAAAAGCAAAAGCAGATCTTTTATGGAATGGTGGTATAGGAACTTATATAAAATCATCAATAGAAAGTAATAAAGATGTTATGGATCCTTCTAATGATAATGTACGTATTAATGCAAATGAACTTAATGTACGTGTAATTGGAGAAGGAGGAAATTTAGGATTAACAATGAAGGCTCGTATAGAAGCTGCTTTAAAAGGTATTTTACTAAATACAGACTTTATAGATAATTCTGGTGGTGTTGATATGTCTGACCATGAAGTAAATTTAAAAATATTTTTAAATCATTTGGTTGATAAAAATATTATAAGTTTTAATAAAAGAAATCAGTTTATAAAAAAATACGAAAATATAATGATTGAAAATGTATTAAAAAATAATCGATTTAATAACTTAGCGATTGCATTAGAACGATATCGACTTTTATCTTATAAGTTTATTTTAGAAAAATGGATACATTTTTTGGAATCTCAGAATATAATACCAGAAAAAGAAATTATTATAAACGATAAAATTACACAGCCTGAAATTTGTTTATTGCTTGGTTATACAAAATTATATTTTAAGAAATATTTTAATCAAAATGAAATAAATTATAATGATTTAATTGTATTATCAATCTTTAGAAAATATTTTCCAGAAGAATTGATAAAAAAATATAAAAATGAATTAATGAATCATCCTTTAAAAAATAAAATTATAACTACAATTGTTTTGAATGATTTAATTAACAGTCTTGGACTTTTACATTTTTTTATTTTTAATGAAGTATTAAATAAAAAATATGAAGATTTATTAAAAGAATATGTTTTTTTTAAAAATTTTATAAACTTTAATATTTTAGATTTGTATGTAAAATATTATGAACTACCAAAATCCTATTTATATGAACAATTAATTGATTTTGGAAATGCAACTTTATTCATTCACTTTTTTCTTTCTGAAGAAAATTTAAATTATTTTAATAATAATAATCAATTTATGAAAAATATAAATAAATTAATTAAATTTATAGAAATAAATAACATAAATATTCCTAAAATAAATAATAAGAATTTAATTAAAAAAATGAAAGAATTAAATGCTTTTGTTAATTCTTATGAAATTGGTATAATACATTTTTTTATTAACAAAAAAGATATAATTAGTTTTTATAAATATTTAGATAATACTCAATTATTAAAACTTTTTTATATAATAAAAAATGTAAATATAAACAATATGCAGGAATTAAAGTTTCAATTTAGATTATTAAGGATGTATTTTACTATTCTTAAAACATTATCTTTTGATGAAGATAAAAGTTTTATCAATATTAAGGATTATTTAGCAAGTATATTTAAAAAAGATAAAGAAATTAAATTAATAGATTTATTTGAAATTTTAATGGGAATTGAATCTTTATAATACTTGTTTTGAATATATATAATAATAAATTAAAAACTTCGTATATATAGGATTTCTTCTAAATTACCTTTTGTTCCTTTTAATGAACTTGGAAAGTGTTTTAAGACTTTAAAATTCATTTCTTTGATTTGTTTTATTCTTGTTTGGATAATATGTTCTCTAATATTTAAATCTTTAAGAATACCTTTCATTGTTGATTGAGAATCTTCAAATTGTGGTTTTAACAAAAAAATACCATTAAAATAAAAATCATTGTTTTTTTCCTGTTTTATTTGTTTTAGCCATTTTTCTAATGCTTTAATTACTGTTATTATAGAAATAAACGATACATCGCATGTTATAAACCATGGGGAATCTAAATAATCTTCCTGTATAAAATCTTTAATATGTATATCTTTTATATTTTTTTCTTCTAAAAGATATACACGTTGATCCATTCTAATTTGATAATCTATAATCCCTTTTGCAACATCTATTGCATATACTCTTTTGGGATAATTTTCTAGAAGTACTTTTGTAAAGCCTCCATGAGAAGCTCCTATATCAACACATATTTTGTTTTTTATTTTATCATTTATTTGTAGTTGATTTATAGCATATTTTAATTTATAAGCAGATCTGGAAGGATAAGTTTGAATATTTTTTTTTAAAATAACTTTATCATCAGGTTTTATTAAGTGGTTTTTCTTAATTATTTTTTGATTATTAACAATGACCAATCCCTGTAATATTAAGGATTCTGCCATTATTTTAGAAATTTGATAGGTTTCTGCTAAATAATCATCTAAGCGTTTTCTTTTCATTAGGATGGGAAATAATTTTTATTAGTTCTAAAACAGCTTCTTTATCGGAATAAGATATTTTTTTATTACCGATTATCTGATAATTTTCATGTCCTTTTCCTGCAATTATAATACAACTTTTTTTATCTGAATTTTTTTGTATATTGAATGTATATTCTATAGCATTTTGAATTGCTAATTTTCTATCTCCAATTTCCTGTAAAATATGATATTTATTTACTGGAATTCCTTTTTTTATATCATTTCGAATTTTTTGTGGATTTTCATTTCTTGGATTATCATCTGTTAAAAATATGTAATCACAATAATTTGCTGCAATATTACCCATAAGGGGTCTTTTTTCTATATCTCTATTTCCTCCACAACCAAAAACGAGTACCATAAATTCATATTGATTTTTTAATTCAGATAATAAATTTTCTAAAGCATCGGGGGTATGTGCATAATCTATTATAATATCAATAGAATCTGTTAAAGCTAATCTTTCTACTCTTCCCGGAACTCCTTTAAAATCCGATAATGGTTTTTCACTAAGCTTATATAATGGTTCTTCATTTCTGGTAATTCCGTAATAAGCACAGAGAGCATTAAATTGATTAAATAATAAAGGCATTGGTTGATATTTAACAAAATTATGATTTAAATGTGATTGTAATAAGAATAAAATTTTTGCATTAGTTTTTTGTATAAAACGATAAAATAGATAATATGTATTTGAATTATAAACTACAACAAATGGAATTTTTTCTTTTGTTGCTCTTAATGTTAAAAAAAATAAATGTAATTTTGCAAAAAAGTAAGCATTTAAATTTTTATGGAAATTTAAATGATCTCTTCCAAGATTCGTAAAAATTGCTTTTTGAATGTTTAAACCTTCTAATCTTCTTAATGCCAGTGCTTCTGATGATGCTTCGATTACTATATGTTGGATGTTTTCTTTTTTTAATACATCAAGGATTTGATGTAATTCATAAGCTCTTGGTGTTGTAAATCCAGTATATATATGCTTTTCCATAGAACCATTCCAATAAAAAACCCCTAAGGTACCAATAACTGCACAGGGAATATGTTTTTTTTTCCATAAGTGATATATCATAAAAGAAATAGTTGTTTTTCCATTTGTACCTGTTATTGCTACAATATACATATCCTTAGAAGGATAATCATAATAAATAGAAGAAAGATAACCTAAATAAAAATCTGGTTCTTTTTTTCCTATAATACAAAAACCATTATATTTATGATCTTTCAAGAGCTTATGTAGTTCTTTTTTGGATACAAAAATAGCAAAAGGATGTTTTAAAATAGCATCATTTAAATAAGATTTAGCAAAAAAAGTAGAAAAGAAAAGTGTATTAATATTAACATTTCGAGAATCATCTGTAATATTAAATTCACTATCTGGCAATTCATTCCAATCCTGGATCATATGATGCTCATTATTTTTTATTTGATAGATTTTTAAATGGGCTGGGAAAATTTTATTTAATTTAATGAGAGCTTCCCTAAATTTCATATATTATATAAAGACGAAATTTTTAAAATTAATCTAATAAAAAACTAATTTTTCAATTTGATTTAAAAGAAAATAAATTAATAATTTTTAGAAGATAATATACCATTCTACCTTTTATTCCAAATTCATAGATACTTAAATCTGGAATATCAGAAAGATTTAAATCTTTTTTAAAAGCAATCCAATCTGCTGCTTTTAATCCACTTTCTATTGCTGGTCCTATACCTTCTCCTAAATCCTTTGTTGCAAGTCCAGCTGAATCACCAATAATACAAGCATTATTATAATAAACTTTTTTAACAGCTTCTCTTAGATAATAGGTATGACCTTTAGGTTCTTGATCAAAATATTTTAATAATCCTAATTTTTTTAATTTTTCTATAAAATAATCAAAATGCCAGCGTAATGATTTATCTCCTAATCGATGAGAAAAAGCACCAAGTCCAATATTTAAATATCCATTTTCTTTTGGAACATACCAGCTATAACCTGGAAGACCATTTTCACAAAACCATAGATAGCAATCTTTATCTTCATATTCATAAGGAAATTCAATTTCTAATGCTCCAATTTGATATTCTTTAGAACGAGGATTCAATTCTTTAAAAAAGGTTCTATAGACTGGACAATGCGTTCCTCCTGCTCCAACGAGAAATTTAGATTTAAATTGGTTATCAATGATATAAAAACCATCTATATATTCAATATTCTTAACATTATGAACAGAAAAATCAGAACCACTTTTTTGTAATAACCAGTAGTCAAACTCGTATCTTCTAATAGAATATTGTTCTGTTTTTGCAGTAAATTTGATTTCTTTATTTTTATTGGTATAATAGTGAATATGCATTTTATTAAATTCAATAATCCCATGAGGATATTCATCCATATTTAAAAGATAATAAACACGGGGGGTAATCCAACCTGCGCAGAGTTTTAATCTGGGAAATTCATATTTATCTAAGATAAGTGTTGATAATCCATATTCTCTTAATTTCATTGCACAGGAACTACCAGCTGGACCACCCCCAATAATAATTACATCTTTTTCTATCATATTGTTTTTGCTCCTATTTTTTTCTTTTGGGTTGATAATATAAAATGTTCTCTTGTTAAAGGATAGTCTGGTTTTGTACCTTTAGTCATTAAAATTTGTAATAGGGTCAATTCTCCTTTTCTAAAACCACTGGAAGAACCTCTTAAATAAATTCGAAACATTCTTACAAATGATTCTCCATATTTTTCTCGTATGATTTCTACATTTTCTTCAAATCGTTTAGACCAGTGATCTAATGTTAAAGCATAATGATATTTAAGATTTTCAATATCCATTATATATAAATATTGTGGTTTTTTATTTTTTTTAATCATATTTTCTAAGGGAACAACAATTTCTCCTAAGGAGGGGATATAACCACCAGGAAAAATATATTTATTTACCCATGGATCCTGCATTCTGGGATATGCTCTTGAAATAGAATGTACTAATGCTAATCCTTGAGGTTTTATTTTATTATAGATTAAATCAAAAAAGTTTTCATAATTTTCTGGTCCAACGTGTTCTAACATTCCAATTGAAACGAACTTATCATAAATATGAGGATCATTTCTAATATTACGATAATCATCTAAAATAAATTCTAGTTGTTTTTCGGAAATTCCTTCTCGTTTTTGCCATTCTTTTGCATATGCAATTTGTTCTTCTGATATATTAAAAGATCTCATTTTTACACCATAATTTTTAACAGCATAAATTGCAAAGCCACCCCATCCACAACCTGCTTCTACAACAAAATCACCTGGTCTAAATTGTAGTTTTCGACAAACTAAATCCATTTTTTGTATTTGAGCTTTTTCTAAGGAATCTTTGGGACTTTTAAAAAAGGCACAAGTATATTGCATATTTTTATCAAGCCATAAAGAATAAAAATCATTTCCTAGATCATAATGATGGGAAATATTTTTCTTAGAACCTTCTAATGTATTTCTATGGGTTAAGAAATAATAAAAAATCTTTAATTTTTCAATAAAATTAGGTTCAAGTCCCTGCTCTTCTACAAGTAATCCTAAATAAGCTACATAATAAAAATCACCTTCTATATCTATATCACAATTCATATAACGTTCACAAAATCCAAGATTGCCTCTACTAAAAAGATCTCTTAATGCTTCTTTATTTTTGAAAATAATTCTTGCCTGAATAGGATAACTATCATAGGTATATTTATCTCCATCTGGAAAGATTATTTCGAACCCAAAATCAACACGTTCATAATCAATTTTTTTTAATATATTTATTAATAAGTCTTTCATACTCTTCCTCCACTTAAAGTTGATATATATTCTATACTATTATTATGAATGAAATTAGCAATAAAAAAATATATATTTATGATTTTTTTATGAATTTTTTTGAATTATAATTAGATTTTAAATTCTATTTTGAAATTTTTAGCATATTAATTATTACTAAAATTTATTAAAAAATAAATAGATATCCAGGTTAAAAATATCCTGGATATCTTACATATAACTAAAAATTTAAATTATACTCATATCCAACAAGAAAAGATGTTCTTGTATCATCAAAATATTTGCTCCATATAGCAGGTAATTGAAATTGAAAAATTGAACTTGGATTAAGACTATTAAAAATTATATATGTATTGTCATAAGAAACCATATATTGTAATTGTTTAGCAGCAACTTTAATTTTTGAAATTTCATTAATTTTAAAATTTACACCTACTATTGCTTCGTTGAAATTTATATTATTTTTCCAGCCAATGGAATTTATAAAAGAAAATAGACTTGAAGTAAAAATATTATCTTGATAATTTACATCTCCTTTTAAAATACCAAAAGAATATTGTATAAAAGCAGAAATATTAGGTATAAAAAAGTATTCTAATTTTACTTTTTGATATAATCCATTAGAATTAGTTGAAACAGAAGTATCTTCACCATAAAAATTATTAGAAACAGATGTTAATCCATGCCATTTTATTTCCCTATTCAAATTTTTATTTCCCATAGCAACTGACATTATTAAGTTTTCAATAATATTAAATTCATAACCTATTTCATAAGTTTGTATTTTTTGCTCATAATTATCAATTTTTTTCTCTAAATAATTTTTTGTTAAATCATTATAAGAGTTATAAAAACCAATATAGTTATATTTAGAATAAATTAAACCTACTAAAAATTTCCCTACTCCAGCATTAATTAAATAATGAATAGAAAGTGGACTGATCGCTTCTCCATTTGTCATTTTCCAATTATTTGTATATAAAAGTATATTTTGGTCAATGAAAGTTAATGTATTAGAATGTTGCAAACGTTGTCCCATTTCTGGTTTAAATTTTGTATTATAGTCGATATTAATATCAAAACGTATGGTATGTGCATTTAACGTAAACGAAATTAAAATTAAAAATATAAAAAAATGTATTTTTTTAAAATTCATAATTTCCTCCTCGTTAATATTTATAATAAAATCGAATTATTTGATTTATTTCTTTAATCAACTTTTCAATTAAAATATATAAAATTTATACTATTTCTTTTAGAACTTTATAAATTGGTTTTAAATTTTGATAGATCTTTAAATAGGCATTTTTATAAATATAATCATAGATTTTATGATTCTTCTTATCTGGATGAATAATTTTACCTACTTTATACATGTTTCTTACGGCTTCTGGAATAGTTTTATAAATTCCTAATCCATAAAAAGCGATCATTGCTGCTCCTAATGCCGAAGCTTCTGATATGAAAGGTTTTTCGACATTTCTATTAAAAATATCTGCAGTAATTTGTAAAGCAACTTCACTATTTGAACCTCCTCCACCTACTGCTATTCTGGGAATTTTCTTTTTTAATTTTTTTTCTATGCGTTCTGTTCCTTCTCGTAGAGAAAATCCAATACCTTCTAAAATTGCTCGGTATAAATGATATTTTGTATGCCAATCGGAAAAACCTATAATTGCACCTCTTGCTTCTGGTCCTGGTATACGTATACCTGGTGACCAATAAGGTTGTAATATTAATCCAAGACATCCTGGAGGAATATCTTTAATTTTTTTTTCTAATACTTCTTCTACAGAACAACTTCGTTTTTCTGCTTCTAATTTTTCGGAAAAAGCAAATTGCTCTTTAAACCAGCTTACAAGCCAAAAACCTCGAAAGATTTGAATTTCCATGGTATAATGTCCTGGTATTACAGATGGATAAGGAGGAATAAATGGTATTGCTTCTTTATATTTTTTAGTGACAACATTTACAGTAGCAGTAGTTCCAAAACTTAAATGAACAGAAGAATCATCTATTACTCCACAACCAAGTGTTTCGCATGCTTTATCTGAACCAGCTGCTATAACTGGGATACCTTCTTTTAAATCTAATTCTTTAGCAGCATCTTTTGATAATGTTCCAAGTAATTTTCCAGGTTGAACTAAATCTGGTAAAATATCTTTGGAAGCTGGAACCAGTTTCCATTTCCAATCCCATTTAGAAGCCCATTGATGCCTTTTATAATCGAAAGGAATATATCCAACCTGACATGCTATGGAATCTATAAAATTTCCTGTTAATTTGTAAGATAAATAACCAGATAATAATAAATATTTATAAGTATTCTTCCATATCTCTGGTTCATTTTTATATATCCAGCTTGCTTCTATTTGTCTTTGAAAAAAATCAATTGCTTCGGACATACCTAAAATTTTAAATATAATATTCCAGAATGGAATTGGTTCTGGATCTTCTACCTGTCGTTGATCAAACCAGGTAATAGCAGGTCTTAGTGAATTTCCGTTTTTATCTATATTTATTACTGTACCTCTTTGAGTTGTTAATGTAATACCAACTATGGCAGATTTTAATTGTGATTGTTTTTTCCATAGTTCATTAATTACTTCGATAAGTTTTTGCCAGAAATACTCTGGCTTTTGTTCAGCCCAGCCTGGATAAGGACTTTCATATTCTAATGATAATTGAGTTTTTTCTATAATATTACCAGATGCATCAAAAATAATAGCACGAATGCTTTGTGTACCACAGTCGATACTTAAAACATAAGGATTCATACTTCCCCCTGAAGTTTCAATTATTTGGAAATTGTATTTTTATACAAGGATTTTATTAAATCTTCTTTTTCTTTTTGAACAATTCCAAAACGAAATCTTCTGTAATAAAAATCTTCCCAATTTAATACCCATTCGTTTTTAATACTATATTTTAATTCTTCTTCGTAAATAATATTATTTTCTTTATAAAATGTAATATTTGCTATAATTTTAGGATTTTTTATAATATTTTTTAATATTTCAATACTATCTTTTCCATAAAAATTTATTATTCTTTCATGATCTACTATTTCATTTTTAATGAAATCGATTTCTTTTTTTTCAAAAAATTGTTCCAGTTCCAGAAGAGAAAGATTTTTAAATGTAAAATACCACTTTTTAATAGGAAAGTGATTTCTTAAAATCTTCAATACCTTTTTCGCTTCTAATCGAAAAGTTGTCAACTTACCTCCTGTAACTGTTAATAAATTTTTATAAAATTCTATGAATATATCACGTGATTCTTTCGAAGGAGGTATATTAGGATCACGACTTACAACCGGTCTTACACCAGACCAGGTAGAATATATCTCTTTTTTAGAGATTTTCGCATCTGGAAATTGATAGTTTACACCTTTAAGTAAATATTCAATTTCTTGTTCAGTAATAGAACTAATAGAAATAGGATTATTATTTTGATTTTGATGATCTACATCGGTTGTTCCTACTATGGTTTTTCCAAACCATGGTAAAACAAAAATATTTCTTTTATCTTCCGGATGAGAAAAACCTAAAGCATATTTTACTGGAAGTTTCTTATATTCTATAACAATATGGCTTCCTCGTAAAGGTCTCATAATTTTCTCTAAACCTAATTTTGTACGAAATATATCAGCTAAAAAACCCGTAGCATTTATAACGATTTTAGATTTTATATTAAATTCTTTTTGTGTTATTAAATCATAACCAATCACACCTTTAACAATATTGTCTTCTAATAATAGATCTTTTGCAGAAAAATAATTTAATATAATTGCACCATTATTTTCAGCTTCTTTTAATGTTCTAATTAATAGACGAATGTCATCTGTTTGTGCATCTTGATATAAATAACCACCTTTTAATTTATATTTTATATTATTTTTTTCTTTAAATCGACGTATATATGGAAACCATTCTAAAATTTCTTCTATTTTTACATTTTTATGATATTGTTTGCCAGCAAAAAAATCATAAAGTATAAGACCAGATTTATACATTATTTTTTCTTTTAAATTATAATAAGGTAATATAAAATAAATTGGCCAGATTAATTTGGGAAGTTCTTTTAAAAGTTTTTCTCTTTCTTTAACAGATTGAAAAGTTATATGAAATTGTCCATTTTGCAGATAACGTAGACCGCCATGTACTAATTTCGAGGAATTTCCAGAAGAACTATATCCAAAATCATTAGATTCAATTAATAATGTATTTAAATGATTCATAGCACAACCTAAGGCAATACCTGCTCCTGTAATTCCACCACCAATGATAATAACATCAAATTCCTTATTGTTTTTATAAAAATTTATAAATTTATCATAATGTTTGTCTCTATTAGTTTTCATAATTTATCCTTAACTATGATCTATATCAATTAAATTATTATTATTTAAAAGTTGATGGGGATCTGCATTTTTAATATAATTTTTTATCCATTCCATTCCAATTTGTCCTTTTTCGAATACTAAATAAGTTTTATGATCCTTACCTACCCCATGTTGATGGCTAATTGTACCTTTTAATTCTGTAATTACTTTACTTGCTGCCTGTTTCATATCTTTCCAGAATTGAAATAATTCTTCGGGTGATTCTTTTAAACGAAAAAGATAAGTAGTATATAAAGAAGAACCATTTAAATAGATATGAGATAAATGTGTATATACAATTATCTCTTCGTTATGTTTTTTTGCAGCTTCTTTTATAGCAAATTCAATTTTATTTTTAGCTTCTATAATTTTATTCCAGGGTAAACATGTTTCTAATGTATCCACACCATAACCTAACTCCCAGAGTGTATTTCTTAGATAGGGCGAATAAAAACGATTTTTTTCCCAACTTTTTCCTAATTTCTTACTGATAAAATAAGGCTTGATTAGTCCATTAAAATCTTTTATTAAATCTATAATGATCTTCTTACTAGTATGAACTTCTTTTTTTGTACCAGTAAATCCTAATATCATCATACAGAATTGATTTTTGTAACCTCGAAATGATAAATATTTAATTAAATTTTCTATTATATTCTTATATCCTGTTGCTTTTGCCATTTCTAAATTTATTAATGTTTCTTCGGGGAAACTTAATCTTATCATAGATAAAGAGGTTTTTAATTGGATTGCCTGTTTAATAAAATTTATTGCTGAAAAAACATCTTTAAAAAAAACACCATAAAATTCTTCTGTTTCTGGTAATTTTCTTATTTTTACGATAGCTTCGTATAAAATAGAAGTTCTTCCTTCGGAACCTAAAATCCAATATTTTAAATCTGGTCCAGCAGAAGAGGCTGGATTTGGTATAATTTCCCATTCACCTTTATCTGTTAAAACTTTCCCACCTAAAAAAATATCTTCAATTTTTCCATAGTATAAACTTTGCTGTCCACTAGAACGCGTAGCAATCCAACCACCAAGGGTACTTAATTCAAAAGATTGTGGATAATGTCCTAATCTATATCCATATTTTTGTAATTGATTTTCTATTTCTGGTCCATTAGCACCAGCTTGTATAATGGCGAAAGAATTTTCTTTATTTACTTCTAAAACCTTATTTAATTTTTCCATAGAAATAGTAATAACTGGATGATTTTCTGGTCGTATATGCCCTACTACACTTGTACCACCACCATATATTAAAATTTTATATTGATTTTTTTTACAGTAATCGTAAAGTAGTTTTAATTCTTCTATATTAGAAGGAAAAGCAACTGCATCTGTTATTTCCAAATTCCATCCAGTTTTAAACGAAATCCAATCTGGAAAGCTTTGACCAAAAGAATAATCTAAGCGTATTTCTTTTTCAAGAAAAAATATATTTTTTAAGATAGGATCATTTATTTTTATAGAAGAAACTGATACTTTTTTTAGTAACTCTTCTTTGGTGATTTCTTTAATTTTAAAATTTACTTCTCCAATTTGATTTGATAAAAAAGATTTTAAATCCCTTATAATATTTTGATCATATAAATGAAAACCATTTTTTCCCCAACCATTCCATTTTCTTATTTGATTTTTATAGTTCATAATATCTCCTTTTAATATGTTATTAATTTGTTTTTTTATGATTACTTAATGCTTTTTTTAGTATATTTATACTATCTTTTGTTACTTTTTTCATTTCTAAAACTGCTTTTTCGCAATTTTCTTCTTGAATATATTTATAAAATTTCTTGTAAAATTCAATAGAACGTTTTCTTGCTTCTTCTAAAGAAAAGTATTGTATACCAAAATAGAAATAAATTTCTTTAAAAGAATTTAATAAAAATAAAAATAAAATATTTTCAGAATATTTACATAAAATTCTATGCAAATGCCAGTCAAAATTAGTTATATCCTTAGATGAACATTTTAGTTTATTTAAGTTTTGCTTTTCTAATCCGTATTTTAAATATTCTTTTATAACAGAAGAGTTTATTTTTAAACAACTTTCTGTATAAACAGGTGCTAATGCATAACGAATTTCTAAAAGTTTTATAATGAATTCTTCTTTCGTGATGTTTGGCAATTCTAAGATATTATGTCTTATCAAGGAATTAAGGATGTTTAAACCTCCTTCTTCGTATATAAATTTTATTCTTGTAGGTTTTCCATGTTGTATTTCTATCCAGCCATCTTGTTGTAATCGTTGTAATATTTCTCTTATTTTTTGACGAGTAACTTTAAATTCGTTCGATAACTCTCTTTCTGAAGGAAGAACATTTTTATATTGACCATCTATAATTTTTTTAATAATATTTTTTTCTATTAATGTTGCATCCATAATTCTTTCAACTGGTAAGACCTCTGACCAGTTGAAAGACATATTATTTTAATGCTCATTTTGTGTCAATAAAATAATATTAATTAATAATGAATGTTGAAACAACATTTAATATTTTACTATTATCGTTATTTATTCCCTTCACAGTATCATGAATCATAAAGCTTAAAGACATATTATCAGAAACTGTATAGCTAAAACCATAAACTAATATATGGGTTGAAGTAAAATATTTCCTTTTTTTATAAATTTTATTTATAGGTAGTTCTATATTATTCCATTGAATAGTTTCTGGCAATTGAAATAACTGATGAAATGTTTGATTTTCAATTTTATAATAATTAGCAAGACCAGAAAAATAAAGATTTCGATATTCACTTTCTGAGAAGAACTCATATTGTCTTACTTTTGTCACTGCCTCTTCAAAATGATATTCCAATCCTAAAAGAAAATTATCATAATTATAACTTACTCCAATCCCTGCATGAGGACCATAAAACCAACTACTTTGTTCTAATACTTCTTTTTCAAAAATCTGAATTCTTTTTGTGGTAAAATAATGTAAATCCAGATCGACAGAAAAATTTGACCAATCCTTAGAAAATATAAATCCACCTTCATAATAAGGAGTAAATGTTTCATAATCATAAGAAATTCCTATCTGTAAACTGGATTTAAATTGATTTTCTTTAAGATCTAAAAAGTTCCATTTGCTTCCTATTTTCAGATCATCTATATAAGAAAAAGTAAAGTTAGATAATTCGCTTTTCATTGTATTATGTCCTCCCTCTATACCTATTTCAATATTATAACCTATTCCTGATGTGGCTCTAAATGATATTCCACCTTCTGATATTTTATCTTTTTGACATATAGAATTGCATTCATACGAATAATTTATTATATTACCTTTCTCATCAAATTGATTTTTAGCTCGTAATATAAAATAATTCAAATCAATTTCTGTTAATCCTTTATCTAAGACATTTGCAGATGGAACAATTAATTTAGTACTGGAAATACCACCAATAGCAAATAAAACATTATTGATATAAAATAAAAAACATATAATTAAATTGGGACTCAATCTCAATTTATTTATAAATATTTTTTGATTTATCATTTTATCCTCCAAATTTTATTGATATTGAATCTCAATTTAAATTTATTATTATATAGTCAATCTTTATTTATATTTTATACTATTAAATACTGTTAGTTTTCTTGTTTTAATTAAAAAATATTGACTAACTAACTGGTTAATAAAAAAATGGCTATTATGAATATCGCTGGTTTTTCTATAAAACGTCCTACTTTTATAACAAGTATATTTATATTAACATTATCTATTGGATATATTTCTCTGCAACGTCTTGGTGTTGATATTTTTCCCAATGTATCATTCCCTTTTGTTGTGGTAACAACTATTTATCCAGGGGCTGGACCAGAAGAAATTGAAGAATTAATATCAAAACCCTTAGAAGAAGAAATTAGTACCTTATCTGGAATAAAACATGTGACTTCCAGAAATCAGGAAAGTATTTCAATTGTTATTGCAGAGTTTAGTCTTGATACTGATGTAAAATATGCTGAACAAGAAGTTAGAAACGCTGTTGAAAAAGTAAAAGTTAATTTTCCTGATGATGTAGATGATCCCTTAGTTACAAGATTTGATCCTGCTGAACAGCCTATTTATATTATGGCATTAACAGCAGAATTATCAGCAGCAGAACTATATGATCTGGCTTATTATGAAATAAAGCCATATTTTGAACAAATTCCTAATGTTGGTGGGGTAAAAATCCATGGAGGTCAAAAAAGAGAAATTCATATAGAAATTGATCAGAATAAATTAAATTATTATAGAATACCTGCTGTTATTATAGCACAACGTTTAAAATATTATGGAAATAATATTCCAGCTGGAAAGATTGATTTAGCAACACAAGAATTGAACTTTAGAACAATTGGAGAATTTAGAAGTTTACAGGAAATAGAAAATGCTGTAATATTTTTTGGAGATTTAGGAACATCAATTAGGGTTAAAGATATTGCAAATGTTAAAGATACCTTAGAAGATAGAAAAACAATCGCTTATTTATATAATAAACAAAATAATAAAAAATTAACATCAGCAATTTTTCTAGAAGTTTATAAACAATCTGGAAGTAATACAGTAGAAGTTGTAGAAAAAATTAAAAATAAACTTAATGAGTTAAATCAAAAATTATCAAATGAAAGAGGTAATCCTAAATTATTACAAGTTAGAGATGGTTCTCGATGGATTAAACTAAATGTTGAAGATGTAACGATTGCTATTATAATTGGGATTATATTAACAATAATTATTGTATATTTATTT
This sequence comes from Leptospiraceae bacterium, assembly GCA_026005135.1. GTDB lineage: Bacteria > Spirochaetota > Leptospiria > Leptospirales > Leptonemataceae > SKYB61. The sequence continues at coordinate 961,774 of BPKM01000001.1, read as the reverse complement.
CTCGGTAATGCTCGTTCCACTTTTATTACAGCTATTGCACTTCCTAATTCCCTATTAGGTGCTTTTATTTTAATGTATGGATTTGGTTTTACAATAAATGTTATGACATTACTTGCTCTATCTTTAAGTATAGGTCTTTTAATTGATGATGCAATTGTTGTTAGAGAAAATATATTTAGACATATGGAATTAGGAAAATCTTCTAAGGACGCAGCTGAATTTGGAACGAATGAAGTAATTTTAGCTGTAATAGCAACAACAGCTACTGTGATTGCAGTGTTTTTACCGATAGGGTTTTTATCTGGTTTGGTAGGCCAATTTTTTCAAGAATTTGGTCTAACAGTAGTATTTGCTATGCTTATTAGTTTGTTTGATGCAATAACAATGGCACCAATGCTTTCTGCTTATTTTGGTGGTCATGTGGGAGAATCAAAAAATATTATAATTAAATATTTTGATAAATTTCAAGATTTTATTGATTATTTATATGAAAAAACTTTAGATTTTACTTTAAAACATAAATTAACAGTAATATTTTTATTCATTATTATATTTATCTTAAGTATTTTTTCCATAAAATTTGTTAAGAAAACATTTTTACCTCAGTTTGATTCAGGCGAATTTTTAATTACATTTGAATTACCGCCAGGTTCATCTTTAAAAGCCACTGATGAAGTTGCAAAACAAATTTTTGATATTATATCTCAACATGAAGAAGTTAAACAAATTTTTATTAGAATAGGTACAGATACAGGAGAATCAAATAAAGCATTTATGGGTATAGAAATGGTACCAATTAGTGAAAGAAAATTATCCACATCTCAATTTAAAGAAATAGTAAGGAAAGAATTACAGAATTTTTCTCAATATAGATTACAGGTATCTGATTATAGTGCAGTTACAGGTGGAGCAGACTATCCTTATCAATTAATTATCAAAGGAGAAAATATTGAAGAACTTGATAAATATATACAAAATATATTACCAAAATTAGAAAAAATTAAAGATATAACTGATATAGATACTTCTTTTAGACCGGGAAAACCAGAATTTCAAATTAAAATAGATCCACAAAAAGCGCAAATGCTTGGGGTTGTACCTGCATTGGCTGGTTTAGAATTAAGATATTATGTAGAAGGAGAAAAAGTAGCTAAATATAGAGAAAATGGAAATGAATATAATGTACGATTAAGATTAAAGCCAGAAGATAGAAATTTAAAAAAAAATTATCATAAAATATATGTTCCTAATTTAAATTATCAGTCAGTAAAACTTTCAGAAATTAGTATTGCTAAAACTGCCTATTCTCCTACAAGTATAGTAAGAAGAGATCGTTCAAGAATTATTCAAATTAACGCACAATTAGTGCCAGGTGGTGCTTTACAATCAGCGGAAATAGAAACAAGAAAAATATTAAAAGAAAATCCACCTCCTCCAGGAATATCCTATGAATTTATAGGACAGGCAGAAGATTTTAAAGATTTAGTAAAAAATATATTAGTTGCTTTTGGATTAGCATTATTATTTATCTATTTAGTACTTTCTTCTTTATATGAATCTTTTATAATTCCTATAACAATATTATTTGCTATACCACCTGCTATAAGTGGTGCATTTTTTTCTTTATTAATAACTGGAGAAATGCTAAATTTATTCAGTATGATTGGTTTAATATTATTAATGGGACTTGTAACTAAAAATTCTATTCTAATGGTTGATCGAGCAATGCAAAATATTAGAGAAAAAAATATGTCTAAAGATGAGGCAATAAAAGAGGCTGGAATCGTTCGACTAAGACCTATTCTAATGACATCATTTGCTATGATAGGAGGAATGCTACCTATTGCTTTAGGTTTACATGGAGAAGTTTCCAAAAGTAGAACTGCTATGGGTATTGCAGTTGTGGGAGGACTTTTAGTATCAACTTTTGTAACAATAGTTCTTGTTCCAGCGATTTTTTCTTATATAGAAAATTTAAGAGAATGGTTGAATCGCTTATATAATAGAATTAAATAATTTATTATATTCTTACAAATGCTTTATTGTGTAAAAGTTACTATTTGCTATTTATAAAAATATTTATTAATATTGTTAGACAATTTTTTTTAATATGAAAAAAATTTAATTTTAAAATTACTTTATAAATATTTTAAAACAATTTTGCTTTAAAATGAGAGTTATGCAATGAACTCCTTAAAAAATTTCGTTTAAATTTATTTCTAATTTTTTTAGTAGAGGAGATGTTAATTTTTTATTTTTTTCAATAGAAAAGATATGAAATACATCATATTGTTTATCTTTGTTTAGGAATAATATTTCAATCATTTTTTCTTTTGGGAAGACGATCCAATATTCTTTAATTCCTGCTTCTTCATATATATTTTTTTTATGAATTAAATCTCTTTCTACACTGGAAGGACTAATAATTTCAATTACAATATCTGGTATACCAATAATTCCTTTTTCTTGTAATATTTTATAATTTTCTTTTAATACAATTACTAAATCTGGTTGGACTACTATGTCTTCTCTTAATACTACATCTATGGGAGATGTATATATTTCGCCCAATTACTTCTTTTTGTAAAAAAATGTTTAATTTGTTATAAGTTTTGTAATAACTTTTTGATGAAATCTATTAGGGGCTGGAGCCATAACTAACTTTCCTTTTAAAATTTCATATCTATTTTCATCTTCTATTTCTAAATATTCTTTATATGTCCAAATCTTCTCTTTTGTTTTTGTTAGCATATTTATTCCTCAAAAATTTCGTTTAAATTTATTTCTAATTTTTTTAGTAGAGGAGATGTTAATTTTTTATTTTTTTCAATAGAAAAGATATGAAATACATCATATTGTTTATCTTTATTTAGGAATAATATTTCAATCATTTTTTCTTTTGGGAAAACAATCCAATATTCTTTAATTCCAGCTTCTTCGTATATCTTTTTTTTATGAATTAAATCTCTTTCTACACTGGAAGGGCTGATAATTTCGATTACAATATCTGGAATCCCAATAATTCCTTTTTCTTGTAATATTTGATAATTTTCTTTTAATATAATTACTAAATCTGGTTGGACTACTATATCTTCTCTTAATACTACATCTATGGGAGATGTATATACTTCGCCCAATTACTTCTTTTTGTAAAAAAATGTTTAATCTTGTTATAAGTTTTGTAACAACTTTTTGATGAAATCTATTAGGGGCTGGAGCCATAACTAATTTTCCTTTTAAAATTTCATATCTATTTTCATCTTCTATTTCTAAATATTCTTTATATGTCCATATTTTCTCTTTTGTTTTTGTTAGCATATTATTCCTCAAAAATTTCGTTTAAATTTATTTCTAATTTTTTTAATAAAGGAGATGTTAATTTTTTATTTTTTTCAATAGAAAAGATATGAAATACATCATATTGTTTATCTTTGTTTAGGAATAATATTTCAATCATTTTTTCTTTTGGGAAAACAATCCAATATTCTTTAATTCCAGCTTCTTCGTATATCTTTTTTTTATGAATTAAATCTCTTTCTACACTGGAAGGGCTGATAATTTCGATTACAATATCTGGAATCCCAATAATTCCTTTTTCTTGTAATATTTGATAATTTTCTTTTAATATAATTACTAAATCTGGTTGGACTACTATATCTTCTCTTAATACTACATCTATGGGGGCTAAATAAACTTCTCCTATTTGATTTTTTTCTATAAAATTGGCTTAATTTATTAATATAATCTACCAACAAATTTTTGATGAAATCTATTAGGGGCTGGAGCCATAACTAATTTTCCTTTTAAAATTTCATATCTATTTTCATCTTCTATTTCTAAATATTCTTTATATGTCCATATTTTCTCTTTTGTTTTTGTTAGCATATTTATTCCTCAAAAATTTCGTTTAAATTTATTTCTAATTTTTTTAGTAGAGGAGATGTTAATTTTTTGTTTTTTTCGGTAGAAAAGATATGAAATACATCATATTGTTTATCTTTATTTAGGAATAATATTTCAATCATTTTTTCTTTTGGGAAGACGATCCAATATTCTTTAATTCCAGCTTCTTCGTATATCTTTTTTTTATGAATTAGATCTCTTTCTACACTGGAAGGGCTGATAATTTCGATTACAATATCTGGAATCCCAATAATTCCTTTTTCTTGTAATATTTGATAATTTTCTTTTAATACAATTACTAAATCTGGTTGGACTACTATATCTTCTCTTAATACTACATCTATGGGAGATGTATATATTTTACCTATATTATTTTTTTGTAAATACTTCTTAATTAAAAAATATAAATTTCCACAAATATCTTGATGAAATCTATTAGGGGCTGGAGCCATAACTAACTTTCCTTTTAAAATTTCATATCTATTTTCATCTTCTATTTCTAAATATTCTTTATATGTCCAAATCTTCTCTTTTGTTTTTGTTAGCATATTTTTTTATTATAATAATTTATTTCATTTTTTCAAGTTTTTTTTATAATTTCCTTTAAATGCATAATAATATCGATATTTTCGGGATCGAGTTTTAATGCTTTAATAATAACTTGTTTAGCTAATTCTTTTTGACCAATCTTATTTAAATAAACAGCATATGTATCTAAATAAGCTGGATTATTCGGTTGCTTTTTTAAAGCTCTTTTTATATATATTTCAGCATCTTTAAGTTGTTCTGGATTTCCATAAAGGGTTATTAAATAAGCATAATTATTTAAACTTGCTGCTCTATCTGGTTCTATATTTAAGATTTTTCTATGAATATTGATTGCTTTTTGAAATTGATTTTGTTTTTCATAACAATATGCTAAACAACTTAATAATATAATATCTTGTGGATCTATTTTCAGTCTTTGTAAAATTTCTTGTGATGCTTGTTCATATTTTTTATGATAAATTAACGCAATAATCTTCAATTTAATAGTTCGATTTAAATCAATATAATCTGGATATTTTTTTAGTAATATTTCTATTGTTTTAATACATTTATCATAGTTTTTTAAAAAGAAATAATGGATTGCTAAATCGTGATAATCGATAGGAGATGCTCTGTTTTCTTCTATCAATTGTTTTAATATTAAAATTCGTTCGATTATATGTTCTTCGGTTGTATTAAATATACTTTTTTTTAATTTATTCATATCGGATTGCATGTTTTTTCCATTTTTTTAGCTCTTCCCAATGAGTTGAATCTAAAGTTAATGGTGTAATAGAAATTTTTTTATTTTGGATTGCATAGAAATCAGAACCAGGTTTGATTTCCTTTCCTAAGATTGTTTCTTTTAACTTTAAAATCCATTGTTTTTGATTTTCTTCTTCTAAAATTTCATATTGATCTTTATATAAACGTTTACCCTGAAATGTAAATTCAACTTCTGGATAAGGATAATCTTCAGAAATATCATTATTTTCTAATGGATAATTAATGTTATATAAAACATTTTTATTTAATAATTTATAATTATTTTCAAACCATTTAGCAAACCATTTTGCAACTCGAGAAAAATTTCCATTTAAATCCGGATTTTCATAACTTATTGCTATAGCAAATTTATCATGAATTAATGCATGTCTTGCTGCACCAACAGTACCACTATAATGAATATCATCTCCTAAATTTGGTCCGTGGTTAATACCAGAAATAACAATATCAATTGGAGGTATTAAATTAGAATATAATCCAATATTTACACAATCAACTGGAAATCCATTTACTTTATAATGAGTTTCTGTTACTTTTTCTACTAGTAATGTTTCTCGTATTGTTATAGCCTGGGATGTAGCACTTCGTTGTCTATCTGGACAGATTACATAAACTTCAAATTTTTTTTTTAATTCTTCTTCTAAATGTATCATTCCGTTAGAATATAAACCATCGTCATTAACTATTAAAATCCTCATTTTTTTCCTCTTTAATTATATATTAAGACATTAAAAATATTTTTAAACTCACATAAAATCAGTAAACATATAAATTAAAATAATAATTAAAACGAAATGCAATATGGGAATTGCAAATATAAACATTATATTTTTTAATAAAACCTTAATAGAAAATTTCGAATCCCATTCTAAATGATATTGTATTCCTTTCCACCATATAAAACATTTCCAGAACAATAATAATATAAATCCTAAAAGAAAAAATAATTTAGAATTAAAATAATAACTGATAATACTAAAATGTACTAAAAATATTAAAGGTAGCCAACCAAGTTCAAGAATATTTTGTATATCTTGAATTAATTTTGTTATTTTATTTAAAGGTTCATCAGAATATCGCTGTAATAATTGAGACATTTCTTTATAAAATAAGCTACTTATTATTAAAGAAACAATAGAAATTATAAAATATAATATCATAATTATTATTATAAATATAAATAAATTAAAATAAGTATGTTTTTCTTTTAATAAGAAAAAACTTCCACTAATTAAAAAACTTATAATTAACCTGTTTATAATAAAATATTTATGCTGTATTTCGTTTATATGATTACTAATTTCTTCCGGTTGAAATAAGACATAATAATAAATTTTTATAAGATTCCACATTGTAATTTCCTTTTTCTATAAAAAATTTAGCTTTTGTTTAATAAATATTTATAAATAGAAAAAGAATTAAGATAAAGATAATACAATTGAGAATTATTTTCAAATATATTATAATTTGAATTAAAAAAAGAATTAAATAATTTTAGTAATTTAAAAAATTCTTGTTCCTCAGGTTCATAAATATATAATTCTTCTGTTGTTTTTAATATTGTTTTTAATGAATTAATAGCTTCTTCTTTACCTCCAATTTCATCTATTAATTGAAAAGATTTCGCTTTTATACCAGAAAATATACGGCCTTCAGCCCATTGTTCTAAAACAATCTTTTCTGATTGTTTTCTACCAAAAGCTACATCACTAATAAAATTCATATAAGCAGTTTGAATAATTTCTTGATACATTTTTTCCTCTTCCTGTGTTAACTCTCGAAAAGGATAACTTAAATCTTTGAATTCACCAGCTTTAATAACATTAATAGAAATTCCAATTTTATCTAAAAATTTCTCTATATTAGGTCTAAGCATAATTACACCTATACTTCCAATAATTGCAGATTCTTGAGCCAATATTTTATTACTAATAGAAGCAATATAATATCCTCCACTTGCAGCGATACTATTAATGTATACTACAATAGGTTTTTCCTGTCTTAGAGTTTTCAATGCATTATATATTTTTTTGGTTGCTCCTGTTTCTCCTCCTGGACTATCTAGTTCAATTAATACTCCTACAATATTTTTTGACTTTTTAATTGCTTCAATCCAGTCTACAACTTGATTTGCATTAATACCATCTGTGGTTAAATCATCATCATGTATAATTCCTTTTAAAGTTAACTTTGCAATGCCTTTATGAGAAACATGGGAAAAATCCATTACTTTTTTAGTAAAAACAAGTTCTTTTTCCTGTAAAAACTTTACTATACTTAATGTAAAAGAAAAAAAAGTTATAAATAATATTAAAATGATAAAAATTTGCATTCTTCTGGTCATAATGTAACCATAATTTCTTATAAGTGTTTAAAAAACAACGTTTTTTATAATATGTTATTTTATGAATCAATAGATTTTTTATTAATTTAATCCAATATATCTATCTAAAATCAAAAAAATTGTAAATTATCATATAAAAAGCTGAATAATTATTGCATTTTGTTCGATAATATTATGGGGTGGTTTTATGGAAATAACAAGTAAACAATTATTAAATTCAGCGCAGAATTTTATTAAAAGAAAAGAACTAAATTTAAAATCAAATACTTTTACAACAAATCATATTAGCCAAAAGTCTTCTATAGAAAATCCTAAAATTTTAGAAATTTATGAAAATCTAAAAGATATCCAGAATATTTATACAAAAGAACAAGCAAGATTTCATTATTTAATGAACAGTCCAGAATCAATAAACGAAAATTTAAAATTTAATAATGAATTACTTTTTCCAGAATTAAAGACAGAGCAAAAAATTGACAAAGAAGAATTATTAAATAAAACAAAAAAACGTATAGAAGATTTAAAGATTAAATTAAAAAAATTGGAAATTGAACAAGAAAATTATTTTGCTGTTAATTTTATTTCACCTAAGGATTTAAATTTAGAACAATTATCATTAAATTTAACAAAATTAAATCCTGATAGGGTTTCTCAATTGACAAGAAACCATTTTACCGGCTAATAATCTTTTTTATTATGAACCACCCCTATGATTTAAAAAATATTGAACCAATAAAAGCATTAGAAGATATATATAATTATATAAATAAAAATAACTTTAAAATTAATAAGTTAGTTGTAGTTACTAAAACACATAGCCATCATTTACTACAATTATTATATGATTATGGTCATAGAGATTTTGGTGAAAATCGTTATCAAGAAGCAAGAGATAAATTTCCATTAGTTAAGATAAAACCAGAATCCCCAATAATTGGTCATCATATTGGGCCATTACAATCAGGTAGTGCACGAAATATACCAGATATTTTTGATTGGGTACATGGTGTTGGTTCCTGGCATGCCTTAAAAAAGTTAGCAAATGCTTCATTAAAAAAATATCAATTGACGCAAAAAAAAATCTATTATTTAATACAATTAAATTTAACAAGAGAAACTACTAAATTGGGTGGTATGTATTTAGAAGAATTTGAAGAAGCAATCAATAAAAACCCAGAGCTTATTGTAGAAAATGAAGGTTTAGTTTGGAAAGGTTTTATGACAATGGGACCATCGAATGGTGATTTATATATAACAAGAAAAATATTTCAACAACTCAGGAATATAAGAGATAAATACTTACCAGAGGGGGAATTAAGTATGGGAATGTCGGGGGATTGGAAAATTGCATTAGAAGAAGGTTCAACAATTTTAAGAATTGGTTCAGCAATTACAGGAAATCGAAAATATTAATTTATATAAAAAGAATTTTTTAATTTACAATAAAAACAAATCAGATTTCTTTAATCAAGAAAATGGATCAAAATACAAAAACACAAAATATTAAAATTTTACAACCAAATGAAGCAATTTCCCAACAAACATTTGAACCTCAATCCGTTATTATAAAAGAAAATACTAAAATCAGTCAATTAATACTTATTCATAATGGAGAAATAGCTTATTTTGATCCCAATAAAAAACAATATTTATTTGTTTTACCAGTAAAAAATTATATTCCAGCTTTTTCTTATATTTTTTCTACTGAAAATTTTCCTTTTAGAGTTATTACTACGAAACCAAGTATTATTAGTGCTTTTCCTGTTTCTTCCAATAAAGGTATACAAAATGTAATTCTTGGAAAATTAAATATAGGACTGATGGCATTAAATTCCTTAGATAAGGAAACACATCAAGCATTTGTATTTTATAAAAAACTTTTAGAATTTTATAAAATTATCAATAAATATGTAGTAAATTTATCTATTGGTTTTTATAAATTTCAACCTAATATAATAAATAATTTAAATGAAAATGAAGAAATAATTGATAAAAATTTATTAAAAATTAAAGAAATAATTGAGAATTTTGAAGAACATAGCCAGATACCTAAATTCCTAACTAAAAATTGGTTTTTACAAAATAATTTTATAGAAGAGATTAATAGAGAGTATGATTATGATAATCAAATATTTGAGCATCTTTTTTTAAAAAAATTAATATCCTTACCTATTCCATTACAGTCCAATATTTATAATACAAATCTAAAATTAATGGAAGATGTAGCAAAAAAATATCAATTTATACAATCTCAAATATTTAAAGAAATAGAATTTTTAATTCATTATATTCAGCAAAATATTGATTTAGTAATTAAAGGGGATTATTCCTTATTTGAAAAATTTTCTATATTAGTTGATTTATTTGAATCGCAAGAAATTGAGGTATCTTCAAAAGAATTTTATGAAACGATTCTTTATTTAAAGGAAACTTTTGATCAAATCTATTATACATATCAAAAAGTATTTTTTAAGAAATTATCGATACCACAACAATATACAAAGATTAAATCCAAGTTAGAAAAATTAAAAAATCAATTCGAAGAAGAAAAAAAAGAAAAAACTATTATAACTGTTAAAAGTGATAATCAGGCAATTTTTGAAGATATAAAAGATAGTGCTGAAAAAATTTTAGATTATTGTGAAATTTCTTCTGAAGAAAAGAAAAGAGTTTTAACATCATTACAAGAATTGAGGAAATCATCTAATCCATTAGAATCTGAACCAGATATAAGAAGACTTCGAAAGCCAGTAAATGAAGTTTTCTGGAAAGCATATGAAAACGCATTTTTAAAATACAGAAATGCAAGAGGAAATGTACCTAAGTATATTTCTTTATTTTTAAACTATGGTTTTTTTGACGAAAAGTTTTTAGAACAGGAACATTTAATTGAATTATATAATCTTGTAGATACTACAGATTTAACAAATAAAGAATTTTCAGTGATGAATGCTATTGAATGGTTAAATTATATTTACGAAAAAAAAGAATTACCATCAATTAACGAATTTGGTCAAACTTATTTTGAAATCCTAAAATTAGAAAATCCTCAAATAAAAGTTAAAAAAATTGAACAATTTCCACCTGAAGTTGATACACCAGAAAAACGTATACAATACGAAATAAGAAATTTTATTAGCAATAATTCAAAATTGGTTTCTGGATCACCAACGACATATTTTGCAGGACTTACAAAATTTCATATAACTGCTCAAAATTTAAGTGATTTATTTGTTACAAAAGAAAAAATTTCTAATGAATTACAAAAGTTATTGGATATAGATTTTTCAGCTTTTTATAGAGAAATGGTTTTAAATGATGAAAAAAGAAAAATATTTAAAGAATTTATAATGGTTAATGTTTTTCCTCATTTAATTTTATTACCATCAATTGGTAATCGTTCAATGATGTGGCAGGAATTAGAAGATCCAAGAAAAAAAGATACACCTGCAAGATTTACTTTTCCCATTTTTTGTACTGGGGATTTATTTAATTTAATTGTTGAATCTACTGGTGCTTTTCGATGGGAAATCCAGAAAACCATACTTGGACATGATTACAATAATGTTGGTATGCCTTCATTAACTTCTGAATATATCGATTATATACAATTTTATCAAAAAAATAGAGATTTATCTGATGAACAAAAAGAAAAAATCAAGCAGGATTTTAAAAATTTAAGAGATGATCGTTCTAAATTTGTACATGATTATTTAATCTGGATTAAATATGAATCTCAGGGAATATTAAAATTAAATCGCGTTGTAAGAAATATTATGTATAGATATGTTCCATTTGCTAAAGGTATTAGAGAGAATCTTCAAAAACAACCTGCTTTTGTAGAAATTCATAATCGATTTAAAAATATTAGAAACAAAAAACTTACTGAATTGGAAAATCGATGGAAAAAATATGGCGATAAAGAAACCTGGCCTCAAAGCTTAAAATTAACATATGATTATTATAATTTATAGTTATTCTACTAAATAACCGCGATTATATTCTTGAATTACTTCCAATAAAAATCGCATCCAGCTTTTTGGATTACCTGATTCTATTGTAACATTTTTAATTTTAGGAAAATATGGAACCGGTTTATATTTTGTATGTATAACTTCTATTGTACGTATATAATGATCAATTCTTCTAATACGAACTAAATTCAGACGTTCATTTTCTAAATTTTCGGAAGGTAAGTATCCAATAATCATTAAGCGTGGAAATAAAGTTTTTTTAAGAAATGTTAAACACTCTTCAAAATTATCTACTCTATCTATAAAACCTTCGTAAGCTCCTTTTCCTAAATTCATTAATTGGGTTAAAATATCCATAGATAAAGGAATACTTTCTTTTCTATTCATATCAGAAACTAAAACGATTCCTTCATCTGGTTGAAAAGTTTTTATGATATGATTACCATCATAGTATTTTCTTAATAATTTTATTTTAGAAACATCAATTTCTTTTCCTTTTTCTAATACTTTTTCATTAGAATCTGGTGCATAAACATCTTCTCTCGAAATTATAAAACGCTTTTTTAGAGAAGATAAGTTTATAATACGGAAAGCTTTTATTTTTTCTTCTAATTCATCTAAGGTTGTAATTCCAATTCTTAATGGATTATCAGGATCAATTTTTTTTAAAATATCATTGTTTTGCATATTTATAATTTAAATAACACATAAATAAAAATAATAATTATAAAAATTGTTTGCATTATAATAAAAAATAAAAACCATTGCATTTTTTTTTCTATTTGTAACATATTATCTTTTAGTTTTTCATTTTCTTCCTGTAACTTTAATAAAGTAGGTTTACCCTGGATTTCTGCTATACGTTCTAAAAAAATAGGTATTAAATCTCTTAATAATGGTAATAATTGAATAAAGATTTCTTTAGTTTTTTTCTTTCTTGTTTTTATTTCTTCTTTTTTTTCCATAAATGATGGATTCAAACTAAATGAGCATATTATTATGTCATTTCTTTTTCTTAGAGTTGACAAAAAATAAATAATATTTTAATTATTTTTTAAATGAAAATTTTTAAAACAGAAATCTGGATTGATAAACAAAATCGATGGTGGAATGGTGAACAGGAAATTATAAATCAAGGTGTTTTAAAATTATTTAAAATGAATTTACATTATGATGAAGATTATTTTATTCACCTAACTTATAAAGATAAAGAAGAAAAAGGTTATCTAAAAAAAGTGGAAGGTTTTCCTTTAATATGTATAGATGTAATTTTTGAAAATGAAAATATAGATTTAAAACTTGATAATGAAGCGAAAACCAATTTATCTAACCTATTTTATGATGATGAAAGAAATGCTTTTTGGGGACTTTTTTTAGATGAATCTTATCGAAAGTTTTTACCCTATATACTAAATTCGAAGTCATTACAGATATTACAGGAATATTTTATAGAAGAAAACCAAAAAATAAATATAAAAAAAGATAATTTAAATATACCGATTATTAATCAAAAATTTGATCCTTATAAAATTAATAATAGGGATAAATAAGCCTAATATTAAACTTTTCCTGAAGATACTTCTTTTGTTCTTTAAATTGAAGGGATTGGAAGTCATAGATTTGATTTTCTTTCATAAGGTAAATATAATAAGATAAATCAAAATCCTGGTTATATGTATGCGAAATATGAATTGTATTTTTAAGATCAATATTACGAAATGGGAAGATCTTATCCAATAAATTTTCTAAATCGTAATAAAATTCAAAAAAATTTTCTATTTGTTTTTGTTCAAAAAAAATTTCTTTTATTTTTAAAATACAATATAAAGAGCTAACAGGATAATAATTATTTTTTATAAAATAGGAAAGTTGCTCATATATTTCTTTTTTTATAGGATGCTGGATAGATAAAAAAAATAAAATACTATCATCTAAAAATATATATTTTTTTTTCATAAATTATTTTTAGTATAATGATTTATATATTTTTCTAAATTATTACTATGATTGAAGTAGTTTTTATTAAAGATTAAATCTAAATTTTTTAAAGTTTCTTCTTTATTTTCTGGATTATAAAGATAATCTACTGCATCTCGTAAAATTTCAGAAATAGATTTATTTTCAATTTGTGATATTTTTTTTAGAAATTGATATTCATCATCGGTTAATAGCAAATTAAATCGTTTTTTTCTTGTTTTTTTTGATATTTTATTATCATTGTTCACGATGACAATTTTTTACATTTTAATGTTTATTCTACTTTTTTTTATTCTATTTTTCTATATAGGTCATAAAGGTTTTTCTGAAAGAATTCTTCCCCTACCCCCTTATCCACCCGAACAAGATAGAATTATGCCTATGGCAGAACCATTTTTTTTAGAAGGAAAAACAGATGTAGCATTTTTAATTATTCATGGATTTACGGGGACACCTTATAATGTTAGACCTATTGGAGAATTTTTTCATAAGAAAGGTCATACCACCTTAGGTATTTTACTTCCTGGACATGGTACAAGAGTCGAAGATATGATTAATACAAGATTTTATCATTACGTTGCAATAGCAGATCAATATTTACTAAATTTATCAAAGTATTATAAAAAAATATTTGTAATTGGATTTTCCATGGGAGGATCAATAACATTGAAATTAGCTCAATTAAGACTGGATTTAATTCAAGGTATTGGTCTTATTTCTACCCCCGTTTTTTTTAATGGAATATTTATGGGAAAATGGATTTTGCACGCACCTTTAATGCCTTTAACAGGATGGTTAAAATTATTTCGACCTGTTATTAAGTTGAATAGAAGAAAAAAGAATATAAATTATAATCCACCTCGTTTTATTGGATATGAGTTTCAATATCCAATTGCAGCCTTACATAGTTTTAAAATTTCTTTAAAATATATACGAAAAAAATTAAAATATATTCAAATTCCAGCAGTGATGGTAATAAACGAAAATGATAAAACAGTTCCCAAGGAAAGTATGCTTTATATATATTATCATATAAAGAGTCCTTTTAAAAAACTAATGTTTTTAAATCTCATTGATCCTTTTGATACTGGACATGCTATTATACGAAATCCAGAAGCTCAGGATAAGATTTTAAAGTTTCTTGATGATTTTTTTAATGAATTAATATAATTAAGCAATTTTTATTTATTATATATATAAAAATTCTTTTCGAGGTATAAAACAAGAATTTTTTGGCAATATGAATTATAAAGTTTTAATATCCGATAAGTTTGATGCAGAAGGAGTATCTCGTTTAAAAAATACCCCCGGTTTTGAGGTTATATACAAAGGTGGCCATTCCAAAGAAGAATTAATAAAAGATTTACCAGAAGCAGATTGTCTTATTGTACGTTCTGCTACAAAGGTAAAAGGTGATGTTTTTAATTACGCGAAAAAATTAAAACTAATTGTTCGAGCAGGTGTAGGCGTTGATAATATAGACATTAATGAAGCATCTCGTCGAGGTATCATTGTAATGAATGCTCCTGGTGGAAGCAGTATTACTACAGCTGAACATGCTATTGCAATGATGTTCGCATTAGCAAGAAATATTCCACAAGCAAATGCATCTATGAAGCAAGGTAAATGGGAAAAAAGTAAATTTACAGGAGTAGAAATAACAAACAAAACACTTGGAGTTATAGGTCTTGGAAGAATTGGTAGAGAAGTTGTTAAAAGAGCTAAAGGATTAAAAATGCGTGTACTTGGTTATGATCCCTATATTACAGCAGAACATTTATCCCATTTAGAAATAGAAATTGTAGACCTTGATACAATTTTTAAAGAGAGTGATTTTATAACAGTACATACTCCCTTAACAGAAGCAACAAAAAATTTAATTAATAAAGAAAATATAACAAAATTAAAAAAAGGAGTTCGATTAATTAATTGCGCAAGAGGTGGTATTTACGAAGAAGAAGCTTTAGTTGAAGGTTTAAAATCTGGACATATTGCTGGAGTTGCATTGGATGTTTTTACAGAAGAGCCAATACCTTCTGATTTTCCTTTAATACCATTTGAAAATTGTATAATGACTCCTCATTTAGGCGCATCTACCAGCAGAAGCAGAATTTGCTGTTGCTATGGAAACAATAGATGAGGTAATAGAATTTTTTACGAAAGGAATTGCTAGAAATGCAATTAATTATCCAAGTATAGATCCAGATAGTATGGAATATTTAAAACCTTATTTTATTGGAGGAGAAAAAGTAGGAAAATTACTTGCATCTTTAATGGAAACACCTATTAGAACTATTCAAATTAACTATAGTGGAGAAATTACACAGAAAAAAATTGATCCTGTTAGAATGGCAATTTTAAAAGGAGCACTTTCTACATTTGTAGGAGATGAAGGTGTAAATTATGTTAATGCACCAGTGATAGCAAAAGAACGAGGTATTAGAATTATAGAAAATCAATATGAAAGAACAGCTGGTTATATCAGTAGTATAGAAGTTATTTTTGAAAATGAAGGAATTTCTCATCAAAAAGTAAAATATACTTCTGTTTTAAATAAACCTGTTATTGTTAATCTTAATGGTTATGATTTAGAATTTGAACCTGAAGGAATTTTACTTATTATACAAAATAAAGATGTACCAGGTGTTATTGGTTCAATTGGAACATTCTTAGGAAATCATAATATTAATATTGCAAGTTTAGAATTATCCCGTACCTCTAAAGGAGATGTAGCAAAATCAGTAATCAAAATTGATGAATTATTAACCAAAGAACAACTTGAAGCATTTAAAAAACTCCCTAATATTTTATCTGTAAAACAGGTTGATTTGCGTTAATAATAAGCGGTCATTAATGACCGCTATTTTAAAATAAATCAATTATTTTTATTTTATCTTTGTAAAGTTCCATTTCCTTACCTTTATAGATTGTAAATCTTTCGGAAAATGGATCAAAAACTAAACCAAGGGAATAATCAAAATTAAAGAAATGTTTATGCGTATTTTGATCGGTAATACTAAAAAAGGGAGTAAAATTAGGATGAGTATGATACCATCCTATAATAAATTTTTCTGGATTACCATTATTATCTAATATTAATGAATTGGCTTTTTGCCATAAAGATGGAAATAAAATAAGATGTGTAGTAGAATGGATTAAATCATTATTATAAACAATAGATTCTATATACCAGATAAAATCATTATTATATTGATATACATAACCTATAAATAATCCGCCTACTTCATTATAGGAGCTTTTTCCATGATTCCACATATTTTCCCAGGCTTCTTTTTTAAAAAAAATATAATTATAATCCTTAATATATTGATAGAATTGCTCAGTTTTAATTTTTAATTTATCAAATGGGAATTTATCCCATGGTAAAACTTTTATATCTGGTTCTTCCTCTTTCCATTCAATCATTTTTTTACAAGTATTGTTATATTGTTATCAAAATAATATAAGTATTTGAAATTTAATGATTTTATATTGTCTATTTCATTTTTATAAATATAATCCCTTACTTCTGGTTCTCTATTTTGGATACATTCTGGACATTTTAAATCAATATCTTTGTATTTTCGGGATAAATCCCATAGAATATTATTTTTATTACACTTTGAACATTTAAGGGAAATTAAAATCGGCTCATTTAAGAAAAATATTTGATTTTCTGGTAATTTTGGTAGAAGTTTTTTAAATTCTATAAAGTTTATTTTTTTTATAATATTCCAATTAGAACAAAAATAACAAAGTTTATTTTTTTGTAGTGTTGTTTTTGTTAAATTATGATAAATTGTATCATAGAAAATTTTTGTTGGTAATATATAATCGTTATTTCGTAGATAACAAGAAAAAACAATAGCACCAGCTATAGAGGACGTTATTATAGTTGTAGGAATTTTATTTTGTTTTAAAGCTGAACGTTCAATCCAACCACAGGAGTATTTTTTATTTATATTTTGATAAATTTTTTCATTTAGATTACATTCAAAACAAGCATAATCTTTCTTATTTCTACTATTGTAATATCTATTATAAGGGAAATATTCTATACTAACAAATTGACTATCAATCCCTGTATTGTAAAAATCGATACCTGATAAATAACATAATCGATGTAAACGAATTCTTGCTTCGAAATTATCTACAGTACAGAAAACTGCATCAAATTGTTCTAAAAAAGAAAGATCAACAATATTATAAAAATCATCGTTGTATTCTTTAATTGTAATTCTTGGATCTGGATTTAAATTTTTCGCCCTTTTTTTAGCTACCTGAACTTTAAATTTACCTATATCTTTTTCCCGAAATAAGACACTTCTCGTTAAATTATGAATTTCTATTTTATCATAATCAATTATAGAAATATTACCAATACCTAATAAAACCATATTTTTTAATAATTCATTACCTATTGCACCAATACCAATGATTAAAACGTTTTTCTGAAATAATTCTTCTTGATTTAACCACTTAATAGATTGATGTCTTAAATATCTATCTATTGAAATTCTTTCCATTGAATTTTAGATTTATTTTCTTTATAAATTTCTTCTAATTTTAATAAAGGAAATTTTTTTTTGTTTTTTTTAAACCAGCTCAATGCTTGGGAATTTGCAGGAGACTTACTATTTATATATTCTGGATATAATAATAATAATTTTATAATTCTTATTACTTCCAGATCTAAAGTATTAGAAGGCATCCATTTATAACCAGTACAGATATTACCACTTTCAAAAACATGTGGATTAAAAACAACTGGTTTTATACTAAACATTGGGGATTTTAATGGATAATCCGCTGGTAATTTTATAAATAATTCAAAGGGACCTCCTTTTTGTTCCTTATTAACAGGCAATCCCAAATTTAATTTTATTTTAATCTCTGAAATTGGGTTACCAGAAACATCAATAATTTTTATAAAATCATATTTTTTTTCTAATTCTCTTAGTTTTTTTAAATCATTTTCTCTTCTTCTTATGATCAGATTCATAGAAAATTCCTGCCTCTAAAATTGGTTGTAATTCTAAAATTTCTCCTTCTTCTATACCAATATCAATTAAATTCTGATTGGGATTTAAAACCATATTTTTATTTATTGCAACCAGATTATAAGAAACGTCAGATGGTAAAGACCATTTTTGAATACAGGTTTCAACAATATCACTTACTGTTACTTCTGGCGATATACCTATTTCTGCTTTTTTCGTTTTATCAGCTGTTCTAACATAACATTTTACTTGTGTCATATTTTTCCTCCTGTAAATATTTATTATATAATATTATATAATTTAAAAACTTCCAATAAAAGTTTCAATTTTTCTTTTTATTCAATATTTAAAATCATATTTCTTTTGAAAATTAAAATTTCGTAGCCAAATATTTCATGATATTGTAATAATCCACGTACTGTAATAGTTTTACCTACAAGAGAGCGTAAAAATTCTCTTTCCAATCCTTTACCTGGCTTCATTAATGGGTAAAAAACAATTAATTTAAAACCTTCCACCCATGGTTTATCTTCAAACATCAAAGCATAATCCCCTCTTCTACTTTCAAGAATTTTAATAACTGTTCCTTTGAATTTTATAGATTTATTTACATATAGGGATAGATTTTCTAAGGTTACAAATTCTGGATTAAAATTAATAACCTGAACAACTTTACCATCAAAAAAATAAGGTTGAATATTTGTACCATTACAACTAACACATTTTCCTTGATTTTTTATTTTTATAAAATCAAAACTTTCTTTTAGATAAAAAACAGAACATTTTTTACATTGATATAAATATTGATTGGAAATTAATTGAATAGGATCCCCTGTTAATGGATCCTGCAAATCTTTAATATAATTTTCAAATTCTTTTAGAGATAAATTTTGTTCTTTAGATATTTTATCAATATTAGAAATATCATTAAAAATTATATTTTTTTTTGTTATAGTT
Source organism: Leptospiraceae bacterium (assembly GCA_026005135.1). GTDB lineage: Bacteria > Spirochaetota > Leptospiria > Leptospirales > Leptonemataceae > SKYB61. Next base: position 942,305 of record BPKM01000001.1, on the reverse strand, counting down.
TGATTTTGTTTTTTTCTATTAGTATTTTGTTCTATGCTACGCGTTTGATTTTCTATTTGTGTTCTTCGATTTCGATTAAGAAGTCCTAAGTTTTGTAACAATAAAATATAATTATCCCACACTTATTAAAATATAAAGTATTTACTTGTAATGTCAAATCTTTTTTATTTTATTATATTTTAAATTCGTCCATTATGTTTTTTAGGGAGTTAACTTCTTCCTGAATTACTTCTGCATTTTCTTTATTTTTTATAGCTATTTCTGTTAATCCTTTTAATTCTGGTAAAATAGCTTTAAACTCTTTTGTTATTTCATTTATAGATTGAGATATGCTACTAAAATTTTTTGAGATTTCTTTTACAGATATAGATTGTTCTTCAATAGCGGATGCAATTGTTGTATTGAATTCATTAAGTTGCTTAAAATTGGTATTTAGTTCATTCAAAGATTCATTAGAAGATTCTAAATCCTCTTGAATTTTTAAAGAAAATTCTTTGATTTGATTAGTAATAGTTTTTGCTTCGTATGCAAGGTTTTTTATTTCATTAGCTACAACAGCAAATCCTTTTCCATGTTCACCGGCAGAAGCTGCTTCTATGGCAGCATTTAAAGCTAATAAATTAGTTTGTTGAGCAATATCGTTTATTTTTTCTAATAATTTTAAAATATTTTTTGAATTTTCAATTAAACTTTGTACTACATGGGTAGTTTTTTTAATGGAATTAGAAGTTCTATCTACTATTTCCACGGAAGAATTGGTTTTTTGAGAAATTTCGTTTATTGTTATACTTAACTCTTCTAGTGAACTTGCTATTACCTGAATTGTTCTATCTCCTTCATCCAAACGTTCAATTACATTCTTAATAGTTGTATTTGTTTCTTCAGAAAGACTAGCAAGAGAAGTAGAAGATTGTATTAAAATCTGATTTATATTCTTTAGATTTTTCACTGTGTCTTGTAATTCTCCTATAATACCGCCCATATTAACTAATAAATTTAATAAATATTTTTCTAAATATCCCAATTCATCGTTTTTATTGGCATTAAAAGATACAGATAAATCTTTTTCGGCTGCTTTTTGAGTCTTTTTTTGTAATTCATCTATTTGTAATTTGAATTTATTTAATATATTAAAAATAATTAATAATCCAGCTAAACTTATAGAAAAAAGCAAAATTAATTTCACATAAAAAGGTAAATCAAAAAATAGAATAAAAATCTCCATTCCTAAATTGAATATAATAAAAAAAGAAACTAATAACTTAATTAAAGTAATCTTACCTATCTGTTTATATACAGTAGGTTCAAAATCTTTTTTACCTTCTCTTATATCTTGATAAAATTTTTCTGCTTTCTGTTTTTCTTCTTCTGAAATTCGGCGTCTAACAGAGATATAACCTATTATGTTTCCTTTATTAAAAATTGGTGCAATATTTGCGTCTACCCAATAAAAATTTCCATTCTTAGTGCGGTTTTTTACATATCCTCTCCAGGGTAATCCTTTTTGAATTGTAGCCCATAAATCATAATATGCACTACGGGGCATATCTGGATGTCGGATTACACTATGTGGTTTCCCTATTAGTTCTCCTTTTTGGTATTCACTGATCCTTTCAAAACCAGCATTTGCATAAGTAATTTTTCCATTTAGATCTGTTTTTGATACTAATACAATATCGTCTTTTTCAAAAAAATTTTCTTTTCCAGTTAATGTAACGTTTAATTTTTTTATTTCTGTTTTTAATTTTTCTTTTCGTTCTTTTATTAACTTTTTTTTATTATTCAATATATTATTTATCATATTATTTATCATAACTTTGTATTAATTTCGGAAAATAATATGTCAATATTTATTTATCTTTCTTAAAAAACATTTATATTTTACGATAATATAAACAATGAGTAGTTTTTTTTATACAAAAAATAAATATATTCTTTCATTTAATCATTATGATTTAACGGAAAAAGATATAAGTAATGTTATTCAAGAATGTAAAGCAAATCTTAATTCAGATTTAAAAATTCATATTAATTTAACAGAAGCTAAAGATATAAAAATTCAAAATTTATTCTTATTAATTGATTTAATATTAAAAGCTAAAAAAAGAAATGCTATCGTCAAATTTAGCTTGTCAGATGAATTAAAACAATTATTTATTAATTCGAAATTAGATAAATTATTTTTAAACTAAGTAAGATGGAACTAATTAATACATTTATACTGGAATCCTTAGAACTACTGGATATAGCAGAAAAAAATATATTAGAATTAGAAAGACAATGTTTAAACAAGTTTAATAGAGATTTAAAAGAAAATGAACAGGAATATATAAATCAATTATTTCGTGCTATACACACAATAAAAGGTAATTCTGGATTATTTGAACTGGATAAAATCAAGCAATTATCTCATATTTTTGAAAATCTTCTTTCTAAGTTAAGAGATAGTGAAATTCCAATAACAAGAGAACTTATTGATTCTTCTTTATTAGGCATAGATAGATTAAGAGAAATTATCCAAAATTTAGAAAATATGAATCAATATGAAGTTCAAGATATAATCCAGCATTTTCAAAATTTATTAAATAAAAAAATCCAAAATCAAGATTCCTTAGAAAAAAAAGAAGAACAAAAAATCCATCAAACAAAATTAGAATTAATTTTTAATCAAACGATTCAAAAATATTCTTCAAAATTAAAAAATTTACAAAATAATCTTGCAAAAAATCAAAAAATTTATTTTATTATTAGTTATATAGATATTCATCAATATTTATCCCAATTTGTAGATAAAATAGAAAAGATAAAAAAACTTCCTGATATTCGTTTATTAAATTATCACATTATTTATCCACCAATCCATGGTAAAATGTTATATTATTTATTAATACAAACAAATCAAATTTCAGAGTTAAATTTACCGATAACTTCATTATTTCTAAAAGAAATAGATTTAAATCAAAATAAAAATCAAAAAGAACCAGAAAAAAAATTTAAAGAAGAATCAGAAAAAATTATTAAAAATATAGAATCCTTGAATGAAACTTCTAAAAAAGAAGAAACCTTTTTAAAAGTTCCTGCATCACTTGTAGAAAATCTAATAAATCTTGCAGGAGAATCTATTATTGCAAGAAATGAATTAATACAAAAAATAGAAAACTATGCAAAGGAAAATAGAGATGTAATCAATTCCACTAAAAAGATTAGCACCTATATTTCTTTGTTACAAGAAAATCTGATGAAACTTCGATTACAGGAATTAAATGTTTTATTTGATCGTATTCCTAGATTAATAAGAGAACTTTCTAAAGAAACGGATAAAGAAATAGAATTGGAAATAGAAGGTGGAAATATTGAACTTGATAAAACATTGATTGATGCAATAAGAGATCCTCTTACACATATTATTAGAAATGCGATTGATCACGGAATAGAATTACCAGAAGAAAGACAAAAAAAAGGAAAACCTTCAAAAGGCAAAATCGTCATAAAAGCATTTCTTCAGGGAAGTAATGTAATTATTAAAATCAGTGATGATGGAAGAGGTATAGATATAAATAAAATTTTACAAAAAGCTATAGAAAAAAATTTAATTCCTCAATCAAGAGCAAAAGAATTAACAAAAAAAGAAATTATTGACTTAATTTTTTTACCAGGTTTTAGTACAGCAGAAAGAGTTACTGATCGTTCAGGACGTGGTGTGGGTATGGACGTTGTAAAAAATTCTTTACGTTCTATCAAAGGTTTTATTGAAATAGATTCAGAAGTCCATCAAGGAACTATTATTACAATATCTATTCCACAAACTTTATCTATAATTACCTGTTTAATTGTTCAAATTTTTGAACAAAAGATTGCCATACAACAAAATCAAATATACGAAATTACTAAATTAAATCAGGATAATTTATTTGAACTACATGGTGGACTTGTATATGAGTTACGAGGAAAAATTATACCCATTATTGATCCTAAATATATTTTCTATCATCAAAATGAAAATGATTCTTATGAATATATTATTTTATTAGAAACAGATCAACATATTTTTGGTATACTGGTTCATGATATTTTAAATCCAGAAGAATTAATGATTAAACCTCTTGGAGAAGATTTTCATGAAATTCCCTATTTTATGGGTGCATCAATCTTAGGAGATGGAAGTACCATTTTAATATTAGATATATCTGGTATTGCAAGAAATTTTAATATAGAATCTAATAAAAAAGAAATATTAGAGGAAAGTCAAATTCAAGAAACGAAACAACTCTTAAAAGAACAATATTTAATTTTTGAAACTTATGGAATCTATTATGGAGTTTCAATTAAATCCAAACCAAGAATTATAGAAGTTTTTACTTCTCAGATAGAACCTTTACTTAATCATTATGCATTTAAATATGAAAATCATATTATTCCTATAATAGATATTAATGCAATTTTAAATAAAAAAGCAAGTGTTGAGCTTTTCGATAAAAAAAACTTCTATGCTATTCTTTTTGACATTTCTAAAATTACAAAAGATAAGAAAACTGAATATATTTCTTTATTAGCTTCTGATATTATTAACATTACCAATGAATTTCAGGGTATTCGAAAAGAAGAAAATCAAAATTTATTTATATATGGGTATGGAATTTATATGGATAAAACGATTATAATATTAAATATAGAACAAATTTTAAATGATTGGATAAATAATCATTCAATAATTTTTAAAAATTAGATATGGATATAATACTTTTTAATTTAGAAAATAAAGTATATGGGATTGAAATAATCCATTGTAAAGAAATAGAAATTATCAAACACATTACTCCTATTAACTATTCTTCCAAAAATTTTAAATATTATATAGAAGGAATTACAAATATTAGAGGGGAAATCGTAACAGTAATTAATTTAAAAAAATTATTTCGATTAAATAAAAATACATATAAAAATAACTTAATTATCCGATTAAAAAACAAAAAAGAAAAAATAGGAATATTAATTGATGAAGTTATGGATATAATAAATATTGCCTCATCTCAGATTGATTTTTCTAAAGGACATATTCATCAAGAGTATTTACCTTATATAAAATATACTGCCATAGTAAATCACAAACCAATTTTAATCCTGAATCCAGAAAATTTATAACTTTATAACATTATGAAAAAAATAAAGATCATGATTATAGAAGATTCTATTACAATGAGAAATATATTATTTCAGGCATTATCTACAGAAAACAATATAGAAATAATTTCTTATGCTTCTAATGGAAAGTTAGCTATTCCTCGAATTAAATTTTATCAGCCAGAAATTATTATTCTTGATTACGAAATGCCTATGATGAATGGTATTGAAACTATAAAAGAAATAAAGAAATTAAATATTGATACAAAAATCATTATGTTCAGTTCTTATACATATAAGGGTGCAGAAATTACTCTACAAGCTTTAAAAGAAGGTGCTATTGATTTTGTCCCTAAACCAGATTTATCACAAATAGAATCAAAAGATTTAATTTTATATATAAAAAGTCAGCTTATACCTAAAATTAATGAATTAGCTTCTTTTAACATTACAAATAAAGAAAAAAATAATTTAAAAAAAACAGAATTTTCTACAACTCATAAAGGCATAAATCTGACCAATATTAATGCTGCTGGTATAGGTATTTCGACTGGTGGTCCAATAATATTATATGATATAATAAAAAAATTACCTAAAATCAATAAAAATTTATTTATTGTCCAGCATATGCCGCCTATATTTACAACAAAATTGGCTGAATCATTAAATCAAGTTTCAATTAATCCAATTTTAGAAGGACAAGATATGATGGAAATACAAGATGGTTATATATATATTGCACCGGGTGGTTATCATATGAAGATTATTCAAAAAAATAAAAAAAAATATATAAAATTAACAGATGATCCACCAAGAAATAATTGTAAACCTTCCGTAGATTACTTATTTGAATCTTTAATTGATGTATATGGAAAAAATATTTTAGCTATAATTATGACTGGAATGGGAAATGACGGTTATAAAGGAATAAAAAAAGTATATGAGATGGGAGGATATACTATTGCTCAATCCCCAGAAACCTGTACTGTTTTTGGTATGCCTAAAAAACCCATAGAAGAAAATTTAGTACATGAAATTCTAACACCTGATGAAATTGTAAATCGATTAAGAGAAGCATTACAATAAAATGGAACATCAACAATTAATACAGGTAATACAAAATTTAACAGGCGTTTATTTAACAGAAGATAAAAAATATCTATTAGATACCAGATTAAATCAATTAATGAAAGATTATAATTTAAAAACTTATGATGAAGTTGCATTAAAACTTTTACAAAATGATGATAAAGAATTTTATAATAAGTTAGTAGATAAGATTACCACACACGAAACACGTTTCTTTCGAGATGAAAGTATTTTTGATGCACTGGTAAAGCAAATTATACCAGAATGGATGGAAAAAAATAATGTAAATAAAAATCAAATAACAAAAAAATTAAAAATCTGGTCTATTGGTTGTTCTTATGGACAGGAACCATACTCTATAGCAATATCCATTAAAGAAAATTTGTCTTTTTTATTTCCCTACACATATATACTGGCAACTGATATAAGTAAAGATGTAATTGAAAGAGCAAAAAGAGGAATATTTACTGATTTTGAAATTAACCGAGGTTTACCAGAATTTTTAAAAAATAAATATTTTGAGAAATTAGATAATAAAGAATATAAATTAAAAGAAGAAATTAAATCTATTGTAGAATTTAAAGTTCATAATTTAATAAATGATCTCTATCCTACTGGTTTTGATATAATTTTTTGTAGAAATGTATTAATCTATTTTGATACAGAAACAAAAAAAAAGGTAATAAATAATCTTATTAATTCTTTTTTTAATCAAGAGGGAACATTAATGTTAGGTTCAGCTGAAAATTTATATAATTTAATAGATAATTATATCGTAAGGGAATATGGATTAGCAAGATATTATGAATTTTCAAAAAATGTTACTTTTTTTAGAAGAAATAATAGAATTTAATATTTACAATTTTAGATTTATAAATTATTTTATAAAAAGAACTTCAAAAATAAAATTAATGAATAAATAGGAGTGAATATGCCACACATTTTAGCAGTTGATGATTCCCAAACAATGAGGGATGTTGTAAAAGAAACCTTAGAATCAGCAGGTTATCAAGTAACAGTTGCAGAAAATGGTTTGGATGGTCTTGAAAAATTTAAAAAAAATAAATTTGATTTAGTGATTGCTGATATCAATATGCCTGTTATGGATGGAATTACAATGATTAAAGAAATAAGAAAAATTGATTCTGAGGTTCCTATAATTACTTTAACAACAGAATCTGAAGAAAGTAAAAAGCAAGAAGGTAGAGAGGCTGGTGCTGATGGATGGATTGTAAAACCTTTTCGTCCAGCTCAATTTCTTGATATAATCAAACAAATTTTAGAAGACTAAAATAATGAAAAAACAATTTAATTTAAATATTCTTATAATTCATAGAGATAAGAATATATTAAAAGAACTTAAAAATGTTTTTAAAAACAATCATTATAATGTATTTACTGCAAGAAAATCGGAATTTGCTTTATATTTACAAAAAAAAATAAATCCGGAAATAGTTTTAACTTCTTTAAATCCAAATGGTATAATAAAGAAAGAAGCTTTATTAAAAGCTATAACAGATGTTAGAGATTCTCCTATTCTAATTTTATTAGAAGAAAATGACGAAGAAATAAAAAATATAAATTTATTAGAATATAAAATATTTGAAACAATAAAAATAAACAAAAACATAAAAGAAACAATCATTCCAATTATAGAATCTGCAAAAAATTATTATATTGAAAAACACAATCTTTTTCAATATTTACAGGAATATCAACAAACCTGGAAAAAACAAATAGAATGGTATTTATGGAAAGAATATCATAAAACTATATATAGAACAAATTTTTCTAAAAAACTTATAGAAAATATACGTAATTCTTTACTACAAGGTCTTGGTTTAAGTAGTCTTATTTCTTATGTTGATTTAATGGATTTAAAAAAAATAGAACAAGATGATAATATATTAATTCCAAAAACATATTTTAATCATTTAAAAAACAATATAGAAAAATTAAATCTTTGGATCCAAAATTTAGAAAATTTATTAAATTATATGAATCGTTCTTTTGAAATAGAAGAATTAGATTATATGGACTTCCAAAAAATTATTTATCCAACAATCTTACAAATAGAAGAGTTTAGAATGATAAAAAAACAAGAATTTTATATAGGAAATCTTTATTTTAAGGGAAAAGTTAAAGCAAATAGAGAGGCATTAATTTTAATTTTAAAAGAAATTTTTATAAATGCCTTTAAATATTCTCCAGAAAAATCAAATATTGATTTAGTTATTTTTGATCAAAATGATAAAATAATAATTGCAATTCTTAACGATATTCTGGAATTTAAAGGTGGTATAACGGGAATACCAGAAGAATATGAAAATCAAATTTTTGAACCATTTGTTCGATTAAACCATCATTTTGATGAAAGATTTTTACATGAAGATTTTAGTCTTGGTACCGGTCTAACAATTATAAAATTATACTTGCAATATTTTCAGGGACAAATTTATTTAAAAGAGATTATGGATTATACAAGGGAACCAAAAAAACGTATTATGTGTGGAGTTATACTACAAAAATGAATCAGACAAAACTTATCCAAAGACAATATGTATTCGAGAATCAAAGGTTATTTCATTTTATATGTGGGATTGCAGATCAAAATATTTTAGAACTGGAAAAAATCTTAGAAGTAGAACTAATTCCAAGGGGAAATTCTTTTATTATTCGTTCGAATCAACAAGATAAAATAAATAATGCAATTTTTTTCTTTAATAAGCTATGTGAATATTATAAGAATCGAGAATTAGAAACATTTGATGCTAAATATTTATATCAAATTCTTAATAAGGAAAATCATATTAAAGATGATTCTTTGAAAACTGACTTATCTTTGAAAGATTTTATGGAACAGGATAGATTTTTTGTAACATATAGAGGAAAACCTATTTTTGCAAAGACAATTAATCAATTTAATTATATAAAATCCTTATTAAATTATCCTATAACAATTGCAATAGGACCTGCTGGTACTGGAAAAACGTTTCTTGGTGTAGTTGTTGCAAGTAAACTTCTTTTAAAAGGAGAAATTGAACGTATTATTATTACAAGACCAGCAGTAGAAGCAGGAGAAAGTCTTGGATTTTTACCAGGTGATATGGTTCAAAAAGTAGATCCCTATTTAAGGCCTATTTATGATTCTTTATATGAATCCCTTGGGGTAGAAAAAACCAATCAATTAATTCAATTAAATAAAATTGAAGTTGCTCCCCTTGCCTATATGAGAGGAAGAACTTTAAACGATTCTATGATCATCTTAGATGAAGCACAGAACTGTACATTATCTCAATTAAAAATGTTTCTTACGCGTATAGGTAAAAATTCCAGAATGTGTATAAGTGGTGATATTACACAATCGGATTTAAAACCAGGAAAATCTGGTTTATCAAAATTATTAGAAATTGTTAAGAATATAGAAGAAGTAAAGTTCATCGAATTTCAGAAAGAAGATATTGTAAGAAATCCTATTGTAGAAAAAATTATCCATGCTTTTGAAGAATATGAAAAACAAACATCAGATTTACATCGAGATTGATGATAAAATAAAAGAACAATATCCTGATATAGAAAAATTTTTAAAGAAGGTATTAGAAATTGCTCTTGATTATATAAAAAGTACAGAAAAAAATGATTTTTTTGAAGTTTCATTATCAATTGTTGATGATGAAAAAATCAAAGAAATTAATAATGTCTATCGCAATAAAAATAAACCAACTGATGTATTAAGTTTTTCTCAATTAGAAGGAGAAGAAATACCAAGAGTAGAAGATGAACCTTTAGTATTGGGTGATATTATTATATCTTATGAAACCTGCCAAAAACAGGCAATAAATTATAATCATTCTTTTTATGCTGAATTATTACGTTTAATTGTTCATGGATTATACCATCTTCTTGGTTATGATCATGAGCGCTCAAAAGAAGAAAAAATTATGTTTCAAAAAGAAAAAGAAATGATTCAATATATTAATAATCAAAATCATTTAGAAAAAGAATTTATAATTTAAATATAATTTCTTCTGTTTAGTATGGCTCTCTTGGATTAAAGGTAATAATTTGCTATTATAAAAATATTTATCAATATTCTTAAAAAATTATTTATGATAAGAAAGAATAATGAATGTTTAAACATGTGTTGGTAATATTTAAAAAAAATAACACTTTTATAAAAAATTTTGCTTTAAAATATGAGTTATACTAAAAAGCCATTTAAACAAAAAATCATTGCTAAAAGAATTTATTTCATTTTATTGACTCTATGGAACCATTTAAAGTTCATGAAGGTATTGCAGCAATATTAGATCGTGCTAATGTAGATACAGACCAAATTATTCCAAAACAGTTCTTAAAAAAAATTGAACGAACAGGTTTTGGTAAACATTTATTTCATGATTGGAGATATTTAGATGCAGAAGGAACAAAACCCAATCCAGAATTTGTTTTAAATCAACCAAGATACCAGGGTGCCAGTATATTAGTTACAAGAGAAAACTTTGGTTGTGGTAGTAGTAGAGAACATGCGCCATGGGCATTATTAGATTATGGTTTTAAAGTAATAATTGCCCCCAGTTTTGCAGATATTTTTTACAATAACTGTTTTAAAAATGGAATGTTACCTATTGTTTTGCCTAAGGAACAGGTACAGGAATTATTTGATTATATACAAGAAAATGTAGGTGCAAAACTTAAAGTAGATTTAGAAAAACAAACAATTACTACGGATAAGGGGAAAGTTTATCACTTTGAAATTGATCCATTTCGAAAAGAATGTTTATTAAATGGTTGGGATGATATTGGATTAACCCTAAAACATTTAAAAGAAATTGAAGAATTTGAACGTAAATATGAAGAAAAATTCTATTTTTTATTTAGTGGTTTAAAAAATGCGTAAGATTTTTTTTATTTTATTTTTATTTATATTAGGATATTGCAATACAATAAAAGATAGAATTCCAACTGGTATAGAGAAATATTATCAATCTAATGGAAAAATTGTTTTAATTGCAACAGCAAAAGCTTCTAAGAATGCTATTGAAAAGAATTCTACTGCAATGATGCAGGCAACTTCCAAAGAAGCTGCTACATTATTATTAAAAAATGAATTACAAAAATCAGAATATCAAAATATAAAAAATAAATTTAAAATAACATATGTAGAATTTATAAATAATGGTGAATATTGTAAAATTACAGCAGAATATATACCTTAGCATTTTATTGTTTTTTATTATTACAGGCTGTAAATCCTTAGAAGGTCCAATATATCCTAAATATAAAAATTTAGGCTCTTTACAGGATATCGTACCTGAATCTAAAAATAATATAGTAAAATTTTATTTTGATTTATATTCCCAAATTTATAAAAATAATTTAACAGGGGAATTAATAATCGAAGAAAAAACCTTTTTAGAAAAATTTAATAATAAAACAACAAAAGTATCAAAACTTACATTTACTTTAAGAACATTGAGTAAAAATCATAATAATGATATAAGATTACGTGAATATAAAGGTATTCTTCATTATAACAAAGATAATTCTATTTGGGATTTACATTCTCAAGATTGTTATACCTATGCAAAAAAGAATTATGAAGATAGATTCTATGTTATAGAAGGCTGGGATTGTGATCATATGATTTTTTTTCTTAAAAGAGACAATCAAAATATTTTATGGATAAAAGATAATCAGTTATTAGATCAAAAATTACAAAAAAGAAATCAATATACAAAATGGTTTTTAGCAGAAAATATAAAAATAAATTCAGAAATAATTCAAAAAAAATGGTATGGAAAATATATTGATGAAACTTTTCAATATTATATTTTTTATGGTAAAGATGCCAATCGATTTTTAAAAAAAGGGCAATCTATAAAACTTTATCCCTATAATAAACAGCTCACTATTGAAGAAGCAATTGGAGATTTTATTTTTATTGAAAAAAATGATCTAAATTTAAATTTAAAAAATACTTATTTGGTTTTATAAAATCTATTTATCTTTTTCTGGACAGGGACATTCACCATTACATAGAATTTTAACCTGTTTACAAATAGCAAGACAACTATTATAAAAGGTCCCTTCTACAGTACATACTCTTCCTGTATTTAAATTCAAACATTCTCCACAACCTTCAAAGTTAAATCCCCTATTATTATTTTCTTTTTCGCAACTTTTACAATGAAATAAAAATAATATAATTAATGTAATAAATATTCTTTTCATTTTTTAACTCCTATGGATGTAAAAATTTTATCAGTATATTCATCATAACAAATAGAAGCTAAATGACTTGCATCTGAAAAATAGTTACATTTTAAAGGCATTTCGTAGTTAAAATCTAACCATAAAATATTGTATTTTTTAGAAATATTAATCATTTCAGGGGTCCATACCTCATATACAGTTTTTTTTATTTTTTTATGATCTTGATATACAATTGCTACTTTATCATTTCTTTTCCTTTTTTTTAATTGTGGACTAACCGGGGGCCAGAATAAACCTATCTTAGAAATATTTAATTCTTTGGAGATTTTTATACATTCCTCTACAAAATATAGTGAATTTTTATTTAATACAAAAGGAGTAAAAAAATCTTTCCAGATAGATTTTGCATTCTTTTCTAAAACTTCTTCTGAAACAGATGGTTTATATTCGATATGAGATGGAACATTACCTCTATTTTGCTCTAAAACCATTTCTGTTTTAATTAAAAAATTTATAAATGATAATAGATTACTATCATTAAGTCTGCTTTTTATAACTCTGATTTTAGGTCTATATTTATAGACTACAAAAAGTTTTTTTCCAATATAGTTCGTAATTTCATCGACTTTATAATAATAAAATTTTCTAATAATAAATTCAGGAGGTAAACCAAATACCATAACCTCGTCAGTTAAAACAGCTGGTTTTAAATTCATACCCTGAGGTGTTACAGCAAATAATATTGCTTCTGGTTTTATATTATATTTTTTAAATTTTTCCATTAGATATAAAAAATAATCCTGAGTTCCACCAGGTACCGAAAAATTAAACATTGTCCATTCTGGAAAATTTTTTTCTATATAGTGATTATCAAAAGACATACTACGAGAATTTCCCATTATAACTAATACATTTTTTCTTTTCTCCTTAGATTGTTTTAAATATTCTTTTAATTCAAAAATTAATTTTTCTTTATGTTCAAAATTTATAAAAGAACCAGTTGTTAAATAATATATAGGAAATGAGTCTAATAAAAAAAGTTTATCAAATGTAAACGTAGATAAAAATAAAATAAATGGAATAAAGAATGCTTTTTTTAACATCAATAACCTAAAAGTATATGTTTTTTAACCTGTAAAGACAATTCTCTTAATTATATTAATTTTACAATTAGAATTTATAATTATTAATATTCAAGTAAAATTGTAACTGGTCCATCATTAATTAATTGTACTTGCATTTGTGTTCTAAATTTTCCTGATTGAACATATAAATCTATTTCAGAAATTTCTTTTATAAATTTTTCTTTAAAATTTTTTATATATTCTTCTTTTATTATATGAATAAAATCTTCATATAATTTCTGGGCTATATCTATTTCTAAAGAATTTGTAAATGAAGGTCGATTTCCCTGATAGGGATCTGCGCATAATGTAAATTGAGAAACGATTATAATCTGTCCCTTTATATCAATAAGACTTAAATTCATTTTATTATTTTCATCTTCAAAAATTCTTAAATTTAATATTTTTTTTGCAATTTTTTTATAATCATTATAACTTTTATTTTGATCTTCTTTACAAAAACCAATTAATGCTACCAATCCGTTATTAATCTTAGCAGAAAAATTTTTTTCTTCTACTATATAAACGGATGCTTCTTTAACGCGTTGCAGGACAATTTTCATTTTTTTTAATCTTGATTAATGATTCTATTCACTTCTGGATCTTCAACGCCTAATTCTCTTGCTGCACGTAATTCTCTTAATGCTTCTTCTTTTCTACCAAGACGTAAATATAATAGACCTAAATCATATAATGCTTTTCCTAAATAAGTTCTTGCTCTTTGTAATTCTTCTATTTCTTGTTTAATTTTAATAATTAAAACTTCTTCGTTTAAACCACCTGTTCTTAGAATCTTATTGATTCGATCTCTTACTTTATTTAAAGCATCATGTAATGTTTTAACATGATTTTGTTGTTCTAATAAATTTCTTAATTCTATATTCTTAGTTACTAATAAATCATATTTTTCTGAAAGCAACTGATATTCTTTTTTAAGAGATTCTAATTCTTCCTGTTGTATATTTATTGCTGGATTTTCTATAATTAATTCTGTTAATCTTTGAACTTCTTTTTCTAGGATTTCGTTTTTAGAACGTTCCTGTAATAGATCTTTTTGTAATTGTTGAATTTGTTGTTTATATGTTTCTATTTCTTTTTTATAAGTGGGATGTATATATTGTGGGTTTTTATAATGTTCTAATTCAATTTCTAAATTTACTTTTTGCTTTTCTAAATTATAATATTCTATGGTTAATTCTTCAAAATATTCTAATAATTCATAATATATTTTTTCAGAGGTTAAAAATTTCCATTTCTTAGGTACTTTTAATTTTCTTTTTAATTTATTTATTAATGTTATAATTTTTTTATATTCTTTTTGATTTTCTTCGTGATTTGTATTTTTTTCTTTTTTGCCAGTTTTAGATTTTTTGGCTTTCGTTTTTATTTGATTAATTACTTTACTTGTTGCTTTATTTAATGATTGGTCAATCTGTTGTTCAAAAATTTCTTCTGAAAATTTTTGCAAATAATAATAAGTAACATAGGGATGTTCATATTTTCCAAATTGGTTTTGTATCCAATTTGATATTTTTTTTTCTAAAAATAATAATCTATCATAAGGGGTAGTAAGAAATGGAATATAAATTTCATTATCTATTTTTATAATAAATTTTTTAGGATAAGAATTTATATAAGTCTTAGGCCATAGTATTTCTTTTGTAGATAAATTATAAATATATTCAGAAAATTCATTCGTAAGATTAATATCAACTTCTTTATCTTCTTCAAGTAAAATATTTTTTTCTTTTTTAGGCATATTTTATTCTAATATCGGCATAAATTATATAGATAGCAAGAACTTTTTCTTTTTTCTCTTATTATTGGCTTTGTTATATAATTTGTTATTATAATAGTTTATATTTTATAAGAAATTTAGAATTTTTAAAATCATTTTTTTTACTCATAAGATATAAATATTCTAAACATAGAGTTAAGTAATTTTGTAGAAATTAATAAATATTTTAAAACCCTTTAATTAACATTTGAATTTGAAACAAAGTTATAAAAAATGAATTAACCAATAAAATAAAAAATCCATGTAACTTTGTTTTTAATATTTTAGAAAAATTAATTAATTGATATAAAGACATTAACAAAAAACTTTACATTGATAAAAATAATTTTAATACCTAAGAGGTGAGATATGAATAAAAACTTATATTTGATACTTATCTTAATAATATTTTTTGTATTTCTTTTTTATTGTAAACAAAAGGAAACGGATATTATACCAGAACCTAAAATAAAAGCACAGGTTGAAAATGATATTCTAAAAGTTATTATACAGCTCCCTAAGAATCATCATGCTTATTTAGATAAAGGAAAAGATGGAATGTTAATACCTATAACATTTGATTGGTCTGACTTTATAGAAAAAAATATTTTATCTCAAGAACCTACATTAATTACAAAACCAAAAGGTGAATATGATGATGAGGTTAAGGCTACTGTTTTACGAGGAGATGGAATATTTGAATTTCAATTGCCTGATTCTTTATTATCAGAAACCTTAAAAAAAGGAAATCTAAAAATTAAAATTCAAATTTGTAATGAAACTTCTGGTATATGTTATAGACCCAAAATATATAATATAAATTTTTAAAAATGGATATAATAGAACAATTTATTAATTCGATTTCAATAGAAACTGCTAATCCATTATTTAATATAGGAATATTTTTTATAGCTGGAATTTTAAGTTCTTTATTTCCATGCTATTATCCCTTAATTCCTATAACAATTGGTTTTTTACAAAAGAAAAGCTCAGAATATAACTATATATGGATTGCACCATTTTTATATTGGTTAGGAACATTATTTTTATATATGATTTTAGGTATTATTGCTTCTTCTACTGGGATTATATTATCTAAGATTATGCAAAATGGTTGGTTTATTTTGTTCTTAGGTATTCTATTTTTATATTTAAGTTTTGCAATGTTAGATTTTGTAAATTTAGAACCAAAATTTTTTAGAAAATTAGAGGAAAAAACAAAACAAAAGAAAGGTAAATTTTTTATTTTTTTAATGGGATTTATTGCAGGTCTTGCTGCATCTGCCTGTGTATCCCCTGCCCTTGTAAGTATTTTATTATTTGTAGCAAAAATTTCTTCTGAATTACAAAAAAATACTACAACAATCTTGTATGGAATTCTTTTAACAATATCTTATGGAGCAGGAATTGGATTACCTTTTTTCTTGTCTGGGATTATTGGTGCGAAATTACCGCGTTCTGGTAACTGGACAAATATTATAAAATATTCTTTTGCATTGATAATTTTTATTATCGCTTTATATCAAATCTATAAAGCATTTAGGGTTTTTGGAATTAACGAAGAAATCATTTATTTTATTTTATTATTATTTACGATATTTTTAATTCTTGGATATAATATAGGAAAAAAAATAATAAAAAACATAGATATAATAAAATTCAATAAAATTTATGTATATTTTTCTTTACTTTTAATTTTATTTATTTCTATAATAATTATTCCTATTTATGGAAAAAAACAAATTAGTTTAATAGATAAAAAAGAAATATTAGAATATAATTATAATCAATATGAATTTATTGATAATTTAAAAATTTATCGTAGTGTACAGGAAGCAATAGAAGAAGCAAAAAAACAAAATAAACCTATTTTTATAGATTTTTATGCTGAGTGGTGTACAAATTGTGTAGAATTTTCTCATTTAATGAAAAACGATTTATATTTACAATCTATTTTAAGACAAACTATTATATTAAAAATATATGATACTGATCCAGCATTTGATTATTTTGCAGAACAAAAAGATTTTCAGGAATTACAAATTGGATTACCATTTTTTGTAATTTTAAGTCCGGATTTAAAAATATTATATAAAACCAATTATTATAAAGATTTTAAAAATTTCGAAAAAGCAATAAATAAATATTATGAAAACCCAGGAGAATCAAAATGAAAACTATGCAGGCAAAAATGATATGGAAAGGCAATATGGAAATGGAGTCAGAAATTCGCGGTCTTAAAGTGACAATGGATGCAAAAGAAGAAGATGGGGGGCTAAATAAAGGACAAACACCTAAGGAATTAGTATTAAGTGGTTTATGTGGTTGTACTGGAATGGATGTAATAGCAATATTAAAAAAAATGCGTTCTCTACCAGAATCTTTTACAATCGAAGCAGAAGCAACCCTTACAGAAGAACATCCAAAGGTTTTTAATAATATTCATTTAAAATATATTGCAAAAGGTGTAGAAAAAGAAAAATTAGAAAAAGCAGTAAAGTTATCTCAGGAAAAATATTGCGGTGTATCTGCTATGCTAAGAAAAACTGCTGAAATTACTTATGAGATTATTGTTTTATAATGAAAAATTAAATTGATAACTATAAAATATATGTATACCCTTTTCTTTTGCAAATTCTCTAACAAATGGGTTTATTACCATATGCGTTAATAATAAAGGGAAAAGTTCATAATCTTTATAAAAAGTTTTTATTTTTTCTAATTTTTGTAAAAATTTTTCTATATCTTTTTTCTTTAATTGAGATTTACTTTCGCCAATGATAATAATTTTTCTACCATTTTTTGTACCTTCACCTAAAATATTGATTTCTTCATAATGTAATTTATCAAATTGAATAAAATCTCTTTTTAATTGTCCTTTAATTTCAATTTCAAATTCATTTTTCAATATTACTGGAAGATATTTATAAGCATAATTTTCTAACATATAACCAATTGTATGAGTAATTCCTCCTAACTGTTTATTGAACCTTTTTTGATTTTTATTTAAAATATTAATACTTTCCCATACTTTTCTGAAATTTTCTTCTGTTGTTTTTTTAAATTCTCTTAATTCTTCTTCTGTTTTTCTTTGAGCATCTATAAGCATTTGGATAGTTAATTCAATTTTTGCAAATCTTTGTTCTGATTTTTTTTGTGCTTCGGTTAATTCTTGTATTGCCTGTTCTAATTTTGCAAATCTTTGTTCTGATTTTTTTTGTGTTTCGGTTAATTCTTGTATTGCCTGTTCTAATTTTGCAAATCTTTCTTCTGATTTTTTCTGTGTTTCGGTTAATTCTTGTATTGCCTGTTCTAATTTTGTAATTCTTTCTTCTGATTTTTTCTGTGCTTCGGTTAATTCTTGTATTGCCTGTTCTAATTTTGTAATTCTTTCTTCTGATTTTTTCTGTGCTTCGGTTAATTCACTAAGAGATTTTATTATTCCTTTTTGTAATTCAATTAAAGATTGAACAGTTAAATTTAATTGATTTATATTTTCATCTAAATTTTCTACTTTTCGAGAAAGCTTTTCAATATTATTAAGTTTTGAAACTTCATCCGCAAGATGCAAAAAAGCTTCTTTGGTTTTTGGTTCTAAAGTTTCTATAATTTCAAAAAATTGCTTAAAAGACATATATTTCATTTAATTATTTTTTTATAAAATGTCAATTATAATATAAAAAAATATTTATTTTATATATTTAAATCAAAAATGGGAAATGGTTTATTTATATAATTTCCCTGTATATAATCGATTTGAGATTCTTTAATTGCTTCGTAAATTAATTTATTTTCAACAAATTCTGCAATTGTTTTTATTTTTAAAATTTTCGCCATTTTTACAATACTTTCAATAAAAATTTTATCAATTTCATTTGTTAACATTGTTCTAATAAAGTTACCTTCAATTTTTATATAATCTACTGGAATTTCTTTAATATAAAGATAACTGGAAAAACCACTACCAAAATCATCTATCGCAAATTCAATACCATATTTTTTTAAAGTATGAATGAATTCTCGTAATATATTTAAATCTTTTATGGCTTCTCTTTCAGTAATTTCGAAAACAATGTTATAAAAATTATACTTTTCGATTAATGATTGAATTTTTTCTAAATCTTTTTTTGTAGAAAATGTTTTTGGTGATAAATTAATAAAATATTTAAAATGAATATTTTTTGTTTTAGAAACAAAATTCAATACCTTTTCAAATAAAATTAAATCTAATTTTTGCATAATACCCATTTTTTCTGCAATCATAATAAAGCGATTGGCTGGTATTATATTATTTTTGTCATCATGAATTCTCATTAAAACTTCATATGCAAATATTTCATTATCATTTAAATTTACAATGGACTGAACATAGGGAATTATATCTTTTGTTTCTATTATTTCTAATAATAATTTAGAAGTTAATTGTTCTTTTCTTTGAATTTGAATTGATGTTTTTTCTTCGAATATTCTATAACAATTTTTTCCTTCTTCTTTTGCTATATACATTGCTTCATCTGCTGCTAAAAACAATTCTTTCGCTGTAATTGCATCATTTGGAAATATTGCAACGCCTATTGATGCAGTCATTTTTATTAAATTTGAATCCGGTGTAGATAAATAAAAATTATTTAATTTTTCTATAAATCTTTGAATAATTTCTTCAATATAAATTTTATTTGTATAAGGTAATATAACAGTAAATTCATCTCCACCATAACGTGCTAAAATATCTTCTTTTCTAAATTGTTTTTCTAAAAATTTTGCAAATTCTTTTAAGTAAAGATCCCCAAATTGATGACCATAATTATCATTTAAAACTTTAAAATTATCTAAATCAATTACGATTAAAGCAAAATTATAATTATGTCTTTGTGCTCTTTCTACTTCATAATTCAATAAATCCCAAAAAACTCTTTGATTATATAAATTTGTTAAAGGATCTCTGGTCGCATAATACTCTAACTCTCTCGTGTAAATATTAATTGCTTTTATAGAACCAATAAAATTTATCATTGTTGCTAATAAACTTTCAAATGCTAATTTTTTAATTTCATCTTCTTTTAAAGAAATATCCACACCAACTCCTAATATACCACCAATTAATGGTTTATCAATCATAATAGCTTTATGTATTGTATCAAAAACATTTATATCATTTAATATATAATAGTCATTTGAAATCTTTTTATAAACAAAATTAAAATTTATACCTTTTTCGTATAATGAAGTTTTTTTTAATTCCTCTAATATTTTATTTTCTAATATCTTTTTTTCGTTTAAATTTTTGTATCTATGGAAAATATAAATTATAATCAAATCTTCTCTTTCTTTAAAAATTGCATAAAAAAAATAAAATTCAATCATATTTTTGACGCGAATTAGAATATTTGAAATATAATCTACCCAATCTTTTATAGCTTCTGATGTGATAATAAATTCTTCTAATATTTGCATTTCGGTTTTTAGTATTTCTTTATCAATGGCTATTTTTTGTATTTTAGATAAAATTTCTTTTAATTCTTGATAAATTTCATTAAATTCATAAAATTTAAAATCAATAGAATGAATATTAAATTTATTAATATCGGAAACACTTTTTATATTATTTGAAAATTTTTTTAAATTACTGATACCCTTTTTTATATAATGAACTAATATCCATGATAATATAATAGCACCTATTATAGGTAAAACTAAGGTTGCATAAAATATTCGAATTAATCTTTTTTCTATATTAGAATATTCATTTTCTAAATTTTTGGCTATAATTAAAACACCAACTAATTTATTATTATTGTAAACTGGATTTATAGAATATAATATGTTATCTTTTTTTAATAATAAAGTTTTTTTATTATTAAAAGCATTTTGAATTGAATTTGAAATCCCTGAGTTCTCAATATCATTTAAATTTCTATAAAAACTTAATTCTAAATTTTGTTCTTTAAGTTGCAAATTATATGTTTCAATTAATTTATCAATTTGATCTAAATTATTCTTTTCGTTTTTTAATAAATAATCTAAATGTTTTGTGTATTGAATAGTATATAATTTAATTATTCTTGTATATTCATTTAAATAAAAATTTAAAAATAATTGATAAATAATGATATATAAAAATAAAAAAATTAGTAATGTACTTATTATACCGAGAGAAATAATAAAAAAAGATATTTTAATTTGAGATTTCATTTTTATTACACTTAAAATTTGATTTTTTTATATTATATTACTGTCAAACATTTAACTAGATGGTAGTTAAAAATTTTATTTTGATTATAGCTATAAATGAATCTGATTCAGATTGAGTATGTTTTCTTTATAAATATCATTTTCTTGCAATCTTTGGTAATTAAAATCAATTATATAATTTTTAAATAAAATAAATATATTGTTTTTTTTAATATTAATCTTTATATAATTTTTTAAATAAAATGGATTATTATGATTTAAAACAAAATCTTTTTTACTAAGAAAAGTTAAAAATTTTTTTAAATCATTTAGATGAATTAAGCTTTTAAATTCAAAGATAGGAATTATCATATAATCTTTATAAAAATAAAATTTATTATCTAAATTATATTCTTTTAAAATATTATTATATTTATTTATATTTTCTATATTTTTTATATAAATATAAAATTGCCCTTCTTTATAAAATATAAATTTATAATTATTTATAATATCTTTTATAATTAAATTTAAATAATATGTTTTATTTTTCATTAAATCAAAATTATAATTTAAAATTGGATCTAAATTATAAAATTTCAAAAACGAAAAAATTAATTCTATTTGACTATTATAAACAAAAAAATAATTATCAGCAATATTTATTTCTAATGATTCTCTTATTATACTATTAAATATATTATTTGAAAATTCATTAAGTATTTTAAATTGATTTAAAAAGGACCATGTATATTTATCCAGAAATCCTTTATAAATAATTATATTTTTTTTATATTTGATATTTAAAGAATGAAATACATTTAAAAAATAAAAATGTTTTTCTTTATTTAAAGACATTGTATTATTTTTATTTTTATTTTGAGCAAATACAAAAACCAATTCTTTATAACCATAATGAAATATTGATGGTAAATTTTGTATTTTAATAATATCTAAATTAAAATGTTTTAAGATTTTTTTTAAATATTCATAATTTAAATTGTATGCAGGATAAATTCCTCTTCCAATTTTTAAATATTTTGCTTCAAGAAAAAATGATAAAAGTAAATAACCTTCTGGTTTGGAAAAGCTTAATATATTTTGTAAAATAAACAAAAATTCATTCTGATTATCAGTTATACATTCCGGGACAAAATGACTGGATACTAAATCATATTGTTCTACATCTGGTGAAAAAAATTTTAAATCTAATTCGAATGTTTTTGTCCACCTCCTTCTTATCACTTCTTTACGATGTTCTATCAATCTTTGAGAAATATAAGGAGTCTCTATATCTTTATTTAATTTCTTTTGTTCTAAAAATAATGTTTTTTCGATTATAGGATCCCAGTTAAAATATTCTTTTTTGTTTATCCACTGTTCTATAATATTTAAATTTACTTTTAAAAAATCTGAAAAATGAATCTCTTTTGCTACAAGTGAGATTGGAATAATAGAAAAAAGAGAAGGTCCTCCCCCTAATTCTATAATTTTCTTTTTTTCTCCTTTCCAGTGATCCCATATATCTAAAACACAATCAACTAAAAAGTTCAAGAAATAAACATTTTCTTTATTTTCTTTTAAATAGAATTGATATAAATATTCGATAGGTCGAAAATCATTATATTCTTTATAATTCATTTACAATTTGCTTTATTCGATAATTGATAGATACCTAATGCTTGTGGTAATTTTTCTTTTATTTGTTTAATTCTTGTATCTGGAGCTGGATGTGTCGATAAAAGCTCTGGTATTTTTTTATCTGTTGCTTTTTTCATACTTTCCCATAATTCAATAGCTCCTGTTGGATTAAAACCAGCTTTAGCCATTAATTCTAATCCTACCAAATCAGCTTCGCTTTCCTGAGAACGCGTAAATGGTAAAATCACTCCATATTGCGCACCAACACCTAAGGCACCCATAATAGTAGGATTATTACCTACAATTCCTTCAATAACTTTTAAACCACCCATTGCTATCATTTGAGACTGAATTCTTTCTTTACCATGTCTTTTTATTACATGTCCTACTTCATGTCCCAATACTGCTGCTAATTGATCCTGTGTTTTTGCAACATTAAGTAAAGCTGTATAAACACCAATTTTTCCACCTGGTAAAGCGAAAGCATTTATAAGATCACTTCGAAATACCACAATTTCCCATTCTTTTACTCCTGTATCATCTTTTGCTACGGATAGAATTCGATTTGCAACACATTTAACATATTGATTTATAGCCGGATTATTTTCAATAGGTGTTTCTGATTTTATTTTTTCGAATGCTTCTACGCCCATTTTATTTACCTGATTATCATCAAGTAAAGGCAAACTCTGACAAAACATTAAAAATAATATAATGATAAATTTATTTTTATTTTTCATAATCATACCCTTATAAAAATATTTTAGATAGATAAACGTTAAAAATAGTATACAGATATGTAAATCAAAATTTAATAAAATTTACCACTAAATGAAATTTTTGTTATATCATTGATATTTCTAAATGCCATATAAAGTCTTTCTAAACCAATAGATACACCTGCACAATCAGGTAAAGGAAAACTATTAAGAAAAGATTGACTTATAGGAAAGATTGGTTTATTGAGTTTCTTTCTTTTTTCGTACTCTTTTTTAAATTGATTAATTTGCTCTTTTTGATCTATGATTTCGCAATATCCATTGGCAATTTCTAAATTTTTCCAATACATTTCGAATCGTCTGGATTCTTCTGGCAGATTTTCATTTATTTTACTATAAGCACGAAGTTCTTTTGGATATCCATAGATAAATAAAGGGCTATCTGTTTCTAATTTAGGTTCAATTAGAGTTAGAAAAACGATAAAAAATAAATCATCATAATCTTCTTTATCTAAAGTAAGAATTTTTTTATTTTCTACTAAACGATTTTCTTTAATAATTTGAATTAATGATTCTTTATCATAATTAGTATTTAAATAATCATTAAAAAGTTGCTTCATACTAACTATATGAAATTGTTTTATTTTTTCGAATTCATTTATATTTAAACTTAGATATTGTAATAATTCTTTTATTTCTTCTATAATTTGAAATTCATTATAATTTAAATGATACCATTCCAACATTAAAAATTCCTGCTTATGATGCTTACTTTCATCTCCTTTTCGGAATACATGAGCAATCTGAAATAAATTTGTTTGGTATGTTTTTAATAAGGTTTTTAGATTAAATTCTGGACTTGTAATTAAATAATAATTTTTATCAGATACAATCTGGAAAGAATCTATATATGGTTCTGGAGTAGCAAAGGGATTTAGTAAAGGAGTTTCTACTTCTATATATCCTTTCTGATGAAAAAATGTTCTAACATAAAATAAAAAACGAGAGAAAACCTGAACTTCTTTAAGCTCAGGCAAATTCATTTCGATTGTAATTCTTTTAATTCTTTTAGCATTTTCTGTCTTTCTAAAAATCTTTCTTTACTATTTAAAGAAAGCCATCTCTTTTTTAATTCTCTTGCATTATAACCTTTTGCAAGTGCATATTTATTAATTAATTTTGCTGTTTTTTCATTCATAAATTGTCATAAAAATTAAATTAAAACTATCGTCAAGACTAAATGCCAAATATAAAACAGATATAGATAGATTTTAGGAAAACCTATAAATTCGATAAAATAAATAAAATTTGATTTGATTTATTTGATTTTGATTCTCAATTTATATATTTTTTTTTAAAACTATTAAATTTTGATTGACTTATTAACTGTATTATATTATAAATATATTTAAGATAATAAAAATCAAAATTATTTGAGGAGAAATACATGAAAAAAAATATCTTATTAATAACTGTGTTAACAACTTTTTTAGCCTTTACTTTTTATTCAAACTGTAAGAAAAAAGAAAATAATAATTCTCAGGAACAAAGTCAAACTACAAACGAAAATTATAGTTTTGGTGTTGGTCCTATACAATCTAAAATTGAATTAGGACCAGTTGATGATGCTTTAGCACAAAAAGGAGAAAAGTTATTCAACGAAAAATGTACTGCATGCCATAAAATCGAAGAACGTTATGTAGGTCCAGCTATAAAAGGGGTAACAGTAAGACGCACACCAGAATGGATTATGAATATGATTTTAAATCCTATGGAAATGACTCAGAAAGATCCTCAGGCAAAAGAGTTATTAGCACAATATCTAACACAAATGACGAATCAAAATGTATCTCAGGAAGATGCAAGAGCGATATTAGAATATTTTAGAAAAATAGATTCAAAATAATTTAAATGGTACTAATACTTAGGAGTTTATTATGAATAATAAAATTATTAATCATTTAGGGCTAAATGCCCTATTTACAATGTTGGGTTTATCCCTTGTATTGGGGATAAACTGTGGAAAAGGTGGCGGTAAAGTTGGTCTTGCCCCTGATGCAGCGCAAAAGGTTTATGTGCCCCCTGGGGAAAAAGATGAAGTCTATTTATTTACTTCTGGTGGTTTTAGTGGTCAGGTAGGTGTACATGGAATACCATCTGGAAGATTGATAAAAATAATTCCAGTATTTTCTCAATGGGCAGAAAATGGATATGGTTATGACGAAGAAACAAAAAATATGTTAATGACTTCTCATGGCTTTATCCCCTGGGATGATAGCCATCATCCAGAAGAATCTATGACAAAAGGTGAAGTAGATGGGCGATGGATTTTTATAAA
This sequence comes from Leptospiraceae bacterium, assembly GCA_026005135.1. Lineage (GTDB taxonomy): Bacteria > Spirochaetota > Leptospiria > Leptospirales > Leptonemataceae > SKYB61. Next base: position 916,109 of record BPKM01000001.1, on the reverse strand, counting down.
TGGAAATAATACACCTAGAATTGCAAGAATTAATTTATCTACATTCGAAACAGAAGAAATTATAGAAATCCCCAATAGTGCAGGAAATCATGCCTCTCCTTTTCTTACATGGAATACAGAATATGCAATGGCAGCGACTCGTTTTTCTGTTCCCATACCGCAAAGAGATATCCCTATAGAAAGTTATTCCGAAGGAAAATTTCATGGTACTATTACCATGGTAAAAATTGACCCAAAAACCGGTCACATGAGTATAAAAGGACAGATTCTTGTACCTGGCTTTGATTATGATTTATCTGCTTGTGGTAAAAATCAATCTGGCGATTGGTGTTTTTTTAGTTCTTATAATACAGAACAGGCATGGGAAGTTTTGGAAATTCAAGCATCAAAAAATGATAAAGATTACATATTAGCATTTAACTGGAAAAAAGCAGAACAATGTTTTGATCAAGGTAAAGGAAAAAAATTTTCTGGTGTCCATTATAGAAATTATAGACCCCATGCTAAACCAGCAATTTCTGAAAAACGTACTGAAGTTCTTTTAATGGAACCCAAAGATTGCCCTGATATGATGTATTTCTTACCTACTCCTAAGAGCCCCCATGGTGTTGATGTAGATTCAACAGGAGAATATATAATAGGTGGCGGAAAATTAGCAACAGTAATTCCTGTGCATTCTTTTAGTAAATTTATAAAAGCAAAAGATAATCCAGACAATTATGTTACAAAAATTATGGATATTCCAGTATTAAAATACGAATCAACTTTACATGGAGAGTTAGATAAGCCGTGTTTAGGACCATTACATACACAATTTGATAATAGAAATTTAGCCTATACTTCTTGTTTTGTTTCTTCTGAAATAATCCAATGGGATATTAAAAATTTAAAAGTATTAGCACATTTACCTGCTTATTATAGTATTGGACATTTAAGCGTAGTTGGAGGACATTCTACAAAACCTTATGGGAAATATGTAATTGCACTAAATAAAATAACTAAGGATCGTTATTTACCAACTGGAATGGAATTAGTACAAAGTGCTCAACTCTATGATATTAGTGTAGATCCACCTCAATTATTATTGGATTTCCCAACAACTGGTGAACCACACTATGCTGTTATGATTCCTGCTTCTTTATTGTTAAAAAATAAAATACAACAAATTATCCCTCTTAGTGAAAACGATCATCCTTATGCAACTAAAAGTGAAAAAGAAGCTCGAGTAGTTCGAAATGGACGAGAAGTTCATGTATATATGACAGCGATACGTTCCCATTTTAAACCTGCAAAAGTAGAAGTAAAAGTGGGTGATAAAGTATATTTCCATGTAACGAATTTAGAACAGGATTTTGATATTCCACATGGATTTGCTATCAATGGAGCACCTTTACCAAATATTTTAATTATGCCAGGACAAACAAGAACAGTTGTATGGGAACCTAAAAAACCTGGTGTATATCCATTCTATTGTACTGATTTCTGTTCAGCATTACACCAGGAAATGCAACAATATGTTCGCGTTTCTCCTTAATTGAAATATAAAAAGCCAGGGAATTACCCTGGCTTTTTTTATTTATATAAAATATACAATACCTATGTATTGTATATAATTTTTAAAAAAGGAGATGATTATGTTTAAGATAATGAATCAAAAATTAAATAAAACTAATAGAATGTTAATTTTAGTTGTAGCATTATTAATGTTTTTAGTATATTTTTTACCTTTATGGTATGTAAACCTTTCTGCGCCACAATATCCAGAAACCCTCGGGATGTATATTTATATAAATGATATTCGAGGAAAAACACCTCATGATTTACAAAATATTAATTTATTGAATCATTATATTGGTATGCAAAAAATTGCAGCTGACTCTATACCAGAATTACAATATATGCCTTACATTCTTGGATATATGATAATTGGTGCAATTGTTGCTTTTTTTATTAATAGAATCTATATGGTTCTTCTTGGAATTATTAATACCATTTTAGTAGGTATTGCAGGTTTATATGATTTCTGGAGATGGGAATATAATTATGGACATAATTTAAGTCCAGATGCTCCCATAAAAGTTCCCGGAATGAGCTATCAACCTCCCTTAATAGGTTGTAAAGAATTATTAAATATAACTGCCTGTAGCTGGCCTCATATAGGTGGAATTTTATTGTTTTTAGTCGTTGGAATTTTATTCTGGATCTGGTATAAAGAATATAAGGAAAGCGAATCATAACTATGAAAATAAAAATTTTTTATATTATAATTATATTATTTTTAGGTTTTTGTTCCCCAAATGCTCCCATTTCGATAGAATCAGGAAAAGAAGAATGTACTTTTTGTAAAATGCGAATAATAGATTTACGATTTAATACCCAATTACAAACCGATAAAGGAAGAATTTATCATTTTGATAGTATTGAATGTATGGTTAACTGGATAAAAGAAAATCCAGATATAAAAATAAAAAATGCCTGGGTTAAAGATTATCTTACTGAAAATTGGATTGAATATAAAAAAGCAATTTATTTTATTTCTCCAGATATCCCCTCTCCTATGGGAGCAAATCTTTCTGCTTATAACAATAAAAAAGAAATAGAAGAACTACAAAATCAAAATAAACAGGGGCAGGTTTTTAAATGGGAAGAATTGTTCCAATATATCAATTCTACAAAAAAACATGAACATCATCATTAGATCAATTCTATATTTATTATTTTTTCTTTTTATATTTCAGATTTCGGGACAAAATGTTATAACCGTTTGCCATAAAGATTGTCAATATAATGATATACAGAAAGCAATTAATTCAGCTCCTATTTCTTCTGTTATTTTAATTGAAAGTGATTATTCTATCGAAAATCAAATTATAATAACAAAACCTTTAACTTTAACAGGAAAAATACAAAATAATAAAAAACCCATAATTAATGGAAATTTTAAAAAAAATGTTATTTTAATACATGATACAAATAATGTAGAAATCTCAAACTTAAATTTACAAAATAGTGGATATAGCGATATTGAAGAATATGCTGGTATTCATTTAGAAAATGTTAAAAATTGTAAAATACATCATAATATTATTCATAATAATACATTTGGAATTTATCTTGCTAATGTACAGAATTGTATAATAGAAAAAAATGTTATCTACTCTAATGCAACTAATGAAGTAAAAAGTGGAAATGGTATCCACTTATGGTATAGTTATGATAATATTTTAAGAAATAATATTATTAGTGGGCATAGAGATGGATTATATTTTGAATATTCACAAAATTTAATTGTAGAACATAATAAAAGTTTTAGTAATTTAAGATATGGGATTCATTTTATGTTCTGTCATGGTTCAAAAATTCAATATAATGAATTTTTAAATAATCCTACTGGCGTTGCTTTAATGTATTCTAAAAATTTAGACTTATCTTATAATGATTTTAAAAATAGCTGGGGAAGAAGTTTTAAAGCATTACTCTTAAAAGAAATTGATGGAAGTATAATCTCTTATAATATATTTCAGAATAATACAACAGGAATATATACAGATAATTCCAATAGAAATAAGTTTTTTTATAATAAATTTATCAATAATGGCATAGCATTAGAGATTTTAGGTAATTCTTATAATAATGAATTTTTTAAAAACTATTTTGAAAATAATATATTTGATGTAGCTACAAATTCCAGAAGTAATCCAAATAAATATTTCGAAAATTACTGGGATAAATATAAAGGATATGATTTAAATAAAGATGGTTTTGGTGATATTTCCTATCGCCCTGTTTCTTTATTTAGTTATTGGGTTAGTAGATACCCTACTTTATCTATATTAATTCGTTCGCCAATGGTAGATTTTTTAGAATTATTAGAAAAGGTATTTCCAGTAATAACACCAGCTAATTTAATTGACGAAAAACCTATATTGAATCCCAAGGAATTCCAAAATGATAAAAATTGAAAATCTTAATAAAATATATAAAAAACATCAAGTTTTAAAAAATATTTATTTAGAATTAGAAAACCAAAATATTATTGCTTTATTAGGACCAAATGGCTCTGGAAAAACAACATTAATCAAATGTTTATTGGGACTTGTTATTCCGGAAAAACATTCAAAACTTTTTTTAAATAATCAATTAATAGAATTTAATTTACCTAAGTATTTAAATATTGGATATGTTCCACAAACACCTCATTTTCCTTCGAATCTTAAAGTAAATGATTTAATTGAATATTTGGTTTCTTTTGAAAAAGATTTTCCTATATATTTAGATGATTTATTAAAAGATTTAAATATTAATAGTTTTTTGAATAAAAAAGTAGGAGAATTAAGTGGTGGTATGAAACAAAAAATTAATCTATTACAATGTTTTATGTCTCCAAGAGATATTTATATATTAGATGAACCTACAGCAAGTTTAGATCCTTATCATAGTTTTTACTTAAAAAAATTAATTAAAACAATAAAAGAACATGCAATGATTCTTTTTACAACACATATTCTAAGCGAAGTAGAAGAATTAGCTGACCAGATGTTTATATTAATTGATGGTGAGATTCGATTTAAGGAAAATCCTAAGGATTTTATCTTTTCTAAAAATGCTCAAAATTTAGAAGAAGCTTTAAGTAATATTAAGGAGTATATAAAAATATGATAAATAAAAATTTAAAAAATATTATTAAATTTGAGATTATAGATCATATAAAAAGTAAATGGTTTTTTATATATTCATTCATAATTTTTATTTTTACTTTTGTAATTGTATATTTTTCTACTGGAAAGCCATCTGAAATTATTGCAACTATAACAAATTTTTTCTTATTAGTATTACCTTTATTTAGTATGTTATTTGGTATTATTAATTTTTATGAATCATTATCTTTCCAAAATCTTTTAATGATTCGGGGGATTTCCAGAAAAGAAGTTTTTTTGGGTAAATATTTAGGTATTTTATTTAGTTTAATTTTAAGTTTTATTATAGGAATTCTACCTATATTCTTGTTTTATAATAAAATTACAAATATAATTTATATTATAAATATATTACTAATATATAGTATATTACTTCATGCTGTTTTTTTAAGTATATCGTTTTTTATCAGTCAGATACCTATTCGTTTAGAAATTCATGTAGGAATTGCTATTTTATATTGGTTTATTTTTTATATATTATATGATTCTTTAATTTTTTTTATTGTGCTTGGTTTTGGTGATTATCCAATTGAACCCATAATTTTATTACTGGTAATAATTAATCCCATAGATCTAATAAGAACAATATTGTTATTACATGGTGATCTTTCTGCTATAATGACTTACAGTTCTGCTTTATATTCGAAAGAATTAGGTAATATGACTGGAATTATCTTAGGTATTTTAATATTAATTATCTGGACTATTACTTTTTATTTTTATTCTTTTAGAAAATTTAACAAAAAAGATTTATAAAAAGCGCTCCGGGCAGGATTCGAACCTGCGACCGCTGGATTCGAAGTCCACCACTCTATCCAACTGAGCTACCGGAGCATTATTAAAACATGAATTTTTATTTTTTGATTTTACGTCAAATGATTTTTCTTTTAGTGTTAGATGACGAAGAACCTGCGACCGTAGATCCGAAACCACTCTATCCAACTGAGACGGAGCATTATTAAAACATGAATTTTTATTTTTTGATTTTACGTCAAATGATTTTTCTTTTAGTGTTAGATGACGAAGAACCTGCGCCCGTGGATCCGAAACCACTCTATCCAACCGAGACGGAGCATTATTAAAACATGAATTTTTATTTTTTGATTTTACGTCAAATGATTTTTCTTTTAGTGTTAGATGACGAAGAACCTGCGCCCGTGGATCCGAAACCACTCTATCCAACCGAGACGGAGCATTATTAAAACATGAATTTTTATTTTTTGATTTTACGTCAAATGATTTTTCTTTTAGTGTTAGATGACGAAGAACCTGCGCCCGTGGATCCGAAACCACTCTATCCAACCGAGACGGAGCATTATTAAAACATGAATTTTTATTTTTTGATTTTACGTCAAATGATTTTTCTTTTAGTGTTAGATGACGAAGAACCTGCGACCGTGGATCCGAAACCACTCTATTTAACTAAAACTGAACATTATAAATTTTTAAAATTATATTATTCAAAATCATTACTAGATTTATTAAAAAAATCTAACCAATTAGATTTTTTATATTCTGGAAATTTCTGAGGTATTGGATCGGGAAATGCTTTAGATATATAATCCACCCATATAGGAACAGCCTGTCCCTGAAATGGAAGTCCTTTATCATGTCCTACCCAAACTGTAGTTATATTGATAGGTATCATACCTACAAACCAGGAATCTCGAATACCTGGTAAATTATTATATCTTATTTTTATTCTTAATGGTATTTGGGTTGTTCCAGTTTTTCCAGCTATATCATAGGGTAAAAAATCTGGATTTTCATTTTTTAATCGCCCAATCCATCCAGCTGTTCCATCTTCTTCTTCGTCCACTACTCCACGTAATAATTCTAAAATTCCTGCTGATGTTTCGTATTTTACAATTGATATACTTTTCTGAACAGTGAAATCTTCATATAATTTAATACCATCTTCAGTTTCTATTTTTTGAATCAATATTGGTGTTATTTTATAACCTTCGTTTAAAAGAGCCGAATATAAAAGTGTTAATTCTAATGGTGTTAATTCAAAAGATCCAAGAGCAATCGTTAAATTCTTAGGAAAACGTTTTTGAGCTTCGTAATAACTAATTCCTAATGCCTGTGTTATTTCATCGCGAAAATAATTAATTCCAATTTTGTCAAGAGTTTTAACAGCTATCGTATTTATAGAGCGAGAGATAGCTTTTTTTAAAGATACTTCTCCTAAATAAGTATTATACCAGTTTTTTGGTTTATAACCGTTGAAATTTACAGGTTCATCTATTACAGTTGAGTTTATATCATAAATTTCTCGTTCTAATGCTAATGCATATAAAAATCCTTTAATTGTTGATCCAACCTGTCTTTTCATCTTAAAAATACGATAATTTAGAATACCAGTATCATAAATTTCATAACCTCCCACTAAAGAACGAACATAACCATTGGGAATATCAATAGAAACTAAAACCCCTTCTATCTGATTAACTAAATTTTTATCTAATTTGTATTTTTTATATAATTCTAAGTTCTTTGTTCTTATATTTTTAATATTTTTTCTTAATGAACTTAATGCATATTCCTGACTTTTTAAATCTATTGTAGTATAAATATTTAGATTATTCTTTAATAAAATTTCCTGCATTATATTTTCTTCTAAAAAGTTTTTTATATATTCGTTAGCAGCTGGTGCTTTATTTAATCTAAAATATCTACTCGCACCATATTGACCAATTTTACCCGGATCATTCAATAATATATTAATCTTATAGGTTTTTATAAAGCGATCAATTTCTTTTTTCTTATCTTCTTCAGTAATATAACCTTCTTGAACTAATTTATCTATAACAATATTCTGTTTTTGTAATGCTAATTTTATATGTTTTAAAGGATCATATTTTCCCGGCGAAGGAAATATTCCTACCAATAAACTTGCTTCTGCCATAGTTAATTTTTCTGGTGGTTTATTAAAATAAAACCATGATGCTTCTTCTGCACCATATCTTCCATTTCCCATATAAATTTTATTTAAATATAAGCATAAAATTTCATCTTTTGTGAATTCTTCTTCAATTTTTTTTGCTAAAATGGTTTCTAAAAATTTTCTCTGAAAAGTTTTTTCATGCCCTGTAAATAATGTTCTTGCTAATTGTTGTGTTATGGTTCCTCCTCCTTGTTTTAAGGATAAAGTTTTTATATTATAAATCATTGCGCGAAAAATTCCTTTATATGAAATTCCATTATGATTATAAAAATCTTTATCTTCTGAAATTATTGTTATTTGATTTAACCATTTTAATTCTTTACATCTATCAAATGATATATATGAACCTGTAATAGGTGTGTATTCTCCTATTAATATCCCATTACGATCATATATTTTATGAATAATTGGTGTAGGAATTTGTTTCGCTTTTCCATATAACCATAACTTCCATTCTTCAATCTGTTCCATATATTCTTTTTTATTCGAAAAGTAATCATACATTGTTTGTGTAAAAATACTTAATGGAAACAATATTATGATAAAAATAAATATGATTATAATTTTTTTATTGACTTTCATAGTGGCAAAATTATTGAGATTATCTAAAATTTTAATTGTCAGAATTCAATTATAAAAAATAATGTCAATTTGATTTAGACTTAATTTTCAAAGGATCCAGAAAATATGGATAAAAGACAAAAGGAATTCCAGATACGAGATTTATTAGAAATTACAAAAGATAAAAAATATGCAGCAACTGTTGCCGCTTTTGAAATTGTTGAAAATTTAGATAAACTTGATTTAGATTTAAAGAAATTAGGATGGAAAACAAATAAAGTTTCTGTTTTAGCAATGATGGCATTGGCACGGGGTAAAATCAAATATGATTTTATCACAGATGAACAACGTTTACAATTAGAAGAAGAATTAAAAAAATCAACCAATATTCACTTACAAAAAGCAGAAGCAATTTTTCAAAAAAAGAAAAAACAAATCGAAGATTCGGAAGAAGATTTAGAAGACGAAGATATTGGGGAATTAGTAGATGAAAAATTATCAGATACTGATGAAGAATCAGATGATTCTTTTGATGATGATAGTGAGGAAGAATAAATAAAAATTGTTAATCCCCAATAAATACTTACAAAAATTTATTTTAATTAAACAAAACGATAATTATAATATTATATTCCAAAATCAAAAAATCCATTCATTATATATAGAAAAAGAAATTGAAAGAATTATAAATAGAATACCGTCAGATATAAAAAATATATTATTTATAGGTGCAGGTAATGGTAAAATTCTGGAATATATTAAACAAAAAAGAAAAGATTTAAATATATATATTTTTGAACCAATTAAAAATTTTGAATTTTTTCAAAAAATATTAATAAATCAAAAATTTCAATATATTTATAGTTATAAAGAACTGGCTTTTATTCCCCAATTTAATATTTCAATTTATCCAGTCTATAATAGATTATTTCCTGCTCTTATTGATAAAATTTTAACTTTTTTACAAAACGATATAAATAAAAAAACATTTTATAAATTCTTATATTTTTGGATAATTAATTATAAAAAAAATTTAGAAAATAAATACATAAATTTTATAGCAGATATTAATATAAATAAAGATAAAATTTTATTTTGTGGAAGTGGAATAACTCTTATAGAAGATTTAAAAAAATATAATTTAAATGAGTTTTTTATTATTGCTTCTGATTCAGCAGTAATGCCATTAGTAAAAAATAATATTAAAATTGATATTATAATTTCCATTGATCCTAATATTGGAACTCTATATCATTTTTATTCCTATAAGGATAAGATAAAAGATATACCTGTTTTGACATGGTTAGGAAGTAGAAAAGAAATAAGTTATATTTTTGATAATCGTTTTTATTTTTTAACATCATTTCCTTTGGATCAGTATCTTTTACAATTGAATAATTCTATTTTAAATTTAAATATTCCTGCAAATGATGTTTTAATATATGCTAAAGCCATTGCTCAAATTTATAATAAACCATTTTATCTTGCAGGTTGTGGTATAAAAAATTCTGTAAAATTCTATTATACATCTCAAACAGGTTATGATTACTATAGTATCTTAAAACAGAATAGAATTTTTTCATCTGAATTTTACCATTTTAAATTATTTAAAAATCAATCTTATAAGAGAAAAAATTCCCAAAATTCCATTTTCGAAAATATTATCAATTCGTATAAAGAATTAAATAATCATACAACGAAATATCTTACAATAGAAACAAAATTTATAAAAGATATTTATAAAAGAAATATAAATATAATACTGGATAAATATCCTTATTTTGAATTATTTTTTCAAATCTTATAATTTATAGACAAATAAATTTCTTTTATAAAATGGATCTTATGAAAGTAAAAATTACTGTTGGTATTTTCATCTTTCTATTTATATCTATTTTACATTCTCAGGAAGTTATCCAGCAAGAAGTAAATCCATCAGATTTATTAAGACCTGTTAAAACAGATACACCACGTGATACAATGAGAAGTTTTATTGAGGCAATGAATGATTATAGAAAAGGAATAGAAACAAATAATGAAAAATTAAAATTAAGAATAAATGATGCAATTAGAACATTAAATTTAGAAGAAATCCCCTTTTTATTAAGAGAAGAAAAAGGAAAAGAAGCAGCAATATTTTTAAAAGAAGTTATTGATAGAGTAATTATAATTGATTATAATAAAATACCCGATGAACCAACAAAGCGATGGCGATTAAAAGGAACGGAAATTGTTATTACTCAGGTAGAATCAGGAGAAAGAGCTGGAGAACATCTTTTTTCTCCCGATACAGTTCATAGAGCAAGGGAATTTTACGAAAAGGTTAAACATTTACCATATTTAGAAGGTTCTGGAATGGGTGCTGGCTATAAGGAACCTTGGTACGAAAGAAATCTTCCAGACTGGGCAAAAAAGAAATTTTTTGTTATGAATATATGGCAATGGTTAGGGCTTGCATTGTTAATTTTAATTGGTCTAGTAATAAAAACATTGCTTGCTTTTTTACTGGAGAAAATAGCAAATTTTGTTTCTCGATCTAAAACACAATGGGATGATAAAATTATTCAGGCATTTAAAGGACCAACAGGTTATATTTTTGCAATTATATTCTGGTTTTTAAGTATAAAACTATTAAAATTAGATAGTAATATTGCTGGTATTTTTAATTCCTTTTTAAAAATTATTTTAAGTATTAATTTGATCTGGCTTACATATAAATTAACAGAAGTTCTTTCTGAATATTTATTTTCCTTAACAGAAAAAACAGAATCTACTTTAGATGATCAACTTGTACCATTATTAACACGTACATTAAAAATTTTTGTAGTTGTATTTGGTGTTTTAATGGCTTTACAGAATTTAGGTATAAATGTAATGTCTTTATTAGCTGGTCTTGGTATTGGAGGACTTGCCTTTGCATTAGCAGCAAAAGATACTATAGCAAATTTTTTTGGTTCCTTAATGATTTTATTTGATAAACCCTTTCAGGTAGGAGATTGGATTATTGTAGGAGATGCAGAAGGTACTGTTGAAGAAATTGGTTTTCGTAGTACAAGAATAAGAACATTTTATAATTCTGTTATTTCTATTCCCAATAGTGAATTAATGAATGCGAAAATCGATAATATGGGCAGAAGACAATATAGACGATTAAAAACATTTTTAAATATTACTTATGATACTCCACCTGAAAAAATTGAAGGTTTTCTGGAAGGAATAAAAAATATTATTAAAGCTAACCCTACTACAAGAAAAGATTATTTTCATGTAGTTTTTTATGATTATGGTCCTGATAGCTTAATTATCATGTTATATCTATTTTTTAAAGTACCAGATTGGAGTAATGAATTAATAGAAAGACAAAATATCTTACTTGAAATTTTTCGATTAGCTAAGGAATTAAAAATTGAATTTGCTTTTCCAACAAGAACATTACATGTGGAAACATTTCCAGAAAAAAAACCAGTAAAAATATCTACAGAAACAAATACAGAAGAAATAAAACGTATTGTTAAAGAATTTGGACCAGAAGGAAAATTACAGAGAGCAAGAGGCTTAGGAATTTTTATACCTCCATTTAAAGAATTATGATTTTTTTAATTTTTTCTTTTTGCTTCTATAACATCTTTAACAAGTTGTAAACTTTGAATTACTTCATTTAATTGATCAATATGTTCGATTTCTACTAAAAAGGTTGCTTTCATAATCCCATTTTTTTCTTTTGGAAGATCAGCAACTGCTTTTAAAATATTAGTCTTCGTATTGGTAATAGCTTGTACTAAATCAAGATATAGACCCTGACGATCTCTTGCTGTTATTTCAATTGCAACAGGATAAATTTCTGTTAGACCTTCCCATTTTACAGATATAAATCGTTCGATTTCATTTTGATTCTTAGGTAATTGAGAACAATCAACTCTATGTATTGTTATACCTCTTCCTCTTGTAATATATCCAATAATTTTATCCCCTGGAACAGGGCTACAACAACCAGCATAACGTACAGGAACATCAATTCCTCCACCAATAACTTCAATTGGAACTTCTTTTGGATTTTTACTTGGCTTTCTTTTTATTTTTAATTCAACCTTTTTTTCTGCTACTTCTTTTTTTTCTTCTTTTGATGGTTCTAATTCTTCTTTTCTTCGAAAATATGCTCGTATTTTTTGTCTTGCACGTGTTGATTTAACATATTTGATCCAGATAGGAGAAGGTTTTGGTTCAGGATGAGTAATAATTTCTACCTTATCACCACTTTTTAATTCTGTACTTAATGGTACAATTCTATCATTTACTAAAGCAGATTTACAACGTAAACCTAAATCGGTATGTATTTTAAATGCAAAATCTAAAACGGTTGCACCTTTTGGTAAGGTAATAATATCTGCTTTTGGCGTAAAAACATAAATTTCGTCTGGTTGTAATTCTTCTTTTAGAGTATTTAAAAATTCAGCAGTGTTTTCTAATCGATTTTTTGCATAATTTTGAAATTCCTGTGTAAGTTGCTTTAATGTTTGTAGCCATTCTAATTTATTTTTTACGGTTTTAAAATCAAGATTATGTTTATATAACCAATGTGCTGCAATACCATTTTCTGCTCTTTCATTCATTTCATAAGTTCGAATTTGAATTTCTAAAGGTTTTCCATCAGGTGCCATTACCGTTGTATGTAAACTTTGATATCCATTAGGTTTTGGTAAGGCAATATAATCCTTAAATCTACCGGGTAAAGGTTTCCATAGGGTATGGACTACACCAAGAACAGCATAACAATCTTTAATTTCCGGTACGATAATTCTTATTCCTCGTAAATCATAAATTTGTTTAATAGTTTTACCAGATTTTTGCATTTTTGTATAAACTGAATATAAATGTTTAACTCTACTATCTATTTCTGCTTTTATATTCATTTCTTCCAAACGCTTGTGTAAGGCTTTTTTTACTTTTTTTAAAAATTGTTCTAACTCTGCTTTTGATTGTTTAATTTCTTCTTTAATCTTTTTTGCTTCTTCTGGGCATAAGGATTCAAAAGCTAAATCTTCTAATTCAGATTTTATTTTATACATTCCTAAGCGTCCAGCTATAGGAGCATAAATATCTAAGACTTCTTTAGCTATTCTTTCTATTTTATGAGGTTTTTGATATTGAATTGTTTGCATATTATGTAATTTATCAGCAAGTTTTATGATAATTACACGAATATCTTCGACTGTTGCAAGAAGCATTAATCTTAAATTTTCTGCTGCCTCTTGAGCTTTAAGTTCTGGTAAATTTTCTTTATAGGAATCTTTTTTTACAAGAGAAATTTTCGTCACTGCTTTTACAAGTTTTGCTACTTCTTCTCCAAATTCATTTTTGATATAGTCTTCGTTATATTTCGTATCTTCGATAACGTCGTGTAATAAACCGGCAATAATTGTTTGAGGATCCATTGACATTTCAGCTAAATAAATTGCAACATGTAAAGGATGGATAATATAATGTTCACCAGATAATCTTTTCTGATCCTTATGTGCTAAACTTGCCAATTCATAAGCTTTCTGAATTTGTTTTAATTCTTGTTCACTTATATCTGGATGCTTTTTTTTAATTGTATTAATTAATCGTTTATAAAAATTGGTAATTTTAAGAGATTGAATATTTTCTAAAAGCATAACAATTACAAAAAAACCTTTTTAAAAAAATTTGGCAAGATGATTTTATGAAATGGCAATTATCATCACTAAAAACAAATGTATTACATCATATAGAAAGATTTTATATTCATATCTCTTATATCTATGTTAATAAATTTTATCCTATATTAAAGATAATATTTTTTTTTATTTCAATACTTTCCATTGGAATATTAATTTATGAATATGGTTATGGAAATCTTTTTAAAAGCACTTCTATTCAATTTATAGTAAGAATTATAATATATTATTTTATATTTTACGAGGGAATAAACTTATTCTTTTATAGAGAAGAAGACAGTTTTACAATTAAAGAATATTTTAAAAAAAGAAAAATAGAAGTAATTATAGCTTTTATTGTTTTATTATTAATATTATTTGAAAATTATTTTATTAAATATTTACAATATTTTAAGTTATCTTCTGATTATATTGTTTTATTTTATTTATCAATATCACAAATCTTTATATTATTAAATAATTTTTTACATTTTAGTAGAAATATTTCTAATATTAAATATAAGCAAATTAATCCTTCATTTGTCTTTTTAATAAGCTTTATTTTTGTGATTTTTATTGGTATAATTTTACTTTCTTCTCCTAATGCTCATAATAAAGATATTCCTTTAGTAGATATTGTTTTTACAGTTGTTAGCGCAACCTGTGTAACTGGATTATCTACTATTGATGTTGGAACAGATTTAAATCTTGCTGGACAAATTATTTTATTAAGTTTAATCCAGATTGGAGGTCTTGGTTTAATGACTCTTACTTCTTTTTTCTCTTACTATTTATCTGGTCAGGTAAGTTTAACAAATCAAATTGTAATGAGAGAATTATTTAGTGAAATTTCTCTTGATAAAGTAAAAAATACATTACGAAATGTAACTATTTTTACTTTTTTGTTTGAAGCGATTGGAACGATTTATCTTTATTTTTCTCTTCCAGATGATTTAATTCCCTCTCATAAAAGTAAATTTTTTTATGCTTTATTTCATAGTATTTCTGCCTTTTGTAATGCTGGCTTTAGTTTATTTTCTGATAGTTTATATCAGGTTTCAAAATCTTCTTTTATTAGTATTTATGGCATAATGTTTTTAATTATTTTTGGTGGTATAGGATTTCCCGTTATTCATGATGTGATTCAAAAAATTAAAAATAAAAAGTATAAAATAAGTTTAACTACTAGAATCGTATTAATGTCTAATATAATAATCTGGTTTTTTGCATTCTTAGTATTTTTATTTTTCAGCGAATTTTATCATTTTAATCTTAACTGGAAAGAAAAAGTTTTACATGGACTTTTTTATTCTATTACCCCAGAACAGCTGGATTTAATACATTATTTTATAGTGATTTTCCCTTACCTTTAATTTTTTTTACTTTTTTATTGATGTGGATAGGAGCATCACCTGTATCGACTGGTGGTGGTATTAAAACAACAACAATTACAATTGCTTTTTATCATATTTTTTCTTTATTAAGAGGAAAAAGAAAAGTCGAAATCTATAATAGAAGAATAAGTGACGAAACAATCATCAGAGCTTATACAAGTGTATTATTATCTTTAATGACTATATTTGTTGGAATTTTTTTATTAACTATATTTGAAAATCATGATTTTTTAAAAATAACGTTTGAAGTTGTATCAGCTTATGGAACGGTTGGATTATCTCTTGGAATTACTACTGAATTACATCCTGCATCAAAAATTGTATTATGTATAATTATGTTAACAGGAAGAATTGGAATATTATCATTACTACTTGCTATTATTCCTAAAGCAAAAGAATTACGATATGAATTTCCAACAGAATATGTTGTTGTAGGTTAAGGAGCAAAAGTATGAAAAGTATAAAAAAAATTGCTGTAATTGGACTGGGTGATTTTGGTAAAGCACTTGTAAAAAAATTAAATGAAGATGGTCATGAAGTAACAGCAATAGATATAGACTTAAAAACAATAGAAGAAATAAAAGATTATTGTACTCATGCAGTTTGTTTAGATTCTACTGATGAAACAGCACTCGTTGCACAGGGGATCAGAGATATGGATTTAATCTATTTAACATCTTCAGCAAATTTCGAAGCATTGATTGTAACAACAAAAATATTAGAAAAACATTGTCCAAAGGAAAAAATTATTGTTCGATATAGAAATGAAATACAAAAAGAGATCTTAAAAAAAATGTTTAATATACAGAGAATTTTTAATCCAGAGGAAGAAGCCGCAGAAAATATGTCTATTTTGGCTAAACATCGATTTATTGGAAAAAGTTATTCTATATTTGAAGATTATGAAATTTTAGAAATGGAAGTTCCTAAAAAATATATTGGTAAAACAATTAAAGAAACGGATATACGTTCTGATTTTAATATTAATATTTTACTAATCAAAAAAAAAATAGATGATAATTACATTAAAAAAAGTGTAACACCAGATTATATTTTAAAAGAAGATGATTTACTTTTGATTTTTGGTAGTCAGGAAGATATTAAAAAGTTTTTAGGAACAATTTCCGAAAAATAATTATTTTAAACCTTCTTCTTCCTTATAATTTAAAATTAAATTTAAGTTTTGAATTGCCTGACCTGCTGCACCTTTCATTAAATTATCAATTGCACTTATAATAATGGTGGTATTTTCTCTTGTTCTAAAAGAGAAATCACAATAATTTGTGTTTTGTACATTTTTTAATTCTATTTCTTCTGGATTTTTAAATAATCGAACAAAAGGTTCATTTTGAATATGTTGATTTATCTTTTGATAAATTTCTTCATCATTGATTTGATTTTCCTTTTGCCATATAATTACAATTGTTGATAAAATACCACGAAATACTGGTAATAAATGAGGTGTAAAAATAAGATTATTTTTAAAACCAGAATAATTATTTAAATATTGAAAAATTTCTGGTTCATGTTGATGTTTTAAAATTTTATAAGCACGAAAATTCTCGTAAATATTCTGAAAAGAAAATCCCGCATCTTCTACTCTACCTCCTGCACCAGATACTCCGGATTTGGAATCAATGATAATATTATCTGCATATTTTAAATTATCTTTAAAATAATAAAGTGGAATTAAAATGGAAGTTGGATAACAACCAGGATTAGCAACCAAAGAAGCTTTTCTGATTTGTTCCCGATATATTTCTGTTAAACCATAGACTTTTTCTGAAATTATGTCTGGATACTGATGTTTAAAACCATACACTTTTTGAAATATATTTAAATCATCAATACGATAACTACCACTTAAATCGATAACTATTCTTTTTTCTTTTTTATAAAATTGATAAACTAATTCCATAGATTCTTTATTTGGTGTTGCTAAAAATAAAGGAATCTTATCTGGTATTTTATCTTCGTGATGTGAAAACTTTAAATCTCCTATTTTATTTAGGTCTAAATCTGGAAAAACTTCTTTTACTTTTTTTCCAGCAAATTGATTACTTGTTATATGTACTGGAAGAATATTAGAATGTTTATTTAGAATTTTTAATAATTCTTTTCCCGTTAAACCACCAGCACCTATAATTCCAACTTCAGTCATAAAATATAAAAAATCATTAAGTATTTAAAAAACAACATTTTTTTATAATATTCATTATTACTTATATATAAAAAGTTTAGATATAGTATATTTCATTTAAAACATAAAAAAATAATTATTAATGACTGAAAATATGTAATGCTAAGCGGTCAATAAATAAAATTTCGTAAGAACACTAAAAATCTTTGACCGCTTATAAACAAAATTTATCTATAAACTGTAATTAAAAAAATTAAATAAACATATTTTTTTAACCAATATCTTCTTCTAAGATTTCTCCTGTTTCTGGATTATAGTCAATTTCTTCTTCAGAATCTTTTTTTAGTTTTTCTTCTACCGAAGAATTATTCTTAGAATATTGAAAATTTTCTTCAAGTAGTTTTTGTTTAATTTTTTGTTCAATTTCTTTTCTTATTTCTGGATTTTCTTCTAAGAATGCATAACAATTTTCTTTACCCTGACCTAATTTTATATCACCATAAGAAAACCAGGTTCCTGCTCTATCAATAATTTCATAACTTAATGCTGCATCAACAAGACAACCAATTTGATTTATACCTTTATCAAAAAGAATTTCAAATTCTGCCTGTCTAAATGGTGGTGCTACTTTATTTTTTACAATTTTAACTCGAACACGATTACCATAAGCTTCATCTCCTTTTTTTAAAGTTTCTACTCGACGAATATCCATTCTTACAGAAGAATAGAATTTTAAAGCATTACCTCCTGTTGTGGTTTCTGGAGATCCAAACATAACACCAATTTTATTTCTAATCTGGTTTACAAAAATTACAATGGCTTTAGACTTGGAAATAGTTCCAGTCAGCTTTCTCATCGCCTGACTCATTAACCGAGCCTGTAATCCAATTTGTGCATCTCCCATATTTCCTTCTAATTCTGCTCTCGGAACTAAAGCTGCAACACTATCTACAATAATTAGATCAATTGCATTAGAACGAACCAGTGATTCTGTAATTTCTAATGCTTCTTCTCCACAATCAGGTTGGGCAACCAATAAATCATCAATATTTACCCCGATTTTTTTTGCATAGATTGGATCTAATGCATGTTCTGCATCAACAAAAGCTGCTACTCCACCCATTTTTTGAGCTTCAGCTACTGCACTTAAACATAAGGTTGTTTTACCAGAAGATTCTGGTCCAAAAATTTCAATAATTCTTCCTCTTGGATAACCTCCTACCCCAAGAGCAATATCCAGTGTTAATGCACCAGTTGGTATCACTTCTATTTTTTGTACGGTAGAACTACCCAATTTCATTATAGAACCTTTACCAAATTGTTTTTCGATTTGTTGTATAGCTCCTTCAACAGCTTTTAATTTTTCTGGATTAATTTTCTCTGGATTTGATTCTTCATTATAATTTACATTTTCTATTTTTTCTAATTTTGTTTTTCTCTTTGCCATAGTACTCTCCTTTAGAGTTGACGCTGTGCAGAGCCCAGCGTCGGTTTCTTTTCCCACCCAATCCCAACCCTGTTTTTAGAGTTGTCGTCGTGCAAAGCCCGACGACGGTTTCAATTCTTCCCACCCACCTCCCTTCCTCTATTTTTAGAGTTGACGCTGTGCAGAGCCCAGCGTCGGTTTTATTTACCCTTTTTTTAGGGTTGCCGTTGAGTAAACCCAACGGCTATTTAGTCCCACCCTCTCCCATTTAATTTTTTAAGTTGCCGTTGAGTAAACTCAACGCTTTTTTGTTCCTCATACTTTTTATTTTATTCCAGTAAAAAGCTTAAATGCTTCTTATATTTAACTTATTTCACCTCCCATAGACTATTTACTATACTTATCTTATGCTTTCTATTAGTATATTATATCTTATAGCACTGACATATCTTACACTATTTTTTAAATTTTTTTTCATTTTTAATAGAATTAATAAAATTAGAAAAATCATAGATAATCTTTATATCTATTAGTTTTTATTTAATTCATATTTAACATAATTAATAACAAAATAATAATAACTATACAAAAGTAAAGTATTTTTTGGTTGTTTTGTAATTTTTTTTACTTAAAGATTGCCTCTTTTGCATAAAAATTTATGATTTTTTTTTATAAAAGCATTTATCTAATATTATTAGACAATTTTTCATAATATATAAATTGTATTGAATTTATAAGCATATATTAGTAATACTTGATTCGATTTTATAAAAATTTTTCTTTAAAATGGATTTTATGCAACAAAGCCTTAAGATTCTAATATATCTTGTTTAAATCGAAAATATGATTCTATAAATGTGATTAAAATTAAAATACTAAAACAATAAGCACCGTAAATTGCATTTATATGTATAAAATCTTCTATATAATACCAGAGAATTAATAAAAAAGCAAATGATGTTGTCAATTTTCCTAAAAAAGATGGTTCTGCTTGCTTATCTTTTTTAAAATATAAATAACTTCCAATATAAATACTACCCAATTCTCGTATAATATAGAGTAAAAATATCCAGAAGGGAAAATTTTTTATAATAACCAATAAAGATAAAATACATAGAATCGTTAACATATCAGCAATTGGATCAAAATATTTGCCAAATTTCGTTACAAGGTTAAATTTTCTTGCAATAAAACCATCTAAAAAGTCTGTAAAAAAAATCAAAATAGCTAAAATAATTACATAATTAATATAATAATAAATACCATGAAAATAATAATAAGAAAAATATAATAAAAATGGTAATAATAAAATTCTTAATAATGTTAAAAGATTAGGAATGTTTAAGATATTTTCTTTAAAGACATCACTAAATTTCATAAAAATATAAAAAAACAAAATAGAAAATAAGTCAATAATATAACTTTTAATTTTTAAAACTTAAAATAATATTTTAATTATATTTTTTGAAGTTATTTCTGGTAATTTATTACAAAATTTAACTTATTCATTTTCCTATTGATTAAAATCAAATTGATTTGTATATTTATTAAAAAACTTAGGATATAATGTTTTTATTAACAGAAGATTTTCAGAATTTATCTAATATTATCTATATTAGAGTATGAACCAGAAAGAACAAGAATTTATTTCTATTGACAAAAACTTAAAGATTTCTTCATTTCATTTTGATTCCCGTAAAATTATCAACGATGATTTTTTGTATCGCATTACAGGGTAATCGCGATGGTCATAATTTTATTTTAGATGCTTACAAAAATGGTGCAAAAGGATTTATTGTAGAAAGATCAAAAAAAGAAAAAATAATCAATGAATTAATTACAGTAAAACCAGAAAAAAAAGTATATTTAATTCTAACTGATAATACATTAAATTTTTTACAAAATGCAGCTAAGTATCAAAGAAAACAATTTAAAGGGGCTGTTATTGGTGTACTTGGTTCTAATGGAAAAACATCTACAAAGGATTTCTTGTATCAATCTATAAAACTTATAGAAAATGAAACTTATGCAACAAGTGGTAACTGGAATAATCATATTGGTTTACCCCTTGTTTTATTAAATATGCCAGAGAATACTAAAATTTTAATTTTAGAATTAGGTATGAACCATCCCGGAGAAATTGAACTTTTAAGTAATATATCAAGACCAGATATTGCTATTATTACTTCTATTGGACGAGAACATATGGAGTTTTTTTCTTCTTTAGAAGAAGTAGCAAAAGCAGAATTAGAAGTTTTGAAATATTTTGATTCTCACAATACCCTTTATTATCCCTATAATGCACCATTACAAGAATGGATCAAAGAACAAACACTATTAAAAGAATTTCAAACAAATTTCTTTTATTTAATTTATAATAATAATACAGAAATTAAATCAATCCAAAATTCTAAAATTCAATATTATTTTGGTAAACTAAATCAAGATGAAATTCATTGGAAACATTATAAAATTAAAAATCAGAATTTAAAACATATAGGCTTATATAATAATCTTTTTTTAACATTATTGGTACTTCATAATCATTTTTTTGAATCTTTAGATCCAGATTTTAAACATTCTATTTTAAAAGAACTATCTAATTTAAAACCGATTTCTAAACAACGATTTGAATTTATAAAAGTCAATAATGTGATTATAATTGATGACAGTTATAATGCAAACCCAGACTCATTTATTAGTGCTATTGATTCAATCAAACATTTGTTTTCTAAAAATTTTAAAATAGGATGTTTTGCTGGACATATGGCAGAATTAGGACATTATTCTAAAGAAGGACATTTACTCATAGGAGAATATTTAGCTAAAAATCATATTGATTTAATTGCTGTATGTGGTAATCCTGATGTACAATATATGATTGAAGGCTATAAAAAATTTTATTCTAATATTGATATTCCTTATTTTGAGAATAGTGAAATTCTTGCAAATAATCTTTTGGATCTAAATTTGCCCTTAAATCAATATCAGATAATTTTAATAAAAGGTTCCCGTTCTGCTAAGATGGAATTAATAACATATAAATTAAAAGAGGTATTACAAAATGTTTGAATATATATATAATCATTATGACGTACCAGGCTTTTTTAGAATATTTGGATATGTAAGTTTTCGCGCAACCCTTGCAGGACTTACTTCTATGATAATAACATTTTTAATAGGAAGTAAAACTATTCAATGGTTAAAAAAATTAAAATTTGGGGAAACAATAAGAGAAGATGGTCCGAAATCTCACCAATCTAAAGCTGGTACTCCGACCATGGGTGGTATTATGATATTATTCAGTCTTGTTATTTCCTGTATTTTATTTGGAAATTTTAATAATGTCCATTTTAATTTATTATTAATCTGTACTGTTCTTTTAGGTTTAATTGGTTTTTTAGATGATTATACAAAAGTAGTAATCAAAAATAAAAATGGTCTAAAAGCAAGAACAAAAATGATACTAACCATTATTGTAGCTTCTATTTTTATTTATTTTTATTATAAATATACTCCTAAGGAAGTTTATAGAAACAATGGTATCTCTTATCAAATAACGTCTTTATTTATTCCTTTTTATAAATATCCTTTAATAACAATGCCATTGTTTATAGCAATTTTACTATGGTATTTTGCAATACTCGGCACTATTCATGGTGTTAATCTTACTGATGGTTTAGATGGATTAGCAATTGGTACAGTTTCTATTGTAACAGTTACCTTAGGAGCATTAGCTTATCTAACAGGTACTCCTAAAGTTGCAGATTACTTAAATATAGCTTATGTAGAAAATGCACATGAAATTTCTGTTTTTTTATCTGCACTTGCAGGTGCTGGTATCGGCTTTTTATGGTATAATGCCCCACCTGCTCTTGTATTTATGGGAGATACTGGTTCTCTTGCACTGGGTGGTGCCTTGGGGATGACGATTATTATTTTAAAAAAAGAAATTTTGTTTTTAATTTTGGGAGGTATTTTTGTTATTGAAGCATTATCTGTAATTATTCAGGTAACATCATTTAAAATGACTGGGAAAAGAGTCTTTAAAATGGCGCCTATTCATCATCATTTCGAACTTATGGGATGGCCAGAAACACGTGTTGTTATTCGATTCTGGCTAATTGGTATAATTTTATCCTTAATTGCTATTTCTACATTAAGATTACAATAATGGATATAAAAAACAAATCATATTTTATTCTTGGTGCTGGTGGTATTACAGGTAATGCTATAATAAATTTATTAAAAGAATTTACAGATAAAATATTTGTTTATGATGATAATAAAAATTTAGAATTTACCGATGTTTATAACCTATCACATTTGGGTTTAAATGATCAAAATCATATTTCTAATTTATTAAATCAATATCATTTTGATTATTGTATTATATCTCCAGGATTTCCTCGACAATCTTTTATTGTTCAAGAATTAGAAAAAAAGAATATTCCTGTTATAGGAGAATTAGACTTTAGTTTTTATGTGTTATTTTATTATTTTAAAAAAAGACCTTATATAATTGCAATTACAGGAACAGATGGAAAATCTACTACAACAAACTTAATTGCAACAATATTACGTTCACAAAATATTGATGCAATAGAATGTGGAAATTATGGCATTCCTCTTGCTGAAATTGTATTGAATTATATAAAAAAACAAATCCTACCAGAAGTTTTAGTAATAGAATGTTCTTCTTATCAATTAGAAAAATTAAATTATTTTAATGCAGATATAAGTATTTTTTTAAATCTTGCAGAAGATCATTTAGATAGATATGATTCTTTAAAAGATTATTTACTGGCAAAATTAAATATTATTCCTTTATATCATAAACCACATCAGGTATTAATTATAAATCAACAAGTTTTAGATTTAATTCAGCAATATAATTTACAAGATAAATTAACACAGATAGAAACAATAAAAATTAAAGAAAAAGATATTCAAAAAGAATTTATAGAAATATTTCAGAATAAATTTTATTGGACAGACTTTCCTATTGATAGCTTTCATAATAGAATAAACTTATATTTCTCTATAAAAGCAGTAGAACAATTTTTTAAACAAAATCATATTAAATTTGATTATAATAAATTTCTAAATATAATAAAAAATTATAAAGGATTACCATTTCGATTACAGATTATAAAACAAATTAATAATATTATTTTTGTAAATGATAGTAAATCAACAACGATTCAATCCTTAATTTCTGCTATAAAAAGTTTTGAAAATTCTATCATTTTATTATTAATTGGTGGGCTTGATAAAAATTTAAATTTTTCAGTTATAAAAGATTTAGATATTTTTAAAAAGAATCGTTTATTTTTATTTCCTTATGGAAGCGCAGCTTTAAAAATTAAAGAACAGCTAAATTTAGATACATCATTCGAAACAATGGAAGATGCATTTAAAGAAGCAATCAATCAACTTAAAAAAATTAGAAAATCTGATCAAAAATATGTTGTATTATTAAGTCCAGCCTGTGCATCTTTTGATCAATTTAAAAACTATAAAGAAAGAGGAGAATATTTTAATCGACTGGTTGAAAATATAGAGTTATGAAAAAATATCTTGAATATGATTTAATATTTTTATTACTATTATTTATTTTAATTATATCAGGTACATGGTTTTTATTTTCCTCTTCTTCTATTATTGCCTATCATCAATTTAATGATGTTTTTTATTTTTCTCATAAACAAATACAATGGCATTTTATTGGAATATTATGTATGTTAATTGCTCTTATTATACCTATAGATTTATTAAAAAAATATAATAAAATTATTGTTTATCTATCTATTGGTTTTATGTTTTTAGTTTTTTTACCCGGTATTGGGAAATCTGTTAGTTCTTCTAATTCTTTTGATTTTAAACGCTGGATTCAAATAGGATCATTTACCTTACAACCCTCAGAATTTGTAAAAATTAGTTTTTTATTATACCTTGCCAATTTATTAGAAACTTTCAATTATAAAGAACATTTTAAACATTACATTTTAGATTTTTTTCCTGTATTTATTATTCTTTTTTTATTATTTATTCAACCACATTATGGTACAATGTTATTATTATTAATTGTATTCATTCTTTTATTATTTTTAATGGGTTATCCATGGATACGTCTATTTTTAATAGGTGTTTCTATATCTCCTTTCGTTTTTATTTTAGCTGTTTTTCAACCATATCGATTAGAACGAATTAAAGTATGGTTAAATCCTTATGATTATCGTTTTGATAAAGGTTATCAACTTGTTATGTCTTTTAGAGCTTTTAAAGAAGGTGGTTTATACGGTACAGATATATCCCAGGCAATTGCACATAGATATTTAACTTATGGTTATACAGATTTTATATATGCATTAATTGCAGAAAGTTCTGGAATCATCGGTTCGTATTTTATTTTAATCTTATATTTTTTAATATTTTTAAGAGCATATTTTCTAATAAAAAATATAAAAGATCCCTTTATTTTTTTATTTGCTTCGGGCATTATTATTTTATTTATAGTTCAGGTTCTAATAAATATTTCTGTAACAACAGGTTTAATACCTACAACAGGTATTGGACTTCCTTTTATCAGTTATGGTGGTTCTTCATTAATTAGTTATTATATTATGATGGGATTATTTTTAAATCTAACAAAAAATCAATCTTATGAAGAAAAAAACAAATAAAAATATTTTAATAGTAGCTGGTGGAACAGGTGGTCATATTTCTCCTGGAATAGCTTTATATCAGGAATTATCTAATTGTACAAATACCTATTTTTTAACATTATTAAGAAATCGAAACTATACAGAATTCAGTAAAAAAAATATAAATCCATATTATTATGATGCTCCAAAACTCTCGAAAAACATAAAAGATATAATTTTTTTCCCTATTAAAATCATAACATCTATTTTAATTTCTATAAAAATTATAAGAAAGCATAAAATTAATATAATTATTGGAATGGGAGGATATCCAACTGTTCCAGCAATTATTGCTGGTATTTTAATGAATAAAGAAATTTATTTATGTGAACAAAATGTAATTCCTGGTAATGTAACAAAACTATTTTCCTATTTTGCAGAAAAAATATTTTTAACATTTCCTATCGATAAAAAAAAATATTTTTATATTTATAAAAAAAGTATTATTACGGGAAATCCTATTAGAAAAGAACTCTTTTTTTTCGTACAAAATAAAACAAATAATAAAAAAATTCAAACTATATTTATAACAGGAGGTAGTCAGGGAGCGAAACAAATTAATGAGATGATATGGAATTTATGGATAAAATATCCAGATTTTTCCAAAAAATTTTACTGGATTTTACAAACTGGAATTCCACATTATGAAGAATTTCAATATCGCATAAATAATTTAGAATTTAAAAATCAAATAGAATGTTTTGGCTTTTCCACAGAGATTAATGAATATTTTAAAAAATCTGATCTAATGATTTGTAGATCTGGTGCTGGAAATATAACAGAAGGAATCCTTTTTAGCCTTCCAATGATATTAATTCCCTATCCCTATGCAAAAGATAATCATCAATACGAAAATGCGAAATATATAGAAGAACATAAGGCAGGTATTATAATCTATACAAAAAAAACAGAACCAGAAAATTTATTCGATGCAATTAATACAATTTTGAATAATTATAATAATTTCAAAAAGAATATAGAAAAATTACGTTTTAAAGATAATCCAGCACAAATTATTAAAAATCATATATTGAATTAATATTTTTTTCGAGTTTTCTTTACTTTTTTCGATTTTTTTGATTTCTTATTTATTTCTTTTTGTTCATATAATGCTTCTAATTGCTCTTTATATATTTTAGGTAATTTCATCTTTTTAATTTGATGGATTAATATAATTGTATTTTCCACTGTTAATAATTCTAATATTGCAAGAGATTTATCAATACCAAGAGATAAAAATAAATCCAATAAATTTTGAGTACCAACATATTGTATTAACTTTACTGTTTCATCAATACTTTTTTTTCTAAACCATTTTTTTAAATGAGAAATTTCCAGAACCTTAGATAATTTTAATAGTTCTTCAAAAGAAATATTTATTAATAATTCTTCTAATTTTCTAATTTTAATTATTTTTATGATATGAACAGCTTTATTTAATCCAAGTTCAGAAATAGCAACGCGAATCCTTTTTGCACCAAGTATTTTAATAATATTGATGATTTCGTCTATTAAAAATTGTTTTAATAAAAATTCCAACTCCTCAATAGAAAATTCATGTATAATAAAAATTAAATCCTGTATATTGATGTGGTTGATTATTTTAATTAAGTCATCTGTTGGTAATAATTTTAAAAAGAAAATATTTTTATTGAGATCAGAAGATAATAAATGTATAATTTTTTCATGTTCACATTGTTCACTAATTTTTAATAATTTTTCTAATGGAACATTATTGGTTAATTTAAGAAAATCCATTCCTAAGATTTTTAAATACTCTATTTTATTCTGAATATTCTTTATCATTGATAAGACAAAAAATCTTTATTCTATAACGTGAAAAGTAGATATTTTTTTAGGGTTGTATAATATCAGTACATAGGTTACTATAAATAATTATAGTAACCTAAAATAACAATAATAAATATTTATAAAAATATTGGAAAAAGAGGTTACTCCTGAGTTTTTGTCAATAACCATAAAACTAAACTGAACAGGAGTAACCTATGAATAAAGTTAAAAACAAATATAATTTTATCCTCTTAAAAGTCAAATAAAATTTAAAATATACTTTGTATAATATCAGTACATAGGTTACTATAAATAATTATAGTAACCTAAAATAACAATAATAAATATTTATAAAAATATTGGAAAAAGAGGTTACTCCTGAGTTTTTGTCAATAACCATAAAACTAAACTGAACAGGAGTAACCTATGAATAAAGTTAAAAACAAATATAATTTTATCCTCTTAAAAATCAAAGAAAATTTAAAATATACTAAAGATTTTGAAATTCGTAAAAATGCTTCTTTAATGATTTCCATTATCGAAATGTATCTAGCTAACAACTATACGATACAAAAATGTTGTGCTCTTAATGGGACTACTAAAAAGACTTTTCATAAATGGATAAAAAGATTTAAAGAGAATAACTATGATATTAAAGAGTTTCGATATAGAAGTCGTAGACCTCATACCTCTCCTAATAGGATATCCTCAGAAATAGAACAATTGGTTTTAAAAGCAAGGAAAGAAACAGGAGGGTCTGGTGGAAGAATTCTTTTTCATTTCATAAAAATTCAACATGGTATTTATGTTTCCCCTGCTACTATTGATAGAGTTATCAAAAGAAACGGTTTATCCAAAAGATACAAAATCAAAAAAAATCCCCATAAGAAGCGTTATAATGCCTCAGAACCGCTTGAAAGAGTCCAAATGGATACTTTATATGCAGGATTTAGCGATGACAACGGTAATCCTATTTTTCTTACAACTTTCATAGACGATTGTAGCAGATTTGCATATTTAGAAGTCCATAACGAAGTTAGTAATTGGAATAGTGCTTTAAGTTTAAAAAATTTTATCAATCAATATGGAATACCTGAAATAGTCCAAACAGACAATGGAGTTGAATTTACAAATCATTATATTTCACATCTAAATTCAAAAAGAAAAAAAGAAAGTAAACCTTCCGCTTTTGAAAGTGTTTTGCAATCTTATAACATTATTCATAAAAGAATTCGACCTTATACACCACAACTTAATGGTAAGGTAGAACGATTTCATCGAACATTACTCTTGTATATTTTAAGATTAGATTTACATGGTAAACCATTAAGTGAAATAAAATATCAACTTAATAAATTTCTAAAATTTTATAATGAACAAAGAGTCCATAGTTCTATTAACTACTTGACACCAGCAGAAGTATTTTTTAAAAAGAAATTTGACATGGCTCAGTGAGTAACCTATGTCATGATGTCTTACATTTTTTTTTATTTTAATTTTTTATTGGCTTTGTTGCATAACTCCCATTTTAAAGCAAAATTTTTTATAAAAGCGAAACTTTTTTCAAATAATACTAGCATATGTTTAAAAATTTAATACTTTTTTCATATCACGAAAAATTGTCTAAGAATGTTGATAAATATTTTTATAAATAGCAAATCATATACTTTTATGCAACAGAGCCGAGTTTATTATAGTAACTTAATTTTAAGAAAAAAAATAAAAAAATAATCTTAATTTATAATGTTAACCTAAAATTTTTTATTTAGGTATTTCAAAATATTAATCTTGAAATTTTGTATCAATTTAATTAATGCTTAATATAAAATTTTATATTTTTGAATTTTATCATAAAGTGTTGTTTTAGGAATATTTAACATTTTTGCACATTTACTTAAATTACCTTTTGACTTTTTTAATGCAAACTCTATGTATCTTTTTTCAATATTTTGAATTTCCAATTTTAAACTAAATTTTTCTAAGTTATTAATACGTTTTTCAATAAATTCGTAATCAATAATATTTTGTTTATTAAAGTCTAAAATATCTTTTAAATCCTCAATTGTAATCAAAGTCTTTTCACGGTCTATTAATGATATTAATCGTTGAACAAAAAATTCAAACTCTCTTACATTACCATACCAGGGTTGATTTAATAAAAATTCTAAAGCTTCTTTAGAAAAGTTAAGTCTTATATCTGTATATTTAGATATAAAATAATCTAATAACAAAGGAATATCATTTTTTCTTTTTCTAAGTGGAGGTATCTCTATCTTAAATCCAGATAATCTATAATATAAATCTTCCCTAAATTTTTTTTGTTTAATTAATTCTTCTAAATTATGGTTTGTTGCAGCAATAATTCGTACATCTATATATTTTGATTCAATTGCTCCAATTCTTTCAATTTTTTTATCCTGTAAAACAAGTAATAGTTTTGATTGTAAATTTATTGGCATATCTCCTATTTCGTCTAATAGAATTGTTCCATTCATTGCTAGTTCAAACCTTCCAGGTTTAGATTGAATTGCACCAGTAAATGCACCTTTTTCATAACCAAATAATTCTGATTCTAAAAGATCTGATGGTATAGCAGCACAATTGATTTTTATAAATGGACCGTTATTCCTTTCACTCAATTTATGTATAATTTCTGCCAATTTTTCTTTTCCAACACCAGTTTCTCCAACAATTAAGACAGGAATATTTGTTTTTGAAATTTTTTTTACCCTATTTAAAATTTCTATCATTTGAGGATCTGCTGTTATAAAACCCTCACAATTAGATAATTCATATGGTTTTAGATTTTTTATATTTATAATATTACTATTATTTATTTTATTTTCTGTTAAAAGTAAATTCGTTGATTCTTGTATTTTTTTTATATAATTTCTGTATAATAAATTTTTTTCTAACTGTTCTAAGATGATTTTTGAAATCATAACATTAATATTATCTTTTATATTTTCTATAAAAAAAATATAATATACTATATCATCATTATAATAAAACTTTGTAAAAAATATTTCTTTAATGTTATACTTTTCAAAAAAATTAGCGATAGGTTCAAATTCATAATTTAAATTCCTCAAAAGATTATGAAAATACTTAATAGAAATTGTATCTTTTTTATATTTAGTTATCTTATTTATTATGTAATCTATATTTCTTTTAAAAGTTTCAATTATAGGATCATCTATCTTAGTTTCATAATAAATTTTATTTTTAAACACTATAAAGCTAAGTGTTGAATCTAATAATATATGTAATCGTTTTAAAGTTTGCTGGATTAAGGTAAAATCGCTTTTCTGTAAATCTATGTTTCTTAATTGTTTCACTATAAAAGTTATATTCTTAAATATATTTTCCATGTAAGAAAAGTTGTTTTGAATATTAGTCTTTAATACTTTAAGGAAAGATAAAGAAAACAAACTAACAATAAATAATATTACTATGTGATCTAAATATCCACTTAGTAATAATTTAGGGGTAATATTAGTATAAAAAAATAAATCTGTAAAAAGCATTATAATATAAATTAATGATGTTAGACTAATTGAAAATAATGAGAATCTTAAATTTAATCTTGTAATATTAACTGCAACAAAAATATAAAATATGATATTCAATGGACTAACAATTAAAGGAATTTTTTTAACCTGCAAGTAAGATAGCAAATAATTAACAGAAAAAATAATAATATAATCTAGTACTAGAGTTATATATAATACATATTTATTATAATTGTTATTTTTGTAATAAATATATAGATATAATGAATAAGAAAAAACAATAACCCAAGAAATAATATAATAAGATATTAATTCAAATTTTAAAATACCTAATAAAATTTTTTGTAATATTGTAAATATATATAGTATACTTAAAATCAAACGAATTTTTGCTATCAATATTTCTATATTAACTTTTTCAGTTTTTAATATATTATAAAATCTTGTCGTCTTCATAAAAAAATAACTACATTGTCATTTTTTATTAATTTATCATAAATTCAACATTATTTTTTTATATATAAAAAAATGTTCGAAATATTTTAAATAATATTCGGTTTTTCGAACATATTTATAAAAAAATACCCCAATTTTTATATATTTATAGGGTACACAATTTGCTTTATAATTAATTAAATAAATAACATGGAGGTCAATATGTGGGGAAGCTTTTTTTTAAAATGTATAACAATTATAATATTATTTTTATCAAATATTTTGTTTGGATTACATTGCACAAAATCTTCTATAAAAGATTTTATATTCGAGGATAATTTAGAAAATAAAAAAGGTCTATTTAATATATTAGATCCTTACCCAGCTTTAAAGAGCTATTTCTCTTCAATGGATCCTCATCAATTTAATGTAAAAGCTGACCAGTCATTAGGATACTATCCTGAAATTACTGTAGATAGTATGCGAAGTATAGCAAATGTCACATTAAATGAAAATATCAAATTAAAAGCTTTGTTAATGGAATTATCCAATACTTTATTAAAAATTTTAAATATGCCATCTACAATAAGAAATGATTTATTGGTGTATATTGAAAAAATCCGAAACTCAGAATTTTCTTTTATTGAAAGCATTAGTATTGTGGATAATAGATCTCTAAAATCGATTTATGAAAATAATACTAAGCAAGAACTAAAAAATGATATTGATGATCTAATAGAATTCCTCGACGATCCTGATGTAGAAACGTTTGTTCAGGATTTTGATGAAGTAATTTTTAAATCTATTGTTTTAAACAATAATACAAATAATGCAATAAAAAACATTTTATTTCAATTTGTACAACCTGATTTACATGGTGATAAACAATTCATAAATGATTTAATATTAATTTTATCAGAACTGGGAAAATTATCTAAAGTTAAAATCAACAATAAAGAATTTCATTATGCATTAAAAAATCTTATAATAAATTATGAAAGTTTTATGACAGACAATAATACAGGGGAAACAGATAATCAATATCCTATCAATCCATATTATACAGATACAACCTATAATGGAAATCCAAGTAGATTAGATTATATTTTAAGTGAACTATTTGTTAGTCTAAGAAATTTAATTAACCCATCCTCAACTTATATAAATGATACTTCACAAAATATTATTATAAAATTCTTAGAAAAACTTGATAATATAGATTTTGTATTAGAACATCCAGAATTAATAAAACAGTCATTTTACAAATCTTTAATATTAGATGAAAATGGTAATATTCGATCTATTAGCAATACCAGACCATCACTATTAGAGTCATTATTATACCAGATTACATTAATTGATATTTTTGGTTATAGTTGGGACGAAAGTTGTCCAATATCTGACAATCCTCCTGTTATTTCTGGTAGTACAAATGGTATTTTAACTCTTGGAGATGCTATTTTTTCTATTCGTAGTAGAAATAATTGTGTTTCTCCATTAGGATACATTTCAAACCCAGATGTTATTAGAACATTCCAATATATGAATAATAATGCTGAAGTTTGGTATGGTACTCCTTCAAACAAAGTTATAAAAAATTCTTTAAATCATCCTGCTTTATGTTATTTACAGGGAGAAAGTAAAGGTATTGTAAATTGTATAGATTCTAATTCAGATGGTTTTTTTGACTCAAACTTACTTTCAGCTAATACACTACTTTTTGCTTTAGACTGGATTGTTAAAGTGACATTAAAAGGTTATGGACCCTATTATGTGCAGGGGGAATCACCTTCTCCAAATTATCAAGAAATCTGGCATACAGAAAAATTCAAAATTAAATTAAGAAATGGTGATTGTGCAGGAATAGATGGATCACAAATCCCTTCATGTTTTGGTGATGGTACTTCTTTTACCATACATGAAATTCCTAAATCTACTTTAGAAAGAGAAGTTTCTTCAAAAGAAGAGGCATTTTATAAAAATTTGCAATGGCTTTTATACGAAAAACGATTTATTTTAATTATACCCATTCAGATTGATCCACTAAATGCTAATCTTGCTAAAGATGCTTTTTTCCAGGTTATTATTGGAAATGGGTTAAAAGGTTTGATGACAGCAAAACCATATTGTTCCACGCCTGGTGCTCCTTGTAGTAAAGCAGATAATGGTAAATGGCTTATTGATGGAAACCCTATTAAAGATTATCATTTTGCAGGAGATTTAACTCATTGGTCAAATGAACCGGGAGATTCTTTGGTAATGATATTAGGATGGGGATGTGGTTTATGTGGTTCTTTTCTTGAAGCAGGTTGTACTTGTAATTGGCCTTCCACCTCTTGTGTTGATGATAATGATAACGGTGGTTTTATGAATGTTTTTGATAAAACCTGGAATGTGATCTTTCCAAAAAATGAAAATGAATTTTTTGGTGTTAATCCTCCTGTTTTTGCTATGAATTTAGAACCATTGGAACGTCTAGGTTTTCTTAACAATCAAACTGTAAAACCATCTGATGTTGATATTTATTGGAATGATCGAAACTTACTTACACCAATAATAGTTGCTTTAGCTGATACATTAATTGATTTATCAGATACTAATAATAATATCAATGCCTTAAAATTATTAACTGAATTAGTGCAACCAATTATTAAACCTATGTTATATAAAAGTATTGATCCATCTACTTTACAGGGAAACTCAGCCATAGAAATTCTCAAATTAAGAATATCTGAAACATGTTCCTATGACATTAATAGATGTTCCATACGTGATCCAGCATTAAGTAATCCTGATGATTATAAACCTATTTCCCTTAAAACACCTTTAGCATTTCTTATAGAAAGTGAAAGAGGTAAATTAGATGGTATTTTAATTTATCTAACACAAACTGACATTCTTTATAAATTAACGAAATTCTTATATCATATTAAAGACAATCCCAAAAAAAATATCCTGGATCAAATATTTACATATACAAAAATTTTAATCAATGAAATAAAATTATCTTATGAATTACCTCAACCAGAACAGTTTAATATCAATTATACAATTAGCAAGGTATACAAATGGATTTCTGAATATCCAGACGATAAAAATCCTTCAAATGATTGGGATGGAATAAAGGATATACAAACAGCATTAAATGATTATCTAACAATAGAATCTCCCTATAGTATTCTTGATAATATCTCTGATTTTATGAATTTTCTTATAATTGAAAATCCCTCCTTTTCTGAAATCAATTCTATTATAGAAACCTTGGGGATTATTGAAAAAGATTTTAATAATAATTTTAATCCATTCATGAAAAAAATTATTTATGAATATATAATAAATTTATTAAAAGAAAACAAAGAATACACAAAAGCTCTTGTAGGAACTCTTACAGGCATTTCTGAACCAGATACTCTAGGGGATTATCTTATATACAATGCTAAAAGTAAATATTCCTCTTATGATATATTATCCGATCTACAAAAATTTTTATCTTCAAATGAAATACAAGGAACAAATCCTATAAGCGATAATTTTTTATGGAACATCGGACAACTTATGAATGATCTTGCTGATTTAAAAGAGTCACCACGAAAATATAAAATTTCAGATTATTATTTTGAAGATCAATTTAATAATAATCAAAAATTATCATCTTATGATATACTCGTAAAAATACTTACAAAATAAATAAAATTATAAGCATGTACTTCCCCAATAATATATCGCCCCTATTTTACAATAGGGGATCTTTTCTTATTCTTCTTCTAAATTATCTAAGTCATCTAAAGGAAGTTCTTTTAAATCTTTTAATGGTGGTAAATCTGCCAGCGAACTTAGATTGAATTTAATTAAGAATTCCTTTGTAGTTACATATAATGTAGGTCTGCCAGGAACGGATTTATATCCCTGTGGTTTGATCAAATTTTTTTGCAATAATGCACTGACCATAGCTCTACTATTTACACCACGTATTTCTTCTATTTCTGGAAGTGTAATTGGTTGTTTATAACAGATGATTGCCAATGTTTCTAATAAAGAACGTGATAATTTTTCTGAATTTTTAGGTTTAAATATTTTTTTTAAAACATCAGCATATTTTTCAGAGGTAACAAAACGATAACCTCCAGCTATTTCTTTTAAAACAATTCCACTATTTCTTTCTAAATATTCATCCATTAAAGAATCTAATAATATTCGTGTATTGGTTTTATCTAATTGAATTTGTCTTGCCAATACAGAAACACTTAAAGGTTCATTTGCTAAAAATAATATTGCTTCTAATAGACCTCTATAATAATCTATTTCTTCAGAATCTAACTCTCTATATTCTGGTAAGGAAACATCATCTAAATTTTGTATTTTTAATTTTATTTCTTCATTATTCTGATTTATATCTTCAAAATTTTCAGAAACACTATTTGAAAATTCATTACTATTCATATGATTAGTTTTTTCTATATCCATATAGAATCAATTATATTATCGAACAGTTACGGATTTTTTAAAAATATAAATTGGTCCAAAAATCTCTTTTTGTTCAATTACAATTTCATTTAATCGAGCAAGTTCCAGGATTGCTAAAAAGGCAACAATAAATTCAAACAAAGATATATGATAGGGGTCTTCAAATAATTCATGAAAGGCAAAATATGTAGTTTTATTTAATAATTGTCTTGTATATTCTATTTTTTCCTCTATGGTAAAGTTTTCTAAATTTATTTCTAAATGATCTTCTTTATGTTTTGTTTGTTTTTCTTTTCTTTTTATAAAATTTATATAAGCCTGAATTAAATCATTAATATGATAGGTTTCTTCTACTTCTATTAATGTTTGATCATTCTGACGGGTAAAAATACCTTCCGATAATTCTTCTATTTCTCTTAATGTTTCTGCAACTTGTTGAAATTTTTTATATTCTAATAATTGTTGAATGATTTCTGGTGGTAGTTTCTCCTGTTCTTCGTCTTCATAACCTGGATCAGGTAATAAGGCTTTACTTTTATAATATAATAAACGAGATGCCATTAAAGCAAAACTTGAGGCAAGCTCTATTTTTAACTCTTTTGCTTTTTGTATGAAATTCAAAAAATCTTCTGTAATTCTATGGATGGATACTTCAAATATATCTACCTGATAGGATTCTATTAACTGCCATAATACATATAAGGGACCTTCCATTTCTCCATCTGGTCCCTTCCATTTGACAATAAAATCTTCCTGTAATAATGTTTCGTTTAATATTTGATTCACTTTTTACCACGGACAATAATAAAATATATTAAGAAAGTGCTTTTTCTGTTGCTTGTATTAATCTTTCTGGTGGAAATGGCTTAACAACAAAATCTTTTACTCCCATTTTAATTGCACGTGCTAATAGATCTTCCTGTCCTAATGCAGTTACCATTATAATTCGTGCATTAGGATCTTTTTTTAAGATTTCTGCTGCTGCTTCCAATCCATCTTTTTCCCTCATTGTAATATCCATTGTTACTAAATCTGGTTTAAGTTTTTCGTACATTTCTACAGCCTGATTGCCATTTTCCGCCTCACCAACAATAACATGTCCGTGGGATGATAATGCATCTTTTACTAAGGTTCTCATGAATTTCGCATCATCTACTACTAATATCCTTGCCATAAGTACTCCATTATTATTTATTTTATCGGTATTCGTTACTATAAAAAAAATATTTATTTAAAAATGCAACTAAAATTCATTCATTTTTAGTAAATATTCTGTTATTTTATAATCGGGTAATACAATATCTGCTGCTTTTTCTTCAATAGCACGTTTATTCATTCCAAAAATTACA
Organism: Leptospiraceae bacterium; assembly: GCA_026005135.1. GTDB lineage: Bacteria > Spirochaetota > Leptospiria > Leptospirales > Leptonemataceae > SKYB61. Next base: position 879,008 of record BPKM01000001.1, on the reverse strand, counting down.
CTTGTACTTTCATCTTGTGCTATAACAATTCCTCCTCTTTTTTTAAGTTCCTTAGCTGCATTAACACCATCTCTTCCCATTCCAGTTAGAATAATAGCAATAACTTTACCATTGGTAATTTGTATTAAATTAAATAGCGTTTTATCTATTGATGGTCGATGACCACTAATTTTTTCTTCATTGCTAATTAAAATTTTAAATCGATTTTTTTCTATTCTATCAAATAATAAATGCTTATCTCCTTTTGCTATTCCTATTTTACCCGGCTCTAAAATCTTGTTATTTTCTGCTTCAAATACTTCTAATTTCGAAATTTGAGATAAACGTTTTGCCAAAGTATTTGTAAAATATTCTGGCATATGTTGAACAATTGCAATTGGTAAAGGAAAATCCTCAGGCAATTGATGTATAATATTAGACAAAACTCGTGGTCCACCTGTAGAACTACCTATTAATATAATTTCAAAATCAAGTAATGGCTTGTGTATTATTGATTTATTTATGGTTGCTTCATTAATTTTAAAGTTAGATTCTATAGTTTGCTTTTTTGTTTTCTGTAAGATTAATTCACTATAAAAATTTTTGATTTTTTCTTGTAATACTGATTTTATTTCTTCTAAAGATAGTTGATTCCCAGAAGGTTTTGGGATAAAATCCATTGCTCCCAATTCTAAGGCTTTTAAAGTAATTTCTGCTCCTTCTTGCGTATAAGAAGATAACATAATAGTTGGTATATTATTAAAACGTTTCTTTTTTTCTTCTAAAAAAGTTAATCCATTCATTACAGGCATTTCGACATCTAATAAAATTAAATCATAGGAACGACTTTCTAATAATTCTAATGCCACTTTTCCATTTCGAGCAGTTTCAATTTCCTGAATAAAATCAAAATTTTTTAAAAAATCTGTTAAAACAGCACGAGCAACAGGCGAATCATCAACAATTAATATTTTCATTTTTTTAATCGCCTAATTTTTCTAATAACTGGATTAAATTAGGTTTTGAGGGAATTAAAAATAATTTTCCTAATAGTTCTGTTTCTTCTCGAAGAAAATCTGTGCTTATATAAATAATTTTCTCATCTGCATTAGGATGTTTTTTTGATTCAATTAATTGAATTAAATCCATTTTTTTTGTTATATAAAATTCTGGCACACTTGGCTTAATAGACATACCTGTTCTATTGGCAATTTCATTTAATAAACTTGATCCAACTATATTTGTTAATTCATTTAAAACAGATTTTATATCTTCTAAATCCAATTCTTCTTTTTTTCTATGTTCTTCTGGAATCCCCATTAATTCTCCAGCAGTATAAATTCCAGTACTTTCATCAAATGATAAAGCAAGAAACGATTCAAATTCTCCTGATGTTTCAAGAAAAACATTATAGTAAACACCTTCATTTATAAAATCTGATATTTGTTCATAACTAATAGTTTTAAAATCTGGTACAGAAACATCAATTGTAACACCTAATAATTGCGATAATACCAAGCCTGCATTTACCATTCCAGAATTTATAATAGAATAAAGTTTTTCGTAATCTTTCTCTGTTAAAAAATCTATAGTTTGATGTTTTTTTTCTTCTATAAAAAGAGGTTTATTTATATCTACCAATTCAATTTCTTCCTCATCTTTAAAAATTTCTAAACCAATTTTTTTTCTGCGCTCTTTATCTTTTTGAAAATCCTTTAAAATTTCTTGTTCTTTTGTTATAATTGTTTGATTATTTTCTATAAATTCTGGTTTCTCTTCTAAAATAGTAATTGTTTCTTTTGCTTCATCTTTAATTTTTTCTTTGTGTTCTGGAATAGATTGTTGAATAAAATTTTCTTCTTTTTCTTCTTCTAATAAAGATTCTTCTTTATTTTCTACAATAGTAATTTGAGATGTTCGATAAGTTTTATTTTTTTCTGGAATTTCATAAAATTCATTTTTTTCTATATTAATTTTTTTATAATTTTTTACTCTTTTTCTGCTTCGTTTTGTAATTGTAGATAGTTCTATAACTTTTTTATTATATCGTTCAATAGCTTCTTTTACTTCTTGATTGTTTTTTGTTAAAGTTAATTGTTCTTTATAATTTTTTGTTGCTATTTCTACCAGTCCATTAACATCTAAAACCATTACAATACTTCCATCACCTAAAAGACAGGCGCCTATTAAACCAGGAATTTGTTTATAATTTTGTTCTAAGGATTTAATTACAATTTCTTTTTTACCAATCATTTCATCGACTATATATCCAATTTTTCTATTTCCAATACTTGTTACAACAACTGGAAATTCTTTTTCTAAAGATTCTTCTGATTCTTTTATTGATATTGATTTTTGTTTCTCTTCTAAACTGCCATTTAATTTTGAGGGAAGTCCCATTAATACAGAAAGTTCATAAATTGGAACAATTTCTTTTCTTAAATTTATTATATTTCTTCCCTGAAGGGTTGTAATCTGCGAAGGAGAAATTCTTATTGTTTCTACTACATCTGATAAAGGAAATGCATATTCTTCATTTTCAATTTTAACATGAATAGTAGAAATAATTGCCAGTGTTAATGGAAACATTAAAATAAAACTAGTTCCCTTATCCTGTTCTGTATGTATTTGTATAGAACCTTTAAATTCATCTACTACTTCTTTTACAACATTCATACCAACACCACGACCACTAACATTACTTACTTCTGCAGCAGTCGAAAAACCTGGATGGAAAATAAATTCAAAAATTTCCTGATCGCTAAGCTTTGCTTTTTCATCAATTAAACCAAGCGATACAGCTTTTTTATAAATCTTTTCTTTGTCTAAGCCTCTTCCATCATCCTGTATTTCTATAAATATATGATTTCCGCTCTGGTATGACTTTAAAATAATCGTTCCTACTTCTGGTTTACCTTTTTTTATACGTTCTTCGGGTGATTCTATACCATGATCAATAGCATTACGAATTAAATGCATTAAGGGATCATTTAATGAATCAATGATATTTTTATCTAACTCTGTATCCTCTCCAATAACTTTCAATTCTACTTTTTTACGTAAACTTAAAGCAAGATCGCGAACTGGTCTAAAAAAACGTTGAAAAACAATACCAACAGGCATCATTCGCATTTTCATAACACCAGATTGTAGTTCTCTTGCAATGCGAATCGCCTGATCTATTTTTGATTTTAAATCGGATAAAATCTGACTTTCTCCAAATTCTTCTAAAAGATCTTCATAAATCTTTTGTAATCCAGAATTGGTTATTACGAGTTCACCAACATTATTTAGAATATAATCAATTTTTTCGGAAGCAACTTTTATATTTTTTGATTTAATAACACTTTCTGTAAAATCCTTTTCTTCTTTAATTGATTTAGTCTTTTTTATCTGAATAGATTCTGTTTTTTCTTTTTTCGATATTTCTCCAGACTTACTTTTTATATCTAATTCTTTTATATGAATTTCCTGAACCAGATCTATTTGGCATAGTTTTATAATCTGCTCTTTTGTAATACTTCCATAAATAATAAAGCTGATGTGATCAATTTGAGAATTTTTTTCTAATTCTTCTAAGGTTGGTTCTATTTTAAAAAAAGAGCATACACGAGACAATTTATTATAAATTAAAAGAAGCCTTAAATTCTTCATTGGGGCTTCTTCATCTAAAATTACTACACCATGATATACTCTATCTAATGATGAAAGTTTCTCTTTTAAGATTTGTTTTTCTTCTTCTGTTAACTGAATTTCTGATATATCTTGATTTGTTTCAATACTATGTGATAATTCTTTTGGTATATTGTCTGTAAGAAAATCATCTTGTTCATTTTCTTGATTGTTTGTATCTAATATGTCTGATAATTCTTCTTTTTGATCTAATTTAGGAGCACTTTTTAACTCATATTCTATGAATTGATCAATTTGATAAACCAATTCATTTAATGCATCTTTGTCTTCTTCTTTATTATCCTGAACATTCGCTACAGCATTTTTGATAGCATCAAGACAGGCAAAAAGCAAATTAATCAATTCTTGATTTACCTGGATTTTCTGATCTCTAATTAGTTGAAATAAATCTTCCATTCTATGAGCTAAACGGGATAAATATTCAAGACCAACAAAACCAGCGGAAGATTTTAATGTATGTGCAACACGAAAAATTTCATTTATTATTTCTGGATCATTCTTATCCTGTTCTAATTCTAAAATACTTCTGTTTAAATCATCAATATGCTCATTGGCTTCATCTAAAAATAATTCTAAATATTTTTCATCTATCATAACATCATTCCAGAGATTTTAATTCTTTTATCTTTTTATTTTCTTTTTGTTTATATTGTTCAACTAATAAAGGTAAATTAAAGATTAAAAATAGTTTATCTCTACTTCTTCCTATACCTTCAATATAATTATCAGAAAAATTTCTTACCTCCCCTCCTTCAATTTGATCTTCTCGCAATGTAACAACTTCTAATACTTTTTCTACCAGTAAACCTAAATTTTTATTATAAATATTACATACTATAATTCTACTGAAATTAGTAAGTTCTGTATATTCATCTTTTAAAATTTTTTTTATATCAAGAACAGGTACAATATTTCCCCTTAAATTGATAACACCAAGTACAAAATTCTCTGCATTAGGAAGTCTTGTTACAACAACCGGTTTTAAAATTTCTGTAATTTTTAAAATATCTATTCCATATAAATTTTCTGCACTTTCAAAAATTAAATATTGTATTTCTCTTAAAAATTCTTGTTTTACTTCCTGAGAATCCTGTTTTTTATTTTCAGAATCAATTGTATTTAGTGTTTGTTGATCTGTATCTTTCATAATATTCTATTATTAAATTAATATATTTTATTTTTAACTTGTTTTGTAAACAATATTATTTTCGGTAATTAAAATATCTAATATTAAATCATGCTTTTCTTCAATAAATTCTAATTTAGTTAAAACTTCTGGAAGTAAACTAATTTTTATTGATAATAAGGAATTTTTATTATCTGAAAAAAATTTATCATAATATCCCGCTCCTCTTCCTAAACGCACAAAATGAGAATTAACACCAAGAGATGGAATTATAATTATATCTTCTTTTTTAGGAATTGCAATATGAGTTAATTCAGGTTCTAATATATTAAAGGAATTGATTTTATAGTTTAAATATTGATTTTTAAATTTATAGGGTGCAAATTTCATTTGTTTATTTTTAAAATCTATCACTGGTAAATATATTGTAGAGAATAAAGGATCTAAAATATCCAGAATTGGTGGCTCAAAATTAATAGGATAAAAAGCAAAAATTTGATCTCTGGAATTTTTATTTAAAAAAGCTTTAAGATTTTCGAGTAATTTTAATACTTGTTCTTTATTTTTTAAAAATTTTTCCCAATTTTCTTTTGCATATTTTCTTAATTCTTGTTTTTTCATATTCATAATTTTTTTTTGATACTCTTAAAGGCTTTGTTGCATAACTACCATTTTAAAGCAAAATTTTTTTATAGCGAAATATTTTTCAAATATTATACATGCCTATAAATTCAATACTTTTTTATACCATGAAAAATTGTTTAATAAAATTGATAAATGTTTTTATTAAGCAGGATTTAATAAATATTTTATGCAATAGGTCATTCTTAAAAAAATTCTAAATTTTTTTGAATATTATCAAAAAAAAGGTTGCCATAAAAATTATAATTCCTATTTTATATATATGAAAACTATAAATTTAAATTTTCCAGTATCACTTGATAAAAATAAAGTCCGTATTGGTGCTTTTTTTGTTTTTTTATTTAATATAATAAGCATAATTTTATTTTATCTTAATCCTATTATATCTTTAATTATTACAATTATAGTATGGTTTGATTTTTTAGTAGTTTTTATTGTTGGACCTAAATTTTCTTTATTTAGATTTTTGATAGATTGGATTCATTCGAATTATATTCAAAAAGAAGAATGGATTTCTTCAAAACCAAAACGATTTGCAAAGTTTTGTGGTTTAACATTACTTTCTGTATCATTAGTTTTTTATTTTTATAATGCTTCGATATATTTACTTCTTTTATGTATTTTAACATTATTCAGCTTTTTAGAATTTGCTTTTGATTTTTGTGTTGCATGTAAAATTTATGGTATATTACAAAAAATAGGTGTTATTTCTCAAGATCATTGTGAAAATTGTTGATTTAGATTATTCGATAAATTGAATGACTTCTTAATGAAAGAAGAACCTTTTATCTCTCCTACTTATGAAGGAAAACAAGATCATATAAGACAATTAGAAACACCTCCAATAGAGGTGTTTAAAAATATTTATTCAGATAAAGATTATATAATAAAACTTGTTTTTCCAGAATTTACTGCTATTTGTCCTAAAACTGGATTACCAGACTTTGGAACGATTTTTATAAAATATTGTCCAGATGAATATTGTTTAGAATTGAAAAGTCTAAAAGAATATTTTTTATTTTATAGAAATATTGGAATTTTTCATGAAAATGTCACAAATAAAATCTTAGAAGATATTGTAAAAGCATGCAATCCCCGATGGGTTAAATTAAAAATCATATATAATGTTCGTGGTGGTATAGAAACAACAGTTTTTGCTCAATATACAAAATCTAAGAAAAACATTGAATAAATCCTTTCCGAAAATCAGAAAATCGAAAGTTAAAATTTTTTAAATATATACTTCTAATTATTCTTTTATGTATAGGCTCATTTAAATGAAAAAATTTTTCTGGTATAGAAATTTTATAATGCTCTTTTATAAAATATAATACATTTTTAATAGGTTCATTTTCTGGATATACTGCATTAATGACATTATTTCTATTATAACCTGGAAAAACTGATTTTTCTAATCCATTCATTATTATCATTTGAGATGTATATAAAATTAAACTACATAAATCATAAATATGAATTCGATAAACAATTTTATTTTCTTCTGGTAAGTGATTAAAATTTTGATTTTTTAAAGATAAAATCAGATTTCTACCAGGTCCATAAATTCCACCTGATCGTATTATAAGAGCATAAGGAAAATATTGTAAAATATAATTTTCTAAATCCCAGCGTTTTTTTCCTCTTGTTGATAATAAATTTAAATCAAAGGGGGTTTTTTCATCATATTCAGCATTGATGTCCGGATAAACAGAGGTTGAGCTAATATGAACATATAAAAATTTTTTTTTATTATAAAGATTTAACAAAATTTCTTTATATAGAGGATTGCTCATTTGGTTATTTTTATATACAGGTGGTATAGTATCGATTACAACATCTGGTAAAAAATCATCATTTAGTTTATACATTGGTTTAATAAAATTTCTTGATAATATTCTATATTCTTGATCAAAATTAGAAATAAGATATTGAGAAGTAAAACCATATCCACAAACTAATATTTTTAGTTTTGACATAAAATCTAAATTAAAATTTTTTTACAAAAAGACAATTAAAAATAATCTTATTTTATGGTAATTAAAGATAAAGAAATTATAAATTTTAATATTTTAGATACAAAATATAAATTAAATCTTAAACCTAATCATTCTATTTATCCATCTGTTATTTTAAATCAAACCAATCTTATCTTAGGGGATAAAAATTCAGAATTTATTATTTTAATAGAAAATCTGGATTTAGAAACATCAAAATTCTGGGATTTTATATTTGAATTTTATAAAAAAAATTATATTATTCTTGCTAAATGGTATTATCAATATTTATTATTTTCCCATTTAGAAGGTTTATTTACTGCCTTAGGATGGTCCTTTAATTATAAAACAAAAAGTGAATGGGAAGAATGGTCAAGGTTAAAACAAAGTTCAGAATTATTATTAAATTTATATGATTTTCCCATCAATACAATGCGGTTATGGGATCGATTTACTTATGAAATTCAACAAATATGGTTGGAAATACTTTCTATATTTAGAATCAAAAAAAACCTATTAAGAGAAATTATACATGATCTTTATGATTTATCCATAGAAGATCAAAAATTTGTTTCAATTAAATCATTAGAACTTGCAAAGAATTTTCAGAATAAAAAAAACAACTTATTCCCACAAGAAGAAATAAGAGATTTAGTAAAATCAAAAAGGTTTCCTTTAAGTTATCATAGGAAAAAAGAATCCTATAAATTAAAAAAGAAATTAGAACATCATCTTCAATTAAAAAATTTAGATATTCATTTACCAGAAGATTTAGAATCCCAACCTATAGAATTTAAATTATTATTAAGAAATAAAGAAGATTTAGAAATATTTATCGATAAAATACAAAATCCAAAAAATAAAGAGCTTATCATTGATTTATTAGAATATGTATTTGAAAAGTAAAATTATTATTATATTATTTTTATCAATACAATTTAATGTTTATTCACAATCTTTATTAGAATTAAAAAAACCAATCACAATCACTTCTAAAGAACTTTTAAGTACAGGTGATTATTTTTATCAAAATCAAAAATATCTTCATTCTATTTTATATTATGAATATCTTTATTTTAATAATTATAGCGATATAAATATTCCTATAAAACCACGATTATTATTGAACTATTTACGCTTAAAAGAAAGATATAATAAAACAATTGATACCAGTTTAATACAAAAATTATTATTAGAAAATAATTCTAATCTTTATACAGAATATTATATTGATTTATATGCATCTTTTCGATTTGGTTATAATAGTTTTGCTTTTGTAAAGATCAATAAAATTTTACAATCAGATACTATTTCTGAGGATCAAAAAGATTATGCAAAATTAATTTTTGGTTCACTTTATTTCGAAGAAAACCTAAATGAAGTAGAAAAATATTATACAAAATTAGCAAAAGAAACAAAAAATCAGGAAGTAAAAAATATTTCATTAGAAATTTTAAAGAAAACCAATAATTTTAATAACAATTTTTCTAAAAAAAATCCATGGGTGGCGGGAATTTTATCTATTTTTATTCCTGGAAGCGGCTATTTTTATACACATCATTATACAGATGGTTTATTATCGCTTTTCTGGAATTCGGTTTTTATAGGTGGTGGAATTTATATGTATCAATTAGAAAAGAATAATAATAAAAATCATATAATTTCTTATGGATTTTTGATTATGGGACTTTCTGTTTATATTAGTAATATAATTGGCTCCTATACAAGTGCTATTCGATATAATAATTATAAACTGCGTATATTTTACAGGGAATTACGAAATCTTTATTTTAACACAGATTTTATAGAAAGGACATCAGGTATTCAATTCGAGTTTAAGTATTAATAGATTTTATTTTATAATATCCTTTTTTATTTGTTCTTTCTAAAAGATTTTCTCTAAGAAGTCTTTGAACCTGATTATAAACTATTTTTTTATCAACATAAGAAAAATGATTATATAGAACTTTTAAATTAAAATAATCTTCGCTCTTAAAATGATTTAAAATATAGAATTTTATCTCGTAATATAAACCACCTTTAAAATTGTTTTTATAATAAACAATGTCTTTTTCTCCAGTATTCCATAATGAAGATTGTTGATTTATAATATAATTCTTTTTTATTTCTTTAAAGTAATTAATAGTCCATTCTATAGCTAATTTTCTATTTCCAGCAAAAATAATTTTTAAATTAGGATGTTGATAAAATAAATTTGCTATTAAACTTGCAATATAAGAAACTTTAAAAAATTTAACATATTTGGGGTTTAAAAAATCAGAATAATTTGCTTCGATTACTAATGCAGAATGTTTATATGTTTCTAGTTCATATAACTGTTTATGAAAAATATTTAGATTTTTAAAATCATGGATTAAATTATCAAATGTTTTACGTTCTACAATACTTAATATTTCATCATTTTCTATTAAAGCATAATCACCAACAGGCAACTTTTTCTTTATAGTAATTATATCAGAAAATTGCCATGGATATTTTTCATTTTTATCAATAGCCACTTGTAAAGGCAAAGAAATTTTTTTTGTTAATTTAGATCTTGTATGTCGATTTAAAAGTCCAATTTGCGTTCTCCAGAAAATCTGTTCATATTCACCTTCTTTGTTCTTATATTTCTTTTTTAAGAATAAAAAATCACATCGTTTGTTTTTATATCTATCTAAAATAATGGATATTAGATTATTCTTTTGAATATAGGCAATAATAGGTACTTTTTCTAAAACTTTTTTCTGTTCATTCTGATTGACTAAATCCTTCTCTCTAATACAGAAAATTTTACCTTTTTGACCAGGCCATCTATCTTGTGTATATAAAACTAATTTATTTTCTTTTTTATCTTCATCTCTTATAATTAATTTATAAGGAAATTTAGTACTATCATTTTCTTCTAAAATCCAGATTAAATTAGACATATAATTATAAAAAATTTATTATAATCGGATTTGCAATAGAAAATTTATATTACATCAATATATTCATTTTTTATACTTTTAAATAAATAATATAAAATTTTTTTATTATATTTACAAAAATGACTTTATTAATTAAATCTATATTTTATTTTAATATTATTATGGAAAAACCAATCATACTTTCTGATAAAAAGGAATTGGATTTGATCGATCCTTTAGAAGAACTCTATGTAAGAAAAAAAATCTGTGCAATGTGTAGAAATTTTTATCGTCTTGGATGGGTTTCTGGAACAGGTGGTGGTATTTCTATTCGAAGAAATAATATTGTTTTTATGGCTCCCAGTGGTGTTCAAAAAGAACAAATCAAACCACAGGATATTTTTATTTTAGATTTAGAAGGAAATATTTTAAAATATCCTCAGAATAAAGAATTAAAACTAACAGAATGTGCTCCTCTTTTTTATTCAGCTTATGAGCTTCGTAATGCTGGTGCAGTATTACACTCTCATAGTAGTAATGTTGTTTTATTAACATTTTTGGCAACAATAAAACATCCTGAATATGAATTTATTTCTGAATATCATTTTACACGTCTTGAAATGTTAAAAGGTATTTCTGGACACGGTTATCTCGATACATTTATTTTGCCAATTATAGAAAATACACCAAGAGAATGTGAATTAACAGAAACATTAAGAATTGCTATTCAAGAATATCCCAAAAGTCCAGCTGTAGCAGTTAAAGATCATGGTATTTATGTCTGGGGAGAAAACGAAGATAAAGCAAAGACCCAGGCAGAATGTATTGATTATATATGCGAAATAGAAATTAAAAAACGAATGTTGGGATTATAAATTTTTTAAATTTCATATTATAAAATTTACCGCATTTATATCCTACTATTTGATAAGCCATATTAATAAAACATAACATTTTTTGATAAAATTAAAAAAAAAATGTGCAAAAAGTTCGATATAGAATCGTCTAATATAATGAAAAATTTATAATTTATATTAGGAGGAAAACATGAAGATAACCAAAAATATACTATTAATTAGTATTTTATTTATTTTTATACTGGGATTTAATTATTGCAAAAAGAACAATGAAAATCTGGATTTAACTGGTATTGGTTTATTATTGCTTTTACAACAGTCGAACCAAGAAGAATCCAGTGGATTTGTTATAAAAATTCCTGATGGTGTTGCAAAATAATTATACAGGAGGAAATTATGAAAAGTAAAACAAAAATTATTACAATAATTTTATTTGCTGGATTATTTTTTAGTACTTCCATAAAAGTTTATAAAAAAATAGAAAATAAAAATCCAAATAGAATTCAGAATGTATTAGAGACTATTCCTTATAAAATAAAATTTCATCAATTAGAAAAATTATATGCTGCTAATGAAAATCAATGGGATGGGGTAAGAGTAGTTATTACATTTGTTCAAGATGTAACTAATAGTTTAGATGAAATTCTTTTAGCATTTAAAAAAGCTGGGATTTTTAATTTTACGGGAACCTATACAAATAATGATGGAACCTTTAAAATTAAATTAGTGATGAATGATCCCAAAACTATTACTTTAACAGCCGGCGGCACTAAAACATTTTCCAATCGTTTTATCTTATGGAAAGCATCTACTAATGAAAAATATTTAGAACTATATTTTGATGATCCAGATAATAATTCTGGAGATGGTGCTGTTATTACCTGGGAACCAGGAATAATGAATCCTAATCTATATAATACAGGAAAACGTATGGAGTGTTATACAGATATTTCTAATAAAACGATGACCTGTTCCTGGGAAGGACCTATAGATAAAATTTATGGTATAGCAGAAAAAGCACAAATTATTGTAAAAGAAACATCTGATAATAAAATAACAATCAATACCTTAATACGAACTACAACTACTATATCAAACCAAATTCAAAGTGAATTACAAATGTAAGTTGTGATGAATCAGGAACACGATATTATTATACCTTAGCAGCAGTAATTAAAAATTCACCCCCTTATTATACTACTGCTGCATTTGGTGCAAGAGAAGATCAAAAATCTTTTCAACTTGGTTCTTGTTCTAATTCTTATAACTATGGTTATTTTAACACAAATGCCAATCCAGATGCTTCAGATTCTACAAAATATTTTGCAGAGTATGGGTAGTAGCCCACCTTCTTCGGATTATCCTTCTACCTCTGAAGTAGATGCATTATTAAGTTTAGAGCCAAGTAAAGCAACCGTAGATGGAATAACTGTAAGTTTTAAAAGTACCGATACTGTCCCTTAAATCTTAAAGGCACGCTTTTGCGTGCTTTTTTTAATATTGATAATAGACAGATATTTTATGCTTTTTATGAAATTTTAAATATTCTTTTACAAGAAATGGATTACCTGCTACTAATCCTATGGATTCTAAATTTGGTTTATTAAAAGTAATAGGTTTAAATTCATCATTTACCTGTTCTAATGTAGAGGCAATCTGTTTACTTGCATAAATTAAAGCAATTCCACCACAAATATCCCATTCATTTTTGGGTACAAGAGAAATTAAAAGATCTCCTTTACCAATGGCAATCATTGCTAATTTTCGTGCTACAGAACCTGTTGGTTCTATATGCCAGTTTTTAGGGAAATTTTCGAAACGCTTTTTTTTATATTCCGTATTACTTACTAATATCTTTGCTTCTTCTAATTCTTTTGGTTTATATTGAAACTTCATATAAATATTCTTTCTCTGGTTTATTAAAATAATGAATATATAAAAATGGCTTATATATTTCGTTAGAATAATTTAATCCTAAAACCATATAATTTTCAGCAGGCATCGAAATTGCGCCGAAAATAGGATTATTTTTATAAAGAAGACCAATGGAGATTGCATAAGAGGATTTATTTTGAGCAAAATCTCTTGTTCCATCAATGGGATCAATAATCCAGATCCAGTCGTATTTTAATCGTTTTAGATCATCTTTTTCTTCTTCGGATAATATATAGGCATCTGGTAATATTTTATTTAATTCTTTTTCTAAAAAATGATGAGCATAAAGATCCGCAGTAGTTAATGGGTCCTTTTGTTCTAAATCTTTATATTCTATCTGAAAATCTTTTTTAGTTTGTATTTCTAAAATTTTTTTTGATAATTCTTCTAATATAAGATCAACATTATCAACCAGATTATTAAAATCCATTTCTATTAATTTTGTGGTTGTGTTGTTCCCTCTGGTTTTGGAGCAGGATTATCATGTTCTTGTTCTGTAAACTCATCCATTATCAAAAATTTTTCATATACAGGAGATTGTAAAAAGAAACGTGGATCATTAGCAAAATCATATCGTACAATAAAATACTTATATTTTACATAGTAAATATTAGGTGTTAAAGGAGCTTCCCAACTAATATTATTGATATTAAGATCTTTTAGATATTTATCAGCATCATAATAAAAACGTCTTAAAATAGACATTTTTAATGCTCTTAATAAATTATTTTCTAATATTTCTTTTTGCTCTTTTTCTGAGCGAAATTTTTTTCTAATACCTTCTTCTACTGCACGAAATTCACTCATTACACCTTCTTTTGGTCCAGCACTTAAGATTATAGTAAAACTAAAATATAATACTAAAAATAATTTTATGCCTTTCATATATAGCTCCTAAATTATGTATCGATTCTAAATAAATAAAACTTAATCTTATAGAAAAGAATTTTTTAGTTCTTAATAAATAGAAATATTAAAATTGCCTATGGATAGAAAAGAAAAAATCTGTAAAAAATGAAGGAAAAATCTGTTGGTAATGGTATTTTTATTAAAGGAAAATGGGAATTTAATCAGAATGTTGCAGAAAAATTTGATGAACATATACAAAAATCCTTACCATTTTATGATATAGGTCATGAAATCATTTTAGATAACATAGAGATTTTTTTAGAAAACAATTCCAAAAAAAATAATATTATTATTACTGATATTGGTTGTTCCACAGGTATATTAATTCAAAAAATTTCTAATAAGTTTAAAAATCATCCTCTAACGATCTATGGTATTGATAAAGAAAAATCTATGATAGAGATTGCCAAAAAAAGAAGCTATTCAACACTACATAAAATAGACTGGATTTGCGAATCTATAGAAAATTATTCAATAAATAAAAGTGATATTATTATTTGTTATTATATATTGCAATTTATACCTGAAAGAGAACGATTAAAAATTTTACAATCAATATATAAAAATCTAAATAAAAAGGGCATATTTTTTCTATTTGAAAAAACCAAAAGTAAAAATCAAATTATTGATAAAATTTATCAAACCCTTATAACAAAATATAAATTAAAGCATGGTTATACTTTAGAAGAAATAAAAAATAAAGAAAAAAGTCTAAAAGGTATTTTAATACCATTAACAGTTAAAGATAATTTTCGCTTGATTGATAAAGCTGGTTTTAAAAATTATGATACAATTTTACAATATGCATCATTTATAGGAATTTTAGCAAAAAAATAAAGGACTTAATATGAATTTAGTTATAAAAGCAGGAATTTTCTTTTTTCGTTGGAGAGATACATTATTTAGCCTAATATTTTTAGCTGGCTTATATTTATTATCTATTTCCGAAAAAACATTTCTTTTTCATTTTATAGGAAATTTTAAAGAAGATCTTATATTTTCTGCTTTAGGATTTATTTTTGTTGTAATTGGTATAGGGATACGTGCTATAACTATTGGATATATATACATAAAACGTGCAGGTCTTAATAAAAAAATTCATGCAGAACAATTATTTAAAGAAGGTTTATTCAGCCACTGTAGGAATCCTTTATATCTTGGAAATCTTTTCGTTGTTACTGGTGCTATTATTTCTCTAAATATTTATTTATACTGGATTGTTATATTACCTTTATTTTATTTTATATATTATTCCATTATACGAGCAGAAGAAGAATTTTTAAAAAACAAATTTAAAGAAGAATATATTAATTATATAAAAGATGTTCCTAGACTTATACCAGGAAATTTAAATCGTTTTCCTGAATCTTTTAAAAATCTTAATTTTTCTCTAAAAAGAGTTATAAAAGTAGAACATTCAACACAATTTTTAGTTTTTTTTACCATATTACTTATAAACATACTAAAATTTCGTTTTCGTTATAATATAAGCTGGGAGAATCCATATTTCCAGATAATTTATTTTATTATGATACTTTTAATAATATATCAGATTACTGCAGCAATATTAAAACGCAAAGGTAAACTTGATTGATATGAATAAATTTATTTCTAAATTTAAAAATATAGAAAATATAATAATTTTTATACTTGCTCTTTTTTTATTTTTTATCTCATTATTTAGTTTAATACGAATTTTATTTTTTCCAGAAGCTTTTAAGATTTCTTCTATACAAAAGATCTTCTCTATTTTATTTTTTATCTATATTTTGGTCTTTAGTATATATGGCTTATTTTCTTTATTGATTTCTACGAAAGAAAGGTTATTTAAAAAACTATTTTCTATCTGTCTTATAAGTTTTTTTATATTTTTCCCTTTTGTTATTATTATTGAAATCTGGATATCAATAATTTTTTATATATTAACTACCATTGGAATTTTTTTGTTTCAGAAGTATAGATAACACCAGCGTCTCCCCATAATTTTTCTAAATTATAATAAGCTCTTTGTTCTGGTATAAATAAATGAACCACTATATCTATAAAATCATAAATGATCCAGCCAGAATCAACATCATCTGACTTTGCTCTTTTCTGATCTAAAAATTGACCAAAATTTTTATGTAATTCTCTTGCAATTGTTTTTAACTGCAAATAAGAATTTGCAGATGCAATTATAAAAAAACAAAAATAGGGATTAACTTTTTCTAAATTGATTAAGCGAATATCCTGCATTTTTTTATTTTCAAGAAAAAGGACAATTTCTTCTGCTAATTTTTTAGTTTCCAAATTTTCTGATGGTAATGGTATATTTACTTTTTTTATTTTTTGTGCCTTCATATTACTACTTTGATAATTTTTTAATATTAAAATCTTTTCCTAATATATAGCTAAACTCCACATCTTTTATTCTTCTAATAAAGAAAATATTTTTTTCATGAATATACAACAAATTTTTCAATTGATTTAATTCTATACTATTTCCATTATTACTGATCAAAAACGTTTCTTCTAAGTAATATGGAAAATTATCAACAGCAAGAACTTTGTAATATTGAGAATCTATACTAGCTTTAACACTATTTGCTAATCGATTTACTCCACTTGCATTTAAAATTTCTAAGGTAATAGGCTCTTTTTGATTATTAAGATGATTTAATTGAACTAATGTCTCTTGATAAATTTGTTTTGCTTTGTTAATATGTACGAATAATTCTGTTTCATTTTTTTGCTTATTCACTACGGAAACTAATGGTAATTCTAAAATTAAAAAATGGTTTTCTAATAATATTTCAAAAAAATTCTGTAATTCTTTTTTATTCATATTTGTATTTATAAATTTGTAAATTATATCTAATTGATTATCTTTACGAAAGCTATCTGTTTTAAATCTTAATTGATAAATCAAATTTAATAGCATTGTTTCGAAACGAAAATGTTTATTCTGGGAAATAATATGATAATTTCCACTTTCATAATATTCATCACTTGATATATATTCATACAGTTTTTCGCCAAAATATAAATTATTACCAGAAAGATGTATATGATT
This sequence comes from Leptospiraceae bacterium, assembly GCA_026005135.1. Taxonomy (GTDB): domain Bacteria; phylum Spirochaetota; class Leptospiria; order Leptospirales; family Leptonemataceae; genus SKYB61. Next base: position 861,912 of record BPKM01000001.1, on the reverse strand, counting down.
TTGTTCTTTTAGTTCTAAATTGGTAGGTAAAAATAAATATAAACCTTCAATAAAATCAATAAATCGTATAAAATTATCTTTGTTAAACTGAATATAATAATTAACTTCATTACCAGTAATTTCTTCAAAAATTTCAAGTTTTTTATTGATATTTTTTCTTTGCTCTTCATATTTTTTAAAATCAATCATAGATGGATTTAATTTCTCACTATCATATTCCAGTAAGGATTCTGGATTAAAGAATATCAATAATATGATCTTATGTTCCGGAAAAAAAACCAATCTTGAAAAATTATAATATTCTTTATCTTGTAGAATTAAATTTATATGGATATTTTTATCATTATTTTCACTTAAATTACAATATAGTAATATAAAAATTATAAAAAAATTTAAAATTCTTTTATACATATAGGACGGTTTTTTTAAAATATATTATCTGGCATTCTCTTTTTGAAATTGTTCTATGGTTATTTCTGAAATACGTTCTATTTTTATATCTGGTGGTATTTCTTCGTGTGCAATCACAGCAAAATTTTTGGAAGGAAAAAGTCTTTCTAAAATATAAAATAATCCAGCTCTAACAGTTCTACTTGTTAAAAATACTGGATAAATTCCTTGTTCATTTGCTTTTTGATATTCCAGAATTAATAGACTTTGTAATTCTGCCTGAAAATGAGGATTTAATGCTAAAATAAAACCTTCTTCTGGATCTTTATGAATACTTTCTCTTAATTTTTGATCCACTTCTGGATGAATAATAATTGTTTTTAATGTTTTATTTTGATCAATATAATCTCCCACTATTTGTCTTCTTATTGTCTGTCTTACAGCTTCTGTTAATAAATATGGATCACCCTGTGAACGTTCCCAATTTGTAGAGATAGCCTCTAATATTTTTGCTAAATTTTTTATAGAAACATTTTCTTTTAATAAATTCTGTAATACTAATTGAATTATATCTAAACGAATCTGTTTCTGATTAAGAACTTCATCAACAATAACAGGTGCATCTTCTCTTACTTTATCTAACATATTTTTGATTTCCTGTCTACCAAGAATTTCGTGACTGTTTTGTTGAATTAACGCGGATAAATGAGTTGCAATAACTGTAGAAGGATCAACAACATCATATCCTAAATCTTCTGCTTCTGTTTTTCTTGATGGATCTATCCAGTAAGAACGTAGTTGATAGGTTGGTTCTCTTATTTCTACTGCATCTGGAATTGATCCTTTTGTTCTTCCTGTATCAATCGCTAATAATTTATCTGGTTCAACTTTAGCACTTGCTATTAAAGTACCATGTAATCGTATAGCATATTCATCTGGGTCAAGATTCATATTATCACGTATACGAACAGGTGGTACAATTAAACCTAAGTCCATTGCATATCTTCTTCTTAATCGAGAAATCTGTTCTAATAGTGTACCACCACTTTTTGGATCAACTAAGGGAACAAGATTATAACCAATTTCTATTTCCAATGGTTCTGATTTTAAATGTTCTAAATAACTTTCTGGTTTTCTTTCTTCTTCCTGTTTTAATTTTTTAGCTTCTTCAATTTCTTTTTCTTTTTCTAATTTAACAGCTTTTTCCATTCTGGAAGCTAAATAAATTAATCCTCCTCCCATTAAAAATAATGTTATCATTGGAAAACCTGGTATAAATCCAGCCAATATTAAAAAAATTCCTGTAAGATACAATAAATTTGCATTGCTGAATAATTGCTTTGATAATTCTGTAGGTAAAGAATCTTCTCCAGAAGAACGAGCAACAACAACACCTGTTGCAGTAGAAATTAATAATGCTGGTATCTGGGATACTAAACCATCACCTATGGTAAAACGTGTATAGATTTCTAATGCATCAGAAAAACTTAAATTTTGAATTGATATACCTATTATTATACCACCTATTATATTGATTGCAGTAATAATTAATCCTAAACGAACATCTCCCTGTACAAATTTAGAAGCACCATCCATAGCTCCATAAAAATTCATTTCTTGCTGTAATGCTTCTCTTCTTCTTCTTGCTTCTGCTTCATCAATATATCCTGCGCTTAAATCTGCATCGATAGCCATCTGTTTACCTGGCATAGAATCTAAAGCAAAACGTGCAGCAACTTCAGAAACACGTGTTGCACCTCTTGTAATTACAATGATTTGTACCAATGTTAAAATTAGAAAAATGATAATTCCTACTACAATTGTAAAGGTACTACCTCCACCACCAATAACAAATGAACCAAAAGCATTAATCAAAGCAGAATCCGCAGCAGGTCCTTTCGTTAATATCAATCTTGTAGTAGAAATATTCACCGCAATACGAAAAATAGTTGTTATTAATAATAATGTTGGAAAAGAACTAAAATCTGCTGGCGAAGTAATACTTAAAGCTGTTAATAAAATTAAAATTCCAGATAATAAACTTATCGCTATTAAAGCATCTAAAATTGTACCTGGTAAGGGAATTATAATTAAAGTTAAAATAAATATTACGCCTATACCTAAAATGGAATCACTACTATTTAAATATTTTCTTAAATTTATTAAATATTCATTCATATGTTATTACCTTCTTATTAATCTTCTTATTTTATCTAATTTTTGATAAATAATTGCTATTGCACGATGAAATTCTTCTGGTATTTCTTCCCCTACCTCTACTCTATGATAAAGTTCTCTTGCAATAGGTGGATTTTCTTCTATAGGAATATTATTTTCTTTTGCTATATTCCTCATAAGGATTGCAAGATGATCTTTACCTTTTGCTATAACTTTTGGTGCCCCATCAAAAGGATAATTATATTGTAATGCTACAGCATAATGAGTAGGGTTCGTTATAACCACATCTGCCTCTGTTACTTTTTTTAAGGTAGTGCGATTTTGTAAAATTTCCATTGCTCTTTCTCTTTGTCTTCTTTTAATAAGAGGATCTCCAATTTCTTCTTTTAATTCTTGTTTAACTTCAGATACAGTCATTTTTAGATTTTCCATATATTCATATCTTTGATAAAAATAATCAACAATTGCTAATAGTAATAAAATAATACCAGTAACTAAAAATACCTTAACTGTAATAATACCAAAAATATAGACTGCTTTTCTTAAATCTGTTCCAGAAGTTTTAAGCATTGGAATTAAATCTTCTTTAATTAAGATAAATGTTATTATTAAAATTAATCCAATTTGTAATATCGTTTTAATGAGATTAACAATATTTCTTCGTGTGGGTAAGATTCTTTTAAAATCTGGAATAAGCCTTTCTAATTGAAATTCTAATGGCCTTAAAGTAAATAAAAAACCTACCTGAACAATATTTCCTATAATCCCCAATAAAAACGAAACAAAAACAATGGGGAAAACAATTTTACCTGTATGATAAAATAAATTTTTTAATATTTCTTTTGTATCCTCTATTTGAAAGTCATTAATTTCTCCAATTTTCGAATAATAAAAATGAAAAACTTCAAATATTTGAGATACCATATAAGTAGAAAAAAATAATAATGTTAAAATTGTTCCTAATAATATAATTGCAGAAGGAAGTTCATTTGTCCTTGGAACATTACCTTTTTCTCTTTCCTCTCTTTTTCTACGTTCTGTTGGTTCCTCTGTTCGACCTTCGTCTTCTGCTGCAAATCTTTGAAAATCTATATCATATTCATTAATAGATATATTTTGTATAAGGTCATAACATAAAAATTCTGTTCTTTCAGATGGATAATAAAATTTATATAATATCCTTATTATATTATTTATTAGGCCAGGCATAAAACATTTCTCCTAAAAAATCCATGATATTCATAAAAGAATCCCTCATTAAAGGTATGATTACTGGAAATAAAACAATTAAAATAATCATTCCAGTAATTATATTGATTTGTAATCCCATATTTAATAAATTTAATTGTGGGGAAGCTTTACCAGCAATTCCAAGAGCGACTGATGTTATAAATAATATACCAACTAAGGGTAATCCAATTTTTAAAGCAATAAGAAACATAATTCCAAATGCTTGATCAACATAATTCATAATCCCACCAATAGTTTGAAAATCAAATACAAAAGTAGGTACTGAAATAAAAGAATAATGTATCGCACGAATTATATGTAAATATGCAGGTACGTAATAACCATCAACTTCAAAATCAACCGTTAAAAAAAGCAAAATAGCAATTAAGTTCTTTAATGTACCAATAAGTGGCATTGAAACCTGAGATTGAGGATCTAAAACTTCCGAAAAAGAAATTCCCATTTGAACACTAAAAAATTCACCTGTTAAAATAAAAGCTGTAAAAATAACCTGAATAAAAAAGCTTATTAATAATCCAATGAAGAATTGACAAATTATTTCTAATAAAAATTTATAAAAATTTTCAAATGAAACCTTAGGTAAATACTCTCCAACTAAAGGAAAAAAAATAAAAGAGATAAATATAGCAAGACTCATTCTAATGCGGAAAGGAATATTTTCAGAAGAAAAAACTGGCACAAGCATAATAATTCCTGTAAGTCTTGATAAGATTAAAAGATAAACCCAGAATCCTTTAAAAAATGGTTCCATAATATTCTAAAAATTAACAATTAAATTAAATAATTGATTTGTAAAATCTGTTAATGTATGTATTATATAAGCAGAAAATAACATAATAGCCAGAAATACTGCTATTAATTTTGGAACAAATGTTAATGTTTGTTCCTGAATTGAAGTAGTTGTTTGTAAAATTGAAATTATGAGTCCAGTAATTAAACTGATTATTAATAATGGAGCCGATACTTTTAAAGTAATAATTAAAGTATCATAAGTTAATTTTATAATATCATTTTCTGTCATAATTAGCCTCCATAATTACATATAGGATTGTACTAAATTGTATGTGATTAAATGCCAACCATCAACAAGTATAAATAAAATAATTTTAAATGGTAAAGAAATCATCGCAGGTGGCAACATTATCATTCCCATAGACATTAATGTTGATGCAACAACCAGATCGATTACAATAAATGGAATAAATATTAATATTCCAATAATAAATGCTTTTTTTATTTCTGAAAGCATAAAAGCTGGAATCAAAATATATGTATCAATATCATCAATTTTTTTTATATCCTGAATATTTTTACCAGAAAGTTTAATAAAAAGAGCAATTTCTTTTGCACCACCCTTTCCGATTTGCTTTATCATAAATTTTCGAAATGGAATAATTGCTTTTTGTAAAAATTGAGGTGTTGATAATTTATTACCTTCTAAATAAGGTTGTAATGCTGTATCATTAAATTCTCTAATCGTTGGTGCCATAATATAGAACGTTAAAAATAATGCTAAACTAAATAAAACCTGATTGGGAGGCATATTTTGTAATGCTAATGCCCTACGAATAAAATCTAAAACAATAATAATTTTTGTATAAGATGTCATCATCATAATTAAAGCTGGAGCAAGACTTAATAAAGAAACAAGTAAAATCAACATTAAAGAAGTAGAAGCCTCCTGTCCATTTTTTGCAGCTCTTACACCTTCTATTACAGGTATAGTAATATTAGGAATTTCCTGTGCAAAAATTGTAATAGGTGTAAAAACTATTATAAAAAATAAAATTATTTTTATATTTCGTTTTAATCTTTTCATTGTTGTTTTTTAAATCTTTTTAATTTTTCTTTTTGTATTTCTAATAATTCTTCCAGATCTTCCCATTTAACATCATTATCTGATGGTTGATTGTTTAAATATGAATAAAAATTATTTTTATTGTTTTGAACTTGTTTTTCTTCATTATGCCAGAAAGAAAATTGATTACCAAAAATTTTATTTAATATATCTTTTAATTGAAATTGATTTAACATTTGTTTCTTTTTATACTCTTCATGCCATAATCTTATTTTTTCTGCAACAAGACTATTTTCAACTATTTGAATTAAATTGATATTGTTTTCTGAAACGCCAAGAATCATAATTTGTCCAGCTACATCAACAATTTGTAAAAATTTGCCAGACATAATTGGTATAGAAGCAAGAACCTGTATAGGAGAAAATGAATCAGATAAAATTAAATTTTTTCTTTTAAAATACTGGATTACATAATAAAAGGAAATACCAAATATTCCCAAAATCAATACAAAACGTATAAAAATCCCAATAAAAGACGGGCTTTCTCCAAATAATGTTTGATTTTCTTGCTCTTTTTTTTCTTTTTCTTCGTTTTGTAAGACAGTTTGATTTTTATCTGTATTACTTGGGTCTGTTTCTTTTTTTAGTTCTTTTAACCAATCATTTTCTATATCTTTTATAGGATCTTGTTTGTTTATATTTTGTTTTTCGTATAGAGATTTTTCTTCTATAATTGGTTCAGAATTTAATATATTTATACCGATAATGAATATGATGAAAAAAATTACTTTTAAATGGATTGATTTCATATTTAGCCTTAATATTAATTTCTTTTTATTTTTTGAATATATAGCCAGAAAAATATCAGGTACTTAAAACCATCAAGAAAAATTATGCCATATAAAGAAAAAAATAAACTAATCAAATGATTAGATATCTTTAAAAAATTTACATTGCTTTTCTTCTAAATCTGAAATTGTTGCCATTTGTCGTTTATTCCACTCATCTTCGCTATAGGGAGTATCAAAAAAAGCATTCAAGATTTCTTTCGCTTTAAATGGTGTTGTTAATCGTAAACTTAATCCTAAAATATTTGCATGATTCCAGATCTTAGCACCTTTAGCCGTTTCTGCATCAAAACATAATGCAGCTCGAATACCTTTAATTTTATTAGCAGCAAGAGTAGCCCCGGTACCAGTCCAGCACATAACAATACCATAATCTACTTTTTTACTGGCAACTAAACAAGCAACTTTTGCAGAAACCAATGGCCAATCTGTTGATGATTCATTTTTATTTGGTCCAAAATATAAAACTTCATACCCTCTATTTTTACATTCATCTATTACAACTTCCACAAGTTCACACCATTCATCACTGGAAATGGCTATTTTCATATTAAGCATACAATAATGGTTTATTCTTATGTCAATACGTTTCTTTATAATTAAAAAAATTTATTATGAAGTAAAATTCAACTTTACAACAAAATGATATTAAATTAATTGTTGCTTTAATATATAATAAATACAGATATTTTTTAATATTGGACTTGCAAGACGACAATATAAAAGTGTATAGGGTGGTGGGTGGGTAAAATCAGTCGTCAGGTTTTCCTGAAAACAACAGGCGGGAGGGCGGGTTGACAAATTAAACGTCGGCGGGCTCTGCACGACGACAACAGGCGGGAGGGCGGGTTGACAAATTAAACGTCGGCGGGCTCTGCACGACGACAACTCTAAAGGAGAGAGAGGATGGAAGAAACCATTATAGATAATAATAAAAACCAGGATTTAATAAAAAGTATTCAGGAAAATAATTTGTTTAAACGAGCTCGAACAGAAGAAGCTCGAAATATAAGAAAACAAGCCTTACTTGATGCTGCAAAAACCATTTTTTTTGAAAATGGTTATAAAAATACAACAATAAAAGATATTACAGACAGGGCTGGCGTTAGTATTGGAACATTTTATTTATATTTTGATAATAAACTTACTATCTATAAAAATGTATTATTCGAAGGCATATTACAATTAGAAAAGCAGTTAAGAGATTCTGTAAAAAGTTTTGATCCAGATGAAGTTTCTGCTTCTCATTTATTAAAGACCTTAGCAAAAGCCTATATTGATTTTTATTTATACAATCCTGAATATTTTGATATTATAGCAGTTCTTAATATTACAGAAGATGAACTTCGAGAAAATCATTCTCGTATTAGCAGAGAAATTCATATAAAAGCAAGACATATCTTACGATTTATTGAATCCATTATACGTTTAGGAAAACAAAAAAAAGAATTCCATATAGAAAATACAGGTGCAGCAGCAACAGGAATCTGGGCATTATTAGAAGGAATATTAATCTTAGATCATAGAAAAAATTTAACATTATTAAAGCAAGATCTCTATCAACTTGTAGATTTTTCTGTTAGTTCTTATTTAGAAGGACTTAAAATAAAATAATTTATTAAGCAGTTAAACGATAATCAAATTCTTTTTCTAGAGAGCGAATTAACAAATCTTCTTTTACTATTAAAAGTTGATTATTTAATAATTGTTTGTAAATAAAAGACTCAAGTGTATTAATTTCGGTATTAATTAAAATAATACATAAATTTTGAGCTCGGGTTATAGCAACATATAATATTCTTATTTCTTCATCTGTTAAATTTCTTTCTCCACTCCATCCTTTTGATATATCAATAAAAACAACAGGGAATTCTAATCCTTTGGATTTATGAATCGTCATAATTTGTTTTTCACTAACACCTTTTTTTAACCAGAATTTTCTTCTATAATTACTTCTTACTAAAATCATACCCTGATACTTATGAATTAGTTCCACAATAAAATTATAATTTTTATAATATTCCAATAAATATCCCAATACCGGTATTTTTAAAATATTTCCTCGTATTGATTTTACCTTTTTTATACTTTTTTTAGAAGATTTTGCAATAACTATATTTCCAGTATTGACGATTGGTTCTAAACTTCTATAATTTTCATTTAATTTAAAAATTTTAGTTCTTTTAAAAAATGATTTAAATTTTAAAATTGGAATTACAGTTGCACCACGAAAACCGTAAATTGTCTGCCAATCATCACCTACTATAAATAATTTTTCTGGTTTCAAAATTGTTAAAAATTTCATTTGTTCTGGATCTGTATCCTGAAATTCATCAACAATAATATGTTTATAATTATTTTTTAGAGGTTCAATCCAGAATTCATTTTTTTCTAAACCATTTATTATCATAGAAATTAAATCTTCAAATTCTAAATAATAAAATTTTTTCTTATAATTTAATAATTCTCTATTTAAAAATTGATATAAATCCGGAAGATAACTTTGAATTTTATTAAAATTGCGTAATAGAATAGGATATGGTATTCCAAAAGTAATAACTGGATTTTTTTCTAATACTTCTTTTAAAAATTGTTCTTTTAAGTCATCAGTTAAGATGTTAAATTTATATTTAGAATAAACTGGATGATATTGTTTTATATAATGATAACAAAATGCATGAAAAGTTCTTACTTCTATATATCTATGATAAGATTCTGGAAATCTATGCATTAACTCTTCGCATGCTTTTTTACTGAATGTTAATAATAAAATTTTATTTGCATTAAAATCATTTTCAATAGAAAACATTGTATAGCCAATAACTGTTCTTGTTTTACCACTTCCAGCAGCAGCAATTACCTGTTTGTACTTATTATTAGTTGTAATAATTTCCCATTGCTTTTTTGAAAATAAATCTTTATGTAATTCCATCATTAATTTATGATCTAATTTTTTTTAAAAAAATCATAAAAAATTAGTGAGAATTTTAAAAAAAAATATATATATATTCAATAGATGGATGTTTAAGGATAATTTTAAAAAAGGGAGGATTATATGAGTTTAGCATTTACGATTCTGGAAGGAAATTTAATTAAAGATCCAGAAATGAGAACAGTAGGAGATAATCAAAAAGTAACCATTATGGTTCTTGCAGTAAACCATGGTAAAAATAAAGAAAATGTTAGTTTCTTTACTATAGAAACCTGGGGTAAAAATGCAGAAAACTGTAAAAACTACCTAAAAAAAGGTTCAAAAATCAGAGTCATGGGAGATTTAAGACAGGATCGTTGGATTGATGATAAAGGTAGTGTTCATTCTAAAATAAAAATAGTATCTAATCAGGTTGCTTTTTTAAAAACAAAGAAAAAGAAATTAACCAAACAAGATGCAGCTTAAATTAATGGTCAGCTTAAAGCTGACCTTTTTTTAATACTTAATAATTCTTATTTCTGTATTCCATTTCTCTTTTGGAATTTCTAAATATTGTAAGATTAAATCTGTAACAGAAATATTTTCTAAAGAACCAATAGGTACTTTAAAATTGATACCTTCGAACCAGTAAGAATCTTCGTAAAGTTTTTCGATTAATCTCGAATTAAATTGATTTAAATAATTCTTTATAAAATCTTCTTTATTTAATAGAACAATATCTTTTATATGAATTTTTTTTGTTTGAATTCTATTTTGATATTTATATTTATTTTTCTTTTTTATTTCTCTTTTTAGAATTTCATAGGTATCTGGTGCATTTTTAAATTTCTTTAAGATATTTAATATAATTTCTTTTCTAATTGATTCTATACGATAATTTTGTTCCTCTTCATTTTTTTCATGATTATTATTTACTATATCCAAAGATAATAAAATTAAATCATCTGGAAAATTTTTAGAAATTATGTGATAATAATCATTTAATTCATCTTGATTTAATTCTTTATATAATTCAATCCATATTTCTTCTTTAAGGGAATAAAAGTAAATAGGTAAAGAAGAAGCCATTTTAATTTTTTCATGTTTATTAAAACCCTGAGAAAATGTCATTGGTAATTTTGTTCTTCTTAATGCTTTACGAATTACTTCTAAGGTTTCTAAATGACTAATATAAATAAAACGATTTACTTTTGCATATGTTAGTTTAAGTAATGTTTTTGTTTGAAATTTTTCTTCTGGAATAGATACACGTTTAAATAATTCGGGTGGAAATTTATTAGGATCAAGGGATTGTTTTTTGGCTGGATTCATATTGTTTTCATTAATAGATTGAAATTTTTCGTAGTCTCTTAATAATTTTTCTTTTGGAAAACCATTAACAATATCTTCCCAAGGCATTCGTGTACCTGGTTCTTTTTTATTCAACCAAAGATTTCGTAAGCTTACTGGAATTTCATTAAATACATATTTCCAGATATCTTCTCTAAATCCATCATCCCAGGAATCGAAATTTGCTCCCATTTCGTAAGCTTTTAAAATATATTTCCCTATTCTATGATCACTTCTTGATAATAATCCTTCTATATATGCCATCCATGGAGTTGGATGTCTAATCCATACTCTTTTTGTTTTTAATTCTGATTTAATTCTTTGGATAGCTGATTCAAAATATTCTGGAGATTTTTGTTCTTCCCATTGAAATGTAGTAAATGGCTTTGGAACAAATAACGAAACAGAAACATTCACTTTTTTTCTTTTACCATGTTGTTCTGCAATTTTTCCTAAGGTATTTAATGCGCGAATTAAATCATCTACTTCTCTATTTTCATTATCAGGCAGTCCAAGCATAAAATAAACCTTAACAAGATCCCAGCCTTTTTCGTAGACAAGACTCATTAAATAGTGAAGATTCTCTTCTGACGATTTTTTATGAATTTTCTCTCTTAATAATTCAGAGCCTGCTTCTAAAGCAAAAGTAATACTTGACTTTCGTATATTAGAAGTCATTTCTAAAATAGGAATTGTTTTTACCTGAACCCTTAAACTTGGTAATGATAATGATATACCTTCTGGACCATACCGATTAGCTAAACCAATTACTAATTCTTCTAACCAGGGATAATCTGCAATAGATAAAGAATGTAATGTTAAAACATTACTTCCTGTTCTTTCTAATAACTCTCCTGCTATTTCAATTAATCTATCTACTTCTGCATTTCTTACAGGTCTTTTCCAAAAACCTGCATGGCAAAATCTACAACCCTGTCCACAACCACGATTTACTTCCAGTACAGTTCTATCCTGTGTAATTGAGATATTTGGTAATACAATATGTTTAAGATTTGCAAATTCCTTGGCTCTATAAGTTCTTTTTTCTACTAACTTCCCTATATAATAGGGATAATGGTTTTCTGGATCCTCTTTATCATATTGAACCTCATAAAATTCTGGTAATACAAGTCCTTCTACCTGTTGTAAATTCTTTAAAATTTCGTATCTTGATTTTCCTGATTCTTTACCTTTCTCAATTATAGAAATGATTTCTAAAATAGCTTCTTCTCCATCTCCCATAAAGATACCATCTACAAAATCAAACAATGGTAATGGATTAGAAACAGCTGTACCACCAACAATAATAAATGGATCCTGAGATCTTCTTTCTTCTCTTAAAATAGGTATTTGTGCTAAATCTAAAGCATATAAAATATTAGTAAAATGAAGTTCATGGGCTACATTAAAACCCCACATATCAAAAGAAGTAACTTTAAGATAATGATCTAATGAATATAATGGTATATGATTTTCTATAAGTAATTTCCCAAAATCTGGCCAGGGTAAATAGGTACGATCAGCATAATGATTATTTCTATGAATTTGATCATAAAGAATTTTTAATCCTTCATTAGACATTCCTAACTCATATGTATCTGGATAACTTAATAAAACTTTTACTTTATAATTTTCTGGATTTTTGTCTGGTATACCAAATTCTCCCCCTATATATCTTCCAGGTTTTTCTACTTTTTGTAATAATGGTTTTAGTAAATCTTTATCGATATATTCCAGTTTTGGTTCAAAAGGTTCTAAATTATATTTATAACTATTTTTTTTATTATAAAAATTAGGCTTTTTTTTCCGCAATTGTTGAATTAAATTTTGATTTTCTGTAATTGTAATACTCATATAATTAACAATTTATTTTAAATATAAAAAAAAGCAATTAGTAAAAAGGAAAAAATTTAATTTCTAATTTAAATTCTCAATCTATAAAACCTAAAATTATATTATTTTTATATTTTTATATTTTTATTTTATAATTTGTTTTAATAATCTTCTTCGTAATTGTTCTAAATCATAAGGTTTGGTAATGAAGTCTTTTGCACCATGAAATACTAAATATTTTACTAAGGGAACGGAATTTTCAATTGATAATATAATAATGGGTATATTTGAATTAATTTTTTGTATTTCATGAAATGCTACAAAACCATCCATTTTTTTCATTATTATATCTAAGATAATAAGATCTGGTTCTTTTGGATTTTGTTTTAACCATTCAATTAATTCTAAGCCATTTGTAAATTCTTGTATTATTTTAGAATATTGTGTATTACATATAACTCGCAAATCTCTAATTGCTTTAACTTCATCTTCGCAAATGACAATTTTTTTTATAGAAGGAGAATTCATTATAAATATTTTATGATTTCTTGGGCTATTTCTTTTGTGTTTAGAATTTTATCATTTTCTGTGGCAATATCTTTTGTTCTTGCTCCATTTTCTATTGCTTTTTTTATTGCAGACTCAATTTTATCAGCAATATCGTTTAATCCAAAACTATATCTTAACATTAATACCCCAGATAAAATCTGTGCAATAGGATTTGCAATTCCTTTCCCTGCAATATCAGGCGCTGAACCACCAGCAGGTTCATATAAACCAAAAGAATAACCAAATTGATTTTTATTTACCGATAATGATGCACTTGCTAACATACCAAGAGAACCACCTAATACAGAAGCTTCGTCTGATAAAATATCACCAAACATATTACTACATAGTAAAACATCAAATCTACCAGGATTTAATATAAGTTGCATTGCTGCATTATCTACATACATATGCTCCAGTTCTATTTTATTTTCATTTGCTTGATTAAATTTTTTAGCAAAATCAGAAACAACTTCTCTCCAAAGTACCATTGATGTTAAAACATTCGCTTTATCTATGCTTGTTACTTTTCTTTTTCGATTTTTTGCCGCATTAAATGCAACTTCTGCAATTCTTTCAATTTCATATCGATAATATATCATTGTATCAAATGCTCTTTCTTTTTCTCCAGAACCCTCTCTTCCTTTAGGTTGTCCAAAATAAACATCACCTGTAAGTTCTCTAACAATTAAAATATCTACACCATTTTGAATTCGATTTTCTTTTAATGGCGAAGCATGGGCTAAAGCAGGAAATAATTTTACTGGTCTTAAATTAGCAAATAAATCAAAATGCTTTCTTAATGGTAATAAGGCACCGCGCTCTGGTTGTTTTTCTGGAGGTAAATGTTCCCATTTAGGACCACCAACTGAACCAAACAAAATTGCATCAGATGATTCACATAAAGATAATGTTTCCTTAGGTAATGGTTCACCTGTTTCGTCAATTGCAGCTCCACCCACTAAAGCATGATGAAATTCAAATTCCTTTGAAAGTTCACCTAATGCTATCTTTAAAATATCCAAGGTAACTTCCATTACCTCCGGACCAATGCCATCACCAGGTAAAACAGCTATTTTTTTTTTCGAATTAGACATATAGAGTTGATTTTTTTTAAGAAATTTTTCTGTCAAATAGTTTGAGGTTAAATTTGATAATCATAGGTTTCTTTTAATTTTGGTCGAAAACGAAAAATAAAACTTTTATATAAATCATAAGCTTCGCAAAATTCTTCTTCTTTGCTGAATAAATGTATTATTTGTTCTAAAAAAATATAACGGTCTTCATTAAGAGGATCCTCTTTATTTCTTTTTAAAGCTTTTAAAACAGATTTTATTTTTTTTAAAAAAATAGCTCTACCTTCTCTATCATACCCTTCTTTATTATATTTAAAAGGTGCTAATTCACGAACAAAAGAAGAGGCATATTGATAAAAATATTCTGGATCATTTTCTAATTTCATTCTATCATAATGAGAAAATGTCAATAAATATGCCCATACAAGGGTCATTTTTGCTGCGATTTTTTTACTATATCTATTTTCAAGACAATTATTGTAAAATTCTGAACGTATACAAAATTCAATTAAATCATGCCATGTTTCTAATGTACTATCTACTGCTTTTATATATTTTTTCTCTGGTGTAGGCATCGTATAAATATTATTTTAAAATATCTTTTTAGAAGGCAATTAAAAAATTTCCTTTACTCGTATAATTTCTAAAAAAAATGATAAATTTATGGAACCAATTATTAATGAACCATTAGTGTCTGATATTCGCGCTCGGGAAATATTAGATTCTCGTGGCAATCCTACGGTAGAAGTGGAAGTTCTTTTAGATGATGGCTCAACTGGAAGAGCAGCTGTACCATCAGGAGCTTCTACAGGTGTTTATGAAGCAGTAGAACTAAGAGATAATGATGAAAAAAGATATTTAGGGAAAGGTGTTTTAAATGCTATAGAAAATATAGAAAATATAATTGCACCAGAATTAATTGATGGAATGTATAGTGCATTTAGACAAAAAGAAATTGATTTAAAAATGATACAATTAGACGGTACAGAAAATAAATCAAAGCTTGGTGCAAATGCAATATTAGGTGTTAGCTTGGCTGTTGCTCATGCTGCTGCCAATAGTTTAAATTTACCTTTATATAAATATTTAGGTGGACCTTTAGTAGATACTATGCCTGTACCAATGATGAATATTCTTAATGGCGGTGCACATGCTGATAATAATGTTGATTTTCAAGAATTTATGATTATGCCTGTTGGTTTTACTTCTTTTAGAGAAGCGTTAAGAGCAGGTGCTGAAATTTTTCATAATTTAAAAAAAGTATTAAAAGATAAAGGTTTATCTACTTCTGTAGGGGATGAAGGTGGTTTTGCACCTAATTTAAAGTCCAATGAAGAAGCTTTAGAAGTAATATTATTGGCTATAGAAAAAGCTGGTTATAAACCAGGTGATGAAATTTTAATTGCTCTTGATGTAGCTTCCTCTGAATTTTATGATAAAGATAAAAAAACCTATAAAGTTGAAGGTAAAGAAATAGGAAGTGATGAAATGATTCGTATTTTAGAAAATTTTGTAAATAAATATCCAATTATTTCTATAGAAGACGGATTATCAGAATTTGATTGGGATGGATGGAAAGAATTAAATAAAACTCTTGGAAAAAAAGTTCAACTTGTAGGAGATGATTTACTTGTAACAAACCCCAAAAAATTAAAGAAAGCAATAGAAGAAAATGTTTGTAATGCAATTTTAATAAAAGTAAATCAAATAGGTTCTTTAACAGAAACCTTAGAAACTATCCGTTTAGCACAAAGACATAATTTTACTTGTATTATTAGTCACCGTTCTGGAGAAACAGAAGATACTACCATTGCACATATAGCTGTTGGTACAAGTGCTGGACAAATAAAAACAGGTTCTCTTTGCAGAACAGATAGAGTGGCAAAATATAATGAATTGTTAAGAATAGAAGAAGATTTAGATAATATTGCTTATTATCCTGGTAAAAAAGCATTCTATAATTTAAAGTTAGGTTCTTAATAACCTAACTTTTTTTCTTTATATGAATTCTATTTTTCTTTTGATAAATTTTATTATATCTATATTTTTTTATTCAATAGATTCTATAATACTTTTTAATATAAAGAAAAGCATTAATAAATTATTATGCAACAAGATTATTTTGTAAAAAAAGAAATATTCATAGTTTTACTTTTTTTCTGGACAATAAGTTCGATTCTGATTTATATATTTTTTTTTAGTTCATTTGGATATTTTTCTTTTATAGAAAAAACATTTTATAAAAAGAGTTTAATTCTTGATAATGAATATATAGAAAAGGAAAATAAATTATTAGAAGAAAAAATTCTTCAATATGATAAAAATAATTCTTCAAAAGAAGATTCTTATAATATTATTTTGTTTAAATTTGAATCTAAAAATCCTCATAAATATAAGTATTTAGAAAATAGTAATAAAATAAATGCAAATTTTTTTGATACGAAACAATTATATTTTTACTTGTATGTATTTATTGTAATAATTGGATATATTTATATTATTTTTTTTAAATTTAAGAGAGATAATACAAATATCTAAAAATTTATTTTCATATTTAGTAAAACAAAAAAAATAGTCCTATGTTTTTAAATCAAGATCCAGAGAAATTATTAGAAAATTTTGCTCCAATAAAATCAGAAATAGAAAAAAATTTTATAAAAAAAAGACAGGTTTTTTTATGGGGACCTGTTGATGATCGTTCAGCACAATATGTTGTAGAAAGATTGTTATATTTAGATACAATTGAACCAGGTAAAGATATAACTCTTTTTATAAATAGTCCGGGTGGAGTAATAACATCTGGAATGTGTATATTCGATACTATGCAAATGATAAAATCAGATGTAGCAACTGTTTGTATGGGGCTTGCAGCAAGTATGGGTGCATTACTTCTTTGTGGTGGAGCAAAAGGAAAACGTTATGCATGGAAACATAGTAAAATTATGATTCATCAACCATTAATTTCTGGTCAAATAGTTGCACCTGCTATAGATCTAAAAATACATGCTCAAGAAATTAAAAAAACAAGAGATGAATTAAATCGAATTATAGCAGAAAGAACTGGTCGAACTATAGAACAAGTAGAAAAAGATACCGATAGAGATTATTATATGAACGCTAAAGAAGCATTGGAATACGGTATCATTGACAATATTATGGAAACATTAAGCTAACGGTTAATGCCGTTAGTTTTATACAAATTGATATTCATCTTTTTTCTTTAAATGTTTATCTAAGGTTCCTGTTAAAAAACAAAAATACATTCTAAAATCAGATATTAAAGACCAGAAAGGATATATAAAGGTTGCTGGTTTGTTCTTTTCTATAAAAAAATGGCCAATCCATGCAAATCCATACCCACATATAGGTAAAAGTAATAAATACCAATAATTTTGTACATAGATAGACCAAATCAAAAGCAATATTACACCTGTTGTTCCAACATAATGCATTGCACGATTTATGGGATTACTATGCTCCTGCAAATAAAAATACCAAAAATCTTCATAATTGTTAATTTCTTTTTTTTGTAAGGTTTTCATACTCCCCTCCTTTAGGGTTGTCGGCTAGTAAACCCGCCGACATTTATTGTCACCCCACCCTCCCGCCTGTTGTCGCTGTGCAAAGCCCAGCAATATTTATTTTTATTTCTAATTAATATTTATTGAATGTTTGTTCTATTAAACTATTTACTTTTTTTGAGTAATAAACCTCCTAAAAAAAGATTATTTTTTAGTTTATTTATATATTTTTTATTAATTAAATTTATATCAAATTAATTGGCAATTTAATTTTTAGACCTTTTATAAAAAATTATCGCATTCTTTAAAAAGTCGATTTTTATGGTTATTAATATTATGAGTCATTATAATATTGAAAATCAACCATTAGAATATCAATATACATTTAGAATTAAACTTAAAAATAAAATTGGTGTATTAGCTAAAACTACCAATATTATTGCAGAATTTCCAGCAGAATTTGGTGCAATTGATACCATTGAAGTTACTAAGGAATATACGATTAGAGATATAACTATAAAAACAGTTAATGAAGAAATTGCAAAACAAATAGAAAATGCATTATTACAATTTAAAGATATAGAAATTATTTATGCAGTTGATCATATTTTACTTAACCATTTAGGTGGTAAATTAGAAATAAAAAGTAAAAAACCAATTTTTAATCGCGAAGACCTTTCTATTTTTTATACACCTGGAGTTGCAAAAGTATGTAATGAAATTTATAAATATCCAGAAAAAGTATATGATTTTACTATTAAATGTAATAGTGTTGCTGTTGTTACTGATGGTAGTGCAGTTCTGGGATTAGGAAATTTAGGTCCAGAAGCAGCTTTACCTGTTATGGAAGGTAAAGCTATGTTATTTAAAACATTTGCTAATATAGATGCATTTCCTATATGTTTAAAAACTCAAAATGTGGAAGAAATTATACATATCGTTAAACAAATAGAGCCAGTTTTTGGTGGCATAAACTTAGAAGATATTGCAGCTCCAAGGTGCTTCGAAATAGAAGAGCGTTTAACAAAAGAATTAAATATTCCAGTATTTCACGATGATCAACATGGTACTGCAATTGTTGTCACTGCTGCAATAATTAATGCTTTAAAAATTGTTCAAAAGAAATACGAAGATGTTAAAGTTATTTTAGTTGGTGTGGGTGCAGCTGGTATAGCATGTACTAAAATGTTATTACAATTAGGTATTAAAAATATTATAGGATTTGATAGAAATGGTGCTGTAACCAAAGATAGAAAAGACTTAAATCAATATAAACGATGGTTTGCTGAAAATACAAATCCTTATAATGAAAAAGGTTCTTTAGAAGAAGTAATAAAAGGTAGTGATATTTTTATTGGATTATCTGGTCCTAATATTTTAAGTGTTGAATCTATAAAGAAAATGAATAAAGATGCAATTATTTTTGCGTTATCAAATCCAGACCCAGAAATTAAACCAGAATTAGCACAACCTTATGCTAAAATTATTGCAACAGGCAGAAGTGATTATCCTAATCAAATCAATAATGTTTTATGTTTTCCCGGTTTATTTCGTGGATTATTAGATAGCAGAACAAAATATATTACAGATGAAATAAAACTCGCAGCTTCTTATGCTATAGCTAAAACCATTCCAGAAGATCAATTGATGCCAGATTATATTATTCCAAGTGTATTTGACCCCATGGTCGCGCAAAATGTAGCAAAAGCTGTAATTAGTACTGTACAGAAACAAAAAAGTAATTGACAAGATAATAATTAATACTAAAAAGTATATAAAAAAAATAATATTAAATTCAGGAGAGAGAGTATGAAAAAAATTTTAAATATATTAATTGTTTTTCTATTTTTTTCCTTTTGTAAAAATTCGTCAAAAGAAGAAAATACGATACATTTAACAATTCCTTTACCTTTAACAGGTTCCCAATCCAGTTTTGGTGAAATTGAAAAAGAAGCATATCTAATTGCTATGGAAGAAATCAATGCAAAAGGAGGAATAAAAGGAAAAAGATTATCTATATCATTTGAAGATTCTCAAGGAAAACCAGAAATTTCAAGAGCTATTGTAGAAAAATTAATAGATGAAAATCAACAACCTGTTTTACTTGGTGAATATAGTTCTTCTTGTAGTAAAGCTATTGCAGCAGTAGCAGAAGAAAGAAAAATTCCCTATCTCGTAGTGACAGGTGCAGCTGATGATATTACAAGACAAAATTATAAATATGTATTTCGCATAAATCCATCAACAAAATATTATTCTTCTGGTTTAATTTCATTTTTAAAAGAAGTAGTTAAACCGAAAACAATTGTAATATTATATGAAAGTTCTGATTTTGGAGTTTCTGGAGCTAAAGCTATAAAAGAAGATATAAAGGATCTAGGTATTAAAGTTTTAGCAGAAGAAAAATATGAAAAAGGTTCTCCAGATTTTAAACCTATTTTAACTAAAATAAAATCATTAAATCCAGACATCATTTATATGGTATCTTATGTTATGGATGCTTCTTTAATAATGAAACAAATTAAAGAATTACGAATTAATGCAAATCTCTTTGCAGGTGGTGCAGCTGGTTTTGCAATACCTGAATTTATAGAAAATGCAGGAGATGCAGCTGAATATGTTGTAACTGCAACATTATGGAGTCCAGAAGTAAAATATCCAGGAGCAAAAGAATTTGCTCAAAAATTCAAAGAAAGAACTGGAAAATTACCAAGTTATCATGCAGCAGAAGCATATTCTGCTTTATACGTAATTGCAGATGCATTAAACAGAGCAAAAGATCTATCTTCTGAAAGTATTCGCGAAGCATTATCCCAAACAGATATGATGACAGTTTTTGGTCCTGTAAAATTCGAAAATAAAGATGGTTTTCAAAATCAAAATTTTATAGATACCTTAGTTTTACAAGTAATAGATGGAAAACACGAGACAATATGGCCTCAGAAATTTGCAAGTAAGCCTTATGTTTATCCTATTCCAAAATGGGAAGAACGCAAATAACTATATCTAAAGTATCTAAAAGCAAGGAGATGAGATGGAATCATTCCTTCAATCTTTAATTTCTGGAATATTACTTGGAGGATTATATGCTTTAATTGGATTAGGAATGACTTTAATAATGGGGGTAATGAAAATTATCAATTTAGCCCATGGAGAAATAATGATGGTTTCTATGTATCTCGCATGGTGGTTATTTACTACATTTCATATTGATCCTTATATTTCTATCATTATTGTTGCACCAACGACATTTATTTTAGGTATAATTCTTCAACATTATTTAATTCAACCTGTTGTAAATGTTGAATCTATATTACCAGAAAATCAAGTCATATTAACTGTAGGTATTGGAATGGTATTGACAAATATAATTACTTTAATATTTAAATCTGATTATCGTTCTACACCTGTTTCTTATGCAACCAAAGCATGGTATTTAAAAGATTTCTGGAAAGATGCTCCATGGGATATATCACTTTCATATGTATGGACAGTATCTTTTTTAACAGCGGTTTTTATTACTATTATACTTTGGTTTTTTTTATATAAAACAGATACAGGACGTTCTATACGTGCAACTTCTCAGGATTATGATGCTGCAAGAATTGTAGGTATTTCTACTACTAAAATGAGACTTATTACATTTGGATTAGGTTCTGCTCTTGTATCTGTTGCAGGTTGTCTTTTCATTCCTATGTATTATTTATATCCATCCTTAGGTGGTCAATTTACTTTAATTGCATTTGTAATAACAATCTTAGGTGGATTAGGATCTACTACAGGAGCAATTATGGGAGGAATATTCTTAGGAATATTTGAATCATTAACAGCAACTTATCTTGGAATGGGTTGGGCACCTGTTGGACGTTTTATAATTTTCATCCTGATTTTAATTTTTCTACCCAATGGAATAGCATCATTATTTCGAAATCGTCGAACAACTTAATTTAGGGAACTAATATGAGTTTCTTAAATTTTAAAAATAAAAAATTTCAGTTAGAAATTCTTATTTTTTTAATATTATTTATTTTTCCTTTATTTGTTAAAAATAATTACTTATTACATATAATGATCTTAACATTAATGTGGTCTATAATTGGTATGAGCTGGAATTTATTAGGAGGATTTACAGGTCAGGTTTCATTTGGACATGCAGCATTTTTTGGAATAGGTGCTTATACAGCTGGTCTAATATATTTACATGGTAATATTTCCAGTTGGTGGGGAATGTTATTATGTATTCCAATTTTAATATTATTTTCTATTATTTTAGGATATATTGTTTTACGATTAAGAGGACCTTTTTTTGCATTAGCAACCTTAGCATCTGGAGAAGTATTACGTATTACTTCAGAAAACCTTCATACATTTACCAAAGGTGATGAAGGTATAATGTTACAAAAAAGAACCTGGATAGATAAAGAACCTTATTATTATATTATTTTTTTTATATTTATTTTTATTTTCTATTTTATAAAATTTTTAATGCATTCGAAAATAGGATATTATTTTTTAGCAATTAGAGAAGATCAGGATGCTGCTGAGTCCTTAGGTATACCAACAACATTATATAAAACAATATCTTTTACGTTAAGTGGAATGATAACAGGTATTGCCGGTTCATTTTATATGAACTATATGGGCTATATTGATCCAAAGGTTGTATTTGCTCTACATGATATATCTATTATCACTATTATGATTGTTATGGTAGGAGGTGTAGCAACTTATTGGGGACCTTTTATTGGTTCAATCATTATGATTATTCTATCTGAAATCATAAGAAATATTAAAGGTATAGAAGCAGCACATCAAACGTTATTTGGAATTTTATTAATTTTAATTATTATTTTTCTACCAAATGGTATTGTAGGTGATTATAAAAAAATTATAAAATTATTCAAAAAATAAGGTAAAAAATTATGACACAGTACATATTAAATGTAAATAATATTAGTAAGAGTTTTGGTGGATTAAAAGCATTACAAAATATTACTTTTAAAGCAGAAAAAGGAAAAATTACTGCTATTATTGGTCCTAATGGAGCTGGTAAAACTACTTTATTTAATGTTATAAATGGTTTTTATAAACCAGATAAGGGAAAAATCTTTTTTAAAAATCATGATATAACAGGCTTAAAACCTCACAAAATTTGTCAGTTAGGAATTGCTAGGACGTTTCAAATTGTAAAACCTCTTTCGAAATTAAACGTTCTTGAAAATGTTATTGCTTCTAGTTATTTAAGAACAAATTCATATCATAAAGCAGAAGAAATTGCAAAAGAAATTTTAGAATTTACTGGATTAATTGATGATAAAGATAAATTAGCAAAAAGTTTACCCTTAGGAAAAAGAAAGAGACTTGAAATTGCTCGAGCATTAGCGACACAACCCGAATTATTATTATTAGACGAAGCATTTGCTGGTTTAAATCCAGCAGAATTGGATTTATCAATAGAATTAGTCAGAAATATTACAAAAAAAGGTATAAGTATTCTTATTATTGAACATCATATGAAAGTAATTATGCAATTATCAGATCATATCATTGTATTAGATTATGGAGAAAAAATAGCAGAAGGTAATCCAAAGGAAGTTTCACAAAATCCCTTAGTAATAGAAGCATACTTAGGAGAAAGTCATGCTTAAAATTAAAAATTTATTTATTTCTTATGGCGATGTAAGAGTAATTGAAGATGTTAATTTTGAAGTTAATAAAAATGAAATTGTAGCTATAATAGGTGCTAATGGTGCTGGCAAAACAACAATACTTAAAGCAATTTCTCGTCTAATACCAATAGAAAAAGGGGAAATACTTTATTTAGACAAAAAATTACATTTAGAAAAACCTCATAAATTAATTCAATACGGAATAGCACATATACCAGAAGCTAGAAGACTTTTTACAGAAATGACTGTAGAAGAAAATCTTTTAATTGGTGCTTTACATGGAGAAGCGAAAAAGAAAAGAAAAGATACATTAGAAATGATTTATCAAATTTTCCCAAAACTAAAAGAAAGAAGAAAACAACTTGCTGGAACATTATCAGGTGGAGAGCAACAAATGGTTGCTATTGGCAGAGGACTAATGTCTTTACCTGAATTATTAATTTTTGATGAACCTTCCTTAGGACTTGCACCAATAATAGTAAAAGAAATGTTTTCTATCATTAAACAATTAAAAAACCAAGGAAAAACAATTCTAATAGTTGAACAAAATGTTAATCAAACCTTACAATTAGCAGATAGAGGTTATGTTTTAGAAATTGGTAAAATTACTCTTCACGATAAAGCACAAAATCTATTAAAAAACGATTATGTAAAAAAAGCTTATTTAGGTATATAAAATATACCACGAATTTAAAATCCGTGGTATATTAAAAATTTTAAAAAATAATTTATAAATTTAATTTATATCGCAGCATTAAAAGATTCTCTTGCTTTTTCATAAATTTCTAAAATTTCTTGTTCTTTTTGTTTTGCATCTGGTGTGGGATCTTTACAGTATTTGGAACAGTCAATACTACTAATTCTTCCTTTATAAACTTCTTCAACATCGTTTAAATCCATTTTACCTACAGTGGTGGTTAAAATTCTATAATCAGGTAAATTATAGGAAGCTAATGAATCAAGGATCCGATTCCAATTATTTTGAGCGTTTTGTGCATTTGGATAGTTATTACATAAACTTGGATTATTTGATTTTTGATTTAATTCATAAAAAAAATTTTTTATTAATATAGGAATGTTATTATTATAAATATTTTGATCGATTTCAAATAACGTTAAGAATTACTAATAATTTATTATTATAATCTACGGCATATTGTAAATCTTGAGATTGACAATTTTGAAAATTTAATGTAATTCCAATAGAATTAAAACTTTTTATTACTTCGTCTTTATAAGATATTTGTGGATTATTATACATCTTGGGATCTAAAGCACCTCGAAATATAATTACATATGGTTCATAATTTTGATAATTTTTTATTAAATAATTTGTTACACAGGTTTCATAAATAGGTTTATTTGCGGGGTTGGGTTTTTTACTACCAGGATGTGGTGCAAAGGATTTACTATAACATTTTACAGCATCGCAAAAGCCTGTATAACATATCTGTAAATTTCTTTTAGGAAATAAACTCCCTACAATAGAAGAATATTTTTTAAAGTGATTACTAACTGTAATTAAATAACCATAATGTTTTAACAACAATTCCCATCGTTCATCTAAAATTATGGTTCTTGGATCCCCTGGGCGGCTGGATTTCTTCCAACAAACCATATAGGAGCATAAGGATTACCCCAGAAAAGATCTTCTGGTTCTATATGACAGGCTTTAAAAAAGAAACCAAAGTACCATTTTTCCCATGTTCTTGGAAAAGCACTTTGATAAAGCTTAATACATTTTATACATCTTACGCATGTCATAATCTTCTCCATGAAATTTTATTTACAAAGAATTTTTCATTTTAATAGAAAATTTGTCAAGAATTTTAAAAAATGATTAAAATATATTTTTTATTTTTTAGCATTGTTACATAACTCTACTATAAAAAATCTGTAAGCGCTCAAAAAACACCGTATACTTTATAGTTCCTATTAATTTCTACTTCTAAATTGTGATTTTATAAAAAAAAATTTGATTTTCTTATACTTTTTTAGTAAGATTTTTAATAAAAATTAGACTATAATTATTGATGGCTACTTATATTAGAAAGAATATCCAAAGTCCTAACGAAGAACTAGAGGAATCAAACAATACGACTATTTTACACTTTATGATTTATATCCCCTATAAAGAAGATTTACAGGATTTAAGAAATCAGCATTCCAGCTATTCGGATATGTTTTTATTTCTTATTTCTAAATACATAGAAAGATTAAAAAAATTAGCAAATCAAAAGAAAACCAGTAAAAAAATTTATCAGATAGTATGTAATGATTATGAACACTGTTGTGTAAGAGTAAGTCAGAATATTCATCAATTATTAAAGGATATATCCGAGATGACGGGATATAGTGTAAGTCATATTATAAGGTTACTAATAGAATGGGAATGTTATAGAAGGTTTGATGATAAGGTATCTCTATTGAGGGTCCCGTTAAGGGAAATTGGCAATGAATTTGTAACAAATGTTACAGAGATCAGGATAGAGCATCGATTTTACAGAGCAAGGGAGCTTGTAGAAGAAGACGTCGAAATATTATGTGCATAAAATAATTTACGAAAATATAAATTGAGCGCTTACAAAAATCTTAATTAAAACGAAAATTTTTTAAAATATCACAAACATATTTATGCAAGTTTAAGACGATTTTTTATAGTACAAAAAATTAAAAGATAATATTATATAAATAAAAAAATAACAAGTTTTTATGCAACAAAGCCTATTTTTTTATAGATATAAAATTTTAAAACATTGTTTTATTTTTATAGAAATTATTATAAATAAATTAATATTCATCTTCTAAATAATCTTTTAGTTTTTTACTTCTGGAAGGATGTCTTAATCTTCTTAATGCCTTAGCTTCTATTTGTCGGATTCTTTCTCTTGTTACCTGAAAAACATATCCAACTTCTTCTAATGTATGTATATAGCCATCTTCTAAACCAAAACGCATTTTTAATACTTTTTGTTCTCTTGCTGGAAGTGTATTTAATACTGCACGTATTTGTTCCTGTAACATTTTATTAGCTGTTTGATTTAATGGAGATTCTGTTTTTTGATCTTCGATAAAATTACCTAATTTAGAATCTTCTTCATCTCCAATAGGCGTTTCTAAGGAAATAGGATCTTTGGCTATACTTTTTACAGATTTTACTTTTGATACAGACCAACCAAGACGTTCTGCTAATTCTTCATTTGTTGGTTCCCTACCATATTCCTGTAAAAAGCTACGAGATTCTTTATTGATTTTATTTACCTGTTCTATCATATGAATAGGAATTCTTATAGTTCGAGCTTGTTCAGATAATGCTCTGGTAATAGCCTGTCTTATCCACCATGTTGCATAAGTAGAAAATTTAAAACCTTTTTTATATTCAAATTTATCAACTGCTTTAATCAAACCAATATTACCTTCCTGAATTAAATCAAAGAAAGACATACCACGATTTGCATATTTTTTTGCAATGGATACAACAAGTCTTAAGTTAGATTTAATTAATTCTTTTTTTGCCTGTGCAATCTCTCTTTCGCCTCTTGTAATTGCCTCTCCCCAATCCAATATATCTTGAATAGAACAACCAGCATCCTGTTCCATTCTTCTTAACTTTCTTTCATTATTTCTTATATCTTTTATGATTTCTCTTACTTCTTCTACAGAACATCCCATTTCTTTTTCTACAATATCTAAATTTTCATTTTTTTCAATAAAACGATTATATGCTTTAATTTGTTTTACATCTTTCTGATATTTTGCTTTTAATGATAAGAAATGTTTTTGAATTTCTTTTATTCGATTTACCATTCCTTTTATTTTTCCAGAAATTCTATGAATCTCCTTTTGAGAAACACCTAACTCTTTCATTTTTTCATAAATTTTTCCCTGACATTCCTGAACAATTGCTTGATATTCCTGCCATTTTTTTGTACCTTCCTGTAATTTTTTCAATTTCGCTCTTGCTTCTTGTAATTTTTTATCTTCTTTTTTTACAAATTCCATTGTTTCGAAGAATTTCTTTTCTAATTCTTTGATTTGCTTATCTGTTAAAGCATAAGGTCTTTCTGTATAAATTACATCTGTTATTTTAATTTTCCCAGCGCGAACTTTGGGCATTAATTTAGAAAATTGAATTCTTAAAATTGTTGAACGTAATACAGTTTCTTCTATGATTTTTTCTCCATTTTCTATCCGTTTTGCAAGAAAAACTTCTTTATCGCCT
The DNA here is from genome assembly GCA_026005135.1 of Leptospiraceae bacterium. Classification (GTDB taxonomy): domain Bacteria; phylum Spirochaetota; class Leptospiria; order Leptospirales; family Leptonemataceae; genus SKYB61. Next base: position 834,316 of record BPKM01000001.1, on the reverse strand, counting down.
GATATTAAATGAACTTTACCAATTTCTTTTAAATATTGTTTAATTGGATCATCACTACTGGATTCTTTTTTACGCTTCTTGATCTTATTTGTTTTAGTAGGAGTAGAAACTTTCTTTATTTCTTCTTCAAAATCTTCTCCATCAAAATGACTATATTCTTCTACAATACGAATACCCATGTCATGAAGTATAGTAAAGACTTCCTCAATTTTTTCTGAATTTATAATTTTTTCTGGTAAAAGTTCATTGATTTCATCGAATGTGATTTCTCCATTGGTTTTTCCGATTTTAATAATCTGTTTTACTTCTGGTAAGTCTATTATATTCATAGTATTAACCTCTACTGTGGATTTTTATTGAAGCCCTCGAAGTGAGGATGATAACATTTTCTTTTCTTTTAATAGCTTATCGATTTCGTAATATATATATGTTTTTTCATTATCCTGCATTATTTTCATTTTTTTTTGTTTATCTTTTATTTGTTGATTTATCTCTTCAATTCTATGTTTTGTAATTAATTCTTTTATTATATTTTCTATTTCATTATCGGATAATAAACCTTTTGTTTTTATTCGTGTTAAATTTTTATTGTTTTCTTTTAATTCTTCTTTCATTACATATGGTATCAATATGCTTTGTTGTTCAGATGGAAGTAATGAAAGAATTAAAGATAAATCTATCTCCATTCCCATAATAATATTTTTTTCATATAATACTCTCCATAAGAATTCACTAAAATCATCATAAAAATTCAAATTATCTATTTCTGTTGCAAAATTTTTTATCATCTGTGGATATTTAATTAATGTACCTAATAATTCTCTTTCTATAATATATAGAATTTCTTTTTCTTTGTCAATATACTCTGATGTTTTTTTTGTTGAATTTACAAAAAAAGAATTATTTTGTCTTTGCTTTGGTTTAATAAATTGTTGAATTCTTAATTTTGTAATTCGTTCTATTTCTTGTGTTAATAAATCCTTTAATATCTCACTTCTTATATTTAGAAAAAAATCTTTAATTTTATTGATAACCTGTTGTTTCTTTTCTAAATCTAAATTTTTAAAATAATTTTCTATATTTTCTTTTTCTATTAATTGTTTTATACTTAGATAAAAATTTAATAAATCATTAGATAAAAATTTTTCGATAATATCTTCTTCTAAATATATAACGTTCATTAATAAAAAATTTAACCCTGAAATAGAATTTTCTTTCAATTGATTAAAACTAAATGCAACTTCTTCTTTACGAATTTTTTTACTGAGATCAAATGGATCCCATCCTTCAGGAAGTAATAATACATTTATATTTTCTAATTCCTCCTGAAATAATAAAAGCATTTTTTGGACAGAATTTCTTCCTGCAATATCACCATCCATCATAAAGATTATATTTTTTGTATATCGAAGTATATTTTTTTTATGCTCTTCTGTAAATGCTGTGCCTAAGGGAGCTACTACATTTTCTACATCAATTTGATGTAATCCAATAACATCTAAATATCCTTCTGTTATAAATATTTCATTATATTTTCTTATTGATGGAATAGCAAAATTTAATCCATATAAAATAGATCCTTTATGAAATATACTGCTTTCTGGAGAATTTAAATATTTTGGTTTAGAATCATCAATTACTCTTCCTCCAAATCCAATTACATGATTTGATGTATTAAATATAGGAAAAATAATTCTATTGCGAAAAAAATCATAAAATTGATTACTGGTATTTTTTTTTACAATTCCTAAGGTATAAAGTTCTTCTAAGTTTTGAGGAAATTTTTTAACAATCCATTCATATTCCTCTGAAGAAGCCCCCAATTGAAATTTATTAATAATAGCAGGTTCTAAACCTCTTGAAAGCAAATAATCATAAAATTTTTTTCCTTCAGATGATAATAAATATTTCTGAAACTCTTGATGAACCTGTTCTAAAACTTTTATATATTTATTTTCTGTTTGAATATTTGCTGGCGATATTTTAAATCCAGCATAGTTTGCTAAAATTTCAAGTGCTTCTTTAAAGGAAACTTGTTCTTTTTCAATAACAAATGTAATTAGATTCCCTCCCTTACCACAACCAAAACAATAAAAAATTCCTTTATCTGGTGTAACGGTAAAAGAGGGTGTTTTCTCTTTATGGAAGGGACAAAGACCTACTAAATATCTACCTTGCTTTTTAAGTGAAACAAATCTACTTATATAATTTTCTATTGGAATACTTTGCAAGATCTTGGTCTTAATATCTTCCATAAATAAAGGTATATTATCAAATAAATGAAATTTAAGAGAAAAGAGAAATAAAAAAATTATTTTCCGAAAGTCATTTGTTCTTTTTTCTTTTGCATTAATAATTTTTTTCTTCTCTTTCTTTCTGCTGCTTCTCTTTTTTTCTTTTTGATTTCTGATGGTTTTTCGTAAAATTCGCGTTTTTTTATCTCACTTAAAATACCAGCATTAACACATTCTTTTTTAAAACGTTTTAGTGCTGAATCTATACTTTCTCCATCTTTTACAATTACTCCAATCATAGCTTCTCCTAATTTAAAAATATATCAAAAAAATACATATTTTTTTAGGTAAAAAATAGGTCAAGTCTTTTATTGAAAAAATTACAATACTTATCTAATTAAAATAGATAATATAATTTTTTTTACTGGCAACTACTATTTTTTAAAATTTGTGTAATTATTAATAAAAAAAGAATCAAAAAAATTCAAATTTATCCGTAAATTGTAATGCGCATACTACATAAAATCTAAATTAGGAGGTTCACTTTGAAAGTATCTAATAAAGAATTCGAAAAACAACTTTTAAAATATCTTCAATTCAAAGGAATAGATATTTCCATACAATTAGCAGATGGAAAAATTATACATTTAAATAAAAATAGAAGTTTTGATAAAGGTTATATTATTAATTATACTAAAAAAGGTGTAGAAGAAAAAATACCTATAAAATCAGTTACTAAAGCAGAATTTTATATAGCGTAAGGATTTAAACATTTTGATTTTGTTTAAATAATAATTGTAAAATTTCTACTTCTTTTGCAGATAAATAACCTTTATTTAATAAATCAATTAATAAGAGTTCTTGAATTTCAGGTGTTTCAGAGATAAGAATTTCATAAACCTGATTAAGGATTTTTTCTCTTTTTTGTCTTTCTGAATATTCTTTTTGTTTAAACTCTTGAATTAATCTATCAAGTCCTTCTTCTAACCTTTTAACTATTTCTAAATATTCTAATTTATGAATTACTTCATCAGGTAAATATTCAATAATTTGTTGAGCTTTATCTTTTAAAAATGTATAATATTTTAATTCATAAATATCTTCTGGTAATGCCTTTAAAATGACTGGATATTTTTTTACAATCTCTTCTAATAAAAATTGCTTTACAGAATCTGGCGAAAATACCATTAATATTGGGATAATGATTGGTTTTTTTTGAACAATTAAATCAATTAATTCCCTTAATTCATCTAAATCAAAATTTAACAAATAATTAAATTTTAATGTTCCCTCTTTTGCTTTTCTTCTTTTTAATAAAATAGAAAGCGCTTCTTTAATTTCTTTAAAATTTTCTTTTTTTAAAAAATTTTCATTTTCACTAAAATCCATTTCATCTAAAATTATACTGATTTTCGCTAATTCTTCAAAATCATCTTCAATACGAAATTCACCCAATAATAATAAACGTGTTTCTTCTTCTATAAGATATAATACAGAATTTTTTGTTAACTTTGTAATAAGTTTACTCGATGTAGATTTATCAAGTATATTGAGTAAATAAATTAAAATACTACTATATTTTTCTGCAAATTTTTCTAATATAGTATCTTCTAAATTCAAAAATAAATTGGAAGTATATTTTAATTTTAAAAAATTTAATTCTTCGAAAATTTTATCAATCTTCTCTTCTATTATATTTTCTTCTTCTTTTTTCTTGTGGATTGAATGATTTATAATCTCTTTTACTTTTTTCTCCATTGTTTTAGTTTATTATTTAATTAATTTCAATTTTGCTTTATCGTTTTTATCATTCATAAATAACATTATCTTATTTATCTTTATAATTGATTTTATTTTTATCTCTTCTTCGTTCAATTTCAAACTATCTATATTTTTTTGACGAATATATCTATAATACCTATAAAAAAATTTTAAAGAGAATTTAAAATGCTTAGATAAAAATAACTGTATTCCTAATTGTTTTAAAAAATATGGTTCGTTTAGTTCTTTAAATAGAGTTTTAAATATTCGAAAGCTTTCTTTTGCACTTTTTAAATTTAATATTGCAGTTGCATAAATTTCGTAAAATTTAAACATTTCTTCCGAATTAAATAGAAATATTTTATTATATTTTTGCAATTTAATAATATGATAAGAATATTCATATACTTTGGTATAATTTTTCTTATTATAATTATCAATTATGATTTTATAAATATCTTTTAGACTAATAACTTCTGGGTTTAATATTTCTTTTTTTTCTTTATTATGAATTTCATTAGAATAAAAATTTAAAATATATTGAGAAGTTTCAGGTTCAATAACTATATTACCCTCTTTAATAAAAAGTTTTGAATTATTTAAATTTTGATAAATTAATAACTCGGGAAAATTATGTTTTCTTAAATGTTTTAGAATTTTTTTTAAATATTTTACAGATATACCAGATTCTAAACAATTTATAATAGATTCAATATAATATAAAGGTATTTCACCATTGATAAATTCATTCCAGATCTTAGAACGTTTTAATAACGGTAAATACTTTTTATATTCTTTATTTTTTTTAAAATAATATAATAAATAATCTGTTTGTTTTTTATTTAATTTTATATTAGTATCCATCTTTTATTCATTTTCGTTAAATTTTAAAAGAAAACTTATAAAAATTACCCCTCATTTCTTTTTTATATTTTTTAAAACTTTTGAGTAAATTACAGAAAAAATTTTTTATTCTAATTTTTAGTCAATAAAAAGAATTAAAAATTATAATCATATTTTTCTTTTTTAAATATTTATGGATATTTAAAGAATTACTATTAAAATTGTTAATTAGTTTAGTATAAATGATAAATTATTGCATCATATTAAATTCAATTCTGACGATAAATAAAATAAAAATATTAAAATAAATACTAAACAGATCAAAAGTACTTGATTTTTGATTAGTATTTTAATATTTTAGGTACATAACCATGGAAACAAAATTAAATTTTACTCATCTTCATTTGCATACTACTTTTAGCCTATTAGATGGAGCAATAAGAATTAAAGAATTAATGGAATATTGTAAAAAACATGGAATGGATGCAGTTGCTATAACTGATCATGGTAATATGTATGGTGTTATACAATTTTACCAGGAAGCAGTAAAACAAGGAATAAAACCTATAATAGGAAATGAATTTTATGTTGCACCAGGAAAAAGAACAGAAAAAAAAGTAATGGAAAATCTTGCAGATGGTAATAATTATCATTTAGTTCTATTAGCACAAAATTTAACAGGTTATAAAAATCTTATAAAACTTACTTCTCGTTCCTTTACAGAAGGATTTTATCGAAAACCACGAATTGATTATGAATTATTAGAACAATATAATGAAGGCTTAATTTGTTTAACAGCCTGCTTAGGTGGTGAAGTTCAAAGAAAAATTTTAACTGGCAAATTTAACGAAGCAGAAAAATTAGCCAAAAAACTAAAAGATATATTTGGAAAAGATCGCTTTTATTTAGAAATTCAGAATCATGGCTTAAAAGAAGAAGAAATTGTTGCAAAAGGTAATATAGAAATTGCAAAAAAATGGGATATTCCCCTTGTATTAACAAATGATAGTCATTTCTTAACAAAAGAAGATCACGAAATTCAAGATATTCTATTACGTATAAATCAAAAGAAAAGTATAGATGAACCACTGGAATTTGGATTTAATCAAGAATTCTATGTAAAAACTCCAGAAGAAATGTTCAGGCTCTTTCCAGAAATGCCAGAAGCTTTTTATAATACACTAAAAATAAAAGATATGATAGATCTTGATTTTCGTTTTGGCAATCCTCTACTACCTAAATTTGATGTTCCAGAAGGTTATACAATAAACAGCTACTTAAGAAAACTTGCAGAAGAAGGTTTAAAAAAACGTTATAAAGAAATTACTCCTCAAATTAAAGAGCGTTTTGAATTTGAATATAAAGTTATTACAGAAATGGATTTTGGTGGTTATTTTCTTATTGTTCAGGATTTTATCAATTGGGCAAAAAATAGAAATATACCTGTAGGACCAGGAAGAGGTTCTGCTGCTGGTTCCTTAATAGCTTATTGTCTTGGAATTACAGAAATTGATCCAATTAAATATAACTTATTATTTGAAAGATTCTTAAATCCAGAAAGAAAAGAAATGCCAGATATCGATGTAGATTTCTGTGTAGAACGAAGAGAAGAAGTAATTAACTATGTTCGCCAGAAATATGGATATGAAAATGTAGCCCAAATTATAACTTATGGTAATATGGCTGCTAAAGCATGTCTAAAAGATGTTGCAAGGGTTTTAAAAATGCCCTTTTCAGAAGCAAATCTATTATTCTCAGGCAATTCCAAACACTCCAAAAATTACATTAGAAGAAGCATTAGAAGAATCAACAGAATTTAAAAAATTAACTGAAAAAAGTGAATTACATCAAAAAATATTTCAGATTGCAAAAAAACTGGAAGGAAATTCAAGACAAACAGGAGTGCATGCTGCAGGTGTTGTAATTGCACCTGAACCATTAGAGAATTTAGTACCGCTTGCTACAGTTTCTAACCCTAAGGAAAAAAATGGCGAAAGAATTTTAGTAACTCAGTTTGATATGAATACCTTAGCCAGTATTGGTCTTGTTAAAATGGATTTCTTAGGATTAAGAAATCTTACTGTTATTCAAAATGCATTAAATAGAATTAAAGAAAGAAGAGGTATAGAAATAAATATAAATCAAATTCCTTTAGATGATAAAAAAACTTACAAATTATTACAATCAGGTAAAGTAAAAGGAGTCTTTCAATTAGAGTCATCACCCGGAATGAGAGATTTTGTTATTAGAATGCAACCAGAAGTATTTGAAGATCTCATTGCTCTTATTGCAATGTACAGGCCTGGTCCTTTACAAACGGGAATGGCTGATGCATATATTAACAGAAAAAAAGGTATAGAAAAAGTAGAATATCCCCACCCAGATTTAGAAGAAATATTAAAAGAAACCTATGGTGTGATTTTGTATCAGGAACAGGTAATGCAAATAGCCCAAAAGATTGGTGGATTTACTAAAGGACAATCTGATGCTTTAAGAAAAGCAATGGGTAAAAAGATAGAATCTAAAATGAGGGAAATGAGAGTTCTATTTATTGAAGGTGCCATTAATAAAGGTTATTCAAAAGATTTTGCAGAAAATATTTATGATCAAATGGCAGAATTTGCAAAATATGGTTTTAATAAATCTCATTCTGCTGCTTATGCAATGATTGTTTACCAAACAGCCTATTTGAAAGCTAATTATACAATTGAATTTATGACAGCAGTACTGGATAGTGAAATCGATAAAACAGAAAAATTAGCACCCTATTTTATAGAATGTAAAGAACTCAATATAAAAGTAGAAAAACCAGATATAAATAAATCCTACCAATTTTTTCATATAGAAAATGATAATACAATTCGTTATGCATTAAGTGCAATAAAAAATGTTGGTGATAATGTTGTTAAAGATATACTGGAAAAAAGAAAAAAAATAAAACAATTTAATAATATTATAGAATTTTTAGAAAATATTGATTTAAAAGTTTGCAATAAACGTGCATTAGAATCTTTAATTTATGCAGGATGCTTTGATAATTTAGGATATACGAGAAAAGGATTAATTGATTCATTAGAACAATTAATGGAACATATAAAAAAAATAAAAGATGATATAAATTCGGGTCAAAATGATTTATTTTTTAATTCTCAGTCCTTACCAAAAACAGAACCACAAATTTCAGAAGAAGAATACGAAGAAATGGAATATTTCAAAAAAGAAAAAGAAGTATTGGGAATATATTTTTCTGGACATCCATTAGATAAATATAAACATATGATTCAAAAATTAAAAATTATACCTATTGAAAAAGTTTTGAATTTTACGCAAAATCAATCCGTAGAAGTTTGTGGGATATTACATACTGTAGAAATCAAAAATAATAAAAATAAAAAAGAATTCGCTCGTTTTACTTTGCATGATTGGACTGGATCTATATCCTGTATAGCATTTAGTAATATTATTGAACAAAAAAGAGAATTATTAAAAGATGATCTTATAGTACTTATTAAAGGTAATGCAGAAATAGATAGTGAAACACAACAAATCACAATCATTGTAGAAGATATTCAGGAACTCAATAAAGATAAAATAGAAGAAAAAATGGAAAAATCTTTACATTTAAAAATTTATAAAGAATCTTTTGAAAAGCAATCGTTACAGGAATTAGCAAAATTAATTCAGGAATATAGAGGTAATATTCAGGTATTTTTTCATATTGTTTCTCAGGAAAATAAAGAAAAAGCTACAGTAATAAAAGCTCATGAATCTTTTTGTGTTTCTTATAACGAAGAGTTCTTTAGTGAAATAAAAAAGGTTCCTGGTATTGAAGGAGCTTATATTACAATAGGAGATACTATTAAAGCTTTATAAAAAAGGGCTATTTGCCCTTTAATCTATAATTCTTAAATGAAATTTTTTATTATAAGAACCTTTTAAATCCATTACATAATTACCTGGTTTTAAATCTTCTATATTAATTCTTTCTTTCTCTTTTAAGTTAGAAAAACGTTTTATATCAATAATAGAATTATCTTTTTTTAATTTTAATGTTAAAGAACCATTAATATTTTGCAAAAATATACTTAGTAAAATAGAATTTTCCTGTGGTATTAATGTAAATTCTACTTTTTTTTCTGATTCATAATCTTCTAATACAACTTTATTACTTTTCTCTAATTCATTTCCTCTATGATGATTGTATAGGAACTTCCTGAACTTGTAAATCTAATGTATAATTGAGAATTTTTAATGAATTCTTAAAAAACTGTAATACAATTCCTGCAATATCTTCTTCTTGTTGCTTATTTTTAATTCTTAATTTTTCGTAGTAATCTTTTACTCTATATAAATAAAATTCAGGTATCTCCTTTTTTTCGGTAGAATCCTCATACTTTGTTAAGTCAGTATAAAGTTGTATAAGTTGCACCAATTCTTTATTAGATAAGGAATTAATTTTACTTTTTAAAGAATCATCTATTGGTTTTTTTTGTTTTTTCTGATTTAACAATTCATCTAATAATTTTAAGACTTGTGCATTAAGTTCTTTATCATTGTTCATATAATATCTCCTCCTATGTATTAATTGACGTATAAAAACTTAATTTATAAAAATTTTTTTTAATTCCTGGCTATTTTTTATCTGATTTTCTGCTTTTTTATAAATGGAACTAACGGTAGGAGTACTTATCTCTAAAAATTCTGCTATTTTTTGAAATGGTGTTCTTAATACTGTTGCATCTGGATTTGTATGTTCTATCATTTTATCTCTATTTTTGGTTTTTTTATTAATTATGGCTTGAATTTCTGTTAATTCTTCTGAAATTTGTATATATTTCTCTTCCCATTCTGGATCTTGATTTTCTTTTAGCTCTTTTAATTCCTGTTCTTTTTCTTTTAATTTTAGTAATTTAAGATATAAACGATGTAAACGTTCTGATTTTTGTTTTAATTTAATATTTTTATTAGTTAAATATTCTTTTATTTCTGATATAAATTGTAAAATTTCTGAACCTGTTTTCTTATACTTTGTTTTTAATATATGAATATCATCTTCATCTAAGTTTAAATAAAAAATATAAACAAGTTTAAAAATTATCCTTGAATCTTCATCAAAATTTTCAATAATACGATAAAATAAGTCCTGAACCAATTTTGCTTCTATTTTATCATTTGATTCTAATTCTTTTAAAATTTGTTTTTCTATTTCCGCAATAGAAGCATAATTATAAAATTGAATTACCTTAGATTTTTTATTCGCTCTTATCCAATCCAGAACTAAATTCCTTAAAACACTATAAAACCAGGTTCGAAAAGAAGAATCACCTCTAAAAGAACGAAATCTTTTTCCATCTCTTAATCTTTCAAAAGCAAAAAGAAAAAAGTCTCCTGCTTCTTCCTCTGTAAAATGAAATACCTTCATCGGAAAATTATATATTTCTATACTATAAATTTCAAAAAATTTTTCTAAAGCATCAGGATCTTGTTTTTTACATTTTTCAATTAATTGCTTAAAATCTTTTGTTTCTTCTAAGATTATGTTTGAAACTTCTTCTTTTTCAGATCTATAAAAATCCATACTTATTATTTTTTATAATTATAAAAAAATAAACTATAAAGTCAATACAAAAAATTTATATGATATTGATCGTTTATCTTTTTAGTTGGCTCTGACACAAAAAATAGATTATTTGCTATTTATAAAATATTTATAAAAATATTTATCAACATTCTTAGACAATTTTTCGTGGTATGAAAAAAGTATTAAATTTTTTAACATTATGTAAGTATTATTTGAAAAAATTTTTTCTTTTGTAAAAAATTTTGCTTTAAAATGGAAGTTATGCAATAAAGCCTATAATATATAATACAAAAAATTTTGTATTAGAATAGGAATTATATAAAAAAGCCCTTTAAGCTCTTATTAAATATTATATTTATGCTTTTTGAGTCTTTTATCTTTAATAAATATTTCAAAAAATTTAATATATAATTTGAAATCAATTTTTTAATGAGGGAAAAACTTTTAAATGTTTTGTTTGACATAAGAAATCCATATTATTTTTATAGTATCTAAACTGATTAAATATTCAAATTTGATATGGAATTAATAAACTTTAATTATTGGAAAATATATTTGTTAACCATAATTGGATTTATTTTTCTATATTTATCATTTTTTAAAATTTATCCTTATATTTTTAAAAATTATGTTCTAAAACTTTTTCGTAAATACGGTTTATATATTAGCTTCGAAGGAAAAGGATTTATTCATCCTTTTTATTTTAAAGCACATAATTTACATGTTAAATTTCAATACAAAAAAGAAATAGATTCTTTTGAATTTGATTGTGTAAGAATTCATTTTAAAATTAAATTTCTTCCTTTATTAATTGGTAAAGTTAAAATATATGATATTCATTTTTTTCATCCTTATTTATTTTACGAAAACAAATTAAATTCTTTTTTAAAAATTCATTTATTACCAGATCAAAGAAGGGTTTGTTTTGAAAATTTCAACATTCATAAAGGAGAAGTATATGTAATTGATTATTTATTACCAGGTCCATATAAACTTCGTTTAACCAATATTGATATCAAAAATGCAAAGATGGATTTAGCTACTCCAGTAAATTTATTGTTTTTCATTGAATCTGGAAAAGCAAATATTGATAATGGTACAATTATTGCAAAGACAAAATTAAATGAAAAAATACCTATAGGTTCATTAATATTAAAAGATATTAAATGGATTTCTGTAATGGGAATTAATATTCCTTTTTTTGGAACAAAATTCGATTTAAATGTATATTATTCTCATCAATCACCTAAATACACACAAATTAAAGGTTATTTACATTTAACAGGAAATTCTCAAGAAAATGATATTGGCATACCATTTGAGTTTACAATTAAATGGGAAGATTATAAATTACCCATGGATTTAGCATTACAAAAATTAATTGAAAATATTTTTGCAACTGTTCAACCTAAATTTATAGAAAAAGGAATTTTATTAATAGGAAAAGAAGTTTTTGATAGAATAAAGAAAACACCGGAATAACATTCATTTTTTAATACAAATCGGTCAATAGGAATTGACAATACTATCACTTACATAATTAGAAAAATGTGAAGCAAAATCTACTTAAAGAAAATATTGAAAGATTAATTCAAAAAACAATTCAAAAAATACAACCTGATCATCTTTTATTAGAAAAATTGAATCAAATTTATTTTTTAGAAATACTAAATAAAATTAAATATTATTCTGTTATATCCTTAGGTAAAGCTGGTTTTAGCATGGGAAATTGTTTTTATCATTATGTAAAAAAACACAATCTAATACACAAATTAATAAAAGGTTTTATTGTTACACCATATTTTACTAAAAAACACGATATAGAAAAATTTGAAATTATAGAATCTTCTCATCCATATCCAGATCACAATAGTCTTTATGCAGGTGATCGATTGTTTGAATTAATAAAAGAAATTCCAGAAGATTGTACTATAATTTTACTACTTTCTGGAGGTGCTTCTGCTTTAATCGAAAAACCAATTACAAACTTAAATTTAAATGATATTCAAAAAATTACAGAACAATTACTTAAAAGTGGAGCATCCATTCAGGAAATCAATACTATTAGAAAAAAATTATCTTTAATTAAAGGAGGTGGATTAGGTGAAATTCTATATCCCAGACCCGTTTATCAATTTGTTTTATGTGATGTTATTGGAAAAAATGCTATAGAATATGTTTCTTCTGGTCCAATGTATCCCGATACAACTAAGGACGAAGAATTATGGTCTTTAATAAAAAAATATAATATTAACATAAAACAAAATCTTAAATTTCCTCTTAAAAAACGAAGTTCTTTAAAAGATTCTTATATAATTGGAAATAATGAAATTGCCTGTAAAAAACTTCAAGATGTTTTAAATGAACACTATAAAACAAAAATCAAAATCTATAATTTCTCTGGAAATATAGAAGATTACGAAGAACTTATAAGTAATGATATAAAACATATTATTAATAATTCATCAATATCCATAGCTTATATCTGGGGTGGAGAACCTACAATAAAAATTAAGGGTAATGGTAAAGGAGGAAGAAATCAAGAATTATGCTTAAGAATAGCATTTTATTTAGATAAATTAAAAAACATAAATAAAAATTTATATTTTTGTTCTTTTGGTACTGATGGTATAGATGGTCCAACAGATGCTTGTGGTGGAATTGTTTGTCAAAATTCTATTTCTAAGATAAATAAAATATTATTATCTAAAAGCTTAAATTATAAAAATCCAAAAGAAATATTAAATAATAATGATTCCTATTTTGCTTTGAATCTAATTGATAGTTTAATTAAAATAGGACCAACAGGAACAAATTTAAATGATTTAAGTTTTTTTATTTATGAATAATTAATGTTTTCGACTTACAAGATAATAAGTCAATTGTTTTAATATATTTTTATAATCCTTACCTGTATAAGGTATTAAAAAATTCGAAATTAGTTCAGAACAATATTCTGCTAAGTTTTTTGATAATAACATACTTTCTTCTAATCCAATTAAGTCTGGAAAAGTTAATTTCCCTAAGCTCTTATCTTTACGAATTTTTTTCCCCACAAGATCTTCATTACCAGTTTCATCTAACACATCATCAGTAATCTGAAATAATAAACCCAACACTTCTCCGTATTCAATATAGGAATTATAAATAAATTCATTAAATTCTGGAAGTTGGTCTATTTGTCCAGTAATAATCCCCAGTTCCACTGTTGCGCGAAACAATGCAGCAGTTTTATGATAGTGTATCATTAATAAATGGTAGAATTTATTATCATCAATTGTTTTAATATAATTTTCAAATAAACGATAATATCCTTTTTTTTGAAAAACATCTTTATAACTAATAAAATCTGTAGTAAAATCATTATAATCTTTTTTTTCATTAGAAAGATCCAGTGCCTGACCTAAAATCATTCCAGAAATACCACCATATTGAGATAGGATTTTTATTTTTTTATGAATTTGATTATAAGTTAAAGTTAATAAATAAAAAGCCAAGGTATTCAAAGAATCTCCAGCAAGTATTGCAGCCCACTCTGGATATTTTTTATGACAGGTAGGTAAACCTCTTCGTAAATCATCATTATCCATTGCAGGTAAATCATCATGTATTAAAGAATATGTATGAATAAATTCAATAGATGTTGCTGTATATAAATATTCTTTTTTTTCTTTATCATTTAAATTTAGATTTTTATCATAACCAGAAATTAACAAAAATATGATGGGACGTATTCTCTTTCCACCATTTAAAAGCGAATATAAAATGGGTTGATAAACTTCTTTTATATTTTTACATTCTTGAACAATTAAGGAAGCAACCTCCTTAGAAATAAATTGATTAATTTCCTGAACTAATTCTGATAAGGTCGCTTCCCAATTATCTACATGTTTAATGGAATTATGGTAATAATTCTCTTTCACTAAAAAAATAGTGGATTTCTTTTATTGCATTTTCTTCAGAATCTGAACCATGTACTGCATTAGCTTCTTTACTTTGAGCATATAATTTTCGAATTGTACCTTCTTTTGCTTCCTTAGGATCAGTTGCACCAATTAAATCTCTCCATTTTTGAACAGCATTTTCTGCTTCTAAAACACCTACAATAACAGGACCTGAACTCATATAATTGCAAAGATCTTCATAAAATGGTCTTTCTTTATGCACTTCATAAAATTTTTGGGCATCATATTTTGTCATTTGTACTAACTTTAAACCAACAATTCGAAATCCATTTTCTTCTATTTTTGTTAAGATATGTCCAACGTGTTTATTTTCTAAAGCATCTGGTTTTAATATAATAAATGTTCGTTCCATTACTTCCGTATTTTTTTTTAATCGTCATGAGTCAATTTTTTAATATTTTTATATAAAATTAAAATCATATTAATAATTCTATTGTTTTTAAATTTCGCTAGAATTTAATGCAAATTTTTAATTAATTTTATAATAAAATAAAAATTGGATTGACTGAATTCTAAACTCTAAAATACCGAAATATAATTTATGGAAACTTTATTATTCGATAGATATATTATTTTGTTATTAAAGGCAGTGTTATTTTTAGCAAAACATAAAAATGAACAGAAATATTTTAAAGTAAAAGAAATTGCTGATAGCTTAGGTGTTTCTAAAAGTTATATGGCAAGAATTATTCAAAGCCTTGTTCATAATAAAATTTTAGAATCCTCTACTGGACCAACAGGTGGATTTTATTTACCGACTGAAAATTTAAAACTTACTTTGCATGATGTTATTAAACATACTGGTTACGAAGAAGATCTACAAAAATGTGTAATGGAATGGCCAGATTGTAATGAAGAAGTTCCCTGTCCATTACATCAAACCTGGAAAAAATTTAGAGAATCTTTATTAAAGGATTTAAAAAATTATACCATAGAAGAAGCATGCGATCAACTTTATGATCGTATTGTATAATTTATTTTTATCTATCTTCTTTTGGAAAAAAGATATTATTTTTGTTTAGAATATCATCTATAAAATTTTCTGGAAATTTTGTATCTATTTCAAATCGGAAAGTTAACCATTTGTTATCTGGTTTATAGAATACAAAAAGATAACGAAGTGGCTGTTTTTCGTATCTTACATAGGTAATAATAATTTGTAAAGATTTATAATAATTTTCATTAAAAATGATACTAAAATCATGATATTTACCTAAAACCTTTTCTATATTTTTCAATGTATTTTTTAAATTACTTATAGAATTAGATTTGCTATATAAAATTGGATTATTAGAAAATAAATAATCAATTGCCTGTTCTACTCCTCTTTCTTTATATAATTCAAAAAAAGTATTAACAATTTTTACTGGTTCATTTGCTTTTAAAATAATAGGAAATATAATCAATATAATAAAAATAAATTTTTTTAATGTCATAAACATTTTCCTTAATCCCTTAGGCATTTTGATTTGCAGTAGAAATTACTGCTCTTACAATAGAAATATCAATATTTAATCGTTCTGCAATAAGTTCTGGTTCCCATTTATGTTTTAAATATAATGTTAATATACCTTCTTTTTTCCATTCATCAAGAATTTGTCTTTTATTTTTTTCTGTTATATCTTTTGTTTCCTTAGTTACCTTTTCTGCTTCCTGTAACATTCTTTCTACGGTTTCATAAAAAGCACTTAACTTATCCATTTTTTCTATCGCTTCCGAAACAAGAGATTCTAATTCATTTTTAATATATCCTCCTTTATCACTAATTTCTGATAATCTTTTTGACATTACAGATATTTGATTTTGCTTTTTCTCTAAATCTGTCATTAAGACATCGATTTGTTCAAATCTAGCTTCGATTTCTTTAAATTTTAGATCAATATCTTTTAATTCCGCTACTTTTTTTTCTAAGGATTCCAGTTCTTCTTGAATATTATCTTTTCTTATTTCAAATAATTCTAATTTTTGCATTAATTCTTTAGCATTTTCTCCAGCTTCGAGTGCTTCTTTTCTTGATTTTTCAATAGTTCTTAATGCATTTTCAATATATTTTCTCCTTTCTGTTAATTCTTTAAAAAAGTCTTCGAATGCTTTACGATATTCTTCAAACTTTAATAAGCGTTGTTCAATTCTTTCTGCAATTTTATCTGCACTTTCTATATTCACTAACTTTACTTCTACTTCCTGAATTTTTTCACTTAGTGAAGAAAAGCGATCTTCTACAGAATCAAGTAGTGCTTTTCTTTCGTTTAACATTTTTACTTCTTGTTCTATTTTATCTTTTATAGAATTAATAGAAGCAATCTTTTGTAAAAATTCTTCTAATTCTTTTTTATTCTCCTGAATTTCTTTTAAACGTTTAGTTAATATTTCCAGTCCTTGATCAAATTTTAAAATAAACTCTTCTGCTGAATCTACAAGAGCTAATTTTTCTTCAAACTTTCTTATTTTATGAGAGTCCTCCTGTAATTCTCTAAAGATTTCATCTTTTAAATTTCTAACTTTTTCTGTTTCATTGATTATATCTGCTCGAATATTGGCAATTTCGTTTCTAACCATTGTTAAGTCTTTTTGCATATTTTCCATTGATTTTCGAATTGTTGCAGAAGTACGCTTTTCTAATTCTTCAATCTGGAGTTGACCTTTATCAACAAGAAGTGTTAATTGTCTTGAAATTTTTTCATCTATAGTTTGATTTAATTTTCCTAATTTTTCATCTTGTTCTTCTATAAATTTAGAAGCTCTCTTTTCTAAACTATAAATTAATTCGTCTTCTTTTTCTTTAATTTCTTTAATTGCTCTTTCTGCAATTTCTTCTAATTTTTGTTTTGTTCTGGAAGTTTCTCTTATTTGATCTTCAACTATTTCAATTTTACTTTCAATTTCTTCTCTTAAGCGTAAAAATCCTTCTCTTGCATGTAATAACTCTTCTTTCTCTTGATGCGCAAAATCGGAAAGCTCATTTTTAAGTGTTTCTAATGTATGTAATAGATTTCGTTTTAACTGTTCTCCTAATTCAATAAATTTATCTAATACTGCTTCGTATTCTTTTTTTACATTTAGAATTTTCTTTTCTTCTTCATTTACAAAAGTAGAAAATTTTGTCTGGTATTTTTCATATAGATTTTTAAATATATTATCAAGTCCTTCAATTTTTTCTGCTTTAACCTGTTCTATTTCTTCTTTAATGTTACTAATATTAACTTTTAATTCTTCTAAATTTGTTTTTGCCTGATATTCCCATTGTTCTAATAATTCTTCGTGTTTATTTTGAATTTCCTGTTTACCTCTATTGATGGTTTCTAATAGTTTATTTTCTGCATTTAAATATTTTTCCTGGAATAATTCTATTTGTTCTATTATACCACTTGCCATTCTTCTTGTTTCATTTAAAATTTCATCTCGTTTCGAAATGGTTTGTAGATTAAAGTTATCAATTTCCGTACGAATCCTTGTAATTTCATCTTTTAAAGATTGAACAGCTGATTCTTTAATTTGATGTAAACCTACTTCCATATTTTTAAATCTTTCTTGATACATTCTCATCAATTCTGTAAATTTCTCTTCTGACTTAACAGTTTCGAGAGAAAATTTTTCGTCTATATTTTGATTTAAATTTTCAATTTTTTCATGTAATAATTCAATTTGATATTTTTCTTCATCAATTTGTTTTGATACTTCTTTTGATTTTTCGAATAATTCTTTTAATGCTATATTTTCTTTATCAATAAATTCACGCGTTTTTATTTTTGCTTCTTCTATAATCTTATTTATTACATTCTCTAA
The DNA here is from genome assembly GCA_026005135.1 of Leptospiraceae bacterium. Taxonomy (GTDB): domain Bacteria; phylum Spirochaetota; class Leptospiria; order Leptospirales; family Leptonemataceae; genus SKYB61. Next base: position 816,146 of record BPKM01000001.1, on the reverse strand, counting down.
GGTTTCTGAAATCTGATTTTCTTTTAACTGTATATATTCTTCCAAAGATTTTGCTTTTGTATCTAAATTTTTTAATAATTCATGTATAGATTGAATTTTATCAAAACCTTTATCTAAAATTTGAATTTCTTTATTTAATAATTCTGCCTGTTGAGAAATCGTGTGTATTTTTTCTGTTATTTGATTTGTAAATTCATTTTGTTCTTCCAACTTTTTTATATATTGCTGATTATTTGCTATTAAACTTTCTAAGCTCTCTGTTGTTGATTTTGCCTGTCTTAAACGTAAATCAAATTCTATTATAGCATCTTTTATTTCTGTTTTTTCATTTTCGATAAATTCTTTAAAATCATCTTTCATTTTTTCTATAACTACTAAAATATCTTTATCGTTAGTTTGATTATGCCTTTTAAAGTATCGATTCATTAATATAAGAGAAACAATAATTGAAAAAAAAGAGCTTAATAGTATTAAAATATAAGTCATAAATTTCTCCTCAGGATTTTAAAAGTTATATATTTTTAAATATTTATTTAAACCTATTCTCTTTATAGATTTTATTTTAACAAGTTTTTTTTATAAAGTTCCCTATGATTAAAACATTTTTTATTTTAATTTATCTTCTAAAATATTATAAAAAACTAAAATTTTGTTTACATATTTAATGTTTATATTTATTTAACTAAATCATGGAAAAGCAAAATCTTGATTCAGAAAAACAAAAATTATTACAATCATTTATAGAAAAAAAAGGTAATTTAATTCAATTTAATTTTAAAAAATTCAAAAATAATCAACTTTTAAAGTTTCACTTAAATAAAAAATATTTTAATACTAACTATACTCCTTTACAAATTAAAAAAAAATTTTATAATAATCTTAAAGAAATTAATGAAAAAATCAATTTTGAAGATTTTTTACATTACTTAAATGAAGAGAATTTATGGAATGAAAACGATAGTATTCTATCACGTATAAAGTATTATTTAAACAAACAATATGGTTTTTATAAAATTTCAGAAACTTTAAAACAGGAATTATATAATGAAAATTTAATACAAGAACAATTAAATTCTATTTCCCCAGAAATCTGGAATAATCAAATCAACCATATTATAGAGAAAATTAAAAAAAGTAATAATTCCTTAGCAAAAGAAAAACTACAAAAGAAAATTTATAATAAATTACAATATTTAGGCTACAGAGAAGAAGAAATTTATAATGCAATGAAATCTTTAAAATAAATATCATTATATTATTTTAAAAATGATTTTGTATTGACAAACATATTATACTTGCTATTTTAAAATTATATATGAAAAATCAACCAGAAAAACAAATAGAAATTATTAAACCAGAAAAAGATACTTTTAAACAAGAAACAGTTAAACCCAAAGGTTGGAAGAAATGGATTTACATAGCACTCGCTCTTATTAGCGGCGTTTATGTATTTATTCCAGAGTTTTCTGATGCAATTCCCTTTTTAGGCTGGCTTGATGAAGGTGTAGCAATTTTTTTATTTACCTATTCCTTAAATAGACTTGGTGTTAGAATTCCATTTTTAGATAATATATTAAGTAAAAAAACAGGAAAAGTAATTAAAAATCAGTCCTGATAAAATCGAACTAATCTATCCTTAGGATCATATTTAAAATAGCCTGAGCGATTTAAAGGAATCTTCATTTGTTTATACTTTTTATTTTTAGCCCCAAAAAAGATTTCGACATTAGGGTATAAAATTTCTTTTATATAGATTCTTGCTTCTAAATGTGATTTATTAGAAGATAGTAATAATTCTTTTTGATAATTTAAATTTTGTATTTTTTGTTCTAATTTATATTTTGCTAATAACAATTTTTGATAAAAGTTTTTATTTTTTTCTATCTCTAATTTTTCTGGATGTGTTTCTAAAAATTTTTGGTTTTTCTTTACTTCTTCTAATAGTTTTTTATTTTTATCGATTTCTAAATTAATTTCATTTAATTCATTTAATACTTCTGGTAAAATACCTGCATAAATAATAGTATGAGGTTCAGCAATAGAACCAATTCGTCTTGCAATTAACTTTTTTCCACATATTGTTTTTCCACCAATGAGTTCTCCCCTTCCCTGATAAATATGAATTTCTTCTCCAGCCATAATTTCAGAATGTAAAATTAATTCTTCTACATAGATACTTTTTTTGGCACCTACCTGTGAATTCTGTATAAATTTTGCATAAACATTTCCTTCTGCAAAAACATAACTAAATCCTCTTCCAAGAATACCTCCATAAAGAATAATATCACCACCAGAAAAAATCTTAACATTACTTACTGATTTTTCTATAATAATATCTTCTTTTGCTTTTATTTCGAAACCATCTAAAATTTTATTTTTTATTCTAACAGTTCCGGGAAAATCAATATTACCTGTTGAAAAATCTACATTTTCTATTTCTAAAACTTCTGTTATACTTATTTTAGCAAAACTTAAATCTTCTGTTGCCTGAACTTTAATCTGACCTGATATCAAAGCATATATTTGATTTCCTTTTAATTCGGTATTTTCTCCTGCTTCTAATACCGCAGATTTACCTTCACCACAAGGAATTGGATTTCCTAAGATATCTATACCATCTTTTCCTTTTTTTGGTGGAATAACTTCTGCTATTAAATCACCTTGATTACAAACCTGAATAACATTTAAAGAGCGAAAATCAACTTTTCCAGATTCATCTTCCTTTGGTTTTGTTCTTGGAAAAGGATCACAATAAAATTGAATTTTTCCATCTATAGTAGGTTCTGGTTCAATTGCTTCTGCAATTAAAAACCGTTTTTTCCATTCTCCTTCTTCTTTTAATTCATTTAACTCGCGATTAGCAATTTTATAAAGTAAATCTTCTTTTATTCCTACTTTTATACCTTTTTCTTTTAATGTTTCTAAAATATCTTCGAAAGTAATCCATTTTCCTTTATAAACTGGTGGTATAATTTCAATATATGCTTTACGAAAATCATCAGAAAGTATAATTTCAAATTTAGCATCTTCCGATTCTGGCTCAATCCATTTTCCAATTTCATACCACTGTCCATCTGCTCTTTTTACAATATTTTTGACCTGTTCTTCATTATATTCTATCTGAAAAAGGTTTAACCGTTGAATTACATCTTTATAATCAACATATTTACCTTTTTTATCAGCTGGAGGAAAAACGCATAAATAAGCAGAACCATTACGATTTTCGATTAAAAAATAGCCATCTTTATTTTTATCAATATTTTCTATAAATTCTTTAAAATCAACCATATTTTTATATTATATTCGACAAATTTTAAAAAAATCTAAGAAATAATCTGGATATGTTTTTTTTACACAATCTGGATCTATAATTTCCATTTCAGTTAAATAACATCCAAGAGAAAATGCCATAGCCATTCTATGATCTCTATAAGTTTCTATTCTTGGTTTTTCTTTTAATTTTTCAGGTGGATAAACTTTTAAGCCATCTTTTCGCTCTTCTACTATAGCACCAAATTTTCTTAATTCATTACATAAACCTCTAATTCTCTCGGATTCTTTAACTCTTAAATTTTCTACATTAAAAATTTCAATTGATGATGTACTAAATAATCCTGTTATAGCAAGCGTCATAGCAGCATCTGGCATAGCATTCATATCTATACTTATACCCTTAATAGTATTTCCTTTCTTAACAGTTATAGATTGAGAATCATATTCTATAATACCACCTAATTGCTTAATGATGTCTAAATAATGAATATCACCCTGAATAGAATTAGAATTTAAACCTTTTATTTTAACTGGTCCAGAAATTAAACCAGCAGTATAAAAATAAGTAGCAGCTGTGGCATCACCTTCTATCCAGAATTTCTTAGGTGATTGATATTGTTGTGGATATATTTTAAAATATTTATAATTTTCGTTTATTACATTTACAGAAAATTCTTTCATTAAATGAATTGTCATATCTATATAAGGTTTACTAACAACTTCATCTACAACGAAAATTTCTATTTCTTGTTCTGTTAATGGAGCTGCCAATAATAGAGCACTTATAAATTGACTTGATGTTTTACCTGAAATAGAAATACGGTTTTTTTTCCATCTACCAGATTTTATTTTTACTGGCGGTGTTCCTTTATAAGATGTTTCTATATCAACACCAATTTGTTTTAATGCCTCTACCAGATCCCTTATAGGTCGATTTCGCATTTGCTCATTACCATCTATAATAATATCTTGATGGAAATTTTGAGTAGATAAAATTGCAACTAAGGGTCTTAATGCTGTTCCAGCATTTTCTAAATTAAAATAATGATTTTTTAAATCAAATTTACTTTTACCTTTAATTTTATATGTTTTTTCGTTTTCTTTAACACATTCAATTCCTAAATCTGGTAAAATACTTAATAATACCTGTACATCTTCAGAATTTGGTACATTTTGTAAAATAGTTTCTTCTGAACAAAAAGAAGCTAAATAGATTACTCTATTAGCAATAGATTTAGAACCAATAATTTCAACCTCACCTTTAAAAGAAGAAACTTGAGGCAAATATAAAATTTCTATTTCAGATTCTTTAAATCGTTTAAAGATAGACATAACAAATACAATTTTTTTTTTATCTTATGAAATGAAAAGTAAAAGAAATCAATTTGAACACGATATACAAGAAATAGAAGAAGGAAATCAAATTCTATTGGATTTTTCCAAATTAAAAAAAGTTGCCTCTATTAAAGAAATTTTACCTGTAATAGTACAACATGCCATTACTAAGGATGTTTTAATGTTAGCTTATATTACACCAGAAGCATTAAAAAAATCAATCGAATTAAAAAAAGCAGTTTTTTATAGTACAAGTCGTAATGAAATCTGGATTAAAGGAGATACATCTGGAAATTATTTAGAATTAAAAGAAATACGAGTTAATTGTGAACAAAATTCATTACTTTTTCTTGTTATACCAGTAAATAATGGTGTTTGTCATACTTTCAAAAAAAATCATAATGAACATAGAGAAACATGCTTTTACAGAAAAATTGAAAATCAAAATTTAGAATTTTTAAAAGAATTTTATTAAATCCTTGCAAAATAAAAAAAATAAATTTTTATGTAAATTGTGAAATTTCCAGAAACAAAACCTGCACCACCACCTAAATGGATGCGTATTCCAGTAAAATTTGCTATTCCAGAAGATATTTTAAAAGAAAATTTAAATTATGACATTTTTAAAGAACAATGGAATCATATTCAGACAAAACAGATTGTAAAAACCAATGATTTAAATACCGTCTGTGAAGAAGCAAGCTGTCCTAATCTCCATCATTGTTGGGGATTGGGAACTGCAACATTTCTTATCATGGGAGATAGATGTACAAGACGTTGTGGTTTTTGTGATATTGATACTGCAAAACCATTTCCATTAGATCCTACAGAACCTTATCGTTTAGCAATTGCTGTAAAAAAAATGCAATTAAAGCATGTTGTAATCACCTCAGTAGATCGTGATGATTTAAAAGATGGTGGAAGTTTACACTTTGCTCAATGTATAATAGAAGTAAAAAAACAAAATCCTAAAACAACAATTGAAGTTCTGATACCAGATTTTAAAGGCAAAGATGAATTATTAAATTATGTTTTTGATGCAAAACCAGAAATTATTAATCATAATATAGAAACTGTTCCATCTCTATATAAATCCATTTGTCCTCAATCAAACTATCAAATCTCATTAAAAGTATTAGAATTATCATCTAAAAATGGTTTTTTAACAAAAACTGGATTAATTGTAGGTTTAGGAGAAACCATAGAAGAATTAAAAGAAGTGATAAAAGATGCCAAAAACGCTGGAACCCATATTCTTACAATTGGTCAATATTTACAACCAACAAGAAAACATGCACCATTAAAAAAATATTATTCCTTACAGGAATTTGAAGAATTAAAAAATTTTGCTTATCAATTAGGCTATATCCATATAGAAGCAGGTCCTAATGTACGATCATCTTTTCATGCTGGTATTGGAATTGACAGGATAATTCAAAATTTTTATCAAAATAACAAAAAAAAGTAGAAATTTTTTTTAATTTATGTCTAATATATATAGAGAGAATACTATCAGGAGTATTGCAAATGAAGTATATTAATATTTTACTATTGATTAGTATAGTTGTGTTAAGTGATTGTACTAAAAATGATAAAAATTCTGTTGATCCAGCAACAGCATTAACTCTTTTATCGAATTTTAAAGATAACGGAAATGGCACTGTCACTGATGCAAATGGAAAAATTTGGATGAAATGTACCTATGGACAGGTATGGGATTCTGCAACAAATCTCTGTACAGGAACAGGTGGTGGTACAACTTATGGAGCACAAAGTTTAGCTGCCTGTACAACAGCAGGATTATGTTATGATTCTTCTACATTAACATTGAATAGTGGTCCAGCTTTTGATGCCTGTAATAATTTATCTTTTGGAGGATATACAGATTGGCGACTTCCTACCCGTTATGAATTGGCTGGTTTAGCACAAGCATTGGTTAATCGAGATACATTTTTATTAAGTTTTCCTAATACACCAGATGATAAATTTTTCTGGACTTCTACAGTCTCTGAATCAGATCAAAAATTAGCCTATTCTGTAAACTTTGCAGATACAGATTTTGGTAAAGAATTTACAAGAACTACCACAACAGTACAATATGTCAGATGTATTAGACCATGATTTAGTTTTATTAATCTATCACCATTTACATAAAAAACTTTCTGAAATGGAAGAATTATCCGATAATGATATAAAAATGATATTAATACAAACCCTTAAAGAAGTAATACCTGACTTAGAAATACAAATAAAAAATAAAAATAGATTATTAATAAAAAAGAATGATAAATCAATAGAAATTTCTATTCAGAAATGGATAGATAATATAAAAACATTATATAATAATTATTCCAATTATTTATCTAATTCATAGAGGTAAAATATGTTCATTATCGTCTGGTTAATTCTTTTTTCTATTTTATTATGGATTGTCCTGGTTGTTTCTTATTGGGAAAAACTTATACGTTCAAAGGATACCTATACAAGAGAAGAATTGGTTTATTTTCATAAAATCTATGATATTCAATTACGAAAAATGAATCCTAATCATAGTATTTTAGGTTATATTGCTTTTTTAACTGGTATTCTTATAGCATGGTGTTTAACACTTTTAGGTGGACTTATAAGTCCAGATAGCGGACCAGAACCAGATTTTGCTTCTAATGAAATGGCAAATTATTTTTTTCAATCTGGTTTATTTGTATTTATGTTGCATTTAGTATGGCCATCACTTCGTTTTTATTTCGAAGAACATTTTGCACCAGATTTTATATTAGATTTTATGAACCATGATAAATCCTTTTTTACTGGCTTATCTGTTACATTACCTTCTATTTCTTTAACATGCTGGGGAATGTATCATCAAATTAGTTTTTTATTTGTTTTAATTAATGGAATCATTTTACTTACTTATGCATCTTACCAGATACTAAGAAATCCTTTAAAAGAAAATTTACTGGAAAATTATCCTGATAATGATAGAAATAATGCCGATAATAAAGAAGAAGAATTAGAAATATGATGAACAAAAAAATATATTTATTTATTATTTTATTTTTTTCTTCGGTATATTTATTAGCACAAGAAATTAATCTTAATGAAAGTGATAAAGTATTCGAACCAGCTAAAATTAAACAAATTTCCCTTAATGGTTTTTCCGATACCCCATGGATGACACCTTTTAGCCAAATAAAAGATAAATTTAAAACCTTAGCTGCTACCAATTTAAATAATGAAAAAATAGAAATTTTACATATGGAAAGAAATAAATATATTTTAATTAAAAGAAATAATATAATATATCGTTATAATTTTTATAAGACTCCTTTTGAAGTAATAAAAATAAAAAATCATGATATTACTTATGATCAATATGATCAAACAGAAGCAGTTTTATATCAAGTTCGTATTATTTTACCATTTATAGAAGCAAAATTATTAGAAGAAAAACTACAAAATGCATATGGTAAAAAAACAAAATCCACTGTAGATCCAAAAACTTTACGTGGGGCAGATATCTGGGATTTAGAAGGTGGTTATATATTTTTATGGTATGAACCTTATAATAATAAGGCATTTGCAAGAAGAATTGACTTTATCAGTAAAGAACTATCACAAAAGATTTTAGAAGAATCTAAAGATTATTTTGATTCCAAAGAGAAACAACTTTTAAGAGATTTAATTGTAAAATAAATCTAACATTATCTATACCATTCATTTTGAATTTGATCAGTAGAAATAATACCTTCAATTTGTTTTATATACTCCTTTTGCTGAATAATTTTATTTTTTACTTCATTAATTAGTTGTTCTGGATTCTCTTTTTTATCTTCTACAAATCTTTCTAATTGTAAATAGATTTCCTTGGCTAATGGAAGATCAGCATTTTTTGAATAAATCTTTGCATATTCATCATAAAGCATATCTTCAAATATTTCTTGTACTCTTCCACCATATAATAAATCATTTTCTTTATTTAACGTTTTCCTCATACTATTTAACATCATTTTAATAAATAAACTTTGAAATTCTAAAGAAACTTCATATAATTTCTTTTTTTCTGGCGGTAATTTTTCTGGATTTTCTAAGGCTTTTAATTGAATTTTAGAACTACTGATCCTTCCTTGTAATTTATCTGGTATGATTTCTTTTTGTTTATTTTTATTTAATGAAGAATCATATTGATTGTGTTTTAAAAAAGGAAAATACTTATAAATTGTATTCTGCATCTTAATTATTTTTTCGGCTATTTTATTGGATCTAAAATAAAAAATTAGTTGTTTTTGAGTGTTTTTTAAGATAAACTAAAAATCATGAAATATATTTTTATATTAGGTTATTTTTGCTTTATAGTATCATGTTTATACTCTCAGGATTGGGAAAAGAAAAAACATCAAATGATTTTAACATTAAAAGAATATGGTATAAAAGATGCTAAAATTTTAAAAACTATGGAAATGGTACCAAGACATAAATTTGTACCAGAACCTTATAAAATCTATGCATACGAAGATACTCCTTTACCTATTGGATATAATCAAACTATATCCCAACCATTTATTGTAGCTTATATGACAGAATTATTAGAATTAAAACCTAAAGATAAAGTACTCGAGATAGGAACAGGTAGTGGTTATCAGGCTGCTATTTTATCTTTACTGGCAAAAGAAGTATATACAATAGAAATTATACCAGAACTTTGTAATCAGGCAAAACAAAAATTAAAACAACTTAATTATAAAAACATAACTGTAATTTGTGGTGATGGTTATAAAGGTCTTCCACAAAAAGCGCCTTTTGATAAAATTATTCTTACAGCTGCACCAGAAAAAATTCCAGAAACATTATTAAAGCAATTAAATAACAATGGAATTCTAATAGCTCCTGTTGGCAAAGAAAATGAAATCCAATATCTTTATAAAATCCATAAAAAAGAAAATCAAATCATCCAGAGCAAATTAATACCAGTAAGATTTGTACCAATGATACGTAAATAAAACAATATAAAAAAATTTAACTGCCAAATAGTAAAAAAATTTGTTTTTGTATTGACATGAGATTGAGTCTCATTTTTATTATAATTATGTTTGTTTGTATATGTAAAGGTTTAACAGAAAAACAATTAAAGAAAGCTATAGAAGAAATTGATAATTTTCATGGTTATGTTAATTTAGAACTGGTTCAAAAATATACATATGCTGCTACAAATTGTGGTTGTTGTATAGAAGAAATATTAGAAATAATAAATGAATTTCAAAATGCTAAAAATAATATAAAAGTACTTGCATAAAATATTTTAAATTGTTATTTATCTTAAAAAATTTCAGGAGTAAATAAATATGAAAGGTGATAAAAAATTATTAGAATATTTAAATGGTTGCCTAAAAAATGAATTAACGGCTATTAATCAGTACTTTTTACATGCTAAAATGTTAGATAATTGGGGTATAAAAAAATATGCTCATAAAGAAAAAGAAGAATCTATTGACGAAATGAAACATGCTGATAAAATTATAGAAAGAATTTTATTTTTAGAGGGTTTACCAAACCTTCAAGATTTAGGAAAATTGAAGATTGGCGAAAATATTAAAGAAATCATTGAATGCGATTTACAGTTAGAATTAGAATCTCATAAATATTTAAAAGAAGTTGTAAAATATTGCGAAGAAATTAATGATTATGTTACAAGAGAATTATTAGAAGAACTTTTAGAAGATACAGAAGAACATATCGATTTTTTAGAAACCCAATTAGAATTAATAGATAAAATTGGTATTCAAAACTTTATCCAGAGCTGGATTTAAAATAATATACACAGCAGTTAGCTGTGCTTTTTAAACATAGACTTTTATAGAATTATAATATTCAACAATTGCATCTGCTATCGTTTGATAGGTTTCAATAAATCTATTATCATCCTGTTCCAGTAATGTACAACGAAATCCCTGTAATGGTGTTACAAAGGTAGATAAAGGAACAACACAGATATTTTTTGCTCCTAATAAATAATAAACAAAACGTTGATCATTAGATAGATTGGGATTACTACAAATTTCTTCAATATATTGTCTGACTACGGGATGTTTAATTTCTAACTTCATTTTTTTATCTAAGGGTTCATTAAAAACAATAGTTGCATAGAAAGCTCCCTTGGGTGGATTAAATGTTATCCCTGGTACCTTAGAAAATATTTCAAATAACATTTCACTTCTTTTTTTATAAAATTGATTTCTTTCATTAATCCAATTCTTATATTCAGGATGAGTCATAATTTCTGGAATTACATATTGAGGTAGCGTAGTAGAAGAAACTTCTAACATTTTAGCATTTAATATGCTTTTTATATAATTTTCAAACATAGGTTTTTTATGATGATTATAAATTTCAATCCAACCACATCTTGCACCAGGCCAGGGAAATTCTTTTGATATTCCTTTTAAAGAAATTGCCGGAACATTATCTACAATTTTAGATAAAGGAACTGCCCCTTTACCATTATAAGTCATGTTAATATAAATTTCATCAGAAATTAAAAATAAATTAAATTTTTTAGCAATCGATACAATTTCCATTAATATTTCTTCTGGAAATACTGCTCCCGTTGGATTATCTGGATTAATAATCATTATTCCAGCTATAGACTCATTATATTTTACTTTATTATATAATTCATCTAAATCTGGCATCCAATTTCTATCTGGATCTAATTTATAAGTAATTGGTGGATAACCAGAATGTGCCGCTTCTGCTGATGAATGAGTAGGATAAGCTGGAGAAGGTCCTATAACACGTGCTTCTCTTCTTAAAAATCCATAAATTTTACTTACTGCATCTCCAAGACCATTAAAAAAAATAATATCTTCTGGATCTATTTGTGCATAACCTTCTTTATTGAGTTTTTCTGCTAAAAATTCGCGTGTTTTTTTTAATCCTTTTGTTGGGCTATATGCATAAACTTCATCATTCTGAACAGCGTTTTGAATAATTTCTTTCATCCATAAGGGTATTTTAGTTCCTTTTTGAACTGGATCACCAATATTTTCCCATATAATGGGTTTTTCTGTAATTTTTTCAATTTTTTCTGCTACAGATACAATTCCACGAATTTCATAACTTAACTCAGTTGCACCTATATGAACAATATTTGTTCTCATAAATTCCTATACCAAAAAAACAAAAATTCTTTAGTAGTCAAAAGAAAAGTAATTTTTATAGATAATAGATTTTTATAATGATAAGTTTGAAACTAAGAAAAATAAATTCCCCTATAATATTTTCAGATAAAATTAATCATATTTCTATATAAAATATAAAACTAAAAATCATTAATAAAACTAATTCCCATCTGTATAGAAGAAATAATAATTTCTCCACGACGGGGATTTACTAAAACTTTTCTTCTATCAATAAAGTTAGATGGTCCAGTTTTTGCTGTATATGCTGTATTTTTTAAATTAAAAAATATTTCGTAATTTCCTAATCTATAAAGAAACCCAAGATTTAAAATTGCATGTAATTCATTAATATAAGGTCCACTATATGCCAAATTTCCTTTTCCTATCCCAGCACCTGGACCTATAAATAATATCCAATTATCAATTTGATACAAATAATAATGATAAAAAATTTCTATTTGTAAAACAGATGCTAAGATATTATTACCTTTCATTTCTTTTGTTACTGGTAAATATAAATTACTATTATTTATAACTTTATTTCCATTTAGATATGTAAATGGTAAAGATAGATTAAATAATAATTGAAAATAATTGATACTAATACCAAATTCATAGTTCAATTTTTTTATTCCATATTGAAAATCTATAGAATAAGAGTATAAAGAAAAATTGGGAACTTTATAAATAGGACCAAATTCTTCTATTAAGAGGAGACCAGTAAGGAGAATATAAATACCCAGAATTAATTCCAGTCTCGATTAATTCTAAACCCTGTCCAGAACTATTAATTATATTTCCAGAACCATATAATCCATAACCCGGGAGTATTCTAAAAAATTGTTCTTGACTATAGATGGTATTTAAACTTATTGTTATTATTAAAAATAAATAAATTTTTTTTATAAATGATAACATATATAAAAAAAGGCACTGCATAAATGCAGCGCCCGGACAATCTGGATGATTATCAACCAATCTAAGCATCGGCAATTTTCTGAAATTACTTAATAAATTGCCGGAAATTTTTTTCATTGATTTTTTTAATTTCATTTGGTCTAAAATTCTTTTTATAATTCATTTTATTACATTTTTCAATGTAATATCCTAAATAATAATACTTTACATTATATTGTTTTGCTAATTCAATTTCCAGAAGTGCGGAAAATGTACCTAAACTATATTTTGAATAATCTGGATCATAAAAAAAATATACACTCGACCAATAATCTTCAATTATATCGAATATTCCAATACCAATCAATTGATTGTTTTTAAACAATAATAATTCTTTTGTTAAATTCAATTCCAGACAAGTATTAATAAAAAAAGAAGTATAATTATTAATTAGTTTATCTAATTCTATTTGTTCTTCTTTATTTAATATAGTAAATTGTTTATTTATGATTTTTTTTATAAAAATATCTTTATCTTTTATGTCTTCGAAAAATGAATCAGGATGTACATAATATAAATACTTATAATAGATAGATAATTTCTCTAATGAAAATTCTGGTTTTTGAATCCTATATTGAACATAATCTTTTAATCTTTTCCAGATTCTTTTTTGAGACTTACTCATTTTGAAAGTAGAAACAGGTATACGAATAATCTGACATTCCCAACAATGATTACAAAAAGGTTTATATAAATAAAAACCAGCCCTTCGAAAACCATCATCTAAAAGTTCTTTATACTGTTTAGCAGATATCTCTTTACCAGTAAAATAATACAAATTATGATAACGATCTTTTAGATAAGAACATATACTCTGATTAGTACCAATAAAAATTAATTTATCATAAATATATGTTTCAAGATAAAAATGCATTTAAAAAAACTTTACTCCTAAGTTTCATAAAAAATCAAGTTCTTTATGAAGAGAGTTTACAATTTTTCCCCTGGTCCTGCTACACTTCCATTGGAAGTTTTAGAACAGGTTAAAGATGAATTATTAGATTATCAAAATACAGGTATGTCTATTATTGAAATGTCCCATAGAGGTTCTGTATTCAGTAAAATACATGAAGAATCGATGGAATTACTTAGAAAAATTGCTAAAATTCCAGAAAACTTTGATATTTTATATATGACTGGAGGTGCTTCTACGCAATTTGCACTTGTCCCATTAAATTTAACAGGAAACCGATTTAATCAAAAAAGTGGAAAAGCTGGATATATTAATACAGGTACATGGTCAAAAAAAGCAATTCAAGAAGCCAAAATTTTAAATGTAAATTATGAAATTATTGCATCTTCTGAAGATAAAAATTTTAGTTATATACCCAAAAATTATAAAATTCCATCTGGTTTAGATTATTTACATATTACATCTAATAATACTATTTTTGGTACACAATATAAAGAATTTCCAAAACCACAAGATACAAAACTTATTATAGATATGAGTTCTGATTTTATATCTAAGCCCATTGATTGGACACATATAGGATTGGTATATGCTGGTTTACAGAAAAATGCTGGACCTTCTGGAATGACTGTAGTAATTATAGATAAAGAATATTATAAACGCGAATATGAATTTTTGCCTACAATGTTTCGTTATTCCACTTTTGGTGAATCAAAAAGTTTATATAACACTCCACCAACCTTTCAAATTTATATTTTTAATTTAATCTTAAAATGGATTGAGAAAAAAGGTGGCTTAGAAGAGATTCATAAAATCAATCAAAGAAAAGCACAATATATCTATGATGCTATTGATCAAAGTAATGGTTTCTATATAGGCCATGCCGAAAAAGAGGATCGTTCTCTAATGAATATAACTTTCCGACTAAAGAATGAATCTTTACAGGACGAATTTTTAAATAAAGCTAAAGAAAATGATTTAGTAAATCTAAAAGGACATCGTTCTGTTGGTGGTATAAGAGCATCAGTTTATAATGCTATGCCAGAAGAAGGATGTAAAGTATTAGCAGAATTTATGATTGATTTTTATAAAAAACATGGATAAAAATATGCTATGGTTAAAATTAGGTAAAAAAGAATTAATTAATTTAGCTCATGCTCGCTCCATAAAAAAAGGACCTAATTCAACCATAGAAATTTATATGGATCCGGTTTCTGGAAAACGGATCCTTCCTTTTCCTAATGATGAAAAACGAGATGAAGTATTTGATAAACTTGTAGAAAATTTAATTCGTTTAAGAATGGCTTTAGAATAATTCTATATATGCACATCCCAACTTAATTGGTATATTTTCTAAATGAAAATGAATTCGTAAAGGTAAAGGTATATCGAATAAAATTAAGTTTATTTTATATATTTTACAAAATTCAATTAGATAAGGAAATATATCCTGTCTAATATTTCTTAATCCTTCTAAATAAATTCCTATATATATAACATCATTAGAATAATTTTTTCTCTGCTGAATTAATTCATTTAAAATAGTTAATAATTTATCTTTATCTAACACAAAAATTTTATAAGATAACACTGGATACATAAATTATACTTCTCAAATGTTTTTTATTTTAAAAAATGGATTATATGAATCATCCGTCAAGAAAAAAAATTATAATATCATGGTTATTAGAAACATTTTATCTGTTTTTACAATTGATTTCATTACCATTATATATTCCTTTACCAAAATTTATTAAAGGAAAAAGAGGAACCATCGTAATTATAACAGATTTAGTTACTTCACCTTTATTATATTTACTACTTAGATATTATTTTGTTAAAGAAGGATATAATTTATATTTTTTTTATTGTTATAATCCATTTATAGATTTAAAACAACATTCTAAGAAATTAAGCCAATTTTTATTAAAAATACCAACTAATAAATTAACAATTATTGGACATGGTGCAGGTGGATTATTACCATTAGCTTTACCAGATGAAGCAAGAAAAAAAATTCAACGTTTAATAACCTTAGATACCCCATTCTGGGGAACACAGGTTTATAATTATTTAAAATTTATAAAATCTTTTAATGATATTTTACCTCGAAGTGAATATTTATTATCTTATAAAATGAACGCTCTACTATACGAAGAATTTTATCCATTTATAGCCTGGCAGGATGAATGGATTTTTCCAGAAAATTTATTAAAATTTGGTCAGGGAAGAGATATTATTTTAGATATTCCAGGAAGATTAAATTTAATTTTACATCCAGAAAATGTTCAAACATTAGTACAATTTTTTAACCAATTTTTTACTGTTAAATTACCTTTGCCAGAACCACATCAAATAGCAAATACGCAATTGATTAATCCGCCTATCGAAAAGGAACAAACAAATACAATTTTAAATAACAAAACCAAGAAAAAAAAATCAAAAAAAACTAAATCCAGAAAAAAATAATGAGATTTTTTATAATTGATAGATTATAATATATGTGAATACAAAATATATTAATCAACCAATACGATTAAAAGAAATACCTATAGAAGAAAGACCAAGAGAAAAATTAAAACAATATGGAATTTCTGCTTTAACCGATTTAGAATTAATTGCTATTATTTTAGGAACAGGTATTAAAGGTTTTAATGCTTTACAGGTATCTGAACAGGTTTTAGATATATTGGATAAGAAAAATATTATACCCACGATAGAAGAACTATTAACCATTCCAGGTATAGGAGAAGTAAAAGCAATGATGATTCTCGCTGCAATGGAGTTATTTAGAAGAAAATGGAAACCTTTACCTCGTAAAGTTCAAAATGCAAAGGATGTATTTTTAGCTATATCACATTATGCTAATAGAAAACAAGAATACTTTTTATTGATAAATCTGAATGGTGCAAATGAAATATTAAATGTTCATGTCGTAACAAAAGGTATTTTAAATCGAACTATTGTACATCCAAGAGAAATCTTTTCTTTAGCAATTGAAGACAGAGCTAATGCTATTATAGTTGCTCATAATCATCCTTCTGGCTATCTTAATCCAGGTGAGGATGATATTAATACAACACAAATTTTAATTGAATCTGGTAAAATTTTGGGTATTCCTTTATTAGATCATATTATATTTTCTGAAACAAATTATTATAGCTTTGCAGAAAACCATTTAATTTAAAAACTATGATTTTTTCCATTTATGAGGCTTTGTTACATAAAAGTTAATTATTTGCTATTTATAAAAATATTTATCAACATTCTTGGACAATTTTTCGTGATATGAAAAAAGTATTAAATTTTTAAACATATGTAAGTATTATTTGAAAAAATTTCGCTTTTATAAAAAATTATTGTTTTAAAATGGAAGTTATGCAACAAAGCCCATTTATGAATTATTCATTGATTTATTTTACCTTATTCTTTTATAAATAGAAAAATTTTTTACAATAATTTTAAAATATTTAATTAAAAATTTAACATTTATAAAATAATCATTCTTAATAAAGAACAATTTATTAAAAAAAGTTGTCTAATAAATATATAAAAAAGAAATTGTTTATAACTAATTAAATTTATATTTTAAAGGGATTATATGAGGAATTTTTTAAAAAATATTAGTATAATATTATTATTAATTAATATTAACTTTTGTATAACTTCTAATGCTGGTATTACTACATCAAATATTCCTTTAAACCATAAAAATATAACATATATTGCTACTGATACTGTACAGAAAAGCTGGTGGAATTTTGATATTGGAATTTTAGGATTTCCATTAGAAGAACCCCCTATTGATCATGCAATACAGGAATTATTAAGCAAACATAAAGGAGATGCATTAATTAATATAAGATATTATACAAAAAAAAGTATTTTTTTATTTATGACAAGAAATACCTTAGTTGTAAAAGCAGATATAGTTAAAATAGAAAATACTAAGTAATGAAAGCAACAAAAAAAATTATAATTATTTATTTTATTATTTTATTATTTTTAAATTGCTTCGCAGGTGGGTATATAGAAAAAGGTGGTCATATTGATTCTATTTTCTTAACACCATCAGCAACGAATATTTATATAAATCAGTATTTTATCGTTTGCTTAGATAAAGAAAAATATAAAAAAGAGCAATCAGAAAATTTAGATATTACTAAATTTATCACTTATATACCTGTTGATAAATACAAAGGAGGTTGTGAGCAATATGGAGAAGTTTCTCAATTTTATTTATTTCATTTATTCCCAACTTCTGGTTCCTTAGATCCAGAATATGCAATTACTTTAGCAGTTCAAAAATTAGAAGGAGATACAATGGTAAATATTAGAGCATGGCACGAAACTCATTATTATTCAATTTTAGGTCAGGTAAGGGTTTTTAAAGTTAAAGGAGATGTAATAAAATTTCAATTACCAGAAAACTATGAAAAACATACTAAAAATTAAATTCATTTTAATGATTCTTTTTATTTTTAATTTCTGTATTATAGAAGATGCTTCTATCAATATGATTGATGCATATTCTGAACTTTATCAAGCCATAGAATATAAATATAAAGAATGTGGAAATAAGCCAGAGCAACCTTTTATTCCTCCTACGAAAACTGATAGAGATTCATTAAAATTATGTACAATTTCTATTTTACGAATGGAATGCCCTTTTAATGAATATCCTATTTTTTGCTACGATATGTTTTTAAAGGTATTAAAAAAATGAAGCAATATAGTATTAAAATATTCGTTTTTATTTTATATTTCTTGTTTAATTATAATATTTTTGGTTTTGAAGTTATCATTCAAGTTTTAAATGAAAAAAAGCAACCACAAAGTGATATTAGAATTATTCTTATAGAAACAAAAGAAGTTCAATTTACAGATAATGAAGGGAAAGCAATTTTCCAAATAGAAAAACCTGGATTTTATCAATTACGTATTATTTTAAACGATGGAACAATTTTACAACCTAAAATACAGGTATTAGGAGAAGGTCAGTTAATACCTGTTTATACATCAGAGCCAAAACAATTTACAGAAGAACAAGAACAAATTGTATCCGAAGAGGGAGTTGTAGTAATTGGCAAAAGAAACAAACAAAAATCTTCTGTTTATTCAGTAAAATTAGAAGAAATAAAACGTATACCAGGACAATTTGGAGAAGCATTAAGAGGTATAGAAAATTTACCTGGTGTTAATGCCCCCCCATTCGGTAATGGAGATTTAGCTCTTCGTGGAGCAAATGAAGATTCTAATGCTTATTATGTTGATGATCTACCAATCGCTTATCCCTATCATCTTATTGCTTTAAATTCTGTTTTACAAAATGAATTTATTAGTAGTATTGATGTTTATACTGGTTCTTATCCCGTACGTTATGGTGATGCAACAGGTGGGGTAATTTCAATTTATACACCAGATAATATAGAAAAATTTGGAGGCTTAACAACATTTAGCTTATGGTCAAGTAGCGTATTATTTCATTCCCCTATTTTTAATAATAATGGATATTATATCATTGGTGGAAGAGTTTCTTATTTAGATCAAACCTTAAGGTCCTTTATACCAGATACGGTAACTTTAATACCTAAATACCAAGATGCTCAATTAAAATATAAAATCAATCTAACCCAAAACCAATCTTTATATTTTTATATTATTGGTTCCAGAGATTCCTTTATTGCAAAAGTAAAAGATGATCCATTTGGCGATCCTTTAAAAGAACCACCACCAGATCTAATTGGTGCAAGTGCTGCAATAGATAGAGATTTTATCACTACTGCATTAAGACATATTTATCAACCTTCTTCGAAATTTTATTCCGAAACAACTTTACTTTACTATGCAAAAAGATTTTATATTGATGCCTCTATTGGAAATATAAGTGCAAAGTTTACTCGTACTGAAGGTTATGGTTCTTTAAAAAATGAATCTTCTTACGAAGTTCTTAAAGATCATCTTATTGTAGAAACAGGTATTGAACTAAGAAATTTTATATATAAAAATAAAGGAGAGACAGTTCGTGTTATTGATCCACTAAATCCTAACCCTAATCCTTATAAAACAGATCCACCTGATTTTGAAAAAGTACCTGTTAATGATTATCATATTAGTCCATTTCATAATGCTTATTTATTATTAATTATTAAAAACCGCTGGTTTGAATTTTTACCAGGTTTACGCTATGAATACTTTTCTTTAAATAAACAGGAAGTATTAGATCCTCGTGGTACTTTTGCAATTAAAATTACAAAAGAATTTAAATTCATTGGTGGTGGTGGAATATACCATCGTTTACCAGATGGAAATGAATATTCACCTACATCTGGAAATCCATTTTTACGTTTTGAAAAAGCACAACACTCTTCTTTTGGTTTCGAATATCAAAAAGAAATATGGACCTTTCGCATTGAAGGATTTAAACAATATTTTGATGATCTTGTAGTAGGAGATCCTTATATAACAATACCAGTAAAAATTAATGAGGATCCAGATATTCGAAAAAGAATAGAAGAACCCATTTTATATAATGCTCCTCTATATTATTCTAATAAAGGTGATGGTTATTCTTATGGTGTCGAAGTTTTTATAAAAAAAGATAAGCCTCCTAAAAAAAATGGTTTTTATGGATGGATATCTTACACACATAGTATATCAAAAAGAAGAGATCATATTCATAAACTTACAGACGAAGAAAAAGAAAAAGTATTAAGTGCAAATGAAAAACGATTATTACAATATTATGATAATTCTCAAGAATATTCCGCTGATTTTGACCGACGACATATAATTAATTTTATCCTAGGCTGGAAAATCAATTCAGAATATCAACTTGGATTAAGATGGAGATATTCGACTTCTCCTCCATATACAGAAATTATTGGAGATGATGGTGGAATAACAAAAAATAATGGAAGACCAATTTTTGAACCAGAATTTTCCGAAACAAAAAATACAGTACGTTTAAAACCTTATCACAGATTAGATATTCGTTTAGATAAATTTTTAAATTATGAATGGGGATATGGAAATGTATATTTAGAATTAATTAATGTATATATTCGAGAAAATCCCGGAGGTTTTGTATTTGATAAGTCAGTTCCTTATTCAAATATCAATCCTCAAATTGCCCAAGAATTTGGAAATCTTGTAATCACACAAAAAGATAAAAAAATACGTATTCCTTTATTTAATATTGGCATAGAGGTAAAATTCTAATGGATATAAAACAAATCACTAAATTTGTAGTTTTAATTTTATTATTATTCATCAAATGCGAAAAGGCTCCAGAATACGAAAAAAAAGAAGAATTAAGAAATTTATATATTTTATTAAATATACCAGACAAAAATCAATTAAAAAATATCTGTATAGATTCAGAAAATAAAGCTTTAACTTGTATTTCTAATCCAGTTAACACCAATATATATTTATCTACAATAACAACATTTTATCAAATTTCAATAACATCACAAAATCCGGAAGATTATTGCCCTCTTATAATAGATTCTCCTACATTTAAAAATGGTAATTTTAGTAATGATGCCAAACGATGTCATTTTACCTGTAATCAACAATACTGGGAAAATACAAATTGTAGTAATTTTACTTCTGCTCTAAATGAATATAGTAATTGTTTACCAGGAGTATGGATAAAAAATTGTGAAAACGAAATACTAAAAAAATGTCTCGAAAGCTGTTTCTTAGATGGAGATCCTATCTGGTTTATTTCTTCTGATTAATTAAATTATTATATAAATTCATAACCTCATATAACATAGGATCATAACACTCTTTTGACATATGAGTTCCATCAACAAAAGTATTGCAATAAAATGTTTCGCTTTTGGTAAAATCAATCCATTGTTTATGTGGTATAATCTTATTTATTTTTAATTGCCAATTCTTATAAGCATTTTGAATTATAGGATCATTTTGTAAAATTTCTTCCATAATAGGAGAAACCTGTGGTTTAATAATAATATATAATATTTGAAATTCATTGAGTAAATGAATCGTTTTTCTAAAAAAAGTCCATTGTCTTTCTGATTCTTTATAGTTTTTATATAACCAACTTTTGGTTCCCATTGAACTAATTTCTATTTCAGATAAATCTCTTATATACCATTCTCTAAAAGGAACAGCTGCTAAACCACAGCCATTATTTTCTTTTTGATATTCTTCTGTTTTTATATATATATATAAAATTTTATCATCTGGATTAGTTATTCGTTTCCATAAAACATATAAATCTGGTGGATATTTCTTTCCAGCGAAAAGATAATATCCTAAGAATTCACTTACTTCATCTCTTTCAAATAGATTAAAATTTCTTAATACAAAAGATAAATCAAAGGTATAAGGTAAATTTGATTTTTTAAAACCCGGGGAATATTCATTAAATTGAAAAAGATCAGATTCCAATAATACTAAATCTGGTTTTATATTTCTTTGAATAATTTTTTCTATTATATATAAATAATATGCTGGTGAATTAACTGGAACAGAAAAATTATACATTTCCCATTCTGGATATATTTTTTTAAATTCTTTATAATCAACAAACATTAATCTTGAACTACCTATTATAATTAAAATTTTTTTATTTTCTTTATTATTTTGATAAAATTTTTCTAATTGATTTAATAATGTTTCTTTATATTGATAATACAAAAAAGTAGCATCTTTTTGGGTTAATAACTGTATTTTTTTTATTAAAAATATCTTATCCAAAATAAATACTATAAAAAACAAAAATAATGGTATATAAGCTATTTTAATTTGATTTAATTTTTTCATATTGATTGCTCATAAAAATAAAATAATATAATTTATAAACTATAATGAATAAAATAAACAAATTTAACCAAGTATATATAGAATATAATGATAATAAATCTTTATAACGAAATGGTAGTAAAGAAAATATCCAGATATATAAGACTGGTATTACAAATATTTTTAAATGTTTATTAAGGAATTTAAACTTATATATAAAATAAAAAAAATAAACAATCATTAGTAATCCATACGTATGATACCAGCTAATACCTGATGATAATAGGGCAGATAAAAATATAAAATATATATAAATAACCTCAATAAAATCATCTTTTTTCTTAAAAAATAATAATAAAGTAATAATTACAACATTTATTAAAATAAAATAATTTATTAATTTTATTAAAAAGCTAACCTGATTTAAGCTTAATGTAATAAATGTTATCGGTAAACCATATTGAAATTGTTTTACATCAGCAAAAGGAATAAATAATTTACATAATGCACCTGAAATAGTTTGATTATTAGCATAAGGTCGTATTACAGAATATTTTTGATAATTTTTTATGATGAATTGATACCAGGTTGTAAAAAAATCCCAATTGAGCTCCCAGCCTAAATATAAAGTAGGTAAAAATATTCCTATTATAGTTCCCAGAATCATTCCAATTAATATAATAATTCTTCTTCTTATAAAATAAAGTCCAGTAATAAATCCAGGTAATACTTTTATGATAGTTGCAATGCCTATAAGAATACCGTTTATAAAGTCATATAAAATTTTATTCTTATACTTAAAAAATAAATATAATGATAAACTTAATAAAAATATAATAATAAATCCAACATTTCCATTACTTATATTTTGTATCTGAAAAGGAAAATAAACTAAAAGAGACAATATTAAGGCTAAATGAATTTTTCTTTTTGATATCTTTAAATTCATATATACTGGAATTTGATATAAAAAATATAAAGAAAAATATAATAATAATAATTGTATGATCTGGTAAATAATAGCACTTATATTATAAGAAAAAAATGATAAAGGTATTAATAAAAAAGCAAATAAAGGAGGATATAAATAAGTTCCAATCCCTTTTAATTGCTTTAATGATTCTATAATCTTTTCAAAATCTGTATTTTGGGGTATTGTTTCAAAAAAATTTTCTAACCTATCCTTATAATATGGATTTTGTTTATTTTTTATTTGTTTTGCTGCATTATAATAATCTTCGTAATCGCTTTTACTCTCAAGAAATGATAATATATTTTTATTCTTATGATTAGCCAAATTTATTATATCGAATGATCGTATAAATAAAATAATAAATAAACTAATATAAACAATTTTTATATTTTTATATTTTAATAGCCACACATAAATTTTTTGTTTTATTTTATGATAATATAAAAAAAAATGAGAATAAAAAAACATCAGGAAAAAGTTTTTTAAAAACAATATGCCGTCAAATATTAAAAAAATATGAATAGAATTAAAAATATTAATGAACTACCAGAAGAACTAAAAGAATATTATTTTGAATTACCAGAAGAATATATTGCTAAATATCCTATTATACCAAGAGATCATGCAAAATTAATGGTATTACAGAATCAAAAAATACAGGATGATTATTTTTATAATTTAGATAAATATTTACCAGAAAATTCCATTTTAGTATTCAATAGAACAAAAGTTTCTTTTAGAAGAGTTTATTTATTTCATGAAAGAACAAAAAAATATTTCGAAGTATTATTTTTAGATTTAATAGATAAAAACTTATGGAAATGTCTTATAAAAAATGGGCGTAAAATTAAAAAAAACGATGTACTAAAAATTAAGGATTATTTTTTTCAATTAGAAAGACGTGATGAAAAATTTTTCTATTTAAGTGCATGGAAAAATAATATTTCTACTTTAGAAAATTATCAAGATTCAGAAAGTTTTTTTGATGAATTTGGCCTTCCTCCCATACCACCTTATTTAAAAAGGGAAGCTGAAGATATTGATAAAGAATATTATCAAACAATTTTTGCTTTAGAACCAGGAAGTGTTGCTGCTCCAACAGCTTCTTTACATTTTACGGAAGAATTATTAAAAAAGATTTCCCAAAAACATAAAATCCTTTATTTAAATTTAAGAATTGGATATGGAACATTTTCGCCACTGGGAGAAAAAGAAATTCAAAATAAAGAATTACACGAAGAATATTATCAAATTCCGGAAGAAACAGCACAAATTTTAAATGAATCAAAAAACAAAAACCCCATTATAGCAGTAGGTACAACAACACTTCGAGCATTGGAAGATAATTTTTTAAAATTCAAACAATTTAAAGAAGGTAATTATTCTACAAAATTATTTATTAAACCACCAGATTTAATTTATTCTAGTGATTATTTAATTACAAATTTTCATTTGCCTGCCTCATCATTATTTCTATTAGTTTGTGCTTTTGGGGGTAAGGATTATTTAAAATATTCCTACCAATATGCAATTCAAAAAAAATATCGTTTTTTTAGCTATGGTGATGGAATGATTATTCAAAATCAAAAATATTTTATATAATAATGATACCATTTATATAGCAAATTAAAATTGACGAATTTCGATTTAAAAATAAACTCTCTCCATAAATGAAACATATAGATAAGTTAAAGGAACTAAAACATTTAAAAATACCCCATTTTCATTTAGATGGTTTTCAACAAAATATATTAGAAAATATACATTTAGAATTTTTTTTAGATAAAAGTAGAGTTATATTAACACCAGATTTTCAATTTTATTTAACGGGAGAAACTATAGATAAAGAAATCATTGAAGTAGAACAATTTTTAAAAGAAAAGGATTTAATTAAAAAAATTAAGGATTTTATAATTTATAATTTAGCTTTTTATTCTGCACTAATAGAAACCAATTCTTATTATATAGAAAATAACCAAAATTTAATTATATGTAGATTTGTTCCAGAATTAGATCATAAAGATCATTTTGAATTAAAAGTATATACAATTCATCCAGATGAATTACCAGACAATTATAAGGATAAAATTTATCTTGGAAGGGATTTTGTTTGTATTAACTCTTTAACAAGAAAATATCTTGGAATTTTATCTATCAATAACAGTCTTAACGAACAGATAAAAAAATTAGAAAAAAGATTAAACGAATATATTCCTAAGGAAATTTTTTCAGAAATACAAAGTGAATATTTAGACGAAATAAAAGAATTATTAGGTGAAGTATTTGAATATACAGAAAATATAAAAAATAATTTTCCAGAAGAAATTTCCAAAAAACAATTAAACGAAAAACAATTAATTGAAGTAAATAAGATTTTTAGAAATATAAAACATATTTTAATGGATATTGACGAAACTACAAAAGAATTAGAAGAAAAACTTTTTCAACTCAATTTATTAAAAGCTTCCAAGTATGTTATAAAATTTAAAAAAGATATTATAAACTATATACATTATATTTTAATAAAAATTAATGGTAGGATATCGGATTCTGTTAATCATATACATATTTAATTATGAACACGAACATATAATAATAAACCATCTTGCTTTTCTACTATGATTTCTTTACCTACAGGGATAATTGTTCCAAGAGAAGAAATAGCTTTCCAATAAGTCCCAGAAACTTTTACTCTTCCCTTACCTGTATAAGGATTAACTTCTTCTATAACAATTCCTTTCTGTCCTTCTAAGCTATCTTTTGAAAATTCATTCTTTTCTAATGAAGGAAAATATTTTATTACAAACCTTCGAAGCAATAAAACCAGCAAAATAGAAATAATAGACCAATAAAAAAATTGATAGATCAAATTAGAAATAAAACCAAAATAAACAAGAATTGCCATAATAAAAGAAGAAATACCAAAAAAGATAATAATCATACCGGGTATAAAGATTTCTAAAAGGGAAAGAATAAATCCTAATAATACCCAGAAAATTACATTCATTTTATACTTTTAATCTTCGTAAATAAGCTGGTTTCTGTAATTCTTCAAAATTTAAATCAAGATAATTATTATCATCATAATCTCTATATGTATCTTTTGGATATTTATTTTTATTTAAATCAATTTCTAATATTTCTTCTTTTCGATTATAATTATTTGAATAATTGGATTCTTTTTCTTCAGGAACTTTCCATTCTTTTTGATAATTTAAAAAATGATTATTTCTCTGTTCTTTAAAATTTATTTCCTCTTCTTCTAAGTTATTGATTTGTGATTTATTTTTTCGTATAGGGTAGGGATCTTTTACTATTTTTTGATCTCGATTATTGAGTTGTTTTTTATTTAAAATAGAAGTAGCATTTATAGAAAGAACTTCTTTTTTATTTTTTGGTAATTCTTCTTCTTGTACCTTTAAATTATTATATAAATTTAAATTATATTCAATCGTATTTTTGTTTATTTTATTTTTTCTTTTAAAGCCTGTAGCAATAACAACAACATGAACTTCATCCTCTAAAGAATTATCTATGGTTAATCCTATGATTTTATTCGCATCTGGATCTACTTCTCTTGTTATTAGTTCAGATACATCTTTCCAGGATTGTAATGTTAAATCATTTCCACCACAAACATTAATTAAAACCCCTGTTGCACCACTTATGTCTGGATTCTCTAATAAAACGTTATTTATTGCTTGATTAACTGCATCAATAACTTTATTTTCTCCAACACCTTTACCAAAACCAAGAACCGCTTCCCCAGAAGAACTCATTATATTTCTAACATCAGCAAAATCTACATTTATAATACCTGGTTTATTTATTATATCTGAAATACCTCTCACTGCATTATATAAAATTTCATCTATTAACTTTAAGGCAAGTGTAGCTGGGACATTGGGTTCTATAATTTGAAATATTTGATCATTTTTAATTACTATTAAAGTATCTACATGTTGTTTTAATGCTTCTATACCTAATTTTGCATTTCTTTCTCTTACTTTACCTTCGAAATTAAATGGAATTGTTACAACTCCAACTGTTAAAGCACCTAAATTTTTAGCAATTTCTGCAACAATTGGGGCAGCTCCTGTTCCAGTTCCACCTCCCATTCCAGCTGTAACAAATACCATATCTGATCCATCTAAAGCTTTAGCAATTTTTTCTTTATCTTCTTTTGCTGCTTTTAATCCTTTTTCTGGATCTCCACCTGCTCCCATACCATTGGTTATTTTTTTTCCAATTACAATTCTGGTTGGAGCATTAGACATCTTTAATGCTTGCTCATCTGTATTAATAACAATAAAATCGACATCATTCATTCCACTTTCAATCATTCTATTTACAGCATTTGAGCCTCCACCGCCTACTCCTACAACTTTAATAATTGTTGGTGATGTTTTTGTATGTTCCATCTCTATCATAAAAACTCCTAAAGGTTGCTATTTTCATTCCCAGGATGGAACCCCTAAATATTTTCTGCTATCCAATTTTTTATTTTATTTAATAATTTTTTATCTCGTTGTATAGGAGGTTTATATTCTTTTTCTCTATACTCGTCAAATTCTGTTATAAATTGTTTTGCAACAAATTTTATAATACCAACAGCTGTAGAAAATTCGGGACTATTAATTTCAGAAGATAATCCTTTTAAATCCCTTGGCTTCCCTAATCTAACAGGAAGAGAAAAAATTCTCTCTGCTACTCTTTCTATACCTTGCAACAATGAACCACCCCCCGTTAATATTATACCAGAAGATAATAGACCTGGGTCAATCTTTTTTTTAATAATTTTTAATACAATTTCAAAAATTTCTTCTAAACGTGCTTCTAATACCAAGGCAATATCTTTTAAATGAACCAATCTTCTGGGATTTTCAATTGTTGATGGAATTTCTATTTTAACTGTTGGATCTACATCTTCTATTGTAGCAATACCATCTCTTTTTTTTACAAATTCTGCAATTTCGAAAGGAATTTTAAAAGCATATTCTAAATCAGAAGTTAAATGAAAAGACCCTAAGGGTATTGATAAGGTATGAAAAACCCCACCATCAACATAAATAATTACATCTGTCATAGCATAACCAAAATCTATCATTATACATCCTAAATTTTTTTCTTCTTCTTTTAGAACAGCTTCTGACGAAGCAATAGAATTTAATATAACATCATTTACTTCTAAACCCATTTTATAAAAAACTTTATAAATATTTTTTATTTGAAGTTTCGGTGCAGTTACGATATGAACATTGGCTTCTAATCGAAAACCAGTCATTCCAATGGGATCGGGAACACGATTTTTTTTATCTACAATATATTCTCTTGATAAAACATGTATAATTTGATATTCTGATGGTATATTAATATTTGTTGCATTTTCTACAACTCTTTCTACATCCTCAGATGTTATAATTCTATCTTCATTCGAAACAACATATATACCAGTGGAATTTTCTCCTTTTATATTAATTCCACTTATATTTACATAAACAGAATTAACTTGAACTGCACACATTTTTTCAGCTTCTCGAATTGCATTTTGTATAGAACGAGATACACTTTCCATATTTATAATTTCCGCACTACGAATACCATGTGTTTCTGCAGTACCAATACCTATAATTTCTATTTCAGAATTATATATATTCGCAATAATAACCTTTGTTATAGATGTTCCTATATCAACTGCACAAATTTTACGTATCATATTTCACCATCAACAATTAATAGACTATCTTCTTCCCTTATATCTAAATAGGCTTTATTTATATTTTTTTCAATAATCCATATTACAAGCGAAATAAATTTCTCTTCCCAATTTTTTTTTCGGTAATCTTTAACATCAATACGTATTTTTTTATTATTCATAAAAAAAAAGATTTCTTTATCGTTAATTTTAATTTCCGATATAACTTCTAATATAGTTGGATTTATAGAAATGATTTTCCAATAAGAGTCAAGAAAAAAATTGATCTTTTTTAATTGAAAATTTAAATTATTATTAGCAATTATATTTAAAATTGGCATTTGAAAATTTTTATTAATACATTCCATTTGTTTTATAAAATTTTTCTGAAACGTAAAATAAATACTTTCTTTTGTTCTATTATTATAAATTTGAAGAATACAATAATTCTTTTGTTGTATATTTAGTTCATCTGATAATATATCTTCTTTGTTTTTATAATTTATATTATTTTGATAAATCTTATCAGAATAAAAAATAAATATAATTCCTGTAAATACAAGTATAATAGAAAATAAAAATAATAAAATTATTTTAAATCTTAAAAGGTTTTGTTGCATAACACCCATTTTAAAGTAAAATTTTTTATAAAAACGAAAATTTTTTCAAATAGTAATAACAGATGCTTATAATTCAATACACTTTTAATTATGAAAAAATTTCTAAAAATCTTAGTAAATCCTTTTATAAAAATGAAATAATAAACTTTTATACAACAGAGCAATCTTAAAAAAGTAAACATTAAGAACTATTTAGAATAGATTTTAATTTCTTGCAAATATTTTTTTTATATTTATATAAAAATTACATGATTTTTCTTAAAGGCTGAGATAATGATAAATATTCTCTAATTTGATTTGATATATCACCAGCTCCTAAGAAAACCACACAATCATAATCCTGATAAAAAATTGTATCAAATTGATTATTTTCTAAATAGTGAACATTTTTTCTAATAAATCTACCAATTAATTCAGAAGTAACACCAGGAATTGGTTTTTCTCCAGCACTATATAAAGGAAGTAAATAAATATCATCAGCTAATTCTAAAGCTTTAGCAAACTCTCTGGCTAATTCTTTTGTTCTCGTATAACGATGAGGTTGAAAAACAACAGCGATGCGATTTTTATACTTTTCTTTTAATGCCTTAATAACGTTTAATATTTCATTAGGATGATGACCATAATCATCATAAATATGTATACCATTAAGTGAACCTAAATAATCCATTCTTCTTTCTACTCCAGTAAAACGATTTAAAATTCGAATCAGAGAATTAATAGAAAAATTTGATAAAATATCATTACCAAGAGAACGTATCGAAAGTGAAGGATAATCTAATAACAAAGAAAAAACTAATGCAATAGCACCCAGTCCATTTTTTAGGAAATGACTACCTGGAAATTTAAAATGAATTCCTTCATTTTTTGAATCATATATAATATCCTGATTTTTATAAATCTGTAAATATAAAATATCTTGTCTTAAATTTCCTTTAAAAAAATATCTATATAAATTATGTTCTGGTAATATCGTTCCATAACCAATATAATGTTTTTTTTCTTTATAAGGAAATTGAGCTAAAACCTCATCATCATTATTAATAATACAATTTCTACATTTGATAGAAAATTTATAAAAACTATCTATTAAATTTTGAAAATCACCATAATAGTTTAAATGATCTTTATCAATATTTAAAATTAAACGATAATTTGCATTAGATTTTAAAAATGAACCATCGGATTCATCTGTTTCATATATTGCAATATAACCATTTCCTTTCTGAAATGAATGTGGTAAAAATTTTGGTGTTCCACCTACAATTATTGTTGGATTTAAACATAAATTTTGCAATAGCCAACCAGCCATAGATGTTGTAGAAGTTTTTCCATGTGTTCCTGCAATAGCTAATTTAATTTCATGATTTCTTAATAAATAATTTAAAAAATCCATTCGATGAAATATTTGAATTTTATTTTGTCTATTTAATTCAATCGCTTCTTTTCTTTCTATATGTTCTTCTGAAATAGCAGAACTATATACATAGAAATCACAATGATTTAATATTTCTAAATCTGGATTAGGAAATGCATCTATATGATAAGTTTTAAATATTCTATGTAAAGGATGATTAAGATTAGATAAGGCTTTATCTGAACCAAAAATTTTATATCCTAATTTAGAACCTAGTAATGCTAGTGGCTTCATACCAGAACCACAAATGCCACTCATATAAACTTTATATGTATCTGTCATTAAGTATAATAAAAAAAATAACTTCTTAAAAAAATCAAGCAAATAATTATTGACTTATATTGTTCTAAATTTTTTTCTAAAAATTATGAAAAAAAATCATCAATCAAAAAATATTTTTATTTCATTATTACTCCTTACGAGTATAACCACATTAACGTTCAATAATTGTGACTCTTTAACCAAAAGAACATTGATATCTACTGGTTTAGGTTGTGGAGCAGGTCTTGCCCTTGGTACAATATACGACGAAATGCAAAGAAAAAAAGAAGCCAAGGATCGAAGAAAAGATATCTTTGCTATTTTTAAAAAGAAAAAAGAACATAATCAGGGTAAAATTGTAGGTCTTGCTACTGGTTGTTTAGCTGGATTAGGTGTGGGACTTTATTTAGATCTAATGTATGAAGATATTCAAAATCAATTTGGCAGCAAAGGTATCCAATTAGAAAAAGTTCCAGATGAAAAAGGAGAAACTAAGGAACTTCTTGTAAAAATGGACGGTGATATTAATTTTCAGATTAATAGTGCTGAATTACAGGGTGTTGCCAAAGCTAATGTAGAAAAACTAAAAGAAGCATTAGAAGCATATCCAGAAACAGGTGTAAAAATCTGGGGACATACAGATAAATCAGGTAGTAGAAGTTATAATGAAAGACTCAGTTATGAGCGTGCAAAAACAGTTGCAAATTATTTAAATTTACCTTCTTCTAGAGTTATCGAAATAAAAGGATGGGCATGGGATAAACCAATTGATGGAACAGGAAAAAGCCCAGCAAATAGAAGAGTAGAAGTCCGTATCGTTCCATTAAAATAAAATTTTTAGGGGATTTATCCCCTTTATTTTTTTTAACCAAAATCATTTATAAAATTAGGTTGTCGAAAGTTTAAATTGATTTTTATTGTCCTTTAATAATGAAAACAAAGTTAATATTATTTATAATTTTACTAAATTTTTCAATACATTTAAAGGCTAATCCAATGAAAGTAGAGACTGTTGATATATTTCAACCTATCAAAACAAAAATCAAACGTTATACTTTAGAAAATGGTTTAAAAGTAATATTTATGCAAAATGGAACAACTCCAACTGTAGCGCTCTACTGGAAAATTCTCGCTGGATCATGTGACGAAACAAAAGAAAATGCTGGTATTGCCCACATGTTAGAACATATGTTATTTAAAGGGACTAAACAAGTTGGCACAATAGACTTCGAAAAAGAAAAAAAATATTTAGATTTATTAGATCGGTGGTACCATAAATTAGACTCTTTAAATGAAAAATTAAATCAAACACAAAATGAAAAAGAAAAACAAAAAATAGAACAATCCATTGAAAGAATCAAAAAACGAATTCAAATAATAGAAGATGAAGTAAAAAAATTTCAAATTTCTGAAGAAGATTCTATTATTTATTCTATTCAAGGACAGAGAGGTTATAATGCTTATACAAGTGAAGATGTTACAAATTACCAAATTGAACTTCCTTCTAATAGAATTGAAGTATGGGCTCGTTTAGAATCTGATAGAATAAAAAATTCTGTTTTTCGAGAATTTTATACGGAAAGAAATGTAGTTGCAGAAGAAAGAAGAATGCGTGTCGAAAATAATCCTTTTGGTCTTCTATACGAAAAATTCTTAGAAGCCATCTATCAAAATCATCCCTATGGATATCCAACAATAGGACCTATGAAAAATATATTAAAATTTAAAAAAGAACAAGCTATTGAATTTTATAGAAATTATTATAGACCAGATAATACTGTAATCGCACTTGTTGGTAATTTTGATGAAGATTATGCTCTTGATATTATAAAAAAATATTTTGGCGATTGGGAAAAACCTCCCTATCCTATTCCCAGAAATAAGCCAGAAGCAATTTCTTATCATAAAGTTGATCTAAAAATTCAAAAAGAGGGTTCTCCTATTCAATTATTAGCCTGGTTAAAACCAAACTTTCCTTCAAAAGATGATTTAGTATTAGAAATTCTATCAGATATTTTAACTGGAAGACCAGATACACGATTACATAAAAAATTAATAGAAGAAGAAAAATTAGTATCTCAACTTGCTATTTACACTTCCGAACCCGGAGAAAGATATAACAATTTATTTTTGATTTTAATTTATCCCAACTTATCACTATTAAAAAATCCCAAAGATCATAAAGAATTAGAGCAACTTTATAATAAAATTCAACAATCTATATTCGAAGAATTTCAAAATATCATAGAAAATGGAATTAATGAAAAAGAGTTAAAACGAGTAAAAGAAACATATTTAACAAATTTTATTAAACGAATGCGCTCAAATGCATTTTTAGCAGATATCTTAACCTATTATGAACTTATCTATGGCGATTATAGTATTATATTTGATTATTATAACAAAATAGAAGAAATATCATCAGAAGATATACAAAATGCTATAAAAAAATATTTAAAACCAGATTTAATTTATAAAGCAGAATTATATCCACAAAATTAAAGGAATTTTATGAAATTTAAAATATTTTTATTATTATCTTTATACCTTACAGGAATGATTATGAAATTAGAAAGTACACCAGTAATTAATGAAAACCAATTAAAAATAATTTATAGAAATAATGGGATTTTAAATAATTTAAAGATACCTCCTTTAAAATTTGAATTTCCGAAAATTGAAACAATATCAATTTCTCCTTATGAAACTTTATATCTATATAAAGATAATACTCTACCTTTAATACATTTAAATTTAATTATAGAAGGTGGTATTTTACAGGAAAATAATGAAGAAAGAGGATTGTACTCTTTATTGCTGGACTTATGGGAAAATGGTGGAGCAAAAGGTAAATCGGGCGAAGAAATATCTGAAATGTTAGCTGAACTTGGAGTAGAATTACATTTCAATCTACAACAAGAATTCATTTCTATTGAGATGTATTGCTTAAAACATAATTTTAAACAGGCTTTTCAATTATTAGAAGATATTTTACTTTATCCAGAATTTTCAGAAAATAAATTAAAAACATTAAAATTAAGATATATTGACTCTATACAGAGAAGAAATGATAAACCAGATCAGATTGCTGGAAGAAAATTAAAAGAAATAATGGAATATCCAAATAAAATTACAGAAAGCATAAATAAAGAGGATATAGAAAAAATTACAAGAGATAAAATTCTTAAAGCATATAAATCTATTTTAAAACATAGAAGACTACATATTGCATTAGATGGAGATATTTCAGAAATAGATTATCATACTATTTTTTTAAATTTATCCCAAAAATTGGGAAGTATAGAAAAACCCTTTATTATAAAAGACCAAAATATACAACCTTCTGGTATAAAAGAAATTAAAAATAAAATAATTCTGGTAAAAAAAGATGTTCCACAAGCTGTTATCGTAATGGGAAAATTTTTACCATCCTATAAATCTTACGAAACTTTCCCTTTA
This sequence comes from Leptospiraceae bacterium, assembly GCA_026005135.1. Taxonomy (GTDB): domain Bacteria; phylum Spirochaetota; class Leptospiria; order Leptospirales; family Leptonemataceae; genus SKYB61. The sequence goes on along the minus strand of BPKM01000001.1, from coordinate 781,287 downwards.
CGAATAGCAAATTATATATTAGGTGGAGGTTCTTTTGTATCTAAAATGATGAGGGAAATTCGCGTAAAAAGAGGTCTTGCCTATTATGCTTATTCCTCAACAAGATTCGGATCTCATTATGGTAAGTTTATTACAGCATCTGGAACAAATTCTAAACAAGCTCAGGAAACAACTAAAATAATGCTGGATTTAATATCTAATTTCGAAAATTTACTTACAGATGATGATATAATCATAGCAAAAGATGCTTTAATTAATTCTCATATTTTTGAATTTTCTAATCCTTCTAAAATTTTATATTTATATATTATAGAAAAAATTTATAATCCTCCTGAAAGTTATATTATAAAATATCCTCAAATTATACAACAAATTTCTAAACAGGAAATTTTAAATATATATAATAAATATTTTAAACAAAATGATTTATGGATTATTATTGTAGGTCCAGAATCTTTAAAAAAGTCCTTAGAAAAATTACAAATGAAGGTAATTATTATTGAACCAGAAACAAATGTTGAATCTATAATAAAATAAAAATGATTCTAACTGAATATCATTATAAAGATTTTACATTTATAGGAAATTCAGAAGGCGGTATTCATACAAGTATTGCAATTCCACGTTTAAAAATAATGTTCGATACAGGGATTGGTTCTCCCAATCTTGTAGAAATTCCAAAAATCTTATTAACACACGGACATTTAGATCATGCTTCTGGATTAGCATATCTAATTTCTCAGAGAAGTTTAAGAAAATTATCTCCACCAGAAGTTTATATTCCACCACATCTTTACGAACCTCTTGATAAAATATTAAAATTATGGCATCAAATTGAAAATTATGAATCTAAATATCATTTAATTCCAGTAAATTATAATGATCTATATCCTTTACAGGGTAATTATTATTTTAAAGCAATACCAAGTGTACATAGAGTTCCAAGTAATGGATATGTGATTTTTGAAAAACGAAAAAAACTTAAAAAAGAATATCTTCATCTTCCTGGATATAAAATTGCAGAATTAAAGAAAACCAATCCAGATATAATAGAAACAAGATTGGAACCAATCATTACATTTTCTGGAGATACACAAATAGAATTTGTATTAGAAAATGAAGTAGTACAAAATACAAAAATTTTATTTTTAGAATGTACTTATATTTGTGATAAAAGACCCGTAGAAAGAGCAAGAAAATGGGGACACATTCATTTATATGAAATCATTGAAAATGCTGAATACTTTAGAAATATTCAGAAATTATACTTAATTCATTTTTCTCCTCGATATAGAAAAAAAGAAATTAAAGAAACACTAAAAAAACTTTTACCTGATTGGTTATATAAAAAAACAACTCCTTTCTTAACAAAGGAAATCTTTCATAAACAACCATTAGAATCTGTTCCAGAAAATTCATAAAATTTTTTTATATTATTAAACGTGTTAATTTTTTTAAATCAATTTTATTTTCATAAAATGCTTTTCCAATAATTACACCAATTAATTTATTATCTTTAAGATTATATAAATCCAATATATCCTTTTCTGAAGAAATTCCACCAGAAGAAATAATATTAAGATTGGTTTGCTTTAGAATTTTTTTTAGTAAGGAAATATTGGGTCCTTCTAAGGTTCCATCTTTACTGATATCGGTAAAAATAATTTGTTTTATTCCCCAATTTTCAATAGTTTTAAAAAAATCAAAAATAGATAATTTTGTATCTTCTTCCCAACCAGAAACTTTTACTTCTTCGTTCTTTGCATCAACACCAATGATAAATTTATCAACAGGATATTTTTTTATTATATCTTCTACAAATTCTGGTTTTTTTACAGCAATTGTACCAAGAATTAAATAATCAAAGCCTAATTCTAAATATTCTTTAATAATTTTTTCTTCTCTAATTCCACCACCAATTTCTAATTTTAAAAATTCTTTATGATTTATGATTTTTTCGATGCTTCTTCTATTTATAGATGTATTTCCATCTCTTGCTGCATTTAAATCTACTATATGAACTCTTTTGATCCCAGCATCCTTAAAAAATTGTATTACTTCTATTGGTTCATTATAATAAACTTTTTTCTGATTATAATTACCTTTATATAAACGAACAACTTGATTATCTAAAAGATCAATAGCGGGTATAATTTCCATAATTAATATCCTTTTATAATTGTTTAATCCAATCTTTTAAAAATTCCAGTCCAGCAATATCTGATTTTTCGGGATGATATTGACATCCCCATATATAATTCTTTTTAACAGTTGAAGGAAATAATTCACCAGCATATTCTGTCCAGGTTAAAACATATGAATCATCTACATTAACTGCACGATAAGAATGAATAAAATACATATAAGTATTAAAATAATCTGGCACATTCGAAAAATGTTTTGTATTAGGAATTAATTGATTCCAACCCATATGAGGTATTTTAAAATTTTTATTTTTAATAGAAAATTTTCTTATTTTTCCAGATATTAATTTTAACCCTTCTATTGTAGGTTGATTATACTCTTTTAAAACTTCATCTGAGTCTTCAAATAAAATCTGAAAGCCTATACATATACCAAGTAATGGTTTTTCTTTAGAAATATGTTCATAAATACTATCTTTTAGATTTTGTAAATGAAGCATTGCTGTATGGAAATGTCCATCGCCTGGTAATACAAGTCCTTTTGCATTTTTGATTTTATTTTTATCATTTGTATAAACTACATCTGGATAATATAATTCTAACGCTTTTATAATAGAATGGATATTTCCCATCCCATAGTCCAATACTACAATCATATACTATTCCTTTATTATTCTAATAATCCTTTTGTTGAAGGTATAGTATTTTTATCCTGTATTTGAATAGCCATTTTTAACGATTTTCCTAAAGCTTTAAAAATAGATTCATGAATATGATGTCTATTTTTTCCATAATGAACAAGAACATGTAAATTCATCTTAGCATTCATAGCAAATTTTTCTAAAAATTCCAATGTTAATTCCGAATCATATATTCCAAATTTCCCCATTGTGGATAAATCTGGACCTGTATATTTAAAATGATATCTGCCACTTAAATCAATCGCTACAGTGGTTAAAACTTCGTCCATGGGTAATGTAAAATGACCATAACGAAAAATTCCTTTTTTATCCCCTAAGGCTTCCGATAATAATCTTCCCAAAACAATTCCAGTATCTTCAACAGAATGATGACAATCAATTTCTAAATCACCTCTTAAGAAAAGATCAATATCTATTCCACTATGTTTTGATAAATGGCTTAGCATATGTTCAAAAAATGGTATTTCTGTATCAAATTTATAATTACCTTCTCCATCTAAATTAATTTTAATTTTAATATAAGTTTCATTTGTTTTTCTTTCGTATTCTTTTACCCTCATATTGTTTTCTCGCTTTATTTTTAATTTTCTGTGATGATTTTAATATTAATGATTCATGTTCTCTTGTTTTCCAGATTTTACTTCTTATTAACCTGGCTCCTCTTCTAAATGTAAAAAAACTCCATGCCCATTGTATTAATACAATAATTTTATTTTTAAAACCAATTAAATAAAGGATATGCACAAAAACCCATAAAAACCAGGCTAAAAATCCTTTTAAATGAATATTATGCATTTGTAAAATTGCATCCATTCTACCTATGGTTGCCATAAAACCTTTATCTAAATAAATAAAAGCTTTTCTTTCTTTTCCCTGAATTTCTCTTAAAATATTTTTTGCAGCATGTTTTCCCTGTTGAATAGCAACAGGTGCAATACCTGGTAATGGTTTTCCATCTTTTGTATAAGAAAAATTAGCCTGATCTCCAATAACAAAAACCTCTGGATAATTTTTAATGCTCAAATCTGGTTCTACAATAATTCTTCCAGTCTTATCCTTAGGAACATTTAGTTTTTGATTTAATGAGGAAGGTTGTACACCTGCTGCCCAGATAATTGTTTTAGCTCTTATAATTTCATCACCTGCTTTAACATAACCATTTCCTACTTCTGTGACATATGTATTGGTCCAAATTGTAACACCTAATTTTTCTAATTCTCGCGCCGCATATTCCGATAATTCGGGAGAAAAAGATGGCAAAATCCTTGGTCCCGCTTCTATTAATATAATTCTTGTTCTTCCAGGGTTTATATTTCTAAAATCTTTACTTAAAGTATAACGACTGATTTCTCCAATAGCACCAGCAAGTTCTACACCTGTTGGACCTCCACCTACTATTACAAAAGTTAAAAGTTCCTTTTGTTTTAATGGATCATTTTCTCTTTCTGCTAATTCGTATGCTAAAAAGATTCTTCTTCGTATCTCTGTAGCTTCTTCTAAGGATTTTAAACCTGGTGCATATTCTTCCCATTCATCATGATTGAAATAACTATGTGTAGCTCCACATGCTAAAATTAAATAATCATAAGAAAATTCATCAAAATCTGTAATTACTTTTTTATTATTAAGATCAATATCAAGTACATTTCCTAAAAATACTTTAATATTTTTACATTTAGATAAAATAGAGCGAATAGGTATAGCAATGTCTGCTGGATTTAAGGCACCTGTTGCTACCTGATATAATAATGGCTGAAATAAATGATGATTTCGTCTATCTATTAATAAAACTTCTATTTTAGATGATTTATTACAAAGTACTTTTGCTGCATTTAGTCCACCAAATCCACCACCGACAATAATAATCCTAATCTTTTCTCCCATATTAGCCTCTTTTAAATTTATAATATCTTAAAATTAAACCAATAAATATTATCATTATTATTAATATAAAAAAAGAAAATAAAATTATCAATCCTCGTATTGATTTATACCAGGAAATTTTTTTATATTCATAAATACTACTTATAAATTTATTCTTATCTTGTTGAAAGATAAAAGGATACCGATTTAATTTAGTATATCCTTTAAAATAATATAGAGAATTAAACTCGTACAAATAACCAATAGGATCTTTATTAAAAAAATTAGAAATTTCAACAATGCCATCAGAATTTTTTCTAATCCATATATCAGAAAAAATCGCTTTTTCCTTAGAAACAACATTTTCAGGTCTATAATAACCATAAAATTCATTTATATCAAAATTATAAATATAATTACAGGAAATATTATTTAAATTATAATATATATCTTCAATTTTATCCCTTAAAAAATGAATAACATAATCATTATCGCTGGATTGCATTAAAATAAAACCATAACCATTATTCATTACAAAAGAATAACTTCTATAACCGGGGAAAAAGCCAAAATTTTCTGCAATTATAAATTGTTTATCACATGTATATCGATAATAAAACCCATCTTTATAACCACCTGCTAAATAATCTAAAGTAAAATACTCTTTAAATAGAATAGATTTATATAAAATTTGAATTATTTTATAATAATCATAAACATTTGTAATAAAACCATAAGATAAAGGAAAAAATATCTGTATATCTGGAATATAAGTTATTTTTTTATCAGAATAACTTCCTCTTTTTATGTTATATTGATTTAATAGATTATTATTAATTAAGCCTTTATAAAAAAAAGTATGGTTGATATTTAATGTTTTTAATTGTTCATTAATAAACGCTATTATATCTTTTTTATTATAAATTTTTTCTAATAAATAATAATTATATGTAGAAAGATAAAAATGCTGAAAAGGTAAAGAAGTAATGGTAATATTTTTTTGAGATTTTGTTATACCTACTCCATCTTTTGAAATCTCTATTCCACATAACATATTTTTTAAACACAATAATAATAAATCATCAATATTTTTATTATAAAAATTAATATAATTTTTATTAGGAATATTATATAATTTTATAGGAAGCATAAATTGTTTTTTTAATTCATATAAATTATTTAATATTTTATTTAAAGAAGAAATTTCTGTTATCTGTCTTTTATCAATTGGGAACTTATTAAAAATAAAATTTACCAAAGGATAAGATAATTCCCCAGCAAAATAATATAATGATTTATCTGGATTTTGTTCTATTTTTAGTTGTTTTGTTTGTATATTATATTCAAATTGATAAAAAATTACTTTACCTGGTTTAAATAATAAAATTTGCAATGATGGTATATTTTTTTCTTTCATTAAAGAAGAAATAATCGGATTTATTATAGTTTCAATATCTTCTGAAATAATAGGATTCATAACATAAAAATAACTTATAAAAATAATAAATAATTTAAAATACTTCATCATAAAAATCAGATCCTCTTTCTATTATAAAGTCCATTATTTTTGGGATTTCCTTATAAGAAAGATTTTTCCAGTAAATTATATAGTTTTCATATCGAATTAATCCATCGGAAATTTTTTCGTACCATTTTCGGATAGAATTATCTTTTCTTGTTTTCCAGAATAAAGGAATTTTTAATGATTCAACATAATCCCATAAATCCTGAGCAATTCCTTTTCCTCTTGCTTCTATCGATATTGCAAATTTTGATAAATAATATCCAAAGGATTTTTTTTCTAAAATTATAAAACTTTGATAATCTTTATCAATAATAATATCTGTAATTTCTTTTAATGCATCAGGTTTAAGTTTTTTCGAAAAATAGCGTTCTATTTTATTTTTTAAATCATATTTTAAATTTTCTTTTATATCCTCGTATTTTAAATGTATGATTTTAGTTTTTTTTCTAATTAATGTTCCAGCACCTTTTACAGTAAATAATTCCTTTAATAATAAAAAAGAAGATGTAATGGATATATGTAATTCTGGATTTAAATTATAGAAATGACTACAATATAAATATATGCCTATATCTGCTGGATTTATAATAATATTTTTATTATTTATTAGAACTTTCCAATTATCTTTAAAATCTTCTTCTGGTTCTAATTGAAATAAATTTTCATTATCATATGTTCTAATAAATCCAGTATTTCGAACAAAATGAATTCTTTTGGGTAAAATTTTACTATATTCATAAAAAAACTTAATAAAAATACTATTACAAAATATTACAGGTATTTTATTTTTTTTTCTTTGAATGGTAAAATTTCTTTTATCCTTAATCATATAGATCTCGAAAAAGTCATATTCTAAAAATTTTTTTTTGTAAGTATCGTAATCTGGACCCCCTATATATATAAGGGGAATTAATTCAATTTTATATAAAATTTCGATTGGTGATAAAAAAGCCTCCCAGAATAATTCTATAGTTTCATAATCTGGAACAATGATAGAAAAAAAATCAGAATTTTCTGTTTTAAATCGTTTTAAATAATAATCAACCTCATCTTTTTTTCCTAAGCTTTCTAAAATTATTTTTATTGTTTCTGAATATAACATCTAACGGGATATAAATTCTGGCATAAATCTTATGTCATCAATTTTATAATCTGGATTAAAATAAAACCATTTAATAAGAATTACACTATTGGTAATAGCATGAATGATTTCTAATCTTGTATAAAAATCTACTTTTTGTGTTTGAATCTGTTTATTTTTTAACATACTTATGGGATCATCATAAAAATAAAAAATTCTATAATCGATTGAATCAACATTATTTATCTTACGATAAAAAACAAGTTTTTTATATTGCATCAATGAATTAAAATGTAATATAGTTGTTCTATTCGTCTCGGGGAAAAAAAAATTTCCATAGATAAAAAATTCGTTATTATTTTTTTCTATTTTTAAAGGATCTAAAATAAATTCAAAAGATAAATTACATAAAAGAAAAAGAGGAATATAATTCCAATCTTTTAAAATATTTTTTTCTTTATACTGTTTTAATACATCTCTTCTTCTATCATAAAAATAGATCTGTTGATATTCCTTTTTGCATAATAAACGATATTGATATATTCCATTTTTTTTTATTTCCCAGAAAATAGATTGTCCTTTTTGTAACATTATAAAATCATATATTTCTTTTTTTTTAAAAGGAAATAAAAATGTAAAGTTCCCTTCGTAATATCCATCATAAAATTGATTTTTTTGATTTAATAATTCTAAATATTTTTGTGCTGGTGGTTCAGAATAAATTTCATTAAGTAAAATATAAAATAATATAATAATAACATTTTTTATAATATATTTTTTTGTTGTCATATATTCTATAAAAATTAAAAATGTCGCTTAAATATAAATAATAAAGGAGATGAACCTATGATGTCAATAAAACAAAAGTTTTTTATTAAATTTCTCTTATTTTTTAGTATCATTTTATTCAATTTTGCAACCCTTAATGCAAATGAATTACGTTTAAATATTGGATATTGGCCCGGAGAATTAGAACCAGAATTAGAACCACGTTTATTTAAAGATGATTTAATAACAGGTGCTGGTTTAGGTAGATTAGATTTAGCATGGGCAAATAAAACTACACATACCATTTATCCCCTTGGTTTTCAATATTTTATTCCTTCGGGAAATGGTAAATTAGTATTTGGAGCAAACTGGATTTTATTTAGACCAGAATATCGATTTAATGGTATTTTTCCAGAAGGAGCTGTAAGTCTTGTTACATTAAAAGATTTTATGATTAATGATATAGAAGGCGAAATAGGTTATCAAATTAATGCTGGTTCTAATTTCTTTCTAACACCAAAAATTGGAGGTAGATGGCATAAACAAACTTTTACATATAACGAAATAACTATTGGTAAATTTTTTGGTGCAAGTATTGGTAATAATGATTTTGAGGCTTCTGCTTTTGGTACCTATTTGGGTATTGATTTACAGGTTTATTTTCAGAATAATTTATCTTTTGTTTTTGAATATTTAAATACAGCATTTTTCCCCGGTTTTGGTGGAAATATGGAATATAAAACAACAACATTTGATACAGGGAATAAAATCCAAATTACAAACCAAAGTTCTTCTTATGATGTTAAAATTGAACGTTTTAAAATCGGTTTACAATATGATATAGATAAAACAAAACATATTCAATTTGGTTTTAGAGAAGAAACACAAACTCATTCTTATCCTGGTTATTTTAATATAGGAATAACATTAAGTGGGGGAAATGCTAATGTTGGAATAGATACATTTAATGAAATTCTAACAGATATTATCTTCTGGGAAAATAAAGAAGAACAAACGAAAGGATTATTTTATTTTGCTTTTAGTTATGATATTCCCATGTAAAATTAATTGATAGAAATCTCTATAAAAAAGGATTTTTTTATTGACTATATTAATCTTATGTTTTATAAGATTTATGATTAAAACAAAATATTTTTAAGGAGGAATAGAAATGAATAAGACCTTTTTTCTAATGTTAATTTTTTTGGTAGGGGGATTATTTGCACAATCACCTGTGGGTATCTGGAAAAATATTGACGACGAGACTGGAAAACCCAAAGCACATATCCAGATCTACGAAGTTAATGGGGTTTTATATGGAAAAATCATTAAACTCTTAAATCCAGAAGAACCTAATCCAAAGTGTACAAAATGTCCAGGACAGTTTAAAGATAAACCCATAGAAGGTTTACAAATTATGTGGGGATTAAAAAAAGATGGAAATGAATATACTGGGGGAAAAATTTTAGATCCCAAATCTGGAAACATCTATAGCTGTAAAATTGAATTAATAAGTCCAGATAAGTTAAAAGTACGTGGCTTTTTAGGTTTTTCTTTATTAGGTAGAACCCAATATTGGTATAGAATTCAATAAATTTTACTTTTCAACAGAGGGTATTTTTACCCTCTGGTCTTATGTTATTTAGGAATTTTGTTTTATTATTATTCATATTTTTTACTTTTGGATTACCTTTATATACTAAAGAAACTTCTGAACAATCTAAATCCAAGTTTAAATCTTTAAAAATTCCCGTAGAAATAAATTTATGTGATAATAGAGTTTTAAAAGGAAAATTAGAATTATCCATTCCAGAAAAGATTATTATTACTCATGAAGTTAATGGCTTAGAATTTACAAAAGAAATTAAAATAGAAGATATTAATACCATAATATTAAATGGCTGGTCCCCAGAACTTATAGAAATTAAAAAAGATAAAGGTAAAATATATAGATTTAATGTAACTAATTATACCATAACAACAGAAGATGCTTTAGAATTAAAAGTAAAAAATAAACTTCCAGATTTTTTAGAAAAATTTGTCTTTAGTAATAAATATGGTATAGTAATTTTATATACCTATTGGATTGACCTTCTTCGAAAAGATAATACCTGGTATACGGGATTAAATGGACCTGAAAATGGAGAAAGAACATTTTGTTATAAAGATGTTGTAAAAAAAATCATTTTTCTAAAAAAAGATAAAAAGGATTCCTGATGTATCGTTCCTTATTAGAATGTATAATTGACTTAGAAAAAAATAACCAACTAATTCGAATAAAAGAAAAAATTGATCCTTATCTTGAAATGTCCTTAGTTCATCAAATTTTATTCAAACAAAATGGTCCAGCAATATTTTACGAAAATATTAAAAATACCAAATTCCCAGCAGTAAGTAATTTATTTGGCACTTACGAAAGAGCAAAATTTATATTTCGTCATAGCTTCGAAAAAGTAAAAAAACTTATAGAAATAAGAGCAAATCCAGATATATTTAAAAAAAATTTTTTATATTATTGGAATATACCTTTTATTGTATTTAATACATTACCAAAAAAAATTCCCTATTCAAAACTAAATGTTTGTAGAAATGAAATTCAGATAAAAGATTTACCACAAATTATAAACTGGAAAAAAGATGGTGGTCCTTTTATTACTTTACCTATTGTATTATCCTATGATGTTGAAAATCCTCATATTTTAAAAACTAATCTTGGAATGTATCGAATCCAGCTAAGCGGTAATCGATATAAAATAAATCAAGAAATTGGTTTACATTATCAAATTCATCGTGGTATTGGAATACATCATAAAAAAGCATTAGAAAATCAAAAACCATTTAAGGTAAGTATTTTTGTAGGTGGTCCTCCTGCTCATATACTTGCTGCTGTTATGCCTTTGCCAGAAGGACTGCCAGAAATTGCTTTTTCTGGTGCATTAGCAAATCGAAGATTTCGTTATAGTTTTTGGAATGGTTATTATATTTCTTCTGATGCTGATTTTTGTATCTTAGGAGAAGTTCAAAACTATTTATTACCAGAAGGTCCTTTTGGTGATCATCTTGGATATTATAGCCTAAAACATCATTTTCCCGTATTAAAAATCGAAAAGGTCTTTTGTAGAGATAAAGCAATATGGCCATTTACAGTTGTAGGTAGACCTCCACAGGAAGATACAATTTTTGGAAAATTAATTCATGAATTAACCCAGGATATGATACCTGTTAGCTTACCTGGTGTTAAAAAGGTTCATGCTGTTGATGAAGCAGGTGTTCATCCACTTTTACTTGCTATTGGAAGTGAACGTTATATTCCTTATTTACCAATACAAAAGCAACAGCCAATGGAAATTCTTACACAGGCAAATGCTATCTTAGGGTTTAATCAACTATCATTAGCAAAATATCTTTTTATAGTCGCAGAGGAACCAGAAGTTCCAGATATTAATAATATAGAAAATTTTATTCTATATTTATTAGAAAGAATTGATTTCGAAAGAGATTTACATTTTATTACAAATACAACTATAGATACCTTAGACTACACAGGAACGAAGTTAAATATTGGTTCTAAAGTTATATTTGCTGCAACTTACCCGAAAAAAAGAAATTTAAGTAATAAAATAAAAATTGATTTAAAAAGAGGAAATGTAAATGCATATGAATTTGTTTCAAAGGGAATACTTGCCGTAGAGATTGGTCCTTATACAAAAAATGATAAAAAATTAGAATATTTTATAAAATTCATAGAAAATAACTATCAACATTTTAAACATCTTGGTATGATTATTATATGTGATAATGCTAAATACTGTGCAAAATCTTTTCGTAATTTTCTCTGGATAACATTTACTCGTTCTAATCCTTCAACAGATATTTATGGTCCCTTTTCTTTTTATAATAATAAACATTGGGGTTGTAAAAATCCTATTATTATCGACGCAAGAATAAAACCACATCATGCCCCACCACTCGAAATTGATAAAAAAACACTTTCAAATATTAAACGATTTTTTAAAAAAGGAAGTAGCTTAGAAAAATATGAATTTTTTAACCCCGACGAAGAATAGAATATAAAATTAAATTTTTATAAATACTTTTCATATTTTTTTATTTTTCCTTCTGCAAATTCTTTCATTCGACCACTTCCAGATTCTTTTATCTTCTCATATACCTCTTTTAAATGTTTTATCATCTCTTTATCCTCACTCTCACGTAATATGTATATCTCTCCAAATTCACTCGCTCTCTCAAAATCACCTAAGCGAAAATAGCTCTTCGATAATATCTTTAATATCTCTGAATCCCATGGTAATAATTCCATCGCATATTCTAATTCTTTTAAACCCTCCCTATATTTACCCAATTTTAATAAAACATATCCTAATCGCTTTCTTATTACTCCATTATCCTTATATTCCTCTTTTAACACTCTTAATATCTCACTACTTCTAATATATTCTCCCTGATCCAATAAACTTATCGCTTCATCATAACGTTCCTTATCCTCTTTATTCATATACCTACTTCGCTTTAACCACTCACTATCTCCCCTATACTCTAATAACAATAAAGATACATCATCCATAAATTCACCTCTCTCCTTCAAATTACCATAAATCAATTCTATATCTCCTCCAGACTCCTTTACCACCTCTAAAAATAAACCCTCATCATCATTTATCTTCCTTACACCATCTTCTATTCCTAATACTAAATCATCCTTCCCATCACTACCCATTATTAATCTATCTCCTTCTTTTAACCTTAATATCCCTATCTCTAATAAACCTTCTACCGATACCCCTAACTTCATTAATGGTTTCCGTGGCTCTATAAATACAGCCTCACCATCTCTATATAATATCAAATTCGGATGCTCAGCATTAATATGATAAACACAACCCTCCCTCTTATCCACTAATAATAATATACATGATACTAACATCGATCCATCAAAACTCTCAAATACTCGATGTAATTCTACAAATGCTTTCTTTAACCATAACTCTGGATATTGATCCCTCACTGCACTATCATATCTCGTCCTCTCCACTATAGCCTCTAATACAGAACCCAATACCAATGAACCTCCTGCACCCTGCATCGATTTCCCCATCGCATCTGCATTCACACAAAATATATATTCCTTCTCCCTCAATCCTATTTTATATGCACTACATAAATCACCACCTATCTCCGATGCCCAATGTCGAAATTGAAATTTCTTATATTGCTCTATCTTTATCCCTACTTTTACTACGCCATCATCACCTACCTCATTTATATTCAAAGGCTTTAATAATAATGAAGTTAAAAAATAATCCCCATCCTGCTTCTCTTTCAACTTCTCTATCTCCTGTAAACTCCTCTCTAAATCTCGTGTCCTTTCCTTTACCTTCTCCTCTAAGCGAGTTGCATAATCCTCTAATTCCCTATTCTTCGCCCTTATAGAATCCACCATTTTATTAAAACTACGTGTCACATATCCTAACTCATCTTCCACATATACATCTATATATACATTTAAATTACCCCTATCTACTTCCTCCAAGCCATTTACCAATCGCCTTAAAGGTCTTATCACTGATAAATAAAAAAATATCGGATAACTTAATAATATCAATAACGTTGATATCAATACTATATTCAATAATACCCTCGATACCTCATCTATAAATTCTCTATACTCCTTATAACGATATACCACAAAATATAATTCATCCCCTACATCATAAAAATATAATACATAACTCTTCGACCAAAAATCTCCTCCCAATCTCTCTATATATCTATAAAATCTCTCTCCTGATTGATACATTATAGGAATTTTTTCTAATATCTCTCTCTTACTCTTTCCTATTCCTATGGATTCAATAAAATATTTCTCTACATCCTTCATCTTCCGTTTCTCATATATCTCTTTCTTGTATCTCTCTTCAAATCCTTTATCAGGTAATTCGCTTATTAACTTCCTTAATAACAATATCTTATTGCGATTCTTATACATTTCTTCTAATATCTCTTCATTGCTCTTCCCCTCTAACTTTAAGGCATTATACCATTTTATATAACCACCTATATATCCTTTTAATCCCTCTGGTATTCCCTTAGTTATATCTTCTCCTCTCTTTATATTCTTTCGAAACTTCTGTAATACTACCTCCCCTTCATTATATAACTCCTCTATATTCTGTTTATCATCTCTATGGTATAAACCAATGATTCTTAAATTATTATCAATTTTACCATATGCTAATAAATCATCTGGACGAAAACTTTCATCTTTTATTATCCTACCACTTTTATAATTCTGATTTACATCATAAAATTTCTCTCTTTCTTTTAATATAAAATAACTCGAAAATTGCATTATTACTAATATACTTGCTATACTAACTGCATATATCTTTGTTAACAAAGTTGTCTTTTCTTTTGTATAGTTTACATAAGTTGTTAATACAATAAATGTTCCTAAGATTCCAGAAAGCACCCAAAAATTATGATGAAAATCTCTTTGTATTAAATATAATCGATTTAAAAAATTTGTAATACCCGGAATTAATATAATAAAAATAAAACCTGTAGTCACATAAAATAAAGGTAATCGATTACCTTTTTTCTCTAATATTGCTTTTGTATATCCTGTTATGACAGCAAGTATCATTAAAAGCAAAATTGCAAGACCTATTATTTTACTTAATAAAGGTAAATCTACATCCCAAAAATGGCCATCAAAATGATAGATTTTTGGAGCACTAATCGATTTATAAACAAAAGCAGCTGTAATAGATAATCCAATAGTATGATATAAAAATACAATTTTAGGTAAAATTTTCCATTTTTTTTCTGGATAATGGAATAAAAAATTAGATAATTGTGCAGTTCCTACTAACGAAATTCCCACTGTAAACCAACGATGATAAGCCCAATATTTTTCTGTAAGTCCAAAACTAAAAAAATAAGAGAGAGCCATTGTTCCAAGTATAAAAAATAAGAATGTTAAATTATAAACATTATATTTTTTATCTTTAATTGTTAATAAAAAATATACAACGACAAAATTAAATATGGCATAATTTAAATCAGATAATGTATAAAATGTATGATACATAAAAATAACCTATATACTTTAATTCATATATAACTAATACGACGTTAAATAATTAATTTTAAAAATCAATATTTTTATTATTTTCGTATTTTTTTTATATTTGTGTAAGAGATTTATTTATATAGTAATTTTTCTTGTAAACATATATAACCTATTTATATAGAAGAAATTAGATTTGTTAAACCTTGGTTTATTTAGAATATGATATAACTATTCCTTAAATGAAAAAATAAATATTATCCAATTGCTAATTTGTTAAGAACATTTTTATATTTATTTAATTTTTGCTCATTTTTTAATTTATCATATAATTGAACTAATAGAGTTAATATTTCTTTATTTTCTGGATTTCTTAAAAGATAAATCTCTCCATATTCTGCTGCTTTTGCATAAATTCTTTTTTTATAAAGTAATTTTACAATCTGTAATAAAACATTATAATCTTCTGGATAATAATAAAATAATTGTTCTAAGTGTGTAATTGCTTTTCTTATATCTTGTTCTTCTTTCTTTCTTAAATAAGAATTAATTAAAAATTTACGAATAACATAATTTTCTGGATATTGATTTACCAGATTTTCTAAAATGTTAATCGCTTTATCGATAAATTCTATTTTACCTGTTTCTTTATATTTTACAAGATATTCTTTAGCTTCTTCGAAGTCCTTTTTATTTTCTGAATGAATTAAATTTCTTTTCGAAGTTTTCTCAATTGCTGGTGTATATTCAATTCTAATTATAGATAAATCATCGATAAATTCACCTCTTTCTTTTAAATTACTATAAATATGTTCTAAGTTACCTTCAGTTTCTTCTACAATTTTTAAAAATAGTTTTTCATCAAAATTAATCTTTCGAGTTCCATCTTTGTTATAACCCAATACAATATCATCTTTACCATCGGAGCCTAAGAATAAAATATCTCCAGGTTCTAATTTAAATGTAGAAATACTAATAAATCCATCAGCAGGTAGTCCTAATTTTATTAAATATTTATTAGGTTTTATAAATTCTGCTTTTCCATTTCTATATAATATAATATCTGGATGTTCTGCATTTAAAAAATACATAAAGCCAGTGTTATCATCAATTAGAACCATAACAATTGTAATTAACATAGAACCATTTAAAGATTCTAAAACTTTATGTAATTCAACAAAAGCATATTTTAACCATTTTTCTGGAAAAAGTGTTTTTACCTCGTCTTGGTATTTTGTTCTTTCTACTATAGCTTCTAAAACAGAACCTAAAACAAGGGAACCACCTGCACCTTGAATGGATTTTCCCATTGCATCTGCATTAACAATAAAACTATAATTTTTATTCTGTAATTGAATTTTATGAGCAGCACAGAAATCTCCCCCTATTTCAGATTCCCATTTTTTAAATTTAAATTGTTTAAATTGCCTTAATATAAAATCAACTTTTATATCTCCTTCTTTTCCTATTTCATTTGCATTTAAAGGTTTAACTAGTAAAGATGTTAAAAAATAATCTCCATCTTGCTTTTCTTTTAATGCTGCAATTTCTCGTAAACTATTTTCTAAATCCTTTGTTCTTTCCTGTACCTTTTGTTCTAATTTATTTGCATATTCTTCTAATTGTTGATTCTTTTCTCGTATTGAATCTACCATTTGATTAAAACTTCTTGTTACATATCCTAATTCATCATTAACAGAAACATCAAGATAAACAGAAAAATCTCCCTTATTTACTTTTTTTAAACCATAGATTAATTTTCTTAAAGGCCTTAAAACAGAAACAAGAAAAAATACTGGATATCCTAATAAAATCAATAAAGAAGATATTACAATAATATAAAATAATATATTTGCAATTTCTGCAATAAAGATTCTATAAATTTTATAACTATATCCAACTAAATATAATTGATTATTTTCTATTACATAATAATTAACAAATGTATTTTTCCAGAAATCTTTCGAAATAGGTATATATTTAAAAATTCTTTCATCAAAATGATATATTACTGGAATTTTATTTAAGACTTCTTTCTTATAGACAACCTCTGGACTTAAAAAATGCTTATAAATAGGATCATTTAAATTCTTTTCTAAAATAGAAGATTTAAATTTTGTTTCAAATTTTTCTTCTGGTATATTTTTTATTTTGCTTTCTAATAATTGAATTTTTCTTTTATTTTTAAAGATTAGATCCAGAACCTGCTGCCTTGTATAATCTGGATAATTTCGTTCTATTTCTCGTATCCAGTTTAAATAACCCTGAACATAGGGAATTATTTGTTTTGAGATTTCTTGTTTATTTAGGTATTGTATTTGTAAAAGCATAATAGCTGCTTCTCTTTTATAATCTTCTAAGGGCAATAAAACATTTTCTTTACCATATAATAATTCAAATTCAAAGTTTGAATTTATCTTAAAAAAATATTCTAATTCTTCCGGTCGATAATTTATATTATTAATTATTCTGTGATTTCTTTCTTTATGGATTTGATCATAAATGATATTTCTTTCCTGTAAAACAAAGAAATTTACAAATTGCAATATAATTAATATAGTTAATAGACTTATAGCATATAACTTACTTAACAAAGTTGTTCTTTCTTTTGTATAATTTACATATGTAACAAATAAAATAAAGGAACCAGTAATACCCAATAATCCCCAGATATGTTGATGTTCATCGCGCGTTAAAATAAATAAACGATTCATTAAATTTGTAATTGATGGAATCATTACAATTAAAATAAATCCAAATACAATTAGTATAATTGGCAATCGCGCATTTCTTATTTGAAAGAATCGTATTATACCAGAAATAACCGTAAATAAACCATTAATTAAAATAAATAAACCAACAATTTGTCCCCAGAATGCCTCATTTACATCCCAGAAATGACCATCAAATTTATAAACTTTATCTACTTTTAATGAGGTATAAATAAAAGCAATTATAATCATTAAATCGATAAAATAGAAAGTATAAAAATATATTTCTGGAAATCGTTTCCAGCTTTTTCGAGGATAATTCATTACAAAATAGGCAGAATGAACTGTACCTAATAATGCCATTGAAACAGTGATCCACCGATGAAAGCGCCAGATAGGATCAATCAATAAAGAAGATAAAAAATAAGCTATATCCATAAAAGCAAGAACAAAGAAAAATATAATCAAATGCTTGGTATATTTATTTTTATTTTTAATGGAAATTAAATAAAATGCTGCAAAAAGCGTAAATATAGCGTAGTTTAAATCTGCAACAGTAAAAAAATTATTCAACATATTAACCTCATTTTTTTATATACGTAATTTTTTTGAATTTCTATTATAATTTAATACATATTCTATTTTCTAATTTGTTTTTTTGTAAACAATAATTTGAATCATGTTCATATAAATTATTATTTTTTTTAATTATTGATATTAATTGATTTTTATATTAATTACTTATAATCATAAAAAAATTCTTTTGGGGAAGGTAAAAAGTTCTTATTAAAAAAATCAAACTCTACGAAGTATTTTATATAATGTACGATTGAAAAAGTAAAATGAAAAAATAATATGGAATTAATACGTACTTTATATGACTTTATAAATATTATGTCTCTTTGAATTATAAAAATATACAGGAATTATATTATGGAAAATCAAGAATATTATTATTCTATAGATGAATTAATAAAACATTATAATTATAAAATATTAGAAAACTGGGAAGAATGTAAAAACCAATTTAAAGAAATTATACCTGATCCTTTTTATTCGCATTTTATAAAACCATTATATGCTTTTTATGATGAATATAATAATATCATTTTATATGTAGAAAATGAAAAGTTACAAAATCATATTGAAATTCGATATTCGGATATTATAACTCACATAGTTTATAATTTTTATAAAAATACTTATAATATAAATAAAGTAGTTTTCTTTAATAAAAAAAGACCTACTTCAGAAAATATTTTTAAACATACAACGAATATTGCTTCTAATAATAAACAAAAGATAAATGATAAAAAAGAAATTTGGGATCTTGATTTATTTTATCCTTCTAAAGAAAATTATAAAGAATTAACGTATTTAATTAAATTAGAAAAATATTTTCGTCCTATATTTATTTATGGTCCTTCTGGTTGTGGTAAAACTTCCTTAGCTAAAACATGGAAAAAACATCATAGCAAAATAATATATTTTACTATACCAGAATTTATTTCTGAATTCGTACATTCCATAAAAAAAAGAAATTCTATTGAATGGTTAGATCATATAAAATCTCAATCTATTTTAATTTTAGATGATTTTCAATTATTAAAACCTACTGCAATAAAATGTATGGAAGAAATAAGAAATCTTATAGATTATTTTCATGAGCAAAATAAAATTTTTATTATTTTATCGGATAGAGATTTTCAATATTTAAAATTAGAACAAGATATTCTTTCGCGAATGATGACATTCCATAAAATTCATCTCCATTATCCTGATTACTATACTAAAATAAGTCTTATTAATCATTATTGCAATAAATATAATATTGAATTACCTCAAAAAATGATAGAACATTTAGCCTATAAATTAAATGGTGATGTTAGATATATTCAATCTTCTATTGAGAAATTAGCTTTTTATCAAATTAATCCATCTACATTAAACAAAACAGAAATTGATTTTATATTAGAACCTTTTTATGATAAAAGCAACTTTATTGATATTGATATAATTATTCAGGTTGTATGCGAACATTATAAAATTTCTAAAGAAGATATTTTAAGTAAAAAGAAAAATAAAAGAGTTTCTCTCGTTCGTCATATTATAGCATATTTATCTGTTAAATTAGCAAATAATACCCTTAGCTATGTGGCTAAATATTTAAAAAGAAATGACCATACAGGAATTCTATATGCAATCAAAAAAATAGAAGATCTATTACAAAAAGATCTTTTTTTAAAAAATGAATTAGAAGTCCTTAAAGAAAAAATATATTTATATTCCCAAAATAAATAAATGAAATATAGTTTTTTTTTAATTTGCCGATATTCATTTTAAGAAATTTATTAATAATATAAAGAGGAAATATGCCAGTAAAAAAAATAGATTTTATATTTATAAAAATAAAATATAATTTAAAAAATGTACTAATTGTTTCTTTATTATTTTTTCATTTTCAGATTAATGCTGAACAAAATTATTCTGATTTAATTCAAAAAGCAAAATATATAGAAAAATACCAAGTATATGTATTAAACCAAAATAACTATCAAATTGTCTGGTATAAAAATAAAGTAAAAAAAGCAGAAGGTCCTCTAAAAAATAATTTAAGAGATGGCTATTGGAAATTCTGGTATAATGATGGAACATTAAAAGCAGAAGGTAATTTTATAAATAACAAAATGAATGGTAAATGGAAATATTATTATTCCAATGGACAATTACAGGCAGAAGGTAATTATAAAGATAATAAAAAAGAAGGTGAATGGAAATTTTATTATTCCAATGGAATTTTAAAATCTGTAGGACATTTTTCTGGTGGATTAAGGAATGGAGAATGGAAAGAATATTATGATAATGGAAAATTATTTTTTAAAGGAAATTATAACAATGATTTAGCAAACGGTTTCTGGCAATATTATTTTAATGATGGTAGTTTTTTCCAGGCTGGTTATTTTGAAAATGATGTAAGGACTGGAGAATGGAAAATTTGTATTCAACCAGGGGGTCCATGTGGAACAGAAATAATTGATAATAAAAGTCCTCCTCCTATTTCTAATCTTCCAAAAATAGACTCAAATCATAAATTTTCAGAAGATATAAGTAATCCAGCTAAAATTTTAGAATCATTCGAAAAAGAGTAATACACACATAATATATAATATTTAAAATAAAACATATAAATTTACTTTTAGGAATAAAGTTATATTTATACATATTAGTATAAAATTGGAATTTTTTTATAAAATCGATTCAAAATATATTGACTAAAATATCAATTTTTAAAAAATATAAGATGGGGGATATATGAATTTAAAACCAAAAGTTTGTGTAATTGGCGCTGGTTCCACTGGAATTACAATATGTAAAGCATTAAAAGATGCAAATATTCCATTTGATTGTTATGAAAAAGGTAGCGATATTGGGGGAAATTGGCGCTTTGGAAATGATAATGGAATGAGTAATATCTATAAATCACTACATATTAATACTCATCGAGATAGAATGCAATATGAAGATTATCCAATGCCTAAGGATTATCCTGATTATCCTGGACATGATTTAATTTTAAAGTATTTTCAGGATTATGTAAATCATTTTGATTTAAGAAAACATATTAAATTTAAAACAGGAGTTATAAAAGTTGAACCTATTTCTTATCAAAATGAAACAATATGGAAAATTACAACAGAAAAAAAAGAAATTCATTATTATGATGCAGTAGTTGTAGCTAATGGCCATCATTGGGCAGAACGCTGGCCTGATCCGCCAATTCCAGGAACAGAGGACTTTAAAGGAAAGATATTTCATAGTCATAAATATGTAGATCCAAAAAATCCTGTAAACTTAATTGGAAAAAAAGTTATTGTACTGGGTATGGGTAATAGTGCTATGGATATAGCTTGTGAACTTTCTAATAAATCAATAGCTAAAAAGGTTATTTTAACTTCTCGACGCGGAGCCTGGATTATCCCAAATTATATGTTTGGATATCCAACAGATAAATTTCCAGCACTAATGCCTCCAGTAACCCCCTACCCATTACAAAGAGCAATATTTACAATTGCTTATAAAATTGCTATAGGTAATTTAGAACGATTTGGTTTACCAAAGCCAGATCATAAAATAGGACAAGCTCATCCTACTATCTCTCAGGACTTACTTGTCCGTCTTGGTAGAGGCGATATTATCTATAAACCTATGATAGAACGATACGAAGGTAAAACAGTTTATTTCCAGGATGGAAGTAAAGAAGATGACGTAGATGCAGTTATATACTGTACTGGTTATGATGTTAAATTTCCTTTTTTTAG
Organism: Leptospiraceae bacterium; assembly: GCA_026005135.1. Lineage (GTDB taxonomy): Bacteria > Spirochaetota > Leptospiria > Leptospirales > Leptonemataceae > SKYB61. The sequence goes on along the minus strand of BPKM01000001.1, from coordinate 759,085 downwards.
TGATGAACTTATGAAAAAACTGCATATAGAAAAAAATTATGTACCATTATATTTTCGATTATTTACCCCAGAATTTCCTAATTTATTTTTTGCTGGTCTGGTTCAACCCTTAGGAGCAATTATGCCAATTGCAGAAAGACAGGGCAAGTGGATTGCAAAATATCTTACAAATCAATATGCATTACCAGATTACCAAAAAATGTGGGAATGGATAGAAAGCTATAAAAAAGAAATTTCTCAACGATATGTTGCATCTCCTCGTCATACTATGCAAGTTGATTTTGACTTATTTATGTACTTAATGAAAAAAGAAATAAAAAAAGGAGAAAAGAGAGCTAAAAGGATTAAAAATCTCTTTAATGTTAAACCTTTAGCTATGAATTTTTCAAAAGAAAAAATAGCAGTTTAAAATATGATTTTATTTAAAATATGTGATTGACATCAAAATGAAATAGAATTCTTAATGATATAATGAAATTTAATCTTTTTAATTCTATCTTATGTTTTTTATTATTTATAAAAAATTATTCTATTCATGCTCAATGTAAATTTAATCCCAATACAAATGAAGGATACATGCAAATATGGAATTTTGAACATCATTCTTCTCAATATTTTCTTTTTTTAACTTTTATGATTAGCAATCAGGGAAAAGGAGATTTGAATAATGGTTTAACAATATATTTCTTTGATAAATTAAAAAATAAAGAATATCTAAAAACCTTAGAATTTACTAATAAACATTTAAAAGCAATACCAGACGACTTACAGATTGAACTGGAAAATCATTCTAAACTAAAATTAACATCAAACAAAATACTAATTGATGCTAATTCTGGGGAAGATAAACCTATCTTTAAATTAAAAATAGAAATTCCTCTAAATATTAATGATAAAAATACCACAATTGATTCTTATCTGGATATTAAAAATAATACTATATCTTATAAAATAATATATTTTTTACCACAAAGAATCAAATTTCGTTTTAAAGAAAACCATTACCAATCTTTTGGCGCAATAGGTATGGAATGTTTACATACCAAAGATAATCCATTAGATATAGCCAATTCTTTTTATTTTATTAGAAATTTTGATATAAAACATAAATTTTTTTTATTTTATTTAGATAACGAAAATCAAAAACATAATGGATATATTCATTATTATAATACAAGTTTTCCTATTTTAAATGAATATAAAATAACTATAAACAATAAATTCTTCTTAGAATCAGATCAATGTAAAATTTCTAGTAAAGAATTAAAATATATTGGTGGTTTTTATGTTTTAAATAATGTATCTATGATTTTAAGATGGTTTTTAAAACTTATAGGTATTGATCCTTTTATTAAACATTATCGCTCATCATTATATCTAAATTGTAAAAATAAAATAAATTATTTTCCTATGGTTCAATTTACCCATATACAATTGAAACAATAATCACCATAAATATTTTCTTTTATAAGGAATACATGTATTAATTCTTATAATTTCATTTTCTTTAAAAATAATTTTTCTACCAATTTGCATATCATTTAAAAGACATTTTTTACATAAAAAAGGATCTGGTGTTAGATGACAAAATCTTATATCATAGATTTCGTATACAAATGTATAGACTCGTTTTTTTTCTTTGGCTATTAAAGAATTCTTTATATAAAAAATCATGATGACTAACAAAAAAAAGATTTTCAAAATATATCCTGAAGAATTAATGAATGTTTTTAAATGAAACCAGAATTTCCACATAAAGATATTATCGACCCAGATCAATTTTCAAAGAAGGATTTAGAAACAATTTTATCTACAACAGAATATTTAATAACTTTACAAAAGCAAAATAAAACTCAGAATATATTAAAAAACTATCTAATGGCTTCTTTATTTTTTGAATCATCTACAAGAACACGTTTAAGCTTTGAAACAGCAATGTTACGATTAGGTGGACAGGTAATAAGTACAGTTGGATTCCAGTTTTCCAGTATAAGTAAAGGGGAAACATTATACGATACAATGAAGATGATAGAAGCCTATGCTGATATAGCTGTAATTCGTCATCCTGTAGAAGGTTCAAGTCGAATTGCTGCAAGTGCCGTATCTATACCTATTATTAATGCTGGTGATGGAGCTGGACATCATCCTACTCAAGCATTATTAGATTTATATACTATTTATAAAGAAAAAGGAACAATTGATGGTTTAAAAATTGCCTTTATTGGAGATCTAAAATTTGGAAGAACAATTCATAGTCTTGTAAAGTTATTAACTCATTATGATGTAGAAATGGTGTTTATTTCTCCTATTGATTTAGCTATACCAGAAGCTTACCGTAAAGAATTAAAAAAGAAAAATATAGAATTTGAAGAAACAGAAGATATTAAAGCATTCTGGGATTGTGACGTTGCTTACGTTACGCGAATTCAGGAAGAACGATTTGTCGATAAAGATGAATACGAACGATTAAAAAATAGCTATGTAATTAATAAATCCTTAGTTTTAGCATCTAAAAAGAATACATTAATTATGCATCCTTTACCAAGAGTAAATGAATTATCTACGGATGTTGATGATTTACCTAATGCTGCATATTTCAGGCAGGCACGTTATGGTGTCGATGTACGTATGGCTTTATTATGTTTATGTTTAAAAGTAGAATTACCTGATATATAAAAATGACATATAGAATAAATCAATTTAATTTTATCTACAAATGATAATACAAGACTATTCAGTAAAATCTGGTTATCGGAACAATTTGATCAGGAAAAAGTTATTATATTTCATCATGGATTAGGAGAACATTGTGATAGATATGAAAACTTAATACAAACATTCTCTGATTTGAATTTTTCTTTTTTTAGTTATGATGCAAGAGGACATGGTCGTTCCTCTGGTAAAAGAGGTGATGCAGAAAACTATATTAAGATTGGTTTTAGATTTAGAAGAATTTATTTATTATATTAAAAGAGAATATAAAGTACAAAAACCTTTCTTACTCGGACATTCTCTTGGCGGTTTAATAACAAGTTATTTTTCTATCAGACATACAAATCAGGAAGAAATAAAGGCATTAATTTTAAGTGCACCAGCCTTAAGTATTTCTTTAAATCTAATCCAAAAAATTAAGTATTATACAGGTAAAATTCTTTTTTATATAAAACCAGACTTAATTTTAAAATCAGAAATACCACCTAAATATCTTTCCCATGATAAAATTATTATAGAAAAATATATAAAAGATCCATTGGTTCATCCTTTTTTAAGTGTTCGTCTCGGAATTGATATAATTGATTCTATTAAAATTGTACAAAATCATGCCTATAAATTAAAAATACCCGTATGGATTGGACATGGAACAATGGATAAAATAACCTCTACAGAAGGTAGTGAGCAATTTTTTAAAAAAATTAAATCTCAAAATAAAGTTATTAAACTTTATAATGGTCTTTATCATGAAATTTTCAATGAAGCAACCAGAATTCCCTTACTGGATTTAAAAGAATGGATAATCCAATTTTTTAGTTAAGAGTTTTTTATAAAGAGTTTTTCTTTTTTAATTTATATATTCTATAATTGATCTGGTTCTGTTACATAAAAGTTAATTGTTTGCTATTTATAAAAATATTTATCAACATTCTTAGACAATTTTTCGTAATATGAAAAAAGCATTAAATTTTTAAACATATGTTAGTAATATTTGAAAAAAATTTCGCTTTATAAAAGATTTTGCTTTAAAACGGAAGTTATGCAACAAAGCCCTATAAGCAAAAAAAACTTATAATTTTTTTAAATTACTAATTAAAATCAAAAAAATTGAATTTTTTTTCAAAAAATTTGCAGATTGGAATAAAATGTGATTGACAGAATAGTGCAATGCATAAAATTGTTATTGTGCAATGCACAAAAAATTTAAATGGAGGTCCGTATGGAAAACTTACAAAAAACATTACATGATTTATTAAATGCTGGTATCGGTTTTTTCCGAGCAAGTGAAGAAAATATAAAAAAAGCTATAAGTGAATTTGAAAAAGTATATGAAGAATTAAAACAAAAAGGTGCTTCTGATAATAGCGAATTAGTAGCAAATTTAAGAAAAAGCTTAGATGATATTGTAAAACAAGTAGAAGAATTAAATTCTAAAGCAAACCAAACATTCGAAGAAGTTTCTAAGCAAATCAATGAAAATTATCAAAAAATAGCTCAGGAAATTGAAAAATTAGTACCAAAAGATCAATTAGATCAATTTAAAGCTAAATTAGATGAATTAAATCAAACCATTCAAAATAAAATTGAAGAATTAGCAAAACAATTTAAGAAAGAAGAAGCTGCTGCAAGCTCTTCTCAAAGAACATCTACTTCTTTCGAAGAATAATTATTATGCCCGGTATAGCCGGGCTTTATTTTATAATCAAATCTGCTTTAAACATTCCACTTTCAATCAAAGATTCAAAGATATCTATTATCTCTTCTATTGTAAAATGATAATTTTGAATTTCTTTAACAAATTCTTCTAATGAATTAACATTAAAATAAATAAAATTTTTGTTTTCTTTTATAGAAGGTGTATATATATAAATTCCCTGATAAGCTTCTCTTTGAATTTTACTATATTGTTCAATTTGTTGTAATCGACCTAAAACAAATGGTTTTATAGGGATATTTCCCATTATGATAATTGTTTTATTTTCTCGATTAATGATAATTTTATTTTTAGATGGTAATTCTATTTCTAAATTTAAAATATCATTGAGTTGATTTATTAATTCTTCTTCTTTTTTAAAATCAATAACTATGCTTCCCCCTTCTATAGAAAAATCAATCTCTTTAAAATTATTTTTTAATGATTTATAAATAGTATGCAATTGTTCAAAATCAAATTCAATTAACTGCAATCTAACTTTATTTTCTAATTCTAATTCTTGTAAATCTTTCTCTATAATTGCTCCCTGAGGTATATAACCATTATTATTATATGAAAAACGATTTTCTTTTTTCGAAGTTAAAATTTTTCCCTGAGCTACTGCATAAATTCTACCATTTGCACCATATAATGGTGTTTGTATTAATATACCATTCTCTATTGATTTCGCATCTCCAATAGAAGAAACATAACAGCTAATTCTATCTCCTTTTTTTGCAAAAGGTGGTATTTCTGCTGTAACTAAAACACTGGCAATATTTTTAGTTTGATAATTTTCTAAATTTATATTTATATTAAACTTATTTAATATTTTATTTAAAATTTGTTTATTGAAATCAAATTTTGTATCTCCAGTACCATTTAACCCAACAACAATACCATAACCAATTAATTGATTATTTTTATAACCTAAAATTCTTACTATATCTTTTAATTTATAAATATTTTTCTCTTTTATAATATGAATTTTGTTATTTTCATTAGATAAATTATTAGAAATTGCTACTTCTTGAGAATAAATTGATATATTTAATAATAATAAAATAATTATATAATATTTTTTAAGGGACATTAAAATTCTGTTCCTCTAATATTTTTTTTAAATATTCTAAAAATATTTTTCTTTTTGTTTCATCATTAATTTGTATTCTATCTTGTTCTAACTGTAAGTTTTGATTTGATGTTTCTATTGATTGCACTTGAATAATTAAATTTGATAAATATTCAGAGCTTATTTTATAATTTTGAATATATTCTGGATTGGTTTCTCCTCGAAAATAAATTATATAACTTGTATTATTAAATTGAAACTGTTTATTTCCTTCTAAAGTAATACGATTATCTTTAACATCAATAATTTTTAATGCTATACTTGATTGAAAACTTATTTGATCTTTATTTCTAAATCTTTGATACTTCTGAGAGGAACGGTTATCATCAACATCTGGAAGATAGTCGAATAATAATTTATCTGGTATTAACTTTATGACAAGTTTTTTATCTTTTGTATTATCCAAATCTATATTAAATTTAAAATTTTCTTTAAAGTTAACCAATATAATATCTCCAACAAGAAATTGTTTTGTTGTATCTGTATATAAACCTTCATTATTCCATAAATCTTCTGCAAGAAGATTAATATTTACTAAATCATAATAATATAAAGATGTTATTACATTAAATAATAAATAAATAAATAAAAGATTATCTATCTTTTTTAAAAATATCATATTTTTATCGCTTCATTGATATAGCTGTTCCCAACATATTATCAGATGTAATAATCGCTTTTGAATTTGATTCATAGGCTCTTTGAGCAACAATCATATTAACCATTTCTTCTACTATTTTTACATTGGACATTTCTAAAAATCCCTGTAAAATACTTCCAAATCCTTCTCTACCTGGTATTCCTTCTATTTCTGGACCACTTGCTACTGTTTCTTTAAATAAATTATTACCAATTGCCTGTAATCCAGCTGGATTAACAAATCGATATAAAAGGATCTGACCAATTTTTACTGGTCTTATATCATCTTTAATCTTTACATATACTTCGCCGTCTTCATTAACCTGTAATGTATTATTGATTGCTCCTTCTGGTAATACTATTGGTGGTTCTAATAAATATCCATTAGAAGTTACTATCTGGCGATTAGAATCGATTTTAAATGAACCATCTCTTGTATAGGCAAAAGTACCATCTGGTAACAGAATTTTAAAAAAACCTACTTCTGATGTTATTGCAAGATCAAATTTATTTCCAGTATTCTGTAAACTCCCCATTTCGAATAGTTTTTGTGTTGCAGCAACTTTTGTTCCACTTCCAACATATACTCCAGTAGGAATTTCAGATACTGGTGTTGCTGGTGTTCCAGCTAATATCTGTTGTTGATAAATTAAATCTTCAAAATCAACACGATTTTTTTTAAATCCAGTAGTATTAACATTGGAAAGATTATTTGCAATTGTATCCATTTGATATTGTTGTGCAATCATTCCTGTTGCTGCTGTCCATAATGATCGTAACATAATTATTTACCTCAAAGTTTAATTCTTATTCATAGTATCGGAAAATTCAAATTTTTATTTATATATTTAATAATTTTCTTGTTAGTTTGATTTTTTTATTAAAGCTTACTGGATTAATTTTATAGGTATGATAATATTTTTTTAGTACAATGCACCTATTCGTATTTGTTCCTTTTATATTATTTTCTATTTTCCAGCAATTTGATAATTTAGTAAACATTTGTTTATTAATTAATATTTCATCAACATAAACATTATTAAAATAATTGTTAATTATATCCATAATAACATCTTCTAAAAAAATTGTATTTTTTTTGTATTTTACTTCGCCAACTTCAATTACTATACGTCCACCTGGTTTAATGATTCGAATCATTTCTTTTATACTATTCTTCATAAATTCTTTCCATTCTTCTAAAGAATTATATATGCCAAGAGCTAAATCATTTAATTCTTCTTCTACTCCAATAAACCATGCCCTTAACCAATTATCCTGTTTATAATTTACTTTATCTAAAAAAGGTGGTGATGTAATGATTAAATCAACTGAATTATCTGGAATCATATATAAATTCTGTGAATCCAATTGATAATATTCATTAAAATTTGATATTTTATACTCAGAAGGAATTTCTATTTTATGATCATTTAAATATTTTTTTATTATACGAGATTTAATATCTTTATAAATAATTTTAATATTTCTTCTTAAATTATTTTTTTTCTGAGCTTCTGGTAAAACGGAAAATTGTGGAAATGAATATACAGAAAAAAAACCATCAGAATGTCCATGTAAACGTGATAAAGCAATAAACATAATATATTTTAATATTTTATCATCTGGATTATTTAAGTATTCTTCTCTTAAATTTAATAATTCCTTATAAGTATCAGGATGAAAAAATGGATAAAAACGTTCTTTTTCTTCTAAGTTTGGTTCTTTTCGATTTTTTTTTAAATCAATTTGATTTAATCTATTTAGAAATTCTTCTTTTTCTGGAATATACTGACGTGCTTTTACGATAAAATACGATACTGGACTTAAATCATTATGGATTGCTTTATAGCCCATTAAATTTGCTTGAATAATTGTAGTTCCCCTACCAGAAAATGGATCCATAACAACTTTTGTTTTATCATTCAAATATCGCCTGATAAAAAATTCTGGTAATTCTGGCTTAAAAGAAGCTCGATAACTTATTGTATAATGTATAGGATGCATTTTTCTTTGATTTGATGTCCAGAATTCATCTTCTTGTTTTGTTATATTAATTCTATAGGCAAGATTGTTATTTATCATCATTTCTTTCAATCGGCTTTTTTTAAAAAATGAAATAGAATTTTATTTCAATAACTTTATGATTTGCCTTTTAAGTATATAATGATTTTCTTGTCTATATGGAACAAAATATACAAAGAGAGAATACATTAAGTAATTTAGATAATTCTAAAAAATATAAAATTGTTTATGTAGATAAAATTGATTGTACTTCCTGTACCAGTTGTGCTTCCAACTTACCTCAATATTTTCGAATGGACGAAAACGATACATCAGAATCTCATAATGATGGGGAAAATATTAATACAGCCCTTATACCCGAAGAAGATTGGGATTTAGTTCAAGAAGAAATAGACAACTGTCCAGGTGAATGTATTCACTGGAAAGATTAAATTTTTAATTATATTAATAAATAAATTCTATTTAAAACTTTTTTCATTAAGAAATATAAAAAATCATTCAGGAAATTTTCTAAACCTCCGAATTTTTTACATAGCGGAGGGCATATGATTATAAATCATAATATTAGTGCGATATTTTCACACAGAACGTTAAAGTTTCATGACTATGCATTAGGTAAAGATGTAGAAAAACTATCTTCTGGATTACGTATTAACCGTGCAGGAGATGATGCTGCGGGATTAGCTGTATCTGAAAAAATGAGAACACAAATTTTAGGATTAAGACAAGCAGAACGAAATGCCGAAGATGGAATTTCTTTTATACAAACAACAGAAGGATATTTACAGGAAACACAAGAAATTATTCAAAGAATTCGTGTTTTAGCAGTACAGGCTTCTAACGGTATTTATACAGCAGAAGATAGACAACAAATTCAAGTCGAAATTTCCCAATTAATTGATGAAATTGATAGAATTGCATCGCAAGCAGAATTTAATAAAATGAAAATGTTAACAGGTGCATTTTCTCGATTAAATCCATCTGCTTCTATGTGGTTTCATATTGGCCCCAATATGCATCAAAGAGAAAGAGTCTTTATTAATACAATGACAACAACTGGACTTGGTTTAAGAAATCCAACTATATTAACATTTATTTCTATTAGTACTCCAGATAAAGCAAATTCAGTTATAGGTAAAGCAGACGAAGCATTACGAAGAATTTCCAAACAGAGAGCAGATCTTGGTGCATATCAAAACCGGTTAGAACATGCAGCAAAAGGATTAATGAATGCATATGAAAATTTACAGGCTTCAGAATCAAGAATTAGAGATACAGATATGGCAGAACAAACAATATCCTATACAAGGTATCAAATTTTAACACAGGCTGCAAATGCAATGTTAGCACAGGCTAATCAAAAACCACAAATGGTATTACAGCTCCTCCGTTAATTTAAAATAAGCCACCAATTATCGGTGGCATTAATATTATTTAAAAATGATAGGGGAATCTAAAAATTCCTTTTTCTGTAATAATTGCTGTTATAAGACGAGAAGGAGTAACATCAAAAGCTGGATTATAGACATTTACATCATAAGGAGCACTTATACATTGTTGAAATGTTTTTACTTCGTCTGGCTTTCTTTCTTCTATAATAATTTTGTCGCCAGAATCTAAATTAGTATCAATAGTTGTATAAGGTGCTAAAACATAAAATGGTATATTAAAATAATTTGCTAATATTGCAATAGAATATGTCCCAATTTTATTTGCTGTATCTCCATTTTTAGTAATTCGATCTGCTCCCACTAATACCATATCTATTTTTTTATTACTAAAAAGAGATGCTACCATATTGTCTGTTATTAATGTATTAGGTATCTTCGCATAATTCAATTCAAAAGAAGTTAATCTTGAACCCTGTAATAGAGGTCTCGTCTCTGTATTATAGACATGAACTTTTTTACCCATTTCAACAGCTGTATAAATTGCACCAAGGGCAGTTCCTTTACCAGCAGTAGCAAGAGAACCTGTATTACAATGTGTTAAGATATTTGCACCATCAAAAATAAGAGATGCTCCATGTTCTCCAATTTTATCACATAATATTTTATCTTCTTCGAATATTATTAAAGCTAATTTTTTTAATTCATTTAATGCTTCTTCAATATAATTAAAATCTTTATTTAGAATTTCTTCTTTTATCTTTCTAATAGCATAAAATAAATTAACTGCTGTTGGTCTAGTTTTGCCTATTTGATCCAATACACTTTGTAAATTAATTTTAAAATCATTTAGATTATTTATTAATTTTTCTTTAAATTGACGTTTCATTTCAATATAAATACTTAAAGCAGCCATTACACCAATGGCTGGAGCTCCTCTAATCCTTAAATTTATTATTGCTTCGCATGCTTCTTCTAAATTATTAATATAAATATATTTTTTTTCTATTGGAAGTTTTGCTTGATCCAATATCTGTAATTGATCATTTTCAAATTTAATAGATTGTATATAGATCATAAATTCTCCTATAATAGATTGTTTTAAATATTTTCGTCTATTAACTCTAAATAATCCTCTTCTGGATAAATAAACAATTCTGGATAATCATCTATGCATTCTGGATAAAAATTAAAAAACATATCCATCGGTACAATAAAATAATATTGACCAAACTCTTTTAAAAACTCTTCTGTAAAAGGATAAAATGGTGTCATATGAAATGGTATTTTTTCCTGAAATTGATTTAAATCTTTTAATGTTAATGGTTTGGTAAAATCTAATTGAATCTTCATTAAATTCCAGTTATTTTTAAAAGTTAATTTATCAATATTTTTAAATTCCTTAACTTTTTCAATTAAATCTATTAATCTTAATAATGGATAACCAGCTTCAAAATATAAATCGATATTAATTTTAATAAATTTTTTAGAAATTCCAATAGGCTCCCATATTTTTCTTATTTTAGATGGCTGCAATTTCGCTTTTCTTATGTTTTCCCTTAAAAGATTTAAACTTACTTGAGGAAATTCTGGATATCCAAATTCACCTATCCATAACCACGTATAAATATCCTGAGCTGAATAATTTCGATAATAATTATAAAACCAATCAGCAAATCGAAGTCTTTCATCAAGATCAAATATTTTATATTTTTCTATTATTTCATTTATATCAATCTTCATCTTTATCTTTTAGTTTAATTCGGATTGGAATACCTTCTAATTTAAAATCCTCTCTGATTTTATTTTCTAAAAATACAATAAAATTCCTTTTTACAAGCTTTTTATTATTACAAAATAGTACAAAAACTGGTGGTCTTTCTGATACTTGTGTTGCATAATAAATTTTAAACCGTTGATGATGAGGAAATTGTTGTAATAGTTTTTCTAAATAACGATTTAACTGTGATGTTTGAATTCGGAAATTTAATTTTTCATTTAGTTCAATAATTTTTTTTAGGGGTTCCATTGCTCTTTTTTTTGTTAAAGCAGAGCCAAAATAGATTGGAACATGTTTTAAAAAAGGGAAATAATAATATAAACTTTCTAAATATTCTTTTTGTAATTTATCATGTTTATTTGGCATAATATCCCATTTATTAATAAATAAAATCATAGGTTTATTTAATTCATCAATTAAAGAAATAATTTTTTTATCATATTCTGTTAAACCATCTGGTGCAGAAATTACTTGAATTACAATATCTGAATCCTGTATTGCCCTTCTTGTTCTTCTCGAGGAAATAAATTCAATATGATCTTCTAAGACACGTTTTTTTCTTAAACCTGCTGTATCTAAAATACGTATTGTTTTTCCAAAATATTTAAAAACTGTATCAATTGTATCTCTGGTTGTACCAGGTATATCAGATACCAATGAAATATCTTTACCAGCCCATAAATTAAATAATGTTGATTTACCTACATTTGGTTTTCCCACAATTGCAATACGAATATCATCTTTTATATAATCAGAAACAACTGTAGAATCTTTATATCCTTTTTTATTTATAAATTGTTCTTCATAATCAATATCTTGTTCATTGATTGATATTTCTGGTAAAATATCTTTTATTGTATTTATAAAATGACTTATATTATATCGGCTTTTTACAGAAATAGGAATAGGTTTAAAACCTTCTTCTAAAAAATTAGGAATGTATTCCATTTCTTTTTCTTTACTATCTATTTTATTTAATACTTCTATTTTTTTTGTTTTTAAAACTTTATTAAAATAATCTCTAAAATCAAAGTCAAAAGGAGATGGTGCCGGGGGCTCCATTAAATGAATAATTAAATCCACTTCTTCTGATAAAAATTTATAAGCCTTTTCTTTTGCTAAGGATTCCAAGTAATTTTTTTCTTCTCCTAAATCAATAACATCAAGCCCGGGTAAATCGTAAAATAACGCATGAACACCATAATTTTTTATTTCGATTTCTATTATATCTCTCGTTAAACCAGGATAATCATCAACAATAGAGCGATTTTTTCTTGCTAAAAGATTTAATAAACTGGATTTACCTGCATTTTTTTTACCAACAATTGCAATTTTTTTTAATTTTTTTTTAGTAATCATATTGTTTATATTTTAATGCTTTTTGTATTCGCATTTGATCTTCTTTTTTTCTTTCGTCCTGACGTCTATCGTATAATTTTTTACCTCTACATAATGCTAATTCAACTTTAACAATACCTTTATTATTAAAATATAATTTTAAAGGTATAATTGTCAGCCTTTTTTCTTTTACTTTTGATGTCCATCTTTCAATTTCTTTTTTATGCATTAAGAGTTTTCTTGTTCTTGTTTCTTCATGCCCAAAATGTTTTGCATTTTCATAAGGTGCAATTCTTAGATTCATTAAAAACATTTCTCCATTTTTTGGTAAAGCAAAAGCATCATTTAAATTTACTTTTCCAGCTCTAATACTTTTTACTTCTGATCCTAAAAGTTGTATTCCAGCTTCTAAGGTTTCTAAAATTTCGTATTCTCTTTTTGCTTTTTTATTATAAAATGTTAAATTTTCTTTTTTATTTGAATTCTTTCCCATTCAGGAACATTTTTTTTTGAATTAGTTAGAAATAAATAATAAAAAATTAATTATGTTTGTGGCTCAAAATTTAAATTTGAAAAAGTTCCTTTTAAAGTAAAACAAAGTTCCCCACCAAGACTTCCTCCTGCTCCTAAATAAATATTATAAATAAAAGGATTTAATTCTTCTAATTTATCATTAGGTTTTAAACATACTTTTCCATTGATAGTAGAATTTTCTATTGTTTCAATTGAATTCGAAAAAGAACCATTAGCATTTAAACTTATATCAAATAAGACTGACTTTACATTAAATTTACGGATAGAAAAATTTCCTTTATTTAATTGAACATAAAAATCTAAATTTTTTAAAATTCTTTGTTCATCAGGTAAAGAAAAGGTTCTTAAAGGTCCCCATAACTCTTCGAAATATATTTCTTTTGCTTTTCCATATATTTCTCCAGACCATAGAGATGGTTTTTCAAATTCATACAAACTATTTTCTATTTTTAAAGATAAATCTAAATTTTTTAATCTGGTATTACTTTCTTTAATTTTAATATTACCAGAACTTAAATATATTTTTCCATCTATTCTTAAATTAATCATTTTCCAGATATCATTCTCTATTCGAAATGAATCACTCATAAATAAAAAATCTTTTTCATCAGATATATATAAATCACGGAATAAATAATTTGATGGAAGATCTATATTTAATTCTGTATAATCTATTTTAATACCTTCAACATAATTGGTTAATAAATATCTAATAAATGTGGAATAAGGAAATAAAATAAGTAAAAAAACAATATAAGAAATAATTCCTGTTATTAACTAATATTACTTTTCTGTTTCCAGGTTAATTTAATTTCTTGATATTCTTCTTCTATGATTTCTTCTACTTCTTCCTCTGATTCTTCTATTATTTCTTTTTCTTCGATCATAATTATTCCTTACTAATAACGTATATACTCATTCTTACATCAAAAATATCTCTACCTGGTAAAGGTTTTCTAATTAATAATTCTTTAATTTTTACACCAGATTGATTATATTCTAATTCGTAAATAAATTGAAATAATTTTTGTAAATTAACACCATTAAAACTTAAATCAATAATTATCATTTTAGAATTACCCTTTCCTATACGCTCTTCTCTATCCCTTATATTATTGGGTGTAACTTGCAACTCCTGAAGTTTCTGCGTAACTAACGTTAACAGTTGATTTCTATTGGGTAATTTTCTAATAGAAGGTATACTGGAAATATCTTCTTTTAATCGTATTAAAGTTTGTAGTTCTGAACGTGAACGTTCTATGCTTAACCTTAATTCTTTTCTTTTTTTAGAAATTATTTGAAATAATAATATAATTGTTAAAATTAAAACAAACGCAGAAGCAAAAACTAATAAAAATCTTTCTCTTTGATTTAGTTTATTCCACATTATTTACAATCCACACCAAATTGTACATTCGAAGGTTTAATTTTTAAACTTAATCCTAAACGTACCCTTTGTCCAGCAATTAAATCTCTTCTTACAACCTCAACTGTAGAAAATAATCTACTTTTTTGAAATTCTTCCTGAACTTTTACTACATTTCCAATAGAATCTACTTCTAATTCCAGATCTATTTGATTTTCTGTATAACGTAAACTTTTAAATTTAATCTTAGCAACCTCTGGTCCTACCGTATGTTGATCTATTTCCTTCATCACATCCAAAAATTTTGTACCAATTATAATATTTTTCCAGTATTCTAATTTTTCATTACATAAATTTCGCACAGTAGCAACTGGATTCGCTGAACGTTCTGCACCAGGAATTGTACGAGCTATTTCTTGAATTTTATTTTTATAAAATTCTAATTGTTTTCTTTCCAGTAAAATTCCAATTATAAAAGAAAGTAAAAAAATTAAAACAGAAATACCACTGATAATAAGTGGTAAATAAAATACCTGTAAACGTATCTCTCCCTTTTTTAGGGTTTGTCCTAATGGTGTTGTTAAAAAATCTATTTTTTCTTTTTGACTCTTTTTAAAATGAAAAAAACCCCCTATACAAATAAGCCATGGTTCTATTGGCTCTTCTCCTAACTGGATATCATAATATTTCGTTTGTATATTTAGCTTTTCTTCAAGATATTCATAAATACCCTGAATTAAACTACCTCCACCTGATAATAAAATATAAGATATATAATCATAATTCAGTGATAACAAGGTTCGTTTTATCTCTTCAATAAAAAATTCTAATTCTTCTAAAAATTCTTTTATTAATTTTTGTTTATTTTCAATAGAATTTAAATTAATTAAATTATTATTTATAATATTTGTAAAATTTGCATAGAGAAATTGTTCTAATTGTTCCTCTTCCACATTATTTTGTTTATAATAGGATCTTAATATATCCAAAAAATTCTTTACTCCAAAAGGAATGGTACGAGAAAAAGCTAATTTTCCTTTTTCCATTATATTAAAAATTGTCTTAGAATAGCCAATATCTAATTGTATAATATTTTTTTTGTTATACTCTGTTTCTGGTAAAAGTTCTATAGATGAGGCTAATGCAATCGACTCCACTCCCATCATGCTTAAACTAAAACCATTTTCTACTATAATTTTAGCATAATTTTCTAATATTTCATTTTTTACTGCTATACCTAACACATCTGCAATTCCATCTTGTAATTTTATAACAGTAGAAGCAACCTGAATTTCCTCTAAGTTATAAGGTAGATAATTTTCTATTTCGTTTTCTAAAACCTCTAATGCAACTTCTTCTTTTTCAGCTGGAATTTCTAAATCTCTTATAAAAACCTCATCATTACGAAATAAAAATACAATTTCTTCCTGTTCAGAAAATAATGTTTTTGTAAATCGAAGAAAATTATATTCGAATACTGGCAGTTCTTTTTTAAAATTATCTTCTAAACTTATTTCTTGATTATTCTGCTTTTCTGGCAAAAAAGATAAATCTTTTATTACAGGCAATTTTTCCGCCCTTAAAATATTAAAATTACCTAAACCATATTCTACAAGAATACCTTTATAAAATTTCGTACCTCTATCTAATATTAATATACGTTGTTGAATAAAAGCCATTTTCTTATATGATCTTCGGAAAATAAGAATTAATAATAAAAATATTTATAATACATTTTTTTCAAGCAGAATAATAAAATATCATAGGATTTTATAAAAGATTTTTTTCTCACTTAATTTGGATTTATTTTTTACATCTGCAATCAAATAAGATAATTTATCTAAGGGAATTTCTCCATTTTTTAAAAATAAAATTCCAATAGATAAGCTAGGAAGTTCAAATTTTTGTTCTATTCCAAAACGATTTTTTGCAATAAAATATCCATTACTTATATCTTTATCATTCAAAATAGAATTTAAATAATGACAAAATTCTTTCTTTATAGAACATATAATCTTTAAAATATGAAATAAACTTCTATTTTTTATAAATAAAATAAAATCATCTCCTCCTACATGGCCAATAAAATAATGTTCTTTATCCTGAAGATAACTTTTTAATAAATTCCCTAAATAAAAAATTAATTTATCGCCCTGTTCAAATCCATATAGATCATTAAATGGTTTAAAATGATCTATATCTAAATAAATAATAGCAAAGGTACCAATAAATTTTTGATGATCTTTTATATATTTTCGTATTGCTTTATTACCAGGTAAGTTTGTTAAAGGATTTGACTCTTTTGCAAATAATAATTTTTGTTGAAAAACATATTTTAAAATACTATCAGAAAATATAATACCTTTATACTTTCCCTGCTCTGTTACAATAATTTCTGTTAATACTTTTTCATCGAAAAATTCATTATGAGAAATTAAATCAAAAAAATTCTGAATTTCTGTATCTGATTCTAAAATAAAAGCCTTAGTTATATGTTTCTTTAATACATCTGAAAAGTCTTTATATTTTAATAAATCTCTTGTATATTTATCTAAAAAATATTTCTTATAATCTTTTTCTTTGATTATACCTAAGGGTTCATTATATTCATTAACTACTGGAAAAATATAATATTCAGAATATTGATTGAAATGTTCTAATATTTCTTCGAAGCTCATAGAAATACTAATAGGTGGGACAAATTTAATATCTAATTGTTTAACAGAAATATCTTTCTCTTTTTTTGTTATATAAGCATAAAAATTTAATTCTAAATCATATAATAATTCTTTTACTTTCGAAATTTTTTTATCATATTCTTCTATAAAAAATGGTTCACAAATATAAAATCCCTGTGCCAGATCTATACCTATATCAAGGCAGGTTAATAACTCATCATAAGTTTCTACTCCTTCTGCTATAACAATTCCACCTATTAAATGTGTAATTTTTACAATTTCTTCTACAAATAATTTTTTTCTTAAATCATGATTGATATTATAGATAAAAAATCTATCTAATTTTAAAATATCAGGTTCAGTGGAATAAATTAATTGTAAACTGGAATACCCTACTCCAAAATCATCTATAGCAATTTTAAAACCTTGATTTCTATAATTATAAATAATTTTAGAAAGTGATTCATAAGATTGAAAAGGTAATCGCTCAGAAATTTCAAATATAAATGATGAATTTACCAAATTATATTTTCTTAACAAACGATTGGTATTCCCAGACTCAAAATCTGGCATTTCTAAAATACGATTATCGATATTATATAAAATTCTTCTTTTCTGGTAATCAGGTAATTGTACAAATAAACTTAATAATTTTTCTCTTAATAATAAATCAAGACCATATAAAACTTTATTTTTAAAAGCTAAATCAAATATATCAAATATCTTAGAAAATCCTGCATCTTCGTAATTTCTTAATAATGCTTCGAAACCAAAAATACGTTTTGCTCTTAAATCAATAATTGGCTGAAAAGCAAAAGTAATTGCATTTACGCGTTCTTCCCATTCTCTAATAGTCATAATTGTCTTATATAATTCTTTATACCAATAAAACATTTTATTTTCAATTTCATTTCATTTTAAATAAAAAATTTAATTTATTTTTGAACAATTAATCAAAAATATTTATTCAATTTTAAAATAGAATTAATTTCTGAGCGAGAAAATCAACTAAAATTTAATTGAAATTCTAAGATATATATTCAAAACGGTAAATCGTACTTCCTTCGAAAGGATTATCTTCTTTAAAAAAATAATTTTTTGCTCTTTTATTTAATCCATTATAAATATTCTGTGTTATATATAAATGATACTTTAAAGGTAGTCGTTCTACCATATGTGATGTCAAATTTATGGCTTCTGAATACAAATTTTCTTTTTCTTTGTTATATATAACCATTCCCTGTTCTAATGCACATATCACATGTAAATTATCTATTTCCATAGTAGAAAGAATTTGAATCATATAGGATTTTATTTCAAGTGATGCAATTATAGGATCAAGATAATTATTATAGTTAAATACAGCTGTAAATGAATCACTTTTTTTTATCCATATTTGTCCATTAAAATGTTCTACAATTTTTATCGCATTTTTTAACCATTCAGAATGTAATCTCTGTAATTCTTCTTCTATTAATAAATAAGATAATAATTCTCTCGAAATAGGAATCCTTACAGTAAAAAAATTCAAATTATAGGATTTACCTTCTATAAATTCTGGTAAACCAATATCTCTATCAAGTGATATTTGATTTACTTCTAATGCTAAATTTTTTAATAGTTGATCATACTTCTGAAATTCTGGATAAGTTTTTATATTTAAATATTCCTGATTAATTTTCTGCCATCGTGGTAAATCTAATAAAGCTCTTGCAAGTACATTTTTAAAATATCCATATTTTAAATTTGACTTATGAATATAATCATACGCTCCATGTTTTAATGATTCTACAACAATTCTTTCTGAAAAGAATCGCGAAATTACAATAAAACAAATGAATTTATCTTGTAATGTTTGATAAACATCAAAAGGATTATCAATATCAAATTCAATTATAACAAAATCTGGTTGATTCTGATTCACTGCTGTTAAAAAACTATTGGTATCATGAAAAAAATGAAGTTGAATCTTAGGAAATTCGTTCTTAAAAAAATTCTTATAAAATTCTACTATACTATGATCATTATCCAGTATATATAAATTCATCTTTCCCCCGATTATTTTAATTTATAAATATTTATATTTTTATAATTATTATAATATTCAAAAAATTTTTTTAATTCATTATCACATAAATTCAATGCAGTTTCGGAAATAATAATAGAATTGGGAAGTCCTAATTCATGTTCTAAAATTTTGGTTATTTTTATATCTTCGCTATCTATCATATTTATATCTTCTTTGTAAGTTGCAAATCCAAAATGTATTGCCATTCGTAATGATACATTATTCTCCCATCTTAATTGATTGGCTGTTAAATTAAATATCGGTAAGGAATAAAGAACTTTTAAACCTGAACGAATTGCATTTGAAACACCAGATTCATTTAAAAAAGCAATTAATCCACCATCTCCAAACCATTGCCAAATACGACCATTAAAACTTTCAACAATCTCTGTAATAAATAATCTAAAATTTCTTAAAGTATTTTCCACATCAATTTTAACATTGGTTTTTATTAATTCAGAACTTGATATGATATCCAATTCCATAAAAGCAAGTTTTGATTCCATTCCCTCTTCTAAAATTCCCCAATCTTTTTTCTTAATATCCTTTTGAGAAACTACAAATTTATTTAATTCTGGATTATATATTATATGATTTTCCTCTAAATATTTATCTAATTTATGTTTATCTCTTAATGTTACAACACCTCCACTAATTCCTTTTCCTTCATAATAATATAGGGTTGCTATAAAATTTAAAATCTGATATTCACTTTCAAAATAATCAATAACTGTATCTGCTGCTACTTGCTTTGGGATAACAACATGTTCCCCAAAACCAGATACTTCTTTTAAATTGAAATTGGGATCAGCCTCACGTGCAATATAAGCAATTTGATCCGTATTACAAGAACGAATTAATACTTCTCTTAAAAGCCTTTTTAATTTGTTTAAATTCATGGAGATGTTATAATAATAGAATGATTATATAGTCAAGGAAAAAATTGGAGGCTATCGGATTCGAACCGATGACCTTCTGCGTGCAAGGCAGACGCTCTACCAACTGAGCTAAGCCCCCTGAGGATAAGGTACAAATAAAAAATCTTATTATGATTGTAAAGCAAAAATTGTTTTTAGTTTACGACTCGATAAAAAAATTTTTTAAGGTATGTATGAAAAAAGAAATCATAATTATAACAGGAATTTCTTCTGGTATTGGGTTTTATTTAGCGAATTATTTATCAGAAGAAGGACATATTATTTATGGAATACTTCGAAATAAAGAAAAATTCTATAAAAATTTAGAAGAAAACAAAATAACAAAAAAAGATAATTTAGAACTTGTACAAATGGATGTTCGAGATTATAATGAAGCTGAAAAATTAATTAATACTATAACAAATAAACATCAGAAAATTGATATATTAATTAATAATGCAGGTTATGGTTTATATGGTGTTTTCGAAGAACTTAACGATAAAGATATTAGAGATCAATTCGAAACTAATTTTTTTGCTCCTTTAAAATGGATACAGATGGTTTTACCTTTTATGAGAAAAAATAATTATGGTAAAATTTTAAATATTACGTCTATATTGGGTCGTTTAACCATTCCTACAGGTTCAGCATATTGTTCGTCCAAACATGCATTGGTAGCCTTATCAGAAGTAATTCGTTATGAAGTCGCACCATTTAATATTCAAGTATGTTCAGTTGAACCGGGCTTAATTAAAACAGATTTTAAAAATAATATGAAGTTTAGTACAGATTTAGATAATAAAAATTCTCCCTATTATAAATTAAATCAAAAAATTAAAGAACAATTAACTAAATATCCTTCGATAGTAACAACAGCAGATGCCGCTGCGAAAAAAATTCAACTATTACTAAAAAAAGAAAATTTACCTGCTCATTTTCAAATTGGTATTGACGCAGGATTTTATTATAATTTAAAAACAATTTTACCAGAAGGGTTTTTAGATTTTTTAATAAAAGAATATACGAAAAGAGTTTTTAGATAATTATGGCAACCAAAAAATCTACAAAAAAAACTAAAAAACAAGCAACTACAACAAGCAAAAAAACAAAAAAAACAACAAGAAAAAGCTCTAAAAAAGTATCAACAAAATCGTCAATTTCTAAAAATAATGAAATCCAAAATCTTATCTCTAATTATGAAAATAAAATTAATCAATTAAATCAAGATTATCAAAATAAAATTGAAGATATTAAAAATGAATTAAATCTTTTACATCAAAAAGAAATTGAATCTATTAAAAATGAAATTATTCAATCTAAAAATAATGAAATCCAAAATCTTATCTCTAATTATGAAAATAAAATTAATCAATTAAATCAGGATTATCAAAATAAAATCGAAGATATTAAAAATGAATTAAATCTTTTACATCAAAAAGAAATTGAATCTATTAAAAATGAAATTATTCAATCTAAAAATAATGAAATCCAAAATCTTATCTCTAATTATGAATATAAAATTAATCAATTAAATCAAGATTATCAAAATAAAATCGAAGATATTAAAAATGAATTAAATCTTTTACATCATAAAGAAATTGAATCTATTAAAAATGAAATTATTCAATCTAAAAATAATGAAATCCAAAATCTTATCTCTAATTATGAATATAAAATTAATCAATTAAATCAAGATTATCAAAATAAAATCGAAGATATTAAAAATGAATTAAATCTTTTACATCAAAAAGAAATTGAATCTATTAAAAATGAAATTATTCAATCTAAAAATAATGAAATCCAAAATCTTATCTCTAATTATGAAAATAAAATTAATCAATTAAATCAAGATTATCAAAATAAAATCGAAGATATTAAAAATGAATTAAATCTTTTACATCAAAAAGAAATTGAATCTATTAAAAATGAAATTATTCAATCTAAAAATAATGAAATCCAAAATCTTATCTCTAATTATGAAAATAAAATTAATCAATTAAATCAAGATTATCAAAATAAAATCGAAGATATTAAAAATGAATTAAATCTTTTACATCAAAAAGAAATTGAATCTATTAAAAATGAAATTATTCAATCTAAAAATAATGAAATCCAAAATCTTATCTCTAATTATGAAAATAAAATTAATCAATTAAATCAAGATTATCAAAATAAAATTGAAGATATTAAAAATGAATTAAATCTTTTACATCAAAAAGAAATTGAATCTATTAAAAATGAAATTATTCAATCTAAAAATAATGAAATCCAAAATCTTATCTCTAATTATGAAAATAAAATTAATCAATTAAATCAAGATTATCAAAATAAAATCGAAGATATTAAAAATGAATTAAATCTTTTACATCAAAAAGAAATTGAATCTATTAAAAATGAAATTATTCAATCTAAAAATAATGAAATCCAAAATCTTATCTCTAATTATGAATATAAAATTAATCAATTAAATCAAGATTATCAAAATAAAATCGAAGATATTAAAAATGAATTAAATCTTTTACATCAAAAAGAAATTGAATCTATTAAAAATGAAATTATTCAATCTAAAAATAATGAAATCCAAAATCTTATCTCTAATTATGAATATAAAATTAATCAATTAAATCAAGATTATCAAAATAAAATCGAAGATATTAAAAATCAATTAAATCTTTACATCATAAAGAAATTGAATCATTAAAAATGAAATTATTCAATCTAAAAATAATGAAATCCAAAATCTTATCTCAATTATGAATATAAAATTAATCAATTAAATCAAGATTATCAAAATAAAATCGAAGATATTAAAAATCAATTAAATCTTTTACATCATAAAGAAATTGAATCCATTAAAAATGAAATTATTCAATCTAAAAATAATGAAATCCAAAATCTTATCTCTAATTATGAATATAAAATTAATCAATTAAATCAAGATTATCAAAATAAAATCGAAGATATTAAAAATCAATTAAATCTTTTACATCATAAAGAAATTGAATCCATTAAAAATGAAATTATTCAATCTAAAAATAATGAAATCCAAAATCTTATCTCTAATTATGAATATAAAATTAATCAATTAAATCAAGATTATCAAAATAAAATCGAAGATATTAAAAATCAATTAAATCTTTTACATCATAAAGAAATTGAATCCATTAAAAATGAAATTATTCAATCTAAAAATAATGAAATCCAACATCTTATCTCCAATTATGAATATAAAATTAATCAATTAAATCAAGATTATCAAAATAAAATCGAAGATATTAAAAATCAATTAAATCTTTTACATCATAAAGAAATTGAATCCATTAAAAATGAAATTATTCAATCTAAAAATAATGAAATCCAAAATCTTATCTCTAATTATGAATATAAAATTAATCAATTAAATCAAGATTATCAAAATAAAATCGAAGATATTAAAAATCGAATTAAATCTTTTACATCATAAAGAAATTGAATCCATTAAAAATGAAATTATTCAATCTAAAAATAATGAAATCCAAAATCTTATCTCTAATTATGAATATAAAATTAATCAATTAAATCAAGATTATCAAAATAAAATCGAAGATATTAAAAATCAATTAAATCTTTTACATCAAAAAGAAATTGAATCTATTAAAAATGAAATTATTCAATCTAAAAATAATGAAATCCAAAATCTTATCTCTAATTATGAAAATAAAATTAACCAATTAAATCAAGATTATCAAAATAAAATCGAAGATATTAAAAATCAATTAAATCTTTTACATCAAAAAGAAATTGAATCTATTAAAAATGAAATTATTCAATCTAAAAATAATGAAATCCAAAATCTTATCTCTAATTATGAAAATAAAATTAATCAATTAAATCAAGATTATCAAAATAAAATTGAAGATATTAAAAATGAATTAAATCTTTTACATCAAAAAGAAATTGAATCTATTAAAAATGAAATTATTCAATCTAAAAATAATGAAATCCAAAATCTTATCTCTAATTATGAAAATAAAATTAATCAATTAAATCAGGATTATCAAAATAAAATCGAAGATATTAAAAATGAATTAAATTCTAAAAATAAATATATAAACGAGCAAAAACATTATTACGAAAAAATTATTCAGGATAAAGATAAAAAAATCAATCAATTACAACAAAAAGAAAATTATTTTTTAAACCAAATTTACGAAGCTAACCAAAAAATCCAATTATATGAATTAACTATAAAAAATAAAGATAAAGAAATTGAACAATTAAAACAGCATTATGAGAAGAAAATCCTACAATTAGAAGAAGAAAGTTTAATTATTACAGAAGAATTAAATCAAAATATCAAAGATTTAAAAAGCGAAATTGAAAAATTACAAAAGGAATTAAGCGAAAAAAATCTTCTAATAGAAAAGAAAAATGAAACTATCAATACATTAGAAAATAAAATATTACTTCATATAGAAGAAATTAACAATCAAAAAAAGGAAATAGAAACATTAATAATCGAAATAAAACATAAAAACGAAGATATTATAAATATAGAAAAGGAATATAAAGAAAAAATAAATTTAATTCAGGAAAACTTATATAAAGAAATACAGAATTTAAAAAACGAAAATGATAGGCTTACAAATACTATTAAAGAAAAAGAATACTTGATTAATGAATTGGATAAGCAAATACATCAAAAAGATTTGTTAATACAGAATTTCGAAAAAGAACTAAAATCTTTATCTTCTAAATTAGAACAAATTTCAAAAGAAAAAGAACTTTTAACATTAGAACTAAAAGAAGAGCAATCACTCATTAAAGAAAAAAATGAAATAATAAGAAAAAATCATATCTATATACAAAATTTAGAAAAAGAAATCAAGCATAAAGAAAATATAATATTAAATTACGAAAAAGAAGTATTACAATTAAAAAATGAATTAAATATAGAGAAAAAACAAACCAATGATTTAAATTTAAAATTACAAAATTTAACAGAAGAAAATCAAAATTATTTATCTAATATTAAAGAATTACAAAAAGATTTAGAAAACCAACAACAAGAATTAGAAAGATTAAAAATAGAATTAGAAAATAGCCTAAAAAGGGAAAAAAATTCTAAAGAAATAGGTAATATTATTATTAATTCTTTATTATCCATGGCAGAAATAGCAGATTTTTCTTCTCGATTAGATTATATAGAAAATGTATTATTTACAGAAAAACCATTACGTTATTCTATTTTTAGAATAAAAAATCAAAATCTTTTATTATATATGTCTAATTTAGATTTGCCAACCTATTTTCTTGAATTATCACAGACAATTTTTGGAGAAGTAATTACAGATCGTAAAATTACTACTTATGTAAAAGAAAAAAATAAAGAACCTTATGATTTAATTTTAAATTCTAATCAAATTCATTATTATAACGATGATGATATCGAAGTTTTAAATAATATTTATAAAGATTCTTATAAAAAAGAAGAATTCTATATTGCTATGCCAATCGTTTCTAATAATGAAACTAATGGCTTATGCATTTTTGTTTTTAATCACGATTTTAAAAATAAAATACAGAACCAAACCTTATCTATATTAGAAAATCTTATCCCAGTATTATCCACATCATTTGAAAATGATGAATTTCAAAAATATAATCAGCAATTAAATCAATTCATAAAATATTATAATGAATTAGAAAACATCTTTCTTTATAAAACAAATAAAGCTATAGAATATATTAATTCTTATAATAAAAAAGAGAATCCAGCAAACTTTTTCCAAAAAGAGGATCTTTTAAATTTTATATATTCTGAAATCATTCAAATACCACAATATATGCAGAAAAAATGGAATAATGAACTTATAATCAATTTTTTTAATAAAATAGAAAACGTTATTTCGTATTCAGAATATATATTTAAAAAACCACAGCAAGCCAATTATGAAACCTTATTAAATTATTTTTCTAAAAAGCAAAATTACTTTTTCTGGATCATTTTTGAATTTCTTGTAAATGCTATTTTACATAGCGAAGGTAAAATATTTGGTATCGATATAATCAATAACGAAAAATTTTTTATTTTAAAACTTTATGATGATGGAGAAGGTATTTTAAGAAAAACAGGTAGCTATTATCCAGAAAAAGGAAATGGTATAAAATTATTTCAATATAGTGCCCCTATTTTACAATCCAAGCTTAATATTACAAAAGGTCCTGATGGATTTGGTACATCAATTGAATTTTACTGGGATAAATTTTTTATTAATTTTAATGGTAATAATGAACTATAATAATTAAAATTTTTTCTGAAATTTAACTTCTTTTTTATTATTTTTATAGTAATATACAATAATCTTTTCTAATTGATCTTTATGATAAAATTCCTCTCGAATTAATCGTTCTTTATAATCGTAAAATTTTGCCATACCATCTTTTTTTCCCTTATCGTAAATTATTTCAAATTGTTTTTTTCCGTTTTTAAAATAATGAATTCGTTTTTTATCAAAATCTCCTGCGAAATAATATCCTTCTTCTTCTAAAATACCATTTGGATAATATCTTCTATAAATACCATTTTCATTCCCATACATGGAATTTAAAGAAAATTTGTTTTTATCAATAGGTTCTTTTTTATAATATAATATTAAATAAACTTTTCCATCAGGGAAATAATATTTCCATTTCCCAATTCTATAACCATATTCATACACTCCTTCCTGTGATATATTTCCATTTCTAAAATATTGTATATATTTTCCATGATATAAATTATTTTCTTTTTCTGCTTTTCGAAAGATTTTTCCATCTTCGAACCAGATAATTTCAATCTTATTATTTTTATATTCCCACTGGCGAAATCTATGAATGTATTCTGCCTGTTCCAATACTTCTGGTGGTTTGGGTGGAATATAAAG
The DNA here is from genome assembly GCA_026005135.1 of Leptospiraceae bacterium. Classification (GTDB taxonomy): domain Bacteria; phylum Spirochaetota; class Leptospiria; order Leptospirales; family Leptonemataceae; genus SKYB61. Next base: position 731,913 of record BPKM01000001.1, on the reverse strand, counting down.
ACGTTTACAATTTATAAAAAAAATAATTAATATAATATAAATTCGTATCATTAAGGATTTACAACTTCTATATTCCTTTCTACTATTACATTCCTCTGTTTATCTAATACCTTAACAACATAACTACCTGGATCAATAGGTCCAGCAAAATAAATATAATTAACAGTTTTAGGAATTTTTCTACCAAGAATCGCTTCTTCTGTTAAAGTATTACCTTCCATTCGTAAAATCTGAATTGTATAATAGTCAGATTTTTTTTCTAAATAGGTAAAACGTATATGTAATAATTGGCCAGGATATAAAGAAATAGTATTATTTTCTAAAAAATTTTTATAATTTTCTTCTGTTATCTCTGTATTAGAAATAGATAAATAATATTTTGGAGCAAAAAGCCACATTCCTAATTGCCATATACCTGCAATCAATAATAAAATAAGTAAAAAAATCAAAACATTTCTTATAATGGGTCCATATTCTCGTTTTTGATTATCTTCAACATAATCTTCTAATCGTAAATCGGCGGAAACATTATATATAGAATCTCTTTTTTTTGACATATTTTCCTTATTTTTTAAAGGATTTTCTTTGTCTTGATTTTTTTTATCTAAATTTTCAAAATTTTGTTTTTCTTTTTCTTGAGAATTTTGATTAGCATGAATTTCCTGAACAACTTCAGAATATTCATTTTTAGGTTGATCTATCTTATCACTGGCAATATTTTTTTTTATTTCTTCCTGTATCTTTTTTGTTAATTTATCTTTCTTTGATGCCATTAAGGATTTCTTCCAAAACTTTCTGATATTGTAAAGTCACTTTTGATTTTGGAGAATATAAGGATAAAGGTTCTTTCATTAAATGTGCTTCTTCCACTACAACACTTCGAGAGATATAATTCGAAAAAACAGGTATATATTTTTTCATTTCTTCAATCATAGCTTTAGAAATAGTTGTTCTTTCATCGTACATTGTCATTAAAGCACCTAAGATTTTAATATCCAATCGAAATTTTTTATTCAATGTTTGGATTGTTTCCAATATAATACGAATACCATCTAAGGAAAATTTTGCCGCCTGTAAGGGAATCATTACATAATCAGAACATAATAATCCATTTATCGTTAACATTCCAAGATTAGGTGGATTATCTATAATAATAAAATCAAACTGAGATTTTATATTTTCTAAACTATCCTGTAATCGAAAAAAACCATCAACATTGCCTGTTAAAATTGGTTCAATTTCTGATAATGCAATCGTAGAAGGTAATATATATAAATTTTTCCATTTGGTTTGTTTTATAATGTTTTCTGGTCCTTTTTTATCTTTTAGAATTACATAAACGGTTTCTTCTACAGAAAGAGAGTGAGGTGATATATCTAAAAAAACAGATGTTGCATTTGCTTGTGGATCTAAATCAACCATCAATACACGATAATTTTTTAAAGATAAATTATAAGAAATTTGTATTGCTGTTGTTGTTTTCCCTACTCCACCTTTTTGATTTGCTATGGAAATCGTTTTAGTCATTTGTTTGTTTATTTTTTATGATATTCTTCTGACAATTGTTTTTTTATTATAAAATTAAATTAATTCAATAAGCATAATTTCGTAAATATAAACTTTTGCGTAATGTTAGCAATAATATATAATTTGATTTTCTTTTTTCTTGCTTATAGAATTATACGAAAAAAATGGTTTATATGAATTACGAAGCAGTTATAGGTTTAGAAATCCATTGTCAATTAAAAACAAAAACCAAAATTTTTTGTTCTGATCCTTATGAATTTGGTGCACCAGCAAATACACTTGCAGGTCCTGTAACACTTGGTCTTCCAGGTTGCTTACCTGTTTTAAATGAAAAAGTTTTAGAAATGGCTATTATGGCAGGCTTGGCATTAAATTGCAATATTGCTCGTATTACCAAATTTGATAGAAAACATTACTTTTATCCAGATTTACCTAAGGGGTATCAAATTTCTCAATATGATAGACCTTATGCAACAAATGGTTATGTAGAAGTAAAAAAACCAGATAACCAAACGATTAAAGTGCGTATTCATAGAATTCATATGGAAGAAGATGCAGGAAAATTATTACATAGTTCTTATGGAGGAGAAACTGTATCTTTTGTTGATTTAAATCGCGCTGGCGTACCTTTATTAGAAATCGTTACAGAACCAGACCTGAGAAGTAGCGAAGATGCATGGTATTTTTTACAAACATTAAGAGGGATTATTAGAGCCTTAGGGATTTCCGAAGCAAATATGGAAGAAGGTAGTTTACGGTGTGATGCCAATGTTTCTGTTAGAAAACCGGGAGGCCCTCTTGGTACAAGAGTAGAAATTAAAAATCTCAATTCATTTAAAGCTGTTCGTAATGCAATCGATTATGAAATTGAAAGGCAGATTTCTGTATTAGAATCTGGTGGTACAATTATACAATCAACAGTATTATGGGATGCAGACAGAAAAGAAACACGTCTAATGCGAACAAAAGAAGATGCAGAAGATTATCGATATTTTCCAGAACCAGATTTACCTGTATTTGAAATTAGCCCAGAACTGGTAGAGTCCATAAAAAATAAAATGCCAGAATTACCTGATCAAAAACGCGATAGATATATAAAAGAATATCATCTTCCAGAATACGACGCTACAGTTTTATCAAGAGAGATGGAAATTGCTCATTATTTCGAAGAAACTGTAAAATACTCTGGAGATCCTAAAAAATCTTCCAATTGGGTAAAAGACGAGGTATTAGGAATTATCAATAAAAGAGATATTTCCATTACACAATTTGAATGTACACCTAAGCGTCTTGGTACAATCATAAAACTTTTGAATGAAGGAAAAATAACTCAGCGTATAGCAAAACAAGTATTTGAACATGTATATGAAGAAAATTTAGATCCAGAAGAAGTAATAGAAAAATATGGTTATAAACCCGTTGATAGCTCTAATCTAAAAGAGATAGTTGATAAAATATTCGAAAAATTCCCTGAACAGGTTCAACAAATCTTGAATGGAAAGGATAAAGTAAAAGGATTTCTTGTAGGTCAAATTATGAAAGAAACAAGAGGTCAGGCTCCACCCCAGGAAGTTAATAAATTAATAGATGAAAAAATACAATCTTTAAAAAAATAAGTTTGTTTTAATCTCAAAATATATTTAATTATACTAGATGAATATTTTACTTGGTATTCCAGTTTATAACGAAGAAGAAAATATTAATCCTTTTTTTGAACATTTATTTTCTAAACTACCAGAAGAAATTAATAAAATCATAGTTATTAATGATGGTTCAACTGATAATTCAAAAAAACTATTGGAAAATATTAAAAAAAAATATGATAATTTTTCTATAGAAATTATACACCGATATCCCAATCTGGGTTATGGTGCAAGTATGATATTTCTTTTAGATTATGCAAAACAAAATCATTTTGATTTTTTAATTACAATGGATTGCGATAGACAGCATAGAGTAGAAGATTTAAAAAGATTTATAAAACAACCATTTTCTTTTGATGTAGTTTCTGGTTCTCGTTATTTACCAAATTCTCCTAAATGTGGAATAGACCCCCCTAAGGATCGATTAAAAGTTAATCAAAAAATTACATTAAAATTGAATCAAATTTATCATTTTCGTTTAACTGATTCTTTTTGTGGCTTTAAAAGATATAAATTAGAAAAAATTCATCCAGAATGTTTTGAAGAAAAAGGATACGGATTCCCATTAGAATTCTGGTCCTATTGTTATTATTTTAAATTATCTATAAAAGAAATTCCTGTAGCAAGGGTATATATTACTGATGATCGAAGTTTTGGAGAAAATTTAGATAAATATAAAATTCGTTATAAATACTATCTTAACGTTTTAAAAAAAGCCAATAAAAAATTTCAGCAATTTAACTCTGAATTATGTATTTCTAAATAATTTTATTTAATATTTTAAAACTATATTTCAAAAGGGCTTTGTTAAATATATACCATTTTAAAGAGTTTTTTAATATTTCTAAATATGTTCAAAAATTCAATACGTTTTCTATAACACGAAAAATTCTCTAATAAATATTGGTAAATATTTTTATAATTAGCAAATAAATTAACTTTTATGGAATAAAGCTTTTCAAAATAAAAAAATATAGTCATAGAAGTTTTATCAATAAAAATATCACTATGGATACAAATGTATTTCCATTTAAAGAAAAATATATTTATTTAAATTTCTGTGGTGTTTCTCCTTTTTATAATCCAGCACGTCTAAAAAAAGAAGAATTCGAAAAAAAACAAAGCGAAATGGGAGCTCTTGTATTTCTTGAATATCCAGATATTCTTGATAAATTTCATCAAGCTGTAGCAAATTTATTAAAAACAAAAAAAGAAAATATATCTTTTGTTAAAAATACAGCAGAAGGTTTATCTCTAATAGCAAATGGTTATCCTTTTGAATCGCCAGAAGATGAAATTATCAGTTTTATTCATGAATACCCTTCAAATCATTATCCCTGGAAATTACAGGAAATTAAAAAGAAAGCGAAACTAAAATTAATTCCTAATAATAAAAATGTCTTATTAAATAAAAATGACATTCCAGATAATTATGTATATGGCTTTACATTAGAAGATATAAAAAAACTTATTACACCAAAAACAAAAATTATTTCTATTAGCCATGTTCAATTTACTTCTGGATTTGCTATAAATCTAAAAGAAATAGGAGAATTTTGTAAAAAACATCATATTGATTTAATTATAGATGCAGCACAAAGTCTTGGATCTATTCCTATTTATCCAGAAGAATATCATATTTCTGCAATAGCATCTTCTGGATGGAAATGGTTACTTGGTCCTATTGGTAGTGGAATATTATATACTTCAGAAGATTTTAGAAAAAAAATTGATTATTCTATGGTAGGTGCAGATATTATGATTCAGGGAATGGATTACTTAAATCATACCTGGCAACCCTATACAGATGGAAAAAAATTTGAATATAGCACAACTCCTGTTAGCGATGCAATAGCATTAACAGAATGTATAGAAAATTTAATATTAAAAAATGGCATAGAAAATATTTATAAACATATTCTGGAATTACATCAATTATTTAAAGAAACTTGTAAACCTTCTGAACATATCCAATACTTGGAATTTCCAGATGAAAATCGTTCTGGTATTTTATCTTTAATTGTAAATAATCCTCAAAGAATTTCTCTTTTACTAAGAGAAAAAAATATTATTTCTACTGTTAGAGGAAATTATTTAAGAATAGCTCCTCATATTATGATAACAAAAGAAGAAATGAGAAAAGCAGCAGAAATTTTGAATGAAATCATAAATAAATTCACTTAATAAGAATCTTTATTACTTTTTGATTTTCATAATCTGGTAAAGCACCATATATTTTCCAATAATATAATATAGATTCTTTATTTTTTGTTTTTCTTTTCGCAATTTCTGCTTTTAAAATTTGATTTTTTCTTTTTAATTCTTTATTCTTTAATTCTAATAAATAAATTTCTCTATTTAAGATGATAGATTCAACTTTCTTTTTAAAAATAAAAATACATAATATAAAAATTAATATAAAAACGATATAAATACTTAATATTGTTTTTAAACGTTGCATTGTATAACCCTCATTTTTGCTGAACGAGAAGCAGAATTTACTTTTAATTCATCTTGTTGAGGAAGTCAAAGGTTTTTTTGTTAATATAGAAAATCCTTTATTTTTTAAGTCTTTAAAAGCATGTTTTATTATTCTATCTTCTAAAGAATGGAAGCTAATAAAAACAGCAATACCATCTCGACTTAAAATATTTTTCAAATGTTTTAAAAGTATTTCTAATTCTTCTAATTCTTTATTTATATAGATTCGAAATGCCTGAAATGTTCTCTGAACAACTTTTTCATTAATATGTTTTTTTAATTTTTTATAATAAACATTTATAATAATATCTTTTAATATAGTAGCAGATTGTATAGGTCTTTTTTTTACAATTTCTTTTGCAATATATTTAGAATATCTTTCTTCTCCATATTGATAAATAATATTTGCTAAATCTTCTTCTTTATAAGTATTTAATATTTCTAATAAATTTAAACTTTCTTCATCAAGCCTCATATCTAAATGATTATTTTTCATAGAAAATCCCCAATCTTCTTTTAAATGGAACATAGAAATACCTAAATCACAAATTAAAAAATCTACTTTTTTTTCTAATTGATTTACAAATTCATTAACCTTAGAAAACCGCTGATTAATAATATAAAATCCCGATGTTGTAATTATATTTTTATTTATTTTTTCATTAAAACGTTGATTTAATAGAACAGCTTCAATTTGATTATTTTTTAAATATTCTATTGCTTTAACAATCATTCGTTTGTCTCTTTCGAAACCAATAAATAATGGTTCTTTTGAATTTCTATATATTAAATGAAGCATGACCTCCACTTCCTAAGGTACAATCTATAATTAAAGGATTTGTTTTAGAAATCATCGAAAAATAATATAATACTTCTCTATACATTACAGGAAAATGAAAAAATTTTTCTTTAATTGTTTCTATTTTATACATGAGAATATTCACAATTTAAAGTATTTTTATAGTTCTCTTTAAATATGTAATAGGAAACTCTTTTTAAAGGCGAATTCTTTAAATTATCCCAATCTTTTTCTTCTGGTAATTGATTTAAAATTTTTTTTATTTCTAATCTCAAATAAAAATCAGGTTCATTCGTTTGTTTATATAAGGCTATTTTTCTTCTATTGTATGGACATACTTCCTGACAAATATCACAACCAAAAACCCATCCTTTACTGATTCTAATAATTTCTTCTGGTACCGGCATTTTACTTTCTATAGTCCAATAAGAGATGCATTTTTCTACATTTAAACGATAAGGTTCTAATGCACCAGTAGGACAATGTTTAATACATAGCATACAACCTTTACAATGATCAGTAATATTTTCCTGCTTCCAATTTGATGGAATTTCATAATCCGTAAAAATACAACTGATAAAAAAATAAGAACCAAATTCTGGATGAATTATATTTGTATTTTTTCCCTGCCATCCAATACCAGCATTTTTTGCTAAAAGTTTTTCTGGAACAGGAGCAGAATCTACTGTAATACGAGTTTGTATATTTTTACAAATTTGTTTTAAATATTCTTCTATTTTTTTTAGTTTTTTCTTTAAAATTTTATGATAATCCTTCCCAATTGCATAACGTGAAATTTTAATTTTACTTTTCTTAATTATATCTTCGTATTGTTGGTCTTTATAAAAATAACCTAAAATAATAACAGATTTACAATTTTCTAAGATTTTTGAAGGATGTAAACGTATTTCTTTATAGTTTTCAAACCAGTGCATATTAGCATATTTTTTCTTATTGATAAATTCTTTTAAATATTCATAATCTTCTTTTTTTAATTGAGGCAATGTAATACCGAATAAATCAAATCCTAAATTCTTCGCAAAATCTTTTACTTTTAATAATATCTGTTCATCAAATTTATTGTTTTGCATCTTCTAAATTCTTTTTTATAATAGTTTTAAATTCTTTATCTTCTATATTATCAATACAAAAATCCAATAATTCTATTCCTTTTTTCTTTAAAAGTTGAGCTTCTTCTGGCGAATTTAAGTTCTTATAAATATCTGCTTCTTCTAATAATAAAATTCCTAAGATTCCTAATCGTTCATATTGAAAATAATTATGTATTGAAAATAAATGAATTAATGAATTTAGATCCAATTTTAATAAGACTTCCTTAGGATAACCAAGAAATAAAGCATATGCTTTTTCTATTTCGATTAATAGGACTTCAGGATCCTCATTAGATTTCAATTTAAAAACCTTAGCAAGAAAAACAATAAATTGCTGAATTAGTTTTATAACATAATCTTTATGATATATCATTAAAATAAAATAAATGAGTTGTTGCCCAATAGGCAACAACATTAATCACAGGCAATTTCAGCTTCTCCTGTTAATTTAACATCTCCAGTTTCAGAAGCAGCTTGTAATGTTAAAATGATAGTTTTTGTTTCATCATTTTTCTTTTTAACTTTTCCTGTACAAATAATCGTTTCTCCAGGTCTGGTCATTCCTTTGAATTTTACACCAAACTTTTTAATTTGATGAAGATGAAAATGATTTGTTAACAATCTTCCTACCTGTGCCATTACATACATACCATGAGCGATAGTTCCACCAAGACCTACTTTTTTTGCAAATTCTGGATCAGTATGAATAGGATTAAAATCACCAGAAGCTCCTGCATAACGAACTAAATCCATATGCTGGATGGGACCGACTTTTAATGGCTCTAATTCCTGATCTACTTGGAAATTTTCATATTTTACTCTATTCATAAAAATACTCCTCTTTTATGATTCCTTTGGTCTTAAAATAATACCCATTTCTGCAATAATACAGGGCTCATCTTTATCATCTTTGAAGGTAGTACGAAATGTTACTACTTCCATTTTACCCGTTTTAACATCTACAACTTCACCTTCTGCTTTAATAGTCATTCCAGCATAAACAGGCTTTAGATAGGTATATTCTTCTTTCATATGTAGTAAACGATCGGTATCAATTCCCATTTTTCTCATATCTTCAAAAATTTCTGGATATCCCCAGAACTGAAATGTTGTTTGAAACGTTGGTGGAATGGGAATGCCATCATATCCTGCTTTTTTCGCTTCTTCTTCGCTATAAAAAATTGGATTTTTCTCTCCAATTGCCATGCAAAATTCCCGAATTTTACCTTTTTCTACCTGTATGGTGTAGCTTTTTAGCTTCTGTCCAATAATATCCTTTGTTAATTGCATATTTTTAAAATTTTAAAATTGATTTATTAGTCAAGAAAAAGAAAATTAATTTTAAAATGAATTCGTCAATTCAATACGTATTTATTTTTTAATCTTTATTTCTTATAACACTATATTCATTAGAATATAGTGTATAGTTCTCTTTTATTGTTATAAATGTGGCATAGGCATCTGCTATTGTACAGGATGGTCCTAAAACTGAAACAGATATGTTTTTATTTTGTTTTTTTAATGAATAAGGATTAAAAATATGATTTTTAAAATAATTTCCAGAAGTTGCTAAACAAATATTTTTTAAATAAAGGGTTTGATAAATACGTTTATTTATAGGATCTGATGTTGGTGTTTCTAATGCTATTAACCAACCCCTGTGATTCATTTCAGGTGGATTTCCTGTGCAAATTTCTCCTCCAATTTCTATTAAATATGATTTTATATTATGTTCATTTAGATAGTCTTTGATTAAATCAACTGTATAACCTTTTGCAATTGCATTAAAATCAAATTCAATAAAAGGATATTTTTTTTTAACTATATATTTTTTATTGTTTGTTTCTTTTATACTAAATAAATTGCAAATAGATTGATAATTCTCTTCTTTAATTTCTATATACATCTTTAAGTTTTTTAAAGTATCTTTAGTATAAGGGAAAAAATATCCTTTGGTTTTAAAACAAATCTCCTTAGATAGTTGAAATAAATAAATTTCTTTTGCATTGAATAAAACAAAATGATTTTGATTTAATTTATAAATTTTACTTTCTCTCTTATACAAAGAAAAGGCTTGATCTATTTCATTAAATATTTGTTGAATTTTATTTTCTATAGGATCTGGATCGAAATTTTTCTGAACTTCTAATACAATTGTAAATGATGTTCCAAAAATATTTCCATTTTTTTGCCAATAACGAATTGATAGATCACCATTACTTTTATAATTATGGCTACAATTACAAAGAAGATAACCTGAAAGAAAAATTAAAAATATTAATTTTTTCATTAATGTAATATTATTTTATCCATTTTTCGAAATAAAGATTTAAAGCATCTATAGAAATATATAAATCTTTTTGTAAAAATTTAAAAATATTCAAACCTCTATTAAGAATATCTATGCGGTTATCTGTTAATAAATTTTTTACATTCAATATTTCTTTTAAATCAAACTTAACAAGAGGATAAAAATTCAACATAACTTTTTTTTCTTTTTTTATTCCTAACTCTTGTTTTATTATTTGAATTAAATCTATAAAATTTGTTATTCCATCTAACAAACCAGCTTCTTTAAAGCGAAAAGAAGAATATACACGACCTTCCGCGAAATGTTTAACTTGTTCTATTAATTTACCTCTACCTCTTGCAACTCTATCTAAAAAAATCTGATAAGCATCTAAAGTAGTTTTTTGTAGTAATTCTTTTGATTCTTTTTTTAATGGACTGGATTCAGAAAAGATCTCTGTTGTTTTATCAAACATCAATTTACTTTTATTGATTTTTAATTTTTTATATAAATTATATAAGGTAGGTCTTAAACGTAATACACCAATAGAACCTGTTATGGTAGAATTATAAGCATAAATTTTATTACCAGCACAAGAAATATAATATCCACCAGATGCAGCAACATTACCCTGTAAAATATAAACAGGTTTTATACGAGAAAGTTTTCTAATATGTTGATACAAAAATTCACTTGCATCACTCATTCCACCAGGACTATTAACAAAAATAATAACAGCTTTTTCTTTTGATTCTTTTAATTCTTCTATTATTTTTATATATCCTTTCGCATTTATTGTTCCAGATTTAGCTTCGTCGTCTTCATCTCCTCTAAGAATAATTCCATCCATAACAACAAGAGCAATACTTTCTGGTTTTGTTATAAATGGTAATAATTTATAATTTTTTTTATAATTCATTTTTAAAAATTGATCCTGGGTGATAACTTTTATTTTTTTATCTGTTTTCTCCTCGTATTTTTGATCTTTATCTTTCTTGATTGCATCTCCCTGTCCCTGTATATTATGTTCTATTTCATTTGGTATAAATGGAGATTTATTTTCCGAGACATAATCTATTAATTGAACCTGATCCATAAATTGATGAAAAAATCCCAGCTGGAACAATTCCGTTGCAGATACAATAGATTGATTTAAAAATAGATTCCATATTTTTTTTATATCACTTTGATTCATATTAGGAGTCTTTAAAAATTGCTTTAATATTTCACTCCTTTTATCTTGAATTAATTCAATGATATTTTCCTTCGCTGATGGTGATATTTTATTTCTTTGATACATTTCACCAGCACTTTTATATTTACCAGCAGTAAAAACATCAAATTGAATACCAAGATTTTTAAAAAAATCCCCTAAGTAAAACTGTTCAAAATGGGGAAGAACAGTTATAAATTGTGCCCAATCACCACAATATCTAAAATTACTGGAAGAAGCAACTAACAATGTTTTAATTCCACCTTCTTCTACATAAGCATGAATAACTTTACCTTTTTCTCTAAGCTTTTCTATTACTTTAATTATATCTTCTATTTGATTCCATTCCAGAGCTTCAAGTGAAGGAATTTCTAATATAACCTTCTTTATTTTTTCCTCTTCTCCAATTTTATCTAACATTAATAAAAACAAAAAATAATTATGTTCTTCTTTATCTGTTAAAATTTTAATAATACCTGTTTTTTCAAAATATGTAAACTTAGAGGGAATTTTAATATAAACAATCCTTTCTCCAGTAAAATAATATGTTAATTTATGGTAAACATAAAACAAAATTCTAAAAGGATAAAGAATAATTCTAATCAATAATCTTATCATATAAAAACCAAAAAAAAAGAAAACGATAAATAATAAACCATAATTTAATAAATAGAAATGATTTGACCCTATAATAAAATAAAAATTCATAACTAAAGTTATTGATTTACTATAAATATATAATTTTTATTATCAGGAGAACTTTATGAAACATATTTTATCCATTACTGTTAGAAATAAACCAGGTGTTATGAGCCATGTTTCTGGTCTTTTTACAAGACGTGGCTATAATATTGATAGTATTGCAGTAGGAGAAACAGAAAATCCAGAAATTTCTGTCATCACAATTGTTATGACAGGAGGAGAAGATACTGCAAATCAATTCCGAGGACAGCTTTTAAAATTAGCCGATGTTATTGATGTAAGAATTTTACCCTACTCCCAATCAATTATTCGCGAATTGATTTTAGTACGCATAAAAACAGAGCCAGATAAAAGAACAGAAATTTTTGGAATTATAGAAGTCTTTAATGGTAAAATTCATGAAATTCATGAAAATACAATTTTAATAGAAGTGCAGGGAAACCCCCGACAAATTAACAGTTTAATAAAAGTTTTAAAAGACTATGGTATATTAGAAATAGCAAGAACCGGACAAATTGCATTACCAATGTATACAGAATAAATTTATTTAAAATAAAATGAACATTTAAAATAAAATTCAGTCCAATTATATTAGAAAAACAATAGGAGATGAGATGAAAAAGTTGTCTTGTGCGACTCTGAATATAACTGTGCCGAAAAGGCATAGTTAGAGTAGATAGGTTATAGGTTGGATATTTTAATAGGCAAGTTAGCCTGAAAAGGAGATTAATCATACCTATAACCGAATCACATAATAGGCAAAAGCCTGAATAGGAGTTTGGCAGAGTAGCCGAGATAGAATCTACTCAACTATGTTTTAAGATTATAGATATGGAGGAAACTATGAGATATATAGGAGTGGATTTGCACAAAGACAACTTTGTAGTATGTTATATGGGAAAGGGGACAGAAGAAAAGAGATTTGAGAAATATAAGTTGTTGGAAATTGGGAAATTTATAAAGACATTAAATAAAGAAGATATATTAGCAGTAGAGTCTACAACGAATGTAAAGTATTTCAGGAAGAAGGTAAAAGATTATGTATCTCGCGTAATAGTGGTAAATCCTCGCAAATTTAAGATAATCAGTGAGTCTACAAAGAAAACAGATAAGAATGATGCGGAATTGCTGGCATATTATGCGAGTAAAGAGATGTTGCCAGAAGTTCGGATTAAAGATGATGCTTATGTGGAGATAGAAAGTTTAACGAATACAAGGAACAAATTAGTAGAGTTAAGAAGTAGTTTAAAGAATAAGATTCACAATCTTTTATTATCACAGGGAATATTAACCAAAAAAGAACAATTTTCAAGTGATAAGAGTTTAGAGAAGGTATTAGAATATGAAGAATTGAGCGAAACAGTAAGATTTGAATTAAAAATTATAGTTAATCAGATTTTATCTTTAAATGAATCTATCAAAGAAATAGATAAAAAATTAGAAGAGTTAGGGAAATCTTTATCAGGTTTTACAAATATTACAAGTATAAAAGGGATAGGAACAAAAACAGGGATAACATTATTAGCGGTAATAGGAAACATAAATGATTTTGAAAATGAGAAGAAATTATTTTCCTATTTTGGTTTAGTACCAACAATACATCATTCTAATAATAAGAAAATTAATGGACATATAACGAAAAGAGGCAGTAAATTAGGAAGAAAAGTTTTGATACAATCTACCCTGATAGCGATAAAATATTCACCCTATTTGAGGGACTTTTATACAAGATTAAGAATGAAAAAAGGGAATGGAAAAGCGATTATAGCAACATCGAGGAAATTGCTTAAAATTATTTATCTTACATTAAAATATAATTTGGTATTTGAAGATTTCTCTAATTTTGTAATAAAAGCAGCATAAAAAAGATTATAAATTATATAAAAACGGAAAAAGAGGATATTGGGAATGAATGAATAAAAAGTTGAGTAGATTCGAAATTGTATGTAATTATTTTTAAAATTACATACAAAAAAAACTTTTTCATAGGAGTCTAAATATGAAGACAATAAAAATCACTTTAACAATTTTTATCTTAGGAATCGTAATATTTCCAATAAATGCTGGTCAATTTGGTTTAAAATTTGGTTATATGGCTTTTAATACAGAATTATGGAATCCAGATATACAAAAAAGAATCTTTCGTGATGATTTAATTATAGGTTATAAAGATACGAGTAATTTAGGCACATTTACATTTCCTTTTCAGAGTGATACCAATTTCTTTTATCCTTTTAGTATTTACTTGCAACCATCAAACTGGAATCGTAATTTTTTTATTCAGGCTGATTTTTATCAGTTTAAAAAAACAAATTTACGTGGAAATGGTATAGGTTTTATCAATCAAAATATTAATTCTATTATATTTCACGAAATAAAACATATTCGAGAACAAGCTACTCTAAAATTAGGTTTCAATTTAATGAGTAGAGGTATAAATGATGGTTTTTTTGATTTAATATTACTTGCAGGTGGTTCCTGGACACATCACGGATATGGAAAAAATGCTGTTGGTTATTCAAATACTGGATTAACTTTTGTTTCCAATCAACATGGATCCTTCGATGCACGAATATTTAATCCTCTTATAGGTGTAGAATTTGCTATTCCCCTTTCTCGTTATTATCGCAAAACATTCTTTTTATACGGAAGTTATGAATCTTATCCTGAACGTTCGAATAAAATTAATTATATTTTAAATCATTTTATCTTTTCTGGAAATAACATTGATATAAATATAGAAAATATAGAAAGTGATTATAGCCTTTCTAAACAATTTTATGAATTAGGTTTTGGATATTATCTTGCAAAAGATTTTATTATTAAACTTTCTTATAGGAAAGAAGTTAATTTAATAAAGTATAAAAATTATAATGGTTATACATTAAGTTTCAATAATCAAATCCAGAACATTACAGATATATTCAATTTGGCTGAATTACTCTCTGATAAATTTTTTGTATATAATGGAACCAATAAAGAACAGATCGAGGGAATTTATATAGGTTTTGAAAAGGCAATTACATATTAATTCATTTAAATAAAATTGACTTTTTATTAGAGTATTATATTTTATAATTTAATGTATAATCAAATGAAGAATAAATTAAAAACTTCAATTTTGTTTGATGAGTTAAAAGAACTATCTGAAAATATAGAATATAAAATACCATATCAATTGCTTTTAAAAGAATTGAATCTTACATATGAAGAATATATATCTTTTTTATATAATAAATTTGGAATTTTTGAACCACCAGAATACTTTGATAAAAATAATCTTTATACGTTAATTGATATATTAAAAGCATATAATCAAAAAGAATTATTAAATGTACTTCGAAAATGGGGATTATATTTTGAACATTATGAATTAGTAGAATGGCTTGAACATTATATTTCTATTACCCTGAATATATTATCAAACCATGAAGTAAAATTAGATTCGTTAGAAATTAGTCTTGCGGGATGTTCTAATCCTTATGAAGGTTTTTTATTTTATTGTGATTTACATATTGATGATGAATATATATATAAAAAAACAACTGAACTTTTTCTAAATAAAAAAAATATAAAACCCAATGAATATAATTACTATTTATTAGTCCAATATATAGAAGAATGTTTCGAAAGAAAGATATTATCCCATCAAATTTTATATCAATCTTTTTTTGATAAATTATATGATATTAGCATAAAAAATCGATTTATTTCCGAACAACATAAAACGAATTATAATTATACATCTTCTAATGATGACAAATATTTTAAAATTTTAGGTATAAAACAATTACCAGATACCAAGGATGAATTAAAAAAAATTTATTTTCGATTATTAAAAAAATATCATCCAGATAAAAACCCAGAAGGTTTAGAAGCAACTAAAAAAATAATAGAAGCATATACAACATTAATGAAATATTATGAATAAAAAATTTTATATTTTAATATTTATAAGTATTTCCTCTTTGTTAGGAAAGCCAAATTGGATTAAAGATTGGGAATATGCTAAAAATCTTGCTTCTAAACAAAAAAAACCAATATTGATAGATTTTTATTCCGAAACTTGTTATTATTGTAAAGTAATCGAAAAAGAAACTTATCAATCTAATGAGTTTAATAAATGGAAACAGAAATTGATATTAACTATTATTGATGGTGATAAAAATCCACAGATAGCAAATGAATTTCAAATCATTGGTTATCCTACAATCATTTTATTAGATTATAATGGTGTAGAAATAGGAAGAATAGAAGGATATTTTCCTAAGAATCAATTATTAAAACAAATAGAATATTATTATAATAAAAAAGACATATACAAACAACTAACAAATAATATAAAAAATGATCCTTTAAATTATTATCATTATTTTCAATTAGCTCTTTATTACGATAAAGCAAAACAATGGCAAAATACAGAAAAATATTTATTAAAAGCTTTATATTATTTATCACCTAAGAATCTACATTATTATCATAATAAAAAAAATATTTTATATAATTTAGCAGTTATAAATACAAGGCAAAAAAATTATATAAAAGCATTTAGTTATTGGAATGCTCTAATAGCATGGTTAAAAAAAGAAGACAAAGATTATCCCATAGCTAAATATTATAGAGCTTTTACACTTTTATACAAAAACCAAACCGATACAATAGAATATATAGCATTTAATTCTTTAAGTGCTAAAGAAAAAAATATTGTAATTGATGATTTAAAATATGCTATAAATCATTTACCAGATTCCTTAGAAAAGGAATTTGCAAAAAAATTACTTTCCGAAATAAAACCTTAAATTTTATTGTAGTAATAATATTTATACAGGAAAAAACTATGAGTAGCGATGTAAAAAACCAGAAAGAAGCAACTATTGATATAAAAACAGAAAAAGATATTGTTTATATTTTTGATACAACATTAAGAGATGGTGAACAATGTCCTGGTGCAGCAATGACAGAAGACCAAAAATTAGAAGTTGCTCATAGATTAGAAGCTCTTGGAGTAGATGTAATTGAAGCTGGTTTTCCTATTTCAAGTCCAGTTCAATTTAAAGCTGTTCAGAGAATTGCACGAGAAATAGAAACCCCTATTATTGCTGCCTTAGCAAGAGCTGTAAGAAAAGATATCGAAGTAGCAGCAGAAGCATTAAAAGATGCAAGAAGAAAAAGGATTCATACTTTTATTGCTTCAAGTCCTATTCACATGAAATATAAATTAGGTTTAGAACCAAATCAGGTAATTGAAAAAGCAGTAGAAGCAGTTAAAATTGCAAAGGAATTTACAGATGATGTAGAATTTTCTCCCGAAGATGCTACAAGAAGTGAGAAAGAATTTTTAGTAGAACTTATTTCGAGAGTTATAGAAGCGGGTGCAACTGTAATTAATATTCCCGATACAGTGGGTTATACAACACCTGAAGAATATTATCAACTATTTCGTTATTTAATTGAAAAATGTCTGGATGCAGATAAAGTAATATTTAGTGCTCATTGTCATAATGATTTAGGAATGGCAACAGCTAATAGTCTAGCAGCAGTAAAAGCAGGTGCAAGACAAATTGAATGTACTATTAATGGTATTGGAGAACGAGCAGGAAATACTGCCTTAGAAGAAGTTGTTATGGCAATCTATACAAGAGGAGAATATTTCAATGTTAGAACTAAAATTAAAACACAAGAAATAATGAAAACAAGTATTCTTGTTAGAACTGTAACAGGAATGGTTGTTCAACCTAATAAAGCAATTGTAGGAGATAATGCTTTTGCACATGAATCTGGTATTCATCAGGATGGTGTTTTAAAAAATCCCTTAACTTATGAAATTATGACACCAGAGTCTATTGGTCTTCCTTCTAATAAAATAGTTTTGGGTAGACATAGTGGAAGACATGCATTAAAAGATAAGTTAATTCGTCTTGGATATGTATTAGACGAACAACAACTCGAAGAGGTTTTCCATCGTTTTACAGAATTAGCAGATAAGAAAAAAGAAGTATATGACGAAGATATAGTTGCTCTTGTTGACGATGCAACACGTAAAAGAAGTTATAATAGATATGAAATAATCAAATTACATGTATTTACCGGAAAAGGTACAACGCCTACTGCAACAGTTAAATTAAAAGATAATGAATTAAAAGACGAAAATGGAAATCCCAAAGTTTTAACAGAAGCAGCAACTGGTGATGGTCCTGTAGATGCAATTTTTAATGCAATTGACAGAATTACTGGTATTAGTTCCAAAATTAAAACTTACAGACTTCAACCAATAAGTGAAGGTAGAGATGCTCAAGGACAGGCAAATGTATTACTTCAAATTAAAGATAGAATGTATGCAGGTAAGGGAATTTCTACTGATATTTTAGAAGCATCAGCTTATGCCTATTTAGATGCAATAAATCGCTTTTTTTCAAGAGACGAAAGTCAATCTGTAAAATATACAAAAGAAGGGGATACTATTTAATGAAATTAGAAATTCATCCTTCTATTATTTTAAAATATGATGTTTCTGGTCCAAGATATACAAGTTATCCCCCCGTCCCAAATTTTGATAAAAATTTTACAAGAGAAGATTATATTGATTATCTCTCGCAAGGTTCTATATCTAAAACGATTTCTCTTTATTTTCACTTTCCTTTTTGTAAAACATTATGTTATTATTGTGGATGTAATACTATTATTACAAATAATGAAGAAATTAAAAATCGCTATTTACAATATTTAAAAAAAGAAATTTTATTAATACGTAAATTTTTACCAAATAATGTAATAGTTGAACAATCACACTGGGGAGGTGGAACACCAAACTTTTTATCCAATAATCAAATTATAGAAATATATAGCTTTATTAAAAAACAATTTCAATTTAACCATAACGCAGAAATAAGTATAGAATTAGATCCTCGAACCACTCAAAAAGACCAATTAGATTTATTAAAAGAATTAGGATTTAACAGAATTAGTTTTGGTGTTCAGGATTTAAATGATGATGTTCAAAAAGCAGTTAATAGAATTCAACCTATTGATTTAATTGAATCTATTTATTATCATGCAAAACAATTAAAATTTCATTCTATTAATATGGATTTTATTTATGGTCTACCCTATCAAAATCGAAATTCCTATCAATTGAATTTAAAAAAAGTCTTAGAGTGGAAACCTGATCGTCTTGCATTTTTTAGTTATGCCCATGTTCCCTGGATAAAAAAGCATCAAACATTGATTCCTAAAGAAACTTTACCATCAAATATAGAAAAGATATATATTTTTAAAAATATAGTAGAAACATTAACAGAAAATCAATATATTTATATTGGCTTAGATCATTTTGCTAAACCAGATGATGAACTTTCTAAAGCACTTTTAGAAAAAAAATTACATAGAAATTTTCAGGGTTATACAGTATTAAAAGATATGGATGTTCTTGCTTTTGGTATTACTGGTATTAGTCAATTTTCTAAACTTTATACAAGAAATAAAAAGGGTTTAAAAGAATATAGAGAAGATATAGATAAAAATCAAATTCCTCTATTGGATGGCTATAAAATGACGGAAGATGATTTAATTCGAAAAGAAGTAATCAATCAAATTATGTGCAATTTATATTTAGATTTTTCGCATATTGAAAATAAATTCCATATAAGATTTAAAGAATATTTTAATGATGCACTTGAATCTCTAAAACCAATGGAAGAAGATGGGCTAATAGAACTTCATAATGATAAAATTATTATATTACCCAACGGAAGACCCTTAATTAGAAATGTAGCAATGGCTTTTGATGCATTTTTAAAAAGAAAATTAAACGAAAAGCCATTATATTCTCGAACGATATAATTATCTTTGCTCTATAGGAATATATTTTTTATTTAATTCTCCAACATAAATTTGTCTTGGTCTAAATACTTTTCTATCTGGATTTTCTCTTTGTTCTGTCCAATGTGCTAACCATCCAGGTAATTTTCCTATAGCACGTATTACATTATTCATTTCTGGAGGAATACCTAATAATTTAAAAATTAAAGCAGAATAAAATTCAACATTTGGATATAAATTCATCTCTTTAAAAATAGGATGATTTAATACATATTCTTCTACTTCTAATCCTTTTTTAATGATAGGATCATGCATTAAAGATGGATTTTTTTGTATTTTAATTTTATAATATTCTTTAAATAATCTTCTACTTACTCTTGCTCTTGGATCTTCTTTTTCATAAGCATTATGACCCAAGCCATTTAATTTTAATTGTTTTTTTCCATATATAAAATCTCTAAAATAATCTTCTGGAGATATATTTCTATTTATCATTTCCTGAAGCATAGTAACTGGAGGTACATTTGCATCAGATTCCCTAGAACCCCATAGAGAGCAGATTCCAGCATTTATACAAGCGAAAAGATTTGCTCTTCCGCTTGCAACTACCCTTACAGTAGTAGTAGTTGCATTCATTTCATGATCAGCATATAAAATTAATATTTGATTTAGTATTCTATCATCTATAGGATCAACATGATATGGTTCTGCTGGATTTGCAAACATCATATTTAAGAAATTTGTACAATAAGGTAATTCATCTCTTGGATAAATAATTGGTTCTCCAACGCTTTTTTTATATGACCAGGCTGCAAGTGTTCGAACTTTTGCAAGTAATCTTGTTCGTATATCAATTCCTTTTGCCATATTTTCTTCAAAAGAAGATGGATAATAAGCTGATAATGCAGTTACAAGAGTAGCTAATATTGCCAGTGGATGTGCATCACCAGGAAAAGCATCAAAAAATAATCTCATTGATTCATGAATCATTGAATGTTTGCTTAAAGATAATGAAAATTTTTCCATTTCTGTTTTTGTAGGTAAATGTCCATAAATTAATAAAAATGAAGTTTCAACAAAAGTTGATTTTTCTACTAATTCTTCTACATCATAACCGCGATAATACAATTTTCCATTAATAGAATCTATATAAGAAATTTTACTTTTTGCAATCGAAGTATTATTTAAAGCACTATCATAAGTTGTTAAACCTGTTTCTTGATTTAAAAAATGGATATCAACCGCAGTTTTATTATCAGTGCCCTGAACTAAAGGTAAACGTATTCTTTCTATTATTGTAATCAAATTCTAAATAACTCATAATAATGTTTTTTTATAAAACATTCTCTAAGCAATCTTTTTTTGGAATAATTCTTTTATTTTCTGCCAGATAGTTTTATTTTTTTGTTCTTTTTTTTGTTTAGAAGTTTTACTTTCAACATAATATAGATATACCAAAGGTATCACTTTTTCTTTCTTTTTTGGTAAAATTGTTTTAGGTATATCTGAATCTGGTTCTTTTGCTTTTAATATAAATTCAATATATAAATATTTTTTTGAATATAATTTTATTTTTAATTTTCCTCCTAAAATTCGTATGGTTTCTTTGATAATTTTCCATTGGATCCATAAACCTTCCTGGTCTGGTAATTTTTCTCTTAAAATATTATAAATTCTATTTAAAACCTTTAGATTTTTATTATATAAAAAGAATTTAAATAATATATTATAATTTTCATCTGATATAATAACAAGATCTATATGTTGAAAACTTCCAAAACCTGGGAAATCAATTAATCGAATTAATAATGAATTAACCAATTCTAAACTCGTTTCTAAGGTTAAATCCGGATCTACATTAATTGTACAGGAAATATTACTTTTGCTTAAAACTGCTTGTAAAAAATCCTTTACATTTATTTCTACATAAGATTCTGGTTCTTCTAATACTTCTAAACGACTTAATTCTAAAATATCGTTTAAATTTTTCTCTAAATCTTCTATATTAAAAATAATACTTTTTACCTGACTAGGATTTAATTCTTTTGGATGAACTTTTAATAAAGCTTCGATAAGATCTTTAATAGGAAGTTTAAGTGCTGTTAAGATATAACTAAATAATTTTGTTTGTAAAATATCAAAAGATTGAAATTGTCCTTCTTTTTTTTCCACATTTCTTTGTAATTGAATAATTTCCATAATTACTAAAATAGCTGGTATTAATAAAACAATTGTAACATCAAAATGATATAAAAATCTTTCTCCTTTAAAATAATTCCAATCTACTATGGAATTAATGCCTAAAATAAATAAATAAGTTAAAAATATAAACGACATTATATTTCGAAAAGATATTCGTTGATAAAGATTTAATAAAATTACATAAATTGCATATATAAATACAAATATAAAAATTATAAGCCATGATAGATTCATTAATTTTGCATAATATACATTTATAAAACCAGAAAGTACAGTAATAATAAATATCAATCCACAAAAAATAATATCTATTTTATGAAATAAATAAGGTATATTGAAATATAAAGTAAAAAAACGAAGAAATAGTACAGGTAGAAAAATTGGTAGCCCCATAGAAATACTATAAAATTTATTAGAAAATAAAACCTCATCTAAAATAATATCATTGCTAAAAAAACTACTTATACTTGCTAATAAATAAAATACAGAAATATAAAAATAATAAGTTTGTGTTTTAAAACGCCAGTATAAGGTTAATAAGAAAAAACCAATTCCCATTAAAAAAATAGAATTTGTTATATGTTTAAAATTCTGAAAATAATATTCCTCTATTGCTTTAGGTGTTGGTTCTAATAGAATAGGTCCATGGATTCCATTAGCAACAAGACTTGTAAAATAAAATTTTATGGCTATTATATTTATATCTTCTTTATAAAGATTCATAGGTAAATGAACCAATAATGTTCCTTGAGGATAATTAGGTCCTTTGATTAATAATTTTTCATTAAAATAAACTTCAACATTTCCATTTACTTTATTCAATATTAAAGAATATTGATTCATTTTATCTAATTGAATTTCTTTTCTTAACCATAAAATCTTAGATTTGGTAGATATTACATCATCAAAACTGATTGGTATTTGAACTTCACTCCAATTAGTATCTAATTTTTCTCTATTAATAATTTCTGTTTTATTATCAAGTAAAGTTATTTTCCAATCTCTTAACTCTTCTGCATTAAGAAAATCGAATATTACAAATAATAATAGAAAATAAATTAACTTCTTCATATAATTTCCTTTAATTCTGGAATAGTAATTTCAAATACTGTATAAAAATCCTGTTTTGATTCAAAATGGATATTCCCAGATAATAAAGATACAGATTCTTTTACCAAGGTTAAGCCAATTCCACTTCCTGGTATTTTATTATTACCTCTAATATATTTATTAAAAATTTTATTCTGAATTTCAACTGGTATTCCAGGTCCTTTATCGTATACTCTAAGTTTTAATATATTCTCTTCGATCGTAATGGTTAATTCTACTTCGTCAAGAGAATATAATAAAGCATTTTCCAGTAAATGATATAAAATAATTTTATATAATAGCAAATCTATCCAGAAAGTTGTTTGAGAATCTGGTATATGGATTTCTAATCGATTTTTTTTCTGTTTGGTAGCTTTTAAAACCTCATCTATAATCTTTAAAGTTTCTTCTGATAGGTTCACTTTTAAAGGTTGAAGAACATATTTTTTATTTTCTATTTGATGTAATAATTGAGCACTTTCAATTAAATAGTTTAAGCGAATTAATGCAGAATCAAAATTCTTTTTAATTATAACACATTGTTTAATTTCATCAAAAATTGATTGAAATTCATTAGAAATATTATAAATTACATTTAATTTTTGTTTTTCCATCAACCGTATTTCGTCTGCCTGAATAATAGACTGTTTTTTTAACTTTAATGCTTTTTCAGACAAATTAATTGCAACAGCAAGTAAAAATATAGGATAACTAAATACAAACATTCTGGGTGTATGAATAAGATCCAGTGCTACTAATATATCATTAAAAATAAACGGTACTAAAAGTAATAACCCATAATTTAAATATCTTGTCTCTTCGTATTTTAATCTGGTATAATAAAATAATAATCTAATTGTAATAATTACTACAAATACAATATTAATCAAATTGATATAAGTCACTATATGTAAATAGCTTGTTTGATAAATGTAAGGAATAAAATAACCAATAATTGCAGAAATCATTAATAATAATGTAAAATATTTAATAAAATTATAAAACTTAATTTTTTCAATATTTAACCATTCTTTTAAAAAACTTAAAAATAAAAAGGGTAAAGGGAATAAAAACAACAACTCAGCTATATAAGAAATAATATAATTACTAAAAAATTTATAACGCATTCCCCATATTATCATATGATAAAATGCTAATAGAATACTAAATAATGCAAAATAAAAATTAGATTTTTTCTCTTGAGTATATATGCCGTAAAAAATAAAAAAAACAGACGAAAAAATATAAGTTAAATTGAATGCTAAAGCTAACATTTCAAATTTATATTTTGTATCTAAAATCTTAGAATTAAAATATAACTTAGGAATATCACTTAAGCCTGCATTCCAGAATCTTCCATAAATTCGTATTGCTATTACATTTTTATCTTTCAGTATATGTAAAGGAATTGTATAAATTCTTCTTTCTGAAAAATCAGGTATTCGATTTTTAAAATCACCAGTACCCCCTATTCTTTCTCCATTCCAATATACTTCATCAATTTCTTTTATAAATCCCAGATCCAGATAAAGTTCTTCTGGTATTTCATTTAAATATAAATTACAACGAATCCATATTTCACCTTTATAATTTCTTAATGTTTTTTCCTGATACCACTTAAAAGGAACAGATATTGTTTCCCAGGTAGATATATCTAACTCTGGATTTGCTGCAACTGTACCTCCTCCTTTAAAAAAATCCCATTTTCCTTTTAATTCAAAAACATTTTTTGTATTATTAATATGAAATTCACATATAGCATATAAATTGCTACAAAAAAGAAAAATAATTATTAAAAATAATAATCGCTTCATATTTATATTATATTTATCGACTTAAAAAAACTTATTATGAAATCTTCCCGTTGGCTTTTTATAATCTCCAGGTCTTATTCTTTCATAATAATCTAAGGATTGTAAAATATGTTCTAAATTTTCTTTCCTCCATTCTGGTAAAATATTTTGATAAATTGCTTCCTGTATTACACAACCTTCTATTTGAGATAAATGTTCACAGTTTCTAAATTTACACATACCAATTTTATCTTTCCATTCTGGATAACATTCAAATATTTCTCTTTTTGTTAAATGTGCAAGTCCCCACTCTTTTATACCCGGAGTATCAATTAATATTAAATTTTCATTAACAGGGAATAAAGAAGATGTTGTAGTTGTATGTCTTCCTTTTCCGGTTGTCTTACTGGTTTCTCTTGTTTTTTGGACTTCTTTTCCAATAATTAAATTTGTTAAAGTAGATTTACCAGTACCAGACTGTCCTGCTAATAATACAGTTCCTTCTTTTATTTCTATTAAAAAATCTTTTAAGGATTTTAAAGAATCATGATAATGAATCTTTGAGAGTATTCGATTTAATGGCTCTCTATTTCCAGATTGTAATAAATTATCCCAGTAAACATAAGATAAAATATTTTTATAATAGATACTTTGCTTTACAAATTCAATATCTTCTTCCTGATCTGGATTCAATAAATCGCATTTTGTAAAAAAGATAACAGGCTCTATATTGTCTGAATAACAGGCTATTAGAAATCTATCAATAAATCCAGAACGTAAATCGGGTTGTTTTAAACTTGTAATTAAAACAGCAAAATCTAAATTAGAACCAAGTGGTTGGATTTCATAAGGTGAAGCACGAACAAGCATATTTTTCCTGGGTAAAATTTCTTCAATTACTGGATAACTATCCTCTTGATCAGTTTCATTTACAAGAACATAATCTCCTACACAACAGGGATTTCTATAGGGAATTTTAGAAGGATGTTCTTTTTGTTCTATTTTCATTTTTCCTCTTAAAACAGCTAATAATCTCTCATTATAGTCTTCTGAAATTATATAATAAAGATTCCCATGAATTTCCTGTATTCTATATTGCTTCATAATGTTTCCTTTTTTAATTTCTTATAAAAAGTAATTGCTTTTTTCTTTTTAATAAAATAGTATATATACTAATGAAAAAAATACTATATTATTTCAATACTTTTTTTAGGTATATAAAAAATAAATTTATTTATAAAGAACAAAGAGAAGATTTTACAGGTAAAAGAAAAATTGACTTATTTCGAAGAAGTATTATTAAATATAGGACTATAGAAGAAATTGCTAACTATACAATTCAATTTTTAAAAGAATTTTTAGTATCAGAGAATATTAGTTTTTTTTACTGGAATGAAGAATTAGGTCATTTTATAGACTATAAAGAAAAACCAGAATTTAATTCTAAAATACAAATTTTTGATCCTTTTATATTAGTTTTATCTGAATATGATCTAATTTTTTTAAAAAGAAATATTGAACTATTACGCAATGAAGAACATAAAGCAATCATATTAAATTTCATGGAAAGTAAAAATGCTAATATTTTAATACCTCTTATTATGAATGAATCCATTCTTGGTTTTATATATGCCAATACATTAAAATATGTTTCCATTTCGGATTACTTTATCTTAGAAGAATTAAGATACTTCGTAATAATAACACTATCAAATTCGTTAATTTATACCAGACTGGAAAACTTATTAAAAACCTTAGAAGATAAAATTTTAGAAAGAACCAAGGAATTAGAAAAAGCTCAACAAACCCTTATACAACAAGAGAAAATGGCAACACTTGGTACAATGATTTCTGGAATTGCCCATGAATTCAATACGCCAGTAGGAGTAATTCAGGCTTCATCTGTTCAGGTAATTAAATATTTTGAACATCTTATTGAAATATTCTTTTTAAAAAAGGATTTTCGAAAACTACCCGATGAATTTTTAATTATCTTATATTATTTTGTTTATCATCTTTCTATTTCCTCTTATTCAATTCAAACAAAATTATATAAATTAAAAAAACAATTAAAAGAATATTTAGATAATAATAAAATTCCTTATGATGACTTATTAATTAATTTTTTAATAGATTTTAATCTTTATAAAGGCGATAATCATATATTTTTAAATAAAAATAATTTAATTAATAAAATTATAAATTTATATAATAAATCTTCAGAAAAAGATAAAATTCTTATGTTAGATATTTTAAAATATTTAGCTTTAATTTATGAAAATCTTGATAGAATTTTACATTCATCAAAATCTATTCATAAATTAGTCCAATCCTTACGAAATTATTCTAGAAGTTCGAAAAATGAATTACTAACACATAATTTAGTCCAGATTATAGAAAATACACTTTCTATTTTAGAAAATACTCTAAAACATCATGTACAGATTATAAAGGATTTCAATTACAATGGTAATATTATATGTGATAGTAACCAAATACAACAGGTATTAATAAATTTAATTCTTAATGCCTATCAAGCATTAAAAAATACAAATATAAAAAATCCTTTTATAAAAATAGTAACCAATGAATTAAAGGAAGATTTTATAGAAATACAAATTATCGATAATGGTCCAGGAATTCCAGAAGAAATCCAGAATAAAGTTTGGGATCCATTTTTTACCACCAAACCACAGGGAGAAGGAACAGGACTGGGATTGGGAATAGTAAAAAATATTATTGAAAATCATCATGGAAAAGTTTATTTTAAATCCAATAAAAATGGCACTACGTTTTTTATAGAACTACCTAAAAAACAAATAGAAAAAAATAATTTAAATACACAAAATATTCATCCAGCCCTTAAATATGGAAGATATGATTGGAGGTAAAAATTTTAAATCCCTGATATAATAAATATATTCCATAATTGAAAAATACAAAAAAAAAGCCTATATTAATATATTTTATGTATTTTTGATTCTGAAGAAAATTTTGAATAAAACTGGCAAAATATATTAACATTAAAAATGCCAATATCACACCTATAAAAAAAGATAACATCAAAAAATAGATTTTTATATCTTTTTCAATTAGTGCAGGTAATAATACAGATGCAAAATACAATATTGCTTTAGGATTAGATAAATTCGTAAATAAACCTAATAAATAAAAAGATTTTATAGATTTATTATAATGAGTAGTTTTATTATTTTGATTCTTCTTTAACATTAAAAAACTTAAATATATAATATAAATTCCTCCTATTATCATTAAATAAGGAATATATTTTTCTATTAGAAAAGTATATCCTAAAATTACTGGAAAAATATAAATTATATTACCCGATAAAATTCCCAGCAAAGTGTAGATTGAATCCTTATAGCCATATAAGATTGAAGTACGAATAACAAGAAGCATATCCGGACCAGGAATCAAAACACCTAGATAGCCTATTAGAAATAATTTGATCATGTTAATTTACGAATATCCACATAAGAACCACTTTCAAAAGAAAAAATTTTATTTAACATCTGATAAATTTTTAAACCAACCTCATCTGGTCCAGGCATTAATTCTGTACCTCTTGCATCTATTAATCTTTTAAAAGAAGGATATTTTTCTAAATCAATATTTTTTTGTAAAATCAAATCTTGCATTTCTGTATGTACTAAACCTGGAGCAAGAGAAATAAATTGTTTATTCGGAACTTCTGAAGCATACAATTTAATCAACATATTTAAAGATGCTTTAGAAAGTGCATAAGCATTCCATCCACGATTTCCACTAATTGATGCCCCACTGGAAATAGCTAAAATTTTAGAAGGTCCTTGAATAATTCGTTTTTTTTCTAAACGAAAAATTGTATCTAATATAATTTTATTTGCCCATAAATTGATATTCATTACTCTTTGAATTTCTTCTAATGATGTATCCTGAATATCTTTAATTTCTCCTAATATTCCAGAATTCAAAATCACATAATGTATTTCAATAGGATATTGTTGTCTTTTTCTTTCAAAAAAATCTTCTAAGGTAGGTTCTATTTTGGAAAGATATTCTAAATTAAAATAAATATGTTCATATTTTGCAGGAAATTCTTTTAAAAGAGAACTTTCAGATCTGGCTAAACCAATAACATTATGTTCTTCTAAAAAAGCTTTTGCTAACCCTTTCCCTAAGCCTCTACTGGTTCCTGTAATAAATACATATTTCATCTTAAAGTAATAAATTTTATCAAAACTAAATTGTAAAGTACTATAACAAATATAAAAATTCATTTTTATGTTTTACAATAATACTTTTTTTTTGATTCTATAGCTATTAAAAAAAATTTGTACTTTGCCATGAAAAATGAAATATCCGTTGAAAATCAATCCATACCAAAATTAGACTGGAAATTTCTTATTAATGACATTCCAGAAAATAGCTTACTTTTAGATTGTCGTTCTTTAGAACAATTTAAAGAAAATACAATTAAAGGAGCTTATAGCGCTGCTTTAATCAAAAAACCTCATGGTTCCAGTGCAAAATCTATGTTAAAATTATCTTCTTTTTTACAATCTATTATAAATTTAAGTGAAAATTTCGAAAATATCATAATTTTTGATGAAGGTTTAGGAATGTTTGCTGGAAAATTATACTTTTTACTTAAATCCATTATGGATAATAAGAAAAATATCTATATTCTTAATAAATTATTTAATGAAATTCCTTCTTCTTTATTGGAAGTTGGTTCAGATGATAAAATTATTACAGAAATAGAAGTAAAAAAACCATTCGTATTTAAAGATATTGTTCCTATTAGCTATGTTCAAACAAATTTAGTAAAAGTTCAATTGATTGATGTTAGAACAAAAGAAGAATACGAAGGTCTACTTCCTCGTTTTATAAATCCAGAACCTGGTTCTATTTGTGGTCGAATACCTGGTGCAATACATTTTGATTGGTTAGAACTTTATGATGATGAGGGACATTTACTTTCTAAGCAAACGGTTTTAAAAAAACTTAAACAGGCAAATCTAATTTTAGAAAGACCAACAATCCTTTATGATTTTAATGGAGCTCGTTCTTGCTTTGTAGCACTTGTATTAAAAGAATGCAAATATAGAGATGTAAAAGTTTTTTTAGGTTCATGGATGGAATGGAGAAAAACTAAATTGCCAAAACAAAACGTTAATATATGGTATCCAGAAAGTTAAGCTTATGAAAAAACAAAAAAAAATTTTAGTAACATCTGCATTACCTTATGCAAATGGTCCTATTCATCTTGGACATTTAGTAGAGTATATTCAAACAGATATTTGGGTACGATTTCAGAAATTAATGGGGCATGAAGTATATTATTTCTGTGCTGACGATACCCATGGTACTCCTATAATGCTATCTGCACAAAAACAAAATAAAACACCTGAACAACTAATAGAAGAAGTTCATAAAGAACATTATAGAGATTTAACATTATTCGAAGTTGAATTTGATAATTATTATACAACAAATTCTCCAGAAAATAAAGAACTTTCAGAAACAATCTATTTAAGAGCAAAAGAAAAAGGATATATATATAAAAAAAATGTAACCCAGTTATATTGCCCTAAGGATAAAATGTTTTTACCAGATCGATATGTAAAAGGAACCTGTCCAAAATGTGGTGCCAAAGAACAATATGGTGATTCCTGTGAAAATTGTGGAACATCTTATCGTCCCAATGATCTGCTTGATGCAAAATGTGCTTTATGTGGAACTAAACCTGTAGAAAAAGAAGAAGAACATATCTTTTTTAAACTTTCTGCTTTTCAGGATTTCTTAAAAGAATGGTTAACAGAAAGGGTTGATGAAAGTGTTAAAAATAAAATGTATGAATGGCTTAATCAAGGATTAAAAGACTGGGATATTAGTAGAGATGGTCCTTATTTTGGCTTCGAAATTCCCGGAGAAAAAAATAAATATTTTTATGTCTGGTTAGATGCACCTATTGGTTATATGGCATCTTCTCTTAATTATTTTCGAAAAACAGGAAAAGAATATTTATTCGGTGAATTCTGGAACGAAACGCAAGAAAATAAAACATATGTATATCATTTTATTGGTAAAGATATTATATATTTTCATACCTTATTCTGGCCAGCTATTTTGAAATCTGCAAATTTTAGAACACCATCAGCTGTCTTTGTTCATGGTTTTTTAACCATTAATGGTGAAAAAATGTCTAAATCAAGAGGAACATTTATAAAAGCTACAAGTTATTTAAAACATTTAGATCCTCAAGCTCTACGATACTATTATGCTTCGAGATTATCCAATTCCTTAGATGATATTGATTTAACAATTAGTGATTTTATTTTAAAATATAATGGTTCTGTTGTAGGTAATTTTGCTAATATATTTTCTCGATGTGCAAAACTTTTAGAAAGATTAAATAACCAATTAGCAAAAAATATCTCAGAAGAAGGTAAACAATTAATTCAATTCGCTTTAAAACATAAAAATGATATAATAAAATTTTACGAAAGAAGAAATTTTCAACGAGTAATTCGCACAATAGAAGAAATTGGTTCAGAAATTAATCGTTATATAACAGAAAAAGAACCATGGGTTTTAATTAAAAATGATCCACAAAAAACAAGACAAATTATAACAGATATTTTCAATGCAGGTTGGATACTAAGTATTTATTTATATCCTGTTTTACCATCTTTTAGTAAAGGAATATGGGAGTTTCTAAATATTCCTGTTGATTATACTAATAACTTTAATTCAATTTCAGATTCTATCGAAAAGCAAATCCTTCTACCTCCAAACCATAAAATACATCAATATAGACATTTAGCAACAAGAATACAAAAAGAACAGGTAGAGCGTATGTTCTTAGAAGAAAAACAAGAGCAACAAACCATACAAGAAAAAAAAGACATAGACTACATTACTATAGAAGAATTAAATAAAATTGAATTAAAAATTGGAAAAATCATAGAAGCTACTGAGGTAGAAGGAGCAGATAAACTTCTCCAATTAAAAGTTGATATTGGAGAAGAAAAACCAAGAAATGTTTTTGCTGGTATTAAAAAATACTATAAACCTGAAGAAATTATTGGAATGAAAGTAGTTTTAGTAACAAATCTAAAGCCAAGAAAAATGAAGTTTGGTACATCAGAAGCTATGCTTTTAGCAGCAACTGATGATAAAACACTTTCATTAATTATTCCACATAAAGATATAAAAGAAGGATCAAGATTAAGTTGATGTTTAAGCCAGTCAAAATAATCATACTGGCTTTTTTATTAAATTATTCTCTATATACACAGCCAATTACCCAGAGCTTTTATAATTATAAAACTATAGAAACTAAACATTTTAAAATTCATTTTCCAGAAAATTATAAAGATTTTGCTAATCTTTTTTTGCAATTAGCAGAAAAAATCCATTACGAATTGAGTAATATCTATTTTATAGAGAATAAAAAAACCCATTTAGTATTAATTTTTTGTCATGATATAAGCAATGCTTATACAACTGTTTATGGAATGGATACGATTGTTTTTTATTTAACACAACCTCAAATTGGCTCTTTTGCTAATTATAAGGATTGGTATAGACAATTAATCATTCATGAATATGTTCATATTATAACTTTAAGACCTTATAAAGGTTTTTTAAACAATACATTTAGAATTTTATTTGGTGTTCCACCTAATTTATCTTTACCAAACGGTTTAATAGAAGGTATTGCTGTCGTAGAAGAATCCAACAATAAGGAATTGATTGGCAGACTATATGATGCAAATACAAATTCTTTATTACGTAATCAATTATTATATAATAAATTTCCTACCATTGAAGAAATTTTTGGAGGTTCTTATTATTGGCCAATGGAAGACATTAATTATTTGTATGGAGCAAGATTTATCCAAACTATAATTGACAAAGAAGGATCAAAAAAACAATTTCTTTTGATTTTTTATTCTAAACATTTACCTGTTTTTTTAAGACTACGTTTTAAAGAAAACCATTTAAAATCATACGATGAATATTATAAAGATTTTAAACAAAATGAATATAATTTTTATAAAAAATGGTTTCGAGATAAAATGGAAATTTCTATTACACCTTATGAACAATTAACATTTAATGGAGGAGAAAAAAAATATTTAAAATTATTTAATGATAGACTCTATTATTTTGAAAAAAGTTCATTTAGAAGTACTGGTATTTATATATTAAATTCCAATAGTTTATTTTATAAATCCATAAATCTTAATGATTATTATATTTTTCATGAACATATTCTTACTTCTGAACCTATTTATTATAATGGAAATAATATTATTAATTATAATATATTTTATAATAAAAAAGAAATCATAGAATCTACAAATAAAACAACTCGAAAATGGTATCCTTTATTATATAAAAATACTTTAATTTATATAGAAAAGAATGATCCCTATATTTCTTTAATACAGGTTCCTCTCATAAAAGAAAAATTAGATTATTATGTTCAAGAAAAACAATAAAAAAGTAATATTTAATACTTCCTTTTTAAATACAATTGACTACCCTATTATCGTTAATGATGAACTATATTTTATTTTAAAATTTCATAATACATTAAAACATATAGTAGTTCAATGCAACTTAATTGATTTTACCTGTAAATCTTTATTTTATGCTAATTTTCCTATTACTACTCTATTTTATGATCAAAATCATATTTATTTTAGTAGTAATAGAAATAATAATTACGAAATATATTCATATGATAAAAAAGATAAACAAATTTATCAATTGACCAATTCTTTTTTAAATGCAAAATTCCCTGTTTATTATAATCAATTTCTATATTTTATAGGAGAAACTTATAATGGTTATGAAATTTTTAGAGTACCAGAAAAATATTTCTTAAAACATAATGTTAGTATTGATTTTAATTTTTCAAATATTGATATTGATTTAAATTCTACATTAATAGAAAATACTGAAAATAAAGATTTTCTTAAAGTAAATCAATCTGACTTTTTCTTTAAAAATTATAGTATTAAAGAGATTCATTTTTATCTTGATGGTATATTAACAAATTCTAATAGCGATTTATCTTTTCATTTTTCTGGTTATGATCCATTGAGAAGACATTATTTAAATTTTGGTACAGGATTACTTGAAACCTATACTTTATATTTTTTTCACTATACCTATAATCGATTTTTACCTAATATAAACATTGGATTTATAAAAACCAATCCTTTCGATTCTGATAAACATTGCTGGAATCTTTTGAATCAGAATATTAGATCTCAAATCTGTGATATTCGTTATGGCTTTGAATCTTATAATATAAGCTTTAATTATCCTTATTATTTTCGATTACTTAAAAGTAATACCTTTATTGGATTTACTCATAAAAAAAATCGTAATACATTAAGTGATAGTAGTGCCGTATATCAATATGATAATTTTTCTCAAAATTCTTTATATATTCAATTTTCTTTATATTATTTAGAACAATATTATTATTCTATTAGTCCAGAAAATGGATTTAATATAGAATTTCGTATAGAACATTTCCCTTATAAATGGAATAAAATTATTTTTTATAATAGCATAAAACCATATAATAATCACTTTAGTTATACAAATATATCCATTCTTACAGAAATATTTATTCCCTGGTTTATTAAAAATCATGTACCCTATTTTTCTATTTATACTAATTTTAATAAAGGTATAGATTTCCAATTTAAAAGAAATCGTTTAGTTGTATATCAGATGGGAATTGCATTAGAAGATTCAAGCTACGGAAGTGGAAATATTGTTGGAACTTTTGAATATCGTTTTCCTTTACTTTATTATTCTAAACGAATTTTATGGTTTCTTCCAGAATTTGGCATACATTGGATTTCTTTATCGCCTTTTTATCAAATAGGAAAAAGTTTTGAAAAATCTATATATGAAGAAACAAAAATTTTTTATTCTAAAGGTGTACGGAGCACATTAAAATTATACGCATTTTATTTACCTTTTTATTTTCATATTATTTATGCGAAAGGAACGGAAGAACAAATCTCTTTCGGTTTTTCTTTAAATATAAATTTTCATATGCAAGAGTTACAGCATCTACAACATCCTGAATATCTTCTTCCGACATGGCACTATAAATAGGTAATGATAAAATATTTTTATAAATTTCTTCACAATTTGGATAATTATTGATGTTATACAATTTTTTATTTTTATAATAAGTCATTCTATATAAAGGTTTAAAATGAATTCCTGTCTGTATTCCATTTTGGTTTAAATACTTTATAAATTCATCTCTTCTGGAAATTTCTATTGTATAAAGATGATAAGATGATCCTTCCTCTTCTGGATTTAATTTTATCTTATCCAACTTTTTAAATTGAGTTTGATAAATTTCATGAATTCTTTTTCTTTTATTTAACATTTCATAATGTCTATTAAATTGAGCCAATCCAATGGCAGATAATATATCAGAAATATTATATTTATAACCTTCTGTTACAACATCATAAATATGTTTTTTTCTTTTATAGGTTTCAATATCAAAACCATGTAAGCGCATTTTTCGAATTTTATTAGCAATAGTTTTATGATTTGTTGTTAAAGCACCACCTTCTCCAGTTGTTATATTTTTAGTAGCATAAAAACTAAAAACAGAAAAATCTGTTAATCCACCAATTTTTTTATTCTTATACATTGAACCAAAAGCATGTGCGGCATCTTCTCCTAAGAAAAGATTATATTGCTTTGCAATTTCTTTTAAGGAATCAATATCACAAACACGGCCACCATAATGAACGCATAATATTCCCCTGATAATTGTTTTCGTTGGTAAATGTATTAATTGATTATTTTTAAATTCACAATATTGTTCTATAAAGTTTTTTATTATTTCTTTTGATATCATATATGAATTTCTATCAACATCTACTAATAAAGGTATTGCATTACATCGGAAGACAACCTCTGCTGTTGCAGTAAATGTAAAGGCTGGAACAATAATAGAATCACCTTTCTTTATATCGAAAGCCCGTAATGCTAAATGAAGCCCAGCTGTCGCAGAATTTAAAACTATTGCGTATTTTACATTACAAAACGATTGTAATGCTTCTTCGAATTCTTCTGTTTTTCTTCCTGTTGTTAACCATCCAGACAAAAGAACTTCTTTAACAGATTCAATTTCTTTTTCTGAAATATCTGGTTTTGCAAATGGTAATATTGTTTTACGAGGAAGCATAAAATTATTTATACTCCTATTAAATAATTCATAAATAAAGATGCAAAGGATAATACTAAGAAAAATCCACCCATATCTGTAAATGTTGTTACAAATATACTGGAAGCAATTGCTGGATCAATATTTAATTTGTCTAATAGAATTGGTACTATTGCTCCCGTTATAGCTGCAATAACTAAATTACCAAACATTGCAATTCCCATAATTATCGTTAACCAGATATTTGATGTTAATAAATATATTATCAACATTGAAATAAATGATAAAGAAATCCCAGTTAAAAGTCCTAATAACAAAGAACGAATTAAAAAACGTTTTTCTCCTTTTTCTTTTATTTCTCCTAAAGCAATATTTCGAATAATAAAGCTCATTGTTTGTGTTGCAGCATTTCCTCCCATACCAGCTACGATGGGCAAAAAAGAAGCAAGTGTTACCACTTTTTGTATATTATCCTCGAACAATTTTACAACACTTGCAGCTAAAAATGCTGTAGCTAAATTAATTATTAACCAATAGGTTCTTGTCCAGGCAGCTTTCCATAAAGGAGTTTCTATGGTCTCTTCTTCCGATACACCACCTAATCGTAAAATATCTTCTGTTGATTCTTCTTGAATTACTTCCATTATATCATCAGCTGTAATTCTTCCCACAAGAATACCCTTTTCATCAACAACAGGAGCTGTAATTAAATCATATCTTGTAAAAAAATTTGCTACTTCTTCTACATCCATATCTACTGGTATAGGAAGTAATTCAGTCTCCATTATTCTTTTAACCTTTGTCGTTGGTTTACTTAAAATCAATTTTCTTAAGGTTATATGCCCTTTATATCGTCCAAATTCATCAATAACAAAAACATTATAAATATCATCAGTTTCCTTAGAAACTTTTCTTAAAACATTAATTGCCTGATTTACTGTTGCATCTTCTGGTACAGCTACAATTTCTTTAGACATAATAGAACCAGCTGTACCTTCTGGATAATTTAATAATTCTGTAACATCAAAACGATCTTCTGGGTTTAATAAAGATAGTACTCTACTTTTTTTATCTTCTGTTAAAGCATTTAAAATATCTGCCTGTAAATCCGATTCTAATTCATCTACTATAATTTTGATTTTTTCTGGAGAAAGTTCTTTAATAAGTTCATTTCTAACATGTGTATCTAATTCTAATAAAACTGCACCCTGTCTTTCTGGTTCTAAATATTGTAGTAATTTTATAGCATCTTCTTTATCAATTTGTTCAATAAAAAAGGCAATATCGGAGTCATATAATTCATCTAAGATTTCTTTTATTTCTTGTTCTTTTTCTTCTTGTAATAATCTAAGTAAATGTTCTTTCCATTCTTTACTTTCTAAAAATGTTAAATAATCTTCCCTTGATTTTATTTCTAAAAGTTTTTTTATAATAGATTCTTCTTCTGGTTTTCCATTTTCTTTTACTTCATTTACAGACATAAGACTAATTTTTTTTTTGATAGTTAGATGTCAAATTTGAAACCATATAATATCTTTTATAAATACGAAAAAAATTTAAATATTTTCTATGGTCTAAATTTTACAAAAAAATGTATTATTATAATATAATCTAAGAAATAATTCCCAAAGTAAATCAATACCTAAAAAATATTGCTTGATGGGATAAAAATGTTGATAGCTAAAGTATGGCGAACTATTCAATTAAATTAAATAAATATTTTTGATAATAATGATATATTCAAAAAAGATTTAATTCTTTTTTAATCTGGCTCATAGTTTTAATTTTTATAAAATACTTTATAGATTCTAATTTTTATTGACTTTTTATTAAAAAAGATTATATTATGATTTATGGAAACACGATTTGGTCCAGAATTAGGATTAAAAAATGTATCCTATTATAAGCCATTAAATCAACAGGAGCCACCTGTTAAAAAAGAAGTGCCTATACCAGGTAGAATTGCTGAAAACAAAGAATTTCGTGAGCAACAGATGGCAGCAAGTGCCATATTGCCCACACAAGCAAAAGAGTCTTTTAAAGTAAAAGGGAATATTGTTGATTTTCAGGCATAGATCATTCTTTATATTTTAATTCTATCCAATGTCCATCTGGATCTTTAATTAATAAGGTTTCTCCACCTTCTACAGGTATGGGTCCATGTATGATTGGTATCTTTTTTTCTTCTAACTCAATAACTGCATTGGTAAAATCATCTACATCAAGATTAAAGGAAATAGTAAAAGCAGCGGGATTTTTAATAGGAAATTTATAATCTGGAATATAATTTAATTTTAAAATAATTCTATCTAATTCTAATAAAGCAAATTTATCTGTTTGTTCTATAACCTCGCAATCTAATATCTCTTTATAAAATTCAATCGCTTTATTTAAATTAGCAGTTCCCAGACAAATATGATCTAAATTTTCAATTACAATCATAATGAGACAGAATTTATTTAATTCTTAAATTTTCAATCTATTTAAATAACTTATAAAGATTTTTTTTTAAAAGACGATTTAATAATGTATGAATCGATTATTATTTATATTATATATTATTTCTGTTCATTTTTTATGGTCCAATCCAAAACCTTTTGAATTTTATTTTGAACCTGATGATATTTTTATTATTGATAAATTTCAAAAAATCACAGATTCAAAAAAACAAAGAGAAGAAAAAAATAGAATCTATCTTACTATTGATAATATAAAAGAAAATGCATATGACCTTAAAGGAAGTTTTACTATATATACTAGAATTTTGCCAGAGGAAAAATCTTTTAAAAAAGAAGAAGAATATCTATCTGAATTCTCAATATTAAAAGATGGAACTTATATTGTAGATAATAAATATAAATTTCCTAATTTTCAAAGTATTCCTACGTTTCCAGAAAATATATCTGAACTTCCTCCTATCTGGAAAAAACCAGGAAAAGAAGTAATTCACCTTCCAGAAATCAATCTAAAAATCATTGTACCATTTGAAGTAACCTATCAATATCTTGGTACAGAAGAACGTCTTTATAAAAATCAAAAAATATTAACCCATAAAATACAATATGAATATGTTTTAAATCATAAAGTTACTCCTGGTAATGGACCAATCCAGTTTATTAGAGGAAAAACAAAAGGTTTTATCTATTTTTCTACTGATTTACATATACCTGTATATGATGAGCAACATTTATTTTATGAATTTATCTTAAAAAATAATCAGATTTTTAGAGAAATGTTTTATATACAAAGCTGGTATAAAAAAATAAAAAAAATAAATAAAAAACATCTTGTAAATAAATTTGAAGAAATTCCAGATAAAAATTTTACTATAAAAGAAACTGAGAAAGGTGTCCAATTAAATTTAAAAAATATATTATTTGATTTTGATTCTTATACCTTAAAAGAAGAATCTAAGAGAACCTTAGATGCTATTTATGAAATCTTAAAAGAATATCCAGATAGAGAAATCCAGATTTCTGGTCATACAGATAATATTGGAACAGAAGAATATAATTTAGAATTATCTGAAAAAAGAGCAAGAGCAGTAGCAGATTATCTTTTAGAAAAAGGTTTAAATGAAGATCAAATCTCCTATAAAGGATATGGTTCTTCTAAGCCTATTGTTCCTAATGATACACCAGAAAATCGTGCTAAAAATCGCAGAGTAGAAATTTTAATTTTAACAGAATAAGAATTGCTTTTTTATAAAATTCATTTTTATTTTTATTATGATAAACTTTCTTAATAAAATTATAAATTTGTTTTTTATTCTATTGATATATTTCTATCAAAAAATTTTATCTCCTATTAAAACGTATTTTTTTGGTCCTACTTGTAGATTTCATCCTACCTGTTCCCAATATGCATTAGAATGTTTTAATCAATTTTCTTTTCCTGTAGCCATTTATCTTTCCATAAGAAGAATTTTACGCTGTCATCCTCTAAATGAAGGAGGAAATGATCCCGTCCCAGAAGAGATCCATTTTAGAATTTATAATAAAATTTTTACTTTTCAATCTAATAATTCTAAAAAAAAGATTCACAGATGGTAAAAAAACATTTAATTTATTTTATATTTCTTATTTTATTATATTGTGGTACAAATCAAAATGTTCCAGTATTTCCCATTTATTCTCTTCTTCCTGTTGGATCACCTGCAATTGTAGATGTAAAACCAGTAGAAATTACAACGCAGGATAATAAAATTCGAATAGAATTTGATATTTATTATTATGTTACCAATAGAGAAGATGAATTTATTGGATATAATTTATATATTTCAACATCTTCTATTTCGCCAGATTTAATTCAGGCTGGCATAGGTGTAAATCCATATTTACCTAATGGATATGAACCAACATTCTATCATACAAAAGAAGAAGCAAGTACAGAATCCAGTAAATTAATAGAAAAACGAGTTTCTAATTTAGAACCAGCTCCTTCGGAAATTCCCTTCCAGATTTGTGAAAAATATTACTTTCGATTAAAAGCTGTTCTAAGAAATGGTATAGAATCAGCACCTGGACCAGAAATTTCTGCCTGTGCTATTTCCAGTAATATTACCTGCCCCGCTGTGTCTCCCTGTTATGGATACTGAAATAATATTAGAAAAACCAGCATTATATGTTATTGCTACTCCTATTGGCAATCTAAAAGACATAACAATTCGTGCAATAGAAACATTAAAATTATGCGATTTAGTATTATCTGAAGATACAAGAAAATCTAAAATCCTTTTCCAGAAATACGAAATACATACTCCCTTAAAATCTTTTCGTGTTCATCAAATCAATGATGATATTTTATTTGCAATCAATCAATTAAAAGATAATAAAGCCTTAGGATTTATTACTGATGCAGGAACACCGGGTATTTCCGATCCTGTTTCTCATTTGATTCGATATATAAGAGAAAATTATCCAGATATTCCTATTATACCTATTCCTGGACCATCTGCTATTTCTACTGCTTTAAGTATTTCTGGCTGGCAGACCAATCCATCATTATTTTTAGGCTTTTTAAGTAATAAATCTACTCGACGCTTTAAAACCTTACAAAAGTATAAGGACTTCGAAGGATGTATTATCATCTTTGAATCTGTACATAGAATCTATAAACTTATAGAAGATATTTTTAGTATCTTTCCAGAAAGACAGATATTGATTGCAAGAGAAATGACTAAAAAATTCGAAGATTATATTATTCTTGATTATGAACGTTTTAGTAAGAATAAACAGCTTTTTCCTTTAAAAGGAGAATTTACAGTAATAATATCTCCATTAAAATAAAAATTATAATAAGAAGATTGCATAAAAAATATATCAAAAAAATCTGCCTTTTAATAAAAAAAATGTTTATAAATTTTAGATATCAACCGATAAATAAAATGAGGTATAATAAAGATGAATATAGATAGAATTGGTGGAGTTGGTCCTATATATGGACCTAAAAAACCCGGAAAAGTAAATAATGTTGAACCTGCTACATCCAAGCAGGATAAAATTGAAATTTCTGAAGAAGCTAGAATTCAAAATTTATTAAATATTATAAAAGAAACTTCTAAGATAGAAGATCCAGAAAGAACCAAAAGAATAAATGATATTAAAGAAAAATTAAAACAAGGTTTTTACGATAAAATAGATGATGAAATCCTAAAAAAAGTTGCAGATAATTTATATGATAATTCCCAGGAAATCCTCTCTGGCGTTTTAAAAAATATACCTCAGAAATAAAAAATCCCCATATGGGGATTTTTCTCTATATTTTATATTTTGCCACTTCTTCTATAATTTTAGAAGCAATATTATCATAAGCCTTTTTAATATCTGGATTTACTTTATCATTTAATAAAACTGGTTTTCCTTCTTCTCCGGATTCCATAATAGAAGGTTCTAATGGGATTGCTCCAAGAAATGGTACACGATATGCTTGAGCAAATTTTTTACCACCATCCTTAGAAAAAATATGAGATGGTTTACCACAATGGGGACAGATAAATTCAGACATATTTTCTATTATACCTAAAACTGGAATTTTTACCTGTTGAAACATTGTTAAGGCTCTACTTGCATCCTGAATTGCAACATTTTGTGGTGTTGTTACTACTATTGCGCCATCTACTTCTACAAATTGTGATAATGATAACTGTACATCTCCTGTTCCAGGTGGCAAATCAATTAATAAATAATCTAATTCTCCCCAATCTACTTCGAATAAGAATTGCTCCATTGCTTTACCAAGCATTGGTCCTCTCCATATTACAGCCTGACCAGGTTCTAATAAAAAAGAAAAAGACATAATCTTTAAACCATATTTTTCTACTGGTAATACTTTATTTTTACCATCAC
This sequence comes from Leptospiraceae bacterium, assembly GCA_026005135.1. Taxonomy (GTDB): domain Bacteria; phylum Spirochaetota; class Leptospiria; order Leptospirales; family Leptonemataceae; genus SKYB61. The sequence goes on along the minus strand of BPKM01000001.1, from coordinate 689,667 downwards.
CATATAATTGAACTTTACCATCAAAACCAAATAACTTCCCAAGAGATGGACCATAAACATCAGCATCAATAATTCCAACTTTAAAACCCTGATTCATTAATGCTACGGCTAAATTAGCAGCAACAGTAGATTTTCCTACTCCTCCTTTACCAGAACCTATTAAAATAATGTTCTTTACACCTCTTATTTTATTGCCTATATCTTCTGGTTTTATACTTTCATCTACTATAAATCGAACTTTATATCCCTTAGGTAAACCAGCTTGATTCAGCAAGCCTCTTAATTGTGATTCTATAGCAATTTGAACTCTTCTATCATTATCAGGAGCTTTTAAATAAATTTTTAATTTTCCTTCTTCTTCGATTACTTTATCGAACATTCCAATTTCGTATAAATCCATCTTATAGGTTGGATGCTCAATTTTTTTAAGTGCATCTAAAACAATTTGTTCTATCTGATTTAAATCCATAAAAACAAAAAAATTAATTATTATGTATAGACAACTTTAAAATAATAATAGATCAGTAATATTGTTATTTAGGAAATTCTAAAATATTTTCGATAGATTTGTTTTGGCACTCATTTTCTTTATGATACATATCAACATAAAAATAATATTCATCTGGTATATCATCAAAAATATTTAATTGCTTTATCTTTTTTTTATGAATCCATTTTTTATAAGGGAAAGAAAACTTATCTACAAAATGGAAGTCAATTCCAACAATTGTATCAATATATTGAATTTTTAATTGATATTCTTTATTAAAATTTTTTATACATGTTAATATTGCATCTTTACCAGATACTTTAATAGGATTTTCGAAACTTCCCTTAAAGGGAGCAGGAATTTCTTGAGTAGAAATACAATATAAAAATAATACTAAGAAAATACTATAAAATAAAACTTTCATAGTATCTATATTTTAATGATAGACATCTAAATCAAAACAAAAAAATTTTAGTTATGGATATTGTAGGGAAAAAAATAAAAGTATATGGTAGAGTTCAAGGGGTAGGATTTAGACAATATACAGTATATATGGCAGAACAATATAATATACAGGGTACAGTTCGAAATGTTTCTGATGGAACAGTAGAATGTTTTGCAAAAGGGAGTAAAGAAAATATGGAAAAATTTATTCAAGCTTTACGAAAAGGTCCTCCCTTAGCAAAAGTAATTGATACTAAAATAGAAGATATATCTCCTACTTTAATACCATCAGGTTTTAAAATTATTTATTGATTGCCATTATAAAATAATTATTTTTATTAACATTAAAATGATTTAATAAGGAGTTATTTTATGCAAGAGACCAATACACAAAATAAAAAACAATTTACGGCAGATATGACAGTAGGAGAAGCTTTAGCATTACATCCCGAGGCTGCTTTAGTTTTTGCCAGTTACCATCTTGGTGGTTGTTCACATTGTTCTATCAATGAATTAGAAACCATCGAACAGGTTTGTATGGGATATGGCGTCCCTGTTGATCAATTATTAGATAGTCTAAATAATTTATTAGATGATTAAGTAAGCGGGTAATCCGCTTACTATCTATTTTTTCTTTAAAGAAATCTTTACTGGAAATTTTTCAATTTTAATTTCCTCATTATAATCTGGTTTAAAACCATCATTTTTGATTTCTGATAGGGTTTCATTTTCTACATAAGATCGGAATTGTTCGATTGCTTCCTGAATTTCTTTCGAATTAGAATCAATTGATAAATAGATTCTATCACTAATTTCTAAATTAGCCTTTTTACGAGCTTCCTGAATATTTCTTACCAGATCTCTAATTAATCCTTCTTTATAAAGTTCTTCTGTTATTTCTGTATCAATTGCAACAACAAAACCTTTTGCTTCCGCTCCCTGTGTTCCTTCTTTTGATATTCCTTCAATAAGAAAATCTTCTTTTTCGAATTGATATTTTTCTCCTTCGATTTCTATTTCTAAATGACCCTGTTCTAATTGTTTTACAATTTTATCATGATCATTTTCTTTTAAATATTGTTGTATATAACGAACTTTATTTCCAAGACGTTTTCCTAACACTGGTAAATTAGGTCTTACCTGATAATAAAAAATTCCAGAAGAATCATCTAAAAATTCAATTTCTTTTACATTTAATTCTTCTAATAAGATTTGTTTTCCTTCTTCTATAATAGATTTGTATTCTGATGGAGCATAAATCATAAGTTTTTTTAATGGTTGTCGTATTTTAATTTTTGCTTTTTGTCTTGCAGAACGTCCAAGAAATGCAATTAATTGTAAAATATTTCCTTTTTCTAAAATTTCTTTATTATAAAATTGTATTAAATCAGCCTTAGGCCAATCCATTAAATGAATACTTTCTGGTAATTCTTCTTTTATATTTAAAATTTGTTTTAATTCTAAATAAATAGACTCAGATAAATAAGGAGTATAAGGTGCCATTAATTGTGCTACTGTAAGTAAACAATGATATAAAGTATAATAAGCAGAAATTTTTTCTTTATCGAGTTCTCCTTTCCAGAAACGTCTTCTATTTCTACGTATATACCAGTTTGATAATGATTCAATAAAATCTTCTATTAACTTCCCCGGTTTTAAGCAATCATATTGATCTAAATATTCTGTTGTCTTTGCAATTAATTCCTGTAATAAAGATAAAATCCATTGATCCATTTCTAATAATTCATCAAATTTCATTTGATTTTGAAAATCCAAAATCATCTTATAATCTATATTATCTACTTTTGCATACATCTTAAAAAATTCTAAAGAATTGGTAATCATTTTAAAAAAACTAATAACCTGAAATAAAGGATCTCCAGCCTGACCTGGTTTTCCCATTCTTCTACTATTTCCCGGAGGAGCTCCAGTTAAAAAATACCATCGAATTGCATCTGCTCCATGAATATTAAAAACTTCCCATGGATCAACAGTATTTCCTTTACTCTTGGACATTTTTTCCCCTTTTGCATCTAATACATGTCCAAGGCATACAACATTTTTATAAGAAGAAATTCCCGAAATCATTGTAGAAATTGCAAGTAATGTATAAAACCAGCCTCTTGTTTGATCAATTGCTTCGCTTATAAAATCTGCTGGAAAATATCTTTCGAATAATTCTTTATTTTTATGTGGCCAACCCCATTGTGCATAAGGCATAGCTCCAGAATCAAACCAGCAATCAATTACTTCTGGTACTCTACGAAATTCTTTTTTTGTTTCTGGGTCTATCCATGTAATTTGATCAATATATGGTCTATGTAAATCTAAATTAGATAAATCTTTGCCTGTTTTTTCTTCGAGTTCTTTTTTTGACCCAATAAATTCTATATTTCCTTCATCATCCATCCAAATTGGTAGTGGTGTTCCCCAATATCGTTCTCTGGATAATGCCCAATCTTTATTATTTTCTAACCAGTTTCCGAAACGCCCTTCTTTTATATGGGAAGGAACCCAATTAATACTTTGATTATTTTTTATTAATAAATCTTTTACAGCAGTAGTTTTTATATACCATGCTTCCTTTGCAAAATACATTAATGGAGCACCAGAACGCCAGCCAAAAGGATAATCATGCTTATATTGTTCGGACTTCCAGACTTTGATTCTGTTTTTTTAAATCTCGAATTATTTCTTTATCTGCTTCTTTAAAAAATTTATCTTTATATGGCCCTTCGTGAAATTTTCCATCTAATTGAGCACCATAAATGATAGGTAAATCATATTTTAAACCAACTTCTAAATCATCAGCTCCATAAGCGGGAGCAATATGAACAATTCCTGTTCCTGTATCCATTGTAACAAAATCTGCTAGTAACTGTATAGAAGGCTTTCTTTTGCTTTTGCTCTTCTGTTAATGTTATACAATCTATTAAACGTTCATAAGAAATATTTTCTAAATCTTTTCCTTTAAATGTTTGTAAAATTTTATAATTTCTTTTATCTTCTGGAATATGTTTGATATTTTCTTCTATTAAAGAACGTGCTAAAATATATTTTTCTTTTTCTATATAGTCTGGTAATTCTATTACTACATATTCTTCTTCTGGATTTAATGCAAGAGCTACATTAGCTGGAAGTGTCCAGGGTGTTGTAGTCCATACTAAAAAATATGTATCTGGAAAACGTTCATTAAGAACTTTGAATTTAACCGTTAAAGAAGGATCAACTACTTCTTTATAACCAAGGGCAACTTCTGCATCACTAACAGTTGTCCCCATAACAGGATCAAAAGGAACAACTCGATAACCCTTATATAATAAACCTTTATTATAAATTTCTTTAAGTAAATACCATACAGATTCTATATAATCATTATCCATTGTAAAATAAGGATTTTCTAAATCTACCCAGAATCCAAGTCGTTCACTAAATTCATTCCAGGCATCAACATAACGTAATACAGATTCTCTACATAATTTATTAAAGGTTTCTAAACCAAATTTTTCTTCGATTTCTGATTTTGTTTTAATATTTAATTCTTTTTCTACTTCTCTTTCTACTGGTAAACCATGGCAATCCCAACCAGCCTTTCTGGGAATATGATATCCTTTTAAACCATAATAACGAATATATATATCCTTATATACGCGACTTAAAACATGATGTATTCCAGGTTTTCCATTGGCTGTAGGAGGTCCTTCGTAAAACACAAAAACCGGACCATTTTTATTTTTTTCTATATGTTTTAAAAAAATTTGATTTTTCTTCCAAAATTCTAAAATTTCTAATTCCTTAGAAGCAAATTCCGATTTAACCATAGAATTATTTTTATTATTTACCATATAAATGTCAATTTTTGATTGATTTTTACTAAATCAATCGAATTCTAAAAAATATGTAATCTTATATTAAGCAAATGGTTTATTTATAAAATTTTTCTAAAAATTAAAAAAATATTTGTTTTTTTTATTGATTTTATTACAATTCTAACTATATTATATTTATTGTCTAGTTTTTAAAAAATTTTTTAAGTTAAGATACAAAAATACGTCAATTAAAATGATATATATAATTACTTTAATATATATAAATCAGGATAAAATATAAAAACAAATTTAATTTAAGGGAAATTTATATGAATTACTTAAATACAAACAAAGAAATCATTAAATTTGATGCCGAATATAATATATTACATTATATTCCAGAGATTATAATAGAAATAGAATTTAATAATGATTTACAATTAAAACATTTAATCTTCTATAATCCAGAAAAATTTTATATTTTATTTAAAAATCAAATTAATACTACGGATTTTTCTGAATTTTATTCTAAATTTATTAAGCCTATAGAAGAAAATCCTTATTTATTTGAATTTTTTATATCCAATATAGATAAATTTAAAGAACAATTACAATCTGTAATCGAAAAAAAAGAAATCTTTTTTCCTTTAAGGTTTTATAATATACCAGATCTACCAGAATTATCTATTTCTTCTGATAAAAAACAAAATTTAGATATAAAAAAAGAAATCTTTGTGGCATTTTGCAATCTGATTTTTTTAGAAGAAGAAAAACATCATCATAATTATAAAGCTCTATTATTTATACAGAACATAACAAAAGATAATTATTTTTTAAAAATTATTTCAGAATCTTCTCCTATTGGGCTTTTTCTTTATAGAGAAACATTTAAATTTGTTAATGAAGAATTTTGTAAAATTTCTGGTTATTTTAAAGAAGAACTATATAAAATGCCTTTATGGGAACTTGCAGGAGAATCTATCAGAGAGCAAATTAAACAAGTTGCCTTAAACCGTATAAATGGAAAATTACTCGAAAAACATTATTCAGAAGCACCCCTTAAAACAAAATCTGGAGAAATAAAATGGGTAATGGTTTATGCCAATACAATTTTATATCAGGGTAAATATCATGGATTAGGTATTGTTATAGATATAACAGAAAAAAAATTACAGGAAGAAAAAAACAAGCAATTATCCCATTTATATAAAACATTAACACAAATTCAAGATATTTTATTAGTTAAAGATAATATAAACGAAATTTTACAGGAAATTTGTGATGTTTTAATTGATTCTGGTCAATTTTTACTGGTCTGGATCGGAAAAGAAAAAGAAAATAAGCAAATTGAACCTATTATTATAAAATCAAAAGAGGAATTTTATAAAAATTATATAAATAATTTAACCATAAGTTCTGATCCAGAATCACCATTTGGTAAAGGTCCTACGGGAAGAGTTCATAGAGAAAATCAAATTATTTTTAATAATTATTCTTTTGAAAATAAAGATATGCTTCCCTGGTTAGAACGATTAAAACAATTTAATTTTAATGCTTCTTGTTCTATTCCTATTAAAACTCCAGAAGAAATATTAAGTATTAATTTATATACAGATATAAAAAACTATTTTAACGAAGAAGAAGTAGATTTATTATATCGCATTAAAGCAAATTTAGAATATAGTATATATAAAATTTACCAAAAACAATGGTTAAATATATTACAATTGATAATAGAAAAATCCCCTATAGAACTTATTATTACAAACGAAAAAAATCAAATTATTTTTACAAATCCTTACGTAGAAAAATTAACAGGTTATTCTTTCGACGAATTACAGGGAAAAGATCCTAAAATTTTTTCTTCTCATCTCTATCCAAAGGAATTTTATAAAAAATTATGGAATACCATTTTAAATAAACAACCATTTAATGATTTATTTATTAATCGTAAAAAAAATGGAGAATTATTTTATATACAAAAAAGTATAATACCAATTATAGAAAATAATCGAATAACAAAATTTGCTTCTATTGGTATTGATGTGACAGAAAAAATCAAATTAGAAGAACAATTACAAATTAAATTTTTATATGATCCAGTTACCAAATTACCCAATCGAACATTCTTTATAGAAGAATTAGAACATTATTTAAAATTAGAAGCAAAACCATTTATTTTAATTGATATCGATATTTATCGATTTCATTATATTAATGATCATTATGGTATACAAATAGGAGATTTTTATTTAAGACAATTTGTATCTCTATCTTAAGGGAATACATTAAACCAAATGAATTTAAAATATTTTCTATGCAGAAAAGGTGATGATGAATTTTTAATACTTCTTCCCTTAGATTCGAATTCTTATCAAGAAAAAATTACAATATTATTCGATTTATTAAAAAACCTATGTAAAAAAAATTATACGTTAACAATACCAGAAAAAGATCAAACAATCAATGTAAATTATTCTTATCATGCTGGTATTTCTATATTTCCAGAAGATATAGATGCTTCCATAAAAGAATTAAATAATCCTAATCTTATTATAGAAACATTAATCAAAAAAGCAGAAAGTGCTTTATTTAATGCTAAAAAAGATAATGAATTTACTTATGAGTTTTATCAAAAACAATTACAAGAAAAAATGAAAAATTTCCTTTTCGTAAAACAAAATATCTATAATGCTATAGAAAAAAAAGAATTCCAGATGTATTATCAACCTTATTTTTCTTTAAATGAACGTTCTATTTATGGTGCAGAGGCTTTAATTCGTTGGTTCCATCAGGGAGAAATGATATCTCCCGCAAAATTTATTCCTTATTTAGAAGAAACGGGACAATTAATCGAAGTAGAAAATATTATTTTTGATTTAGTATTTGTTTTTTACAAAAAATTACAACAGAATAATAAACTTATATCTATTTCGATTAATCTTTCTCCAGCCACTTTATATAAATCGAATTTTATTAATAAAATAAAACAAAAAATTAAGAATTATGAAATTGATCCATCTTATTTAGTATTTGAAATAACAGAATCCACACTTATAAAAGATTATAATCAAGTAATAGAAATTATAAAAGAACTTAATAAATTAAATATTCACTTTGCCTTAGATGATTTTGGCTCTGGCTATTCTTCCTTAGCATATATAGAAAAATTACCTATTTCGATTTTAAAAATCGATAGACAACTTATTAAAGAATTATCTATTAATGATAAGAAAATTATCATTATCGAAGCAATTATACAATTAGCAAAAAAATTAAATTTTAAAGTAGTTGCAGAAGGTATAGAAAAAGAAATAGAACTCGATTTTCTTAAACAATTACAATGTGATTATGCTCAAGGATTCTTATTAGGAAAACCTATGCCAGAAACTGAATTATTTAAAATTTTAAAAGAAAGCACCCCGTAGGGGAGTCGAACCCCTGTTACCGCCGTGAAAGGGCGATGTCCTAACCACTAGACGAACGGGGCATAAAGAATAAAATTTTATTCATTAAAACGAAAAAGTGGTTAAGCACCCCGTAGGGGAGTCGAACCCCTGTTACCGCCGTGAAAGGGCGATGTCCTAACCACTAGACGAACGGGGCTTGTATGAGGCCGCCGGGAATCGAACCCGGGACACCCTCCTTAAAAGGGAGGTGCTCTACCGACTGAGCTACGGCCTCCTCTGTTAGATGGATACAAGTTTTTTTATGTTTCTTTTTAGGTCAAACAAAAATTGATTTTAAGTGTGTGATTTTTGTAATTTTTTTAATTTATAAAAAGCTCTTTTACTTCTTCTTCTGTAAAAAGTGTATTTAAATTTATTAAAACTATAAAACGATTATCTTTTTTTCCAATACCAGAAATATATTTTGTATGAAAGGATTTTACTGCAGGGGGACCAGCATCTATTTCATCTGGTTCAAAATCTATTACATTAAGAACTTTATCTACTGCAACGGCTACTTTTTTACCAAAAAGTTCTATAACGATTAATTTTTCTGGTCTTAAAGAGTTTTCTTGATGAATAGCTAACTTCTTTTTTAAATCTATAACTGGTATTACCTTCCCCCTTATATCTACCATACCTAAAAAATAATCCTTCGAATGGGGAATAGGTATTAATTTTTCTAAACGAACAATTTCTAAAACACGAGAAACATCAAATCCATATTCTTCTTCATCAAGAGTAAAAATTACATATTTATTTTCTATTGCAGTATTCATACTTATTTCTTAATAAATTTTAATACTTAAAAGTAAAGCAAATTTTATGTAATGCCTAATTTCTGTTTTAAAAGATAATATAAAACATGTAAATAATGATGTGCTGGTTCCTGTATACCCCATAAATCTAATTGATAACGAAACCAGAAGATTATTATACCTGGTAATGATAATAATAACGTTTTAATAACAATAGGATTTCTTCTTCGCCAATAAATATCTATAAAACCAGCTAAAAGACTATAAAAAATAGAATATAAACTAAATGCAATTGCTGTTATTTCTCCAGTATAGAATAAACGAAATAAATATATTATAATAAAAGTATCAAATAAATCTGCTGGCAATCTATATAATAATTTTTTAAATCCTTTATATTGTTTTTGTTTTTTTTCTTTTTGTTCTAAATATTCTTTTAATCTTATCCAAAATTTTTTTGGTTTAAATTTATTAAATCGTTGTTTAAATTGTAATGTATTAAAATCTGAAGTTCCATATGGATGTTTTGATTTTAATGGAATCTCATAACATCCCCCAATTGTTTTTAATACCTGTTCATCGAATAAATAACTAAAAAATTTTTTATATTTACCTATACGAGAATAAAGAGATACAGGTCGGTTGGATTGAAATTCCCTTTCCTGTAAAATAGTTCCTCTTTGAATCATTACATAATAATGTCTATGTTCATCTACCGGGAATAATTCTATTTTTATAATTTCTCTTACAAAATTATATTCAATAATCACTTTGGTTCCATCAGGAAATTCTGCATAATAAGATCGATTATAACCAGGAGAAGGTTTTCTTCTTTTCCAGAGATAAAGTAATATTTCTTTTTCTTCATCATTTAATGTATTATTCTTTAAATTTAAAGAAGGATGTTCTATTGTTACGTCATCTAAATACTTTAATCTTTCGTAAGATTTCATTATTAAAAATATCGGAAACACTTGACTACCTTACCATAAAAAAAATATCAAAACTCAAATGGAAAGACAGACAACGATCAGTAAAGATATTAAATTTCGAGGTCATCTTAAATTTGATCATACAGTTAAAATAGAAGGTTTTTTTCAGGGAACAATAGAATCTTTGGGAAATTTAATTATAGGTCCATCAGGTGAAGTAGAAGCGGACATTAAAACAAAAAATTTAGAACATTATGGAAAACTAAAAGGAAATATAATAGCAGAAAATAAAATTATTTTAAGAAAAAATTCCTTGATAAGAGGTGATCTATCCTGTAAAGATTTAGAAGTAGAATCTGGTTCTAAATTTACTGGTACCTGCATAATGGACTAATAAAAAATAAAAATTATATGAAAAATCTTCTAATTCGTATTCCTGCAACAACTGCTAATCTCGGTCCTGGTTTTGATCTTTTTGGTATGGCACTTGATCTTTATAATTACATTGAATTTGAATTTAATCCCAATACATCTTTCGAAATTTATAATATTGATGGTAATAAACTACCCTTTTCTAACTTGCATAAAAATTTGATTTATCAATCTTACAAAAATGTTTTATTAAAATATAACTATAGAGAAGAAGAATTACCAAAATGGAAGGTAACAATTTATATGGATGTAAGTACTGGTAAAGGTTTTGGTTCTTCTGCCACTGCTATTGTAGCCGGTGTTCAAGCTGCAAAAGTAATTTTACAGAAAAAACAAATTCAAATCAATTTAGAACAAGAGATACAATATTTTTTAGAATTAGAAAATCATCCAGATAATGTAGTACCTGCACGTATTGGTGGATGGGTTTTTTGTTATAATTCCAAGCATATAATAAAAAAAGAAGTGCCAGAAGATCTTGGTCTATGTGCTCTTATCCCAGATTTTGAAATTTCAACAGACGATAGTAGAAAGAAATTAAAAACTTATTATAATAGAGAAGAAGTTTTATCAAATATGAAAGGATGCCTTTTATGGTTAGAATATTTACATTCCAGAAACCCAGAATATTTAATTTATGCTCTACAATCAGATAAATTACATGAACCTGTTCGTTATGCACAACTTCCTTTTATAAAAGAAATTAAAAACTATATTCAAAAGATAGGTTGTTATGGTATGAGTTTATCTGGTTCTGGACCCAGTTTAATTATTTACTATGATAAACAAAAAGATTCTTATTTTAAGGAACAACTATCAAAACTAAATCAACTTCTTAACCATCAAAAAAAACATAAATTTCTTATAAAATTTTGTTTACCTGATTATACGGGTTTAATAGTATATCCAGAAACAATGGATATAAGAAAAATTGTTTTCCAAAATTCAGAAATATATTAAATTTTATAGAAAAAAGGAGATAAAAATGAAGTTTAAATCTACAAAATATATATTTTTTTTAATAATTTTGATTTTATCCTTTTGTAAACAGGAAGGGGTATATATAGAAGTAGATGGAGAAAAATTAACAGAGAGCGATCTTGCTAAAGCAATGCCAGAACGTTACAATCAACTACGAAAACAATATGAAGAAAAAGTTCGCGAACTTTTAATAGAACTTGCTCATCAAAAAATGTTCGAAAAAGAAGCAATTGCGAAAGGAATCACTCTTGATCAATATATGCAAGAAATTCAAAATAAAGCAGAAAACCCCACACAAAAAGAAGTAGATGAATTCTATAATAAAATGGTAGAAACTGGTCAGATAAAAGAAAAAGATATCGATAAAGAAGATTTTAAAATCCGTATATTTAATTATTTAAAACAGGGTAAAATTCAGGAAGCATTTTTTAAAGAAATAGCTCGATTAAAACAAAAATATGGATATGTCGAACCATTTGAGCGAGCAAATGTTAATATTCAAAATGAACCATTTCGAGGTAATCCCGATGGTAAAATCGTTATTGTAGAATTTTCTGATTTTGAATGCCCTTTTTGTTTAAAAGCACAGAAAACAACAAGAGAATTAAGAGAAAAATATAAAGATAAAATTAAATGGGTATTTAAAGATTTTCCTTTAGATTTCCATACGCATGCTATGGATGCCCATATTGCAGCAAATTGTGTCTATAAATTAAAACCAGAAAAATTCTGGGATTATTACGATGCATTATTTTCCGAAAATCGAACCAAAGAAGATTTTAAAAAAGAATCCTTAGAGAAAAAAGCCTTAGCATTTGGTATTTCTCAGAAAGATTATAGAAATTGTATTGCAAATCCAGAGATAAAAAACGAAATCGATGAAGATATAAAAGAAGGTTCAGAATTAGGAGTAAGTGGAACACCAGCATTTTTTATTAATGGTAGAAAGTTAACAGGAGCAGTACCTATTTCTGAATTCGAAACAATTATACAAGAAGAATTAGCTAATTAAAAGAAGGGCTTATGCCCTTCCCTATATTATCGTTTTAATCCAAGTACTTCCTGAATCATTTGATCAGTAGTAGTAATAGTTCTTGAATTGGCTTGAAAGCCTCGTTGTGTTACAATCATATCTGTAAATTGATCTGTTAAATCCACATTGGACATTTCTAAAAGTCCAGCTAAAATTTTTCCTCTACCACCAGAACCAGCCTCTCCAATATTTGGTTCTCCAGAGTTCATTGAATAACTGAATTTTGTTTCTCCTTCTTTATTTAAACCAGCTGGATTTGTAAATATAGCTAAGGCAATTTTTGCAAGAGGTTCTTTTACACCATTAGTATATGTTCCAATAATTGTTCCAGTATTATCAATTGTAAATGCCTCTAAATATCCCATTGGATAACCATCCTGTTCTTTCGCACGTGTTGTAAATTCAGAAGCAAATTGGGTTATTCCTTTTACGGTACCAGCTTCTCCCATTTTTAAACGAATGGTTTGAGGTTCTGGATTTCCGGGTATTCTAAATGTAACAAATACATCTAAGTCACCAGAATTTAAAGTATCTGCACCATCTGTTACAGAAGCAATTTTTCCATCACTGGTAAAACCAATATCAAATTGATTATTTCCAGGAATATTTGTATCAATACCTCCTGGACCTACTACATTTACTGTAATATTTTCTGCATTATCTATATGAACCCTGCTTCTCCATAAATTTTCACCAATTTTATAAAATTCCAATCGTAATTCTCTTTTATTACCTTCTGGATCATAAATATTTATCGTAGTAACATGACCTCTTCGCTTTTCTGGTGGACCTTCTATGAATTCTCGTATTTGCTCTTCTGTTGCATCTGGAGGAACAATATCAACAGCTTGATTTAAATTAGATTGATATACAATTTCTGTTGTTGCTTTTGCTGGTTTTTTCTGATATAAAGGAATTCTTATATCTTCTATAGAAGTTGCTGTGTTAATATATGCATTACCATTTTCATCTGTTCTTGCATTCCAACCCTGTACTCTTAAACCTGTTCCTGGATGAACATAATAGCCATCTTTATCTATATCAAAAAATCCAGCTCTTGTATAGAAATGTTTATCTCCATCTCGAATAATAAAAAATCCTTCGCCAGAAATAGCAACATCTGTATTTTTTCCTGTATTTTGTAAACTTCCCTGAGTCATAATTTTATCGATAGAAGCTACTAATGCACCAAGACCTACCTGTTTGGGATTTATACCACCAATATTTTCTTTTGGCTCAGAAGCCCCAGAAAGTTCCTGACTTAATAAATCCATAAAATTCACTCTTTCCGCTTTATACCCATGTGTATTAACATTGGAAACATTGTGCCCGATTACATCCATTCGAATTTGATGGTTTTTTAAACCGGATACTCCAGAATATAAGGAACGCATCATAGTCTTTACCCCTTTATTTTGTTAAAATATTTTGATTGTATTGCTTTAATTGTATTTCTTGTTCTAAATTCTTTTTTGGTATTTCTGTTTGATTTAATTCTCTATTATTATTTCTTGATGTATTAACTTGATTTTTAATATCAGTTTGTGATTCTAAATGATTTGTTGAATTAGCTGGATCTTTATAAGAATCTTCTCTTTTTTTAATAAAATTCTCTGGTAAACCAATAACAGTAATATTATCTTTACTAATTGCATGATCTTTTACCTTTAGATATATAGTTCCAGTTTCGTCCTTAAATATTGCATCAACTACACCTGCTACATCATCACCTGTTATACTATCTTTACCAATAACATATTTTCCAAGATAATGAAAATTTTGACTTTGATTCATTACTTCAATTGATTTCGCTATATTTTGCATTTGCTCTAAAGAAGAAAATTGTGCCATTTGCGCGATAAATTCCTGATCTGACATAGGTTTAGTAGGATCCTGATGAGAAAGTTGAGTTATTAGTAATTTTAAGAAATCATCTTTACCAAGGGATTTTACTTTATCTACAATTTCCACATTTTGTAAATTGTTTTTCTCAATAAATTCCTTTTGTTTTAAGTATTCCTGAATTTTAACAGTCTTATCCTGATTAATATAATTTCTTTTTAAAGTATTTACATCCATATTTACCCCCAGTATTCTTTTCTTTGATTTGTATTCATAGATAAAAGCTCACCATAGTTGTATTCTTTATCTGGTTTTTTATCATATATATCCTCTTTTTCTTTTTGTATATTGGTTTCATTTTCTATAAAAATAGAATCATTTTTTGCTTGTTCAAAATAATAATTATTATTCTGCTCTTTTTGGGAATTTTGAAAATCAAACATAAAATTCTGGTCTTGTTGATTTTGTTGAAATTGATTTGCTGATTCTTTAAATTTTATATGTAATTGATCTAAGGAAATACCCTGTTTTGCAAATTCAGATTTAATCGATTCTATATTATCCTGTAATTTTTTAAATACATCATTATTATCTACTAAAATTTTCAATATAATAGATCCATTTTCGTATCTCATATCAACAGACATAAAACCAAATATAGAAGGATTTAAACGAATTTGAGCAGAAAAATGATCCTTCCCTAATTGAATTTTTGCTTTAGAAATTATTTCTTCTAATGCATCTTTAATTGCATCCTGTAATTGATCTTTTATAGATTGAGAAAAATGTTCCTTCATAATATGTTTTGTTTGGATTTGCTCCTGAAAAAAATGATTTAGATTTGATTTATCAGAAAATTCTTTTTGTTCAAAATGATTGTTTTTACTTAGATTTTCTTTTATTTTCAATTCTGGTTTTATATAAACATCAATTTTATTAGATATTTTATTAGATTCATTAGGTTGTTTTACTTCACTAAGATTCTCTTTATTTAACAATTCCTGATGAGAAATTTTAATTTTATTTGCTTTATTTTCTTTTAAATCTATATTTTGTAATAATTCTTCTATAATTTTTTTTGCATCTTTTTTATTTTTCGAATTCTTTATTGCTATTTCTAAGTCCAGATTTACTATTGGTTGATTTAAATTTGTTTTTTTATTTGTTAATTGAGCACTAATTTTATTTTCTAATATATCTAATTTTTGATTTGCTGTTAATTTTAAAACGGGAATTTGTTTATTATTGATATCAGAATTGTGATTATGAACTTTTTTATTTATATTAAGTTTTTCTATATTTTTATTGTTTTTTTCAATATCTTTAATAAAAAGATGAAAACCATTTATAAAAATTGAATCCGAAATTTTATTTTTTTGTTTATTTTCTTGTAAAATATGCTGCTCATTAGAATCATCATTTATTTGCTTATCTGTTTTTTTATTTAATTGTTTGTTTGTTTTTTGATTTCTGTTTGTTTCTTGATTGTCATTCTGTTTTACTTGTTTTTGATCATTTGCTTCTATTTGATTATTTTTTTTATTATTTTCTTGTAAATTATCCTGATATTTGTTAGGTTCATTTTGAATTTTTTGATTTTGTTTATCATTTTGAGTTTCTGTATAATAATTTTTATCAGATAAAACTTCTTCTAATATATTTTTAAAATTACTATAATTTTCTTTTAGAATTGTTTGATTATTATTTTCTTTTTCTTTAGTATTATTTATAATTGGATTTATAATAGGTTCAAAATGTATTAACTTCATGCTTAATAAATTTTTCGGGATTTTAAAAATTTTCCTGATAGCTTTTTTATAAATTATTTCGTATTATAAAGAAATTATTTTATTTTATATGACATAAAATAGTTTTGACTATAAAAATCCTTATAAGAAATATTTTTCAGAATGAATTTTAAGACCTTTATATATTCTATTATAAATCAATATTTTATACCTATTAATGGAATTGATAAAGATTCTGTAAAAAATTCTTTAAATCAAAATCATTTTTCTTTTCAATGTACGAAATGTGGTAAATGTTGCTATGGGCCAGGAAGTGTTTATTTTTCCTATAAAGAACTTATAGAAGTAAAGAAATATTTAAAATTAGACCAAACACAATGGAAGGAATTAAAACAAAAAATTATTCATAAAAATAAAAATGGATTATTTATTCATAAAACATATAATAAATGTTATTTTTTAAATACAAAAAATCAATGTTCTATTTATCCAGTACGTCCTTTACAATGTAGAACATTCCCTTTCTGGCCTTCTTATTTTAAAAGTCCAAAAAATCTTCAAAATCTAATTTTATTCTGTCCTGGTTCTAATCTGATTAAAGCTAACCATAACAATAAAAAAATTTTTTCCCCAGATGAAATTGTTTTTTACTGTAATACAACAATTCAAAAATTTAATCGAAACCAGATAAAACAAAATAAAAATGACCTTATAAAACTATGAATTTAAAACCATTTTATCAAGGAAAAGTAAGAGATTTATACAATGTAGATAAAGAAAAAATGCTTATAGTATCGACAGATAGAATATCTGCATTTGATGTTATTTTTAGAGAAATTATACCTAATAAAGGAATATTATTAAATCAAATTGCTGTAATGTGGTTTAAATATTTAAAAAATAAGCCATCAAATATTTTTTCTGGAAAAACACTAACAGAAGCACTAAATTTCGAAACCCATTTTATTACAGATGAATTAAAAGAATTCCCTGAACCATTTTGTAATTTTAAAGAATTTGCTCATCGTTCAATGCTTGTTTATAAAACAAAAAGAATAGATTTTGAATGTGTTGTAAGAGGATATTTAGCAGGCTCTGGATGGAAAGAATATCAACAATCTAAAAGTATCTGTGGAATTTCCTTACCAGATGGACTAACATTTGGCTCTAAATTACCAGAACCAATTTTTACTCCTGCAACCAAAGAAGAATTAGGCAAGCATGATGTTAATGTTTCTTTTGCCTATATGCAAGAAAAAATAGGAGAAAATTTAGCTAATCAACTTAGAGATATTTCTATAGCTATTTATAAAGAAGCATCTATTTTATTGGAAAAAGCTGGTTTTTTATTATGCGACACTAAATTTGAATTTGGCATAAAAGATAATAAAATTTATCTAATTGATGAGGTTTTAACCCCAGATTCCAGTAGATTCTGGAAAAAAGATTCAAATCATTTTGACAGTTATGATAAGCAAATTATTCGAGACTATTTAGAATCCTTAAACTGGGACAAAAAACCACCTCCACCAGAACTACCACAAAATTTAATTCAAGAAACTTATAAACGATACGAAGAAATTTATTTATCTTTAAAAAAGGTTTTACTATAATTTTACTCTATAAAAGTAATTTAATTGACATTTAAACCAAATAGTTAATTCTGAACAATAAGATTAAAATTGCAAAATATTATGCTTATAAAAAATAAAAAATCTAAAATCAGTACCAAAGAAAAAATTATAGAAGCCGCTTATAAAGAATTTGCAGAAAAAGGTTTTGATGGAGCAAGAATGCAAAAAATTGCAGAAAGAGCAAAAATTAATAAAGCTATGCTCCATTATTATTATAAAGATAAAGAAACATTATACGAAACCGTTATTGAGCACTTTCATAATTTATTTGATAAAATAATTGCAGAAAAGAATGTTGATGCAAGCGATAGAAAAACGTTTTTAAAACAAACAATTGATGCATATTATCATATTTTTTTTGAATATCCAGATTTTAAAAAGATCTTTATACAGGAAGTTGCCAGTGGTTTAAAAACCATGAAAAAAATCATCACCAAACAACATCCAAAAGAAATCAAAAAAATAGCAGAGAAATTCTTCTTACTAAATAAAATTAGAGAATTACAAAAAATAAACGAAATACGAAATGATATTGAAGAAGAACATATTATGTTAAATATTGTTGGCTTAATGGAATCTGCTTTAATGCAAACAACATTTGCTAAACAAATTTTAGATTATAATCAAAAAGAATTGGAAGAATTTATAGAAAAAAGAAAAGAAGCAATTATTAAACTTTTAGATAAAGGCCTTGCTCCTTAATTTTCTATTTTTTCAAAACTCATATCTAAATTTAATTTATAAGTACCTAAGAATTTATGTGGTGGAGTCCCCCATTCTTCTGGAGAAAGTAAAGAGAAATATTGTTCACCATTGGGTTTTTCATAAAGATGTAAAATCATACCCGGTTTTTTTTCAAAATTACATTTAACCCTATGCAATTTAGCATCTTCTTCTGCTTTTAAAATAATTTCTTTTGCTTGTTTTTGTAAAGATTGAATCTGTTTTAAAATTATATCTAATTTTTGATTTACGCCTGCTTTTAACCATTCATCAGCTTTTTCAATTTCTTTTGCCCTATCAACAATAGAAATAGGAGGATCTAAAGTTCTTACTGGATAGTTTAAAAAAGCTTTATCTTTTACTACAGGATCTCGATTAAATTTAGATTTATAAACTTGATTTTTTTTATTTTGATTATTCTCCATAAAAATAAAAAAATAAATTAAAATAATCTTTCAACTTATATTGTGACCGGATTTAATAATTTAAACAATGATAAAACACTTTTAAAACTCATAATAGCTGCTGTAGAAGCAAAACCACCCATCATAGCACCAGCAAAACCGGGTGTAGATGCATCTGCACCTGTTATAAATAAATTCTGTATCGGTGTATGTGGACCTATCCAATCTTTTTCAAATCTCTTTTTAGTACATGGTATTCCATAGATTACACCCCGAGGATGATGAGAGAAAAATTCATTTGTAATAGGAGTCGATAATTCTTTATATTCAATCAAAGATGGTAAATTATGTATATATTTTGATGTAAAATCAATTAAACTTTCTGTTATCATATTTTTTAAATTCTCATAAGATTCTCCTCTATTCTTCCAGGGAAATCCTTTCCATTTTATAAACGGTTCATAATCTACAAAACTAATAATTTCTGCTGTATGAGCTTTTGCATTGTTATTTTTTAGAGAAGGAAAAGAAACATAAACGCCTGTAGGCTTACCTTCTAAAAGTTCTCTTTTTTTGGTAAAAGCTTCATCATGATCTAAATACCTATATATCCAATAATTTCTACCTTCTATTTGATGATTTTCTGGATTATCTTTTAATCCTAAATATAGCGTAACATTACTCATCGAATCCATCAATAATTCTTCTAAATCTTTTTTAATTTGACTTATTTTATTTTGAATATTTATACTTAAATTATTTTCTGAAATCATTTTTGTTAGTGTATTATAAATTCCAGCATTAGATACAATTACATCTGCAAAAAATTCTTTTTCTTCTCTTACTTTTTCTCCCTGTATATGAGAAACTTTAACACCAATTGCAGTATTATTTTTAATTAATATTTCATCGACTCTATGAGATAATAAAACTTCTCCACCATTTTTATAAATCGTAGGAAGTATAGTTTCTGCTATTTTAGAAGATCCTCCATCTGGATACCAACCTCCATTAAAATAATGTTCTTCAATTAAACTATGGATTATAAAAGTACTTTTTGATGGTGGTAAACCATAATCACCCCAACGAGAAACAATAATGGATTTAAGAACAGGATCCTGAAATCGATAATCTAAATATTCTTTTGTTGTTATTAAGGCATTTTTTGCAAATTGAAGTGGCGATGGAAGTAAATTTAAAGGCTTTGGTAATGATTTAAAACTAACATGCATTGAAAACCATTTTGAAGTTTTTTCTATATCATTAAAATATTCGACAATATTATCTTTTTCCTTAGGAAAATATTGTATTAATTCTTCTATGTATCTTTCTTTATTTCCATAAACTTTTAAGCGAATTTCTGGATTGATAAATTCTTCAAATGGTTCTTTCATTTTATTCCAATGTAATTTACCTTCTGTAAGGAAATTAACTAATTTACATAAAGATGAACCTTCTTCCATATTACCAATATAATGAATCCCTACATCCCATTCGAAATCCTTTCTCTTAAAGGTATGTGTAAAACCACCAATTTTAAAATGCTGTTCTAATAATAAAACCCTTTTCTGAAATAATTGAGAAAGTAAGGAGGCAGTTGTTAAACCTCCTATACCTGTTCCAATAATAATTGCATCATAATGATTTTGACTCATAAATCAATTTTTAGTTATAATATCCCTCTTTTAAGTAGTTTTTCATATCTTGATTTTCTAAACTACTTAAGAATTCATGAAATTCCGATTCTCTTATCTGTGCATTACGAATACCTCTACCAATGCCTTTATATGTATAAGGATATGTTTGCCAGTTATAAATTCCATAATTTCTTGCAATTCGAGCAATTTCTCTTAAATAATCATTCGAAGAAATAGATTCTTTCACAGCAAAGATAGTTAAATATTTTATATCATTCATATAAGCTTCCTGTTGTTTCTTTTCTTCTCCTTTACTGGAATCACTGATGGATTCACTTGAAGAACGTAATGAGTCTGATATAGATTCTAAAGATGTAGAAATACTATTTAATGATCGAGAAATTGAATTCGATAGATTGGAAATAGAATCCAACGAACTAAAAATAGCACAATTTCCCAAAAATATCATAATCATACTAATTATTAAAATTTTTATTTTCATAAATATCCCTCCATATTTTTTAAATTTTATATTGAATTAATTGATAACTTTAATCTGACAATCATTTTTTAAAAAAATTTATATTTATTAAACTAAGGATTTTAATTATAAAAAAATATTGTTAATGATAATTATAGAATATATAATTTTTTATTAAATCTAAAAAAGATTAATAAAACGAAACTACTGTATATGACCAAATTTCTTTAATAAGGCTTCATTTACTTCTGGTGGAGCATATTCTTTTAAAACTCTCCCATAACGAGCAACTTCCTTAATAATTGTACTGGAAATAAACGAAAATTCTCTACTAGCAAGTAAAAAAACTGTATCCACCTCAGGTGCTAATTCTCTATTTACCTGATAAATTGCATATTCATAATCAAAATCTGTTACAGCTCTAATACCTCGAACAATGGCTGTTGCCTTAATTTCCTTAGCAAATGTTGTTAAAAGGCCTCTAAAAATAACAACTTCTACCTTTCCATCTAATTCTTTTCTTTTAGAAATTACTTTTTCTATTAACTCTTTTCTTTCTTCTAAGGTAAATAATGTTTTCTTGGAAGAATTTACTGCTATAGCAATAATAACTTTATCAAAGATTTCTTTTGCTCTATTTATAATATCTAAATGACCATTCGTAATTGGATCAAAAGAACCAGGATAGACAGCTATCTTCATTAAGTATCCATAAATTTTTTTTATTCTTATTGTAAACGAATATTTTTTTGTTATTAAATACAATATCTTTAATATATAAAAATAAATAAAAACAACATATTTTAATAATGCAAAAAAGTTTCTATGGTAATCTTTTTTAACTCTAAACAATCAAATTGTACATATGGTGCAGTAAGAAACGTTTTACATTCTACCTTCAATAGATAATCATAACATTTGATCGCTTTTTGTTGAATTTTTTCTGAATCGATATAATCATTTGATAAAATTTGTTTTTTTATATTATTAATACATATGTTTTTATCTAATTTACTTTGACTGTAAATTTTAAGGGTTCTAGTATAGGGTTTAAGGCAATTATACATTTTAGAACATAATTCTTTTGAATAATATAAGTACATTTCCTGAGAATTTTTAAAATTATATGGAGTATCTTTACAGAATAAAAAAATAAATAGAATTAGAAAATTAAAATAATGTACATTTTTCATTTTCTTTTTTCATCTCCTCCATTTGTTTTATTAAAATAAAAAATTGATTAAATTCATTTTTTAAATCTTTTTTAGTTTTATTTTTTAACTGTGATAAAGGAACTAGATTTGGCATAAAAGTATAGATCATATTTGTATTTATAAAATCGACAAAAATATTATCTGGATATCCTTTAAAATCTTTTACATAATATAAATACATAACTTTTGTCACTTCATTTAATACTGGATCAAAATATTCATAACTATTTATAAATTCTATCGTATTAAAATACATATTTAAAATAATTTTATATTGTTCTGGATTATTATGGAGTGTTTTTTTACAGGGATTATTAATAATCTCATAAAATATATAGGAATTTTTATTAGAAATACCATTCCATATATCATATTGATTTTGTATAAGTATATTTAAAGAAGGTATAAATGGAATTTTATCTTTTAAATAATAATTTATAATACTTGCATCTTGATAACTATTTGCTAATAATTGAATATTTTCTTGTTTTTTTATTTTTAAATTATTTAATTCTTTATATAAAATATTTCCTAATTCTTTATAACCATATGTATTTATACTGGAAAAATAATATACTGGTAAATTTAGATAATGTTTATTTAAAAAACCTACTACTGGAATTATGTATATAGTTAAAAAAGCCAATAGTACAGAAAATACTCATAGAAATATATAAGAATTTTCTTTTTATATGAAGTTCAAACATTAAATAAATAAGGAATGATAATACAGGATATATCATTATAATCCAGTTTCCCTGCACTTCCTTAGATAAGGAGTATACGAAAAAAAATATTACAACAAATACTACATTAATTACTAAAAAACGAATAGAATCATTTTCTTCGTAAAATTTTTTAATTTTATTTATATTTACTATAAGGTAAAAAAAATAAAATGGAGATAAGGAAAAAAAGAAAGAAAGTAAATATTTATGTAAAGAAAAGGATTGAAATCCTCCACCTGAAGATCGAAGATATTTTATTGCATCAATTCCTATCCAATTATGATGATAATTCCAATATAAAATAGGTAATATAAGAATTAAATATATAAAAATCCCTATATAAAATCGAAAATCCCGTAATATCTTAAAAAAAAGATTTCGATTAGATTTTAATAATAGAAACAGAATTAAAGAAATGATAAAATGTATCATCGTATATTTTGTTAAAGTCCCTAATCCTAAAAATAGAATCAATAAAGTATAATAAGTAAAATGAATTGTATTATGTTTTTTAAGATAATCAAAACTTTTTAAAAAATAAAAAATAGAAGCATTCCAGCAAATTAATAATAAAGAATCATGAAAGGTCATAAAAGAAATACCTAAAAGTGCTGGAATGGAAATAAAAAACAAGAATAATCTAATTATAGATAATTTTAATCCAAACTTTTGAAAAATAAAATGAGAATATAAAGAAAAAAATAAAAAAGCTAAAAGATTCGAAATAATTCCAATTAATCTTAGATTATCCCCTACAAGCTGTTTTAAAAAATAAATATAAATTGCAATACCTGGTCCCTGATCATAATAAGAAAAATCTAAGTAATTAGACCATTGCCAATAATAAGCCTCATCTGGATGAACTGGTATATGTCTTGTAAATAAATATAAGACAAAATAAAAAAACAATATAAGAATAAATTCATATTTTTTATAATATTTAATAAATATCACAAAAATTAATTTTTTTTATTATATATCAACGTCAATTTTTTTAAGCCATTCTTCCTATTTCTAATGCTTTTTGAAACATTTGTTTCGATCCTTGAATAACCTGAGCATTTGCTTCATAAGAACGAGCTGCTGAAATCATATCTGTCATTTCTTCTACAATATTGACATTAGGATATTCAACATATCCTTTTTTAGGTCCTATCTTAATTGCATCTGGATGATCTGGATCATATACAAGACGGAAAGGTCTATTATCTTCAACAATTTTTAATACACGTACACCTCTACCTATTCCTGTATCTAAACCCTGGGGAAATATAGGAGAGCGCCAATTACTTCTTAGATTAATAGGCGTCATTACAACTTCTTTTCTTCTATATGGACCATTTCCCTGAGCATTCCTTGTTGTATTAATATTGGCAAGGTTATTTGCGATTACATCTAATCTTAATCTCTGTGCCGATAATCCAGTTGCTGCAATATTCATTGAAGTAAACATTCCCATATTTATTCTCCCTTTATATTAATCGTTTATGCCATTCTTATAAATTGATTCCATTCCGAAAATTTCCCAGCTATACGGTCAGCTAATAAACTATAATGTAATTGAGTTCTTGTTAACTTCATTACTTCATCTTCTATATCAACGTTATTTCCATCATTTCTCATTGTTGACAAATAATCTATAAAAACCTTTGGTTTAATTTGTTTTAGATCTGGAGCTCTTTTTTTTGCAATATGTTCTGGATGAATTGTTTTCAATGGTGGTTCTTCTTCTATCTTTTTTTGTAATTCTATTGCTCTTTTTAACTGTACCTCGAATGCAACTTCTGAACGTTTAAAGCCAGGTACATCAACATTTGCAATATTGTTAGCAATAACTTCTTTACGGATTATATCTGCCTTTAATCCTCTTTCTAATAAATGTAATGTTTCAAATCCTTTTAACATCATTCTATAAATCGGATTATTATAAAAAAAGATTGATAGAATTTTTCTATTAAAAACATTGTTTCTTAAATGTATTTTTCTATTTCAAAAATTATAGTTAATTTATCTTTGGTTTTATTTATTTCTTATTGTGCTACAAATCAAAAATCTCATTATTATCAATCAGAAAAAGAAATTATCAATCAACTCTATGGATTATGGCAAATCGATTATGATAAAACAACTAAGGCAATGTTAAAAAAAAATTCTTTTGATCCAGATATTGATATAGATATTTACAAAAATTTTTTAACTCAAATTGAAAATGATATACCTGATGCAAAAATTCATTTTTTTATACAAGAAAATAAAAATCAAGAAAATAGTAACTTATGGGAATTTCAATATACTCTACGAAAAGATCAAAAACTTATAGCAAAACAACATAAAGGAATATTTTATATTAAAGAAATCCATATAGATGATATTCCTTATTTATTATTAGAACTCAAAGAAATAAGTAATCAATTAGAAAAAGAAAATATAGAATTAGTCCGTATAGAATTTATAGAAGAGAATCAGTTAAAATTATCTTTACAAAATCCAGAACAAAAAAATATTTTTAATGAAATTTATTTTAAAAAATCGATTCAAAATGAAAATACAAATTAAGAATTTTATAATATTATTATTGTTAATTCCATTTGGTTATTGTAAAACACCAACAATTTATAGAAATTTTAATGATTATAAACCTCAAGAAGAAATTGCTATTTTAGAATTTGATGGATATGTACTTCGACTAAAAGATGAATCTAATCCAGAATATTATGATAAATTATATTTATTAGAAGGTGAATATCTAATAGAATTTAAAGATAGGATAAACTTTACAAAAGGTGCAGCTCTTTGTAACCTAAAAGCAAATAAAAAATATACAATTAAAATTACAGGTAAAAAAGAATTTCCTCAATACAAAAAATATGTCTATATAGGTGATTGTATAGAAGTACCAGAAAAAGAACAGGGTTTTCTCGAAAAATTTTTACTGGAGAAAAAACTCGAAGAAAAAATAAAAAATGAATATTAAAAAATTTATATTTTTATTACTTTTTATTATACTTGTTTTAGAATTTAGCTTAAACTTTTATGGCGAGAATTCATCAATTAAAACAATATAGAAAATTACATTGTTTTTATAAAAATTATTTATTTTTATGTCCAGATAAAAAATTTACGTTTTTTAGAGAAGATCATAAACAATGGATAGTTACAACAAATGCTTATGGAGAAAGGATAACAAAAAGAGCGTCTGGAAAAAATCAATATAATCAAGAAATTTGGTTTATAGGAGATTCTATTTCATTTGGTTATCTTGTATCTGACGAAAATACAACCCCTTATTTATTAGATCTATATCAGGATATACCAGTAAGAAATTTAGGTGTTGATTCTATAGGGACCTTAGGAATTTTAAATCGATTACAAAAAGCATTAAAGGATCACCCAGATACAAAAATTCAATATCTATTCTGGATTTATAATACTTCCGATTTTACTGATGATATTATTGAAAATAATCAAAATCATATAAGAAAATCGCTATTTTTTTTACATTATAACTTAGGGAAAATTTCTAATATTTATAATACTATATTTCTCTTAAAAAAAGAGTTATCTCGAAATAATACTATTCCCGAAACAATCTCAATAAATTCGGATATTCAGAATTTTAATCATATTACATATAAAAATATAATAAAACTTTACAAATATATTTTATCTGAAAAAAGAATAAAAAACTTTTTAATTATAGTCTATCCTGGAATGAATATTAAAACAAAAAAACCCGATATTGATTCAACTGTAACATTAAGCTTATATCAATTTTTAAAACAACAAAATATTCCTGTTTTAAATGTGTTTTCGGAATTTACGCATTCACAAAATCCTTATTTTACTTTTGATGGTCATCCATCTGAAGAAGGATATAATATTTTTACGAAAGTTTTAATCGCTCACTTAAAGCATTTGTAATAGAAATAAAATAGGGATGATTTTCAATCTCTTCTATAGGTACTGATAATCTAATTTGCCAATTAGGATATTCCTTTGTAGTTCCGGGTAAATTTGGTTGATCAGATTCTCCTAACATATCATAAATAGATGCTAATAAAATTTTTGATGGAGATTCAGAAAGTAATTTATAAAAATAATAAGCGATTTCATCATCATATATACTATCTTCTGTTATTGATTCTTTTTCTTTAAAATATTCTTTTTGATGTAATAATTCTATGAATTTCTGTCTTTCCTTATTACGAATTTCATATTGTTTTTTGGCTTCTTCTTCTGTGTAAATGCCAATTTTTAATTTTTCTTCTATATCTTTACCTATCCAGTACCCAGCAAGTGTTGGTAAATCATGAGTGTTAATTGTTGCAACACTATTTAATGAATAGAATTTTGGATCAATAAAATTATTATTGCTATCTTTTTCGAAATATAATACCTTCCAGCTTAAAATAGATTTTTCTTTTAATAGATTTCTTACTTCTTCTGGAACAGTTCCTAAATCTTCTCCTATAATAATACTTTTATTTTTTTGACTTTCTAAACATAAAATACCAAATAAATCTTTATCCGGATATCTAATATAAGTTGCAGTTTTTTCTTTTCCTTCTCTTACAATCCAGAATAAACGATATAACCACATAATATGATCCACACGTAAAAATACATTCTTAAAACAATTTCTTTGTAATAACATAATAAATGGTTCATAACCAAATTTTTTTAAAATATAAGGATTAAAAACTGTTATACCCCAATCCTGACCAAAAGGAGAAAATTGATCTGGAGGTGCACCAGCCCTTGCATTTTTAGAATATACATAGGGATAAAAATTCTCGAAGTATTCCATTTCGATTTGATCTGGTGCACTACCAACTGCTAAATCTAAATACAAGTAAATATTTTCTTTTTGTAATTCTTCTATAAGTGTTAAAAATTGTTTTTCTGCTAAAAAGAATAAAAAGCTATAAAAATCAATTTTATTCCAATATTCATTAATAAATTGTTTTTGCATAGGATAATGGAATTTAAATATATCCTTTGGAATTTGCATCTTTCTAAAAATTTCTTTCGCCACTTCATAAATAGAATGATATAATAATAAATCATTATTTTTTTTATATTCATTAAATTCCTGAAATATTTTATTATTTTGATTATTTATTATAAAATCAGTATATATTTCGTATAATATTTCTTTTTTAATTTTATAAATTAATGGATAATGAATAATTTTATGTTTTTTTTCTTGTTCTATAATATTTATAAATTCTTTCCATTTTTTAATAGCATTTTTTGATTGAGTAAACTCTTTTAAAGAAAAAATATCAATATAAATGGGATGTATCATCAGTCGACTGGCAGGATAATAAGGACTAATCATTTCTGGTTGATTTAAAGGTAAATAATGTAAAGGAGAAAGTCCTATTATATTATATCCATATTTTTTTAGGATAAAAGCTAATTTCTTTAAATCTCCAAAATCTCCAATACCAAGATTGGTTTTACTATTTAATGCATATAGTTGTATCCAGATACCCGTATATATATTATCATCATTATAAGCTTTTTCTGGTACTATTATTAACTTACCTCTTGAATAAATTTCTTCATTTTGTAAAATAAAAAAATTATAATATCCTATTTTTAATTTTATATTAAAATGAATTCTGGTTTTAAGCATTTTTAACTTTTTAAATTTTGAAAAAGAAATCGTATGTGTTTCTAAAATTTTATAATGTTCAATTTGTTTTTCAAAAACAATATTTTCATTATCATCTTTAATCTGAATTTTAAATTGTTTCATTGTATCAGGAATACTTAATTCTAAATTAATTTCATCATCTTCGTAAAAAATATAAGTTGATTGAATTCCCTGAAACCATAAATCATTTTTATAATTTTCATATACTATTTCTAATGATGATAGATCTTTAACAGGTAAATGCATTGCTCTTAAAATCATAAAAATTTCACTATTAGTTAAATTATATTCTTTCCCCATTAAATCATAATATTTTTTATAGATTCCTAAATTCTGCGTTAAAATATCCAATATTTTTAGTCGATAGTTTCTTTTTACATGTGCTTCTTTCCAGTTTTTATCTGCTTGTAATATTTTAATTGAATATTCATTTAGAGATATAATTTCATTGGGCATATAAAACATACCATCTGACATATAAATTTGTAAATCTTCGAATAAATTAGAATTAAAATTATTTTTATAAATATTTAACTTATAATTTTTTTGTAAAATATGATTAATTTTTTCTATAATTTCCTGATCATTTTGTTCCTCATGTGATATAAAAAAATGTTTTTCGGAAGAATATATAATTTTCCATCTTGTTGATATAATTTCTGGAATTTTAAAATGTACTTTTTCATTAGAAAAATTAAATAATATTAAAAAAGTATTTCCATCTAATGAAGTATAAAAATCAAAACGTTCACCAAATTCAGAAGGTAGTAATACACCAAGAGTTAATTCTTTATTCCAATCTTCCTTTTCCATTTCCCTACCATCTTTATGAAGCCAGTAAATATCCTTAACCTCCATTATTTTTTTTTCTTCTCCTTCAAAAAATTCCTTTCTACGAAATACCTCATTTTCTTTTCTAAGATAAATCAAAAATTTTGTAATTAGATGTAATTCCATAGAAAACTCATCTTCTTCCCACGAAATATAACTGATTTCGTTATCCTGACAATAAGCATTATTATTACCTTTTTGTGTTCGATTTAATTCATCGCCTGCTAGAAGCATCGGTACACCCTGAGAAAGAAACAAAGTCGTTAAAAACAATTTCTGTTTTCTTAAACGTAAAAGTTTTATTTTTAAATCATCTGTATCCCCCTCTATACCATAATTTTTACTATAGTTTAAATCTGTTCCATCCATATTATTCCAGCCATTATCTAAATTATGTTTTTGTTCGTAAGAAACTAAATCCCTTAAAGTAAATCCATCGTGGCAGGTAATAAAATTAATACTGGAATAAGTTTTTCGATCATCTTTTTTATATAGATCACTTGAACCAGCAATTCTTGTAGCGAAATCAGATAAATTGGTATCGTATTCGTTTATAACCCTTCGAATTGTATCTCGATATTTTCCGTTCCATTCAGACCATCCTGGGGGAAAATTTCCTACTTGATAACCATCTTTTCCTAAATCCCATGGTTCAGCTATCAATTTAACTTTCGAAATAACAGGATCCTGCTGTATAATAGCAAAAAACGAAGTTAATCTATCTACGTCATATAATTCTCTTGCAAGAGCAGATGCTAAATCAAAACGAAAGCCATCAACATGCATCTCTGTAATCCAATAACGTAGTGAATCCATAATTAATTGTAAAACATGATGGTTTTTATGATTTAATGTATTTCCACATCCTGTAAAATCTAAGTATAAATCTTTTCTTTCTTCGTAAACACGATAATAAGAAAGATTATCAATACCACGAAATGATAATGTTGGTCCAGTATGATCTCCTTCTGCTGTATGATTATACACAACATCTAAAATTACTTCTATTCCAGCCTGATGAAGAACTTTTACCATTGTCTTAAATTCATTAATTGCTCCCATTACACTTTTATCATAAGCATATCGTGGATTAGGCGCAAAAAAAGCTATGGGATTATACCCCCAATAATTTGTTTTATTTTGTTTGTATAAATGATATTCAGTAATAGAATGTTGTATTGGTAAAAATTCTAATGCAGTTATTCCTAAATCTTTTAAATATTTTATTACTTCTTCTGTTGTAAATGCTAAGTAGGTACCTCTTAATTCTTCGGGAACATAAGGATTTAATTTTGTAAAACCTTTTACATGAACTTCGTAAATAATAGTATCTTTCCAGGGAATTTCTAATTGCTTATCATTTCCCCAGCTAAATGCGGGATCAATTACAGCTCCTAAAATTGCTTTATCTGCATTATTCCGTAAATCTCTTTCTTTAAAATTAAAAGGATACCTATAAGAAAAATGCTCTTCTGACCAAATCAGATCTCTTCCTATAGCAAGGGCATAAGGATCGAGTAAAACTTTTGAAGGATTAAAACGATGACCATTCTCTGGATCATAAGGTCCATTAACTCTATATCCATAAAGTTGTCCTGGTCTAATACCTTCTACGTAACAATGCCATATATAATGGGTTCTATTTCGAATCGGTATACATAAACTTTCTTTAAAATTTTCGTCAAAAAAACATAACATTACAGAAGCTCGCATGCTTTGAATATAAAGCAAAATTAACTCCAGCACCATCCCATGTTGCACCTAAGGGATAAGGTTTTCCTTCTTTTATATTTACATAATTTTTCATAAAATTCCTAAATAAATTTTAAATTTAAATTTAAACATTGTATTTTTTATTTGACATATATTATTATCTTAATTAATAGTCAATTAAGATTATTCATAATTTACTAATTGTCAATTTATTATAAATAAAAAGGTATATATGTCAAAAAGAAAAATTTTAATGATTGGTTGGGAATATCCTCCTCATATTGTAGGTGGTCTTGGAATTGCAACATATGGTATTGCTAAAGCATTGGGAGAATTAGGTCATAAAATTCTATTTATTTTACCAAGAATAACAGGTAAAGAACCAAAAGATAAAAATATTTTTGTTTTAGGTGTAAATTCTCGTTATTTACCATTTAGTAAAGAAGAATTACAGAAATTTCTTATCGAAACAATGAATTTACAAAGTTTTAATTTATATCAAAGTCAATCATTCATTCCACCAGAAGAAATTTTAAGCTCCTTAGAAAAATCTACTACATTAATTCAAGAAGAATTACTTGAAGTTCAAGATATTACTATTTTAGAAGGTGGTTATGGAAAAAATATTTATAAAGAAATTCAAGCTTTCGCAGAATTTGTCGCAAAAATTGCTTCGAAATTAAAATCCATTGAATTAATTCATGCCCATGATTGGATGACATTTCCAGCTGCTTTATATGCAAAACATCTTACTGGACTTCCTATTATATTACATGTTCATGCAACAGAATATGATCGTTCAGGCGATAATCCTAATCCTTATGTATATAATTTAGAAAAATATAGTTTCGAAAAAGCAGATGCTATACTTACAGTAAGTAATTATACAAAAAATATTTTAATTGAAAAATATGGAATCAATCCAGATAAAATATTCCCCGTATATAACGCTATTGATTTTCGTTATAAAGAGAAGCAAAGAAGTAAAAAAACCCATAAAACAAAAAATTGTTTTATTTTTAGGAAGAATTACCTTTCAAAAAGGACCAGATTATTTTGTTCGTGCAGCAAAAAAAGTAATAGAAAAAATTGATAATGTTAAATTTCTTATGGTTGGTACTGGAGATATGTATTCTCGTATTATAGAAATGGCAGCAGATATGGGAATTGGAAAATATTTTCATTATACGGGATTTATAGAAAGAGAAAAAATTGATGAAATCTTTAAAATGAGCGATGTTTATGTTCTTCCTTCTGTATCTGAACCATTTGGTCTAACAGTACTCGAAGCATTAAAATCTGGTGTTCCTGTTATTGTATCGAAACAATCAGGTGTTTCTGAAATAATTGAAAATGCAATTAAAGTGGATTTCTGGAATGTTGATGATATTGCTAACCATATTATAAATATTTTACAAGATGAAGACTATAAAAATGAAATTAAACAAAAATTGAATCAAGAACAAATACATAAAATAACATGGTATGATAGTGCTCGTAAAATTGAAGAAATTTATAATTATATTTTAGAAAAAAAAGGTAATAATTTATGAATTCAGTATGTTTTTATTTCGAAGTGCATCAACCTTATAGATTAAGACATTATACTTTTTTTGATATAGGAAATCCGGAATATTTTGATGATCAAAAAAATAGAGAAATTATATTAAAAGTTTCTGAGAAATGCTATATCCCAATGAATCAACTTTTATTAAAATTAATAAAAAAATATAAAGGTGATTTTAAAATAACCTTTTCTCTTACTGGAACCTTAATTGAACAATTAAAGCTATGGTCTCCATATGTAATAGATTTATTCAAAGCCTTAGTAGAGACTGGTTCTGTTGAATTACTTGCAGAAACATATTATCATTCCTTAGCAAGTATTTTTTCGGAAAAAGAATTTCGCGAACAGATAAAAATGCATATAAAATTAATGCAAAAAGAATTTGGTTATACTCCTCAGTCTTTTCGTAACACTGAATTAATTTATAATAATCATATTGCATGGATTGCTGCTAGTATGGGTTTTAAAGCAATCTTAACAGAAGGAACAGAAAAAATCTTAGGATGGAGAAGCCCTAATTTTCTATATAAACCCAAATATAGCCCACAAATAAAATGTCTTTTAAAAAATTATCGATTAAGTGATGATATAGCATTTCGCTTTTCCAATAAACACTGGGAAGAATATCCCTTAACTGCAGAAAAATTTGCACACTGGGTTCATAATATTGCAGGTAATGGACATACAGTAAATTTATTTATGGATTACGAAACTTTTGGTGAACACCAGTGGGCTGATACTGGTATTTTTGAATTTATGGAACATTTACCAGAATATATATTAAAACATCCAGATTTTAAATTTTCTACAGTTACAGAGGTAGCAAATTTATATGAACCAGTTGGAGAAATAGATACTGATGAACCAATTTCCTGGGCAGATATGGAAAGAGATCTTTCTGCATGGATGGGGAACAGTATGCAAAAAGAGGCACTACATTGTATTTACGAAATAGAAGATAAAGTTAAATCAAAAAATGATCCTATTTTATTAGAAAAGTGGAGAAAACTTCTAACATCGGATCATTTTTATTATATGAGCACAAAATTTTGGCAGGATGGAGATGTTCATAAATATTTTAGTCCTTATGATAGTCCACATCAAGCATATATCTATTTTATGAATTGTCTTGAAGATCTAAAACATAGATTGGATTAAAAATAAAAGATTGAATCATATTAAAAAAAAAATGAACTGGTTCTAATGAAAAATAAAAAAATCTTACTAAACTATATTTATTTTATTTTTATTTTCTTATATCT
The DNA here is from genome assembly GCA_026005135.1 of Leptospiraceae bacterium. GTDB lineage: Bacteria > Spirochaetota > Leptospiria > Leptospirales > Leptonemataceae > SKYB61. The sequence goes on along the minus strand of BPKM01000001.1, from coordinate 655,893 downwards.
AAGCTCTAAATTATTTTTTTCTTTTAGCTGGGAAATAAAAGCAAATCAAGAAAATCAAATTTTAGAATCTTCGGATCAATTATCCCTTTCTTTTACAATAGAAAAAGGATTAATACAAAAATATCAATACGAAAATAAAATTTATAAAGAACTTTACCCAGAATACTTAGAAAAAGAACATATACCTCAAAGACTTTTTCAGAATCTTTCTCAGGATATTAAAAAAAATTTATTATCGATATTTATTATTTTATTTGTAGATTTTATGATTCTTTTATATTTAAAATCTTTTTATTTTAAACTTACTTTTTCTATCCCATTTAGAAAAATTTTATTAATATTCATTTTAATATTATTTTTTATTAATCTTTATTTCGTAGAAAGAACCATTGTTTCTGAAAAATTTCAATTCTATCAAAATTACTTATTCTTTTTACCAGTATTTATAGATAGTTTAATAATTTTTATTACTACTTGGTATCTTTTTGAACCTTTTAATTTACCTCAAAAAACATCTTTTTTAGATTTTTACTTTTCCAGTAGTTTCGATTTTCAAAATAAAATCAAACAAATTTTTAAATCTTTTAAAGATCTAGTAATTATCAGTTTTATTGCAATTTTTATTGTTAATCTCTTTTTATTCCCTGTTTATTATACTACAAATTATTTTTAAAATTCCTTTTCAGTATATTTTTATTATCTTTTTATTATTTATGATATTTTTTTATATTCATGCCTATTATCAGGTATCAAAAAATAGAGAAGAAAATCCCAGAATATCTTATGCTATATCATTTCTTGGTTTTAAGATTTTACAAAATACTTTTCAGATTATTATATTATTAATTTTTTTTATAAGTATTGGTATTATCGTTTCTTTATTTATTTTATCAAATCTAAATCTTCTGGAATCCATACATTTATTGCCAAAAAATCCAGGCTTATAACAATCAAAGAGTCATATCTATTTTAACAGTTGTTTTTTGTGTTTTTGGTTCTGGATAAATCACACATTTATAAAGGATTCCTTCTTTTTTACAAACTTGTTCTAAATAGGAATTATATAAAAGCCCTAAACCAGCACCTAAACGATTTTCTTCAGAATCCTGATAAAAATTTGCAATACTTATACCATCTACATCTTCTTTCATTTTTTTTCTTAAACGTTGAGCAGTAGCTTCATCAATTGCACCATAATTAGAAATTTGAATTTGTAAACGAGATAAACTTACACCAGCTAATTTTTCTGGATTTAAATTCCAGGATATTTGTAAATTTTGTTTTTTTTCAATAGCTATTTGTTTTAATTTTAAGCGATTTTCTCTATTTCTTATAAATTCATCTACCTTATCTTTGGGAATATTTAAATATTTTGTAGCTATTAATTCAAAATGGGCTTTTTCTGCATTTTGAGTAAATTCCATGACTAAATTACTTAAATGTGTAGCTATAGCAGTACGTTCTAAATATTTATATATCATATCTTCGAATGTATATATAATTTGCTCTCTAAGTTCTTCTTTTTGATAAATGATAAAAAATAAAAACCATACTCGTTTATCAATCCATTCAATAAATTTTGGTAGAGCTCGAATCCTTGCAAACATATCTTCTTCTTCTAAATGAGGTGTTACTAAGAATTTTTTCCGTTATTTTCTCTCGAATAGAAGTTTTTAAATCTTCTAATATTTTTCCATATTGCTGGTACATCATTTCCACTTTTTGTATAGAAATATGATTTAATTCCGTCATAGAATATTTGGGGTTTTTTCGATTAAATTCTTTTACGACTTTGGATTCAAATAAAGATTTTGCTAAGGATGGTGTTAATTTTCTATATAGTATTGCATAAACTATTAAACTACTAATACTCATAATTTCTGAACGATAGGGTAATAATTCTGGTAATATAGCATAGATTTCGTCAATATAAAATTTCATTATTAATTTTTGCATTACCTGAGCATTAAAACTTTTTGTAAAAAAACCTTCTTTAGTAAAACCATTCATATTATAATATCTTTTTAATAATAAGGTCTGTTTGGTATTTTTATTAAAAAATTCCAATCCAGAAGGTGTTAAAAAAATAAAACAGGGAAACGAAATCTCTGGATTTTTTTTAGGTAAATCTATTTTATTACTTAAATCTTCTAATGATATTTTTTTTTCTTGATTCATTATTGTATTAATATTTTTAATAAATTAACGATAAGTTTAAAAATGTATTATACACTAAATTTAAATCATAAATTAAGTTTTTGTAAAATAATAATAATTTTGGTTTTAGCATATTTCCCCCAGAATTATAACATTCAATCCCTTTATTGTCAAAATAAAACAAAAAGTTTAGAAAGTCAAACCAATAATTCAAATTCAAATAATACAAAAGAATTAGAACATCAATATTTTTTAAAAGGAGAAGAGCATTTTTTCCAAAAACACTTTTATACTGCTGAAATTTTTTTTAAAAAGGTTATTCAAATTAATCCAGAAAATGCTTATGCACACTCTTATTTAGGAGATATTTATCTTTATAATAAAGAGCTTGATAAAGCAATTTATCATTATAAAATTGCATCGGAACTTTTATCTGGTATAAAGCAATATAATGAAAAAAATACTAAAGAAATTTTATTTTTACGTTCTATTGATCAAAATAAAATTGATATTCCTGTAAAAGAATATTTTAGATTAGTACAAGCATATTATCTAAAAAAAAATCCAGAAGAATCAGAATACTATTGTAATTTAATTTTGAATAAATACCCAGAGTTTTTTCAATGTTATTACTATTTAAGCATGATAGAACTGGAATTTCGCAAAAATAGAAAAAAAACGATTTATTTTTTAAAAAAATATTATGAAGGTTTAAATCAATTTATTAAAGAAAATAAAGAAAATCCCACTTTACTTAAAGAAAAAGAAAAAGTAGAATATGTTTTAAATATTTTATCAAATCCAAAAAACAAAGAATTATCAATAGATATTAAAAAAGAATTAGATCCTTTAAGTTTATTTTATCAGAATGATAATAATCTTATAGTTTCTAAGCAAGAAGAATTTATAGAAAATATACAAAACAAAAAACCAGAGTTCATTTTACCTACTGAAAAACAATTTGAACCTATCTGGATAGATATTCAATATCTTAAAAACAAAAATAAAAAAAAAGCCATAGAATTATTATTAAAGTATAAAAATTCAAAAGAACCAAAAAATGCAAAAGAACAATTTTATATTCGTAAATCTTTATGCTATTTACTTTTTGAAGAAAAAAATTACCAAAGAAGTGAAAAAGAATGTCTTGAATCCCTACAATATGATTTTGAACCAGAGATTTTATATTATCTTGCTCTTTCTACATTAAAGCAAAATAAAAAAGAAGAATTTTATCAATATATTAAAAAATATATCGAATATAAACAAGATATTAATGCTTTATTTTTATTAGCGTATGAATTATACATGGATAAAAAATATAACGAAGCATTAAATTATTTTGAAAAAATAAATCAAATACAACCAAATCATAAAGAAAGTTTATATTATCGTTTTCTAATTTATAAAGAATTAGAACAAATAGAATTTATGAAAGATATAACAAGAAAAATTCTTTTATTTTATCCAGAAGATATCGAAATGTTTAGATATATTACCTATCAATTATTAGAAAAAAAAGAAAAACAACTGGCTTTAGATATATTATTAAAAATTTACAAAAAAACTCATGATTTAAAAGATGGATTAATACTTGCAGGACTTTATATTCAAGAAGATCAAAATCAAAAAGCATTTGAAATTTTATCCGAATTATACCAGAACTATCCAGATGATTTTAAACTCATTCGAATATTAATTTTATTATTAAAACAAATGAATAAAAATTATGATACCATAGAAATTATCGCAAAACGATTTTTGCAAACATCACAAAATAAAGACGAAAAAGAAGAGATTATTAAAATTTTACCAGAAGAAATTCGCAATAAACTACTTACAGAAATCAATACAAATAACGAAATAACTTCAGAGAATAATACAAATTCAGAAGAAAATTCAAATAATCAAAAATAACTATTAAAAACTTTAAAATAAGTTTCCTCTGGTTCTCTGAAAGAAAATATATATCTTATCTTAAAATCTTTATCTAAAAAAAATGTAGATGTATTATGTTCAACATGAATATGATCCATTTTCTTTTCTATACGAATATAAACCCCTAATTTTTTTGCTATTTCCTGTATCTCTTCTGTTGAACCAGTTAATGCTATAATTTCTCCATCAAATTTTTTGATATAGTTTTTAAGAACATCAGGTGTATCTCTTTCTGGATCTACAGTAATAAGTACTATATAAGGTTTTTGTTCTTCTGGAAGTTTTTTATAAATTTTAGTTAATTTTGATAAGGTAATAGGACAATAATCCGGACAATGAGTATAACCAAAAAAAAGTAAAATAGGCTTGCCTTTTAATGAATAAAATTCGATCTTTTGATTGTCCTGATTAACTAAAGTAAAGTTTTCGACTTTTCCATAATCTTTTAGTTGAATAGAATCTTTACAGGATAAAATAAAAAATATTGTAAAAAGTAATATTAATTTCTTCATAGTACCTATATTTTATACAAATTAAGAAAAAGCAACTAAAATATATCCATACAAAAAATATTTATAATCACTTATATAATTCATTAATAAAATATTAGAATTTGAAATAATTAAAATAAAAACTTGTATGGGCTTGTTGCATAACTCCCATTTTAAAGCAAAATTTTTTACAAAAGAGATATTTTTTTCAAATAATACTTACATATGTTAAAAAATTTAATACTTTTTTCATATTACTAAAAATTGTCTAAGAAGGTTGATATATTTTTATAAATAGCAAATAATTAACTTTATATGCAACAAAGCTACTTGTATGAATAAATATAATTATAAATAAAAATCCTGCAACTTTTTATAATATCAATAAATTAAAATGATATTTTCTGATTAATAATAAAATTTCTGATTTGATTAATAATTTTTTTGTTTTTTTCTTTCCAGATTTTTCGCTTGTTTTGTTGTTCCCTTAAATAAAACGCAATATTATGATTTGTTAACTTTATTCCAAAATCATGTTTCTTATTTTGGTTTAAGATATAGTCTAAAATATAAATTCCTACAATCTTTTTTATATGAGAACTATCATAGAAATATAATGATTCTTTTGTATTTTCATTTACTGGTTCTGTGGTTATAAAATTATATCCACTAAAATCATAAATCGGTGTTTGATATGCAAAATTTTTATTTTTTAAAACTAATTCCTTTTTCCATTGCTCAAATAAATCATACATATTTCTTAAATCCATTACTTCTAATAATCTGGCATGAAATGGATTAATATAAAAATAAAACTCTATATCTGGATAATCATTCATTAATTTTAATATTTTTATATAATATTCCCAGGTATTTATATTATTACTTTTATATGAAAATTCTTTAAAAAAATTATAATAAAAAGCCTTTTCGTTTATTAAAAAAATTGTATTTAAATTAATATTAGGAAATTTCATTAAATAATTCTTTTCTATATTCCAACCTCCATATTCATCATAATAACTTTCTTCTTTTGATTTAAATGTACGTATCATATCTTTAATCATATCATAAGAAAATAAATATGTAATTCTGGTATATAAAGGTTTTTCGAAAAAAGGTAGATTCAATAAACTATAATTGATAGTTTCTGCATTGAATTGTAAAAAATCCAATCCATAAAAAATTTTTTTGGGTTTACTATATTTTAATACTAATAATAGCATATAATACATTTCCACGATATTCGATGAACTTAAAGCAGCATTATAATATGAATTACAATATTTTTTTATATAATTCTGGTACTTATCAAATACCATACTTGCTTCTACACGACTGGTACCAAGAAAAATACAATCATAATGATTTAAAAAAACCTTCTGTGTCTTATGGATTCTTGTATGAGAATTTATCATAGGTTTTCTATCATTTAAATTTTTTATAATAATTCTATTATTATATATACCGTAAGGATCAAAAAAATAATTTAAACTGGCTACAATCAATAATAATATAATTATTGTTAATATACTCTTATAAGTGAATTGCTTATATAATTTTTGTTCTTGATCTTTCATAATATATCCAATTAAAAATTAAAATATAAAAATTTAGAAATTTTTAATAAATTTACAACAGAAGTTACAAATAAAAATACAGTAAAAATAAAATAAAAAATATTTGGTTTAAAATATTCTGTTAATTCTCGAGAATTTTTTCCCAAAAATGCAATTATAAATGCAAATAAAAAATATAAACCATAATCTGCATGGATTGTATTTAAAATTTTACTTCCTAAATTCAAATATTCAATAGAATTGTCTAAATTTAAAAATTTAAAACTTTCTGGTAAAATGATTTGATTAAAACCAAACATACCTTTTAAAAATTCAAAAGCTGTTTTAAGAGAATCAGAACGGAAAAAAACACTACCCAAATGAAAATATATAAAATTTATAGTGATTGCAAAAAAATTATTACGAATATTATAACCTGCATCTTTCCATAATTTATGTAAAATAATTCCAATACCTGTTAATGCTCCCCAGATAATATAAGTCCAGCCTGCCCCATGCCATATTCCACCAATTACAAATGTTATAAATAAATTAAAATAGCTTCTTAATTTCGAAACTCTACTTCCACCCAAAGGTATATATATATAATCTCTTAAAAAGCGAGATAAGGTTATATGCCATTTTCGCCATAAATCCTGTATATTATTTGTCTTAAATGGAGAATCAAAATTCCATACAATATGTATATTAAATAAACGTCCTAATCCTACCGCCATATCGGAATATCCAGAAAAATCAAAATAGATTTGGAATGTAAAAGCTAAACTTGCAAGCCATGCATCGAAAAGGGCAATATTTTCTGGATTATTAAATCCTGTATCTGCAATTATACCAAGGTTATCTGCCAATATAACTTTTTTATATAAACCTATACTAAATAAAAATAATCCTATCGCTATATTTTTATAGTTAATCTTTAAATTCTCTTTACTTTCGAATTGAGGCATCATTTCTTTATGATGTACAATAGGTCCTGCAATTAATTGTGGGAAAAAACTAACAAATAAAGCATAATCAAAAAAATCATATTCTTTAGTTTCTCCTTTATAACTATCAACGAGATAGGCAATTTGCTGGAATGTAAAAAAACTTATACCAAGAGGTAATACTAAATGAAGTAAAGGTAATTTTTTCTCAAGAAAAAGATTTAAATTTTCTATAATAAAATCATAATATTTATAATATCCTAAAAGAAATAAATTAAAAAGGATCCCAGACATTAATAGAATTTTTTTGTTTTTTTCCTGGGAAATAAAATAACCAATGGTAAAATTTATAATAATACTTATTACTATTAAAGGTAAGTATTCTAATTTCCAATAGCTATAAAAAAAAAGGCTACAAATTACTAACCATATACGAGAAGCTTTTCTATTAAATTTTGCTAAAAGGAAATAAATAAAAAAAACAATTGGTACAAATAAAAAGATAAATTCAAAAGAATTAAATAACATTACGAATAAAAATTTTTCTTATTTTACACAGACAATAAAAAATTAAGTCTTAGAAAATCTCTTAATTTGTTTTTTTAATTTTTTCGCATCATTATCCAGATTTATTACTGCATCATTCAATTTTTTAGAAATTTCTGTAAATTGTAAAGATAGTTTACTTGCTTCGTCTATGGATAGATGGATTTCTTTAATAATGTTTTTTATGAACTTGATAGAATTAAATGTATCTGTAGCAATCGTAGTCATCTTATTTGCATTTTCCCAAATCTTATTGGAACGTTCTAACTGATTTTTTACAATATCCTTAGAATTTTGAACTTCTTTATCTAAAGAGGAAACCATATCATAACTTTTATTCATCATTTCAGAAGATTTATCAATATATTGTATTGCTTGATTCATTTGATTGGTTGTCTGTTCAATAAGTTCTTCTATATCTTGAACGCTTTTTTCCGTAGTTTCTGCTAAATTAGAAATGGATTGTGCAACAACTGCAAAACCTTTACCAGATTCTCCTGCTCTTGCAGCTTCTATAGAAGCATTCAATGATAATAAATTGGTTCTATCTGAGATTTCTCGTATAATATTTAAAATTTCTGTTATACGTTCTGATGTTTCCTGTATAGCATACATCATATTCTTTAATTGTTCTGATTGATTTTTACTTTCTTTTGTAAAGTTTGCTGTATTTTTAGAAATTACTGCTAAATGTTCCAAATTATTACCAAGTTTATTTAAATTTGCAAGATTGGTTTGAATTAATTCCTGTATTTCTTTAGCACTTTCGTAATTTTTTTCTCCTATTTTTTCTATATCTTCCATATTGGTATTAATTTCCTGTAAAGAAGCACTATTTTCTTCCATAATGGAAGATAGATCAATAGCCCCCTTTTCTAATATCTGAGAAGTATTTTTTACAGTAATAAATAAATTATCAATATTTTCTGATGTTGAACGAATATCCTGAATAAGTTGCCCAATTTTTTCTAATAATTGATTAAATTTTTCTACCAGACAGATCTGTTTCTTCAATACCAGTAGAAGCTTCTAAGGATAAACTTAATCCTTTTTCTTTTTCCATATCTTCTATACCAGAAGATATTTGCTTTATAGGATGAATAAAACGCTGAGCAATTTTATATAATATATAAATAATGATAGCTCCTAAAAGAGAAAAATACAATGGTTGTTCGAATAATTTGTATTTTCATTAAATGAAAGATCTTTTCTGCTGGAATTTCAGTAATTAAGGTATAAGGAAATTCTTGGGATTTTAGAGCACAGGAATAAACATAAACACCATAATGATTATGATAAAAATTACAAAAAAATTGTTCTGGCTTTAAATTTTTAATATCTTGATAAATGCCATGTTGAGAAATATTTTTTATTATTTGTAATTCGTTATTTTCAATACCAAAGCCATTTAGATTTTGATCTAAAATATAAGTTGTTAAAATTTCATTATTCATTATCTTCCTAAAGGCATCTAATTCAATTTCAGCAGCTAAGTAATAATTCTTTTGAGGTATTTTAAAAATCATTAAAGGATGAAAATGATTCGATTCTTTAAAAAAATGAAATTCAGTAATAATATATTCATTATTTTTAAAATTTAAATTTTCAATATTGATTTTCTCATTTTTATGGGAAATGTTATTATGAATAGGACTTATAATAACGGTTCCATTTTCATTTAAAATCATAATATGATGAAATAATTTATTCCAGTATATATTTTGAATTTTAGAAATATAATTTTCTATTTCTTTAAGATTATCCCAATCTTGCGTTTTAACAACTATTTCCAAAACATTCTTAGACTGTTCAAAATATTCATTAATATGTATAAGAGAATTTTCAGCATAAAGCACAACTTCTTCATTGGCAGTATTAATAGACTCTTTATAAATTAAGTAAAAATCAAATGCATAATTTAAAATGGCTGGTATTAAACTTGTTAAAAGGACTGTTATAATTAAAAGGCCAGTAATTGATTTTAATTTGTTTTTTATTATATCTAACATAATCCCTATTTTTTTTATTATCGTAAAATTTTCAATGTTTTTAAAATTTCTATAATGATTTATGATAAAAATACACTATTTTAAATATCAAAATAGAATTTTGGATTGACGAAATATATAAAAATAATTATTTGGTTTCCAACGGGGTAGTAGCTCAGCTGGTTAGAGCGCTGGTCTGTCACACCAGAGGTCGCGGGTTCAAGTCCCGTCTATCCCGCCATTTTATCTAAAATACAAATCCAAGAGAAAATCTACCCTGCCATTTATTAAAAGGTAATGTTTTTTTTCCATCGTAAGGAGAAGCCCATTCAATTTTCATAATAGCACCAGGAAATATAAACCATAAAAAATTATTCCAGTGTAAACCTATACCAATAGAAGCTTTTAAATCTTTTGTTTTTTTTCCTTCAAATGCCTGAAATATTTTCGGTTCATCAAAAGCTGCTCCCATATCCAAAAATATTGAACCTCGAATCAATCCAGGACTCCATCGGAATGGAAAACCAAATAGCAATTGTTCAATAAATGTAAAACGATATTCTATATTCATTAAAAAAGCATAACGACCCTCAAATTTCTGAAAATCATATCCTCTAATGGTTGAATAACCACCAATTCGATAGGGAAAATTTTTTGCATCTTTACCAGTTTGTGCACCAATAAAGAATCGATAAGCAAAAAGAGAAAAATTTTTAAATAAATAATAATAACGAAATTCCATTATTGTTTGATATACTTCTTTATCATAAGAATTCGATTTTACTGGAATTTCATAACCAAATAAAATCGCATAACCATCTAAGGGTCCCAATAATGTATATTTTGCATTATCATATCTATAATAAAAACGTAAAGTTATATGATTTTTAAAAACATCATCATTAGGACGTTCTTCTGGTAAACGTGGTAAATAAATCTGTTCTTCTCTTCCTATATTAATCTGTGAACCAATAGCCTGATATTGATTAAAATAAAATTCTGAACCGCTATAAAATCCATATGTAGAATTTGATAATAACCTTTGATAAGGATTATATATGATGTGATTTAAACTTAAATCCAATGGATTTAAAATGGCAAATATACCATTATAACTATAAACACCTGTATAAAATAAAAGTCTATTAAGTTTATAACCATATTTAATTTCTCCATTTAATATAACTGGTTTTTCTTGATAGGTTAAAAATGCATCGATTTGATGCTTATTTTGTAAATCAGAAATACTTCCATAACCTAAGAAAACAAGGCTGGAATTCCCTTCACTATCTACCGCACCAGTTAAAGCAATAAAAGGATATCCATTTCTATAAAAATAATTCTTATAATTCGAAAAAAAATTCATTAAATGTATTGTAGGTTTATTATCCAGATTTTCTGAATTTTCAGATAATAGATTTTCTTTTTCCTCTAAAGAATTTACCTGCGGAATATTTAACGTTTCTTTTATTTGATAAGAATCCAATAATTTAGTTCTATTTTTCGATAAATCATAACCAAAAATTTCATATACTCCTTCTTCTAAAGTAGAATATACAATTCTTAAAGAATATTCGTTTTGGGAAATTTTTTTAATATATAAATCAAAGTTTAATATATCTCTACTCTGTTCGATAATTTTATATTCTTTCTTATCTTTATAATTATAAAAAATTAATAAATATTTTTTGTTAATATATTTAATATAATATAAACCTTTTTGCCATTGATTATTAATTTTATAAAAACCTTCTTTTATAGATTTAATCTCCTTAGTGCTTTTTAAAATTATGTTTTTAGATCTGGTCTCAAGAGATAATTCTATAATATTATAAATATTTTTTTCTTTTTGTAAGTATAATATACTATCACCATCAAAATTAAAAACAGGCGAAAAATTGTCTTTAAAATCATTTGTATACTTTTTGATCTGTTTCGATGCTACATCTAATACATATATATCTGTAAAACCATGAATAGTTCCTTTAAAAATTATCAATTCTTTATTATGAACAATATGAAACGATGGTTCTGCAATCGTATCAAATGGTAATTCATAAATTTCTCTGATTTTTTTTTCAAAGATATGATATTTTATAATAGCTAACTGAGATTTATTTCTGGTTGGTATAAATAAATATTGACCGGAACTATCAAAATTCAATTGGGTATTTAGAGGTTGCCATTCTTCGAAATTTTCATCTCTTAAATAATGTAAAATGATCTTTCTTTTATTTAACTCTTCTTCTTTTAGATAATAATCAGGTACAAATTGAATAACAATAGCTGGATAAATTTTATCATAAGTGATATAAGATAGATATTTTCCATCAGGAGAAATGGCAGGTTTATAATGAAAAGGCATATTATCATTTAATATATCATAATAGCGAAAAGTATAGCGATTTTTAAATTCCTGATTCGATAAAGTATCTTTATAAATATTATATATGAATTCTTTCCATTTTAAATTAAAATTAAAAATATCTATATTAAATGTTAAAATAAAACTTTTTTGAATATCTTTTTTTAATAATATATTACGAAAAAATAAATTTATATGAGATATAGACCATTGAGTATGAATAAAATACATAATTGATTGACCAATTTTATAATTAGCATAACCATCATTATTGGTTAATTGAAATAAATCAGGTAATTTTTTGGAAAGAACCAAATCTCTTAAATATTCATTCATATTCCCACCAGTTTGGATACTTAAGTATTCTGCCATTCCTTCAATAAGCCATAGAGGTAAATTTATATTTCTATCTTCATAATAATGTAGTAGTAAATCATATTGAAAAGAATGAACTAACTCATGTTTTAATGTATGGAAAAATTCATCTTCTTTTCCATTAAATGGAATAACAACTCGTTCAAAATATGGTTCTGTATATCCACCTATTCCTTCTGGCAAATGATAAGGATAAATATTACTGGATTGAAAATCACGAAAAGAGGGATAAATAAAAATTATTACCTGATGAGATAATTGATGATTTAAAATCAAAGAATAATACAAAATAGATTTTTCTGCAATAGATAAGGTTTTTAATGCTAAATAACCATAATTGTCTGGATAAAACAAAATGATATTTTTACTTTCTAATTTTTTCCAATTTTTACTACTAAGCGATTGAATTTTATTCTGTGAATATAAGTCAAAAGAAATCAATAATCCTAAGAATAAACAAAAAACTGAATTGATCCTATAACTAAACTTCATAATTTCGTACTCAGAAAATGAATTATAAAAAACATATTTTAATAATTTTTCTATGTATTTTATTATTAGCTATAACTATTTTTACTATTAACTATCTTATCGAAGAAAAAATTAAAAATCAGGATATTATCAATCATTTTTTTCGTGATAAAATTATAAATGAAATCTCATACGATAATAATAAGATTGAATTTCAGTACTTAGGAACAAATTACCATATTTTAAGAGGTTTACGTATTAACGGCATTAAAATTTATATACCAGAAACAAAAGAAATATGTAAAATTGATCATATTATAATTCAATTTAATTTTTTGAAACTACTCTATACTTTAGAACCAAAAAAAATACTCATTTTTAATTTAGATTGTAATTTTAAAAATAATGTTAATATAAATAATATAATAAATCAAATTTTTAAATTATTAATACAATATTCTATAGAGTTAGAAATTTATAGTGCAAAATTCCAGAATCACCAATATAATTTTCCAGATTTAAATCTTTTATTTATCCCAGAAAACAAACAAGAAATTACAATTAAAGGTAAATATGGCAAAGAAAATAAAGATAATATTGATATTTTTGGTAAATGGAATATCAGTAAATTACAAAACAGAATTCATTTTAATTTAAATCATTTTAAATTCTTACCCAAGAAAACAATTTTAAATGATATTTGGGTATATCATAATTTCTCTAAAATTTTAAAAAACAATATAAGCATTTCATTTTTTATAACAGGAAAAGGTTCAATAGATTTTACTGATGAAGGATATGCATTAAATATATATGGAGATTTTCATCAGTTTAATTCTAATATTTTATTTATAAATATAAAGGATATTCGAGGTAAAATAAAATTTACGGAAATTAAAGCTTTTTTGAGAGATTATTTAAATCAAAGTTTCGAAATTCAATTTGATAAATCAAAATTATATTTCGAAAAAGTACATAATGAAAACAACAATAATATTAAATTATCTGGAAATTTATTTATTAACAATTCTAATATTAAAACACCAATCAATTCTAAAGGAAATATTGATTTTGATATAAAGATTTTTGAATCTAATAAAAATTTTGATCTCTCTTCAATCATAAATCTTAATAAGTTTATATTACTACAAGAGAAATTTTTTCCCATTATATTTTTAAAAAATGCAACAATTAATTCCAATTCAATGAATCAATTTTTATTAAATATCGATGGAACAATAAATTCATTAGATTTCAACTATAATGCAAGTTTGAACTTTGATTTTAATCTTTTTCCATCATGGAAAATCAACGGAACATTTACACTATTAGAAACTAATTATCAGGTATTATTAGATTTATTTTCTGATTTATATAATTATTATATCAAAGATGCAACAAAAGAAAATGCACCAAAATATGAAGACCTTGGACCTGCCTGGGAAAATAAATTTTCTAATTCTAATTTTTATAAAATTTATTTAAAAAATATTTCTATTAATAATAATATTCAATTTCTTAATTCGAAACAAAAAAATATACCAGAGCTAAAAGGTAATTTTATAACCAATGATAAAATATTAACTTTATCATTAAATGGAGATAATCAGAAATCCCATATTACTATTCAATATAATATTGATTATTTACAGATGGTACCTTATCATAATCTTTTTTTATTATTTGATTTAAAACAACCAGAACTTGAACTACCTTTCCTATGCAAAAATTGTAAAAAATATATCAATAGAACTTTATTTTCATATACTTCTAATTTTAATGGAATATATATTGCAGATTTTTATTTAAATAACACAAGTAATTTAAAATTTGAAGTTGATTCAATCATAATAGAAAATGATTATAGAAGAGAGATGATAGAAAAACTTTTAAGTATAGATTTAGCCAATATTCCAGTTCAATTAAAAATAAATTATTCCAGCTATGGTGTTATTTATACTCCTATCCAAATTGAAACAGAAAATGAAAAATATATACTAAGAGGATTTGGAAATTATAATATTTTTAATGGGGGAAAATTAAATTTTTATTTTTATAATAAAGAAACCAAACTTAATAGAAATTTTGTTATTAAAATTCGAAAGGATGGTATATGGATACCTTCATACCTATATTAATTTTATTATTACTTAGTTTTTCGTGCAAAAAAAAAGAAGAAATAATAAAATACGAAGAAACCAATTTTACAATTCATGGTATATACGAAATTTACCCTTCTTATCAGAAAAAAATAATTAAATTCGAAGATAAAAATATATGCAAATATTACGAAAATGATATAATAAAAAATTGTTATTATAGAATTTCTCAAAATTATTTAAAAATTTATATAGAGAATAATTTACCAGAAGGAATTTTTTATATTGATAAAACAAAACAAAAAATATATAGAGGTTTATGGAATAATGAAGTTCGATTTCTTAAAGCATATCAATAAACAGGTGGAAAAATAAAATTAATGCCAAAAATATTACCATGTTCAAAAATCTCTGGTGGTGGAGGACCAAAATTATGATTTAATAAAACTCTAATACATGCTTCATCAACAGGTTTTTGCCCCATACTGGATACAATCTTAACATCTCGAACTGTTCCATCATAATCTAATAAAAAAAGAACTCGTACAATTTGAGGTTTTATAGGCTGACTTACTACAACTCCTGCAGAATCCCTCCAGACAAGATTTAAACCAGGAGGAGCAAAATTTTCACGTATCTGCCTTAACATATCTCGAAAATATTTATAACCTTTTAATTCAACACTTGCTATAGCAAATTGAGGAGAATTATCCCATCGTAATGCAAAATCATTCCTAAAACGATAATTAGCTGGTATTTTTGTCGGTAATTCCTGTTGTTCTTTTAATGTTTTAGAAATCTTTTGTCTTTCCTGCTTTAGACCTGAATGTGAAATTTTTAAATCAATAGTATTTTGAGAATTTGGATTTTCTAAACTATTTTTTTGATTTATTTCTTTATTTGTAGAACTATCATTTGGTATAATATTTTGAGAGAAATAATAAATTAAAAGTTCATCAGAATTCGTTAAAGTATGAAAGCCCACTTCTTTTGTTATTCCACCACTACCTCCAGAAGTAATGGAAGAGTACACTGGAATCTGTCCTTTTTTAGGTTTACTAAAAGTGTTATGTTCTACTATAACAGGGTAAACATTCATATAATTATAAATAATTGAATTTTTTTGTTGAATTAAATGAAGTAATCGAAATGGAATTTCTGGTAATAATAAAAACTGCAATAATAAAAATAAAGGAAAAAGAACAATAAGAATAGCATAACGAAAATATTCCCATTCAATTATTTCTATGTGATGATTTTTAATTTTCGAGTACATATAAATTTTCTTTTAGATTTTGTTTAATAAATTTATAACCTTTTTCTGTTAAAATCCTTCCTTTTTTTGTTTTTTCTATTAGACCTAATTTTAATAAAAAAGGTTCATGATTTTCTAAAATTGTTTTTTCCTCCTCATCTAATAAAGAGCTTAACGTTTTTATACCAACAGGCCCACCTTTATATCGTTTATAGATTATATATAATATTTTTTTATCTATTTCATTTATTCCATTTGATGATATACCCAGATTATTTAAACAAAAATCAATAAAATCTTTTGATATATTCTGTACATTTTCTACTATAGCATAATCTCGAATTCTTTTCATAATTCTTACAGCCTCTCTTGGAGTCATTCTACAATATGTAGCAATATAAATAGCTATTTCTTCTGATAATTCTAAATTCAATTCTTTTGATAATTGTATAATAATTTCTGCTAATTCTTCTATCTTATAAAAAGAAAATTTCATTTCAATACCAAAACGCGCTCTTAATGGAGAACTTAAATACCCAGAACGTGTTGTTGCACCAATTAAAGTAAATTTTTTTAAAGGAATACGTATGGATTTTGCTGTTATACCTTCTCCAATAATTATATCAATAAAATAATCCTCCATAGCTGAATATAAAACCTCTTCGCAAGAACGATTTAAACGATGGATTTCATCAATAAATAGAATATCTTTTTCATTTAACGTGGTTAAAATTTTAGCCAGATCTCCAATTTTGGTTAATGTTGGAGCACTTACTGAATGAAATTTTACCTGTAATTCATTTGCAATTATATTTGCTAAGGTTGTTTTACCTAATCCAGGAGGACCAGATAATAAAATATGATCTAATGCTTCATCCCGGATACGAGATGATTCTAACATCACTTTTAGTCTTTCTATAATTTCTTTCTGGCCAATAAATTTATCTAATCTATCTGGTCTTAAAGAATAATTCACAAATACTAATTTAATATATATATGTTTAGTTTCAAATCTTTTTTAGGAAAATCAGTTATTTTTATGCTTTTTTAAAAGTTTTTTAGAATAAATACAGCAGGAAGTTTTTCAATATTTTTGATTATAATATAGATGTTCAAAAAATCTAATAATATCTCTTACTCTATATTTTTTATTTTTATTAATTTTTTATTGACTTATTACTTTCACTTTTATTTTTTCTATATGCCAAATCATAAATTTACTCTAAAATACGATGAATTCTTTAAAATCGTAACCAAAAACTTCTTTGAACTACTAAACTGCAACGTCATCACAGAATACGAAATACTTAATCTACCCAAAAAAGCAGACATCATTATCATTAAAAATCCAGATACTAAAAAATTAGAATTATTTAAATATTTTAAAATTTTCAATATAATATCTTTTAAATCCGAAAAAGATAAACCCTCTATCAAAGATTTTAACGACCTATTTATCTATCTCACGGGCTTCTGTAATAGAGAAAAATCCGCTAACCTTAATAATACTACTATTACTCTTATAACACCAGACTTTACTAAATCATTCAAAAATCTATTAAATAAACATGCCATTTTATTACAAGACGGTCTTTATAAATTCCATAATGATTTATTAAATATCTACTTTATCGAAATCAACCAACTTGATATTAATGCACTACGAAATAGAATATCTCTATATCTTCGCTAATCAAAATAAATTAAAAGAAGGTCTAAAAAACATTAAACTAATTCCCATTAAAGATAAAAAAATGATTGCATTATTACAAGAAATGTATTATGTTAGATATAGTAATTTCGAAAAACAATTACCAGAGGGTATTAAAATGCCAAAAGTTTACGAAGCTGATATTACGGACTTAGTAAAACCTCATTATGAAAAAGGTTTGCAAGAAGGATTACAAAAAGGAAAACTTGAAGGGAAAATAGAAGGATTACAAGAAGGATGCAAAAAGGTGAGAAGAAGGCAACTAAAAGCAAAAATAGAAACAGCAAAAAAAATGAAAAAAGAAGGTTTATCGATTGATTTAATTGTAGAAATAACTGGCTTATCTAAAAAAGATTTAAAAAAATATAGAATTATTGAATAATTTCTGCCCAATCCCCTACCCATTGATTTTTAGATAGTAAATCAAATTTTATAATTTTTTCTCAAACTAATCCTTCTTTTTCTTAACTTATTCTATAAATTCCGATAATCAAAATATATCCCTCTATGCCAAAACATAAATTTACTCTAAAATATGACGAATTCTTTAAAATCGTAACCAAAAACTTCTTTGAACTACTAAACTGCAACGTAATCACAGAATACGAAATACTTAAACTACCCAAAAAAGCAGACATCATTATCATTAAAAATCCAGATACTAAAAAACTAGAATTATTTAAATATTTCAAATTATTTAACATTATATCTTTTAAATCCGAAAAAGATAAACCCTCTATCAAAGATTTTAACGACCTATTTATCTATCTTACGGGATTCTGTAATAGAGAAAAATCCGCTAACCTTAATAATACTACCATTACTCTTATAACACCAGACTTTACTAAATCATTCAAAAATCTATTAAATAAACATGCCATATTATTACAAGACGGTCTTTATAAATTCCATAATGATTTATTAAATATCTACTTTATCGAAATCAACCAACTTGATATTAATGCATACGAAATAGAATATCTCTATATCTTCGCTAATCAAAATAAATTAAAAGAAGGTCTAAAAAATATAAAACGGCGCATTGTAATTCAAGTGCAACATCTTAATGGGGAATAGTTTTGGTTTCACAGAAAAAAATATTTCATACGGTGTTTGATACTGCAAGCATTTTCTTGCACGATGATTTAATTTTATTTCTACATCTTGTATAATTTTGTCTAAATTTTCAGTTTTTCTAAAATCTATCCCTTTGGGTAAATATTGTCTAATTAATCCATTGGTATTCTCATTTAAACCTCTTTGATAGGGTTTTCCGGGGTCAGTAAAATAAACTCTGATATTTTTGATTTCCTGAATGATTTTATATAAACCATTGTGTAGCATTTCTATTCCATTATCATAAGTAATACTTAAAAGTTTTTCTTTTGGAATAGAATTGAATTTTCGCAAAACTTTTTCTTTTGTTTCTTTAAGCTTTTTTGATGATACATAAAGCATTATAGTATAACGACTCAATTTTTCAACAAAAGTAAATACATAGCCAGAACCTTTTTTCCCTTCTATGGTATCTCCTTCCCAATGTCCCATCGTTTGAATTTCTGGTCTTTGTTGTATTGTCCAAATGTCTAAATTATCTCTATTTTTCCTTATTTTCCGCCAGTTTTTTCGGTATTTTTTTCCTCCTCTTCGCAAATATTGAACGAGATTCCATCCCATTACTCTCTGATAAAAATAAATATAATTATAAATAGTTTTGAATGATATATGAAGTTTTTTATTTTTAGGATATAACATTCGTAATCTACCAGCAATCTGTTCTGGTGAATATTGTAAAAAAATCAAAGCATAAACAATAAAAATCCAAAGTCTTGTATGATTCAAATATCTTAAATATCTTCTTGTCTTTCGTATTTTATACCAAGCCTGTGCCTTTCGGGCAGAATAAATTATCTTATGATTTTCAGTATATGAATTTCGCTTTAATTCTCTACTAATGGTAGAAGGTGCTCTATTTAAATACTTTGCAATTTTTCTTATGCTATGACCTTGCTCATACAAAAATTGAATGACAGCTCTTTCATCTATTTTAAGATGGGTATAAGTTTTAGGGGTGTTCATGGTGGTTCTCCTCCTTATCCCATATTCTTGGGGAATCACTATGAACATTTTTTCTAAACTTTCTTAATAAAAAAACTAAAAATTCCGTTGCACTTCCTTTTACAATTGGGCAACTAATTCCCATTAAAGATAAAAAAATGATTGCATTATTACAAGAAATGTATTATGTTAGATATAGTAATTTCGAAAAACAATTACCAGAGGGTATTAAAATGCCAAAAGTTTACGAAGCTGATATTACGGACTTAGTAAAACCACACTATGAAAAAGGTTTACAAGAAGGATTGCAAAAAGGAAAACTTGAAGGAAAATTAGAAGGATTACAGGAAGGAATCCAAAAAGGAAAACTTGAAGGTTTACAGGAAGGGCAACTAAAAGCAAAAATAGAAACAGCAAAAAAAATGAAAAAAGAAGGTTTATCGATTGATTTAATTGTAAAAATAACTGGCTTATCTAAAAAAGATTTAAAAAAATATAGAATAATTGAATAATTTCTGCCCAATCCCCTACCCATTGATTTTTAGATAGTAAATTAAATTTTATAATTTTTTCTCAAACTAATCCTTCTTTTTCTTAACTTATCCTATAAATTCCGATAATCAAAATATATCCCTCTATGACAAAACATAAATTTACTCTAAAATATGACGAATTCTTTAAAATCGTAACCAAAAACTTCTTTGAACTACTAAACTGCAACGTAATCACAGAATACGAAATACTTAAATTACCCAAAAAAGCAGACATCATTATCATTAAAAATCCAGATACTAAAAAACTAGAATTATTTAAATATTTCAAATTATTTAACATTATATCTTTTAAATCCGAAAAAGATAAACCCTCTATCAAAGATTTTAACGACCTATTTATCTACCTCACTGGCTTCTGTAATAGAGAAAAATCCGCTAACCTTAATAATACTACAATTACTCTTATAACACCAGACTTTACTAAATCATTCAAAAATCTATTAAATAAACATGCCATATTATTACAAGATGGTCTTTATAAATTCCATAATGATTTATTAAATATCTACTTTATCGAAATCAACCAACTTGATATTAATGCCTACGAAATAGAATATCTCTATATCTTCGCTAATCAAAATAAATTAAAAGAAGGTCTAAAAAACATTAAACTAATTCCCATTAAAGATAAAAAAATGATTGCATTATTACAAGAAATGTATTATGTTAGATATAGTAATTTCGAAAAACAATTACCAGAGGGTATTAAAATGCCAAAAGTTTACGAAGCTGATATTACGGATTTAGTAAAACCACACTACGAAAAAGGATTACAAGAAGGTAAAAAGAAAGGAGAATTAAAAGCAAAAATAGAAACTGCAAAAAAGTTAATTAAAAAAGGAATAGATATAAATATTATTATAGAAGCTACTGGTTTATCTAAAAAAGAACTAAAAAAATATGGTATTATTAAATAATCTTTTTTGCTCATTTACTTATAAGTCTATATCAATTCTATAATAATTATTTTTTTGATGAAATCCTTCTCTTTCTTAACTTATTCTATAAATTCCGATAATTTGTATATATCTCTATGCCAAATCATAAATTTACTCTAAAATACGATGAATTCTTTAAAATCTTTATAAAAATTTATATTAATATCCAAATCTTTAGTTAAAATGTTTATCTTTGTTTTACAACATTCACTATCCAATTTCTTATCATTTTTGTAGAAAGATCTATTTTTACATTTTTTTTCTTTTTAAAAATAATTTATATTATTACAAACATAGATATCAAATTTATTCAAATCTCTTTTAGGAAAATCAGTTATTTTTATGCTTTTTTAAAATTTTTTTTAGAATAAATACAGCAGGAAGTTTTTCAATATTTTTGATATAATTATGAATTTCGTATAAATTACAATGAATGATTTTTTCATTTTCCTGTGTTAAATTTAAAAATACATAAATTTCCCAGTTATCAGTTAAATGTTTTTTTAATTCTTCTAAAAGTTTTTTATTTCGGAATGGTGTTTCGTATAACATTACAATATTATATTGAGATAAATTTTTAATAAAAGGAATTCTTAAATAATTTTCTCTTGGTGGAAAACCTGCAAAATAAAATGGTTCATTAATACCTGCATAAACTAATGCCACACTTAAAGCAGAAATACCTGGTAATACCTTAATTTTATAAAAATTTTCTTCTGCAAATCGTATAAGTTTTTGTCCAGGATCCATAAAAACTGGTAAACCAGCTTCAGAAACATAACATATTGTATTATATTTTAATAAGATATTTTTTATCTCTTTAAATTTAACCTTTTTTTCATCGTATAAATAAATTTTTTCTTTATCATAAAAAATATTATGATGTTTTAATAAAGTTGTAATAGAACGAATGGACTCTGTAAAGATTACATCTGATTCCTGCAATGTCTTTAATGCACGTACAGTAATATCATCTAAATTACCAATAGGTGTACCTATAAAATATATAATTTTATTCATTTTCTACTTGTTCCACTTCTTGAATATAAAAATTTTTTTCTTTTGCTAACTGATAAAGTTTTTCTTTATTTTTTCTTTTTAAGAATATAGGAATTTGCGCATTTTCTAAAAGAAATATATCTGGATAAGAATCTCCTGCTGCAATAATGATAGGATCTTTTACATATTGTCGTAAATTTAAATATTTTCCTTCATTATATGTATATGGTTCTACAATTTCTGGTAAAAGAATACTCTTATTTTGTTTTAACTTCATACCAATAACATTTTCTTCAGGTATAGACCAGTAATCTGATATTGCTTGAATTGCTGGTTCTGGCGACGCTGTTATAATGAATATTTTCCAATTTCTTTTTATTAGTTCCTGGATTAATTTATAAAATAGAGGATGAATTATTAACCCTTTTTGTATTGTTATTCCTGAAGGAAGTTC
Organism: Leptospiraceae bacterium; assembly: GCA_026005135.1. Lineage (GTDB taxonomy): Bacteria > Spirochaetota > Leptospiria > Leptospirales > Leptonemataceae > SKYB61. Next base: position 632,988 of record BPKM01000001.1, on the reverse strand, counting down.
TACTTCTTCTATTGCTTCCTGTAAGGATTGTTCAAAGGATTTTCTTGAAAAATATTTTAATTCTTGTATACTAAAACCAGCATATATAATTTTTGACCATCTATAAGCAATTTCTAAATCTATCTTTTCTAATTTATAAAAAACTTTATATATCTCATCTAATAATTCAATAGCTAAATTAATATCTTTTCTATTATTCCATGCAATTTCGTATTTTATTTTAATATTAAAATAATCTTCTTTATCTACATATTGCCAGTTATTTTCGTCCCAGAACCAATCTTCTTCTCCTTTTATTAATAAATTCAAAATAAGATAATTCATTAAATTAATACCCTGATCACCATAAATCAAGGTATTATCAAAATCAAATACTGCAACTGGTGTATCTTTATATTTAGTATTTAATGCCTTATCTAATATCTTTTCTATTTCTGGATTCCATTGGTCTATAATCTTCATAATTTTAAAATAATATTGGAAGAAGCACGTTCAATATCTGGTAATGTTTCCTGAATTGCAATGCCTTTATCGCTTTCTCTAATAATTACATCACTTCGAAAAAAACTTTCGGGTAAAAAATCTTCTGGATTTAATGTTATATTTTCAAATCGAACTTCAAAATGTAAATGAGGACCTGTTGATCTTCCTGTATTTCCAGAAAAGGCAATTATCTGCCCCATTAAAACTTCTTCATTTTCTTCTATAAGGATCTCAGATAAATGACCATATAATGTTTCTCTTCCATCAAAATGTTGAATTATAATTGCTTTACCATAACCTCCCATCCAGCCTGTTTTTTTTACAATACCGTCCTGAGCTGCAACAACTGGTGTTCCAATAGGTACAGCCATATCCAGACCTGTATGTACTTCATTAAAACGTTTACCAAATCGAGAAGTAAAGTCTGGTTTTTCAACTGGCCATAAATATTTCCTTGGATCAATATCAAATAATCTTCTACCATATCCTTGTTTTAATAATTTTTCTAAGTATTCTTCTCCATAAGGAACGAAAATATATCTTTTTCGTAAATTATGATTATTTATTTCTTCAATTTCTTCTGGACTAACTTGATATTCTAAAGCCAGTTCCGTTAAATCCCTTTTTATATAATATCCTTTATTTAAAATCCATTTTCCCTGTTTATTTCTATATGTCTGAATATATTTATTATCTATTGCAACTCGTATTCGATTTGCATTAGAAAACATTTTTAAATTGATTCCAAATATAAGTAAAGTAATTCCTATAAAAAGTAGTATTTTTAAGAATGAACCTCTCTTATCATCTTTCATTTTTTTTTCCGTTATATTATTTATTTCTCTTTTTTAATATCGATATAATAAGGTAAAAATTTCAAACAATAAGAAAAAATCAAGTAAATAAATTAAATTCTAATTATATAAATAAAATTTTTTTATATTTAATAACCATTCTTTTTCTTTTAGTGTTATATATTTATAAATATCATCAATTGTTAAATGATTTGTTTCTAAAAAAGAAATTAATTTTTTATCGCCTAATAGATATTCTATTGCCAGAAAATCGTTTTTAAATTCATAAATACCTTTATACCAATCAAAATCCTTACATTTCTCTTTTAAAGTTTTTAAAAATATTAGTGTAGTTAAAAGAGAATGATATTTCTTCTCATTTATTATATGTAATTGCCAACCATTACATTCCTGATATTGAAATTTATGATGTACAGGCACAAATCGAATCTTTCTAAATATCACCCCTAAGGAATTCCAGATGGGTAAATCGGAAATCATAGTTTGTAAATTAAAATCAATATAGGGAGCTCCAAAAATTTCAAACGGTTTGGTTGTTCCTCTTCCTTCACTTAAATTTGTACCTTCCAATAAACATTGACCTGTATATATTTTTGCTGTTTTTAAAGACGGCATATTAGGAGAAGGATATATTTCAAAAAAATTAAAATTAGAATCAAACTCTGGATTATCATAAATAACTATTTTTTCTGGATAAAGTTTTTGAAGGGGAATATTTTTAAAAAACGGTATAAAATAAATTTTAGAGATATTCTTTTTTTTCTGAATTAAATGCGCCCAATAATAAGTAATTAACTCCGATGGTGTTAAACCATGTTGATGTAAGATTCCTGTTATACCTACGAACGATTCATACTGTTTTTCTAAGGGTGTTCCTTCTATTCGTCTTTTATGATAATTTCTAATTAAAGGATTCGGTCTATCTAATAATATAATTTTTAATTCCAAATTATGATTGATAATCGTTTCTAAAACATAATAGACAGAAGTTAAAAATGTGTAATACCGACTTCCAACATCTTGAATATCAACAATTAATATATCTATATCAATCAAACTATCTATAGAAGGTTTTAAACTTTCAAAATTATTTCCATATAAGGAAATCCATTCTATCTCTTTAAAATGATGATAAAATTCAATATTTTTTAAAGGAACTTGATCCTGCAATTCAGAAAAAAATCCATGCTCTAGAAGAAAAATTTTATGCACAGGTAATAATTCATATAAATATTTTTTATATAAAAACGAAAAAGAACATTGATTTGCTATTAAACCGATCCTAGCATCTTTTGGTATAATTTTATTATATATTTTTAATAAACGATCAATAGGATTTATCACAAAGACTCATTGTTTTTATGAGTATTATCTATCAATCTAATTTTTATCAATTATAATGATGAACTACATGTTTCTGGATCAACTTTTCGAATAACATAGTTTAATCCAGCTCTACCAACACAAGAATGTATTTCAATTAGTTTTTCCTTAGGTGTTCCTTTTAAAGCTAATTTTGTTAGAATAGTTGTTATTTTCCCTGGACCGAAATCAAGAACATAATCAATTTTAGAATCTTCCTGAAATAAAGGATATATTGCTTTTTCCCAATATAATACTTGATTCATCATAGCATCTGCCAGGTATTCTGAAATATTTTCAATATTTTGTAAGTTTATTGCATCATCAGTAAACGAAATTACCGGAACTTTTAAATCTTTCCCCGTAATAGTTAAATTTTTACAGGCTTCATCATTATAAAAATCATAAATTTTTTCTTTCATTGTATCCCAGCGATGAAAAGGTGCAGATACAGGAATATAATTCCATTTATAATTATTTTTTATAAATATATCATAATACTCCTTTCGGAAAAGTGCAATATCCTTCGCATGTCCTGTTATAACAAATATATCATTCCCATTTATAAGAGAAATTTTTATGGGAAATTCTTTGATCTCAATATATTTATTATGAAATTCTTCAATATAATCTTCTAATTCTGAAAAACCAATATTAGAAACAACTGCCATAGGATAAGGCTTTTCTTTATCACTTTTTAAACTCCATTCTAAAATTTCTTCTGGAATCTCTCTAAATCCATATGATTTTTGAACATAATAGCCAGCTATTGTATACCATATTATAAAATTATAAATTATATCTAACAAATCTTTATTCTTTTTACCAAGAGCAAAAATAACAGCAGCCTGTAAACCACCACTATGCCCGGTAACAGAATGAACATAACTTAAAAATTCATCTGGATCATAACCATTCTTAATAAATGCATATAGATTTCCCAATTGTGTAATTTGATTTCCAGGAAATGTAATTGTACAAATAGATAAATATTCTTCTTTAGGTTGCTTTCTTTTTTCTAACCAGTCCTTCAAAGGAAATCCTTCTGGATAAAATATGTTCTTTTCTAATTTTATATCATCTCTATGAATACAATAATCAATAGCCTGAAAGACAACATCAAAAAATTCTTTTAGATCTTCTCTTTCGTATAAAATCTGCATCTCTTTTAAAAATGAATTACCCTGCCCACCAAATTGAATAAAAAAACGTTTATTTTCATTTCGCGCTTTACATAGAAAATAAGGTATCATATTAAAGAGTACATAAAATCATTTAAAATACTTCTGTCAAGGAATTTGGTTTGACAATTTAAATATACAAAAAATTATTAAAATTATTTAATTATATGAATTACATTCATTTTAAAAATAAAAGTTTTAATAATTTTGCAATATTATTGATAATAAAATTTAAAGTATTATAAAATAGGAGTTTATGAATATGGTTCACTTAACAAAAATAAATAAAGAAAATCTTATAAAAAATATTGAAAGCGAAATTATTGAATTAAAAAAACTTAATCCAGGTTTAATTGAAGATGATTCAAATAAAATAAGACGAAATGGAAAATTAAAAAAAGTATTAATTGCCAATCGAGGAGAAATTGCCAAACGTTTTTTTCTATCTTTAAAAGAAGAATCTATTCCATCTGTTGCCATTGTTACTGATCCTGATAGAGGTCAAACATGGTACGAAACTGCAGATGAAGTTTTATTTATCGGTAATTCTTTAAATTATACAAATATACCTGTTATTATAGCAGCAGCACTTATAAGTAATGCAAATGCAATATATCCCGGATATGGATTCTTATCTGAAGATCCGGATTTTGTTGATTCTATAAAAATTGCATCAGAATATTTTAATAAAGAAATTATTTTTATGGGGCCAGATTCTTCTATTATGAGAAAGGTTGGTAATAAATTAGATGCAAGAAAATTAGCCAAAGAGTATGGTATTCCTTTATTCGAAGGAAGCGAAGCAATTCAAAGTATAGAAGAAGCATATAAAGAAGCAGAAAGAATAGGTTATCCAGTCATTATTAAATTAAATGCTGGAGGTGGTGGAAAAGGAATGCAAGCTGTTTATAAAAAAGAAGAACTCGAAAGTGCAATTGAATCCTGTAAAAGAATTGGGAAAACTCTCTATAATGATGATAGCTTTTATTTAGAGAAATATATAGTCAATCCTGTTCATATTGAAGTTCAAATATTTAATGGTCTGGCAATAGGAATTAGAAAATGTGCTGTTCAAAGAAGAAATCAAAAAATCATCGAAGAAACCGGAGATGTATTTTTAAGTAATTATACAAAATTATCATTTTTATCCGCAGCAGAAAATATGGCTCGTATTTCAGGTTATAGTGAAGGTGGAGGTGCAGGTACCGTAGAATTTTTATATGATCCAGATTCAGATTCTTATGGTTTTTTAGAAATGAATACAAGATTACAGGTAGAACATCCTGTAACAGATCAATCCCTTGGGATAGATTTAGCAAAATGGCAAATTTTATTTTTTGATGGAAGAGAATACGAAATTCCTTACACAAAAGTTCTGGAAAAACGTTTTGTAAATCAAGAACATACTATAGAATGTAGAATTTATGCAGAAGATCCAGAAAATAATTATATACCTACTCCGGGAAAAATAGAAGATTTAGATCTCCCTACATTTAATGGTGTTAGATGTGATTTTGGTTTTCGAAGAGGCGATAGAATATTGCCCGATTACGATCCCATGATTGGAAAAGTAATAACATGGGGTTCCAATAGAAAAGAAGCAATTTTAAGAATGGAAAGAGCTCTAAATGAATTATATATAAGAGGCGTAACATCAAATTTATATCAATTATTAAGAATTATTCGATCAACAGAGTTTAGAAAAGGCGATTATAGTAATCGGTTACTGGAACAAAGAAAAGATCTCTGTCTTCCAGAAATCAGTGATGAATTAATAATAAAATCAGTCATATTTGGTGGAATTACAGAATATTTAAAAATCATTTACGAAAAAGTAGAAGAATTATTCAAATTTAGAGATTTAGAAGAAATCTTACATAAAATGGATATTTTAAGTTTACCAGAAAGTTTTGATATAGAAGTATATAATTATAAATATAATATTAAATTTTTACAAATCTCTTTAGAGGATTTTTATATATATATTAACAATCAATTTTATGGCAAAATAAAGTTTCTTCCTTCTCTTTCAGAGGGTGATGATTATACATTAAGATTCTACAATAAAACCTATTCCATTCGAATCGATAGACGACCTTCTTATAATATTATAAGATTTCCAGACGAATCTGGTAAAGTTCATTATTATAAAATAAAAATTTCTCCCAAAGGACAGGTATCTCAAAAAGATCCTCCCGGTTTAGTTCGTTCCCCTATCCAGGGAACATTTGTTAAATTTGCTGATAACATAAAAATAGGATCTATCATAAAAAAAGATCAACCTATTATTATCCTTTCTGCAATGAAGATGGAATCAACAATAAAATCTCCTTTTGATGGAATACTGGAATATTTAATTGAGAATGGAGAAACCAAAAATTTAATATTAACAACAACATCAGATGGAAAAATTATTGGTAAACCTATTAGCGAAGGAGAAGTATTATTTTTCGTAAAACCTTTAAATCAAAATCAAGATAATGCAAAAGATCAATATTCACCATTACCAGAAAGATATATAATCCCAGAACAACAAAATGATGGATTTATTGAATCTTATATTTTTTCAGATAAACTTGAAGAAAATGTTGTAAAACATATTGACGAATGCTTTCCTTTTTTGATTCATTTACTTGAAAAGATTTATTTAGGTTATAATATCGAATACAAAGATCTATGTGATAAAATTTTAAATATTCTAAAGCAAATTCCAGAACATTATGATTTGAGTAAAATTTTTAACGAAAAGATTTTTTTAAGTTTTATTCAAACATATAGTGAAATGAAACGATTATTTTCTCCACTTTTAGTAACTAATGCATCATATTTTAGAGAAACTTACCGCTTATTTAATAATTGGGATAATTTTTCTTACCAACCTTCCTCTAATTATTTATATACTTTAAATGCAATATTTAAGCGTTATAATGTAAATGATTGGCGTTCTTCTGAAAATGCGAAACTTAACGCTCAAAAATCTTTTTACTTTATATTAAGGTCATTTCATTCTACCAGAGAAATAATAGAACCTGTTATTTTTATCCTTGATATTATTAGTTCATTTAAAAAACCATCAAATTCTTTAAAAACTATCTTACGTAAATTTATCAATCAAGAAGAAGCAGAACAAGATCTTACTTTAGCAACCAAGATTAGTGAAACATTAAATAAATTGGGTATTAGCCGATGGAATATAGAATTAATGTATTGGGTATCACGTAGGTATTTGACAGATTTAAGAAAAATGACTTCTGATCCACTATCATATTCCCATATTAGTCGTGAAGAGGTAAAAAAACAAATAGAAAATTCACTTAAAAATCCTTCTGAACTTCTTATTCCAGAAAATATATCAGAAAATTTAAAAATAGAATTACAGCATAAACTCAATATTTTACAAAAGAAATATAATTTAAAACGATTATATTCTCCTAAAGAAAACATTTTAATTTATTTATTAAAAAATAATATAGAAGAATTTTATTTTGTTTTTGGTCTTGTGGATAAAGTCATTCCAACCTATGATAAAAATGGAAATCTTATTGGTAGCGAAAATGTAGAAAAAACCAATATCGATGCTGTTCGAGTTTTACATTCTTATCAGTCTATAAAAAGAAATATTGGTAATTATCTTGATATTTTAATTGTTGATAAAGATCTTATTATAGATATACCTTCTAACTCACCTCAAATTTTTAATTATTTTGTTTTAATGAATATTATGTTTCGTTTAATTCCATTTTTTAATGATCCTTCTATTAAATATAATATTGTTTCTGTAAAATGTAAAACTCCATTTAGTGAGGAATTCGTTTATAAGCAATTCTTTGTAAAACAAAAGGATAAAAAGGTAATTTTAAATATACTAACTGATGATAATCCAGATTCACCTTATTTTGAAATTGAAAAAGAAGATCCAAAAACATCTCATGTATTTAGATTAGGTAAATGGACTGTTGATTTATGGGTTCGAGAATGTTTAGATCCTGGTTCTTATAAAGAAATTCAGATTCCTTTTGTAGACTATGATCCATTAAATGATAATAAAAATATCGTTGGAAGTAAAATCTATATAGGTAACATTAATAAAAAACCAGCTATATTATATCTTAAAGATTCTCGTATTAGTGGTGGTGCAACAGGTAATTTAGAAGGTTTAAAATATGTTGCTGCTTGTTGGTTATCTGTAATCCATAATTGTCCTCTTTATGTATTTAATGATGGTGCTGGTGCAAATATAAAACAAGGGATGATTTCTTTAAATCGAGCTGCAGAAGGTTTTTTTATGAATGCACTCATAGGAGCAGGTTATTCTCCTAAGAAAATATACGAAATGATTAAAATTCATGATGATAAAAAACTAATTGAAATAGTTGATAAATTAAATCAACTATTTAATTATAATGTAAATCAGACATTTCATTATCAAAATTATTTTATTGTTGCAGTTGGTGTAGGTTCTTCTACTGGTTTAGATGTATATGGTTCTTCTCAGGCTGCTATCCAGATAATGGTTGATGATGAACAATCCTATAGAGTATTAACTGGTTCTGCAGTAATAAAATCCGTCACAGGAGAAGATTTAACCAATTATGAAATTGGTGGAGCAAGAATTATGAGCAGAGTAACAGGAACCGTTGATCTGGTAGCCAGAAGCAATTTACATTTGCTTACAATCATAAGACTATTACATAATTTATTTGCAATAAGAGAACATTTAGATTCAATAAAACGTCCCAATAAAGTTTTTAATTATAATTTACAGATTGATGAAGTATTAAATTCAGATATAATTAAAGCCAATACAGATAAAAATAGTTATATACCCTTTAAAGAAGAATATTATGGTTCTGGCGCGTTAATTGGAGGTTTCGCAAAATTAGCAGGTAGACCTATACTAATAATGGGACCACGTAATAAATATGGATTACGATCCTATCAATCCTTAATTCGAGCTACAGAATTATTAATTAGTTCTCGTAAATTAAATACGGATCAAATTATTGTACTTGGTGATGAATGGTTTCGAGAAACACCCCGTACAGATTCCTTAACATTAAGAGCTAGACAGGATTTTTTGAAATTAATGACCATCAAATCAAAAACAAGAATACATATTGCAACCTCCGTTAGAGGTCTTCAGAAAGTAATGCTTCATGCTGGAGCAGATGCAATAATATTTATTAGAGACAAATCTTATACAGATAAAGAAGAAGAATTTATTAAGAATTCTTCCACACATGTTGTTTCTTCTATTCCAGAAGCATTTGATCTATCTTTACGTATAATCCAATTATTATCTGAAAAAGAAGAATCGGATAAAATATTATTACCAGATCAACTGCCAGAACTACCAGAAAACCCAACTCAACCATTCGATATGATTGAAAATATTATAAAAAGAGTTTTTGATAAAGATAGTTTTATTGAATGGTGGAGAGAGATGAATGATCCTCAAAAAGGTCCAAGTTTAATTACAGGATTTGCTAAATTAAATGGTAAAACAGTAGCTATTTTAGCTGATCAACCAATCATAATGGGAGGGGCACCCGATGCACCAGGAACAGAAAAATTCCGCATTTTTACAGAACTTGTAGAAAGAAATCAAATACCTTTAATTATGCTTTCCAATGCACCAGGTTTCTTACCCGGTACAAAACAGGAACGATTAAGAATTCAACAAATTGGAGGACGTTCCTTAGATGTTAATGTACTATCTACTATGCCAGTTATTTCTGTAACACTAAATCAGAATTATGGAGGAAGACAAATCCATGCATTTAGTAAGTTTTTAAGACCCTGTATTATTTCTTTTTCTTTAAAACGTTCCATACTTGCTGTTATGGGAGCAGATTCTGCTTTTGATTTATTTTATGGTAAAAAATATTTCGAATTAAAAAAAGAGGGAAAAGACGAAGAAGCAGAACAATTACGAACCAACTATATAAAAGAATTTAATGAAAAATCAAGAGCTGAAAATGACGCTTTTAAAACTCAGGTATTAGACTTTATGATTGACAGTATATATGAATTGCGTGAAGCTTTAATTAAAAGTTATCATCTTGCAATAGAAAAACAAAAAATATGCAAGGTAAAAAATGAAATTTGAACATTTGGAATTAATAACAAAAGCTTTAAAGTTTGCTGCATATAAACATAAAAACCAGAGAAGAAAAGATAAAGAACATACACCCTTATATCAATCATCCAATAGATGTTTTAAATGTTTTAGTAAACGAAGCAAAAATTGACGATATAGAAATTTTAGTTGCTGGAATTTTACATGATACCATAGAAGATACTCAAACAACTTATGAAGAATTAAAAGAATTATTTGGAGAAAATATTGCAAATATAGTTTTAGAAGTTACAGATGATAAATCATTACCCAAACATATAAGAAAAGAAAAACAGATAACAAATGCTAAATATAAATCTTATAAAGCTAAAATTATAAAAATTGCTGATAAAATTTGTAATTTAAGGGATATAATGAATTCACCTCCAGAAAATTGGTCTATAGAAAGAAAAAAAGAATACTTTTTCTGGGCAAAAAAAGTTATAGATGAAATTAGAGGAACGCATTCTATACTGGAAAACACTTTTGATAAAGAATACGAAAAAATTAATCATAACGATTTAGTTAATTAAAAAATTACTTAATGAAATAACATTACACGATCTTTATCCTCCTTAGGCCAGCTAATTGCTTGTTTATAGGTAAGTGGTTGATCAAATTGAAATTCATCTACTCTTATAGGACAATTATTAATTTTACAGATTTTACAATAATATCTTTTACATGGATCAAAATGAGTATGAAATTCTCCCTTTAAATTTGCTTTCTTTAATACCTTTATTTCAAAATCATGAATTAAAGTATTTGCTTCGCTAATAGTAAAATATTCTGGGAGAACAAAATGAATATCTATATGATAAAAATTACCAGATTGTAAAACTCTTGCAGCATGAGCGGTAATAATTCTTGGTTCATTAATATGATTTATAGCATCTATAATCTTTGTAATAATTTCTGGATTTTCTGTATCCAAAAGATTCTGAGCAGATTGCAAGAGAATTTTTAATCCTGTATACATTAACCAAATACCTATGAATATTGCTATTACAGGATCAAACCAATCCATTCCAGAAAATTCCACCAACAATAGACCTATAAAAATTCCTATGGTAGTATAAAAATCAGACATTAAATGATGACCATCTGCTTCTAATGCCTGAGATTGATATTTCCTTCCTTTTCGAATTAAAATATATCCCATTATTCCATTTAAAGTACCTGCAATAAAATTGATTATTAATCCATACGAAATCTCTTTAAGATGAATACCAAAATATAGTTTTTCAACAGCTTCATAAATAATTAAAATACTTGCTAATAAAATTAAACCACCTTCAAAAAATGCGGAAAAAAATTCAATCTTCCCATGTCCATAAGGATGATTTTTATCTGCTGGTCTATTACCAAAAAATAAAGAAAAAAGTGCAAAACTTCCAGCCAATATATTAATCAAACTTTCTAATGCATCTGATTTTAATGCCATTGATTCTGTAACATAGTAAGCCCACAATTTTAAAAAAAGAATTAAGAAACCACCTAATAAAACAAAAAACATAATAATAATCTGAATTTTATTCGTATGATATACGAATTTTATTTCTTCTAAAAATTCTTTTACAGAATCTTTTAACATTTTTCTCGTCATTACCATATTATAAAATAAAAATATATTAAAAAAACAATACTTTTATATAAAAGGAAACTAATCCAGAATGATTTTAATTTAAAATGAGTCTAAATTTCATTTAATAATTATTACAATTTATAAAAAACATTTCTTGTAATTTCATGAAATTTTAATTATTTTGTTTTTTAAATGATGAATTATTATAATCAGGATAGGAAAGTAAGTATTGCTCCAATGATGGATTGGACTGATAAACATTTTAGATTTCTAATAAGACTAATTTCTAAATACGTAATTCTTTATACAGAAATGATTTCTGAACATGCAATCTATTACAACAGAAATTCATTAAAAAAATTAAAATCTTTATTAGATTATAATCCTTGTGAACATCCTATCATCTTTCAGATTGGTGGTTCTAATATTCCTATTATAAAAGAATGCATTCCTATTATTGAAGAATGGAATTATGATGGAATTAATATTAATTGTGGTTGCCCTAGTGAACGGGTACAAGATGGAAAATTTGGAGCAATCTTAATGGCAGAACCCAAATTAGTTGCCAATATTACAAAAGAAATAAAAAAAATTACTAATTTACCAGTTTCCATTAAACATCGATTAGGCATAAAATCAAATCAGATTGATAAAACAAATTATAATGATTTAAAAGAATTTATCGAAGTTTGTTATAAAGAAGGAGGTTGCGAACATTTTATAATACATGCAAGACATGCCTATTTACAAAAATATAATCCAAAACAAAATCGAATTATACCACCTTTAATTTATGAATGGGTCTATAAAATAAAAGATGAATTCCCAAATTTAAAAATAGAAATAAATGGTGGTATAAAAACCATAGAAGAAATAAAAAAACATTTAGAATATGTAGATGGTGTAATGATTGGAAGAGCATCTTATGAAAATACCTATTTTATCTGTTCTATTGATGAATTTTTTTTAAATCAGAATTCTCGTTTAACAAGAAAAGAAATATTTAAAAAATTCATTCCATATGTAATTGAACAACTACAGGAAGGAATTTATCCTCATTCTATTATACCTCATACATTTGGTTTATTTAATGGGATAAAAAATTCTAAAAAATGGAAACAATATCTAACAGAACATTTATTAAAATTAAAACAAAACTCAATAGAAAATATAAATCCAGTTGATCTTTATAATTTATTAATAAAATCCTTAGATATGTTACCAGATGAAACATACTTTAATTATGAGGAAAATAGGATTACAACTTTTTTATAAAGCTATAAAAGAATATCAGGAAAAAAAGAGTTTAAATCTCGCAACAAAAATACAAAATCGTTATTACCAAAAAATTTTACAAAATTATCATAAATGGAAAAATTGTCCTATTCCCAAAAATCCAATTATTGGTGGTATTGATTTATCTTTTCCTAAAAAAACAGATGATTTAATCATTGCTGGCATTGTTATAATTGATTTAAATCTTAATATTTTAGAAAAAAAATTTATTATTACCAAAACTGAATTTCCTTATATTCCAGGTTATCTTTCTTTTAGAGAATTAGGTGCAATCATTTCTCTTATGGAAAAAATAACCATTAAACCCAATATTCTATGTTTTGATGGTCAGGGTATTGCACATCCAAGATTTCTCGGTATTGCAACCCATGGCGGAATATTATTAGATATACCATCTATTGGTATTGGTAAATCAAAATTAATTGGTTATTATAAAAAACCAGAAATAAAAAAAGGTAGTAAGAGTAAACTAATATATCAAAACAGACAGGTGGGTTGGGTTTTACGTTCTCGTACTAATACAAAACCTATTTTTATATCTCCAGGCTGGAAACTGGGAATGGACTACTTACCAGAATTTATTTTATCATTATGTAAATATCGTGTTCCTGAACCAACACGGTTAGCTCATAATTTTGTTAATGAAGTAAAGAAGTATTATTTATAAAGCATAGATTTTATATATTCTGGTAATTTTCTGAGTTTACTATCAATTGAAATACAAATATGCCATGTATATCCTTCTACAAGAAGTTGTTTGGTATTTTTATTAAATATTTTATAAATGATTTTAAAACGATTGGCTTCGATTTTTTCTAATTTACCATGTATTTCTATTATATCATCATACTTAGCTGGATAAATATAATTACAATAAGCTTCCAAAACTGGAAACATTAATTGATCTTTTTCTTCGATTTCTTTATAAGATTTTCCTGATGTTCGAATTAATTCATTTCTAAACATTTCAAAATAACGAAAATAATTTGCATAATAAACAACGCCCATTTTATCTGTATCTCCATAAGGAATACGATATTCTATAAAAATCATATTATTCCTGTTCAAATTCCGGTGGATAATAACCTAATTCCGGTACTGGACCCTTTCCTTCTCTTACAATTGTAATTTCATCTGATGTACAATCAATAATAGTACTATAAAGATTTTTTTTAGGACCATCATCAATAATTGCTTCTACCTGATGTCCATATAATTTTTCTAAAGATTCTGGATAGGTAATAAATTCATCAACATCACGAACAGAAGTAGAAACGAGAGGTTGTTCTAATTCTCCATATTCAAATATCATCTTATGTAAAGGATGATCAACGATACGAATTCCCACTTCTTTTCTTTTGCCCATTCCTCTTCTATCCATTTCTTTACTTGCAGGTAAAATAAAAGTATAAGGACCAGGGGTATAATTTTTCATAAACTTAAAAACAAAGTCTGGAATATTTTTTGCGTATACCCCAGCCATAGAAATATCTTTACATAATAAACTTAAATATTGTTTTTCATCCATTTTTTTTATTTTATATAACATAGAAATTGCCTTAGGCTGATCAAGAGAGCAAACAAATGCATAAACTGTATCTGTTGGTAAAATATATATTTTGCCCTGTTTTAATCCTTCCACAATTTGTTTTACAATTCTTCTTTCTGGATTTTGAGGATGTATTTTTATTAGCATATCTTCAATAACTTATTATATTTTTGAACCAGATTATTATTATCCTCTCCATTTAGAAATACTTTTTTAAATGCTTCTTTATAATTATTCTCAACAAAACGTTCATAATTTATTTCAAAAGATGTGACAGAATAATTATATTTTAAACGAAATAAGCACAATTCAAGAAATAATAAAAACAGATCTGATTGTTTTAAAATACTTTTTAAATCAAAATATGTTTTTATAAAAGTATAAAAAATATAATCCCCCATAAATCGGCTATATAAATAATGGTATAAAAAATGTTCATCAATATTTTTGAATTCAGTAATTACATTTTTATAATTTTGCACAATCTCTTTTATAATTCTTTGGATTATTTTCATATAAAGGAAGTCTTTTTTGTCATCTTCTTTTACTCTACAATCATAACTTAAACAGATAGAACTACCATAAAAAGATACATCCTGTGACTTATGTTCCTTAGTAATAGAAGGATGAATTAAACAACCTACTCTTTTTTCTTTTTCATTAATAAATCCAAGAAAGGGACAAATATAGATCTGATAATCGTATTTTTCTATTTTGCTTTCCAGCAATTCTCTTTTATTACGATATTCCAGCAAATCTTTTCTAGGAAATGATGTTTGATTTTTATAAAATATTTCTTTTATTAATTTTGTTCTTTCTTCTAAAATATTATATAAATCTAAAATATCAAGCTTAAAATTAAAGAGACCACAGCAACTAAAACAACTATAACAATTCTGACAATGATTCATAACTGAACTTTAAAAATGAACTTTTTAGATATAGGTTCATATTCAATATAATTTTTTAAACTTAAATAAAAATCCATATAAATAATACAAACACTACCAATATTTTCCTCTAAGAATTTTTTTAATTGTATATCTTCTTTAAAAATCGGTAAGACATGAAATGGCTTTTCTTTCTCTCCTTTAAATAGAATAGAAGGAAAATGTATACCATTATTATAAAAAAAATTTATTTTAGAAATAATAGAAAAATCAATAAATAAATTTTCTAATAGATATTGAAAACTTACAATAAATGTTTCTATTTCTTCATTCGATAATTCTAAATTTTTATTATGGGTATTATTTTCTTTAGAAATATTTAATTCTTCTACTAAATCTAACATTTTTTCTATATCGTCTTTATGCAGTAAAAATGATTTAATTATAGGCATAATTTGAATTTGTATATTTAATAAATTTAATCTCTTTGCACATAAATAACAATATTGAACCAGTTCATTTAATTTTATATCAGAAAAGTCTTCTTTATTTACTAATTTCTCGTAAAAGGAATCCTTAGGGAAAACTTCTTCTTCGAATAGATCTGTTAATTTTAAGTTAAATTTATTATATGTTTCTATAATAATCGCATTTATTGATAAAATAAAATGTTTAAAAGCTTCTATTAACAAATAAAATTTATTTTTATTTAAAGTAAAATTTTTATATGGCACAGCGATGAAAGTTGGATACTCATTAAATACCTTTTTAAGGTTCCAATCTGTTCGAATAGCTTCGAAAGATCTTCTTTCTGGATATCGAAATATTTTTGTAATTGGATTGCCGTGTAAACTATAAGAAGCCCATATTAATTCATGTAATTCATGTGTTTCTCTTGCATATTTTCTTGCTTCAAAAATCGCATCTCCAATGGATTTTTCATCAAATAAATGTCTGTAAAAATTTATCGCAAATTCTACCGTTTTATAGGAATCGGGAATATTCCAATTTGTACCAATATAATTGGGAACGCCTGCTTTTAAAAAAGCATTTGCTAATCCTATATTAGATTCTTTTACTGCACTTCTACATGCATTTAAAAAAACAAGATAAGGTGTATTTGGTAACTTTTCTATTTCTTTGCTAGACAAAACTTCATTATTTGTTAATAATATACCACCTTCTGGATACTGTTCATTATAAACCACATGCCCTGCATAATGAACAATATCATAATTTTGTATTTCTGATAAAAACTTAAACTTTGTAATACGATTTCCTGCATACATTTGAATTTCTAAAAGATCATTGCTAATCTCTGTATTTAATGTTTCGAATAAAATTGTTCCTTCTTCTTCTGCTTCTTCTAAATCCATCGTAGGATTAACAAGAATTAATACTTTTAGCTTTGATTTATCTAATTTTGCTTTTTCTCTCCAAGTACCATCTATACTTCTACCAATTCGAAATTTATCTCCTAAGAATGATTTACCATCATAAAGTATTTCCCATGGAATATGTGCTAAATTAGAATCAATATGAAAAAATAAATATCCACCATCAGAAATACGAAATTTATCAATAATTTCTTCGGGAAAAAATTGAACAAAAAATGTTTCTGAAATAATTTTTAATTTATTGATTGTTTTTAAAGAAGTATCATAATCTAAATTATCGAGGGATAATATAAAATGATTTAAATTTACAATTTCTTTAATGAATTCATTGATAAATTCTTTTGAAATTTTATTTTTATAATGCAAATATCTAGATGGAAATCTACTTTCTATCAAATTAAAAATTAATATATCGTCTACACTATCAATTATAATATTTATTATTTCCATGCATTTAAGGATTTCGAATTAGTTCAGCCATTTCTCTTATAGCTCTTTCAAGTCCAACAAAAATAGACCGACTTACAATAGAATGACCTATAGAAAATTCACTTAATTCTTCTATTTTAGCTAATGGTCTAACATTATGGTAATGAATTCCATGACCTGCATTCATTTGTAATCCTATATTTTTTCCAAAAACAGCTGATTCTTTTATACGATTTAATTCTTCTTCGTATTTAGAAGGATTAAAACGATCAAATAAATTTGCATATCTTCCAGTATGTATCTCTACAGCATCTGCATTTAATTCTTTTGCAATTTGAATCTGTTCTTTAATAGGCTCTAAAAATAAACATACTTTTATATGATTTTTCTTTAAAGAATCTATAATAAATTTAATTTTATCCTGATTCTTGGTTAAATCCAATCCACCTTCTGTAGTAATTTCCATTCTTCTTTCTGGAACTAAAGTGACCGCATCAGGTTTATTTTTTAACGCTATTTCTAACATTTCATCTGTTGGTGCCATTTCAAGAGTTAGAGGTAAAAGGGTAATTTCTCGAATGATTTCCAAATCTCTATCTTTAATATGTCTTCTATCTTCTCTTAAATGCAATGTAATTCCATCGGCACCAGCTACTTCGCAAATTCCAGCTGCTGTCGTAATAGAAGGATAATTTGTCTTTCTTGCTTCTCTAATTGTTGCTATATGATCTAAATTTACGGATAAACTTCTCATAGGCATATTTTATGAATTTTTAAAAGGATTATGATGGTAAAAATATTTTTTCTAATAAACTTTTATGTCTTTCTTTGATTTTTACAACTAATAAAGGTAATGTATGAATATTAACCATTTTCATTGTAGTACTACCGGGATAAAATAATTCTAATTTACTATTTGCTCCCTGCGAACCTAAAATTAATAAATCCATTTTTTCTGTGGCTGCAATCCTTAAAATTTCAGATACGACTTTTTTATGTTTATATACTGTATGAATTTCATAAGGAATATCATCTTGTTTAAGAAATTCCTTCATTTTTTTATTAGCATTATCTTTTAATCTTAAAGAAAATTCTTCTAAGGATAAGCCAGTATAATGATAACCAACAGGTATTGCTGCAATATGAATAATTTTTATTGTTGAACCTTGAAATAAATTTTGAATATATTTTCCATATTCTAAGGCTTCTTTTGAATAATCAGAAAAATCTGTTGCTACCATAATTTTTTGAATATTTAAATTTTCATATTCAGCTGGAATTAATAATATATTAGAATTTGATTTTGTTAATATTTTAATTATATAATCATCTACAAGATTTGTTTCTCTATAATTAAATAAAATAAGTAGATCAATATTTTCAGAAATAGAAAATTTAATAATTTCCTCTTCTTTGTTTTTTTCTATTAATTCATAATTTATTGTAATATTATTTTTTAAAAAAGTTTTAATATCATCTTTTAATTTAGGAAAATCAATTTCAAAATAATCATGTTCTTCAATCAAAATATCAAAATAAATCTTTTCTGGCTGGATTTTATATAAAAAATCTTTTATCTTCTTAATTTCTTCCTGATAATGTTCTTCTGTTAATAAAACAAAAATTTTATTAAAACGTTTCATATATTTTCTCCCAAGATTAGTTTTTATTCGTTTATAAAAATTGCAATTAAAAAAGATTTAATAATTGGTATTAGAATAAAAATTTTATAAGATATATGTTAAAATAAATCTAATAAAATCCAACAGTTTTATTTATATGTTACCATTTATTATTTGTTTATATTATGGTTAAATAGAATATAAAGCGATTTATTTTTAACTTGATGGATTTTGAATAAAAAATCAGGAAATCGCCCAAAAGCGAAATCCTGATCTAATTAAAGTTATACCTTAGGTCCGTATGCACTATAATCAAATTCTGGTCCCTGATCCGTATATTGTTTGAAATTTTCAATAAACATTTTTGCTAATTTTAATCTTTGTTCTTCATAAGCTTTTTTATCTGACCAAGATTCCCATGGATGTAAAATAGATTTATCATAATCATGTAAACGATTAGGAATATGTAAATTCATTATTGGATCATAGGTATAATCATCATGATCAAGAGAGCCATCAAAAATACCATCTAAGATTGAACGTGTTAATTTAATAGGCATTCTTTTTCCTATACCATAAGGTCCACCTGCCCAACCAGTATTTACAAGCCAAGCACGTACTTTATGTTTATTGATTTTTTCTCCTAATAACTTTGCATATTTTGTGGGATGTAATGTCATAAATGCAGCACCAAAACAAGCAGAAAATGTTGCAACTGGCTCTGTAATACCTCTTTCTGTACCTGCAACCTTAGCTGTATATCCAGATAAGAAATGATACATTGCTTGCTCTGTTGTTAATCTTGCCACTGGTGGTAATACCCCAAAAGCATCGCATGTTAAAAAAATAATATTAGATGGATGTGGTCCAATACCACTATCTACACGATTTTCTATATGAAAAATAGGATAACTTACTCTTGTATTTTCTGTTTTAGAAGCATCGGAAAAATCTACAATTCCATCTTCTTTTACTACGACATTTTCTAATAATGCATTTCGTTTAATTGCTGCATAAATTTGGGGTTCATCATCTGGATTTAAATTAATACATTTAGCATAACAACCACCTTCTAAATTCCATATACCTTCATCATCCCAGCCATGTTCATCATCTCCAATAAGTGGTCTTTTAGGATCCGTAGATAATGTCGTCTTACCAGTACCACTTAATCCAAAAAATAAGGCAGTATCTCCTTTTTCTCTATCCATATTAGCAGAACAATGCATTGTTAAAATACCCTCTAAGGGTTTATAATAATTCATCACAGAGAAAATTCCTTTTTTCATTTCGCCACCATATTCAGTTCCACCAATAATTGCAATTTTTCTTTCCAGATGGAAAATAATAAATACTTCGGAATTTAATCCTAATTCTTTCCAATCTAATGCTTTATAACCAGAAGCATTAATAATTGTAAATTCTGGTTCTCCAAAAATTTCTAATTCTTCTGGTGTTGGTCGAATAAACATATTAGTACAAAAATGGTGTTGCCAGGCTTTTTCTGTAATAACTCGTAATGACATTCGAGTTTCTTTTCTAGCTCCAACATAACCATCAAAAACATATAATGGTTTTCCACTTAAATATTCCTGACATCTTTCTAAAAGAATATTAAAAGTTTTTTCCGATATTGGCTGATTGATTTTTCCCCACCATATATTTTGTTCACTACTGGCTTCTTTTACAAAGAATTTATCCTTAGGAGAACGACCTGTAAAAATTCCAGTATCTACAGCCATTGCACCAAGATTGGTTAAAACCGTTTCTTTATTTCGCATTTCATGTTCGAAAATTTCATCATAACTTAGATTCCTATATATTACTGGTGTATTTTTAATATTTAAAATTTTTTGTATTGTATTTGTACTCATTGTATACTCCTTTACATGGCGTTTAAAATAAAAAAAAATTTTTATATAGCAAATTAAATAAAAAAAGGGCTATGGTCAAGAATAAAAATCATAGGATTCCTAATTTTCGTTCAAATTAATAATTCCTATAAATGTAATCCTATTCTATTCCAATTTTTTCTAAATTTTTCTGTATTTCTTCATCAGATAATTCATAATCTTCTAATCTTCCTTCTAAATAGGCTTCGTAAGCAGATAAATCTAAATGACCATGTCCAGATAAATTAAAACAGATTACCTTTTCTTCGTTATTTTCTCTACAACGAATTGCTTCCTGTATTGCAGCATGAACAGCATGGGTAGATTCAGGAGCTGGAATAATTCCCTGTAATTTTGCAAATTCAACAGCTGATTTAAAACATTCATTTTGATGATATGCTTTTGCCTTTATATAACCATCTAATAATAATTGACTTACTAGAGGTGCAGCACCATGATATCTTAATCCTCCAGCATGAATAGGACTTGGAACAAAATTATGTCCTAAGGTATGCATTGGCATTAATGGCGTCATACCTATTGTATCGCCAAAATCATAAGTAAATTTTCCTCGTGTTAATGTAGGACATGCTGCTGGTTCTATGGCAATTATTTCTATTTTTTCGTTTTTTGTTAAAACATCTTCCATAAATGGAAATACAAATCCAGCAAAGTTAGAACCTCCTCCAACAGAACCTATTAAAATATCTGGTTTAATTCCTAATTTCTCTAATTGTTTTTTTGCTTCTAATCCAATAATAGTTTGATGTAATAAAACAAAATTTAAAACAGAACCAAGAGAATATTTTGTAGTTTCGTCCTTTACTGCAACTTCAATTGCTTCGGATATTGCAATACCAAGAGATCCTGGAGAATCTGGAAATTCATTTAAAATTTTTCTACCAGAATCGGTTAAATTAGAAGGAGAAGGAATTACCTTAGCACCAAACATTTGCATCATTGTTTTTCTATATGGTTTTTGCTGATAGGAAACTTTTACCATATAAATTTCACATTCTAAATCAAATAAAGAACAGGCATAAGCAAGAGAAGAACCCCATTGACCAGCACCAGTTTCTGTCGTTATTTTTTTTACTCCTTCTTTTTTATTATAATATGCTTGTGCAACAGCAGAATTTGGTTTATGAGAACCTGTAGGAGATACTCCTTCGTATTTATAAAATATTTTTGCTGGTGTATTTAAATATTTTTCTAATCGCCTCGCACGAATTAAGGGAGATGGTCTCCAGATTTTATAAATCTCTAAAACTTCTCCTGGAATATTAATCCACTTTTCTTTAGTCATTTCCTGTTCAATTAAAGAAACTGGGAATAATGGCACCATATCATCTAAGGATACAGGTTGTTTGGTAGCTGGATGTAATGGTGGTTTTAGAGGATTTTTCATATCCGCCTGGATATTATACCAGCTATCTGGTAATTCTTTTTGATCTAAAAAATAAATATTTTTATCTTCTTCTAAAATATTCTTAATTGAAGAATTCATAAGAAACTCCTATTTAATGATTTGTAAAGATTAATAACAATATAAAATATATAGACTATAAAATACAACCAAATTTTTATTTTTCTAGAATTTTAATCAAAAACATTAAATCATTCAAAATGTTATTTCTTAATATAAAGATACTATTCAAATCTATTAAGAAGCATTTGTATCTTTTCTTCTTGATTTGTTTTTTTATAGAATTGAATCAATTCCTGAATATATTGTTCTTTTATTTGAGGATCTTCTTCTTTTTGAATTTTTTCAAGAAGTTGTTTTTCTATTTGATCATAAATATCTTTTTCTTTTATGTCGGGTAGTTCGGGAATATTTTTTTCTTTTAATGAACCTCCAAAAGCTGGCATTGGATTTTGTTTTGTATTATTATCATTAAATCTAATAATAATTCCTATTCCAATAAATAAAATGATTCCCGCAGCAATACTTCCAAACCAATAATAATTCTTTTTACCTGTTAATATCTGTTCTTTTATATTTGTGATGGGTTTATTATAATTTTTATGTTTTTGAAATTTTATATTTTTTGTTTCTAATTGCTTTAATTCTTCTTCTAATTGGTTTAAAAATTTCGTTTTATCTGGAATAAATTTTTTATTTTTGTTATATAAATATTTTCCTGTATTATATAAGGTATTTTCTAACTCTTTATCATCTTTCATATAAACCTACTTAATAATATAATTATGATCATAATAAAAATAAAATCATTTTTTACAAACTTTCCTTCTTTTATAAGTTTTTGTTTTAATAATTCCTTTGCTTTATGAATTCTACTTTTTACTGTTCCCAATTTTATTTGTTTTATTTCTGCAATTTCTTCATAAGTTAATCCATCAAAATATCTCATTTTTAAGATTTCTTTGTATTTATCTTCTAAACTTTCTATTGTACTTATTAGATATTCATAAAGTTCATTTTGTTCTCCTTTCTCTTCTATATTTTGTTCATTTTCCAAAAAAATTTTTAAATTTTCCGAATAAGGATTTATATCTGGATTGATATAACTATATTCTCTTTTTTTAGATTTTATAAAATCAAAAGCTTTATTTACTACAATTTTATATAACCAGGTATATATATTAGATTCTTTTTTAAATTTAGGTAATGCAAGAAAAGCAGATATTAAAGCTTCCTGTAATATATCTTTTGCATCATTTTCTTCTTTTACAATAGAATATGCTTTTATAAATAACCTCTCGTAATAGGGTTCAATTAATGTAATAAAGTCACCTGTATTACCATTTAGAACACCTTCTATTAATTTACTTTGTTGATTTGTATCTTTTTTAGACATAGATTTATAAAATTTTTTTAAATCAAGATATTATGTCAAACCCTTATTTTTTATAAATTTGATAGATATGTAAATATTAAAAAATATAATGAAAAGATTATTATTAAGTATATAATTACATAGATTTATGATTTTTGTTTAATATTTGTAATTTCCCATAATAATTAATTTCTATAAAATAATGTAAAATCAAATATAGAATCTTTATAAAGTTTATAACATATCTTTACGTTTTTCTAAATTATTCTTTTTTATTTTGATTTTGTTTTAATTCTGTCCAGCTTTCTTTAAGCATTAATAAAAATAAAAACGTTATTCCAATAACAATTAAGCTATCTGCAAGATTAAAGGTGGGCCAGGTTTGCCAAGATAAAAACGATAAAATGGGAATATTTTCAAATTTTTCCCAGCCAAACCATATACATTCTACGAAATCAACAACACCACTTACATGTCCAGGTTTTGGTCCCAGAGAAAAAACCCATTCTCTTGTCTCTACAGACTTAACAAATAATTTATCTATAAAATTTCCAATAGCACCAGAAAAAATAAGTAACCAGATAAAGGAATTACCAAACTCATCATTTTTCCATCTATAAATAAATAAAAATAGAATAGCAAAAAATGTTAAATAGATACCTAATACAGGAGCCGATGGTCCAGAACCAAATATGAATCTATCATTAAATACCAACCTGAATTTTATATATTCTCCATCTTTACCCAATACAGGAATATATGGTATACCATCAATTAAAGCATTCAATTTATAATTTTTAATATATTCTAATTGAGAATAGGATAAATGAAAATTCAAATGATCCGTCATCCATTTTTTTGTAATCAAATCTAAAAAAACAAGTACACTTAATATTGCTAACCACCATACTGGATATATTTCTAAAAACTTTTTATTAAATTGAAAGATAGATTTTATTGTATCAAATCTATTATTATTTTTCATAATTATATACGAAATTTATTTTAATAATTTTAAGTCAACCAGCTAAATATATAGATAAACAAAAAACAAATACTATTTATATGTATAGTTATTCATATCTTTAATTATTAATTAAGTCTTTTAAACTATAAGCATAAATATAAGATTTAAAAACAAAACTTTCTTGACCATATAAGCATCTTAAAAAAAATGTCTTTAATATTTATATGGTGCAATGCACTATTAAAAAGTCATCCAGATGGATGACTATGTAAAGGAGTTTCTATGTTAGAAAATAAACATAGTCAAAATCAAATAGAAGAGATTTTAATACAGGAAATCCAACCGAACAAAGAAAAACAAAAAAAACCTGCTTCTAAAATAAAAAAAATTCGAAAAAAACTTAAAGGAAAAAAAAGAATTATTACATTAACAGGTCTTGTAACCATATCTGGAATTTTAAATACTCCTCAACCAATTAGAACAAGTACAGATGTGGAACATAACCAATTCAATTCAGAAATAGAAAATGAAACCCAGATAAAAATCAATGCCCTTAAAGAATATATTCATTTAAAAAACCCTCGCATGCCATTAGGAGAAGATGAACGATTAGTATTAGCTATACTTAGAGAATCAAAAAATCTAAAATTGCCAGAAAATGCTACTATTTTTAATAAAAAAGCTGATCCTTTTATTTTTTTAGTTGCTTTAATAGAGACCGAATCAACATTTAATAAATATGCTATTTCTAAAGCAAATGCTCGTGGTTATGTTCAAATTATGCCACAAACAGCTTTATGGATAAAAGAAAAACAAATGGTCAACTTCTCTTTATCAGAATTACATAGTACAGAAATCAATGTAATGCTTGGTGTTAGATATTTAAATTATTTATCAACACAATTTTATGATATAAAAAGAATTTGTCTTGCTTATAATGCTGGTGATGGAAATGTACGTAGAGGATATTATGATATCCGATATTGGATAAAGATTCAGCGCTTTTATAAAGAATTTGAAACATTCTTAGAAAACTATAAAAAGACACTAAATACTCCAACAAATATTTAATACAAAATAAACGCAACCCTTATAGTTTTAATGTTAAAATTATTCCTCGTTTGACAATATAGCTATAAAGAAAATTATAATGATTTAATGATGAAATATTCTATTTTCTTTTTAATTAGCTTTATTAGTTGTACTATTTTTTTCTCTATAAAACAAGAAAAAAAATATTCTGATTTACTCCCTTTTTATACAGAAAAAATTCACTGGAATCAATATTATTATATAATCAAAATACCTAAGTATAATCAAAGATATATAGAAGATTATGGAAATAAAAATCATATATTTCTTAAAAATGTACATTCTGATTATTTATATTTGTATTACAAAATTCCTACTAAATATTTAAACTCTATCAAAAAAACATTTTCTTTTGTTGAAGTTGTAAATGATTTTCCTTTTATCTGGTGGGATAATGATTTAAATGAAAGAAAATTAAATTCTCTACCAATCTTATTAAATGGCTATAAAGATTACGAAGCTATTATTAGAATTTTACAAAATTTACAAAAGAAATATCCAGATTATATAAAATTAATTGAACTTGGTAAGACTTATCAAAATAAAACCATTTACCTTATCCATTTAACAAATCATAAAAAAAAGGATCTAATTAAAATACCATTATATTTTAATGCCTTACATCATGGAAATGAATTATTAACTATTGAATATATCTTAGATATGATATTTTTATTATTAGGAGAAACTTATATTGATATACCCATGCCTGAACAGTTTAATAAATATAATTTAAAAATTTTAACATCTATTCCAGAAGAAAAAAGAAAAAAATACTTAAATGCTTTTGATATTTTTATTATTCCTATTGTAAATCCAGATGGTCTTGAAAATTTCTGGTATAAATCCATACATCAGGGTAGAAAAAATTCACGATCTGTAGATTTAAATCGGAATTATCCTTTTTTTTGGAATTCTTTTTCTTTTGATGCTTCCAGTTCTAATATAGAATCTTATAAATTTAGAGGCTACTTTAGGGGTTCAGAAAAAGAAACTCAAATTATTATGGATTTTATAAATAAAAATCCCTGTAGTTTTAGTATCAGTTATCATACATTTGCAAAAAAAATTCTTGTTCCTTATACAATTGATTATTTGTGGAATCCTATTCCCGATAGAGCTTATTATTTTGCAAAAAAATTAATTCAAAATAGCTATTCTTTTCGAAAAGAAAATTATAAATTAGCAAGAAAACTCTATTCTGTTGATGGTACTGATCAGGATTGGATTTATAATAAAACAGGATGTATCGCCTATATTGTAGAAGGTTCAATGAATATTCCAGATTTTTCTATAGCAAAATATAGTATTATAGGTATAAGAAATGTCTGGTATAATTTATTAGATCTTGCCCTTAAAGGAAGACGTATAGAATTAGAATTTTATTATTTTAATCAACCTGTCGAACCCAATATTAAAATATTAAATTATTATTATTTCGAAAAGGAATCATTTTTATTTTATAGAAATAGATGGATATTTTATTTAGGTCCTTTAGAAAAAATTAAAATCAATGTTGAATATAAAAATATATCTAAAAATTATACAATTATTTGTAGACACATTTGTAGAGAAAAAATACATTTGACAAAAAAATAATTCTAAAAAATAATTGCACATTATTTATGAATAGAGCAATTTTATTAAAACACGATATTACTGATGATATTCGTGAGGAATTTAAACAATGTAAAGAACTGGCAGTTGACTGCGAAATGATGGGATTAAATCCTTATAGAGATAGATTATGTCTTGTTCAAATTGCTAATGAAAATGGTTCCTGTGCAATTGTTCAGATTGATGAAAATAAACCACCATTAAATTTAAAAGAAATTTTAGAAGATCCCAATATAGAAAAAATTTTTCATTATGCACGTGCTGATATGCTATTTTTAAAAATGCGTTTAAATATAGAAGTTAAAAATATTTACTGTACAAAAATTGCTTCTAAAATTGCAAGAACCTATACAGATAAACATGGTTTAAAAGAAATTGTAAAAGAATTTTTTGGTGATAATTTAGATAAAACTGTAACTTCAACAGACTGGGGTAATCCTAATCTTTCTGATGACCAATTAATTTATGCTCAAAATGATGTAATTTATTTATTTCAGATAAAACGTATTCTAAATGATATGCTTAAAAGAGAGAATCGATATGAATTATATATCAAAACTTTAAATTTTCTACCCGTAAGAGTAGAATTAGATATAAATGGTTATGTTGATGATATATTTTCCCATTAAGAAATTTCTATATGTTTAAAAATATTTAAATAGCGTTGTATTAATAATAGATTCATATTACCAATTTTATCTTTAAGAAAAGCAATAAATTTAGGATTACTATAATGAGGATCTTCCTGAGGATAATTTTTATTAAACTCTTTTTGTAATTCAAATATGATTTTTTGTATATGAGTAATTAACTTTTGATACATAAAATAATTATTTTTATCTTCTTCTGATAAAGAATTTAAAATATGATTAATCCACCAATCAAAAAGGTGTTTTTTTATAAATTCAAAAGGAATAACTCTACGAATAAGATTTTTCTTTTCATTAACAATTTGATGAATACTACCTGTTTTTAAATCTAATAAATATTGTTTATTGATATGAAAAAACACAAGAGGTCCTAAATGATATAAAAATAATATTTCCCATTCAGAAGGTATATGAAAATTCAAAATTAAAATTTGCTTATTTAAATCAAATAGAGCATCTAAAAACTTTCTATATTGATTTTTTACTTCTTCCTTATATAATATTTTATCTTTTTTTAATAAGGTTCGAACAATTTTAGAACGTACTAATTGTGGATTTGCTCCTAAGTGTGTATCAATATAAAATACATTTATAAAAAAGTTTTCTTCTTTTTGATATTTTTGGATATCATATGATAGAAAATAATACATAGAAGAATTCCATAAATACTTTCCACTGGTATCAAGAATATTATTTTTAATATATTGCTTATCTTCTTTATAGATTTCTTCTTTTAAAATTTCTTTATTTGTTTGTAAAACTTGATTTAAATTTTCTAATTGAGTTAAATCATTAGAATTTAAAATTCTTTCCTCTTCTTTTTCTTCAGGGAAAAAACTTTGAATATAATCCTTTAAATCTTCTTTAAAGATTAATGAATATTTATATTCAATATGTGGGGAATATTTAACCAATTCAAAAATATTTTTAAGTTTTTCTTTTTCCTTATGTTTTTTTAAATTTATAAGGATTTCTAATCGTTTTAATAAAGAATATATTTTTTGCAATTTAATATAACAGGTTTTCATTTGAAAATCTACAAATTGTTGATAAAATATTGTTTGTTCTGATAATTTAGGAATTAAACTTTTTTTTATATGATCTAATTTTTCTAAAATAAAGTGATAAAGTTCATTTAGTTTTATATAATATAATACCAGAATAATAAAATTTATCTTATTGGAATTAGGTTCATCTTTAAAGAATGAATAATATTCTCGATTAGCTTCTTGAATAATTGCATTTTGAGAAATTTCTATTATAATATTTTTTAAATGATTTAAAATTTCTTTAAGAGATAATTCTACTTCTTTAAGTTCATAAAGAATTTTATTTTTTTCTTCGTAAGATAATAAATTTGCATTTAAAATATTATACATAATTTTAAAATTATCCATAAAACGTTCTAAGAAAGGTATAATCCCCTGTGTAAAACCTTTTAATTCTGCTAATTCATTCTTTTGTTTTATATTATGATTCATTTTTCCTCTATATAGCAGATTCATATTCATTTTGTCAATAAAAATTGACTCTATAAAATATAATAGAATTCTGTTTTTATGTACTATAAAACAGAAGTATTAAAAAGTCGTAAAAAAGAAAATTTATTAGTCTTTTTTTTAATTAGTATTCTTATTTCTATCTGCTTTACATTTATTATTACAACATTTTTTTTAAAAATATATAAAGTAAAATCTTATATTCATCAAGGAAATGCACCAACCACGTACTATTTAGTGAATATTTTTACAGAGGATTATAAGGAAAATGATCCAGTACTTGCTAAAGTAAATAATAAAATAATTACAAAAGGTAAAATATTAGCTAAAGGTCCAGTAAACATACAACTCCATAATGATGAGATTATCATAGGTAATAAAATTATTTTTATTAAAAATCCTTTACCTATAATTTTCGATAAAAATTCTACTTTAGTTTTAAATAAAGATGAATATTTTATTTTAAGTGAAAATCATATTGATTCCTTTTATTATGGTAAATTTCATAAAAATCAAATTTTAGGTAAAATCATATATGAATTTTAAAAATCACATATACCAAAATAATTTAAAATATTTCTAATTCTTTCTTTTTGTAAGAATAAGCTATTATTTTGAACTGGTCTTAAAGAGAAAAATAAATTCCCTAATTCTTTATATAATACCAATAAATCTCTAAAAATTAAATTTTCTTTATTTAATAAATGCTGAAAAAGAGAATGATCATTTCGAGAAAAATCTTCTATTAGGTTCTGGTAAGGATTATCAGAATGCAAAAAGGAAAAATAACTTTTTTTATATTTTTCTTCTGTTATATTAAAAACAATTTCTTTTAATAATAAATAATATCCATAAATATAAAATAATTGTTCCACAATATAAGATTTATTCAATAATAATAAATCTTCGTTTTTTAAATAAGATTCTAATAGATTTTTATAATCATGCCATAATTTTTCTAATTCATCTATAAAATTTTTAAGTTCTGGTATATTATCTGTATTAATATTTTTTATAGATTCGAATTCCAATTCCAATCGTTGCTGTATACGTGGTTTTTTTAATGCTTTAATGGTATGATCCTGAATAACAGGATGAGCACCTTCCCATGTTTCATTAATAATTGAATCATTTAATAAACGAGGTAGGCAACTAAAATCATTTAATATACCATTACCTCCATGTAGTAAAATTGCCTGACGAACATTAAATGTAGAAGTTATAGTTGAAATATATTTTAACATTGGTGTTAATAATTGAGATAAAATATCATTATTTTCTATAAGATTAAAATTCTGAAAGTTTGCTAATGTAATTGTAGTATGTTTTAAAATCATTTTAATTAATTCTAATTGAGTTTGAGGAAAGTCTATTATCTTTTTACCATAAGCAGTTCGTATTTTTATATAAGCAAATGTTTCCATTAAAGAACGTCTACTCATTCCTGCAGCAGATACACCTACATGAATTCGAGATACATTAATTACAAATTTAATTAAATTGGCAAGGCCATGGGCTGGTTTACCTAATTCTTCTGCATACGTTCCATCATAAATTGATTCTGCAGTAAGTTTCCCTCTCGAACCAATAATCTCTTTTCTTCTTAATAGATAATAGGAATTTCTTGCTCCTGTTGGTAATAATTTTGGAACAAGAAATAAACCTATAGTATTTGTTCCTTCAATTTTTGCTGTTGTTACCCATAAATCACCAGGATTGGAACAAAACCATTTTTCTCCTATTAAAATATATTTTGCTGGATTTTCATGATCACCTTCTTCGATTTTTTTAGCAATTGTTCTATTTGCAGCAACATTAGAACCACCTACCCTTTCTGTTACAAATTGCCCACACATAAAATGGCTTTTAGATTCTGGATCAGCAATTAATGGTAAATAAGTCTCCTGTTGAGATTTTGTTCCAATTGCCTTTAAAACTCGAATCATTCCATCTGTCATTGCTAAAGGACAATTTACACCTGCTTCTCCATTCATATTCGAAATATATGCTAATGCCATGCGATGAAACATAGTAAATGGATATTTCCATTCGGGATGATAATCTAAATTAACTAATCCCCATTCATAACATATTCGTCTTATTTCTTTTTGCTCATAACAATATTCTACTTCATCTATTCTATCTCCAGTTTTATTATAATGAATGATTTTCCCAATATTTTCTTCTTTATGAGCAATTTCTGTTAATTCATCTAAAATGGATCCAGCAACATTTCCAAAACCTTCTAAATGCTTCCATACTGCAATAATATGATCACCAGAATAATCCTGTTCTACGATTTCTCTTAAAAAAATTCTTTTTAATAATTGATCCTCCAAAAAAAAGTTTCTTCCTCTTACACCAGAATAATTGGTTAAATCATAAGGTTTTAAACCTGGATTATAGGATTGTGTTTTAATAAAAGTTGATTCCATACTGACATTTTATAAAAAATTGTTTTTCAAAGTCAATATTTTTCTATTTTTGGATATTATGGAAGTAAAATTATCTATTAATGATTTAATAAAAGAAATGATTTATTTATCTCGCAATATTTCTTATACAGGTAAATATACTTTGCACCCTTATATTTATAAAAGATTTCCTACACGAAAAGTAAAAATAGGTAATTTATATATTGGTGGGGATGAGCCAATTCGCATTCAATCTATGACGACAACTCCAACCTTAGATATAAATGCAACTGTAAAACAAACAAAACAATTATTTGATGCAGGATGCGAAATTGTAAGAATTACAACAAGAAACCCCAAAGAAGCAAAAGCCTTAAAAGAAATCAAAGAAAAATTACTACAAGAAGGATATAATGGTCCTATTGTTGCAGATGTTCATTTTTCACCACAAACAGCATTAATAGCGGTAGATTATGCCGATAAAGTTCGAATTAATCCGGGAAATTTTGTAGATACAAAAAAGTTTGAACAAAAAGAATATACAGACGAAGAATACGAAAAGGAAATATTAAAAATTCATGATGCATTTTTACCATTAATACAAAAATTAAAAGAACAGGGTAAAAGTCTCAGAATAGGTGCAAACCATGGTTCCCTCTCTGACAGAATTATGAATCGATTCGGAGATACCCCAGAAGGTATGGTAGAATCTGCAATAGAATTTATAAAAATTGCTGAATATTATGATTTTAAAGATATTATTATTTCAATGAAAGCATCAAATCCATTTATAATGATACAGGCTTATAAAATGTTAGTAGAACGATTTCTTAAAGAAAATATGAACTATCCTATTCATCTTGGTGTAACAGAAGCAGGAGATGGTAAAGATGGAAGAATAAAATCCTATGCAGGAATTGGATTATTATTATTAGAAGGAATTGGAGATACCATTCGTGTTTCTTTAACAGAAGATCCTGTAAACGAAATACCTGCTGCAAAAGAAATTATAGATTTTATTAATATACTTAAAAAAGATAATTTTGAATTATACCAATATTTAGAAAAACAAGAATTTATAAAAGAATCTTCTTATCCTTATGAAATAAAAAGGAATACGAAAAATTTAGCAAAATATTCTATTGGTAAAGATTATTCCCTAAAATGGATTGTAGATTATCCAGAACAATTTACATCAGATATGATAAAAAAAATCCTTAATCATCCTCCTGATTATTTTCTAATAAATGAAAATCAAATTTCCAATTATAAAAATCAACTTAATCAATTTACCTCATTGAAAAATATTAAACCTATCTTTCGAATTAAGGAACTTAATAAAGAAAAATTAGAAACTATTAATAGTGATATACCTACAGCTAATTTTTATTTAGATATTAATGGAGCTAATGAAAAAGATCTTTATAATATTTTAAATCTTATTAAACAATTTTCAGAAAAGAATTTATGGATTTTAAATATTAAAAATGATATATATACTATAATAGAAATATTAAATACTTTTGATTCTCCTATAGTAATTACAGTTGATACCTTTAACAATAATTTTATTGACATAATACATTTATATAAATATTTATCAAATAAAACAAATATTCCTTTTTTACTTCAACTAAATATTAATAAAATAAATCAAAAAAATTTTTTATTACCATATATAAGTATTATGGGTGCAGGTTCAATTTTTTCCAGTATAGGCGATTTACTTTATATAAAAGCAGATAATTTTAACGAAAGTTATGAATATGGAAGTGATATTTTACAAATTACAAGAATGCGTTTAAGTCGTGCAGATTTTATTAGCTGTCCTTCCTGTGGTAGAACTTTATTTGATTTACAGGAAACTACACAAAAAATCAAAAATCTAACTCAACATTTAACAGGTGTAAAAATTGCTATTATGGGTTGTATTGTTAATGGATTAGGCGAAATGGCTGATGCAGATTTTGGTTATGTTGGAGCCTCTCCGGGAAAAGTAAACTTATATAAAGGGAAAACTATAATAAAAAGAAATGTTCCAGAAGAAGAAGCTCCACAAGAATTGATTCAAATTATAAAAGAAGCTGGAATGTGGAAGGCTCCAGAATAATTAAAATGGATTTTTATAATAATTTTTGATATGTTGATAAGTATATACATCTTCCATTTTTAAATTCCAGCAAGAATCATATTTTTTATAACTTTCTGGAATTTTATCTGGCAATTTTAAAATAGAAATTCCATAAACATTTTCTATTAGATTTAGATAATGTAATAATTTTGTATCATTTTCTTTATTGCTTTGTTTGATTTTATTATATAATCGTTTCAATGCTGGTATTTTTTGATTATATTGGCTACCTAATCGAAATAAAAATTCTTTATCGAAATTTATTACTGGAAAAAAATTTGTCATCATAATTAAATCATATTCTTTATGGTGAAGATTACAAAATAATATTTTTCTTTTAATTACTTCTTCTGTAGTTATACTTTTTAAATGCCCTACACGTTTCCAGATAGTTTTTCCTGTTAAGGCAACCTGTTTATCTGTTATACCTAATTGATCTATAATAATAACATAAGAACCCGCTGCATATCCAAAATACCCAAGACCATAGTCATCTAAGGGTGCACATTTTGCATCAAGCCAGGAATTTGTTATAATAAATGGTTTATATTCCAAACATTGTTGTAGTTTTTTAAAAATTTTTCCTCTTTCGTACCATTTATGTTTTATATAAAACCAGCGGTCCTTCCAGTTTAAATCTTTATTTAAATACGCCCTATATTCATCAACAATTAAATATTTTTCAACAGGTGTATGATATTTGAATTGAAATAAATATATAATACTTATTATAAATAATATAAAATTAAAAATAATATATATATTAGAATATTTTAATCTATTTAAAACTAGTTCATTAATAATAATATAGAAATAGACATATAAAAAGATTAAATCTGGCAATAAAAATCTATAAGCCATAAAATCACCACCAATAGAAATTACATAGAGAATATGTAATAGAATTGCTCCAGCATCTCTCAGAAAAAAATAATTTTTATATGTTGTAACAAAAAACATCAATATAATAACAAGTAATGTAGGCAAAAATAAAGGAGAATAATATAAAGTATGCCATAAATATAATAAACCTTCTTTCCAAAGTATTTCTGATGATTTCGCATAAAATGTTGTAGGAAAAAGATCATGATAATAATACCATCGAAATAAATGATATCCACCAGCAATAATAATAAATGGAATACTATATTGTAATACAATTCTTAACAAAGATTGTAAAGTTCGTTCTTTATTAAAAGTTATTATTATATAGATAATACCATAATAAGCATAATAAATCCCTAATTCAGGTCTAGTTAAATATAATAAAGCAAAAATAATAGAATTATAAATGGGATTTACTAAATCTTTATTAGCATTTAAGATCAAAAATAAAACAATTAAAAAAAATGTTAAAGAAAATTCCAATCCAGAAGTCCAGAAAATTCTAAAACCGTCATGAATAATAAAAAAAAATGGTATTATTAAAATAGCTTTATATAGGTATTCCCATTGAAATTGTCTATAAATAATAAAATAAAATAATAACCCCATTCCAATTGTAGTAAATATACATCCTAAAAGTAAGGATCCAAAATGTAAACCAACTCCTAATTTAGAAATCAATATTAAAAGAATTACCCACAAAGGATGAGTAAAACCTTCTATTCTATCATTAATATTAAAAGTTAAACCATAACCATTCAAATAATTTTGAATATGACGAAATGTAATATAAGCATCTTCTGCTACCCAGATTCTACTTAAAAAAGAATAAAAGAAAAGAATTACAATAATAACAAAAAAGAATATAGATAGAAATTTTCTATAAATAATCTTATTCATACTGAGAAATTTTTATATATGTAATTAGTGTCAATCTTTTGTACCATCAATTAACCATTCATCTAATATTTTAGATAATGTATTTTCAAAGGTTTCGTATTGGTATTGTCTATTTTCAAATTCAAATTCTATTTTGTTTTTATAATTTAATGACTCTGTAAATGGCAAAAAATAATATTTTTTATTTGCTATATATTTTTCTCTTTCTGTTACTTTTTTTATATATCTTTCAAGACATTTTTTATTTTCATAAGGTTTATTTAAATCTATAACTGGCACAGTAATTATCATCTGAGAAAATAATGAAGAAACTCGTTGCAAATTAGCAAATTTCGCATCTAAATCTTTCTGAGAGATCAAACCAGATTTACATTCTATATATAATAATATACCATTTTTTAAAACAATAATTATATCAAATTCTGCCTGATAATTATCTACTCCATTTTTGGAACTAATATGTACATTTTTATATATTTCTTGTATAATTTTTAAATATTTCGGATTATTTGTTATAAAATTTAATAATCTATTTGCTACTAAATCTTCAAAATATTCTCCTAAGGAATTACTTTTATTATTTTTAAATAACTTATTTGAATTCATTTTTTCTCCAAAATTACATTCCTGGATTATTATATCTATTAAATCTTCAAAAAAATTATTGATAGTTTTAATTAAACTCTTATCATTATAAAAATTCTGATTTTTATTATCTTCTGAATAGATTTTTTTAGAATTTTCTATATTTATTTTAAAATTTTGTAACATTAATACTTCTTTTAATCCAATACGATGCTTTTCATAGTATTTTAGATGAACCTTTTTTGTTTTTAATGTATCTCTTTCGTAATAAGCACAAGGCTTAATATTATTGTATAAAAAAATTAATTTATTTTGTTGTATATGTTTACTTAAAAATAAATATACATCTAAAAATTGTATTTTTGTTCCTCCATTGAATATAAAATATATATAATGATATTCTTCTGATTTTAAAATTTTTATAAACTCTTTTATATCTTTTAAATCATTTATTTTTATTTTTAATATAGGTTTATTAATTTTACTTTTTTTTATAATTTTATTATACAAAATTTTTTCGAGTGAAGGAAATTTATTATCTTTTATATCCTGATCTTTTTCATATAAAATTATAACTTTATCTTTTTCTTTATTAATTTTTTCCATTATAGGAATAAGATTTGCTATATTATGAAATGTATGAATAATAATAAAAATATTCATAAATGCTATTTTAATTTTTAAAAATATTTTTTCAAGTATATTTTTTATAAATTGATATTTAAGATTATAAAATTAAATAAAAAAATCATTTTAAAAAAAAGATATTGTAATATAATGATTATTATTTTTATTGTTTCTTAAAACATTTAAAAACATACTAAAAATGATAATAAATAAAAAATAAAAAAAGGAGTAAAATATGAGTGCAACAGTAAATTTTAAAGGAAATCCAATTCATTTAATAGGTACTCCCTTACAACCTGGAAGTATTGCTCCTCCATCAACAGTAGTAACAAAAGATTTACAGGAAAAAGTCATTGGTCTACCTTCTGGTAAAAAACAAATTATAATTGCTGTTCCTTCCTTAGATACAGGTGTGTGCGAAAAGGAAACAAAAGTTTTTAACGAAAAAGTCCAAAATCTTTCGAACGTAGAAGTTTTTGTTATTTCAATGGATTTACCATTTGCTCAAAAAAGATTTTGTGAAAGCTTTAATATCGCAAATTTAACAGTTGCATCTGATTTTCGTTATCGCGATATGGAAAAATGGGGTATCGTAATAGCTGAAGGACCTCTAAAAGGATGTTTAGCGAGAGTAATTTTTATTGTAAATACAGATGGAAAGATTTCTTATACACAGGTTGTACCAGAAATAGCTCAAGAACCAGATTATGATGATGTATTAAAAAATATTTAAAAAATTTATATTATTATTGTTTTTTCATTGACATAAAACAATTTCAATTTAATATTAAATTCTGTATTTTTATTTAGGTGGGTGTGGTGGGAATTTTTTTCAGGAGTTTTTTATGAATCAATTACGAGAATATTTATCACAATTTAAAGAAGATGATTATACAGTTAAATTACTTTCAACTATTTTTAATATTGTTCCTATTGATGTTCAATTTCAATTTTATAATCAATTCGAAGATGGTCTAAGAAGAGTAAGACCAGATATTTCTCAGGAAGAAATCCAAAAAGCTTATGAAAAACTAAACGATGAGAATATTCAATCTGCATTAAAAGCTTTTTCTTATGTGGATACATCAGATAAATTAATAGCTGGATATGCAGGTATTAAAAATGTATTAAATTTATTTGGAATGGGGAATAGTCAAAAAAGAACATTTGAATCTGATCCACAACAAGCCTTAGATGCTGGTGTTAAAGCATTGGTAATTGCTTATGCAACAAATAAATTATATACTGGGGATATCTCTAATAAAATTAATAAATTAAGAAATACACCAGCAGGATTAGAACTTTTAATTTATTATGCTTTAATAGAAATAGCATTACCTTTCACTGATAATTTAATTGAAGGTAGTGCCAATACTATCTCGAAATTATTTAAAAATCAAAATGAAATACAAAATAAATTTAATTCCTTAGGTATTGGAAATATAGAAAATGTTTCTGAAACAATAAATTCTATGCAATCTACATTATCTCTTTACTTAGACAAAGTAAAATCTTACACTGGACCTGTAGCAGAAAAAATAAAAGCATATTTACCATCTGCAATGAATATAGCTGATTCTGCAACTGGTGCAGTTGCCACTGGTGCAGATTTATTACCTGTATGGACTTTCTTAGGTGCAAGATTAGTAGCAGAAGCTATTGCAAAAGAATTATAATCAATTTAAAATTTCTAATAAATCTAATGGTTTATTGGCAATAAAATCTGGAGTTATTGTGGGTGTTTTATTTGAATATCCCCATTTACACCAGATTGCTTTACCATTTAAATTTTTTGCTGTTTGAATATCTCCTTCTGTATCACCAATAACATAAATTTCAGATGGTTTAAAACTTATATCTTGTAAAGTAGAAAGAATTGGTTCTGGCGATGGTTTGGATTGATTAAAACTATCTCCCCCTATTATCTTTGTAAAATAGTCCAATAATCCTAATTTTTGTAGTAATAATTTACTTAATTTTTCTGGTTTATTGGTATATACAAAAAGAATATGTTTTTCAGATAATGTTTTAATTACTATATCTATTCCTTCATAAAGTTTTGTATGATCGACAATATGTTCTCCATAATCCATTTCATATTTAAAAATCAGATCTTCAGGAATAGAATTATTTTTTATTAATTCTGGAAAACAATTACGATATAAAAAATCCATACCTTTATTAACAAGAGATTGTATAGCATCTAATGATAACTCAGGTAATTGATATATTCTACGAACGCGATTAACACTTAAAGACATATCAAGTCGACTATCTTCAATTGTTCCATCTAAATCAAATATGATTAGATCTTTCATATTATTCTAAAATACCTTCGTATTGCCCTTTTTGTTTTAATTCTTCCATACTACCTTTTGCATCTTCGTATTCTGTTACTTTTCTTTCTCCTGTTATAGATCCCTTAAATGCTTTAAAAGGATTAGGATTATGAACTTTTACTTCATGAGGAATTCCACCAGGTATAATCAAAATATCTCCTGCTTCAATTGTAACTGGTCCCTCGTCGAAATGAAAAGTAATTACTCCTTCTACTGCACCACGTATTTCATCATAATCATGGCTATGGCGACTTCTTTCAAACCAACCAGGAACTGTTTGTAAATCATAAACCTTAAATCCATATTTTTCCATTTCTTTTCTTACTTTTTCCTCCGTTGGTATTTCTTTATAAGGCCATTTAATTACTTTTACTTTTTTATATACTTCCATTTTCTTCTCCTGTTTTATAAATCATGTGGTCTAACTGTTATTCTTTTATTTGACTTTGTTCTAAATATTGCTTTATCAATCATTTCTCGTAATTTATTATCGATTGCTTCGATTGTTTCATCACTTACTTCGCATTTTTTTTGTTTTATATAATCTCTAACCTTAGATACATTTATTAATCGCTTCTGATAATTTTTTACCTTTTTATTCCTTTCTTCTATCAATTTTTTTATTTCTAATTGTTCATTTTCATTCTGTTCTATCATAATTATATAAGTATCAGACATTTTTTTTAAAGCATTCAGATTTTCCAATTTTTTTTATTTAAAATATAATGATCAGGCTATTAAATAATAAAATTGTTTAAAATCTATTTGCACATAAATTTTTGTTAAAATATTTGTCATTTCAATTATTTTTTTACATAAAAGGTTTTTTTATGAAGGCATTAATAACAGGTGGTGCAGGATATATTGGAACTCATATTGTTTATGATCTTTTAGAAAGAAATATTGAAATACTGGTATGTGATGATTTTTCAACAGGTAATCGAAAAAACATAATAAATCACCCACTTTATAAACTTATAGAAGGTGATTTTAAAAATGAAATAATCATGAAACAATTGATGAAATATAAACCTGACGTTGTATTCCATTTTGCAGCAAGTAAAGCCGCTGGCGAGTCAATGCTTGATCCGGTAAAATATTCTCATAATAATATTCGTGGTACCTTATATTTATTAGAAAATATGATTCAAAATAATATAAAATATTTTATTTTTTCATCTAGCGCTGCTGTCTATGGCGAACCTCAATATTTACCCATAGACGAAAACCATCCAAGGATTCCTACGAATTATTATGGTTTTACTAAAAAAATAATAGAAGATAATCTTGAATGGTTTTCTAAATTAAAAGGTTTACGTTATGCTTCGTTAAGATACTTTAACGCTGCTGGATATGATGTTAAAGAAAGAGCAAAAGGATTAGAAAATGAACCACAAAATCTATTACCTATTGTTATGGAAACATTAATTGGTAAAAGAGAAAAAATGCAGGTTTATGGTAATGATTATCCAACTAGAGATGGTACCTGTATACGTGATTATATACACGTGAATGATTTAAGTGAAGCCCATTTACTTGCAATGGATTATATTATAAAAAACGATAAAGATATTACTGTTAATCTTGGTTCAGAAAATGGTATGTCTGTTTTAGAGATGATTCAAATGGCTGAAAAAGTATCTGGAAAAAAAATTAATTACGAAATTACTTCCCGAAGACCTGGAGATGCGGCTAAGCTTTTAGCATCTTCCCAGAAGGCAAAAGAATTATTAAATTGGAAACCCAAATATTCGGATCCAGAAACTATAATAAAAACAATGTGGAATGTATATCAAAAATATGCATAGGTCTTTATATTTTATTATAATTTTATTTTTATCGTGTAATTTTAATAATAATATAAATGACGAAATACAAGCTTATTATAATAAGGGAAATTTTCTAAAAATAATAGAACTTATAAAAAAATATGAATATGAGCATAAAAAAGAAAATCCACAATTATTCTTATGGAAAGCTCGTATTTATTCATTATATCCAGAATCTTATGGTTTAG
This sequence comes from Leptospiraceae bacterium, assembly GCA_026005135.1. GTDB lineage: Bacteria > Spirochaetota > Leptospiria > Leptospirales > Leptonemataceae > SKYB61. Next base: position 591,845 of record BPKM01000001.1, on the reverse strand, counting down.
CAAAATATTATTATCGAAAGACTTTAGAATTAAATCCCTTCGAAGAATATTATTACGAATATACAATTTTTTTAATCGATATTCATGATTTTAATACGATTCAAGAATTAATTAGCGGCGAAAATATATCCCCATCATTAATATTTCAACCCAAAATTGGAGATATTAGAAATTTTTTAGAATGTCGCTCAAAAATCTTAGATGAAAAATATTTTGATGTTTTATCTCAACTATCATTTATAGATGATCTTTATTTAAAAAATTACTGTGCTTTATTATTATATTATAATTTATATCATAAATTTTTATTAAAAAATAAAAATAATAAAGATTTAAATATGTTAATTAATTTATCATCTATAGAACAATTAAATAATATAATCAATTCTAATTTTTTTCAGCAAGTAGATAAAGATAAAATAAAACAATATTTAAAAGATTTAATTCTAAAATACAAAGAATATAATCAACAAAATATTTTAAATAACCCATCTATTTATTGTTCCTTAGAAAAACACTTTCCAGAATTCAAAATTTCTTCTTTATCCATGGAAAAATGCAAAGAAACTTTTCCCACAAATTTAACATTACACAGAAAAATCATCTATAAAAAAGCTATTCCTATATATTCTAATCCCTTATTTGATAATAGCCTCTATATTCCAGTACCAAGATTTTAAATTTTATCAAAAACAAGATTATTTACGAATCACTTCTATTTTCTTTAAAATAATTTTATCATATTTTTTACTAAAAGCAAATAATGATATTTTTTCCTGTCTATATGAACCTGTAATTGGTATTTCATAAATATTATTTTTGGGTAATATATTAAATTTATATTCTTTTATATTTTTAGAATTTTTTATATAAATTCTTATTTCTCCTATTTCTTGACTCTGGTTTTCAATAAAGATCTTTAATATATAATTTTGTTTATCAACAAAAAAATAATAATTAAAAAGTAATGTTCCTTTTGGAAGATTGTTTTGTTCATTGTTTCCTGTATGTTTATCTAAGTCTTCTATTTTTTTTATTAATTTTTGATCAAATAATAAATAAGAATTCAATTCTTTTACTGGATATAAAGTACAAATTTTCTCTCCTAAAAAAACGGTTTTTTCTTTATACAAAGGTTGACTTCTGAACCATATTTTATGAAAAAATAAAGGATCTTTAATATCCCAAATTTTATTTTGAACATCTATAGCATAATCTCTTTTTCTATGAACATCACAATACCAATCACCTAATAAATGTAGGCTATATGTTCCATAAAATTGTATAATAAATGCAAATAAATAAGAACAATTCAATAAAATATTAAAGAATATATTTATATTATTTTTTATCTTTTCCAGAATAAATATAAATATTATAAAAAAATAAATTATAATATCTGAAAACATTCTTGTTCCATAATTATAAAATCCAGTCCATTGTACATTAGATGAATAAAATAGCGCATATAAAATTATAATTACTAAAGAAATAAAAACAATATGATTCTTAAATAAATCCTTTATATATATTTTTTTAAAATTAAAAAGAAATATAATTAAAGAAATAATAAAAAAAGGATGAAAAGCAAAAATACCATAATTAGGAGAAAAGAAAATACCTAAAAAATTAATAAAATAATTATCAAAAGAAAAAGTAACATCTTTTTTATATTCTGGATTCAAAATTGGAATTAAATAACCACCTATAGGATTTCCATAAGTTGTAAAATTTAAATATGCTAATGGTAGAATGATTATAAGATTACCAAATATTAAATAAAATATTAATTTTCTATAATTAATTTTTAAATTTTTTTTGTTAATTAAATAAAATAAAACACATATATAAACAAAAGAAATAAAAATTGTTGTAGGTCTAATATAAAATAAAATTCCTTGTAAAACTCCTATAAAAAATATAAAATAATACTTTTGAATCTTAATCAATTTTAAGAAGAGAAGAATTAAAATCAAGTTAAAGAATTCTATATAAGTATGTTGCCATAGATTTGATGCTGAAATACTCCAATGAATACTTCCTAAGGAATATAATAATACATAAAATAATCTTTGTTGAAATGATAATTTAATACCAATATTTTTTAAAAAATTATAAAAAAGTATAGCTGTTAACCAAGCAATTATAGCAGCAATCGTTTTCTGAGATTGAAATAATAAACTAAAATTTAATATATTTTCTTTTAAAAAAGATATAAAAAAAATTTTAAATTTTAAAGATCCAAAAGGAATACAAAAAAATTTTAAAATAAATAATAAAAAAGCATTCAATATAGAAGGAAGTAAGGGAAAAATAGAATAAAAATGTTCATCTTTACCAGGAATAAGTTTTTCACCTGGTACTAATAATTCATCCATTTTATATTTTTGTTTTATTCCTATTTCATCTAAATTTAAATTACTATAAAATAACAATTTAAATGAAATAGTTATAAGGTAAAAAATATCAAGAGTAAACAATGTATTTCCCCATGATAAATATAAAATAAGAATAATAAAAAAAAATAATAATCGAGTTATGAAGTTTTTATATTTTATAGTAAATTTTTTATAATACAATAAAATATATATAAATACTATGCTAATTAAAAATATTATATACCTTTTTCTAAAAAGGATTATTTCTTCATCATAAGAATAAATAATTTTTATTTTTATAATTAAATGTATGTACAATAAAATCATTAGAGATATTAAAAAAAGAATGGATTTCTTTAGATTTAAAGAAAATTCTTTATAGTTAAATAAATAAAAAAGAATACATAACAAATGTAAAAGAAAACCTATATAGGAATAGTTATCCAATAAAGGTAAAAAATTAATAAAATTTATTATAGAAAATAAATTAATAGATAAAATTATATACTTATACTTTAATAATACATATTTTAATTTTTTTATAATTTCATTTAACGTCAATTTTGGTATCAATAAAGAATCAAAATTCATAGATTCACATCAAAAAAAGAATATAAAATGTAAAGTAGATTTTTAATTATAAACAAAATACACAATGTATTTTATTATTATAATAATTCTATATATTTAATTAAAATAATTTCTACTAAATATTAAAAAAATTAATCTTCTATTAATAGATGGCTCTATTGCATAAAAGCTAATTGTTTGCTATTTATAAAAATATTTATCAACATTTTTAGACAATTTTTCGTGATATGAAAAAAGTATTAAATTTTTAAACATAAGCTAGTAACATTTGAAAAAATTTCACTTTTATAAAAAATTTTTGCTTTAATTAAAATGAAATTTATTCAATAAAGCCCTAATAAATTTTAAATTTTCTTTTTTATCAAATATACGACAAAGGAACCCATACCAATCAAAAATAGTATAGTAAAAAATACTAAAATATCTACTACATCACCTTTTAGTAACATATTTTCCCTCCAAACCTTTTTATAATATACAATTTATTGTAAATATTTTAAAATCAATTCATAGACTGTCAAACATTTTATTATATTTTAGTATATTTTCTTATGTTTTAGTAAGTATAGAAACATTTGACTAAGTAATATCAATTAATTTTTACTATCTTATGATTTTTTTGATTGTTTATCATATAGGTTTTGTAATTTTATTTTTATTACCTATTTTTATTATATGGCTTAAAGAAAATTTAGAAATCTCTTATTATTTTTTTTATTTCCTTATTTATTCTTTAATTATATCAATTTGTTTTATATTTTTATCAAAAAAAATTTATCACCAATTCAATATTAAAAATATTTTAATAAATTTTTTTATCTTAATATCTCTTTATAATTTATTTCTATTTATCTTAAATTTCTTTTTTCCAGTTATTCTAAAAGAATATTTTAATTATTACTTTTTTTATAGTATCTCTTTTTCTATAATATTTTATACGGGAAATTTAATTTTATTTTATATCAGCAAAATTATTTTGCAAAACAGAAATAGAAAAATTTTAAGAAAATTAACAAACTACGAAGATGAAATTTTTAATTTATATAATTTTATTAATGATAATTCTAATCCAGAATTTTCTTTTTATCAATATCAAAAATTATTACAATATGTAAATTCTTATATAATAGAAAAAAATAATGAAATACTTTGTAGTATAAATTTTATTATCAACAATAATACCATTTTTATATTTGATTTTAAAGCAAAAACAAAAAATGATTTTTTTTCTATGATGAATTTTATTATTCATAATATTTTAAATTCACAGATAAAAAACATAATTTATTTAACAAATATTCCAGAAGAAAGTAATGAACTTTTAACCTATCTGAATTATTCTCTTAACTTACAAAATAAAACTTATTTCTGGGAAAAGGATCTTTTTAATAAAGATTTTTTAAAACAATTCGAAGAAAAAACTTCTATTTATATATTAAAGAAATTTTATAATATGATTTCAGATAAAAAGAATTCCGAAATATATGTATTTAAAAAAGTTACTTTACAATAAAGAACAATAATATATCTTTGTACTATATGTCTAAATTTTTTATTATGGAGTTAATATGAAACGTTTTATCAAAAAAATTCTTATTCCTATAGATGGTTCAGAATATTCTAAAAAAGGATTAGAATTTGGTTTAACTATTGCAGAAAATGCAGATGCTGAAGTTACAATTTTAGAAGTTATAGAAGAATTTGGTCCTTTACCTGGATATTACGAAGCTCCTCCTCCCAATATCAATAGAGTAAAATGGGTAGCAGAACAACGATTTGAAAAAATTCATCCTATATTAGAAGAAACATCAGTAAAATGGGAAAGAAGAGTAGAAGAAGGTTATGCAGCTGAAACCATAGTTCGTATTGCAGAAGAAGGGAAATATGATCTTATCGTAATTGGTAGTCGAGGAATGGGTTTCTGGGGACGATTTTTATTAGGTTCTGTTTCAGATAGAGTTGTGCATCATGCACCATGTAGTGTATTAGTGGTAAAATAAATTAAAAAAATCTAGTTTTATAAATTAAAATTACTTTTATAATAAAAAGAGTCGAAAAAATTATCATTATTTATTATTATAATACTATAACTTAAAATTTTTCACAGGAGTAAAACATGATTAGAGTAGGAATAAACGGTTTTGGAAGAATCGGTAGAATGGCATTTCGGGCTGTTTTTGAATATAACAAAAATATAGAAATTGTTGGAATTAATGATTTGCTTGATCCAGAATATATGGGATATTTACTAAAATATGATTCAACCCATGGCAGATTTAATGGTGATGTTCGCGTTGAAGGTAATACTTTAATTGTTAACGGAAAAAAAATCCGTATAACTGCTGAACCAGATCCATCAAAAATAAATTGGGGCGAAGTAGGTGCAGATTATGTAATAGAATCTACTGGATTATTTACATCATCAGAAAAAGCAAAAGCTCACTTAGAAGCAGGTGCAAAAAAAGTTATTATTAGTGCTCCAGCAAAAGACGATACACCAACATTTGTAATGGGAGTTAATCATACTTCTTATAAACCAGATATGAAAATTGTTTCCAATGCAAGTTGTACAACAAATTGTTTAGCACCAGTTGCAAAAGTAATACATGATAATTGGGGAATTGAAGAAGGATTAATGTCTACCATTCATGCTGTAACTGCAACACAGAAAACTGTTGATGGACCTTCTAAAAAAGATTGGAGAGGTGGTCGTGGCGCTTACCAAAATATAATACCAGCTTCAACAGGGGCAGCTAAAGCAGTGGGACTTGTAATTCCAGAATTAAAAGGTAAATTAACGGGCATGGCATTTCGTGTTCCTGTTGCAGATGTTTCCGTTGTAGATTTAACAGTTAGATTAAAAAAACCAGCTAAATACGAAGAAATTTGCCAGAAAATGAAAGAATATTCAGAAAAAGATATTTCCGAAGGTGGAATGAAAGGTATTTTAGGTTATACCGAAGATGAAGTTGTATCTACGGATTTTTTACATGATCCAAGAACATCTATTTTTGATGCAAAGGCGGGTATTCAATTATCTGATACCTTTGTTAAAGTAGTAAGCTGGTATGATAATGAATGGGGTTATTCTGTTAAGTTATTAGAATTAATTGAATATATAGATACTGTAAAATAATTTTTTAATTTTTTACAAGGGGATAATGTTCTCCTTGTTTTTTTGTATTTTTTAATTGTAGGAGTAATCCCATGAAATATAACATAAAAAGCATTGATGATTTATCAATAGAAGAAGTAAAACATAAAAGAGCTCTTATTAGAGTTGATTTTAATGTTCCCATTCAAAATGGAAAAGTTATCAATGATTTACGGATTCGTTCCAGTATTTCAACTATAAATAAATTATTAGAATTAGAAACCAAAATAATCTTAATATCTCATCTTGGAAGACCTAAGGGAAAAAGAAACCCAGAATTTTCTTTAAAACCTGTTTACGAAGAATTAAAAAAATTATTACCAAAAACTAATATATATTTTATCGAAACCATAGAAGAATTAAAAAACAAAAGTAATCAAATTCAACCTAAGGAAATTATTTTATTCGAAAATATTAGATTTTACGAAGGCGAAGAAAAAAATGATTTGGAATTTGCTAAACAATTAGCAGAATGTGGAGATTTTTATGTAAATGATGCTTTTGGTTCGGCTCATCGTGCTCATGCTTCAACAGAAGGTGTTGCTCGATTTTTAAAACCTGCTGTAGCAGGCTATTTAATAAAAAAAGAAATCGATTATTTATCAAAAGCTATTAGTAATCCAGAACATCCATATATTGCCATTATTGGTGGAGCTAAAATTTCTGGTAAAATTGATGTAATTGAAAATCTCTTAAAAATTACAGATAAATTGTTAATTGGTGGAGCTATGATGTTCACATTTTATAGAGCTATGGGTTATTCTACGGGAAAATCATTAGTAGAAGAAGATAAAATCGAATTAGCAAAACATTTATTAGAAAAAGGTAAAAATAAAATTATTTTACCAGTTGATTGTGTTGTTTCTAATGAATTTGATCCTAAAATAATGAAGCATGGAGCTTTAAAAGAAGTATCTTTTGACAGTATACCTGAAGATGGTATAGGTTTAGATATTGGTAGTAAAACTATTGAAAAATTTAAACAAGAATTACAAAATGCAAAACTAGTAGTATGGAATGGTCCTATGGGTGTTTTTGAAATACCAGAAACAGCGAAGGGTACCATTGAAATTGCAAAATATTTAGCAGAAATCACAAAGAAAGGATGTATTACAATTATAGGTGGAGGAGATTCTGCTTCTGCTATTGAACAAGCTGGATTACAGAATTCAGTATCTCATGTTTCTACTGGTGGAGGTGCTTCTTTAGAATTTTTAGAAGGAAAAGAACTCCCTGGGATTGTTATATTAGATAAAAAATAAAAAAATATCACCAAATTCTGGATTGACATTTATAGAATTTAAAATAGGTTTGCTACTTATCCTAAAATAAGGAGCAAATCATGAAAAACAAAAAAACTAAAACAAAATGGATTTTAATTTTGGGGTTCCTTTTTATTTTGATTGCTATAGCTGGAATTGGAGCAAAAACTTTTATTGTTAAAAAAGATATAGGAAATAGCTCTTTTATATATAAAAAAATATTAGTCCAAAATCCAGAAGATGAATGTGATCCAAATCAAGATCCGGATTGCGAAACTATCATAGAAGATAATAATCCCTGTAATCAAAAATATGATCAATGCATTGAAAAATGTAACGATAACGAAGAATGTATGGAAAAATGTGATTTAGAATACGATGCCTGTCTAAATTCCTTAGAATATTAATTTCTATAAGATCGCTGGCATATCCAGCGATTTTTATTGATTTTTTTTTCTCGTACTATGCCACTCTATTTCTTGAAATCCTAAAACAAAATTTGAATAACGCGAAGCTACAAAAAAGTAATCTGATAATCTATTAAAATACTGAATCATTTTTTCGTTTATATCTAATTGTTTTTCTTTTATCGCAAACACCAGTTGTCTTTCTAATTTTCTACAATGCGTTCTACATAAATGCAAAAAAGTAGAAATTATACTTCCACCAGGTAATATAAATGATTTTAATGCTGGTAATGTATCGTTCATTCTATCTATGGATTTTTCTAAGAAAATTATATCTTCTTCTTTTAAGATAGTTTGATTATTTTTATAATAACCTGCCAATTCTGAACCAATTTCAAATAAAAGATTTTGAATCTGAATAAATTCATTCCATATTTGTTTGATTTGTGGATTTAATTGATACTTATCCTGAATAAAAGAATTTACCACTCCTATATATGAATTTAGTTCATCACAAATTCCATAGAGTTCAACACGTAAATCATATTTATATACACGGCTACCATTTGCTAAAAAGGTTTCTCCTTTATCGCCTTTTTTTGTATATATCTTCATAAAGACGATTTATTTTTATTTTGAATATCAGAAAAGACTTTTCTTAAAATAAGTTTTGAAATTCTAAATGGATTTTCCTTCGCTTTTATTTTGAGCCAGTTTAGATTGTATTTAATAGAAAGTTTTTCTAAATATTCATAATTTTCTAAAATACGCTTAAGTTCTTGTTCTTTTTCAAAAACTTCTAATTCGGTTTTTTGATCGCTTAAACGTTTTTTTATGCGTTCTAATGCATTTTCTAAAGAAATATCAAGGTAAAATATTGCTGTAGGTTCTGGATATTTTTGATAAAAATATAAAAATATTTTTTCTACATTACTTTTATCCTTAGCCTGATAAGCAGCAGTAGAAAAATAATATCGATCCATAATAATAACTTTATCTTTATTCGGTAATATATTTTTTTTTACATTCTCTTCTCTATCTTTATCAAAAAGATTTAACCATTCCTTTTCTGATAAATATATATTATTTTTTAAATAAGACCTAATTATTCGTCCAGTTTCTAAATTTGTTGGTTCAAATAAAAATAAAAAGCATTTCTTTAATTTCAATCGCATTACTGTTTCTTTTAAAATTTTTATTTGAGTAGATTTTCCAGAACCATCAATTCCTTCAATTACATAAAAAAACATAAGGATAAATTTAAATTTATAGAATTGTTTTCAACAGAAATATAATAAGTAATAGCATTTAAATAAAATAAATTCATTTACAAAAAAGGTTTTATAAAAAAAATATTACTATTATGAATACGAATTATCAATCAAGTAATGATATGAAATCTTTGTGGAGCAAAAAAAAGGAAAATAACCAAATTTCTTTGATTAAAAAGATTTACGAAGTTTTATTTATTTTAATAGCATTAACAAATTTTATTATAGTCTTATTCGATGCTTTATATCTATATAAATTACCTTATTATCATTGTACATTAAGAGATGTTTTACTTCATCATTATCCAGAAAATTTTAAAAAATATTTTGATCCTATAAAAGTATGGGATCCCATCAAAGGAATTGAACCACATAGATTTACTGTTTCTTATTTAGAAAATTATCAGAAATTAAAACAATCTTATGAAAAACTTATAGGAACAAGTCCAGTAGAAAGAATCCAGATAAAAAAAGAAATTGATAAACAATTACAAATCTTAATAGAACTTTCCGAAGATATGATAGATAGACGTTCTGTAGATAGCCATTTCTACTTAGCAAATAAAGATGGAGTATTAGAAAAAATCAAAAATATAATGCGTCAATATAAACCTAATCCAGAAAATTCTGCTAAACAGGCTTTTCGTGATTTTTTCTCTATAGAAAATTTAAATCCTGATAATGATAAATGGCAAAAAGAATTTGCTTTTTTTGATAGAGAAATTATTCCTTTAATGAAGGAAAATTATTTTCGATGGATTGGAGAAGACGGAGAACCAAAAGATAATTTTTACAAAATTGATAGATGGTTTGTTTTATTTTTTATCCTTGATTTTCTTGGTAGATGGTTTGCTAATAGAAAACGATATAAAAAATGGTATTTATTTCCTATTCATCATTTTTATGAAATTTTTAATCTCTATCCACCACATCATTCTGCTGTATTTCGCTTATTAAGAATTATTCCTCTTTATATTCGATTAAAAGAAAATCGTTTTATACCTGATGATGGTATAATGCCAGAAATTATTCATGAAAATGCAAAAATTATTGCTGATGAAATTTCTGGTCTTGTTTTAGTAAATATTATTGAACAGACCAAAAATCGATTAAAAGAACAGGGTAAATTAGATTTAGAACCTCAAACAATCGATGCATTAGAAACAATTCTAAAAAAACAGATGGATATTTTTAGTAATAAAATAATGCCAGAATTAGAACCTATGATCACAGAAATGGTACATTATTCAATTAATCGTGCTGCGGAACCATTTTTACTTTCCCCAATTGGTCCTTTAGTTCGAATTATTTTATATAATATTCATGCAACAGTTAGAGAAGGATTAGAAGCTGCTTTTAATAGTCCAGAAGGATTAGAAAGATTAAATAAAATTTTACACTCTTCTGTAGAAAAAATATTAGAAAATATGACTGCAAGCGAAAATCAGGAAATGCTAATTAAGGATATTACAAACTTTTTAGAAATACTAAAAGAAGATATAGCTAATAATTATATAAAAGAATCTTAATGGATCTTTTTTCATCAAATTTACCATTAACAGAATTATTAAGGCCTAAAACCTGGAATGATTTTATAGGAAATGAAAATGTACTAAATAAAATTAAATTCTTACCTTTACATTCGATGATTCTATATGGCCCACCAGGTTGTGGAAAAACAAGTATAGCAAGATTAATAATCAAAAATAGTAATTTAAAATTTTACGAATTTTCTGCAACGAATTGTGGTATTAAAGAAATTCGAAATGTAATTGATTCATCTCAAAATCAAACAATTTTATTATTCTTAGATGAAATTCATCGATTCAATAAAACCCAGCAAGATAGTTTATTACCCTATGTAGAAGAAAATAAAATTATTTTAATTGGTGCAACAACAGAGCATCCCGGATTTTCTATTATTCCAGCATTATTATCTCGATGTCAGATTTATAAATTAGAACCCCTTTCTAATAAAAATTTAGAACAATTATTAAATCGTTGTATTCAATTTCTTAAAAAGAATCAAATCGAAATAACATTTCAGAAAGAAGCAAAACAATATTTAATAGAATCCAGTTATGGAGACGCAAGAAAGCTTATTCGTTATTTAGAATTAGCCTTAAACGATTATAAACAAAAACCAGCACCAATCACAATAGATAAATTACAATCTCTTATAGAAGACAATCCAAGACTTTACGATAAAAATAAGGAATTACATTATGATTATATCAGTGCTTTTATAAAATCACTACGTGGCTCTGATCCTGATGCCGCCCTACTCTATCTTGCAACAATGTTAGAAGGTGGAGAAGATCCACTATTTATTGCAAGAAGAATGATTATATTTGCCAGCGAAGATATAGGAAATGCATCTCCATTAGCATTAAACTTAGCCGTTTCTACTTATCTTGCAGTAGAAAGAATTGGTATGCCAGAAGCAAGAATTATATTGTCTCAATGTGCAATTTTTTTAGCAACATCTCCTAAAAGTAATGCTTCCTATCTTGCTATTAATAATGCTATGAATTTTGTAAAAAATAAAGTTATATCTGTCCCCAATCATCTAAGGAATCCAGTTAGTTCCCTTCATAAAAAAGAAGGTGCAGGAAAAGAATATAAATACCCACATAATTATCCTGAACATTTTATTAAAGAAAATTATTTTCCTCGCGATATATTTCAACAGTTTTATTTCCCCACCAGCAACGGAACAGAAATTAAAATCAAAGAAAAATTAAAGCAACTCTTTCCAGAAAGGAAATATGAATAAAACTAATTGACACGATTTTTTTTATAAAATATAACAACAATATTATTATTTTTAAAAATTAAAATCATGATAAGGAAAGGAAAATGAATTTTACAGAATATATAAAATATGATGCAATAGGACTTGCTGAGCTTATAAAGAAAAAAGAAGTAAAACCAGAAGAAATAATAGAAATTGCTATACAATCCATAGAAAAAATCAATCCAAAAATTAATGCAATTATTTATAAAATGTATGATGAAATAGAAAAACAATTACAGCAAAATCAAGATGGACCTCTTTATGGAGTTCCTTTTCTTTTAAAAGATTTGATTACTGCTTATAAAGGTGTTCCTTTAACATCTGGTTCAAAAGCATATAAAGATTATATTCCATATTTTGATAGTGAATTAACAAAACGATATAAAAAAGCTGGTTTTATTATTTTAGGGAAAACTAATACACCAGAATTAGGTTTAATGGGATATACAGAACCAGAATTTACAGGTCCTACAAGAAATCCCTGGAACTTAGATTATACACCCGGTGGTTCTAGTGGTGGATCAGCAGCAGCTGTATGTTCGGGAATTGTTCCTGTTGCTGGTGGTGGAGATGGTGGTGGTTCTATAAGAATACCATCTGCATATTGTGGATTATTTGGATTAAAACCTTCAAGAGGAAGGGTACCAACAGGACCGCATTATAGAGAATTATGGCAAGGTATGGCTATTGAACATGTTATCACAAGAAGTGTAAGAGATAGTGCCTTTATTTTAGATTTAATTCAGGGAAAAGATATAGGAGCATCATTTGAAATTAAACCTCCAGAAAAACCTTATATAGAAGCAATAAAAAAACCACCCAAACAATTAAAAATAGCTATTTCTACAGAATCTCCTATTCATAGAGATATTCATCCTGAATGTATTAATGCAGTTAAAGAAGCAGCAAAATTATGCGAAAATTTAGGACATATCATAGAATATAATAAACCTAATATAGATGGAGAACAATTAGCAAAAAGTTATATGATGTTGTATTTTGGAGAAGTCGCAGCTGAATTTTTATATTATAAAAACTTATATGGGAAAAAGGCAAAATTCAGTAATTTTGAAATTTCTACCCGTGTGTTAAATTTATTAGGGAATACCTATAAAGCAGGTGACTTTGTTTATACATTACGATACTGGAATGAGGTTTCTCGAGAAATAGGAAAATTTTTTACGAAATATGATATATGGATTACACCAACAACAGCACAACCACCTGCTAAAATAGGTTCTCAGAAATTAAAAAAATGGGAAGAAATAGCCTCTTATATAATAGTAAACTTAAAATTAGGAAAACTCTTACAATTCTCTGGAATGGTAGAAGAAATTGCAATAAAAAATTTAGAACGTGTACCTTTTACCCAGATAGCTAATGTAACGGGAATTCCAGCTATGTCCGTTCCTTTATATTTTAAAGATTTTCCCTATGGCGTACAATTTATGGCAGACTTTGGAAGAGAAGATTTATTATTGCAATTAGCCCATCAATTAGAACAAGAAAAACCATGGTTTTATAAACTACCAGATTTAGAACAATTAATAACATAAAATTAATTAAATTACATGCTACACTCTGACCTCAATGTTTTATTCTTACGCTAATTTTTTATTTACATTGAGCAAATTATAAGAATTTTCGTTTTATATAATGTTTTCTTCTAAAATAGAGAAAAGTGCTTTTATTATAGGTTCTATTGGCTTAGTTTTTCTTCCCCTATCATTATCTTTAACACAACTATTTTTATATCTTGGATCATTACTACTTTTAATATTATTTTTTTTAAATAAAAATTCAAATAAAATTCCTCTACCATGGGCAATTATTGTTTTATATATATGGCTTATGATTCTTTCTTTGTTCTTAGGTATTTCTATAAAAACTATTTTTTCTTCGGAAGGTAAAGATGTTTTTTTAATCTTGTTTTTTATATGGAGCTTTTATTTTACTGGAACCCAATATAAAACTATTTTATTAAAGCTTTTATCAATAGTATTTATACTATATTTATTTATTGGTATAATTGGTTTATTTCTGCCATTTCGATTAAGTAATTTTATTTATCATTTACAAAATGGTTTTTATTTTAATGGAAATATTCGTTCACAGCATTTGATTTTTTCTCTCGATTTTTTACCATTATACTGGCACTTAGAAAATCAAATTTATCCCATTGGTATTTATATGCCTGTTGGTTTTTCTGGAACCCATTTATCTTTTGGTTCGCAAATTTCTATGATTACATTTTATTTTTTTTCTATGTTTTATTTTAGTATATTAAAGGAACCATTAAAAAAAGTTATTCCTTTAATTTTAATTAATTTACTTTGCTTAATTTTATTGTTTTTTATTCAAGCTCGATCTTCCTTATTTGGTTTTATTATTACTTTAATAGTTTTTATTATTTTTATTACGATTCAATTATTGCAAAATCCAGATTATAAAATAAAATTAATTAAAATTAGTAAATTATTATTGAGGCTTATTTCTTTTGGTGGAATTTTATTTTTAATAATTTTATATAATTCAGAATATTTAAAAGAAACATTTTTACAAACATTTGGGTTAGAAAAAAAACATACAGATTATCAAAGATTATTATTATGGTATACAACTTTACGTATATTTATCAAAAATCCTTTTATTGGATCTGGTTTAAATCAATTCCAATCAACTATTTTTAATGAAATCTTACAAATCATTAAAGAAAAACCTTTATTATGGTATCCACTCTATCAAACAGAAATTATGCATGGTCATAATGATTTGATTCATTTTCTTATTACAGGAGGTATGATTGCTGGAATTTTATATATTCTATTTTTTTATTTTCAATTTAAAAATTTGATGTTACTTAAAAAAATCGAACTAATATCTGAAAGTAAAGAAACTGTATTTATTGTTTTTTTATTTTTACCTGTATTTTTGTTATTTGCAGGTTTATTTCAATGTTATTTTTTGGACGATTATACAATGCAATTATTCTGGATATTATATGGAATATCCATTAGTTTATTAAAACAAAAATTAGATAAAGAGGAAAACTATGTTTGAAAAAGCATTAAAATTAATATTTGGAACAAAACACGAAAGAGATATAAAAAAGATGATCCCTATTGTTGAAAAAATCAATGCATTAGAACCAGAAATGAAAAAACTTTCCTTAGAAGACTTTCCTAAAAAAACAAAAGAGTTTAAGGATATCATAAAAAATAGTAAAGATGTTCAAAAAACCTTAGATGAACTTCTTCCAGAAGCATTTGCATTAGTAAGAGAAGCAGCATGGAGAACTATTGGACAAAGACATTATGATGTACAATTAATGGGTGGTATTGTTTTACATCAAGGTAAAATTGCGGAAATGAAAACAGGAGAAGGTAAAACCTTAACTTCTACCTTGGCTATATATTTGAATGCACTAACAGGTAAAGGTGTACATGTTGTTACAGTAAATGATTATTTAGCAAAACGAGATGCCAACTGGATGAAGCCTATTTATGATTTATTAGGTGTATCAGTAGGTTTTATACAAAATCAGATGGATTTCGAAGAAAGAAAAAAAGCATATCAAATGGATATAACTTATGGAACCAATAATGAATTTGGTTTTGACTATTTAAGAGATAATATGGTTACAGATCTTTATTTTCGCGTGCAAAGAGGTCATTATTATGCTATTGTAGACGAAGTAGATTCTATTTTAATTGACGAAGCTAGAACACCTTTAATTATTTCTGGACCAACAGAAGATAATGTTGCTATTTATCAGATAGTAGATAGAGCAGTAAGACAATTAATACAATTAGAACAAAAAGCTCCACCCCCTCCACCAAAACAGGTTGAACCAGGACAGATACAAATAGAGGAACCTCATGTAATTCGCGGTTATTACTATGATATAGACGAAAAAGCACGAACAGTTCTCTTAACAGACGAAGGTATAAAAAAACTCGAAGAAATATTAAAAATTCCTAACCTTTTTGCCCCAGAATATGTAAATATGGTAGCTGCTATTAATCAGGCATTAAAAGCCCATCTTGTTTATAAAAACGAAGTTGATTATGTTGTAAAAGATGGCGAAGTGATTATTGTTGATGAACATACAGGTCGTTTAATGGTTGGAAGACGATATTCCGATGGTTTACATCAGGCTATTGAAGCAAAAGAAGGTGTTCCCATAAAACAAGAAAGTCAAACACTTGCTACGATTACCTTTCAGAATTATTTTAGAATGTACGAAAAATTGGCAGGTATGACAGGTACAGCAGATACAGAAGCAGAAGAATTTAAAAAGATTTATAATTTAGATGTAGTAGTAATTCCTACCAATAAACCAGTAATACGTATTGATTATCCAGATAAAGTTTATAAAACAGAAAAAGAAAAATTTAATGCAATTATTAAAGAAATTATTGAAAGACATGAAAAAGGACAACCAGTACTTGTGGGTACAATTTCTATTGAAAAATCAGAACAATTATCTCAATTATTAAAAAAATATAAAATACCTCATGCTGTATTAAATGCAAAATATCACGAAAAAGAAGCAGAAATTATAGCAAATGCAGGAAAACCTGGTGCGGTTACAATTGCTACCAATATGGCTGGTAGAGGAACAGATATCATTCTTGGTGGTTATCCTACCTATTTAAAAGATTTAGAACATTTCGAAGAAACCGAACCAGCTATTCGTGAATTTAAAGAAGCAATACTAAAAAAAGAATTCGAAAAAGCAAAAGAATTAATTTCTAAGATTTCTAAAACAGATGATCAAAAATTTGCTAAAGAAATCTTAGATAAAGCAAATATCTGGTTAGAAAATCATAAAAAGGTTATAGAAGCAGGAGGATTACATATCATTGGTACAGAAAGACACGAATCTCGAAGAATTGATAACCAATTAAGAGGGCGTGCAGGAAGACAGGGTGATCCTGGTTCGAGCCGATTCTATTTAAGTTTAGAAGATCATTTATTACGATTATTTGGTGGCGATGGATGGCGTTCTTTAATGGAAAGAATGTGGGTAGAAGAAGGACAGGAATTAGAATCTCGTTTAGTAGATAGAGCTATAGCAAGAGCCCAGAAGAAAGTAGAAAATCATAATTTCGATATAAGAAAACATCTTTTAGAATATGATGATGTATTAAATAGACAGAGAGAAATAGTTTATAAAGAAAGAGATCGTATTTTAATGAATCAATCCATACGAGATATGATTTATGATTTTTTAGAAGATGTAATTGAGAAAAAAGGTTTTAGAATATTGCGAACATAAAGATATTGATGCATGGGATTTACCATCTTTAGAAGAATGGTTAAAATTAAGTCTAAATGTTTCTGTCAATATAACATCAAAAGAATTTTTAGAAAAATTACACGAAGCAGAAGATCCACAATTATTTTTATTTCAGTATATCATCAATGAATGTAAAAAATATTACGAGAATAAAATTTCTCAAATTGGAGAAAGTGATTTTAGCTATATAGAAAAAAGGATTGTTTTAGATATTATTGATGCAAAATGGAAAGAACATTTATATCATATGGATCAACTTCGAGAAGGTATATGGACAAGTAGTTATTCAGAAAAAAATCCATTGGTAGAATATAAATTAAAAGGTTTTGAACTTTTTGATGAAATGATGGATACCATAAAAGAACACGTGGTAGAATTTTTATTCAGAATACAAATCGAAGGACCAGTTCAAGTAGAACAGGAACAAAAAGACGTCCGAAAAATTGGAACAGAAAAACACGAAAGTATAAATGCTCTTACCCCAGGAAGCACTAATCAAAAAGCAGGTCAACCTGTTGTAGTATCAGGTGGTGGTGCTTCGAAAAGAAAAAGTTTAAGAAGGAGAAAACGACGATGAAATTATCCCATCTATTATTAGAAAGAAAAACATTAAAACATTCTGCTTTATATATGCCCTATTTTACCTTAGGGGATCCAGATTTTGAAAGTAGTCTTTTAATCGCTAAAGGAATGATAGATGCAGGAGCAGATATTTTAGAATTAGGTATTCCTTTTTCGGATCCTACTGCAGATGGACCAGTAATTCAAAAAGCAATGGTTCGAGCAATGAAGCATTCTGATTTTTCTTTAGAAAAAATTTTCGAAACAACACAAAAAATCCATTCTATCAATCCAGAAATACCCTTAGTATATTTAACGTATTTTAATCCTGTATATAAATATAAAAATCAAAAAAACCGATTTGTTGGAGAATCTTTTTTGTTAAAATGTATAGAAATCGGTGTAAAAGGACTTGTTATACCAGATCTACCTTTTGATTCTTATGAATTTCTTGAAATATATGATAATATTAAAAAACATCATCTTGATATTTCTATTATTCCTATGATTGCACCTAATACCGATATAAAAAGAATGAAATATATTTTATCTTATGGAAGTGGTTTTGTATATTATATAACCAGTTTAGGCGTAACAGGATTAAGAGATAGATTACCAGAAAATATAAAAGAAAGAGCTAAATTAATTCGTAACTATACTAATATACCTATTTTTGCTGGTTTTGGTATAAATAAACCTGAACAAGCAGAGGAATTAAAATCTATTTTTGACGGTATTATCGTAGGTAGTTTAAATCATAAAATTATTGAAGAATTTTTAAATAACGAAAATTATAGAGAGCAAATAAAAGAAAAAATTTATAAAACTACAAAAAATTTTGTTGATCATCTCGTTCTAATTTGAATTATTTAATTCAATATTCTATTAAAAGAGTGATATTATGAAAAAAATCGCAAAAATTCTATTTATTATAGCTCTGGTTTAACTATTGTATTACCTGCTATTTTATTTGTATTGATTCAATTAAAAGCAGTTTATATGTACAATATACTCTTTTTTTTAAAGAAACCTATTTTACCATAGTTCCTGGATTATATTTAATTTGCATTATCTTTTATTTTGATCAATATTTTATCAAAATTTCTAAAGAGAAAAAATTTACTTTTTCAGAAATTTTATGGGTAATCCTGTTTATTTTTTCCTTAGGATTTTTTATATATTTATATACTGTAAAACCAGATAGTATATTCTATCAAATTGATGCAATTATTCCAGAATTAAATTATATTACACCAGACTTATTTAGTTTTTTAATCTGGATGACCTACTTCTTTATTATAGCTTCGAGTTATTATATATATAAAATTATATCAACAAAGAAATGGCATAAAGAACTTCTTGGCAGTTTATTAATCAGCAATATCATTGCTTTTTCTTTTGGAATATTTTTAATAAAAGTACCTTTTTTTAATTATTTAGAAGAAACGTTCCATTCTTTAAAATATGATTGGTTTAGAAATCCTGGTAATTCTATCCATCCAGAATCTGGTTTACCTTATTGTCAGGCTCCGTATGATGAAACAGGAAAAAGAATTTCTAAGTTAGCACCAAATCCACCACTGGTTCGTGATGATATTGAAATCATAGGAATTACTAATTTAACAATTGAAAAGTTACATGGGAACTGGCCCATTGATTGGGGAATTTATGCAACCTTAGCTCAAAAATTATCAAATGCAGAAAATAACTTACTTCTTTTCGATATTAGTTTTTTAGATAATAAAGGAATTTATGGAGGGAATAACTGTGGTATTCTATTTAAATGTATTCCAATTAATGAAGATGTTCCTTTAAAAAAACAGGTTGATGTTTTAGCAGAAGCTATTGCAAATAATCCTAATAAAGTATTATCTGACTATCCTTTAGAAACTACTGATGAAGCACGTTCTAAAATTGTTAATTTACAAAAACGATTAGAAATATTAAATCAAAAAGAACGATTAACAAATATTAAAAATGGAAAATATGCTTATGTATGGGCAAAATTAGCTGTTCCGCCAGTAGAAAAAATTGCCATTCATTTAGATGGATTGGGATATGCGAATATATTAAAACCAGAAACAGGTGTAAATCGTCAGGTACCTATTGTCGCAAGAATTGTTAATACAGAAAAAATGAATGATCCTACTTATGATCCCGATAAAGATGATTATTTTTATCCAGGTATTGATTTAGTTGCTGTTGCGAATTATTATGGAATCAATATAAAAAAAGACATTGAAGTTGATTTTCTTAAAGGATATGTAAAAATCAAAAATATTCCTAAAAAGACAATACAAAAGTTAGATTTAAGCACATTCGAAATGAAAGAATTTGATATTATGACAAAACCCAATCCAAAAAGAGAAATCATCATACCAATTGATAGAGCTGGGAGAATGAATATTAATTTTAGAGGAGGACGATATTGTTTTAAATCTCGTGAACTATTAGAAATGACAGAATTAGAAGAAGAGGAAGCATCTGCATATTATAAAGATAAAATAACACTTGTTGCTATGTATTATGCAACTGGCGTTGGTACAGCAAAAGATATTCATTTATCACCTTATGGTGATATGGCTGGAATAGAACATCATGCTTATGCAATTAATACCATTTTAAATCAGGATTTTGCTATTACTGTTCCTAAATATATTAATTTTTTTATAATCTTATTCATTAGTTTAATTATGGGATTTTATCAACCCTTAGTTAAAACCATTTATAATTATATATTTATATTTCTTATTTCTTTTATATATAGCATTATAACATTTTATATAACCTTTAATTTATTTAGTTTATTACATATTTATCCAACTGTAATTATTTTACAATTTACACAATTAGCAGCATTCATTGGTTTCAAAGCCCTTACAGAAGAAGAAAATGTTAAATTTATTAGAACAACCTTTTCTAAATTTGTCTCTCAGGATATAGTAGAAGAATTATTAAATAATCCAGATGCAATTGCTTTAGGTGGTTCCCGTAAAGAAGTAACTGTATTTTTCTCTGATGTTAGAGGTTTTACAACAATTTCTGAACGATTAACACCAGAAGAATTGGTACAATTACTTAATGAATATCTATCAGAAATGACAGAATTAATCATTGATTATAAAGGTACTATTGATAAATATATGGGAGATGCTATAATGGCATTCTGGGGTGCTCCTATTCCTAATGATGATCATGCCTATTATGCTTGTGTAGCAGCATTAGCTCAGGTTAGAAAATTACAGGAATTACAGGAACGATGGAAAGAAAGAAATATTCCCGTATTAAATATTGGAATAGGTATAAATACTGGTCCAGCAGTAGTAGGAAATATGGGTTCCAGCAGACGTATGGATTATACTTTAATGGGAGATACTGTTAATTTAGGTTCTCGTTTAGAAGGAATTACCAAAGTATATGGTGTGCAAATTTGTATTTCTGAATTTACTTATGAAAGAGTAAAAGATCGTGTTTATGCAAGAGAACTTGATCTTGTAAGAGTTAAAGGAAAATTGGAACCAGTAAGAATTTATGAATTAATGGGGCTTGTTAATGAAGAAGATTTTGAAACATTAAAATCTACAAAAAAAACAACAAAGGAATCATAATTATGAACTTAGAAAAATATCCTTTTTTAAAAAAAGTCGATTATCCAGAAGATTTTAGACATTTTAATATAGAAGAATTAAAAGGTTTAAGTAATGACGTTAGAGAATATTTAATCGATACCCTTTCAGAAGTAGGTGGTCATTTTGCATCGAATCTTGGTGTTGTAGAATTAACTGTTGCTTTACATTATGTTTTCAATACTCCAAGAGATAAACTCATCTGGGATGTAGGACATCAGATTTATCCCCATAAAATTCTAACTGGAAGAAAACATCGTTTAAGAAGTGTAAGAAGATTTGGTGGTCTTTCTGGTTTTCCTAAAAGAGAAGAATCCGAATATGATTTATATAATACTGGTCATGCAGGTACTTCTATTTCTCAATTATTAGGAGAAGCAATAGCAAGAGACTTAAAAGGAGAAGATTATAAATGTATTGCAGTCATTGGTGATGCATCTATCGGTTGTGGTATGGCATTCGAGGCATTAAATCATGGTGGTCATATTAAAACAGATTGTATTGTTATCTTAAATGATAATGATATGTCTATTTCCAAAAATGTAGGTGCTTTAAATTCATATTTAAATAAATTAGTAACTTCAAAATTTTATAATAAATCAAAAAAGTTATGGTATAAATTTGTGTACTGGCTACCTATTTTAGGTCCAGCATTAAAATTATTTTCTTTAAAATTCGAAAAAGCATTAAAAGATTTTTTTCTTCCCGGAAGTCTATTTGAAGATTTTGGTTTTCGATATATTGGACCTATTGATGGTCATAACATAGAAGAATTAGTCGAAGTTCTTGACAAAGTAAAAAATATGAAAGGCCCTATTCTCTTACATGTTTATACACAAAAAGGAAAAGGTTTTAAACCAGCAGAAAAAAATCCTATTCAATATCATAGTGTATCTCAATTTAATAGAATAGATGGAACGTTTGTACAAAAAAATAAAAACGAAACTATCAGTTTTAGTAATATTGTTGGTAATACATTAATTGATATATTTGAAAAAAATCCAAAAGCAGTAGCAATTACTCCAGCAATGATAGAAGGCTCTGGACTACGGAAATTATACGAAAAATTTCCGGATAGAGTCTTTGACGTAGGTATAGCAGAACAACATGCTTTAACTTTCGCAGGTGGTCTTGCTTCTGGTGGTTTAATTCCATATATGTGTATCTATTCTACTTTTTTAAATCGAGCAATTGATCAATTAATACAGGATATTGCATTAATGAATCTTCCTGTGAAATTAGTTATAGATAGAGGTGGTTGTGTTGGACCAGATGGAGAAACACATCAGGGACTTTATGATTTAGGTTATTTATATGCAATACCTAATATAAGAATTTTTGCCCCAAGTAATGGAGCTGAATTAAAACAATTTCTTTATTTTATGGAAAAAGATAATCAAGGACCTATCGCTGTACGTTTTCCTAAAGCGGAAGAACCATTACAAAATTTAGATATAAATGTTGATATACATAATATAAAACCAGAAATAATAAAAAGCCATAACACCAGTGAATTTGATATAGGTATAATATCAATTGGTATTATGAAAAATACAGGTTTAGAAGTACAGGAAAAATTAAAAAAATCTGGTATTTCTTCTATTTTGATTGCTTTAAAATGGGTTCGTCCCTTTGCAAAAGAATTCGTAGAAGAATTATTAAGCAATGTAAATCAATTCATCTTTATTGAAGATTCTTATGAATTTGCAAGTGCTTCTATGGCTATATTAGAGCAGCTTTCATCTCAGAATAAAGGTAAACATTTAAGAACATTTGCCTTCCCATCTGAACCTATTGAACATGGGACACGAAGTGAAATATTCGATAAATATAATATTAGTTCTGAGAAAATCACAAATTATTTAATTAATTATATAGAAAATCATAATAAAATAAAGAATGTAATTTAAAAAATACTTGTACTTAAAAAAAAGAAAAATATATTGATAAACATGTTTAACTATGAATTAAATTTATTTAAAGAAATTTTTAAAGCGATATTAAACGAAAAAAACGATAAGGCAGAATATTTACTTCATCATTATTTAGAGAATGAACCCATAAATGGAACAATATTATTAAGCGATTATTTATCAACCATAAAGAAAGAACATGAAAAATCTAAAAAATTACTTTATAAACTTATATTAAAAAATAAATATAATATTGATTTAAGATTACAATATATAAAAATTCTTTTAAATAATAAAGAATACGAAAAAGCAATTAAATGGTGCCAGAAATCATTACATTTAGCAAAA
This sequence comes from Leptospiraceae bacterium, assembly GCA_026005135.1. Classification (GTDB taxonomy): domain Bacteria; phylum Spirochaetota; class Leptospiria; order Leptospirales; family Leptonemataceae; genus SKYB61. The sequence goes on along the minus strand of BPKM01000001.1, from coordinate 568,235 downwards.
AAAGAAGAAAAAACAGAAATTTATTATAACTTAGCCAAAATATTTTATTATCTGAATAGACCAGAAAGAAGTCTTAGATATGCAAATTTATGTTTACAAATGGATCAAAATTTTTTCCCTGCAAAACAACTAAAAAAAATTATTATTAAAAATCTTAATTATGAGCCCTATTAGAATATTACTGGAAGACAAAAATTTATGGAGAAAATATTACTCTAACTATAAAGTTAGAAATAGTCAAATTGAACTTGCAGAAGAAATATATAAAACCATTAAAAATCATGCTTATTTAATTGCAGAAGCAGGTACAGGTACGGGGAAAACAATTGCTTATCTATTACCCTCAATTTTATATAGCTTAGAAGATAAAGAATATAAAATTTTAATAAGTACAGAAACCAAAGCACTTCAACATCAAATTTTAAATAAAGACATACCTTTATTAGAAAAAGTATTGGATATTACAATTAAAGCTGAAATTTGCTTAGGTTCAAATAATTATATATGTAAAAGACGTTTAAAAAATTATATTCATTCTAAGGAATTAAAACCTTCTCATTTACCAATAATTGAAGATTTTATTCAATGGGAAAATTCATCTAATGATGGTATTATCTTAAATTATCCAAAAGAATTACCAAAAGATTTTATAACAGAAGTTGTAAGGATTCCCAATCTCTGTTTAGCTCAGAATTGTCCTAATTTTAATATTTCTTATTATTTTTTAGAAAAAGAAAAATGGAAGCAAGCAAAAATATTAATTGTAAATCACCACTTACTATCTGCACATATAGAAAGTAATTTTAGTCTACTTCCCAAATTTAATATTGCTATCATAGACGAAGCACATTCTTTTCCTCAAATTTATAGAGATAGCAGTCATCAATATTTTTCTTTAAGAGAATTACAAAACTTTATAAAAAAATACAAATTAGATGATATTTTACTTAATCCCTTAGAAGAATTTCAAAAGGAAATACAGAATAAATATTCTATAAATAAAAGTCTGGAAAATAAATTTCTATTAGATAAATCGTTTGAATTACAATCATTATTTTCTTTTATAAATTCGATAGAATCTGCTATACAAAAATTAGATAAAGAAATCAAATCTCAAAAAGATTTATTTTCTTATATAGATAATATTGAAAAAAGCGAAAAAGAACTCGAATTACTAAACGCAATAGAATACCTTAATCAAGTTTTACAGATTTTAGATATTTTTTACGAAGGTCCCATTTATAACCGTGTTCATTTTATCGAAGTAAATTCATTTGATATAAAATTATGTATTTCAAATGTAGAAGTTGGAGAACTTATTTATGATAAATTTTTAAATAAAATAGATTCCTGTATATTTACATCTGCTACTCTATCCATTAATAATAATTTTGATTATTTTATACAAAAAATTGGTTTATTAAAATATAAAGATAATCCAGAATTTATTCGTACAAAAATTGTTCCCTCTCCTTTTAATTATAAAGAACAAGCATTATTATATATTCCCAAACATTTAAAAGATCCTTCTCATAAAGAGTTTTTATCTCAAACAATAGAAGAAATCTATCAATTAATTGAACTTGTAAAAGGAAATATATTAGTGATTTTTACTTCTAAGCAAAATCTTAATACTGTTTATAAAAATTTATTACATAAATATGGAGAAAAATTAAAGCAACAAAATATTAATATTTATTCTCAGGAAATTTTAGGAGCACAGATTTCTTTAGAAAAATATAAAAAAGATTAGTAAAGGAGTTCTCTTTGGCTTAGAATCCTTTCGCCAGGGAATTGATCTGGCTGGAGATATGTTAAAATGTGTTATACTTGTAAAATTACCATTTGCAGTTCCAACGGATCCTGTTCAGTTAACTCAAATGGAAATAGAAAAGGATCGGGGAAGAAATCCATTTTTAACAATACAGATTCCAGAAATGATTATTAAATTAAAACAAGGTATGGGACGCTTAATTCGAACAGAAACAGATAAGGGTATTATTGCTATTTTAGACCCTAGAATCTATACAAAACAATATGGACACCTTATATTAAAATCATTACCTGATTATAATATTATAAATACCTTTTTAGAATTAAAAAATAAATATTCTGTTTATTATCCAAATTCAGAAAAAGAAATGATTACAATCAATTCTAATTCATTTTAAAGATATGATAAAAAAATTGCTTTTTATAACCATAGTAATTTATTTATTATTTGTATATAATCTTAATACACAGGAACAATCTATTGATCTTATTGAAAAAAAATCAAATTATATTACTATTAATTGGACAAAAGGTATTATTTATTCTGAATATACTTCCTTAAATAACAATAATATTGATATAGATAAACTTGAAAAGATCACATTTGAAAATGCATATCATCATTTAATGCTTGCTTTACTGGATTTATATTTAGAATCTGGAAAAACTTTAAAAGAATCATTAAAGAATGATCCTGCTTTACAAAAAAAATTTCACCATATAAAAGAAAAAATTCAAATTAAGAAAAAGATTGTTTATTTAAATAAAATTACATATTTATTATCTTTTTCCTTTTTTGATTATTTTAATCATGATCAAAATTATTATATACAAGATTTAAAAAACGCTTATTATTCACCTATTAAACAAGAAAAACAATTTAATGGTATTATTATATATATATCAAAAGAACATTTTAAACCTGCATTAAGATTTAAAATTTTTTCAAGCACAGGAAAACTAATCTTATATTTACCTGTAAAAGAAAATATTTATTATTCTAATGATTCTTTTATTTATCAAAATCCAGATATAAATCAACCCTATGTTATCTATACTGAAAAAAGTCTAAACGAAAATGATATTATCATTGATCAAAAAGATATCCAATTTTTAATCGCTACTAAAAAATTATTTGATATAAATTCTTTTAAGGTAATCCTATATGATAAAACTCAATAATGAAAAAACAAAAAAAATCATTCAAAATTTTTCTAATATAAAAATTTTAGTTATTGGCGATTTTATGTTAGATGAGTATATCTTTGGTAATGTAGAAAGAATTTCACCAGAAGCACCAGTACCCATAATTGAAGAAACCTATCGAAAACATATTCCAGGTGGTGCTGGAAATGTATTATGTAATTTAAAATCCATAGGAGTAAATGTCTATTGTAGTGGGATTATTGGAAAAGATCAAGAAGGCATGGTATTAAAACAAAAAATTTATGATTATAATGTAAATGAAAAAGAATTTTTATTAATTGAAACAGAACGTCCTACTACAAGAAAAACAAGAATTATTGCAATACACCAACAAGTTTGCCGTTTAGATAAAGAAGATAAAACACCTATAGATAACGAAATTTTAAATAAAATCTTAAACCAAATTAAACCAATTATAAAAGATGTTAATGGAATCATTATCTCAGATTATGATAAAGGTGTTGTAATACCAGAATTAATTCATCAAATTGTATTACTTTCTAAAGAATATAATATTCCAGTTTTTGTAGATCCACAGGTTACACATTTTTCTTATTATAAGAATGTTTTTATTGTTACTCCAAACCATCACGAAGCAGGAAAATTCTTAGGTAGAAAATTAAATAATGAAAGTAATAAAGATATTGAAGAAGCAGGATATGAAATTTTAAATCAACTTCAATGTAATTTTGTATTAATTACACGTGGAGAAAAAGGTATGACTTTAATTTCTTATGATAATACTTTACATATTCCCACAATGGCACAAGAAGTTTTTGATGTAACTGGTGCTGGAGACACAGTTATATCAATCTTAGCTGCCTCTTATTGTGCTGGAGCAGATATAGATTATGCTACTTTATTAAGTAATCAGGCAGCAGGTATAGTAGTAGGAAAATTAGGTGCAGCAACTATTAAGCCAGATGAATTATTAGTTTAACTTTATGAATATATTAGAAAATATTTATAAAAAAATAAAAACTAATGAAGAAGAATTGCTAAATCAAATAAATACCTTAAAATTGCAAAAGAAAAAAATTGTATTCACGAATGGTTGTTTTGATATTTTACATACTGGACATATTAATTATTTAGCAAGAGCAAAAGAATTGGGAGATATTTTAATCGTTGCAGTTAATAGTGATCATTCAGTAAAACGTTTAAAAGGTAAGGAACGTCCTATTAACACCTTAAATGATAGAATGTTTTTATTAGCTTCTTTATGTTTTATTGATATAGTTACTTTCTTCGAAGAAGATACTCCAACAGAAATTTTAAAAAAAATTAAACCAGATATACATGTAAAAGGTGGTGATTATAAAATTGAAGATTTACCAGAAAAACAAATTATCGAATCTTATGGAGGAAAAATTATTATTCTTCCCTTTGTCCAGGGTTATTCTACAACCAATATCATCACCAAAATGAAAAAATAATTAAGATTAAGACTCAATATTAATAAAATTTTATTTTTTTAATTATAAATACAAATAATTGTTGAAATTTTTTCAATTTATCGTTATATAGATATAGGGTGTATATGTATATAAAATATACACCAAAACTAAATATTGGAGGTATTTATGGAAAAAAAACATATAGTTGTTGCAGGAAGTGGATTTGCAGGGTTGGAAAGTGCTTTTTTATTAAGACATTATTTTAAAGATAAAATTAAAATAACTATTATATCTAACGAAGAAAATTTTTTATTTAGACCCAATACAATTTATATACCTTTTGGATTAGAGCCAGAGGAATTACAAATTCCTTTAAAAGAAGTTCTTCCAAAATATAATATTGAATTTATTATTGATAAAGTACAGGATGTTGATCCAGAATCCGCACTACTATTAACTGATAATCATAAAATATCTTATGATTATTTAATATTGGGTACTGGTGCAGCAATGAGACCAGAAGAAATTCCCGGATTAAAAGAATATGCAAATACAATATGGACACCAAAAGAAATGTTACAATTACGTCGAATCTTTACAAAAAACCATTCAAAGAGCTAAAGATAATAAAACAACAGATATTTTATTTGTAGTTCCACCTAACAATAAATGTTCTGGTCCACTTTACGAAATGGTTATGATGGTAGATACTTATTTAAAAAGACAAGGTGTAAGAAATAAAGTAAATATTACATGGACTACATTTGAATCTGGTTATATACAGGCATTTGGACCACGTTTAAATGATGTTGTAACAGAAGAATTTAAAGAAAGAAATATTACAGGTCTAAAAGAATATATTGTCAAAGAAGTTTTACCAAACAAAGTTATTTATCAAAATGGAGAAGAAATTCCTTATGATGTATTGATTTCTTTTCCTCCCTATATAGCTAGTGTATTTTATAAAAATATTCCTACTGATGAACGAGGTTTTATACAAACCAATTTTAATGATCGTAGTGTTAAAGGATATAATAATATTTTCGCACCAGGTGATGCTGGAGATTTTCCCGTAAAACAAGCATTCTTAGCATTTCTACAAGCAGATACAGTTGCAAATAAAATCCATGCAGACTTATTAAATAGTGATTTTAAAGAAGGGTTTGATCCAGTCTCAATGTGTGTTATGGAACAATTTGATAAAGCAACTTTTGCTCAAGTCCCTTTACGATTAACAGGTAATCCCACAAAACCTATAGAAGTAGATCCAGAACGTATTGATGAATATAAAGTTGGCGTATCTCCTTTATGGAGAATTGGAAAAAAAATGCTTGGTATTTACTTACCAATGAGATTTAGACATGCAGAACCATTCCATGCAGGCGCAGCCTGGAAAACAATGGAATTGGGTTTAAAAGGAATGTCTTCTATTTTAGCAGATTAAATTAAAATCAATATTTTGCGATCCTTAGGGATCGCATTTTTTATTTTATATTACAGTATTTTATACAATATCTAATTCTTTCTATAATCGATGGTGCTTTTGATTTCATTCCCATTTCTATTGCCCACTCTGGTATAAAAGAAAGACCAGGATCAAAACTTAATTTAAATACCATAATGGTTGTATTATTTTTATAAGGAAACAATCTGACAGCACCTCTATTAACTTTAATATCTCCACCAATTTCAATCCATTCTTTACCATAATTAACTGGATCAATGATTTCTTTTATAATTGTCCATCGATCCGATAATGGCCAGGGAAAATTTAATAAAGATTTTTTAACATATAAATTCCCTTTTTTTTCTAATATATGTTTTTCTAATATATCTGGATAAATTTGTTTATTATCACTGTTTAAAAGTTTCCATACATAATCAATATTTGCATCGATCTTTCCAATAACAGTAATAATACCTAAATTGCTATTTATTTTTTTTAAATTTGTATAAATTGTTCCATCTTCAATTATAGGAAGAATGTTTTTATAAGACTCTAATCTTAATTCTTGATACGAAAAACTCCATATAGGTAAAGCAATAAAAACTAAAACATTAACAATATTTATCCTGTAAAACATCTAGTAATACCTCCATTTGTTCTTTTGAACCAATCGTAATTCTTAGATATTCTGGATTTTCTTTAAAATAACGAACTAAAATGTTTTTTGATAATAAATATTCATATAAATCTTTTGCATTTTTATCTGGTGGAGATGTATATATAAAATTCGTTTTTGAAGGTAATGTAAAAAAATTCAATTTCTTTAATTGAGCTATAAACCAATCTCTTATTTCTATAATTTTATTAATATTATTTTTAAAATAAGAATAATTTTCTAAAATTAGCAATCCTACTTTTTGGGTAAATAAATTTACATTATAGGAATCTCTTATTTTATCAAATTCTTCTATCCATTTTTGATGAGCAATCAACCAACCTAATCTTAAACCAGCTAAAGAAAATGCTTTAGAAAAGGTACTACAAACCATAAGCATAGGATAATCATCTGAGCCTGCTTCTTCCATTACACTTTCTGCTCCAAAAAAAACATAAGCTTCGTCAATTAAAACTGGTTTATTTAAATTTTGATATAATTCTAAAATATCTTTTTTTGTTAATGCAATTCCTGTTGGTGCATTAGGATTTGTAATAACTATCATTTTCGGATTATATTTTTTATTATATTCTATCACCAATGACAAATCAACGGTAAAATCTTTTTTTAAAGGAACTTTAATCACATTAACATTTAATGCACTACATAATACTGGATATAAGCTATAAGAAGGATCCAATACTAAAACTTTTTCTTCTGGAATTAAAAATGTACGAAAAACAATAGATAAAATATCATCAGAACCATTACCAATTAAAACTTCATTTTCGCTTTTATGATATAATTGAGCAATTTTTTTTCTTAAATTTGATGATTTAGGATCTGGATAAAGATGAAATCGATTTTCTCTTATAATTTTTTCCATTTCTTTTAAAATAAAATCTGGTAATGGATAGGGATTTTCATTTGTATTCAATTTTATAACTTTTTGATCTAATTGTAATCCAGGTGTATAAGCATGCATGTTACGAATATGCTCTGGAATCCAGTGTTTTAATTGATTCATAGAATTAAATACAGAAAAATTCTTGTTTATTATAAAATCAAATGAATATTAGGAACTTCTATTGAAAAATAAATAGAATTTTTTTTATATTTCTCTATATAAATAGATTTTCTAATAAATCTATATAAAAAGCCCCATATAGGGGCTATGAATTTAACCAAATAAGATTTTTGTAAATGTTTTGAATAATTGTTTGATTTTTTTAGAATAAGGAAACCACCAGAGTTCAAATGGTATATTAAATCGATCCACTAATACAGATTGCATATCTGTAAAAGCTCTTAATCCTTCTTTTGAATATACTCTACCCATACCACTTTCTTTAACCCCTCCAAAAGGAAGATCCGAAATAATATAGTTGATTAATACATCATTAATACATATGGTTCCACTTTTAATTTGTCTTGCTACTCTCTGGGCTCTTTTTTTATTTTTTGACCATACAGAACCATTTAAACCATAAGGTGTTTTATTGGCAATTTCTATTGCTTCTTCTTCTGTTTTAAATGTTTTAATTGCAAGAACAGGTCCAAATGTTTCATCTTTCCATACTTTCATATCATCTTTAACATTTGTTATAATTGTAGGTTTTATAAATAATCCATTCATAAACGCTTCGTTTCTTTCTCCACCTGCAATAATTTGTGCTCCTTTTTCTTTAGCATCTTTAATATGATCCATAACAATTTGAAATTGTTTTTCAAAAGCCATAGAACCAACACTTACATCATCTTTATAATATCCTTGTTTAATTTGTTCTAATTCTTGTTTTATTAATTCTATAAATTTATTATAAACAGATTCATGTATAATAATTCTTTCTACAGCAATACAGGTTTGTCCAGAATTAGAAATTCCACCCCATAAAGCTGCTTTTGCTGCTCTTTTTAAATTTGCATCTTCGAAAATGATCATAGGATCTTTACCACCTAATTCTAAAATAACTGGTTTTAACATTCTACCACAAACTTCCGCAATTTTTCTACCTGTTGCAGTAGAACCTGTAAAACAAATCATATCTGTATTTAGAGATTCTACTAAAGCTGCTCCTGTTCTTCCATCTCCAGTAGCTACTAAAAATGCATCTTCTGGTATACCAGCCCTTGTTGCTATTTCGCGTAACTTCAAAGTTGTATTAGGTGTTACTTCTGATGGTTTTACAACAACTGTATTACCAGCCATTAATGCCTGTACAACAGGTCCAGCAGTTAATATAAATGGATAATTCCATGGACTTATAACTCCAACAACACCCTTGGGATGATAAGAAACATAAGCTTTTTTATGAACAAAAATTCCAGTAGAACGAGGCTCATCTTTTAAATATTTGGGACCTTTTTTAACAACATAATTTAAATGCTCAGAAACAGTAAAAATTTCTACTATTCCATCCATTTCTGTTTTTCCTGTTTCTTTGCAGATAGTATCCACAAGTTCGTCCATATCTTTAACAATTTGTTTTTGTAATTTTTTTAAATATCTAGCTCTCTCCTTTAATGTTAATTTACTCCATATCGGAAAATATTTTTTTGCACGTAATACAAGCTCTTCTACTTGCTCTTTATCCAGAATAGGAACTTTGCTAATCTCTTCCCCCGTCGCTGGATTTATATTTATTATTTCTTGTGTTTTTTCTTGAATAATGGTAGTCATAAAAACCCCCTATAATAATTGAATTTCTAACCTATGTTTACAACTATACAAGAATGATCAAGTTTTTTTTGAATTTTTATTAAAAAAAATAACAACAAATATGTCAGCGAATTTTATAATCATCATCTATTATTAACTAAAATAATTTTTTATTTTTTATTAGTTTTTTACAAAAATATGCTGATAATTTTATTTAAACATAATAGATAAAATAAAATTTAATATAAAAAACAAATGACTTAAATTTAGTTTGTAAAAATCTATTAATTTTTAATTATGATTTTTTAAAATATTTAGCAATTTCTTGATTTAATATTAATATATCCGAAACCATTTTTTATCAACTATTAAAAATATCTAAAACATCTTTAACAAAATAACAATAGTTCATACAATAAAAATTATAATGGCAAAAAAAGAAAACATAACAAAGGAAATAGAATAATATTAAATAGCAATAAAGCTCTTACCTTTTTAAAATACTAAAAATAACATTAAATTCCTTAGTTAAAAGGAACTTTGCTAATAGAAAATAAAATAATATACTTCCAGAAATTCCTAAAATTAGAATTTGAAGAGCAATAAAACGTGATGGAATTGAATTAGAATTAAAATCATTATGCAATAAAAAATCCAATGAAAAACGATATTCTTCATAAGGGAAATAAAAGAATTGTTTTAAAATCAATAAATATAGAATCATTATAATAATCAATATAATAATATTTTTAAAAAAAGAATTGAATTCTTTATAGGGAATTTCGATGGGTTTATCTTTTAAAAAATAAAATAAGAATAAAGTATTTAAAAAAGCAGATATAGCTGTACTTAATGCTAAACCTCCATGCTCTAATAAAGGTATAAAAATAACATTAAGCATTAAATTAATTATTACAATCATAATTAAAATTTTTACTGGTGTTTTAGTATCTTTATAAGCATAATACGTAGAAGTTAATATTTTATTTGTACTATAAAAAGGAATTCCTAATAAATAAAATTGCAATGCCCATAACGTTATATAAGTAGAACGCAAATTCCAAAGACCTCCAGAAAATAAAAAATGAATTATCCAGGGAGCTAAAATAAATAATCCTATTGCTGCTGGTATCGTTAAAAATAAAGAAAATCGAATTGCAGAAACCAATTCTTCTCCAGATTTATTATAAGATTCTTTATTACGAATATAAGAAGATAAAACAGGTAATATAGTAGTAGAAATAGCAACACCGATCAAACCTGTAGGAAGTTGTATTAAACGATGTGCAAAACGTAGTGCAGGTATAGCTCCATCAATCTTTACAAAATAACTTGCTAAAAAAATATCTATTAGTTGATTTAATTGAAATATACTTGCTCCCAATATCGCTGGTGCAACTAAAGAAAATAATTTTTTTATCACTGGATCAGAAAATATCCTCAAAGAAAAATTAAATTCTGGTTCCCAATGATTCTTTTTTACAAAATAATACTGTATCATCATAACTACAAAACTACCTATTAGAACCATTATAGCTAAACTTATAGCTATATTTTCTATTGAAATTTTATACCATTTTGAAAGTATTAAAAAACCTAAAAATGTAAATATAAAAACAAGGTTTAATATTATAGGAGATATAGAAGGAAGAACAAAACGATGATGGGTATATAAAATTCCAGAAAATATAGATGTTAAACTTATAAATGCAATAAATCCAAATAAGATTTGCGAAAGTAATATTAATAATTTTATTTCTTCTTTTGGTTTACCAACATAATAGGGTAAAACATAAGGAAAAATAATAATTCCTATTATAACAATAAAAAATAAAATAATTGATAAAAATAGAATGATTTTTCCACTATCTTCTTTTGCTTTTTTTTCGGATATTTTTAAAGATTCTGAATATACAGGGATAAAGGATTGAGATAAAATACCTTCTGCTAATAAATTTCGTAACATATTAGGAAGCATATAAGCAATTTCCCAATAGGTAGCAATTAAACTTGTTCCAAAAAACCGTGCTAAAAAATGATCTCGAATTAATCCCAGAATACGGGAAATAAAAGTCATCAAAGTTAGTTTTAATGAATTTCTTGCACTTTTACTCACGAATGTTCATAAAATTTTATAACCCCCTTAGGTAAAACATTAAATTCTGTTTTACATTTGGGACATAAATGCTTTCCTAATTGTTTTATTCTTAATGCCTGACCACAGGATTGACAGGTTATTATAAAATATCCATTAATTTTTTTTATTTCATTGGATTCTTCTAATTGAGTTTCTTCTTGTTGATTTTTGGGTTCTTTTAAAATTGCATTTTTAATTTCTTTTACATCATTTTTTAATTCCATTACAATATCTTTTAATTGATTATGAGATTCTTCTAAATTATAAAACCGATTTTGAAATTCCTGAAAATAAAATTCATTACTCTTTTTTATTTCTGCAATTTTATCTTCAATATATTGAAATAAATCTTTATTATCTTGATAATTAGTCTGATTGATTTTTTCACTTAATTGTGATAAACGATTATGAACATATTGTAAGTTTTCTTTTAATTGATTTAATTCTTCTGCTGGAAAATCTTTATTTTTTTTTATATTCTGATAATAATGAATATTATTTGCCAGAACTGATTTTTCTTGTGAATCATTTTTTTCTAATTGATCCTGAAAGACTTCTGAGTAAGGTATTTCTTCTATTTGAAAACTGGTAGTATATCCCTTATTTTCTAAATAACTTTCAATCACTTCTTTTGCTTTGTGATAATCTTCTACAATAATTACATAATTTAATAATTTTAAAAATTTTAATAATAGAAATATTTCTTCCTTAGGGTGAATCAAAATTACAATTCCATTTCGCTTTTGGAAATATTTTATTGATTCAAAAAAAACTTTAATTCCTTCACCACTAATAGAATGTAAATTTGTTAAATCTAAAACTAAAAACTTTTTATTTTCTGGTATATTAAAAACATTCTTTTTAAATGAAAGTGCATTGTAGGGATTTAATTGTCCTTTTAGATTTAAAAAAACAGTTTTTTCTATTAATTCATTTTGTATTTTTGCAGAACTCATTTTTATTTCCTTACTCTAAGGGTAGAGCATCTATAATATTTTCGTAATCATTTACAATTTTTTGAGTATTTTTCTTTTCTTCGCTTTGGGAAGAATCTATTTTTTGTTTAAGATTTTTATTTGTTTTCTTCTGATATTCAGATAAAGAAATTATATTATTTTTATTTATTTTTTCTTCTTTTACTTCTTCAATATCTTCAAAATCAGGTTCAAAATAATCCAAACTTAATTCATCTTCAGGTAATTTTTCTTTCGAAGTATCTGTATCTGGTATTTCTATAATTTCATCAAATACTTCGTTTTTTGATTCTGATTTTTTTAATAATTGTATTAATAAAATCATAAATAAAATAAATAATATAAAAAATATTGATATTGATATTAAACTTATATAAAACATCTGTTTTAACCAGTAAGATACTAAGGGAACAATGCCTTGATTTTCAATTATAATATGCAATGAACCTTTGGGATATACTTCATCTGGCGGATAAACACTACTATAAACATGAAATTGATTTGCTAATAAATCAGGCAAATATTTTCTTATAGATTCTTTTAAGATTTTTTCTACTGGAATAAATAGTAAATAAGAATTCAACTTTTTTATTTCTTCTGGTAATTGTATTTCTGCGTAACCAATTGTTTCAATAGATATAGGATTACCATAAAATAAAATCTGTCCTAATTTATATTTTTCTGGATCAAATTGAGGTTGAAAATCTTTTGCAACTTTTATAATGTCATTATGAGCAAGCAGATGATTTTCATTATCTAATAAAAATATTTCTTTAATTTTATATGGATCATTTCGAATATTAGTATGTTCTTTTATTTTTGCCATTACATTACTTAAAGAAATCATATTATCGTAATAAAAACTTTCTCCACTCATTGTATCTAAGGCTATAGCAATTTCTAATGCCCTATTTTTGGTTTGCTTTTGGACATCTTCTATAAAATTTTTACCACTTTTGTAAATAAAAATTAATGGCAATACCAATCCTATACCTAAGAATACTATGATGATAATAAAACTGAGGATAAACTGGGCAAATTTCTTCATACATAAAATATTATCGGCAAAATAGAGATTTTCAAGAGAAATTCTATTGATTTAGATTTCTTCTAAAAAAAAATGAATTTAAATGCTAAGAAAAGCTAAATATTTATCGATTCCTTCTGGATTTGAATATTATAATATACAAAAAACAAAAAAATTAATTTCTTATAAAAAGAAAATACAGGATATTTTAGAAAATAAAGGAATGATTGAATTTTTACCACCATTATTAGATTATATAGAAGTTTTTTCTTTAACATCAAACTCTTTTACCAATGGCAATTCTTATTTTACAGAAAAATTATTCGAAGTAAAGGATTCTAACGGAGAATTATTAGCAATTCGTTCTGATTTAACAGTTATGGCAATGAAATCATTTTTATATCATGCTAATGAAATTGATAAAATACAATATTATTATATACAACCTGTTTATCGAGATTTTTCTAAGGGAACAGGATTATATAGAGAAATCTATCAAGCAGGTGTGGAATGGATAGGAAATTTTGAAAATCGCATTATTAATTTATTTTATTTAGCAAGAGAATTATTAGAAATTTTTCCTTATAAAACAACATTTGTTTTTGGGAATGCATTAGTTATTAAAAAATTATTACAACTATTTCCTGATAATCTACATAAAGATATTTTAAATGGTTTATATTATAAAGATATTTTTCGATTAAAAGAAATATGTAAAGAATATAATATATCGCAGGAGTTAAAAACAATTCTAACTGAAATTCCCTTATTAATTGGAGATTATCAAATTCATCAAGAATTCAAAATACTTTTAAAAAATTATCCTGCTATCTACCAGATTATTAAAGACACAATTTTTCATTTAAAAGATTTTCCTTTTCTATTATATGATTTTAGTCTTATAAAAGAATTTAGTTATTATACAGGCATTATTTTCGAAGCATATATTAATCAATCTAATTCAAAAGCATTAACTGGTGGTATTTATGATAATTTTTCTTTACAGTTATCTCATAAAGAAATACCATCATGTGGTTTTGCATTAAATTTATCCGAATTTATAAATATCAACGAGGTATAGTTATGAGTGTAACAATTGTTGTTGGAACACAATGGGGTGATGAAGGAAAAGCTAAAATTATAGATTACTTAAGTGAAAATATTGATATTATAGCAAGATATCAGGGCGGAGCAAATGCAGGACATACTGTTGTTGTAAAAAATAAACAATATATTTTTCATTTAATCCCCAGTGGTATATTATATCCTAATACGATTTGTATTTTAGGAAATGGTGTTGTAATTGATCCTAAAGCATTTCTTGAAGAATTAGATAGTTTAACAAAAGAAAATATTCATTATGAGGGAAGAATTTTTATTTCAGATGCCTGTCATATTGTTTTACCTTTCCATAAACTTATTGATGCACATAAAGAAAATTTGTCAGAAGGACAGAAAATTGGAACTACGAAACGTGGTATAGGCATTTGTTATGCAGATAAAATGTTAAGAATAGGTATTCGCATAGGTGATTTATATTATAATTTAGAAGAAAGATTACAAAATTATATAAATATTAAAAATAAAGAATTAAAATATCTTTACAATCTACCAGAAATTTCCTATGAAGAACTTTATAAAGAATTAAAAGATTTTGCAGAAAGAATAAAATCTATGGTTATTCATACGCCAACTTATTTCGAAAAAGCTTTAAAAGAAGGTAAAAGTATTCTTTTAGAAGGTGCCCAGGGTACTGCACTGGATATTGATCATGGCACCTACCCTTTTGTAACATCAAGTAATACAACTACAGGAGGAGCATTAACAGGTACAGGTATTGCCTACCATTATATAGAAAATGTATATGGAATTTGTAAAGCCTATGTAACAAGAGTGGGAGAAGGACCTTTCCCCACAGAATTAAAAGGTGAAATGGGAGAAGAATTAAGAAAATATGGTAATGAATACGGAGCAACAACTGGACGTCCAAGACGTTGTGGCTGGTTTGATGTAGAACTAGTAAAACATGCAGGTAGAATTAATGGCTTAACTGGTCTTGTATTAACAAAATTAGATGTTTTATCCCATTTTGATACAATTCCAGTAGCAATAGGCTATGAATTTGAAAATAATAAAATAGATTATTTCCCCAGTTATGGATTGGAATCCTGTAAACCTATCTATGAATATTTACCTGGCTGGAAATCCGATATTTCAAATATTAAATCCTATTCTGAATTACCAGCTAATTGTAAAAAATATATTGAAAAATTACAGGAATGGACCAATATTCCTATTAAATATATTTCCCTTGGTCCTAATAGAAGTCAAACCTTAGTTTTATAAAATGTTTTTTATATATAATTAATTGCATAAAAAATTCTTAATATCAATTTTTTATTGACGATTTCTTTTATTTCTTTTTATATTTAGATATGAATTATTTAAAAAAATATAAAACCCAATTGATAATAATAGTTGGAATTTTATTTATTGGTAAAATTTTATTTTCTTTCTACAAATTTACATTTCAATTACCAGAAAACTATTTAGAAAATATAAGAAAAGAGGGAAATTATATTATTTTAACATATAAAAAATCTAAATTATGGTATCAAAATTTTTTAGAACCAATCCAGAAAGAACAGACTCTAATAGATAATTTATTTTTAAGTAAAAACGTCTATAATACAGGTAAGATAAATTTCGAAGATATATTAAAATTCCAACCGATTGAAATGAAATTAAATTCAGATTCAAATAATATTACCATTTATTTTTATAAAAGATATTTCAATTTAAATGTATTCTTTAAATTAATCTACGAAAGTTTTATCTGGCTATTATCTTTAATATTTATATTCATATTAGTTATTTTAGGAATATATATAACTTTATATTTAATTGTATTAATAAATAGAATGATTCGGAATTATAAACTAACGAAATATATAACAAAAGAAGCCCCTTAATAATAGGGCTTAACTTTATTTATTCTTCTGCATCAGCTAAATCAACTAAAGCTTTAGCCCAACGAAAATATTTATTTTTACCTAAATCTTTAATAGTTTTGATTTTTAAGGCTTTTTTTAATAATTCAGCATCTTCTTCTGTTATACCTTGAATGGCACTTACAGGAAGATTTAAAATTTCTTTAATTGAAAGTTTTTCATATTCTTTATCCAAAGCTTTATTTATATTCATATTTTTTCTCCTTAATTAAATAAGAATTATTTTATATTTGACTTATCGGAAAAATTTAGATAATAATTTAAAAAGATATTAACATAATCTATAATGAAAGTAAAAAAAGAAATCATAATCACAGAACAGGATAGTAATAAAAGAATTGATCGATATTTAACAGATAACTATCCTCATATTTCACGAAATCAATGGCAGGAAAGAATTAAAAATGGTAATGTTCTTGTAAATGAAAAACCAGTTAGAAACTCCTATATATTAAAAACAAATGATATTATAACATTTTATTATTATAAAAAGCCAGAACCAGAAGTAAACCATCATTTTAAAATTATCTTTGAAGACGATGATTTACTGATTATTGATAAACCTCCCAATTTACCAGTACATCCCTCCGGAAATTATAAAAAAAATACACTTTATACATTATTAAAAGAACAATATAATTATGAATATTGTCATCCCATTAATCGTATTGATAGAGAAACATCTGGTTTAATCCTCTTTGGCAAAAATCCAGAAATAATTCGTAATATTTCTAAAATATTTTTAACAAATCAAATTTCCAAAATTTATTATACAATTGTATTTGGGAAATTTACAAAACATCAAATATTAGAAGGTTATATTGGAAAGCATATTCATAGTAAAGTAATAAAAAGACAAATGTTTATTAACAAAAATTCTCTTATGGATTTTTTAAAATTATATAAGAATAATTATTCTGATAATACAGAATCTTTTACTATTTTTTATAATAACCATAATTATATATATCGTTATGCAAAAACAGAATTTATTCCAGAAAAAATCAAGACAATAGAGCATCCATTATATAATGAAATTACATTAATAAAAGTTAAACTTTATACAGGAAGAACACATCAAATTCGAGCAACCCTGAAAGATTCTGGATTTCCTATTGTTGGAGATAAAATTTATGGTCTAAACGAAAATTATTTTTTAAAATTTTTAGATGATACTATCAATAACAGAGATTATCAAATTCTACTTTTAAATCGATGCGCCCTCCATTGTTATGAAATGTCTTTTGTACATCCAGGAACTAAAAAATTAATATCGATAAAGAGTTCTTTACCAGAAGACTTTCAAACATTATTAAAATAAATCATTATTCCAGCCTGATCATCATAAAATTTATAACCTTTAGAATATAAATATTTTCTTAATTCTTTAAAAAAATTTAAAGATGTATTTTTATACGAATATGGATTTAATTTTATGATAGATTGAATTAATCCAAATTGATTTAACATTTCGTTTTTCTTATTAAAAACTTCAATAAATCCATCTGTATATAATAATAAAATAGAATCATTTTTTAAATGATATACATATTCATTAAAATTGGCTTCTTTTTTTACTCCTAAAGCTGGTCCAGTTTGGCTCAATAATAAAATCTTTTTATCATAAAAATATAATAAATCTGTATGTCCAGCTGAAGCATAATAAAATACATTCTTTTCTAAATCTATATATAGATAGATACCTGTAATAAAATCAGCATTAGAATAATCACATAAATATTTATTTATATTGCTTAATAACTTAGCTGGTCTTGTATAATAATTATGTAAGGCACGAATCAAATGATAAATCGTAGAAGAATATAAAGAAGCACTAATACCATGTCCAGATATATCGCCTATAAATATTCCTAATTCATTTTTATTTATCTCTATAAAATGAATAAAATCACCTCCTAAATAGTAGGAAGGATTATAATCAAATTGAATTTCTAAATTACGATATATCGGTGCTTTTTTAGGAATTAACTTTTTATGTACATTATAAGCAAGTTCAAATTCTATTTCTATGGTTTCCAATTTTTTAAAATTTTTTCTTTGTTCTTTTAATAATATTCCTGCAAGTAATAGTAAAAATAAAAACATACTGATATTAAAATACAAAGAATTGTATTCTAATACATTTATTATAACAATAGAATCTAAAATTGCACCAAAACATAAAATGCTAATTCCAATAAGAAATATAATAGCTTCTTTATCTTTTTTAAAAACATTATATAATATATATAATATAGAAATAAGAGAATTGATTATCGCCAAGTAAGCAGATATAACTAAAATTTTATATAATAAAAAAGAATATTTGATAGCTATTATAAATAATAATAAACCAATTAATATTTGAATCATAGAAAAAGTAATTATTAATTTTTTAAATCGATTTATTACAAAAGAAGATACAAAAATCAATGAATATGCTGATGTTAAAAATAATGATGAAATATTAATCCAGGACCAGAATATAGCATTTTCTAAATAAATATATTTTATATTATTTGTTGTAAATGATGCTATTCCTAAAAAGATTAAAAATAAACTAAAATGTAAAAATAATTTATATTTATGATAAAATAAAAACAATAAAAAAGCATATAAACCTGTAAGTATATACATTATTCCAAGAATAATATCTATAAACTCTTTTTTTATAATATATTTATAAAAATCTTCTTTTGTACCTACTAATATTTTTCCCGTAATACCAATACGTTTTTTATCGAAAGAATAAATACGAAAATATAATACCTTTTTATTAGTACAAATAATATGAAAGGGATTCCCCTTATATTCAGGATAATCTAAATTACCAAATTGATAAATTTTATCTATTTGAATGATTATATCTTTATTATAATCAATTTCATAAACTTCAAAAAGTTGTTTAATTTCTGAAAAATAAAAACAATTTTTGTTTATATTTTCTGGAATTTTTAATTTATACCATTTAATATTTTCATTACTTTTTATTTTTAAAAAAGTTTGAATTTTTTGTTTTTCTTTTTCTTGTAGCAATTCTATATATTTCTTAGGAATTTTATAAACTGAAATAGCATTTAAACTATAATGAAATAAAATACCAGTAATTAATAATAAATATTTGACTTTAAAACATTTCATAAATTTTTATAGTTATGAAAAAAATAAATATCATAGTATTATTTGTAAAATCAATTTTATTATTATCTTTGATTTTATGTAGTTCTTATAAACCCTACCCTAATTCTTGTTATAAAATTGAAGGAATTGCTGGACCAGAAGATTTTGTCTGGATAGAAAAAGAAAATCTTTTTTTAATTTCTTCTCATAATAGAAGAGACTTAGAATCTTATGGAGAAATTTATAGTTATAATCCCAATACTAATAAATTAAATATATTAGAAAGAATAAACGAACCTGAAAATCTTTCTTTTCGCCCTCATGGTATAGATTATAGAGATCCATATTTATTTGTTATTTTACATGGAAATACGTTAGAAACCAAATGGCATGCTGTTGCAATATACGAATATAAAAAAAATCAATTGATTTTAAAAAAATTATTTCAGAATCCATTGATAGTCTCTCCTAATGATTTGATTAGTATTTCTCAAAATGAATTTATTATTATAAATGATATGAAAACAAGAGGAAGTCTAATAGAATATTTATCAACAATGCTATTTGGAATAAAAAACGGCTCTCTTGTTTATTGTAATATAGAAATAAATCAATGTTATGAAATTTTTAATGGATTAGGTTTCCCTAATAGCCTTGCTTTATATAATAATAAACTATTTGTAAGTACAACATTAGAAAATAAAATTTATGAATTTGATTTTATTTTAAAAAACAATCAATATAAATTAGAAAATAAAAAACAAGTTGCAACTATTCCTGGTCCGGATAATTTTATTTCATATCAAAATAAACTTTATATAACTTCTCATCCATCTATGTGGAAATTTATCCAGCATAGTAAAAATGCAGAAAATCTTTCTCCTTCTTTGGGATTTGAGATTGATCCAAAAACATATCAAATCAATAAAATTTTTGAAGATTCTGGTCAAAAAATTAGTGCTGCATCTGTAATACTAAAATTAAATTCTGAATTATTCATAGGACAGGTTTTTAATCCTTATCTCTTACGTTGTTCTATAAAGTAGTCATTTTTTAATTTATGATTTTATTAAAATTACATTATGAAAAATGAAAAAGAATTATATCTATCTGAACAACCATTAACTTATAATACACAAGAACGATTAGAATATTTAAAAGAAAAAATTTCTATTGCTCCATCATTACCAGGTTGTTATTTCTGGAAAGATAAAAAGGGAAAAATATTATATATTGGAAAATCGATTCAATTAAAGCAACGTTTAAAAAGTTATCTTAATCCTGAAGATTATAAGCATTATTTATTATTACAAAAAGCTTATGATGTTGAATGGATTATAACAAATAATGGCAATGAAGCTTTAATATTAGAAGACAATTTAATAAAACAATATCAACCTCCTTTTAATGTAAGATTAAAAGACGATAAACGATACCCATATTTATGTATTTCTTTGAATGAAGAATATCCCAGAATCTTTCTTACAAGAAAATATAAAAAAGATGGTAATCGATATTTTGGTCCTTATACAGATGTTAAATTTGCAAGACAATTATTGGATCTAATTCATAAAACATTTCCTATTAGAAAAGTTAATCAAGAATTACCTTTAAAAAAACCCAAAAGACCCTGTATGAATTATTTTATAAAACGTTGTCTTGCACCCTGTCAGGGAAATGTCGATAAAGAAGAATATCAAAAAATTGTACAGGAAATTATTCTATTTTTAGAAGGAAGAAAAGAACTATTAGAAGAAATTATTATCAAACGAATGAATGAATACAGTAGTCAGATGCAATACGAAAAAGCTGCTATTTATAGAGATATTTTATTAAAATTAAAACAATTTAATGAAAAACAAGATGTTATAAAACCGGGAAATCCTGATCAGGATGTTATAACTATTGCAATAAATGAAGAATTCAATCAAGCTGGTGCTGTAATTTTAGAATTTCGAAATTCTAAATTAATTTCAAGGAAGTCTTTTTCATTATATGTTCCAGATAATATTAATTTAAATCATTATAAAGAAGAACTTTTATCTTCTTTTTTACGCGAATACTATCTGAATTTTTTAAACCCGGATAATTTTCCAGCAAAAATCATTATTCCCTTTAAAGTAGAAGGTATTTCAGAATTAGAGGCATTTTTAGAAGAAAAATATAACTATCCAATAAAAATTTTAATTCAAAAACAATCTTCTTTGATACAATTAGCAGAAAAAAATGCAGAGCTTCTTTTAAAAGAAAGAATTCTTGGAATGAAAAATAAATTAAAAAAAGAAGCTTTAAAAGAAATTCAAAAACTTTGCCATTTAAATAAAATTCCAGAAATAATGGAATGTTATGATATTTCGCATTTTCAAGGAAAAGAAATTGTAGGTTCTGGTGTTCGCTTTGTTAATGGTGAACCAAATCCATCTTCTTATCGTCATTATATTATTAAAACTATAAATGATATAAATGATCCCGCTGCAATTAAAGAAGTTATTTATAGAAGAATTCGAAGATTAAAAGAAGAAAATAAAGTATTTCCAGATTTACTTGTAATAGATGGAGGTATTACTCAGGTAAATGCTGCTTATAAAGCACTTCAGGAACATAATGTAAATATTCCCATTATTGGACTTGCTAAAAAAAGAGAAGAAATTTATTTTCCTTTTGAATCAAAACCACTAAAAACAAATCCATCAAGCCCTGGTATGTTAATCTTAAGACAGATGCGAGATGAAGCACATCGTTTTGCTATCAATCATCAAAGAAAAAGAATGAGGAAAAATCTATACAAACATATTCTTGATTCTATACCTAAAATTGGTTCGGAAAGAAAGAAAAAAATATTAAAATTTCTTAACCAAAAACCTTTACAGAATTTAACTATTAATGATTTAATTGAAATTGAAGGAATTGGTAAAAAATTAGCTCAAGAAATTATTAACAAAATAAAAGAATCTGAGGTTCATTATGGAGAATTATGAATTAAATCAAAATTTTGAAATTGTCACAAGGCGATTAGTTTTACCCAGGGATTTAAATGGACATGGAAACTTATATGGTGGTAGTATGTTATCCTGGATTGACGAATCTTCTTATTTATATGCGGTTGAAAAAATTGGTTATACAAATATGGTAACTGTTTCCTTAGAAAATGTACGTTTTCGTTCTCCAGCTAAAATGGGAGACTCTGTAATTATCTTATGTAGAATTTATCAAATTAAAAAAACTTCTATAACTATCCAAACAAAAGCAATTGTTCACGATACAAAAACAAATCAAACTTCAGAAATTATTGATTGTTTTATCACCTTTGTATGTTTAAAAAATGGTAAACCTTTCCCTTATTTTAAAACAGAAGAATTCAAAAATAAATACAATAAAAATGATATTAATGATATATTAATAGAGCACTAAAATTGGAAATATACGAAAGGCTGACTTACAGAAACAGAATAAATTACCAAACAGGTAAATAAAATAACACCTGCAAATACATATAAATAATCACTTTGTATAAACCTTTTAATATAATTTTTTTTATTCTGATTTTCCATTAAATACTCAATAAAAAATAAAATTGCTATCATAACAAAATATTGCAAAGATGGTATTACAATTTTACCTGGTGATGGTATAATAGAACGTAATACCATATACCATGCAACTTCAATTGACGAAGCTGTAAAATTAGTCTCTGGAAAAACAATTGGTTTTGCTCGAAAAAAGAAAAATGTAAAAGAAAAAACCCAATAGGTGTAAAAAATTCCAATCGAACTCAAAATAAAAGCTGGAATTTTTGAACCAATTTGCTCTATTTTTTTAAATGATAATAAAAATCTTTCTCCTAATAAGAATATACCATGTAATGCTCCCCATAATAAATAATTCCAGCCAGCACCATGCCATAAACCACTTATAAGCATTGTTAAAAATAAATTTATATATGTTCTAAAAGTATTTATACGACTTCCCCCTAAGGGTATATAAATATAATCCCTCAACCAGCTGGAAAAAGAAATATGCCATCTTCTCCAGAATTCAGCCATTGTTTTAGAAAAGAAAGGTCGATTAAAATTTTGAGGTAATTCAAATCCCATGATTCTTGCAATACCAATTGCAATATCAGAATAACCAGAAAAATCACCATATATCTGTAAAGAGAATAAATATACTGCAATCCACATACTTATACTATGATATTCCCACGGAGTTTGAAAAATCTGATCTACATAAGGAGAAATTTGATCTGCAATTAATGTTTTTTTTAAATAACCCAAGCATATCTGAAATAATCCATTGCGAAAATTATTACTATCAAATCTTTTTTCTATATAAAATTGATCCAATAAATCCTTAGTTCTTAAAATAGGACCAGCAACCAATTGAGGGAAAAAACTTAAATATAAACCAAAATATAAAATATTCTTAGGTTTTTCTGCAATACCTCTATAAATATCAACAATAGCTGAAATTGCTTGTAAACAAAAAAACGAAATACCCATAGGTAATAAAATATTAGGTGGCTGTATATATTTCTTATCGCATGGTTCAAACCCTAAAATAAAATTTAAGACATCATAAAGTTGTACACTATATTTAAAAATTAATAATAATAATAAATTGCCAATTATCCCAATAATTAAAAATAGTTTTTTCAATTTTATTTGATTTAAATTTGTTATAAAATAAATACTAAGATAAGAAATACCAATAGAATATAATAATAAAAAAACATAAATAAATTGAAAAACAGCATAAAAATATAAACTACATAAAAATATCCATAATCTCTGATATTTTTCTGGTAATATAAAAAAAATTGGTACAACAATTAAAATAAAAATAAAAAAGTGAATTGAATTAAATAACATATTATTTTACAAGATGTCTATTTAATAAATGTGATAAATGTTCCGCTACCCATAAATTGCCCAATTTTGTTAAGTGTCCATCTTCGGGTATATAATGATCTCTTATACCATATTCATTTTGTTTGCATAATGTATGTGTAAATTCCATAAGATCCCATACCTCAATATTATTTTTTTTAAAAAAGTGTTTAGCCTGTAAGGCATACATTCTTAAAGGATGAAATTTTTTTATATTATTACAATAGATTTCTTCTATTTGCATAGGTAAAATTACTATAATTAAACGAAATTGTTTTTGTTTTGATAAATCAATCATATTTTTATATACGTTTTTTGTAAAATCTGGTAAATCTGGTATAGTTTTAGGAAAATTTGTACATTCATTTTTAATATTTTCTGGAACAGGTTCTGGACAACTTATGGGTCTACTTAATTTTTGTTTTTCATAGGTTATATATGTATATCCTATGGTTTTATAAATTAATTTTTTTTCTTCTGGCTTTGGGCAGCTTATTTTTCTTTCAGGAAGTAAGAAACTATTTACTATATATTCTTTTAAAGTTTGATTTTTGATTTTATCAAGATTATTTTTTATCTCATTTTTAAATATAGCATATTTTAATAATAACTGTTTAATTGTAATTTTTAAAATAAAAAACGAATAAGACCAATCTGTAAGAATAAATTGAAAACTATCTATATATCGTTTTAAAGGATCTTCTAATCGTTTTTTTTCAATTACATCATCTGGTAGTATACCTCTTTTAATAAAAATTTCTGGCATAGTAAAATCATTGGGAGAAATAAAAAAAAGAACACTTTCAACATTTTTAACATATCCTAATACTTCTTTTAACCTTTGATAAGCACCCAATGAACCTAAACCATCAATACCCGCATTCAAAAATTGATAACCAGTTTGCTTAAATCTTTGATTTAAAATATAACAAAAAGTATCTTCATCTGAAACACCATATCCCATAACAAGGCTATCACCAAGACAGATAATCTTTTTACGTTTTCTATCTGGTTCTTCAATATTTCTCATTCCTAAGGAATTAATGGTAAATTTTCCTTCCCATTTTCCTGTAAAATGCTTTATATAAACAGTTGTATTAGGACGTAAGCCAACAAAATAATTTTGATTATATTTATGAATAATTTTAACATTTCTAAAATAATTTAATGATTCAATTTTATATAAACGTAAAAAAATTTCCAATAATAAAAGAAATCCTAAAAGAATTATTATTAATCTTTTTATTTTCATATCAAATTTCTACTGGAACCATTAATTTATTTAATGTTAATAACATTTCTTCTCTTTCTTTATGGTATAAGGTATTATGATTACGAATAAAATTCATTAAAGAATGGATATTCTCTTCGATTTCCATAGCAATTTTTTTTCGTATTTGATACTTTTCCATCAACTCTAAAACGTAAGGCAACTTTGATTTTCTTTTTTCTGCATTATGCCAATCTTTAAATATTTCTTTTTTTTCTTTATTTGTTGCAAATTTTCTTAAAACAATTAATGGATATGTTATTAATCCTCTAATATAATCTTGATATAGTTCTTTTCCCATTTCTTTTTCTGTAGAAAAATAATCTAAAAAGTCATCTCTAATTTGAAAAAGACGCCCCATTTTTAACCCATAATTTCGATAAGAAGAAATTTTTTGTATTTCTATGGAACTTAATATTGCTGCAGATTCTGTCATTGCAGAAAATAAGTCTGCAGTTTTACCAATTATGATTTTCTCGTATATTTCTTCTGTTAAATCTGGATTATTTTCGTATTCCATTTGTAAAATTTCTGATATTGATAAATTCTTAATTACTCTTGTAAAAACAGGAAGTAATATAGAACCATGTTCTAATGTTTGTAAATGATCTATTCCACATGCCAATAAATAATCACCTCCTAATATTGCTTTTTTATTTCCATATAAAATATGTAGTGTTGGTCTACCCCTTCTTTGATTGGAATTATCAATTACATCATCATGCAAAAGAGAAGCAGCATGAATTAACTCTCCTATTGCAGCAACATCAATCCATTCTTTTCCTGTATAATTTAATAACTTACAAAAATAATAATGTGTTAAGGGGCGTATTCGTTTTCCTCCAGAAAACACAACAAATCTTTTTACCAATTTAAAAAAAGGAAGGTCTTCTTTAATAATTTCTAATAATTTTTTATCAACATTCTTGATAATACGTTTTCTTTTCTGATCTTTTATGACTTTTTCTAAATTAAATTGAATTATTTTTGTCTTCAACTTGAACTAAATTATTCAAAATTTTTAAAAGGCTTTCTATTGTCTTCTCTTTTTTTGTTTCATTTCTTCTGGAATAAATATTATATAAATTATGAAGCATTCTTGCAATAATTTTCGGAATTGGAGGATTATGATACGATTCTGGATTCTGGTGATATCCTAATTTTAATAAATGCTTATAACAATCACTATATGTTATTTTATTCCCAAAATGAAAAGGATCAAAATATGTGGTTAATTTAGATGATGAGAACAATAAAAGAAAATGTCCGGGTAAATTTACTGGTTGAATTTTAAAATTTAATTTTTTGTTATATTTACTTTCTACTATTTTTTTTAATACCTCATAAAAAAGTAATGTTAATACAGATAAAGATACTGGAATTCCCTTCTTTGTTTCGAATACTTTCGTAATAAAACTATTTTCTGGATTATGATAATCGTCAAAATTTCCCTGAAATCCTTTATAACAATATAAAAAATCAATTATTTTACTATATTGTTCTTCAATATCAATTTCTATAAAATCTGGATATGTTTTTAAAAATTCTTCTACTAATAGAAAATACTTTTTTTTATAGTCTTCATAATTAATAAAAATAGAATCGGATAATCGAGATACTAAATAAGAACCTTTCATTAAATTATTAGGTTCTTCCATATATAATTTAAAATCATAGATGATTTTTGCAATATTTAATTCAGAACCAATTTGGGAGCGTAATTGTAGACGAATTAAAGAATCATCAATTAATTCAATAAAATAATAAGGATTCATACCAAATGGTATCTTTTCGGTAATTTTTTTAAAAATATCTTTTCTTATCTCTACATCCTGATGCTCATAATATAAATAGAACAAATTCAAAATTTCAGCATCAATTTCATTCAATAAGCCCATCATTTATAAAAAAACATATAAAAATATTTTGTCAATAAAAAGAACCATAAAATCGAAAATAATTTTCCAAAACCTATTTGAATCAAATAACTCTCTAATTCTAATTATTCTTAGATAAAATTTCAAATTTACGATAAAAAAAGATATAAATTAAAATCCAGATTCCAAGAGAAATAAAAAATAATTTATAATTATAAGATTGATAAACTCTTAAATGAATAACAGGAATATACCATAAAATAAGTATTGAAGTTAAAAAATGTATCCATCGTAATTTTCTTTTTTCCCATAATAATGGAATAAGCCATAAAAAATACCATGGTTGCCAGCTTGCTCTAACTATAAAATATAAAAAAAATTGATAGAGTATTATATCTAACCAGAATTCTTTTCGAAAATAGTTTTGATTTTTTTTATGATT
The DNA here is from genome assembly GCA_026005135.1 of Leptospiraceae bacterium. Lineage (GTDB taxonomy): Bacteria > Spirochaetota > Leptospiria > Leptospirales > Leptonemataceae > SKYB61. Next base: position 540,354 of record BPKM01000001.1, on the reverse strand, counting down.
TTTATAGATATTATATCCCCCTATTATTACATTTATGAGCAATAAAAAAATCACATAATTTTTTCTATAGTAATAGATGGCATAATAGGAATCTGGATAGATAAAATTTTGTATCATTATAATAAATGGTTGATAAGCAACAAACAAAGAATTAAAAATTTTCGCTTCTAATAATAATCCTTTTAATGTTTCCAATGATATATATTGTAAATTATATAATATTTTCAAAATAATAAAATAAATTATTATAATTATAAAATTATAACATATAAACAAATAAAATAACTTTTTTTGTTTTAATTTATTGAAGTATTTGATAATCATATTAATAAAAAGAATGGTCCCTTCTGGTTTAATAAAAATTTGATGAGGAAGCAAAAGAGATTTTATTCTTAATGATTTTACTTTTATAAAAAGAATAAAAATCAATATACCATGAATATCTGTATGTAAAGATAAAGATTCTATTAAAAAAATAGGGCTTAAAAAAAATAAAATATATTTTGGATCCCTTTTTAATATAAAATATATTAATATAAATTCTAAACTTAAAAAAACAAAACGAAAAGAAATTTCATACAAGGGTATAGAGAAAATACTAATTAATATATTTCCTAATAAAATACCTATAATAGCTATCAATTGAGTAAAAGGAAAATATATACTTACCAGTTCTGGATGATTGGGATATAAATCTAATCCCGGAACTTTCGATAAATGAATTGGAGCAACAACATAAGGATCAATCTTTTTCAATAAATAATAAGCATCATAAATATGTCTTATACTATCATCTGAAAACCAATAATTTGGTAAAAAAACAAAAATAACAAAAAAAAAAGTAATATTTTTAAGTATAATCTTTGATTATTTAAAATACTTTCAGTAAATATATGATATCTATGATACAATAATTCTAAAAAAACAAGAAAATGCAAAATAAAAAAAATAGTTTTATACATTGTATGATATTTTAAGGTTATAAAATATAATAAAAGAAAAATAATATTTATTATATAAAATAATATATTATTCTTCTTTATCTCTCGTAGTTGCAAGTAATTCATCTGGAATATCTTCAATATATTCACCAATTTGAACAGCAAGACGATTCCCCACCCTACCTGGTAAACATTTAAATTTTTTTCTATCTCCAATTTTAATGATAAATTCTCCATTTAAAGGTGTATTCAATCTAACAATATCACCTGGGGCTAAATTAATTACGTCTCCAATCGAAATATCAATTTCTCCTACTTCGCATTTTAATGGTAATTGTACTTGTTCTAAACGCTGTTGTATTACTTCTCTGTTTTCATCAGTTTGCGCTTTTTGAATTGAAGAATACCAATATTGAGCAGATAATTTATTTACTATTGGTTCAATTGTAATATAAGGAATACAAAAATTCATCATTCCTTCTACTTCAGAAATTTTTGTTTCGAAAGCAACAAGTACAACCATGTCATTAGGAGGAACAATTTGAGCAAATTGAGGATTAGTTTCTATATTTCCTAAACGTGGTCTTAAATCAATTACCGTTGACCACGCTTCTCTTAGATTTCCAAGCATTCTTACAATAACACTTTCCATAACAGAACGTTCTATATCTGTTAATTCTCGTGATAAATTTTTAATTTGTTCCCCTTTACCACCAAATAATCTATCAATAATAGCAAAACTGACATTTGGATCAATTTCATATATAGCAGAACCTCTTAAAGGATCCATATTAACAATTGCAAGTGTTGTTGGAGATGGTATAGAACGGTTAAATTCTTCATAACTTAATTGATCTACTGCACTAACATGAACTGCTACAGCTGCTCTTAATTGTGCAGATAATGACGTTGTAACCATTCGAGCAAATGTTTCATGGATCATTTGTAATGTTCGAATCTGGTCCTTAGAAAATTTATCTGGTCTTTTAAAATCATATGGTTTTGCAGTTCCTTTTTGTTTTAAATCCTGCGAAGGCTCTACATCAGATGTAAATGTTTGTGTAGGTATATCTGATTCTGAAGAAGCAGTAATTGTATATAATAAATTTGATAATTCAGAATCTTCAATCATTTCTGTCATAGTAATATAATAAAAAATTACAATAAAAAATCAACTTTTTTTTGTTTTTATAAATAAAATTTATTATATAAGCATCTCTTTTTTTTGTAAAGCTAACATTCCACATGCTGCATTGATTTTTTTACCAGGAGAACCACGATAAAAGGCTAAAATTCCATTTTTACGCAATTCTTTTTGAAATGCTAAAACCTCCTCCTCTTCTGGTGTTCTCCAATTATTAAAATTTGTATTAAGAGGAATTAAATTAAATTTACAATATTTGATATACTTAGCAATTTTTACTAATTCATTAATATGTTCCTTAGTCATATTTACATCAGGTATTAATATATATTCAAATGTAATATTTTTTTTATATACTTCTGTATATTTCTTAACCACTTTTAAAAGTTCTTTTAAAGGATAACGTTGATTAATGTCCATTAATGACATTCTTCCTTCATTAAAAGGATGGTTTAATGAAATGGCAAGATTAAATGGTTGTTTTTCTGCTATAAAACGTTCAATAGAAGGAATAACGCCAGCGGTAGAAATTGTTATATGTCTTGATCCAATATTTAATCCTAAGGGATGATTTAATATTTTAGCTGCTTTTATTACATTATCATAATTATAAAAAGGCTCTCCCATTCCCATAAATACAATATTGGTTAATCGTTCTTTTGTATTTTCTGTTTGATTTCGAAATCTAATCATATAATAAACTTGCTGAAGAATCTGCCATGTTGATAAATTTCCTTTAAATGGTATTTTTGCTGTTGCACAAAATGTACAATTTAAACTACATCCACTTTGAGAAGATATACATGCTGTTCTTCGTTTTTCAGAAACAAGCCATACAGATTCAAATATTCTATTTTTTGATGATTTTTGATCTTTATATTCAAAAATAAATTTTTGTGTACCTCGATCATCAGATTTATCATTTATAGCTTCGTAATAATCTAAATTTAAAGTCGGGAAATAATGATTCTCTGAGAACCATTCTCTAAGTTTTCTTGGTAGTTCTGTAAATTCATCTATATTTAGAGCTAAATGTTTATGGATTCTTAAAAAAGTTTGTTCAGCTCTATAAGATGGTTCATTAATTTTTCGAAAAAAATCTTTTAATTCTTCTATTGTTAATTCATTTATAAACATATTTTAATAATAAATATAAATTTAAATAAAAACAACTTTTTTATTATATCGAGAATCTTTTTTTATTGTACCTAAAATTTCTGCTTTAAGAGATAAATGAGGTAATTTCCAGTCCTTTTCCCATTCTGGAAATTCTTGGAAAAATTCCCTCTGAATACTTATATATTTTTCTTTATAAAAAGCTAATTTTTCTGATATTTTTTTAATAAACATATCAACATATTGTTTATCTAAAATTACTAACATTCCATAACCACAATTAAAAACTTTTGTCATTTCTTTAAAATCTAAATTCCCCATATTTGCAATTTCTTTAAATGGGGATTGTAATTCCCAGATACTTAATTCTGTATAATAATTTTCTTTTAATATCCTTGGAATATTTTCCTGATAACCACCACCTGTTATATGAACCATTCCTTTTATAATTTTTTGTTGGATAAATTCTCTTAAAATTACATCATAAAGGACTGTAGGTTGTAATAAAATGGATTCTTTTAAAAAAAGAAATATATCTTTATTTATAGCTTCATTTTTTTCTGAAGCTGGATCATAAAATAATTTACGAATTAAAGAAATACCATTAGAATGAACACCAGATGATGGTATACCTACAATTACATCATTTTCCTGTATATCTTCCCCAGTAATTAAATCCTTCTTTTCGCAAAAACCTATCATAAATCCCGCTAAATCAAAATCTTCTTCTTTCATTACAATAGGATGTTCTGCTGTTTCTCCTCCTGTAAGACTACAATCTATCATTTTACATGCTGCTGCAATAGAACGAATTACAATAGACATTTCTTTAACCTTTAATTTCCCCACTGCAATATAATCTAAAAATATCTCTGGTTTACCTCCAGAAACCAATATATCATTCGCACACATTGCTACTAAATCATAACCTATTGTATCAAAACGTTTAAAATAAGAAGCATAAGTTAATTTTGTACCAACACCATCTGTTGAAGTTAATAAAACAGGTTCATTCATTGATTTTAAAAATGATAAATCATAGATAGCAGAAAATCCACCTAAATCAGAAATGACATTTTTTGTATAGGTTTTTCTTACAAAAGGAATAATACTTTGAATTAAACTCTGACCAGCTAAGGTATCTACTCCAGCATCCTTATATAATAAAGAATATTCTTGCTCATTTTGCTTATTTTGTTCTTTATTCATAATTAATTCCTGTAATTTATAGATTCATTTTTTAAGTCCACTTTATTTTAATTTTTTATAGGATAAACTTCTTTAATCTTTTCTAAAACCATATTTGGTGTAATTTCCTTCATACATCTAAAATGTTTTTCTGGACATTTTTTCCCTCCATGTGTTCCACAGGGCCTACAATATAATCCTTCTATTTCTACAACTCTACTATTTTTACAAATAGGAGCATAACCTAAATCTTTTGTTGTAGGACCAAATATTGCTATAACAGGTATTTTAGCAGCACAACCGAAATGAACTGGTGCTGAATCATTCGAAACTAAAAACTTACATCGTTTTAGTAAAGAATATAAAGTAATTAAATCTGTTCTTCCACAAAAATTATAAATCTTATTATAAATATGATCTGGTAAAATATGTTTAGCATAATTCCTTATATATTCGGATAATTCAAAATCACTTTTAGAACCAATTAAAATTACTGGTGCTTGATATAATTCAATTACTTTTCCAGCTAATTCAGCAAATCCCCAGGGAGTCCAACGTTTTGTTGGCCAGATTGAAGAACATGCAAAAGCAATTGGATTCGTTGATAATTCCTGTATTAATGTTCTTGCTTTATTTTTACTTTCTTCTGTTTCTTCCAGAATGGGAGCATTGGTATAATTTTTTAAATCTGGACAAATAGAATCTTTTAAGAAGTCTAATAGACGATGAATTTCATGCTTACTACTTCTTTTTAATTTAATATTATAGGCAATGGGTAAAGAAGAACTTTCATAACCTATACGAATTGGTACACCAGAAAAAAAAACAATTAAACCTGTACGAAAAGATTGATGAGGAGATAATATGATATCAAATTTCTTTTTTCTTATTTGCTGGATAATCTGAAACATTCCTAAAAATTTATGCTTTCCAGATTTATCGATAATTAGTACTTCATCAACAAAAGATAATGGTTCTAAAATTTGTTTTGCCTCTGGTTTAACAAGTACACTAATATGGCTATCTGGAAAATATTGTTTTAATGTTTTTAACATCGGTGTTGTCAAAACAACATCACCAATAAATGCTGTTTGAATTACAAGAATATTTTTGATTTTTTTATTTTCTATATATTCCAATAATTCTTTATTTGTCATTATTTTCCATAAAATTTATTTGAAATACGAATAAAAGTAAAAAAATAGGAGATTTAATGTTTCGATTTAGAATTAAAATCTTAGATAAATATATTTTTAAAGAAATTTTAAGTCCTTTTTTTACTACCTTATTTTTCTGGACAAGTTTATTTATTGCTCTTGTTTTTAAAGAAGTTATAGGAGAAATTTTAGGAAAAGGTATTGATACCTATAAAATTATAGAATATTTAATTTATTTAATTGGAGATAAAATTACAACAACAATTCCTATTGCATGTCTTTTTGCAGGCATATTATCGACAGGTAGATTATCTGCAGATTCAGAAATTATTGCAATGAGAGCTGCTGGAATTAGTTTTAAAAGAATTTATTTTGTTTATTTGGTTTTTGGATTTTTATCCATGATATTAGTAGGATTTATATATTTTTATTTAGGACCTATCAGCAGTAAAGCTAAAACAGATTTTGAAGAATGGTTAAGAACCTATCATAGTTTAAGTTTGGTTAAGTCCGGTCGCTTTATGAATATAGTAGATACAGAAACACTTGGAGATTATGGACAGGATATTTATGCTCAATTTAGAGATGGATCTATCTTAAAAAATGTTCAAATTAGAAAATGGAAAAATAACTTTAATAATACAGAAGAATTTTCTCATACTATCAATGCAAAAATGGTACAAATTATACAAGCAGAAAAAGGACAAATCTTAACAAAACTCAAAGAAAATGGAGAAAAAGAAAACTTTATTCGTTTGGAAAATGGTTATATGATAGAAACAGATCCTTCCTGGACAAAAATAGAAATAACTGATTTTAGAAATGGTTTTATGGATTTTGTTTTACCTACGATACAAAAAAAAGTAGGTAAATTAGATGTTAAACCAGAAAATTATACTTTTATTGAATTATTTGAATTTTTAGAAAAATTAGAAAAAGGTGAACATAAAATTGATTTTGAATCTTTATCAGAAAATCTTAATATAAAAATTGATGAAACAGAAAAAGGACAGAGGCTTCCTTCTATAAAAGAAATGAAAGAATATATAAAATTAAAAAAAATCTGGTTAATACAAAATCTTTCAAAAGTTGATAAACCTGGTGGACCTACCACCCAGGAATATAATCGTATTGCTCAAACAGTTTTTCGTTATGAAATTTTCTTAAAAGATGTAGAAAAAACAAAAAGAAAATTTGAAATTGAAATTCATAAAAGAATTGCTATTCCTATTGCCTGCCTTTTATTTTTTTATGTTTCCTTTCCCTTAGGTCTTGTTTCTAAAAGAAGCGGTAAAGGTATGAGTTTTTCCTTAGCATTATTTGTTTTCTTTTTTTATTATTTTTTATTGATGTTGGGATTATCAAAAGCTTATGATGGTGCCTGGCCTCCAGCTATAGGAGCATGGCTTGCTGATATTGGTTTATTAATTTTAGGAAATTATATTATGTCCATAAGAACAGATGAAATTACATTCAAATTCCATCCTATAAAACCTTTAATCTATATATATAAAAAATATATCTATAACCATCCCAATTATATTAAATTAGAAAATAAAATGTATAAAATGATAGATAAAATAAAAAAAGTTGTTGCCAAAAAATCTTATTCAAATAAAAAATAAAATTAATGACAGAAGTAAAGATTTGGCATTTATCCAGAAATTTAAAATTTCCATTAAAAATTAAAGTAGATACAGGAGAAAAAAATATTCCTATATCTGTTAATGAATGTGATTTTCATCAGATAAAATCCATTCCTTTTGATGAAGAAAATATTCATATTCTTGTTTTTCAGGCTAAAAAAGAAAATATAGACGAATTAATTTCTATTATAAATAATAATCCACTACTTGTTCCCTATGCCAAAGTAATAATAATACCAGAAGAATATTTGGAGGATTTCCCTCAAAAATTAGAAATAAAAAAAAGAACTTATATAATTGATGATCAAACAAAATCATCAACATTAAAATTATTATTGGAATTTATAATCAAATCTGAACGTTATAGAAAAATTATACAGGATTTTTCTACACAGGTTCGAAAATATAGAGACTTCTTAGATGGTTATGTACAATTAATTCGTACTGAACTCTTAGATGCTAAAAACGAAACAAAAGCATTCCAGCATTTATTAGAATTTGAACAACAATATCGTTTATTCGAAGAAAAAGTAAATAAAGCTTTAGAAGAAGCTTTCTCGTTAAAAGAAAAAGAAATGATTGAATTACAGACTACATTAAAAGCATTAGAAAAATTAGGTGAATTTCGAGATAAAGAATTAATGGAAACTCGAAAATCCTTAGAGGCAGCAGAAATTGCTTTAGAAATCAGTAGAAGAGAAAATTTAGAAAGAGAAAAAATCATAGAAGCATTGGAAAAACTAAATATTTTTACAGATACAGAGGTTATGGAATTATATAAAGAAAATCAAGAATTAAGAAAAAAATTAGGACTTCCACCAAGAGAAAAGTATTCTATTCCTAAGGAAAATAGTGAAAACTAATATTACCTTAAAAATTTATATATAATTTTTTTATTTCTGCTCGATAAATTATATGTATTATGAAAAAACATTTTATCTGGTTAATTGTTATTTTTTTTACTTTTATTTCTTTATTATTTGCAATTCCTTTAGCACAATTTCAGATACCTTATTTTAACATAAAAGAAAAACAATCTTACCAATATTTTATACAGGGAGTTAATTTATTTAATAATAATTCTTATAAAACGGCACAAAAATTTTTTCTTAAATCCTTAAATATAAAACCAGATTTTTATTTTGCCAGAAGATTTTTAGCAGAATCTTATCTTCTTGCAGGTGAGTGGGAAAATTCCTTAGAAGAATATGAGATTTTAAAAAATCAATATCCTTATGAAGAATATATCAATTATAAAATTCATCAAATAGAAAATCAATTTTTTTTATTTTATCAAATCAATCATAATAATAATCAGACAAATTATGTTCTATGGAAAGAAATTGGATTAAATGAATTAAATCTTAGTAGATTTATTCCCATTTCTATTACAAGAGATAATAAATTTATTTACTGCTTAAGTTATGAACCCAAAGCTATTTTTGTATTCGATTTAGAAGGAAATTTAAAAAAAACAATAAAAGGTACATTATTTAATTCCATTAAAAAACCTTCTAAAATTTATATTTTTAAACAAAATATTTATATAACTGATTTTGAAAACGATCAAATTTTTATCTTTGATAAAGAAAAAGTCTATTCTAAATCTGTTATTAATAATGTTCCCTATCCTACAGATTTATTTATCATTAATGATATATTATATATATGGAGTCAAAAAGAAAAACGTTTTTATAAGTTTAAACAAAATCAATTTATTGGTTATTTAGAAATTCAATCTCTTGATAAGAATAATCTAAATCTAATTGAACCTATGTTTATTAATTTTAAAGATTCCATCTATATGTTAAATAATAATATAATCTATATGATTGATATTTCTGGTTATATTTTAAAAGAAATAGAACTACCTGAAAAAAATATCAAATCATTTTATGTAAATCAAGATATAATTGCCTATTCCACTACAAATAAAATCTATTATAAAACTAATACTAATAATGAATGGAATATTATAAAAGATCTGCAAAACATAAATAATAATAAAATTGAAAAAAACCAGTTTCAATTGATTTCATCTTTTTACATTGATGAAAATTTTTTATATATTTTAGATCTTTCAGGTAAAATTTATGTTTATTTAAATTCTCAATATAAAACCCAAAATATATCAATTCAAATCTTAAATATAGAATCTTTACAATTTCCCCAAATTGCTATTAGATTAAAAATTTATGATAATAACAATAAACCTATCAACAATTTATTAGAAAATAATTTTATACTCTACGAAAATGATAAAAAAATTCCTTTAATAAATGCAACCAATATGAATAATTATCAAAATAAAAAAAATCTATTAATTTTAAAAGATGTGAATTTTCAAATTAATGATGAATATAAAGAGTTATTTTTAAATCAATTAGAATTATTTTTTGAAGAATTTAAAATCAATGATAATATATTTTTTGCTTTAACAGGTGATAATATTAACATAATTTATAACAATAAATATAAAACAGAATTAAATCACTTACTAACTGAAAATCATTCTCAGAATAAAAATGTTGATATGATTCAAAATCTCTTACAAAGTATGAATTATTTAATCCCACTAAAAGGTAAAAAAGCAATTATACTTTTTACCAATACAACCCAAGACTTCAATGATATACAAAAAATTCAAAAGCTACAATATCTGTCTTTTATTCATTCTATACCAATATATATAATTAGTTTTGAAAAAAATATATCCTTAGAAAAAACAATAAACAAAACCAATGGAAAGTATTTTTATTTTTTTGATGATTATAATTATATTAATATTTATAAAATCTTAGAAAACTTTCCTTTTTATAATTATTTAATAACTTATAAAGCATTAATACCAGAGCCAGAAGAAAAAAAATTAAAAGATAAATATATTAATGTTAAGATTCATCTAAATTATTTCCAATTTGGAGGAGTAGCAGAAGGTGGATATATTATTCCATAAAAGTATTAATTTAATATATATTTTTTTTATTATATATCTTTTTCCCACCACTATTATAACGCAAGATTTTTCCTGGAATTACTCTTTAAATAACTTAAATTTAAAAGAAATTCATTCTTCTAAATTATTAGAATTATCTCAGGAAAGTTATAAAAAAGGATATTATTATCATAGCATACAATATTTAACGGAGTTTTTAGAAAGAAATCCAAAACATTTAGAAGCTACAAAACTTTTAATTAAGAACTATTTTAATATAAATGATCTTTCAAGAGCTGAACATTTAATATTACGTGGAAAAAATAATTATCCAGAAGAACCATTTTTTAAAATATATGAATCTTTATTATTATTAAAAAAAGGTAAAATTGATGATGCAGAAAAAATTATCAGTAACTTAGAAAATCTTAACTTAAATTATGCGGACTTTTATTTACTTAAAGGAAACTTTTATCTTATAAAAAACAATTATTCCTTAGCTGAATTTTATTTTAAAAAGTATATTGCAAATCATCCACAAGAACATTATATTTATATAACATTAATCGATACATATTTTAATAATAATCAAATCGAAAAAGCTAAACATTATATAGAATTATATAAAAAAATATTTAAAGATAATATAAATATTTTTAAAATTCAAGGAGCTTATTATTATCATCTATATCTTAATAAACAAAAAAAAGATAAAGATCATCTTTATTTTTTACAGGAATCCTATATAAATTATAAAACTTATTTAAATTATATACAATATAATTCTGAGATATGGAATCAATTACTCAATATTGCATATTTATTGAATGATAATAATAAAATAAAAGATTTATTAAATAATTATCAGTATAATATTAAAGATTTTTTATTATCATCAAATATTAACGAATTAACCAATAAGGAAAATCTATTAGATAGTTTAGAAAATTTATGTAAAAAAAATAATATCTTTTTTTCTTGTATCCGTTATGATTTTTATATTCAAAAAAATAACAAACAGAAATCATTCGAAAGAAGTAAATATTATTTATATTATGCAAAAAAAAATAAAAGTATTATATCCAATGAAGAATACTATAATATTTTAAAATGGGCTAATTTTTTATATCCCGAAAATTTAGAATTAAAAAAAGAATTTTTCCAGTTTTATAAAGATAATCATTTTTACGAAGATTATTTTCTAACATTATTTGATTTAAATTTAAATGATAAACAAAATCCTAAATGGAAATTTCTAATGGAACGTTTTTTATTAGAAAAAGACAAATATTTAATGTTCAAATTATACAAAGAAAAATCGCTTCTTAACATAAAAGATTTTTATAAAAGAAATAATATAAATATTTTAGTTTTTAATCCATTTCCAATAGAACAATATGAATTTCATTTTAGGGAATCAAATTTAATTAGAAATTTCATCAATTTTTATATTAATCAAACTGAATTATTAAAAACAATCAACGATAAACAATGGATTGATCTAAAATTAAGAATTCTAAACGATGATAAATATTATTTATTTTACAATCCAGAAATAATTCCCATAATAAGAGAATGGGAAATAGAAAATAATCTATACTTTGATTATTTATTAGAAACTCATTATAGAATTATTAATGATTCATTATTTATAAGATTTACTTTAAGAGATAAAAATGGTTTATTAATTCAAAGTCTGGAATATTTCATTAAAAATAATGATATATGGAGTTTAACAAAAATTTTACAAGATTTTCTATTACAAAATATTACAATAAAAGCCAATTTTATAACAACATTATAATAATGATGTAATCATAAATGTAGGCACAGTTGACAAAATAAAAGAAAATCAAATCTTTAAATTTCAGAATAATTATTATCGTATTAAAAAAGTTTATCCATATAGTTCAATTTTAGAATTAATTAAAGGCAATCATACCATATATAAATCAGATAATATTTTTATTAAAGTTAGTAAATAATTTTTATATAATTTATTTAAAAAATTTAGTTTTAATCATTAATAAGATTTTCGTATATTTTATTTAATAAAAATCTTAATTCTTTAACTGTATTTAATCTATACTTAGCATGTGTTGCACCTTTTCCTATTTTTATAGAAAAAGCATCTTCTGGTAAAACGCTAAAAAGATTTTCATCTGTCTCATCATCACCTGCAAAAAACATAAAATCATAATGTAATTTTTTATTATTAAAATAGTTAATAATATTCCCTTTATTAATTCCAGAAATTCTTACTTCTACAACAGCTTTACCATGAATAATTTCTAATGGTAAATTTGATAAAATATTTTTTAAATGCATTACTAATTCTCGAGATTGCCATTTTCCAAATGTTGGTTCTGTTAAACGATAATGCCAGGCAAGAGAATATTCTTTTTTTTCTACAAAACTTCCAGGTGTTTTTAAAGAAAACTCTTCTAATAATTCTTCACCCTTTTATACCAGATCATATCTATCTTTTCTCTTAGCATTTTTTCCCAATTTTCTGCTAGATCGCGAATCCATAAACCATGTTCACAGGAAAAATAATTTGGTAATTTTCCAAGTCACTCGATAATTTCATCTTTTTTTCTTCCTGTTACTATTCTATATCAATATTTAAATTTAATAATTTTCGAATTAATTCTTTTAATTCCTAATCTGGTTTAGCTTTTAAAGGTATAAAAACGATTTCTTTAAGTGTACCATCATAATCTAATAATAATATTCTTTTTTTAGCATTCTTTATTTTTTCTAACATTAGATTAAAATCAGCCTCATCAAAAGGTTTTGTAGAATATAAAATTTCTTCTTTTGATGCTTCTTTTTAAGAATTTAAAAAGGAATTTGCCCAATAATGTACATTATATTTTGCAATTCTTTCGTACAAAGCATTCATTCTTTTATTTTTTTCTTCTATGGACATTTTATTGCTTCTTTTATCGCTAATGCAATTTGATCTGGATTTCTCGGATTAACAATTAAAGCTTCTCCTAATTCTGATGCAGCACCAGCCAATTCACTTAGTATTAAAACACCATTTTCTTTTTTCGTTACAATATATTCTTTAGATATTAAGTTCATACCATCAAAATAAGGTGTAATTAGTGCAATATCTGCTTCTGAATAAAAAGCACATAACTTTTCAAATGGGAAAGAACGATATATATAATAAATTGGTGCATCAGGTAAATGTTCAAATTCCTCGTTAATTTCTAATACTAACATTTCAACCTGATCTTTTAAATGTTTATAATCAGGTATTTGTGTTCTTGATGGTACAGCTATCTGAACAAAAACTACTTTATCCGCATATTCTGGATTCTTTATTAGAAATTTTCTAAATGCTTTTAAACGTTCAGGTATACCTTTTGTATAATCCAATCTATCTACACTTAAAATCATAATTCGATTTCTTTTAATATTTTTTACAATTGGCAAATAATCCAAATAAAGGGATGTTTGTTTTGCTTTTTTTACTCTTTCTACATCTATAGATATAGGAAATGCCTGAAATTTTACTCTATGATCTTCAAGTTCAACATGATCAATTTCTGATTCTATACCAAGTATATGTTATAAACTGGAACGAAAATGACGTAAATAATTATATGTATGAAATCCTACTAAATCAGCTCCTAAAATACCTTCAAGTAATTCTTCTCTATAAGGTAAAGCTCGAAATACTTCTGATGATGGGAATGGTGTATGTAAAAAAAATCCAATATGTGCATTTCTTACTCTCTCTTACCATTTTAGATACCAAAAATAAATGATAATCATGTATCCATATAAAGGTTTTTTCTGTATTTTTTATAATTCTATCCAAAATATAATCTGCAAAGATTTTACTAACTTCTTTATATACTTGATAATCTTTTTCTTCGTAATTCATATAGACTTGGTAAATAATATAAAATATGCCATAGAGCACGATTAGAAAAACCAAAATGATAATGATATAAATGACTTCTTGTTAAAAAAATAGGCGTTGCATTATATTCTGATTGTAATTCTTCTGTTAATTCGTCCTTATTAATAAACGTTAAATCTACTTCTCCTGGCCAACCCAACCATTCCATTTCGTATTTATCCTTTAAGGAACTTAATGCGCTGGCTAATCCACCAGGAGATTGAGAAAAATGATAATTTCTTTCGTCCATATGTATTGTAACAGGTAATCGATTAGCAACTATTAAAATCTTTTCGTATTTTGTTTTATCCTGATCTAACATATAAATTATTATATATACCTTTAATGATAAATCAACTAAAAAATTCTTTTCTATAAATATTTATAATGCCGATAATATTAAATAATGGAGACCTTATTATAGTAAATTTATTATAATATTTTTATCATTTTTTTTATGTCTAAATCCAGTTCAGACGAGAAGTTATAGAAATGTTCACGGTAATTATACAATTGATGATATTCAAAAAAATTTATCTTTTTATATTCAAACTAAAGAGAAATGTTTATGAATTAAATGAAAAAATTCCGATTCAATTTGTAATAAGAAATCAAGGCTATAAAACATTTCGATTTTATCTTGATCAGAATTTTGGAAATTCATTTTTTTTAGAGATCATTAATCAAGAAGGAGAAGAAATTCAAAGTCAAACTGTAATAATGAATTTCAAAGAACCATATATTAGCAACATAAAACAAAATCAAATCGAAGATATTTATGGAAATCCAGTAAAAGAAATTATTTTACATCCAGAAGAAACATTTTCAAAGACATATTATATTTCCTCACTACCCAAAGGAAGATATAAACTAATTGGATATTTTATTCCTTATTCTTATGATCAACAATATAAAAATAATTTAAGATTTATCTCTAAAAATAAAATCAATTTGGAAATTACAGAAGAAAAAAATTTATTTAAAATTCAAGATCCAATAGATATTCCTAAGGAAAGTATTCCTTCGCCAGAAGAAACAGTCTATCTTTTCTTAATGGCTGAATATTATAAAAACTGGAATAATTATTTTAAATATTTAGAATTAAAAGAATATATAAAATCTTATGAAATCTTTGAAAAAGAATATATCCAGGCTTCTCTAAAAGAAAAACAAATATTATTAAATGAATTTAAAAACTTTTTAATAAAGCAACAAATAGAACCTATTATCGAATTCAATATTACTAAAGTAATTTATCAGGAAAAAAATAAAGCAAATGTATATGCTGAAGTTCTAAGAGGTAATAATTCTTATCGTGTTAAATATTTATATAATTATACCTTAATTAAAAAAGATGTATGGAAAATTCATCATGTTGTTGTTTCTATTTTGAAAACTGGAAAATAAGATTTTCGCGCCATAAGGCGCGAAGTCATTAATTAAGAAGTCCAGAATCATCAACAATTTTCATTAATTTTTTAACAGATTCTGCTGATTTTTCTAATGCTTGTTTTTCTTCTTCTGTTAACTGAATTTCAATAATTTTTTCTACTCCATTTTCGCCTAAGATTACTGGTACTCCCATAAAAATACCGTTTTGACCATATTCGCCTTCGCATAATACTGCACAGGGAAAAACACGTTTTTGATCTTTGATTATTGATTCAGCCATTGCAATAGCACTTGCTGCTGGTGCATAAAAGGCTGAACCTGTTTTTAATAAATTTACAATTTCTCCACCACCTTTTCTTGTACGTTCTACCATAGCATCAATTTTTTCTTTTGTCATTCCAGGAAATTCTGGTAATGGTATTCCAGCTATAGTAGAATATCTTGGTAAGGGAACCATATCATCACCATGGCCACCAAGAACAAATGCTGTAATATCTTCTACGGAAACTCCAGTCTCCATAGATATAAAAGCTCTAAATCTTGCAGAATCTAAAACACCAGCCATTCCCATTACGCGATTTTTTGGAAATCCTGTAACTTTATGCATTACATACACCATTGCATCTAAGGGATTTGTAATTACAATAACAAATGAATTAGGCGCATATTTTTTGATATTTTCTGCTACTTCTTTTATAATTTTACTATTTGTATTAATTAAATCATCTCTTGACATTCCTGGTTTTCGAGGAATACCAGCAGTAACAATACAAATATCAGCACCTGCTATATCTTCGTAAGAATTTGTTCCCTTAACAAAAGAATTACAGCCCTCTACTGGTGTTGCTTCTAATATATCCAGACCTTTACCCTGAGGTACACCTTCAACAATATCATATAACACAACATCACCTAATTCTTTTTGCGCTGCCAATAATGCCATTGTACCACCAATTTGACCTGCACCTATTAAAGCTATTTTTTTTCTTGCCATAACTTCACCTTTTTTAAATAATAATGATTTTTGAGCTAAAGCTCATAAAAATAAACTTTTTTTATAATTTGTAGGGTCAAGGAAATAAAAGAAACGGTTTTAAAAATATTTAATAGAATTGAATTCAATTCATTTTGTATATTTTCTTATCATTGTAATAAACTCTTTTAATGCTTGTTCTTTATTTTGATTTTTTTCTATTGCACTTTGAAAACATCTTCCTGCTTCATTTTCTAAAATAATCATAGCAACACCATCTAAAGCTGATTTTATCGCACTAATTTGACTTAATATTTCCATACAACTTCTTTCATCTTCAATCATTTTTTTTACACCTTGAACCTGACCTAAAATACGATTCATTCTTTTTATTAAATTGATCTGATCTTCTGTAAAAATTTTTTCTTCGGAAATATCCTTAGATTTCTTTTTTTTAACCATATTACGATTATTTTCTATTTACGAAATTTTCAAGCCCTTTTAATACTTCTTCTAAATTTGTATAATCCATAGGTAATAATATTTCTGTTTCTTTATTAGCTAATTTTTTTAACCTGTTTAAATATTCATTAGCAATCTTCATTAATACTGCCTGATCTCCTCCTTGTTTTTTTATTGCCATTGCAATCTGTTTTATTCCTTCTGCAGTAGCTTCTGCTACCTGTAAGATTTCTTGAACCTCTCCTTCTGCTTCATTTATTAAACGTTGTTTTTCTCCTTCTGATTCGTTGATCATTTCTTGCTTAATACCTTCTGAACGATTAATTCGAGATTGTTTATCTCCTTCGGATTTTGCAATTAATGCTCGTTTTTCTCTTTCTGCAGTCATTTGTTTTTCCATTGCCTGTAAAACTCGATCTGGTGGTGTGATATTTTGAATTTCATATCGCATAATTTTAACACCCCAGTTATCAGCTGCTTCGTCTACCACAGCTACTATTTTTGCATTAAGTGATTCTCTTTCTTCAAATGTTTTATCTAAATCCAAATCTCCAAAAACAGAACGCATTGTTGTTTGCGCCAATTGTATTAATGCAAATTTATAATCATTAATGTGATAAACTGCTTTATAGGGATCAACTACCTTCAAATATATAATTCCATCTACTTTTACTTGAACATTATCTCTAGTAATGCAAATCTGAGAAGGAACATCAATGGCTTCTTCTTTAAGAGAAACTCTATAACTAACTTTATCGAAAAAGGGAATTAACAAATGAAAACCAGCACCCAATGTTTTATGATATTTACCAAGTCGTTCGACAATTAATACTTCCTGTGCAGGTACAATTCGAATAGCCCTTATAAACTTATAGGCTATATATAAAAAAATTATAGTATAAATAATAATTGCTATTGTTTCCATTTTTTCTCCTTTACTAAAAATTATTAATTTGTTTTATGGGGTGGTTTTGGTATATTTTGTTTGGTTTTTAATACTTCTGAAACTTTACTTATTCCCGTAAAAAAACTTTCTATAATGGCTGGTCCTAAAGGTACAATTTTGGTTGTTGATTTTTGTAATACATCTCCAAAACCACTTAAATATTCTTCTACAATTTTTAACCTCATAGCTTCCTGTCCACCTGGTTGATTAATTGCTTCGCCAATCATTTCGATAGCTTTGGCAGTGGCTTCTGACAATAACTGGATTTTTTTTGCTCTACCTTCTGCTAAATTTATACGCTTTTGCTTTTCTCCTTCTGATACATTAATTGCTTCTATTTTTTTTCCTTCGGATTGATTAATCATGGCAATTTTTTCGCCTTCAGCATAAATAATTTCCGCTCTTTTATCTCTTTCTGCGGTCATCTGTTTTTCCATAGTTAATAATACTTCTTTGGGTGGAAAAATATTTTTAATTTCATAACGTGTTACCTTTACACCCCATGGTTCTGTTGCAGTATCTAAAGAAGAAACAACATTCTGGTTTATGGTTTCTCTTTCTTTAAAAGTATGATCTAAATCCAGTTTACCAATTTCTGAACGCATATTGGTTTGTGCTAATTGAATCGAAGAAAATCTATAATCCTGAATATTATAACTTGCTTTTACTGGATCAAGTACCTTAATATAAATAATTCCATCTACTTCAACCTGAACATTATCCTTCGTAATACAAATTTGCGGTGGAACATCTATAGCTTCTTCTTTTAAGGTATGTCTATAAGCTACCCTATCAAAAATTGGAATAAGAAAATGAAAACCAGAAAGCAAAGTTTTATTATATTGTCCTAATCGTTCTATTATATATGCACTTTGATGAGGAACAATAATAAAAGTCTTCCAGATAATAAAGATTACCAGAAATAATACAATTAAACTAATTAAAGCCATAATAAATACATTATATTTCTATATATTTTTTTGTCATTATTTTTTTATTTTTTTTTGCATTTTTTAATATTAATTTTAAAATTTACTTATAATCTTTTTTCCATAAAGTATCTGATGGATATTGTAATAGTGATTTTTTCACTGAATCACTAATCGGTATATTCCAGTAATTAAAACGTGGTACTAAATTTATTTTGGCACTATGGATTAGAAGCTCGCAGCGAATATCCCATCTCTTTTGCCAATTTTTGAGCTTTTAATACTTATTATACTAATTCGCATTTCTATAAAAGTATTTAAAAGGTTCCCAACCATAAGGGATAAATAAAAAGTAAAATTTAGTTGACGGGATAGATGGATTGATTTTATTGGTTACTAAGATCGCGCGGTAGAGCAGATGGTAGCTCGTCGGGCTCATAACCCGAAGGTCGCAGGTTCAAGTCCTGCCCGCGCCACCATATTTTATGCCACCAATATGGCGGCGTAGCTCAGTTGGTTAGAGCAGCGGAATCATAATCCGCGTGTCCGGGGTTCAAATCCCTGCGCCGCTACCAGTTATAGTGTGTTTTTTATAATTAAAATCTTAATATAAGTTTTTCTTTTTTAACTCGTGTATTTCCCTTTTTCTATCTTCTGGTAAGGGTATGATATTACCTATTTGTTTTGCTATACATAAAATCTTTGCACAATGTTCTAATTGCTCCATTTTATAGTAAGCATCGAATAAATCTCTTCCCATTGTCAATGCTCCATGATGAGATAATAAAATAGCATTATAATCTAAATAGGGTTTAATGGCATCAAACATTTCTTTTGTTCCTGTTAGTGCATATTCAGCTGTTGGAACATCTCCTAAAATTAAAGAAATTTCTGGCAAATCTGTATTCATTAATGATAATCCTGTTAAAGTAACAGCTACTGCATAAGGTGGATGAGCATGTACAATTGCATTAACATCTTTTCTATGTTTATAAATTTCTAAATGCATAATTAATTCTGATGTAGGTTTATGATTTTTTAATGATTGTAAAATTCTTCCATTTAAATCAACCTGAACTAAATCAAGAGTTGTTAATCTACCTTTACATATCCTTGTAGGTGTTATCCAGATTGTATTTCCATATCGAGCTGATATATTTCCATCATAAGATACGATTAAACCTTGTTGATACAATAAAGAACCAATCTCTACAATTTCTTCTATGATTTGTGTTTCTTTTTTATCCACAAAATTGAATTAAATTTTACTAATCTTCATGACAAGAAATTTATTCATATCTTAAAGCTTCGATGGGGTCCAATAAAGATGCTTTATATGCTGGATAAAAACCAAAAAAAACACTAATTATTATAGTTAATAACAAAGAAATAAAAATAGAATCCATTGTAATAACTGTTGTAATTTGAAATAAATTCTCAGAAGCAATAGCACCTGTTATTCCAATAATTATACCAACAATACTCCCTATTAGACATAGTAGAATTGCTTCAATTAAAAATTGTATTTGTATATCATAAGTTGTAGCACCAATTGCCATTCTTATGCCTATTTCTTTAGTTCTTTCTGTTACAGAAACCAACATTATATTCATTACACCTATACCACCTACAAGTAATGATATTGATGCAATTGCCCCCAATAAAAAAGTCATAATTTGACTAGATTGTTGTCTGGCTTCTAAAAATTGAGTTAAATTTCTCACTGTGAAGTCATCTTCTTCATATTTCTGAATTTTATGTCTTTGCCTTAAAATTAATTTTATATCATTTTCTGCCATTTTTAAATCTTCATATGATTTTGCTTTAACATAAATTACTCTTACTCTATCTGGCAAAATATTTCCAAATAACTTTTTCTGTCCTACTGTATAAGGAATTACAATAATATCATCTTGATCATCTCCTCGAGGAGAAGTTCCTTTTTCTTTTAAAACACCAATTACTTTAAAAGGAACTTTTTTAATTCTTATTATTTTATTGATAGGATCTTCCATACCAAATAAATTTTCTAATACAGTATGTCCAATTACTGCAACTCGATTTGCGCTTTTAACATCATCATCATTAAAAAAACGACCTTTTTCAAGTTCCCATTCTTGTACATAAAAATAAGATGGGCTTGTTGCTCGAATTAAAGAAGACCAATTTGTATTTCTATAAATAACCTGTGAAACTTCATGAATACTAAATGCAATTTCTTCTATATAAGGACTTTCTCTCTTAAGAGCATAAGCATCTTGAATCGTTAGCGTCATCTGAGTTCCACTTCCAAAACGAACACCTCCCGAACTTGTTGCACCAGGTAATACAATAATTAAATTCGTTCCAATAGATGATATTTGTTTTTCTATTTCAATTTTTGCTCCATTACCGATAGCAACCATTATGATAACAGAAGAAACTCCTATAATGATTCCTAAAACTGTCAAAAAGGATCTTAATTTATTCATCAAAATTGATTGTAGAGCTATTTTAAATAAAATATTAAATGATATCATTTTCGTTTTTCCTTTACAATATTTCCATCTTGAAAATAGAGAACTCTTTTTGAAAAATTTGCAATATCGTTTTCATGAGTTACTAATATAATTGTAACAAAATTTTCTTCATGTAATCGAACAAATAAATCCATTATTTCATAACTGGTTTTCGTATCTAAGTTTCCAGTTGGTTCATCAGCTAATATTATTGGAGCTTCATTAACTAGCGCTCTTGCAATAGCAACTCTTTGTTGCTGCCCTCCTGATAATTGATTAGGATAATGATACATCCTATGTTCTAAACCAACCATTGATAAATAAAATTTCGCCTTTTCGATCCTTTCTTTTTTTGGAACATGAGAATAAATTAAAGGTAACTCAACATTTTCAATAGCTGTTAATCTTGGAAGTAGATAAAATTTTTGAAATACAAATCCTATTTTTTTATTTCGAATTTTTGCTAATTGATTTTTGGATAAGTTCTTTATTAAAATTCCATCAAGATAATATTCTCCTTTCGTTGCTTGATCTAAACATCCAATTATATTTAATAATGTTGATTTACCTGAACCAGAGGATCCCATAATAGAGACAAATTCATTTTTATATATTTCTAAAGAAATATTGTTTAAAGCATAAATGATTTCATCTCCCATCTTATATATTTTTGTTAAATTTTTAATTTTTATTAAACTCATTCAAAAAAACAATTTTTTCCTTTTATTTGTTTTTGTTTCAACTTCTACAATTACATCTAAATTTTCTTTCAAATCATTAGATATAACTTCAACGTATTCATCATCATTGATACCAATCTCTACTTCTATTCTAACAGGTTGATTATTTTTCAATATCCATATACCAGGTCTATCATAATATTTTTTTGTTTTATCTGACTGATTTTGTAATGGATTTACTCTTAATGCAGAATTTCTTACTTTAAATATATTTTCTTTTTTTCTTGTTAAAATTGATACTTGAGCAGTCATTCCAGGTTTTAATTTTAAATCTTTATTATCTACAGAAATAACCACATCATATGTTACAACATTTTGAATAGTAATTGGTGCATTTCTTACCTGAAAAACTTTACCTTCGTAAATAAGTCCAGGATAGGCATCAACTGTAAATTTTGCTATTTGTCCTTCTTTTACCTTGCCAATATCTGCTTCATCTACATTTGTATTAATTTGCATCTTAGATAAATCTTCAGCAATTTGAAATAATGTAGGAGTTTGAAAACTTGCTGCTACTGTTTGACCTATTTCTATATTTCTTGAAATAACTATACCATTAACAGGAGATCGAATTTTAGTATAATTTAAATTTGTTTGTGCCTGTCTTAAAGAAGCTCGTGCCTGAGCTACTTTTGCTTTAGCATCTTTAAGTTGGGCTATAGCTGAGCGATAATTAACAAAATATCTCTCATATTCACTCTCAGATATAAGTTTTTCTTCGTATAATTTTTTAAAACGTTTATAATTATTTTCCGCTTCTATTAGAGCCACCTTAGCTTTTTCAAGATTCGCTTCTGCCATAAGTAAATTTGCTTTCGCCTGTTCAACCTGAGCAATAAATGGTTCTGGATCTATAATAGCTAATACCTGACCTTTTTTTACGGGACTATTATAATCAACAAAAATATTTTTAATCATACCAGAAACTGAGGCACCAATAATAATATTGGAAACAGGATTTAATGTTCCTGTTGCAGTAACCTTTTCTTGAATTGTTCCTTTCTTTAATTTCTCTGTTTTATAACTAAGGACAGATGTATTGTCATTTTTAAAAAAAAGGATTAAAATCAACACTATTCCAATTATAATTATATATATATATTTTGTTTTCATAACAAATCTAAAATTATCCCCATAGCTTTATATAATTCAATTTTTTTTAAATAAAATTGGAATATAGCAGTATTATAATTTTTATTTGCATTATAATATAATGTCATTGCATTAGTAAGTTCTAAAAATGTACCAATTCCATTTATATATCTTTTTTCCGATAAATTTAAATTTTCTTTGGCAAATTGTAATGACTCTTCATAATATTTTAATTTTTCTTTTAATTCTTGATATTGGGAAAATAAAGTTTGTATTTCCATATAAATATTATTTTTAAGAATTTTTTCTCTTTCTAATTGTTGTTTTATAAAATATTCTGATTCTTCTACTTTATTTTTTGTTATAAAACCCTCAAATATTGGAATTCTTACAAAAATATTCAATTCCCAATTTTTTTGATGAATTGTATTTAAACGATAATTTTGATCATTCCAAAAATGTTGAAAGGAAGCTCCTAAACTTGGAAAATATTCATTTTGATTTAATTCTTTTGTTAATTTTGCAATTTGAACTTCCTTGATTTGTTTTTGATAATCTTTTCTATTCATTAAGGCAATTTTATAAATATCTTTTATATTATTTTCTTCTATAAATACAGAAAATTCACTTAATTTATCTTTATTAAATATTGTTTCAATTTCATTGGGAGATATTTCTTTTACATTCATCTCTTCTATTTTATTATAAATTGAATCTTTCTCTTCTGTTAAATATTCTAATCCCATAAAATACAATAATTGAAATTTTGAAAGTTTATATTGGTTTTTGAATTGAACATATTCTACTTCTGCATTTTTTAACTCTGTTTCAACATTAAAAAGCTCATAATTCGTTTTTAATCCAACTTCAATTTGTTTTTGTATAAAACCCTTATATTTTAAATAATAATTTTTATTTTCTTCAGCTACTTTTAAATTCTGGTTGTTTATTAAAATATTTATATAAGAGTTAATAATATTAAAAACAATTTCTTCTTTTTGCTGTTTTAAATCCAAATTAGATATTTCAAAATATTGTGTTAGAATTTTTATATTATCAGAAGTACGTCCAAAATCATATATATTCTGAGAAAGTTCAATTCCAGCATAATAATTTTTATTTTCTATTGGTGTTTCATTACCAGATTGAGAAAAATTTTTTCTATAACCATAAAGGGAATCAATCTTAGGATAATAACGTGAATGTCCTTGTTCTAGTTTTTTACCAGAAATTTCTTTTTGATATTCTTTTTCTTTAAGAAGTGGACTATGTTTTAATGCAATTTCAATAGAGAGTTTTAAATCTATTTCATTAAATATTTTATGTTTTTTACTAAGTTCTCTAGGTACCAATTGACTTATACAAAATAAAAAAAGAAAGAGATAAATCCTCATTTTTTTATTATTAGATATTTCATTTTATAAAAAAGTTCCATTTCTATAATTAAAAAAATTAATTAATATTTTAGAAATTTATATTAATTCTCTCCTATAAATCGAAATATGGTATGCCCCATTCGTATTTCATCATTATGTCTTAATGGCATAGGACGAAGGACTTTTTTTCCATTGAGATATGTACCTGCAACACTCATTAAATCAAATAATATATATTTATTATCAATTCTTTTGATTTTTGCATGAATATGAGAAACCGCTGGATCTCGAACTGGAATATGTGCAGCAGAACTACTACCAATATAAACTTCATCAAGAAAAATATCGTATTTTTTATCATATCCAAGTCCTTCTTTATCTTTTTTAACCAAAATAGCATGATTATATTTGGGTGCTTCTTTTAATGCCATTTGTAAAACTACATAGGACTTTTCTTTAAGACTAAGTGTCATGGTTTCTTTAGAAAATTTTTTTCTTACTAATGGATCATCAAGATAAGGTGCATAAGAAGGTTCTATCCAATTTTGAGCAAGTAAAGGAATTTCGGGTTTTTCTTCGGATTCTATATATTTTTTTTCTGGCTCATCTTTATATTGTCTAAGATCAGCAAATACTTCTCCTATTTCTGGTTCTGGAAAATCAATTTTTTCTTTTTTCTCCTGTATTTGCTTTAGTAATTTTTCTTTTTGTCTTTGTTTAACATATAACCAGATAAAATAACTTAATAAAATTATAATAATAAATATTATAAATCCTGTTAATAAACCTAAATATTTATTTTTTATATTATATTGAAATTTTATTAAATTAATATTATTATAATTTATTTCAGTTGTAATATTAGATTGATATTTCCATTTTATTTCATTTAATGTGGATTGATAAGAAATTTTCAATTTCTTTACAAAAAAATCATCTTGAGAAATTATCTGATCTTTATTAAGGATTAGTTCAGGTTTGAATTGATCAATAAAAACTTCTCCACCTGTTTTTAAACTGATTTTTTCTAAAGATTGATATTTTTTAATATTTCCAGTAATAATAAAATAAATCGGTATATCAAATTTTGTACCAAAAATTATTAATTCTTCAATATCTTTTGCTTCTAATAGACTATTTTCTTCTTTTGCATCTGTAAACAAAACAATTCCACCAATATCTTCTTTTCTATTTTTAGAATATTTATATAAATCATGCAATACTTTATATAAAGCATCATATATTTTTGTTTGCTTTCCTTTTCTTTTTATATCTTCCAGCTTAGATAATAATCTTTTCTGACTTCTTGTAAAATATTGTATTCTTTTCGAACGTCCGTTAATAGTATATAAACTTATAATATCTTTCTTATGCTTTTGTTGAATAAAGTCTTTTATATATTGTTTTAGTTTATTAAAATCATTTTCCTTTAATGATAACGTAGCATCTAAAACTAAAGAAAGAATTTTCCCTTTTCTATCTAAGGTTTTTGTATTTTCTATATTATAAGTATCTAAAATTTGAATATTCTCTGGTTGTATTTCTTTTTTTATATCTTCATTAGAGAGAAGTTCTTTGATTTTAAAATCTTCTTTTTTTAAATCTACTGGTATTTGGGCATCTTCTGTAAATTCTAAAAAAATATGAATTTCTGGAAATGAATCTTTTTCTATTCGAAAATTTGTAATAATATCACTCTTTTCTATTATTTCCTGAGAAAATAAAGAATGACTATAAATCAAAAATATTACACTAAGAAATATTATTTTTCTTATCTTTATCATATTTCTTTTTTATATATCGACATAATAAAAAATTTACCTTTTAATTTTTATAGCTTCTAATTTATTTAGCCGATTTTCTTGCTTTTTTTGATTTTTTAGTAGTTGTTTTAGAAGTACTTTTTTTTTGTTTTTTTGTTTTTTCTTGTTTTGTAACAATATCAATATTTTTTTCTTTCTCTATTTTATCTAATTCATTAAGAATTATATTATAACGTTTTATCTTATTCTGTAAAGTTGTTCTTTTAATTCTTAATTCCTCTGCTGTATGGGTAATATTATGATTATTTTTATTTAAATAATTCAATATTATTATTGATTCAATATCTTCTATAATTTCATCATAATTTTTTCCCTTTGATAATTGCTTTTCTATATGTTGTGTTAATAATTGATTATCATCTTTTACTACTAAATCAGGAGTTTTTTCTTGTACTTTTTCTGATTGCAAATTTAATGCTATAAATGTTAATAAATATCCAATAACTTCATTATCCTCAATTAGATTTGATATTATAATCTTATAATTTAACTTTTTCCAATCCCAGATCATATAATCTGTATTTTTATTTTTTAAAATATGATCAGCAATTATATCCTTAACTAATTCTTTAAAATATGATTCTGCTAAGGCTAAGGTTTTTTTAAATGGTCCTTTATCTAAGATTTCTTTTAAAAAGAATTCATTATAAAAAATAGAATTACCATTAATATTAATGGCAAATAAAGGAAAAGGAATAGTAGATAATATTAATTCTAATAAATAATATTTTTCGTTTTTTTCTGATTCTAAATTATCCTGTATCGCTTCGTTTTTTTCTTTATCAGTATTTTTAACTGTATATAAAAAATTTTTTAAATGATAATTAATTTCTTGTTTATCCCATGTCTCTATAAATTGAGCAAAAATACTATAAACAGGAATAGGAGATTTTTCAAAAAACTCCCAAATATGTTCTGGAGAGATTTCCTTAGAGATAAAAAAATCTGGTATGCGTTCAAATCTACTTTCCAAACGCTCTTTATCCGAAGAATAATGTAAAACTTTTTGTTTAGATAAAAAACCAACTAAATAAATATCACCCCCTGGATTTTCATCCATAAGGGGTATATATGATAATGGATATTTAAAAAAAATTTTTATTAGATCACTTACCTGAACAATAGACACAAATTTTTACTTTTCTAATATAGGGCTTCCTGTCAATAATTTCTTTAATTTTGGTATATATTCTTTTATTATTGATAATTTATCATTTAATTCATACTCTAAAATATCACCCACTGCCACTATATCCATTTCCATTAAAGCAGAAGATAAATCTTCTAAAATAGTTAATAATTCTTTTAATAATTCTAAAAAATTTTCTTCCAATTGATCTTTAAATCTTTCGGAAGTACTCATTAATACAAAGAAATATAATTCTAATTTTTGTAAGATATCCTGTAATATTTCCATTGCAATTTTATCATTTCCTGTCTGTAAATTGGTATTTATTTCTATCAATTTATTTTGAATTTTTTCGATTTGAGAATCGAATTTTTCCAATATAGATAATAATTCTTCATTACTTAAATGATTGGATAATAATTGATTTAGATATTGAAATGTAAATGCTCTTATTACCCTTAACGTTTGAATTAGCTCCTGTCTTATATCCGGATAATTTTCTACATTTAATTTTTTTATTAATTTTGTAAATTTATTTAAATGTTCTTTTAAATTTTCATAATTTTTTTCTGGCATTTTAACTTGAATTTTATGTAATGGAACAACAAAGAATGTGGATATGATATTAATAACTTCTTTTATCCATTTTGTCCCATCTTTTAGGTTATTAATTTCTTCTTGCGTTAACTGTTCTGATTCAAATAATGTAGAACCTATATCATCTATATATTGAATTTGGGTATGAAGGGTACTTATTATCATTTCTTTTAAATCCCCTATATAAAAATATACATTTTCGATTTTATCTAAGGTTAATTGATCAATATCTTTACTGATAAAATCAACAGAATCTTTTATATCAAATCGGAAATCTACGATAAATTTATTATGTTTCTGTACTTCTGCTTGCATGGACTGATATAAATCCTTAAATGTTTTTTCATTTTCTAATTGTATATCTACCGGTTCATCATTAATATAAATTTTCATTGTTTTACTCCTTGGGAAATTTATTATTCATTTTTTATACCTAATTTATTTTGTAAAAATTTACCCATGTTCTTTGTATTTTGTATGGTGCTTTCCATATTTCCAAATTTTTTTCTTAACATTTCTTCTTTTCGGCTTAAACTTAATTCTTTATTATAAATTATTTTTTTGTTTGTTTTAATCTGCTCCTTTAATAGATCTATCCTTGTAGTGATAATTCCACCAGCAAATTTTACATAAGGAGATAATTCATCATATACATTATAAGCAACACCATCATCAACTACAGCATCTTCATTTTTATCTAAAGCAAATAATTCTTTTACAGATTCTGGATGATTTTTTAATGCATCATCAAGTACTGTTTCATCAATAATAAGTATACCCTGCTTAATATCCTGCCAATTACTTCCGGGTCTACCTGTTGATATCCCAATTTGCGCTAATGTACGAAAAGATGGTTTTAATTTCGTAGGATATGCATTTCCAGTTATAAAAGATAATACAGAGACTAATCGTCTTGCAATAGGATCACCTGCAAATATTCCACTTGAATCTTCTAATTTCCTTAAACCATCTTCTATTCTTTCATTAGGATCAGAAGAACGATTTATTTCAAAATCCTGATCTCGATTAAATTTATCATTTTCTTTTATAAATAATAAAAGATCATTATAAGCATTTACCCATTCTTTTATTTTTTCTTTAATTTTTGTAATATCATATTCTACTTTAAGTTCTACTTCATGATTTGTTACTCTATGTAAATTTAATGATACACCAGGAATAATATCTGTTAAATTTTCATTCGAACTTCGAACTACTTCTACACCATTAACTAATAATTTAGCATCCTGTGGTGGCTCAATTTCATGCAAAGGTTCATATACCGTTTCTTTTTCTAAGATCTTTTTTATTTTTAATTCCTTTAAGTAAAATATACCTTGAAAATTTTTTATAAATTCTATTGATTGTATTTGTATATTTGCATTTTCTCCTTCCAGTTCTTTCAAGAATAGATGATATTCTTTTTGATTTTCTTTTAATAAAATTTCTTTTTGTTTAATTGTTCCAGAAGAAATATAGTTTATTATTATTTTTCCTGGTATTTTTTCACCAGATTGCTGAAGAGAAGTTTCTTTATCTGTTATTCGTTCTCTTTCAATCTGAGGTGCTAATAGTTCTACTCCATCAATCTTATTTCTTATATCCGGACCTATATAGATCTTTTCTTTCGTTTTTGTTATATTATTCTTTATTTCTTCTATTTTATATTCAAGTCGAAATATAATTTCTGTAATCTTATCTTTTAAAGGAAAAAGATAATTAACATTATTTACGTCCTGAAAAGAAAATTCATTTTGATTAATGGTAATTTTATCCTGATGTTCTTTAAAATCTTCTTTTTTGAAAATAAGTATTTCTTCTTTTTCTTCTTTTTTTCCTTTTAAACCAATTATTTCGATTTTTTTTAATAAATCATCTGGATCTTTAAATTCCATTTTTCCCATTTTTCCAGATATTTTAGAAGCTAACGTTAATATAATATGATCAGAATCTACCTGGACAATAGATACATCATAATCATTTGCTTTTTCTCTTAAAATCCTCTCTAATTTATTTAGAGAACCACCTTTAAAATCAAATTCTAACTCTTTTTGATTTATTATAATACTAAATTTGCCTTGTGGTAATTGTTCCTCTTTATGTATTTTATGTGAATGAATTTTATGTTTTTTTGCTAATTGTAAAACCTGAATTTTCTGATTTACCTCTTCTACATTTGGAGAAACAGTACCAGTAATTGCACCTTCATCACTGGAAGTAATTTTTCTATGTGTAAAAGGACCTGTAAATGAATAAATATCCCTACTAATATCAGACAATTTTTTGGCTTTTGTTCTTAATTCTTCCCATGCTTTAATTCGAATTTCATTTCTTCTATTATCTTCTTCCAAACGTTTTAAGGGAATTCTTTCTGCTTCAATAAGCTTTTGAATAACAGATGGTGTATCAATACCAGATTGGCTGGGCATTATAAATGGTGCTGGCATATATTTTCCTTTTATAATATCATTTATATCTTGTATCGGTCAATTAAAAAAAATCATTATAAATTTGACCCTATACTTATTAAAAAAAAAATGTCTTTAATAATTATCAATATGAGTGAAAATAAAAAAACAAAAAAATTATTTAAAGTTCTTTTCTTCAATCAGGGTAAAATTTACGAGATTTTTGCCAAAAATGTTCAACAGAGTAATTTATTCGGTTTTATAGAGATAGAAGATCTTGTCTTTGGAGAAAAATCTCAGGTATTAGTAGATCCTAACGAAGATTCTATTAAAAAAGAATTTGAACATACAAAACGATTGTATATTCCCGTGCATTCAATTGTTCGATTAGAAGAAATCGACAAAGAGACTTCATTAAAACCTCGTGTTATTTCTTTAAAAGAAGAGAATAATCAAAAAAAATACACTTCTCCTATTTATACTCCCCCGGATCCATTTCGTTTCTAATTTTAAAATAAAATTTTTTTACGCACTTTCTTTATTTTTTTTATTCTTATTATCAGATGTTTTTAGAATTAATGTAGGAGACTCATTAGTTGTTATAACTTTTTCATGTACAATAATTTTTTCTATATCTTCTCTTGATGGTACTTCGTACATTAAATCTAACATGATTTTCTCTACAATGCTTCTTAAACCTCTTGCTCCTGTTTTACGTTCTATTGCTTTTTTCGCTATAGCTTCTATAGCTTTATCTTCGAATATTAATTCAACACCTTCCATTTCGAAAATCTTTTTATATTGCTTATAAATAGAATTCCTTGGTTCAATAAAAATTCTTTTTAAAGTATCTATATCCAATTCATCTAAGGTTGCAACAACAGGTAAACGTCCAATAAATTCTGGTATTAGCCCAAATTTAACGAGATCATCTGGTTCTACATATTTTAAAATTTCTGAACGAGACATGTTTTTAACATTTTTTACTATATCTTCTCTACCAAATCCAATAGAACGTGAACCTAATCGTTTAGCAATAATATCTTCTAAACCAACAAAAGCTCCACCACAAATAAATAAAATATTTTTTGTATCAATTTGCAAAAATTCCTGATGAGGATGTTTTCTTCCACCCTGTGGTGGTACATTAGCAATAGTCCCTTCAATAATTTTTAATAATGCTTGTTGTACACCTTCGCCAGAAACATCTCTCGTTATAGAAGGATTTTCTGATTTTCTTGAAATTTTATCAACTTCATCAATATAAATAATCCCTTTTTCTGCTGCTTTTATATCATTACCCGCATTTTGAATTAATCTTAATAAAATATTTTCTACATCTTCTCCAACATATCCAGCTTCTGTTAATGAGGTTGCATCTGCAATAGCAAAGGGAACTTTAAGATATTTTGCCAATGTCTGTGCTAATAAGGTTTTTCCAGAACCTGTTGGTCCAATTAATAATATATTGGATTTATCTAATTCTACATCATTATTTTTACTTTTTGGTGAATAAATACGTTTATAATGATTATAGACAGCAACTGATAATATCTTTTTCGCTTCTTCCTGACCAATTACATATTCATCTAATACCTTTTTAATTTCCTGAGGCTTTGGAACATTTTTTATTGATTCATAAGAATCTTCTTGGTGGCTTAAATCTTCTGCGATAATTTCATTACATAATTCAATACATTCATCACAAATATAAACACCTGGTCCTGCTACAAGTTTTCTTACATGTTCCTGTTCTTTACCACAAAAGGAACAATGCAAATGCTCTCTTTTATTTTTTTTCTTAGAATCCATCACCACTCCTCTAAAATTATTTTGTTGATTCTAATTGTAATTTTTTTAATTTTTCTACATTTGGTTCAATTACATTATCTATAATACCATAATCTTTTGCTTGATGAGCTGTCATATAAAATAATCTATCGGTATCTCTTTCAATTTGTTCTAATGGTTTTCCTGTATGTAATGCATAAATCTGATTTAATCTATCTTTTATATCTAAAATTTCTTTTGCCTGTAATTCTATATCTTTGGATTGTCCACTTACTCCACCAAGTGGTTGATGCATAACAATTCTTGCATTTGGTAATGCTGAACGTTTTCCTTTTGTTCCAGCAGCAAGTAATAAAGAACTGATATTAGAAGCCTGCCCTACACAAATGGTTCTTATTTCAGCTTTTATATATTGCATTGTATCATAAATAGCTAAACCAGAAGTAATATATCCACCAGGAGAATTTATATATAAATAAATATCTGTTTCGGAATCTTCTGCATCTAAAAATAATAATTGTGCAATTATAATATTACAATAATAATCATCTATAGGTTGACCTATAAATATAATTCTATCTTTCAATAACCTTGAATATATATCATACTGTCTTTCTCCTCTTGGGGTTTGTTCAATTACATAAGGTATAGACATATACACTCCTTTTCGAATTATAATCGGTAAATAATCCGACACTATATTATCCCACCCACCCTACCAAAAAATTTAATTTAAACTAATAAAAATAAAATAACTAACAAATGTCAATCAAAAAACTAAAATATGCGAATCTTTCTATCTTCGTACAGCTTTCTAATAGAAACTTTTTCTCCTTTTTTAATATCTGAATTTTCTTTTAACCATTCAATCACTTTTTTTCTTTTTATAAGCGAAGTCACTGTTTTTACGACATTTTCGTTTTTTTCTAATTCATTTAATTTTTCTTCAGATGGAAAATATCTTCCATAACTATTTTTAATTTCTTCTTTAATTTCTTCTTCTGTTGCTTTTATATTTTCCAGTTCTATGATTTTATCTAATATAATTTGAGTTTTTAAATCTTTGATTGCTTGATTTCTAAATTCTTTTTCTACTTCCTCTTTCGACTTTCTCATTAGCATAGAAAGTTGTTCGAAATTGATTGTAGAAGCTAACCCTAATCGTTTACTTAAATCTTCCAACCTTGCTTTAATTTCCTGCTCAATAATAATTTCTGGTAAATCAAAAGGATTTTTTTCTATAATTTGCTCTATTATTTGTTTTATAATTTCGTCTTCTATATATTCCTTTTTTTGTTTTTCTATTTCTTCTTTTATGGCTTTCTTAAAATCTTCTAAGGTTGCATATTGAAACATTCTCGCTAATTCATCATCAATATCTGGAGTAGCTTTATATTTGATTTCTAAAATTTTAGCTCTAATTTTTACATTATTATTAGCTGCTTTAGGAAAATCTTCATAATTCATTAATTTCGTAATAAACTCTATTTCATCATCTACTTTTTTACCAAGAATTCTATTTTTTAATTCTGGAAAATTGGAATCAGGATATGATAAATCAACCTCATATTCTTCTATATGATATAATTCTTTATTATCTTTTTCTTTATATATATTCAAATCTAATAAAACAACATCATTTTCTTCTATAATATTTTTAGACTCATCTTCAAATTCTTTTGGTAATAAAATGGGATTTTTTTCCGCAATGGATTTTAAGATTTCATCAATTAATGTTGGATCATCCTCTACATCTATGGATTTAGCTTTTAATTTTTTATATTTAGAGATTTCTATTTCTGGAAAGAACTCATATTCTGCTGTAAATTCTACACCTTTTTCTCTATCAACTTCTTTAATGCTAAATACAGGTAAACTAATTGGTTTGGGATTCAATTGATCTAATATGGAATTATATGTATCTATTAATAAAATTTCAAGAGCATCTTCAATCACAGAATCGCCAAGATGTTTTTTTACCAGTTCAATAGGTACTTTACCTACTCGGAAACCTGGTAATTTTAACTTTTTTGCTGCTTTTTGATATGCCTTTTCAAATGCTTGATCCAGTTCTTCTCTTGTTGTTTTAAAATAAACCTCTGCGACTGTTGGTTCAATTATTTTAATATTGTATTCCATGAATTATTCCTGATTGTATTTTGTTAATCAATTTTATTATGGATATTTTTTTTTTATTTATGTTTATGACAAGTTCAAATTATAGAAAGAAGTTTTGATAGACGCAAAAATAATATTTTAAGAAACTGGAGCGGGAAACGGGATTTGAACCCGCGACCTTCTCCTTGGCAAGGAGACGCTCTACCACTGAGCTATTCCCGCATATGCGAGTGAAGGGACTCGAACCCTTACGCCCTTACGGGCACCAGACCCTAAATCTGGTGTGTCTACCAATTCCACCACACTCGCATAAGCTTGTGTGGAGGATTAGTTTTTTTTATAAATTGTGTAAGTCAATAACTTTTTATTAAATGGGCGAACGACGGGATTTGAACCCGCGACCACCAGAGCCACAATCTGGCGCTCTACCAACTGAGCTACGTCCGCCATATGCGCGTCAGGGAGGATTCGAACCCCCGACCTACGGCTTAGAAGGCCGCTGCTCTATCCTACTGAGCTACTGACGCGTTTTCGGGATGGCAGGATTTGAACCTGCGACCCTCTGCTCCCAAAGCAGATGCGCTACCCCTGCGCTACATCCCGATGATAGCCAGATTTAATTAGATATTTTCTATGTCTACTAAAAAATTATTGCCAGCTTTTTATAGGACTCAATTTTTATAATACACGCAATAAAAAACTATGGCTAAATTAAAAGAAAAAATTCAACAATTTACTTTGCCAATATGGGAAAGAATCATTAAAGAACAAGGAGATCCGATTAAAAGAACAAATTAAGTTAATGTCTAAAATTTCATTATTTAGTGATATTCCACTTCGGAGTTTAAAATTAATACGTTCTCGATGTCATTTACGTTTCTTTAAAAAAGATGAACATATATTTAGAGAAGGTGAACCAGGCATTGGTATGTATATTATATTAGAAGGAAAAGTTGAAATTTATAAAGAAAAGGAAAACAAAAAAACTATTTTATCCACATTAGAAAAAGGTGATTTTTTTGGAGAATTAGGTCTTCTTCTAACTGATAGACCACGCTCTGCTTCTGCTATTGCATTAGAACCCACTACATTATTAGGTTTTTTTAATCCAGATTTAAAGATATTAATGAAAAGAAGTCCTTATGTTTCTACAATTTTTTTATATAATATTGCAACTATTATTGGAGAACGTTTAATTAAAACCAATGAATTACTGGAGAAGCAATTAAAACTATGAAAAAAATTAACTTACCTGTTCAGATTGCACGATTACTTTTTTTTAGCTTAATAGGTTTATTAATATTTTTTATATTTTACGGAATAAAAGAACTAATTATTCCTATCTCAATTGCTTTTTTATTATCTTTGTTTCTTAATCCTTTTGTATATTTTTTCGAAAGTCTTGGAATACCTAGGCTTCTTAGTGTAATTTTAACATTAATTGGTTTAGTGATATTTATTTATATAGCAATCTACTTGATATTACCATTTCTAATTGAACAAGTAAATAAACTTTATGAAGTATCAAAATTTATTATAAGCAAATTACCAGAAGTAATAGAAAAATTAAAAGAACAATATGGTAATTTTTTACCAGAAAATAATGATTTTATCCAATTAGATTTCAAATGGATTATGGATATGGTATTGAAGCCTATCAGATCAATCCATATTTTTAAACTTATTCCTAATATTTTAACTTTTCTTATCATAACTCCTATACTTTTATTTATTTTTATGCTTCAGGGTGATGAAATTTATCAATATTTAATGTCTCTTGTACCAAACCGATTTTTCGAAATGACCTTAATGATTACTTATAATGTACGTTATGGAATTGTTTCTTATTTAAGAGGATTAGCTATACAGATTTTTATATTAGCTATTATTATGATTCCAGGTCTTATTATTGTTGGTATACCCTATGGTCCAGCCTTAGGAGCATTTGCAGCATTTATTAATATTGTTCCCTATATTGGACCTCTATTAGGGGTATTGCCAATTTTACTTGTTTCTTTAATTTCCGATATATCATTAACACCATTCGCTTTACTTGTTTTTGGACTTGCTCAAATAATTGATAATGTATTTACTCAACCAGTGATTTTAGCTCGCTCCGTAAATGTTCATCCTGTAATTGCAATTCTAGCTCTTATTACATTTCAAAAATGGTTAGGAATGATAGGTATGGTAATCGCTATACCATTAGCAGGTATTATTATTATGACAATTCAAACCATGTATCGTTCTTTAAAAGCATTTGATATAATTTAAAGGTAAGCGATCAATTTATATTTTCATAAATTATTTTAAGCACATAATATTTCAACGTCTTCTTCTACCAGTTCCCTTGCCCTGTAAAATCGATGCTCTATCCTTATTTCTGTAACACTTGTTACAAATTCACGTGCCCATCTCCCTTAACGGAACCCTTAATAGAGATACCTTATCATCAAACCTTCTATAACATTCCCATTCTATCAGTAATCTTATAATATGACTTACACTATAACCTGTCATCTCGGATATGTCTTTTAATAATTGGTGAATATTCTGACTTACTCTTATAGAATAGTGTTCATAATCATTACAAACTATCTGATAAATTTTTTTACTGGTTTTCTTTTGATTTGCTAATTTTTTTAATCTTTCTATGTATTTAGAAATTAAAAACAAAAACATATCCGAATAGCTGGAATGCTGATTTCTTAAATCCTGCAAATCATCTTTATAAGGGTAAATAAATCATAAAATGTAAGATTACAGTATTGCTTGATTCTTCTAGTTCTTCGTTAGGACTTTGTATATTCTTTCTAATGTAGGTAGCCATCAATAATAATAGTCTAATTTTTGTTAAAAATCTTACTAAAAAAATATAAGAAAATCAAATTTTTTTATTATAAATAACAATTTAGAAGCAAAATTAATAAGAACTATAAATTATACGGCGATCTTTGAAAGCTTACATTTAAAGTAATGTTTGTTCGTGAATCAATAAATGTGGACAAAAATTAATTGATATTGGTTCTAAATATATAAACTTTTTTTTCTTTATGTTAAAAATAAAAAGAGAAGTATTGTATATCTTCTTCATCCAATTTAATGCTTCGCTATCTTCCAGATGAAAAACATTTCCTAATAAAATTGCAATAGGTGTTCCAGAACTAACCATAATAATATTTTTTATATTATGTTTATTATAATTTTCATTAAGAAAATCATAAATTTTTAAAACATGATTTTTAAAATTAAAAAAACTAACGGGATTTTCTTTATCTAAAATCCAATTCTTAAATATATTTTTTAAAATTAAAATATAAATTTCTTTGCTTTTTTCTGAATATTTGCTTTTCTGTAATTCTAAAAATAAATAGTTTAAAAATTTATCTTTTTTTATATAATATTGAAGTAATGATTTAAATAAATCTTCCGAAATTTCATCAAGAGAATCCAGTATAATTTCATTTTTATTTTCCTGTAATTCTTTTTTTATTAAAGAAAGAGTTTCTTTTTGACGGTTTAATGTACCACAAACATATAAATCAAATGTTAGTTTATTTTTTTTAAAATATTTACCTAACTGTTTCGCCTGATATATCCCATTTTCTGATAAAACATCATAATTTGTTTTTATATCCCCTGCCTGAGCATGCCGTACAAGATATAATTTCATTGTTTTTAATCTATAATTGAAAACGCGGATTACTGATTGATAGATTTTCTATTAAAGTTTTCTTTACATGTTCCCAAATCGGATGTTCTATACTAATTTTTTGATTTTTAATCAGCTCACATAATTTTCGATTTAAATCTTTAACCTTTTCTCTTTTTTCTTTAAGAGTTAAAGGGATTTCTAAAGATATATTCAATAAATCTGATAAACGTTCTATTTCTTTAATAAGATATAATTCTTCTTTTTCTAAATCTCTTATTACAACATTAAGCATATTCCAGCTTACAAGAGTTTTATATACCAAATCATCTCTTTCTTTAACATAACTTAAAATATCCTTTCTTAAAAATTCTGCAATAGCTTCTAATAAGTCTTGATTTTCTGGTTTATATTGCATTTTCTATTAACCTCATCATTTCGTATTCCATTTCTGCTGTTCTTCTTCCAATGGCTGCTAATTCAATACCTCGCGTTTTACCCTGTAAATGTCTTTCAGCCTGTCCTATTGTTCCTACTGCCCAGCGTAAATTTCCCATAACTTCCCAGAATAATATGGATTTTGGATCAATTTTTCTTTTTGAATATTTTTCGTAAAGTTCATAAAATTCTTCTCTTTCTGCTATTCCCCCAGCTTCTTTTTTAATTTGACCAAATCGCCAATCTCTTAAACAAAACCAGCTTATATCCTCATCTGGATTTCCTAAATGAGCAAATTCCCAATCCAATATACCTTCTAAACCTTTTTCCGAAACCATAAAATTTCCTGTTCGAAAATCACCATGAACAAGAGTTATTAATTCATTTTGCGGTATATTTCCTTCTAACCAATTTAATACTAAATACATAGCTGGATGCGGTTCATCTAATTTTTCTATTTCTTGCTTCATTTCTTCTATTGCAAATTTCGCTGGATGAAAGGGAAATTCTCTATTGTAGATCTTTAAAAGAAAATCAATATTTTCATTATCAATTGTAATAGAATGAATTAATGCTAAATTTCTGGCTAATTCTTCTAAAAAAATAGGTCTTACAGCGTTAAAAGAAGGATCTTTTGTAATATAACGTACATCTGTTGTTCCTTTTAGAGCTTCCATTATATAAAATTTTTTTCCTGTAACTTCACCAGTTTCTTCTAAAAAATAAGGTTTTGGTGTTTTAACACCATATTGATAAGCTAATTGAGCAACACGAAATTCATATTCTCGTGGTAAGCTTGCAAAAAGAGCGCTTCCTTTATCAGAACGATATACGAATTTTTGAATTTCTTCATTATCTAAAAATTTAATTTCTAATAAACTATTTTCCTGACAGGCTCCTCCACTTAATGGAATTATATTTATTATTTTACATTCTTTTTGAAATTTATAACTTAGCCATTTTTCTAATACTTCTTTAAATTCCAGATCCGTCATATAGTAATACCTCTATAAAATTATGAACTATATTGTCAATTATTCCCAATCATTTTTATGATCAGTTAAAAATTCTCTTGCAATTACCATTTTATGTACTTCTGTAGGACCATCTGCATATCTGGCAGCTCTTGCATCTCTATAAAACCATTCTAAAGGCAAATCTCTACTATAACCATGAGAACCACAAATTTGCATTGCCCTATCTATCACTCTACATAACATTTCTGATGTATAATATTTTGCCATAGATAATTCTTTTCGAGGATTTTTACCTTCATCTAATTTTTTTGCAGCATTCATAGTTAATGTCCAGGCTGCTTCTATTTCTGTTAAAGATTCTGAAAACATCCATTGTATCCCTTCATGTTCAGACAATTTTTGACCAAAAACAATACGATTTTTTGCATATTCCTTAGCAATTTCTAAGGATCGTCTCGCAAGACCAATCCATCGCATACAATGTGTCAATCTTGCAGGTCCTAAGCGTATCTGAGATAATCGAAATCCCTGTCCAATTTTACCTAAGATATTTTTTTTGGGTATTTTTACATTTTTAAATAGCAATTCACAGTGTCCTCCCATTCCATGGGAACCCATTACATCTATTTCTCTTACCATTTCGTATCCAGGGGTATCTGTTGGAACAATAAACATAGAACTTTTTCTAAAACTATTTTGAAATTTAGAAAATACAATTAAAAACGATGCTCCATTTGCTCCTGTACAAAACCATTTATGACCATTAATAATATAATAATCTCCTTCTTCTTCCGCATTTGTTTGTAGTGTACTAGGATCTGAACCAGCGCCAGGAGGTGGTTCTGTCATTGCAAAACCAGAACGAATTTTTCCTTCTATTAAAGGATATAAATATTTTTCTTTTTGTTCAGGTGTTGCTGCTTCAATTAGTAAGTGCATATTTCCTTCATCAGGAGCATCACAATTAAACATAAAGGGAGCGATAGGACTTCTTCCCATTTCGCTAAAAATTAAACATGTATCTAATAAAGATAATCCAAGACCACCATATTCTTTTGGTAAATGAGGCGTCCATAATCCTTCTTCTTTAATATAAGAACGAATACGTTGAACCTCTTCTAATGGTATCCTTCCTGTCTTAAAATCAAACTTGCTTTCTGCTGGTATTATTACTTCGTTTACTATATCCCTAATTTTTTTTCGAATTTTATCTATATCATAGTTTTGAACCATCATTCTAAAAAATTTTATAATTGATTTATATGTCAATTAAAATTCAAATTTTTTATTAAATATTTTAATATAATTTCTTTTGTATCATAATACTGATTTGTTTTTTCTTTGGTAATATTAAGGGATTCTTAGTTTTAATATGTTCCAAATTAATACGAATTATCTGACCAGGATGTAAAGTGTGAGCTGGAATAAAAATACGAACAATACCTTCTGTTTTATATCTTCCTAATCCTTTGCAATAAGAACAATTTAAATCTTTTCCAAAACAATGAGTACAAACTGAATATAATAAAATAGGTATTTTAAAGATTAAATCTCTTTCGAAATCCTGTCCTGTTAAATTTACTTCATAATCATAACGAATATTTGCTAATAAAAGACGATCCTTCTTTTTAATTGTTTTTATACGAATTTGATTATTAAGCAATGTTTTTAAGGTTACTATATACTGAAATTGATAAGTTTCTATAACTTTCGCATTTTGATATCGTTTTTTTAAGTTTTGTATGAATTTATTTTGTTTATATTGCTGATAGAATTTATCATATTGTAAACGTTTTTCCTGATCAAGTAAAAATTGGTATGAAATATAAATCTGATGAAATTTATAAGGATCACCTCCTTTATCAGGATGATAAATCTTAGCCAATGACCAAAATGCTTTTTTAATATCTTTTTCTGTTGCTTCGGGAGAAAGATTTAAAATTTTATAATGATCAATAAAATATTCCATCTATTGATTTAATATAAATAGATATAAGGAAATTTCAATCAAAATATAT
Source organism: Leptospiraceae bacterium (assembly GCA_026005135.1). Lineage (GTDB taxonomy): Bacteria > Spirochaetota > Leptospiria > Leptospirales > Leptonemataceae > SKYB61. The sequence continues at coordinate 498,949 of BPKM01000001.1, read as the reverse complement.
TATCTAATATTTACTATCTGGTATACTTTTATAAAAATTATAACGATTACTTCGAATCTTATTTTTAATTATACTTCTAATTTTTAAATCTAAATACCTCATTCTATAAAGAATATATTGCAAAGTTAGTACTTTTAAAGGAGAATCATTTATTATTTTGGAAGGAATATCACTTAAAATAAAATCATATACTCTGAATGTATTTCTTTTTAATTGGTTTTCCTGAATTTCAGATATGATAGGTGGTAAAATAAAATGATATCTTTCTCCTAATCCAGCACTATAAGATAAAGAAGCAAGCACATGTATTGTAGGTTCAACAATATTTTGATCTTTATGACTCTCAGAATCCTTAATTTGAATAGCTGGTAATACAAACAATGTATTTCTGGTATTTAATTGAGGCATTATACTACTTCTACTTCGAAAAATAATCCATTCTGGAAAATTATTATTCCATTCTATTCTTAAATATTCTGTAAAAACTTCCATTTCTTTTCTTTCGAAAAAATGCTCTTTATAATTCCTAAACTCCATTTCTGTTATGTTTTTCTCATCTATATAACCAAGATTCTTTAAAATTTTATAAAATTTTTTTAAATTAACCTGTAATTCATATAATTCTTTAACATATTCCTGAATTCGATTTTTATAATCTTCTGGAGAAGGCATATATAAATTTTCACCACTTTGTTTAAGAAGTTCTGTATAGATATCAATTTCTTCTTTAGAAGCAACTTCCTGAGAAAAAAGATTTAAAGAATATAATAAAATTAAAAAAATATAAATTTTTTTCATAAATTATTCTACTACCTTTTCAAAATAATTTCCTTCTTTATGATTTATATATTTATTAAAATCGACAATTTGCCCCCTTGGTTTAAAGGGTCCATTATAATCTTTTTTTAATTCTAAACCAGCAAAAAGAGAATATATACCAACGGCAAGAGAGCGTGCAATCTCGTATTGATAATTCAATACTAATTCCCTATCTCTTTTTACATCTAAATGAGCAATTTCTAAATAGGCACATATTGCATTAACTAAGGTAGGAAGACCATAAGTACTTACAAAAGGATCAATAATTTCACTAATTTTCTTTTGTTTATCCAGTTCAGGTTTTTGTATTCTTAAACCATATTGTAAAAAACGTAATAATTCATCAGAGGCATAATGATTATCACCACCAAAAAAAATATTATATTCTGGTAATGGTTTTTCTCTTCTCCAGTATTCTAATTCGCTTCTCTCTCTATCCCAAAATGGTCCTTCTGGTATAAACTTATCATATTCAAGTGTATATGGTCCGGGTATATGATATTTTCGTTGTTTTATAGCACGTATTACCCAATCTGGTTTATCTCTATATCGCCAGGATACCATATTATAACGTATACCACGATCTTTATCTAACCAGGGTTTTTTTGTATCTTTATGCCAACGAAATCCATGAAAATAAACCCATGCATCTGCCATTGCCATCTCGAATTTACTCCATCCTGGTTCATTAACAAGCCAGAAAGGAGCCCATGGTAACGTATTAAATACATCTGGTTTTTCTTTTCCTAAGGTTACCTTCCGTAATAAATCAAACGTTTTATAACCAGGTGCTAAAACAGCAGCCATTCCACCTGGGTGGCCAGGACCACCCGGATTTAAATGAATACTTATAACTAAATGAGGTTTTAAAGAATTAATATACGAAATTCGACCTGGATAAATTTTTTTATTTTTAGGATAATCATATAAACGATAGGGATCATTAACTATTCTACTGGAAGCAGGTATACCGCGATCTTCCCAATTATTTGTTCTTGTTAAATATGTTTTAATTATGATTCGTTTAAAATTAGTTTGTTCTGAAAATTGTTTTAACAACCATTGAAATTTTTCCCAGCCTTCTTCTGTTTCTGTAAACTTAAGATATCGATAAACTTTTCTGGCTATTTGTAAAACAATTTTATATTCATAATAATTTTTATAACGCATACCAATATTATAATAATCTAAATATTGTTTTGTAATAGGATCCCATTTATCGTCATATACATTCTTTGGAGCCCCTCCATGCCCCGGATCAATCACAACTCGATAAACTGGTATATCATTACTAAAAATACCAAAAACCAATATATAAAATAATATAATAAATTTTATTAAATAATTCATCATTTTATCTTCCCTAAATATTAAATTTTAAATTTATACAAATTATATTTTAATCTCAATATATAAACCATAATAATAAAATATTTATTTAAGGAAATACTAATCCTATTTATAGATTTTATTTTTATTTACAACATAAGGTTTAAATTTCTCTATATATTCCTTAGGTAAGGAAACAACTTTTCCAGTCGGGAAATGTATCCAGTAAAAATCACCCACAGCCAAATAAACTAAATCATTATTATCATCCCACATAGTACATCCAAAAGAAAAACTTCTGCTTTGAAGTTCTAAAAGTCCTATAGTAACATCAAGCTGGGCTGGATATCGTACCTGTTTTTTAAACTGCATATCTAATTTAGCAACGATAGGACCATATTCTCCATTTAAACCAGGATCCCAAATACCTACATCTTTTAAAAATTCTACTCTTGCATTTTCAAAATATTTAACATATACTACATGATTTATATGTTGAAAAGCATCCATCTCTCCCCAGGAAACATATTGTTTATGTACATAAGGAAATCTTATCTTTGGAATAGAAAATTTTAATGCCATAAAATCAATTTTTATTTTATTGATTTCTTAGTTAAGAATTTTTTGATTTCAATTATAATGATTTTTTACTGACATCAAAACTAATTTGATTTTTTAGACTATAGTAAGTATTTTTTATGAAGCCATTTCGATCAGATATTGAATTATATCATGTTCCTAAGAATATTTTGCAATGGTTAAAAGAACAACCATTTTATATATTGCTAAATTTTATTAGTGGACAATCTATTAAATACCTTCGTAGCAAATATCCTGTACTTGTATTTTCAGTACCTGATGAACATTATTTTAATTTATTAAAATTATTTAAAAATTTTAATCAAACTAACATTAAAATTTTTAATTATAAAAATTCATTTAAAATGATATATCATAATTTTTTAGATAAAAAAGATATTCATCTTATTATTCAAAGAACTTTTGTATATCCACATGTTTTAATTTCTATTGATCGTCTTAATTATGATTACAAAAATCAGAAATGGATTGGTTCTAAAAACGATTTAAATGATTATCAAAAAGGATTAATTCGATTAATTAAACCAGATAATCTGAATTTAAAACAAATCTTTAATCTCATTGTATATAGTTCTCAGATGGATTTTATCATAGAAGAAGAAACATTAAATAAAATAAAAAATTCTATTAATAAAGAAGAATATGATAAATTAGAAATTAGTTTTTTAAGAAATCAATTTACAAAAATTCTTCTTTCTGCTAAACCAAGTATTGCCTTTCTAATAATGGATGAAATAGGTCTTTTAGATTGGTTTTTACCAGAATTAGCAGAAACCAAAGGAATGTTTCCTGATAATAATTCTAAAAATGATGTATTTAGTCATTGTATTTATAGCTGCGATGATATTACCGAAGATAAATTACATTTACGATTAGCTGGATTATTATATAATATTGGAAAAGCACATAAAACAAAAATAAATAAAAATGGGAAAACGATTTATTTAAATCATGATGTAATAGCAGCTAAAATTTCTTATAAAATTCTAAAACGATTTCAATTTCCTCAGGATATTATAAATAAAGTTTATTTTCTTATAAGACATCATATGTTTTATTATACATCAAATCTAACTGATAAAGCATTAAGAAAATTTATCAAAAAGATTTCTGATGAAGATCTTAAAGATTTAATTCAATTACGTTTATCTGATAGAAAAATAGAATATTATGAAAATGTTCCTTTACCTCCTCAAATTAGAAAACTTTTACTTTTTATTGAAAAAGAAAAAGAGAAAGAAACAGAAATTACAGTTAAAGATTTAAAAATTGAAGGACATGATTTAAAAAATCTTGGTATTCCAGAAGGTCCAATTTATGGAAAAACATTAAAATATTTATTAGAAAAAGTAAAAAACGAAGGATTTCCAAACGATAAAGACTATCTAATAGAAGAAGCAATTCATTTCTTAAAACAGGAAGGTTTTATAAAACAAGAAAATATTATAAAATCATAATTTTTTTTAAATTATCATAAATGTTTTTAAATTTTAGTTTTACTTTTACTAAAATTTTTATTTAAACAAATCTTTGATTTTATTTATAGTAGTTATTTTATAAAAAATATATATGTAATAAAGCATATTGACATCACAAAAATAAAAAAAAATTCAAACATAGAATGCTATTTAATTCTATTTTATACTTTATTTTCTTTTTTATTGTTTATATTTTGTACTGGAATAGTGGCTCTAAATTAAGAAAATATATTTTGATTATTGCTTCTATTGTCTTTTATGCTACGTGGGGATTAACTGTAGAAGGATTAATTGGTATTCGATGGACAGTTCATTTTTTAAGTATAATAATTTTTAGCCATATTATTAATCATTTAATGTTCGCCTATCCAGAAAAAAAGAAATATTTTTTATGGATATTAATTTTGGTTTTATTAAGTAATCTATCTTTATTTAAATATGCAAATTTCTTTATTCAATTTTTTGATGATCTGGGAATTTCTAAAACAATCTTTCCAGATACAACTGATATCTTTTTACCTTTAGCAATAAGTTTTTATACCTTTCAAATTATTGCATATTCGATTGATATTTATAGAGGAATTATACAGGAAAAAAGACCTTTTAGTGATTATTTTTTATTTATTCTATTTTTTCCTCAATTGATTGCCGGACCTATCATGAGATATTCTGATTTTTTTGGTCAAACACCACGTTTAACAATATATTACGTTTATACAGGTTGCTGGTTTATTATTAGTGGTTTAATCAAAAAAGTACTTATAGCAGATCCGATGGGTACTTTAATCGCTCCAGTTTTTCGTTTACCAGAAACATTTGAATTTTATCAAATTCTTCTTGCAGGTGCTGGTTTCTCTATTCAGGTTTATTGTGATTTTTCTGGTTATACTGATATAGCTCGTGGTTCTGCATATCTACTTGGTTATGAAATTCCAGAAAATTTTAGTGCTCCCTTTTTCTCTCGTTCTGCAAGAGAAATGTGGCAACGTTGGCATATTACCTTAGCTACCTGGTTAAGAGATTATATTTATATTCCACTTGGTGGTAGTAGAATTTCAGAAGTTAGAACCTATATTAATCAAATTATTACATTTACTCTTGGTGGCTTCTGGCATGGTGCAGATTATACGTATATTGCCTGGGGGGCAATGTGGGGATTTTTACTGGCTATTGAACGTTTTTTTGAAAAAATATTAAAAATTAAAACAGTTCCAGAAAAAAATATTATTTTAATTATTTTAAAAATTTTATTTATTTTTTATTTATTTATACTTGGTGCTTTAATGTTCCGTTCTCATAAAGTAATATTTCCAGATAAAGAATATCGTTCAGTAGAAATAATGGGACAGTTATTAAAAGGAAGTTTTATCAATGGTTCTAATAAATTAAAAAATGAATTTCTAAATAATCAAGGAGATATACAATTGATAGAATCAGTAATGGGAAAAGACTTTTTTTCTATGAATAAGATTCCTTATATAGATACATTTATAGGAATGGTATTATTAACATTATTATTTCACTGGTTTCAATATAAACCAGAACATTTTCAAAAACTACGTAAATATGATTTTTATTTATTAGTATTAGCTGCTGGAATTATTTGTGGAATTTTACTTCCTGCTTTGGCACAAACTGGTCATCAATTTATTTATTTTGTTTTTTAAGTATTATGAAAGATACAAAAAAAATTATTATTTATAGTATTTTAATTCTTTTAATTTTAATAGCAATAATTGGTCTATTTCGTTATTATGCTACAATTCATTCTTTTATTATTAAAAATACTTTAAAATGGCATAAATATAATAGCAACAATATAGAATTTTTTTATCTTCTACCAGATAAGCCAAAAAAAATAGTATTTATTATCCCGGATCAAAGAATGGATAAATACTGGAATACTTATAATATAGAAACTAATATGGGATTAAATTTATCTTATTTTTTATATCAAAATAATATTATTCCTATTATTTATGATAGAGAAGATGCCTTTAAAGAAGCTCATATATTTTACTCAAAAGAAAAATTAAAAAAACAATTATTAAATTTATTTAATGAATTCTATGATTGGAAATCTAAATATTATAATCATTTAGAAGTTATTCTTTTTGCACATGGTGATGGATGTACATTAGCAATGATGACATTATTAGAATATCCTCTAACAGATAAATTGATTTTATCACAATGTGGATATGATAATTCACTTTTAGATTATTATATTAATGTTATCTTTTATACTATGGAAATTAGTTCCATTGAACCTGAAATTATTCATCTTGCAAAACAAGAAATAGAAAACTGGAAAAAACAAAATGATTTTTCGATTATTACAGAAAAAGAATGGCAGGAAATTCAAAAACGTTATATAGAACAGAAAATTCACCCCGATTTAATAGCTTTTCGTAAAACTATTGCAAGATTTCAATCTCCCCAAAATATTTCTTTTCTAAAAGAGGCGAAAAACATTTATTTTTTAAAATTAATTCAATCTTTAATTCATAAAAGAATTAGAATTTATCATTTTATTTCAGAAAAAGATGAAGAAATGCCAGAAAATATATTGAATGCTCTAAAAAAACAATATCAAACATTCAATACAAAATATTATCATTTAATAATTTTAAAAAATACAGATCATTTTCTTTTTTATAACGACACAAAATTATCTTCTCCTATGGAAATTCTACTTCATCGCAATAATCCTTTTAAGGAATTTTCCTCTGAATTTAAAGAAAAATTATTAAAAATATTATTATAATTTTATTTGATTTATTTATATTGTCTTATATATTGGCTATATGAAAATTATTTATCTACATGGATTCGCTTCCAGCCCAAAATCCTCCAAAGCAGAATATTTTAAAAGACAATTTAAAATACTCCAGATTCCCATTGAAGTTCCAGATTTAAATTGTAATAATTTTACTCATTTAACATTAAGCTGTCAGATTCAAATCATTGAAAATATTATAAAAAGCAATTTAAGAGAAAAATATGTTTTAATTGGTTCCAGTATGGGAGGTTTAGTTGCTGCTTTATGTGTAAATCTAATTGATACCTATCCAGCATTTAAGAAAATAAAAAAATTAGTGCTTCTTGCACCAGCCTTCGAATTTACAGAACGCATCTTAAAAAAAGACAAAAATCTTCTTAAAGAATGGAAAGAAAAAGGTTTTATAGATGTAGAGCATTATCAATGGAATAAGACACTACCATTAAATTATGATCTTTATAAAGATGCTAAAAAATACGAAAAATTACCTCTTAATCGTCAATTTCCTGTATTAATCTTTCATGGTATAAATGACGAAACAGTTCCTTATATAGTTAGTATAAATTATATGAAACAAAATCCAAAATGCCAGACTATTTTATTAAATTCCGATCATAGTTTAAAGGATCAACTTTCTCTTATATGGGATTTTACACGATTATATCTTAAAATTTAATTATACTTCTACAACAGGATATTGTTTTATTTTTTCAAATTCTTCATCGAATCCAAATAATTTTGTATCTTTTAGCCTATCTACATATAAAATTCCATCAAGATGATCATATTCGTGTTGCACAACAATAGCTTCGAAACCTTCAATAATTTCATCATGTAATTCTTCTTCCATATCGTAAAATTTTAAACGAATTTTTTTAGGTCTTTCTACATATCCCCTCATTCCTGGAACAGATAAACAACCTTCCCAGAATCCTATGGTTTCCTCTGTTAGATATTCAATTTCAGGATTAATCATCACTCTATATTTAACACCTTCATGTTCTTTATCAAATTTTATATCTGGATATCTATCTGTTGGTTCATATCCTACAATAATAACCCTTTTTAAAACTCCGATTTGTGGTGCAGCTAGGCCTATACCACCTGCTGCTTTCATAGAATCAAACATGTCTTTTACTAAATCTTTAATTTCTTTTGAACGAATTTCATTTAATGGAACTTCTTCCGATCTTTGACGTAATATAGGATTGCCAATTTTTAATATATTTTTTATAGCCATATGTTTCCTTTTAATTGTTTTTATTTCAAAATAAAAGAAATAATGATTTTGGCAAGGAAAAAGCTAAATTAAAATGGAGGTGAGGGGACTTGAACCCCCGACCTTTAGAATGCCATTCTAACGCTCTACCAGCTGAGCTACACCCCCTTACCTTTTAAATGAACAATTTTTTTATGTTTTTATAGATTTCAATAGTTTTTGTATTGATTCTATTTTATTATAAATATAAATTTCCTTTTAAGGTGGAAATAACAACATATATAGCTTTTGGTTTTTTTATATTTCTTATTTTAATTGCTGGAATTTTGATTTTTCAATATTTAACATCACCGGGAAAAATAGAAGATGCAGAACAACTTATTAATAAAGGTCATTTTAAAGATGCTATTATTCTCTTAGAAAAACTATTAGAAAAAGATGAGAGAAATCCAAACGTAAATTTTTTATTGGGTTTAGCCTATGAAAAAATAGGAGATTATCAAAATGCCATTTTATATTATAAAAGAATTTTAAAATTTGGTAGATATAACCAAAAAATTAATGAAATTCTTGTAAGAAAACATTTAGCTTATGCTCTGGAAAGTAATGGCAATTATACAGAAGCTAAAAATGAATATTTAATTTTAACCAAAATAGAACCATCAAATGCAGATAATTATTATAATGCAGGCAAATTACTATACATGGGTAAAGCATATCAAAATGCAATTTCTTTATTAAAACAGGCTGTTAATATTAATAATAGACATTTTAATGCTTTAACCACCTTAGGTAAAACTTATTTTTATTTAAGGATTTATAACGAAGCTAAAATAAATTTAGAAAAAGCAAAAGATGTAGATCCTAAGAACACAGAAAATTTATATTATTTAGCACAAACTTATCGATATTTAGGGGAATTTAGTAAAGCGATTCAGGTATTAGATATTATAGAAAAAGATCAAGCCTTAAAACCAAAAGCATTATTATTAAAGGGTTTAATTTTAATAGATACAGAATCTTATTCTCAGGCAATCAGTGAATTAGACAAAGCTATTGTATATATAAATAAAGCAACAAATGAAGATTTATTAGCGCATTATTTGTTAGCAATCGCTTATGAAAAAACAAAAAATATTTCAAAAGCAATAGAACATTGGGAATATATTCATCATATACATCCTGATTATAAAAATGTTAAAGAAAAATTAAAACAATATGCAGAATTTAAAACCAGCGATGCAATTAAAGATCTACTTATTTCTAATCGATTACAATTCGAATCTTATTTTCGAAAAATTCTTGACAAATTAAATTTAAAACCTTTATTAATAAATATAGATAATGATTCTATGATAACAGCTATTTGTTCCGATTCCGGACAACATAATCCATATAAAATACAAAATATCTTAGTTCGACTTTATAGAGAGATGCAACCTATAAGCGAAACCCAGGTTAGAGAATTCCATGATAAAATGAAAACAGAAAATGCAGCTCGAGGTATTTATATAACTGTTTCTGAATTTAGTTCTTCTGCTTTAGATTATTGTAATAATAGACCTATAGAACTTTATGATAATAAAACTTTAGCAAAACTTCTTGAAGGTTAAAATCGTAAGTTGGGGGAAAAATTGGAACTTAAAAAAAAGAACTATATTAAATTTCAATTAACAGAACCTTTAAAAAAAACATTGAATTTTTTTATCAATGAACTTAAATCAATACTAAAAGTAGAAGAAGTAATTTTATTTTTTTTAGATTCTAGTGAAAATTTACATCCCTATTCTAATAATAATAATGTGATTAATAATAATGATTGGGAAATCGTTGAATATTTTTTTACAAATCAAGAAAATATTTACATAAATTTAAATTCTCCTTTAGCAAAAAAATTTCATCTCGAAAATCCTGTTATTATATATAATCTATCTTCTCCAGAAGGAGAAATTGGGTTAATTTTAATAAAAGGATATAAAGATAAACTATTCTTCGAAACAGATTTTCATATTGTTAAAAATATCTTTGCTTCTTTTTCTCTTTTAATTAATGGAGCATTACAATATAAAAATAATATATTTATTCCTTTTAATAACTCTTTATTACTACTTTTAGAAAATTCTCATTTAATTCGATTATATCAGGATATAGAAAAAAAATTATATTCTTTATTGGAAGTATCGAATATTATCAACTCTTCCAAGAAATTAGAAGATATGATTCAAAATATTTTAGAAAGTGCTACCAAAGTTCTTAGAGCGGAAAGTGCAAGTGTTTTTCTTGTAGATATATATACAGGAGAATTAGTTTTTGATATTATAACAGGTGATAGTAATTTAAAAGGAATTCGCATTCCAAAGGGTAAAGGTATTGTAGGAAAATGTGCAGAAACCAGACAATCATTTATTGTTAATGATCCATCTTCTGATCCCGATTTTTATCAGGATGTTGATAAAATTAGTCAAATGACAACAAGAAATTTAATGGCATGTCCTCTTATTGTAAATAATGAAGTAATAGGTGTTATAGAAGTAATTAATACTATAGATCGTTCTGAATTTACAAAAGAAGATTTAGAATTATTCCAGAGCTTTTCTGATTCTGTTGCAATTGCATTACAAAGAAGACGATTAATGGATTATATAGAAGAAGCCAATCTACAATTAGAACAAAAGGTTAGAGAATTAACAACATTACATAAAATTGCACAAATTCTTGTAGAACATCAAGATATAGGGAAAATTGCAGAATTAGTACTTTCAACAATACAATCAGAACTAAAAATTACACGATTATCATTTGTTATTTATGATACAAATTTAAAAAAATTTCGATTATTATCCCATAAAGGATATAATTTAAATCAATGGGAATTATCTCCAAAATTAATTCAATATGTTTTCGAAAGAAAAATTCCTTTATATATAAAAAATTTTGATGAAATACCAGAATTAAAGCCATATATTAGTCCAGAACGATATATAACCAAAAGCGCAATTTTAATTCCTTTATTGAAAAGTAACGGAAAACCATTCGGAATACTATGTGCAACAGATCCAGAAAATAAAGATTTCTTAGAAACAGAAGATTTTAAATTACTTTCAACCATTGGTTCTCAAATTTCAAAAACATACGAAAGTATAGAATATACTGGAATCCAGAAAGAAATTGAAATTACAGCTCGTATTCAAAAAAATATTTTACCCAGTAAACTTCCTGTTCATAAATCTGTTCTTTTTTTTGCTAAAACAATTCCAGCAAAAACAACCGGTGGCGATTTTTTTGATTATTATATAGAATCTCCTTATGGTAATTGTTTTTTTATGATAGCTGATGTATCAGGAAAATCATTACCTGCTGCCTTATTTATGGCAATAGCAAATTCAATTATACGAACCGTAATGCGTCAGGAAGAGGATCCAGCTAAAATTTTATCATATTCTAATGATTTATTATTTGAAGAATCAGAATCAGGTATGTTTGTTACAGTTTTCCTTGCGAAATACAACGCTATATCAGGAACCTTAGAATATGCTTCCGCTGGTCATAATAATATGCTTTTAATTCACGATGATAATACCTATGAAATTTTATCAGCTAAAGGCCTCCCCTTAGGAGTCTTACGTTCCAAAGATGTTGTATATGAAAAAAAAGTCATAAATTTGAAAAAAAACGATATCTTAGTTTTATATACAGATGGAGTTACAGAATCTATTAATAATCAGGATATAGAATATGGTTTAGAAAGGCTAATTAAACAAATTATATTAAATAAACAAAAATCACCTCAAAATATTATCAATCATATTTATAATGATGTTTTAACATTTATTAATAGAGATATTCCAGATGATGATTTTACTTTATTAATCAGTAAATTCAGTTTAAAATTTATTAAAGATGAATTTACCATCATCTTACCAGCCCGTAAAGAAAGCGTACCTAAATTAATTAAAGAAATTGATGCAATCCTTTCAAGATATAAAATACCAGAAAATATATTACATGATATTCTACTCGTATGTGACGAAATTGCAACAAATATATGTCTTTATGCTTATAAAAATAAAGAAATTTCTAACCCTCAATTTAAATGTAAAATAAAAATACAGGACAGAACTCTATTTATAACATTCATAGACAATGGAAATCAATATGATTTTTATGGTATACAGAAACCAGATTTAATTAAAAATCTGATGGGAGAAAAAGAAGGAGGTTTTGGTTTATTTCTTGTACATACATTAATGGATAAAGCAATTTATTCTCATAAAAAAAATAAAAATTTTCTAACAATCGTTAAATCAATTTAATGAATTTGTTATAATTATATTTTAGTTATAAATTATGCTATAAAAAAGATCTTGAATTTTTATAAAAGATAAAGAAATTGTAATTTGCTATTTTTAATTATTAGAATAAGGAGTTAGATTCATGATTTTTGATACTAGAGAAGAAAATAATCATATTATAGTATATTTAAAAGGAAGAATTGATGTTCATTTAGCATCTGAAATAGAATCATTTTTAATGAAATTAATAGAACAAAATCCAACAAAAGATTTCGTATTGAATTTAAGTGAAGTAGAATATATGTCTTCTTCTGGTTTAAGGGTATTTGTGTCCATAATGAGGAATTTAAAAGAAAAAAATAGAAGTTTAAAACTTTCCAATTTATCCTTAGCTGTAAAACGTGTTTTTGAAGTTGTAGAATTAATGGATATGTTTGATATATACGAAGATGAAAGTGATGCAGTTAGTGCTAAATAATGAATTTTATTAAACAATATTTATCAAAATTTTCCCCTTTTTTTAATTTACATCCAGAATTTTTAGAGCTAATAAAAAGTGGTTTTAAATTAACCAATCCAACAAGTGCAGAATTCCCTTCAGAAAACCTACCCTTAGCATCCCGGGTAATAGCATCCGGGATGTGGAATTACTGTTTTTTTCAGTTTTATAGAAATTTTGTTGGACCGTATTGGGTAGAAAGACAATATAATCCTTTAGATCCTTCTTTTATTCCTCGTGCAACCTCTATGCTAAGTTTAAATTTAACGCATAGAAATTGGTTTGGATTTAGAGGACCTTATTCCAGTTTTTTTAGTATGATAGATCCAGCAGGTTCATTCTCTCCAATCGTAGGATATTACTCAATTGAACTGGCATTTAAGACAAAAAATAAATTTTATACACCCAATAGAAATGAAGTAAATATAAACATAGAATTTGATGAAAATTTACCTTTACCTATAATAACTTATACGATAAAAGATCTTAAAGTGGAATGGAAATTATGTGGTGATGTTCAGACAGGGAAAACAATATTAAATTTAATTACTTACGAAACTAAAAGCAATGATTGGGAACTTCTTATTGGAATAAGACCCTTTAATCCAGAAGGTGGAACGTTAATAAATCAAATAGAATATATTGATAAAGAAGGATTTGCCAGTATATGGATAAATAATGAAGAGGAAATTATCATTTTAACTAAACCTAAATATGTACATCTTTCTAACTTAGAAAAAGGAGATGCTTATTTTACTTATACAAATCTAAAACAAATCCATTGTGAACATGGCGTATCTACTGGAATTTTAATTTATCCATTAACACCTAGATTAGAGAAAGAAGATAATAGCATTTTATTTTATACCAGAACTTATGAGCAATTAGCATCTGCACAGGTTGATCCATTTGATACATTTAAATTAGAAGGAACAGAAAAGCGAAAAACAAAAGCAAAAGATATTGATAACCAGAAAAAAATTAAAACAAAATATATTCTAAGAGGATGGGAAGATATAACAGATATTTATACCAATAAAGAACTATTTTTAAAAGAAATTAAAGAAACAAAGCAAAAATGGAAAGAAATCACAAGTATAAAAAGCACATTTCTATGTGGAAGAAATTTATGGAATAAGGCAGCAGATTTACATTCAAATATAGTTTATGAATTACAAACAGAAAAGAAAATTACACCTGGCATTTATACTTATAGACAATTCTGGTTTAGAGATGCTGCTTATATGCTTTCTTCTCTATCTGGTTGGAATTTTTTAAAAGAAACAAGAAATGTTTTAGAAACCTATCCTAAAAGACAGGAAAAAGATGGATTTTTTAAATCTCACGAAGGAGAATGGGATTCCACAGGACAGGCAATATGGACAATTGTTGATTATTATAAAAAATCTAATGATATAGAATTATTAAAAGAATTGATTTATTCTATTATAAAAGGTGGTAACTGGATTATTAAAAAAAGAAAAAAAGGATATCAGAAAAAATTAATGCCAGCTGGTTTTAGTGCTGAACATTTAGGTCCAGCTGATTATTATTATTGGGATAATTTATGGTCTATCGCTGGCTTACGAGATGCTGCTTTTGCATGTTCTATTGTTCCGAATTTTCAGGAGCATTATCGCTATTTCCTTAGAGAAATGAATGAATATATACAGGATTTTCTAATTATTTCTCGGAACGAAAGAGAAAAATATGGAATTTTAACAGCAGCACCTAATAGAGGTATTGATCCTGGTATAATTGGTAGTATTGTAGATCTTTATCCTTTACAATTAAATTTATTATCAAATCTTGAAATCACTAAAACAATAAAAACAATTTATAAATTATACTTTATAAATAATTTATTTTTTCATACAATTATTCATTCTGGATTTAATATTTACCTTAGTTTACAGGTTGCTCAATGTTTTTTAAAGTTAAATTATCCTAAGATTACAAGAAAAATACTAAAAAAAGTTTTACAAAAAAGAGGTAGACTCTGGGCATATCCAGAAGCCATTCATCCTACAACTAATGGCGGTGTTATGGGTGATGGTTTCCATGGCTGGGCTTCTGCAGAATTAATACTTTTATTAAGAGCATTAGTTCTTTCTGAATTTAAAGAAAGACTTTTTATTTTTAAAGGATTAAGAAAAAAAGAATTATTTGGTACAAATTTTCAATTTGGACCATTTCCTTATCAAGGTGCGAAAATTAATATATCTGGTTATTTAGAACCTAAAGAAGGAATTATAGAATTTTTTATAGAAAATCATCATAATATAAAAATAAAAGAAAGTATCATAAATTTGCCATATAAAAACTTAAAGGACTTTAAAATTGTAATAGAACCACATTTACCCTATAAAGTTTATAAAAACGAAATTATAATATCTTATTTATTAGATCATATAAAAATTAAAATTTATAAATAAAATCTTCCATAAATACTGGTTCTGGTTTTAACAAAATACCTGTTTTATTATAAACATTTTTTTGAATAAATTGTATAAATTCTTTTAATTCCTCTAAGGTGCCACCATAATTAATAATTGCAAGAGCATGCAAAGGAGAAATCCCCCAATTTTTGTATCGAAATCCTTTTTTTATACCAGAAAATTCAATAAGCCAGGCAGCTGGAATTTTAAAATATTTCCCTTCTCTAAAAAATGGAAAATTTTCTATTAAAAGGTGATTTTTTAATTTAATAAATTCTTCTTCTGTTAAAATAGGATTTGTAAAAAAGGAACCTGCTGATTTAGAAAATTCACTATTATCTAATATCATACCTTTTTTTCTACGAATTGTATATACACATTTTCTCAATAAATAAAATTCTTTAATATTTCTATTGAGATTTAATATATGTAATAAAGATTCTTCCCATAATTCTAAATTAGAATTATTTTTATAATCTAAATATATCTTTTGTAATTCTGGATATTTAATTTGAATAGAATCATTTAAAGTAATATTAAAAATTACCTGATAAATATAAAATTGATTTAAATATTTTTTAAAAATACTATCTCTATATTTAAAATCACATTCCTTATTAGAAAATACTTTAACTTTTTGTTCATTAAAAGTATAGGTATAAACATATTCTATAAATGATTTAACTTCCTCTCCATATGCACCTACATTTTGTATAGGTGTTGAACCTATTTTACCCGGAATTCCAGATAATGCTATAAAATGAGGAATGCCATGCAATAGATTAAAATAAACAAAATAATCCCAATTTATACCAGCATCTGCAATAATTTGTATTTTTTTATTCTTTTTGGTATAAAATTGTATGGCTTCATAAAGATCGCATTGAAAATCTATATTATAAAAATTATTATATTGTATCTGAACAGGTAAATTATAAATAAATTCTTTCTTATCTATTTTATAAATTATTTGATTATTAACAGGATGTAATATAGCAATAGGAATTTCTTTATCAATAGCAATTGTATTACTACCCTCTCCTAAGATAAAATAAAATAAATGATTTTCTTTAATAAATTTTAAAGCTTCGCTTAATTCTTCTAAATTTTTAATTTCAATAAAATATGGTACTTTCGCTCCTAACCCAATTGTAGTTTTTTGGGATAATTTTACATTTTTTATAAGATTCATTGTTCTTTTAATTTAATTTCTTGATATATTTCTTCTAATACCTGATGTTTATTTTCTGAATCCCTATAATGATTTTGATATACTTCTAATACTTTATTAAACCTTTTTATAAATTTTTCTATACTTTTATGTAGTGCTAATTCTGCAGAAATTTCTAAATGCCTTGCTAAATTCACTATCGAAAATAATATATCTCCTATTTCTAATTCTTGATTTTTCTTATTGTTAGTATCTAATTCCTGTTCCAGTTCTAAAATTTCTGATTTTATTTGTTCTAAGATCTCTTTAATATGACTATTATCTTTTTGTTTTTTCCAGTCAAAACCTTCTATACTGGCTTTCTGCTGAACTTTTTGTGCTCTAAGTAAAGCCGGTAAAAATTCTGTATTTTCTCCAAACGATTTTTTTTTAAAACCCTCCCAATTTTTTAATATTTCATTTGTATTCTGTACTTTTATATTACCGAATACATGTGGATGTCTTTTTACAAGTTTTTTAATAACTGCTTTATAAACTTCTTCTTTTGTAAAATATTCTTGTTCTTCACATAATTTTATATAAAAATGAACTAAAAATAATAAATCTCCTAATTCTTCTTTTAGGATTGCAATTTTTTTTTCCTTATTCTCTTCTTCTATGCCCTGTATTACTTCATAAGTTTCTTCTAAAAGAGATTGCTTTAAACTTTCTAAAGTCTGCTGTTTATCCCAATCACAATGATTTCGCAAAATATTAACTAAGACATATAGTTTTTCTGGTAAAATTTCTATAGAATTTAATTTTTCTAATAATTCATTTTTTGGGTTTTGCTCCATATAATAAAGAAAAAAATTATTTAAGATTTAGTGACAATGAAAATTTCAGAGATATGTAATATATTTCTTTTTATAAACTCTATAATCAAAATCTTCTATTCTTTTTAAATTTACAACAGGTCTATTATACCAGTATATCCAGCTAAAAATTTTAGGAAATTGATCTTTAAATTTGATATATTCTTCTGGTTTTAAATCTATATTTTTTATTAAAAATACTTTTGTTTTTTTTCTCTTAAATAAAGACTCATCAGGGTAGTAAGGATTATAATCTTCATAATCATCTAAATCAAAAAATAAAGTTTCTGGTATTTTATATAATTCTCCGATAATAATTGATTCAGGAGAAGGTATAGCAGCAGGATATTCTCCAACATCATATAATTTTCCCAAAACAAATCCATTACCAATAAAATGACCTTCTTTTTGTAATTTTTGATTTAAAGGATGATTAAAATCGGAAAGTAATGTACCATAAACAAAAATATAATCCATTTAAAAAATCCTTTTTATCTTCCTATTTATTATATACGTCTATATTTTGATTTCTTTTAACAAAAAAAGGACTGCATTTAAAGATAATCCTATTACATTTAGATAATCACCAACAACTGTATCAATAAGAAATGCTCCCTCTCCCTGAATTGCATAGGCACCAGCTTTATCAAATGGTTCATTTGTCTCTATATAAGAAGAAATTTCCCATTCTGTTAATTTACGAAATGTAACCAATGTCATAATGTCTTTTGTAATGATCATTTTATCTTGATTGACAACACAATGAGATGTGATTACTGTATGGGTTTTTCCAGATAAAAATTTTAACATTTCGAAAGCTTCTGTTTTATTTGTTGGTTTTGTTAAAAAATATTGATTATAATATATTAACGTATCTGCTGATAATACTATAAATTGATTAGAATCTGTTTTTATTTTTTCCCATACCATTAATGCTTTTTGAATTGCTAAATTCGTACAAATTTCATGAATTAAATCTTTATGATTATTCTGTAATACATACCATAATGCACCTTGTTTTTTAATACTTGTTAGATTTTCTAAAAATTGATCTTCATTGAATTCTGATGGCATACTGGTAAATTTTAAACCCGTTTTATTCAATATCCATTTTCTTCTGGGGGAATTCGAAGCAAGATAGATAGAAATTTTTTGTTTTGTTATATCTTCATCAAATTTATCTAAAATCGAAATATCTTCCATAACAATTGCTATTTTTTAATAAAATTTAAAAAATCAACATTATTTTTAATTATCTTAACTAACATAACATTTTATTCTAAGATAGTCTTTATAAAGTCCTTAATGATTTATTAAACATTTACTTTATCGAAATCAATCAACTTAATATTAATATATACGAAATAAAATATCTTTTGTATTTTTGTTAATCAAAATAAATTAAAAAAATTCCTAAATAATATTTTTCTTGTATTAGCTTTTTAAATATTATTTGATATGCTTATTTTAATAACAAAATTATTATATTATAAGCAATATGGAATGATTTATTCAAGGTATAAAAATTGCTTTTACATTTTTAAACTTAATTTAAGGAGGATTTATGATTTCCCAACTAAAAAAACTATCAATAATATTGATCTGTTTGATAGGTTTTGCTTTATATGGACAAGAAACATTTGAACCAGGTATAGAAATAGATATTCCCATTGTTTCTACATATATATTTCGTGGTGCAGATGTTTTTCAAGGTAAATTTGAACAGGAAAAAAAATCTATTAAGAGTTTTAACTTTGCTCCAGCATTACAACCAAGTGTGACATTTAATTTTACTAAAGGATGGTCTTTTAATATTTGGACTTCTTTTGCTTTAACCAATAGACAGGATAAAGATACTGATGAACTTTTACAAGAAGGTCCTGGTGATACTGGAACAGTGGCAAGTGCTTATTCAACTTTTATTGCAAGCCAGATATTTGGTCCTGCTTTACCTTTTTCTACGGTAGAATCTGCTATAAGAAGTGCTATCTCTGGTAATGAAGAAGCCTATATTAAAGGCGAAAAATTTCCACCAGCTTTTTATAAAGAAGCTAATGGACTTAGAAGGTTAGACGAAATAGATTTAACATTAAGTTATTCTTTTGATACAAAATTAGGAACAATGTCTGGTGGAATCGTAACATATTTATTACCCAATACAACAAAAGATGTTATAGGAACAGATCAATTTACAGAATTATTTGTAGGATATTCTCCTAAAATACTTCCAGATTTATCTATTACATTTTATGGAGAAATTAATGGAGATGGTTTTGAAGGATCAACATTTACATATATTAGCTATTCAATTTCCTTAATTGAAAATAAGGATTTTTTACTTAGTTTTGATCCTGGAATTGGATACCAGACCCAAAATAACTTACAGGGTATAAAATATATTGATTTACCATTAAATTTATCTATGGGAAACTTCAACTTTTCTATTGTAGGTATATATAGACCTGATATTCGTTTTTATGATAGCGATACTTATCAAAATGATGCTGTGAGATTATTGGGACTATCTACGATAGATGATGGACAAATACCTGATCCTTCAAAAAATACTGGTTTAATGAATAGTATTGTAAATTCCTATATAGGTTCTACCATACAAACACAATTACAGGCAAATGGTTATCCATTTAGTTATACCTATACTCCGAGACAGAGCATACCCAAATTCATTTATTATATTTCTGCTGGTTATAGTTTAAGTTTTTAGTTTTCTAAGAATTCAGCCCCTATCTATACGATAGGGGATTTTATAAAATCTCTACTCTATTTCTTCCATTTCTTTTTGCCATATACAATGCTTGATCTGCTCTTTCAATTAAAGAATGTATTGTGTCATTAGAAGAATATATACTAATGCCTATACTTACTGTAACCTTAGGTAATTTATAATTATTCTTAAAATGATTTTCCACAAGAGAACGAATTTTTTCTCCAAGCTGTAAAGCCTTTTCTCGATTTGTTTCTGGTACAAGAATAATAAATTCTTCCCCACCCCATCTGGCAAAAAAATCTGATTTTCGAATATTATTTTTAACTAAATGAGCAAATTCCTTTAAAACTTCATCTCCAATTAAATGTCCATGTTTATCATTGATTTCTTTAAAATGATCCAAATCCATCATAAGAATTGCAAAAGGTTTTAGCTGAGGATATCGAATTTGTTTCTCGAATTGAAATTGTAAAATGGTATGGAAATGATGTCTATTGTATATACCAGTTAAAAAATCTATTGTTGCTAATTTTTTTAGCTCTTCTTTTTGTTTTTCCTGTAAAGTAATATCATAAAAAGAAACAATTTTTTTTTGAGGATCCTCTAAAAATGGCTTAGCATTAACAAAAAAAATGCGATTTTGTTTTAACTTTACATCATAAATTAATATCTTTCTTTTTTCTTCTTCTAAAGTTTCTAATTTCGATAACCAATTATCTGTATTCTGTATAAAACCTGGTTCATTAATAAAAAATTCACAAATACATTTATGTTCTTTTCTAAATTCTTCAATAGAAGAATAGCCAATAAGATTTAAGCCATATTGATTTAAAGCATATAATTCATTACCATCAGAAATTGCCACGATAATGTCTAAAGAGTTTAAAATATTTTCTATAAGTTGATTTTGTAAATTTAGTTTTTTTGTGAATAAAATATTTTTTTTTATCGATTCAATCGTTTTTACCAGTTCTTCTATTTTAATTGGTTTTGTTATAAAACGAGTTACACCATGCAATATAGAAGTTTTTAAAATATCTTTTTCATCATGAGCAGAAAGAACGATAGAATAAAAATTATTATTGATTTTTTTCATTTCTTTTAACATTGTTAATCCATCCATTTCTGGCATACGAATATCTGTAATTACAATATCTGGAAGATAAGTTTTAAAAATTTCTATACCTTCTATTCCATTTTCTGCTGTATAAATAGTATTATAATATTTTTTTAGTATTTGATTTGTATATTCTCTGGATAATTTACTATCTTCTACAATTAATATTTTTATATCTTCTTTTATTTCTAATAATTTTGGATCGATTTGCATAATTATTCCCTAAATTGAATTACAAAACAAGCACCTCTTTCATTTTCTTCTATATGGTTGTAACAATAAATAGTAGCATTCATTTTTTTTAAAATATGATAGCATAAATATAAACCAAGACCTGTACCTTCTTCTTTTTTTGTAGAAACATAGGGCTGAAAAATTTTTGGTAAAATATCTTCTCTAATACCACCACCATTATCACATATATTTATCATTTTTTTATGGGAATCAAAATTAATTTTAATCTTTCCTTTAAAATCTAATTTTTCTTTTTTTTTATCAAAAATAGCATCTTTTGCATTATTAATTATATTTAATATAGCATGTTTGAACAAATTGGGATATCCATATACATTAAAATCATCACCTTCAATAATGATTTTAATGTTATGATTTTCTAATTGATTTTGAACAATTTTTAATAAAGAAAAAAATTCATCTTTAACAAAAAAGTATGTTTTCTCTGTATCTGCTTTAAAAAAATTGCGAAAATCATCAATGGTTGTTGATAAAAAGTGAATTTGTTCTATTGCTTCATTTAGAGTTTCATTAAGATTTTCTTTATTTAATTCTCCTAACTCGGATAATTGTTGTATATACTGAATTATTAAAGATAAAGAATTTAAGGGTTGTCTCCATTGATGTGCAAGTGCTGATAAACTTTCTCCAATAGCAGCCAATTTTGATTGATACAATAGCATTTTTTCTTTCTCTTGCTTTTCTTTTTCAATTTGTTTTTTTTCTGTTATATCATATAATAATATTAATATTTCTATTTTATTTTTATACGTTACATCAATAAAAGGAGCAATAAATAATAAAAAATATTTTTCTGTTTTATTTTTTAATTGAACTTCATAAAATTGATTAAATTGTATTTTATTGAACTGATCAAAATTTTTAAATAAAAAATATTTGTTATCTTTAAATTCAATTAAATCCCAGAAATTCGTTTGTTTTATTTCATTTTCATTTAACTCGATTAGTTCTAATAAATAAGGATTATATTCTATCAAATATCCATCTTTAATTATACCAATGCCAAAAAACTTTTGTTCAAAGATTAACTTAAATTTTTTGTAAATATAAACTCTTTCTTTAATTTCTTTTTGTAATAAACTTTCTAATTCCTGATTTAATTTTTCTAATTTTTTTTCTAATTGTATTTTTTCAGTAATATCATGTATAATAGAAAATAAATATTTTTTATTTTTTAAATTGATTATAGAAGAAAATACTTCCACTTCTCTAATAGAACCATCTGCCAATCGATGAGGAAATTGAAAATAATTCATTTTAAAATTAAAAGCTTGATTTAACCGAATTTTAATTTCTTCGTTACTTAATGTATTTATATCATAAATAGTTAATTGTTTAAAACGATTTTTAGAATAACCATAAAACTGACAGGCAGATTGATTCGCATTTATAATTCTTCCTGTTTCTGGATCTATTATTAACATTGGAGCAGAATGATATTCAAAAAAATTAAAATATGTTTCTAATTCATTTTCTAAATCTTGTTGTTGTAAATATTGTTGAGTAATATCAATTAAATACCCAATATACTTTAGAGGTTTTTTATTTTCATCATAAATACATATAGTATAATCATTTACCCATATGGTTTCTCCATTTTTTTTAATAATTCTATAAGGTTTATGTTTCCATCTTTTTAATTTTAATTCGTGAGAAAAGAGCGAGACTTCTTCTTTTACACGTTTTATATCATCTTTATGTACGATTTCTTTATAAACAACTTTTTGCTCTAACCAATCTTTATCAGTATAGCCTGTTAATTGTTCTACATTAGAAGAAACAAATTCCACAGGCCAATCTAGTTCATTCTTCCATACAAAAATTACAATTGGACCTTCTTTAAAAATTTCTTCTAATAATTGTAAATTTTCATTCCACTGCATTAATATATCCTGATTGTTTTTATATTAACAAACTCTTTTATTCCTTCAATAGATAATTCTCTTCCATAACCAGATTCTTTTATACCTCCAAATGGTAATCCTGGATCAGATTTTACTAAGGAATTTACAAATACATTTCCAAAAAATAATTCTGGTATGATTTCTTTCGCTTTATCAATATTTTTTGTCCATAAAGATGCTCCTAAACCATAAGGAGTATCATTAGCTAAATGTATTGCTTCTTCTATACTGGAAACTTTATATAAACTTACTACTGGTCCAAAGATTTCTTCTTGATATGCTTTCATTTTCTTACTAATATTTTCTATTACTGTAAGATGATAAAAATACCCCTTAGGAAAATCAGCTTTATTTCCACCCATCAAAATTGTTGCATCTTTCTGTTTTGCATCCTCTACCTGCTCTATTAATTTATCTAATAGATCCTTTCTTGCAATAGGTCCAATTTTTGTATTTTCATTTAAGGGATTTCCTATTGCATGAGCATATTGATTTAACTCATTTATAAAAATTTTTTTAAATTCTTCATAAATAGATTCTATAATAATAAATCGTTTTGCTGCTATACAACTCTGTCCAGTATTCTGACATCTCGAAAGAGCACCAGTCTTAGCTGCTTCTTCTATATCAGCATCTTCTAAAACAATAAATGGATCAGAACCACCTAACTCCATTACAGATTTTTTTAAATATTTACCTGCAATTTTTGCAACTGATTTGCCAGAATTTACACTACCTGTCACTGTAACACCAGCTATCTGTGGATGAGATAATAATACTTCTGTAATTTCAGATACTTTTGCATTTTCTATAAGAATAGAACGAAAGACATTTTCTATAATTCCAGACTCTCTAAATATATTTTCAATTGTTAAAGAACATTTACTAACATTAGGAGCATGTTTTAAAATAACACAATTTCCAGCTAATATTGATGGTATTGCACAACGAAATACCTGCCAGAAGGGAAAATTCCATGGCATTATCGCTAATATTGTTCCTAAGGGTTCAAACGAAACAATATTTTCTTTTGCATGATTAATACTTCCTTTTCGTAATTCTGGTTTTAAAAAATTTTCTACATGTTCATAATAATAATCACATAATAATGCACATTTTTCTATTTCTGCTATGGATTCTTTTATAGGTTTTCCCATTTCTTTTGTTATAATTTCAGCATACTCTTTTTTATAATTTTTTAAATTTTCTGAAATATGTTTAATATATTCTTTTCGCTTTTTAATATTAATTTTTCTCCATTGATGAAAGGCTTTTTCGGATTGTTCTATAATAGAAATTATGTCTTTACCACTATGAGCAGGAAAACGTTCCCATACTTCTTCTGTTGCTGGATTTATACTTAGAAGTTCCATAAACTCAAATTTAACAATACTATTTAAAATAACAAGAAATATTTTATATTTAAATCATACATTATCCAAACTTATAGCATTCGAAAGGATTGACTGGCAGTTCCCTTAAAAATAACTGCCCATGTATGAAGTTTATAAAACTAAAAAAATATTATATGGAATTGATAGTTTTTATCGCTTTTATTATTTTATTAATTTTAGTTGATAATAAATTTGCTATTTCCAGTCATATCAAAAATATTGGAAAGCATAAAAAACAAAATACTCAAGAAATAATAAAACAAGAAAATATATATGAATGTTCAACAAAGGAACATATCAATTCTATTGTAGAAAAAACATATTCAAAATCAACTATTTTTTCTTATAAAGATTATAAAAAAGAATTTATAAAAACTAATCAACAAAATATTAAATCTTATTTTTGTATTCCGGGAAAAACACTTATTATTCCAGAATATAGTTCCGTAAAAATTAAAAATCAACCTTTAGATAAAAATGAACCTGTATATGCAATTTATATACGATGGGATCTTGCAACAATTGATAATATAATCCATATAGTAGATAAAATTAAAAATACGAATATTAATGCTCTTGTTATAGATGCAAAAGATATTGTCGGTATTTTAACTTATAAAAGTAATGATCCAATCGTTCAACAATATCAAAAACATCCAACAATTATAAAAGATTTTAATAAATTAATTTATTATTTACATCAAAATCAAATTTATGTTATAATAAGACTGGCATTATTTCAGGATATGAATTTAATTCAGTATAGAAAAGATCTTGCCATTTATAATGAAAATACTTTATCTAAAACAATTGAATATAAAGGAAGACCTATCTGGTTAGATCCAGGTAAAGAAGAAGTTCAGGATTATAATTTAAGAATTTTTAAGGAATTATTATCATTTGGTGTTGACGAAATTCAATTTGATTATGTAAGATATCCTGCAGAAGGAGATTTATCTGGTGTAATTTATCATAATGTTAAAACCCCCGAAGATAAAACAAAACATTTAGAGGAATTTTTATTTAAAGCATGGTTTTTAAAATATCCAACAAAAACAAAATTAAGTTTAGATGTATTTGGAATAACAGGCTGGCAAATCAATAAAGATATACATGCAACAGGGCAAAATATTCCCAAAATTAGTAAATATATTGATATAATTTCGCCTATGTTATATCCTTCTCATTTCGAAAGAGGATTTGAAGGTATTGATAATCCAGCAGATTATCCAGAATATATCTATAAAAAGGGCATGAACTATTTTAAAGAAATCATTCCAGAATATGTAAAAATTAGACCATGGATACAAGCATTTAAATGGCGTGTAACAAACTATAACGAAGAATATATTTTAAGACAAATAAAAACTATAGAAGAAAATCATGGTTATGGCTGGATTATGTGGAATGCTCGTAATAATTATGATATAGCAATAAACGCAATTAAAAGAATTTCTAAAAAGCAAATAGCAATAAATCAATAATTGATATAATTGTAGCGGTCATATATATTCTTATTAGATTGTATCGACCGCTTACAAACTTTATTATAACAAATAAATATTTACTATTTATAAGCAAGAATAGGCGATAACCATCTTTCCATTTCTTCTAATGTCATTTTTTTTCTTTTCGCGTAGTCTTTTACTTGATCCTGTTGTATTTTTCCGAGATTAAAATATTTCGCTTCTGGATGAGAAAAATATAAACCACATACAGAAGAAGCTGGAACCATTGCAAGACTTTCTGTTAATCTAATTGGTGTATATTTTTCTACCTTTAGTAAATCGAATAATATCCATTTTTCTGTATGATCAGGTTGTGATGGATAACCTGGTGCTGGTCGTATACCTCTATATTTTTCTTTTATTAATTCTTCATTGGTGAAATTTTCATCTGGAGAATAACCCCAAATTTCTTTTCTTACCAGTTCATGTAGATATTCTGCAAAGGCTTCTGCAATTCTATCGCCAATTGCTTTAATCAAAATACCTTTATAATCATCATGATGTTTTTCATAATAATTTGCAAGCTCTGTTATTTCTTTTCCTGCTGTTACTGCAAATGCCCCAATATAATCTGCTTTAATATTATAAGGAGCAATATAATCAGAAAGATTTCTATTGGGTTCTCCTTTTCTTTTTTCTGCTTGCTGTCTTAAACCATGGAATGTTGCAATAATTTGTTTTCGATTTTCGTCAGAAAAGACAAAAATATCATCATAATTTTCTGGATCAGTATTTGCAGGAAAAATACCAACAATACCAACAGGTTCTATTTTATTTTGTAATTCATCTAATAATTTCAGAGCATCATGATAAAGTTTTGTTGCTTCTTCTCCATATTTTGGATCTGTTAAAATTTCTGGAAATTTCTTTTTCATTTCCCATGCAAGGAAGAAAGGCGTCCAATCAATATATTGTTTTAATATTTCTATATCTACTTTGATAGGTTGTAATCCTATAAAATTAGGTTTTGGTGGATCATATTGATCCCAATCTAATTTTAGGCGATTCTCTCTTGCTTCCTCTAATGTTAAATATTTTTTATCTATTTTTGTAAAATGTTTTTCTCTTAATTCTTTATATTTATTTTTTATTTCTTTAATAAAACGTTCTCTTTCCTGAGGAGTAATTAATTGATTAACAACAGGAACACTTCGCGAAGCATCTAAAACATGAATAACAGAATAAGAATATTCTGGATCAATTTTTACAGCTGTATGTATTTCACTTGTTGTGGCACCTCCAATCAATAATGGAATTTTCATTTCTCTTCTTTCCATTTCTTTTGCTATTTCGATCATTTCATCTAAGGAAGGTGTAATTAAACCAGAAAGACCAATTATATCAACCTTCTCTTGTATTGCTGTTTCCAGTATCTTTTCTTTTGGTACCATTACTCCAAGATCAATAATATCAAAATTATTACAGGCGAGAACAACACCCACAATATTTTTTCCTATGTCATGAACATCACCCTTTACTGTTGCAAGAAGTACTTTTGCTTTTTTCTGCTGATCTTCTGCTTTTTTTTCTTTTTCTATAAATGGAATAAGAATATTAACTGCTTTTTTCATTACTCTTGCACTTTTTACAACCTGAGGTAAAAACATCTTTCCTGAACCAAAAAGATCACCAACATAATTCATTCCATCCATTAAAGGACCTTCGATAATTTTCAAAGCTTCTGGATATTTTTCCTTATTATGAACTGCTTCTAAAACATCTTCTTTTATGTATTTATCAATTCCTTTTACAAGTGCATATTTTAATCGCTCTTCTACTGGTAAATTTCTCCATTCTTCTATTGTTGTTTCTTCTTTATTTTGATTTTTATATTTTTCTGCTAATTCTAATAATTGTTCTGTTGCATCTGACCTACGATTCAAAATTACATCTTCTACAGCAATTCGTAATTCTTCTGGAATTTCATCATAAACATCTAATTGTCCCGGATTTACAATTCCCATATCAAGACCTGCTTTAATCGCATGATATAAAAATACAGAATGCATTGCTCTTCTTACTACTTCATTTCCGCGAAATGAAAAAGATAAATTCGAAATACCCCCACTAACTTTTGCATATGGTAAATTTTCTTTAATCCATTTTGTTGCATTGATAAAATCAACTGCATAATTATTATGTTCTTCAATTCCTGTAGCAATAGCAAAAATATTGGGATCAAAAATAATATCTTCTGGATTAAAACCTATTTCCTTGGTTAATATATCATATGCTTTTTTACAGATTTCAATTCTTCTTTCGTAAGTATCTGCTTGACCTTTTTCGTCAAATGCCATTACAATTACAGCTGCTCCATATTGTTTAACTTTTAATGCTTGTTCTTTAAATGCTTCAATTCCCTCTTTCATAGAAATAGAATTAACAATTCCTTTACCCTGAATACATTGTAATCCTGTTTCTATAACTTCCCACTTTGAAGAATCTATCATTATAGGAACTTTTGCAATTTCTGGTTCTGATGCTATTAATTTTAAAAAATGCTCCATTTCTTTTTTAGAATCTAACATTCCTTCGTCCATGTTTACGTCGATTATATTAGCACCATTTTCGATCTGTTCTTTTGCTACTTCTAATGCTTCCTCATATTTTTTTTCTTTAATTAAGCGAGCAAATTTTTTAGAACCAGTCACATTTGTTCTTTCTCCAATATTGATAAAATTGGAATCCGGACGAATTTCCAACATTTCTAAACCAGATAATCGCAAAATATGATCTGGTTCTTTTGGTTTTCTTGGAGGTAAATCTGCTACAATTTCTGCAATTTTTCTTATATGCTCAGGAGTAGTTCCGCAACAACCCCCAACAATATTTAACCATCCATTTTTTGCATAATCTTTTAAAATTTCTGCCATATAATCTGGTGTTTCATCATAACCACCAAATTGATTGGGAAGACCAGCATTTGGGTATAAACTAATATAACATGTTGCAAGTCTACTTAATTCTTCTATAAATGGCTTCATCTGAGATGAACCAAGAGCACAATTTAATCCAACAGATAATAAATTAGGTGTATGGCTAATAGATGTCCAGAAAGCAGAAACTGTCTGACCAGAAAGTGTTCTACCACTCATATCTACAATTGTACCACTAATCATTATAGGTAATTCTATTTGATGTTTTTTAAAATATTCCTGTGCAGCATAAATAGCAGCTTTACAATTTAAAGTATCAAATACAGTCTCTATCAATAAAATATCTACACCGCCATCAATTAGACCATGTATTTGTTCATAATAGGAGTCTACCATTTGCTGAAATGTAACAGCACGAAAAGCTGGATTTGAAACATCAGGAGACATTGACAATGTTTTACTTGTAGGTCCAATTGCACCAGCTACATATCGCTTTTTATTTTCTGTTGAATATTTTTTGGCTATTTCTTTTGCCAATTGTGCTGATTGATAATTTAATTCATACACATAATCTGTTAAATGATATTCTTCCTGAGAAATCTTATTAGAATTGAATGTATTGGTTTCTATAATATCTGCACCGGCTTTTAAATATTCTTCATGTATACCTTTAATTATTTCTGGTTGAGTAATGGATAATAAATCATTATTACCTTTTAATTCAGAAGAATGATTTTTAAATCTATCTCCGCGATAATCTTCTTCAGTTAATTTATGTCTTTGAATCATCGTACCCATTGCACCATCTAAAACCAGAATACGATTAGATAATATTTCTTTTAATTCCAGAAAGGTATTTGTTTTATTTTGTGTAATCATAGTTTACCCCTTTTATAAAATAAAAAAAGCGGGAAATCCCGCCCTATATTTTTTTAATATCTATAATGATCTGGTTTATAGGGACCTTCAATTGGTACACCTATATATTCTGCCTGTTCTGGTGTTAATTTTGTTAATCTTGCACCTATTTTTTCTAAATGAAGTCTTGCTACCATTTCATCTAAATGTTTTGGTAAAAGATAAACACCCACTTCGTATTTATTATTAAATAATTCAATCTGAGCTAATACTTGATTCGTAAAACTTGTAGACATTACAAAACTTGGATGTCCAGTAGCATTCGCAAGATTCACTAAACGACCTTCTGCTAATAAAATAATACTATGTCCGTCTGGAAAAGTAAATTTATCAACTTGAGGTTTAATTGTTTTTCTTTGAATACCAGGATATTCTTTTAGTTGTTTTACTTGTATTTCAACATCAAAGTGTCCTATATTACAAACAATTGCTCCATCTTTCATTTTTTCCATATGTTCAATTCGTATAATATCGCGATTACCTGTTGCAGTTACAAATATATCTGCTTTATCTACCCAATTTTCTAAAACATCTACAGTATAACCTTCCATTGCTGCTTGTAAAGCACAGATGGGATCAATTTCTGTCACAACAACACGACAATGATTATTTCTTAAAGATTGAGCTGAACCTTTTCCAACATCTCCATAACCACAAACAACTGCAATTTTACCTGCTAACATAATATCTGTTGCTCTACGAATACCATCAACTAAAGATTCTCTACATCCATAAATATTATCAAATTTACTTTTTGTAACAGAATCATTTACATTAATGGCTGGTATTTTAAGTTTCCCTTCTTTTAACATTTTATATAATTGATGAACTCCTGTTGTAGTCTCTTCAGAAACACCACGAATTTCTGGTAATAATTCTGGATGTTTTTCATGAACATAATAGGTTAAATCTCCACCATCATCTAATAGCATATTTGGACCTTTATCTCCAAAATGTAATGTTTGTTCAATTGCCCACCAATATTCTTCTTCTGTCATTCCTTTCCATGCAAAAACGGGAATACCCTTCGCCGCAATAGCAGCCGCAGCATGATCCTGAGTACTAAAAATATTACAACTTGACCATCGTACTTCTGCTCCTAATTCCACAAGAGTTTCAATCAAAACAGCAGTTTGAATTGTCATATGTAAGGAACCCGCAATTCTTGCTCCTTTTAAGGGTTTTTCTTTACCATATTTTTCTCTTAAAGCCATTAGTCCTGGCATTTCTTTTTCTGCTAAAATAATCTCCTCTCTACCCCATTCTGCTAAACTTATATCTTTAACTTTATAGTTTAATGTTGATTGACTCATTTTAATGCTCCTTTTTATTAATTATTTAGTACATTTTATAAATATACATTGTAATTTTCCTTTACCTTTTCCTTTATATGTTTCTATATTTTTAAAATTTAAATTCATTAACTCTTTCTTTAAATCTTCTATATGAAACCCCAACCAGAAATCAGCAAACTTTTTCCTCATATCTTCTATATTATGATGTTCTAATTCTGCGATTATTAGATAACCATTATTTTTTAAAATTCTATATGTTTCTTTTAATACTTTATAGATGTTAGGTGTATGATGTAATGCCATAGAAAGCACAACCAAATCAGCTATTTGATCCTTTAAAGGCATCTCTTCCATTGGGGCTGTAATTAGTTCTATTCTATTTAAATCTTCTGGATTCAGTTTTTCTTTTATTTTATTTAGACTACTCTGGCTTTGATCAATACAAATCATTTTTTTTACTTTTTTAATTAACTCGATAGATACCCAGCCAGTTCCACAACCCGGTTCAACACATAGGGAAATATTTTCTGGTAATAAATCCAAAATTTTTTTTCTATAAAAATCAGAATCCACATATAAATTTTGATTCAATTCTAAAAGATCTCCAAATTTTTCAAAAAATGATATCGTTGCACTTTTTCGCTTTTCTAATAATTCAAATAAATGATTCTGATCTTTTTTAAATTGATTTTGTAATTCTTCTTCCCAGAACTTTTGTGTAAAATTTTCTTTTATTTGAATCATTGAATCATATAATGGATGTAATCGAAATTCTGGCGAAATACCATAATACATACGAGCACCATCTCTTGCAGCACTTAAAATCTTTGCATCCTGTAAAATTTTTAAATGTCTTGATACTCTACTCTGCCCCATCTTTAAAATCTCTAAAATTTCTGTAACATGTAAGGGTTCATATAATAATAAATAAAATATTCTAATTCTTGTTTCATCTGATAAAGCTTTTAAAATATCTAAGGTATTCATCTAATAATCAAAATACCAATATATCAAAATATCTTGATATGTCAATATATTTATAATCTAATAATTAGAACTAAATATTTTTAAAATTGTATTGAATAATATAATTATAAAAAAGAATTGTATCTATTATGATGGATATTGTAAGCGAGATATTAAAAATCTTTAAAGAAAATAATATTCATGCTGGAGAAGTACTACCAAAACAAAAAATGACAGAAGCTCTAAATAATTTTCCACCAGAAAAAAAACTTAAAATTCGAGATGCCTGGCATTTTTTAGTAGGCAATCAACTAATTATGGAGGGTAATCCAGAAGGACCTATTTTAACTCCTAGAGGAGAAGAATATATTCAAAAACATTTAAATCATAAATAAAAATAGGATATTATTATGAAAAAACAAATTTTTATTTTTATAATATTTTTATTTATTGTTAATTGTAGAATTTTAGACCTTAGAAGCTCTTATGAACCTCCTAATGGCTGGATTTATCAATCTATTTCGATAAATCATTTTATTTCTCCTAAATCGGAACTTGGTAGTAGACAGGGAAAATCTTGTATTACTTCATGGTTTCAATTAATAACATATGGAGATGCAAGTATTCGGAGTGCATCTGCTATAGCTGGTATTAAAGAAGTTCGAGCAATCGATTATGAAGTTAAACGCTATTTCAGTTTTATATACGAAGAATTTTGTATAGTTGTACACGGAGAATAAGGTTCAGGGTGCATAAGCCGGATTCTGTTTTAGGCTATCATTTATCTTGACTTCTGGATTACTCCAGAAGTTCTTTGCTTCCCACCCGTAGCCTTGGCCAGGAAAGCCTTTGCGGCTACCTACATGGAATTACACCGGATAGGGTTTACCTTGCCTCCTCGGTTACCCTTGGAGCGGTGAGCTCTTACCTCACCTTTTCACCCTTGCCTGAGCTCTTTAATGAGCCATCGGCGGTCTCTTTTCTGTGGCACTTTCCGTCATGCCTTTAAGCATGCCCGGGATTTCCCCGGTATCCTTCCTTGCGGTGTCCGGACTTTCCTCACCCCTTATGGAGCGCGATAGCCTGCACCCTGATCTATAATATATTATAATTATACTTTTTATATTTGGCAATCATTTTTATATGATTTTTATTTGACATATAAATCCTTATGAAAGTAATGGTTTTTGCTACGTGCGGGTGTGGTGTAACGGTAGCACAAAAGCCTTCCAAGCTTTTGGAGGGGGTTCGAGTCCCCTCACCCGCTTTGTTATCCTTCTTTATATTATTCATATTGTTATCATAAATTTTTAATCAGAATGTAATTTATTTGTAATAATAATTGATTTACTATCCTATTATGAATAATATAGCATTACAAAATATGTCTTTTAACAAGTTTGCAGACAATTTAGATACAAAAGGGATTAGGGTACTTGTAGTAGAAGATGAAGAAGATATCCAAAATATAATAAGCTTTAATTTAGAAGCAGAAGGATTTATAGTAACCAAATCTGATAATGGTCTCGATGCATGGAATAAAATCCAGAAACATTTACCTGATATAATTTTACTAGATATAATGATTCCGGGAATTAATGGAATAGATTTATGCAAAAAAATTAAATCCCATTACGATGTTCCTATTATTATGGTAACAGCAAAAGCGGGAGAATTAGATGCTGTACTTGGTCTAGAAATGGGAGCAGACGATTATATTCGCAAGCCATTTAGTCAAAGAGAATTAATAGCCAGATTGCGAGCTGTATTAAGGAGAAAGGAAAAATCAGATAATTTAGAAGGTTCTATTACTATTGGTGGAATTCATATGAATAAAACTGCCCATAAAGTTACAGTAAATGGCAAAAATGTTGATTTAACTCTTATTGAATATAAACTTTTGAAATTATTTATGGAAAATCCAGATATTGCTTTTACAAGAGATCGTTTGTTAGATAGAGTCTGGGGAAGAGATGTTTATGTATCTGATAGAACTGTAGATGTAAATATAAAACGTTTACGAGAAAAATTAGGAGAAGAAAAATATCGTCTCGAAACTATTAGGGGTATAGGATATCGTTTTAAAGGAGATAATGATAAATAACAATTTATTAATCTTATTGTAAATAATTTATAATATTTATGAAAACAATTTTCTTTCGGTTATTTATTATTATTACTCTATTTTATATTTTAATATTATTTTTATTTTACGTATTAACAATAAAAAAAAATCTTCTATACTTAGAAGATTTTATATTTTTTTTTATTATATCTTTTTTATTTTATCTTTTTACCATTTACTTGCTATATAGAACAAGTAATTATATTGTAAAGCCAATAACACTGATTCTAAATTATTTTAAAAAATTTCCAAAATATGATAAAAATATAGAAATCTCATCAAAAATTATAGAAATTCAATTACTCCATAATTTTACCCAAAAATTCTTAAAAAAATATTCATCTTATCTAGAAGAATTAAATTTAGAAAAAAGTTTATTAAATTCTCTCTTAAATAACTTAAAAGAAGGAGTAATATGCTTAGATCAAAATGGAAAAATTCTATATATAAATCAATTTATTAAGAATAGATTCTGTTATGATAATATTAAGACAGACTTTAAAGAAAAAAATTATTTTGAAGTTATAAAAAATCCAGCACTTTTAGATTTAATTTATAAAATTTTATATAAAAAAAATATACAATATATTTTCTCCGGTTTAAAACAGGATAAAAATGTTTTTGAAATCATTGATAAAGATAAATTTTACCATATAAGATTTTATGAAATTCATTTAGAACCTTTCAATGAAGAATTACAAAAAATGAATCAAGATAAACTAATATTATTTATTATAAATGATATGACAGAAGAGTATAATATTAAAAGAATGCGAGAAGATTTTTTACAAAATGCCAGTCATGAATTAAAAACACCTATAACAAGTATTCGTGGTTATACAGAAACATTACTGGATCGCTTTTATAATAATCATCAAAATAAAATATTTGTTCAATTCTTAGAAGGAATTTTAAGAAATTCTGAACGAATGGAAAGAATTATAAATGATATGGTAATGATTTCTTCATTAGAATCTAAATCTTATCCATTTCATCCAACAGAAATTAACATCAATGAATTTTTAGATAATTTAAGATTATTAGTCGAAGGTATTTTAAAACCTAAAAACCTCTGTTTACAATATAAAATTCCTGATAATATTCCCACATTATATGCTGATCCTCTATTATTAGAACATATGTTTATAAATTTAATCAGTAATGCTGCTCGTTATTCAACGGAAAATCAAACTATTGAAATACAAATAGAAAGAATCAATGGTGGAAAAATTTCTATTTCAATCAAAGATTATGGACCTGGTATACCAGATGAATATAAAAATAAAATTTTTGAACGATTTTTTAGAATTGATAAAGATCGCTCAAGAAAAGAAGGGGGAACAGGACTGGGATTATCCATAGTTAGACAAATTGTTCGAATTCATCAAGGACACATTTTCGTTAAAGATAATCCAGAAGGTGGTTCTATTTTTATAATACATCTTCCTATTTAAAATTACTTTTATACTTAAAAATAATCTTCAATTTAATAAAATTTATCTATACAAATTTTAAAATAATG
Organism: Leptospiraceae bacterium; assembly: GCA_026005135.1. Taxonomy (GTDB): domain Bacteria; phylum Spirochaetota; class Leptospiria; order Leptospirales; family Leptonemataceae; genus SKYB61. Next base: position 462,860 of record BPKM01000001.1, on the reverse strand, counting down.
GAAATTTTACAAATATACAATATAAGATTTTATAAGTGATCAATTTATATTTTCGTAAATTATTTTAAGCACATAATATTTCAACGTCTTCTTCTACCAGTTCCCTTGCCCTGTAAAATCTATGCTCTATCCTGATTTCTGTAACACTTGTTACAAATTCACGGCCAATTTCCCTTAATGGGACCCTTAATAGAGATACCTTATCATCAAACCTTCTATAACATTCCCATTCTATTAGTAATCTTATTATATGACTTACACTATATCCCGTCATCTCGGATATGTCTTTTAATAATTGGTGAATATTCTGACTTACCCTTACAGAATAATGTTCATAATCATTACATACTATCTGATAAATTTTTTTACTGGTTTTCTTTTGATTTGCTAATTTTTTTAGTCTTTCTATGTATTTAGAAATTAAAAACAAAAACATATCCGAATAGCTGGAATGCTGATTTCTTAAATCCTGTAAATCTTCTTTATAGGGAATATAAATCATAAAGTGTAAAATAGTCGTATTGGTTGATTCTTCTAGTTCTTCGTTAGGACTTTGTATATTCTTTCTTATATAGGTAGCCATCAATAATTATAGTCTAATTTTTATTAAAGATCTTACTAAAAAAATATAAGAAAATCAAATTTTTTTATTATAAATAACAATTTAGAAGCAAAATTAATAGGAACTATAAATTATACGGCTTTCTTTGAACGCTTACAAGATTTTTTATTTAATGGTAAATTAGGCATCAAATCCTTTATATTGCTTATTTTCTGATAAATATTTTAATAGATCCGTTGATGTAATAATACCTATATACTCTTCTGTTTCTTTCGATACAACTAGAATTGCATGAATTTTATTATCAAGCATTGCTTTTGCTGCTTGATCAATACCAACATCATCATAATAAGCAAATATAGGTGTTGTCATTATATCCTCAACTTTTAACGAGTAATTTTTTGTAGAAATTAGTTTTAGAATATTTAAAAAACTTGCCACATCTTTATCAGAAACCATTCCAATAATTTCTTTTGATTTTTTATCTTTTACTGGTAAATGATGAACTTTATGTTTTTCAAATAAATCAATAATATCAATAACTTTATCTTCTGGATTTACTGTTATTAATTTTCTACTCATTAAATCAGATACTGTAACTAACTTCATAAACTTTGATATAATTAGTGCATTATTTTATTCTATACCCCAAAAAATTGTTTCTTATAAATCTTTCAACTAAAATATTGTAAAATATTAAATCTGTTATAAATAAAACCAGATTTTCTATATGAAAAATAATACATTATTTATATTTTTAAAGGAAAATCAAATCCAACTACAATATCAATTATATAATATTAATTTTAAAAGTAAAATTTTATCTAAAAATATAGAACATATATTAATATTTATAAAAATTTTAAATTACTTAAAGATGCCATTTAATGAAATTATTATAAACCACAAAAAACTGATTGATTATTTTAAAGATTATGATATGTCAATTATTTTGAATGAAAATTTATTAATACCAGAAATCTCTTTAAACAAAGAAATTCAATATTTATCATTTCGAGCATATACTTTAACATTTTTAAAAAATAAGGATAGAATGCTCTTAGGAAAAAAGAAAAGAGGTTTTGGGAAAGAATATTATAACGGTTTCGGTGGCAAAGTAAAAAAAGAAGAAACAATTCTTATGGCAGCAAAAAGAGAAATATACGAGGAATGTCATTTAATACCCAATCGTCTTATATATACAGGAAAATTATACTTTACATTTAAAAATTCAGAAAATCCAGATATAGAAGGTTATGTTTTTTATTGTACCGATTTTTCGGGAAATCCAGAAGAAACAGAAGAAATGAAGCCCTTATGGTTTTCTATTCCAGAATATATAACTTCTAATAATATTGATAAATTATTCTATTCTATTCCTTTTGATAAAATGTGGGAAGATGATATTTACTGGTTTCCTTATATGTTAAATCAGAATTTTTTTAAAGGTTTTTTTACCCTTAATGAAGAAAATAAATTAATTTCTTTTATAATGGAAATTTATGATTATCCTTTAATCCCAGAATGTAATTCTTCTACCTAAGGTATCTATATAAAATTCTTCATAATTATTTTTTTTATAGGACTCTTCAACTTCTTTTACATCTATGTCTATATTCTGATAAATTTTGGGACCTATTACCTTTGCATATCCTAAATAAAACATTTCTGCTTTTAAAAAAATTGCTGGAATTTGAATACGAAATTCCTTATCAATATAGCCATACCATCCTGTATTTAAATCCTGAATTTTTGCAAGAGGATCTGTAAAAGAAAAACTGTCAGGTACAAGAGATGAATCTAATTGTTTTTTAATTTTACCATCTGGTTCTATAAATACAAAACCATTCTTTTTTAAAACATAAGTTATTGTTGTACCAAAATCTCCAGCAAGTTTATATTGGAAATTTTGTAAGATTTTTCTTTTTTTATCTTTGTTATCGTAAAATATATAGCCATATAAATCCCATTTTCTTGCTCTTGCTACATTATTGATAAATTCATAAGCATTTTGAAATTCACATGGAATAATTATTTTGCCAGTAATATCGATATAACCATATAAATCATTTTTATCTTCATTACATTGAATGGGTGCTATATCATTATCAATAAAGCTTCCAGCATAACGAAATTTTAAATCTATAACGACTTCTCCTTTTTTATTAATAAAACCATATTTTTGATTTATTCTTACTCTTGCCAAATCCTTATAAAAATTATCTGCAAAATCAAATTTAGGTTCAATTATCCAGATACCTTTACCATTTATATAACCCCATTTTCCTTTAAATTTAACAGGAATTAAATCCTTAGATTGTTTGCCTATATCCTCACATTCAAAATAAGATAATTTTTCTCCCGTTAAAGAAGAAAAAATATAACATCGATTTTCCTTTTTTAAAGGAAGAAATATCATTTCTTGTATTTGCTCCTGAGCATATATACTCTTAATTAAGAACAATAGAAAACAATAAAACAACCATCTCTTCATTTAAAAATCAATCTTTCTAAAAAAAGGGTTTTAAACAAGTATTATTTTATTGATTTTATTGATTATTAAAACAAAATTGATTTTATATGAAATATTTATCGAAATTTTTATCTCTATTTTTATTTAGTACATTACCAATATTGAGCCAGAGCCCAAATCAAAATACACAGAATAATAAAAAGATACAAATACAGGTAGTAGAATTAATCGAAGAAATTCCCTATTATAGAACATTTAAAATTACTGCTATTAATCCTAATGACGAAAAAAGAACCATTACTGGAAAAATTCAATTCGATACAGGAGATATCTGTCACTTTTATTTTGAATTAAACGAAAACGAAACAAAAGAATTAATCAAACATTGTAAAGTACAAAAAAGACGTTCTACTTATCAGGTTATAGTAGAAAAGGTTTTTCCCTTTATTATTGAAAATTAACGAGCAACTTCATTAATTAATTTTCCTAATAAACCATCATGGGTTGTTATAGATTTTTGGTTTGCTTCGTACTCTCTTTGTACTTCAATCATTTTCGTCATTTCTCTTACAATATTTACATTTGATGCTTCTAAATATCCCTGTAATATTAAAGGAAAACGTTCTTCTTTAAATTCTAACATAGGACCTGATTCGGGTGTTATAGAATAAAAACTACTACCTTCTTTTTTTAACTCGCGGGGAAACTCCACTGTTCGAATTTTAATTCGATCCAATAATACTGGATCTTCCCATTGATTCTGTGTTTCATTGGTTCCAATTTGTGGATCATTACCATATTTTCTATTAATCCATATTTCTCCATTTTCTTTAACTACCCAATTCCAACGAGAAACCTTAATAGGTCCTTTTTCTCCCATTAAAGGAAATCCTTCTGGTGTTACAAGATAACCATCTTTATCAAGAATAAATGATCCACTTCTTGTTAATTTTTCTCCTCTATCTGTTAAAACAACAAAAAAACCAGGTGTTTTATTATTCCTATCATCTATCATTAAATCGAAAGGATTATCTGTTTTTTTTACAGGACCCTGTTCAAATCTTGTAAAAATTTCATTTAACTCCACGCCAGTTCCTAATTTTCCAACAACAGGAGCTAAATCGAAACTACCAATAGGAACCCAACCTAATCCATCATCACGTGTTCTTCTAATCAACATTTCGGGAAAAGATTTAAATATTGCATCATCGCTTTTAAATGCTGTTTTATCAACATTAGCAAGATTATTCGCAATAACATCCATTTTATATTGATTCATTATCATTCCTGTTGCTGCTGTATAAATTCCTCTTAACATATTGATTTTATCGGATAGAATGATAATATGGCAAAATAAAAAATATGTTTGTTAGCTTAGGAACTGGTAGCAATCAAATACCGCTATTAATAGCCTTAAAGAATTTAAATATACCAATTATTGGTATTGATCAAAATCCAGAAGCAGAAGGAAAATATTATTGTGATTATTTTTTTATTTCTTCTATCCAGGATAAAGATACAATTTACAAATTATTAAAACCTTTTGCAAAAAAACTATCAGGTATTTATTCACGTTCATTTGGAAAAAATATTCAAATTGCTAATGAATTAGCAAAAATGTTTCAATTGCTTCATAATCCTATAGAATCTATAAAAATTTACGAGAATAAGAAAAATATTCTTTCTATTGCAATTCAATATCCAGAATTAAAATATCAAAAACATATTATAAAAAATATTTTTAATGCTAAAAAATGGATTATTAAACATCAATCTTCTTATGGCAAAAGAAATATATTTATAGAAAATAATAAAGAAAATATATATAAATGGATAAATCAAAAAGAGTATATCATTGAACCTTATTACGAAGGAAAAGAATATATATTTTTTGGTTTTATTATAGATAAACAGCTTTATCCCTTATTAATTACCCAGAAAAATAAAAATTTGAATCATAAAGAATTATTATTCTGCGATAAAAGTCATTTTTATCCTAATGATTTATCTTATCATATAAAATATAAAATTTTTCAGATTTCTAATTATATTATAAAAAAAACAAAATTATTTATAGGACCTTTCTTAGCTGAATTTATTGTTAATGATAATCATATATTTTTTATAGAAGCTGCACCAGAAGTAGGAGGAGAGTTTATTTGTGATTTTTTAATACCAGAGATAACTGGTATTCCCTATTTTGAATATCTAATTCAAATTTATACAGGTAAAAATTATGAATCATTAAAACGAAACATTCTCAAAAAACTACAAACACCAAAAAATAAAGCTATGCTTATTGAATATATTTTACAAAAAGAAGGCATTTTCAAAAACTTATATTTTCCCAAGGATTTATTTTTTTCTAATTATTATTATTTTCATAAAATTTTAAAAAAACAAAACACCATAACGAATTATGAAAATAAAAACATAGATAGAATTGGTGTTTTTGCTTTATATGGAGAAACAGATTTAGAAAATTTAATAAAGGAATCAGATAAAATACAAAAAAACATTCAAATCCAATACGAATCAATTTCTAATGAATAATATATTATTATTAATAATTTCAATTAATAACCAGTTTTTTTGCATTGCCGTATAATATAAGGTTTGATATAATTCTGGTTCATTTCCCATATCATAAAAATAAACTATTTTATTTTCTGGAAAGAAACGTTCTAAATCCCATAACCTTATATAAATTCCATTATTACAAAAAAATTTTGTTAAATATGGATAATCACTTTTTATTTTAATTTTTTGTGATAAGATGATTTCTTCCCCTACAGTATTTAATTTACAGTTATTATTATTTATAACATTAATATTACGATCATTTGCTTGATTCAAAGATTCAGTTAATAATTGTGTGATTAAATTATGATTTTTATACAATAAAGAAAATTGTAATGTATTATTTGAATTACTAAATAATTCTTTATGTGTAATATCTACATGAGGATTTAAGTATAAAGTATAATTCTTATATTCCTTTAATTTTTGTATTAATTCTGATTTACCAGAAGAATTTTTCTCGAATTGTAATAAATTGATATTATTAACATTAATAAAAGCATAATAATATTTTGATGTTTGATATAATAATATATAATTATTTTTTGGAATATTATTTATATCTGTAGTATTATTAAAAATAATTTCGTAATTATAATTGCACTTTATATACTTACAATATAATGCACTTGTATATAATCCGGTATAACTACCCGGATTTTTAGATTGTTCAAAAAACCAGTTTTCAATATAATTTTGCAATATATATTTTTTTAATTCATCATATTTCTTATTTTGGTTTAAATATTCTATATAAATATCCTTCCATATATCATAATGTATATCTTCTGGGACCCATTCTATTGTAGAAAAAAAATAACTATCAGGAATATAATCATTAAAAATATTTTCTAAGTTTTTAATCTGATTTATATCTGTAACCTGGAATTTACGTTTTGTTAATAATAATCCTAAATATACAGAATATTTAGAAATTTGAGGAAAATGTCTATTTGATATATTATATGCTTTTGTAAATTCAATATTTGCTGGATAATATTTATTTAATTTATATAAACACCAACCATTCCATATTGTTGCATAATATTCTAATAAATAAAAACCTTTTTCTTGTGCTTTAAATTGAACATCTTCGGCTATACGTTGTGCTAATTCAATATTCGTATTATATAATATTCTTGACTGGATTAGTCTGGCATATTGTTTTTCTAATTCATTTAAATCTTTATTTGCTATTAATCGTTCCAGTAATACAATTGCTTCGTTATGATTTTTATTTTTCCAGTATATTAAATCTACCAATCGTATTTTTATTAAATATTTTGTTATAGGAAATTTAGTCCATATATCAATTGTTCCTTCTAAATTCCAGTAATTAATATTTGTTTCGTCTTTTAAAATATTAATAGTTAAATCAAAATTTTTAGAAAGAGAAATTATATTAAATATATTATAAGTCGAATTTTGATATTTGATTTCTGATTCTCCAGAATTGATAAAAATTTTAATAGCATAATCTGGATCACCAGATAAAAAAATAGAATAAATTAATTCCTGTGACAATTTTTTTTGTATTTCTTCATTTTGTCTATAAAACATATTTTTTAAGATAATAGCAGATTCAAGATTCAAACCAATTTTTCTTAAAAACTCAGGTAACCATTTACCTGTTTGATACATAAAAGGAATATAATAAGATTTTGTTAAATAAATTTCTAAACGTTTTAAAATAATATAATAATCTTCAAAATTAAGTTGTTTATTATTTTTATAATAGGTTTTATAAATAAAATCTAAATCCTTTAACCAATTACAAAATATATCTCCAAAATAATCACAATTTTTTATAATCTCAGAATAATCATATTCCTTAACACTTTCTAATCGAAAATATTCTAACCATATTTTTATTGCTGGATTATATGTTTTTTTAAATTGATTTTCTAGATCCCATAATTGCTTTGCTAACCAGTAAAATTCTGGTTGTTCTTTCTGTAAGAAATGTAAAATATCAGATCGATTTTTCTGATCATAAAAATAATAAGAAATTAAGTTTCTAAAATATGTTTTAGAAAAGATTTGATTTGACCGATAATTTTTTAGATTATAATATTTATTATTTTCAATGAAATAATCTGCAAAAGAAAAAAGAGGTTGTGTTATAATAGAAAAAAATAAAATAACAAATAAAAGAGGCTTTATGAAGCAAATAATACTTTTTATTTTAACCATAGTACCTTTAAATATTCTATATTCGCAAACTCAACCGAAAAATGATAGTAAAAATATTACCTTAGAAAATAATCCTCTTATTCAATTAGAACCTTCAGATTATTTAGAAAAACATATCGCCAGTAAGAAAATTCCTAAACTAAAAGACGAAGTAGAAAATAATTTAAGAAAATTAGGTAAAGTTCTAAGACATTATAAAGCAGAAGTTCAGAATTCTCAGAAAAACTATGACGAAGCTGCAGATATGTATAAAAAAGGTGTAGAAGCATATTATTCTGGAGAATTACTAAAAGCATATAACTTATTTTTAAAAAGCAGAAATGTATCAAATCAACTTTTAGAACAATTTACTGACTTTTATAGAAAAAGAGCAATTGAAATATCAAGTAATATTGCTATAAAACTATCTAATTTAGAACAAGATCAGATTAATGCTCCTTATTTTTTAATTCATGAATCTGAGCATAGACTTGAATGTAATAAAAAATAAAATTTCCTCTGCAGATGAATTGATGAGATTTAAAAATTTTACAGAAGCAATTGAATTATATCGTAATGCTAAAATTATTGGAATTATCGCTCTATATCAATTAGAACAAGATAAAATCAAAAAAGAAGAACTTTTACAAAAATTCAAAACTGATTTAGAAGATGCAAACTATAGTATTGAACAGTATTCGTTTAGAAAGTTTTTAAAAAGCGTAAGCGATCAATGAATGCCGTATAATTTATAGTTTCTATAAATACTGCTTCTAAATTGTGATTTTATCATTAAAAAATTTGATTTTCATCTCGTATTTTTTTGGTAAGATTTTTAATAAAAAATAGACTATTATATTGATGGCTACTTATATTAGAAAAAATATCACAAAGTCCTAACCAAGAACTGGAAGCATCAAGTAATACTGACTATTTTACACTTTATGATTTATTTACCCTATAAAGATGATTTGCAGGATCTAAGAAATCATCATTCAAGCTATTCGGATATGTTTTTGTTTCTTATTTCTAAATATATAGAAAGATCTAAAAAAATTAGCAAATCAAAAGAAAACCAGTAAAAAAATCTATCAAATAATATGTAATGATTATGAACATTATTCTATAAGAGTAAGTCAGAATATTCATCAATTATTAAAGGATATATCAAATGACGGGTTATAGTATAAGTCATATTATAAGATTACTAATAGAATGGGAATGTTATAGAAGATTTGATAATAAGGTATTCTATTGAGGGTGCCGTTAAGGGAAATTAGCCGTGAATTTGTAACAAGTGTTACAGAAATCAGGATAGAGCATCGATTTTACAGGGCAAGGAGCTTGTAGAAGAAGACGTAGAAATATTATGTGCCTAAAATAATTTACGAAAATATAAATTGATCGTTTACTTAAAAGCAAATTATAATTTTGTTGACATTTATTTTGTTTAACAATAATGGATAATATGAAAAAATATATTTTATTCCCGATACAAATTATAATATTATTCTCTTTTGTTTTCTGTGCATCTACAACAAATCAAGTTGATAATTCTGGTGAAATACCATCAGAAGAAAAACAAATTGAGAATAGTCAAAATGATGTACAATCAAGGAATTTAAACAAAGGTTGTATTTCTGGCGATTGTATAAATGGTAAAGGTAAATATGTTTATGAATCAGGGGATATTTATGAAGGTGAATTTAAAAATGGTTTACGTCATGGAAAAGGTAAAATGACATATGCAAATGGTGATATATACGAAGGTGAATATAAAGATGATTTAAGAGATGGCGAAGGAACTTATAACTTTAAAAACGGAGATATATACGTTGGAAACTTTAAAGCTGGTTTTCGAGAAGGAGAAGGTATTTATCGTTTTAATGATGGAACAATTTTTAAAGGTATATTCCAGAACGATGGTAAAGAAGGAAAAGGTTCATTAAAAATTAGCGAAGAACAAATAAAAGAAAATTGTATTTTACAGGAAAGAAAAGTTCTCTGTAATGATTAGATTTATCTATGTTTTTTTTATTTTTTTCTTAATCAGTTTTACTTCTATATATGGCTTAGAAGAACAAAAAATTTTATTACCTTCCATACAAAAAGAATATAAAGATTGTTCTTTGGGATATATCTATGTTGATAGCAATGAACAGGGTTCAGGGGGAGGTCATACTGCATTATTAATTCAAAATGATGTATTTCATTTTCAACGAGTATTTGAAGAATTTTTTATTTTAGATAAAACAAATATAAATAGATTTTTATTTAATTATAGTAGAATCCAGAATAGAAATATTCATATTATTTGTTTATCCATTTTAAAAAATGATGAATTGCAATTTCTTAAAGATAAATTAGAATATTTCCATAAAAAAGATAATTTTATCGTTTATAATTTTTTATATTATCAATCATTATATAAATCCTTACAAGCAAAAAAATTCAATTTACCAGCTTTATTATATTTTAAATTTCAGGAAGAAGACTTTATAGATTTTTTAGAATCACATCAAATAAATAGTAATAAATTATATCACCAATATAACTATAATGTAATTTTATATTTACTGGAATTATTTTATCATTTTCTTCCTCAGAAAGAGATTTCTTATAATTCAGAGTATTATATAACTATAAACAATTCATAATATAGATTTTAGTTCCATAAAAAAAGAGATTACTTTCTATTTAGAAGAATGGAATAAGCAAAATCAAATGTTATTAAAATCTATTTCACCAGATAAATATTTATCTTTGTTAGAATCTTTTGTTTATAAACAAATTTTTATTAGTTTGTTAGAAAATCAGCTAATTGTTCCCTATTTTCTTATAGAATTTAAAAATCTATCAATTCAGCCACTAAGAATAAAACAAAAAAAAATTAGCTTAAATAAAATCAAGCAAACCTATTATAAGAACTTATATTTACAATTAAATGAATATTACAATTTATTATTTAATGCTATGAAGGAAAAACAATCTCTAATTAGAATCCAGTTTTATTTAAAAGAAATTACATTATTATGTAATCAAATTCTTTTACTAGAAAATCACTTTGATATTTTTGATCCTACAATTGGTATTTTAAAAACTCCTCAATTACAATATCATAGTTTGAAATTAGATAAATATATAAAAAACTTATTATTAGATTTTACTATTCAGGCAGAAATGTTTTTTGAAAGTAAAATAAATACTATAAAAGAAAATCACCAAAGAATTTTCGAATATAATTTAATTACAAAAAATTGTGTAACAGATTTAATACAATTAATTACTAATTATACTAATAGTAAAACTTTAAATACAATTTTCTCGAATTTATATAACTCGAAAAATTTTTCCCATATAACAAAGGGTCATTTTATTCCTTATTTTTCTTATATATCTTTAAAAAAAATTTTAAAGGAACAATCAATTTCATATAAAGAAATCTATTACCCCTCATTTAGAAATGAATTATTTTTAAAAAATAAACTTAAACCTTTGAAAGAAATTTCTACAATAACAAGCAAAATTTATTATTTTAATCAAAATGATTCTTTCTTTCTTTTCTTTACAGAAAGACATATTATAATTCGCCCTATTTTTGGTTTTGTAAATCTTTTATCTTCCTTAGGTAAAACTTCTTACGAAATTTTACGATTACCCTATTCCATTTACGAGAACAATATATCTATTAGCAAAGAAGTAAGAGGTTTATTTTTTTCTTTTACAGAAATATTTTTTATTTCTATTAGAAAAGGTACGTTTTTATCAAATAAATTACCAGAAATATATCGAGTTATTTTTTTCCAAAATCCAGAACCTATTTATGTTTTATATAAATAAATTTCTTTACAATAGAAAAACAATTAAAATCCTTGTATTTAATAAGAGGAAGAATATGCAATTTTTACAAATTTTCTTGGTAACTGTATTTATTATTACCTGTATTGTTTTAATGTTTTTTATTTTAATACAATCTGGTAAAGGTGGCAGCCTTGGAATAATGGGTGGAGGTACTTCTAATTCTGCTTTTGGTAGCTCAACTGTTGATGTTGTAGAGAAAATTACCTGGTGGGGAATTGTTTTTTTCTTTGTTTTAGCACTTATTTCTGCTATAGTATTTGCTGTTCCAAGAAAAAAGATTCCAAATCTAAATACAGATAATCCTGCTCAAACACAAACCATACCAGAAAATAACGAACAAACAAATCCAGTACAAAATCAAAAATAAAAATAAAATAATTCAATTATATATCAGAATTTTTTTTATTAATCTAATGATATAATTTTTTAAAATAAATAATATACTCTTATAACGACATCAAATATAATTAATCTTTTTTATTTGCTTTTTTATTTATAAGCTAATAATTAATTCCAAAAATAAACCATAAAAAAATACCAAATTTTGTAAAAATTGTTGAAATTTTTCTTAGTTACATTAAATTTTAGAAAAGAAAATTCCAATAATAATAAAAGAGCATTAAATTATAAACGAGGAGAAATATGAAAAAGCTAATAACCATTGTTTTATTAATACTTGTAGGTCAACTATATATATGGGCTCAACCAAAATTGATTGATAGAGAAGAAGAAAAAAAAGAATATCCCGATTTACAACAAACAGAAGCAATTTTAGATAAAAATATTTTAGATGCTTATAAACGATTATCTATTTTTGGTCCACTTGTAAATTTAGCAAAAGATGATCGAGAAAAATATTTTAAACAGAAAGAAAATCCTTTAGATTTTAACTATTCATTAAAAAATATTGTATATACACCAAGAAATACCTATATACGTTATGTTAAAGAATTGCCAGAATTTCTTTTAGTTGGTTTTGATACTACGCAAGAAACCTTAGCTAAAATAAAAGAAAGGATTGATTATATTAATGGACAGGGAGTTAAAGTTCCCCAATTACAATTTAAGACAAGAGATGGTATAGAATTAACACAATTTGAATTTATTTATGCAGAAGATTCTCCTTCAAGAGAAGTGGTAGGTTCTCGTAGAAAATCCTTAACATTATTTTACGAAAGAATAAATCAAGGAACAATAGATACTCCTCAGGATTTTAAATTAACAATGGTTGTTTCTCGAATAGTAAGACACCATATTAAAGATGGGATAAAAGACATAGAATTAGTAATTGATCCAGACCCAAATACAGAAAATATGGATGATGTTATTATATTACATAGATATAATCAAAAACCTACTAATGTTATTGTATTAGGAAGTATGCATAATACTCCAAACTTTCCTCATAGAGTGGAATTTAAAAGAGATTTCTATTTACAATTATTAGATCATTTTAATATTTTATATAGAATGGTAGATGGATTTGCTAAAAAAGACGGAAATCAATATAATCAAAAGGTTATTGACCTACTAAAAAAAGCAATGGAATATTAATTTCTTTATACTTTTCTTATTTTTCTAAGGAAGCTATAAGCTTCCTATTTTTTTTAAGTAAGTTTTTTTTGTTTGATAATTTGCTATACAGAAAGCCATAGAATTTATTGAACATTCATTTAATTTTATATATTCATTTCTATTTTTTGAATAATATATATAATCATTCGAAATACAAAATAAAAACAGAATTGACTTAACATTAAAAACTATTTTATTAGTTTTAAATTCACTTTTTAAATTAAGATTTGTATCCAAAGGAGTTGTAACAATGAAAAAAACTGGTGCAAAATTAATGTTAGATTTGTTATTATCCCATGAAGTTGATGTAGTATTCGGTTATCCTGGTGGTGCAATACTTCCCTTTTATGATGAATTATATAATTCTTCTATTAAACATATTCTTGTTCGTCATGAACAAGGTGCTGTACATATGGCTGAAGGATATGCAATAGTATCAAGAAAACCTGGCGTAGCTATTGTTACAAGCGGTCCAGGAGCAACCAATACAGTAACAGGTTTAACAGATGCTAAAATGGATTCTATTCCTATTATGGTAATTTCTGGACAAGTACCAACATCTGCTATTGGTTCAGATGCATTTCAGGAAGCAGATGTATTTGGTATAACAATCCCCATAACAAAATATAATGCATTAATAAAAAGTGCTGATGAAATTGCAGATGTATTTGAAGAAGCATGGATAATGCTAACACAAGGAAGACCAGGTCCAGTACTGCTTGATTTTCCTAAGGATGTACAAACTCAGGAAACAGAAAAACTACAAGGAAAAGTAAGATTAGCAGAACGCTTTTTAAAAAAGCCACCTATTCAGGGAGATTTAGAAAAATTCGCAGAAGCACTTAATAAAGCAGAAAGACCATTATTATATGTTGGTGGAGGTGCTATTATTTCTGGAGCATCACAGGAAATAAGAACAATTGCAGAAAAAGGCATGATTCCTGTAACTTGTACTTTAAAAGGTCTTGGGGCTTTTCCAGGAAGTCATATATTATCTCTTGGAATGCCAGGAATGCATGGTACAGCAGCAGCTAATAAAGCAATATTAGAATGTGATTATATATTATCTCTTGGAGCACGATTTGATGATAGAGTTGCTGGTGTTCCCAATGAATTTGCTCCCAATGCAGTAAAAGCACATATAGATATTGATCCAGCTGAATTTAATAAACGTGTAAAAGTTGATTATATTCTACACGGTGATCTAAGAGAAGTATTACAAGCATTAATACCTTTTATAGAGAAAAAAGATCGTTCAGAATGGGTAAAGCACTTAGAAGAATATAAAATTAAATATCCTTTAGAATATGAAGATAGCGAAAAAGTAATAAAACCTCAAAGATTTATAAAACGTTTATACGAAATAACACAGGGTAAAGCAATTGTTTCTACAGATGTTGGTCAGCATCAGATGTGGACAGCGCAATATTATTTATTTGATGAACCTAATCGATGGTTAACTTCTGGTGGACTCGGTACAATGGGTTTTGGTTTTCCTGCTGCTATCGGTGCTGCAATTGCAAAACCTTCTGATCTAGTTATTTCTATTAGTGGCGATGGTTCATTTCAGATGTGTATGCAAGAATTAGCAACTATCAGACAATATAATATACCAGTAAAAATAGTTCTTTTAAATAATAATTTTCTTGGAATGGTAAGACAATGGCAGGAACTTTTCTTTAATGAGCGATTTGCTGAATCTGAATATCAATTTAATCCAGATTTCGTAAAAATTATGGAAGCATATAATATCCCGGGAAGAAGAATAGAAAAACCAAATCAAATAGACGAAGGAATAGAATTTTTACTTTCAGAAAATGGACCTTCTTTCTTAGAGGTTGTAATTCCAGCAGAAGAAAAAGTATTTCCTATGATTCCAGCAGGGAAAAGTCAAAAAGATATGATTTTATTTTCAGATATATATAAAGTAAAAAAATAATTGAATATTTTATTTATCTATATTATAATTTAAAATATGAGACGATTAGAAGAATTAGCTCCTATTGAAAGAAAAATTGATGTTTTAGCTTCTTCTGTACGAGCATATAGAGCAATTACTTCGCAAACTGAATTACGTAAATGGTGGGCTCCACGAGTAATAATGGCTAAAAATATAGTATCTCATAAGCCTGGAAAAGATATGAAGATGATTCTTGTTAATTCTCGAGAAAATGAATTTGTTAGGTATAAATTCTATGGTCTTGATTGGAAAGATCATCCAGAAACAATCATAGCAATAGAAATAGAAGAAAAAGGTGTAAAAAGAAAGGATAAAGGAGAAGGAATTCGTATTTACATTTACCACGAAGGCTGGATTAACGAAGAATATAGAAAAGAGTACGAAGAAATCTGGGATAAAGCTCTAAATTCTTTAAAAGTTTTATTAACAGAAGAACGTGTAGAACATTGGTGGGAAAAAGAAAAACGTAAAGGTGAATTTAAATCTGCTACCCTACAAACCATGAAAGAATTTCTAAATAAAATGGAAGAAGAAACAAGAGCAAAAAAGGAAAAGAAAAAAGCTTCTAAAATACTCTGGCAAATCTTTCAGGCATTGGATCCCTATGGGGAATGGTATTGTAAAGATAGTTATACAGAAATTGAATTTTATGCAAGAGGACAAAAAATCTTTGGAGCACAAAAATCTGGCCAAATTATAATGAGCTGGCGAGAATTAGATCCTATATTAGGAAGAAATTTACAGGATTTCGCAGATAGATTCAGTATTGAACAAAATAATTTAGAAATTCATGTAGGCCAAAATTACGAAAGAATACCAGCTGTTGATATTATTCCAGAACTTTTTATACGTTGGTGTATTGACGTAATTCAATATAAACAAAATTAATCAATGATACATTTTGAATGTTATCCATTATCGGAAAAAAATATCTACCTAAAAATTATAACGGATCATACAGAAAAAGGAACATTATACAAATTATCCTCTGCAATTTTTGTGCTTGGTTTAGATATATATTCCGGAGAAATTAAAACAACTCAAAAGGATAATATAGATATTTCTGAGGATACATTTATTTTACGATATAATGAAAAGATTGGTTCTTTTAATGATTTTTCTTATCAACTAGGAGTACTGATGGAAAGTTTATTAAGTCAGAACCAGGAACCTGAAAAAATATTAAATCTTAATACAAAAAGAAAGATACCAGATTTAAGTGAAATCATACGTAATGGTTTTGAATATATTATAGAAGAAAAAGAAAAAAATCAGATCTTTTTTTATTTCGAAACATTGGATCGTTCTGGACTTTTAGTAAGTTTTGCTAAATTTTTTTATAAAAATTCTATTAATATAATAGAAGCCAAAATCCAGACTGAATATGATAATATTGCAAAAGATTCTTTTATATTAGAATATGATCATCAGGATTCTATTAAAAATCTAAAAAAAGAATTAGAGAAATATATTGAAAACTCACAGATTTAGTTTATAGCTTTTGATAATTAGAATACCATGTATTCATTTTTTGTATTAAATTTTCTGTTGTTTCTTTTATTTCCGCAAAAGAAGGTAATAAATCTACTAATGGTTTTCTTTCTCGATCTATGGCAGGTAATTTATAATAGATTCGCTCTAATTTATTTGTAAAATCAATAATATTCATAATAAGCTCTCTGAAAATTTTATAGATTTCATATCGTCTTATATAATCTAATTGCTGTTTGGAATCTAAATTCTCTATCCTTTTTCTAATAGGATCTGGTAATCTTGAAAGATAATGAGTGGCTGGTCTTGGATAATATACAAGTTCTTTAAGCATTTTTATAGCTTCTTCAGATGCATTATAGCATTTTATTTCAATTTCTTTTTGTAAATCAAAAAATTCATTTAAAGAAGTTGATAATTTTTCAAAAACCTGAGCTCTGTTTAAATTTTTTTCTATTGCTCTTAAGCTTTCTACTGACTTTTTTGTATCTCTTTCCAGTTCTTTAAGAAATTCATTTTCATCAAATAGGGATTCATCAGGGGATAAAAAATCAATTTCAACATTACGAGAAAATTGATTCAATTGATTTTTCTGATTTTCTTGTTTATTTTCCAGATCTATGATTTCCCTTTCTTGTTTTGCATATATATTTTGTATATTGTCTTCCAGTTTTTGCTGGTTTAATTCCTTTTTATGTTTTTCTCGTAATATTTCCTGTTTAATTTTTAATGCTTCCTGATAAGAACTTGCTAATCGTACAAATTTTATCTGTCTGGTTTGAAAATCAAATTTTAATGCATACTTTCTTCCATCTTCATCAATAAACTTTTTGTTTAAGTCTCTTATGGTTAATTTCTTAGGATCAACATCGTTAATAGAACGCACAAAAATATATTCACTTTTTGAATTCATAATAAATAAATTACCTCACATAATTTTTTTTATAATTACTTTTTTTATTATTTTCTTATACAATAAAATTTTTATTCTTTTTCTTTAAATAATCTTATAATATCATTTTCGGTAAAAATATATTTTTTTTTACAAAATTCACAGGTTATTTCTATCTGTTTCTGTTCTTCCAGAATCTGAAAAACTTCATCTTTTCCAAGAGTAAATAATACATTTTCTATTTTTCCAGCATTACAATCACAATAAAAAAAGATAGAACCAGATTGTAAAATTCTAACACTAAATTGCTGTTTTAATTCTTTTTTTTGTTCATAGATCTGTTCTCCAAAAATATTTTTAAGAAATTCTATCATATCTGTTTTATAAATAAAATTAGTTAACTTATCAATTTGTTCTATTTTCGTATCTGGTAAGACTTCGAAAAAATATCCATATACTTCTACAGGTAGTAATGGGTTATTACTATCATAAAAAGAATATATACCTATAAAAGCATTGATTTGATCAGACTTACTGATATATTCTTCTAAATTTTTTGCTATTGGTACATCTCTCATTTCTACTGCTGAAGAATATACTTTCTTTGAATTAAGTTTAAATTTATTTACCTGCAAAATACCCTTTCCTTTTCCTTTATAGATTTTTCCTTCCCAGCTTGCATCTTCTGGAACAATAATTCCTCTTACACCTCCAAAACTACTGGCAAATGCTAATATCTTTTTTACTGCACCATCCCCTTCTATATGAATACCAATAACTTCGTGTTCTTGTTTTATTTCTCTTGTCGTTAATAAAAAAGCACCTAATATAGTTTCTCCCAATAATGCTTCGCATTGAATTGATAAATTTTGTAAATTTCTAATTTCTATAAGAGTTTCTTTAATATTAGCGAATAAAAAACGTACATTTAAATCTGGTATAATACCTCTAACAAAAATATCTTTTTCCCTCTGGGGCATTATAATATATTCTTTATTTTCTTTCATAAGCCATATTAATTTTAAAAATTTCATCTAAAGCTTTATACAATTCTTCATAATCATTACTTGCATTCCAGGCTATAAAACCTTTTGCATTACTATCAATACAAGCTAAAATTTGTTTTTTTATATATTCTCTATAGGTTAAACCAGTTCTTTTAACACTCATTTTAAAAACCTGTATATAAGGAATAATTTCTGCATTTTTAGCTCTTTTTTTAGCTTTTACCACACCATCATAAATAGTCTGATAAGGATTATTAATTCTATCATTCATTCCATAAAAATGTGATGGATATAACATTGGATGTAAATGATCTAAATAACGATCAAAAATTTCAATTTTCTGTCCAATATAATCATGTTCATAAAAAGGAATTCTGCCAAAAATATCTGCTCCAATACGAACTCCATAAGGTCTTAAACGATCTTCAAATACTTTTAAAATTCCAGCAATAAATCGATATCGTTTACCAAGGGTTAACCCTTTAGGATAATAATAATCTGCAAATCGAATATAATCTAATTGAATTTCCTGAAACCCATTTTGTACAGACTTTTCTGCTAATTCTATTAAAGAATGGATTTGTTTTAAGTGTTTTGTCGTAGGTGGATATTCTTTAAATCCTAAATGAAATACAACAATTCGAGCTATTAAATAAAAATTTTCTTTTCTTAATTGATCTAATATTTCTTTTGATATAATTTTCGATTGAACATCAATAACTAAGGTATTTATACCATGTTTTTTTGCATTTTGAATAAAAAGATTAAAATCCTTTTTAAAAGGTGTTCTATTATTTATATAAATTGCTTTTATAAATTCTGGTTTATTATATTTATAAAAAACTTTTTCTTTCGGATATGGTTCTAAATTTGATGGAAAGCTAAAAGAAGATTCTTTTACAGTTGTGCTTTTATTATAAGAAGTAGTTTTGATAGAATCATTTTTATTGTTTAGTTCTTTTATTATATTATTATTAAACTGTTTTTGTTCTGGTTCTGGAATTTTAATTTCTAACTGATTATATGGATAAGATTGATAAATCTTTTCTAATGACTGATTTTTTTGCTCAATATAATTGAGAAAATTTTTAAAAGATTCATCTTGTAAATTATCAGCAAATAGTAAACTACTCATAAAAAGAAAAAAAATATATTTGTATTTCATAAAAGAATTATCGGTATTTTAGAGATCATGAATCAAGTTTTCTTTTGAAATTATTCCCCCCATTAATAATATATCATTTGGCATTTCTTCTAATAAAGGATAAAATACAGCACTTTGACCTGGTGTTACTGCAGGTACAGAATTTTCCATCGTAACTTTTATTTTATGCCCCTTAGGTAAACCATTCCAGGAAATAGAATCATCATAACCAAGATATTCTACAAATGCATTCTGAGGTTTACTTCTATAACGAATCTGTACTCTACAATATAATTGTTTTGATGTAAATAAGTTTTTAAATTCTTCTTCAGAATAATATAAAAAATTTACTTGTTCTACTTCAAACGATCGGAATAAGGTTTGATTTATAGGTCCTAAAATGACATCACCATTTTCATGAATTTCGATAACATAAAGTGGTTCTTTCCAAGATATACCAAGTCCTTTTCTTTGTCCAATAGTAAACTGTTCTTTTCCAGAATGCTTACCTAAAATCCTTCCGTGTATATCTTTAAAATATCCTGGTGTAAATTCTACGCCCTGTTTTTTTAAAAATTTTCTATAATCATTCTCTGGAACAAAACATATTTCCTGAGATTCCAACTTTTCTGCTACAGGTAACTGATAATGTTTTGCTAATTCTCTTACTTCTGGTTTTGTAAAATTTCCAAGAGGAAATATTGTATTTGCTAATGCATCCTGCGATAAACCATAAAGATAATATGCCTGATTTTTGGTTTCGTCAACACCATTCTGTATAGTATAGCGATTAGAATTTGTTTTATAAATTTTTGCATAATGACCTGTTGCTATCCATGAAATACCCAATGCTTTTGATTTTTCTAATAAAGCACCGAACTTCACAAACGTATTACATTCAACACAGGGATTAGGTGTTCTGCCTTTTTGATAATCCAGAATAAAACGCTCAATTACCTTTTCTTTAAAAACATTCTCCATTTTAATTACATAAAAAGGAATGTTTAATTGCATTCCTACACTTTTTGCATCATAAATATCCTTAGGACTGCAACAGGATTTTTTATGAATATCACAATTTTCTTCATATTCCCATACCTTTAAATTTACTCCTATAACTTCATATCCTAATTCATGTAAAATAAGGGCTGTTACTGCACTATCCACACCACCGGACATTGCGACAACAATCTTCGTATTTTTTTCTGGTAGATTTATATCCTTAAACTTGTTGATTGGTAATGTATTTATCATATTTTGGTAATAAAATAAAAAAAGTATGTATCGTCATTTAAAAATATATCTACTAGTTATTTTTTTATTTTTACAAACATTTAAAATTTCTATCTATGCAGAACAATTATCAAAAATTGAATTTTTTGCCAGTAGTAAATTCCTTTCTCCCAATCAAGATGGTTTTAATGATGATATTATTTTTACTGTAAAATTATATCAGGATTTGCCCATAAAAGTAAAAGAATGGTCAATCAATATATTAAATTTTGAATCCAAAATCATTCAAATATTTCAACCTCAAAACCGTCTTAAAAATCAAAATGAATATACCTTAATCTGGAATGGAAAAGATTTAGAAGGGAATTTTGTTCCTGATGGTACTTACAAAGCTATTCTAAGAGTTTATTATGATTATGGAAATATTTATAAAGAATATTCTCTTACAATTGATATATATAGAGATATATTTGATGTTGAATTAGATTTTATTAACCCTTATTTAATACGTTTATGGGATAATAATCAAAATGTTTTTTCCGCCATACAAAACGAAATTAAAATCATACAAAAATATAAAAAGGATTTTTCTTTAAATTCTGAATTCAATTCTTATATTTTAAATTTTAAAAATAAAATCATAGAGAAAAGAAACTGGAAAAAAAAACCAGAATCTATAACCATTTGGGATGGTAGAATTAATAATAATTATGCAGATTTTTCTATTTTTCATTATATTTTCGCCTATAAAAGTTACGAGAATAAATTATACGAATATATTTTACCAGGTATATTTGTATTACCAATACAACCTGAATTATTATTATATTTAGATCCATTTATATTAAATCCTAATGGATTAGGTTATAATAATAACCAGTATAAATATTTTGATATTTACGAATCTACTGGTAATAATTTTTTATTATTTTCAGAAAGTATTCAATATCATTCAAAATATTACCAGATTTATTGTTTTAAAGATAGTATTTTTTCTTCTAAATGGCAATATTTTAAAGATGGTATCGGTGATATTTCTAAAAAAGGGATTTTAGAAATATTAAAGACTATTCCTTATAATCATTACTGCCAGACTGTTTTTTATCAAAATCCAATCCAGAATTTTGAATATTTTAAAATTTATAATTATCCAGTAATCGCAATTATACCTATTTATATTGATAATAAAAAACCAGAAATTGATGTTGATTTAAACTATAAAACTATTTATCCAGATATTTATTATGATAAATATTTTCAGAAAATTCATATTATTGCAAATGATAATACATTTATAAAAGAAATATATATAAATTTATATCTAAATTATTTTAACAAAAAATTATTAATAAAAAAATGGAAAATTATTCCAGATCAAATAGGATTCGATAAAAATCAGGTTAATAAAATTATCTATTGGTATGGGGATACTATACAAAATTTCAATATAGAAAGCTTAGAAAATCTAAATTTTGAATTAGAAGCAATTGATATAGTAAATAATAAATCAAACATAATAAAATCATTTAATACAGGTATTTTTTTTAGAGAAAAAGGAGAAGATTATATCTGCAATATTCCCCTATCAAAAATCTTAGATAAAAACGAAACATTTTTGCCAGAAATCAAAGAAATTATAAATAAAATCATTAAGGAATACCATAGGCATCAAAAAAAATATATCTATATTCATGTACATTCTTTTTACGAAGGAAAAGATAATAAAACATTATATCAAACAGAAAAAATTGCTCAGGATTTATATAATTTTCTAATTAAAGAAATTCCAGAAAAAAATGTTTTTTATAGAGGCATGGGGGAACTTTTTCCATATTTTAAAGATAAAACAGATTTTGCAAGATATCGTAATAATCGTTTAGAAATAATTTTTAGTGATAAACTTTTCCATGAAGAAAAAGATTTATTTTAATTTTTTTATAATCTTAATTTTTCTTATTCAATTTAGTTTAAATGCATTCGAAATAAAAGATTTACTTTATAAACAATTAAATATTAAGACTAATACTACGAGGTTAAATTGTGATTATTTTTATTATGTAAATAAACAATTAAAAACAAAACATTCCTGTACTATTAAATTTTATCCTCATTCTATTTATATAGAATCAGATAAAAAAAATTTTATAAAAATAAGAGATCAAAAAACCAATGCATTAGGTATCGATTTAAAATTAAATCAAATTTCTTTTAATAAAAGTTATTATTTAAAAAAAGATACTGTTCTATCAACTTCCAGAATGCTTATTTATTATTATAATGAAAATCAAATAAAGTTTTTACAGATTTATTTTACGGAAAAAGAAATGATTTTATCTTTTGAATATGGTAAATTCGTGATAAGAATTAAATAAAAAAACGTAACCAAATTTCAAAAAAATATGGATTTTTTGTTTGACAAAGTAATTATATAATTATAAATGAACAAATGAACAAATTAGTCATTTATTCATATTAAGGAATAGTATGAAAAAACCTAGAAAAAAAAGAGAAATTTACGAAGCAGCATTAAAGGTTTTTGCAAAAAATGGATATAAAAAAACTACATTAGAGGATATTGCAAAAGAATTAGACCTAACAAAAAGTGCTTTATATATTTATTGTTTAAACAAAAAAGAATTATATTTAAAATCAGTTGAATATGGCCTTATTAAATGGCAAAAACGAGTGGTAAGCAAAGTTAATCCAGATCTCAATTTGAAAGATCAATTTAAACAGCTATGTTTAAATGCTTTAATATCTCTTAAAGACGATCCGGATTTATTAAAAATACTTTCCCAAGATCCAGATTTATTTCCATTATCTTCCAAGGATGAAGTTTTTCCTGAATCCATTGAATATTCTCGTAATATATTAAAAAATTTACTTAAAAAGGGAATAGAGAAAAAAGAATTCAGAAATTTCGATTTGGAAGTTATCACAAATTTTCTTTATTCCTTATATAAATTGATTATCATAAAAGAATATATTATACATGATGAAGAAAAAATTATTGAACACTTTGATAAAATTATAGATATTTTTTGTTATGGACTTTTCAATACAACAAATGAAAATTTATATCAAGGAGATACAAATGAAAATGAAAAAACCAAACTTTTTAAATAATCCTGGTAATTTAGTTGAAAGTTTTTTTCTTAAAATCAATCATAATGATATAGCTACATGGATTAAATATACGTTTTTATTTTCTAAAAAATTGAATCAGAAATCAGCAAGAATATGGTTTACATACTTTAAAAGAAATCAAGAACCATTACATATTCATAAGACATATTCCATTAAAGATATTGAATTTAATGATTTTTCTTTAAGAATATCAGAACATTTATGGGATTTTAAAAATTACACTATAACAGGAAAATTAGAAAACATTAAATGGAATATTTATTATAAACCAATAAAGGAAACCTTATTCTTATTACCTTTTAAATTTTTATATTCAAATTTACTTCCAAATATGAAAATCTATACACCAATACCTTCTCTAATTGCAAATGGTTCTATCTCTATTGATAATCAAATTATTGAATTAAAAAATTCTTATGGTATGTTTGGACATAATTGGGGCAAAAAACATTCATATATATATGTATGGTCCCATTGTAATAAATTTTTTAATAATAACAACTGTTTTTTTGAAGGATTTTCTGCAAAATTAAAAGTTGGAAATTTTATTACACCATATATTAATATGGGAATATTATCAATCAATGAAGAAATAATTTTTTTTAATCATTTAAATTCTATATTTTTATCCAAATGTTACCTAAATAATAATAAATTCTGGAAATTTACTCTAAAAAATAATCAATATCTGTTAGATGGTTTAATAGAAGGAAACGACTTCGCCTATTTAAAATACTTAAATCCTGATGGTCATTACTCTATTTGCAAAAACACAAAAATTGCGAATATTACATTAAGATTAATTAATAAATCAAATTTAAAGAATATATTACTATTAAAATCCGATATTGCTGCGTTAGAATTTTTATATCCTGAAACTATACATGAGGAGGTAATAAAAAATGAAAAAAATTTTAGATAAAATTGCTGAATGCGTTTTACCAAAGGATAATAATATCATTTATAGTTTTAAAGATATTAACTATGATAACTTTATTAACGAGGTATTAAAATTCAATAACAAAGAAGTTAAATTACTGATATTTATTTATATCTTTTTCCTTGAGTATTTTAGCTTTTTGTTTGATTTAAAGTTTAAACGGTTTAGCAAAAAAAGTTTTGAAGAACGCTATCATCTTTTAGAAAAATTAAGGGGACATACTAATATAATAATTCGTGGTCCAATGATATTAATTTCATCTCTATTTTTAATCCCATATTTTTCCCATCCTTCTGTTATGAAAGAAATTGGATATTTCGGATTTCAACCAAATATTAATAAAATTTAAGAAGGAGGTATAATAATTTATGATTATTGATGCATCGGAAATCATTAATGGAAAAAAGAAGGTTACATTAGAATCTGAGGTTGTTATTATTGGAAGTGGAGCAGGAGGTTCTGTTGCCGCTTATGAATTATCTAAATCAGGACTAAAAGTAATTGTTATTGAAGAAGGCAAAAAATATAGTGGACCAGATTTTCAAAGAGATTGTTGGGAAGCAGTAAAAAAAACTTATAGAGATCTGGGAATGTTTACTACAATTGGTTCTCCACCAATACCAATTCCATTAGGAAAAACATTAGGTGGTACAACAATGATAAATTCAGGGACATGTTTTCGTACACCCCCAGAGATAATACAAAAATGGAATACCGAATACAAATTAAATATTAAATATAATGAGTTGATAAAACATTTTGAAAGTATAGAAAAAATGATATATGTACAAGAAGTTCCAGAAGAATTAATGGGTTCTAATAATATTCTTTTTAAGAAAGGTGCAAAAAAAATAGGGCTGAATGGATTTCCTTTAAAAAGAAATGCAAAAAATTGCAAAGGAGCAGGTTTATGTGTTTTTGGTTGTCCTAATAATGCAAAACAAAGTGTTAATTTAAACTATCTCCCAGAATCATCAAAAAATGGTGCAATTATTATCACTTCTTTAAAAGCAGAAAAGATCATTGTTAAAAATAATATTTGCCAGGGAATTGAATGTAAAGCAATTGATGAAGAAAAAAATAATTTTCATAAAATAACAATCTATGCTAAGATTATTATTATTGCCTGTGGTGCTATTTATACGCCTTATTTATTATTAAAAAATAAACTTTGCAATTCTTCTGGACAGGTAGGAAAAAATTTACGAATACACCCAGCAGCTAAAATATTAGCCTTATTTAAAGATAAAATCAATTCCTGGTCTGGAGTTCCACAAGCATATTGTGTTGATTCCTATTCTAAGGAAGGTATTATTTTTGAAGGATTCTTTTTGCCACCATCATTTTTAAGTATAGCTTTACCAACATTTGGATACAAATTAAAAGAACTAATGAAATACTATTCTAATTTAGCAGGTTTTGGAGTTATGGTTAGTGATACATCTACCGGAAGAATATACTCTATTGGTAATAAACCAATCATATATTATAAACTTAATGAAGAAGATAAACTTAAATTTATAAAAGGAATAAAAATTGCTGCAAAAGTATATTTTTCAGTAGGTGCTTTAAAGGTATACTTACCTATTCACAATACGAAATACGAATTAGAAAATGAAGATGAACTAGACCATATTAACTGGAATACTATATCACCATCTGATTTAGAATTAATTGCCTTTCATCCAATGGGAACATGTCGAATGGGTAATGATCCAAAAAAAAGTGTCGTAAATGAATATTTAGAAACTCATGATATAAAAAATCTATTTATAACAGATGCTTCTATTTTTCCCACAAGTCTTGGAGTCAATCCTCAAGTTAGTATTATGGCATTTAGTAGAAGAACATCTCATTACATTATTAACAATTTTTAAGGCAGATAACAATATTATGAAGAAGATAATTATTTTATTGATCATCCTATCCAACACTATATTTCCAGAAAACTGGATAAAAGTTTATAAAGATAAAGAAATCCAGGTTTGGACAAGAAAAACAAACTCTCCTATTGATGAATTTAAAGCAGAAATCATAATCAATCAACCCATACAAATTGTTGCAGCAGTATTATTAGATATTGATAATCATTTTGAATGGGTACCTGATTGCAAGTTATCAAAAATAATTAAACAACTAAAAGAATTTGACTTTATACAATATTACCAGATGGATTATCCATGGCCAGTTGATGATAGGGATTTATACATTATATCTAAAACAAAAATTAATTTGAACAATGATACAATAACAATAAGATCAACAGCATTAAATGATTATCCTTTAAAACCTGGTTATATTAGAATTACAGAGTATCAATCTTCCTGGGATTTGATAAAAATTAATGATGTAAAAACTAAAGTTTTATATCAAAGCTATGTCCATCCAGCAGGTTCTATTTCTCCTTCATTAGCAAATTATTTTATTAAAAATACACCTATTAAATTATTGAAAGGATTAAAAAAACAATCCAATCATATTAAATATAAAGAAATGGGAAATCATTTATTAAAAAAAATAAACCAAATAGATTAAAAATAGGAGATAAAAATGACTGAAAATCAAAAATATAATTTAATTAGAATAACAGGTTTTGTTTTTTTAATTATTTTTAGTACAACACTACTTATTTTCCTTTTCTTTCCAGAAGAGTTATTAAAAATTTTAGATTTCCTTTGGAGTTACATAATAACTATCAAAAAAAAAGAATTATCTATTACTTCTAATTTCTGGTATTTTTTAGGATGTTCTATGATGTTCAATATCATTACCCTCTCTTACTTTTTATATTATGACCCAGAAAGATATAATATTATGTTAATACCATTAACAATAACTAAATTTAGTTCTTCTTTATTAGCATTATTTTATTTTATTTTCAATGTAAAAAAAGATTATATTTCTTTTACAATTTTTTTTACAGATTTCCCATTAGGTTTATGGTGTTTATTTCTTTATTTAATTTTAAATTATGATATTTTTAAAATATTAAAGCGCGGATAAGCCGCGCTCATTCTTAACTACAACCAGTAGTAGCACCACAACTTACACATTTTAAACAGGTTCCATTTCGAACCATAGTAAATTGTCCACATTCTGGACAGGGATCGCCTTCGTATCCTTGCATCTTTGCTATTGTTATTAAAGATGTTTTTGTTTGTAATTCTTTTTCCTGTTGAGTTTCTATTTTTGGTTGCTCTAACTGGGTTTGTTTTTTAGATACTATCCAGGATGGTAAATCTCGATCTATATTAAGATGATCGCTATTTTTTACATTTACCTGATGTTTTTGTACTGCATCGGGACTAATTGATTCTGGATCAATTTGTGCGAGATCATATCTTCCAAGATAAGTTATAGCTAATTCTCTAAAAATATAATCGATAATAGAAGTTGCCATTTTAATATGTGGATTTCCCTGAACCATTCCATTTGGTTCAAATTTTGTAAAAACAAATGCATCTACAAATTCTTCTAAGGGAACACCATATTGTAATCCAAGAGATACAGCAATAGCAAAACAGTTCATTAATGAACGAAAAGCAGCACCTTCTTTATGCATATCGAGAAAGATTTCTCCTAATCTTCCATCTTCGTATTCGCCTGTTCTTAAATAGATCTTATGTCCTCCCACAATTGCTTTTTGAGTATATCCTGCTCTTCTGGTTGGTAAACGCTGTCTTTTCGATACAACTCTTTCCATTCTTTCTGCAACTTTTTCTATCTTTTCTGCTGTTCGTTCTGTTGCTTCTAAATCCTTTAAAAATTGATCTTCTTCTAAAGCAATATTTAAAGGTTGAGATAATTTACTACCATCTCTATATAATGCAATTGCTTTTGTCATTACTCTCCAGGCAAATTCATACGCCTGTTTTACATCTTCTATAGTCGCATTTGCTGGTAAATTAATGGTTTTAGAAATTGCTCCAGAAATAAAAGGCTGCGCTGATGCCATCATTAATATATGGGATTTCCAGGATAAGAATCTTTTTCCATATTTTCCACATTTATTCGCACAATCGAATACAGGATAATGTTCTTCTTTAAGATGGGGAGCTCCTTCTATTGTACCTGTTCCTGTTACATAATCATTGGCTTTTCGAATTTCTTCTTCTGAAAAACCTAAGAACTTTAATAAATCAAAATCCTTAGGAAGCTCATTTACATTTTTTCCCGTAATTCTTTCTATAAATTTATCTCCAAGTGTATAGCGGTTCAATATAAATCTTATATCAAAAGTAGATGGTAGTAATGATTCTATTTTTTGTAATGTTTCATGATCAAATCCTTTTTGTTTTAAAGTAAGATGATTGATATAAGGTGCATTTTTTAAACTACCATAACCTACAGCATATTTAATAATATCTTCTATTTCTTGTTCATTATAACCAAGAACACGCAAAGCATAAGGTACAGATTGATTAATGATTTTAAAATAACCACCACCTTCTAGTTTTTTATATTTTACTAAAGCGAAATCTGGTTCTATGCCTGTTGTATCACAATCCATTACAAGACCGATTGTACCAGTAGGTGCAATGGCAGTAAATTGAGCATTACGATAACCATATTGTTCCCCTAATTGTAAGGCTCTATCTGCTTCTTCCTGAGCAGCTTTTAATAAATTTTCTGGACAATATTCTGGATTGATTCCAATTGGTGTAATTGAAAGTCCTTCATATTCTTCTGGTAATGCATTATAGGCTGCTCTTCTATGATTTCGCATTACTCTGAGCATATGTTTTTTATTTCTTTCGTACCCTTTAAATGGTCCTAATTCTTTCGCCATTTCTGCACTTGTAGCAGCTGCATTTAAATGCATAATAGCAGTAATCGCACCAGCAACTGCTCTAGCTTTTTCAGAATCATAAGGTATTCCCATTTGCATTAATAATGCTCCTAAATTCGCATACCCCAACCCCAATGTTCTAAATTCATAAGATAATTTAGCAATTTCTTTAGAAGGAAATTGTGCCATAGTAACAGATATTTCTAAGGTAATTGTCCATAATCGAGAAACATGGCGAAAAGCTATATCATCAAATTCATTTGTTTTATGATTTAAAAATTTAATTAGATTTATAGAAGCTAAATTACAAGCAGTATCATCTAAGAACATATATTCAGAACAGGGATTAGATGCTCTAATTTCTCCATCTTCTGGACAGGTATGCCATTCATTGATTGTTGTATGAAATTGCAATCCGGGATCTGCACATGCCCAGGCAGAAAAAGCAATTTTATCCCATAATTCTCGAGCTGGTATGGTTTTATATGGAACTGGTTTTCTATTTTGTGCTTTTGCTTTCTCTAATTCTGTTCTCCAGTATAAATGCCATTCTTTATCCTGTAAAACAGCCTGCATAAATTCATTTGTTACACGAATAGAATTATTAGAATTCTGTCCAGATACAGTTTGATAGGCTTCCGATTGCCAATCCGTAGTAAATTCATCTATTTCGATGGATTTTACACCCTGTTTTGCTAATTCAATCAATCGGATAATAAAAGTATCTGGCAAATAAACTTTCTTTGCATTATAAACAGCTTTTTTTAAATTTAGATTTTTATTATAATCATATTTTATGTTTTCATCAGATTCGCAATGAATAGCTTTTAATATTTCATTTGCATGTTGTTTGACAAGTTTTGAACCAACAACTAAATCAAGAACCTTATATTCTTCTTTTACCTTCCAATCTATAAATTCTTCTATATCTGGATGATCAATATCAAGACATACCATTTTAGCTGCTCTACGTGTAGTTCCACCAGATTTAATGGCACCTGCTGCTCTATCGCCAATCTTTAAAAAGCTCATTAAACCACTACTTTTTCCACCACCAGATAAAGGTTCTCCTTCTCCTCTAATATTAGAAAAATTTGTACCAGTTCCAGAACCATATTTGAATAATCTTGCTTCTTTTACCCATAAATCCATTATACCACCTTCATTGACTAAATCATCTTTAACAGATTGAATAAAGCAAGCATGTGGTTGAGGTCTTACATAAGCATATTCGGAACGGACTAATTCTTCTGTTACTGGATCAACATAATAATGCCCTTGACTTCTTCCTTCAATACCATAAGCCCAATATAAACCAGTATTAAACCATTGCGGGGAATTAGGAGCTCCAATTTGATTTGCTAAAATAAATAGCATTTCTTCGTAATAGGATAAGGCATCTTCTTCGGTAGTAAAATAACCATGTTTCCAGCCCCAATAAGTCCAGGTACCAGCTAAACGTACAAATACTTGTTTAGCAGAAAATTCACTTCCAAAACGTTTTTCTTCTGGTATAGATTGTAATTTTTCGTAATCGGGAATTCTTCTTTGTAACCATTCTGGTACATTTTCTTCTTTGACAGGTTTTGTATATAAAGGTACACCAGCTTTTCTAAAATATTTTTGTGCTAAAATATCTACTGCAACCTGAGACCAATGTTTTGGTACTTCTACATTTTCCATAGAGAAAACAATGGTTCCATCTGGATTAATAATTTTTGAGGTTTTTTTATCCCATTCTATTAAATCCCAGACTCGACTTTCCCAAGGTTTATCCCAATTTATACAAAAATCTTTACTTTTGATATTTTGTAATTGTTTTGTGTAAAAACGGTTAATTTTCATGTAATGCTCCTAATTCTCATAAATTCTTATATAATGTTTAGTAATCACAATTTAAGTACTTAAAATATAAGTACTAAAATTTTGTTCAGATGTAAACTCTTTTTTCTTTGTTTTTTAGAATAGATTACAAAAAATTATATCGGTAAAACTTTGGATAAAAATCGATGAAAATTCTCTAAAAATCATTCCATTTTTAAAATATAATTATTGACATTCAATAAAATAAATATTAATAAATCCATTTATGATAGAAAAAAATAAACTCCATTTAGTTCAATGGCTATCATTTGCTTTTCTTAGGGATTTATATTTTACTAAATTTATATTTAGAAAATTATCTCCCTATTCAATATAATACAGAACAATTACAAAATTGTCTTGGTATTGCTACCTGTTTACCAGATAATTGTTTTTGTGAAAAAGTCTATACCAATCAAATTGCTCAACCTATTAATAGTTTTACCAATATATTTTATTTATATACAGGTATTTTGATTTTATTTCAGTTAAAAAAATGGGATTTATTTTCTATTATTTATTCTTATATTGTGATTTTACTCAGTATTGGTAGTTTTTTTTACCATGCAACAATGACATTTTTTGGAATGTGGCTTGATGTATTTTCTATGTATATGTATATTCTTTTTCTTATTATATACCTTCTTTATAAAACCCATTTTATAAAAAAAAATCAGGCTATCATAATTTATTTAATAGGTTTGATTTTATCTGGAATTTTTTTATATGATTCTCCTTTATTTCGAAGATTTCTTTTTGGTTTTTATGTGATTATAACAATTTTTGTTTTTCAAAGAGTAAAAAATCATATTCCTATAAAACCAAAAAACTTTTATATAGCATTAATTCTTTTTGCTATTTCTTATGGTATATGGCTTTTAGATTATTATAAAATCTTTTGCAATCCAGAAAGTATAATTCAGGGACATGGCATCTGGCATACCATCGATAGTATTGTAATTTATTATATCTATCTTTTTATCAAAGAAAATTTTTTAGTATAGCAGGAACAAGAAATTCGAAATTATTGACAAAGAATATAAAGTCTAAATTTTGTTTAAGAATAACAATTATTAAATATTTTTTATATTTTTTCTTAAATAAAGAGGTTAAATTATGAATAAAACACAAGTAAATCAGCAAACAATAAGATATATAAACGAAAAAAGTGAATGGGTTAGAAGTTTTGCCTGTAATCATATCAGTGTTTTAATTGTTTGCCGTGGACCAATTCGAAAAGAAGCAATGGATGTATTTGAATCCTTAGGAATTCGTTATGGTATTTTACTTTCAGAAAAAGATTCTGTAACTTATCCCCAAACATTAGCACCAGAAATTCGACAGATTAAAGACCCAGAAAGGATACATCGTATACCAGATTATACGGGAGTAACTCAGGAAGAAAGAAATCAAAGGATACAGGATATTATTCATATTTGTAAAGAATATAACTATACCCATGTATTTGCTGGTTATGGGTTTATGGCAGAAGATGCCCATTTTGTTATGTCCTTAGAAAATGCTGGCATTGGATTTATTGGTCCAGAATCTAATGTTCATTTAAAAGCTGGTTCGAAGGATAATGCAAAAAAAATTGCTCGAAGTGTAAATGTTTCTGTAACACCAGGTATTGATAATATTACTTCTTTAACGTTAATAGATAAAGTGGGAGGACGTCAGGGATTATTATCTTTAATAGAAAAACACCACTTTGAAATTCCTAATATAGATCAATTGAATGACGAAGAACTAGCAGAAGAAATTTTAAACCAGAGTTATAAAAAAAGTATTCCTTTAATTACATTAGAAGATTTACAAAAAAAAGCAAAAGAAGAAATTGCAAAACTCTTAGAAAAAAATCCGGGTAAAAGAATTCGTTTAAAACATGTTGGTGGAGGTGGTGGAAAAGGACAACGAATAGTAACATCTGCCGATCAAGTTCCTGATGCTGTTTTAGAAGTTTTATCAGAATCTAAAGCCTTAGGTCCAAGTGATAATAAAAATTTTCTAATTGAAATGAATATAGAAAATACCCGTCATAATGAAATTCAATTATTAGGAAATGGAGAATGGGCTATTTCTCTTGGAGGTAGAGATTGTAGTATTCAGATGTATGAACAAAAATTAGTGGAATTATCTATTACTGATGAACTTTATGAATATGAAATTGAACGATTAAAAAAAGAAAATAAAATCGATTGGGCAAAACGACTCGAAAAAGATAGAGAATTTTTAAGACAAATGGAAGAACAGGCGGAACGATTTGCTCTTGCAGTTGGATTAAATTCTGCTTCTACCTTTGAATGTATTGTATCTGATGATGGATTTTATTTTATGGAAATGAATACAAGGATACAGGTAGAACATCGTGTAACAGAAATGGTTTATGGTTTACGTTTTAGAAATCCCGATAACCCCGAAGAATATTTTGATGTAGAATCCCTTGTAGAAGCAATGGTGCTATGCGCAGTTCATGGGAAACGACTTCCAAAACCAGAAAGATATTTAAGAAATTTAGCAGGTGGAGAAATCCGTCTAAATGCAATGAATCAGGCATTACAACCACATGCAGGAGGTATTATTGAATACTGGTCAGAACCAGTAGAATATGAATTAAGAGATGATCAGGGAATTGGCATACGAAATCCAGATACCAATGCATTTATACATTATCATCTTGCTGGTGCATACGATTCTAATATTGCATTAATTGTTTCCTGGGGAAATTCCAGAACTCAGAATTTAGAACGATTAGGAGATATATTACGACAAATGGAATTACGTGGTTCTGAACTTTCTACTAACAGAGAATTCCATATGGGTATGATGTATTTCTTATTAGGCTTAGATCCTATGGCTCGTCCAGATACAAAAGTAACTGTTCCTTATTTAGCACTTGTAGGTAATCTTGCTTATTACTCCAATCAAATTGATATTGATTTTGCTTGGGAAAAAATGTTAAAATTTTATGTGGATTTTTATGGAAATTCTATTCGAAATGTCCTTGATTATAAATTAACTCTTATAACAAGACCCATAAAAATTTTATTAAAAGAACCACATTTACTTTCTGGATGGCTTCGTTATAATTATTTAAGGAATTTTGAT
The DNA here is from genome assembly GCA_026005135.1 of Leptospiraceae bacterium. Lineage (GTDB taxonomy): Bacteria > Spirochaetota > Leptospiria > Leptospirales > Leptonemataceae > SKYB61. Next base: position 428,063 of record BPKM01000001.1, on the reverse strand, counting down.
TTTGATGAAAATCAAAAAGTTCGATGGTTTAAAAATCCCTTATTTATTTTAGATGAATTATATACCTATCTACATTTAGAAGAAAGGGATGCTCCTGCTTTACAGAAAATATGGTCTCATGATTATGAATTATTACAAAAAGGATTAGATTTCTATAAAGATTTATATGAAAATTATAAAGATCTACCAGAAAAATTTTATGAATTACATGAATATCTTATAGAAAATTTTAGAACATCAGAAGAAAAACAAGAAATATTATCTGCTCATTTAGGATTTATTTTAGGATTAGAATTATTAGAAATTCTTATTTTAATTGGGAAAAAAAGTAAAATATTTGATGTCTATTTAGATAAAGAAATGCATATTGTTTTACCAGAAGAATTTTATAATGTTCTAAAACAAAAAGAATATATTAAAAATTTAGCACCACCACCCGTTGCTTCTTCCGATACGATTGTTGCCCCAATGGGTGGAATGATTTATTTTAGAGAAACACCCGATAGCCCACCCTATGTAAATGAAGGTGATCATTTCGAAGCTGGAAAACCTCTATTTATTATAGAAGTTATGAAAATGTTTAATAAAATACCAGCAGAATTTTCTGGAACAATTGTAGAAAAATTAGTAAAACAAGATGGTGTTGTAGTAAGAAAAGGTCAACCTATCTTTAAAGTAAAACCAGATGAAGAAATCAAAGTACTAACACCAGAGGAAATCGAAAAACAAAAACAATTATTTACAAAAGAGATTTTAGATTTAATTTATAAAAATACAAATGAATAAAATCTGTTTTTGCACAAATTTAACAAAAGAAAAAATAAAAGATATAGTTTATTCTAATCCTAATATCACTTTTCAAAAATTTATAAAAAAAACAGGAGCCACTCAATACTGTGGTTCCTGCTATTCTGATGTAAAACATTATTTTTTTTATTTTCAATATCAAAAAAAAATTTGCAAAGATGGAAATTATTTTTTATTTCATAATATATGAAGACTGCAATATTCTATGATGATTTATTTTTAAAACACGATACAGGAAGCTATCATCCAGAAATTCCAGAACGTTTAACTGCCATTATAAAACGTTTAGAAGAAAAAAATCTTCTAGATCAATTTATATCATTAAAAAAACGATTTGCAACCAAAGAAGAATTAGAGTTGGTACATCATATCTCTTATATTGATTATGTACAGCATTTAGCACAAAAAGGTGGTGGATATTTAGATGGAGATACCCCCATTAGTAAATATTCCTACGAAGCAGCTAAACTGGCAGCTGGTTCTGGTTTAGAAGCCATAGACGAAATACAAAAAGGTACAATACAAAGTGCTATTTTACTTGTTAGACCACCAGGACATCATTCCCTTAAAAGTCGAGGAATGGGATTTTGTTTATTTAATAATATTGCTATTACAGCACGATATGCCCTAAAAAAAGGTTTTAAAAAAATTGCTATTTTAGACTGGGACGTACATCATGGTAATGGAACACAGGATGAATTTTATAAAGATAAAAATGTACTATTTATAAGTATTCATCAATTTCCTTTTTATCCCGGAACAGGTGCTATTGACGAAATAGGAGAAGGAGAAGGAAAAGGTTATACTTTAAATGTACCAATGCCAAGAGGAAGTACTGATGCCGATTATAAAAAAGCCTTCGAAAATAAAATATTACCAAAAATCATTGAATATGAACCAGAAATCATATTAATCAGTGCAGGTTTTGACGCTCATAAACTCGATCCCTTAGGCGGCATAGAACTTTCTACTTCTATGTATGAATGGATGACAGATAAAATTACAAAATTAGCAAAAGAATGTTGTAATGGCAAAATCATTTCTTTTTTAGAAGGCGGCTATTCCTTAAAAGCCTTAGCAGAATCCTTAGAAGCCCATTCCACAGTATTACTGGATTCCTGAGTAATAAAAAATTAGATTTTAGTTTTTATTATATAATTTATAATAAATTTTATACTCTTTTATGGTTTATTTTTTTGGGTTTAAATCCCATATTTTTATTTCATCCCAACTACCAGAGGCTAAATACCTTCCATCAGGAGAAAAAGATACAGATTCAATAGAATATTTATGCCCTTCTAAAGTTTTTATTAACTTTCCTGTTCCTACTTCCCATAGCTTTATTGTTCTATCCCTACTACCAGAGGCTAAATATCTTCCATCAGGAGAAAAAGATACAGAATTAACAGAACCAAAATTTAAAATTAAAGTTAAATATAACTCTGGATTAATTTTGGTTTGTGCATTAATAGAGGATTTTAATAAAATTGTAATAAAAAAATAAAATACTTTAATAAGTAATAAATTTCTTCTTTTTTATTTTTGCTTTGTTGCATAAAAGTTAATGATTTGCTATTTATAAAAATATTTATCAACATTCTTAGACAATTTTTCATGATTTGAAAAAAGTATTAAATTTTTAAACATATGTTAGTATTATTTGAAAAAAATTTCGCTTTTATAAAAATTTTGCTTTAAAATGGGAGTTATGCAACAAAGCCCTTTATATTATTTAACATATTTTTATTTCTTACTATTTTTAATATTATTTTTTTCAAGTATTTTTTAATTGTTTAAGAATTTATAATAAAAATTTCATGATTTTTTTATGTCGTCTTTACTTTGCAAGTTCTTATATTTTTTATATAAAAAATCAACAATGGATTTATAAAACATATTCGCATTTTTATCAAATCAATCTATATATTTTAAAATTTTTGGCCATAAAATTGAATTTGTAATAAGATAATTTTACTAAAAACTTTAAGTTGCAAAATACCAGTCCTATTAGATTTTGGAATTAGATATGAAGTATATAACTAAAGAAAATTTTTATTATATAATCGGAAAAATTTTATTTAGCTATCGAAAATATAAATTGGATAAAAGAATTTTAAAACAGGGTTTTTATTTAAATGCTCCTATCTTCGAAGGGATAAAAGTTTATTATTATACAAATTTTAAAAATAAACCAGATCCAGAAAAAAAACATCTTGTATTATTACATGGTTTTTTAGATAGCTCCCATACTTTTAGAAAAATATTATCATATATAAAAAATGACTTCAATGTTTATATAATTGATATTCCGGGGCATGGTAAAACAAAAGTTCCCTATATAAGAGAATTATGGCAAATCTCTACTTTAACAAGAGGTTTATATCGCTTTATTTATGAGTATTTAAATTTACAATTTCCCATTCTTTTAACCCATAGTATGGGAGGTTTTTTAGTATTTCATATGTTAAAATATGCCCAAAAAAGAAAAGAGTTTCCAGAAAAATTCAATTGTATTTTATTTGCTATTGCTCCTGGAATGTTGCGATTCGAAGAATCCTTACGAGAAAAAAATATGCGATTATTTTTTCCTTCTACCATAGAAGATATTGATAATTTATTACAACATATCTTTCCAGTCCAGATGCCAGAAATTCCCATTTTTATAAAATATTATCTTTTAAGAGAATGGAACCATCCCGGAATGAAATATTTAACACAAAATACCTTAGAAAACGAAGACGAAATATTCTATACAGAAACACTTCTTAAAAAAAATCCTCAACCCCATAAAACCTATTTTATATGGGGAACGGAAGATAAAATTGTTCCTTTAAAATATGCTAAAAAGCTATTAAAACTTGTAAAAAATTCTAAACTTATAACAATTGAAAATACAGGGCATACGCCCCATTCTGAACGCCCCGAAGCCTTTTTTACAGCAATCCAGAAGTATTTGTATTTGTATAAATGATTATTTGTATTTTGCTAAACAAATATCAGTTTTGCTATTATTATTATAACAATAACCAGCAGCAATAATGGTATGATCATTTTGAATTTCTATAGAATATAAATAATCATTATTGCCGCTTATATCAGTAACAACTATTCCCTGATTTCCAAAAGAAGTATCTATTGTCCCATTCGAATTAAAACGAACAAGACAAAAATCATAATTTGTTTCTCTACAATGACCTGCTAGGATAATTTTATTATCAATTTGAATTTTTAAATCTGTGACTATATAATGGTTTCCATTAAAATTTGTAATAACTTCCCCATTATTTCCAAATGTAGGATCTTTTGTACCATCAGGATTTAATTTTAACAAACAAAATTTTAAACTACATATTCCAGCAATTAGTATCTTTCCATCTGGTAAGATTTTAATTTTATAAGCTGTCTCAATATCTCCAGATATATTATAGCTTTTCATACCATTACTACCAAAAGAATCGTTTGGTGTCAATTCATTTGAATTCCCATTATCCTTAGAACCATCTATATTATATCTCGCAACTGTTAAATTATAATTATATTTAAATGCAACGATGATTTTATTATCTTGTTGGAAATCAATATCATTAATTTCACCAAAGCTAAGTTCTGAACTTACTCCATAAAAACCAAATTTATCACTTGGGGTTATATCATTATTGGAACCATCATCAGGCTTTCCATTACTATTAAAACGAAAAAGACAGAAACGAGAATTTGGATTCAGATAGGTACTACATGTACCTCCTACATAAAACTTTCCATCAGATTGTAATTTTAATACATTTCCTTTAGAAGTTTTTAGATCATAATTTGAGTTATTATAAAAACTTTTACCTCCAAATCCAGATATACCAAATGTCCCATCTACAATACCATTAGTATTAACTTTAAATGTATAAAAACTTCTGTTATCATTACCATTAATTAAAAATTTCCCATCTGGTAATACTATAAAATCTCCATATCCATAAGAAGAAGAACTGTAAAGATCTATCATACTAACACCATCAAAATTGCCGTATTTGAATGACGTATCTAAAGATAAATCTCCATTTAATTTAATTATACATAATTTAGGAGAGGAACCCGTATTACAAATACCAGCAAGATAAATTTTATTATTAAGAATAGCTATTTTATAAGGCATATCATAAGTAAATATATCTTTTATAAAAATGCCTTGATTTCCAAAACTTTCATCCAATATACCTGCATTCAAATTAACCTCATTATTTTGATTATTATTTGAATTCTGAGAAGAATTCCCTTCTCCAGCGATACTTCCATTATTTTGATTTTCATTAATTCCATTAGCAGAAGATAAAATTAATGGTATTAAAAAGTTTTTATCTTTTTCTTTTGAGCAATTTAAGAATAAAAATAAAGTTAAAGTAATAATTGTAAATATTTTTTTCTTCATAATTAAAATCCTCCTTGTTATTTTTTTATAAATATATAAAGTATATTTTTCTTGTAATAGTTTCAATTTTTTTTAAATCTGAAATAAATTTTATTAAATTCAAATAGAATAATTAATAAAATATTTAATACAATATTTTTATTAAACATAAGATAAAAGAATTGACAAATATGTCTAATATTTTTAATATCTGATTATTGAGGGGGAGTTATGAAGTATTTTAAAACAATATCCTGTTTGATTTTTTGTATTTTTTATTTATCCTATTGTGGAAATCCAGAAGAAGGTGGTTATGTTCATGTTTCTATGATGGATAATTTTTTCTCTCCTCCTCTTTCTAAAATACCTAAGGGGGGAGAAATAGAATTTGTTAATAAGGGATTAAATCCACATAATGCAATTGCAGTAGATGGTTCGTGGTCAACAGAAAAGACATTCGGTAAATTAGAAATGCATTCTGGAGATAAAACAAGAGTAAGTTTTCCCGAAGAAGGTGTATTTCCTTATTATTGTTCTTTTCATGCTACACCAGATGGTAAAGTAGGAATGGTTGGAACCGTTGTTGTAGGAAATATTGATTATACTCCAGAAAAACAGGGAAAAACCTTAAAACCAGTAGATAAATGGTCTGGTAAAATATTAAAAGTTCCTCAGGATTATCCTACAATCCAGACAGCTGTTGATGCAGCAAATCCAGGAGATCTTATTTTAATAGATGAAGGAATCTATAAAGAAGAAGTTGTTGTAACAACACCATCTCTTATTATTCGTGGAATAAACCGAAATAAGGTAATTATTGATGGAGAATTTGTAAGAGGTAATGGTATTATGATTGTGGGTGCAGATGGTGTAGCAGTAGAAAATTTAACTGTTCGAAATACAATTTTAAATGGAGTTTTCTGGACTGGAGTAAAAGGTTATCGTGCTTCTTATGTAACAACTTATAATACTGGAGATTATGGAATTTATGCTTTTGATTCTATGGATGGTATCTTTGAATATTCTTATGCTTCTGGTTCTCCCGACTCTTCTTTTTATGTAGGACAATGCTATCCCTGTAAAGCAATCTTACATCATAATATAGGCGAAAATAGTGCTCTTGGTTATTCTGGAACCAACTCTGGAGGTGATTTATATATTATTTATAATATCTTTAAGAATAATTTCGTTGGTATTTTACCAAATACCTTAGATAGTGAACTCTTACCTCCAGAACGCGAAACAACAATATGGGGTAATATTATAATCAATAATAATAATCTTGATGCACCAGTAAAACCTTTAACCTGGCCCTCATTTGGTAATGGCATAATCATAGCAGGAGGAATTAAAAATCACATAGAGAAAAATCTTATTATAAACCATCCTAATCATGGTATATTATTAATTCCGAATCTTCAGGAAAATTTCTGGTTATCTTATAAAAATACAGTAAAAAATAATATTATTTTAAATTCTGGAAGAGCAGATCTTTCTATTGTTGGTCCAGTAAGTTATGGAAACTGTTTTGAGAATAATTCATTTAAAACATCATTACCATTTGGTTTGCAATTATGGAATCATTGTAAATCCCCCATAAGATATATTCTTGGTGGAGATTTATCTATGATGATGGGAGGAATTGCAATGATGATAGAAGCAAAATTGAATCTTTTTCAGGCAGGTGATTGGAAAAAACAACCAGAACCTCCTACACAACCAGAAATGCCAGAATCCCTTAAAGCAAAAGTAGAACCAGCAATTGATGTATTTGAAAAAAATAAACATCTTATCAAAGAAATAAAATTTCATCCAGAAACAGAAAAATATATAAGCGAAATATCTCGTTTACATCCTAATTATCTTGGTTCGATTCAACCTGTTATTCCCGTCTCTATTTTAACGTTTCTATTCCAATATTTTGGTTTTATGTTACCTTTTATTTTATATGCAATATGGATGTTTTTATCGATTTATGATTTAAATCAATCCGAGAATAATAAAATTTTATGGGGAATTTTATTTTTATTTTTACCATTTATAGGAAATTTAATTTATCTATGGTTTTTTAGAAAACATCTTCCGAAATGGCTCGCATTAAGTTCCATTTTAACTGGCTTAAGCTTATATTTAATATTATTAATTTTCACAATTATAATTATTTTTTAATTTCAAATTAGAATGCAGGAGGAAAAAATATGACAGTAGAAACACCAAGTTCATTAGATTTAATTATTAATTTTTATGGGTACTATGTGCCTTTTATATTATTAGCAATTTGGGCACCAATGGCAATTTTTGATTTAGCAAAAAGAAATATAGATTCTAAATCTGGTATAATATGGAGTGTTATTATTATTGGGCTGCCTTTAATTGGCGCTGGAGTGTACCATATTTTTGGAAAAAGCGAACTTCCATCATGGTTTAGGAATATCTTCGTTTATGGTGGTATTGCTCTTATTATAATAATCATGATTATTTCGTCTATATTAAAATACTGATGAATCGAAAAGATTTTTTTAAATGGATTGCTGGGGGAATAGGTTTTTTATCTATTTCTTCTTTAATCTCGTTTTTTAAACGAAATAATGATTCTTCTAAAAATTTAATTTGTGGTACTAATACAAATTTCAATACGACAAATACAACCAATCAGGGATATCTATTCCCTTCTTTTGGTAATGATGGAATTGGGGCTGGACCAGGAATTTTATCTAATCATTCCCCTTATGGAAGTATGGTTCATCCACCAGCTGGTTTAAATCGATATACTCTTTCTCGTTTCGAAAGACCTTTATCATTATCTAAATCATTTTCTCGGCAATATTTACCAGCATTTCAAATTTCTCGTTCTATAAAAACTTACGAAATTCATTCTATTGATAAACCATTAAATATTGCTCATAAAATTATTTTCCATGGTTGGACATTTAATGGAATGATTCCAGGTCCTATATTAAGAACAAGATTAGGAGAAAAAATCAAAATAAAATTCAAAAATCTATCAAAAGAACCTCATTCAATTCATTTTCATGGAACACATAGTGTAAATATGGATGGTTGGGATCCAATTCCACCTGGAAAAGAAACAGAATATGTTATAGAAGCTAAACCAATCGGTATTCATCCCTATCATTGCCATGTTCCTCCTCTTGCTATTCATATGTCTAAGGGATTATTTGGAGCACTAATTGTTGATCCACCCGAAGGAAGACCTCCAGCACATGAAATTGTGTTAATCCTGCATGGATACGATTTACAAAATAGAGGTAAAAACGATATTTATTGCTGGAATGGAATTGCTGGATACTACGAACGCTATCCCATTCGCGTTAAGGTGGGAGAATTAATCCGTATTTATATTATTAATATGTTAGAATATGAACCTGTTGCTTCTTTTCATCTCCATGCCCAGACCTTTGATGTATATAGAACTGGAACAAAACTTACACCTGATGAACATACTGATGTTGTTACCTTAGGACAAACAGAACGATGTATTATTGAATTTCGCCTACCAGAAAAAGGAAGATATATGTTCCATCCTCATCAAATTCACATGGCAGAAAGAGGTGCAATGGGATGGATAGTAGCAATTTAATTTTCTAATTTTCACTCTGTCTTCCTTCAATAAATTGTAATAATATAAGAGAAGCAATTCCTAATTCTAATGGAAATTCTGGATTTATAGAAAAATCAGCTTTAAATTGGGCAATAAATGGATTGAATGTTTGTTTTAAAATACCTGATAGTTTATCTTTATAATAGATTTCAAAAGTTTGAGGAATTAGATTAATTAAATATCTTCGCAACATTGCTTTAAACATACTATCTTCTTGAATATAACCAACTTCATTATTATATTCATCTAATATTTTCCAGCTATCTCTTATTAAAGATTTTAGGAATTCTCGTTTTAATGCACCAATTTTTATTTCAATTTGATTATTATATTTATATATACTATATGTTGTTGCTAAATCTAAAATACTTTCTGCTTTTATACGTAAAATTACCTGTTGCATTGTTTCGTCTGCATAAACCAAAATATCTTCTTTTAATTTAAATGCTTTTTGTTTTACAAAACATAATAATTTTTCTTTGTTTTCATCATAGATACGAATTTCTCCACCAAAAATTTTAAAAAACTTCTTTTTAGAATAAAACTTTCGTATTCCCGTAAAATAATCATTAAAATTTATTTTTCTTTCTACATTTTCCATACTCTCCTTAATAAAAATTTTATTTTAATTGTAAATCTTTTTTTATTCATTTTATATTTTATAATAAATTCGAAAAAGAATTGCTTAAATAGTTGCTTTATTTTATATAATTATTATGACAGAAAATAATCTTATTCAAATGCACTTAGAAAAAAAGATAAAAAAATCTATTAAAAAAATTCTAAAACACAATTTAGAAAAAGTAATCAATCAAGAATATAATATAGAAACAATCCACAAATATAGAGTTTATATTAGAAGACTTCGTTCTATTTTAGAAGAATTTATAAATGAAATTAAAATTGAACTGAATTTGATATACGAATTAAGAGAATTCTTTCGAAAGTTAGGTAAGATTCGAGATTATGATATTCTAATAGAAAATTTAGAAAAATATCATAAAGAATTACAAAATATAGAAAATAAAAATTTAGATACTTGTATTGAAATTTTAAATAAAGAATTTGAAAAAAAGCGAAAAAAACGAATTAATCAACTAATAGATTTCTTAGATTCCAAAAAATACAAAAAAATTATAGATGATTTAGAATATTTAAAAGATAATATAAAATTTAAAAATTTTTATATTTCAGATTCTGATACTCATTCAATTATATTTCTTATTTTATCAAAATTCTATAAATTATTATCCCATAGCTACTGGAATATAGAAATTTACGATATAAAAGCATTACATCATTTAAGAAGACAAATAAAAAGAACAAGATATTATATGGAGTTATTTAAAAAATTTTATAAAAAAAACGATGAATATAAAAATATTATTAATCAATTAAAAGAATTACAAGATATAAGTGGAGAAATTGTTGATCTTTTTGTTTTAAAAGATGAATTAGAAAAATTTCAACGAAAACATATTTCTGATATATCCGATAATAATGAAAGTGAAATTAAATTATCTAATACTATACAAATATTTGATTTATGGTTACAAGAAAAAGAAGCTGTTTTATTTAATCAATGGAATGAAAAGAAAAAAGAGTTTTACGAATCAAAGGATCATTATGTTTCTATTATCAAAGAAAATTGTCGTATCGAATATTTAGAAATGAAAGACATTTAAGATTCATTATAAATCAAAAATTTTCCCAGGATTTAAAATATGATTGGGATCAAAAATGTTTTTTATTTGCTTCATATATTCAATTTCTTCTTTAGATCGAGAAAATGATAAATAAGATTTCTTCAATAATCCAATTCCATGTTCTGCACTTATTGATCCTTTATATTTTTTTATTAATGTATATAAATCAAAATCAAATTGAGCCATTTCTTTTTTAAATTCTTCTTTTCCTTTATCATAAGATGTTAATAAATTTACATGAATATTTCCATCTCCAAGATGGCCAAATAAAAATAACTGATATTCTTTATATTTTTCTATAACAATTTTTCGAACATCTTTAATAAATGACTCCATTACATCCATTGGAACAGCAACATCATTTTTATGAAATCTTCCAGACATAGCTACAGCTTCGCTTATATCTTCCCTATAACGAAAAAAACCTTTCTTTACACTGTCCTTAGTAGAATATAAAATATCTATACTAATAGGATAAATCAATTCAATAAATTCAGAATAAGGTATTTCCTCTTTTTCGTTTTGAATTTCTGCTTCGATTAAAACATACCATACATTATTACGATTTATATTAAATGGATTATTTAAATTATGTTTATTACATACAAGATTCATACAGGAAGAATCAAATACTTCGAAACATAAAATAGGTTGAATAGATTTTCTTACTATTTTTAAACATTCTATAACATGATTAAAGTTTTCTAAAGCAATAAAAAAAACAATAGAATCTTCCGGTTTTTTTGTTAATAATAATGTTGCTTTTGTAATAATACCAAGTGTTCCTTCTGAACCTATAAATAATTGTTTTAAGTCATATCCTGTATTATTTTTTATTAATTTACCTGAAAAGGTTAATATATCACCTTTACCAGTTACAACTTCTAATCCAAGAACCCAATTCCTTAATAATCCATAACGAATTACGCGAATACCTCCTGCATGGGTAGCAATATTTCCACCAATCTGAGAAGAATAAGACGAAGCAAAATCAAAAGGAAAATAAAATCCTTTTTCTATTACATATTCCTGTAATTGTTTTGTAATTACACCTGCTTCGCAAGTAATAGCTGGTAATGAAGAATCAAAATCAAGTATTTGATTCATTTTACTTAAAGAAAGAATTACTTCGTTATTACTTGCTACTGCTCCTCCAGAATAACCTGTTCTTCCACCAGATGGCACTATAGGTATATGGTATTGATTTGCCAATAAAACAATTTTTTGAACTTCTTCTGTAGTTTTTGGGAATAATACTACACTTCCCTTTGGCTCAAAATCTTTTGTTCTATCTATGGAATAAGAAATAACCTCATCTTCTTCTAATAAGATTTGATTTTTATCTAAAAAATCTGAAACTTCTTTTACAAATAAATCAATTTGCATCCATATTAACCTAAGACTTCTTTAGCTATTTTAGAAGCTGTTTTTCCATCATATTGATCTGGATAATGTTCTTTAAGATATTTCATTGCTTCGCCAATATTTTTTGCACCGCTATTCTTAATTATTTCTCTTATTTCTTCTTCTGATAATTGTTTGGGTAAAAATTCTAATAAAATTTCTTTTTCTTTCTGAGCTTGTTCATATGCTTCTTGAGAAAGTTTTCCCTGTTTTCCTAATTCAATATTTTCTTCTATACTTTTTAAAAATTTTTTCACTACCTGAATAACATCCTGATCATTTGGTTCTCTATGACCATCATCAATTGCAATGGTTTTAACCTGAGAAAGAACCGTAGATAATAAAGAAGCCTTAATTTGATCTTTATCTTTTCTTGCCTGCAAAGATTCTTTTTTTAATTTTTCTAATAACATATTATCTATTTTTAGAATTTTATTTCATTGTCAATTTTATTTACAAAAATGGAATAATTATAAAATTCAAGAACAGATAAAAAGGTATAATCTATTTTTATTTTTTTAATAATAGGAGTATCATTAAAAAAATTTTTTCTTTTAAGATATAAAATATAATCATAGCCTTTTTCTTTACATACAAGTTTTTTACCAAACATAAATTCCCATTGTTTATCAATACAAACTGGAATATTGTTTCTATAAAAATCTAAGACAATACCTGTAGCAATTACCCAATTATTATGATTTTCATCTCCAAATCCCCAATAAATCTTATATGTATTTTTTTTATCAAAAATAAAATGTTTTTTTATTTCCTGTAATACCAGATATTCTTTTTTAAAACCAGTATTATATCTATTTTGCTTTAAATGGATTCGTATTGTTAAAGTAAGAATTAAAATGAATATAGTGAAATAATACCATCTTTGTTCTTTATTTAAAAAATTAAATTTATTATTATATACTTTGTATAATAGTAATAATAGTATCCAGAAATATAACATTGCAATACTAAAATAGAACCAGGATAAATAATGAAGTAAATCATAAGGTATTTTAATAATATATATAAATATTAATATAGTTTGTATATTTAACATTATAAATAAAATATTAATATAAAAATCATTTATTTTTTTTCTTAATAAGTTTATAATGATATTAATTACAAAATAAATTCCCCATCCTATTAGAGCAATAGGTTTACCAATAAAAAATAAAGACCATAAATCACCGAAATACAAAATAACATCTTTACCTTTTCTTAAAGAACTGGTTTTTAAAGAAATATTTATAATTTTTAATAGATTATTCTCTGGATAATTTTTAAAAAATTCATATATAGAAGGAAAAAATGAAATTATTAACCATAAGATAGAAATAACAATCCAGATGGTTGCTTTTCGATTTAAAGAAAAATTGTTTTTATAAATATACCATAAAAAAAATAAAAATGTAAATAATCCAGCATAGATTATACCTGAAATATGATTACTATACCTATACCACTATAATTTTCTAAAGTCAACTACTATTTATAATACAAAAATTTTCTGTCATAAGGCTATTGAGCTCATTTCGATACATTTCTATATTTTTAAAAAATTGTATACAACTATCTCTAAATGCATCAAAACTCTCATAATATTTATTATAAAGAATTTTCTTTTTAAAAAATTTCCATAATCTTTCAATAAGATTCAAGTTTGGTGAATATGGTGGTAAGTAAGATATTTTTACTCGTGAATTTTGTTTTAAATATTCTTGTATTAATTTGCTTCTATTATATCTCGCATTATCTAATATTAAAATAATATTTCCTTTCTTCTGTTTATATTGTAATTCATCTATCAAACTTATTAAAACCTCTGAATTAACTTTCTGGGCTTCCTTGATGACTACTTCCTTTGTTTCTACATTATATGCCCCCTTTATATTAATTCCCTTCCTTCCTGTATTAGATAAAATGTTTTTCTCTTTTCCTTTCTTTATCCAACCATAAGATGGCATCGAATTATGAATTACGTGAACTGCATCTACAAAATATATCTGGTCCTCTTCTGATTTAGAAGCTTTTAAAAACTTATATTTTTCCATAAATCTCTCTTGTTTTTCTTTATCTGCTTTGGCTGGTATCTGTTTTGTCTTTTTATAAACATAACCCATTTTATGTAAAAGTTTCCTTACACCCTCTAAACTATAATATATTCCAAATCGCTTTTTAATATATTCTCTTATTTCTTTGATAGTTGTATATACTTTCTGATTTAAATGCTCGTCTAATTCTTGAATTTGTTCTTCATTTAAAAAAGGTATTTTCCCTTGATAGTTATCTTCTATGAGACCTTCTATCCCTTTTTCTCTATAACGCTTTATATAATTTCTTATTGTAGTTTCATCTAACAATAATATATGAGCAACTTGCTCGTAAGTATATCCATCATTGAGTAGTAATATTGCTTTTAATCTATCTGCTATCTTTTTATTTTTAATTGCTCTATGCTGTTTTTTTATAATATCTTTTTGTTCTTCTGTTAGAAAATTTGCCTTCATTAATAGCTCACTTTATTACGATAATAAAATTATATTTTCTCTATTATTAATCAACTACTTTTTCTTTCTTTATCAGAAATTTCAAGTTGTTTCGGTATAATAATTAATGATATAGCAAAAGAAATAAAAAATAATAGATAATATTTCGAAGAATCAATAGAAAAAGTAGCTAAGGATACCATTAACAAAAGAAAAGGTAATATAATTATAGATGGACCCCAAATATCAAAAATCATTGAAAATGGAATAGGATTTAGATTTTCCCAGAAAATTAAATAAATTAATAAAAATATCATTCCTATGTGTTTTATATTCTTAGGAAATGCAATAAAAGTAAAAATCAATACAATAAAATTTATTATAAATTGATATAAATAATAATAGGCACTTATAGATTGGAAATTTAAAATTTTAAATAATGGATAAAATATTTTATGCATAATAGCATAAAGATAAAATACTATCGGACCAGGGTGAAAAAATCCCATTCGAGAATAAGGTCCTAATAGTTCTTTAAACTCTTTTGCAAATTCAACTTTTAAAGAAATTAAAGCAATATCTCCAAAATCAAAATAATAATGTTTTAAAATATCAATATGATATAAAAAATATAAAAAAAATAAAATAATAAATAATATATTTCTCATCGTAATTCCACTTAAATTACAAATTTTTAAAACATCTATAATTTTCAATTTTATTTATTTTAATATTTACACAGAAATAGAATTCGATTAATTGTGCTCTTATGTATTTAGTGACAGGATCTGCAGGGCTTATAGGAAGTGCAGTTGTTAGAGAATTAAATCAAAAAGGAATAATGAATATTATTTGTGTTGATCATCTTGGTAATTCTTTAAAATGGAAAAATTTAAGAAGTTTAATTTTTAATGACTATTACGAAAAAGATGATTTTTTAAAAATTCTTGATAATAATAATTTCTGGAAAAATATCAAGGGCATTATTCATTTAGGAGCTTGTAGCTCTACTACGGAAAATGATGCTTCTTATCTTATTAAAAATAATTTTGAATATTCGAAAAACATTGCAATTAAAGCCTTAGAATATAATATTAGAATGATTTATGCTTCTAGTGCCGCAACTTATGGGAATGGAGAAAATGGTTTTGATGATGATATAAATAAAATTAAATCTTTAAAACCATTAAATCCTTATGGTTATTCTAAACATTTATTTGATTTATGGCTAAAACATCATAATTATTTTAATAAGAATCTTTTTGTTGGATTAAAATATTTTAATGTTTTTGGACCCAACGAATATCATAAAGGAAATATGCAATCTATGGTATTAAAAGGATTTCGACAGATCAAACAAGATGGAAAAATTCGCTTATTTAAAAGTTATCATCCAGATTACGAAGATGGTAAACAAATGAGAGATTTTTTATATGTGAAAGATGCTGCAAAAATGACGGTATTTTTTTTACTGGAAAATCAAAATGCTACAGGAATTTTTAATATAGGAAGTGGTAAAGCTTCTACATGGTTAGAATTGGCAGAAGCGATTTTCGAAGCAATGAATTTAAAACCCAATATAGAATTTATTGATATGCCAGAAGAATTACAAAAAGCCTATCAATATTTTACTCAGGCACCAATAAAGAGATTAAAGGATGCTGGCTATCATTATCCTATTACTTCTTTAAAAGAAGCCATTTTTGATTATGTAAAAAATTATTTATTAAAAGACGAAGCTCATGCCTGAACCTTACGAATATAAAGAAAAAGAGTCTTTATATAGTAAATTTATAAAATTATTATTAAAAATATTGAATAAAAAAGATGCATTTGAAAAAACAATTCACTATTATTATAAAACAAATCAAATTCAAAAAGATATCTTTCAATTTCCACAACCACCATATTTTTTATTTCGAAAAAACTATCAGAAAATCCAATTTAAGAAAAGAAATATATATATTTTTAATCCAGATAAAGATATTAAACAAACAAAAATTATTTTATACTTTCATGGCGGAGCTTTTCTAAGAAATTTTTATCTATTCCACTGGCATTTTATAAGAAAAATTTTGCAATATTCTCCTTATTCTATTTATGCAGTTGATTATCCTTTAATTCCAGAAAATAATTATAAAAATATATTATACTTTTGTTTCGATTTATATTTATTTTTACGAAAAAAACATAATATTATCTTAATGGGAGATTCTGCTGGTGGAAATCTTTGTCTTGCTATATTACAAAAAATCCAGAAACATCAAAATCCAGATAAAATGATCCTTCTATCCCCCTGGTTAAATTTAACTATGAACCATTCTTTAATTCCGGATATAGAAAAATATGATCTTATTTTAAATAGAATGGGATTAAAATTAGCTGGAGAGATATATAGCAATAATTCATCAGATTTACCAGAAGTTAGCCCAATTTATTATAATTATACCAATTTACCAGAAACCCATATTTTTACTGGAACACATGATATTTTATATCCAGATATAGAAGATTTTTATAAAAAAAATAAAAATATTTATCTCTATGTATTTCCAAAAATGGTTCATGATTGGATGATTTTAGATTTATTCGATTCTTCTTTATTCTCTTTTAAAGAAGCAAAAAAAGTTGATTCTATTCTAAAAAATATCTTAAATGATTCATATAAAAATTTATAAATAAGGAAATCCTATGAATAATATTGAAATTATTTATGTAGAAGAAATTGATGAAAATCAACAGAAAAAAGATAAAATTATAACAACAAATCCTGGAAAAACGATACTGGAAATTTCCTTAGAAAACCATATTCCCCATGCACATGCCTGTGGTGGAAATGCAAAATGTTCAACCTGTAGAGTTATGATTATTTCTGGTATGGAAAATCTCAGTGAACCATCAATTATAGAAAATCATTTAGCTCAAAAAAAAGGTTTTGGTAGAAATATTCGATTAGCATGTCAGACTAAGAGTCTATGGAAATATAAAAATAAAACGTCTTGTAAGAGATGAAATTGATAAGGAAATTGTTTTATCAAATACTAATAGTGGTAAAGAAACTTCTATTGCAATTTTATTTGCAGATATTCGTAATTTTACAGCTTTTACAGAAAGACATTTAGCTTATGATGTAGTTCATATATTGAATCGATTTTATAAACGAATGGGAGATGCAATTTTAAATTATGAAGGTTATATTGATAAATTTGTTGGAGACGGTATCATCGCACTTTTTGGAATTCAGGATAAAGATAATCAAAAAAAATGTAAAAATGCATTTAATGCCGCTTTAGAAATGAAAAACAATTTAGAAGATTTCAACCAATATCTTAAAAAAAACTTTAATGAAGAATTTAAGATTGGTATTGGATTACATTTTGGCACTGTTATTTTAGGAGACTTAGGGCATCCTCGCAAAATGCAGCTAACTGCTATAGGAGATGCAATGAATTTTTGCAGTAGATTGGAAAAACTAACAAAAAATATAAAAACTATTATATTAGCTTCAGAAGAATTTGTTAAAGTATTAGACGAACCAGATCTAATTGATAAAGAATTTAAAGTACAAATACGAGGTAAAACAGGTATATATAAGGTTTATACTCTAAAAGAACCAAAAGATCATTATACCTCTTTAAGAAATCTTTTAAAAGAGCAAATAAGTAAAAGTTTAGCACCTTCTATTTTACGCCTTGTTTTTCATGATGTAATGAGTGGTG
Organism: Leptospiraceae bacterium; assembly: GCA_026005135.1. Classification (GTDB taxonomy): domain Bacteria; phylum Spirochaetota; class Leptospiria; order Leptospirales; family Leptonemataceae; genus SKYB61. Next base: position 409,917 of record BPKM01000001.1, on the reverse strand, counting down.
GTAGTTTAACTGCTAATATGCATGATGATTATAATTTACAATTAGAATTAAATAAACCAGAACATTATAATTTAGAAGAAGCTGTTAGTTTTATAAAAAAAATCAAACGATATATAAATGATGAACCTTATTCTTATAGAGATATTTTATATTTAGCTGGTGCAGTTGCTATTGAAATTACCGGTGGACCATATATAAATCTTATTATTCCTTCTTTTAGTAATAAGCAATTTATAGAAATTGGTATTCCTTTACCAGAAGAAGATTTTGATTCTTTTTATAAAAAATTTCAACAATTGGGATTCAATAAAAAAGAAATGGTAGCTTTAATGGGAGCCCATACTCTTGGTAAAGAAAATAATAAACCATTTACAGACGATCCTTTTACATTTGATAATAGTTATTATAAACGACTCTTATTTTTTAAAGAAGATCCTACTTTAAGTAATTTACTGACATTCTGATAAAGAACTTCTAAAGGACGAAGAATGTAAAACATATATAGAAATGTTTGCAATGGATCAAAATTTATTTTTCGAAGAATTTAAAAAAGCATTTATTAAAATGATACAATTTGCTAATTAGAAGACTTTTCTTTTTGCAATTTTGCATATTCAATTATAGGAATCAATTGATCATCTTTTAATACATAAATATCCTGTATTTGAGATTTTCCTTTTTTATCAATTAGTAAGCCAATATAAGAATTTTCTGGAATTCTCCATACATATTTTGATAAATCTTCCGAAAGAAAATATTGATTTTGGGGAATCTGGAAATAATAACCATCACATTCCAATTGTATAAATTTATCACAATATTGATTTATTATATTACATTCATATAAAGGCTTTTGAAGTTCTGAAATCTTAATATCTGTATCTGGTAAACTTTTTTCCTGTAAACAGGCACATTGGATTTTTGCTTTATGTTTATACTTACAAGAAAAATATTCTTCTCTATTATATCGGATTCTAAATGTAAAATAATGACCTTTTATTAAATCTCTTGGATCATAACCTTCTAAAGAAAAATAATATATTTTATCCTGTTTTAATAAGGTATAGTAATGTATCGTTCTATAAATAATATAAAATACTATTATAATATAAGGAATTGCTAAAAAAATAATTTTACGATTCATATTTTTTTAAATTCCTTTTTTATTTTTTGTTCGATTTTTATATATAAAAATGATAAACCTATAATTAAAATACCCAGAAAAATTAAACCAAAACCCGTTAATGTTAGATTTTCAAATAATTCAATATATATAATTAAAATCCTTAATAAAATTAAAATAATAAAAAATCGAAATAATCCTTTTTTTTCTATTAAATAAAAAAAATAAGCAATCATAAAACATTGTAATAAAAATAAAGATGTACCAATTAGTCGATCCAAAAATTTCTCATGGAAAGTAAATTCAAACACAACTAAAAAATAATTCATAAAAAAAATGATATAATTTAATAAAAACATATTAAGAACTTTTTTATAATTTCTAAAATCTTCTTTTAATTGAATATAAATGATGTTATAAAAAAATATAGCAATTATCAAAAATATTATTAGAGAAAAAAATGAATTCGTGCTTAAGTACGCGTTCAGGCAAAAACCACCTATACCACCCCCAATGAAGCATAACTATACCAAATATAAATCCTATCATCAAGACTATATAATTTACTTTTATAAAAATTTTATTTCTATATTTAGCTATCAAATGATAAACTGTATATAAAATTACAAAAACTACTAAAGGAACAAAAAGAACCATCATCAAAGTAATACTTAAAGTAATATGTGAAATAATCAAATTCATCTATTTTAAACCATATTGCTATATGTAATATAATAAAATTAATAAGGGGTAAAAAAACTGTTTCTGCTAATAAAGAAACAAATAACATTAAAATTCCCCAGAATAATAAGGCATCTTCTAATTCTCCTTTTAATTGAAAAACCTGAGATGTTAAGGCAATTTCTCCTAAGAATAAAAAAGCAAATAGAACCAATAAAATTTCTTTTATATATATTTTATCTGTTTTGTTTTTATCAACCCATATATATAATATTCCAAGTCCTAAATGAAATAGTAATAATACACTAAATTTTGTTATAGAAGGAATATATTCCCAGTTTGCGGCAATAATACTTAATATACCTATCCCTATACTGAAACCTGCTATTGAATATAAAGATATTAAAAAATAATTTTTCTTAGATAATTTCAATTCTTCTTCATATCGAAGAATAGAATTATAAGTCTTTTCATCAATAATATTATGATTAAGCCATTCCTCTAATTTCTTTTTTAGTCTAATAAACATAAGTTTTAAACCACATGAATTTATAAAATAAAATAGTCAATTTTTTTATTTTTAATATATCTTTATTGATTATTTACATTTTTTTGTTCTTGAAAAGAATTTATAGAATTTTTGTAAACGCTCAAAGAACAGTATCAATTATCTAGTTTCTGTGAATTTATTTTAAAATAGCTAATTTTATCATCAATAAAATTTGATTTTTTTATCATTTTTTTAGTATGCTTTTTAATAAAGATTAGACTATATTATTGATGGCTACTTATGTAAGAAGGAATATCCAAAGCCCCAACGATGAAGTAGAAGGAACTAGTAATACAACTATACTGCATTTTATGATACATATTCCCTATAAAAAAGATTTTCAAGATTTAAGAAACGAACATTCCAGCTATTCGGATATGTTTTTATTTCTGATTTCTAAATACATAGAAAGATTAAAAAAATTAGCAACTTATAAAAAAACCAGTAAAAAAATCTATCAGATGGTATGTTGTGATTATGAAGATTGTTCTGTAAGAGTAAGCCAAAATATCCATCAATTATTAAAGGACATATCCGAGATGACTGGATATAGTATAAGTCATATCATAAGATTATTAATAGAATGGGAATGTTATAGTGATTTTGATGATAAGGTATCGATGATAATGACGCCTATAAGAGAAATCGATGATCAATTTGTTACAAGTGTTACGGAAATCAGAATTGAGCATAGATTTTATAGGGCGAGGGAGCTGGTAGAGGAAGAGGTAGAGATATTATGTGCTTAATAATATATATTTATATATAGAACACAAGGATAATTTGAACACTTACGAATATTTTTTGTTAGAAAAATGAAATAAAAGAACTCATTGGTGAACATAAAAAACAAGACTGGAATTAGAGGGATTTTACAATTATTTTTTTTATCTATTACAGAATAGAGCTTATAAAAGATTACCAGCAATTCTAAAAGAAAGATATAATATACAAATCCTAGAACCATTAAAAAGAGGTAATTCCTTCATATATATTAAGAAAACGTTATATAGAAAATAAAAGTCATTAGTAAAGGTTTGCAAAATAATCAAGAAATCTGGATCATAGGAGAAGCAAAAATCCAGGTTAAAGAAAAAAAGCATATAGAGGAATTTTTAAAAAAACAGTTTATATTTAATGAGCTTTTTAAAGGCGAAAAATTTTATCTTTTTATAACGAATATTGCCAATCCAGAAGGCGAACAATATACAAAAGTAAATGGAATTAAAATTGTTATATATTTCGTTTATTGCTTTAATGGTTGCCAACCATTTCCATTATGAAATTAAAGCGCACGAAGATTTACTGAAGGTTTATAAAGTATTTTTGTGAGTAGATCTTTAACATATGTTTGCTTTTAATTCTTCATATTTTTCTATTTACATTAACATGATTAAAAACTATAACAATTGTGTTTTAAATTGTAATTTAAAAATACTATAATTTTTATACATCATAAAAAAAATGGTTCTATGCAAAAGCAAATTATTGGGTATTCTGTTAAAAATCAACCGATAGAATTATATTTTAAGAATAACGAAAAAGCAAAATTTTCCATTTTATTTCTTGGTGGTGTTCATGGAAATGAATCTGAAGGTTTTTTATTTTTAGAACGTTTTATCCAGGAAATACAGAATCACCAAATTTCTATACCTGATAAAATTTCATTATGGATATGTCCGAGAGTAAATCCAGATGGTTGTAATGTATTAAGAAGAACTAATGCAAATAATGTGGATTTAAATCGAAATCTACCTACAAAGGATTGGACAAATCATTTTACAGAACCCAAATATTATCCAGGTCCTTATCCTGCAAGTGAACCAGAAACAAAAGCAACTATGGTTATGGTAGAAAATATAAAGCCTAAGTTTATTATCTCTTTTCATTCTTATGAAATGCCAATGATCAACTACAATGGTAATTGTTTGGACTTAGCAAAAAAAATGGCAGAATACAATCAATTAGAACCCAAAGGTGATATTGGTTACCCTACTCCAGGAAGTCTCGGTACATATGCAGGTTTAGAATTAAATATACCTACAATTACCTTAGAAATTTTAAGAGGACAATCGCCTGATGAAGTATGGAAACAACATTTAGATGCTGTTCTTTCTTCTTTAGAGTTCTATTTATAAATAGAATTAAAAAATCCTTTTCTTATCATATCAAAAAAAAGATCTGGAATTATGATCACCAATAAATTAGAAAAAATCCAATCTTTAATAGAAAAAGCTTATGAAGATAGTAATTTTAAATCCAATAAAGAACATATCAATGCAATTCTAGAAACAATAGAGTTATTAAACAATGGAATTGTTCGAGTAGCTGAACCAATTTCTCAAGGTAACTGGAAAGTAAATGAATGGGTAAAAAAAGCAATTCTTTTATATTTTCGTATTACGGATATGCATTTAATTTCTGCTGGAGATTTAGTCTTCTATGATAAAATTCCTATACGAACAGATCATGCTCAAAGAGGTATACGTGTAGTACCACATGCTTTAATTCGTTATGGTGCTTTTGTTGAAAAAGGTGCAGTTTTAATGCCAAGTTATGTAAATATTGGTGCTTATGTTTCTTCTGGTACAATGGTGGATACTTGGGCAACAGTTGGTTCCTGTGCTCAAATTGGAAAAAATGTACATTTAAGTGGTGGTGTTGGTATAGGTGGTGTTTTAGAACCTCCACAGGCAAGCCCTGTTATTATAGAAGATCATGCTTTTATTGGTTCTCGTGCAATCATTGTTGAAGGTGTAATTGTAGAAGAAAGAGCTGTTATTGGAGCAGGTGTAATCTTAACTGCTTCTACACCAATTATTGATGTTAGTGGCGAAAAAGAAATTATTTATAAAGCAAGAGTTCCAGCCAATTCTGTAGTAATACCTGGAACAAGATTAAAAAAATTTCCCGCAGGTGAATATGGTACTCCCTGTGCATTAATTATAGGGAAAAGAAAAGAATCCACAGACGAAAAAACTTCTTTAAACGATGCATTAAGAGAATTCGAAGTTCCAGTATAATGTATGTATTATTACTAATTTATTTTATTTTTATATTCTATCTAACTATAAGAGGCTACGACAGAGAAAAATCAGATGCCTCTTATTTTTTTTCTTCGTATAAAACGACAACAACTCAATCTTATATTTCTATATTTGCAACAGAAACCTCAGTAGCTACTATTTTAATATTTCCTGCAGTTGGTTTTGAAAAAAATTTTAATATCATTTTTTTATGTATTGGTTATATTATTGGAAGGATCATTATAGCTTTTTTTTATATAAAACATTATCATAAAATTTCTACATTATCTTTATATGAATATATTTCTACAAAAAATAGCAAAAAATATATATCCTTTGCTTATCTTTTAGCAAAATATATTTCTGGAAGTGTTCGATTTTATTTAGCAGGATATGGCTTATCTCAGTTAACAGGAATTTCTATTGAATTATGGTTAACGGGAATATTAATTTTAATTGCAATATATAGTCTAACTGGTGGTTTAAATTCTGTTATTTTAACAGATCAAATTCAAGGATTAATAATTTTACTTTCTGTATTTTTTTTTGTTTTGTTTTTAGGTAATCATAATTCTCTTTTGTTAAAAAATTTAAATATAAATATTTCTTTTGATATACATAAATCGCTTTATCTATTGGTAGGTGGTATTTTATTAACAATATCTTCTCATGGTGGTGATCAGGATATTTTACAAAGAATTTTTAGTGTTGAAAAATTAAAAGATGCTCAAAAATCACTAATTATTTCTGGATTTTTAGCAAGTATTGTAATTTTATTATTTGTAATAGTAGGTTATCTATTATTAAATAATAAAAACTTAAATCCAAAATCACCATTATTAGATTATATTTATAAACTTGATAATTCTTTTATATCTCTAATCATTAAAAATCTTTTTATTGTAGTCCTTGTTGCAGCTGCGATGTCTACTTTGGATTCCTCAATCCATTCTACTGGAGCTATCTGGAAAAGCATCTTAATTGATTTTAATAAAAATTTTATAAATTACTTTTATAGTTTAATTTCTTTAATTTTAATGTATTTATTTTCTATATGTTTCGTATTTATAGAAACACAAAAAGATTTTTTATCATTTGCACTTGGATTTATGAATTATGTAAATGGAACTTTATTTGCCACTATAACACTATTTGTATTATATAGAAAAAAACTCAACACGCCTGTAATTTTTGTTACACTTTTAAGCAATATAACTATAACAATTATATGTGAATATTTTTCATTATATTTTGCTTTAACAACAATCATAAGTTTTTTTATTGCTTTTTTATGTGGCTGGTTTATTATGCAATATTATGAAAAAAATTACAATTAGCATAATATTAAGTATATTTTTAACTTTTATTTCATGTAAAAGTATTCCTAATGGAGAAACAGGGGAAAAAGCAGAATATTTAGCAAAAAAGATGTTAGAATATGCCAATATAGATGCATGGAAAAAAACCGAAGCAGTAGAATTTACATTTGCAGGAATAAGACATCATTTATGGGATAAAAAGCGTAATTATGTATTATACCAAAAAGATAATACAAAAGTGTATTTTAAAAAAGATACCTTAGAGGGAAAAGTTTTTATTGATAATAAAGAAATTTTGGAGTCTGAATTAAAAAATAAAAAAATTAAAGAAGCATATAGTGCATTTATTAATGATTTTTTCTGGTTACAACCTGCTTTTCATATTTACTCTCCGGGTACTAAACGTTTTTTTATAGAAGATAATAAACTTCGAGTTACATTTTACGAAGGTGGTGTAACACCTGGCGATACTTATGTTTTTTATATTGATAATAAAGGTAAAATCGAAATAATGCAAATGTGGGTTAAAATTATTCCTATTAAAGGAATAAAGGCAGAATTTAAAGATTATATTGAAACAGAAACGGGTGTTCGTATAGCAAAAGTTAGAGAAACCTTTTTAAAAAATATCATACTTTCTAATATTAAATTTTACAAATCATTTCCAGTAGATAAAGATCCTTTTATGGAAATTTTTTAGGATCCTATAAAATATCTTTATAAACAGACATAAATTCATTCATAATCATAGCTGTTGCACCCCAGATAATATGGTTATGTATATTAAAAACAGGAACAAACAATTTAATCGGAATCCATTTTGTATGGGCAGTTATCCATTGTTTCGATTTATTTTCTGGCTTTAAAAAATCGCTTAAATGTAATAATAGTAATGTTTCTACTTCATTTGTATCAATTCTAAATTCTGGAAAATATTCTATATAACCCACATAAGGATGAACAAGAAATCTACTTACAGGGATATAGAGAGGGGTTAATTTACCTATAATATGAATTTCTTTTTCTGGTATGCCTATTTCCTCATTAGTTTCTCTTATAGCAGTATACTGATAATCTTTATCCTGTTCTTCGTATGCACCACCAGGTAAACTAATTTGATTCGAATGAGGACCTTTTTCCTTTGGACGTTGTATAAAAGGAATAATAATTTCTTTTTTTTCTTTATCTGGAATAAGACAAATAAGAACAGCTGCATTTTTATACTCTATCGGATTATCTGGAGGATATAAATCCTTTTCTCTAAAACGACTACTCATTTCTATCCAGCTTTTTATCCCAGGTAAAGGATACTGTAATCTCTTTTGTAATTTTTCTATTATTTTTTTGAAATTCATAAAGGATGAAAAAAATTATCCTGATAATAAAATTCAGAAATAGATAAATATGAATTATTATCATAAATATCTTCTATTATAATTTTAAACCATCGTTGTTTTATATTTTCTGGAAATCCAGTAGATTCTTTAATTGTTTGGTTAAAATTATTTATATTCCAGAATTGCCATCCTTCCTTCTTTTGAACATATATTATAATTTCATTTACATAGACAGGTTGATCAGGGAAACGATAATCTTTATTGATATGATATAATTGTTGTTCATATAACATTAACCTTATTTTTTTTGGTACATTATGTTTTAAATCCTCTTTAGATAAAAATAAACCAAATTCATAAAAAGGATTTTTCTCCGGTGGATTTTTATACATAATATGACTGGGAGAAACCTGCCATATAAAACCACATTCCTTTTCTCTTAAATATAAGAATTTTTCCATCAAAACTTTTCCTTCTGGATAACAAAATTCTTTGCAAGAAGTTTGAATTCTATTATCAAAACATTGAGTAGTTTTTAATACATCTTCAAATAATAGAGAATTTGTAGAATAATAAATTACTTTATCTAAACGATCTATATCTTTTACATCAAAATATGCTTTAACAGGAAATAAAAAAAATAATATGAAATAAAATATAATTATAAAAATTCGATAATTCATTTTTATATAAATTAATTTTATTTTTTATTTTGTCATTCTAATTGTCAATTTACTTTTTCTGACTTACGGACTAAAAATAGGACATTGGGTAGATGTATAAAATTTAGGATATAGATGAATATAGATATATTCCAATGTTTTTTGATAGATTTGTATTATAGTTTCTTTGTTTATATCTAATTGTCGAAAATCAAAAAATAAAATTAAGAATATTTCTGAATACTTTTTTTTAAAGTTATTATTTGTAATGAATTGATGTTTTGTCACATATCCTGTAATGGCAATAATGTGATAGGTTAAACAAAATAAAAATAAAAGTGTTTCTAATTTAGATAATTTTCTTGTCATATTGTCTTCGATACTAAAGTAAGATTTTATATCACGAAACATTTCTTCGATTCTCATTCTTTTTTGATAAATTTCTATACATTTTTCTGGGTCATCCATATTTGTGATTAACCATAAAGGTTTATGGTATTTTGGGTCCCAATAACCAATTAGATTTACTTTTTCCTTCCCTTTATAATAAACATTTTTTATGACTTTCAATTCTGAGGGTTGAATAGATAAAGAAACTTCTTGTTTTTTCTTATTATCATAATATAATTTTACTTTTTTATCAGTGAGACGAATAATAAATTTACAAAGATAAAGACGGAAAAAATGTATTAGGCTTTCATAAGCAAATTCTCTGTCTAAAACAATGGGAATTTCTCGTAATATCTCAATAATTTTCTCAAAAGCCTCTTTATGCTTTAAATTACGGGAAGTTTTTTCCTGTTCTATTAAAGAAGAAGAATAGAGTAGGAAATAAATTGGTAAAGCTCGTCCTTCAAAAGGGGCAGAAATACTTAATAATGTATAACCTCTTTCTCCTACTTTAAGTTTTCCTACGTAATCTGTTTTATAAGAATAAAGTCTTTCTATGTCTGTTGGATCACCAATAAGAAATTCTACTTCATTATGTAGTAAAGAAAATAAAATATTCCAATCACATTTTGTTGCTAAATCTTCCAATTTTCTGTTCAACCATTTGTAAATACTATTAAAACTTCTTAATTTTCCCTTATCTTTGCCTCTAATCCTATTTTGTGGAAGATGTCTAGCAATTTCAGAAACATTTAAAGATTTTGCAAGGATGATAGCATAACAAATTTCAGTAAATGTATCAATAATTTTTGATTGATAAGGTAAGATTTGTTGATAAGATTGTCTTATAAAATTTTTACTAATCATAATTTGCTCCTCCTTCAGTCTGGTTATTAAATAAAAAGTAATGATAAATTACAGATTGAAGGAGGACTTTTTTTGTACAATTAAAAAATGTCCTATTTTTAGTCCGTAAGTCAGACTTTTTGTATTGCCGACTGATATGCATCAAAATAATAATGGATTAGATTTCTCCAGTCAAAAATTTCACTAATACTTTCTACACGATTCCTTAATTCGATTCTTTCTCGACGATTCATTCTGGCTATCTGAAACATAATTTCAGCTAAGTTCTTTGTACAATCAATATAAGAAGTATTTTTTCGATTTAAAATAAACAAACCATATTTCTCATGTTCAGGAAGCATTTTTCTTAAAAACAAAGAAAATCCAGTATAATCAGAAGTTATAGATGGTATTCCAGCAGCAGAACATTCCATGGGGGTATATCCCCAAGGTTCATAATAACTGGGGAAAATTCCTAAATGGCACCCTCGAATAAATTCTAAATAATCCAATTTAACAATGGAACCAAAACTGGATAAAAAATCTGGATGATAGATAATTTTTACTTTTGACTCTTTTTTATTTGTTATGTTATTTTTATAGATATAACTTAATATAATATCATCTGGATATTCCATTTCATGTGTAACAACCGATGGAAAACCTTCTTTTTTCCAGGAATAATAAATACGTTTTAAATACATTTTTTCTGACTCATCTACTAAATGATTTGTATGAATTTCTGGGGATTCTATAATTTGATTTAATAATCTATGGGGTATTTTTTCTGCAATTGTTTCGCAAACATGATTTAACTCATCATAGGTAAATTGATTTTGTAAAACATCATATCTATATCCTTTAGTTTTTGTTTTCGTAATAATAAATACAACAATATTTATATCAATTTGATTTTCTATTAGTAATTCATTTAATATTGGTAAAGCATCTAAGAATAAATCAATACCCTTATTACGAAATTCATATCTACCAGAAGTAAAAAAATATAGTGTTTTATCAAGATCGAATGTATAATAAGGGAAAAAATATCCTGCTACAAATTGATGTATTTTGGATTTATATAATCCATGTAAATTTTGATGTTCATGGGCAATAACAAATCTATTTATATTAAGACCATTGGGTGTAATAAAATCAACTTCCTTTTGTAGTAAATACTTCGTTTCTTCTGCTGTAATTTCACTCACTGTTGTAAAAATATGCGCTCCATAACAGGCTGCTCTTTCTATTAAATAATGTGAAAAAATATTATATTTTTTGGCTTCTTCATAGGGATTTACATATTTAATATGTTCATATATGTTTTCGACATGTGACGCCATATACCTTCCAAGTAATGTTGCATGCGTTGTAAAAACAATTTTTACAGGTATATTTCTTTTTCTTAAAATAGGAATAGTAGAACCAACATTCCATTCATGAAAATGAGCTATAACAGGTTTTTTATTTAATATTTTTGTAAAACTTTCTATAACGTCCGCCGCCTGATAACCAAAAATAACAGAATCATTAATCCACATTTCATCTGGTGTTTCTATTCCATGATCTTTCCAAAAAAAATATTTATATTCCTGTATTTTATAAAAATATGCTAAAAAATCAATTAATATAACATTTGGACTACCAGTTATAAGCCATTTCCCAAATCTGATAAGAATACCTTTTTTTGTTATATCTTCAATTATATCTTTATAAATACCATATGGTTTTATTTCTTCAAATTCTAAATCAGAAATACCTTTTATATCAGGTCCTATAAGGCAGTAATTATCTTTATAATATTCAGAAATTACAGGAGCTTTCGTTCTTATAACTCTATATATTCCACCAATCTGTCTGCATACTTCCCAACTTATTTCTAATAAAAATACTTTTGATATATCCATCTTTCAATAGTAAAAAATCTTATTGGTAAAAACTTCGTCAAGAGTTTATAATTTTTAAAGGTTATCTCTGTCTTAATACATTATTTAGAAAATTACTACTTTTTTTTCTTGATTTTTAGTGAAATGTAATTAAATTATATATTATATAATTAAAGAATCAAATTCTATAATTAAAATTTGACTTGTTATAAAGAAAAAAAATTTTAAACATTTATACACTTTTTATTTTTAAAAATTGTCATTTTAAATATTTATAAGGAGATGTAAATGAATCCATCAACAGAAACACAAAATAAGAATTTATTAAATAAATTATATACTTATATTAACGAAGAAAAATTAACAAAAGATTTTTCTTCTTATCAATTAAATAAAATTGAAAATTACGTAAATTTAGCACAGGAAATAGCCAATTCTTCAGAAGATGAGCAAAAAGAAATTTTACAAACCCTGGCAGAATATAAAAATACAGAAAATGATAAAACAATATTAGGTAGATTAATCCCACCTATTATTGCATTTAAAAAAACCTTAGATAGAGATCCATCAGAAGAAGATAAATTATTTGATCTTATTTTAAGTTTATTACACGATTTTCAACTTGCCACACGTTGGTCAATTATTGTTTATATTTGTGATGTTATATTATCCTTTTTTCCAGAAGAAATAGAAAAATTAAAAAATCATCCTGGTATTGTAGATATTTTAAAATACAAACAAGATGCTATTGAAAAATTAAAAGGAAAAAAAGAAACAAAATCTATTCTAAAAACTATTATCGAAATAGATAAAAAAGATGCTGATTCCTGTGTAAAATATGCAAAATTAATTCATACAGAAGATCCAGAAGAGGCTGGTATTTACTTTAAAAGAGCCGCAGAAATTTATGTAAAAGAAAATAAAACAGACAAATTAGAAGAAATATGGAAAATTCTGGTAGAAGATTATTTTGAAGATTTAAAATTTTTTGAACGTCTTGAAAGAATTTTGAATAGTAATAAAAATTATAATTTTATAGTAGCTTTTTTTCCTCAACTTGTAGAAAAATACAAAGAAATAGAAGATTGGGATACTGTAATAAATTTATTAAAAAAAATTATTGCAAATGCCATCGAACAAGATAAAAGAGAAGAAAATGAAAAACGATTAAAAGGACTTGATACAAAATATAGAAAAAAAGAAAGTAAAGCTCTAACAAGACTAAGAGAAGAATTAATTAAAGCATATAGACAAAAATATAAAAATCATTCTTTATTGGATATCTTTTTAAGATTATCTGAATTAACGAATCCGAAAAAACCAATTAACATAGGTATAAGTAATTTTGAAAAATACATTGTTTTTGATACCAATAATTATGTATACCATAGAAAAAGAGGCGTAGGCAAAATAAAAGAAATTAATGAAAAATATGTTATAATTGATTTTGATAAAAATCCTAATCAAAAAATGACCTTAGATATGGCAATTTCCAGTTTACAAGCATTACAACCTGATCATATCTGGGTAAGATACTATGAAAATCCAGAAGAACTAAAAAGACTCTGTAAAGAAGATAAATTAGAATTCTTTCGAATTTTATTAGAATCATATAATAAAAAAATTACACTTGCTCAAATTAAAGCAGAAGTGGTAGATAAATTAATTCCAAAATCTGAATGGAATAAATGGTGGCAAGATGCTAGAAAACTCTTAAAAGAAAGTAAATTTTTTGGTTTTAGTCCTAAAAAACGAGATGAAATTCTAATGTGGGAAAGAGAGCTTACTTATGCAGAAGAATTAGAAAATAAATTTAATAATATAAAAGAATGGGATAAAAAATTAGAAATAGCACTGGAAAGTTTAACTGTTAGTCCAGAAATTACAGAAAAAGCATCAGAAAGTTTTGCAGAATTTTATTTAACACAAGAAGAAAGTAAAGATCCATATAAAAGAATTATGGTTTATTTGTTTTTTGATTTATTTGAAAAAACATATCCTTCTAATCCTATTGTTAAATCAAGAAGAACCCAAAAAGAAGATATTTTAGAGTTAATTGAAAATTTAGATAAAAAACAAATTTCACAAATTTTTCATGATATTAAAAATACAGATTTTAAAAAACAATTTATAGATCTTATTATTGAAGCTAGAGAGGATTATGAAAATATCTTAGAAGAAATCTTATTACAAACACCAATCAAAGTACATAAATATATAATAGAAAAACTTAATAATCTCGGAAGAAAAGAGATATTAAAAGATTATATTGAAACAATTTTTAGAAAATATAGAGAATATCCAGAAATCTTTTTATGGATTAGTAAAAATATATTAGAAAATGATTGGGAACAAGAATATGATTGGATCGATACTAATAAGTTTGATGTATTATTGCAAATCTTCCGGTTATTAAAACCCCTTGAAAGAATTGAAACAAGAGGCAATCGTCTAAAAAATTTAGCTATAGAAACAATTTTTGGTACTCAAAATATTACAGTAGAAACCTTAGAAAAATCAAAAATAAAAGAATATATAGAAAAAGCTGATGAAAATTTTATTAAAAGAATATTTATATTATTTAAAAATGTTCCTTATATTCCAGATGCTCATAAAGATAATTTTAAAATATTTATTAATAAATTAAGACCTGATATTACAAATCTTGAAATCTCTATTGATACTGAATTAGAAGAACTTGAAGAAGAAATCTCTAAACAAGAAGAAAAAATTGAAATTTTTATACCTTCTGATGATATTATTTATACTACACAAGAATCTATTGAAGCAAAAAGAAAACATCTTGATCATATTCTTTATGTAGAAATGCCAGAAAATTCTCGTGAAATTGGAGAAGCACAAGAAAAAGGAGACTTAAGAGAAAATGCTGAGTATAAAGCTGCTTTAGAAAGACAAGATAAATTAAGAGCAGAAGCAACTAAGCTGGAAGAAGACCTAAAAAAAGCTGTACCTATTGATCCTTCCAAAGTTAGAACTGATGTGGTTACAATTGGAACAAAAGTAACATTAAAAGATCAAACAACCGGAGATATTATAAGCTATACAATTTTAGGATTATGGGATGTAAATCCAGATAATAATATCATTTCTTATGCTTCCCCCTTAGGAAAAATACTACTTGGTAAAAAACCAGGAGAAATAGCTTCATTAAGTAAAGAAAAATCATTTATTATTGAAAAAATAGAAAAAGCAATTTAATAAGTAAGCGCTCCTTAAAGGAGCGTTTTTTAATTACTAAATTTTGGTCTTCTTTTTTCTTTTAAAGCACTAAATGCTTCCATACAATCTGGATGTAACATTAGCTCTTCTACTTCTTTTAAATCCTTTTCCATCTGTGCTTCGAAATGTTCTGTATTTATCCAACGTTGAGAACCTCTCTTTAAAGATTTTAAAGATTGTATAGGTAAAGAAGCAATTTGTTTTGCTAATTTATAAGCAGCATTTCTGGTTTCTTCATGGGTATCAAAAATTTCATCAACAAGATTAAATTTTAAACATTCTTCTGCTTTAAGTAATTTTCCTAATAAAACGGATTGAATAACATTTTGATAACCAATTTTTATAGATAATATTTCTAATGCTACTGATGGTACTGTCATAGCTAAATGAACTTCAGTAAATCCAATACGAGATTTCTTTTTACTCATAAAACGAAAATCATTATATGTAGCAATAAAAGCACCCCCACCAGCTGCATATCCAGTAATTGCAGATATAGTTGGTAAAGGATAAAAAAAATGTTCAGAACCTAATATTAATAAATCCTTCATATTTTGTTTGATTTTGTCTCCCGAAGCACCTAAAAATACATCAGGATGAAAACCATTACAAAAAAAATCATCTCTCGCAGATTCAATCACCACTACTTTTGCATCTGTATTTAAGATTTCTTTTAATGCAGTTCTAAAATCAGCTATAAATTCACCATCAATTGTATTTTGTTCATCAGAATCCATAATTATTGTAGCAATTTTATTTTCTACCTTATAATACACTTTTTTTCCCATTGTTTTCTCCTCTAAATAAGTGATCTTTCTAAATTGATTAAAATTTAATAGTCATTTCTAAAAATTGATTTTAATGTCAATTTTATTTTATTATAAATTTACAAATGTTACTACAATTTAGTTAGTCTTTTATATTTTTTAAAAAATTTTAAGTACATAACTATTTTTAGTATAAAATAAGGTAATTAAAAATTTTATATAAATATCTATATGAATTTTATTATATAATATAACTGTCAATCATATCCATCAAAAAATCTGGAAAAAACCCTCTGTTCCTCGTAATCTACAACACTAATCAATGTGTAATTACAAAGGCTTCGGATTCGATTCTGGATTCTTTGCTGCCTTAAAGATGATTCTGGTTTCACTACAAGAGGTATTATGTCTCTTCCCATATTTTGAATCTCCCAATCTAACATAATTCTTAAAATACAACTCATATAGTAACCTAAATAATACCTTAATTGATACATCTTTCCCCATAAGGATGGCTTCATTACTATCCAGTATTTTTTATATTCTCTTGTTACTGGCTGATATTTTGCCGTCATTGTTTTTCTATTATGGGCTATTTTTATTTTATAAAGATATTTTAGATATTTATTTAATAGATAAAAAATGGTTTTTGGAATACTATTATTAAAACGGGCTTTGTTGCATAAAATTTAATTATTTGCTATTTATAAAAATATTTATTAACATTCTTAAACAATTTTTCGTGATATGAAAAAAGGTAAGCGATCAAAGAACGCCTTATAATTTATAGTTTCTATAAATACTACTTCTAAAATATGATTTTCTTATATTTTTTTGGTAAGATTTTTAATAAAAAATAGACTATTATATTGATGGCTACTTATATTAGAAAGAATATCCAAAGTCCTAACGAAGAACTAGAAGAATCAAGTAATACGACTAATTTTACATTTTATGATTTATTTACCCTATAAAGATGATTTGCAGGATTTAAGAAATCAGTCATTCCAGCTATTCGGATATGTTTTTGTTTTTAATTTCTAAATACATTGAAAGACTAAAAAAATTAGCAAATCAAAAGAAAACCAGTAAAAAAATCTATCAGATAGTATGTAATGATTATGAACATTATTCTATAAGAGTAAGTCAGAATATTCATCAATTATTAAAGGATATATCCGAGATGACGGGATATAGTGTAAGTCATATTATAAGATTACTAATAGAATGGGAATGTTATAGAAGGTTTGATGATAAGGTATCTCTATTGAGGGTCCCGTTAAGAGAAATTGGCCGTGAATTTGTAACAAGTGTTACAGAAATCAGGATAGAGCATCGATTTTATAGGGCGAGGGAGCTTGTAGAAGAAGACGTAGAAATATTATGTGCCTAAAATAATTTACGAAAATATAAATTGATCGTTTACGAAAAAAAGTATCAAATTTTTAAACATATGTTTGTAATATATGAAAAAAATATCGCTTTAATAAAAGATTTTGATTTAAAATAGTAGTTATGCAATAAAGCCAAAAAAAAATAAACTATAAATTGCTAAATATTTTAAGAAATTATAATGTAATGGTAATAGATTTATACAAACTAAATGTAAGTCTTTTGTATGGAATTTGATTTTATCTGTTGTGTTCATATATATTAAATAGCCATTTTAGTAAAAAGCTTACTAAGAAATTAAGGTTTTTAGATTTAAGGAAATATAAATTCTCTAAAATCTGAATATTTTTAAATGTAAGATTAAATCTTATTCTGAAATATATTATCCTTAATTTTTCTAATATTATTTAAATAACTAAAACTTCTTAGTGAACTTTTTTATTTATTTATTGTTCTAATAGAATAAAAAAAAATAGACATTATATAAATATTTCTTAAAGAGGTTTATAATGAAAACTAACCAGTTATTTAAAAACCCTTTAATGCAAAATCAAAATCTTTTGTATTTTATTATTTTTTTATTTATGATTCAATTTTTTACTATTAAAATACCTTCTTTATTATCTCAAGAACAAGAAAAGGTAACCCAGGAGCAAGTTCAACCTATAGAACAAGAATTAACCACCAGAGAAACAATCTTAGATTGGATTAACAAAGGTGGAGGAACCATGTATATTTTAGGTTTGATTTCTTCTATTATAATTGGATTTTCATTAGAACGATATTATTTTTTTAAAAAAAGTGGAGCCAAAATAAAAAATTATTATAATGAATTTTCGAACTATTTAGAAAGTGGCTTAGAGGAATTAGAAAATTTTTTAAAAAATGACAATAGATTAATTTCCCGTATCTTAAAAGAAGGCATTAAATATAAGAATAAAGATATTTCCCTAATAGAAAAACAAATAGAAAATGCTTCTATTATTGAAATAGGAAAATTAGAAAAAGGATTAAATTTACTTTCTAACTTGGGAAATTTAGCACCTTTAATAGGATTCTTTGGTACCGTTGTTGGTATGAGGAATAGTTTTCTTCAGTTCGTTATTAAAGTAGCTCCTACTGCAAAAGATCTTGCGGGTGGTGTAGAAGAAGCTTTAATTACTACACAAGCTGGTTTATTGATTGCAATACCTACTTATTTGATTTATAATTTATTTCTTTATTGGATTGATTCTCTTTCCATTGAAATAGAACGTTGTGGAACCTTATTAATCAATAAAATACAAGAAAAAAATGGCATTACAAATTAAAAGAAAAAGTAAAGATCCTGAAGAAATTCCATTAGCAAGTACAGCAGATATTGCATTTTTATTAATAATTTTCTTTTTAGCAGCTAGCGCAATGTTAGAATTAAAAGGAGTAAAATTTCCTTTACCAAAAAAAGATGCTCCACCTATGAAAATAGAAAAAAAGAATCTTTTTAAAATGGAAATTACCAGAGAAGAAAAATTTTTATATGAAAATCAACTTTATGAATTAAATGAAATTTTATCTATTATGGAAGAAAAAGCTAAAAAAAATCCAGACATAGTTTTTGCTATAAAGGTGGATCCAGAATGTCCATCAAATATAATTCCTCAATTATTATATGGAATGAAGCAGAAACAATTAACAAAATTTTCTCTAACGATAAAGCAATAGTAGTATGAAAATAAGAAAAAAAAGAAAATTAGATTCTATTCCAGTAGCTGCCATGGGAGATATTGCTTTTTTATTATTAATCTTTTATATATCAACAACTATGCTTACAGATCAAAAACCACGTGATATAAATTTACCAGAAATAACATCAGAAGTTCAAACTTCTCCTTATCCTTTAATTATTTATTTAGATAGTGAGCTTGCTGATCAAAATAAAGTATATTTTTTTAATCAAGAAATACCTATTGAAAATTTAAATCAGGCTTTAAAGAATAAAATTTATGAACTCCCTACTTCCTTCCGTGTCTATTTAAATATAGATAAAAATGTTCCTTTTAAATTTATGTATAAAGTGATACAGGAATTAAAAGAAGCTGGAATTAAAAATCTCATTATATCTACAAAACCAAAGGTGGAACAATGATAAAATCCAATCTGTTTCAATACTTTGAAAAGTGGGATTTAAAAAACTGGGTTTTTACGGGAATGATATTACAAATTTTAATAATATTGGTATTTGATTTTATTTATCGCCTTATTCCAGAAGATAATACTAAAAATCCAATTCAGATCTCATTATCAACAGATATGTCATTTATTGAATATGAAGAACCTCAAATACAAACAGAACAAGCTCAAACCAAAGATCTATCAGAAAAGATTATCGAAACAACACAAAAGACAGAAGAAAAAATTAACTGGCAAAATGCAGTAGATCCAACATTAGATTTTTCTCAACGATATGCTGCAAGAATTTCTGTTCAAATTTCCCCAGAGGATTATCCAGATAGAGCAAAACGTTCTAATTTAGGTAAAGTTAAAGTCTCTGTTGCTTTATATATAGGTTCAGATGGAAAAATTAAAGATATAAAAATAAGAAAAATAGAAAGTACTTCGGGAAATATTGAAGCTTTTAAAGAAGATTTTATTCTGGCAGTAAAGAAAATTTTTCTTTATAAAGCCAAATTATTAAATAAGCCTTATCAAAAAGATGGAGAATATAAAGATTTTATCTGGTATACTACGGTTACATTTACATTACAATAAAACTATACATATATTTAATATATTATCCCAATATCAATAAAAAAAAATTGCCAGAATTCATTTCTGTATTTAAATAGTAGTTTGATTATGAAAAAATTTAAAATATATATAATATTATTAAGCGGGGGAATGATTTGTTTCCAAAATCAATTAATAGCTCAAGAAACACAAGAAACAATTGAAAAAGAAAAACCTATTATTCAACAAGAAAATCAAGATCATAACGAGTCTAATCTTATAAAAGAAAATTCTCAAGAAACAGAACATATATTAGATGAAGAACAACAAATATCTAAAGAAGAAATTTTAAAAAAAGCAAAAATTTATCAATGTATTATAAATAATCAACAAGAATTTCAAATTGCTATATTGGATAGTGGAGAAGCATATCTTTTTTTTAATCATTCCTACAAAAAAATTCCTATTCAAGAGGAAATAAATCCAGAAGAAATTCATATTATTTGTAAAGATCAAAAATTAATTTTTGAATCCAAAAAACCATTAAGTAATATAACTCATAGACAAATATTTTCAGTTAAACAAAATAAAGATTTAGAATTTATTGGTTCTTCTCAACATGATTCTATTAATAATTATATAGATGAATTATTTCAATCAGTTTTAGAGGGAAATAAAAATCGTATTTTACAAACAGATCTTAAAGAAATTCCTTTTGCCTATCAATACATTAATTCAGAAAAATTATCTTTTTACATGAATAAGATTTTAAATTTAAATTATAACAAAAATTTCAGAAAAAAAATAAAGATTTATGAATCTTATGGCATATTAACAACAAAATTAATTTATTATTATCATTTAAATTTAAATCCAGAAAAAGAAATTCTCGAAGATTTTAAAAACTGGATATATGCCTGGGAACATATTGGATTAGATAATTACGAAAGTTTTATTTTAGAATATGGAAAAACATTATTAAATATAAATCAGGAATCCGGTAATAATGTTTTAAATTATTTAATTATCAAAAAACCAGATTATATACCAGCCTATACTACCTTAGGAGATTATTATTGGAATATCAATCAAAAAGAAAAAGCAAAAGAATTCTATAATAAGATAATAGAAATAGAAAAAAATAAAGAACAACAGGAAAAAATGTTTTTAAACGATGATAATAATTCGTCTAATATACCCGAATATATATATGAACGTATTAAAGAATAGACTATGAACTGGAAAGAAACATTTAAAATCCATTTAATAAAAATGGATAAATTCTTTTCGTTTTGCAAACCACCCATTAAAAATGATGTTAAAGTATATTTAGCTGGATATTATGCGCGATATTTAGACGATGATTATAGAAATCAAATACAACCTTACATAATAAAAGATATAGAACATTTTAAAGAATTAATAAAGAAACATCATCTTAAATTAGGTCAAAATGCTCCAATCTTTTATTATGCAAAAATTAATGCAGAATATAAAATGTTTTATTTACTAACAGAAAATCTTAATAAAAAACAAATTTATGAATATTCCTTAAATTACCAACTATCAGAACCTGCTACTTTATATTCTTTAACATCAACATATTATCGAATTTCTGGTCAAATATACCATGCTTTATTATTTGAAAATATTTACAAAAGAATAAAAGAAATATTCTCTATATTAAATTTATATTCAAAAGCTATTCATTTAAATCAAAAATTTGAAAAAGAAGAAATTTCTTATAAATTAGATACACCAACAGAAGAAGAAATAGAACAATTTAAAATTAATCTAAAAAAAGAAATTCAAAATCAAATTACAGAAAAAGAAATAAAAAACGACGAAATAAATCAGATTCTTTCTAAATTCTTTTTTCAATCTTAAATTGAATTGACATAAATTCTTTATCTATTAAAATAATCGATATGGATAGAAATACACATAGTAAAACAATTGGTTATATACTCTGGATTTTTGGTTTTTTAGGTTCTCATCGATTTTATTATGGGAAACCTATCAGTGGTACCATTTATTTTTTTACCTTAGGCTTACTGGGTATTGGCTGGATTATTGACTTATTTCTAATTCCTTCTATGGATAGAGAAGCAGATTTAAAATATATTCCAGGACCAATAGATTATAATATTACATGGATCTTATTAACATTTACTGGATATTTAGGTTTACATCGATTTTATATGAGAAAATGGATTAGTGGATTACTTTATCTTTTGACAGCTGGTCTATTTGGTCTTGGAATTATCTATGACTTCTGGACATTAAATGAACAAATTTCAGAAATTAATAGTAAATATAGTTCCTAAAACAGGAGGGGAATATGAGTCAAAATAAATTAAAAGAAAAAGATATTACATGGAAATTACTCCATTCCTGGCATATTGCTTTAACATTCTTTATGGGATTATTATCTTGGTTAACTTTTTTATATATGTATTTAAAAGGAAAAAAGAGAAGCTGGCTTATTGCTGCTATTATTTATGGTGCAGCACTTGGAATTCTTATTTATTATACCAATAAATATCCAGACGAAAAAACACGACCAGACTTTGTTAATCAAATTGTATATGGTTATTTAATATTATGGCTCATTTCTATTGTACATGCCTTTATAAGTCTTAAAGAATTCTGGTTAAGAACCATAACATACGAAGAAGTTCAAGAAGAAAAAATTCAGTCCTTAGAAACCAATATTCGTAAAGAAATGGGAATAATCAATAATCCTATCGAAGAGGTTTTAACAGAATTTAAAGAAAATGATAATACAGTAAAAATTACAAAATTTATATTAGATAATCTACCGATGGCACCAGAATTTTATTATTATATGGATTTCCCAAGAGCTATTAAACGTTATCAAACTAATGTATCTCCAGAATTGATTGATAAAATCCGAGAAATTGCCCGCTATGATGATGATCTCCATAAAATTATAAAAACAGCAAAAGCTATTGATAAAGCAGATGGAGGATTGGGAATTTTTACTGGTTTAAAAAATACTTATGATGCAATTAAAAAAACAGAAGGTAAAAGAACATTCGAAGCGGATCCACAACAAGCCATTGATGCTGGATTAAAAGCTATTGCATTAGCTTATATTATAAGTCTTGTATCTAAGGAAAACTCCTTACAAACATTTTTTGATTTAAAAGCTGGACAAGAACTCTTATATTATTTTATCACTATCGAACTTGCTTTACCATTTACTGATAATTTAATTGAAGAAGGTGGTAAATTTTTATATAAAATTTTAAAACAAAAAGAATCTGATATTGAAAATCGCTTTGCTAATTTTACTGATGAAGAATCTTATCAAAAAGCAAAAAATATTTTAAATCATATAAGTGATCAATTGGATCGCATTGCTGTTGTTGTAAGTCAAAATATAAAACCATTTGAAGAACAATTAAAAAATAAATTGCCAACAATTTTAAATGTTACAGATTCTGTAACTGGTGGGCTTGCAACATTTTTAGATTTAATGCCTATCTGGAAATTTCTTGGTGCGAGGGTTGCAGCAGAAGCAGCTATATACAAAGCCATAAAGAATTGACGTTCTCAATTTTTTGTATTTTATGGATATATTCCATGCAAGAAACGGGTATAATTGAATTTCCAATAAACGAAGTATATGATAGGATTTTTTATATTTATAATTTAATTCCTAATATTAGTGAATCTTTATTAGCATTTCAGGAAGATATATTAAAAGGTAAGATCATGGAAAGTTTTCATGATCTTATCAAAAGAGCAGATAAAGAAGCAGAAATTCCTTTATTAGAAATAATAGATAAAAAGTTTAAAAAGGATACATTAATTTCAGAAACAGAAGGAGAAACACGAAAAGATGGAGATTTTAGCTGGTGGATTGATGCTTTAGACGGTTCTCGAAATTTTATTCATGGATTCCCTCTTTTTTGTATATCTATAGGACTTGTTTTTCGTGATCACCCTGTAGCAGGTATTGTTCATATGCCAGCATTAAAAGAAACCTATCATGCTATATTTGGAGAAGGAGCTTTTAAAAATAATCATAGAATTCAGGTTTCTACTACAGCATCTTTAGAACTTGCTTTAATTTCTTCTGGTATTCCTTACAATAGAAAAGAAATATTACATCAGTTAATTTCTGATCTTTCTGCAATGATTTCTGCTGGTACAGGTATAAGAAAATCTGGTTCTGCTGTATTAGATCTATGCTGGACTGCAGAAGGTAGAATCGATGGAATGTGGGAAAGAAATTTAAAACCATGGGATACCTGTGCTGGTTATGTTATACTTAAAGAAGCAGGTGGAAAAATTACCAACTTAGAAGGGAAACCATATCATATCGAAATTGATAATCTTGTTGCTTCTAATGGAATCATCCATCAAGATATTCTAAATGCTTTAAGAAACATTAAAGATGGTGATTTTAATTAATTAAACAATAATATTGACTTTCTAAAAAATTATTGTTATCTTAAAATAAGATGCTTTCATGTTATAAATCCATTTTTATAGGTTCAATGTTAATTATTACTATGTTTATAGACCTAAATCCCTTTTATAGGGACTATGGGAACATAAGTATTTTTATGATTTCCTTTTTAGCTGCAACTATTCTACCATTAAGTTCTGATATTCTTGTATCTATTGCTTTTCATACATCTATTCCTAAAGAAGAAGTATTAGTTTATGCAACCATAGGGAATTCCCTTGCATGTATTTTAAATTATTATATAGGATATTTTATATTTAAAAAATTAAATAATAAATCATATAAAATTTTTAGTTTTAAAATAGAACTACCTTCTGAAAATCATCTAAGTTATAAATTAATTCAAAAATATAATATTTTAGCATTATTAGCTTCGTGGTTACCTGTAATAGGTGATCCTATAACAATTCTTTCAGGTTATTTTAAATTTCCCTTATCTTTATTTCTATTTACTGTTATTAGTTTACGGTTTATAAGATATTATGCCTTATTTTTATATTTTAATTAATATATTTTTTTAATACTTCTGGAATTTCTATTGTTCCATCGGATTTTTGATAATTTTCTAATATAGCTACTAATGTTCTTCCAATTGCCAAACCAGATCCATTTAGCGTATGAGCATAAATATTGCCTTTTGGAGTTTTAATGCGAATTTTTCCTCTTCTTGCTTGATAATCTCCACAATTCGAAACAGAAGAAATCTCAAGCCATCTTTTTAATCCAGGTATCCATACTTCTAAATCATAAGTTTTCATTGCTGTAGCACCTATATCGCCAGAACATAATAATACTACACGATATGGTAATTGTAATTCCTGTAATATCATCTCAGCATGACTTAACATTTCTTTATGTGCATTTTTAGAAGATTCTGGATGTGTAATCTGAACTAATTCTACTTTTTGAAATTGATGTACACGGATCAATCCACGTGTATCTTTACCAGCAGCACCTGCTTCCCTTCTAAAACAAGAAGACGCTGCTGTAACTTTTATAGGAACCATTTCTTCTTTTAAAATTTCATCATAAAATAAATTTACTAAGGGAACTTCTGCTGTTGGTATTAGAGAAAGTCCATCTCTTTCTAATTGGTAATATTCTCCTTTAAATTTTGGATATTGTCCAGTTGTAATCATACCTTCATCTTTTATTAATACAGGTACCCATATTTCTTCATACCCATTTTTATTTGTATGTATATCTAACATAAAATTCATTAATGCTCTTTCCAATTTTGCTCCCAATCCTTTATAAGTATAAAATCGTGATCCAGCTAATTTTACACCTCTTTCAAAATCAATAATCCCTAACCTTTCTCCAATTTCATAATGGGGCAATACTTCGAAATCAAAATGGGGAATTTCTCCCACCTGCTTTATAATTACATTTTTTGACTCATCTTCACCATATGGAACTTCTGGATCTAACCAGTTTGGTAATGTTAATAAAATTTCTTCTTGTTTTTCTTTTAATGATTTTAATTGTTCTTCTAATCGTTGAATTTCATCTACAATTTTACGTACTTCTTCTTTTTTTCTCTCTGCTAATTCTTTATCTTTTTGAATTAATTGTCCAATCAATTTGCTTTCTTTATTTCGAATAGAACGTAATTCTTCAACTTTAGTTTGTATTGTTTTTGTTTCTTTTATTAAAGAAATCAATTCTTCTACAATAGATTCATCCTGCTGTCTTTTTTTTAAGGTTTGTTTTAATTCTTCTGGATTTTCTTCTATCTTACGGATATCAAGCATAAAGAAAATTTTTATATGATAGACTTAACGTAAAGTAGTTTTATATAGAAATTGAATTTTTTTAATTTTTAGTTTATTACTTTATCTACCATTGGATTGTTTCAATACTATTTAAGAAAATATTTACTTCATAAAATTCTAATTCATCTACTAGATTAGGAAAATCTTTTATAAAAGATTTATTACTAATTTTATTTATAATATATTTAAATCTAATTGGTAAAATAGTACCTTTATTAATATAATAATTTTTTAAAATCTTAGAAAATTCTGGATCTATATGATATGCTGGCATAAAAAACTTACCTTCTTCTCGAGATAAAACAAAAAATACCATTGTTCGATATCCCATTTTTTGTAATTTACTTAATAATTGAATATGTTTATATCCTCTTTTTGTTATTGCATCTGGAAATTGCAAACAATCTAATTTATTATTATAATACGTTACATTTTTTATTTCTATTAATAACGGTGCTTGATCTTTCGTTCTATGATTTTTAAGATAGACTGAATTTTTTAAATTTATATTTTGTAATTGATTTTTATGTTTTTCATTAAACAAAAGAAAATCAAATTTATGTTCGAATAATTTTGGTTCTCTTTTTAAAAAGGAATATTCTTTCGTTATATCTTTTAAGAGATCATTCTGATTTACTAAAAAATATTCTATAATTCTATTTACTTCGATTGTATTTACATATATCCAACTTTCTTCTGGCTTAATCATTTCTAATGTAAAAGGTAATTTTCTATTTTTATTATTTGAATAACTTAAAAGAATATCTGAATCTTTTTTTAAACATGTATCCATTGAACCTGTATTAGGACAATGCGCTATAAAAGTATGATCATTCATTTTAAAATCTATAAAAAACCTTTTATACCTATTTATAAATTTTCCTAAAAAAAATTTTTTCTATAAGATAGAGGCATTTAGCAATAATTAAATGAAGGTCTTTCTTTTGTAAAATAAATTCTAAATGAATTCGATTTAATAAAGCAACTAAAAATATTAAAATTATCATAAAAAAGTGTTGCTATATTTCAAATTTAATATTTATTGGAATTAATTCAAAATATGTCAATAAATTATAAAGATTCAAAGAGGATCCAATGCAAGAAAAACAATTCTCAACTTCCTTTAAGAAGTTGAATAAAGAATTAGATGGTGTAACAATTCGTTTTTCAGGTGACTCAGGTGATGGTATGCAATTAGCTGGTAGTCAGTTTACTTTAGCTACCGCATATTTAGGCAATGACTTAATGACATTTCCCGATTTCCCAGCTGAAATACGAGCTCCGCAAAATACCATTCCAGGAGTTTCTAGTTTTCAAATTCATTTTGGCAGCCATAAAATTTTTACTCCGGGAGATCAGGTAGATGTCCTTGTTGTGATGAATCCAGCTGCATTAAAAGCAAATTTAAGTTATTTAAAGCAAAATGGAATTATAATTGCAAATTCTGATGAATTCAATGAAAGAAACTTAACAAAAGTAGGATACGAATCAAATCCTATAAAAGATGAAAATTTAAAACAAAAATTTCGAATAATAGAAGTTCCTATTACATCACTAACTAAGGAAGCATTAAAAGATACTGGCTTATCCAATAAAGAAATTGAAAGATGTAAAAACTTTTTCGCTCTTGGTATTACTTATTGGTTATTTCAACGAGATCCTCAGCCTACGATAAATTGGTTAAAGAAAAAATTTGCCCAAAAACCTCAATTAGGAGAAGCTAATATTAAAGCATTAATGGCTGGACATGCTTTTGCAGAAACAATAGAAGCATTCGAAATAAGATACGAAATTAAAAAAGCTACTTTTCAACCAGGTTATTATCGTAATATAAATGGTAATACAGCTTTAGCATTAGGAATTGTATCAAGTGCTATCTTATCAAAATTAAAGGTACTATACGCAGGTTATCCTATTACACCAGCATCAGATATATTACATGAATTGGTAAAATACAAATATTGTAACGTATATACATTTCAAGCAGAAGATGAAATAGCAGCAGTTTGTGCTGCAATAGGAGCATCGTATGGTGGTTCAATTGGTATTACTGGTTCTTCTGGACCGGGAATTTCTTTAAAATTAGAGGCAATTAATTTAGCAGTAATGGCAGAGTTACCCTTAGTAGTAATCAATATCCAAAGAAGTGGACCATCTACAGGAATGCCAACAAAAACAGAACAGGCTGATCTACTTCAGGCAATGTTTGGAAGAAATGGAGAAAGTCCCGTCCCTATTTTAGCACCTTCTACACCATCAGATAATTTTTATTTAATTTTTGATGCAATTAAAATAGCTGTTAAATATATGACGCCAGTATTTTATCTATCTGATGGTTATTTAGCAAATGGTTCTGAACCATGGAAATTACCTAATATTGAAGATTTAGAATTTAATGTTCCCAAACCAATTTTTAATGAAAAAATAGAAGATTATAAAGTTTATAAAAGAGATCCTCAGACCTTAGCAAGAAAATGGATAGTACCAGGTAATCCTTATCATATCCATAGAATAGGAGGATTAGAAAAAAACGAAGAAGGAAACATAAGTTATGATCCAGATAATCATAATAAAATGGTTCATCTTCGTAATGAAAAAATCCAGAGAATTGTTCAGGATATACCTGATGTAGAATTATTTGGAAAACAGGAAGGTGATTTACTTGTAGTAAGCTGGGGATCTACCTTTGGCTCTGTTAGAGAAGCAGTAGAAACATTATATTCAGAAGGATTTTCTATTGGTCATGTACATTTAAAATACATAAATCCATTTCCAAAGAATTTAGAAACAATATTAAAATCATTTAATAAAATTATTGTACCAGAAATCAACTTAGGACAATTAGCAATGCTATTAAGGGCGAAATATTTAGTTCCAGCAGAACCTTATAATCAGGTTCGAGGTAGACCATTTCCTGTTTCTGAATTGATTGATGTTTTTAAAGAAAAATTATCATAAGGAGTATAAACAATGAGTATTACTTTAACAAAAAAAGACTACGCATCTGATAATGAAGTAAGATGGTGTCCAGGATGTGGTGATTATGCAATACTAAATGCAATACAAAAAACCTTAGCAGATTTACAAGCTCCAAGAGAAAAAACAGTATTTATTTCTGGAATTGGTTGTTCTTCTCGATTTCCTTATTATATGAATACTTATGGTTTTCATACAATTCATGGTAGAGCACCAGCAATTGCAACTGGATTAAAACTTACCAGATCGGATTTAGATGTATGGGTAATAACAGGTGATGGAGATGCCCTGTCAATAGGCGGAAATCATTTTATTCATGCTCTAAGAAGGAATGTTAATTTAAAAATTGTTTTATTTAATAATCAAATCTATGGTTTAACAAAAGGTCAATATTCCCCTACTTCTCGTAAAGGTACCAAATCGAAAACGACGCCAGAAGGATCTATTGACGAACCATTTAGTCCAGTTCGATTAGCATTTGGAGCAGAAGCAACTTTTATTGCCAGAACATTTGATAAAGATATTCCTCATATGGAAAAAGTATTTAAAGCAGCTTATGAACATAAAGGAACAGCATTTATAGAAGTTTTACAAAATTGTGTTATTTTTAACGATGGTGTTTATAATGAAATAACAGAAAAACAATTTCGTATGGAAAGAGCTATTTATGTAGAAAATAATAAAAAACTTCTTTTTGGTAAAGATCACGAAAAAGGATTAAAATTGGAAAATCATGATTTAAAGGTAATTTCTGCTGTTGATTATCCTGATGAAGTATCAATATTTGATGAAACTAACGAAAATTTTATTATTGAATTTATTAAAAATGAATTTAATCACGCAATTACCTGTCCCAGTTGGCGTACTTTATAAAACAAATCGTCCAATCTTCGAAGAAGAATACGAAAAATTAATTGAAAAAAATCGTCAAATAAAAGGCGAACCTGATTTACAAAAAATTCTCTATTCTGGAGAAATCTGGGAAATAAAAGCCGATTAGGCTTTTATTTTTTTTTACAAATACTAATTTTTACTTGTCAAAATAACGAAATTAAAAATATATACCACTTATTAAAATTTTTTTTAAATTTTTTTTAAGGAGGTACAATGAATGGAAGATCCTCTTGGCATCCACTATATAATAGAACTTTATGGCTGTAAACCAGCGATATTAGACGATATAGAAAAAATCGAAAATACACTAAATTACTCTGCTGATCTAGCTGGAGCTACTATCATTTCCAGTAAGTTCCACAAGTTTTCTCCACAGGGAGTATCAGGTGTTATTGTTATAGCAGAATCTCATTTAAGTATTCATACCTGGCCTGAATTAGGTTACGCAGCTTTAGATCTCTATACCTGCAACATAAATATGGAAATTGATAAGGCTCTGGATTACATTAAAAATATTTTTCAACCAGAAGAAATGATCATTAAATATTTAGAAAGAGGTGTTCTTAATCCAGCAAAACGAAGAATTCTAAAAGTAAGTGATTATTATCCCAAAGAAATTTCTCTAACAGGAGGAACAAAATGATTAACATAAAAGAAAAAAGAGATATCGTAATGAATTATGATATTGAAATTGAAAATTCTAATATACATGGTAAAGGTATTGTAACGAAAGAACCTATTAAAAAAGGTTCAATAATTGGTATTCTAACTGGTAAATTTTACCAATCAAAAGAACTTGAATTAATAGATAAAGAATTAAAACATTTCTTATTCCCTGTAGAAGAATCTTTATTTATAGGTCCAGAAAATCTTTATGACATTTCTCCATTATTTTATATTAATCATTCCTGCGAACCTAATGCAGGCATAGATGGTGATTTAGTAATAATTGCTTTAAAAGATATTGAACCAGGAGAAGAAATAACTATTGATTATGCTACAATTTATTTAAGCGAAGATAGGATTATATGCCAGTGTAAATCTCATAATTGTAGAAAATCCATTCATGGTACAGATATTCTAATGCCAGAATTGCAAAAAAAATATAATCAGTATATTGCAAGCTGGATAAAAAGAAAATTAGAAATAAAGCCACAAGATATTGCAAGTAATTTGCAATTTGAACAAACTGGTGCCTGGGGATTAGTTACTGCATTAGATTTACATGATTGTGATCCAGACATTATTAAAGATAGGGATGCCATATACCAGTATACTATTCAACTCTGCGAAAAGATTAAAGTTAAACGCTTTGGAGAACCTATTATCGTTCATTTTGGAGAAGACGAAAGAGTAGCTGGATATTCTTTAGTCCAACTTATAGAAACATCCCTTGTTTCTGGACATTTTGCCAATCTAACGAATCGTGTATATCTCGATATTTTTAGCTGTGCTTATTATAATCCTACAGAAGTTATTGAATTCTCTAAAAATTTCTTCAAAGCAAAAGATTATAATTGTAAAATCTATTTAAGACACTAAATTAATCGCCCCCATGGGCGATTTTTTAATTCTATAAAAATTTTATATTGCCATAGAAATAATTTTCTTATTTATTGATTTAAAATATCTTAAATCATTTAGGAGAATATTATGATTATTCCAAAGAATCCACAATTGACAGATGAAGAATTCCAAATAATAAAAAAAATTGTTAATGAATTTGGATGTGATGTAACACCTATTCCTGGAGAAACAATGACTGTTTATGCAATACGTGGTGATGAAAGAAATGAATTAATGATTAACCGTTTGGAAGGATTACCATTTGTTGCAAAAGTTGATACCATTCAATCTCCTTATAAATTAATGGATATTAAATCAGAACTATCTAAAAATAGATTTAAAATAGCAGGTAAAACGCCTGGAGAAGAATTAATTGTAATTGCTGGACATTGTACTATTGATCCCAAAAATCCTCAATTATTTTTAGAAACAGCCCATGCAATAAAAGAAGCAGGGGCAGATGTTTTACGTGGAGGTGTCTGGAAGC
This sequence comes from Leptospiraceae bacterium, assembly GCA_026005135.1. Lineage (GTDB taxonomy): Bacteria > Spirochaetota > Leptospiria > Leptospirales > Leptonemataceae > SKYB61. The sequence goes on along the minus strand of BPKM01000001.1, from coordinate 377,793 downwards.
CTCGAACCAGCCCACATACCTATCAGGGTGATTCCAAAGCTATCGAAATTTTATTAGAGGCACGAGATACCTATAATATTCCTGTTATAACAGAAGTGATGGACGAAGAACAATTAGAAATCGCCATTGCATCTAAGGTAGATATGATTCAAATTGGTGCAAGAAATGCTCTAAATTATTCATTACTTAAAAAAATTGGCGAATTAACTCAATTTTCAAGAATACCTGTTCTTTTAAAAAGAGGAATGCATATGGGACCAGTAGATGAATTTATCTGTGCTGCAGAATATATTGTAAGTCATGGAAATCCTAATGTTGTTTTATGTCCACGAGGAACTGTACCAACAATTAATGGATATAGAAATTATCCAGATGAATGTATTACTCCCTTATTAAAACAAAAAACATGGGCTCCTGTTATAGTAGATCCATCTCATTCTGTTGGTCGTTCTATTTATGTTCCCCATGCAGCTTTAGCAGCTATAGCATATGGTGCAGATGGATTAATAATCGAAACCCATATTAAATCACAGGAAGGTATAGGTGATGACCCAAAACAAGCAATCCATCCTTCTACCTTAGCACAAATTATAGAAGATGCTAAACCATTATTTTATAATGTTAAAAAATACCAAAAAACATACATGTCTGAATTACAAAATGCATAAAAATAGATGGGTTTAACCATCTATTTTTTATTTTTTAACTTCTTTAGATTATGTTGAGCTACTGCTAGTAAAGCAATTGGAATTCCATAAGGAGATACAGAAACATAATCTAATTTTGCTTCGTCTATACAAAATGCAATATTAGAAGGATCCGCTCCATGTTCTCCACATAAACCTAATTTTAGGTTTGGTCTTGTCAATCTACCTCTTTCTGCAGAAAGCAAGATTAATTCTTTTACTGGTTCTCCCAACACCTGAAATGGATTTGCTGGTAATAAATCATATAAGGTATATGCAGGAAAAAATGAATTTATATCATCTCTACTCAATCCATAAGTAGTCTGGGTTAAATCATTTGTACCATAGCTAAAAAATTCAGCATATTGTGCAATTTCATGCGATTGTAAAGCTGCTGCTGGTAATTCTATCATTGTTCCTACTTTATATTTGATTCTAACGCCTTCTTGCTTAAATACTTCTTCTGCTATATCTCTTATACCCTTAATATATGCTCCTTCTATTTGCTTTCCATTTTTTATAAATTTTAATTCACTGGTATTCATTACAATAGGTATCATTATTTCTGGTTCTACTTCTATTCCTTCTTTTTTTAATCTTGCAGCTGCTTCGAAAATAGCGCGAACCTGTGTTTCGTATATCTCTGGATAAGTTATTGCTACCCTACATCCTCTATGACCCAACATAGGATTAAATTCATGTAATCGCTCAATTCTATCTTTTATTTCTTTTTCGTCTGGATGTTGTCCTTTTTGTTTTAAATATTCAATGTATTCCCTAAATGTATCCTCATTTCTTGGTAAAAATTCATGTAAGGGAGCATCCAATAATCGTATTGTAACAGGATAAGGAGCCATAGTTTTAAATAATTCATAAAAATCATTTCTTTGTAATGGTTTTAATTCTTCTAAACATCGTTTTCTTTCTTCATAAGATTTAGACAAAATCATCTCTCTAAATTTATTGATTCTTTCTTCATCAAAGAACATATGTTCAGTTCTACATAAGCCAATACCATAAGCTCCCATCATTTTTGCGACTCTAGCATCTCGTCCTAAATCTGCATTTGCTCTTACTACGAAATCATCATTTATAAATTTCTTAACAATATTAATAAAATCTAAAAGTCCATTTGTTTGTATATCTGGAGTTATTAATTTAGCCTTGCCCAAATAAATTGTAGGTTCTTTATATACTGGTGCGTCCAGAGTTATATAATCTCCTTCATTTACTCTATAACCATTATATTCAAAATAATTTTCTCCTATTTTTAAATCTGGATGTACTATACTAACTTTTCCTAAGGAACGTGCAACGACTGGTGCATGCGATGAATATCCTCCTTCTGAAGATAAAACTCCAACACCAACTTCTATTGCTTTTACATCTTCTGCAAAAGATGCTGGAACACATAAAATTAAATTTGTATCTTCTCCTTTTAATTTTGCTTCTCTATGAGCTTCCATTAATCGATCTGCATCGAAATAAACTCTACCAACTGCTGCACCAGGTGCTCCTGTTAAACCACCTTTTATTGCAGGTATTCCCTGTAATGATTTCTCATCAACAACAGAATGTAATAATGTTGCAAGCTGTCCTGGAGGTATTTGTTCAATCAACCAATCCTCTGTAATAATATTATCTTTTAATAAATCTAATAATGTTCTTATATGCGCCTGCGTTGATTTTTTATCAACCTCTGTTTGATTGATAATCCAGAGTTTTTTCTTTTCTATAATAAATTTAATTTCTCTTATTTCTTTAAACTTCCGTTCTATTGCTTTTCCAATTCTTTTTAATTCTGTTAAATATTTCTCATCTAATTCATTTATATCAATACCTTCTTTATCTAATGTATATCGATTTAATAAATAACTACCCTGTAATCGATCTTCTCCTGTTATGATATCTCTTGTATAATACATTCCTACTGCAGAATCTTCTCCTAAATTCCCAAATACCATTCCCTGAATTAACATTGCTGGTGGATCTTCTCTATCCATTTCTGGATCATAATATCTTTTCGCTAAACTTCTTATAACATGAACCAATTGTTGATAGGGATCATCTGGTACATTTTCTTTACCTACTAATTCAAGCATCTCTAAAGCTGCCTGTTTTATACCTTCAGGTGTATCTTCATATTTCGCAATAATATCATCAAATCTTTCATGTTCTAAATCAAAAATTTTAGTTCCTATAGTTCGAATCAAATAACCATATTCAAACCAGGCTGATTTTTCTCCAATTAATTTAGAAAATCCTTCTATAGTTAATGGAGATAATCCTATATTAAATACGGTTGGATATAAAGGTAAACTTAAATTAGAGCTTACAACCACTTTTAATAATAAAGGATTAGTTGGATCTGCAAATTTTCTTCCAATTCCTTCTTCGATATATTTAAGTCCTTCTTTTAACAATGATGTGAAATCATCTGTTATTAAATATGGTGTAAATGGACTATCAATAATAAATCCAGGTACAACGGGTATTTGCATTTCTGTTAATTCTAACATTCTTCTTCCACGTCTACCTACACGTTCAAATACATCTTCACTGTATTTTTCACCTTTTCCTTGAAATACATAAATTTTCTTCATATTATACCCCTGTCATTTTATTATAAATAATTAATAAAATATTTTTTATATTATTACAAATCTTTTTAATTTTAATTTAAGCTTTATAACCTTTTAAATTATATATTTTATCTTTTCAATAAATTTCCTTAAATTATTTTTTTTCGTATATTGCACAACAATTCCTTCCTTTATCTTTACAAATATATAACGCTTCATCTGCTAATTTAATTAAATCTTCATAATCATTTATCAAGGTTTTATGTAAAGGTAAATTTGCAATACCAATGGATATAGTAATTCTTGCTTCTTTTCCATCAATATAAAAACGATGATTTTCGATTCTTTTACGAATTTGTTCTGCTAACTCTAATCCTCTATTTTCATCTGCATTCGGCATTAATATACAAAATTCTTCTCCACCATATCTACCAGCAATATCTTCTTCCTTAGATTCATGAATCACACTTAAAATTATTTTAGCTAATTCTTTTAATGCAATATCACCACCTATATGACCATATTCTGTATTAACTTTTTTAAAATGATCAATATCTGACATTAATACTGTTATAGGATTTCCTGTATATAAAAAGCGTAAATATTCATCTTTTAATCTCATTAAAAAATATTCTTTTCTATATAAACCCGTTGCATTATCAATCGTTGCTAAATTATGTAACCTTGCATTTTCTATAGCTATTGCCGCCTGATCTGCCATTATTTGAAATATTTTTAAATCTTCTTCATTAAAATTCCTACCTTGAGTTTTATTTAAAACCTGAATAGTACCTAAAACACGTTTTCTATAAATTAATGGAACACACATCATTGAACGAGTATGAAATCCAGATTCTTCATCTGCTTTTCTATAAAATCTGGGATCTTTAGAACAATCTTCTACTAATACTGGCTCAGCATTTTTTGCAACCCATCCGGAAATACCTTCTCCTAATTTTAATCTAATATTTTTAAGTTTTTCGCTTTTTTCTCCTAAAACGGTATGAAAATATAATTCTTGCTTTTCTTCATCTAAAAGCATTAAACTTGATGCTTCTGCTTCTATAACCTCTTTTGCTTTTTCTAATAATCGTTCCAGAACTAAAGTTAAATTTAATGTTGAAGATAAATATCGATTTGCTTCTAATACTTCGTATAATTTATCAATTTGTTTTTTTAATTTTTCTATTTCTGTCATAATTTTACTTGTAATATGATTTTTTCTATTTAAATTGTCATCCTATGGAAGAATTTACACCAGAAACCTTAAAAAAATTTATTACTCAAAATAGAGAACGTCGCAATCCAGATGAGGTTTTAGAAAATATCAATAAAGCTAAGGAATTTCGTAAAAAATTAGAACAACAAAATTCCCCCATACCCCAAAATTTAGCAGAATTAGATGCCCAAATTCGAAATAATATGGTAGAAATCATTCGAAGATTGGTGAAAACAAACCAGAAAGAAGAATTAAAAAAAATATTAGAAGAACATAAAAACTTTATACAAAACATCTTAGATATACTCCAATAATCATTTTTTAAATTTAGATAACTTATTTTCTATATAATTAATACTTTCTGGTACTCGCAATGTCTCTAAGGTAATTCTTAACCAATAAGGTAACTTCATATGAAATGGTACTCCCTTTTTCTCTCTTGGCAATAACGCTGATGCCGCTTCTTCTAAATTTGGTTTTAAAGAATCTATTAAAATCTGAAGTTTTTGTCTTTGTTCATTATAATAAATTCTCTCTTCTAAAAGTTTTTCTAAAAATTCTAAAACATTTCTTTCTAATTGTGTTCCTATACCTTTATCAATTAATTTATGTTGCTCTTTTAAATATCTTCTATATTCTTTTTCAGAATCAATTGCAGAATCTGGATGGGGTGGGTATTGTATACTGATATTCCATAAAGGTTCTACTTCTGTAATAAAACAACTTACAAACTCTCCAGTCTTAACAAAAACATGAATTTTAATACTATTAGAAAGATTATATATTTCTTCTAATTTTACTTTCTGGTGAGAAAATCTTTTTCTAACTTTTAGAAATAATCTATTTACATCTGGTGGTAACTCCTGATAATAATTTGTAAAATTATAAAGTAATTTTAACGCTTCTGCTAAATTATACAATAATACTTTATCAGCAGGTATGGCTTGAGTTCTTATTAAATATAATTCATCTTTAATCGATAATAAATCGTCAACAGACTGATATGATGCTATTTTAGATGCTAAATTGTATAATAAATCCCCAAATACCGTATTTTCAAAAGTATTTTGAAAGAAATCTAATACCTCTTCTATATCTATAATTTGTTGAATTTTATATTCAGCACCAGGAATAGCTGGTAAGTAATTTTCATTTAATCTTAAACTATACCATTTTTTATCCTTTATCGCACCCTGTATTATAAAATAAAAATTAGAAAATTGTAAATCTAATAAATCTTTTTTGTCATTGATTTTAATAAATTCAATATCAAAGGGTCCTTTAATATAATCAAAATTACGATTAATTTTGTCTGGTAATAATGGAAATAATATCTTTAATTGATTTTCTATATCATCTCTTACACGAAAAGCCAATACTGCATGAGATTTTGTTTTAGATTCATAATAATTTACATATCTTGCATAAGGAAGTGTACTACCATCAGAAAAGAATTTTGGGCGAGAATAATAATAAATTCGCTTTAATAACGTTAATTTTTCAACATCTGGATAACTTACTGCAAATTCTTTTTCAATTACATCAGCTCTTCGAAATAATTCTACAAAACCAGGTAAATAAGGAGATGATGTAATTGCCATATTAATTCTATCTGGATCGATTTGCATTTCAAATAATCTAAAATGCATCTCTGGCAATGGATTAATAGCTAACAACTCTCCATTAAAATTAAATAAAGAACTAAATAATTCCCCATCAAAAACAAAAAAACTAAATCCATTTTTTGCCTGTTGCTCTGGTAATTTTTCTATAATACGTTTTAATAATAAATATTCTTTATCGATGGTTAAACGTGCTCTAAAATAATTACCAGAATCCATTACGCGACTACCACCAACAAGAACCTGAAAATCACCAGTATGCATATAAACTATAGATGATTTATCCTTATTTAGTTCTCTCTGATTTGGTGGCTGATATACTTTATATTCAACTGGTAAATGGATTTTATCTGCCTTTTTTCCATTAGAATAATAACTTTCTAAATCGAAATAACGATTTAAATAATTTAACATTTCTTTACTTCCAACATATTTTAACTTAGAGATTCCAGAATCAATAGAATTTCTAAGCCACATTTCCTCTATACCTACATTCCACATATGTCTTTCTGGTAATAGAACATTTTCAACAAGTTGTATTATTGATACAGGAAAATCATGTCCAGCACCAATTCGAGAAAAAGGACGAAAATCTTCTAAATGTAACCCTGTATAAATCAATATTGTATCTCTATCTATTTGAAAAACTCTATCATTTCCTCTTAATTCTAATGGATTAATTTTAATATTTCTTACGCTTGCTACCATAGTTATACTCAAAAATATAATTTTTTATTTTAAATTTATCACCTGAATGTATTACATTTTTATCATTATTTATTAGCTGTACTTCTTTTAGATATTTCTTAGGGATCTTAAATAAATACTCATGTCGTTTATCTAAGGCTTTTAGTTCAATCTTCTTAGGAAAGTCTTTAGATTTAATACGAATCAAACAAGAAGGATCATTGCCTATACTTAATTTTTTTCTTTCAAAACGACTTAATTTTACTGTCTTTCCCATAGATGGATGCATGCCTACTTCATAAAAAGTAAGTTCGCCTTTCATTGGTTCCGGTTTTAATTTGTAAAATAAAAAGAACCCTAAGAATAGAATTACTATCAATAAAGGCAATAGGTAATACCAATTATTTACTATAAAGTGTTTTATGTTATAATAAATATTTAAAAGAATACTTTCTTTTTGTATAATCTCCTGTTTTTTTTCAATATCCTGTTTAAGCTGTTCAATCCCAGATGGATCTTCCAGATTCGTATTTTCCTGTGTATTTTGTTCCTTATTATTTTGAACTTGATCATCTACATTATCTTTATTTATAGGCCTTTCAATTGTTTCTACATTAGGAGATAATGTTTTTAAATTCTCTTCTAACTTTTCGCTTTTCTTTTCTGCAAAACTAATATAATAGATATACCTATCTTTTACAGGTAATTCTTCCTCTTTAGAAAAATCTTTAATATCAACAAGTTTTCTTTTTTTAGGTGGTTCATCTTTTCCATCTGTTAAAACAATGATAAATTGCTTTTTTTGTATTTTTAAAATTTCATTTTTTTCTTTATCAAATTTTTCTTCTTCTAAGGGTTTTTGTTGAACCAGTTCTTTTAAATAATCTATTAATATTTGGAAATCAGTATATAATCCAACTGGCTTTAAATCCTGCACAATCTGGAGCAATTCTTCTTTTTGGGTTAAATCATAATTTTCTACTTTTTTTATAATCTTAGGTTCACTATCAAAAGTTATAAGATAAATTGTATCGCCAGTCTTTACTAAGGATAATAGCTCATTAAATTTCTTCTGTACATGAGAAAATGGACCAAATGCCATAGAACCAGATGTATCCAAAACAATATAATATTCATTTTTTTGTATTACTTTAACCTCTGGTTCTTTTTTACATCCATTTATAAGTAGTATTATACTTAAAATAGCCCACGTTAAAATATATTTATTTATTTTTTTGAACATTGTTTAATCCCTTTTATTATTTTTCCACATATTGTTTTTGTTCTTTTATATAACTTCTTAAATCTAATTTTAATTCATTATCTCTATCTAAAAATTCTATAAATAAGATATAAAACCACATTAAGGTATCTTCATTTGTTTCTATAATTTTAAATGTACCTTGTTCCCAATCTTTTATGATTATACCCTGATCCAGAACACAGAGCATATCTACTTCCTGTGTTATAGGAATTCCTTTTTCTTCCGAAGCATGAACCATAGATAACTTATGCGATAATAAAGGAACCCTTGATTTATAAGCAAATAATATAGAATATAAAGGAATGAATCGTTCTTCTGGTAAGTCATAATCCATAGCATACATGGTTTTTATAGATTGGGTAAGTTCTACATGTTTCAATAACGACTCTGTTGTTAATTCATTTTCTATAGATAAAAAAGAATAAATTTGATCTGTTAAAATATATCCACCTGTAAGTTTTAAAAAATTCTTACACCATTTTCTATATACAATTAAATCACAATTTTTATTTAGAACATGGGTTCTATTTCGAACTTTTCCCATAGCAAGAGAAAATCCAACCGGAATATGATCCTTAATAAAATCATAAAATTCTTTAAATAATTTTAAATCTTTTTCAGTAGGTGGTGTAATTCCTTTTTTTTCGAGACGTAATTTTAAAGATTCTTGTAAAAATTTCGTTTGTTCCTGAAAATATTTTGTAAACATAGCCTTTCTTAAAATAAATTTAATACTTTATTTATATCCTTTTTCAAAAATGCTTCAAATCTTGGAGATGCACCTTCATGTAAATATTTTTGAAGTCTACTTACACCTTTTATGTTTTCACCCACAACCTGAAACATAATAACCCCTCCATGCTTAACTTTTCCCCATTTAAATAAAGCATTTAAATCCTGTATTAATTCACCCTCATGATAAACAATTACTTTGCAACCTGGATATTTTGCTTCATAAGCTTCTATAATATTTTTCCATGCCTCCACATTACCATTATGAAATAATTCATTGGTTACCTGAACTGAATATTTAGGAGTGAGATTCATTTTTTTAGGAATTTGTTTTGCTGTTTCCTTTGGTTCTTCTTTTTTTACTTCTGTTTGTGGTATAGGTGCTTTTTTCTCTTCTGGTAAAATAAAATCTGGATCTTCTTCGGGAACTTTATTTTCTATTAATAAAAAGAAAACATGAATTCCTTTTTTTGCTACATCTATTCTACCTTTTTTATCTCTAACGTAAATAGTTAATAATTCATCTTTTTTTAATTCATGAACTCTTTCCCAGTGATCTTCATTTGCTGGATTTATAACAATTAAACCATAAGTTGGATGATAATAAGCAATAACAACATCTAAAGCATTCCATTTCTGAAATGTTTTTACCAATACAGAAAAATTAGAAAAATCATGGTTTAGATTTACAGATTCATAAGGTAATTTTGCTCTTTCTACTAATAATAATCTTAATATTGCTGGTATTTGTTCTTTTGTAATCAAATCCTGATCTAATAATTCATTTAATATATCAGCTAAATTTTCTCCTTTTTCGAAACGTTCTACAATTGTGGTAGTAAATACCATGTGTTTTAATAATTTATTATATATATCCCTTTTACCTACAGAATAATATGTTTTTCCTATCATAACTTTACCTTTTATATTGTACCGATGAGATACTCCCATCGGTACAAATTTAATATTTTTATAATTCTTTTAAACCCATATCTTTTAATTTATCTTCATAAGATTTTGGTGTTACATCTGCAGATCCTTTAACACCTGATTCAGATGTACTGGATTCTATTCCAGTTGAACTTGTTGTACTAGAAGATATTGAAGAAGATGATTCAGTTGTTGAACCAGCATATTGAGATGCTAATTTTTTTAGTTGAGAATCAACTTCTGAATCTGCTTCAAAGGACATTTCTCTATCATCACGAACTGTAGATCTTCTTCGTTTAAATGTAGCAAATGCAGCATCAGCAAATCCCTTAGATACACTATGTAAAAATTCATTTAATACATTAGCCATTGCTTTCATCATATATTGTTTTCTTTTGTTTGTGCTTATGTCTATATCAAGCAATAAACCAGGCTGTAAATGATGTGGGTTAATTTCATAGATAAATTTATTAAATTGTTGTTCTAAAAGATTTACTCTTTCTTCAATAACTACTCTTTCTATTGGATTTTGATATCCATACATAGATTGTAATCTTTCTTTAATTTCTTTTAATTTTTGAGAAGTATTTTTAATTTCTACTGTATAGGTTCTGTTATTTTTTTCTACAAATGTATTAACTGGATCTCTATATTTTAGTTTATTCCATTGAATTTCATCTGGATCAGAATTGATCGCCTCTCTTTCTTTTACCCATCTTTTTGGCATAACTGCCTGAGCTAAATCTTCGAAATCTTTTATTACTTTTTTAAATCCACCAAATTTTCTTTTACTTCTTTGATAGAGTTCTTCCACTACATCCATTACAGCATCTACTTCTCTTATAAATGCATTCATTCTTGCATCATAAATTCTTTTTAGCTCTCGAATTTGCGCTTGATCATAATAAACAAGTCGAATAGCATATCTTTCATCTGGTAGTTGTGTTTCATCTTCGTCTTCGTATTCACGAATTAAACATTCTCTTGCATTTTTCTTATTATCACATACCTGATAACCAAGCTTAGAAGTATCTAAAATAGAAGTTATTGTATTAACAGCTGTATTGAATCCTCTATTTCGAATATTTTCATCATCAATAATTGCTTTAATTCTCTCTCTCATATTTAATGGATCATAATCTTCCTGATCAATTTCTGCACGTAAACCTTCAATCTTATCCAAGAATTTTTTTGCTAAAATTGCATAACGCTTAGAATTAGGATCAGAAGTATTATCATCTGTATATTTCTCTACAAGCTTAATTTTTTCAAACATTACTTCACTATCTGTTAATTCTGGTCTTCCAGAATCTACAATCTCTTCTTTAAGTTTTTCTATCTCTCTATCAATTAATTCCATGATATGTTTTGCTAAAGTATCCTTTAATAGATATTCTACTGTTGTTTGATAGTGAAAAATTGGACTAATTAATTCTGAATCTAAAATATTGATAGATAATTTAATATCAGTAACAGTTTTAGGTTTATATAAATTATCTTTAAAAACACATTTTACAATAGAATAAGCATTTTCTCCTCTTACAAAAGCACCAACATCTGTTTTCTGACGTAGAATTGCATTTGTTTCATTTTCTAAATCATTAACACCTCTTTGAATATGTCCTTGCAAGTGTCCATACATATTGATAATAGATTTTTCTATTTCGCCAGTATTAAATTTATCTGCACCTGCTAATTTGTCGATTAATTCAGAGATTTCTCTTGGTGTATATCTTGCTAATGCCCGCATTTCTTCCTTATCAATAAAATCGCGGACTTTTTTCATCATTTCGTCTTCTACTGTAATTGTGTATCGATTAAACATATTTACATATGCCTGGTTTACATAATTATAGATTTTATCTTCGATACTTGCCATTATATCAACATCTTTAACGATCTCCGGAGGTAATTTTGTTTGTACAAAATCCCTCACTCTTGCTGCAGCATCATCGATAATTTTTTTCGATTCTGCTATTTTATTTCGACCTTCCCAGACAAGCGATGTTCTCGAAGCCACCGCACTGGGGATTACTGGATCGACTTTATTAGGGCTTTTTGGGAATTGACCAGCTGCCATATTGTTTCCTCCATATTTTTATTAAATTTCGCGTTTTTTTGCTAAAAAATTTACCTTTATAGCTTATTATCGTATTTTTATATAGCTATCTTTTATGATCAACTAAAAAATTTAATTATTTGAAAATTTTTTTTAATTTTTATATACATCAATCTCTAAATTTATAACCACCTTTCCGTAACATTTCTTTTTCTCTTTCACTTATTAACTCAAACTTCATACCTTGTTTAATAAATTCCAATGGACTTACATACCCCAATTCTTCTACCCATAAAATAGGTTTACCAGATTCCATTCGTACTTCTCCTTTTAATTTCTATAACCATACATCAAAGAATACATTTTAATAATCATAATCCCTTTCCATTTTATTCAAGATAATTTGCTCTTTCAACCCAAAATTTTATTATATCTTTTAAAATATTATCATTAAAATCAAATTCTGGATTATGTAACATACAAATAGTTTGATTTTTATTTTTATTCTGAGAACCAAGCCATAAATATACCCCCGGATAATGTTCCAAAAAATAAGAAAAATCTTCACTGCCCATACTGGGTTTTTCTATTTCTTTATATCTATCGGAACCAAATTTTTCTATAATAAGTTTCTTTACTATTTCTACTTCTTTTTTTGTATTAATTGTAGCTGGATAACCATCATATAATAAAAAATTATAATTTAATCCATATAAATTCCTATAAGATTCTAATAGTTGTTTTAAAAAAGATAGTATTTGATTTCGAATATTTTTATCAAATGTTCTGATTGTTCCCTTAATTTCTAATGTATCTGGTAATACATTATATGTTGTTCCTCCATGAATAGAAGTAAAAGATAAAACTTTTTCCTGTACTGGATTCATTCTACTTAGATAAGAATAAGTATTTTGAATCAACTGGGTTGCAATATAAATTATATCAATCCCCTGATGTGGCATTGCTGCATGAGAACCTTTCTCTGAAGAGAAATGGATTTCAAACCTATCATAAGATGCCATAATAGGTCCCTGTTTTATACCAAAAATTCCTTCTGGTAGTTCTGGCCAGTTATGAATAGAATAAATTGCATCTAACTGATATTTCCTATTAAATCCTTCTTCAATCATTTTTTTTGCACCACCTTCATTTTCCTCTGCTGGCTGAAAGATAAAATAAATAGAATTTTTTAGTAATCCTTTCTGATAAAAATCAGATAATATTTTAGCTGCTCCAAGTAAAGCAGCCATATGACCATCATGGCCACAGGCATGCATCTTTCCTTTATAGATAGATTTATATGAAAATTCATTTTTTTCTTCTATAGGTAGTGCATCTAATTCTGTGCGAAAACCTAATTTTTTTACTGGTTCTTTGACTTCTAATTTTCCTACAATCCCAGTAGAAGCCCAATTAGTTTCAAAAGGAATATGCCACTCTTTTAATTTTTCTTGAATCCATTTAGATGTATTGAATTCTTCAAAAGCAAGCTCTGGTCGAGAATGAATATAATGTCTCCATTCTATTACTTCTTTTATGATTTTATTAATTTCTTGTTCTATATCTATCATAAATGAGCTTTTATCCAATTTAAAACATCTTGATAAACTTTTTGTCTTTCTGGTTGCTTTTCGTTTAAAATTTCATGATATAAACCTTCGTATCCAATCCATTTTTTATCCTGTACTACTAAATTATCATAAAATTCTTTTGTTTTAGAAGGATCTACTATCTTATCTTCTAATCCTTGCATAACCTGTATTGGTATATTTATATTTTTTGATTCGTCTATAACTAATTTATGATGTTTTAAACATTCTACAAACCACCTGGCAGTTGCATGCGAAAAAACCTTTGGATCTTCAATATAAGCTTTAACAATACTTTCATCATGACTTAATAATTTAGGATCCAGACCAGAAGGAAGGGATAATCCTGGAAATGGTTTTGCTAATAATTCTGCCATTTTTCTTTTCCAGGCTGGAACAGGAACACCTAACCCCATAAATGGACAGGTAAAAATCGATGCTTTGATGAGAAATATCTGGTTTTCTTGTTTCTAAGAAGCGACCAAGGATTAACCCTCCCATAGAATGCCCAGCTATAAAAATTTCTTTCGTTTTTTTAGAAATTTCTTTTATAGCAGATTCTACATCATCTAAATAATCATTAAAATCTAAAATTAAACCTCTTTTTCCAGAAGAATCTCCATGTCCTCTTAAATCGAAGCAAAAAAAATTGATTTTATTTTGATTTAAATAATTTGCAAATTCGTTATATCGAAGGCGATGTTCTGCAAAACCATGTATCCACAATATCCATGGATTATTGGGATTAGATTCCCAGAATGTTCCTACCAATTTTGTTTTATTATCAAGTGATATAAATTCAATATGTGTTTGAGACATATTTCCCCCTTTATTTATAAACAACTTAATTTAATACGTTTTTTTTGTCAAATTTATATCGTTATGTATATTAAATGATTTTATAAAATTATTATATTAATAAAAAATTATGTTTCTTTTTAATAAGAAATAAAAAAATGGGATATATGAAAGTTGCCATTATACATGACTGGTTAACTGGCATGAGAGGGGGAGAAGTTGTTTTAGAAGCCCTTTTAGATATATTCCCAGATGCAGATTTATATACCCTCTTACACATAAAAGGACGATGTTCACCTAAAATTGAAAACAGAAATATATATACCAGTTTTATTCAAAAATTTCCTTTTAAAGAAAAACTTTACCGTTATTATTTACCTTTATTCCCTACAGCAATAGAAGAATTTGAATTCTGGGGATATGATTTAGTATTTTCGAGTTCCCATTGTGTAGCAAAAGGTGTTATAGTACCACCAGGGATCCCTCATTTTTCTTATATCCATAGCCCAATGAGGTATGTATGGGATATGTATCGAACATATTTTCCCGGAAATAGTTTTATTCAGAAAACAATCATTCCTTTCTTCGCAAATTATCTTCGAATGTGGGATGCATCTTCTTCTTTTCGTGTTGATGAATTTATTGCCAATAGTAAATTTGTTGCCAATCGTATTAAGCGATATTATGGAAGAAATGCAATCGTAGTTCATCCACCCTGTTATAAAACATTACCTAAAATAAATCTTAAAAATAGAGATAATTTTTATCTTATAGTAAGTGCACTTGTACCATATAAGAAAGTAGATCTTGCTATCCAGGCATTTAATAAAACAAATGAAAAACTAATTATTGCAGGTAATGGACCAGAATTAGATGCCTTAAGAAAAATAGCTCGTAAAAATATCGAATTTGTTATTTCTCCCTCTAAAGAATTAATTATAGAATTATATCAAAAAGCAAAGGCTTTGATTTTTCCCGGTATAGAAGATTTTGGTATAGTTCCTGTAGAAGCCCAATCCTATGGATGTCCAGTTATTGCCATCAAAAAAGGAGGGGCATTAGAAACAGTTTGGGAAAACAAAACCGGGATTTTTTTCGAAGAACAGACCACAGAAAGTCTTTTAAATGCAATAAAGCGATTCGAAACTTATTCTTTTAATGAAAAAGACTTTAAAAAGCATTTAGAAAAATTTTCTTATAATAACTTTTCTAAAAATATAAAAAAAATCGTCTTGTCCTATAAAGATTTTAAATTTAATTAAAAGCAATTACTATGATTAAAATATTATTTGCAACTGATATACATGATTCTTTAAGCGAATTAAAACAATTATTAGAAAATACAGATGCAGATCTTTATTTGATCTGTGGTGATATTTTATATTATGCTTTTTATGATATAAATAAAGTAATTCAATTTGTTACTTTACAAGAAGAATTTTATGCAATGGCAAAAGAACAAAAACGAAAAATATTTCCATATGATTTAGCAACAGAAATTTTAAGAGACGATACAAAATCTAAACAACAAGAACTATATTTAAAGGCAGCAGAATATCGTATTTTATTTCATCGTGCAGCAAAAACAATGAAAGAAAAATATAAAAAAATCGAAGAAGTAATCCAGAAATATTCCCATGCAGCCTGTTTTGTATTACCAGGTAATTATGATATAGATTTAAAATATACTGCTTTATCGAGCAGAAATCTTCATAAAAAAATAATGTATTATGAAAATTTAACATTTGGCGGTTATGGTGGCGCTCCCATTCCTACTTCTGGTATCCCAGAAAAATTAGCTGTTCCTTATTTAGAAGGTGGACAGGGTAAAGATTTTTATTCTGAACCCCAGGAATTTTTCGAAGAAACTAATCCAGATATTCTTGTTTTACATAATCCAGCATATGGCTTATTTTGATAGAATACCTCGATATGGGCATGTAGGTTCTATGGGAATACGAAATTATTTAGATGAAAATATTCCTATATTGGTATTATCCGGACATATACATGAAGATTATGGAATTTATATCAATAAAAAAGGTACGGTTTTTTTAAATCCATCAAATTTTGGAGGTGTTGAATCCGTTTATGGTTATATGGAAGGTGGTATCTTTGCAGAAATCTATATAGATGAATTACATAAAAAAGTAGATCATATTATTATAAAACGTATTTATAATGATTATATTTATGAATTTTTTCAAGTTTTCTTTTATTACGATAATACACTTAACCCCTATATGGAATATAAAAAATTAAAAGATTTTGATTTATTTTATTTAAATTTTGATCAATTTTTTCGTAAAGATCAAAACAATCTTTATTAAACTATTTAAATAAATTGCTTTAAACGAATTGGTACCCTCTTAGGACCCCAATTACCTGGTGGACCTTCAAATACACCAGCTATTTTATAATTACAAAATTTACAATGACCATCATCTGTTAAATGATATTCAGTTAGTACGTACCAATCTCTACCAATCACTTTATTTTTACAATTTGGACAATAGGTACTTTCTGAATCTTCATCATGAACATTTCCTACATAAACATAATGCAATCCAACATCTATTGCAATTTTTCTTGCACGTAATAAAGTAGAATGAGGTGTATGTGGTTTATCTAACATTTTAAAATCAGGATGAAATGCTGTAAAATGCAAAGGAACATCGGGTCCAAGATGTTCTAAAATCCATTCGCATTCTTTTTGTATTTCTTCATTTGAATCATTTTCTCCGGGAATTAATAGAGTGGTAATTTCGAACCAGACATTCGTATGTTTTTTTAAATATTCTAATGTATCCAATACTGATTGTAAATGTCCTCCACAGATTTTTCGATAAAATCTTTCAGAAAAAGCTTTTAGATCTACATTGGCAGCATCCATATATTGAAAAAATTCTTTTCTTGGCTCTTCATTAATATAACCAGCTGTTACAGCAACGGTTTTAATCCCTAATTTATGACATTCTTTTGCTACATCAATAGCATATTCCATAAAAATGACTGGATCATTATAAGTAAAGGCAACACTTCTACATTTTGTCTTTTGTGCTACTTTTGCAATTAATTCTGGACTTGCTTCGTCTGCTAAGGTATCCATTTCTCTTGACTTACTGATATCCCAATTCTGGCAAAATTGACAGATTAAATTACAACCAGCCGTTCCAAAAGATAATATAGGTGTTCCGGGTAAAAAATGATTTAATGGTTTTTTTTCTATAGGATCTATACAATAACCACTCGAACGACCATATGTATATAATACAATTTGATGATTTTCTCTACCTCTAACAAAGCATAATCCTCTTTGTCCTTCATTTAATTTACAGGCACGCGGACAAACATCACATTGAATTTTTCCATCAGGTAATTTATGCCAGTATTTTGTAGGAAACTATAGTCATATATTTTTAATTATAATAAAAATTTAAAGATTGTCAAGAGATTTATAAGAACAAAATAATGAAAGAAAAGAAGGGTTTAGTAAAAAAACTATAGGGATTTAATATTAAATATTAATATTGTTTGATTATAACAAATAAGCCACGGTTATAACCGTGGCTAAATTAGTTCTATTACATTGGTTGTTTAAAACCAAATTTATAACGAACACCACCTACTAACAATAGGATATGAGATACTACCAGAGGAAGCAATTTGATTTACTGCTCCTAAGCTTCTAACAGGAGCATTATCCATTTTGGCATCTAGTAAATATTCAATTTCAAAATAAAATTTATTACCTGATTGTAACTTTTTGTCAATTCCAATCATAAAATTAAAACCAACACCACTAACATCAAAAACAACTTGTTCACTAAATATTGCACCTGAATATAATGCATCTACTATCAGCTTTGCAATACTTGGGTACTCGTTTAGTCCATTAGTACGATGTTGTTCCCGTAACTAGGATCAATTAAGCCTAAACCATTAGCACCTAAATTACATAATCATTCTGGAGAAATTGTACATAAAGTTGCACCATCATTAGTACCATGTAAACTCCATCCACCTCTAAAATAGTTGATACCTAAAGCACCATATATAGAAGCGGTTTCTGATACATTAGCTTTAATTCCTAAATATAAAGGAATAACAATACTATAAAAGTCCCATGCTTGATCAATAAATGTATATCCTGCTAATTGAGCTTTTGTACGACCACCAATAATTTTACGTGTATATGCACCTTCTATACGATAAAAAAAGTCTGTTAAATCTCTTTCATAAAAAATATTTATCATTAAACCACTCATCGCACTTTTTGTTTCTCTACTAACTAATCCAGATCTTTGTAGAACATCTATTGTATTTTCTGGAACAATAATTTTCTGTGTTCCATATCTATTATCTAATCCATCTTTTGTTATAGTTGAACCAAGATCACCAAGATTAAACTGCAAACCTAAACCATATCCTAAATATGCACCTTCAGCGAATAATCCCCCAATACTAAATCCTAATAGTAGTATTAATAAGTGTTTTAGTTTTTTCATATCTTTTTACTCCTCCAAGTTTTTTATAATAATTGAACACTACTAATTTATTTGTAGCAAAAAAATTGTCAATCCAAATGTACTGACTTACGGACTAAAAATAGGACATTGGGTAGATGTATAAAATTTAGGATATAGATGAATGGCGCATTGTAATTCAAGTGCAACATCTTAATGGGGAATAGTTTTGGTTTCACAGAAAAAAATATTTCATACGGTGTTTGATACTGCAAGCATTTTCTTGCACGATGATTTAATTTTATTTCTACATCTTGTATAATTTTGTCTAAATTTTCAGTTTTTCTAAAATCTATCCCTTTGGGTAAATATTGTCTAATTAATCCATTGGTATTCTCATTTAAACCTCTTTGATAGGGTTTTCCGGGGTCAGTAAAATAAACTCTGATATTTTTGATTTCCTGAATGATTTTATATAAACCATTGTGTAGCATTTCTATTCCATTATCATAAGTAATACTTAAAAGTTTTTCTTTTGGAATAGAATTGAATTTTCGCAAAACTTTTTCTTTTGTTTCTTTAAGCTTTTTTGATGATACATAAAGCATTATAGTATAACGACTCAATTTTTCAACAAAAGTAAATACATAGCCAGAACCTTTTTTCCCTTCTATGGTATCTCCTTCCCAATGTCCCATCGTTTGAATTTCTGGTCTTTGTTGTATTGTCCAAATGTCTAAATTATCTCTATTTTTCCTTATTTTCCGCCAGTTTTTTCGGTATTTTTTTCCTCCTCTTCGCAAATATTGAACGAGATTCCATCCCATTACTCTCTGATAAAAATAAATATAATTATAAATAGTTTTGAATGATATATGAAGTTTTTTATTTTTAGGATATAACATTCGTAATCTACCAGCAATCTGTTCTGGTGAATATTGTAAAAAAATCAAAGCATAAAAAATAAAAATCCAAAGTCTTGTATGATTCAAATATCTTAAATATCTTCTTGTCTTTCGTATTTTATACCAAGCCTGTGCCTTTCGGGCAGAATAAATTATCTTATGATTTTCAGTATATGAATTTCGCATTAATTCTCTACTAATGGTAGAAGGTGCTCTATTTAAATACTTTGCAATTTTTCTTATGCTATGACCTTGCTCATACAAAAATTGAATGACAGCTCTTTCATCTATTTTAAGATGGGTATAAGTTTTAGGGGTGTTCATGGTGGTTCTCCTCCTTATCCCATATTCTTGGGGAATCACTATGAACATTTTTTCTAAACTTTCTTAATAAAAAAACTAAAAATTCCGTTGCACTTCCTTTTACAATTGGGCGAATATAGATATATTCCAATGTTTTTTGATAGATTTGTATTATAGTTTCTTTGTTTATATTTAAATGTCGAAAATCAAAAAATAAAATTAAGAATATTTCTGAATACTTTTTTTTAAAGTTATTATTTGTAATGAATTGATGTTTTGTCACATATCCTGTAATGGCAATAATGTGATAGGTTAAACAAAATAAAAATAAAAGTGTTTCTAATTTAGATAATTTTCTTGTCATATTGTCTTCAATACTAAAGTAAGATTTTATATCACGAAACATTTCTTCGATTCTCATTCTTTTTTGATAAATTTCTATACATTTTTCTGGGTCATCCATATTTGTGATTAACCATAATGGTTTATGGTATTTTGGGTCCCAAAAACCAATCAGGTTTACTTTTTCCTTACCTTTATAATAAACATTTTTTATGACTTTCAATTCTGAGGGTTGAATAGATAAAGAAACTTCTTGTTTTTTCTTATTATCATAATATAATTTTACTTTTTTATCAGTGAGACGAATAATAAATTTACAAAGATAAAGACGGAAAAAATGTATTAGGCTTTCATAAGCAAATTCTCTGTCTAAAACAATGGGAATTTCTCGTAATATCTGAATAATTTTCTCAAAAGCCTCTTTATGCTTTAAATTACGGGAAGTTTTTTCCTGTTCTATTAAAGAAGAAGAATAGAGTAGGAAATAAATTGGTAAAGCTCGTCCTTCAAAAGGGGCAGAAATGCTTAATAAAGTATAACCTCTTTCTCCTACTTTAAGTTTTCCTACGTAATCTGTTTTATAAGAATAAAGTCTTTCGATTTCTGTTGGATCACCAATAAGAAATTCTACTTCATTATGTAATAAAGAGAATAAAATATTCCAATCACACTTTGTTGCTAAATCTTCCAATTTTCTGTTTAACCATTTGTAAATACTATTAAAACTTCTTAATTTTCCTTTATCTTTGCCTCTAATCCTATTTTGAGGAAGATGTCTAGCAATTTCAGAAACATTTAAAGATTTTGCAAGGATGATAGCATAACAAATTTCAGTAAATGTATCAATAATTTTTGATTGATAAGGTAAGATTTGTTGATAAGATTGTCTTATAAAATTTTTACTAATCATAATTGCTTCCTCCTTCAGTCTGGTTATTAAATAAAAAATTAATGATAAATTACAGATTGAAGGAGGACTTTTTTTGTACAATTAAAAAATGTCCTATTTCTTGGGATAATTTCAGAAATGTAAAAATTTTTATTGATTCTATTAAAAAATTTTTTTTATAATATTTATTCAAAAAAAATGTAAGGGGCTTTTTTGTATAACTCCCATTTTAAAGCGAAATTTTTTTCAAATATAACTAAAATATATTTAAAAATTTAATTACTTTTTACAAATTACAAAAAATTTTCTAACATTATTAGTAAATATTTTTAAAAACTGCAAAAAATTAGCTTTTATACAACAAAGTCCAAATTCTAAAAAAATAGAAAAATTTTTGTTCTTCAGCAAATTTTTCTTGTGATCTTTTTTAAAAATTATATATTATATATAATAATATGACACTTACAGAATTAAAACAAAAAATTAGAAAAGTTTTTACCCCAGAACAAGCAGAAGTTTTAGAAGAATATGCTAATGTTTTAAATGACTTAGTAAAAGTAAGTGATTTTAATGAATTAAAACAAATTGTTAAAGAAGCTGGCTGAAGCAGGTCAAAAAAGAACCGAACAACGTGTAGAAGAATTAGCTGAAGCCCAAAAAAGAACAGAACAACGTGTAGAAGAATTAGCTGAAGCTCAAAAAAGAACAGAACAACGTGTAGAAGAATTAGCTGAAGCACAAAAAAGAACCGAACAACGTTTAGAAGAACTGGCTGAATCTCAAAAAGAATTAGCTGAAGCTCAGAAACAAACAGAGCATTAGAAGTTAAAGCATTAGCTAAAGAATTAAGAAACCTTGTCCAGGAACATAAGAAAACAAGACAAGAATTAGGTGGACTTTCCCATTCTTTTGGCTATCTATTAGAAGATAGAGCATATAAAGGATTACCAGCAATTCTAAAAGAAAAATATAATATACAAATTATTGAACCTTTAAAAAGAAAATTTTTCCCCTATAAAGGAAATCGCAATATAGAAATAAATATTATTGGTAAAGGATTAAAAAATAATAAAGAAATCTGGATTATTGGAGAAGCAAAATCTCAATTAAAGAAAAAACATATTGATGAATTTTTAAAAAAACAGTTTATATTTAATGAACTTTTTAAAGGCGAAAAATTTTATCTTTTTGTAACAAATATTGCCAATCCAGAAACTGAAGAATATGCAAAAGAAAAAGGTATTGAAATTTTTTATTCTTATGAATTTCCTTTATGAAATTAGGGAACATTTAAGATTTTTGTGAATATATTCTGAGTTTATGTTTGCCTTAAAATAGTCATCTATAATTACTAAATAAAAACAAGTAAAATCAGTAAAAATACAGCTTAGTGAAATTAAAATTCTATTTGATTCTTTATATAGAGTCGATTTTATGTCTTTATGGCTGGACATTCTAAATGGGCAAATATCAAACATAAAAAAGAAAGTGCGGATAAAAAAAGAGGACAGCTTTTTGCAAAATTATCAAGAGAAATAATGATTGCTGCTAAATTAGGAGGTCCCGATCCAGATGCAAATCCACGTCTTCGTATTGCTATTTCTAAAGCAAGAGCATCAAATATGCCATCTGATAATATAGAAAAAGCAATTAAAAAAGGTGCAGGAGAATTAGAAGGACAAAATTACGAAGAAGTTTTATACGAAGCATTTGGACCAGGTGGCGTAGGTATTTTAATAGAAGTTCTAACAGATAAAAAAACCAGAACAACACCAGAAATTAAAAGTATTTTAAATAAAGCTGGAGCAAATATGTCTACCCCTAATTCTGTTCTGAAATTTTTCGAAAGAAAAGGTCAAATTCTTATAAAAAAAGATGCAATCGAAGAAGAAAAAATTTTCGAAATTGCTATAGAAAATGGTGCAGAAGATATAAAAACAGAAGACGATTACTACGAAATTATTACAGATCCAAAAGATTTTTCTCAAGTAAACGAAGCAATTCAATCTCTAAATATACCCATAGAAGAATCTGGAATTCGATTTTTACCCTTAGAAGGAACAGAAGTAATTGTAGACGTAGAAAAAGCTCAAAAAAATCTAAAATTAATCGAAACATTAGAAAATCATGATGATGTTCAGGCAGTTTATCATAATATGCAATTAACAAAAGAATTAGAAGAAGCCTTACAATGAAAAAAAAATCCTCAGAACATACTATCGAATCTTATAATCTCTTAGGTATTGATCCCGGCTTAGAAAGAACAGGTTGGTGTATTGTTAATCCATTAAATGATTTAATTATTATTCCCGGAATTATTATTACTTCCTCTACGAATAAAATACAAACACGACTATATCTTTTACAAAATCAAATCGAAACAATCATTCAAGAACATCATATTAAAATCTTAGCTATAGAAAAAATTATTGCTTCCAAAAAAATAGAATCTAAACTAATAGAAATCTTACAGGCACGCGGCGTATTATTGGCATTGGCAGGTAAATATGATCTGGCAGTTGTAGAAATTGCTCCTTCTACAATAAAAAAAGCAATTACAGGAAGTGGAAAAGCCCGTAAAAATGATATAAAAAATACCTTACAACATATGTATAAAATCGAACATAAAAAAGAATTTACAGATGATGTTTATGATGCCATTGCTATTGCTCTAACAGGTAAAGAAATGATATTAAAATGATTTCGAAATTAAAAGGTCATATTACAAGAACTGGCATTCAATCCATATTTATTGATACTGGCTTTATAGAATTCGAAGTCTATGTGCCATTGAATGTAATAGAATTTTTTCAGAAACAAAGAAAAAACAAAATCTATGAAGTTTATATCTATCATCATTTTTCTGGAGAAGAACAAAAATTATATGGTTTTTTAGATTTTTCTCAGAGAGAATTATTCCGAACCATCATAACATTAAAAGGTATTGGACCCTCCTTAGGACTTAGTATATTATCTCATTTAAATACAGAACAATTAATCACAATTTGCGAAAATAATGATATTTCTTCTTTAATCAAGATACCTCGTATTGGAAAAACAACAGCGGAAGAATTAATATTCGAAGTAAAACGAAAAAAGAAAATATTTTTAAAATTATTAGAATTTTCTGGTAAAAAAATCGAAACAGATTTCAGTATAGATATAATCGAAGAGGTTATACAGGGTATGAAATATCTTGGATATAATGAAAAAAAAGTCTTAGAAACCATAGAAAAAATCAAAAATAACCGAAAAAAATTACCTCAGAATACATCCGAATGGATAAGAGAAGTATTAAAAGAAATATAATGTTTTAAAAAACGTTTTAGTTCTTTCATTAAATTCTCATATCGTAAATGAATTATACGTTCTTCTGTTAGTTTTTCTTTATTTCTTTCTATATATGTATCTACCCTATGGATAAAAACATCTAAATCTATATATTGATTACATAAATTTTTAAATTTATTATAAAATAATTCTTTTTTTTCTAAATGATCTGTATTTTTAAAATCATAAACTAAAGTATTGATATGTTTTATTAATTTTAAAATTTCCTTATGTTGCTGCAAAATATAATGTTGATTTTTAATACGATTTTTAAATTCATAAATTCGTTTTTTATCTAAATCGGGAAGTTCCTGTATCTCTTTTATAGAAATAGAATCCATATTTTCTATATATGATCCATCATAAGTTAGATTATAAATTTTATATTCTGGATTGATTTCTTTTAATTCCAGAGCTGTCTCTTCGAACCAGCTTTTATATAAATTCAAAACATGATCACCATAATTTAATGCTTTTCTTATTCCTTTTACAGGTACTTTAATACGTTTCTGAAAAATATTTTCATTGATATTCTCTAAGGTATTAATCCGATTAATAATTGTATACCATTTTTCGTAATGATGGGTATCTACGCAATGTAATTGCCGATTGGTCCAGCATAAATCCATTCCTATTAAAAATATATGTTTCGCTCCTAAATAACGGGCAATTTCGAAAGCAGATGTAGAAACAGAACCACCAGATTGAATACCCTGTATTTCTCCAAGTATTTGTTCTAATAAAACAATGCCTTTTGTTTTTTCTATTTGTATCTTCCCTTCGTGATTGATATGATAACGAATTGTTGAAGAAAATATCCAGCCAAGTGGATGAATAGTTTTTAATATAAAGGGATGGATAACTAAATCTGCAAAAATTACAATATTTTTCACATTTACCCCTCTTAAATGAAAATATGTATGAATTTGAGCATCTAAAATATGAACAGCATCCGGTTGAATTCCCATTTTTAATAATGGTTTTAAAGCAGTATCTGTGGAAAAAAGAAATGCTTTTTTTTGTAAAATTTTTAAAATATCAAAACTATATTTAAGTGATGGTCCAGCACCTATAATAACAAAAGGTATACCAGAAAAGAAATCTTTATAATAATTTAAACGATTTATATAATTAGTTTTACTTAAAAAAGAAGAATTAGTAATAATATTATTAAACCATAACGTTTCAAATTCAAATTTTGTTAATAGACTGGAAAAATTACTTTTAAATAAAATATGAATTTTTTCTTCGATTATTTGATAAAATTCTTTTTCTCTTTGTATAGAAGGTAAATGTTTAAAAATTATATGACCCTGCAACTTTTCTATTTTTAAACTATTCAGATAATTCCATAAATAAAACAAATTCTTAGAACAAAAAAAATGACAATTTGGTGTTAATAAATATTGATGGAAATCGGGATTGGTTTTCCAATAAAATGCTAATAATTCTAAATTATTTTCTATTAAAATAGTAATTTGATTGTTATTTCGAATAAGTAATAAATTAGGAATAAGATAAGGATTCCCTGCCCCTAATAAAAACAAAATTTTATTTGAAGTTTTATAATGTTCAAAAATTCTTTTAGCTTCCTGAACAGGATCTATAGAAGAACAAAGTTTTTTTCCCTGATAATTTAAAAAATATCCGCTCTTTTTTGCAGGATAAGGTGCTATAGAATCATTCAAATTTTCCCATAGAGTAATAAACTCTTTTAAATAGGGTTTTATTTGTATAATTCTATTTTTAATAGTAAGAAGATATTCTTCTGATAAACTTTCTTTTAACATATATTTTCAATTCCTTTTTATTAATATGATTTTAAATCTTCTATTAAGAAAAAAATACTTCAATAATTCTTTTTGTAAATATCGTTTTTTTATATTGTTCATCGATATTTTGTCTAAAACCAAAAGATATTTCAACAAGAAGACGATATATATTTTGCAATTTATCTAAGGTATAATAGCGATAAATCCTTTCTAATTGTTGCATTATTTTTTTTTGAATAAAAGGTGGCTTTTTATCAGCTTGAATATATTGTAAAATTTCTTTTTGCGAAAAATTTAAACGTTTTGCTATAATATATTTTCTTAATTCATCTGTTTTATTTAATAAATTTTTTAATAATGTATAATAATTATCTTCTGGAGGATTATATTTTTCTATTTCTATTAAAAATGTTTGTAAATCTTTATTAAAAATAGCTTCTATAATTTTAAATATATCCCAGCCAGCAGAAGGATAAAAAACTTTTCTTATATCTTCATAAGAAACATAATATTCTTGATTTTGTTCTTTTTTAGTAAGAGTCTGAGCAATATTCATAATAGCTGTTCTAATAATGGATTCTTTTGGAGGGAATAACATCTTCATTTCTGTTATAGCTTCTTCTGAAAAAATCAATTTATACTTTTTTGCATATTGGTGTATAAATGAATCTATTTGATTTTCGTAAAGTAATTTTGTTTCTAAATGAAAAATTTGATTATCTGGTAATTTTAATATTTTATTAGGAAAATTACCTTCGTACTCAATTAGCAACCAGGTTTTTGGAGGCATTTCTTGGATTACAAATGATTTTAAATTTTTAAAAACAATTTGTCCCTGTCTAATAATATAAAGTCTATAGGGAATAAATAAAGAAAAATTAAATAAATCATTTACAAAAAAACTAAAATCTTCCTGCTCGCCAGTTAAAATTGATATTTCTACTGGTATATTTTTAAAAATTTGTTTTTCTACATACTGAGATAAAAATTGAAATAAAGAAACATCTTTCCCATCAATAATAACTACCAGAGGTTGTTCAACAGAATATTGTTTTAGTGCTTTAGTTAAATCTTCTATTGTTTTAAATTGCATTAGTTAAAATCATTTTTTTATTTTTTCCAGCGTCAATAGAATTAAAAAAAAATGAAATGGGAAGTTTTTGTATAAAATAAATATCTTTACAGAATTTTTTTGTTAGAAAAATGAAAAAAAATATATATATTATAATAAGATGAATTTAGTAGAGTTAAAACAAAAAATCAGAAAAGTCTTTACCCCAGAACAAGCAGAAGTTTTAGAAGAATATGCTAATGTTTTAAATGATTTAGTAAAAGTAAGTGATTTTAATGAATTAAAACAAATTGTTAAAGAACTGGCAGAAGCTCAAAAAAGAACCGAACAACGTGTAGAAGAATTAGCTGAAGCTCAGAAACAAACAGAGCAAGAAGTTAAAGAATTAGCTAAAGAATTAAGAAACCTTGCCCAGGAACATAAGAAAACAAGACAAGAATTAGGTGGACTTTCCCATTCTTTTGGCTATCTATTAGAAGATAGAGCATATAAAGGATTACCAGCAATTCTAAAAGAAAAATATAATATACAAATTATTGAACCTTTAAAAAGAAAATTTTTCCCCTATAAAGGAAATCGCAATATAGAAATAAATATTATTGGTAAAGGATTAAAAAATAATAAAGAAATCTGGATTATTGGAGAAGCTAAATCTCAATTAAAGAAAAAACATATTGATGAATTTTTAAAAAAACAGTTTATATTTAATGAACTTTTTAAAGGCGAAAAATTTTATCTTTTTGTAACAAATATTGCCAATCCAGAAACTGAAGAATATGCAAAAGAAAAAGGTATTGAAATTTTTTATTCTTATGAATTTCCCTTATGAAAATCCAATATACTAATAAAATAATTTCTTTAATTAAAAACTACTATATATCTATTTATATACAGACATTACGCAAAAGTAAATAAATTATATAATAATTTTTAACATTTTAATAGATGTATAGGAAATGATTTAATAAAAAAGTCCCTTTTAATATTAAAATGACTTAAATGCATTTGCATTCTTAACTTTTCCAAAAAAATATAAGCAGCAATTACAACATAGATAAAATTCATCTGACTACGCTTTTTTTTTGAGGTGATTTTTCTATGTTTAAATTTTGCTTTAAAGATTTATGATATTCTTCTATCGCCCACCTTTTCTGGTAGGTTTCGATTATTTTCTCTCTGGACACTCCTAAGTGACTACAACAAAGATAATGAACACTTTCAGTTCCATCTGAATTTCTTTTTTTTGTTTTTATTACTTTTACTGGAAAACTAACTCCTTTTATAAATAAAATTTTTTCCTCATTATCTTCAAATTGTAAATCACCTATTCGTGTCCATTCCCATTTCGCATAAAATCTTCCTTTCTCTCTTACTAAACGATCCCGTTGTAGAGGAAAAATAAAATTCCTTTTTAATTTCTTTTTTGTATAATTCATATTTTGAGATGAACCAAACCAAATATCCCCTAAAATAAAGGAAAATAGGAGGTTTTTTTGTATTGCTCCTAATACCATCTCTCTAAAAAGTTCATTTTTATTTTTAATAATTTTATAACACTCTTTTCCTTTTTTCTCATCAAAATATTTTTCTCTTTCTACAATTCTTACATCTATGGGAATATGTTGATTATGTTTTCCTAAATAAGTAAGACTTAACATCTGAATCCCTTTTACTGTTCTATTCTTCGTGCTACTCCAATAATATCCAACGATAGAATTTTCTGAAGAATAAGGTTTTTCTATAATAGTATCATCAACAATTAATACAGCATTTCGTTCATTTATTTTTTTGACATATGGCTTTGCCCATTTCCATACTTGTTTATAACTTAATTCTTCCTGATTCAGAAAACGGGTAATTCTATCATGACTAATTTTCCTATCCAGAACAAGTGATAATGTAGTAGCGTTTATATAATCATTTGATACTAATATAAAATTTCGTAATAACTCAAAAATATAGGGATCTTTCATAAAATAAAATTTTATCACAAAAAGATATAGATTCAATCATTTTTTTCTAAATTTCCTTTAAAGTTGCGTAATGTCTGTATATATTTAAAAAAATATTTGCTTTGTAAAATTATATAGATTCTTTGTCAAAAAACGATGGATTATTTAAGATTATATGAATCACGTTTTAAAGAAACGGAATTAATTTTTGATTCTTTACCTATTGCAATCTTTGCAATTAATCAAATTTATAGAATTATTCGATTAAATGAAACTGCTCTAAATTTTTTAAACGAAAAAGAATATAAAAATGTATTAGATGAACTCTGTTATAAAAAAATTCATAATAGAGATAATATTTGTCCCTTTTGCCCTCTTATAAATGAATGGGATAAGGTAGAATTTAAAGATAAAAAATATCATAGAATAGAAAAAATCATTAACATAAAAGAAAACAACATAGAAAAAACTTATAAATTAACATTTATATTACTGGCAACAGGTAGTTTAAGAATTATAGAGATTATCGAAGATATAACAAAAGAAATCGAAAAACAAGAAGAAATCATTCGAATTGAAAATTTAGCTGCTTTAGGAACATTAATATCTGGTATTGCACATGAACTAAATAACCCTTTAACAGGCATTTCTTTAAATTTACAGAATCTTATTTCTAATATTGGTCGTTATAATATTGAAGAAGAAGAAAAACAACAATTACAATATCGTCTAAAATTAATTCAGAAAGATTTATTAAAAGCAAGTCATATTGTTTCGGATATATTAAATTTATCTAAACCAGGCTTAAAAGAAAAACATCGTCTTGAATTGCAAAAAATTATTCATAAAGCAAAAGAAAATACCTTACGTTTATATCCAGTATTATCAAAAAAAATTCAATGGGACATAGAAGAAACACAACCCATTTATATTTTAGGTAATGCTGATAAATTAGAAAGAATGTTTTTTAATTTATTTCGTAATTCTATTCAAGCTTATGATTATAAAGAAGGGATTATTGGGATTCGCTTTAAAATTCAAAATAACAAAATTTTAATCATCATTTATGATGAAGCAGGAGGAATCCCTGAAGAAATATTAAAAAAGATTTTTATACCCTTTGCAACTACTAAGCATACCTCTAAAGGTACAGGTTTAGGTTTAACAATTTGTTATAATATTGTTAAAGAACATGAAGGAAAAATAAAATCCGTTCCATCGCAGGTAAAACCATTTTTTTTATTTTATTACCATTATGTGTGGAAAAAATATAAGAAAAACTATTTTAGTTGTTGATGATATAGAATCAATTCGATTAGCAATTCAAGATTTTCTATCTACAGATTATAATGTTATTACTGCTGCAAATGGCTGTGAAGCTTTAAAAATATTAAAGCATCATTCTATTGATATGATAATTTCCGATATTAGAATGCCAGATATGGATGGTATTACTCTCTTAACAAATGTACAAAAATTATATCCTGATATTAAATATGCCCTCATTACTGCTTATAATATAAATGATTATATTCATTATGCAAGGAAATATAAAATCTGGAATATTATTCCCAAAACCAGCTTTTTAGATCTTCAATTTATAAAAACAATGATCTATAAATTATTAACCAATGATATTTTTAGTTTTAAAAAATATTTTCCTGATATTATAATACAAACAATTAAAATTTCTGATTTATATAAATATCATAAAAATATTGATTTTTATTTCTCTGATAAAACTATATATATCATTTCTATTCAATCTGAAGAAGAACGTTTTAAAATATGCGAAATGATCTACGAACTTTTTAAAAGATTAGATGCTCCTAATATTATTAGAGTTTTATTAGAAGAATTTTCTATCAATGCACGAGATTATGGTTCTGAAAATTTTAAAATTCCTATTAAACTACAATTCGGAAGATATAATAAAAAATTTTTAATCGGTGTAAATGATTATCGAGGTACACTTGATTTTAATGAAGTTTTATATCGATTAGAAAGAAATCTAACTCTTGGAAAAGATGGATTGCCTTTAGCTATTCATGATGAACATGGAAGAGGTTTTTTTATTGCAAGAGAAAACTTAGATCATCTTATTATTAATATTAAAGAAAAGGAAGAAACAGAAATTCTTGGTATTTTAGATACAGAAAATGAATTTCGATATAAAGCTATTTCTCTTTATAAAATAAAATAAAACTTTAAATAACCACTATTTTCTAAAAAAATATACAAAGCATTTTGATATACAAAAAAACTGCCCTTATCTTGTTTTATAGGTAATTCAAATAAATAATTATGATTAGCATCATATATTTCCAATACATTTTTTTTTAGAACAAACGATAAATTATTAAACTTTATACTTTCCCCCAAAAACGAAACATCTATACTAATATCATTCTGGTTATGAATTTCAACTTCATTAATTAATGAATTATTTTTAAAAATTTTATATATTTTATTATTACTTAACAAAATTGTTTCTTTAAAATGTGGTATTAATATTGAATCTTTTTCGAATAAAAAAGATACTGTATATGGGAAAACAATTTTACTTTGAATTTGATTTATTTTTTTTAAGTATGGTTTTTCTGAATTTAAATTTACATCATAAATATTAAAATAATCATTTTGATTTAAATAATAATGAACTGCAATCTGATTACCATCAATTGATAAACTTTTATAAAAAGCATTTTTGATCTCTGGATTAAAAATAAATTTATTTTTTTGATTAAAAATTATAAACCTACCATCATTAAACAATAGATAACAAAAATTATCTTCCTTACATTTTAAATCTACAAGAAATAATCCATTAAATTGATATAAAAATTGTCCATTTAAATCTAAAACATCAATTTGTGTTCTATCTGCATTAATAGTTAATATATATTTTCCATATGGCTCAAAATATGGATAAGCAGATGATTTTTTCTTCCAGAATAATTGATTATCTGGTAAAAAAAATTCTATTTCTTCCCCTACTTTTTTATATCGAACATAACCAACAGGTAAAACTGAAAAAGTATAAAAATAATTAGATTCTAAATTTATAATTTTATTCCCTATATAATACTGATATTGTTCTATCCATTGAAAATCCTTTTGTTCTTTATATTCATTAAAAGAAATTTCAAATTGTGGTATAATAAAATATTTATCACTAAATAAAAAGCCAAATATTGTAAAACTAATTACAAAAGTAATACTAAATATAATGATTTTTTTTAACATTACTAAATTTTATAAGAAAGAACTTAATTCTTTTGCATTTTTACCTGTTCTAATTTTACGTAAAGCTTTTTTTTCTATCTGTCTAACTCTTTCCTTAGATAAACCAATCATTTTACCAATTTTTTGTAAAGAATATACAGGACCACCATCAAGACCAAATCTTAGCATAATAATTTTCTTTTCTCTTTCTGTTAATTGATCAAGACTTTTTAAAATTTCTTTTCTTAATTCTTCGAACTCTACATTACTACTTGGAGATTCACTTTTATCATCATGAACCCCATCAACTAAAGCAAAATCATCAGAATCTACTAAGGGTGCATCAAGACTTAAATGTTCTTTACTTACCTGTAAAAGATGATTGATTTCTTGTGGTTTTTTATCAACATATTCAGCGATATTTTCTATTGTACCTTCTATTTCATTTTGGTTTTCAAACCAATGCTCTGCTTCGTCAATTCTTCTTAAATCTGCAATTTTATTTAAAGGTAATCGGATTAATTGTGATTTTTGTTGGATTGCATATTTTATAGACTGTCGAATCCACCATACTGCATAAGATATAAAATGATATCCTCTTTCTGGATTGAATCGTTCTGCTGCACGTATTAATCCTACATTTCCTTCATTAATTAGGTCCATCAATGTTAGTCCATAGGATTGATATTTTTTAGCTATAGTTACAACAAATCTTAAATTTGCTCTAACCAATTTATTTCTTGCTGATTCATCTCCTTTCATTGCTTTTAGAGCTGTTTCGTATTCTTCTTCCCGAGAAAGCATAGGAATTTTATGAATTTCATTTAAATACCAATTTAAAATAGAATCATTAATGCTTTTATCCTTTTTTGATTTTTTAGAAATTCGTTCCTTTTCTAATTCTTCTAATTCTATTGTATTTTGAAATTCCTCTTCTAAGTGTTTTAATTCTTCTTCTGGTATTTCCTGTTCAGGTAAATTTTCTATATCAATATGATTAATAGGATAATTACTTAATATATATTTATCATTATTATCTTTCTGTAATTCTTTTAATTTCTTTTTTTTTGTTTTTCCCTTTTGATTTTGTTTCTCATGTTTGACGATATTAAATTTATCTTTCATTTTTTTACTCCTATTTTTAATTATTATCATTTTAGAATTATTCTAAATACAAAATAAATCAAAACATTAATTTTATCAACAATTTTTTATATTTTTTAATAATAGTCATATAAATATACACTTTCTATTATATATGACGGATAAAACTCAAAAAAGTTTCAGTTTTCTCAAAAAAAATTTAAAAAATCACAAAATACCATACATTTTTTTAGATATTTATTGTATAAATGTTAATTATTTGCTATTTATAAAAATATTAATCAATACTATTAGAACATTATTGATGATATAAAAAAATTTTGTTTTAAAATAGGTGTTATATAACAAACCCATTTTATGATTTTTTACAGTAGATTAAAAAGTTAAAATAAAAATCAAATTTTATTCAGTAAAATATTCTCTAATTCCTGGTTTAGCAGATTATTGTTTTCCTCCAGTAAATATTTTTCTATTGCCCTATAAAGAGAACTTTTAATATGGGGATAATCCTTAGAAAAATTTTCTAACATCATTTTTATTCTTTTTCTTTGACTATTAGTTATATTATTACATAAATTACAAGGTAAGACATTCCATTGTTTTAATTGCACAAAAGATTGGATCCAATCTTCTGCTACAGCATATAAGGGTCTAATAATACGAATATTTGTTTTTTTTGCTAAATAAACTGGCTTCATAGTAGATAATTTTCCAGCAAAGAATAAATTTAATAATAAGGTTTCAATAACATCATCTCTATGATGCCCTAATGCAACAACATTATAATTATATTCCTGGGCTATCCTATTAATAATTCCTCTTCTTAATCGACTACATAAAGAACAATAAATTTTATTGGGTTTTGTTTTTTCCACTACAATTTTATATGTATTCTGATGTTCTATAAGATATGGGACATTCCATTTCTCGAAGATTTCTCTTAAAGGACGAGAATCTTCTCCAGGTTGTCCCTGCTCTAAATGAAATGCTAAAATATCAAATTCTACTGGTGCTTTATTTTGAAATTCCTTTAAAAAGTAAAGTAAAGTTAAACTATCTTTACCACCACTAACAGCAACTAATATTCTATCTCCATTTCGTATAAGATTATATTTATAAATTATTCTACCAATCTGATTATTTATTTTATCAAAATAGTAATCTATTTTTTTTTCAGTTAGCAACGAATACACTCCTTTATTGTTCAATTAGATTCTAATACCAAATAATTAAATAATTTTTTGAAATTAGACAAATATTTTGTATTTTCATTTAAAGGATCAAGAATCCATTCATCATCTACGACAAAATTATAATAATGGATTCCAGATGTCAAATAGGTTTTATATTTATATACGCCATTCTCGTCTTTTTTTAATATATTAATTTCTGGATCCCAATAATTAAAATCTCCTACTACACTAACTGTTTGTATATTATTTTTATTTAAGATTCTTTTTAGTTGATTCTCATGGATCTTAAATTCTACAAGAAAAAGTTTCGTTTGATAAAATTTTTTTACTTCTAAAACTTCTGTTTTCGCGAGATAATGTCTTTCTAAATCATCGTAAAGATAATAAGAATATTCTTCTTCGTCTATTATTTTAATATTTTTATTTACTGGATCATTCTGCCATACACCATCTACATAAAATTTATATAGATATTCACTTATAATCTTATCTGAAATTTTTACAACTGGTTGAATTATATAAAAAACGCCATAAGGATTTCGCTTCATTGGTATTTTCTTCCAATTTGTAAAATTCCCAGCAATATAAACTTGATTAGCCATTAAATTACGATAGGTAAATAAAATTCCTTTTTTTAGAATTCTTTTTGTATTACTATAAGATTCCCAATCAAGATAATGAATATACTTAGGTGATGAAGGTTCTCTAATATTTTCTATTTGTTTTAAAGAAAAAACAGGAATATTAATTTCTTGTTTTTTTTGTACAGGAAAATATAAATTTTCTGCATTGATTTCAATTAGAAATAATAAAAGAAAATACAGAAAAATTAAATATTTTTTTATCTTTTTCATAACTTATTTTAGTTAGTATTTACAATATTTCTTTATTGACTTTTACTGTTATTGTCGATAGTTTGAATAAACAACTTAACATGTTTTTCCTATGGCAATAAATAAAGAACAATTAGAAAACTTTTTAGAAGGTCTGGATAATTACGATCATAATTATTTTTTTCCCTTAGATCAAACATTAAAAAATGATATTGAAAGTAGATTAAAACAAAAAGAACCTGATATTATACAAAAATATCAAAAACTTTTTCCTTTTCCTTTAGTAGAAATAAAGACAGAAGAAAAAGAATCAATTGCCGATGAACTTAACCACTTTACTAAGTGACTTAGAAACACAACAAAAAGAACAAACAGACATAGGAATTGAAGATAAGACACCAGATACCAATATCAATGAACAGGATTTACAAACGCCTGATATCAGTATCGATGAACAGGATTTACAATCACCTGATATCGGCATAGGTGAGCAAGATTTACAAACGCCTGATATCGGCATAGGTGAGCAAGATTTACAAACGCCTGATATCGGCATAGGTGAGCAAGATTTACAAACGCCTGATATCGGCATAGGTGAGCAAGATTTACAAACGCCTGATATCGGCATAGGTGAGCAAGATTTACAAACGCCTGATATCGACATCGGTGAACAGGATTTACAAACGCCTGATATCGGCATCGGTGAGCAAGATTTACAAACGCCTGATATCGGCATAGGTGAGCAAGATTTACAAACGCCTGATATCGGCATCGGTGAGCAAGATTTACAAACGCCTGATATCGGCATAGGTGAACAGGATTTACAAACGCCTGATATCGGCATAGGTGAGCAAGATTTACAATCACCTGATATCAGCATAGGTGAGCAAGATTTACAAACGCCTGATATCGGCATAGGTGAACAGGATTTACAAACGCCTGATATCGACTTCGGTGAGCAAGATTTACAAACTCAAGACATCAGCATCGGCGAGCAAGATTTACAAACACCTGAGATTGACACAAAAGAACAAAAGATAGAAACAGAATCCATGCAAGATACATCTTCTTTAGATTTTATTGAACCTACAATTCCCACAGAAGATAAAACAATTGATTTCGATGACTTTGGTCTAAGCGAAAGCGAATTAAAAGAAATGAAAGAACAAGCATTATTAAGCGAAGGTATTGGGGAGGAACTAACAGATAAAGATTTAGCTCAATTAAGAGAAGCTTTATTATCTTATTCTGAACCTGTAAGAAAGGCAATTATAGATGCTATTGTAAATGAAAAAATTTCAAGACCAGAACAAAAAATTCTTATTAATATGCTTATTGATCAGGCAGAAGAGGAAAATATAATCGATTTTATCGAAGAAAAATTAGGTTATAGACCTAAGACAACCACTATAGAAAAAACAAAAGAAGGTATTCCTATTATCTATACTGATGATGTTTCTCCAGAAGCACTACAAAGAAAAAGAAAAAGAACGATATTGTTTTTGTATGGAAGTTTAACATTATTTATCAGTAGTATTTTATTTTTATTAGGAATAAGATTTTATAATTATTTTACAACAAAAAATTTATATGAACAAGGACTTGAAATATTAAATGAAGCTCAAAATTTATCCTTAGCTGAAAAAGAAAAAGCAATTATAGAAGCAGAAAATTATTTTCAAAAAGCTTTAGAAAACGATGGTAAATATAATTTAAAATATTTAAACTTATATGGGAATGCTTATATAAAATTAGGGAAGTTCGACAAAGCGTTCGAAAAATTATTTGGAAAAGTACAACCAGAATATCAATGGAATACACCAGAACAACGTGTTCCTTTAATTCAAAAAATAAGTTCCTGGAAAACAATTCATGAAATAAAAAAAAGAAAATACACTGAATTTATTTCCAGAGATAAAATTAAAAGAATTTTAATAAAACCAGGTGGATATACTGTTGCCAAACTTAGAGATGGTAGGTTTGATAAAGAAAATATAATTAATTTAGCAAAATTCCATTCTTTAAATTTTCCTTATTTTTTAAATTCAGAAGAAGGGAAAAAATATAAAAACGATGAACTGGCTATTGATTACTATCGCATTATTTTAACATTAATGAATATGCCTGATGATCCAGAAGCGATCTATGGAATAGGTAAAATCTATTATAATCAAAAAAAATTCGCAAAAGCTACAGGTGAATTTCAAAAAATTATAGAACATTATCCAGATAATATTTTAGGACATGATGGTATATTAAATACTTATATCGAAATATGGAAAGAAAATCATGATCCAAGATACGTTATTGCAAAACATAGATATCTTCAACAACTTGGACTGGAAGAAAAACTTCCTATTTATACACTATCGAAATTAGCAGGTTTCTATATTGATATTAATCCTGAAAATCTTCGTATAAAGTATAATGTAGATCCAGTAAATGCTATTAATCAATTAGATATAAATGCAACTACAGAATATTTATTAGATTTAATTTTTAATAAAAAAGAAGAACGAGAAAATATTACAATAGAAGGGAATAAATATGGAGAAGGATTTTATCAAAGAGGAAGATATTTTTATAAACGAAAACAATATAAAAATGGTGTAAAGCAATTTCAAAATGCATATTATTTTGATTCTAAACATTTCCCTGCTATTCTTTTTATTGGAGAATATTATTTATACAAATTAAAAGATTTTGATAAGGCTAAAGAATATTTTTTAGAAGCTTTAAATACTTATTTAAAATATAAAGATTTTTATGGCTTAAGACCAGAAGACGAAACATTAATTTCATTTGATAATGGTTATATTTATTATGATATTACCAGTGTTATTTTCGAAAAATATAAAAATGAATTTATTCCACCCATAACATCACTAAGGGAACCAGATGAAAATTATAAAAATTTATTACGAGAATTTATAAGTTCAGAAGAATATAATTTAAAAGCATTAGAAACATTAAAAGATAGAGAAAAAATTAATATCTCATTATATAGACAGGGTTTTATAAACTATATTAATGGGAATTATGATGATGCCTTAAAAAACTTATTAACAATAAATGATAAGGAAAAATTATATACAACACCAAACTATTATCTTGCCTTAGGCAATCTTAGTTTTAAAAAAGAACAATGGAACCAAGCTTTAGATTATTATAAGCTATCCGAAAGAATTTTAGAAGAAGAAGAAAAATTAAATGATATTTTAATAAAAACATTATATTTTATTTATAATAATTTAGGTGCAACATACGAAGCAATCTATTATAGTTACGAAAATAAATTACCAGATTATAAATTAAATGAAATAAAAACAAAAAGTATGAATTATTACTACAAAGCACTTGAATTTGCTAATCAAAATAAAATTATACCAGTAAAAGCGAAATTAAATCTCGATCTTTCTTTTAAAAGAGAAATAGATCAAATTGAATTAGAAGATTCCTTACTTCCAGAACTCTTTTTTTTAAATAACGATTTCCAATAAACCAAGATATAAAATTTAAAAAAATAAAACCATCGATCAATTCTATATGGTTTAGATAATAAACGCCATAACCACTGTAAACCATGAATTTGAAAAACCTCTGGAACGTTTCTATTTCCAGATAAAATATCAAAAGCATTATCAACCCCAATTACAAGGGAATGTTTTACGTTATCTGGATTCTTCGGATCTCTAAAAGTAAAAACGTCTAAGTTATCTCTAATCCATTTTTCTTGCTTAGGGAATCCCATACCCACCAAAACAATATCTGGGGAAGACTTCCTCATAGATTCTTTAATTTTTTCTTCCCATTCTTTTGTAAAATAACCAGACTGTCTTCCTATAATTCTTATACCAGGTAGGTTTCTTGAAATATTCGTATAAACTTTCTCCACATTTTCTGGTCTGGATCCTAATAAATAAATAGTATAATCACATTTATGAGCTAAACGAAATAAATCCATTAAAAAAGATATAATAGATATTCTCTCTTTTAGATTATAACCTAATTTTTTAGCAGACCATTGTAATCCTTTCCCCTCTGCAATAATCAAATCAGATTCTAAAAATTTAGCATATTTCTTTTTTGGTCTTATACGCATTAATTTTAGTGGATCAACAAATAATACAAAACGAACTTTATCTTTTTTTTCTAAATAATCCAGAACTTTCGCCATTGCTTCGTCTCTTGTAACATTATCAACAGGTACACCTAATAAGTCTATTTTTTTAAGTTCATTTAGATCAATCGATTTATATGCTAATAAGGTATCTCTTTCTTCCCATACATAAGAGTTATCTGCCATATTATAACCTCTATTTATCTATTTTTTATTTTTTTATTTTTCAGTAAAGTTAAATTTAGAGGGTAAATCCTTTTTTAAAAAGGAAGATATACTTGCATAATAAAATTTACAATTATAATTCTGGTTATTTTGATTTAAAAATGAATGTAGTTTTTTTATATTTAGCATATTAATTCCTCCAATAAAAACAATAGATTGTTGCATTTTGGTTTTATAAATAAAATCCAGAATTTGTAATATTTCTTTTTCTTCTAAATAATTGTATTCTAATTTTTTCGTATTTGTAGGAAAACATGGTCCTATGGCTAAATAACCTAAATAATCTTTATATTGATTATAAATTGTTTTAAATTGTTTAAAATTATGAGTTGATATTCCCCATATAAAAGAATTATTATTATTTAACCAGTGTTCTATACTATTTGAAATATTAAGTTTATTTATTAATTTTATTATATTATTTTGGCGATTTAAATCTTCTATTCCAAGATGTAATCCATCTGCTTTATAAATAAATTCGGCATAATCATTAATAATTATTTTTATTTTTTTATATATATTTAAACATTTATCAATAATGGATTGAATATCATAATAAGAAGTATTTTTTATTCTTAATTGATAAAATCCTGTTTCTATTAAAATATTTTTAAATTGATATAAATCTAAATTATGATTATTTATAAATCCCCAATCGATAATAGGATATAAATATAAATCCAGTTTAACCACCTCCTACAAATCGAATTACTTCTATTTTATCATTTTCTTTTAATTGAACATTTTGCCATTCTGATTTTGGAACAACTTTCCCATTGATTTCAATCGCCACCATTTTTGTTTTTACATTATATTTTTTTAATAATTCTTCAATTGTTGGTAATTCCAGTTCTTTAATAGAAACTTCTTTTCCATTTACAATCATATTTCTAATTAAATTTAAAACCTAAGAAAAACAATCTTTTTTTAATTTATAGCTAAAAATGCATCTAATAGTTGATATAAAATATTATGAGACTCTTTTATATAGTTTTGATTTTCTTCTCTGTTATATTCTTTTATAAACATTCTATTATCAGCAGTTTGAATATCCTTATAAGAATATTTATAAATATCCTTTATACTTTGTTCTGTTGATTCTAAATGAAATTGTAATCCTAAAATATTTTTATAGGAAAATCCTTGATTTTTAGTCGCCTCGTTATAAAAAAGATGCTCAGCTCCTGAGGGTAAATCGAAGGTATCTCCATGCCAATGAAAGGCATAAAATTTTTCTGGTAAAAAACTAAATTTCTTTTTCGCATGTATTGATGAATATACTGGAAACCATCCAATTTCTTTATAAGAATTTTTATATACTCTCGAACCTAATACATCGGCTATCAATTGTGCTCCAAGACAAATACCGATAATTTTTTTATCTAATCTTATCGCTTTTTCTATTAATATCTTTTCTTTTTTAAGCCAGGGATATTGTTCTATATCATAAACCCCCATAGGACCACCCATAATTAGTAGTATATCGCAATCTTCTATGTTTATTAAATCTATATCACCTTTATAAGCGAAAAAACCTTTTGTATTAAAATTTCTTAATTTACACCAATTGAATATTTCTGCTGGCGTTTCGAAAAAAACATGTTGTATATAATATAAATCCATATGACAAGTTTAAAAAATAATTTCATATGTCAATATTTCATTATAAAAATATTTTTTTATTATTACAAAATTACATATATTTTTATATATTTTATATAGTATTTAATCTTTAATTAAATTTTTTTAAATATACAATTTCTTTTTTTTGACTCAAACTGGAATAAAATAAATTTATCAATTATGGAAACAATTAATCTTAATTTATTAACTCAAAATTTTTTGAATCCAATTATTTTATTTTTTTTTCTGGGAATATTGGCTGTTTTATTAAAATCTGATCTGGAAATACCACAGCCATTACCTAAGTTTTTTTCTTTATATTTATTAATTTCTATTGGGCTTCAGGGTGGTCATAAACTAAATAAAGGGGATATTGATAGTTATGTATTAATAGTTATTGGAAGTGCTATTCTTTTTGCTATTATTGTTCCTATTTATACATTTTATATTCTAAGAAAAAAACTGGATCTTTATAATTCTGTTGCATTAGCATCGACCTATGGTTCAATTAGTGCTGTAACGTTTATAACTGCTGGAGCATTCATAACTACAGTAGGCGAAAAATTTGGTGG
Organism: Leptospiraceae bacterium; assembly: GCA_026005135.1. Classification (GTDB taxonomy): domain Bacteria; phylum Spirochaetota; class Leptospiria; order Leptospirales; family Leptonemataceae; genus SKYB61. Next base: position 335,699 of record BPKM01000001.1, on the reverse strand, counting down.
TTATATGGTAGCAGCAATGGCATTAATGGAATCCCCTGCTATTATAATTGGCTTAATTTTATTTTCTATTTATAATAAAGATAACAATGATTCTAAATTACACTGGAAAGAAATATTTATAGAAGCTTTTTTAAATGCCTCTGTATTTTTATTATTAGGTTCTCTTATTATAGGTTATATTACAGGTGAAAAGGGTTGGAAAACAATGGAACCCCTATTTGGTGATTTATTCAAACCAATGCTAGCATTCTTTTTATTGGATCTGGGAATTGTAACTGCTAAAAAATTAAATGCACTAAAAAAAGTTGGTGTTTTTCTTGTTTCTTTTGGAATTATTATTCCCATTATCAATGCTATTCTATCTATTTTATTTGCAAAATTATTAAATTTTCAATCAGGAGATGCTTTTATGTTTTCTATTTTATGTGCTAGTGCTTCTTACATTGCTGTTCCTGCTGCTTTAAGAATGTCTTTACCAGAAGCAAATCCAAGTATTTATGTAACTTTATCCTTGGCGGTAACATTCCCATTTAATATAATTGTTGGTATTCCTTTATATTATTACTTTATTAAATTACTTTGGGGGTAAAATATGCAAAAAATAAAAAAAATAGAATTTATTATTCATAAACCACATTTAACAAAATTTATAGATTTATTAGAGGAATTAAACCTCTCTGGATATACAATTGTAGAAAACGTTATAGGGAAAGGTACAAAAGGTAGTATGATGTGGGATGAAATTACTGATAGTTTTAAAAACAGTTATGTTTTTATTTTGTGCGAAGAAGACAAAGTAAATAATATAACTGAAAAAACATTACCTTTTCTAAAGAAATACGGTGGTATTTGTTTTATTTCAGATTCCTATATTATAGAAGGACGTTCTTAAGTCCTTCTTCTTTTATTCCGAAGTAAAATGTCTAAATTTAGATAAATTATTTTTTATTACTTCAAAAACCTGTGGTAAATAACTTCTTGGAACACCTAAATCTTTATTTAATATCTGGCCAATAAAACCATAGATATTTTCTTCGCCCTGCTTAGGATCTTACCATAGATATAATAAACAAAATTTCCTTCTTCTGGTTTTTCTATTGTAAAACTTCCATAACTTGTATAGGGTTCTTTAGAAATAATTAATCGATCTCTTTTTGGTAAATCAATAATGACTGTTTCACTAAATCTCATAGGTGCCTGTGCAGTTCCATCTCTTAAATAAGGTTCCTGAAAACGATATTGATAATTATTGGGTTCATAAATTAAATAGGTTTTAAAACCATCGGAATGAAATGTAACCCCCGTTGTTGTAGGTTGTATATTTTTTACATTTTTAAATGATATTAATTCCATTAATGTATAAGTTGATTTTTTATCAAAACGTGTAACAATAATATATCCTTCCTCTTCAAAAGGAATTAAACCTTCACTTAATCCTTTAAATAGTTCTATCCATTTAGGTGTTTTTTGATTTTCCATATCAATCTTATATTTATTTTATTAAGGATTTTTTGTAAAATCATTTTTTAATTCTTTATATAAAAAATATAAAGCAGTATAAATTGTATATTCCCGTATTCTTTCTCGCGTTGATGGATAAAAAATTTTATGTATAATAGTTTTTTCTGGTGTTTTTATCCCTATATAAACTGTACCAACTGGTTTTTCTTTGGTTCCTCCACCAGGACCAGCAATTCCTGTTATTGATATACCATAGTCTGCATGAATCTTTTTTATTAATCCCTCTACCATTTCTGTAGCACATTCTTTACTTACAGCACCAAATTGTTTTAATGTTTCTTCTTTTACATTTAAAAAGATCATCTTTGCTTTATTAGAATAAACTACCATACTACCTAAGAAATATTCAGAAGAACCTGGAATATCCGTTAATATTTTTCCTAAAAATCCACCTGTACAGGATTCACAACATACTAAAGTTTTTTTATTCTGAATCATTAAATTTTGAATAGTTTGTTCAATAGGTGTTTCTAAAAATTTGTCTTTATAAAATTGTCTTATTTTCTCTAATAATAAATCAAATTGATTTTTATATTCTGGATTACTATTTTCTATAAAAACTTTTAAATATCCTGGATTGGCAGATATTCCCCAATTAAAAGAAATAGATAATGATTCTTTTATTTTTTCGTAATTTTTCTGAAATTCTGATTCTGGTTCATTATAAATATAAAATTTAAATTTTTCGTAATATTTTTTGGGAAATTTCTGATTTAAATAATTTATAACATTAGGAAGCATTGACCTCATTTCCATAGGAACACCAGGTAAAGAAACTATAATTTTATTTTTATATTCTATTATCATACCTGGAGCTAGACCTACTTCATTTTTAAGTACTATAGAATTTTGTAAAACACGAACCTGCCTTCTTGCAGTATTGATATCAATTCGCTTAATTTTTTTTGAAATTTTTTCTAAACGTTTAAATGATTCTGTATCTTCAATTACTTCTAAATTTGTTATTTTACTTAATACATCAATGGTATGATCATCCTCTGTTGGGCCAAGACCACCTGTAATAATAATACCAGCTATATTATCGTTTAGTTTTTCATTGAAATTTTTTATTAATAATTCTTTATCGTCTGGAATTAGAGAAATACCAGCAATATCAAAACCATTCTCAACAAGGCTCTGTGCTATTTCTGAACTATTTGTATCTTTTGAATATCCTCGTGTTAATTCTGTTCCTGTAGAAAATATCCAGAATTTTTCCATAAAATCTTTATTTTAATAGATGTTTCTTTTGTAAATGTTTTTATATAAAAAATAAAAAATTATATTACAGTATGTTATTAAATACTTTAAGTTTATTTATTCATATATTTTTAAACATATAATTGGGTATTCATTAAAGGGACAATCCGAACGAATAATAGAAAATAAACATGCATTAAACCATCTCTTTGATACATTTTCTGGAAATAATAAAAAATAAGATGGCTGTGTTTTACATTGAGATGCTTTATATAAATAAGCAATTAAAAAATCTTCATAAGCTTCATTATCTTTTATAGTTTCTTCGATTTGGCAAAATCCAATAAAAATCAATAATAATATTATTATTAATCGCTTCATATTGTATTTCCTAAAATTTAAATTGATAATATATAGGCATAAAATGAACTTCTCTTTGATTTTTTACAACATTTTTATCTTCTTTTGTATAACGTAAACTAACTGCAAAAACAATTACATCCCACCAGAAATGAACAGCAATAGACTGTCTTATATCCCAATTATCTTTATAATGAAGATAACCAAAATAGAATCCAGCCAAGGTAGCAGATATAACATTACCTATTCCATTACCAAGATGAGCTAATCCAAAAATTACAGATGAACTTGTTAAACCTAACTCTAATCCCATTTCTTTAATAAAAAAATGATTTAAAAAACCCCTGAAAAAAGCTTCTTCGCTAACACCTGCATTAAAACTAATTGTTGCAACATAAAAATTCATAAAACCAGAACGCTTCATTCCTGGATATAATAAGGTCCATTGTGGGTTCTTGGGAGGATGACTTGTTTCATATCCTGCTAAGGCAATTAAAAAACCAATAGGAATCCAGAAATAACGATTAAAAATATATTTAGGTTGAAATGGCGCAATTGCAAGATCATGATAACTTTCCTGATTCATAGAAACTGGTTTAATCCCTCCTGCATCTCTATAAGAAGAATAAACAGAATAAAATAAAACGTGTTGTGCAGATTGTCCTAATAATTCACTACCAGCTGTAGCATAAGTCATTCTTTCATAAGAACCATATTCTAATAAAGGATTAATCTCAATCAATTTTTTATATCGAATCATACGATATAGTCTATCATATTGAGATTCACTTAATAAAGGATAATCTTTGTACAATAAATTATTTTTATCTAAATAATCTGCTATTATAGCATCTTCTATTTTAAATTCAATTTTTCTTTCATCAGCAGGGATATAATCTGGTCGTTTTGTCATAGATGAACTGGAACCTAAAAAACTAAGAAATAAACCTAATTGCGCTGCTCCTGTGGTTTCATTACCTAATAAAAATTGTCCTAATCCAGGTATAAATCCATAAGCTGCATATTCTTCTGGTACTACATCTTGCGCCTTTAATGAAACTATTTCTAAAAAATAAAAAATAATTATTCCCAAAAAAAGTATTTTATAATAATTCTTCATAAATTAATTTTATATTCGGTTTAACGGATTAAAATCTTTAAATGTATGTTATATATTCATTATTTTCTAATATTTTTTTGTAAGATTATTAACATTTTTTTATTAACAAATTAAATTTTTATTTACATAGCAAACGCGTATAATAACTCCAAAATATTATGCATGATCACCTTACTTTCCTATGTATCAATTCAGAACAAGAAAAAGAGTTATTCTTTCGCATAACTAATACTGTTTATCCTATAGGAATATTTCTATACAGAGAAAAATATATCTATGCAAATCCCCATTTTTTAGAATTACTTGGTTATTCATTAGAAGAATTAAAAGAAAAAGAACCTCATGAAATTATCTCTGAAAAATTTCCAGAAAAACAAATACAAAAAATCAAAGAAATAGCCAAAAAACGCTTACAAGGATATAATAAAGTTCATGAATACCAGGAAATTATCTATAAAACAAAATCTGGCAATGATATTTATTGCTATTTATTTACCTATACAATCATTTATAATAATCAATATACTGGAATGGGAATATTAATTAATATAAATAATGAAAAATTATTAGAAAAAGAAATAGAATTACAAAAAGATTTATATCATAAATTTTTAAATTTATTACCTTTTCCCATATTTTTAATTCAAGAAAATGATGTATGGATAAACCAAGCATATAATCATTATTTTTTTGAAAATACAGCAATTAATACAAAAATTAAAAAAATATCTTTTAATAATTTACACACTAAATTACAAGAATTAATAAAAAATCTGCAAAAAGAAACAAATATCTTCATAGAAACACTGAAAGATAAATCAGGTAAAGAATCATTATATGAAATCCATTTATGGAAACATCAAGAAAATTTAATTTTTGGTATTGTTTTTAATATAAATGAACAATTAATTTCTCAAAAAGAAAATCTATTAGTAGTTGAATTGTTACGATTTGTTGCAAATATATTTTTACATTCCAGTAAACTAAATGAATATAACAATATTGAAGATTTTTTAAAAGAACTTTTAAAAATTACTCGAAAATCCTTTTTAATAGAAGCATCTTATTGTAGTAAATGTAGTATCGATAAAAACACAGAACAATTCACAGAAATTTTTTATTACGATCCTAATAATGAGTTAAAAGAATTTCAAACTATAGATATAAATGAATTTTGGAATCGACATATACAGGATAAAAATTATATTCATCAAAAACAATACAAAAAAGATAAAGATTTATTTATTTTTAAATTTCCTATTGATCAAAAAACTATATATTTTATTTTTTTAGTTTCTAAACATTTTGAATATTTTCAAAAGGAACAAAATAAACTATTTACAGAAGTATACCAAAACCTTCATTATATATTAAATCTTATTAATGAACTTCAGTGGCAAAAAATTCTGTTTGATATTTTATCACATAGTGAGGAATGGATATTAATAACAGATGAAACAGGTAAAATTATTTATACCAATCCTTTTGTAGAAAAAATTTCTCAATATTCCAGAGAAGAACTTATAAATCAGAATCCACGTATTTTTAAATCAGGAAAACATAAAGAGGAATTTTACAAAAAATTATGGGAGACCATCTCTCAAAAAAAGATTTTTACAGGTTTATTTATAAATAAAACAAAATATAATAAATTTTCTTATATTTTACAAAAAATCTATCCCTATGTAAAAGACGAAAAAATACATTACTATATATCTATTGGTAGAGATATATCAAAAGAACTAAATTTAGAAAAACAAATTCAATTATTAAAAAATTATGATTCGATTACAGGTTTACCCAATAAAGAAAAATTTTTTAAATCCATTAATAGGTTTTTAAAAAAAAATCAAGGTACTTATCTTATATTTTTTGTTATTGTGGATATTAGAGAATTCCATGAAGTAAATTCCCTTTTAGGCTATAATAATGCCAATCAATTATTAAAAACCTTAGGAAATAAATTAACTAATCAATTATTAAAAAATAGAGCAATAGATAAAGAAAAAATTTTCCTTAGTAGAATTGGTAATGATGAATTCGGCATAATAAAATGCATTTCAATCAATCCATTACTGCAACCCATTAACAATATGGTAATAGAACAAATTATAAATTTTTTAAATGAAATTTATTCTATTTTTAATCAAAGTTATCAAATAAATAAAGAAACTATATATATATACGTTATAATATGGGAATTTCTTTTCATATTATATCAACAAAGGATAAAAATAAAACAATTTATAATATTTATAAAGAAGCAATTCAAGCATTAAAAATAGCAAAAGAACAAGGAGAAAATACTTTTTATATTTTTCAAAAGAAAGATCAAGAGGAACTTAATAAATATATTAAAACAAAAAATATTATTATCAATTTACTCGAGAATAAACCTGTTGATTATGAATTTTTATTTTACTTTCAACCCATCATAGATATAAAAGAGAATAAAATTATTGCTGCAGAAATTTTAACGCGATGTAAGAACATAAAAGAAGATAAATTTATATCACCAGCTGAATTTGTATCCATAATAGAAAGGAATAATTATCACATACAATTTGATATAAATAATATAAAAAAATTCATAAAATTATTTAATAATCTACCTCAAATTGAATATTTTATTAATATTTCTGGAAAAACATTTAATGACAAAAACTTTTATGAATCTTTAAGTCAAATACAAAACCAACATTTAAAATTCCTTACTTTTGAAATAACCGAAACCAGTATTATGCAAAATAAAGATTTTATATCTAACAAGATTAAGGAATTAAGAGAAAAAGGGATTAAAATTGCCATTGATGATTTTGGAACAGGATATTCTTCTTTAAGTCATTTAGAGCAATTAGAAGTAGATTATTTAAAAATTGATAGAGAATTTACTTTAAAATGTACAAATCCTCGTACAGACATTATTATCCAAACTATTCTTTTTCTTTGCCAAAAATTAAATTTAAAAACCATTGCAGAAGGTATCGAACAACAAAAAGAATTGGAATATTATAAAAACTTAAATTGTGATTATGCTCAAGGATTTTATTTTTTTAAACCCATGCCTTTAGAAGATTTCCTAAAGCTATTTTAATGGTCTTAATAAAGGCACTTTATTTTCTGATATTTTTTTATTGACAATTATTTTTTTCTATATTAAAATATAATTATATGGAACAAACAATAGTTCGACCAAGTGCTGTTGCAGGATATTTTTACCCTGCTTCAAAAGAAACATTAATAAAAATGATACAAAATTATATAGATCAGGCTCAGGTTTTTATTCAAAATAAACCCAAAGCATTGATAAGTCCACATGCAGGTTATATTTATTCTGGTCCAATTGCTGCTTATGGATATAAAAGCATAATACCTTATTATAAAGAATATGATCATATTATTCTTTTAGGTCCAAGTCATTTTGAATATGTACCTGGTATTGCCTATCATCCAGCCCAATATTTTGAAACTCCTTTAGGGCGTATTCCCGTTTATATAGAAGGCATCGAAAAAATTGCCAATTTACCTTATATTTACGAAAATATTGATGCTCATAAAAAAGAACATAGTTTAGAGGTTCAATTACCATTTTTACAATACATCTTTAAAAATAAAAGTTTTGATATATTACCACTTGCTGTTGGAAAAATTTCTCCAGAAGAAATACTGGAATTATTAAATATATTGTATAACAATCAATCCTTAATTATTGTAAGTTCTGATTTAAGTCATTATTATGATTATAATACAGCCAAACTTTTAGATGAAAAAACTGCATTAGCAATAGAAGAATTAAATCCCTATCAAATACACTATGAACAAGCATGTGGTCGATTACCCATACAGGGATTATTATTATTTGCAAGACAAAAAAACTGGAAACCAATTCGATTAGATTTAAGAAATTCTGGAGATACTGCTGGAGATAAAAGACAGGTTGTTGGATATGGTTCTTGGTGTTTTGTATAAGGATATTATATGCTAAATGAAAAAGAAAAAAAATTATTAAAAGATATTGCTTATAAATCCATAGAATATGGTTTATTATATCATAAATCATTTATACCAGATCTTACAAATTTACCTGAATCCTTAAAAGAAAAAAAAGCAAGTTTTGTTACTATTACAGATAAAATATTACCAGAAGATAGAAGTTTAAGGGGATGTATCGGTTCTATTTTTGCTGAATATCCCCTTGCAGAAGATATTGCACGAAATGCCTTTAATGCTGCATTTAGAGATCCTCGTTTTCCTCCTTTAAGTAAAGATGAATTTGAACATATTGATATAAAAATTTCTATTTTAAGTCCCTTTGAAAAAATTAAAGCAAAAAACTTTAAAGAATTATTATCTCAAATCAGAGAAAATATAGATGGAATTTATTTAAAATCTCCTGATGGAAGAGCAACATTTTTACCAGATGTATGGGAAAAGGTACCCAGCAAAGAAGTTTTTATTTATGAACTATATAGAAAAGCTGGTTTATCGATTGATTATCCCTTTTCCCAAATAGAATGGTATAAATATACAACAGAACGTTTTTAATCTTATTCTCCTTCGTGTTCTATAGCAGATTTTTTGCCTCGTTCTTCATTTACAAAATAAGCAACAACAATTGATAAAACAAATAAAATTGCTGTAAATAAAACTGCATTTTTTAATCCAAGATAATGCTGTAATATTCCAAGACCTAATAAACCAAAAATGGAAGATAATTTTCCAGCAAGTCCCCAGAATCCAAAAAATTCACCAGATTTAGATTCCGGCGAAAAAATCCCTACAATTGCTCTACCAGCAGATTGAGTTGCTCCAAGACCAAGCCCTGCTAAACAACCTACGATTAAAAATACTTTTTCTATCGATAGATTTATAGAAAAAGATTGATTTAAAATATTTGTTAATTCCTCTGTATAATATATAGCAAAAATAGAAAGAATCCATATAATTAAGGTATAAATATAAGTTCGAAGTGAGCCAATCTTATCCTGTAAAAATCCAAATATAAATGCACCAAAAGCTGCAGTAAACTGAGTAATAATAAACATCAATGCCATCGTTGATTTACTCCAATGAATAATTTGATCCCCATAAATAAAAGCAAAACTAATAACAATTGCCAAACCTGCCTGAGAAAAAAATAACGATATAAAAAATATCATTAAATCTTTAAAATCCTGAATCTCTTTAAAGGTTTGTAAAACTCTACCCCAACCAATTTCTATATAATTTTTATTTTCTGGTAATGCTTTTGGTATTCCTCTTTCTTTTAAAAATAAAAATGTAAGTATACCAGCCAGTAAGAAAAAAATTCCTGTTATGGGTCCTACCAATTTTAGTTTTTCATAATTTTCTATTGTAATATCTCCAATTACAGCTAAAACTAAGGCAGTAGAAGTTAGACCTCCAAAATAGCCTAATCCCCAGGCAAACCCGGAAATTTTACCCAGATCTTCCTGTGGTCCTAAATCCGGTAAAAAAGAAGATACAAAAGATTCTCCATAAGAAAAACCTATATTGGATATAATAATCAGTAACATTGCTAAAAGTATATTACCAGGTTCGACAATATATAAAGCAATGGTAGAAACTACTGTTAAAATATAACTATAAAACAAATATCGTTTTTTAGATGCAGTATAATCCATTATAGCTCCAATAACTGGTGCTGTTAAAACAATCACAAGATAACTAATCGATAAGGATAAACTCCATAAAAAATTTCCTGTTCTATATTCTGGTGCATCTCCCACTATGATTCTGGGAAAAATAACACTAAATACTACAGTAACTATAACAGTCGTATAAGACGAATTAGCAAAATCAAACATTGCCCAACCAAAAATTTCTTTTAAAGGTGCTCTTTCTCTTTGCATAATAGAAATTATATTAAATTAATCTTTACTTTTCAATCAATTCTTTTTTCTATAAAAATAAATTCTCTTCCAGATTTTTATTTTATTGTAATTATATATTAATAAGGCTTTGTTATAAACCTTATTTATTTTTCTATCCATAGGAGTTTTTTTCTTGCATTTAATCTTTTTTTATAAGAAACAGATAATTATATAAATAATGGGTAAAGTTTATGAAAAAACAAAATAATTATCTTTATTCTACTTCTTATTATGAAGAATCTTTTAATTATAAAAAATTTTTAAAACAATTTATTTTACGTTCAGAATTTATTGGTTTTGGTATTTTAACACCTTTTTATGCTATCTTAGGTTTTTTTGTATTAGAAATTCCTCCTAAAAGTAGCCATATATTTTTTCTAACTGCATTGTTTACTGCCTTTCTTGTTGTAATATATGTTGTAATTTCTACTTCCAAATATTTAAAACCTATAAAGAAATTTATTAATTCTATTTATAATAATACTATAAATCAGATCCCACCAGAAGAAAAATATAAATTATTAAGAACGTTTTTTCAATTACCTATACGTCAGAGTATTGATGCCTTTATTAGAACAACAACTGGTGTTATTCTTTTTACTTTATTACTAAACTTTTTTATAGAATATGATTTTTATAAAATTATTGTTACTATTACAATCTTTTTTATGTTTGGTGCTTCCTGTGGTATTAGTTATTATATGTTTTTAGAAGACCTTATATCTAAAATTATTAATAGTAATGTATTTCGGACAAGAGTTCTCTTAGAAGAAATGGATAAAATTTATTTTTTTAAATATAAATATACATTATCGTATTTATTATTTCTTGCTTTTTTTATGATTTCTTCTCTTTCTGGTTTTGTAGCATCTCAATTTGGCGAATACTGGAGTAAAGAATTACATCAAGAAAGGGTTCATCAAAAGATTTCTAATTTAAGAGAAGACATACATACATTTTTTATGAATATTCAAAAACAATTATCACAATTGGAAAAAAACAATGAATTTTTAACATTTATAAAAAAACAAAACAACACTAATAAAATAAAAATTTTTATCAATAGTGAAATTCTAAAAGATACAATTTTTATGGATTATGCATTATTTGATAATAAAAATAAAGAGATCCTATTTTCTTCTAATTATTTTATACAAAATAATGAATTTCAATTTATCAGAGAACAAATAGAAAATTCATCTGGCAAAACTATTATTACAGGTTTTCGACTAACAAGTGACAATCCACATAGAATTCTTATTTATATTAAACCATATAAAGATAATTTATATCATATTCTATTTATTAATTTAGCAAATTTAGAACAACGTTATTTATTTAATAATGAACAATCTATAAAAAATATTTTTTTAATTATAGATAGAAATTTAAAAATTATTGCAAGTACGGAACCTGAATTACGTTTTCAAGAACTCAATAATTTAACTCATAATTTAGATATTTTAAAACAGGATTCTGGTTTAAATGAAAAAATCTATTTTAAAAAGTTTCTTTATGAGCTCTTTTTTGAAAAGGAAAAGCTTTCTGAAATTTATATTGCCAATCTATATGCAAAATCATTATATCAAGAAAAAATATCTTTTTCTGTATTTATTTTAGCAACAACTTATATGTTAATTGGTATTTTATTCATATTTTTTATTATATATTTAGTAAATAAAAAAACAAAAAGCTTAGAATTAGTAAATACTTCTCTTGATCTTGTTGCAAAAGGAAATTTTAAAAAGATTAAAATGCTTATAACTAATGATGAATTTGGTAGTGTTTCTATTTCTTTAATAAAATTAAAACATAATTTAAGAAATACACTAAAACGAACCATAGAAATAACAAATTTAGCAAAACAATCATCAGAACATTTTAAACAACTTACTGATGAACTTGTAAATGATTCCGAAAATGAAGCTGCAACAACAGAACAAATCTCTGCAACCATAGAAGAAATTTCAGCAACAATGGATAAAATTTCCGAATATGCTAATGAACAAACCTTTTTAATACAAAATCTATCAAAGGGAATTAATGAATTAACTATGGTAATTAAAGAAGCGCAAAATAACTTAAAAGAAATTAAAACTATTATTAATGAATCAGAACAATTAAAAAATCAGAGTGAACAGGAAATCATTTTGATGACAGAAGCGATGAATCAAATTCAACAAACTTCCAGTAAAATCACTAATATCATTAGCATTGTAAGAGAAATTGCAGATCAAATTAATTTACTTTCCCTTAATGCTTCTATTGAAGCGGCAAGAGCTGGAGAATATGGAAAAGGTTTTGCTGTAGTTGCTGATGAAGTTTCAAAACTTGCAGATAAAACAATGAATAGTATCAAAGATATTAATTTATTAATTAAAAATTCTAATGAACAAATTCATTATGGTATTAATATTACAAATAAAGTTAAAAATATTCTTTCTGATATGATTAAAGAATTTCAGAGAATTAATCAGCTTTCATTAAAAATTTCAGAAGTTATAATAAAACAAGAATTTGTTAATACTGGTATTCTTTCTCAGACTAAAAGTGTAGTTAATAAATCAAACGAAATACAATCCAGTATCAATGAACAAAAATTAGCAATAAAAGAAATTACCGAATCCATTGCTTCTATTAACAAAACAATATTAAATTCTACCGAAAATGCAAGAAAAATCAACACTCAGGCAAAAGAATTAGAAAATAAAATCAAAGAATTAGAAACATTATTACAATATTTTAATTTAGATGAATAAAATTATTTTTTAACCTGGTGGCCAGCTCATTGGTCTACCACCTATAACATGTACATGGATATGAAAAACCGTTTGTTGGGCATCTCTATTTGTATTTACAACTACTCTATAACCATCTTCTGAAATTGCTAATTTTTTCGCAACCTTAGAAGCAGTTAATAATAATTTGCCTAAAATATCTTTATCATTTTCATGAACTTCTGCTAAGGAAGGAATATGTTTTTTGGGTATTACAAGAATATGAACTGGTGCTTGTGGATTTATATCATGGAAAGCAATAGTATCCTCATCTTCGTAAACAATTTGCGATCGTATTTCTTTTTTAATGATTTTACAAAAAATACAATTTTCTGCCATAATTACATAAAATTTTATATTAAGAAAATATCAAATATTTTTTATTATTTTGTATTCTCTCTTTTATTTAATATTAGCTTTGTTGGATAACTCCCATTTTAAAATTAGATTTTTTAATACTACTAACATATATTTAAAAATTCAAAATTATTATCTTTTATTACTAAAAGGATAAGCAATAAATTTATAGTTTGGTAAATAATTTTAAGCACATAATATTTCGACATCTTCTTCTACAAGCTCCCTTGCCCTGTAAAATCGATGCTCTATCCTGATTTCTGTAACACTTGTTACAAATTCACTGCCAATTTCCCTTAATGGGACCCTTAATAGAGATACCTTATTATCAAATCTTCTATAACATTCCCATTCTATTAGTAGCCTTATTATATGACTTACACTATATCCCGTCATCTCGGAAATGTCCTTTAATAACTGATGAATATTCTGACTTACTCTTACAGAATAATGTTCATAATCATTACATACTATCTGATAAATTTTTTTACTGGTTTTCTTTTGATTTGCTAATTTTTTTACTCTTTCTATGTATTTAGAAATTAAAAACAAAAACATATCCGAATAGCTGGAATGCTGATTTCTTAAATCCTGTAAATCATCTTTATAAGAGAAATAAATCATAAAATGTAAGATTACAGTATTGCTTGATTCTTCTAGTTCTTCGTTAGGACTTTGTATATTCTTTCTTATGTAGGTAGCCATCAATATAATAGTCTAATTTTTATTAAAAATCTTACTAAAAAAATATAAGAAAATCAAATTTTTTATGATAAAATCACAATTTAGAAGCAAAATTAATAGGAACTATAAATTATACGGTTTTCTTAGAACGCTTACCTAACATATATTTAAAAATTCAATACTTTTCTTATATTACTAAAATAATAGTACCTATTTTTATAAATAGGAAATAATTAACTTTTATGCAACAAATCTTTTAAGTATGTAACTATTTTTATATTTATACGAATTTTTATTGATGGAATATATAAAAGAAAATTTTACAACAATTTTGATTTTTGGAATTTTAATCGCTTATTTACTATATCAAAGAATCCCTATTTATTTGAACAATTCTAAATTAGAAAATATTTCATTAAAACAAGATTTAACATTTGTTTCTATTGATGGAAAAATATATCAATTATCAGATCTTCAGAATAAAACTATCCTAATAAATTTCTGGGCAACCTGGTGTTTACCCTGTAAAATCGAAATACCTATGCTGGAAAATATTTATAAAGAATTAAATCCATATGGTTTAGAAATTTTAGGTATATCAAGCGAAGATCCAGAAACCATTAAAACCTATCTAAAAGATAAAAATATCAGCTATCCTATTATTGTTGATAAAGATTATTTTCTTACAAATTATTTTAATGTTCGGGGTTATCCTACCATCATAATTATAAAAAATAATAAAATTATTGATGTAAGCACTGGATTAAATGTTTTATTAAAATGGAAAATACGATGGTATGTTAACAAAAGTATATTTTAAGAATAAGATATTTTTATAAACTACAGTAATAAAAATTATAAAATATTAAAAAATACTTGAAAATAATTTAAAACCTATAAATTCTTGTTCGTGAAAGCACCTATAAATGAACATGATTTAATTAAAGAACTGAATCGCGAAATTGAATTGGATAGAATTTTATTTCATGATGTAGATTTAATATCTTATTCATATGATGCAAGTTTTTATTATTTAAAACCCTTAATTGTTGTTAGACCTAAGAATATAAATGAAATTCAATTTATATTTAAAATCGCTAATCAATATAAAATTCCTGTTACCTTCAGAACAGCAGGAACAAGTCTTTCTGGTCAGGCAGTTGGTAATGGTATTATTATTGATATAGGATTTTCTAAAGCCTGGAAAAAATATCAAATTATAGATAATGGGAAAAAAATTCGATTTGAACCGGGAATTATTGGACAACATTTAAATTATTATTTAAAACCATTCAAAAGAAAAATTGGTCCAGACCCAGCTTCTATTAATTCTTGTATGATGGGGGGAATTTTAGCCAATAATGCAAGTGGAATGTGTTGTGGAACAAAATATAATTCTTATCATACATTAACAAATATAAAAGCAATTTTATATAATGGATATATTTTAAATACATTCCATCAAGATTGCGAAAATCAATTCAAACAACAACAAAATAGAATATATAAAAAAATCTTAGAGTTAAAAAATAAAATCATAAATAATAAAGAATTATACAACCAAATAAAAAACAAATATAAAATCAAAAATACTACTGGCTATTCTCTAAATGCCTTTATTGATTATGATAAAGTAACAGACATTATTGCACATTTATTAATTGGTTCAGAAGGTACCTTAGGGTTTATTGCAGAAGCAGAATTACAAACTATTCCAGATTTCCCATATAAATATACAGGTATATTATGTTTTTCTAATATATTCACTGCTTGCGAAACGATACCAGCTTTAATAAAAATGAATGCAAGTGCAGTTGAATTAATGGATAGAGCTTCTATTCGTTCTATAGAAAACCAAAAAGATATACCTTTTTTTCTAAAATCATTACCAGAAGAAGCTACTTGTTTATTGGTGGAATTCGAATTTAACTCTAAAACTGATCTTGAAGATTTTAAAAATAGTTTTTTATTTCAAACACAGAAAATGAAACTTTTATATAAACCAGATTTTACAGATAATGATATTAAACGAAATCTTTTATGGAAAATTAGAAAAGGATTATTCCCTTCTGTTGGAGCAATCAGAAAAAAAGGTACAACAGTCATAATAGAAGATATAGCCTTTCCATTAGAAACATTACCTTATGCAACTCTTGATCTACAAAAACTATTTAAAAAACACAACTATGAAAATGCAATTATATTTGGTCATGCAAAAGATGGAAATTTACATTTTGTAATAACACAAAGCTTTAATAATGAATATCTTATAAAGCAATATAATGATTTTATCTATGATGTTGTTTATTTAGTAACAGAGAAATATAACGGTTCTTTAAAAGCAGAACATGGCACAGGAAGAAATATGGCTCCATTTGTTAAACAGGAATGGGGAAAAGATGCTTACGAAATAATGAAAGAAATTAAGCAATTATTAGATCCAGATAATATTTTAAATCCTGGTGTCATTATAAATGAGGATCCCCAAGCACATATAAAACATTTAAAAACGATTCCAGCCTTTACAGAAAACTTAATACCTTCAAGTGATAGTTATTATATACAAAATAGTATTACAGAAAAATGTATTGAATGTGGATTTTGCGAAAATGTATGTCCAAGTAATGAAATTACTTCCACTCCAAGAAAAAGGATTATTTTGCAACGAGAAATTTTTAGAAATCCCGATTTTATAAAAGCAATGCAATTTCATTATTACTTCTTTGATACCTGTGTTGGTTGTGGATTATGTGAAATACCCTGCCCTGTAAATATAAATACAGGAAGCTTCGTTCGAGCAATTAAAAATCAACAAAATAAAAAATTTTCAAATAGTATTGCTCAATGGACTGTAAATCATTTTAATTTATTAGAAAATATTTTGTATTTTCAATTTAAGATTTTATATAAACTTTTTAAAACTTTTAATTTCTTAGATAATATTCAGAAAAAATTTAATAAAATTCTTCATACACCGATTTTTTATAAAGATAAGATTAGAGAATCATCATTTAAATTTTTTATAAAATCCATATAATAATAAATCTAAACAAATTGATTATTATTATTTTCCAACATGCATTTCTCGTTTAATGGGAAACCCATCTCAGAAAGATCTTTTTGAAATAATACCTCTAATAGCAAAAGAATTTAATATTAATATACATATAATCAATTCTACTGGTTATTGTTGCTCTCAACCTTACGAAAGTAAAGCTTTTTTTAATGCTCAAATTTTAATGCAACAAAAAACGATGAATTTTTTAAATCAATTTAATCATAAAATTCCTATTATCATTGATAATACCTCCTGTTCTTATGCTTTTAAGAAGAATGAAATATATAAAAATTTCCAGTTTATAGATTCTATCGAATGGATTTATGACCTCTATAAAAAATATCCCAATAAATTTAATAAAATATACGATAAAATATATTTACAAAATTTATGTTCTCTCCAAAAAACAAATTTGACTAATAAGCTTATAGAAATTTTAGAACAAATTTCTAATCAGATAGATGTATCTCCTTTTTCTGAATGTTGTGGATTTGCAGGAGATAAAGGAATGTTTTATCCAGAAATTCTACAATCTTCTACCAGAAAAATCAAGAATCGCTTAAAAAATCATACATATGATGTTTATAGCAAGTAGTAATTTAACATGCGAAATTGGTTTAAGTATTGGTACAGAAAAAGACTTTAATCATTTTCTTTATTATGTTTATAATTCAATTATAAATAAGATTGAATAACTTCTTTTGTTTTTAAATATAATTTTTCCTGGTATTCTTTATTATATGTATCTGGAGAAGACTGTTCTATTTTTTGATTAATAAAATATTTACCTGTAATATTTTCTACTTCCTTAGATAAAGCTAAATAATAAATTGTTTTTGTCCCTTCTGATATAGGTGCACCTTTCATTCCAAAATTATCGCGAAGTATTTTTGTATCGATAACCCCGGGATGTAAAGTATTAATAGTAATATAAAATTCTTTAAAATATTCAGAGATATAATAACAATACATGATTTGTGCCATTTTAGAATTTGCATAGGCAAGATAAGGATTATAGGTATCTGGTTTAAACCAGTATTCTAAAGAAAATTGGCCACTTTGATGTGCAATACTACTTACTAAAATAATACGAAGATTTTTCTGATTTTTTTTACGTTCTTCTAAATTTTGATTAAAATAATGAAATAATTTTTCATTTATCAAAACATTAGAAATATAATTTACTGCAAAGGTTTTTTCTATACCATCTTTATTAAATTGTAAGGATTTTTCATATGTTCCAGCATTATGAATTAAAACATCAATAGAATTAACTTCTTTTTGAATTTTTTCGCACATTAATGAAATATCTTCAAAATTAGATAAATCTGCCAGATATCCCAGACAGATTTTTCCTGTTTTTTCTTTTATTTCTTTTAATACTGAATTCAACCTTTCTTTATTTCTCCCATGAAATATTACCTGATGATTTTCCTGTAATAGTTGTAAAGCTAATGCTTTGCCTATACCATCTGTTGAACCTGTAATAAAAATGGTTTTATTTATATTCATAACACACTTTATCGTTGAGTTATAATTTCTCGAGCTTTACCTTTCATTTCTAAATATTCATCAAATGTATAAATTTGATATTCATATCCCTGTTCTGTTAAAAATAATTGTCTATTTTGAGCGAAAGTTTCCTCTGTTGTATCTCTACTAATAATAGTATAAAAATATGCCATATTATCATTCCCTTTTGGTCTTAAAACTCTTCCAAGACGTTGAGCTTCTTCCTGACGAGAACCAAATGTTCCACTAACCTGTATTGCTACACGAGCATCTGGTAAATCAATAGAAAAGTTTGCAACACGAGATACTATTAAACAGGGTTCTTTTCCTTCTCTGAATGCTTTATATAAACGTTCTCGTTCTGCTAATGGCGTTTGGCCAGTAATAATTGGTAATTTAAATCTTTTCGCAATTTTTTCCAATTGATCCAGATATTGCCCAATAATTAAAATATTATTTTTTCCATGCTCTTCCATAATTGCTTTTATTACTTTCATCTTAACTGGATTCTCAGAAGCTAAACGATATTTTTCTCTATCATCAGCAACAGAGTATTTTGCTCTTAATTCTTCATCCATATCAACACGTATTTCTATACATTTAGCATTGGCAATCCAGGATTGTTTTTCTAATTCTTTCCAGGGAACATCATATTTTTTGGGTCCAATTAAAGAAAATACATCTTCTTCTAAGCCATCTTCTCTAACAAGTGTAGCAGTTAATCCCAATCGTCTTTTTGCCTGTAATTCTGATGTTAAGCGAAATACTGGAGCAGGTAATAAATGAACTTCATCATAAATAATAAGTCCCCAATTTGCAGCACTAAATAGATGATAATGAGTAAATTCCCCTCCTTTTTTCTTTCTATGAGTTACAATATTATAAGTTGCAATTGTTATTGGTTTTATTTCTTTTTTCTCTCCACTATATTCGCCAATATCTTCTTCTGGAATATCTGTTTTATCTAAAATTTCGTTTTTCCATTGTCGAATTGATAAAGTATTGGTTACTAATATTAACGTATAGGCACCAACTAATTGCATTACTCCTATACCAACAATTGTTTTTCCAGCTCCACAGGGAAGAACAATAACACCAGAACCACCGTATTTTGTTCCACCAGCATGAAAAACTTCTATTGCTTTTCTTTGGTAATCCCTCATACTGAATGGTTTACCAGAACGGGTTACAGCCCTAAAATTAAAATTATAGGCAGCACCTTCATCATATCCAGCAAGGTCTTCAACTGGATAACCAATTTTTATTAAAGCATGTTTTATATGCCCTCTATACTCTTTTAAAACAGCAATTCTATCACCTTGAAATTCTTTAATATAGTTCTGTATAGAGCGATGATGTGCAATTTCTTTAAGAAAATTGGGCTCTTCGGAGATAATATATAATTCTCCATCTTCTTCTTTAATTAATTTTACTTTTCCATATCTTGAAATTTGTTCTTTGATTTCGCTTATAACATTTTTTGGCAAAGGATATTTTGTAAATTCTTCCAGCCCTGCAATAATTTCGTCTGCTGTCATTCCACTGGAAGCAGCATTCCATAAAGATAAAGCTGTTATTCTATAAGTATGAAAATGTTCTGGGCTTTTTTCTAATTCAGCAAATTGACTACAAAAAGCTCTACAATCCTCAAATTTGGGATTATGAACTTCCAATAACATTGTTTTATCGGATTGAACGATTAACGGATTATTTAAATCTGGCATAACTTTCCTTTTTTGTATGTTTTTTATTTAATTATTTCTAATATTAATTATATCTTTAATATAATATAAAAATACTTAGTCTTAAACCGAAATTTATCATTACACGTCAACTAAAAAAAACATTTATTTCTGTTCTAATTAAATAAAATTTCTCTAAAAAGTCCATTATGAAATTTTAAAAATTTCCGATATTTTTTGTAATATGAATCAAATTACAAATTCTATTAATCTCTCTTCCTCTCAGGTAGATGCGAAATATATTCCCCCTAATACGATTTCTACTAAAAATATTAAAGATAAAGATAAAATAAAAAATAAAAACTCACAACAAAAACAGATAAAAACATTCGACGAACTAATAGATGAACTTATACCCCAAAAAAAAGAACCAGAACTAAATCAACTCTGGAAAGAATTACCTATTATAGAAAAAAAATTAATCGATAACCCAACTGAAGAATCCTTAGAAGAATATAAACAATTAATTAAAAAGATTTCTCAAATCTTATTAGAAAAAAATCTAAAGATAGAAACATTAAAGAGAAGGACACAAACAGGAAAAGAAATCATTTTATCCTATGTTAAAGTAATTGATGATAAATTACATAAAATGATGTTAGCAATACAATCAAAAAGGAATACAGCATTTGAAATTTTACGAAATTTAAAAGAAATACGTGGCTTGCTATTAGATTTAAAGCAATAAATATTATGTAACCTTTGCTTTTACTAAAATTTTAGATAAAATTTCTGGAAAAAATCGTTTTAAAAATACGGCAAAGGATTCTTTTAAACCAGCAATAATAATTTCTTGTTTGTCTTTTTTGATTGCATTAATAATTTTTTTTGCAACATATTCTGGTTCCAATCCTTTCTGTATACCTTCATCTAATTGATTATGAAGTGTTCCATCTCCTTTTAAAGCATTTAAAGAAATATTTGTTTTAACAAATCCAGGACAGACAATCAATACCTGAATAATTTTATTTTCTCGATGTAATTCTGCTCTTAATGAATCAAAATAACCATGTAATGCATGTTTTGCTGCCGAATAAGTTGAACGATAAGGAGAACCAAATTTTCCAGCTACACTGGATATTATTGTAATATTACCTGGTTCATTAAAATATGGTAAAGTTAATTTTGTAAGATAGACTGGAGCAAAAAAGTCTAAGGCAAAAATTTTTTCTGTTGTTTCTATGGCAGTTTCCTTAGCAAGGGAACGCTGTGTAATACCAGCATTATTTATTAATATATCTATTTTTTTAAATCGTTCTACTGCCTTTTCTACTAAGGATGGTAAATTTTTATAATCCATTAAATCGAACGGTAAAATCAAATATTTTTCTTCGGGATATTGAAGTTCCTGAATTAATTCTATTAGTTTATCACAATTTCTACTTGTTAAAATAAAATTACAATGATATTTCGCCAGTTCTTTAACAAGAGCTCTTCCAATACCAGAAGACGCCCCTGTAATCCAGACAACTTTGTTATCAATATTCATAATAACTACTATTTCTTTTTTTATTAATAAAGCAAGATTTTTTTTATACTTAGATTAATAATTGGTTTCATTTAGAATATCTTTACAATATTACTTATCTCTTTTTTAAAAAATCATAAAAATATCTACTTTTTGATAAAATACTCACATAGTTATGTAATTATTTGTTATTATTATATTGACCATATTTATATTATTCTATAACAATATAGCTAAATAAAACAAAAAAATTACAATTTTCGTAAAAAATTAGCAAAAAAATAGTAATTCGACGTCTAATTAATATGATGAGGATACATATATTTTGTTTCTTTCTTTTGTTTAATTTTATTCATTGTATAGGAAATTTACAGGATTATAAACTCCTACTTTGGGGAAACCTTTTAAATTCTTTTAATAATTAATAATCTCGGCTCAGTTGCATATAAACGGAAAATTTGGTAAAAAAAGTTTGAAAAAATAATAATTAAATATTTTTTATATTGTATGAAAAGAATGGCTTTGTTGCATAACTCCCATTTCAAAGTATAATTTCTTATAAAGGCGTTATTTTTTTCAAATATTACTTACATATGCTTAAACATTTACTATTTATTTCATATCAAGAAAAATTGTTTAACAATACTGGCAAATTTTTTTATAAATAGCAAATAATTAACTTTTATGAAACAGAGACAGTATTATTTTTTATTTATTTTTTAGAATTCTTCCTTTAAAATCGTATTACAATTAAAAAAACTTGAAAATGGTACTAAACAAAGTCTGAATAATGGAACGTTTTTTTTATACCAATGTAATAATTCAACAGTATGTTTTATTGCATACAAAGCTGCCAATTCATGGTAAGTCATATATGATCCATTTACAAAATAAGCTCCTCTACCGAAATTTCCATCTTTGTTTATACAGGCATGACCAGCATTAGGAAAATATTCATCCCATAAATCTTCTGGTAATATCAAACAATAATAATTAACTAATATATCATTTGATAATAAAACTGCATTTTCATCTGGATAAATACCTGATTGCAACCATTTAAATTCCTTCATAGATTGTGGTGGTATATCCTTAAACAATTCAATAGGAGCAAGAATTAAAGAAAATTTATTTTTTTCCACCCAATTTGAATGTGCATAAAAATCTTGAACTATATGAGAAGCCAAAGCAAAATTTCTAATTACTTCTATTAAATTAATCGATTGTTTTGATTGATTTTTCAAAGTTTCTAACATTAAAGAGCAACCGCTAAAATTACCATTATCACAATGATAGTAATCTTTATCACCATAAATTGAATCACTATCATATGCAAACTGATATAATAATAATGTACAACTGGGATTAAAATCCATTTTTATATCATTAGAAAACTGAAGTATCGATTCGTATAAAATCCTATGATGAGTATAAGGACCTAAAGGTCCAAAAGCATAAGTATGATTTTTATTTCTATGCGTTAGATTTAAAAAAATAGTTATACAAAACCAAAAGAAAATAAATTTTATTACAAATCTATAATTCTGTTTATTGTAATTCATCAAATTATTTTTCGACAAATTTGACTAACTAGTTACATAAAAAATAAAAAGGATTTTTTTTAAGAATTTTATTCTTAATATTATTTAATTTACATTTAACTTTTTGGTTAACAATTAGAAAATATAAAAATATAATATTTTTTACCTGACTTTCTATAATATCAAAAAGTTCTTTACAGCAATAAAAGTAATAAAAAAATGTTGATTGTATGAGTGAAGAATTACAAAATACAGAAAATCAGAATAACCAAAAGGAACAAGATAATAAAAATCCCATTAAATTTAGATATAAAAAGAGAGTTTTAGATACTCGTGGATTAGAGATTGATTATAGAAAACCAGAAGTTCTACAAAGATTTATATCTAAAACTGGTAAAATATTACCTCGAAGAATGACTGGTGCTACTGCAAAAGTCCAAAGAAAAATTGCAAAGGAAATTAAAAGAGCCAGAATGGCAAATTTATTACCATTTACAAAACGTTGATTCATTAAAAAAATAAGATATTATTAAACAAATGAGAGAGAGTATAAAAATAGGTTATGTGTTATGAACCCCATAAATTATATCTCCGTGCTCCAGGGAGATCAAAAAGAATATCTGGAGCAATTATACGAAAAATATTTGGAAAGTCCAGAAAGCATACCTGAAGATTGGAAAATCCTGTTCGATTCATTAGAAAAAGATAATGGAACTAGGATTGAAAAGAAAGCTATCACTTTAACTTCAGAAATTCAACCAGAAGACCTGCCATCGGATTGGATAACAGCAGATCTTAATCTTAAAGTACATAAATTAATTCAGGATTACCGAAGACATGGTCATTTTGTTGCTAATATTGATCCTCTTGGAATGCACCAAAAAGATCCTAAAATGTTTTTTAATATTTCTAAATATGGTATAACAGAAGCTGATTTAAAAAGAAAAGTGACAGTTTCTATAGCGAATAAGGATTACATAGATACCGTAGAAAATATCATTAATAAGATGCAAAATATCTATTGTTCTACTACAGGATTTGAATTCTATTATATTAGAGATGATGAAAAAAGGAACTGGATTATAGATCGAGTAGAATCGGAAGATTTCTATAAACCATTACCTTACGAAATTGTAAGAATGTTATATTATAAATTATTTAGTGCAGAATATTTTGAAAAATTTTTATCAATTAAATATCCGGGTAAAAAACGTTTTTCTTTAGAAGGTGGAGAAAGTTTAATTCCAGCTATTGCAACACTTATTGAAGAAGCTGGCAAATATGATGTTGAGCAAATTGTTATTGGTATGGCTCATAGAGGACGATTGAATGTTCTAGCAAATATAATGGGAAAAGATCCAGCTCAAATTTTTGCAGAATTTAATGAAAATGTAGGTGAAGACATCTCAATGGGAGATGTAAAATATCATCTTGGTTATTCCAGTGATTATAAAACACTTAATAATAAATCAATTCATTTAAGTCTTGCTTTTAATCCAAGTCATTTAGAAGTTATAAACCCTGTTGTAATGGGTTCTGTTCGAGCAAGACAAACAAAAAACAAAGACGAAACAAGAGATAAACATTTTGCATTATTAATACATGGTGATGCTGCAATTGCTGGTCAGGGTATTAATTATGAAATGATAAATATGGCTCATTTAAAGGGATATACAATTGGCGGTAGTATACATATTGTAGTTAATAATCAAATAGGTTTTACAACAGAGCCACAGGATGCACGTTCTACTCCTTATGCAACCGATATAGGTAAACTTTTGCAAACACCTATTTTTCATGTAAATGGTGATGATCCTATAGCAGTTTGTCGAGCTGTAAAATTAGCAGTTGAATTTCGTCAAACATTTAATACAGATGTTTTTATTGATTTGATTTGTTTTCGTAAATGGGGTCATAATGAAACAGATGAACCAAGTTTTACTCAACCAGTAATGTATAAAAAAATAAAAAAACATCCTGGTACATTTACTTTATTTGATAAATCTCCTACTTCTTCTGTTTTAAGCAATGAAGAAAAAGACAAAATAAAACAAGAAATATGTCAGTTTTTTGAAAATGCTCATAAACGTTTAGAATCAGAAGATATAAAAATATATATACAAACACTTACAGATCAATGGAAAGGTTTAAAAAGAATTGATTTTGATAATGAGCCTGATACATCTGTAAATCTTTCAACATTACAAAAAGTAACAGAAGTCTTAACATCTGTTCCTGAAAGGTTCCATCTTAATCCTAAATTAAAAAGATTATTTCAGGAACGATATGACATGATCTTTTATCCAGATAAAAAGAAAATTGACTGGGGAATGGGAGAATTACTTGCTTATGGTTCTTTACTATTAGAAGGAACACCTGTAAGAATATCAGGTCAGGATTGTAAACGAGGAACATTCAGCCATAGACATGCTGCTGTTTATGATACGGAAACAGGCGAAGAATATATACCATTACAGAATTTAGCACCTAAGCAGGCCAAGTTCGAAATAATAAATAGTCTTCTATCTGAAGAAGCCGTTCTTGGATTTGAATTTGGTTATTCCTTAGCAGATCCAAAAACTCTTGTCATCTGGGAAGCACAATTTGGAGATTTTGCAAATGGAGCACAGGTTATTATAGATCAATTTATTAGTAGTTCAGAAGCAAAATGGCAAAGAATGTCTGGAATTACCTTATTTTTACCACATGGATACGAAGGACAGGGACCAGAACATTCCAGTGCAAGATTAGAACGTTATCTACAATTATGTAGTCAACATAATATTCAAGTAGTCTATCCTACTCTTCCTTCGCAGATCTTTCATCTATTAAGACGTCAAATTAAACGAAATTACAGAAAACCACTTATTGTTATGACGCCTAAATCCTTATTAAGACATGTCGAAGCAGTAAGTGAATTAAAAGACTTTACAAGTGGAAATTTTCTTGAAGTAATAGATGAAACTGATAAAGAAATTAAACCAGAAAAAGTTACAAAATTAATTTTCTGTACAGGGAAAATTTACTATGAATTAAGAGAAGCACGAAAAAATAAACAAAAAAATCATATTGCTATTGTTCGTATTGAACAATTATATCCATTCCCTGCTGAGAAAACAAAAGATATTATTTCTAAATACCCTAATGTCGAAGAATATTATTGGGTTCAGGAAGAACCAAGAAATCAAGGAGCCTGGATTTATATGGAAAATCACTTAGGGCATTTATGCCCCAAAAAATTAAATTATATAGGAAGACAGGCATCTCCAAGTCCTGCTACTGGATACTTTAAAGTTCACTTAAAAGAACAAGAAGCAATAATTAAAGAAGCAATAGAATTATAAAAAAACTTTTTATAAAAGGAAATAGCTATGTCCATAGAAATTAAAGTCCCTCCAATGGGAGAATCCATTACAGAAGCTACTGTTGCAACCTGGCATAAAAATCCTGGCGAGCCAGTTCAACAAGGAGAAATTTTAGTAGAATTAGAAACAGATAAAGTAACAATG
Organism: Leptospiraceae bacterium; assembly: GCA_026005135.1. GTDB lineage: Bacteria > Spirochaetota > Leptospiria > Leptospirales > Leptonemataceae > SKYB61. Next base: position 308,956 of record BPKM01000001.1, on the reverse strand, counting down.
GAAGTACCGAGTCCAGTAGATGGAGTTCTAAAAGAAATTATAAAACAAAGTGGAGAAACTGTTCATTTAGATGAAATTTTAGCAATTGTAGAAGAAGGAGCAATAGCAGAATCCCCTCAAAAACAACCTCCACAAAAAGAATTATCAAAACCAGAAGTAAAAGAATCCAAACAGAAAACAGAATTACCTCCTTCTGTAAAAAGATTAATTGAAGAACATAAACTTGATCCATCAAAAATTAAAGGCACAGGTAAACATGGCCAGATCACAAAAGAAGATGTAATACTTTATTTAGAAAAACAACAAGAAACAACTTCAAAAAAACAGGAAATTAAGGAAACCAAAAAAGAAGTACCTCTACCATCTATACCTAAAGTGAAACGAGAAGTAAGAGAAGAAATTGTTCCGATGAGCAGACTTCGCCAGAAAATTGCAGAACGTCTTGTAGAAGCTCAACATACAGCAGCAATTCTTACTACCTTTAATGAAGCAGATATGTCTAAAATTATAGAATATAGACAAAAATATCAAGAAATCTTTCAGAAAAAATATGGTATAAAATTAGGATTCATGTCTTTTTTTGTAAAAGCATGTGTTCAAGCATTAAAAGAATTTCCCGCTGTAAATGCAGAAATACGGGATAAGAATATTGTTTATAAATATTACTATGATATTGGAGTTGCTGTTGGTGGTCCAAAAGGATTAGTTGTTCCCGTTGTTCGAAATGCAGATCAATTAAGTTTTGCTGAAATAGAATTAGAAATTGCTCGTCTTGCACAAAAAGTTCGAGAAGGAACAATTACATTAGAAGAGTTAAGTGGTGGTACTTTTACTATTTCTAATGGAGGAATCTATGGTTCTATGATGTCTACACCTATTTTAAATCCACCTCAGGTAGGTATACTCGGTATGCATAATATTGTAAAACGTGCTGTTGTAGTAGATGATCAAATTGTTATTCGCCCAATGATGTATTTAGCATTATCCTATGATCATCGCATTATAGATGGCAAAGAAGCAGTTAGCTTTTTAGTTCGAGTTAAAGAATGTGTGGAAAATCCAGAACGTATGATGTTCGAAATTTAATTTAAAACAAACTATTATAAAGGATAATTTATGGCTGAAAATAAATTTGATGTCGTTGTTATTGGTAGTGGTCCAGGTGGTTATGTATGTGCAATTCGATGTGCACAACTTGGTTTTAAAACAGCAATTGTAGAAAAAAATTCCAGTCTTGGTGGTACATGTTTAAATATTGGATGTATACCATCTAAAGCATTATTAGATAGTTCAGAGAAATATTATCAGGCAATTCATCATTTTAAAGAACATGGAATCCAGATTAAAGATATTGCCATTGATTTAGAAACAATGATGAAAAGAAAAGATCAGGTAGTAAAAGAGCTTACGGATGGTATTAAATTTCTAATGAATAAAAATAAAATTCAAGTATTTAATGGTATTGGAAGTTTTTATTCCTATTCTACAGACAAAATAGAGATCCAGATTCATAATAATGATAAACAAGAAATAATAGAAACTAAAAAATGTGTCATAGCAACAGGTTCACAGGTAATTACACCAAAGGATATAGGTTTAAATGTAGATATTGATGGTGAACAAATTATCATCTCTGATCATGCATTATCCTTGAAAAAAATACCTAAAAGTTTGCTTGTTATTGGTGGTGGTGTAATTGGTTTAGAACTTGGCTCTGTCTGGAATCGCTTAGGAACTGCTGTCACAATAGTAGAAGTTTTACCCGATATATTAATGGGATTAGATGGTAAAATGAGGCAGATCGCAAGAAAATCCTTAGAAAAACAAGGTTTAAAATTTTTACTGCAACATAAAGTAATAGATTTACAAAAAAAACAAAATTCTGTTCTTTCCAAAATCCAGACCCCAAAAAACGAAACAATTGAAATCGAAACAGAAAAAGTTTTAGTAGCAGTAGGAAGAAAACCCTATACCACAGGCTTAAATTTAGAAAAAATCGGTGTAGAATTAAATGAAAGAGGTAGAATTAAGGTAAATGAACATTGGGAAACAAATTTAAAAAATATATTTGCAATTGGTGATGTAATTGAAGGACCCATGCTTGCTCATAAAGCTGAAGAGGAAGGAGTAGCTGTTGCTAATTATATTGCAAATAAATATGCCCATGTTAATTATAATCTCTGTCCATTTGTTGTTTATACCTGGCCAGAAATTGCCTGGGTTGGTAAAAGTGAAGAAAAACTAAAAGAAGAAGGTATCGAATATAATGTTGGTACATTTTTATTTCGTGCAAATGGTCGAGCTAAAGGAATGGGAGAAACAGAAGGCCAGGTAAAAATTTTAGCAGATAAAAAAACGGATAAAATTCTTGGTGTTTCTATTGTTGGACCTTATGCTTCTGAGATCCTTGGAGAAGCGGTTGTTGCAATGGAATTTGGTGGTTCAGCAGAAGATTTAGGTCGTTCTTTTCATTCTCATCCCAATTTATTAGAAGTTATAAAAGAAGCAGCCTTAGATGTAAATAAAGAAGCAATTCATAAATAGCAGAAGATTTCTCTGCTATTTGTGATTTTTATTCAAGGATTAAACTATAAGTTTTTTTTATTAAGAAAATAGGCTTTGTTGCATAAAAGTTAATTATTTGCTATTTATAAAAATATTCATCAACATTCTCGGACAATTTTTCGTAATATGAAAAAAATAAGTATTTTTAAACATTTGTTAGTAATTATGAAAAAAATATTGCTTTTATAAATGATTTTACTTTCAAATGGGAGTTATACAACAAAGCCAAGAATGTTTTATTTCGTTTTTTTGATTTAAAAACTTATTTTTTTATATAAGTGCAAATTTTATTATATAGAAATAAAATTCAGAACACCCCATAAAGAAGTGTTCTGAATTTAAGAGATATTTTTATTTATGATTTATTTGCAGATTCTTTTTTAGCAAATCCACCTTTTATAGGTCCAGTTCCATCTTTCATTGCAGCTAAAACGATTTCAGAAATATCCAGAACTTTTACATCTTCTTCTACACCTTTTGCTTTAACACCATCAGTAATCATAATCATACAGAAGGGACATCCAACACCAATTGTATCTGCTCCTGTATCCAATAATTGTTCTGTTCTTTTTATATTTACACGTTCATATTTTTCTTCCATCCACATTTGTGCTCCACCAGCACCACAGCATAATCCTGTTTTTCTATGATCAACAGGCTCTGCTAAAGCATTTCCTAAGGATTTTTCTAATATATTTCTTGGAGCATCGTAAACATTATTATATCGACCTAAATAACAGGAATCATGGAATGTACCTCGTAATTTCTTCATTTCCTGTACAGCTTGATCATCCAATTGGATTTTGCCTTCTTCGATAAGTTTTTCGATAAATTCAGAATGATGATAAACTTCGTAATTTCCACCAAATTGTGGATATTCATTTTTAATTGTATTAAAACAATGTGGACAGGCAGTAACAATTTTTTTAATATTATATCGATTTAAAGTTTCCACGTTAGTTTGCGCTAACATTTGGTATAGATATTCATTACCACCTCTTCTTGCTGAATCTCCAGAACAATTTTCTTCTGTTCCTAAAATTCCAAATTTAACACCTGCTTTTTGTAAAATTTGAACAAGAGAACGTGCAACTTTTCTATTTCTATCATCAAAAGATGCTGCACATCCTACCCAATAAAGAACTTCTACATCTGGATCTTCTGCTAAGGTTTTTACACCTAATCCTTCTGCCCAATCAGCTCTAGTATGTGCTCCTATACCCCATGGGTTAGAATTATTTTCCATATTAACAAAAGCATTTTGTAATTCCTGTGGAAAATTACTTTCTGCCAATACAAGATAACGTCTCATTTCTAAAATTGCTTCTAATTGATTATTTCCTACTGGGCAGGTTTCAACACATGCATAACAGGATGTACAGGACCATAATTCTTCTTCTGTTATATATGGTTCCCCAATAATTCGAGATGTTGTTGCTTCTTCTCCTTCATGTTTAAGTATATCATCTGCATAATCTAACATTGCATGTTTTATATCAACCATTATTTTTTTAGGATCAAGAGGTTTCCCTGTTCTATTAGCTGGACATTGAACAGTACATCTACCGCATTCAATACAGGACATACTATCCAATAAAGAAGTCCAGGGTAACTCAGTAACATTACCTGCTCCCCAGGTTTGAGAGTTTTCTATATCCATATAATTCATTGCACCACGAGGTTGATCTTTAACCAGAAAAAAGTTAACAGGTGCATATAATAAATGAGAATGTTTCGAATTTGGAATATAAGCTAAAAAGATATAAACAGTTGCTATATGTACCCACCAGGTAAATTCATAAATTGCTTTTGCTTCGTGAATTTGATCTAATCCAAAAAATTGTAAAATTGGAAGTATCAAATGATTTACCCATGATATTGCATGTCCTTCTATAAAAGATTTTGCAGCTGAACCAACAAGAGTAGAAATCATTAAGGTACCAATTAATAAAATTACAATAGCAGATTGAGGTGATGGGATATCTAAACCTTTAGCCCTACGAATCCATCTTCTATATGCAAAATAGATCAAACCTGTTAGAACTAAAATAGAAAAGTTTTGAACAATTGCTTCGTATATTTCTTTTCCAGAGCCAATCGCTACAACAAATAAAGCAATAAATTCAATCATTAATAAACTTAAAGTAATCCATTGTAATTTAACATTACGAGTTAATTCGAAATTATCTTTACCACCTAATTTATAATATACACCATATGTAAGAACCATTAGAACAAGAATACCACAAAAAATTGCAAGTGCACTACCCTCTGTTAAATCCAGCCCCATATAAGTATATTCTGGTATTAAGAAATCATAGGGATTTATACCAAAATATTTTAGTAATGTCCAGAGATTTCCAGCGACCATTTGACTGGAAGTATGGAACATATAGGCAATAAAACCATAAAAGATAAAAGCATGCATCAGACCACGCAATGGATGTTTAAATAACTTTTGTTGAAATAACACATTAAATAAAAATGATCTGATGCGTGCTTCCATCTTAACAAAATTTTTTACTGGCTGCGCCTTACGCATTATTTTATAGCGATAATATAATGCATAAATAAACGCAATATGCGCAGCAGTAAAAATCAAAATATGCACAATATGAGCAATTATGTCTCCTTGTTGAATCATGGAACGCTCCTTAATAAAAGGTTTATTTGAATGCAAATAATTTTTATATACTTATGATGTCCACTAATTTAGAATTTTATTTGAGTTGTTAAAACAAGATACTTTTATTAAGGGAAGTGGGAAGAAATAAAAAAAACTGCAATCAGTATAAAAAACTGATTACAGTTTTTTATATTAAGCTATATATCTATATCTCCATCTTCTCGCACCATAATAAACAGCTACAGGAGCATAAAACATATGGAATAAATAACTATAAGGAAATATCAATATCATAGTAGCACCCAAAATAGAATGAATGTATACCATACCATGAAAAATTTCTAATCTTGCTAGTATTTCTGTCCAGATAATTGCATAAACAAGGCTGGTAAATAATAGATGAGATAAATTAAATCTTCCTTTTAATCTTACACCTTTAGCAGCAGGATCAATATCTTTTATAATTGCTCCACTTAAACTAAATATATGTACAATCATTAGTAATGAATTTCCAATAAAAGCACTGATTACAATAATCCATGTAAAATAAACGAATAAATCTGCTAAATCTCCAAATAAAAATTTTGCTTGTAACCATTCACCATTGCCAAAAATGATAGCAAAAATATTACTTAAAGAATAATTATAAGATTCAGTCATTCCTGTAGAAATATCTGGAATAGGATTTCCCTTTAAGATATGATATAATAATATTAATAAAGATATACCATAACCTGTAGAAACAGTAATAATACCTATATGATATAAAACAGCTCCAATTGCAAATAGAGGATTACCCCGTGTTGCATGCTTTGTAGGAGTTAAAAAGAATTTTACAATAGACTCCATCATCCCCCTTGGTTGAATACCATCAATTGTATTATTTTTATATGGTTTTAATACTGGTGGATGGGTATATAAGCGTAAAAAATGTAATACTACTTTATACAATATTCCTATTACACTTATAATAAGTGAAACTAAAGCATAATGATCTAAAAAAATAATAATAGTTTCCATAAAAGACCTCCTGATTAATTGTCTGAAATTATCCCAAGAAATAGGACATTTTTTAATTGTACAAAAAAAGTCCTCCTTCAATCTGTAATTTATCATTAATTTTTTATTTAATAACCAGACTGAAGGAGGAAGCAATTATGATTAGTAAAAATTTTATAAGACAATCTTATCAACAAATCTTACCTTATCAATCAAAAATTATTGATACATTTACTGAAATTTGTTATGCTATCATCCTTGCAAAATCTTTAAATGTTTCTGAAATTGCTAGACATCTTCCTCAAAATAGGATTAGAGGCAAAGATAAAGGAAAATTAAGAAGTTTTAATAGTATTTACAAATGGTTAAACAGAAAATTGGAAGATTTAGCAACAAAGTGTGATTGGAATATTTTATTCTCTTTATTACATAATGAAGTAGAATTTCTTATTGGTGATCCAACAGAAATCGAAAGACTTTATTCTTATAAAACAGATTACGTAGGAAAACTTAAAGTAGGAGAAAGAGGTTATACTTTATTAAGCATTTCTGCCCCTTTTGAAGGACGAGCTTTACCAATTTATTTCCTACTCTATTCTTCTTCTTTAATAGAACAGGAAAAAACTTCCCGTAATTTAAAGCATAAAGAGGCTTTTGAGAAAATTATTCAGATATTACGAGAAATTCCCATTGTTTTAGACAGAGAATTTGCTTATGAAAGCCTAATACATTTTTTCCGTCTTTATCTTTGTAAATTTATTATTCGTCTCACTGATAAAAAAGTAAAATTATATTATGATAATAAGAAAAAACAAGAAGTTTCTTTATCTATTCAACCCTCAGAATTGAAAGTCATAAAAAATGTTTATTATAAAGGTAAGGAAAAAGTAAACCTGATTGGTTTTTGGGACCCAAAATACCATAAACCATTATGGTTAATCACAAATATGGATGACCCAGAAAAATGTATAGAAATTTATCAAAAAAGAATGAGAATCGAAGAAATGTTTCGTGATATAAAATCTTACTTTAGTATTGAAGACAATATGACAAGAAAATTATCTAAATTAGAAACACTTTTATTTTTATTTTGTTTAACCTATCACATTATTGCCATTACAGGATATGTGACAAAACATCAATTCATTACAAATAATAACTTTAAAAAAAAGTATTCAGAAATATTCTTAATTTTATTTTTTGATTTTCGACATTTAAATATAAACAAAGAAACTATAATACAAATCTATCAAAAAACATTGGAATATATCTATATTCATCTATATCCTAAATTTTATACTTCTACCCAATGTCCTATTTTTAGTCCGTAAGTCAGATAATTGTGTATTGACATTATTTCTTTTTCAATTTTATTGAAGTATTCCCAGAAATCTGGATTTTCTTTCGCATAAGCATGAACATTAGGATCATCTTTAAGTTTTTTTAACAATTCAGGAAATTGTTCAGATTGTATTAATTGTTCCATAAAACCAGATAAACTATGTTTAATTTGTTTTTCCTTAGACATAGTTTTAAAAACATAAGGTATTTTTACTCTATATTCTTCATTTCGATTTTTTAATGCTTTCATCATAGCATCATAGACAATTTCAAATAACATTCTTGCTTTTCTATTATCAGAAGTTGCAAGTCCATAAACTTCTGTAGTATCTTTTAAATTTAAATAACAAACAGCGCAGGGTGTAGTTACTAAATTTGCACCTGTATTTTTAATTTGTTCAGCTTTTAAACGAGATATTTTTCTTCTTTTCTCTGTATTTTCTGGAAGTCTCATTCCTCCAGCTCCTCCATTACAGCAATAATTATATTCTCTATTTGGTGTCATCTCTCTAAAATCCTTTACTATTTTAGTCAGAAACCTGCGATATTCTTCTCCTCTTCCAGAAAGTCTAACGACATAACATGGATCATGAAAAGTAATAGATTCATCTATTGGTTCAACGGGCAATTTTCCTTCATCAATTGCCTGTTCCATTATTGTATCAATAGAAATAATAGGAAATTTAAATGGCCTTCCCAGAGTCTTTTCCGCTTCTATATACATGGTTCTTACATCACAACCACATTCAGCTACAACAACAAATTTGGCACCCAATTCTTCTGCTGCACTCTCCCATTCTTCTAACATTACTTTTGATAATTCATGATGAACAGCAATATGATCAATTTCAGTTCCCGTATCGGTCACTTTTGAAGAAATAGTATAATTAATCTGAGCTACATTCAATATTTTAATTAGTTTAATTCCCAATTCGGGAATTTTTGTATTTCCTGCAGATGGACATACAAACATATATTCAGCACCTTTTACATCAACAGGAACTTCAACTCCCTCATAACCCAGAAATAAACCAGGTCTAGCAAATACATAATCTCTTGATAAACCAAAAGAATGTCGTACTTTTTCTGTACTTTCTATGATACTTTTAATAGTAGGATTTTCATAAGATAAACCAGATTCTGTATAAGCAGCTCTCATTGCCCGATACAAAGAACGATTCGAAATATTCATTGGACAAGCAAGAGTACACCTACCACATAATGTACATTGCCAGTATATGTACATATTTTCTCTTAAATCTTCAACATTGGGAGAATCGATTATACCCAATTTTCCTAAAATTTTTCCCATAGGTGTTTTATATCTCTTCCAGACTTTTCTAATAAAATCTGCTCTTACTTTAGGATGCATTTTTTCTTCTCCAGTTTCGATATACCATGCACATGCTTCACCACATTGATTACATTCTACACATCCATATATATTTATTCCAATATCTTCACTTGTTAACCAACGATCTAAAGAATCAACAAATTTTTTTAAAATGGTTTGCTCATTTTGTGTTTGATTGATTATTTGTTTTGACATACACTCCTCCATTTGAATGAAGTAAAAAAGTACATATACTAAGTATATGTACTTTAAAAGAGTATAATTCTCAGTTTTAAATTGTCAATAACAATTTATCCTATATAAATAATTTTTTTTGTTATAGAAATTTTATTGAATAATATTCAATTATTTAAATTTGAAATGAATTCTATTATAATATTTTTTAGATAGTTAATTTTTTTTATTTTTTTGTTTATCATCTATAATATTGCAAATTAAAAACTCAATAAATATGTTTGTAAGAAAATCGATGAATAAGAATTTTTCTTAACATATAGTTAAATAATTTATCTATATTCCACTCTTTTTGTATTTTGATCTTTATTTTATGATTAATAGGAATTTCCAAAGGTGGTTCATATTTATCGTAAAAAGATAAAAACTCTTCTATTCCAGCATCGCTTACTTCTTCTTTTGAATTTTGACGTTTTTTTAAACGTTCTATAATAATTTCTTTTTGTGTTTCTACTTCTATAAATAAAATTTTTATATTCTCTTCAAAAGAACGAAATAAAGCTATATTTCTTAAAGAACGGGTGGCAAATGTTCCATCAATTACTGCTATTCCATCTTTTAAAGAACTTTTTATAGCATTTTCTATCATTTTGTTATAAACGATATATGTAATTAATTTTGAATATACAATTGACTTTAAATGCTCAGGTGTTCTTTCGTATAATGGTAAACCAAATAAAGATTTTCTTATTACATCAGAAGAATAAATATTTATATTTAAAAAATCAGCAAATTTTCTTGCAAGAGTGCTTTTGCCAGAACCTATTCTTCCCATAAAAACGACTATAGTAGGATGGATATCTGTTAATGCATATTTAAAACTCAAATTAAAATACTTTCTTGCTAAATAAATACTATCATTTTTTTCTTCTTCGGAAATTTGCTTTTGTAAACTTTTTAAAGAATAAACCTTCCCTCTTACGAAAGCCCTATAACACCGATATAAATCCTGTAAAAATATCATATCATAATTATAAATTTTTTTATAAAAATATTTAATAAAATAAAATGATTCTCTATAATAACCATAAAATTCAAGATCCATACATAAAAAAGCAATATCATTTGCTATATCAATATGACGAAATTCTTTATTAAATTCAATACAATCATAAATGCAGATAGAATTATTTTTTACTATGATATGTTCTAAATGTAAATCTCCATGACAATCTTTTATCCAGCCATCTTTAATTCTTTTTTGTAATTTATAATGATACTTTTTAAAATAATATTCGTTAAATTTTTTTATTAATCGATACATTATATCTGGAATAGTCAAATTTATAAAATTCTTACAATCTTCTAAATTTTCTATAATATTTTTTTTAGAATAATCTTCGTTTAATGGTTGCAAATTATTATAAAAATGGATTAACTTTTCTGCTATAAATTCCAATTTTTTTATTGTAATCGATTGATTTTTTAAAAAATATTTATCCTCTATATAATGCATTTTAATAGCAAATTCGATTTCTGTACTATCCGAATTTATATTTTGTATGATTGAATGAAAAACTTTGTCATAATCTATTTTTGTTAAATCTTTATTATCGTTAGTAAATATATCCTGAAAAATAACATTCTTATTATTTTTATCATAATAGAGAATAACAAGATTAATATACAATTCCTTACATAATCGTTGATTTAGTTTGATTTCTTCAATACAATAATAAAATCTTTTTCGTAAATCAGAAAAATCTAAAAAACCAAAATTAACATTTTTCTTAATTTTAAAAACATAAGGTTTAACAATAAAGATATAGGAGGCATGGGTTTGTTTTATTTCTACTTTATCTGGTTTATGAGGATAATTTTCTGACTTTGATAATTCTTGAAAAAAATTTATATCCACAATTGAGATTTTTTCTTTATTCCTCCTCTATACAAGAAAAATAATCTAATTTTTAAAATAAGTGATCAATTTATATTTTCGTAAATTATTTTAAGCACATAATATTTCAACGTCTTCTTCTACAAGCTCCCTTGCCCTGTAAAAATGATGCTCTATCCTGATTTCTGTAATACTTGTTACAAATTCACTGCCAATTTCCCTTAACGGAACCCTTAATAGAGATACCTTATCATCAAACCTTCTATAACATTCCCATTCTATCAGTAGCCTTATAATATGACTTACACTATATCCCGTCATCTCGGAGATGTCCTTTAATAATTGATGAATATTCTGACTTACTCTTATAGAATAGTGTTCATAATCATTACATACTATCTGATAAATTTTTTTACTGGTTTTCTTTTGATTTGCTAATTTTTTTAATCTTTCTATGTATTTAGAAATTAAAAACAAAAACATATCCGAATAGCTGGAATGCTGATTTCTTAAATCCTGCAAATCTTCTTTATAGGGTAAATAAATCATAAAGTGTAAAATAGTCGTATTACTTGATTCTTCTAGTTCTTCGTTAGGACTTTGTATATTCTTTCTAATATAAGTAGCCATCAATAATTATAGTCTAATTTTTATTAAAAATCTTACTAAAAAAATATAAGAAAATCAAATTTTTTTATTATAAATAACAATTTAGAAGCAAAGTTAATAGGAACTATAAATTATACGGCTTTCTTTGAACGCTTACTTTTTATTATTCATATTAATTATTTAATACAATAATATCTTAAATTTGATTGCTATATCAATAATTTTAATTATTTTGTTTCTATGGATTCTATAAAAGAACAAATAAAAAATATTCGTTTAAAACCAATTTTAATACCTCCTGAACATGGTATCTGGGGATTTACCATAGAAGCCTTACTTGTAGGTTATTTATTATCGGAAGGATCAGCAAAACCTTTTATTGGAATTATGATGATTTTACTACCATTTGCGAAACAAACATTAAAAATTTATTTACAGGATATTTTTGCAAAAAGAACTTTTTTAAGAAAATATATAGCATTATTTTTTTTATTTATATTTGGAATTGTATTTTTAATTCTTTTCTATTTTGCCAATCAATTTGCTTTATATCCATTCTGGCATTTTATTATTTTAAGTTTTGTTTTAGGGTTTATCGCTATTATTTTAGAAATAAAAGGATTTTATCAACATATAATAACCGAAATTATTGGTTCTTTTGTACCTATTTGCTTTGCTCTAAGTATGAATACAACCTTAGAAGTACAACCTGATACGATTTTTTATATTACAATGATCCTTGGATTTAGAAATATAAGTTCTATTGTTTTAACCAGAAAATTGGTAGATTTTATAAAATATAAAAAAATGCAAAACTTTTTTCTTTCTTGTTTTGTATTTCTATTAATTATTTTTATCCTGTATTTATATTATTCTATCAATATTAACATATTTTATTTATTATTAATCTATCTATTGTTATTTGTAATGTTTTATTATTTTATACAATTCAACATCATAAAAAAAGCACAACAATTAGGATGGATACAAATTATAGTAGGAATATGCTATATTATTTTGAGTATTATTTTGAAATAAATTATTTATAATTTTTAGAAATTGACGTCTATTAATATTAATAATATATGAACTTATATTGGGAGTTTAATATAAGATAATTTATATGAAATCTATTTATCCAACATTATATAGTCTTATTATTTCATTTATAGTTTTGATAATTAGTAATATTATAGCCTTTATTTTATTACAAGAATATTTTATTAATGAATCTAAAAATCATTTAAATAAAAATTTATATCATTATATGAATCTTATCCAGATTTACCATGAAAATCCTATTAAAAATCAAAACCTTACTGACTTTTTAAATAATCAAAATAATATTATTTTTAATAATGAATACGAATTTCTTTTTATACAAAAGAAATCTGTACCTGTGTTTTTGTTGAATCTACCTTTAAAGATTGAATTTTTTCAAAATTATTTAAAACAGGCACCCACAATTCAAGTTATTACTATTAATAAGAAAAAGTTTTATATTAAATATTTATATTATAAAGAATATGAAATTCTTGGTGGTTTTGAAGTAAGTTCGATAAATTCTAAAATTATCTCTCTTTTAAGCTCTATTAATATTTTAATATTTATTTTAATTCTTCTCATTACAATAATGACTTATTATATTTCAAAATACCAACTAGAAATACCCTTTAAAAATCTTTTTATTATAGATGAAAAAATAAAACAAATTTTAATTAAACTAATCCATCGTCAGAAAATCAATAAAGAAGAACTTACAATAGAAGAAAAAAAATTCCCTCCTCTTATACAACATATGTTAAAAAGATATATAAATATTTTAGTGATTTTTTCCAATACAGCTAATATTTTTACTCGCTATACTAATGAAATTTTTAGTTATAATCAAAAAGAAGATGTATATAAGAAATTACATTTTAGTCTTAATGAATTAATACCAATATTACATATTTCCATATTAGAATTAAATTTTAGTACAAATCGATTCGAAAAAATTTATGAATATAGTGAATTAAATATACATATTAATAATGAGCAATGTCTACCAGAACAATGTATAGCATATAGAACAAATCAAATTCAAGTATTAACCGAGAACCATAAAGAAGCCCATTGTTGTTTTTCTAACCAGATTTTATTTAATCATTCATTAAAGAATAAAATTTTATTTGTAATACCTATACTTAGTATTAGTAAAATAACAGGAATAGGTTTATTGATTTTTAATAAAGATGATATAATAAACTTATATTCAGAACAATTTCTTACTTTTGAACAAATAACAGAAATATTAAAAAATCATTTACAAATATACTTTAATATTGCTGGTATAATATCTCATAACATTAGTATTTTAGAATCTTATAAAACTATGGCAATTACAGATCCATTAACAAATCTTTATAATCGCCGTTATATTATAGAAACATTAAATACATTGCTATATATTAGTGAACGTAATAAAGGCGAATTAGCAATTTTAATGATAGATATTGATAATTTTAAAAATTTCAATGATGAATATGGACATCAAATAGGAGATGAAGTATTAAAAATTGTTGCAAAAGTATTAAAACAATCTATAAGAAAAAGTGATATAGTTGGCCGTTTTGGTGGAGAAGAATTTATTATTATTTTACCCAATACCAATCAAAAATATGCTTTTAAAGTTGCAGAAAAAGTCCGTAAAAATATAGAAAATATTCATTATAAAAATTTTGGATTAGAAAATATACCTAAGATTACTATTAGTATTGGTATAAGTATTTTCCCTTTACATGGTTATAGTTATGATCATTTATTAAGAAAAGCTGATGAAGCATTATATCAAGCTAAAAAATCTGGTAAAAATAGAACCATGGTAGCTTTAACATCTCCCTCTATGTCTATATCTACAAACATTTCTGATTAATAAATTTATCATAGACAGAAATATTTTTTTTATTTTTATGTTTTTTATGAAGAGTCTTAAATGAAAAGTTGAAATTTATTACTATTTTATTTGTTTTATCTTTTATAATTACCGGACTTTTATGTAAACCTTTTTTAGCAGAACGATTTAATCAAATTGCACAAAGTAAAGAAAGTAAACCTGATGAAATTTTACAAGTCATCAAATCTAAAATAAAACCAAATCAAATAATTGTCGATCTTGGAGCTGGAGGTGGCTATTTTACATTACGATTTGCAAAAGAAGTTGTTCCCTCTGGTTTGGTATATGCTGTTGATATAAATCAAGAATATTTAAATTATATAAAAGAACATGCAGAAAAAGAACAGATAAAAAATATTCGGTATATTTTAGCAAACGAAGATGATTCTAATTTACCAGATTCTATTGCAGATTTGATTTTTATAAGAAATGTCTTTCATCACATAGAAAATCCAGAAAAATATTTTATAAAATTAAAAACGAAATTAAAACCTTCGGGATTAGTTATCATTATTGATTATTTACCTGAACATGCACCTTCTATTGGTATAAAAAAACATGGAACTGAACCTCAAATCATTTTCAACATAATGAAAAAAGCTGGTTATCATTTAGTAGATGAATATAAAATTTTACCCAAGCAAAGTTTTTTTATTTTTCAAATAGAATAAATTTGGAATTTAGAGATTTAAGATTTTTTATAAAATCTTTCGTATTATTTTTATAAATAAAACAGTAATAAATAACTTTTTTGAGAATGAGTCTCAAAATATATTGACGTTATTTTTAAAAGAATTTTATTGGTAAATAACTACTATTTATACTATTAAATTTTAAATTTAGGAGATGATATGAACACAGATTTTTTCATAATTGGTACTATTTTTATGTGTGCTGTTATATATTTTGGATATTATATGTATAATTCTATAAAAAAAACAAAAGAAACGGGATCCTGTTCAAAATGCGTAGACAATAGGCATTATAAAAAAATTAAATCTATATAGATAGAAGGAGGACAAAATGAACTTTCCTAATATGATTAATATTAATAATAAAAATACCTTAGATAAAATTAAAATTAATCAAGAAGTTATAATAAAAAATATTTATTATAATTCTTCTTCTATGATACGTTTAATGGAAATGGGTATCATTCCAGGAGAAAAAGTAAAGATTGTTCAAATAGCACCACTTGGTGATCCAATAGAAATATTAATCATGGGTTATAAACTCTGTATAAGGAAAAGCGATGCTGCAAATATAGAGGTAGAATATGCAACAAACAGCTAAAAAAGAATTAAGTATTGCTCTAATCGGTAATCCTAATACAGGAAAAACAACCGTCTTTAATGCATTATGTGGAACTAAACAAAAAACAGGAAACTATCCTGGTGTTACAGTAGAAAAACGAATTGGTTATTTAGATATAAAGGATTATCATTTAGAAATTTATGATTTACCAGGACTTTATAGTTTACGTGCAACTTCCAGTGATGAAAAAATTGCATTAGAAGTTTTAACAGGTCGTTTATTAGAAAATAAAAAACCAGATATTATCTTATATATAATTGATGCTTCGAATTTAAAACGAAATTTATATTTATTATTACAAATTTTAGAATTAAATATTCCTGTTATTGGTATTCTAACAATGATTGATATAGCAGAAAAAAAAGGAATCATATGTGATACAAAAAAATTACAAGATAAATTACAAATACCAATTTTTTCCATTAATGCTAAAAATTCTAAGGACATTCAAAATCTTAAAGAAAATTTAAATCAGGCAATAAATCATGCATTAAACTATCATAACTACGATAATATAAAAAAATTATATCCTAAAAATATAAATGAATATTATAAATATTGCTTAAAAGAGTTAAATGAATTTTTTAAAAAGAATCATATTAATATATCTTTAACACCAGCAGATGCCTTTTTATGTTTAACCGATCAAAATGAATTTTTATTTTATTTAGAACAATTACTTCTAACAGAAAAATCCCAAGATAAAAATTCTATACAAATAATTCTTAATGATTTAAAACAAACAATACAAAAGATAATAGAATCATCAAAAGAATTTCAAATCTATTCGAATTCTCAGATTATACAATATCGATATAAAATTATTGATACTATTCTTAAAGAAACAGTTCAACAGAAAGAAATTCTAAATAAAAAAACCCTTACAGAAACCTTAGATTCTATATTAACACATAAATTTTTGGGCTTAATTTTGTTTATTAATATTATGGCTATAATGTTTCAGTCTATTTATACATGGGCAACTCCATTAATGGATCTAATAGAAGAATTTTTTAGTTATTTAACGGAAATTGTTTCAAATTCTGGTATTTTTTCTCCTATGATGGAATCTTTTATTAATGATGGAATTATCGCTGGTGTTGGTTCTGTTGTTGTATTTGTTCCTCAAATAGCAATTTTATTTTTTTTCATTGCTATTTTAGAAGATTCTGGTTATTTAGCACGTGCTTCCTTTCTAATGGATAAACTTTTATCCTGGACTGGTTTAAATGGACGTTCTTTTATTCCTTTAATTTCAAGTTTTGCTTGTGCTGTTCCAGGTATTATGGCTACCAGAGTAATTAATGACGATAAAGTTCGAAAAAGCACTATTCTGGTAGCTCCCTTAATGTCCTGTTCTGCTCGACTTCCTGTATATATATTATTTATTGGAACATTTATTGAACCTAAATATGGCGCTTTAATTGCTGGATTATGTTTATTTGCAATGCATAGTATAGGATTAATTGTTGCTTTTTTTGTATCTCTAATTATGAATAAAAAAATACTAAAAACTCCTTCTATTCCATTTATTATGGAACTACCTGAATATCATATACCTTCCCTAAGAAATATATATTTTAGAGTTATAGATGCTGTTAAAAATTTCTTAAAACGAGCGGGTACTATTATTTTTGCTATGTCTATTATTATATGGGGATTAATTTATTTTCCTCATGACGAAGAATTAGCACAAAAAAATGTAGAACCATTATTACAACAACTTGAAGAATTAAAAAATTTAGAACAAGAAGATATTAAAAATGGAACTCCTTTCCCAGAAAGAAAGATACAGATTGAATTATTAGAAAAAGAAATTGAAAATGAAATTGCAGCATTTCATTTAAGTAATAGTTATTTAGGAAGAATGGGAAAAACCATCGAACCCATATTTAGACCTCTGGGATTTGATTGGAAATTAAGCATTGGTATTTTAAGTGCATTTCCAGCAAGAGAAGTTATTATATCTACTTTGGGTATTATATATAATGTAGGGGAAGCAGATGAAGAATCAGATAGTCTTCGTAGTAAACTATTAAACGAAAAATTTCCAGATGGTAGTCCCGTTTATACACCTTTAACAGCAATAAGCCTTATGGTATTTTTTGCTTTATGTGCTCAGTGTATGAGTACCTTAGCTATTATCAAAAAAGAATTAGGTTCATGGAAATATCCTATATATGTTTTTCTTTATATGACTGGACTTGCTTATTTATTATCTTTAATTGTTTATCAAACAGGAAAATTTTTCTTTTATTAATATGAAATTACATTATATTTTTTATCCTTCTAATAATAATGATAATAATCTGATTATTTTACATGGACTATTTGGTTCTTCTAAAAACTGGATTACAATTGCAAAAGAATTATCTAAAATTATTAATGTATATACTTTAGATTTACGTAATCATGGTAATTCTCCCCATAGTGAAACTCATACTTTAAAAGATATGATTTTAGATTTAAAAGAATTTATTGAAGATCATTCTTTGAATAATATTATCCTTATGGGACATTCTATGGGGGGACTTGTATCTATGGGATATGCTTTAAATTTTCCAGATTCTCTTAATAAATTAATTGTTATAGATATAGCACCCAAACCCTATCCTCCACATCATCAAAAAGAATTTGCAGTGCTTAAAACGGATGTTTCTCAGTTTAAATCCAGACAGGAAATCGATCAATATCTATCCCAGATACATCCAGATCTAGTTATTCGTCAATTTTTAATGATGAATTTACAAAGAACAGGAACTGGCTATCAATGGAAAATTAATGTTACTGCTCTCGAAAAAGGAATCTATTTACAGGAAATAAAAGAATTTAATCAAAAAACCTTTTCTAAGGATACATTATTTATAAAAGCCACAGATTCCTTTTATATCACAAGCGAAGATTATCCATTAATCAAAACCTATTTTCCAAAAGCAAAAATTATCGAACTAAAAGGTAATCACTGGCTACATTATAGCAATCAAAAAGAATTTCTAAAAGCTGTTTCAGAATTTATACAGACTAAATGATTAAATAAATTAATTAAAATAATTGTAATTAAATTTTAATCAATTTTTTTTATTATTTATATTGACAAAACAATCTTATAAATTAAAACTTATTCAGGAGAACCTATGTCCTTAAATCTAACACTACAATCTCGTATAAAATCTATATATATAATAAACGAAGCTTTATTTTTAATTATTTTAACTTTTTATTTATATTTTAATATATATTTTTCCTTTTATTTTTCTGAACTACCCTCTCAAAAGGTAATTATAAATTATTTTCTTGCAATTTTTTTCATCCATATTTTAATTAGTTGGATAGTATGGAAGTTTTATTTAAAACATAAAATATCTTTAATTGAAAAAATACATAATTTTAATGAACTATCAGAGGAAAATAAAATTAATTTATTAAAATCCTTTCATTTTTTTATTCATTTTAATCCATATTTTTTTATTCTTTCTTTTATTCGTTTTTTATTTATCCTTATATTGGATTTAACTTTAAATGTATTATTATTAAAAAATCAACTTTATTTTTTTCCCTATTCTATTTGCTTATTGCTATTTTTTAGTGGTATTTATTTTATTATTCAACAAACCTTAACAGGAAAAATCATTGATCATATTATATCTATAACAAAGTTTTTTGGTCTTTCTCCGGAAATTATTCGCTATCCTAAATTAAGGATTCGATTATTTTTGCAACTTTTCATTAATATGAACCTTATAACAGGTCTATTAGGCACAATTGGATATTATTTTTCATTAGATTATACCATTAAACATACTTATAAAAGTTATTACAATACACTAAACATTATGATAGAATCCTATCATCTAAATACTTCTGATGAAATTCTAAAACAACTAATAAATGTTTCTTCTTTAAAAGATAAAATTTTATTAAAAGAAAATCAAAGAATATTATATAATCCATTCATGAACGTAAATGTAGATTCCCATTTCCTCTTTCAATGACAAAATAGTTACATCAATCAAAATGATTATTTTTTAAAATCCTATAATTTAGATAATAAAGAAATTTTTTTATTCATTCCAGTTTTAGAAATTATCTATCCTATTAATTTAATTTTTTTATCAATTTTTTTATCGCAGTACCTATTGCAATTTTAAGTAGTACAATTATTACATTGAATTATGGAAAGGACTTAAAACAAATAAGAATAATCAATCAATTTATTGATAAAATTTATCAAGGAAAATTACCCGTTCCTTATAATGGAAATATTCCTAATAGTGTAATTGGAATTACAATATTAAAATTAGAAAATTATGTGATACGTATTTCGCAACTTCTAAGAGAAGTTTTATTAATTAATGAATTACTAAATAAAATACTTAATTTTCATGAAGATTTAATTCAAGATACCCAAAAAAAATCAGAAGAAGTGACAAAAACAATAAATGAAATTTATTCTACAATTAAAAATATAAACCAAAATACAAAGATTATTCTCAACGAATTAGAGGATAAATTATCCATGACAGATACTTATTTTTATTCTATTAAATTACTAAATAAAGAAATCGATTATATGAATGATACTATCCAAAAATTACTTTCTCTCTATACTTCAACTAAAAACGAAGCAAATATAGGAAAAAACCTATTAAAAGAACAAAAAAATATAATCAAAGATTTAGACGAAAATTCTAATAAAATTCAGAAGATTGTAAAATTTATACAGGATATTTCTAAACAGGTAAATTTACTTTCATTAAATGCTTCGATAGAAGCAGCAAGAGCAGGAGAAGCCGGAAAAGGTTTTGCTGTTGTTGCAGAAGAAATTTCTAAACTATCCAATCGTATTGATCAAAATGTAAAAGATATACAAACTATTGTAGAAAATAATAAAGAAACCAGTAAGAAAGGATACGAAAATGCAATACAAACAAGCCGACTTTTTAATCGTGTTATAATTGATTTAAATACTATACAGGATGTAATTGAAGAAATAATCAAAATTAAAAACAATCTAATGGAAGAAAATCAAAATGTTAAAAACATTATAGAAAAATTTGAAATTACTATTAAAAATTTTTCAACATATTTAAAAAATATAAATATTTATAATCAAAAGATGGAAGATTCAATCAAGATAATTCAAAGTGAATTTATAGAACATTTAACTTATATAGAAAAACTACCAGAACCCACAAAACAAACGAAAGAGTACATCAAAAAATTACAAAATATTATGAAATTTTTTGAATTAAAATAATGTAAGCGATCAATTTATATTTTCGTAAATTATTTTAAGCACATAATATTTCAACGTCTTCTTCTACCAGTTCCCTTGCCCTGTAAAATCGATGCTCTATCCTGATTTCTGTAATAGTTGTTACAAATTCACTGCCAATCTCCCTTAACGGTACCCTCAATAGAAATACCTTATCATCAAACCTTCTATAACATTCCCATTCTATTAGTAGCCTTATAATATGACTTACACTATATCCCGTCATCTCGGATATATCCTTTAATAATTGATGAATATTCTGACTTACTCTTATAGAATAGTGTTCATAATCATTACATACTATCTGATAAATTTTTTTACTGGTTTTCTTTTGATTTGCTAATTTTTTTAATCTTTCTATGTATTTAGAAATTAAAAACAAAAACATATCCGAATAGCTGGAATGCTGATTTCTTAAATTCTGTAAATCTTCTTTATATGGAGTATAAATCATAAAGTGTAAAATAGTCGTATTGCTTGATTCTTCTAGTTCTTCGTTAGGACTTTGTATATTCTTTCTTATATAGGTAGCCATCAATAATTATAGTCTAATTTTTATTAAAAAACTTACTAAAAAAATATAATAAAATCAAATTTTTTTATTATAAAATAACAATTTAGAAGCAAAGTTAATAGGAACTATAAATTATATGGCTTTCTTTGAAAGCTTATAAAATAATCACTGATAATTCATTTTTAAAAATTGAAAAATAGATAATACATTAATAACAGCTGTTTCTATTCGTAAAATATTTTCATTTAATATTAAACCCTTAAAATTCTGATTTAAATATTGTTTTTCTTCTTTAGAGAAGCCAGCCTCTGGTCCAATAATTATAGCAATATTTTCCAATTCATTTTCTTTTACTGATTTGAACTAATTCATTAAATGAAATTTTATGTTCTGGATTTTTATCTGCAAATAGCATTATTTTATGTTTATAATATTGAAATATATCTTGAAATCGAATTGGGGCATAAATATTTGCTAACGTTAATCTCCCACATTGAGAAGATGCCTGTCTTATGATTTTTTTTATTCTTTCAATAGAAAAATCTTTTCTTTCGGAATAACGATAAATAACTGGAATATAATTTGTTATACCAAGTTGAACTGCCATATCGATCATTTTTTCTAAGCGATTTCCAGAAGGGATAGCAGAACAAATTGTTACATTTTGTTTTTTTTGTTCTAAGATAATTTCTTTATAATTAATAATAAGTTTATCAGGGTATTTTAATTTTGATTTATATGCTTTTCCTTCTCCATCGGAAACAAGAATTTCATCGTCATCTTTTAATCTTAATGCTTTTATATGATTAAT
Source organism: Leptospiraceae bacterium (assembly GCA_026005135.1). Classification (GTDB taxonomy): domain Bacteria; phylum Spirochaetota; class Leptospiria; order Leptospirales; family Leptonemataceae; genus SKYB61. The sequence goes on along the minus strand of BPKM01000001.1, from coordinate 286,542 downwards.
TTCATTTCTTTCCAACACTAACAATTCTTGATTTTGTAATTCTTTTTTTTCTCTATATATTATTAACATATTCAATGGATAAATTTTTCTTTACAGGAAGATAACAATAAAAAAATTTTAAATTGCGTTAATGCCGAAGTGGCGGAATTGGTAGACGCAGTAGACTCAAAATCTACCGGGCTTACGCCCGTGTCGGTTCGAGTCCGACCTTCGGCATTTTTTTAAACTAAATTATAAATACAATTTTCCTTATGCTTTCCATTTATTGCCAGATTGCATTTACATACTAATTCTATTTGTTTTTTCTTAACGATTTTATAGGATTGATTTTTTTTAAAAATTTCATTATCTATTTTTTCAATTGTTTTTTCTGGAAGAGTAGTTAGCATTATAAACCTCCATGTTAGTAATTAGCCTTCCTTAGCTTATATATAACATCGGAAAAAGAAACTTATAATTTCAATTTTTATCTATAATTAAATAATGATTTTTGGATATTTTGATGATTTGATTATAATAATAATTGCTAAATATACTTAAATTATCTTTCTTAATAGCTAAGGTAAATAATAAAAATCGACCATGATGACTTAAAGATATTGGATAAAATTTTTTATCAAAATATAAATATGGTGGCATAAATATCTCTTCTTCTTGTGCATATTTTCTGAATACCTTTGTTTTTATTTTAAATATATTATATAATGTTTGATTTATATATTTACGTATTTGATGAGAATAATTTTCATATTCACGTTGTAATTCATTTTTAATTTTGAGCCAGGACAAAAAAATAAAATGACTCTCTGAGGTTTTATTTAAATTCATTTTACCTGAAAAATATGTTAAAGTCAGAATAAAATCCGAATTATTATAAATTATATTATTTAATAAAAATTTTTTATAAATTGTATTATTAAAACCTTTCTGGACTTCAAATTCTTTATAGCGAAATGGTATAAAATAAATTCGAGAAACAGTTTTATAAGAAGATTCCTTTAGAGACCATATTGTCCATAAATTTACAAGCATTTCTTTTAAGCTTATTTTCGTTGGTTTTTCCAACATCGAGAAAAAATTTTTCTTTTCATTTTCGGTACAAATTTTATTAATAAATCTTAGATTAAGATGCTCTATTGAAGTATCTGGAACATTTAGATCTACAATATCATTACCATATATCACATCATTGGTAGATAGAAAAATATTCATCTTCAAATTTTTTTAATTGTTCTAAAATTTGTAAAGTGATTTCTTTTTGAGCTCGTAATCCTTTTTTATCAGTTTCTGGTTGTAATGTAAAATATCTTAAAAAAAATTCTTCGTTTTTTATCGGAAAATCTGATTTAGTTTTTTGATGCTTACCTCTTAAATAAATCACAATGACATTTGTTTCTGGAACGTCTAATATTAATTGCCCAGCACCATAATTAATTTGATTTTCTAATAATTTTCCTGTTGGACTTCTTGTTCCTTCAATAAAAATACAAACAGATTCTTTTTTAGATAATACATAACGAAGTTTATTTAATATTAATTCTTTATGTTCTTTTGTTCCCTTTCTATCTATCAAAATACATTTATTTAAAAAAGTAATAATACGAAATATTATATTTTTTTCTGCATTTTCTTTTGCTACAATATTCCAGGGAAATTTAGAAAAATGAAACAAATAAAATATATTACTAGCTAATGCCCATTGAATTATGGCAGAATCTATCATCGTTAAATGATTGGGACAAATTAATATTGGTTTATTTTGTTTTATTAAGCTTTTATAATAATCTCGAATTTTTTTTATTTCTGGAATTTTATATTTTTGAAAATACCTAAAATAAAATACAATAAGACAACCTATAAATGGAAAAAATATATTGCCTAATAATTTTTGCAAATTTAATAAAATAATATGCTTAATATATAATTTTTTCACAAATAAGAAATAAAGGAGACAAAATGTCTCCTTTTATATTAGCCTACTTTCTTTTTAATTAACTCAACTGCTGCTCCAACTGTTTGAACTTTATCTGCTTCAGAATCATCAATTTCAATATCAAATTCATCTTCTAAAGCTAAGATAATATCAACTAAACGAGAAGAGTTAACTTCTAAATCTTTTAAGATATTTGTATTTTCATTTGCATTGTTTAATGCTTCTTTATTTTTTGCATAGGGTCCTAAAATTTTAAGGACTTTTTGCATTATTTCTTGATTTTCCATAGTTCACTCCTTATTATGATTTTAATTTAAAATACTACATCATTCTTCCCATTTTTTATATATAATACAACCATTAACATCACCAAAACCAAAACTTGCTTTAGCGATAATTTTTATATCTTTTTCAATAAGGGTTCTTACAACCTTTGATTCATATGGTTTGATTTTTTCGTGTAAATCTTCGCAATTAATAGAAGGATGTAAAAATCCCTGTTCTAACTCTAACATAACTGCAACAGATTCGACACTACCAGCAGCTCCAAGACAATGACCTACCATAGATTTTGTTGATTGAATATAAGGAAATTTTTCCGGAGGCAATTGTAATGCCTGTGCCCAATTATTTACTTCGATTGGATCTGCCATTGTTGCTGTTAAATGTCCATTAATTGCATCGATTTCTTCTGGTTGAATACCTGCTTTCCTTACAGCTTCTCGTATACACATTTGAACTGATGTAGAATTTGGAGCTGTCATACTTCCACCCATTCGCTGACCACCACAATTGAGATGCGCACCTATAATCTCTGCATAAATTTTTGCTCCGCGTTTCTTTGCACTTTCTAAACTTTCTAATAATAATATACCTGAACCAGAACCAGGTATAAAACCACCTGCACTTGCACTCATTGGTCGAGAAGCTTTTTCTGGTTGATCATTATATTTTGAACAAAGAACTTTCATTGCATCAAATGCACCCCAGATATATTTAGAAGAAGATTCTGCACCACCTGCTAACATCTTTTCTGCATCTCCTCTTCGTATTCTTTCATATGCCATTATAATTGCTTCAGTACCTGTATTACACGCACTACTATTAGAAGTTACTTGATTTCCAAGAGCCAGCAAGCCACTCATCTTCGCAGATACAGAACTCATCATAATTTGTTCAACCATTGTTGATCCCAATCTTTTTACTTTCCCTGCATCTATATAAGGAATAACACGTTCTGCAATTGTATCCATTCCAGATAATCCTAAACCAATCACACAACCTGTATCCCAGTTTACTGTATCAGATTTTGGATCTGGAACTTCGAAACCAGCATCTTTCCAGGCATCTATACCAGCTATTCCAGCTAAGATCATAATTTCATTCATAGCTAAAAGATCTTCTTCAGAAAAATATTGTTTTGCTTTTTCGTCTAAGATTTCTTTGTCTATCCAACCACCAACCTGACAGGAAAATTTTAATTCTTCTAATTCTTTACGAAAACGAATACCACTTTTCCCCTGCTTTAATGCATTGGCAAATTCTTCCTTACCATGACCATTTGATGTTATTATTCCAATTCCAGTAACAACAACTCTTCGTTCCATATATACTCCTTGATTTATTTTACTCCCACTCCTGCTAACTCACCTATAGCTACCAATGTACCATTTTCTTTTTTAACTTCTACCTGTGCTTTAATTTTATTCTTTCTATAATAGATTAACTTTCCATAAATATAAACTGTTTCTTCTGGCAAAACAACATTAGAAAATTCTACTTGAGCTTCTGTAAATAATGTTGTTTTATCTATGGGTTGATTCTTTTTTAATTCTAAATATATTCCAAGAGCAACTACACCTGTTTGTGCCATTGTTTCTAAGATAATTACACCAGGTGTTATTGGTTTCTCGGGAAAATGTCCTTTATAAAAAAACTCATCTCGTTTATAAGTATATTTTCCGACAATTCTATCGTCAGAAATTTCTATTATATCATCAATAAAACGAAAAGGGGGCTGTTGTGGAATTGCATTTAAAATTTTTTGTTTTAATTCTAAATCAACCGCCATACATACCACCATTTACATGGATTACTGTTCCAGTAATATAACTTCCTGATGTAGCTAAAAAACCCACAACTTCTGCAATTTCTTCTGGTTTTCCCATACGTTTTAATGGTATTCTATCAAGTATCATTTTTTTATGATCATCTGGTAAATCTTTTGTCATATCTGTATCTATGAAGCCTGGTGCTACGGAATTTACTAAAATACCATATTCTGCCATTTCCATTGCTGCTGTTTTTGTAAAATTATCAATTGCAGCTTTCGTCATACCATAAATAGATTGAGTGGGATTACCTATACTTCCAATAATAGAAGAAATATTAATAATTCTTCCAGAACGATTGCGAATCATCAATCGCATTAATCGTTTTGTTAAATACCAGACTGTCTTCATATTGATATTAACCATTTGATCAAATTCTTCTAAAGATGCATTAAAAATTGGATTATCCTTTACAAATCCAGCATTATTCACTAAAACTTCTAAGGGTATTTTTGCATTTTTAATTTCTTCGTATATTTTATCACAACCTTCTATAGTAGATAAATCTGCCTGAATTAATAAACCATCTCCTAATTCCTGTAATAAAGTTTCAGCAGATTCCTTAGAGGAATTATAATGAATACCAATAAGAAATCCTTTTTGATGTAATTCTTTTGCTATAGCTCTTCCTATTCCTCTACTTGCACCTGTTACAAGTGCTAATTTTTTTTCACTCATTATATCTCCTTTTAAGTTTTTAATATACCACCTAAATGGTGTTTTGTTTTTAAAGGATAATTTCTATAAGCAATATCTTTAAATATTCCAACTCTTGCTTTTTTAATTGTATAAATTAATTCTCCATCAACTAATAGTTTGGCATCTCCAACTGCAATAGCTACACCCTGTTCTTTTAATTCACTATATCGTAAAATATCAATTTGATATTCTATTTTTTTATTATAAGGTCGAACCTGACCATTAAATTCAATTTCTCCTGCACCAAGGGCACGACCAGAACCTATTGCTCCATTTGTACAACAAAAAAATCCAATTAATTGCCAAATAGCATCTATTCCAAGAGAACCCGGCATTACAGGATCATCACGAAAATGACACTGGAAAAACCATTCATCAATTAAAATATCTTTTTCTGCTACAATTCTCCCTTTTCGCCCTTGTTTTTCAATAAGAGTAATTCTATCGATTAATAAAAATGGTGGGGCTGGTAATTTCGCTATTTCTCCTGGGGGGTCTTCTATAAGATTTCCCTGAGAAAATGCTAAAAGTTCTATTTTATCAAATTGTGTTCTTTCTAAAAATTCTTTATATTTCATAATAAATTTATTTTTTTTCTTAGCTAATTACCTGCAATTCTTTCTCCACCATCTACGCGTATAATTGTCCCATTGATCCATGCTGTTTCATCTAAACTCATAACATAAACAACATTTGCTACATCTTCTGGTGTTGTTAATCGTCCTAATGGATTTCTTAAACGAGAATGAGCAGCCATATGAGAACTTCCAGGTATTAACCTTAATGCTGGTGTATCAGTAACACCAGGTTGTAAAATATTACTTCTTATTCCATATGGTCCAAATTCATAGGCTATTGAACGAGATATTGATTCTAAAGCTACTTTAGCAGCACTTACAGCTGCATATCCTCTCCAAGCAACTTCATTTCCTTCGCTTGTAAGTCCAAGTATTCTTGCATCTTCTGCAAATAAATTTCGATTAAATATATCTTTTACCCATGTATATAAACTTGTACCCATTGCATAAATTGTATTTGCTATATCTTCGTCTGTTAAAAAGAACTCTTCATTATATTCTGGTTCTTTTGCAATATACATTAATTCATCAATATTTTCTTCTAAAAAAAGTTTGGTTGCTTCTTCACGTAATTTTTCTTTATCTATTCCCAATTTTAATGCTAACTTTTCTGCTGGATCATAATTTCTATGTTTTTTGATTGGAACCATTAATTTTAAATTACCAAATGCTATAGAATGTAAAAGAGTACGAATTTTTCCGTTTGTCTTCTGAAGCTCATTTTGTAAATCATCTAATACTGTTTTTCTGCCTTCTTCGCTTAATGCATCTAAATTGAAGGTTTTTAATTGAACATTTTCATCACGAATTTTCTGGAATTCTGGTTCAATTCTATGCATTGCCCCTTTTCTATCTCGATGAACAATACATATATTCATACCAGCTTTTGCGAGACGTTTTGCACTTGCTAAACCAAATCCACTAGAACCACCTAATATTATTGCCCAATAATTTTTATTTCGAAACATAAAATCTCCTTTGGTAAAACTATTTATTTTTTTAATTCTGGAAAAATCTTATATAAGGAACGAACATTAATTATAGATGGCACCTCTTCTCCCAGGGTTAAAAAGAATTTTCCCAGTGGTCTATTAGGACCAATTTCGATAATTTTATTTTTCTTTTTTATTAGATTGTTCATATTTTCTATCCACCTAACAGAACCACTAATCTGAAAAACAAGGTTATCAATTAAATTATCTGGATGATGAAAATCTCCTGTATAATTCGAAAGCACAGAAATACAATTTTCTTTTTTTATTGGAAATTGTAATAAATAATCGCGAAATTCTGGTTCTATCTCTTTCATTAACCGAGAATGGAAAGGTGCACTTACATTCAAAAAAACTGCTTCGATAGATAAATAATTATTTTTAATTTCTTCTACAGCCTTTTCTACATTTTCTTTTTTTCCACTAATAACTACCTGATCCTTGGAATTTATATTAGCAAGATCTACATCATATTTTTGTAAAATTGTTTTATAATCATATTGTTCTATATCCTCTGAAATTAAAGCAGCCATTGCTCCAACACCTTCTGGAACTGCTCTTTGCATTAATTCTCCCCGTTTTTTTACTATTTTAACAGCATCTGTAATTGTAAAAACATCTGCAGCTGTTAAGGCTGAATATTCTCCAAGACTATGTCCAGCAAAATATTCACCTTTTTTATTAAATTTTTTTAATACTTCATATACTGCAATTTCCATTGTTAAAATGCTTGGTTGCGTATATTCTGTTAGATTTAATCGTGGATCTTCTTCAAAACAAATTTTCTTTATATCTTCTCCTAAGGATTCTGATGCAATATCAAAAATTTTTTTTGCTTCGTCGTATGTTTCGTAAAAATCTATTCCCATTCCAGGTCTTTGTGAACCTTGTCCTGCAAATACATAAGAATACATTTATTTCCCCTTTTTTTATTTTCTAAACGATGGATAGCTTTTTTGCTTTAAGGATTTCGTCAACCATAAAGCAATAAATTTACAATATTTTTTATTGATATTTAAATTTTATTATAAATGAACCTTGTTCAGTTCAGGGTAAAACTGGATTTTAAATAATGAATGGAGTTTTTTAAATTAATTTGATTGAAATATTTTATGATATAATAATACTCTATTTCGACCTCGTCTTTTACATTCATACAATGCTTTATCTGCTCTTTCAATTAAATACTTATTGGTTTTTGCATCTACTTTGGATCAAATTTTGCAATGCCAGCAGAAGAAGTGACTTTTAATTCTAACCCTTCATGATATACAATCATATCTTCCACACCTGAACGAAATTTCTCTCCTATTTCTAAGGCTTCTTCATCATTTTGCACACCTGGCATAACAAGACAGAACTCTTCTCCTCCATAACGAGCAGCAAAAAAAGGGGATTTTGCTAAGGAATTTAAAACTTTTGCTACTGCTTTTAAAACTTCATCCCCTGCTTGATGTCCATAAGTATCATTAAAATTTTTAAATTTATCTATATCTGTTAACATTAGATATAAATTTGTTCCTCTTTTTAAGGCTTTTTCTCTTTCTTCTTTTAATCGAGATTGAAAATAAGCATGATTTTTTAATCCAGTCATCATATCTACTGTTGCTCTTTCGTATAAACGAGCATTATCTACAGCAATTGCACCAAGCGAAGCTAAATCAACTAAAAATTCCTTTTCTGAATTAGTATATTCTTCTCCAGTTATTTTTTCTCCTAAAGCAATAATTCCTATAATATTTCCCTTTGCCTTCATTGGAATTACTAAATGGGCACCTAACTCTTTTAAAATCTGTAATTCCTTTTCGTTAGAAAGTTCAGAAATAGTTTCTAATTCATTAATAATATATGCTTTATTTGTTTTTTTTAACAATTCTATTAAATTAGATTCTAAAGAAATCTTATAGAATTCTAAAAGATTCAGTAAATCAAATCCTTTAAAATCTGGTACAAGTTCTAAATAGGAAGCATCCTGTTCTGGACTTAAAAATAAAGCTGCACTTAAAGTCTGAACCTGAGCTAAACATACATCAATTACTGCATTAATTAAATATTTATAATCTAAGGTTGAATTTAATGCACGTGATATTTCAATTAATTGGCGTTGATCATATATTTTCTTTTCGTAATTTAGAATTTCTATCGGATAATTAATTTTTTCCTCTGAAAGTGACATTTTTCCCTCAATTTATATAATATTTTACACATTTATTATGATTGTCAATCTTATTATTTCTTATCGGTATTTGACGTCAATTTTTTTATTAATATAAAATATTTTATCAACTATTAACTCTATAAATATCATTTAGCTTTCGTTTATGTTAAGTAAAAGAAGTTTTATATTAATTATCTCAATATAATAAAATATCCTCTTATTAAAATCAAAAAAAACCGATATAATGAATATGATTGTTCAACATCTTAAAGGATATTTTAATACAAAAAAAAATCTATTTACTACAATTTCTTTAATGGCATTATCTTCTCTTGCAACTGGAATGATTCAAAGTTTTTTAACACAACAAAGTTGTAAAATCGATAAACCTGCTTATATATATTTCAAAAATCAAGATACAAAACAAGGTATATTATCTTCTATTAATATAGATAAAATTCAATTAAAAGAACCTTCAGAATCCGAAGAAGAATATACTATAAATGATTATTCATTAGATTCTATTAAAAAAATTGTTTTTTTTAGCGATGAAGATTCCTTTAAAGAAGATTTATTATCTACTTATCAGAATTATACTATTAAAAATTTTATTGGTAAATATAAGATAACAGCAGGTGGACATGAAGGTTATTTAACAATTTATTATACACAATCTGGATTTCCTGGTGGTTATGTACAGTTCCCTCATTGGGGAAAAGGTAAAATTGAATTTTTACAATTTTTACAAATTAAAGGGAATTCTATTCAATTTATACGTTCCTGTTCAGATAGAAGTTGTATTGAAATTGGCGCTCCTTATGAATTCAAACAAATTTATTATGGCTCTCTAAATAATAAAGGCGAAATAGAAGGAAAATATACCGGAACTCATAGCTCCGGTCAATGGAAAGCAATTCGTATCAAGTAAATTATTTTTCCTGAATTCTTTTTAAAGCCTGCTTTCTTCGTTGTTTTAGAATTGTATCTATTTTTGGATTTTCTCGTAGTTTATGTACTATTTTTCTTAATTCTTCTAATTCTTCTTTTTTTTGGGGATCCTTAATAGAATTTTTTATATGATCTATTAAATTCATAAATTTTTTATGTCGACTTGGTCTTCTTTTTTTTAGTTCTTGTAATTCTTCATCTGTTGTAACAACATATACAAATAAGGCTGGTCTATGATGAAATAAATAACGTAAGGCTTGTTTTATTTTGAATTCTTTATGATGATCTTCTGCTTGTTTTTGTGATAATTCCTTTTTATTCTCTTTATCAATAGCATAAGCACCAATAACATTTCCTTTGGCAGCATCTATAAGACTGATCTGTAGAAAACTTTCATCATACATGCCATAAAGTAAGGTTTTTGCTCCAACTAATTGTCCTAATTGTATATCATCAACATCTGAATAAAGTCCGGATTGTAGTTTTGCCTGTTGTTCTAAAACTTTATCTATTTTTTGTTGGTCAATTATAGTTAAATCTTTACATTGAAGTAATTTTGCTATAAATAATTGATGAATTTTTTTGGTTTCTTTTGTTTCTTCGCCATCAATAGATGTAAAAGGAAATACTGCAACTTCATATTGATTTTTTTCTTTAGCTAATCGGCATATATAATTTACTGCTGGTTCTACATCAATACCCCATAAAGAAATATAAGAAGAGATTAAAATCACTATGATAAACAATTGTTCTTTCATATAATTTATGCTATTTATTTTTATTATTGAGTCAAACAAATTTCAAAATTAATTAATAGAAAATACTAAATCTTATGCTTATCCCTACAAAGATAAATAGTATGCCAATGATTGTTACACTTATAATATGGATTGTTAAAATCCATAAATTATTTTTATTTAATTCTGGAATAATTCTTAATCTTGCATGAATTGCCAGTCCAATTGTTAATAATAATAAAACGATTTTTAAAATAAAATGCCTTCCAGTAAAATCATTCCAATTAAAAAATAAACTATAATCATTTATTCGATTAAAAAATAATAATAACCCTGTTATCAACTGTCCAATTAAACTGGGAATACCAATTTTTTCATAAATAGATTCAAAACTTAAAATTATAGATTCATCTTTTAATTTTAAAGCCTTTGGTAAATAGCCAATACTTAATAGAAGATGGCCACCAACCCATATTGTTGCAAATAATAAATGAAAAAAAATAAGGATTATATACCACATACTACAAAATTGATAGATCAAGAATCTAAGTCAATTGATATTATTCCTATTATTTCTTTTTTAATAAAGCCATAAAAAAACCATCAAAACCTTCCGATGGATAAATTGTTTGATATTTAATCAACTCGAATTGAGTTTTATTTTTTATGAACCATTGTATCTGGTATTCATTTTCTAATGGTAAAATACTACACGTCGCATAAAGTAAATATCCTCCCTCTTTTAACATTTTTGAATATTGTAACAATATATCTCTTTGTAATTCAATAATATTATTCATATTATCCTTAGAAAATTTTAATTTTGTATCTGGATTTCTTTTAATTACTCCTGTACCAGTACAGGGAACATCAAGTAATAATATATCTGCACTATTTTTTAATCTTTTTATGGTTTTTGATGATTCAATAGGCTTAATAATAATATTTGAACTACGATTTCTTTTTGCACGTTTTTTTAATTCATTTAGTTTTTTTGATTCTATATCCAAAGCTATAATTTGTCCTTTATTTTGCTTTAAAGCAGAAAGATGTAGAGATTTACCACCAGCACCTGCACATGCATCGATTATTCGATTTGCTTGTTCTAAAATATCCTTAGGAATAAAATGAGCCACTCGCTGAGACGATAAATCCTGAAATTCATAATAACCTTTTAAAAAATATTCATTAGGACTTAAAAACGTTTTATTTTGAATAATTAATGCCTCTTCTACTTCCGGATGTTCTACTGATTCAATTCCTGAATCATATAATAGTTGTTGTAATTCTTTTTTAGTTGTTATTAAAGTATTTACCCTTATTACAAGTTTCGCCTGTTGATTTAGAGCTTCTGCTTCTTTAAACCATTTTTCTTCTCCTAATTGATTGAGTCCTTCCAGCCATAATTCTTCGTTATAAGAATATTTAATTCTATCTGGAATTTTACTAATATCGATTTGCTTAACATCTATATTAGGAAGTAGTTCTTCTAAATTATCAAAAAGAATATGATTAAAATAAAAATAAGAAGAAAGGATTTTATTTAAATCATCACTTTGTGCTATATATTCATAAAGATAATAATATCTTACTATATTATAGACTGATTCTGCAATAATTTTTCGATCCGTTTTGCCAAGTTTTCTATTTGTTCGAAAATAATGCTCTAATACTTTATCTGAATAATGATTTTGTTTAATAATTTTATTTAATGCTTCTAAAATTATATTTAAAATAACCTTATGTAATTTCATGATTTATTTAATAAAGATAAATTTTTTAGAAGCCTTAGCCTTCAATCATATTATAATCTTCATAGCATTAATTATTTTATTTATAATGTTAATAAAAAACTAACTATTAGAAAATATATAAATATAAATTTTTATTGATAATGAGAATCATTCTCAAAATATGGGTTTTATGAAACCAAATTTTTTATTAATTTTGATTTTAAACATAACTTTAGTATTATGCCAATTTCCGAAACAAAATATACCCCAACGAAAAATTATCTATTTAACTAAAGAAGAAAAAGAATTTGTTTTAATGGAAATGCGACAATTATTAAAATCCATACATAATATTCATACTGGATTATATGAAGAAAATTACAATTTTGCTTATAATTCTGCAAAAAAAGTAGGTATGAATATGGTAAATGAATTACAGGCAGCGGAAAAATTTATATTATTAAAACTTCCTTCTGAGTTTAAACAATTAGGATTTTCTACACATAAACAATTTGATATTTTAGCAGAATCTATAAAACATAAAAATAATAAAGAAATTCAGAAAAATTTATCTATATTAACTTCTTATTGTATAAGTTGCCATGACTTATATGCATTAGAAGTCGAAGAAAAATAATTTTACAGGAGAACAAATAATGAATTCTTCGAACAAGAAACAATATATTATATTTATTATACTATGGATCATTCCAGAAATTTTATATCCTACTAATGGATTTTTTATGATTTCTTATGGTGCAAAATTTTCAGGTATTGCTGGTGCTGGAGCTTCAACAAAAGAATCTATTTTTTCTAATTATCTAAATCCAGCCAATCTTTCTTTTTACTTAGAAGAAAATTATTCTATTTTTGAATTTTCTTAGCTTTGTTGCATAACTCTCATTTTAAAGCAAAATTCTTTATAAAAGCGAAATTTTTTTCAAATAACACTAACATATGTTTAAAAATTCTATACTTTTTTCATTCCATGAAAAATTGTCTAAGAATGTTGATAAATATTTTTATAAATAGAAAATAATTAACTTTTATGCAACAGAGCCAATTTTCTTAAAGAAATAATTTTGTTCAATCAATCTATAAAGATCAATTTATAAATATAAAAAATAATAAAATTTATTTAAATCATTATAAAAATTTACTTCAAGCAAATTTACCTTCCTTAGGTTATGGTATTCCTCTTAGTAAAAAATTATTTTATTCTATCTCTTTTCTTGTTAAAGCTGGAGGAGGAGGTAATTTAGAAAATATTATAAGTTTTGATGAAAATTATAAATTCATAAAAGAAAATTATATTGTACGAATGGCTAATCCTTCAATAATTCAAGGATTAGGATTAAAACTAAGAAATATTAATTTAGGAATAGGGTATGATTCAAGTTATTTAATTTTAAAAATGCAAAATCATAAAAAAGATTATAATAATTATTTTATAGAACCTAAACAATCCTTCGAATTTTCTGGAAATGATATTTCTCATTCTGTAATTCTTGGAATAAGCCAGAAAATACATTTATATTCTTTTTCATTAATATGGGGTTTTTCTTATCATTCAGCAAATTATTATAAAATTAAAGGAAAAATAAAATCTTATGAATTCTTTGATTACAATAATAATCAAAACATATTCGAACAAAAAGCTTATGCCAGAATCAATTTTCCAGAATTTTATAGAACAGGTATCCAGATGATTTTTAATACATTTAAAATCTATTTTGATATAAATTACATTCTATGGAATTCTTATTTTAGAAATATAAAAATTTATGCTGATTTACCTTTTCTTACTACACCTTTTAATACCAAAAGTAATCAAGTAATAATCAGACAAAACTGGAAAAACCAACTTGTTTATTTATTTGGTATAGAAAAAGACCTTAAATCCATAATATTATCTTTCGGATATAATTATGGAAAATTACCTACTCCTGAAGAAGGATTTCATCCTCTATTAACCCTTACTATTGAACATCATCTAACAATTGGTTTATCAAAAAAATTTTCTTTAACTACATTTTATATTAGCTATGAACATGGCTTTAAAAATAAAAGTGAATTTGAATTATCCAGAGCAAAATTTATCTCTGATTGGTTTTTATTCCATGCAATAAAAGAATCACCTTCTTATTTTAAATATAATAGAACAATGCAATTACATTCTCTTATTTTTGGAATAGAAAGTAAAATTTAATTTATTTTTTGAAACTTTTTCTAAAAAAATAAACATATATATAATATGTTAAACAAAATGCAAACAGTACAAAAAAGTATTTCATTACCTATAAAAGCATATAATGTTACAGAAGTCAAAGATATTTTCCCTATATTAGAGTTAATACAATTCTGTAATAACCTTATTACGTGTAATTGCTGGAATAGTATCTATACTGAATCAAGCAGAATGGATTTAGCAAACATAGGACAAATAAGAGGAAGAAATATTGATATTATATGCGAAAATTGTAATATAAATTACAAAATTGAATATAAATATGAACTTGATAATTCCTTTTCTCTAAAAGAATTTTATGAATTTATTTTAACTTCTCTATTAGAAAAATATTATAATTATAATGGAGTACCTGATTATATGCTCTTTAATAAAGAATGTTTAAAATTCTTAAAAATTCTAAAAAGCTTAGAAAAAATATACAAAGTAAATTTTATTGAAACTTGGTATTCTTATATAGAAGAATTCTGTAATATCTTCTACAAAGCAAGTGAATTAAACGAAAAAGATTTATCTCAATATAAATTACTCTTACGATTTCTAACTTATTTACCAGAAGAAGATTTTCAAATTTACAAAAATATACATACAAATGAAAAAATTTTTAATTATATTCTTTTTGTTAGAAATAAAGCTTTAAAAAATATAATAAAAATAATTAATAGCTTCTATTTCCTAAAATACCAAATATTAAATAACATAGCCCCTCTTTATGGGGCGTTTTTTATGGAAATATAAAATTATGTTTTATTATAATCTTCTAAAATATAATTCAAAAATATCAATATATGATTTATTCAGTATTTCTTTAGTATATTTTAATTTAAAAATTTTATCATAAAGAATTATAAAAAATCTTTCTAATCTATTATTATTTGTTTTTTTGAATTCCTTCCATCCCTCAATTAAAAATAAACGTTTTAATAGCAATTTTTTATTTATTTTATTTTTGTTCTTATTATATAAATTCTCATTATATAAATTATGTAAATAATGAAAATAATATCTATAACCAATAACATATATATTACCAAAAAAATATAATAATATACTACTTTTATATTCCATTGGTTGATTATAAATAATTTTAATAATTTCTAATACTTCATTTCTCTTATAATGAAGTAACGCAATTAAATTTGCCAGGCTTTCTTCGATAAGTTTACCAAACCTAGTATCATAATAATTATATGTTGTATCTACATCCATATAAGCATGCCCATATTCATGATAAATAACTTTCTGAAAAATTACTAAGGGATCTATATTTAATCTTTTTGCCCAATTTTCGCATCGCTCTGGACAGATAAAAATTACTGGATCATTTCTGTTTATTTTTATAAAATATGGTATATTTCTTATATAAACGCCTACTGCAATCACATATTTAGTATGTGGGATTAGTCTCTCGCATTCTTCTAAAATTTTCTCTATTTCTTTAAAACTTGAAGGTAGAGATATTTTTTCAAGTTTATAAATAACGCATTCTTGATCTATTGATTTTAATTTCTGTGGTGGGTAAATCTTATCCATTGTTTCTTCATTGACAAGATAAATAGGTATTGATGTTATTTCTTTTAATAAAGAATCCATTCTTTCTTCTATTTTGGTTATAAAATCTGAATTTATATACGGTGTTATATCTATTTTAGAATCATAATTTTGTATTGTTATCATATTGATACCTCTCTTTATTTTATTTAATAAATCTATAAAAATAATTTTTTGTCAAGAAATAAAATATATAGTTAATCTTTTAAAATATAGAATTCTTTTCCTACGGTTCGTATAATTCTCGTATAGGTTTTTGATGGTTGTCGATTTTCTGGATAATCTGTAGAGTAATGTAAACCTCTGCTTTCTTTTCTATTTAAAGCAGATAAAATAATAATTTTTGCAACAAGTGTTATATTTCGTAATTCTAAGATTTTATTTTGTATTACAGTTCTTCTATAAAAATCTATTACTTCTTCGTATAATAAATTGATTCTTCTTAATGCTCTTTCTAATCTTAGATTGGAACGAACTATTCCAACATAATTCCACATAATATTTTTTATTTCCTGAAAGTTATGTTGAACTAAAATCCATTCTTCTGGATTATTTAATCCTTCTTTATACCATGGTTTAAAAATTTTATTGGTTTTTTTTATAGGATTATTTTTTAAATATTCATAAATTCTATAACCAAAAACCAGTCCTTCTAATAAACTATTAGAAGCTAAGCGATTTCCTCCATGTACTCCTGTATGTGCTACTTCTCCTACTGCAAATAATCCTTTTAATCGTGTTCGCCCCCATATATCAACTTCTACGCCACCACACATATAATGTGCTGCTGGAACAACAGGTATCCATTGCTTTGTAATATCAATTCCATGTTCTAAACAGGTATGATAAATATGGGGAAATTTTTCTTTGATTTCTTCGGGATTTTTATGTGTTATATCTAAATAAACATGTGGGCATCCTGTTTTCTTCATTTCTGCATCTATAGCTCTTGCTACAATATCACGGGGTGCTAATTCTTTTCGCTCATCATATTTATGCATAAATGGTTGCCCTTCGTAATTGAGTAATTTTGCCCCAAAACCTCTTAAAGCTTCTGTAATAAGAAATGTAGCTTTTTCTGGTGCATATAATACAGTTGGATGAAATTGATAAAATTCCATATTGGTAATAATAGCACCAGCTTTATATGCTAAAGCTATACCATCACCTGTAGCAACTTCTGGATTTGTATTATGTAAATATACCTGCCCTGCTCCACCTGTTGCAAGAATAGTAGCATTTGCTATTATTTTAAAAATTTCCCATGTTTTTCTGGAATAAACATAAGCTCCATAACAAACAGGTTCCTTTAAAATAGGATCGCCTCTTTCGTCTAAATGGAATTGAGTAATCAGTTCTACTGCAACATGATATTCTAAAATCTGAACATTTTTTTTATTTTTTACAGCATGAATTAAAACTTCTTCTACTTCTTTTCCAGTTAAATCTCCTGCATGAACAATACGATTATAACTATGCCCCCCTTCTCGATGTAAGTCTAAATTTCCTTCTGGTGTGGTTTCGAATTTTGCCCCTAATTCTATTAATTTTTTTATATGTTTGGGACCTTCTGTAACAAGAATTTTTACTGCTTCTTCATCACATAAACCTGCGCCTGCTTTTAATGTATCCTGAATATGACTTTCGAAAGAATCATGCTGATCTAAAACACTTGCAATCCCACCCTGTGCATAAGAAGTATTTGCTTCTATAAGATTAGATTTTGTAATTAATATTACACTTCCTAATTCTGATAAATGGTATGCAGTATATAAACCTGCAATACCACTACCAATAACTAAAAAATCACAATAATATTCTTCCTGCATTTTATGGTTTTGGATAAACTTTCATTGCTTTTATATAAGGTAATGCACGAATTAACATTGCATCTGGTTTTATTGCATCATGTTCATGTTTTTTTAGATATTCTTCTGCTTTTTTTGTTAATGGTTCTGCCAAACGTTTTAATTTTTTAACCCATTCTTCTCTTTTTGGATCAGGTGGTCTTTTTTCTAATTCTGGTAAATGTTTCCACATATCTTCTTCTCTAAATCTTGGTGGAAAAGATCCATCTAATTCATCAGAAATTGGAATATCTGGTTCTACACCATAAACTTGAATGGTATAGCCCTTAGGTGCATAATATCTTGCTGTTGTGATTTTTATAATTACATCTCCTATTCTTCTTAAACCCTGAACGGTTGCTTTTCCAAATGTTCTTTCTCCTACTACTAATGCCATATTATGATCCATTAAAGCAGAGGCAAAAATTTCACTCGCAGAAGCAGAACCTGCATTTACCAGAACGATAACAGGAATTTGTCTATTATTTAATACAAGAGGAGACATAGGATTTCTTCTTTTTTCGGATACTCCTCCTTTAGCCCGAATTTCAACTACTATTGCATTTTCTGGTAAAAATAAACCTGCTACACGAATTGCTTCATCTAAATCTCCACCAGGATTATTTCTTAAATCTATAATTAATCCTTCTAATTTTCCTTCTGATTTTTCCATTAAACTGTAATATTCTTTACGTATCATTTCGGATTGAGGAATTTTATCATATAAAAAAGAATTAATTTTAATTACACCTACTTTTAATGGAATAAAATCTTTAAAAGGACTTTCTGGTAAATACATAGAAGATACTGCTTTTTGTTCAATTACACCTCTTTTAATTTTGATTGTTAAGATTCTCATTTCTGTTGGTCTTTCTACTTCTAACTCTACAATGGTATCCTTAGGACCACGAATTTTTTTTACTACTTCACTTAATGGTAAATTTTCAATCGATTCTCCATTTACTTTTCTTATAATGTCTCCAGCTTTTAATCCAGCCTTAACAGCAGGAGAACCTGGTAGGGGTGTTTCTACAATTACATCAGAAGTTCCTCCTCCTCGTAATAATGCTCCAATGCCTTCAAACGTAGCATCTTCTGATTCTTTTCTCATTTTATCCCAGCTTTCTAAATCAATTAAACCACTATGGGGATCAAAAGAAGATAAAAATCCATTGGCTGCAAAAAAATAAACATAGTTCATTCCAAAATCTTTATAATCATTTTCTTCTTGTTTTTTATTTTCTTTTTCCAGTACTGGGGGTTCTTTATATTTATCTAAGTTATTTTCTATAAATTGGGTAATTTTTAAAAAATCATTTCTGGAAAATTCTATCTTTTGCCAAAAATCATCTAAAATCTTTTGTTCTTTTTTTATTTCTTCTTGAATTTTTTTGGATAACTCTAAACGTTCTTTAAAAGATAAATTCTTGAATTTTTCTTCCCTTTCTTTATTTCTTTTTTCTAATTCTTTATAATCTGGTTCAATTATAATATATTTATCTTCTGGATGTAATTTAATAATTTTACCTGGAACAATTCGTTCTGGTTTAACATATTTTCTTATATCTTTATAAAAATCTTCTGGATAAATAACTAAACTATAAGGTAATGATTTAAGAGCAAATTCAGAAGCATTTATATATGCTCTTTTAACATTAATCATTCTGGGATCATAGTAATTTGCTATAGCATAATTGATAATTTCATCAAATTCCTCACGTCCAAAATCTTTTGGGATACTTCGACTTTCAGCAGAATTACAACCACAGAATCCAAAGTATAAACTTACAAGAAATAAAATAATAAAATAAAATTGATTTGATTTTTTATTCATATTGTTATCCTTTTTTTATTTAGTATATGTAATGTATCCTTTATTAATATAAATTTTTAATAATGTTTAAAAAAAAATTTCCCTTATTGAATTTTCAACAAAAAAAAATCGATTTTTATATAAAATGAAAAAACAAAGCATAGAAAATTATTTTAAATCATATAAAACATCTGCAATGATTTCTCTAAAAGAATATCGATTATTAAAAGATTTTCTTGAATTAACAAAACAAAATAATCATTTACAAATATATATATCAGAAAAAGAAAAAAATAAACTTCTTTTATCAATAAAATCAAATCAATCTTAAAATTGATAAGAATAAACGGGAATATATTCGGAAAATCCTTTTAATTTTGCATTTCCCTTAAAGTGAAATATTTCTTTTGCTTTTAATCTATCGTAAAATTCTTTTGAAATTAATACTTCATTTGATTTCGCTCCAGAACATAATCGAGCACATAAGTTTACATTAGAACCAATAATGGTAAAATCTTTTCTATTTGGTGCACCAATATCCCCTAATAGTACCGTTCCTATATGAATTCCTATCCCTATAGAAATCTGATAAAAGTCCAATATAT
Organism: Leptospiraceae bacterium; assembly: GCA_026005135.1. Taxonomy (GTDB): domain Bacteria; phylum Spirochaetota; class Leptospiria; order Leptospirales; family Leptonemataceae; genus SKYB61. The sequence goes on along the minus strand of BPKM01000001.1, from coordinate 266,589 downwards.
CTTTTAATTCTTCAAATATTTCTTTTGTACATTCCATTACTTTATCAGCAATATTTTCTGAAATATCAAATGTTGCTACTACTTCATCACCAACAAATTTATCAACCTTACCATAATATTTTTCTATGATTTCTGTTTGTTTTCCTAAAATAGAATTTAAAACATAAACAACTTCTTCTGGTTGGCGATTTTCAGAAAATTTTGTAAAACCTCTAATATCCGTAAATAAAATCACTTTTTCTACAATTTTTGAATAATATTTTCTATCTTTTGATTCGTTTTGAATTTTTTCTAAGGTTTCCTTAGATACATAAGAGCTTAAATGAACCTTTTCCTGAATAGAAGAAGCCATTTCATTAAATGATATTTTTAAAATATCCAGTTCATTTTGTATTTTTTTATTTTTTATAGGTATTCTATATTCAAATATCCCAGATGTAATTTTTTGTGTTGCAAAGACTAATTCTTCAATAGGTTTTAATGCATAATTAGAAAAAATTAATACTACTAAAAAAGCAAAAATTCCAATTATAAAAACACTGAACATAATTGGCATAAACACTTGCTTTAATGTCTGATATAGAAATGAAACATCATAATCAGCCTCTAAAATAGCAATCGGTTGATTATTTTTATCTTTTATTGGGGCATAAGCAGAAATCCACATTCCATATGCATCTGTATAAATATCTGTTGATAAGACCTTTACTTTTCCTTCCATAATAGCTTTCATTAAAGGTGTATATTCATATTCATCACCAATATAATTTACTTGTGGATCTGCCATTTTTTCTATAGTACCTAAATTATATGGCATTGAAGAATCACCTGGTAAATGAGCTGCAAAAATGGTTTTATTTTTTTCTGGTAATGGCTTTAATATATAAATTTGATTTTCTTTAAAGCCTTTTTCATAATTTAAAATATATAAATCTTTTAACTTTTGATATACACGATGGTAAGCTTCTTTTTTCCAATCTTCTTTTTGATTTAATTGTTTAATATCTTCTCCATCAAATAATAAAGAAGCATTAACAACAAATATTTCTAAACCACCTCTTAAATATTTGATTATTTGTTGTTTTTCACTATAATAGGTTAATATTAATATTACAAAAGTTATTAAAAAAAATAGTATAGCATTGAAAGTTATAAATATCCATTTTAAACTTATTTTCATTATATTACATTTCGCTTAATTAAATCATTATAGTTACATTTAAAAATTATTTTATTAAATTCTATAAAATACCGATATAAGTGCATTTTCAAAGAAATCTATAGAAGCAGAAATACTGGCAGAAAATACAGAAAAATCAAAACTCATATTATTATCTATTAAAACATTCCCTAAATAATAATAAGGAATTTGAAATTCCGAAATTGATTTTATAAACTTATCTTTTTTTGTTTTATCAATACTTACAACAACAGATGCACTGGTTTCTCCAAAAAAAATTAAATCCCATCGTTCCCATTGTTGTTTTAATTGTTCTAAAGTATTTCTATTTAAAGAAAAAGAAACACATTGTTTATTCCAACTATTATAAGACATACGAAATAATAAGATAGCAAGTCCACCAATAGAAATATCTCCAGCAGAAAGAATCAATTGATTTTCTGAGGAATATTTTAAAAATTTTAATAACTGAATTTCTATTTTTGGATCAACATCAGGAATCTGACCAGTAATTTCTTTTTTTCTTAACCATAAATATTCACTTCCACCAAAAGTTGGTCGAAAATTTCCTATTAGATAAATTTCTTGTTCTTTTTTATTATCAAAAAATGGTAAAATAGCCTTTTGAACATCATCTATAATTCCTACCATTCCAATTGTTGGTGTTGGTAAAATGGGACCATCTTCACTTTCATTATAAAAAGATACATTTCCACCTGTTACAGGAATATTTAATATTCTACATGCTTCCCCCATCCCTTTAACACTTTGTTCAAACATATAATAATTTTTTGGTTTATAAGGATTTGCAAAATTTAAACAATTCGTAATACCTATTGGTTCTGCACCCAATACACCAATATTACGTGCTGCTTCGAATACTGCTAACTGAGCACCATAATAGGGATTTAAATAAACATATCTTCCATTACAATCTGTACTTACTGCTATGCCTTTTTTTAATATCTTTTCTTTTTGTTCTTTTGTTAAGGAAATGGTTTTATGATATTTTTCATTTACTAATTCTAAATCTTCTAATAAATTTACAGATATGCGTATTAGTCCACCCTGTCCTCCTGGATTTTGAACACGTACCAAACCAACTTCCTGATCATATTGTTCATATACTGGTCTTTTTGAAGCAATATTAGGACTTTGTAATAATTGATAAAAATAGTTTTCTAACTCTCGCGATGTTGTTGGTTCTGAGAGTTCTTTTTTATCCCATAAAGAAGCTTTTTTTATATGTTCAGGCTCTTGAACTTCCCTTTTATATCTTGGAGCTCCATTTGCCAGTGCATCTGCTGGAATATCTGCATATAATTTATTATGAAAAAAAACGCGTATTCTTTTTGTATCCGTAACCACACCAATTTCTTCAGCATGTAAATCCCATTTAGAAAAAATTTCTTTAATCATTTCTTTTTTATTTTTATCTGCAATAACAAGCATTCTTTCCTGAGATTCTGATAACATTATTTCATAAGGATTCATTCCCGTTTCTCTTAATGGAACTTTATCTAAAAAGAGATCAATCCCTACACCACCCTTAGATGCCATTTCTGAAGAACTGGATGTAAGACCTGCTGCTCCCATATCCTGGATTCCAACAACTGCACCACTTCGTATTGCTTCTAAGGTAGCTTCTAATAATAATTTTTCTTTAAAAGGGTCGCCAACCTGTACAGCACTTCTTTTGGATTCTGTTTCTTTTGTTAAATCCTGTGATGCAAAGCTAGCACCATGTATACCATCTCTTCCTGTATCTGCACCAACATAAAAGACTGGATTACCAATTCCACTTGCTTTTGCTTTTGCTAATTGGTTTTTAAAAGCAATACCTACTGTCATTGCATTAACAAGACAATTCTTTGTATAAGAAGGATCAAAAAATACTTCTCCTCCTGCTACTGCTACTCCTAAGCAATTCCCATAAAAGGCAATCCCCTCAACTGCTTTTCTAAATAAATAACGATTTCGCGAATTATCTATAGGTCCAAAACGTAAAGAATTTAAAGAACATAAAGGTCTTGCCCCCATTGTAAAAATATCTCTCATAATTCCACCAACACCAGTAGCAGCCCCCTGAAATGGCTCAACAGCTGTGGGATGATTATGGGACTCGATTTTAAAAACGACAACAAGATTGTCACCAATATCTAATGCACCTGCATTTTCTTCTCCTGCTTTTGCAATTGCTCTTGGAGAATCCTTTGGCAAATCTTTTAAAAGTAAAATAGAATTTTTATAACTACAATGTTCAGACCACATTCCAGAAAACATTCCTAATTCCGTAACAGTAGGTTTTCTTCCTAAAATTTCACATATTTTATTAAATTCTTCTTCTGTTAAATTATGTTCTAATGCATCTTCTAATGTAATTTCTTTTTCTGTATATAAAGCAGGAACTTTTGTATTTTCCATTCTACAGCCCTCTATTTACTATTCTTCTTTTTTTACTGCCTGTTTTAAACTTTCAGATAGATTTTTTAAACCAATTATCTGGTCATTCAAATTCATAAATTTCTGTACAATTTTCTGGATTGATTTTTCCATTTCTGAAACTGTTTTAGATATTTCTTCTATACCAAGGGATTGTTCCTTAGAATATCCTTCTATTTCTTTACTGATATTATATAAATTTTCTAAATAATCAATAAACTTTTGATTGATCTTGATTTGATTTTGTATTTTTGTTTTTAATTCTTCAAAAAAACTTAAAGCAGATTCTATATTATGATTTTGTAATTCTATTAGATTAGATGTAATTGCAATACTATTTTCTCCATTAATTAAATGCTTTGTACTTTCTTTTATGATCTTATTTATATTTTTTGCATTTTCTATACTATTTTCTGCTAATTTACTTACTTCCTGTGCTACTACTGCGAAACCTTTTCCATGTTCGCCAGCTCTTGCAGCTTCTATAGAGGCATTTAATGATAATAAATTGGTTCTATCTGCTATATCTGTCATTATATTGGTTACTTCACTTACCTTCTGAAAAGAACTTTTAAATGTTTCTATTACTTTTTTTAAATTTTCTGAAGCAGAGATTGCTTCGTTTGATTGATTTTTTGTTTTTAAGAGTTCTTCGTATAAATGTTCTGCATCTTTCTCTATTTCTTTTAAAAGCCCTTCTAAATGTTTGGTATCTTTCTGGATTTCTTCTATCATTTTATATTCATTAGAAACCATTTCTGTCGTTCTTAAAGAAGTTTGTGCAATTTCTTCCATTGTTGCAGAAATCTGTTCAATTGCTGCACTTTGATCTTGAACTTCTCCCATAAATTTATTGGAAAAATTAGAAATAAAATCTATATATGCTTCCATTTCTGTTGTACTATTTAAAATTTTTTTATTAATCATAGATAATCGAGTATTGATTCGCTTCATTCTATATTGATTTTTTTCCACAAAAAATAGTATCTGTCTTAAAAACTCTACAAAATTTGCTGATATAAATGTAAACATAAAATAAAAAATAGAAATTAAAATAGGAAAAGAATAATTAACACTCCCAGGTAAAAATACCATACTAGTACTAACAAAATCTACCCCTATTCTATAAGATAAATACCAGCAAATTAAAATACCTATAATTGCATAAAATCCTATAAAATATGCTTCTCTTTTTTTAAAGGAAAAGAAACTTGCAAACATTAAATAAAATAATGGTATCATTAATAAAATAGGATTTTTCCAAAAAGTTCCAGCATATGCTTTTGATATAATTACATTAGAAATAAATACTACAATAACTATTGATATATCTATAAACAATGTAATAAAATTCCATTTATGTATAAATTCTCGTCCCTTCTTCCTGGTGGGGAAATATTTTCTTAATATTATTTCGTATAATAAACCCCAGATTAACATTAAAATAGAACCACAATAATATACTATTAGTTGTAAATGAGTAACTGATTTATAATTTAAAGTTGCACCAATTAAATATAATATTACAAGAAAATATCGTAAATTTAAAAAAATACGTACTAATTTTTTTTGAACCAAATCGTCTATTTTATTGGAATCTATATTTTCAAAAGAATCATCCATTATTCCCTCCCATATATTAGAAATATAATTTTATTCTACTTATAATTGACAAGAAAATTATCTATTGTATTATTACAATATGACTAAAATACTAAAAATTTTTTTTATAACTTTATTAGTTTGTTTTGCTTGTCTTATGATTTTAATTCAATTTACTTTACCATCTTATAAAGGAAAAATTTATTCCGAACATATTTCTAACCCCATAGAAATCTATAGAGATGATTTTGGAATGCCAATTATTAAAGCCAATAATGATAATGATCTGGCATTTGGTATTGGATATGCAATGGCACAGGATCGTTTATTTCAGATGGATTTAATTCGAAGAGCAATTCAAGGAAAACTTTCAGAAATTTTAGGAGAAAATTTAATTAACGTTGATAAATTTTTTTTAACAATAACAGCAGGAAGAACTATCGAAGAAATGTATAAAAATTATCCCGAACATATAAAACAAATTATGCAAAGCTATTCTGATGGTGTAAATTATTTTATTAAACAAAACCGATTACCAGTAGAATTCCATATTCTTGGTTATAAACCAGAAGAATGGAAACCAGAAGATAGTTTATCTGTTTTTTATTATATGTCATATAATTTAAATATGGCATACGATACAGAAATTTTATTTTATATACTAAATCAAAAATTTGGTTATCAAAAAGCTAAGGAATTATTTCCAGATTATATTCCTCAGAAAGGAGAAATTTTAGAAACTTCTTTAAAAGAAAATCCAGCATCTCTAAATTTTTTATTATCATTTTTAAATACAATTGATCAGGTTCAATCTATATTGGGAACACAAAGAATTGGTGCATCGAATAATTGGGTAATATCAAAAGAAAAATCATTATCTAATACACCTATTGTCGCAAGTGATATGCATTTAGAATTTGGTCTTCCAGGTATTTGGTACGAAGCACAATTAATTACACCAGATATGAATGTTTCTGGAGTACTTTTACCCGGCATACCTTTTGTTGTTGTAGGATCAAACGAATATGTTGCATGGGCATTTACGAATGTAATGGCAGATGATGCAGATTTTTATATTGAATTATTAAATCCACAAAACGAAAATCAATATCTATATAGAGAGCAATATAGAAACTTTGATATAGAGAAAAAGTTATTTAGAATAAAAACAAAAAATGGTTTTAAAGAAGAGGAATTTTTTATTAAGAAATCAATTCATGGTCCTGTTATCAATTCCATCTATCCAATAAAAACGAAAGAAGTATTCAGTCTTAAATGGACTGCTTATGATCATTATTTTGGAGCAATTGCACTTTATATTGCTAACCATGCAAAAAATATTGATGAATTAGAAAAAGCTATTGAATATTTTAAAACGCCCGGACAGAACTGGGTATATGCAGATAAAGATGGAAATATAGGTTATACAGCTGCTGTTGGTATTCCTATTAGAAGAGGTTTTAATGGATTATTACCTGTTCCAGGTTGGACAGGTACATATGAATGGCTTGGATATGTACCCACATATTTACAACCGAGAATTCGAAATCCTAAAAAAGGCTGGATTGCAACAGCAAATAATAAACATTCTTCGAATTATCCCTATACTATTTCTAATTATTATCATTATCCTGATCGATATGAACGAATTAAACAATTATTAAATGCAAAAGAAAAATTCTCTATAGAAGATATTAAAACAATGCAAAAAGATATTAAACTTCTTATAGCAGAAGAACTAACCCCTATAATTCTTGAAGCTCTATCTAAATTTGATTTTTCGAACAATCCAGATGCAATAGAATTTATTAATGAATTAAAACACTGGGATTATAATACAGAAAAAACAAGCATTGCAAGTTCCATTTTTCATATTTTATTACAACAAATTTTATTTAATACTTTTTATCCTCATTTAGGAGAAGAATTATTTAAACAATATTTAAAAAAACAATTTATCCCTATTAATGCTTTACGAATTCAATTAAAAGATAATAATTCCTACTGGTTTGATAATCCAGAAACTGTAAAAAAAGAAACAAGAAATGAGATTATTTATAATAGTTTCTTAAAAACAATCGAAATACTAAAGAATTATTCTAATAATAAAAAAGATTGGGAATGGGGAAATATTCATCAATTAGAATATAAACATCCTTTTGGAAAAAATCCTTTATTGAGAAAAATTGTAAATCGAGGTCCCTACCTTGTAGAAGGTTCTATTTCTACTATTTCTCCTATGGATTTTAGTTTTGATCAATCGCTTCCTTTTTATGTAAGAATGGGTGCATCGGAACGTCTTATTTTACTTCCAGGTAATATAAATGAATCTTTAAGGATTATTCCTACTGGAATTAGTGGTAATCCATTTAGTCTATATTATGGGAATCAAATTAAAATGTTTTTAAATTTTGAATATAGAAAATTCACACTTATTAAACCAGATGATAACAAAAAAGATTTTACGTATATGTATCTATTACAAATTTTACCTGTACATAAATGAAAGTACTATTCTTTACAAATGCTGGTTCACGAAAAAAAAACGAAGATAGTTTATTAATTCATGATCAATTACATTCCTCAATTTCGATGGAAACATTTTATTTTATCGAAATACATTCAAAAACGGATTTAATCTTTGGTATAGCAGATGGTATAGGTGGAAGGCCAGGGGGAGAAATTGCGAGTAGCCTATCCTTAGAGATTATTAAAAAATATAAACATTTAATTTTTAAAAAGGAATATTCTCAATTATTAGAAAAAATTTTCATTTATTTTCAAAATTATCAAAAAAAGCACCCAGAATTAGAGGGAATGGGAACAACAATTTCTGTTTTAGGAATTCAGGGAGATTACGCTTATATTTTTCATATAGGTGATACACGTATTTATAGTTTTAATGAACAAAATTTAACATTATTAACAAGAGATCATACACATGTTCAGGATCTTGTAGATAGAGGATTTTTAAAACACGAAGATATTGCTCAACATCCTATGAGAAATTATTTAAAATCTGCTATAACAACCAATATTGATATCAATAAATTAGAATACCATGCTGATTCCTTTCCTTTAAACAATACCAACTTTTTTTTATGTAGTGATGGAATATGGGAAACCATTCCCGATAAAAAATTAAAACAAATATTAACAAAAGAAAAATCTCCAGAAAAAAAAGCAAGTAAAATCATAAAAAAATGTATGGAAGTAAATCCTTCTGATAATTTTTCTTTTATAATGATTATATAGTTATAAAAAAACTTATACTTTATTATAATAAAAACATTTCGTAAAATGATTATTAATATTATATAAATCGGGTTTTTCTAATTTACATTGATTTTCTCTAATGGGACAGCGATCATAAAAAATACAATATTCATAAATTTCATTTGTTTTTGGTGGTTCGCCTTTAAGGATATAAGGTTTTTTATTACGATTTAATGTAGGAACAGCACTTAATAAAGCCTTTGTATATGGATGCTTAGGATTTTGAAAAATTTCATTTGTTTGTCCTAATTCCATCAATTCTCCACCATACATTACACAAATTTTAGTACTTATATGTCTTACAAGAGAAAGATCATGAGTAATAAATAAAATCGTTAATTTAAACTTTTCTTTTAATTCAAATAACAAATCTATAATAAATGCCTGAACAGAAACATCTAATGCAGAGGTAATCTCATCACAGATCAAAATTTCTGGTTCTAATGCAATAGCTTTTGCAATTCCAACTCTTTGTCTTTGTCCACCAGAGAGTTCAGATGGTTTTCTATAAATTAAATTTTTATCTAACTTTACTAAAGAAAGATAATATTGAACCTTTTCTTTATAATCCTTATAATTTGCTAATTTATGAATCAACATAGGAGAGCCAATAATTCTTTTAATCGTATGTTGTGGATTTAAAGACGAATATGGATCCTGAAAAATAACCTGAATCTTTCTACGCAATTCTTTATTTTCTTTTAAATGATTTATTTCTGGAGTAAGGATCGTTTGATTTTTAAATTGAATATTTCCAGAATAAGGCGATAACAATCCAGCAATAGTATTTCCTAAGGTACTTTTTCCACAACCAGATTCGCCAACAATAGCAAGAACTTCACCTTCCTGGATAGAAAGAGAGATATCTCTTAATGCATAATTCCAGGAAGGTTTTGTAAATAACTGTTTTTTTATTTTATAATAAGTAGAAATTTTATTTATATTTATAATCATTTATTCTTGTGGTCTTTCTTGAATAATTACCAGTATATTTAATGTAGATTTACCTCGATGAATTTTTAATTGAATTCCTTTTCCTATAGGTGTTTCATTTACAATTTGAATTAAATCATCTGGCTCATTAATTTCTTTTCCATTAGCTTCTACTATAACATCTCCAATGCGTAATCCAGCCTTTTCTGCTGGGCTATCTTCCACAATACCAATAATTACAATACCTTTTTTATCTTTTATTTTTAATTCTGCTGCAATTTCTTCTGTAATAGGTGCAATTTGAATTCCTATATACCCTCTTTTTACACGACCATATTTTTTAAGTTGTTCTAAAACAGCCTTTGCTGTATTAATAGGAATAGCGAAACCTATTCCGAGATTTCCTCCAGTCTGAGAATAGATCATTCTATTTACACCAATCACTTCCCCATCAATATTTATCAATGGTCCACCAGAATTACCAGGGTTAATTGATGCATCGGTTTGTATATGCGAATTTCCCATCTGATCCACATCTTTACGTGCAACAGCACTAATTATACCAACAGTAAATGTTCTATCCAATCCAAAGGGATTACCAATTGCTATAGCCCAATCCCCTACTTTTACTTTATCTGAATCTCCAAAATGAACTGGTTTTAAATCTTTAACACCATCAATTTTCAACAAAGCAATATCAACAAATTTATCTGAACCTACAATCTTCGCTTTATATTCATTACCATTAATTTTTACTTTAACAACATCCATACCAGCAACTACATGGTGGTTTGTACATATATAACCATCACTGGAAATAACAAAACCTGTACCCAAACCTCTTTGTTTCTGTGTTTCTGGTAAATCAGGAATATTAAAAAATTTTCTTAAAAAGGGATCATTATAGAATGGATTTTCGATACGAACAGTTTTTTCTGTACTAATAAATACAACAGAATCTTTATAAAGTTCATAAACATCATGGAAGGCCTCCTGTAATTCATAAACAGAAGTATTTTTATGTTTATCTTTTAAAGGTGATTCTGCATAAACTTCTTTTAAAAAAGAAGAATTTTCTTTGACACAATAAAACAAAATAGATACCGAAAAAATTGTTATAATCAAATACCCTAATATTTTAACATGATTTTTTTTTATATGAAAAGTAAAATATTCTTGAGCTTTCATAAAAAACCATAAAAATAAAAAAAAAAATAGTAGCAATTGATTTTTTCAAAATGAAACAATGTTATATACGTTTTTATGGAAGATTAAAATCTATTTCTGGAAAAGAATATTGGATTTATTCGTTTAGAAATAAACCTACCATAATAGATATAATAGAAGCTCTTGGTGTACCCCATACAGAAGTATACTTTATATTAAAAAATCAACAAATTTCTGGTTTTTACGATCATATATACGATAATGATAAGATCTCTGCTTATCCAAAAATGCAATATTTATATATTGATTTATATAAACATATTATGTTTGATCCATTTTTATCAAAAAAAATCAAAAAAGATTACTGGTTTAAATTTCAGAACTATAAAATTTCTAAGTTTATCGCAGATGTACATCTTGGAAAATTGGTAAAATATTTACGTTTCTTAGGCATTGATATTTTATATAATATACATTGGGACGATACTACATTAATTCGCAAATCTATTGAAGAAAAAAGAATTCTTTTAACACAGGACAAAGGTATATTAAAACAAAAAATTGTTCAGTATGGCTGTTATATTATAAATAGAGAACCTCCACAACAATTATTGGAATTTTTTAATTATTTTTCTATTAGAGCTAAACCTTTTACGCGATGTAGTTTATGCAATCACTTATTAATTAAATTATCAAAAATGGAAATCAAAGAAAATATGGATTATATTCCTTCTAAAATAAAACAATTATATGAGTATTTTTATTATTGTCCTGTTTGTAAAAAATATTACTGGGAAGGAAGTCATTATAAAAAATTAATTAATTTTTATAAAAGTATGAATTTATTATAAAAAATTATAATACACTTAAATTTTTATTTTTTGTATTTTCAGAAATGATTTCCTCTAATTTTTCTTTAAAATCCTGTTTTGTTTTTTTTAATAAAAGCTGGGCTATAAGATTTGGTTTATAATTTTCTTTATAATTTATAAAAAAATCATATATTTTAGGATATATACCATATGGAACACTAAAATTTCGAATGCCACAAAAATAAAATAAATGTAAAAATTCCAAATAAGTTGCCATATTACCACAAATAGAAATTTCTTTTTTACTATCCTTTAAAGCTAAATAAAGCATACGAAAAAAAGATGGCTCATAATAATCTTCTATAGTAATTTGATTCCGTCTTTTCCCGATAAAATTCGCTAATAAATCATTTGTTCCAACACTATAAAAATCCATTTCTTCTTCTAAAATGGGAAGAGAAAATAAAATAGAAGGTACTTCTAACATAATGCCAATTTTAATTTGATTTTTTATCTCGTTTTTAATATTATTCAGTTCTTTGTAAAGCAATGTTTTAATAAAAATCCAATCATCATAAGTTGCAACCATAGGTATCATAATACGAAGCTGCCATCTGATTGTATTAAATTTATTTAATGGTTTTAAAATACTTTTTATCTGATTTTTAATAATATTAGTTTCTGCTCTATAATAATCAATTCCTCTTTTACCTCGATTTTCGGGAGATGTATAAAAATAATAAGAAAACTTATCTTCATCAACATCAATTAAGCGAAGTGTTAAAATCTCATTATTACGAAGTTGCTCATAAATATTATAATAAACTTCAGATGCTTTATTTATATCAAATAGAAGTTCTGGATTTTTTAGATAAATAAATTCTGTTCTAAATAATCCTACGGATAATTGATATTTTTTTTGATGTTCCTTAATAATATCTATATCATCTACATTTAGAGAAATTATAACATTAGAGTCATTTATATTATAATCTTTTGTAATTGATTCTTTTTTATCGAAATCTAATTTTCTTATCTGGAATTTTTTGTCTTTTAAAAAAAAATCAGAAAATACAGTAGCTTTACCTTTAGTTGTATCAATAACTATCCATTGCCCTTCCTGGATCTGGTTAAAATATTCCTCTGGAAATGCATGAACTAATATAGGTATTCCTTGATTTGCAGCTAAAAGAGATAAATGACCTGATAAACTTCCTTTTTTTAAAATAATACCTCGTGGTTTAGGAAGTTTTAAATATAATAAAGGACTTATATCTTCTGCTACAAGAATATAACTTTTATTATTTTTGATTTGTTCCTTTATTTTATTTAAGCATAAATCGATATACGAAATTCCCACTACTTCGTCTAATAACTGATAAATAGCATCCTGGAAATCAATCCAGCGTTGCTTCATAAAATCAGAAGCCTGTTCTTCGAAGAATTCCTTTAATTTTAATGATCCATCATAAATAGATAAAGCTAAATTTTTACCATGTATTAAAATATTCTCCTCAACAGCTTCCTGAAATACAGGATCCTTTAAAAAATAAATCTGAATTTCTAAAAGTTCTTTTAATGTGTCTGGAAATTCTTTTTGAATCTTTTTAATTTTGTTAATTGTTTTTTTAACGTAGTATCGAAATTTATCATATTCTTTTAACTTTTCTTCTTTAAGGCTTAAGTTTTGTTGTTAGGAATATAATAATTATAGGGATATAATATAATAGCTTTTCCTTCGCCAAAACCATAAGAAGCAATTTCTCCATATAGATCAAATTTTTTGTTCATATTTTAATAATGTCTTTGTTTCTTTTTGTACTTTATAGCAATATAAGTTGTATCATCTGCGGGAGCTTTAAAAATACTATAAAACCTAAGTTCCCAATATAAATTTCGAATGATTTTTTTTATTGGTTTTGTTGCATTTTTTTGTAATGCTTTTTTTAATCTTTCTATACCATAAGGAATTCCTTTTCGATTTTCCTGTTCAAAAGCACCATCTGTATAACTAAGTATTACATCCCCAGGATTAAAATCAATTTTTATTCCTTTATATATGAAATCTTCATCAATTCCAAGGGGTATATTTACAGTATCTCTTTCTTCTATCATTTGCTCTTTAAAATTATAATGTAATATAGGTGGACAGCCCGCACCTGCATACTCTATGGTTCCGGATAGTAAATCTAAAACAATAATCGAAAAAGTAGCAAATTTTAAATCATCAAATATTTCTAAACACAATTGATTGACTTTTTTTAATAATGCCTGTGGAGTTAAACTACTCATATTTAATTCATAGTTTATATAATAAGATAACATAAAAGCAAGAAGTCCAGCTTCTAAACCTTTTCCACTTACATCAGAAAGAGTAATAACAACGCGATTATCTTTTAAAGGAAAAATACCAAATACATCTCCACTTGTAAAAAATTTAGGATATGTTTTGGGATAAATAATAAAATTTTTAAATTCATAAATTTTTGATTTGTTTAATTGAAATTCTACCTGATTTAACTTATATAATTGTTTTTCTTTAATTAGATTATTTTCATATAGATAAACAGGTAAAAGTTTTTTGCTTTCTAAAAAATCATCTACAATTTCCTGAAAAGGTTTCTTTAAAACTTCATATTCATCTAATAATTTTAATATTTCAATAGAATCCATTATTTTCATTTTTATTTAAATTGGAATTAAAGCAAGTAAATATTTGACAGATAACATAACATTTATAATTTTTATTTTAACTTAATATGATCAAAAATGATATTTTAGATAAATATTTTAAAATTATTGATTCTACCAATACAATATTACCCTTAGGAAAAGTAGTTGAAGTAAATGGATTTACTATCATTTCAGAAGGACCACCTGATACCGCAATAAAAGATATTTGTAGAATAGAAAAAGAAAATGGAGAATATATTTATTGCGAAGTAATTGGTTTTCGTGGAAAACATTTGATTTTAATGCCATTTGGTAGTCCTGATGGCATTTTTCCTAATGCAAATGTTCATAATACAAATCAAAAAATCAGGATACTTGTATCTGAAAAAATGATTGGAAGGGTCTTTGATGGATTAGGAAATCCAATTGATGGAGAATTTCCTATTTATGAAGGAGAATATAGAGAAGCAGATAATTCTCCTCCAAATCCCATGGATAGAGATCCTATAAAATCTATTCTTGTTACAGGGATTAAAGCAATTGATGGATTACTAACAGTCGGGAAAGGACAAAGAATTGGAATTTTTGCTGGAACAGGTGTAGGAAAATCCACTTTATTAGGAATGATTGCACGATATACAAAAGCAGATATTAATGTTATCTGTCTTGTTGGGGAACGTGGTCGAGAAGTTAGAGAATTTATAGAAAGGGATTTAGGACGAGAAGGGATACAACGTTCTATTGTAATTGTTGCAACAAGCGATAAAAGTGCTTTAGAAAAAATGTATGCTGCCTATTTTGCTACAAGTATAGCAGAATATTTTCGAGATCAGGGAAAAGATGTCAATTTATTTATGGATTCTGTAACTCGTTTTTGTATGGCATTACGAGAAATTGGTATTGCAGTTGGAGATCCCCTTGGACCAGGTGGTTATCCACAAAGCACATGGTATCGATTAAGTCGTTTAGTAGAACGTTCAGGAGTCGGTAAGAGAGGTACCATAACAGGATTTTATAGTGTTTTGGTAGAAGCTGATGATATGAATGATCCCGTTGCAGATGCTACCAGGGGTATTTTAGATGGTCATATTATTTTAAGCAGACGTTTAGCACATAAAAATCATTATCCAGCAATTGAGATTACTGAATCTATTTCAAGGGTTATGCCTAATATTATTACAGAAGAACATCTTTCTATAGCATCAAAAATAAAATCCTTACTTGCAGTATACCAACAAAATGAAGATTTAATCCAATTAGGTGCCTATGTTAGAGGGACAAATCCAGAATTAGATCTTGCTATTGAAAAAATAAATAAAATTAATGATTTTTTAAAACAACCTATTACAAAAGGTTATACTTTCGAAGAAACACTATATCAATTAAAAGAAATTTTGAAATAATTTATGCCTAAAAAATTTAAATTTTCTTTAGAAGCACTATTACGTTTAAGAACCTTAGAAGAAGAACAGGCAATGCAGGAATTAGGTAGTATAATGCAAAAAATTAATCAGGCAAAAGAAAAAGTTAAAGAATTAGAAATTCAATATACACAAGAAGTAAAAAAATTTTCTGAATATACCAAACAAGGATCTTATAGTTTTTACTATCAATCTTTCGAAAGATTTCTAAATAGATTAGAAAATTTAAAAAAACAAACAGAAGTTTATATTGAATCTTTACAACCAGAATTAGAAGAAAAAAGAAAAAAATTGGTTGAAGCAAGAAAAAAAAAGAAAATCATAGAATTACTAAAAGAAAAGGAATGGCAACAGTATAATAAAAAAAGGAAAAAGCAAGAAACGCAAGAATTATTTGAATTAAATCAAAAAAATAAACTAAAAGAAAAAGAATATGAATATTTTAAACAAGATCAAGCAATACATAAAGAAATCCAGGACGAATCAGGAGAAGATCTTAAATCAAGGCAGGAAAGAGAATTACGAGAATATTATAGAGAAAAAGGAATTCCTTTTCCAGAATCATGAACAAGACTTTACAAATAAGCAAAATGAGAATAAGAAAATTAAAAATAATTCATTAGTTCTGAGAGAACAAAATTTACAAGTTTATGATCATGAATATTATACAAAACTTCTGAAAAAGAAATTAATAGAAAAAAGTATTACTATAGAAAGAATTACTAAAAAATGGGAAGATAAAAATGGTATTATCACCTAAGGTTAAATTATTATATTTGATTTTTTTAAATCTATTTTTAATAGGTATATTTATTTACTTATTAGATGTATGGGGGTTAATACAATTAAATCAGTATCTACCTTTTATGGAAAAAGAACCTCCTAAGGTTGATCAAACCCAAGCAAATGCATTATTATTAGAAAAAGAAAAATTAGAAAAAGAAAAACAAATTATAGAAGAAGAAAAAATAAAAATAAATGAGTTAAAACTAAAAATTGATGAACAACAAAAAGCATTACAGGAAAAAGAAAAAGAATTACAGGAAGAAAAACAAAATATAGAAAAACAAAAACAAAAATTGCAAGAAATAGAAAATGCACGAAAAGAACGAAATAAAATGATCGAAGATATGGCTAAACGATTAAATGCAATGCCGCCAGAAGATGTTATAGCAATTATTCAAGGATGGAAAAATATCGATATTGTTGACGTTTTTTTAAAAATGGAAGAATTAGCAGAAGAAGAAGGAAGTCAATCTATCGTTCCTTATTTACTTTCCCAACTACCACCAGAAAGAGCAAGTGTTATTACATCATTAATGTTAGATGAAGGTATAAGAGAAAATATTTTTCAGGAATAGGTTTTAATTAAAAATAAATTTATATAATTTTTTTAATAAAACTCATTTAGATTTTTACTTAACACAAAAAACTTAAAATTGAAAAAAATTGAAAATTTTTGAAACTTTTTTATAAATTTCATATTTATAATAATTATCTAATATTCAATCAATGGAGGAAACAATGTTTAAAAGAAAAAACCTATTTTTATTTATTAGTTTATTTAGTTGGGGTATATTGGTAAATTGTGCTACATTACCACAAAACCATAAAGCATTGGCAGAAAAAGTGGACATAAAAGATAAAAATATCGTTTCTATTGTAGTTCCACATTTAACTGATCCTAAGGAAATAGCTGCTTTTAATGCCGGAATTTTCTCTGCTGTAGGTTCAGAAAAAATTGTTCCCACTGTTCCAGATGCAATTAAAAACCTATTGGGATCTATCTTTAGTGATGCTACATCTGGTAGTCTTACAGATGCAAAAATGAGTGGTTTGATCGCCTTAGCAGCAAAAATAGTAGATCCCGATTATGTATTTTTAATTTCTACACAACCCACTACTATTTTAAATAAAATCTTATTTATTCAGAAAGCTGTACCTGGAATAGAAGTAAATGTTTTATTATGGGATGTTAAAAATACAAAATTAATAGGTGTTGCTAAATACTATGGAACTTTACCAGATAATCCTCAAATCCGTTTGGGTTCTCTAACAAATTCCGGAAAAAATGCTGTAAATTATTTATTAGAACAATGAATTTAATATTTTATTTTCCCCCTTCGGGGGATTTTTCATAGTAAAAAGAATAATTTGCTTTTTCTAATCGTGTTAATAAAATCTCTTTTTCTAAATTCTTAATTTTATTTAAACAGGTCTTGCATTTTTTTAAATGTAAAATAACTTCTTTTTTATAACATATTCCTAATTGGTAATTCATTAATTCTACCAGCGTTGGATGATTTTTAGATTTCTTCATTAAACCAATTTTCTAAATCTTTTACAAGATCTTCAATTTCTTTTTCTATTTCCCGTGTTAAAATTTTTTTTGTTATTTCCTTTTTTTCGTTATACATTTTAATTTCTAATATCATATCATTGTTATTGGTTAGATCATTATTTTTATCCATAAAGATACTCCTTTTTTATTAAACCATTTTTCCTTCCATATATTATATATTATTTAGACGTATCAATAGGAGAATTATTTAAATATGAAATCTTTTTACAAGCATTTTTTCTATTTTATTACAATATTTAACTATACATTTGTTTTATAGTTTATTACGATATTTATGAGCAATTTTTACTTGTTATTTTTTAATAATTTGGCACTTATTTACAATTATTCATTTTTTCTAATTGTAAGGATAAAAAAATACAAAAAAATGAAACTAAATAACAAATTTTTTACTATATATATATGTATGGCAAGAAGAAGAAGAGCATTTATTCCTCGCTTTAGAGGAAAAAATAGCATGATTTTAGAAGGGAAAATTCCAGATTATATTAATAATATAATAGATAATTTAAAAGATGAAATTTTTACTACCAATTTTTTAAATCATTTTTATGAACATTTAAATGATTACCAGCAAGAAGAATTTGATAAAATCATACAAAAATTTTTAGAAGAATCAGAGTTTTTAAATAAAAATAAATCGATAGAATCTAATAATATTAAAGAAAATTTTTCTAATAAAACAAGATTAAGAAAAAAAATTAAAACTACAATAAGAAGCAAATTATACGAAGATGATTTTGATATTGATGAACCTGTTTCGTATTCTAGAGATGCGAAAGAAATTGAATTTGCAATTTTAAATTTACCTAAGAACGAAAAAAATAAATTTTTTAATAATTTAAAAGAATTTATTAATAACCAGGCAAAAAAAATAAAAGATACAGATCATAAAAAAATAAAAAAATCTAAAGAAAACGAAAATAAAATTTTTAAAACAAAATTAGAAAATCTAAAGAAATTCTTAAATCTAAATGATTTAGAAATTCAGGTATTAGAATTTGTATATTATTTTTGTTCTAACGAATCATTTTCTGAAATACTAGAAGAAATTATAAAAACATATAATATTACCTTAACAATTGCTCTCTTACTAAATGAAGATGAATATAAAATTAAAAATATTTTACAAAAAAAATCAAAATTAATCTATTATGGAGTGATTGACTTTTTTGATATGAACGAACTTCAGTTAAATGAAGATATTTATGAATATTTAACTGATTTATCCTCCCTTGATTTTACAGATAGATTTTTTAAAATAATCGATCCAGAAATACCCGAACATAAAAATCAGATTTTAGATATAGAGTTATTTCATTTTTATAAGGATAAGATAAAAATTATACAAACATTATTACAAAGTGAGGGGAAAAATAACATACTCTTTTATGGAGAATCTGGTACTGGAAAAACTTCTCTTGCAAAAAGTATTATAGCTTCTCTAAATAAAAAAATTATATATGTTTCCAACTCTCAAATGGATACAACAAACAATTCTTTTATTTCTCACCGAAATGATAGTTTTCCAAATCGTATAACAAGTCTTATTATAGCATGTAATTATGCAAAAGATAATAATGGCATTGTAGTAATGGACGAAGCAGATGAATTTTTAAATTCTCATTTTTCTTTTTTTAGTTTATTTTTTTCAGTTTCCCAAACCAAAACGTCAATTCAAAAAAATTGGCTTAATGATTTTTTAGAAAATCATAATTATAAAATCATCTGGATTACAAATCATACAATGCTAATGGATGAATCTGTAAAAAGGCGTTTTGATTATTCCATACATTTTAGTACATTCAATGGAGAAACAAGAGAGTATATAATAAAACAAATTCTAAAAAAATATAATTTAGAAAATAAAATCGAAAGTGAGAATTTTAATGAATACTTTTTAGATCCATCGCTTCCTATTGGAATAATTGATAATGTTCTTAAACAATTAGAACAGATTTTAAATGTAAATCCAGATACTTCTAAGGAAGAATTAATACAAATTGGTAAAGAATTATTTAATAGTAGTTATGAATTAGTTTATAACAATAGATTTAAAACTCCCCAAAAAGTTATAGACTTCTATGATGTGAATTTAATCCATTCTGCCCCTTCTACTACCCAGGTAATAAATCAAATTGAAAATTTTATTTCTAATAACAAGAATAAAGACAAAAATTTAAATTGTTTATTTTATGGTTTATCAGGTACTGGAAAAACAGAATTTGCAAAATATATTGCAAAAAAATTAAATTATAGAGTAATAGAAATTCATCCTTCTGATATTAAATCTCCCTTTTTTGGTATGTCTGAGCGTTTATTAAATAATTATTTTAAAAAAGCAAGTAATGGTAATTGTATTTTAATTATAAATGAAATTGATGCCTTTTTATCAAAAAATTATCAACACGAAGCAAATAATTCTATCCAATTACAATTTATTCAAGAAATGGAGAATTTCAAAGGTATTCTAATTGGTACAACTAATTCTATTGATAAAATTCCAGCATCTGCAAAAAGAAGATTTCATATAAAAATGGAGTTTTTACCTATACAAAAAGAAAAACTAGCAGATATTTTTATAAAATTCTTTAGCGAACATTTACCCATAGAAAAATTAACAGATCAACAAAAAGAAAAATTAAAAGAATTAGATAATATATGCTTAGGGGATTTTTATGCAGTAAAACGGCAAATTGAATACGAAGGAGAAATGTATTTTGATGAAATTTATAAAAAATTACAAGAAGAAGTCTATTATCGATTGCATGATAAAAATTAGTTGTATATTATAAAAATAATTTTTCTTTGTTTTTTATGGAGCATCACCATCATCATCCAAGATATAATTTTATTTTTTTAATAGGAATTTTATTAAATCTATCTTATGTTATCCTGGAATTTGGTTTTGGTATTTATTTAAATTCTTTAGCCTTAATTTCTGATTCTGTTCATAATTTAAGTGATGTTTTAAGTCTTATTATTTCCTGGCTGGGGATGTATTTTACGTCAAAAAAACCTACTAATAAAAGAACCTACGGATTCCGAAGAGCAAGTATATTATCTTCGTTTCTAAACTCTGTTATTCTTTTTATGGCAATAGGAGGAATTTTAGTAGAAGCAATTCAACGTCTTAAAAATCCAGTTAATTTTATCGATTCAGAACTTATTATAAAAGTAGCAATTATTGGTATTTTTATCAATTTCGGCACTGCTTTATTATTTTATAAAGATCAACATCATGATATAAATATTAAAAGTGCATTTTTACATATGTTAGCAGATGGTTTTATTACGGTAGGAGTTATTATTGCTGCTATCATTATTTATTATACAAATCTTTACTGGATTGATCCACTTATAAGTATTATTATTTCTATAATTATTTTCTGGAGTACATGGAAATTATTTTATGAATCCTTTAATCTTATGATGGATGCTGTTCCCCAATCCATCGATATAGAGGAAATAAAGAAATATTTTGAAAATTTACCCGGTATTGAAGATGTTCATGATCTTCATATCTGGGCAATGAGTACCACAGAAATAGCATTAACTGTACACCTTGTTAAACCTGATCAAAAAAATGATGATGAATTATTAATTCGTATTTGTAAAGAATTAGAAAATAAATTTAATATACATCATTCTACCATTCAATTCGAAAGAAAAATTGCACAGGAAAATTGTAATCAAGGTATAGAAAATCGTGTTTAAAATACAATTGCCTTTATCTTAAATTATTTTTTTTTGACAGCCATGTCAGTAAAAAGTCTTAAATATCCACAAGACTGGATAGAAAGAAAAAAACAAAAACAATTAATTAGTATTATAACATGTTATGATTATATGATGGCTAAATGGATTGCCAGAACCGAAATTGATGCCATTTTAGTTGGAGATTCTCTTGGTATGGTAATACAGGGAAATCAATCTACTTTGCCAGTTCAAATAGATGATATAATTTATCATACAAAAATAGTTAGAAAAGGAGCACCAGATAAATTTCTAATCGCTGATATGCCTTTTGGAAGTTATCAATCTGATATTACAGAAGGATTAAAAAATTCATTTCGTATTATTAAAGAAACTAATTGTCAGGCTTTGAAATTCGAAGGAGCAGATCAACATACATTACAAATAATAGAAAGAATCGTTAAATCTGGATTTCCTGTTATGGGTCATATTGGACTTACACCCCAAAGCTTTATGATGATGGGAGGATTTCGTATTCAGGGCAAAGAAGAAAAACAAAAACAAATCTTATTAGAACAGGCTAAAAAATTAGAATCTGTTGGTTGTTTTTCCATTGTATTAGAATTAGTAGAAAAAGAACTGGCAAAAGAAATTTCTAAAAACCTTACAATTCCTACTATAGGAATTGGCTCTGGAAATGAAACTGATGGTCAAGTATTGGTAATTCAGGATTTACTTGGAATGGATCCAGATTTTATCCCAAAACATGCAAAAGTATATGCAAATTTTTCTGCCTTAGGTATAGAAGCACTTAGAAATTATGATATAGAAGTTAAACAAAAAAAATTCCCATAAGAAATAAAATGAATCTTGATTTTGCAAATAAAAAATGATATATAATTTGAATTAATCATTATAAAAAATATTAGATTTAGTAAAAATATCCTTGTAAAATATAAATATGTCGTTTCTAATACTACTTCCAAACTTCAAACCAACATAACTATTCTGGGTTGCAGTTATAGGATACGTAGCAGACAATACCTCTACCCTCGAATGCTTTCTTATCAAGTTCCTCTCTCCAACTCCCTATTTCGGGACATTTCCTCTAACACCCATTCCAAAAATATCCTTACTATATAACTTATTGAATACCCTGTAATTCGTCTTAAATCCCAGTATTTCTCCCATATATAAGGATACATATCTTCTAAGGCTATTTGAATATATCTTTTTGTTTTGGGCTGGTATTCTGTTGTTGCTGTCTTTTTTCTTCGAGATACTTTTAACTTAAATATTTGTTTGTGATACTTATAATATAAATATTTTAGATATTCTCCTAATTTTCCTTCAGATAATTCATATAGAATTTTATAATATTCTGGTAAAATATTTAATCCTGTTTTATATTTTTCCCTAAAACGATAATAGGTTTTATCAATATTTTTTGTTTTATATCTTCTATTTTGATTATGATATTCTGGTGTTTGTTCTTTAAGTATTAATGTTTCCACTTAGATCTATATATATTTTAAAATAAAAATCTTATAAAAAATTTTCACATAGTATAAGGCTCAGTTGCACAAAAGTTAATTGTTTGTTATTTATAAAAATATTTATCAATATTCTTGGACAATTTTTCGTAATATGAAAAAAGTATTATATTTTTAAAAATATGTAAGTATTATTTGAAAAAAATATCTCTTTTATAAAAAATTTTGCTTTAAAATGAAAGTCATGCAACAAAGCATAGCATAATTTTATTTTAATTTCTTAATATTACCACCATTAGGTGTATATATTTTTAATATATCTCCTTTTAAAATTGGCATTTCGCAAATTGGCTCTAAAGAAATTATTTTATTATTACGAATTAATTGATTCTTCCCTACTTTTCCATCAGAACCATTGAATATTCCAAATGGTTTAACTTTTCTATTAGAAGATAGAATGCTTAAATAACAATCTTCTAAAAATAAAAAAGAGCGAATTACACCACTTCCACCTGAAATTTCATTTTTACTAATAGGATTTTTAGGACGAATTTTAAATTCTAAAAGTCTTATAGGAAAACGTTCTTCTATAATTTCTGGATCAGTTATTCGAGAATTTGTCATATGAGAATGAATAGCATCACAACCTGAAAAATATTTATTATTTATTGTTTTACCTGCACCAGTTCCACCACAAATAGTTTCGTAATACTGGAAATTTTGATTTCCAAAAGAAATATTATTCATTGTACCCTGTGAGGAAGCACAAATTTCAAAAAGACCACATAATAAATCTACAATTTTCTGAGATATTTCAACATTACCACCTGCAACAGGAACAGGATATACTGGATTTAAAAGAGAATTTTCTGGAATAATTATCTTTATATTTTTTAAACATCCTTCATTTAAAGGTATATTGTTTTTTTCATCTGGATTAAAATAATCTATTAAACTTCGAATAAAAAATAATATGCTTGATTTTGTTACACTTTTTGGTGTAAAAAGATTTTTATTCGTTGAAGAAGTTCCAGTAAAATCAAAGACAAATTGACTATTATGAATCTTAAAATGAATATTTATAATTTCTCCATAATCTAAATGAATAGAAAACTGTTTATTATGATATTGTTTTAAATAAGGAATTAGCTCCTTAACTTTTTTATTACTATATTCTAAAATTTTATTAGAATAATAAATAACAGTATCGATTGAAAATTCATTTATAAATTCATCTAATAATTTAATACCTTTACGATTAGCTGCAAGTTGAGCTTTAAAATCAAATAAATTTTGTTCAAGATTACGAACAGGATATTTTGAATTTTTTAGTAATTGAATTAATTCTGGATTCCAATCATCATTCTTTAATAAAGGCATGGGAGGAATTAATACTCCTTCTTCGGCAATGTGTTTTGCATTTGCTGGCATTGATCCTGGTGTTATTCCTCCAATATCTGCATGATGTCCGCGACTTGCTAAAAAAAAGATCAATGTATTTTTATAATAATAAGGCGTTATAATGGTAACATCTGGAAGATGAGTTCCTCCTTTATATGGATCATTCATAATAAAAGAATCTTTTATTTGTTTTGAAGTATCTTTAAAAAATAAATTTATAATTGTTTTTACTGATTCTGACATAGATCCTAAATGTACAGGAATATGAGGAGCATTACTTATTAAATTTCCTTTTTTATCAAATATAGCACAAGAAAAATCAAGTCGCTCTTTTATATTTACTGAAAAAGCAGTTTTTTGTAAAACAACTCCCATTTGTTCTGCAATATTTTGAAATCGGTTCTGAATAATTTCAAGCATTACTGGATTAAATTTATATTTTTGATTATATGTTTTTTGTATGCTATCATCTTTATGATATTCAGCAATAATATTTCCATAAGAATCAAACTTAAATATCCATCCAGGAAAAATAATGATTGTATCAATTTCGCTTATTAAAATACAGGGTCCTTTAAAGGTTTGATTCAATATAATCTGATCTCTATAATATAAAGGACAATCTATCCATCTTCCATCGAAATAAATAGAAACAAATTTTACTGGTTTATAGTCCTTAGAAGTTTGTATATTTTGTTTTAGGAGTTTTTTTATTAATTCTTTATTTTTATTTTGATAATTAATTTCTACATAAAGATAGTCAATATAAATTTCTTTTTCTTCGTAAAAACCAAATCGTTTAATAAATTCTTTTTTAATAATTTCTGTAAATTTATTATAATGATAATTTTTATTAAAAATAATATCTAAATTATAATCTGAATTCCTATAACGTAAAAAAATACGAATATGAAGTTGATATTTTAAAAATTGTTGTTTAAGTTGAACAATCTTTTCTTGAATAAAACGAAATGTTTGTTCATTTAAAATATTTCTAATGGAAATCTGTATGGTTTTCTTATTTTTATCTGCAATAGCAAGTCCCAATGCAGATAAAACGCTCGCATAATAGGGAAAAATAATTTTTTTTATTTTCAAATTTTCTGCTAATTTACATGCTACCTGTCCACCTGCACCACCAAAAGAAATTAAAGAAGTTTTCGTAATATCTAAACCTTTTTCTATGGAAATTTTTCTTATAGCAGAAGACATACTTTCTATTGCTACAGAAATAAATCCTTCTGCTAAATCTTCTATATTTTTATAAGGATAATTCATTTTCTTAAATATTTCCAGAAATGCCTGTTTTACAGCTTCTATATCTAAGGGTTCCTCTTGATTTTTACCAAATATTTTAGGGAAAAAATCTTTTTGAATTCTACCAAGTAATAAATTTGCATCTGTTATAGTTAATGGTCCTCCATTCCGATAAGATTTAGGACCTGGAAAAGCTCCCGCTGATTCAGGACCAACCTGTAATCGATCTGGCTCAAATTTTAATATAGAACCACCACCAGATGCAACACTGTATATATTTAACATTGGGATTTGAATTCGCGTGTTTGCTATGATTGTTTCTTCTGTTAAATCCAATACTTTATTTTTATTATCATAAAAAAATACATCGGTAGAAGTTCCTCCCATATCAAAACCAATAATATACTGCTCTTTTAAAATTTCCGAAAGAAAAGAACATGCTATAATTCCACCAGCTGGTCCAGATAAAATCGAATCTTTTCCGGTAAAAAATTCTGCATCAGTTAATTTACCATTAGATTTCATTATGAGTATTTCATTCTTAGGAAATGTATTTTTAATATCCTTTAAATATTCCTTTAATACTGGCGAAAGATAAGCATCAATGATTGCAGTATCTCCTCTTTTTATAATTTTGGGATGAAGCGATATTTCTGATGATAAATATATATCTGCTTCTGGGAATATTTCTTTAATAATGTTTTTAATTTGCTTTTCGTGGATAGGATTTTTATAGGAATTCATTAATAATATAACAAAAGGATAATCTGGATTTAATTTTTTTATTTTATTTCTAATTTCTTCTTCTGAAATTTCTGTTATTATAGTTCCTTTTGAATCAATTCTTTCTTCTATTTCTATAGCTGTTTTATATAAAGGTTCTGTCTTTTTGATTTCGAATTTAAAAAGCTCATTACGATTCTGATATCCAATTTTTAATATATCTTTAAATCCTTTTGTTATAATTAAATAAGGTTTTTTGCCTTTTTTTTCTAATAATGCATTTGTTCCTATGGTTGTTCCTATTCGAATTTCGTTAATAATTCTCTTATATTCTTTCTGATTTTCTAAAAAACTTTTAATGGCAGGTATAATCGCATCATTATATTTATCTGGATTACGTGATAACATTTTTTTTGTATAAATTTTATTATCTGGACTGATAGCTATAATATCTGTAAAGGTTCCTCCTCTATCTAAATAAAAAGACCACTTAAAGTTTTGCATTAAAGAAATAATTTTTTTTAAGTTTAGAATTTCAAGAATAATAAACTTTACAAGTATTCTAATTAAATTAAAAAAATAAATTATGAATGAACTTTTTATCTTAGGTTCTGGAAATGCTTTTAATATTAATGCTCGAGGACATACAGCCTTTTTATTAGATCAGAAAATTTTAATTGATTGTGGACCTACTATATTATTAAAAATACAAGAATTTTGCATAGATTTAAGTTCTTTAAAATACATTTTAATTACACATTATCATGGTGATCATTTTGCAGGTATTCCTTTTCTTTTAATTTATTTTAAATATATTTTACATAGAAAAGAAAAACTTACTATTATGGGTCCAGAGAATTTAAAAATTCATTTTAATAAAATTATGGAAGTTACCTATCCCAATATGGAATTTGATTTTGAAATTGAATTTATTGAACTTAATAAAAATGACGAAATCTTCTGTAATCCATATATTATTAAAAGTTATCCTATTACACATAAAGAAGAAAGTATTGGTTATCGAATTGTTGATAATAAGCATAGTTTTGCTTTTACAGGTGATACGATTTTAAACGAAGAAGTATTTATATTAATGGATGGTGTTGATATTGGAATTATAGAATTAAGTTTATGGGATAATCCTAATCAGGAAATTTCTCATGTATCATTACAGGAATTAATTTCTTTACGAGATAAAATTAATGTAAAGCATCTTTTTTTTAATCATATTACAGATACCTTAGCAGAAGAAGTAAAAAAAATAAATCAAAACATAAAACCCATAGGAATACCATTATATGATGGAATGAAAATTGATTTTAATCATTTATAAATTTTTATTATTGCATTTAGAAGTATTTATAAAATAATTCCACTATGAAAAAATATATTATATTAATTATAATTTTCATTCTTACCTGTAAAACTTTTTATATAAAGCCTACGGAATATAAAACTAATGATATTAACGAAGGAATTCAATATTTAGAAAACTGGATATTACATTTAATGAAACAATATAAAGTAGTAGGACTTTCTTTGATTGTTGTTGATAATAAAAATATTTTATGGCAATTACAGGCTGGTTATCAGGATAAAGAAAAACAAATTCCTGTTTCAGAACATACAAACTTTCAAATTGGTTCTATTGCAAAAGTTATTAATACAATAGCAATTCTAAAATTAGTTCAAGAAAAGAAATTACAATTAGATGATCCCATTCATAAATATACAGAAGATTTACCCATAGACTATGATTATAAAAATCCCATAACTATTAGACAATTATTAATCCATCATAGTGGCATACCTTCAGATTTAATGAAATATTTATGGCAAGATAAATATATTGAACTTTCCGAAATTACAAAAGAAATCAAACAAATTTATTTATCCTTTAAACCAGATGAAATTTTTTCTTATTCGAATCTTGCTGTTACACTTTCTGGAAGAATTATCGAAATTATAACCAAGCAACCTTATTCTCTTTATATAAATCAACTATTAAAAGAATTAGAAATGAACCATACTTATACAAATTTATATCAAGTAACTCAACTATCTAAGGGATATAATATTGGTCTTTTTGGTAATAAAGAACTAAATGAACCACCTATTGTGATGATTCCAGCTGGTGGATTTTATTCCAATGCAATGGATTTGGCAAAATTTATGCAAATGATCTTAAATTATGGCTATATTAATAATAAACAATTTTTGCAAAAAGAATTTATAGAAGAAATGTTTCGTATTCAAAATAAAAATATATTATTAGATGATGAATTTAAAATAGGACTTCCTTTTTTTCTAAATGACTTAGGTTTTGGCAAATTAAAACAGGCAAATCATGGAGGCGATACAATTGCCTATCATTCTATGATGATTTTACTTCCAGAATTACCACTTGGTATTATCGTAATGACTAATACAACAACAGGAAGTCAAATTACCTCAAAAATTGCCTTAGAAACAATTTCGTTTTTTGCAAAATATAAATATAATATCATTAAAAGCAATCAATTCGATATTCCTGTAAATCATGCAATATATGATGCAAAACAGATTTTCGGACATTATAATACATCTTCTGGTATGATAAAGATACACTACAACGATAATGAAAAATTATTCTGCCAATACTTAAACTATTCTTGTGAATTTATTTTAGATAATCATCTTTATCGCTTTCGAATAAAAATTTTTAATTTTATTCCAGTAGAAATATTTGGAGAAACAAAATTTATCTTTAAAAAAATCAATCAAAAAACCATTTTATATGCTGTTAATGGTAGTACAACCATTCCATTTGGAAGTAAAATCGATGAATCCTTATCTTTAAATCAAAATCCAGAATATTTTAATTCTAAAGAAATATGGGAAAAACGAATAGGAGAATATCTTTATATAAATAACACAGAAAAAGAACCTTTTTTTTATATTAAAAAACTTACTATTTCTAAAAAAGACAATTTTTTCTTAATTCAGATTTATTATAATCAAAGTTCTTATCCTATTATCTATTATGCAATACCATATAAAAAAGATATTTTAAAAATTCCTGGTTATGGAAGACAATTAGGAGATATTATAAAATTTTATAAAGATACAATTTATTATTCGGGCTTTTATCTTAAAAAAAGCGATTTTAATTGACGGGAGATTTTTATAAAAAAGAAACAATATTATGAATCTTATAAGAAGACCAAGAAGAAATCGTAGAACAGAAAATATAAGAAGATTGGTAAGAGAAAATCAAATTCGTATTGATGATTTAATTATGCCACTTTTTGTTAAAGAAGGTAATGCTATAAGAGAACCTATACCATCAATGCCTGGTATTTTTCGTTTTAGTCCAGACGAATTACTAAAAGAATGTAAAGAGATTTATCAATTAGGAATACCTGCTGTTGTTATTTTTCCAGCAATTCCCGAAGAAAAAAAAGATCCTTTAGCTAAGGAATCTTACAATCCAGATGGGCTTTATCCTACAGTATTAAAAATGATTAAAGATCATATACCTGAACTAACAATTATTACAGATGTTGCAATGGATCCTTATAATTCTGATGGTCATGATGGTGTTGTTCGAAATGGAGAAATCATTAATGACGAAACCTTAGAAATTCTCGGAAAAATGGCATTGGTACAGGCTAAAGCAGGTGCAGATATTATTGCTCCCAGTGATATGATGGATGGAAGAGTTGCTTATTTACGCAATATACTTGATTCTGAAGGTTTTACCAATGTTGGAATTTTATCTTATACAGCTAAATATGCTTCTTCATTTTATGGACCATTTCGCGATGCTTTAGATAGTGCGCCAAAATTTGGTGATAAAAAAACTTATCAGATGGATCCAGCAAATCGTAGAGAAGCCTTATTAGAATTAGATTTAGATATAGAAGAAGGTGCAGATATGGTAATGGTTAAACCTGGACTACCCTATCTTGATATAGTAAGAGAATTTTCTGAACATAGTCCTGTACCTGTTGCTGTTTATAATGTTTCTGGCGAATATGCTATGATAAAAGCAGCAGCACAAAATGGCTGGTTAGATTATAAAAAATGCGTTATGGAAATTATGCTTTCTTTTAAAAGAGCAGGTGCAGATATGATATTAACTTATCATGCAAAAGAAGTTGCACAATGGTTAAATGAATAATCAGAATTAAAAAAATTTTCAAAAATTCCCAAATTAAATATAAATTTGGATTGACGGAAAAAATAGATTTTTATAACTGGAAATCAGACACTCCCCAGTAGCTCAGTCGGTAGAGCGAGTGGCTGTTAACCACCAGGTCGCAGGTTCGAGTCCTGCCTGGGGAGCCATTTTAAAGACTATTTGAAACTCATTCAAAGCATCTTGTTGTTATCTTTCACATATTATAGAAAATAACATAAAAAATAAAATACTCTCTTTTTTTTCAATTCTTGATTAACCTTCAAGTTCATCCTGACAATAAAAAAATTTTTTAAATTTGACTTAAATTTTTTGTTTTTTTTGCTATATATTATTATGTGATGTTAAACGGTGATAAACTCTGGCAGGCTCAAAAGGAGTTAAAACTATGATGGAAGGTTTTGGAGAAATAATGACCCTTGAGGAGACCGCGAAATATTTAAAAATAGGAAAATCTACTCTTTATAAAATGGCAAGGGAAGGCAAAATCCCCGCCGTGAAAAATAAAAGGAGATAAAACATGAGAACAATAACAGTAAATGGTTTAACCCAGTTTGAGCAGGAAATTTTGAAACAATACTTAATTTCAAAAAAGTTAGATTATAAATACTTTTTAAGTAAATTTTATTCTCAAATTGAAATCTCACCCTTGCTGTTTGGGTCACCTGCTAAAAGTTTAAGTATCTGGGAAATAATAAAAAGATTTGAAACGACTATTGATGAAAATTTCAAGAAATTAAACGGGGCTTTCTATACCCCTTACTTTATTGTGGATTATATAAATACTCGTGTTATTTTGGAAAATCCAAACAAAGACATAAAAGTAATAGATCCAGCGTGTGGTAGTGGTGTATTTTTGGTAGATGCTTTATTTAAACTAAAACAAAAATTGCAAAAGAATTATAAGGAGTTAGTTGAAAAACATATTTTTGGAATAGATATTGACCCCGAAGCAGTTAGGAGAACGAAAATTTTACTCTCATTAGTAGTTTTTGAGAATGAAGGAAAAATACCAGAACAGCTAAATATCTATAACGGAAATAGTTCAGATAAAAATTTTTTAAGAAAAACTTTAAATAACTTAAAATTCCAAGCGGTTGTAAGTAATCCCCCTTATATTAGAATACAAAATCTAGACGATGAAACAAAAAAAGTAATAAAAAAGTACTGGAAATTCATACAAGGAGATACAGATATATTCATACCTTTTATGGAACTTGGAATAGAACTTTTAAGCGATAATGGTAAAATGGGATATATAACACCTAATAGTTATTTCACAACATATGCAGGTAAGAAATTAAGGAAATTTCTTCAATTCAATAAATATATTGAAGAAATAGTAGATTTTGAACACTATCAAGTATTTGAAGGTATTACTACATATGCAGCTATTACAATAATCTCCAAAAAACCTAAAAGTTATATCATTTTGAAGAAAATTAAAAATAGCGAAGAGTCTAAAAATTTAGATAACATTGAAGGAAAAAAAATCTATTTTAGGGAACTTAATCCTGAAAAGTGGATATTAGTTTCTAATAAAGAAAAGGAAATTATTAATATAATAGAAAATGCCTATTATAAATTAAAAGATATTGCAGATATAAGGGTTGGACTTGCTACACTAGCCGATAAAGTATATATATTAGAAAATCCAGATGAAGAAGAAAAATACTTTGTTAAATATTTCAATGGAAATAAGTTTCTAATAGAAAAGGAAATAACAAAAGAGATAATAAAAGCTAGCATAGTTAAGTCTGAGGAAGATATTTTGAAAAATAAAAGAAGGATTATTTTCCCATATAAAAAAGTTAATGGTAAATACGTGATAATAAAAGAAGAAGAGCTAAAAGAGAAATTTCCTCAAACTTATAATTACTTATTATTTTGTAAAGATATTCTTGTCAAAAGAGATAAGGGTAAAAAAGAATATGAAACTTGGTATGCTTATGGAAGAACACAAGGAATAAGCACAACTTTTGGAAAGAAAATTTTGACACCTCCTATGGCTTTAAATCCGACTTTTATAGTATGTGAAAAGGAAGACACTACTTTTTATAGCGGATATGGTATTTTCCCAAAAATAAAACCTTTCACTGACCTTCATTTACTAAAAAAGATATTGAATTCTGAAATGATGAAAATATATATTTCCGCAGTATCTAAAAGTTATCGGGGTGGTTGGAAATCTTATTCAAAAACATTTATTCAAAACTTTGGAATACCTAAACTTTCAGACGAACAGGTGGAGTTTTTAAAGAAAGAGAAAGATCCAAAAGCTATAAATAACTTTTTAAAGGAAGTCTATTATGAACAGGCAAAATCTTTATACAGGCTTTTATGATGCAGTAAAAGAAAGCTACGTTAAGTATCTTCTATCCGGAGATAGAAGTGAGAAAAAACTAAAACCATTGCATGCATGGGTTGGTAATACTATTAAGATGTTTATTCCTGATCTATATGATGTATACTTTTTAAACGGCAAAGAAGTTCAAACTGAAGGTGAATACTATACGAAAATTATTGATGTTGCTGTTGTTAAAAAAGAAGTTGAAGTTATTAAAAAAAGAATAGGTGCTAAAAGTATATTTTATATACCAAAAATAGAAATGGCCGTTTCAATTAAATTTATCACTTCTAACTTTAAGCAGAATGCTAATAATTATTTTGAAAACCTTTTAGGAGAATGTGCAAATTTAAGAGCAAGGGGGATAAAATTCGGTCATTTTGTGGTGTTTAGGGATAAAATCCCTTATTTTGAGAGAAGTAAGAAAATAAAGCACTGGGAGATTTTGGAGGATCATGATATAAACAAGTACATCAAATTATTCCAAGAGAAAGAAAAATTTCCCCATACACCTAATTTTATTGGTGTGGAGATAATTAATATTAGTCCCATAGTTGAGGAATTTCATAACAAAAAACCTGAATTCACTGAGGAAGAGATAAGAAAAGTTGGAGGGATTACAATCCAAAATGGAATTGATAATACAAAGCTTAGTGAGGAGGTAAAGAAATTTATCTTAGACAATTTTAATTTACAGCAGTTTTTTACAAATATAAAAGAGATACTTTAAAGAAGGGGAGGCGGAAAAGTCCGCATCTTCATAAATACCGAAAAGTCACAAGCCATCAAACTTTCGGCTTTTTATAAAATTCAAAATATGCTCTTTCTGAGATTCAAGTGAACTATAATCTTTTTCAGCCTGATTTTCTGTTGAATCTCTTGTATAGACCGCACACCTGATAACTTCTTTTTTATTCTTTTTCATCTTCATAAAGCTTTACACCTTTAATCTTTTTAACTTCTTTATTTTTAGTCAAGATTTTTAAGTTTTTCCTTTGACTTAAGGCACATAGTAAACCTACCTCAAGAGATAGTTCCTTAAACTCAAAAACAAGTTTACTTGCTTTTATCCAGTCTTCTTTTTCTATCTCAACATAAGGTAAAGCAAGAAAACCTTTTAAAAGTTTTTCAAAAGTTTCTTTGTCTTTAACATCACTGAGTAACTTGGCAATAGTGTATCCCGTAACCCCTATATTGTTTTCCTTCAATAAAGTTTCTAAGATCATCGTTTCATTTGTATGTTTTCCCTCAAAATAATCTTTCCAAGTTTTTATATCAGTTAGTATCATCTTATTCATTTCCCAATTGCTAACTCTTTTAGAATTTTTCTATATTCTATTAGTTTCTTATTTACTTCTTGCATTTCGTTTATCAATTTTTCATATTCAGGGTATTTCTGTTGAATTTCTTGTGGTGGGAGTCCTTTATTTTTTTCTTTCTCGATTTCTTCCATGTACCATTTTCTAAATTTTGCCAGCCATTTCGTTAAATGAGGGCGTAATCCTTCATTTAGTACTTCTACAGCAATTCTTACAATAGTTCGGGTACTCTCATTTTTTCTCACCTTTGAAATAGGTATCTCTTTTACCAACTCTCTTGTTATCCTAAAAAATTCATACCAAGAATTGTAAATTTCTACAATTACATCGTTTTTAAAATCAATTGGTAATCCTATTTTTCTAGTAGATAGTTCAACCCATAACTTATAAGCAATCTGCATATCATCGTAATTTGGTTTTATTTTTATCTTATGATTTCCTATTCCTATTATAGCTTCGTTTATTTCGTAAGATTTTGCTCCAATTCCTCTATTTTTTAATATAACAATTAATAGCCAAATCACTAAGGCACCAGCGATTAGTAATACCAACCATTTACTTAAAATTATTTGAATATCCCAGTTTTGATTTAAGAATAGTCGTATAATTTCCATGTTATTCACACCTATTATATTTAAATTGAGGAAGTGAATTATCTATTAAATCAGCCTTATCTATTCTTGCCTTAAAGGCTTCTTCTATCCACTTCTTAATTTTACGCTCGTCTTCTGTCCAATCGTAAAATTTAGCATATCCTGATCTGATATTAGCTACTAATCTTGGAGGAACAATGTCAGGATTAAATTTATCCTTACCATGGTCAGGATGTGTAGGTAAACATAAATAATCCCGAATATCCACCAACTTTTTTCATCAACGCCGCAGATATTTCCCAATCTACATGTTTCCGGCAGTAAGTTTTAGAACCTACTAATACCACTAATACAGATATATCAGAAATGTAATCTTCTTGTATCAGTCTTTTTATATATTCAGTGCTAACATCAGTATCTATATCGCCAGGCTTTACTGATCTGTTTATAAAAAGATGTCCAAATAACTCCTCAAAACGATTTCTATAATATTCGTCCTCTTTATGATAATAATTGATAAAAACCTTATGGCGTGTATCTTTTTTAGATTCAAAAAAGTAATTCCAACTCATTTTATGTCCTCCTTCTTAAAATTGATTTTACCTTTAAGTGAAAGTAAAACCTCTTTTTGGTTTTGTTTAACAAATTCCCTGCATGCAATATTAACGGCTCTGCTTTTCTTTTTCTGACCTGTAATTCTCAATAACTCATCAAGCAGGTCTTTGTCCATGGAAACAGTGAATCTTAAAATATTCTTTTTAGCGTTCATGCTTTCCGCCCTTTTAGAAGTTTGTCCTTTCATAACACTATAAATATACTCTTAAAAGATGCATTTGTCAAGTGATATTTTCACTAAAATTAAGGCTTAGTTTTGTGATTTACAAAATGACCCCATATTGTAATTACAAACCCGCCGATAGAGGTAAGGGAAGAAGTCAATAAGCGATCAAAGGAAAAGGAAGAATTAGAGAAAAAACTTGAAGAAATAAGGCTTAAAATAAGGAGAAAGGAAAGCACGGTCATTGATTTTGAAATAATAAAGAGAGGATTTGAAGGATTTTATAAGGTTTATCCTTCTCTTGAACCAAAGGAAAGGCAGGCACTGGCGAGGCTTTTTATAAAAGAGGTAAAAATCTTAAATGATAAGGTAGATGTTGAATTTCTTGAATTTCCAGAACTTGCCCATCAGGAGCCTGTCCAGATTTTGAAAGAGCCGTCAATAAGGGGAGCCATTTCCAAGTCCTTCTATATCCTTGGATAGCTGTTAAACTCTATAAATTTAAAAAAGCCATATATATTATCTTTTTATTTCGATAAAAACTGATTTCGCTTATAATATAATCACAAAACAATTGACGAAATTATAATAAAGATTTTAAATAATTTTAAATTATTAAATAATACTCAGGTAAAGAAAATGCCTTTATCAGTATTTACAAAAAACAAAATTATACTTAAAATTTTAAAAACTGAAAATACAAATTCTAAATTAGCTTTATTATTTAAAGGGAAAATCAAAGACTTTATAATAGAATCATTCAATAAAGAATAACTGCTATATTAAGAGGCTAAAATAAAAGCTATGAAGTCCATAAATAAACGAAGAACTTACGGGGAACATCTAACTCCAATTCAAATATTTAAAAAATATATATTACCAGAAATCCAAAATCAATTATATAATTATATTTGGGTTGATTTATTTGCTGGTAAAGGGAATTTAATTCTTCCTATTTTAGAATTGATTCCTCAGAATAAAAGAATTGAATTTTTTAGAAAACATATCTATCTTTTTGATATTCAAAAAAAATTAGTAAAATTGGCTATACAAAATGCAATGAAATATGGAATTCCTAAGGAAATTGCAGAGCAAAACATCATCCAAAGAGATACTATTAAATATTATCCAGAGTTTTTACTTAATTTAGATTTTCCTGTGTATCATATCACTAATCCACCTTATCTTTATATTGGCTATATTGTTAAACATAAAGAAACGCAAAAATATTTAGAATACTTTGTAGGTAAAAATAAAGGATATCAAGATCTATATCAACTTGGATTAATGAATGACTTACGATTTAATATAAATAAAATGATCTATATTATACCTTCTAACTTTTTATTCGGTTATTCTATTTCTAATAAAATCAGAAATGATTTTTTTAAGTATTATAAAATATCAAAAGCTATCATCTTCGAAAAAGAAATATTTGAATATACTGGCACAAATGTAATAATCTGCTATTTTGAAAGAAAAAACAAACCAGAACATAAAATATTTTCCTTCAAAGGAACGAAGATAAATAAATATATCCAAAAAAAGATTTATACGCTTTCTCCAAAAAACCATTATCGTGCAGGAAATGTTTTTGAAAAATTTGTTAATGAGTTTAAAGCAAATTCTCCTTTGAAAATCAACTTTTATCTTACCTTAGAAGAAGTAGAACAAAATAAAGGTAATCTTAAAATCAACGTTATTGATGCTAATAAATTTAATGGTAAAGAATATCAAAAATCCCAAATATACGTAAATAAAAAACTTTATAATAAAATCAAATCCAATATATTATTTATAAGAACAGTAGATACAGGTAGCTCCAATGGAAAAGCTGGACTTTATAAAATATATGATATTTTCCAGGTTGAGGGAATTCTTGTAAGTCGTGCAAAATATAGAACACATCCCATTCAGATATTTATAGAACCCCTACTCTCTTACGAAGAACAAATTATCTTAATGAATTATTTTAATCTACTGCTTGAATATTTTAGAAAAAAAACAGATAGTGAATTTTTAACAACCTATAAATATTCTAATAGCGAATATACAAGAAAATATTTAGGTTTATCTCAGACAAAAAAACTAATATATACCTTCCCCTGGCTAAAACTAACAAAAAAAGAAAAAACATATTTAAAATTTTTAATTACCAATAAAGAGATTAATAAAATCATCACATTTATCAAAAACCATAAATGAAAAAATATATACTAATAAAATCCCCTTACTGGAAACATTTTTTATAATAATTTTATAACATTTTTTTATTTATTTTACCAAAAATGTTTGACTAATAGTTTTATTTTTTTATTTAGTGATTTTGGTATGTCTATATTCGCAATTAAATAAAATAAACTATTAAAAGTAAAAGAAATACCTTTTAGATATGAAAAAGAGATACAAAAAATAATCGAACAAAATCTAAAAGAGATATTTGGGTTAGAATTTGTTAAGTCTGAGGTCTCTTTAGGAAATTTTAGAATAGACACTCTTGCATTTGATAATGAAACAAAATCTTTTGTAATAATTGAATATAAAAAAGATAAAAATTTCAACGTAATAGATCAAGGTTATGCTTATCTTGCTATGTTATTAAATAATAAGGCAGAATTTATTTTAGAATATAATGATTGTAAGAATAAAAGTTTAAAAAAAGAAAATATTGATTGGTCTCAATCAAGGGTCATATTTGTCTCCCCACAATTTACAAAATATCAAAAACAGGCAATTAATTTTAAAGATTTACCAATTGAGCTTTGGGAAATTAGAAAATATGAGAATAATACAATTTTATTTAATCAATTAAAACCTTCTGAAACAAGTGAATCTATAACTAAAATTAGTCCAGGAAATGATATTGTACAAAAGGTTAGCCGAGAAATAAAAGTCTATACAGAAGAAGACCACCTTCAAGGAATACAAGATGATATTAAAGAAACTTATGAAAAACTGAAAGAAAGAATTTTGAATATAGGAGACAATATTGAGATTCGTCCTAGAAAAAATTATATTGGTTTTATCGCAAATACAAATTTTGTAGATGTTCACCCTCAAAAATCACAGATTAAAATTTGGATCAATTTGGTTAAAGGTGAATTGCAAGATCCTCAAAATTTAGCAAGGGATGTTTCTAAGATTGGTCATTGGGGAAATGGAGACTATGAAGTAATCATAAAACCAGATTCTGATCTAGATTACTTAATGACTTTAATTAAACAATCATACAAAAAACATTCATCCTAAATTTTATATAGTAACATTAGGCAACATTTCCTTATTTCATTTTATTATAGGCCATCTTATTTTTAACATTAATTTATTTTATTATTCTTCCCTCAACTTTTATCATTTAAAACAATATATAAATTCATATAGTATCAGTTTTTCTAATTATTTTACTATGTTTATTTCTTCTACTAATTAATATATAATTTTAGGTAAGCGCTCAATTTATATTTTCGTAAATTATTTTATGCACATAATATTTCAACGTCTTCTTCTACAAGCTCCCTTGCTCTGTAAAATCGATGCTCTATCCTGATCTCTGTAACACTTGTTACAAATTCACTGCCAATTTCCCTTAACGGGACCCTCAATAGAGATACCTTATCATCAAACCTTCTATAACATTCCCATTCTATTAATAATCTTATAATATGACTTACACTATATCCCGTCATCTCTGATATATCCTTTAATAATTGATGAATATT
The DNA here is from genome assembly GCA_026005135.1 of Leptospiraceae bacterium. Lineage (GTDB taxonomy): Bacteria > Spirochaetota > Leptospiria > Leptospirales > Leptonemataceae > SKYB61. Next base: position 227,215 of record BPKM01000001.1, on the reverse strand, counting down.
CTGACTTACTCTTACACAACAATGTTCATAATCATTACATACTATCTGATAGATTTTTTTACTGGTTTTCTTTTGATATGCTAATTTTTTTAGTCTTTCAATGTATTTAGAAATTAAAAACAAAAACATATCCGAATAGCTGGAATGATGATTTCTTAAATCCTGTAAATCTTCTTTATAGGAGATAAAAATCATAAAGTGTAAAATAGTCGTATTACTTGATTCCTCTAGTTCTTCGTTAGGACTTTGAATATTCTTTCTAATATAAGTAGCCATCAATAATTATAGTCTAATTTTTATTAAAAATCTTACTAAAAAATATAAGAAAATCAAATTTTTTTTATAAAATCACAATTTAGAAGTAGAATTAATAGGAACTATAAAGTATACGGTGTTTTTTGAGCGCTTACAATTTTAGTGTATATCTTTTATAATTTTTATTATTACAGAAATTTTATTGTTAATAATATATTTTTAATATTATTTATGATATAATCTATTCAATTATGATTAAAATAAAAAGAATATACGAAGAACCAGAAAAGGAGGATGGGTTTCGGATATTAATTGATAGACTCTGGCCCAGGGGGGTTAAAAAGAATATGCCAGTATTGATTTATGGTTAAAAGAAATAGCTCCATCAGACGAACTTAGAAAATGGTTTTCTCATAAAAAAGAACGATGGAAAGAGTTTAAAATAAGATATAAAGAAGAATTAAAACAAAAATATGCATTAATAGAAAAGATAAAAGAACTCGAAAAAAAACACAAAACAATAACATTGTTATTTTCAGCAAAAGATATGGAACATAATAATGCAGTTGTATTAATGGAATTTATAAAAGAACATTTTAACTATTAGATGTTATCAATAATATATATTAATAATAAATTTTATATAATAAGAAAAAGCTTGAATCAATTAAACTTAAAAATAAAATCAGTATAATGAAGGCAATTATTATTGGTGCAACTGGTGCAACGGGAAGTGAGCTTCTTAAATTACTTTTAGAGGATAAAGACTTTCATCAAATCGATATTTTTGTAAGAAGATCAATCTCCTTAGAACATCCAAATTTAAATGTTTATAAAATTGATTTTGAAAAACCAGAAGAATGGAAACATTTTGTTAAAGGCGATGTATTATTTTCCTGCTTAGGGACAACATTAAAAGATGCAGGATGTAAAGAAAAACAATGGAAAGTAGATTTTGATTATCAATATCAATTTGCTAAAATTGCTAAAGAAAATGGTGTTTCAATCTATGTTTTAGTTTCTTCTGCTTCTGCTTCTCCTAATTCTCCATTTTTTTATTTAAGAATGAAGGGACAATTAGAAGAAACAATCAAACAACTTGATTTTAATCATACTATTATATTTAAGCCACCTTTATTAATTAGAGGTGATAACAAAAGAACGGGAGAAGTAATAGCCTATAATATATTAAAGATATTAAATCAATTAGGATTATTTTTATCTTCTAAACCCTTAGAAACCCATCTTCTTGCAAAAGCAATGATAATTGCATCAAAAAATATTAAAAATAAATTACAAATCATAGAAGGTCAAGAAATTAGAAAATTAGCATTAGAATCAACATAAAGTTTACTTTATTTTTTAAATATATTTTTAGCTTTATCTATACAGGTTCTGCAAATAAAGGAACATCTGGAAATATTTTTAAGTCTGGATTTTTTAACCATTCTTTTTCTATGCTTTCGTGTAATATTAATGGCATTCGTTTTTTTGTATTATGTATTTCTTCCATAATTCCTTTTGCTTTTACCGTTATAAGAGTAAAGGTTGGGATATATTCTCCTGTATCAGGGGAAATCCATTCATTATATAATCCAGCAATAGCAAAAGGTTTTTTAAAGGGTTTATCTACTGTAATAAAATATTTTTGCTTTCTTTTTCCTTTTGGATCAAGCCATTTCCATTCATAGAATCCATCGACGATTATAAGACAATGATTTTTTATAGAGCTCTTAAATGATGGTTTTTGTTTTAAGGATTCCCATCTTGCATTTAGTGTAAATTTTTTTATCTCTTCGTTTTTTGACCATGTAGGTATTAATCCCCATCTATAGAATTGTAACTTTTCTGGATTTTTATTTGTAATTACTGGTAGATAAGGGAAAGTAAATGCATTAAAATCTCCTGGATTAAAATTAATTGTATTATTTTCTATTATTACCTGAAATCGTTCTGTTATTTCTTCTAATGTAGAAGATATTCGAATATGAAAACACATTATTTTAAAACATTTTCGACATAAGGATAAATTTTTTCTGCAATAATTTTATAGCCTTTTTCATTAGGATGAATACCATCATCTAAAACAAGTTCTGGATTTTTGATAATATTTCCCATTACATCTGGAACAAAAATAATTTCTGGATATTCTGTTTTTAACTTTTCATAAATATTTCTAAATTCACGCAATCTAATATCATCAAATGGTAGAAATTCTATTAAAATAATCTTCATTTCTGGATTATAAGACTTTAATGATTCTATTATCTTTTTAAAATTCATATAGATTTCTTCTGATGATTCACCTAATAAATAATCATTTGCTCCTAAAAATACAATTGTTAAATAAATATTTCTATAATTTTTTAATATATACTCCAAACGATAAAGAGCCATTTCTGTAGTATCTCCGGGATTTCCAGCATTAATAATTTTTGTTTTTTCATCAATAAGATGTTTTTTTCTTAGTTCCTTTTCTATTAAAGACGGAAAAGAATGATTCGAAGATACAAGATAACCATATGTTAAACTATCTCCTAAGAAAAGTATATATTGTTTGGACATATTACGACAAAAAATAATTCCTGCTAATAAAAATAAAATAAATCTTTTAAGAGATTTCAATAATGGCAAGTTCTTCTCCAATTTTTACTGTTGAACCAGCTGGTTTTAAAATCTTAATAATTTTTCCATTAAATGGAGATTCTAAAGGAAAAGTAGCTTTGGATGTTACAAGTTCACATAATTCCATTCCTTCTTCTACAATTTCGCCTTCTTGTATATTCCATTGAACTAATTCTATATTTTCTGCATCACCTATATCTGGTACAAGTAAAGGTATTTGTTTTTTTTGTTCTAACATAATATTATAATTTTTTTTATAATAATTTTTTCGTCAATTAAGTTAAAATATATCACTTCGTGTTGTAATATAAATAATGATATTTAAAATTTAAGACCATAATTTTTAAAAAACATTAAGGTAATTACAATTATAAACGAAATTTTTATTGACATTGCTACATTCATTCCTATTTTTAATTTAATGGAAAAGGAAAACTATAAAAGAGTAACAATAACAATCTCTAAAAAAATTACTCATATTTATGATGCAGAAAAGAAATTATTGATTCCTATAAATGAAAAGAATCATTCTATTTCTATAAATGATGTAGAAAATCCTTATTTTCATTTAAAATTACAGTTAATTTTACCAGAAATACATTTAAGCAAAAAAAATTATGTAAAAAAAGTATTAGAGTTTCTTTCTCCCTCTAATTTAGCAAATCGAATTATTGATATAAAAAAACAAAATCCTCAACTTAGTCTTAAAAAGATATTAAGTGAAGCTGAATATAATTTAATTCAGGAAGTTTCAACAAAAATAATTGGTACTGATGATGATCCGGTAAGAATATATGATTTTCTTAGTAGCATTTTGAAAGAAACTTCAAAACAAATGGATATGCATTCCCAGGAATTTACTTTACAATTAACCCGGGAATTGCATAATAAAGGATTAGATTTTTAAAATAATTTATTTAATTGAATTTACTTTTTTTATAAATTATTCTTCTTTTAAAGTATGGAACAGGATTTCCATAAGTTTAATTCCCCAACCTGTTGCACCTTTTATATAATCTGGTCCACTGCTTAACCATGCTGTTCCAGCTATATCAAAATGAGCCCAGGGAATATGTTCTGGAACAAATTTTGAAAGAAAACGCATAGCAGTAACAGTTCCTGCTGGTCTTCCACCTATATTTCTAATATCAGCAATATCAGATTTTAATTGCTCATCATAAATAGACCAATGAGGAAGTCTCCATACTCTTTCTAAGGATATTTTACTTGCTTTTTCTATTTTTTGATATAAATAATCAGACATTGTCATTACACCAGCAGCATTATGACCTAAGGCAATAATACATGCACCAGTTAAGGTAGCAAAATCTAAAATAACTTCTGGATTATACGTTTTTGCACCATATGCTAATATATCTCCTAAGACCAATCTACCTTCTGCATCTGTATTCTGTATTTCTACTGTTACACCGTTCCAAGCTTTATAGACATCACCAGGTCGAGAAGCATTTGCATCAGGAATATTTTCAGCAATACCCAGAATACCTATAACTGGATAATCTAATTTTAATTGCGAAGCAAGTGCAACAGAATGTAAAACCAATGCACTACCGCACATATCATATTTCATTTCGTGCATTTCTGCAGCTGGTTTTAAAGAAATTCCACCTGTATCAAATGTTATTCCCTTACCTACTAATACTAAGGGTTTTTTATTTTTAGATTTCTCCGGTTTATATTCTACAATAATAACACGAGGTGATTTTTGTGCTCCTTTACCTACTGCAAGAACTCCATTAAATCCTTGTTTTTCCAATTCTTTATCTTTTATGATTTTTATATTTAATTTATAAATCTTTATGATTTTTTTTGCATATTCTTCGTAAGTTTCTGGATTTAAAATATTACCAGGTAAAGAAGCAATATAACGATAAGCATTAGTCAAATCGGCAATATATTTAGCAATGTGAATTAACTGTGTTAATTCTTTTGTTTTTAATGATGTATTAATACCTATATCTACTCTACTTTTTTTATGATTTTTCTGATTTTTATAAATACCCAAAGAAAAGCCACCTAATTCAATACTATAGATCATTGTTTTGATAAATTCTTTCAGATTATAATCGTATACATAATCAAAATAACTTTTTTCTTTATGATTAGTATTAAACCATGGATCGTTTTGATTTTCTTTATAAATATTTGACCATTCTAAAATGGTTTCTTCTATATAAAAAGGAATTAAAATTGTTATTTTAGATGGACCTGCCTGTGTTAAATAATTTCCCAGAGGTTTAAAAGCATTAAATATTATTTCCGGATGAAATTTTTTCTTTTCTCCTAATCCAAGAAAAATATAATTTGATTTCTGAAAAATTTCACCTATTTTTTTTCTAAAAAAGAGATCATCATTAAAAATAGGTTCATTTATATTTAATAAAGATTGAATTTGTTCATTAGTAATTTCCTGAAATACTGGAACCAATATAAAGGAGTCTTTTAGCTCAGAAGGATGAAAATGAAATATAGAATTAGGAATATTAAAATGTTCTAATTTATCTTTTGTTTTTTGTGCCATATTTTACCTCTTTTTTATAAATTAATTTTGCTAAATCATTTAAAATCTGATTACAATGTTCTTCTACTTTAACTTTGGGATATACTTTTATAATTTTTAAATCTTTATCCAGAATAAATGTTGTTCGATTTATACCTTCATAGGTTTTACCATACATTTTCTTTTCGCCCCATACTCCAAAGTACTGGCATAATTCTTTTGATTCATCTACAATTAAAGGAAAATTTAAATTATGTTTATTTTTAAATTTTTGATGGGATTCAAGAGAATCAGCAGATACACCAACAACATTGTATCCAATCTTCTGAAATTCTTCTAAATTGTCCCGAAATGAACAGGCTTCTTTTGTACAACCTGGTGTATTATCCTTAGGATAAAAATATAAAATTAATCCTTTATTACCTGCTAATTCTTTTAATGTAGTTTTTTCTCCATTATCTAATAAAACTTTAAAATTTTTTATTTTTTTATTTTCTTTTAATAATTCTGACATTCCTTATCTCCTTATTATTCTTTTATTAATTTTCGCCCTTTAAAACCAGAAAAATAATCATGTTCATATAAAATATCTGGTTCATTATATTTCCAACAATAATATCCTTTACCATTATCAAAATCCACTAACCATAAACCTTTAACTTCTACACCAAAATCAAACATTTGTATTGCCCATAGTTGAATTAATTTTGAAATTTCTTCTTCTATTTTTTCCTGCTCATTTTCGGGTAAAATTGTTTCTAATTGCTTTCGTAAAAATTCTACTTTGTTATAATATTCTTCAGTAATTTTATAAATTTGTGGAAATATTTTCCTTGCTTCTTCTAAATTCCAGATTTTTCGTTTAAATTCCACAATAACCAATTAAAAAAAATTCAATAAAAAAACAAGAAAAGAATGACATTTTAATTACATATATTATATTATAAAATTATGGAAACGAATCAAAAAATACATAAGGTTGTAATTATAGGTAGTGGTCCTGCTGCTCATACAGCAGCCATCTATGCAGCTAGAGCAAATTTAAATCCAGTAATGTACGAAGGTTTTATGGCTGGAGGTATTGCAGCAGGTGGTCAATTAACAACAACAACAGAAGTAGAAAATTTTCCAGGTTTTCCCGATGGTATATCTGGACCAGAACTTATGGAAAGAATGAGAAAACAATCCTTACGATTTGGTACTACCATTATAACAGAAACAATTTCTAAAGTTGATTTTTCTTCTAGACCGTTCAAATTATGGAGAGAAGGTTTCGAAAACGAAGAACCTGTACTTGCTCATTCTGTTATTATTGCAACAGGAGCAACAGCAAAACGACTAAATATAAAAGGAGAAGAATTATTCTGGCAAAAAGGAATTTCTGCCTGTGCAGTTTGTGATGGTGCATTACCATTATTCCGTAACAAACCTCTTGTTGTTGTTGGTGGTGGAGATTCTGCTTGCGAAGAAGCAAACTATTTAACAAAATTTGGTTCTATTGTTTATTTAATCCATAGAAGAGATCAATTAAGAGCTTCGAAAATTATGCAGGAAAGAGTGATGAAAAACCCCAAAATTAAAATAATCTGGAATACAGTTGTTATCGAAGCAATAGGTGACAATGTCTTACAAAAAGTAAAATTACAAAATTTACAAACCAATGAAATTACAGAATTAGAAGCAAATGGTCTTTTCTATGCAATTGGTCATAAACCTAATACCGATCCTTTTAAAGGACAATTAGAATTAGATAGCGATGGTTATATTATAACAAAACCAGGTACTACACAAACAAACATTCCAGGTGTTTTTGCAGCTGGTGATGTCCAGGATAAAAAATATCGACAGGCTATAACTGCTGCTGGAACAGGATGTATGGCAGCTTTAGAATGTGAAAAATATTTAGAAACTATTAATGACTAATCTCCTGAAAATTCAGGAGATTTTTATTCCCATTTAAAAAATTCTTGTAAAAAAATAGGATTTTTAATAAAATACAATTTGATGTTAAATGTTTCATTTAAATTTTTGTTATTATTATGTTTTATATTAATAAATCCTTTATTAGGAACTCCTTTATTAAAACTCGAAAAAGAAATTCATTATTTATATAATAATTGCTTTTATTATATAGGAAATGTTAATACCCATAAAAATATTAGTTGGAAAAATTGTAGAGATATAAGAAAAAAAGTATTAAATTTTGGTTATAAAAAAGAACCAGTCTGGATCAAATTTACAGTAGAAAATCATAATCCAGACTTAAATATATATTTTATAAAACTTTCAACATCTGCTCTTGATAGTTTACAAGTATATATTAATTCTAACCTTATGGAGGTTTGTGGTGATCATTATGATTATCACTCAAGAAATATTCCAACTAATGAATGTTATTACAAATTTTATATAAATTATAAAGAAAAAAAAGACATTATATTAAAATATCAAAGTACAAGTAATATTTTAATTCCAGTTGTTTTTTACTCAGAAAAAGAATTCATAAAAAACCAATATTATTCTTCTTTTTTACATGGTGCAATAATTGGTTCATTTGTAATTTTATTTATTTATCATTTATTTTTTTCGATTAGTTCTCGAATAAAATATTTTTATTATTTTAGTATATACATTTTTGTAACCACATGTTTATCTTATAGTTTAATTAATGGAAGAAGTTTATTTTTTAACTTTATTCCTTATTATATTTTTGATAAAGCAAATGCTTTTTTTGCTTTTCTTACCAGCCTTTTTTGCTTTAACATTTATATATAGTTTTCTTAATTTAAATAATTATCCAATTATAAAAAAAATTTATTTATATTTTAATTATATTGGCTCTATTATATTTATTTTATTATTATTTCTCCCTACAAGAATATATAATCAATATACGAATATATTAACATTATATATATTTTTCTTGTTATTTATTTTACTACTTATAGTATTTTAAAAAAAATACCCTATGCACGTTTTGTTTTAATTACATGGACACCTTTATATTTTACTTCGATAATGGTTATTTTTCGTTTATTAGGTTATACAGAATTTTCTTATTCGTCAACCTATTTATTAATACTTGGTTTTGTTTTCGAAAAAACTTTACTATCTATTATAATTGGCAGATATTTTTATAAAAGTGAATTAAATAAAAAACTACTGGATAATGAATTTCAAATCGCTTCTAAAACACAAAAATTTTTATTACCTGCAAATGTTCCTTCTAATGAAAGAATTCAATTTAGTTGGTTCTATTCACCTAAATTAGAAGTAGGTGGTGATTTTTTTGATTTATATTATAAAGATAATAAATATTATATTTTATTAATGGATGTTGCTGGCCATGGTATATCTGGAAGTATGATAGCATCAATGGTAAAAATTATTTTTGATAAATATAAAACTATTCCAGAAGTTAGTAAAATATTAAATCTCATTAGAAAATCTTTAATAGGAAAAATTGGAAATCTATTTATAACAGGTATATTTTTAGAAATTGATTTAAAGAATATGTCTCTTAGTGTTCACATGGCTGGACATGAACCATTATATTTAATTCAAAAAAACAAATTTCAAAAAATAAAGCTTCATGGTAAACCAATTGCAGAATATTACGACATGGATTTAGAAAAAAGCATAATTTCTATCAATAAAAATGATATTTTATTTCTATATACTGATGGTTTAATAGAATTATTTAATAAACAGGAAGAATTAGATATAAAAAAAATTATCAATATACTCGAAAAAAATGATTTTGATATAGAAAAAACTAATCATGAAATTCAAAAAATTATAAATAAAAATAAATCTAAAATCGATGATGATATAACATATATTTTTATCAAAATAAAATAATCTATCGTCTATAAATTATTATACTAATATCATCATCTTGATATTTTAAATATTGATCTAAATAATTCTGAACTTTTTCGTGTATAATTTCTTTATTATATTCTTTTTCAAAAAGCTCATAAATAAAATCAAAAAATTGATTTAAATCAACATTTGCATTTACAAATAAATTATTTAATCCATCTGTAAATAATAGAATTAAATCATGATTATTTAATTTATAGATTTTCTTCTCTGGAAATAGAAAAAAACTGGAATGTAATATAGTTCCTTCTGATGTTAAAAATATCTTATTATTATATTTATCAATTATAACAGGATATTCTCCACCACATCGATACATTTCTAAACTACCATTTTTTATATTGATTTTAACCATAGTTAAAGTAATAAACATTTCTTTTAGATAGTTTTTTAAATTCTTATAAATATATTCTAATATACTATTAGATTCCTTCCAATTTTTATTAAAATCCAAAATAATTTTTAATATTCCAGCAACTATAGAAGAACCAATTCCATGTCCCTGTATATCACTTAAAATAATATAATAAAAATCTTTAAATTTTTTAAAATAAATAAAATCACCACTAACCTTAGAATAAGGTATATAAAATAAATATATATTATTATATTTATTTATATCTGGTATAAGCTTTTTTTGTATATTCTCGGCTATTTTTAACTGTAAATCATATTCGATTGTTTTTATTCTAAAAAAACTAAACTGCTTTAAAATTCCTAAAACAAGAAAAATAAAGAAAATACTTGATGTAAAAAGGAAAAACTTCTCATTTATAAAAAATAAATATTTATCTGTAAAAAGATTCATTTGCTTTATTACATATAATAATGCAGCAAATATTAAAATTCCCCAGCCATAAACAATTTCTTTTTCTTTTAAGATTTTATATTTTAATACAATCAATGATAAATAAAATGATATTGGTACAACTATAATAACAAGGATAAAAGTAGCTATATTTAAATAAGAAACAAAATCAAAAAAAGAAGCAAATATAATCAATATATTTAATAAAGTAAGTATTCCAAAAATATTTCTAAAAATTTTTATATACTTAAATTCTCTATAAAGTAATAACATAAATTTATAAGAAAAAATTAATGCCATATTCATAAAAATCAAATGTGCTCTATCATTCCAATATGGAAAAAATCCCCATAAATACTCCCAACCTAATCCTAAAATACTAATCAGACCAAAATTATAAAAAAATATAAAAAATATTAAATTTAATATAATTTCGCTTTTTAAGTATATATTTAATAAAATCATCATAAAAAGTATTAGAAATATTAACCCTAAAAAGAAACCTAAGATTAGATAATCATTACTAAGTGTTTTTTTTAATTGCGAATAATTTAATAATTTAAAATAAATTTCTGTTTTACTGGTTGTTTTAATATTTAAATAAAATGTATATTCCGTATTAGGTTCTAAAAGTAGAGGAAATATAATTTCCTTCGAAGGATAAATCCATTGTTCTATTGGAAATCTATCTCCCATTTTAATTATTTTCTTTAATTTATGATTTTTAAAAACATATAAAATGGCATAATCTGTATTATAATGACAGCATAAATAATTTATATTTATAATATTATCTGATTCATTTTTGATTTTAAATCGAAACCAATAAATTTGTTTTGTATATCCTTTGTAAAAATGCTCATAAAAAGGCATTTCCTTTTTTAATAAAATTAATTTATGCTGTAAAATATCTTCTAAATTAAGTTCCTTTTCTAACTCTAAATAATAAACATAAGAATAAAAATTTAAAGATTCAAAATTATCATCTATTCGAATAACTTCATCAAATTGTTGAGGATATAAATAACCACAAAATAATAATAAAATAAATAAATTTTTTTTAAACACATTATTGTATTTATTTTCACTTACACTATGTCAATCTTATTCTATTTTTATTACTATAATTATGCTCAATTGTAAAATGAATTTCACAATTAACAAAATCATTTATTGGATATAATATGTTCATTTTACTTAAAAATATTGACCGCCAATTTATCTTAAATTTCCTATACAAAAAATGATATTTAATTCGAATGTCTATCTATATTTTTTTATTATTGTTATCTGTATCTACTGGTTATTGTTATTTACAAATGCTAAATTACGTTATCAGAATTTATTTTTATTACTTGCATCTTATTTTTTCTATGGCTGGTGGGATTGGCTATATCTATCATTAATTTTTATCAGTACATTTTTAGATTATTTTATTTCGAACTTACTTGATAAAACAGAATCAGAAAAAAAAAGAAAATTATTATTAAGTATTTCAGTAATTGGCAACCTTGCAATTCTATTTACGTTTAAATATTATAATTTTTTTATCAATAATTTCATAGAAATATTAAATGTACTATACCAATTTACTAAATTAGATATTTTTCTCTATGATAAAAACAAAATTTTATTAAATGTATTATTACCTGTTGGTATTAGTTTTTATACCTTTCAAACTATGTCTTATACAATAGATGTTTATAGAAAAATTATAAAACCAGAAAAAGATTTTTTAAATTTTTCTTTATTCGTATGTTTTTTTCCTCAATTAGTAGCAGGTCCTATAGAAAGAGCTCAGGATTTATTACCACAAATCAATCAAAAAAGAAAATTAACATTAGAACATATAATTAAAGGAATCTGGTATTTATTATATGGCTATTATTTAAAAGTTGGTGTTGCTGATCATCTAAGTGAACATGTAAATAAAGTATTTTTAGAAAATGTTCATATGTATTTAAGCAATCCTCAATTAGCAATGGGCAATGGTAGTGGTCATATTCTTATTGGAGGTATGGCATTTGCCTTCCAGGTCTATTGTGATTTTGCCGGTTATTCTAATATTGCTAAAGGCTCAGCAAAATTTTTAGGTTTTGAATTGAGTGAAAATTTTCATTGTCCGGAATTTTCTAAGAATCCAGTAGAATTATATAATCGCTGGCATATCACGTTAAATCGCTGGTTTACAGATTATATATATATACCATTAGGAGGAAATCGTTTAGGAGAACTTTATCAATATAGAAATATCTTAATTGTATTTTTTATTTCTGGTGTCTGGCATGGTGCCAACTGGACATTTATTAATTGGGGTATTTTGAATGGTATTTATGCTGTTTTTTATATATTTTATCGTAAACATATAAAGGAACAAATTACTTATATTAGCAATCGATTTTTAATTTTACCAGAAGGTTTTAAAACATTTCTTTCTATATTTATTACATTTTTATTATTTGGATTTGCTGCCATCTCTTTTCGAGCCTACAATTTTGATCATTCTATGATCTTATTTAAAGATGTTTTTACAAATTTTGTTATTTATACACCAGGAAAATTAACACCTGATTTATTTACTTATAGTTTTGATATATTACGAATTATTTTACCTGTATTGATTTTAGACTATTTTCGCTGGAAAAAAGACGATCCAGAATGGATATTTAAAACTCCATTCTGGGTTCAACTAGTTAATTGTATTTTTATTATTATATTATATTATTATAATCAATGGAGTGTTTGGAAAAGATGTTATTTACTTCGCATTTTAAAAAATTATTATTTTGTTTTATAGGAATTATTATCATAATTGAAATCGTTGTTAGAATATTTCCTATTTATTATTTCGAAAAACCAGAAAAATTTTTAATCACCTATATAAGAAATAAAATAGAAAGTGGAAAAAATAATTATGATATTATAATACTTGGTGATTCCAGAAGTATGTCTCTAAATCCGGGAAAATATAAAAATGTTTATAATTTTTCTATGCCAGCAATGGGATCTAGATATTACCCTTATTTCGTAAAAAAATATTTAAAATATAACAAAAAACCAAAAGCTATTATATTTGCTGGTTCGCCTGTTTTAGTTTATTCAGGTAAAGGAGATCCAGTAATACATCCTTCTTTAAAAAGATATGTTTATCCAGATATGACTCTTTTAGAATATTTATACGAAAGAAGTATTAAAAGAGTTTTAAATATAAAACAAGAAATCTACTGGCAAGATTATTATAAAAGAGAAGAATTAGTGTGGGAATTTTTCTCTCATAGGCTTTTATTCTTATTTTCTACTTATGAATTAGCACATCAATATATTGGTGTAGAAAGAATTTTTGTACTTTCTCAGAGTATACCGTTAAATTATATAACTTATAAACATAGAGATGCTATAAAAAATTTATTTGAAATTGATAACTATAAAACTTTTGAAAATTACATTGGAACTTCGAAATGTACTTGCGAAAATATTTTAAAACCATATTGTCAACCGCCTAAATCTCAATATCAAGACAATAAAATTGTTGAAAAAAATCTTATAAAAAACAATGGATATTTAAATATATCTGATAGACTTCCACCAAAATTAATTTCTTTATACGAAAAACAAAAAGAAATTACAATAGAAAATTATAAAAAAGGCTTTAATTCTATACCAAAATTTGATTTTAGTTATACAATTCATTTTATAAATTATCTTAATGAAAATAATATTATATACATCTATCTTTTTGTTCCTTTTCCAGAGTACTTTCAACAAAGTAAAGAAATTCTGACATTTGAACAAGAATTTCAAAAGGTTCTAAAACAATTTCCAACAACAAAAATGTTCTATTTTCCAAATAAATTTTTAGATCCAGATTTATATTCAGATCAGGTTCATCTTAATTGCAAAGGTGCAGAAAAATTAAACTACGAATTTCAGAATATTGTTCTTCCACAAATCATTAATTATGTTGAAACCTATTATAAATCATCAAAATAAATTAATTATTTTAAAATTACGATAATACAAATTGCTGCAATCAATGCTAAAACTGCATCAAAATAAAACATTGTTGATGATCCATATTGATACCATATAAATCCTCCTATACTTGATGCAAGAATCATTGCTATACCATATAAAGTGGATTGAAGACCTAAAATACTTGCTTTGTAATTTATTGAATAATCAGTAATAAAAGCTTTTTCTACACCTTCTGAAATTCCTTTAAACATTCCATATAAAGAAAAAACAAATAATAAAAAATAAAAAGAACTTATAAAAGGAATAAAAAAATATGTTAAAGCATATATAAAGTATCCAGTTCCTATTAAATATTTTCTTGGAATTTTATCTGATAATTTTCCAGAAGGATAAGAAAATAATACATATGTAATATTATAGCAAAAATAACTTAAAACAATATGTTTTAAACTTATATTTACTTCATTCGCTTTTAAAAATATAAATTGATCAGAGGAATTTGATAAAGCAAATATAAAATTAAATATTAAAAATAACTGTAAATTTTTACTTTGTTTTAATTCTGTAATTCCATTAGAAAAAAATTCTTTTAAGGATTGTTGTTTTTTATTTCTATTAACATCATTAACAAAAAATAATATAAGAACACCAATTATAGCTGGAATAATACTAAATAAAATTAATGATTTTAAAATTTCTTTTTTACTACTTTCTTCTGTAAAAAAATACATTAAAATAAAAAAAGATATTAAAACTCCTATGGCTGCACCTAAGGTATCCATAAACCGATGAAAACCAAAGGCTTTACCTTTTTGTTCTTCTGGTACTGATTCTGATATTAATGCATCCCTTGGAGCATTTCGTATTCCTTTTCCTATTCTATCTAACCAGCGACCAAAACTTACTAATAAAATTATATCAAAAATATATAAAAATATTTTTCCAAGAGTTGATAAAGCATAACCAACAATTGTTAAAGATTTTCTTTTTTGTAAAAAATCAGAAATAAAACCAGAAAATACTCTTAAAATATATGCTAAGCCTTCTGCTATACCTTCTATAATTCCTATGATTACAGGTGTTGCTCCTATTGTAGCAAAATATATCCCCAAAAAAGGATAGATCATTTCGGAACTGATATCAGTAAAAAAACTTGTAAAACCTAATTTTACTAAATTGGAAGTCATAATTACTAAATTTTAAATTTTTAATAATAGCCAAGTTTTTTTATTTATTTATAAATTCATTATATTAAATTAATTTTTTCGGAAAGCTTTTTTAAAACTTTGACTTCTTCTGCAATTGTATTACTTTTTTCTACTAATTGTGTTATTCCTTTTTCTATTTGAGTCATTGTTTCACTAATATATTTTGCTCCTTGTGTTTGTTCTTTAGCCATAGATTCAATTTCTTTTCCAATATTATAAATTTTATTTATTAATAAATCTAAATTCTGATTGGATAAAATCTGACTTTTTTGTTTATTTTCAAAACTTTTAAAAAACTCGATAACCCGCAATAAACTCTGGATTTGATTTTCAAAATATTTATTTACTTCGTCTGTTATTTTTAAACTTTCTTGAATAATTTTATTTTCTTCTTTTATAATCATTGATATACTTTTCGCATTTTGTCCACTGCTATCTGCTAATTTGCTTACTTCCTGCGCTACTACCGCAAAACCTTTTCCATGTTCTCCAGCACGTGCAGCCTCTATTGAGGCATTTAATGCTAATAAGTTAGTTCTATCTGCAATTTCTGTCATAATAGAATTGATTTCATTAATTTTTCTGGAAGACTCAGAAAGCTTCTGTACATGTTGATTTAAAAAATTTAATATTTGTTGGGTTTCTTCTGTTTGTTTTTTCGTGTTATGAATTTCTTGAGATAAATCACTTATGCTTATCTTTATTTCTTCTAAAAGTTTTTTAATAGTATTACTTTCATTGGTTAAATCTTTTATATGTAAAAATTGATTCGAAACAAATTCAGATTCTTTTGTTAAAGTAGTTAATAATTGCTCTAATGTTGCAGATATTTCCTGTATTGCACTACTTTGTTCTAACATTTCATCATGAAAATTTTGAATAAAATCAAAAATTTTTTTTGATGATGTTTCCAATAGTTTTGCTGTCATTTTATTTTCATTTTGTAGTGATTGAATTTTTTCTAAGGTTTTTTCTAATTCTTTATTGGTTAATTCAGTTATATGTTTTATTTTATAAATTAAATTCTTTGATGTATATAAGATAAAGCCTATCATTATATAAGAAAAAATAACAAGAATTGGTATATTTAAATCTATTACGTTTTTCTGTAAAAATTCTGATTTTTCTGTAATAAATTTCATTCCCATGGATTTTACTATCAACATTTTAACCATAATTAATAAAACAAAAATAGATGTTATATAAATAATATGCTTATTTTGTATACTAAAATATAATATAGATAACATAAAAAAAATAGGAACAATAAATAAAAATGGATACCTCCAGTTTATATAAACATCTTCTGGTTTTTGAAAATCTATTGCCAATAAAATTCCACATAAAAGTAATATATCAATATATAACTGTAAAGTAATATAAAATTCATTGATTTTGTCTTTTTTATTTAAATAATACATAATAAAAGTAAATATTAAAATAGCAGTTGTTCCAGATAAATAAGCGATCTTTTCTATTATGGTATTATTTTGCCATGTCAAAATAACGCCAAAGTAAAATAAAATTGATAAAGAAATTTTAACAATTGTATAATATTTAACTCCTATGAAAAAGTTTTTTTTGTATGTAATTTTAAAAATAATTACATACAATTTCGAATCTACTCAACTTTTTATTCATTCATTCCCAATATCCTCTTTTTCCGTTTTTATATAATTTATAATCTTTTTTATGCTGCTTTTATTACAAAATTAGAGAAATCTTCAAATACCAAATTATATTTTAATGTAAGATAAATAATTTTAAGCAATTTCCTCGATGTTGCTATAATCGCTTTTCCATTCCCTTTTTTCATTCTTAATCTTGTATAAAAGTCCCTCAAATAGGGTGAATATTTTATCGCTATCAGGGTAGATTGTATCAAAACTTTTCTTCCTAATTTACTGCCTCTTTTCGTTATATGTCCATTAATTTTCTTATTATTAGAATGATGTATTGTTGGTACTAAACCAAAATAGGAAAATAATTTCTTCTCATTTTCAAAATCATTTATGTTTCCTATTACCGCTAATAATGTTATCCCTGTTTTTGTTCCTATCCCTTTTATACTTGTAATATTTGTAAAACCTGATAAAGATTTCCCTAACTCTTCTAATTTTTTATCTATTTCTTTGATAGATTCATTTAAAGATAAAATCTGATTAACTATAATTTTTAATTCAAATCTTACTGTTTCGCTCAATTCTTCATATTCTAATACCTTCTCTAAACTCTTATCACTTGAAAATTGTTCTTTTTTGGTTAATATTCCCTGTGATAATAAAAGATTGTGAATCTTATTCTTTAAACTACTTCTTAACTCTACTAATTTGTTCCTTGTATTCGTTAAACTTTCTATCTCCACATAAGCATCATCTTTAATCCGAACTTCTGGCAACATCTCTTTACTCGCATAATATGCCAGCAATTCCGCATCATTCTTATCTGTTTTCTTTGTACCTAATTGTTCTATTTTCATATATTTATTACCATTTTGTATTTTTTATAATATTGTTGTTATATTTTTAAATTAAAAATCTTTGTAAATAAAAAATTAATTCGATAATGAATGAAAATATTCTTCTTCAAGTTGTTTAATTGTATGTCCTATTTGTAAAGCTAAATCCCTTTCTGCTGCTAAACGTTTTTTTTCGGTAGTTATAGGTGTAATTATCTTGTAGCTAATATAAAATTCTGAATCTTTTTCTGGCAAATTTGTAAATGATTTTTGTTTATTTCCTCTTAAATATACACATAATACTTCTATATCTTTTAAATCATAAACAATTCTTCCTACACCATATGTAATATTTTCTAAATCAAAAATACCTTTTCTACTTCTTCCACCTTCTGGAAATATAATAAATGGTTCTTTTAACATTAAGATATATTTTATCTGATTTAACATTTTTTCATGATATTCTAAACTTCCTTTTCTATCAATAGGAATACATTTTACTAAAAATAAAAACATTTTTGCAAATACATTTTTTGCAAAAACTTCCTGAGCAGGAACATTCCAGGGAAATGCATTAAAATGAAACAAATAAAAAAAATAACTCCCAAATGCATATTGTAAAATAACAGAATCAATCATTGTTAAATGATTAGAACAAATTAATATGGGTTTATTTTTTTTTATTATATTTCTGTAAAATGCCTTATGTTTTTGATGATCTAATATTTTAAAACGAAAATAAAATTTTAAGAGCAAAATCACTATTATTCCAATAATAATAAAAGATAAATTACCTAAGATTCTCTGAAATAATACTTTTACTTTAACCCAGAAACTGACTTCATACATTGTTAATAATAAAATGGTATAAAACCAATAATTAATGTACCTACTGCACTTAATAATAAACCAAAACGTAATGAATAAAAAGATTCAGGTAATTCAATATCCTGTTCTTTTTTCATAAACATATAAATAATTACTTTTAAATAGTAATAAGCAGATATAAAACTATTTAAAATACCTATTAGAGCTAATCCATAATAACCATTTATGATTGCTAATCGAAAAACATAATATTTTCCAAAAAAACCAGCTGTAGGCGGAAAACCAGCCAAAGAAAACATAAAAATTGCCATTACTATAGAAAACCATGGATATTTTTTAGCAATACCAGATAAATCATCAAAATAAACTAATTTTTCTTCTTTTCTTGATAACCAACCTAAAAGACCAAATGCCCCACCAGTCATAAATGTATATGCTAATAAATAAAAAGAAACAGCAAAATATATTTCTTCTAAATTTGATTTATCTATCGTAACAATAGCAAGTAAAATATAACCTGCATGTGCAACACTGGAATAAGCTAACATTCTTTTAATACTATCCTGATTAAATGCCATTATATTTCCTATAAACATTGTTAAAATCGATAATATAGGTATGATATTTAGCCAATCCCCTTGAATTAATAATACTTCCCCCATGATTCGAATTAATGCAGCAAATGTGGCAACTTTTATTCCAGTCGATAAAAAAGCGGATACAGGTGCAGCAGAACCATCATAAACATCTGGTGCATAAGCATGAAACGGTGCTAAAGCAATTTTAAAGGCTAAACCTGCAATGAGTAATATTACACCAAAATAAAAACTATATAATGATGTTAATTTAAAGGGTAACATATACCGAACGGATTCAAAAAATGTTGTTCCAGTTATACCATAAATAAAGGCAATCCCCATTAAAATCAATCCAGTAGAAAAAACCCCGGGTAAATAATATTTTATTGCTGATTCGATTGAACGTTCTCTTACTCTAAAATATCCTGCTAATACATAACTTCCAATAGACATTAATTCTAAACCAACAAAAAATGTTAAAAATTCATTTGCAATAATCAAATTGATCATTCCACTTATTACGAGTAATATTAAAGAATAATATTCTCCTGTTACTGCTCTATGTTCTACTAAATACTGAACAGAAAATAATACAGCAATAATGCCAGAAATTAAAGCTCCAAGAATAAAAAGATTTGTTATTATATCAATTTTAACAGTTTTATCAAATAAATCTATGGATTCTCCTATAGCGATTAATTCCACGTAATTCCTTATTGTTCCTATTATAGCAATTAATAGGAATAATATTGTTATAAAAGGAATAATATCCCTTCCTTTTTCGTGAAATATCATCTCCACAAATAAAACCAATAATGCCCCTGTTATAATACTCCATAATGGTAATAGAAATAAAAATTCATTTGACATACAAACTCCTTATTTCGCTTTATTGATAAATTCTAAATGATATTGTATGGATTTTTCAATCGATTGAAATAATGGCTTAGGATAAATCCCAAGATAAAACATTAAAATAATCATAGGTATTAAAACTAAAACTTCTCGTTTATTCATATCTTTTAGATGATCTTTTAAATGTACGTTTTTTAATTCTCCATAAAAAACATTTCCATATAATTTTAGTAAATACCATGCTCCTAAAATAACACCAGATACACCAATTACAGTCAATAATGGATAAACTTTATAAGAAGATGCTAAAATCGTAAATTCTCCTATAAATCCATTTAAACCTGGTAAACCAGCAGAAGCTAAAGTTGATATCATAAATGCTACAGCGAATAATGGTACCAATTTCGCGATACCACCATAATCAGATATTTTTCTTGTATGGGTTTGATCATAAATCATTCCCACTAAAAAAAACAATGCACCTGTTGATAATGCATGATTGATCATCTGAATAAAACTTCCCTGTAATCCACTGACAGTAAATGTAAATATACCTAAAACAATATAACCCATATGAGAAACAGAAGAATAAGCGATTAAACGCTTCATATCTGGTTGTACGGCTGCTGTTAAAGCACCATGAACAATTCCAATGACTGCAATAATTGATATTAAATAAGCATATTCTACGGAAGCATTAGGAAATAAAGGTAAATTAAAACGAATTAATCCGTAAGTTCCCAATTTTAATAAAACACCTGCTAAGATTACACTACCGCCGGCAGGTGCTTCTGTATGTGCATCAGGTAACCAGGTATGAACTGGTACGACTGGAACTTTTATTAAAAATGCTAAAGCAAATGCCCAGAATAAATATGCCTGTTCTTTTAAAGAAAAACCTGTATGAATTAATTTTTCATAATCAAATGTTTTATAGACCATTCCAATATAAATAATAGCTACTAACATTAATAAAGAACCAAACATTGTAAATAATACAAATTTTATTGTAGCATAAATGCGATTTTGTCCTCCCCATAATCCTATAATAAAAAACATAGGGATCAACATTAATTCCCAGAAAATATAAAATAGAAATAAATCTAATGCAGCAAAAGCACCAATTACAGAAGATTCTAAAATCATTAAAGAAATATAATAACCACGAAATTTTTGATTAATACTTGTATAAGCACCTGCTATTACTAAGGGAAATAAAAATGTTGTTAATAATATCATCCATAATGATAAAGAATCAATCCCTACTTTATAATAAAATTGAAATGAAGATATTACAGGTATATTCTCAACAAATTGAAAATCCGTTTTTGTAAAATCAAACTGAAAATACAACTGTAAAGAAATTAAAAAATTGATTAAAGTGATAATAAATGACGTTATACCTAAAACCTTCCTGTCCCTGATAAATAACAAAACTATGATACTTAAAATGGGAATTAATATAATTGTTGTTATCACATTACACCTCTTATTATAGAATTTTTAAATTTGAAATAAAAATAAATATAATAACATAACAAAACCTAAATACATTAAAACAATATAGGTTTGTATTTTTCCATTATGAATAATTCTTAATCTACTACCAACACCATACAAGAAAGGTCCTAATCCATTTACAAAACCATCTATAATAAAGAAATCTATCATTTTATAAGCAATTTGATCTGCAAATTTTCTAATTGGTTTTAATATTAATGCTTCATAAATTTCATCAATGTAGTATTTGTTTTCTAAAAGTTGTTTTAATGATCTATAACGATTTGCAATGGCTTCTGAGATTTCTTTTTTCCATAGAAAAACCCAGAAAGCGATTAATATACCTATGATAGCCAGAATAACAGATAAAATCATTAAAGGAATTTCGTATTCATGTGGTACATTATGCCCTTCTGGAACAACCACTACGGATGATAAATAATGCTCAATATAATTATGACCACCTAAAACATGAGGTATACCAACAAAACCAGCTATAGCAGAAAAAACTGCCAATACAATTAAAGGTATATACATTATGGGATATTCTTTTATTTCATGATGAGTATGATGATCATGATTTTGTTTATTGCCTCTATATTCACCCAAAAAAGTCAAAATTACAAGACGAGACATATAAAATGCTGTAAGTATTGCAGTTATAATACCAACTATATAATAGAATTTTGGAAGCCAGGGAATTACATGATTTTCTATTGATAGGGCTTTCCAGAGTATTTCGTCTTTACTAAAAAATCCAGCAAATGGAGGTATACCTGCTATTGCAAGCCAGGCAATAATAAATGTCCATGCTGTAATAGGTATCTTTTTAATTAATCCTCCCATATTTCTTATATCCTGTTCATGATGTAATGCATGAATAACAGAACCAGCTCCTAAAAATAATAACGCTTTAAAAAAAGCATGAGTCATAACATGAAAAATTCCAGCTGTATAAGCCCCTACACCAACACCTAAGAACATATAACCAAGCTGAGATACAGTAGAATATGCTAAGACTTTTTTAATATCATATTGGGCAATAGCAATGGTCGCAGCAAAAAATGCTGTAATGACTCCTATGGTAGCTACAATTGTTGATGCAACTGGTGTTAATATATATAAAAAGTTCATTCTTGCTACTAAATAAACGCCGGCAGTCACCATTGTGGCAGCATGGATTAAAGCAGAAACAGGTGTAGGACCTGCCATTGCATCGGGAAGCCAAACATATAAAGGAATCTGAGCAGATTTCCCTGTTGCGCCAATAAATAAAGCAATCCCTACTATAGTTGCAATAGATGCTAATACTTCTTTTTGAGCCATTAAATCAGTAAACGTTACAGTTCCTAATACATTTAATAAAATAAAAATTCCTACTAAGAAACCTGCATCTCCTATCCTATTTGTTATAAATGCTTTTTTTCCAGCTTCTGCTTTTTCTTTATCGGTAAACCAGAAAGAAATCAATAAATAAGAACATAAACCTACTCCTTCCCAACCTATAAATAATACAATTAAATTATCTCCTAATACTAAGGTAAGCATCGAAAATAAAAATAAATTTAAGTACGAAAAGAATTTAATAAAACCTTCATCTTCGTGCATATAACCAACAGAATAAATATGTATTAATGTTGCTACAAAAGTAATAAATAATAGCATTACTGATGTTAATGCATCAAATTGAAAAGAAAGTGAGATATTAAAACCTCCTACTGTTATCCAATCCCATAATTTTTGCTTTAATATACTGCCTTCTGGATATTGTAATAAATCTTTCCATACAATTAATGTTAATATAAATGTTAATGCTGATGCTATAATAGCTATTAATGCACTTAACGTTTTAGGTTTTTGTTCTTTTTTTATATATATTAAATGAATTAAACCATTTATAAAGGAACCTAATAATGGTGGTAAAACAATCCATCCTAATAAATCATATTGTATTATCTTATCCATAGTTTAACCTCTTAATTTACTAAATACATCTATATTAATTTCTTCTCTTAAACGATACATTGCAATAATTAAGGCAAGCCCAACACTTACTTCTGCAGCAGCAATAGCAATTACAAATAAAACTAAAACATGACCAGTCATATCAGCATTCATTCGAGAAAATGCTATAATTGCTAAATTTGCTGCATTTAACATCAATTCAACAGACATTAAAATAATAAAAATATTCTTTCTGGATAAAACACCAATGATTCCAATTGAAAAAACTATAATAGATAATACAATAAAATGATATGGTAATAGTTGCATATAAAATCTCCTTAATTTATAATTTTCTTTTTGCAATCACAAGAGCACCAATTATCGCTGTTAATAATAATAACGATAGCATTTCAAAAGGAAAAACAAATTTCGAAAATAAAACATTTGCTACTTCCTTAATTGTACCAAAATTTTCTGAAATATTTTCTAAATTTATATTCATATAATTCGAAATAAGAAATAATGCTGGAAGTAAAGAACCACCAATCACAATAAGTGCAAATGCAATCATTAAAAGATAATCAGCTTTTAATGGTAATAATTCTTCCATTGTGAGATTCATAATCATAATCACAAAGATGATTAATACTAAAATTCCTCCAGCATAAACAAGGATCTGAATAGCAGCAACAAAACCAGCACTTAACATACCATATAAAGAAGCTAATGCAAGAAATGCAAACACCAAATATAAGGCAGACGATATAGGATTAACCCTTGTTATTACCATCAACGATGTTATCACTAAAACTAAGGATAGGATTATAAATAAACTAAACTCAAACATAGTTATTACCTACTTTTTTAAATAATTTATGTAATAAAGTAAATTTTGATTTTTTATAAATTCCATATATAATTTTTAATTTGCTTTTATAATATGTGAATCTTTATGAACATATGATATTTTTTCTAAAAATCTTTTATAATGTGGACCATGCGTAATATCCAATGGCTTAGGTGGATTATAACCAGGCGCATGAGGAAAATCACTATTATCATGATCCATTAACATTTCTTTTGTTAAAACAAAATCCTGTCTTGTATAACCAACAAATGTGACCAATGGCATATCCATTCGTATTGCATCAAGTGGACATGCTTCTACACATAGACCACAAAAAACACATCGTAAAAGATCAATATCAAATCTTTCTGGATATTTTTCTATATATGGGTCATCAGATTCTGCTGCTTTTATATGAATACAAAATGCTGGACAATTGGTTGCACATAACATACATGCTGTACATCTTGGAGAACCATCTTCTCTTTTCATTAAACGATGTCTTCCTCTTGTAGCAGCTGGTATTGATTTCGTTTGCTCAGGATACATTACTGTTGGTAATTTTTCTGGGAAAAATAAATTTTTAATTACATGACGTAACGTTACCAATAATCCAAATATAACTTCTACAATATAAAATTTTCTTAATCCTTTTACTTCTGGTCGTTTAACAACTTTTGCCATAATTTACTCCTCCTATGAAAAAGTTTTTTTTGTATGTAATTTTAAAAATAATTACATACAATTTCGAATCTACTCAACTTTTTATTCATTCATTCCCAATATCCTCTTTTTCCGTTTTTATATAATTTATAATCTTTTTTATGCTGCTTTTATTACAAAATTAGAGAAATCTTCAAATACCAAATTATATTTTAATGTAAGATAAATAATTTTAAGCAATTTCCTCGATGTTGCTATAATCGCTTTTCCATTCCCTTTTTTCATTCTTAATCTTGTATAAAAGTCCCTCAAATAGGGTGAATATTTTATCGCTATCAGGGTAGATTGTATCAAAACTTTTCTTCCTAATTTACTGCCTCTTTTCGTTATATGTCCATTAATTTTCTTATTATTAGAATGATGTATTGTTGGTACTAAACCAAAATAGGAAAATAATTTCTTCTCATTTTCAAAATCATTTATGTTTCCTATTACCGCTAATAATGTTATCCCTGTTTTTGTTCCTATCCCTTTTATACTTGTAATATTTGTAAAACCTGATAAAGATTTCCCTAACTCTTCTAATTTTTTATCTATTTCTTTGATAGATTCATTTAAAGATAAAATCTGATTAACTATAATTTTTAATTCAAATCTTACTGTTTCGCTCAATTCTTCATATTCTAATACCTTCTCTAAACTCTTATCACTTGAAAATTGTTCTTTTTTGGTTAATATTCCCTGTGATAATAAAAGATTGTGAATCTTATTCTTTAAACTACTTCTTAACTCTACTAATTTGTTCCTTGTATTCGTTAAACTTTCTATCTCCACATAAGCATCATCTTTAATCCGAACTTCTGGCAACATCTCTTTACTCGCATAATATGCCAGCAATTCCGCATCATTCTTATCTGTTTTCTTTGTAGACTCACTGATTATCTTAAATTTGCGAGGATTTACCACTATTACGCGAGATACATAATCTTTTACCTTCTTCCTGAAATACTTTACATTCGTTGTAGACTCTACTGCTAATATATCTTCTTTATTTAATGTCTTTATAAATTTCCCAATTTCCAACAACTTATATTTCTCAAATCTCTTTTCTTCTGTCCCCTTTCCCATATAACATACTACAAAGTTGTCTTTGTGCAAATCCACTCCTATATATCTCATAGTTTCCTCCATATCTATAATCTTAAAACATAGTTGAGTAGATTCTATCTCGGCTACTCTGCCAAACTCCTATTCAGGCTTTTGCCTATTATGTGATTCGGTTATAGGTATGATTAATCTCCTTTTCAGGCTAACTTGCCTATTAAAATATCCAACCTATAACCTATCTACTCTAACTATGCCTTTTCGGCACAGTTATATTCAGAGTCGCACAAGACAACTTTTTCATCTCATCTCCTTACTATAATGCTTTGATAATACCTGTTAATATAACATTTAAAAGAGAAATAGGTAGCATTAATTTCCATCCCATATTCATTAATTGATCATAGCGAAATCTTGGTAAAGTCCATCTTGCATGTACATATAACCATAAAAATATCATTGCTTTCGCAAATAACATTGAAATCTGAAATAAAGCAGATATTATTTGAGAAGCTAAATTACTATATTGTAGATCTAATACAATAGGTATTAATACCAAAGATAAAATCGTTATTCCAAACATAAGATATGCTAATATAAAATATTCTTTTTGTCCTAATTTTTCTTTAAAATATTTTCCATAAGCTTTTGCTCTTTTATATGTTATTATACCAAAAATAAAAAATGTTATAGCACTTAAAATTAATATTGCCATTAATGTATAATGTGGATTTGCTCTTAATGTCTCAGTTGTTACAAAAGGAACCTGATAACCACCTAAAAATAGGGTAGCAATTACTATAGAAGCTACAACCATATTTGCATATTCTGCCATAAAAAATAAGGCGAATTTCATACTGGAATATTCTGTATGATATCCAGCTACAATTTCTGATTCTCCTTCTGCTAAATCAAATGGTGTTCGATTCGTTTCTGCAAATGCTGCTACAACAAAAGTTATAAAGGCAATAGGTTGTAAAAATATACCCCAATTAGGTAATGGTAAAGTTTTTCCAAAAATAGTCAAAAATCCACTTTGTGCTTCTACAATGTTCTGTAACTGTACATCCTGATATGTCATTAAAATAGCCACAATTGATAATCCCATTCCTAATTCATAAGAAATCATCTGTGCAGAAGAACGTAATCCTCCTAATAAGGAATATTTATTATTTGATGCCCAACCAGCTAAAATAATTCCATATACTCCAAGCCCTGTTATAGCAAATAGTAATAATAAACCAGAAGAATACGTTGCAACCTGAAATCGAAATATATAATCACCTATCTGTATGGGGGCTGCAATAGGAACTAACATTAGAGGAATTAAAGAAATTGTCATTGACCAGAAAGGAGCTAATATGTAATAAAATTTATGAACATGATTCGGAATAATATCTTCTTTAAATAATAACTTTATAACATCAGCAATATTATGGAGCATTCCAAATAAGCGAATTCCTCCAATATTTGCTCTTATAGGACCAATTCTATCCTGTATGATAGCTGCTCCTTTTCTCTCTAACCATATCATCAAAGGAATAAATTGTAATGGAATATTCCAGGCAATAAATGCCATTATAAGTATATTGATTATTTCAAATGTTTTTTGATCCATTTTCTACCCCTTAGAAACACATATGTAATCTTTTAACATAAAAACATTAAAATCTACTTTTTTATTTTTAAATGGCTCATCTGCAATTTTAGGAAATTTTAAATGTATACCCATAGAAGGTATAGTTGAAAACGTAAAATCTTTTAATTCTTCATATTCATTTTTTAATTCATTAAAAATTTCAGATGGATCATGATAACGCTTAGAGTGTTTATTTACATAATAAGCAATTTGTGTTAATGCTAAAGAAACAGGTGGTACATCCTGATTTTCTGGTTCAAAAGCCTGCATCGCTTTTTGTAAAATAGAAGTTGCATTTATATAAGTTCCATTCGTTTCTGCAAACGTTCTTATAGGAATAATTAAATTTGCAATTTTAGATGTTTCATCACTAAAAGGTGTAAAATAAATAATTTGTTGTAATTGTTTAAATTTATTTATGATTTCTTTTGATTCATTAAATTTCGCAATATCATTTTCTATAATAAATAATACTTTAATTTTATTATCATTGATTTTATTTACCAATTGATTTAATTCTGTATTGATTCCAAAATATCTTACTCCCTGTTCATTTGGATATTCTTCTGCAAGCATTAAAAGATCATCTTTCTTTCCTGTAGCTGGTGGTATATAAGCATAAACATTATCACCAAAATAATTTTTTAATATATATAATGTTTCATTCGAAGAATATGGTCCACATAACCATGCTATTTCTTCCCATTGATAATTCTGTAAAATATTTTCTATTTCTATGGTTGCCTGATTAAAATCTATTGTTTCGTTATTTTTTTGTGGTTCCCAGATGCGGTTTTCGTGATTCTTTTTAAAAGAAAATCTTCCTTTATCGCATAACCATACACGATTTAATTTTGGATTTTCCCTTGGCATATATCTCCAGATTTTTCCTCTATTATGTTCAATAAATATAGAACATCCTCTTGCACATTCAAGACAAACAGAAGGTGTTTTCTTTAAAAACCAGACTCTTTGTTTAAATCGAAATTCTTTTAATGTTAATGCACCAACAGGACAAATATCTGTAATATTTCCAGAATAATCATTACTGATTGGCTTTCCCGGAAAAGTAGTAATTTTTGATTCATGACCTCTATGGACTATACCTAATTCAGATGTTCCTGAAATATGATCCAAAAATCTAATACAACGTGTACATAATATACAACGCTCCTGATCTAATACAATATGATCTCCAGCATCTACCGCTTTTCCACCTTTAAAATAACGTGGTACAATTCTTCTATATTCATATAATCCAAAATTATAATAATTATCCTGTAAATAACATTCTCCAGCCTTATCGCAAATAGGACAATCTAAAGGATGATCAAGTAATAAAAATTCTAAACTTGCTTTTTGTGCTCTTACTGCATTTTCTGAATTGGTATAAATAACCATTCCATCCTGAACTTTCGTATTGCATCCTATGGTTAGCATTCTACCACGTGGCGTTTCAATTTCTACCATACAGGTACGACAATTACCATCTACTGGTAAATATCTATGATAACAAAATCTTTCTAAGGGTATATTATAAGCATCGCAGGCTTCTACAACATTAATACCCTCTGGGACTTCGTATTCTTTATCATTAATTTTGATTTTAATCATTTTTTGTTCCATTGTAATTAACTCCTATCAAGCAATAGGTTCATGCTTTAATATTTTTTCTGCAACTTTATGAACAGGAATACTAACTGGTTTAATATATTTTTCGAAATCTGCTCTAAATTTAGTAACAAAACTTCGAACTGGCATAGCACAGGCTGCTGCAAGAGCACAAATTGTTCTTCCTTCCATATTATCTGCTATTTCTATTAATAAATCTAATTCTTTCATTGTGGCTTCGCCAGCAAGGATTCGATTTAATAATCTATCTAACCATGATGTACCTTCTCTACAGGGTGTACATTGTCCACAGGATTCTTCTGAATAAAAACGAGTTAATGTTTTTAAAGCTTTTACCATATCGGTATGTTCATTCATAACTATCATTCCACCTGTTCCAAGAAATGTTCCGTGTTCTCGCATACTTTCATAACTTAAATATAAATCTTCGCATTCTTTTGCAGTAAGAACTGGCGTAGAAGAACCTCCTGGAATTAATGCTTTTAATTTTCCACCTTTTACGCCTTTAGCATATTTTTCTAAAAATTCTAAAACATGCATTCCAAAAGGAAGTTCCCAATAACCTGGTTGATTCACATGACCAGATACTCCAAAAATATTTGTTCCAGTAGATTCCTTTGTTCCAATTTTTGCAAATGCTTCTCCACCGTGTTCAACAATCCAGGGAACATGAGAAACTGTTTTTACATTATTAACAATTGTTGGACAACCAAATAACCCTTCCACTGCTGGAAATGGAGGTTTTATTCTTGGTTGACCTTTTTTCCCTTCTATGGATTCTATTAATCCAGTTTCTTCTCCACAGATATATGCTCCTGCTCCACGATGAATCCATACTTCTAAATCATAACCAGAGCCGAGAATATTTTTTCCTATATAACCAGCCTGTCTTGCTTCCTTTAAAGCTTCGTTTAATATTTTATATTGCTTTACATATTCTCCGCGAATGTATATATATGCTGTATGACTTTTTATAGCATAAGCAGAACATATAATACCTTCTATTAATAAATGAGGATCATACTCCATGATATAACGGTCTGTAAATGTTCCTGGTTCACTTTCGTCTGCATTAACACATAAATAAATTGGTTTTTCTGTATCCTTAGGAATAAATCCCCATTTAACACCTGTTGGGAAAGCTGCACCACCTCTTCCCTTTAGATTAGATTTTTTTACTTCCTCTACAACTTCTTCTGGTTTCATAGAAAATAATTTTTGTAAAGAGGAATAAGCTCCATGTTGTAAAGCAACTTCCAATTTATTACAATTTGGTATATGAAAACGTTTTGTTAATTGTAATTCAAATTCCATAATCTCTACCTTTTATGTAATTTAGTTTTTTGATTTTAAATGCTGTATAATCTGATCAAATTTTTCTACATTTAAGTTCTCATAATAATCATCGTTAATCTGTACCACAGGAGCAGTATGACAGGAACCTAAACACTCAACCAATTGAAAACTAAATAATCCATCTGGTGTTGTTTCGCCTGGTTTTAAATTTAATTTTTCTTCAATATATTTTCTTAATTCTTCTGCTCCCATTAGAAAGCATGATAAGGTCTGACATAATTGTAGATGATACTTTCCCGGGCTTCTTTTTCTGATACATTGTATAAAATTCTACAACTTCATATACGCGAGTATAAGGAACACCTACCAATTCTGCAATATATTCCATTACTTCTTGAGAAATATAACCAAATTCTCTTTGTGCTAACCATAATGCTGGAAGTAAAGATGCTCTTCTAACGGGATAATGGGAAGCAATTTCTTCGTATTCCTGTAATACTTCTTCAGAAAATTTTACTGCCATATAAAACTCCTCTATCTATCCAATTCTCCTGCAATAATATTAATGGAACCAAGTGTAGCTATTGCATCTGCAATCATTCCACCCTCAATTAATTCTGGGAAAGCTGCATAATTCATAAAAGAAGGTGGTCTACATTTAACTCTATAGGGATATTTTCCACCATCAGATACGATATGGAATCCTAATTCTCCATTGGAAGATTCTGTACAATCATATACTTCACTTAATGGTGGTTGAATTCCATGCATAATGATTTTAAAGTGATTCATTAAACCTTCGATATCTCCATATGTATGAATCTTTGGTGGTAGTGCCACTCTTTTATCATCTGTCATAATAGGACCAGGTTCTAATCGTTTTAATGCCTGTTTAATAATCTTAATTGATTCCCGAATTTCATATAAACGAACATAAATTCTATCAAAGTTATCACCCTTTGTTCCAACAATTACATCAAAATCATAAGTTTCATAATCATAATATGGTTCTACTTTGCGTAAATCATAATCTATTCCGCAAGCCCTTAAAGTAGGACCAGTCCATCCATAAGATATCGCATCTTCTAAACTAATTACCGCTACATTTTGAGTCCTATCTAAAAAAATACGATTTTTTTCTGTAAGTTTTTCTATATCGCCTACTGCTTGTATAATTTCATCACAAACATGTAAAACTTCTTCTTCGAAACCAGGATAAGTATCTCTAAAAAGACCGCCTATTCTAATATAATTAGAAGTTAAACGAGCACCACATAATTTTTCTAAAATATCATATACCTTTTCTCTAACATTAAAAGAATACCAGAAATTTGTTAATGCACCAATATCTACAAGATTTGTCCCAACACATACTAAATGATCAATAATTCGATTCAATTCTGCTGTTATTACTCTAATTACTTTGGCTCTTTCTGGTATAGTTATACCCAGCATCTTCTCCACTGCTTTTGCAAAACCAATATTATTCATGATAGCAGAAAGATAATTCAAACGATCTGTATATGGTATACATTGCTGATAGGGATGAATTTCACAGTCTTTTTCGAACCCTCTATGTAAATATCCCATTTCTGCCACAGCAGCAACAATTGTTTCTCCATCCAATGCTGTAAGTACTCTTAATGTTCCATGCATTGCTGGATGGCTTGGTCCAATATTTACAAAAACGATTTCATCTGGATCTATATCAGTTGGAAATTGAATTCCACTTGAATCTTCTTCTAATGTGATAATTTTTTTTGTATCCATAGTATTATCCATATTTATTTTATTATACCCTTTTCTTTTAAACGTTTTTCCATTTCATCCATTAAATCATCTGGCTCTGATAACCATTGTCTTCTATCAATAGGATAATCCTTTCTTAAAGGATGGCCAACAAAGTCTTTATGGTTTAATAATCTTTTCAAATTGGGATGTCCTTTAAAACGAATCCCCATCTGATCCCATGCTTCTCTTTCGAGCCAATTTGCATTTTTATAAAAATCATGTATGCTATCAATTTCTGGATTTTCTTCTGGTAAATAAACACGTATAGCTACTCTATGATTATGAGTTAAAGATTTAAAATGATAAACAAGACCAAATCTACCCGGTTTTTTTTCTGGAAATTGACTATAATCTATAGAAACAAGATCTATTAACATTTCGAATTTTAAATCTTCATCTGTTTTTAGATAATTAATAATATCTCTTATAGATTCGGGCTTTACAACTACATTTAAATAACCATATTCTTCGTGGGCATTGATAATTTCGTGACTATGTTTTATTTTAATTGTTTCTAATAATTCTTTGTTATTCATAGGATAATTCCATTTTTAATAATCAAACTTTGGTTCTTTTACCTGAAATTGAGCTGGTGGTTTATCTTCTGGATGTTCGATTTTTTCTTGTAATTTTAAAACAGCATCTAATATAGCCTCTGGTCTGGGTGGACAACCAGCAATATATACATCTACAGGGATAATATGATCAATTCCCTGCATGGTACAGTAATTATTATAGAATCCACCAGAAGATGCACATACTCCCATAGAAATTACCCATTTGGGTTCAGACATTTGATCATAGATTTGTTTTAATATAGGTCCCATTTTGTATGTTATGGTTCCAGCTACAATTAATAGATCAGATTGTCTAGGAGAAAATCGAACTAATTCGGCTCCAAAACGAGAAATATCAAAAATAGAAGAAACAACTCCCATAAATTCTATTGCACAACATGCCGTTCCAAATGGCATAGGCCATAAAGAATTTTTTCTACCCCATGCTAATATAGCATCTCTTCTTGTTGTTATATAGGGTAATTGATCATTTGGATTATAATTGCTTACTCCCATTCTAAACCTCCACGTTTTAATAAATAATACCATCCAAAAAATAAAATACCTATAAAAATAAACATAGATATAATACCATATTGAAGATCATTTTGAAACCAGACAGCCCATGGTAATAAAAATAATACCTCTACATCAAATATTAAAAAAAACATTGCAACAAGATAAAACTTTACATGAAATCTATGTCTTGCATCACCAACAGTTTTTTTTGTTGGAATACCACATTCATAAGGTGATAATTTTGTTGGATGGTTGTTCTTAGGTCCTAAATAATAGGAAAGTGTTAAAAAGACTGCTGGTATTGCCATTGCTAAAAGTAAAGTGATTAAGATTGGTAAAATGGAAAGAAAATCAATTGAAGTCATAACAACGACAAAATTATTTAATTAAATTCCACAGACAAGGATTTTTCAACTTTATAAAAATTATAATTATTATTTTTTATTAAATGAGATCCAATATCAAAATAGAGCTGGTGCAATAATTACACCAGTTCAATAAAATGAAATAAAATATAATTTTAACTAAACCAGCGTTTAATAGCTTCTTGTGGTAAGGAAATGCCAGAAACTTTTGCTCTTTGAACTAATGTCCAGAAGCCACGATAAGTTGCTCTATCGTGTAATTCACCTTCGTATTGAATGGGTCCCCAATTTGCATCCTGTGCAGCAATTAAAATATTTACTGCTTTATCAACTTCTGATAAATCTGGTTTCATTGCTTCTACAATAGCATCAATTTGCGTTGGATAAATAGACCACATTCTTAAGAAACCAAAACGATAACGTGCAATTTCTGCATCTTTTTTGGTTTGTTCATAATTTTTTAAATCCAATGTTACATTATGAGCAGGTACAAGTCCATTTGCTAATGCTGCTGCAACAACATTTGCCTTTGCTCTTCGAATTAATTCATGCTCAAATTGTCCTGGACTTTTCATATTAGATAATGGAATTGCACCAAAATGACCAGATATAAAATCCATTAAACCAAAATCTAAAACCTGCATCCATGGTAATTGAGCAATTTTTTCTACATCTCTTAATGCTCCATGGGTTTCTATTAAACAATGAATAGGAATTTCTCTTTTTAAACCTGCTTTATCTGCTGTTTCCTGTATAAATTCAATCATTTCTCTTACTTGATCCACAGAAGTAGGTTTTGGTATCGTAATATAGGTAACAACATCTCCAGCACCTTTTATAACAATTTCCGCATCCTGTTTCCAATATTGTGTATGTGTATAATCATGTATACGAACACCAGCCATTTTAAATTCATTTTCTGGAGAATTCAATAATCGAACAATCATTTCTGCATGTTCTTTTTCCTGTCCCTTAGGTGCACCATCTTCGCAATCCATTGTTATATCAAAGATAGGACCTTTTTCTTTCTGAAAACCAAAAGCTTTTCGAATCATTTTTTCATTACCAGCAAAATGTTCACAACTGGGAATTACCGGGAATGGTTTTTCTCCAGGAAACAATGCTTCATTAGGATGTATCATATAAACTCCTTTATAAATTTTTAACAATATTTTTTAATACAATTATTAATAAAGTACACTTTTTTTTAAAAAATATTACGATCTACCAAAAAACAAACATAAGATTATTATAATCCCCAATTGTAAAAGGAAGTGCAACGGAATTTTTAGTTTTTTTATTAAGAAAGTTTAGAAAAAATGTTCATAGTGATTCCCCAAGAATATGGGATAAGGAGGAGAACCACCATGAACACCCCTAAAACTTATACCCATCTTAAAATAGATGAAAGAGCTGTCATTCAATTTTTGTATGAGGAAGGTCATAGCATAAGAAAAATTGCAAAGTATTTAAATAGAGCACCTTCTACCATTAGTAGAGAATTAAAGCGAAATTCATATACTGAAAATCATAAGATAATTTATTCTGCCCGAAAGGCACAGGCTTGGTATAAAATACGAAAGACAAGAAGATATTTAAGATATTTGAATCATACAAGACTTTGGATTTTTATTTTTTATGCTTTGATTTTTTTACAATATTCACCAGAACAGATTGCTGGTAGATTACGAATGTTATATCCTAAAAATAAAAAACTTCATATATCATTCAAAACTATTTATAATTATATTTATTTTTATCAGAGAGTAATGGGATGGAATCTCGTTCAATATTTGCGAAGAGG
This sequence comes from Leptospiraceae bacterium, assembly GCA_026005135.1. Lineage (GTDB taxonomy): Bacteria > Spirochaetota > Leptospiria > Leptospirales > Leptonemataceae > SKYB61. The sequence continues at coordinate 191,555 of BPKM01000001.1, read as the reverse complement.
AGGAAAAAAATATCGAAAAAACTGGCGGAAAATAAGGAAAAATAGAGATAATTTAGACATTTGGACAATACAACAAAGACCAGAAATTCAAACGATGGGACATTGGGAAGGAGATACCATAGAAGGGAAAAAAGGTTCTGGCTATGTATTTACTTTTGTTGAAAAATTGAGTCGTTATACTATAATGCTTTATGTATCATCAAAAAAGCTTAAAGAAACAAAAGAAAAAGTTTTGCGAAAATTTAATTCTATTCCAAAAGAAAAACTTTTAAGTATTACTTATGATAATGGAATAGAAATGCTACATAATGGTTTATATAAAATCATTCAGGAAATCAAAAATATCAGAGTTTATTTTACTGACCCCGGAAAACCCTATCAAAGAGGTTTAAATGAGAATACCAATGGATTAATTAGACAATATTTACCCAAAGGGATAGATTTTAGAAAAACTGAAAATTTAGACAAAATTATACAAGATGTAGAAATAAAATTAAATCATCGTGCAAGAAAATGCTTGCAATACTATACACCTCATGAAATATTGTTTTCTGTGAAACCAAAGCTATTCCCCATTAAGGTGTTGCACTTGAATTACAATGCGCCAAATTTATAAAACAAATAATTCATCAATATGGCAAGACCATTAATACATGCATGTGTTATAATTTGTGCAATTATACCTGGTCTATATTCACGTAAAAAAGCAAGGCTCATACCTAAAAAAACAAGTAGGGATAAGCAATAACTCCCTGAGGATGTAAACTGGCAAATAATAACCCTCGAAACTCTTTTAGCACATCCAGTACAATTAAGCCTAAATAAACCTGTAAATTTAGTTTTTTTATTGGTAATAACCTATTCCAGATATATATAAATATATATATTCCCATTTCTTGCATTAAGGTAAATAATAAAAATTTCTGATTTTACTAAAAGAATTTATACAAGAGTATGATTTTTACATCCCCACAATCTTAAGCGCTCAAAGAACAGCGTATATAAATTTTTTTTATGTTTGAATTATAAACAAATAACTGTAAAATTTTTTAAATCAACCTGGCTTAACAAAAGAATTTTCTATTTCTTTTTTGTCTATTTTATGGGGTAATAATTTTAATAATTCCTCATCGCTCTTTTTATCTATAAGCTGTTCAAATAAATATTTTATATAATGATAAGGGTCTAATTGATTTAATTTTGCTGATTCAATTATTGTGTATAGAATAGCTGATGTTTGGGCTCCTAATTCTGTTCCAGAAAATAACCAGTTTTTTCTACCTATAACAAAGGGACGAATTGCATTCTCTACTAAATTGTTATCTAAGGGTATCGATGGATTATCAAGGAATCGAATTAACTTCTCCCATTGATGGAATAAATAATAATAAGCTTTACCTGATTGGGTAAAACGATTTTGTAAAGGTAATTGGTCTTTTAACAATTTATGAATCTCATCTATGATTTTTTTAGAACGATCTTGTCTTATAGAAACTTTTTCTTCTAAAGACAGAGTTTTAATTTCTTCTTCTATTGTATATAATTTCCCTATCAAATAAAGCATTTTTTCTATATCTGGACGAGAAGAAACTTTCTTTGCTTCTATAAAATTCCTTCTTGCATGTGCCCAACATCCTGCATGGGTTATATTTAATTCTTTCAAATGACTTTCATAACTTTTAAAACCATCTGTTATTACTGCATTTTTATAATCTTTTAATACCTTTTTTAAAAAATCTGCACTCCTGCTTTTTCTATAATAAAATATTACCATAGGATTTTCTGAGCTTAAAGTCCTCATTACCCACATATAAGAATTTCTGCTTCCACTACTTCTCTGATTCTCTAATACCTTTAAACCTGTTTCATCTATACCTATACAAGATGATTTTAATGCCTCTTTCACTAACAAACGATAAAAACGTCTTAATTTTATCCCTGTTTTTTGTGCCCATATACACATTGTATTTCGGGGTATTTCTATCCCATACCTTTCAAATATCTTCTCCATCCGATAAAATGGCAAACCATCATTAAATTTAGATACCAATAAAAAGGCAAGTAAGGATTCTGATGCATACGATTTAGGTAAAAATTGTTTTATCGGCTCACCACTTACTATCTCTACCTTCTGATTCTGTGAACATTTCTTACAAACCCTTTTAATTGTTATATGTCTATCTATATAAAATTCTAAGGGAATCACCTGTAAAACATCTTTTGTTTCTCTTCCTATTTCTTCTCTTTTATTACCACAATTACAAACCTGATTCTCTTCTGGGTCATGAATAATTTCTCTTACTGGTATATCCAAATCTTTTATCTTTCTTTGTTTTTTCTTCTTTCTCTTATAAGATGATACCTCAGTAAATTCTAAAAATTCTTTTTTTGATTCCTCTATCGTATCTTCTATCTCATTAAACAATAAACTATATTGGTAATCTTTCTCACTCCATTTCTCTGATTTTTTACCATATAACCTATATTTCTGAGCTATAATAAATTCTTCTCTTAATTTTAATTGTTTCTTTAAGTATTCTATTTCTTTATCTTTTATTGTAATTTCCTGAGATTTAGCATCAAGTTTTTGACTTAATTGCTGATTGACATTCTCTAAATATTCTATATAAGCTAAACAATCTTCTATACTTTGAAAATTTTTAATTGTTTCCATTATGAATTTATTTTCGTACAATTTTCATTAAACTTATAGTTAATTATAAACAAAAAATTATAACATCACGTGCTTTATTGAGCGCTTACTCTCAAACTAATACTTCTTTTTCTTAACTTATTCTATAAATTCCGATAATCAGAATATATCCCTCTATGCATCAAAATAAATTTACTCTAAAATACGATGAATTCTTTAAAATCGTAACCAAAAACTTCTTTGAACTACTAAACTGCAACGTTATCACCGAATACGAAATTCTTAATCTACCAAAAAAAGCTGACATCATTATCATTAAAAATCCAAATACTAAAAAACTAGAATTATTTAAATATTTCAAATTATTCAACATTATATCTTTTAAATCTGAAAAAGATAAACCTACCATAAAAGACTTTAACGACCTATTTATCTATCTTACGGGTTTCTGTAATAGAGAAAAAATCGCTAACCTTAATAATACTACTATTACACTTATTACCCCAGACTTCACTAAATCCTTTAAAAATCTATTAAATAAACATGCCATATTATTACAAGATGGTCTTTATAAATTCCATAATGATTTATTAAATATCTACTTTATCGAAATCAATCAACTTGATATTCATAACTACGAAATAGAATACCTCTATATCTTCGCTAATCAAAATAAATTAAAAGAAGGTCTAAAAAACATTAAACTAATTCCCATTAAAGATAAAAAAATGATTGCATTATTACAGGAAATGTATTATGTTAGATATAGTAATTTTGAAAAACAATTACCCGAGGGTATTAAAATGCCAAAAGTTTACGAAGCTGATATTACGGACTTAGTTAAACCACACTACGAAAAAGGTTTACAAGAAGGCTTACAGAAAGGGAAAATAGAAGGTTTACAAGAAGGCCTACAAAAAGGAAAACTTGAAGGAAAATTAGAAGGCTTACAGGAAGGACAACTAAAAGCAAAAATAGAAACAGCGAAGAAAATGAAAAAAGAAGGTTTATCGATTGATTTAATTATTAAAATAACTGGCTTATCTAAAAAAGATTTAAAAAAATATAAAATTATTGAATAGTTTCCGTCCAATATCCTACCCATTGATTTTTAGATAGTAAATCAAATTTCATAATTTTTCTCAAACTAATACTTCTTTTTCTTAACTTATTCTATAAATTCCGATAATCAAAATATATCCCTCTATGCCAAAACATAAATTTACTCTTAAATACGACGAATTCTTTAAAATCGTAACTAAAAACTTCTTTGAACTACTAAACTGCAACGTTATCACCGAATACGAAATTCTTAAACTACCAAAAAAAGCTGACATCATTATCATTAAAAATCCAAATACTAAAAAATTAGAATTATTTAAATATTTCAAATTATTCAACATTATATCTTTTAAATCCGAAAAAGATAAACCTTCCATAAAAGACTTTAACGACCTATTTATCTATCTTACGGGTTTCTGTAATAGAGAAAAATCCGCTAACCTTAATAATACTACTATTACACTTATTACCCCAGACTTCACTAAATCCTTTAAAAATCTATTAAATAAACATGCCATATTATTACAAGATGGTCTTTATAAATTCCATAATGATTTATTAAATATCTACTTTATCGAAATCAATCAACTTGATATTCATAACTACGAAATAGAATACCTCTATATCTTCGCTAATCAAAATAAATTAAAAGAAGGTCTAAAAAACATTAAACTAATTCCCATTAAAGATAAAAAAATGATTGCATTATTACAGGAAATGTATTATGTTAGATATAGTAATTTCGAAAAACAATTACCAGAGGGTATTAAAATGCCAAAAGTTTACGAAGCTGATATTACGGACTTAGTAAAACCACACTATGAAAAAGGCAAATTAGAAGGTTACAGGAAGGATAGCAAAAAGGAAAACTTGAAGGAAAATTAGAAGGATTACAGGAAGGACAACTAAAAGCAAAAATAGAAACAGCAAAAAAAATGTTAAAAAAAGGATATTCCATACAGGACATTTGTGATATTACTGGCTTATCTAAAAAAGATTTAAAAAAATATAAAATTATTGAATAGTTTCCGTCCAATATCCTACCCATTGATTTTTAGATAGTAAATCAAATTTCATAATTTTTCTCAAACTAATACTTCTTTTTCTTAACTTATTCTATAAATTCCGATAATCAAAATATATCCCTCTATGCCAAAACATAAATTTACTCTTAAATACGACGAATTCTTTAAAATCGTAACTAAAAACTTCTTTGAACTACTAAACTGCAACGTTATCACCGAATACGAAATTCTTAATCTACCAAAAAAAGCTGACATCATTATCATTAAAAATCCAGATACTAAAAAACTAGAATTATTTAAATATTTCAAATTATTCAACATTATATCTTTTAAATCTGAAAAAGATAAACCTACCATAAAAGATTTTAACGACCTATTTATCTATCTTACGGGTTTCTGTAATAGAGAAAAATCCGCTAACCTTAATAATACTACTATTACACTTATTACCCCAGACTTCACTAAATCCTTTAAAAATCTATTAAATAAACATGCCATATTATTACAAGACGGTCTTTATAAATTCCATAATGATTTATTAAATATCTACTTTATCGAAATCAATCAACTTGATATTCATAACTACGAAATAGAATACCTCTATATCTTCGCTAATCAAAATAAATTAAAAGAAGGTCTAAAAAACATTAAACTAATTCCCATTAAAGATAAAAAAATGATTGCATTATTACAAGAAATGTATTATGTTAGATATAGTAATTTTGAAAAACAATTACCAGAGGGTATCAAAATGCCAAAAGTTTACGAAGCTGATATTACGGACTTAGTTAAACCACACTATGAAAAAGGAAAATTAGAAGGCTTACAGGAAGGATTGCAAAAAGGAAAACTTGAAGGAAAATTAGAAGGCTTACAGGAAGGATTACAAAAAGGAAAACTTGAAGGTTTACAGGAAGGACAACTAAAAGCAAAAATAGAAACAGCAAAAAAAATGTTAAAAAAAGGATATTCCATACAGGACATTTGTGATATTACTGGCTTATCTAAAAAAGATTTAAAAAAATATAAAATTATAAACTAATATCTTATCCTGCCTTCGTTATTATATATATCTATCCAGGGATTATTCATCTTTGCATTTATTGTGCATATTAACAATATCTCGTCTCTTACTCGATATAATTCTTCTCTCGTCTCTACTGCCGCTAATCTCGGCAACATCACTGTTATACAGGCATAAAATGCACTTTCATTAAAACCATCTTCCTTATAAAATGGATTGGCTATGTCATAGCCACAATTTACTATCATTAACAATAGTATAATCTGCAATATCCTTCTCATTTATATATGCCTATCTTACCTAATATACCTGCTTCTCGCTTCTTTTTCTCTCTTTCCTCATTCGCTAAATGACAGGAGATATAATAAAGCAACATTTTATTAAATTCTTTATCATTTTTTAATTCTTCATTATCATTTATATTATTCTTTCTTCTCAATATAATATCATTTAATATAATTAATGATAAAGATTCTCCAATTTCACTACAAGCCTTAGCACTTGGATAGCCCCAATTTAAACAATTTATCATAGTTAGGCTTTGTTGCATAAATAGTTAATTTTTTTGTATACACCCTAAAATTTCCAAATATTTTTTTCTTAGATTATTGTAATTTCTTTATAAACTTTACATTTTGCAATTTGATACATCAAATTTAAAAGTTTAATTTTTGTTTTAATTTCTGTAATTTGATTTTGTATACATCTTGAACTCAGTTTTTCTGTAAAATACCTTTTAAATCTACTAAACTCAGATTCTACTCTACTTCGTAATCCATATTCTACCATCTCTTTCCATAACTCTTCCCCAAATTCAGCAATAAATTCAAGATGTTTCTTCTTCTGTTTATGATAATAAGGTTCTCTAAAATATATTGGGTTATTCTTAAATTTGTTCTTATAATAAGCAGAATTCTTCCTTGGAGGAACAATTAACTGAATATCGTAAAAATCAGAAATATTATACAATTTATTAGAATCATAAGCCTTATCTACGATTGCTTTATCTATGTTATAACCTTCTTTTTTAAGTTCCTTTATACATTGAGGATAAACCTGGGAATCATGTATATGAGAATTGGTAAGTATCGCATTATAAATAAGACCTGTTTGAGGTTCTACTGCTATATGAATCTTTTTCCATTCTCTACGATTACTTTGATTTTCTGGATGAGTCTTTTTAAGCCATTCCCCCTCTCCATATACTTTCAAACCACTTGCATCTATTACTATAATCAATTTCTCTCCCATTGCTGCTAATTCTTCCATCTGCCTTCTTATCTTTTTTACCTCCTTTTCTATCTTAATTCCTAACTTTTTTTGCCTCCTGCATATCTGGGTATAGGAAGGTACAGGAAGATTAATACCCATATTCCTAAATAAAGTTTCTGTAAATCCCTGTGCTTGTCTTAAAGGTAAACGATACAATCTTGATAACATCAATATAACTTCTATTGCATAATCTGAATATACAAAATTTTTTCCTTTACCTTTTCTTTTTTTCCTATTAAACCATTTCTTTGTTAAAACTTCCTTAAATTCTTCGGGAACTTCTACAAAATATCTTAAAAAATTGCCTCTCTGAATTAAACTTGAATTATATTCTTTCCAGTTTTTCACTTTATATTTTACTATTTTCTCCATACATTATAAAAAATATTTCAAATTATTATTTTTTCAAACTTTTTTCATAATTTTCCGTTTATATGCAACAGAGCCTCATAGTTATAATAAAAAAAATTACCTTAATCATCTTTAATTTATTACTTTTAAAACCTTTTAGGAATTTTTGGTGTATCATATTCATTACATTCCTCCATCTTTTTCATTTGATTTAATATTAAATAGATACTTAAATTTGTATATAATCTTTTTTTATTTATTTCATTACTTTCATCAATATTATCTTCATTACCTAGAAGAGTTATTATTAAAAATAACCTTCTACCTAACAATTCTCCACAATCAATTACCTCTGGTGGCTTTGTAAAACAATAGTTTAACATTAATATCAATATAAATATTTGTATTATTTTTTTGAAACTCATTTTATTATAACATCATTTAAATTTGATACATTAATAAAAATTTTAATAATTCTGGTGTTTCACCATATCTATACTTTAATTGATCATACCACCATAAATGAATTTTTAGATATAAATAATATTCAAATTCATTACTATAACCAGACATTGCTGTTAATATTTTTATAGATTCAAAACTCTTCTATTTCCTCACTTTTATATTTTTGATACAAATATAAATGTATCCATCTATTCTTACCATAATTATTTCGCATTGAACGATAATCTGCCTTCCCCAATTGTAAAAGGAAGTGCAACGGAATTTTTAGTTTTTTTATTAAGAAAGTTTAGAAAAAATGTTCATAGTGATTCCCCAAGAATATGGGATAAGGAGGAGAACCACCATGAACACCCCTAAAACTTATACCCATCTTAAAATAGATGAAAGAGCTGTCATTCAATTTTTGTATGAGGAAGGTCATAGCATAAGAAAAATTGCAAAGTATTTAAATAGAGCACCTTCTACCATTAGTAGAGAATTAAAGCGAAATTCATATACTGAAAATCATAAGATAATTTATTCTGCCCGAAAGGCACAGGCTTGGTATAAAATACGAAAGACAAGAAGATATTTAAGATATTTGAATCATACAAGACTTTGGATTTTTATTTTTTATGCTTTGATTTTTTTACAATATTCACCAGAACAGATTGCTGGTAGATTACGAATGTTATATCCTAAAAATAAAAAACTTCATATATCATTCAAAACTATTTATAATTATATTTATTTTTATCAGAGAGTAATGGGATGGAATCTCGTTCAATATTTGCGAAGAGGAGGAAAAAAATATCGAAAAAACTGGCGGAAAATAAGGAAAAATAGAGATAATTTAGACATTTGGACAATACAACAAAGACCAGAAATTCAAACGATGGGACATTGGGAAGGAGATACCATAGAAGGGAAAAAAGGTTCTGGCTATGTATTTACTTTTGTTGAAAAATTGAGTCGTTATACTATAATGCTTTATGTATCATCAAAAAAGCTTAAAGAAACAAAAGAAAAAGTTTTGCGAAAATTTAATTCTATTCCAAAAGAAAAACTTTTAAGTATTACTTATGATAATGGAATAGAAATGCTACATAATGGTTTATATAAAATCATTCAGGAAATCAAAAATATCAGAGTTTATTTTACTGACCCCGGAAAACCCTATCAAAGAGGTTTAAATGAGAATACCAATGGATTAATTAGACAATATTTACCCAAAGGGATAGATTTTAGAAAAACTGAAAATTTAGACAAAATTATACAAGATGTAGAAATAAAATTAAATCATCGTGCAAGAAAATGCTTGCAATACTATACACCTCATGAAATATTCTTTTCTGTGAAACCAAAGCTATTCCCCATTAAGGTGTTGCACTTGAATTACAATGCGCCTTTTCTTCCTATAAATCCAAAAGGTCCCATTACGAATGCCCCTTTTTCTCTTGCAGGATGTAAATTTGATATTGCAGAATTACGAATGATATATCCGCCATGCTTATATTGAATATACGCTTGAGGTCTACCTGTTAATGCATTATACAAATTCCCTATCGTTAAATCTATCATAGCCAAATAAAACCCCAACGTAAAAGCAGGATCCAGTAAAAACGAAGCAACAGGATTTATTATTGCTAACCCCATCTGAACTCCTTTCATTATATCTCTTCCTATATTATATTGCTTTTTTTTACCTAATATATTCCTTTGTATCTCATTACCCATATGAATACATTTACTTATATGCATCATCGCACTGCATAAGCCTAACATCTCAAAACTTCTCCCATCTGGATCCACAAAATTTATAACAACTATAATTTGGGCCATCTTTTGCCTATTCCACACAGATTCTTTTTATTTTCTTCTTCTTTCTTTCTCTCTTCTATTGCTAATAGACAAATAACTAATATAGTATTTAGCCTGTTCGTTTTCTCATCATCACTAAACCTTGGATTGCTTTTTATCATTTCATTGTATACGAACCACTCAATTTCATCTTTACATATATCCTGATATTTTATATATAATTCATTATCTGTATCACAAGGTAATCCATCTATTGCACAATTCAAAATCAATATATTCAATATAATAATTATAAAACATTTTTTTATCATACCTAAAATGCTGGACGAATTATATTTGGTGTTTTCTGACATTTGTCTTTTTTTATAACCAATTTTTTGAGACAATCTAACAACCAAAGATCATAAGCCAATTTACTACCCCTAAATACATCATCCACTAAATTAGCTTTTAATGTTTCAATACAAAAACTTTTATCAATTTCTCCTTCGCAATAATCTCTATCACTCTGACAATTTAAATAAAATAATATTAATATTATTAAAACTATTTTAATTAGCTTCATTCTATAACCTCCATTTTAATGGATTCAAGATATTTTTAAATCTACTATTCTTTATACCTATACTACTTAATTTTACATTAAATATAAAATCTTTCGGTTTAAATCTTATCCCTAATCTTTCTCCAATATAGTTAAACTCCCTCCTTGAAAATTCAATAATGGGACTTAATATCTTATTTTCTATCCATTCTAAATATAAAAGTGTTAAATTATAAATAATATGTAACTCAAATAACAATGTACCAATTCCTAAAATAAATAATTCATTGCCTATACTTATTATTGTTGCAATTGTCGCTATATAAGACCTACCTGTCCTACCAAAACGTGCTTCTGTCCAATCAGGTAAGGCTTCGTATTCTTTTTGATATAATTCTTTATAAGTATTTGTTGATAACATTGTTCCCCATGCACCTTTAATCCAATTCCAGTCCGCTTCTACAAAATCCCATTTCTTTATTCCTGAAAATAATCGTGCTGGAACTTCATTATCATGTCTTAACGATACCCTATCCAATGGTGTTTTAGGCTTTGTGGGTACTACAATATATTTCTGATATAACCTTCTATTAAACTCTAAAAGAGCTATTTCATTCCCAGACAATTGATATGCTAAATAAGATAAATAAATCTTTTCATTTAATTTTTTTGGTACCAATTCTCTATCACAACTACTTGGTCCAGAATAAAAATGTCCAAACCATGCCTCTGGAAAACAACTAAAAACCCTCCCATCTGGATCCACAAAATTCACGGGATTATTATTTACATAACTATATCTGTCGTAGTTGTCGAAGCCAGAACGTTCCGTATGCACTGGGTCTGGTTGGATAAAGCGCATTGTATAGGGGTCGTAATAGCGTGCTTTGAAGTTATATAATTGTAGTTCTTCTTCCCATTCCATCCCTGTATAATAAAACTTGCCTTTATAGAAATATTGGTTTTTATCTAAATCTAAGTTTGTTAAATATGGATTTATCTTTCCATAGGGTTCATAAACATATCTTGCTAAGGGTTTTATTTTTCCCATCACGCCTCACTTTACTTATTTTTTTATATTTTTATTTTTTTTTCATTTTCTTTGCAACTATTTTTTTATTTGTTGACATTATTCTATTATTATTTTGTATATTTTTTCTATGCCAAAACATAAATTTACTCTTAAATACGACGAATTCTTTAAAATCGTAACTAAAAACTTCTTTGAACTACTAAACTGCAACGTTATCACCGAATACGAAATTCTTAATCTACCAAAAAAAGCTGACATCATTATCATTAAAAATCCAAATACTAAAAAATTAGAATTATTTAAATATTTCAAATTATTCAACATTATATCTTTTAAATCTGAAAAAGATAAACCTACCATAAAAGACTTTAACGACCTATTTATCTATCTTACGGGTTTCTGTAATAGAGAAAAATCCGCTAACCTTAATAATACTACCATCACCTTAATAACACCAGATTTTACTAATTCTTTTAAAAATCTATTAAATAAACATGCCATATTATTACAAGATGGTCTTTATAAATTCCATAATGATTTATTAAATATCTACTTTATCGAAATCAACCAACTTGATATTCATAACTACGAAATAGAATATCTCTATATCTTCGCTAATCAAAATAAATTAAAAGAAGGTCTAAAAAACATTAAACTAATTCCCATTAAAGATAAAAAAATGATTGCATTATTACAAGAAATGTATTATGTTAGATATAGTAATTTCGAAAAACAATTACCAGAGGGTATCAAAATGCCAAAAGTTTACGAAGCTGATATTACGGACTTAGTTAAACCTCATTATGAGGCGAAGAAGGTAAAAGGCTTACAGGAAGGATTACAAAAAGGAAAACTTGAAGGAAAATTGAAGGATTACAGGAAGGGCAACTAAAAGCAAAAATAGAAACAGCGAAGAAAATGAAAAAAGAAGGTTTATCGATTGATTTAATTATAAAAATAACTGGCTTATCTAAAAAAGATTTAAAAAAATATAAAATTATTGAATAGTTTCCGTCCAATATCCTACCCATTGATTTTTAGATAGTAAATCAAATTTTATAATTTTTTCTCAAACTAATACTTCTTTTTCTTAACTTATTCTATAAATTCCGATAATCAGAATATATCCCTCTATGCCAAAACATAAATTTACTCTTAAATACGATGAATTCTTCAAAATCGTAACTAAAAACTTCTTTGAACTACTAAACTGCAACGTCATCACCGAATACGAAATTCTTAAACTACCAAAAAAAGCAGACATTATTATCATTAAAAATCCAAATACTAAAAAATTAGAATTATTTAAATATTTCAAATTATTCAACATTATATCTTTTAAATCTGAAAAAGATAAACCTACCATAAAAGATTTTAACGACCTATTTATCTATCTTACGGGTTTCTGTAATAGAGAAAAAATCGCTAACCTTAATAATACTACTATTACACTTATTACCCCAGACTTCACTAAATCCTTTAAAAATCTATTAAATAAACATGCCATATTATTACAAGACGGTCTTTATAAATTCCATAATGATTTATTAAATATCTACTTTATCGAAATTAACCAACTTGATATTCATAACTACGAAATAGAATACCTCTATATCTTCGCTAATCAAAATAAATTAAAAGAAGGTCTAAAAAACATTAAACTAATTCCCATTAAAGATAAAAAAATGATTGCATTATTACAAGAAATGTATTATGTTAGATATAGTAATTTCGAAAAACAATTACCAGAGGGTATCAAAATGCCAAAAGTTTACGAAGCTGATATTACTGACTTAGTAAAACCACACTACGAAAAAGGCTTACAGGAAGGTAAATTAGAACAAAAAAATAGAAACAGCAAAAAAGTTAGTTAAAAAAGGAATAGATATAAATATTATTATGGAAGCTACAGGTTTATCTAAAAAAGAATTAAAAAAATATGGTATTATAAATTAAATATACTTTTAAAAAAATATAATTTTCACACTGACATTATGCAAAAATAAGTAAATTATATAATAATTTTCAACATTTTAACATTTTAAAAAATATTACGATCTACTAAAAAACAAACAGAAGATATTAGAATAAATTTTAAAGAGCAATAAATTTATAAAACAAATAATTCATTACAATGGCAAGACCATTAATACAAGCATGTGTTATAATTGGTGCAATTATACCTGGTCTATATTCACGTAAAAAAGCAAGACTCATACCCAAAAAAACAAGATAGGGATAAGCAATAACTCCCTGAGGATGTAAACTGGCAAATAACATTCCAGATAAAAAGGCAGATAATAATATAGAAAAACGTCTTCTAAAATATCCATATATCCAGTTCCTAAATACAATTTCTTCTGTAATTGGTGCAAGAAAAACTGCTAAAATAAAAACTGCAAAAAAATGATCAGAAATAAGAAATGAAATAGGATGAGCATCATCAATACCTACTTGATTACCACTAAAAAAAATACTTAATAATAAAACTACAACCGATATAGGAAATATAACAATAAATGCTAAAAAACCATAAAATATTTCTTTTAATGGAGAAATAGGTTTTATTTTTTTTTCTTTAACAATTCTATCGATTATACTTTTAAAATCCTTTTGAATATTTTTTACCTGAACATCCTCTGAATCTGTTAAATTTTCTTTATCTTCTTCGGGAAAATTATAATTTTTAAATACATCATAAAAATCATAATGACTATATACTTTAGTCCAAAAAGAATATTTAAAAAATTCTATTCCTACTTCATTTTTAAAATAAATTAATACCAAAACAAAAATAAAAATAATATAAAAAATCTGAAACCATAATTGATCCGGAATATAATTTTCCAATATTTCTAAAATGATATAATTAACTGGAATATATAAAAATAAATATATTACAGCAGATTCTAAAAGTATCCAGGTAATTTTATAATTATAATTTCTAATAAAGCTACCATAAAAGGGAACTGGTGTCTTAGAAAAAAACCTTATTAAAATAAAAAATCCAGCAAAAAAAGAAAACAAAAGAAATAAGGAAAGTATACTAATTCCCATCTGAAATGGTATAGTTTCTTGAATTAATTGTTTTAAATATATTTTTGCTTCTACAGGATCTTTTTTTTCTAAATAATCTAAAACAACAATTTTATGGAAAGGCAATTTAAGAGGATTCTTTTTTACATTTTCTTCGTTTAATTGAATTTGTTTTTGATTATAAATTTTATATAATAAATTATAATATTCTTTGTAACTTTTATCTTTTAAAATTTCATCTGGAATAGAATAATTTTGTTTTATAAATTGCGATAAATGATTATAAATAATATAATTTTGTAAATGAACTTCTGGATTTTTAGGATATTCTTTTGTTAATATTGTTAATTGTTGAAAAATTTGTGTATAAATAACATTTTTATTTTCTTCTGGTAATTGATAAGATAAAATTACCTGAAAATAAATAATTCGATACATTAAATCAATTTTTGCTTTTTCTAATTGATAATATGTCTCTATATCTAAACTTGTCTGATTAGATCGCTTAAAAATCAAAGTTAATACAATAACTCCTAGTTAAAAGTACAATCATAAAGAAACGTAATAAATAATTTTCTTTTTCCTCCATATACTTCCCTATACTAATCAGAAATATATTTTTCGATCCAATTCTTTAAATTTTGATAAGGCGTCCATAAATTAAAGTTATTCAATTCTATTTCCTTAAACATTTTAAAATCAAAATAAAAAAATTCATAAGAATTTATTTTATGATTTATTAAAAGGGTCTGGTTATAATAATCTGAAAATTCTTTTCTTATTTTATCAAGTATCTTACTATGGATCAAGCTATTAAAATGATATGCTATAATGATTTTATTCAATAACATTGCTTCGTAAAAAAGTATACCTGGATAGGTTATAACAATATCAATAGAATTAAAAATTTTATAAAATTCTTCTGGAGAATAAAAAGTCTTATTATCAATTGTTATTATATTTACATTTTCATTTTTTTTTATAATTTCTAAACTTTGTAATATTTGTTTTACTTTCAATTTCTTATCCAATATTTTTTTATATGTATTATCATTATGTAATCCTAAATAAACTAAAATGAATTGATTTTTATTAATACAATTACTATTATTTAATAAATATTGAATAAAAGCTGGATTCCAGAAATTTTTTTTTAATGATTCTTTAATAGGAAGTTCCATTTTTGGATGTGGCAATGTATACCAGTAATTAATATCATTATATTTATTTTTATTATAATTATCAATACTTAGTATATAACTTTTGTTTTTTTTATATACCTTTTTAATGATATCTGGATCATAATCTCTAATATCCATAATAATAAAATAATTTGTTTTATTATTTTTTAATTGTATTTCATTAAAACTATGAAAAATAAAATAGGATTGTCTAAAATTCATTTTTCTTATATAATTTTCTATAAAAGTATGATTATGGATATTCCATATAAATACTAATATATTTTTATAAAATTTTGATAGATATTCTGCTATATGAAATATTCTTTGTATATGCCCTGTACCTTCTGCTATCGCATATAAATGAATAGCATAATCATTAAAATTTTCTTTGTTCCACATGTTGATTACCCATAAAAATTTCTGGTTCTTTAAAATAGAGTTCCATTACATCATAAATTGTAAAATTCTTTTTTAATTTAGAATAAATGATTTTAAAAACATTGTAATCTTCTATTTGATCCAATGTTAATCGAGGTAAATAAAAATTCTTCGCATTTAACTTAGAAAAAAATTGATTTAAATATTGTTTAAATGGTAAATATTCTTTATGCATTACAGAAAAAATCTCTTTATGTTTTTTTATATGCAAACTTACATGCTCTTTATAGAGAGGATCATTATACTTTTGTTCTCCTTTTTTTATTGCTTCTAATGTAAACGCTTCTATAGATACACCTAAGGGTAAACCAATAAAAGAAAATAAATCGAATTGATTATAAATCAATTCTTTAATCGTTGGTAATAGTAATTCTGGTTCCACAAAAGGATTATCTGCCGTTGCTCGTATAATATATTCAATTTTTAAAGATTCTGCAGCATTAATATAACGTTTCCTTACATCAAAGAGTGGACCAGTTAAAAAAGGGATATTTTTTTCCTGTAAAAATTTTATTAAAATAGTATCATTATCTGGTATAATAAAATAGATCTTATTAATAGAGCCAGTTCTAAGTCTTTCGTAAATCCATTCTATAACAGTTTTTGTTTGATTTTCTAATGTTAATGATAATAATACTTTTTTTGGCAAACGAGTGGATGTTGATCTTGCCTGTATTAGTATAGCAGATTTATTTTCTATTAATTCTTCCATTGATAAAAAATTACCCTAAAAAAACATACCAATCTTTACAACAATTACATAAAGGAATAATTTTATCAAATTGCTTTTTTTCAAAATAATCATAATATTCTTTTAAGTTATAAAAGATTTCTTTAAGAGAAGAATGATTTATATCATATGATTTATATTTACTTAATATATCTTGCCTACAAATAGGAACTTTACCATTTGCATCAATATATAATTGAAACATTAAACTTCTACAATAATCTTTTTCTAAGGGCTCCAGATCAACAACAGAAAAATCATCTAATAAATTTCCAAAAGTATTATATTTACCTATAATTGGTTTTATTTTTGTATTTTTAAAATAATCGAAAAAGGAGTCTAATTCTTCTTCTACCTGTTTAATTCGAAGAATTTCTACATATATTTTTAAGTCATTGTTCTTTATAATCTCTAAGTTTTCTTTTATTTGAGGTAAATAATTTGTTCCCATCAATTCTTTATATAAAGATTCATTTAATGTGGGTAATTTAATTATGATGGTTATAATATCTTTAAAATTTTGTATATAATCTAAGATTTCTTCATTTAATTTATAAAAAAATGTTTCTAAGTATATAGTATGAAATAAATTAGAATCAATTGCAATTTCTAAAACTTTTTTAAGATGATTATATAAAAAAGGTTCTCCCGTACCAGCTAAGGATAATGTAAAAGATTGATTTAGATGAAATTCTTTTAAATCTTTTATTATTTTCTTATAAAGAGTCAAAGAAAGCTCATTTTCTTCTTTATTGATTGGATAAATTTTTGGATTTAATTCATTTTTCGTTGTTAGTTCAATCTCAATATAAGTTGGTGCTATACGAATAAGTTCTAAGTGGTTTTTAAAAATTTCTTCTATTTCTTTATAAGTAATATGTTTATTAAAATCATAAATATTTCGACAGATTTTTTGATATCTTTCATTAAATAAATCAAATCGTACTCTATATTTACGATAATCTGGTTCAATATAATAAATTTCCAGATCTACTGTTTGGGTATTTCGTAATAGATATTCTGACCAATTCCAGAAATATTCTTTCTCTTCTATAAAGATTCTTTTAGCAAGTTCTATATTACAAATTACTGGTAAAAAACCAGGTATTGCAATATCGCTATAAGTATATTCTGCTAAGTAAGTAAAATGATCTAATATCAAGTTAACACTATGTTCAATATCTAAAAAAGGAGAAATAGATTCAAAATATAAAAAGGTATCGTAAGTTTCTATAATTTTGATATTATCACTATTATTCTTAATTTCACTTAACGTTTTATTATCTATAGATGGTGAAATATTAAAAATAGCATCTTGTAATGATTTTGCTTCGATATAATGGAAATCAAAATAATTTGATTTAATATGTTCTTTTAAATGATTTAAATATTTATAATTTTTAGAAACAAAATAAACAGGAAATTTTTCCTGAATAAATATTTTTAATTGTTTTCGAAAAGTCTTCGTAGAAATGCTAGATAAAAGATTATAGAGCTTTTCTAAAAAAAAATTTACTAATTCTAAATCATATTTTTCTATATTGGTATAAACAACACAAAAATCAATCCTTCTATTTGATAAATTAAATTCCATTTTAAGATAATTTTTTTATAATTAAATCGCGTTTTTTTTGCTCAAGCCAGTTCTGAAATGATTCTTCTGCTTTATCATAATATAATCTTATACGTATTAATTCTTGAACTTTATCTAAGGGAATTGGACGTTTCCCTTCTACTTTAACAATAACATATTGGCCATTTTGATTTTTAAAAACAGGAGAAATACTACCTACTGATAAACGAAATACAGCACCTGCTATAATCTGATCTTCTTTTGCAATATCTGTGATCAGTGTCCATAATCGAATACCTCCACCATATTTATAAGGAGATACATTTTCTTTAAGATTTTTTGCTATTTCTGAAAATTGATTTGGATTTTGTTGTAGTTGATTATAAACATCTTTTACTACTTCGTATATTTTTTTTTCTTCTTGAATTGTATAGGTTTTCGGAAAAACAATTTCTCGAAATAAAACTTCTATACCAATCTCTCTTTTATGCTTTTGATAAAAATCTTCAATTTCTTTTTCTGTTGGTTGTGGTATGGGTATACGAATCTGAATAATCTGCTGTTTTAATAATTGATACCTTAATACTTCTTTCCATAATTCGAAAGGTAAACCAGTTTCTTTTTCAATTACTTTTTGGAATTCATCCATTGATTTTATATTTGCTCCCAATCTTCTTTTTTCTATTTCATTCTTAATGCGCTCTTCATTTACAATTATAGACTCTTCTTCTGCAACCTGTTCCACAATGAGTTTTTCAATTAAAAAATCTTCTGGTTCTATTTTTCGATTTTCAATTTTAGAAATAAATCCCGATAATTTTGTAATTCTATCTAATTCTAATTTAGTCACAGCCTTTTTCCCTACAACCATATAGACATAATTTAATTCTTCGCCTAACTGACTTTTATCAATTTCTTGATGAACAATTTTTCTATTTTCTTTCGATGTACTACAAGATAAAATTATCGAAATTATAATTAAAAAAATGATTTTAGTTTTCATAAAATTGTTCTACCATATTATAAAAATCTTTAAATATATGTTTTGCATCGTTGGGACCAGGACTTGCTTCTGGATGGTGTTGAACACTTAAAATAGGATAATCACGATCTTTAAAACCTTCGATGGTTTTATCATTTAGATTTACATAAATGATTTCTAAATCATTCTGATCTTGTGTTTCTACAGCAAAACCATGATTTTGTGCTGTAATTTCTACTTTTTTAGTGCGAAGATCCATTACTGGCTGATTGCCCCCTCTATGACCAAATTTCAATTTAAAAGTTTTCCATCCTCGAGCCAAACCGAGAATTTGATGTCCAAGACATATACCAAAAATAGGTTTTTTATAAGTTAAAATTTCTCTTACATTTTCTATTGCATATTGTGTTGCTGCAGGATCACCAGGTCCGTTAGATAAAAAATAACAATGAAAATGTTTTATTTCTTC
The DNA here is from genome assembly GCA_026005135.1 of Leptospiraceae bacterium. GTDB lineage: Bacteria > Spirochaetota > Leptospiria > Leptospirales > Leptonemataceae > SKYB61. Next base: position 171,914 of record BPKM01000001.1, on the reverse strand, counting down.
AGGTTTAGTAAATGCCGGAAAAACATGAACTTCAAAACCAGCTTCATCTAAATACTTTAATATATTTCTTTTAACGCCATAATCCAGTACAGCAATTTTAAATTTTTTTTCTTTTTTACTATATTGATAAGGTTGATTTGTTGTTACCTTAGAGGCTAAATCTAAACCAATCATAGGAGGAATAGAAAGAACTTCCTCTAACATATAATTTTTAATTTCGGCTTCGTCTGGGAATATTCCACCTCTCATAACACCCTGATCCCTCAAAGTCAATACTAATTTTCTAGTATCAATATTTTCTACCCCTGGTGTTTTATTTTGTATTAAAAATTCTTCTAAAGTCATCTGAGAAATATAATTAGATGGTTTTTTTATATATTTTTTTACAATAAAACCAAAACACTGTATTTTATTTGATTGAGAATAATCTTCATAAATTCCATAATTTCCAATCATAGGATATGTCATTGTAACAATTTGACCATAATATGAGGGATCTGTTAAAATTTCTTGATAGCCTGTCATTGAAGTATTAAAACAAACTTCTCCTAATGCTTTTTGGGGATAACCAAATAATTTACCTACAAAATAATCACCATTTTCCAGAACAACAACAGCCTTAATTTTATTATTAGTCAACATTAACTACCATAAAATTAAAAAAACAAGTACGGTCAATTAATCTAAATTTTAGATAATTCCAATTATTTTTTTGATAGACTAATTTTTAATTTTACTTTTTCTATACAAATGTGTATTTAAAAAAAGAATATAAATTAATTTATTATAAAGATAATGGTTCTCTTCCTCCAGAATATCATCAAGAATTAATTATTAAAATCCATTATGACGGTACTCTTAAAATAAAAAAATTAAAAGGATATGAAGATCAAATTCTATTTCAGTATAAAGGAATATTACAGGAAAAAGATTTAGAAATGATTCAGAATCTTATAGAACAAATTGATTTTAAAGAAAATAGAATACTAAATTTTAATCCAGATAAGTTTGGTGGTCCTTTAGAATATATAGAGCTTTTCTATAAAAATAAAATCATCAAATGGCATTATCCAGATATATTAAAAGATCAGGATCAAATTTTTTATGAAATATATAAAATAATAAATCATATTTATCAAACTTTTGCTAAATAATAAATTTTTTTACCGATACAATAAATAGTGAAAAAACAATATTTTATTTTTATTGTATTTTTATTTTATAATTTTGCCATCTTTCCTGAACGTTTTTCTTTGCAAACGGAATTAGATCAGGTAAATTTTTTAGATCAATTATTAAGTAGTTCCGAAAATCTACGTTTACAGGTTATTGATGATTTTGAAACCAATAAATATTTTATTTTTGATCCACCTACTCCTTTACATCAATTAGAAATAGTCTATAAAAATCCAGGATTAAGCTATCGAATAGAGCAGAAACGTGCATTCGAATTAGAACAGGTTCTTGTAGGTGGTTGGGGTAATACAAATTCGTTTGATAAATCTTTGATGTTTTATTATAATGTAGATATTCCCGGTAGACAGCATTTTCGAATCATACCTAAGGAATCTATTTATATTACTGGGCAACCCATTCGTTATTCTATCTGGATCCATAGTAAAAATTATTCTGATAAATTTTTTTTAGTTTTTAAAACAGGAAGTAAAGAAATCAAGGTTTTTGTTTCTCTATTGAATTGGAAGGGTTGGAAAAGAATTGAAAATTCCCTGCCAAAAAACTTTTTTTATTTACCAAAATTAAATAAACCAGCTCATTATTATCAATTTAAAGGTTTTTTTATTCAAACTACTCGTAAATCCGAAACAGGAAATAGAGAAATATTACTGGATCATTTTTTAATTGTAACAGATATACAAAAACTACAATATCCCGGTGCAGAAATATTAGATAACTTTTAGTTAAAAATAAATTTCTAAATTAGCTCCAAGATAACCAATAATTGATAAATATTTAGCTGGTATTTTAATATAATTTTCTGATTGTTCTAAATTAAAATTACAAACAAATAGGATTTCGTATTTCTTTGATAGCCCTTGAATTTGTTTTCTTACTGGATATAAACGTTTTAAAATATCTTCTATATGTTCAGATAAATTCCGATGTCCTTCTAAGGTACTATTTAATTGCCAGCTTATGGTACCATCTAAATCATTACTTCTTATTCTATCTGGTTTAATATTTAATATTTTAGTAATTTCGTTTGGATCAAGTCCTCTACCAGATATTAAAAATATTACCCAGTTTTTCATTACTATTTTTTCGGATTTTATATTTCAAATGTTAATTCAATTTTAAATTAGAATAAATAATTATATTATAACAAAAAAATTTAATTGCATTAAGTTAACCATATAATATTATGATTTTTATGAATACTCTATTGATAAGATTTTTGTTATTCTTCTTTATATTATTACCTTATCTCTATGCTGATAATATAAAACCTATTATTTACGAAAATACACCAGAATTATATATTGGTAAAAATATTTATATTTACGAAGATAAAGATCAGAATTTAAATATCACTACAATAAAAAATAAGTTAAATGATTTTAAACAATCCGATAAAATAATTCCCAATTTTGGATATACAGATAGCTCTTTCTGGATATATTTTAAAATCTTAAATCCCTCTCGAAATAAACAAAAAATTTTATTAGAATTATATTATCCTTTATTAGATGAAGTGGATTATTATTTATTTGAATCAGGTAAGTTAATCCAATCCATTGAAACTGGAGATAGAAGACCATTTTTCAATCGAGAAATACATCATAAAAATTTCTTATTTTTATTAAACTTAGAGCCACAAAAAGAATATGAAATCTTTTTTAGAATTAAAAGCGAAGGATCTGTCCAGATTCCCTTACGATTAATTTCTTATCAAACCTTTATTGAGGAAGAACATATAGAACAATTTATTCAAGGTATATATTATGGTATTATGATAGCAATGATTTTTTATAATTTATTTTTATTATTAAGTATAAGAGATATAAGTTATTTTTATTATATTTTATATATATTTGGAATAATGTTATTTTCTCTTATTTATTCTGGATATGCATTTGAATTTTTGTGGCCAGCATATCCGGGCTTTGGGAATACTATTCTTCCCATAACAATTGGCTTTTTAGCTAATTTTGCAGGTATTTTTACAATGCACTTTTTACGCATGAAAGAATTAACCCCCAAATTATATAACATTCTTTTTGGATTAAATATTATATTTTTTCTTATTGTTCCTTTAAGTCTAATTTTACCTTATAAAATAATTATTAAAATTGCAACTTATTCTATACTACCATTTGCATTAATAGCATTCATAGGTAGTTTTTTATCTTATAAAAAAGGTTGGAAACCCGCCCGTTTTTATATTACTGCATGGACAATGGTTTTAATTGGCATGTTTGTACTATCTTTAAAACAATTAGGTAAATTACCTTCTAATTTTTTTACAGATTATAGTTTACAAATTGGTTCTGCTTTAGAAGTAATATTATTATCCCTTGGTTTAGCAGATAGAATCAATGTTCTTAAACAAGAAAAGGAAAAAGCCCGAAATGAATTATTAAATACAAAAATTATTATGTTAGAATCTTTTTCTCGATTTGTTCCCAAACATTTTGCTAATATCTTACGAAAAGAAACAATTTTAGATGTACAACCAGGTGATGCAACAGAAAAAGAATTAGCAGTTCTTTTTAACGATATTAAAAATTTTAGTACTTTAGCAGAAATGATGTCCGCAAAAGAAACATTTGAATTCTTAAATACTTATTTTGAAATTATGAATCCTATTATTCTTAAATATAGAGGTTTTATAGATAAATTCATAGGCGACGAAATTATGGCTCTATTTGATTGCGAAGCGGATTTTCCTTTAGATGCTGCTATAGAAATGAGATTAAAACTTGATGAATTTAATAAAAAAATCTATAAATTAAATTTACCAGATGTTGATATGGGAATAGGAATAAATTATGGAAAAGCAATTCTTGGAACTGTAGGTTCCCAGGATCGATTAGATACTACTGTAATTGGAGATACAGTAAATACAGCAGAAAGAATTCAACAATTAACAAGAATTTTTAAAACACCAATTCTTATAACAGAAAATGTTAAAGAAAAAATTCAAAATAAAGACCGATATTATTTACGAAGATTACAGAAAGTACGAATCAAAGGAAAATTCGAAACAATTCAAATTTATGAGTGTTTTAATACAGATTCCGATGAACAAATTGAAAAAAAATTAAAAACACTTCATAAATACGAAGAAGCGATGCAATTAATAAACGAAAAAGACATTAAAAATGCCCTACTGCTTTTAAAAGAAATCTTACATATTAATCCCAAAGATACAGTTGTAAAAATTTACTTAGAAAAAATGGAAAAAAAAGCACATTATTCTTTATAATATAATTGTTTAGATAATATAATATTATCGGGAATAATCTCTACTGGTAAAAATTCTTCTTTGTATTGATTTAAATATTGATAAAAATCTTCTGAACAAATGATTAATGTTTCGTAAAACTTTGTTATTTTTTCATAAAACTTTGCATCTTCTATATCAATACCAGAAATTGCTAAACGAACCACATTACTAGAACCAATAAAATTTAAATAACAATAACCATATTCTATTCCATAACCATGCTTTAATGGTATTTCAAATTGACTTTTAATATTTTCTATTTTATAAATTAAATCAATAATAAAATCTGCATTTTTTTCTCCCTTAAAAGGAAATATTGCAATATATTGATCACCATAAAAATCAACAATTTCTCCCTCATATTCTCTTATTAATTTTTCTATTATATTATAAAATTGATTTAAAGTTTTAAATATTTTTCCTCCCCCATAAATTTCAGTTAGAGAAGTAAAATCTCTTAAATCACTTACTAAAATTATACTATTAATTTTAAAGTATTCATTAAACTTTAAATCTTCGATATTTTCTTTATTAATGATTTTTAAAATCTTTTCTGGAAAGAACTTTTTATAAACATTTAATAATATTTTCTGGTCTTCTAATGATTTTATGAATTTCTTATTTTCAGAGACAATATTTCTTGCTAAAAGCATTGCTAATATAAAAATAAAAAAAGCAAATAAATACATTGTAATTCTTAAAGGAGTAAACAAATAAATAGAAGCTAAAATATCATAAATTGCTGCAATAGCTACTATTAATATTCCCGCAAATAATATAAGAGAATCTTTTTTATTTTTGATGATTGCTATAAAAGATAGTATAATTATATATAAAATAGCAAATAAAGCATGAATCTGCCATATATTTAATATTACTTTACTTATCTTAAAATCTATAAATAAATTTATCAAAGAAATTAGTAAAATTAAATAAAAATAAATTCCAAAAAAAGATAATAATTTTACTGTTTTATTAAAATAGTTATGACGAATATAAGCAATAAAAATTGGAATAAGAAGAATTACTGTTGTATATTCTAATTTATTTAACAGATCCGATCCGATATTGGGAAAATACATAAATAATATAGGATCACCAGCAATATAATAAATACTTATAACCAAACAAAATAACGATAAGAATAAAAAACTAATATTTCTTAAAAATAAAAAAAATAATAATAATAAAACTCCAATAAATAGATACATCCCAATAAAAAAAGAAGTATAAAAAAATTTAATATCTGGATAAAATTCAGATTCTTCTTTTAAAATATAACCATTATTAATATAAATTCCTATATCATCATTTTTATTGAATTTTGTTAGAGGTGTATAACCAGCCATTAGAAGGATTAAATAATTTATATGTTTTATATATTTTGTATCTATAACAACTTTTAAATCTTTTATAGTTCGATATTTTTTTATTTGATTATTTTCTATATACCATTCACTATGAAGTAGATTTTGATTCCATAAAATCTTATAATTTTCCCCTATTACAGGAAATTCTAATATTAGATTATTTTCTATATTTGTACTAATTTGTATAGGAATATATAAAATATAATATCTTAATTTACCATATTCTTTTATTGGAAAAATCTGATTTAATAAAACGGGAAATTTTTCTATTTTCTTATATTGATTTAGATGTATTAAATTAGCGATATCATTATTTTTTATTATCTTAATAAAATTATCTACTTCATTATACTGGATTAATTTTGCATACCAGATACAACTACTCAAATCAATCGGTTTATTATTATAAATACATTTTGTATTTTTATTATCATTATTTTTAATGTTATTTGACCATAAATAGGAACTTCCTGTTAGATATATAAATATAAAAAATAAATTATAAATCTTTCTCATAGATAGTTTCTCCTAATAATGCTAAATATGTATTAATAATAGCATCTTCGTTATATATTTGCTTAGCCTTTTTTAAATAATGCACTGCATTATTAATATCATGTTGATAATAAAATTCAATTCCTTTAACTAAATAAGGAGCAGATTTTTGTTTTTTTTCTTTTATATATAGATCATCAAAGCGAAGGTCTTCATATACAGATACAAATTCTTTTTTGCCTCTTAATTGATATTTTCCAATATAACGAAAATTATATTTATCAGATGGTTCCATCATTTTAAAGAAAGTTTCAGTTGTAAAAATAAAATTTTGTTTTTCTTCTACAAGTTCAATTAATCGTGCAGTTATATTTACATCATCCCCAATCATTGTAACCTTATGCTGTTCATTACTACCAATTAATCCTAAGGAAAGATTAGCAACATTACATCCAACACCAATATGTAATTTTTTTATATTATATTTTTCATAAAACTTTTCATAAAAATATATATTAAATTTTCTTAAATTTTCGAATAAAACTGGCAAAGATAAATAAATATGATTTGCTATTTCTTCTAAGCTTGATTTTTCTTTATCAATACTCATAGAGACGAAAAATTTATCTCCATCAATAGATAATATTTCTCCTTCTAAAAATTCTGCAAAATGGATTATACATTGGAAAAAATGTTGTTGAATTTTAACAAAATCTTCTGATGTGCATTTTTTTAATAATTCATTATACTCTAATAAACGAATAAATATAATACCACTTTTTACTAATTTTAATTTTGAAATATCATAATTTTTAAAATCAATTCCTAAAATAGAAATTAAATTCCTTGGATAAAATTTATAGATAATATCTATTATTTTTCGATTTTTTGCTTCTAATGTTTTATTTTCTTCTAAAACGACTCTTAAATTAAAAACCTGAATTAAAGATAAAATAAAAATAAATGCAGTAAAAATATATTTAGTTACTCTATAACCAGTTCTTAAAAATAAAGTATCAATAATATCATAAACGATACTTATTAAAATGATAAAATAAAAGAAAAATATATAATTGGAAAATCTACGCTGTTCTTTTTTTGCTCTATATAAATACCATAAAATAAAAAATAATACTGGTAAAGCTGAAGCCTGCCATATTCTTAATATAATAGCAGAATAGTCATGGGGTAAAAGAATTTGGATTAATGCAAGTAATAAATAAAATATAACAATGATTTTTATACTTAACTCAATTTTCTTTTGATAATCTTCGTAAAAGAAATAATGTAAAAATAAAATACCTAAGGGAAATGTTAATAATAAAGAAAAACGCTCCCACCATGTTATATAATATGTGTTTTCTATAAAAGAAAAAATAAAATTTGCCCTAAATAAATAATAAATAAATAAAACAATACAAAATAAACTAAAATAAAAATACGAAAATATCAGTTTTTTTTCTAATAGGATTTGTATAAAATAAAATAAGGCAAAGAAAAAAAATATACCCAAAGAAAATAAGCTAAAATATTCTTTAAGATTCGGTATTAAATTATCCCACTCTCCAATTAAATAATCTGTTTTATAATATAAACCAAAATCTAAATTAGGATAAATATAAGATACTGGACTATAACCTTTAATATGAATCAATAAATAATTTTCTTTCTTATTAAAATATTTATTGGATAAAGGAATTAATAATTTACGTACTGCAATTCGATAATTCGGAATTAAATATTTTTTTGATTTTATTCCTTTATCTAAAATCAAATGATCATTAAAATAAATACTAAAAAATTCTCCTATACCAGATAAATATAAGGTTGGATTATACCAGGTTGAATCATCAACTTTTTCTGGTAACTTAGTCCATATAATAGCTGAATATAATTGATTGTCTGTTGGTAAATTTAATATTTTACTTATTATAATAGGAAAATCTTTAATTTTTTTATTACAGGAAGTTTTATCGAATTCATTTATATTTATTATTTCTATTTGAGAAGGTACTTTCTCAACACACCATTCCAGTTGATTGAGCTCTAAATTATAATACTTTTTCTCTGAATAATATGTTACTAAGGTATTATAGCTATATCCAATTAAAAATATTATGAATATTACAATAAATAAATTTATAAAAAATAAATACTTTCTATAATTCTGCCCAAAAGACATATTGTATTGATATAATTAATTCGACAATAAATCAATCTTTTTTTAGATATAGAATTATTTATTACCAAAATTATTTTTTTATTTTTAATACTCTCATATATTTAAAAAATCTGTTTTAATATTTCTTTTGCTTTTTCTTCAATTTGTTGAATTTCTTCTTGGGTAATTTTTTCGAAATTGCCAGCTTTATGTTTTTTTGCTAATTCTGCATATTCTAAACTTCCCATAATGGTATAAAGAGTTCGTGCTTTATTTGGGTAGATTTTTAATTCTCCATTACTTTGAGTAACAAGAGAAAAAGGAGGTATTTTCATTTTTCCTCTTATAACACAATTTGCCGTAATCATTGAACCATCACCTATTTCTGCATCATCCATTATAAGACTTCGAATGCCTATCATACATGCTTTTCCAATTTTACAGCCATGGAGCATTGCCATATGACCAATTAAACTATAATCTCCAATTTCTATACTACTGGAGCTATCTACATGTAAAACACTATTATCCTGGATATTTACATAATTCCCTATTTTTATTTCGTTTAAATCTCCACGTACTACAACACCGGGCCATATCGAAGAATATTCACCTATTTCTACATTTCCTATAACATAAGCCCCTTCATGAATAAATGCTGTCTCTGGAACTGGTTTTATTGTTTGAATCATATACTCCTCTTTAATTTAGGTAAATTATTCATGATATTTATGAATTAAATCACTTAATTTTTCATTCATAATTCTTGGTAAATGAATATAATTTTCTGTTGTTATATTAATATGATGTTCAAAAATAGGTTGGCCTAAATTTCGAGGACCAAGAGAAATACCTAAAAAAATATATCCCTGTTCTGATAATTTTTGATATGTTTTTCTTAACATTTGATAATCATAAGATTCAATTTCTTTTTCTATATTAATCTTTCCTCTACTACCTCTAAAATCAGAGAAAATGATCATAATTTTTGTTCTTGCATCATAAGAAAAATATTTTGAAATTTCTTCTATCACTTTTGCATCCTGAACAGTATCACCAGACCAATTATTAATAATTCCATAATATAGTTGATTTTCAATTAATTCATTATAATCCTGCTCTAATTTTTTATACCATTGTAAATCAATTGCTTTCTTAAAATTTTCTAAATCAGAATATCCAACCACTCCAAAAGGGATTTGATGATTCGATAAAATCTCTGCTGCACTCATCATTGCAACAAGTATTGCAACAGAATATTCAAAATGGAAAATCCTTCTACCTTTATTAATTAAAAATAATAATTCTAATTCCTTTAATGATTTAAATTCTTTTTCGAAAATTGTTTTATCAAATATTTTCTGATTTCCTTTACCAGATTGAAAAGATAAATATTTTCTTACATCAACGCGAGAGCCTCTATCTTCATAATTTCTACGAATGATATATTCTGGATCAAAAAGATGCTCTAATTGTAAAATTAATTTTTCGAGTTCTTTTCCAAGTGTTTCTTTAAATACATTGATGGGAATTCCTAAATCGTAATTATTTAATCCCTGTCTTTTTTGTAAAAATTGCTGATATAATTCTTCTGTTCTATAACCCCATGCACCACCACCATGACCTGGCTCTCCAACACCTTTATTACCTTGAGTATCTGCACCATACCAGGCATCTGGTCCTTCTTTAACATCTCCTCCTGTCTCTGGAGTATCTATATTTATACCCTGATGCAATTCTTTAAAATCTCTATCCCAGCTTGCTTTTCCTGTATTCGCATCTCTCCAGTGTTTCTCTGGATCCCAGTAAATTTTATTATTTTTTAATTTAAATTCTATATCTTTTACTTTATTTAGTTTTTTTTTTAACTGTTTTACTTCATTTAAAAATTCAAGAGAATCTGGATTATCAATTAGTTGTCTTATTTCTTCCCGTATAGTATTTCTTTCCTGTATATTAGATATTTCGTTTAAATAAGAAAAATCAATTCCTTCCAATAAAAAGTTTTTTAAATCTTCATCCTGATTTAATTCTATATTTGTTGTGGATAAATAATCAAGAAAGCGATATAAATTAACAAGACCATAAGTATATCCTTCCATTCGATCTGTACCAATTAAACGTTCTTTTGCATAATGAACCAAAAGTAAATGGATTTGAGAGATTATATCTGCTGTATTTTTTATATTTTCATAATAAAAATAATTTTCTATTAACTCTTTAAGACTATCTTTTGAAATAATTTCAGGTAAAATAATTGCAGTAAATCGATTTCGAAAAGCCCTTGAAATAGTTGATTGATTTTTACTTTTTCTAAAATATTTAATACCTATAATAATTGCATCATCTTTTAAAAATACTGGTTCAGTTTCGCCAGACTCCGCAGGTAAAGTTAAAGCTCTTGCATCATCTAATAACATATTTAATTTTTCTACTAATTCTGGTCCAGCTGCTTCCAATCCAGAAATTACAATCATATAATTGTTTTTAATAGCCTTTGTTAAAGGTCCATCTATCCATTCTACTGAATTATTTACCGGTTTTAATCCACCTAATACATCTGATGTATGCATACCTTTTGATAAATGTATCCATTGGATTGGTTTATTATATAATTTAGAAATAAATTCAATATAACTTTCTGGTTCTACATTAGAATCACACTCCAATAAGATATTTTCTCTATTTTCTATGCCGCGTAAAATTGCTTCTATGACATCTAATCGCTCTTTAATTGGAGGAAAATGATGGAACAATTCATTAACAAATGACTCCATATCTTTTTCGTCGTGTTATATGTTTTAAAGATATATAATTTCTTCCTATGTTAATTTCTTTTAATTCCTTATTTACTGCTATCGAAATCGATTTATTTTTTAAGTCTTTTTCTAAGGAATTTAAACCTTTATTTTTAAAATGTCTATGAATCAATTCCAATAATTTTGCTTGATCTTCTTCATTACGAAATGGTCTTACAAAAATATCATAAATCTCCCAGAATAAATTTTGTGGATTTTCGTCATTAACTAAACGCTGAAAAATTCTTTTTAGATTACGAATATTAAAGTGATATCGCTCATAATCTCTTGCTCCAACTTTTTTCTCAATCACCCATTGTTCTAATTCCTGTTGTATATCAACTACCAATTGGATTACTACATCGGGAATAATAGGATAAAGAGATTTTAAAATTTGTACAATTTCTTCTTTGGGATAAGGATCAATCCAGACTGTCACAAAATATTTCTGTATTTCTCTTGGAAGTGGTTTTCTTCCTTCGAAACCTTCTACAGGATTTTGTGTTGCAATTAATTGAAAACCTTTTTCTGCTTTAATAATAGAACCATCTCCTTCTAAAAGTTCTAATTCTTTTCTCATAAATACAGATTGAAATCGTTTTAAAACATCAACATTAGCTAAATTAATCTCATCAGCTACAAATGTAATTCCCTTTTTCATTGCCTGTGTTAAAAGACCATCCTGCCAAACAAATGTTTTGGATATTGGATCTAATCTATATGAACCAATCAAATCTTCTGGCAATAGATCTTCATTAAAACTAAAGCGATATGTAGGTTGATTCCTTAAATAATTAATAAAATATATAATTGCATTTTTACCTGTTCCAGCATCACCAACTAATAATATATTTTGATTTTTCTGTATAGCTGGAAGGATTTTTCTTAAATTTTTCTTAGTTGTGGGTGTTAAAACAAGATGTTGTTCTGGTATCCATTCACCGTTTGATTCTTTTTTTTCTAATTTGAAATCTTCTATGGTAATATATTCTTTATTCATAAAATACAATAAAGTAAAAATTGATTTTTATGTCAATTGAAACTTTTATTTTTATACTATACTTTATGTTTTACCTTTTTTTCTGCTGATTCCACAGTATGAGAAAGAAGCATAGCAATAGTCATTGGACCAACTCCACCTGGTACTGGTGTTATGTAAGAACACTTAGGAAAACAACTTTCAAAATCTGCATCACCAATATTACCAGGATTATATCCAGCATCAACAAGAACACATCCTTCTTTTAACCAATCACCTTTAACAAATTTAGGAATACCACAACAAGCAAATACAAAATCTGCTGTTCTTACTATATCCGGTAAATTTTGAGTTTTAGAATGACAAATTGTAACTGTAGCATTACGTTGCAAAAGTAACATGGATAATGGCTTTCCAAGAATAGGAGAACGACCAATCACAACAGCATTTTTACCTTCCAGCTTTAAATTATATTCATCTAATAAACGAATAATTCCAGCAGGTGTACAAGAAGGATATGCATCAAGACCAAAACTTATTTTACCGAAACCAAGAGTTGTAACACCATCTACATCTTTTTCAATATCAATTGCATCGAAACATTTTCTTTCATCAATTTGCTTTGGAACAGGATGTTGTAATAAAATTCCATCTACTTCATTATTATTATTTAATTTATAAATTTCATTTAATAACTCTTCTGTTGTGGTTGTTTCTGGAAGGTCAATACGAATAGAATTCATTCCTATGTTATGACAGGATTTTACCTTCATATTTACATAAGTTGCAGATGCAGGCTCATTCCCTACAAGAATTGTTGCTAAAGTAGGAGTTTTATTATAATTATTTTTTAAACTTTCTACTCTTTTTTTTAATTCTTCTCGAATTTTCTGAGATAATGCTTTACCATCTAAAATTTTATTATTTTTTTTATTTTCCATAATGTTGTTTTTTTTTATATTTTATATAACGCAATTTCTTTATAAATGTTATACCTAATTGTTTGATTTTTCTTGTTTTTATTTTCAAAGAATTACTCAATTTTTTTAGTATCTAAAAACAATTTTGGATTGACTGAACGAAGGATTAATTTTTTTTGTAAATTAGAAGGGCCAGTAGCTCAGTCGGTTAGAGCACTTCTCTGATAAGGAAGGGGTCGGAAGTTCGAGTCTTCCCTGGCCCACCAGTATTAATTAATTCTATTATTGATAGTCTTAATCTAGCCTTTATTTCAGTTAAAATGATTCTAAAATATTTCGCTATTATAATTCGAAAATGCTTTTTTATAAATATTTTATAAATAAATAGATAATAATAGATATAGTATAAATATTATAAATTAGGCATTCTATTTCTATTCACACTCATCAATTTTTATATATAAATTATTTAAAAAATAATGTTGAAAAAGAATATAAAAAACTTAAAATAGAAATAAATCAAAAGAAGGAGAATTAAAATGTCTTATAATAAGGAAGACGAAATAATTAAAGAATTTTTACCTATTATAGGTAGTAGTTTACATCCATTAGACGAAGCAGAGTTATTTTATAGTTATCATATTAATGGCTGGACCATAGAAGAAATTTCTGATAAATATTACTATGAATTTGATTATATTCAAAATCGTATTTTTCTACATTATTTAATCCCAGAAATTAAAAAACTATTAATCAATAAAGAAATCCCTTTAATTGTAGGTTTTATTATTGGTAAATTTGGTTTAAAAAAAGATTCTTTACAATTAGAAAAAGACATAGAACTTCAAAAAAAAGGTTTAGAATATTATTGGAATAACAAAAATCATCAAAATATTTTTTATCTATTAGAAACCTATCTTATAAAAGAAAAATTTAATATAGATTTAGAAGAAAAATATTTTAAAGGTCAGACTAATGAGTCTCTTTCAAATATAGATAAAATTATAGATAAATCCTTGTATAATTTAAAAAATTTAATTATGTTTAATCAATACGAAATAGCTTTATTAATAGAAACAGATATTCCAGCTGGTGAACAATTTAAAAATATATTGTATTTGATTTTTAAAAAATTTTATGAACAAATTTATAATGACTGGGAATATTATCAGAAAGCAAAGCATTCTTCCTTATGGAATGAATACGAAAAATGGGATTGGAATTTACCTTTATTAATTTTACAGGGTAAAGTAAAGCAATCTCCCGAAACCATTAAAGAATTTTTAATCAAACAAAATTTAAAACCTGAACAAATAGAAAAATTAATGCAAAAATATAGTTAGATAAATTAGTAAAGATTAACCGATTAAAAAAATTTATAATTATTTATTGTATTAGAACAGTACATATTTAATATCAGAGAATATCGTAGGAATAATAAAAAGACAACTAATAGAAAAAATGTATTATTATCATAAAAAAATAAAAACGCCCCTTAGGGCGTCCTATATTATAATCCTAATCCTTTGCCTGCAATAATTTCCTTCATTATTTCTGATGTTCCAGCATAAATGGTTTGAACTCTTGCATCTATATAGGCTTTTGCAATAGGATATTCCATCATATAACCATAACCACCAAAGAATTGTAAACATTCATCTACATGTCTTTTTAATAATTCAGAACATAATAATTTACATTGAGATGCTTCCACAGTAACTTTTTTTCCCTGCATATATTCCATAATCACCTGATCTAAAAAGGCACGCGCTGCACATTGTTCAGTAAACATTTCTGCTAATTTAAATTGTGTATTCTGAAATTTTCCCACTGGTTTACCAAATGCTTTACGCGTTTTTACATATTCTACTGTCATATCTAAAACAGCTTCGGCACTCCTCATATTAGAAATAGCTAATGCAAGACGCTCTGTTGCTAATTCACTCATCAAATATCTAAATCCATAACCTTCTTTTCCTAATAAATTTTCTTTGGGAACTTTAACATCGTTAAAAAATAATTCAGCAGTATCCTGTGCATGTAATCCAATTTTTTCTAATTTTCTTCCTCTTTCGAATCCTTCCATTCCTCTTTCTATAACAAGTAAAGAAATCCCATTGATTCCTTTTTCTGGATTTGTTTTAGCTACAGTTACGACTAAATCTGCTAAATAACCATTAGATATAAATGTTTTAGATCCGTTTACAAGATAATAATCACCTTTATCTACTGCAGTTGTTTTAATACCAGCTAAATCAGAACCAGCATCAGGTTCAGTCATACCAATTGCTAAGATTTTTTTCCCAGCTATAATATCAGGTAGCCAACGTTTTTTTTGTTCTTCATTACCATAATGTAAAATATAGGGAGCAATTACATCACCATGCAAACTAAAAAAAACTCCTGATGCACCTACTCTTGCCAATTCTTCAATTACAATAACATTATATAAAAAGTCTGTTCCAGAACCACCATATTCTGTTGGAAAATTAGGACATAATAATCCCATACTTCCAGCTTTTTCCCATAATTCTCTTGGAACAATTTTATCTTTTTCCCATTGGTCATGATAAGGAACGATTTCGTTTGCTACAAAATCCCTTACTAAATCCCGGAATTCTTCATGTTCTTTTGTAAATGGTAATAATCGTTTTAATCGTTTTATTTCCTTCATAACTACAATAAAAAAGAATTGATTTTTATGTCAATATTTTGTTTTTTTATTGAGCTTTTGTTTTTAAATCAACTAATAATGTAGGATAAAAGCGTTTATATATATAAAATTTTCGAATGCCAATAAGTTCTTTGTAATGTTGCCTAAACCATTCATCAAATTGATACATAGAAATTTGATTTTTTTTAATTTCTTTTTGTATAAATTCAAAATCCTTTAAATATTCATTTAATACTATTTCTTGATGAATAGAATAAATCCAGTAAGAATCTACATCTTCTATATCCAGTAAAGAAGTCAAATCATTCCACCAATCAATCAGAAGTTTTTTAATAATATTATAAGGAAATTCTCGTATTAGAACTTGATTTTGATTATACATTATTTCCCCTAACCTTTTATCTCGTAAATCTTCGACAATAATATTATAAAATGTATTAGCACCAATATGATAAAAGAAAATTGTTGGTTTTTCTATTCCAGCAAAATCCTTATGTATAATAGCATGATAGTTTTCATTAAAAATATCCTGTAACATATTTAAATAATATTGAAATATTTCGTCTAATTGATCTTTATTTAACGGAGTTCTACGGCTTGCAAAAACTTGAAATGATTCTTCGAATGTTTTTTGATCATAAATTACATGAACGGATTGATAAAATTTATCTAAATCCTTTTGATAATCTTCTCTATTTAATTCTAAATAATAATCTTTTGTTCTATTCCAATCTTTACTTCCTATAATCTTTGTAAAAATTACATTTCGATAAAACTTTTTTAATTCTGATTCTATTATAATTGTTTCTGTTGCTTTCTGAAATGAAATTGATTCTTTTTTTTCTGTAATTATCTGCGGTTGCGATAGGATTTTTAATGATTCATATAATCCTTCTAATGTATAATCTATATTATCATTATAGGTTATATTTGCTGTATAAGTAAAATTTGAGGGATTATATTGAAATTCAGATATATTTAATTGTTTTATTAAAAACTTTAAAAAAATATCTGTTTGATGATTTAATAAGGAAATATCTGCTAATTTTTGTTTTAAAATTTCTACTATATGCTTTGTTTCGTTTATATATAGAAATGTATCAATTAATCCTTCAATATCTTTCCATAATTTTGATACCTGTTCATAAAAAGATTTTAATCGTTCTATATAGCGTTTCATCTTGATAAAGTTTTTATGATTTTCTTTATAGTTTTCGCCAAAAAATCGTTTTACCAACTTACTGGCTTCTATTTCTAATGCAGTATTGGTATTGGATTCTATAAAAATCCTATAAAATTTTCTTACGTTTTCGAGTTTTTCAATTAAATCTGAACCATATTGTTCTATAATATCTTTTATTTTAGGATCTTTTTGAGCTTGATATAATCGATTTAAAATTTCCTGAGAAATAGTAATATGTGGTCTTAATAGAATCTCAATTGGTCTTAAAAATTGACTTAATATTCTTTTTTCTTCTGAATATAAAATTTCCGAAATATCTTCTTCTGTTGTTTGTACCAACGGAGTTGATGAAACAGTTGTAGAAATATTTTTTTCTGAATTAAAATCAAAAATATAAAGAAAAGGATCTTGTAATAATTTTCGAAGTAAATTATCTAATTCTAATGTATTTTTGGGGTAATCATTCATAAAATCCCCGCTCTTTAATTTGCGGGGATAGTTTGAATTTCATCTCCTGGAATATCTGGCTTTCTTTGTTCTTGATTTTTTGGATTAATTGCGACTTCGTATTCGGAAGATATACTTTCTCCTCTTACAATTTTATTTAATTCTTCTCCTGTAATGGTTTCTTTTTCTAATAGAGCTTTAGCTATTTTTTCTAACTTATCTCTATTTTGCTTTAATAATTCTCTTCCTCTTTCTAATTGTTCATCAATAATACGCTTTACTTCTGCATCAATTAAAGCAGCTGTTTGTTCACTAAACGTTTTTGGATGACTTAAATCTTTTGCTAAAAAAACATTATGATCTTCACTAATATAAGAAACAGTTCCTAATTTCTCAGACATTCCCCACTCACATACCATTTTTCGAGCGATATTGGTTGCAACCTGAATATCATTTGCAGCACCTGTTGATGTATCTTCAAAAATTAATTCTTCTGCTAAATATCCTCCCATAAGAACACAAATTCTATCCAACCAGTATTTTTTAGGATGAATATGTTTATCCCCTTCTGGTAATTGTTGAGTTAAACCAAGTGCTCTTCCTCTTGGAATAATGGTAACTTTATGTACTGGCTCAGAATAAGGTAATAATGAACCAATAAGAGCATGACCTCCTTCATGATAAGCTATGACTTCTTTTTCCTGTTCTGTAATTAAGAAACTTCGTCTTTCTGGTCCCATTAGTACTTTATCTTTTGCTTCTTCAAGTTCTTCTTGTGTAACGCGTTTTTTATTTTTTCTTGCTGCAAGTAATGCTGCTTCATTAATAAGATTTGCAAGATCAGCCCCAGTAAAACCAGGTGTTCCTCTTGCAATTTGAGCTAAGGATACATCAGAAGCTAATGGAACTTTTCTTGCGTGAATTTTTAATATTTCTTCTCTTCCCTTTACATCAGGAGCACTTACAACCACTTGTCTATCAAATCTTCCTGGTCGTAATAAAGCTGGATCTAATATATCGGGTCTATTGGTTGCTGCAATAACTATTATACCTTCATTTTCTTCGAAACCATCCATTTCTACTAATAGCTGGTTTAATGTTTGTTCTCTTTCATCATGTCCACCACCTAAACCAGCACCTCTTAATCTTCCTACAGCATCAATCTCATCAATAAAAATAATACAGGGAGCATTCTTTTTAGCCTGATCAAATAAATCCCTAACGCGAGATGCACCAACACCAACAAACATCTCTACAAAATCAGATCCAGATATCGAAAAAAATGGAACACCAGCTTCTCCAGCCACAGCTTTTGCAAGCAATGTTTTTCCAGTTCCCGGAGGACCAACTAATAATACACCTTTGGGTATTCTTGCACCAATATTTTGAAATTTCTTAGGATCTTTTAAAAAATCTACTACTTCTTTTAATTCTTCTTTCGCTTCATCACATCCAGCAACATCATTAAACGTTACTTTCGTTTTACCTTCTGCATGCAATTTTGCTTTACTTTTTCCAAATGCTAAGGCTCTATTGCCAGTACTCTGTATTTGGCGAAACATAAAAAACCATAAGAGTAGTATAATAAAAACATAAGGTAATATACCTAAGATTGTACTTATAAATCCGCCTTTCTGAGGATTTTCGAATTTATAAATGATATTATTTTTTTCTAATAAACGAATTAAATCTTCATTAATTACATCTGGTAATACTTCTACATAAAAAGGAATCGTTTTAGCTCTTAATTTATTAATATCATTTTCTTTTTCTAAGTCCGCTATATTTTTACCTGCATATCTCCCTTCTATTCTGGTAGGTGTAATTTTTAAAATAAATGGATTTTCATTAATAAATCCTTTTAATTCTATGTTTTTTGTAAAAATCTTTCCTTTAGCATCTGGACTATTAATCACCATTTTACGAAATTCAGAAAAGGTTAACTGTTCTGGCGCTTCAAATGAATTCATTTGATTCGCATTCTGAAATAAATAAATTATAACAATAAACCCTAATAAAAAAAATATCAGTCTTAAACCCCTATTCATTGATACCTACCTCTTAATATAAATTTAATTTTAATTAAAAACAAAACAAAATAAAGTCAAGTTATTCACTGAATTTTTCCATTACTTCTTTTATATCTTTTGCATGAGCTATTTCTCTAATGGCTGCTTCTGCATCATTAATAATATTAATTAATCTAAAACTTTCCTGTGGTTCAAATTCCTGATCAACAAATTCTTCTCTACTCATTGTTGGTGTTTTTTTATTTGCTATACCTACTCGAACTTTTACAAAATCCCAGGATTTTAAAGATTGTGCTAAATTAGATATACCAGGATGTCCATGATCATTTTTACTTATATCTACTACAATTTTACCAAGTGGCAATGTAACATCATCCATTATAACAATAATATCATTTGGTTTAACACGTAAAAAAGAAGCTATATATAAGGCTGCTTCTCCAGCCAAATTTGCATAGGTTTGTGGTTTTAATAAAACAATCTCTTCTCCATCCATTGAGCCTCTACCAATTAGGGATTTTTTCTTTTTTGTTCTAATATCAATATTATTATTATTAGCAATGATATCTAAAATTTTAAATCCGATATTGGATCTACGATTTTGATATCTTTCACCAGGGTTGCCAAGACCTATAATTAATTTCATTCAACTAATAAAAATTTTTACGTAAAATTTGTCAAGTACTATTTGTTTGTTTATTAGTATGAACTATGAGCCCATGGGCTCATAGTATTTTATTGGGATTGCGATTTAACTGTTGCTCTTGATTGAGAAATTTTACAGATTACTGGATTTCCTTGTGTTAAAATATCCCACTCTTGAGGAAGATTTAATTCAGATAAACGAATTGCCTGCCCAACATCTAAATTTGTTATATCTACTTCTATTTTTTCTTTTAAACTTTCTGGTGTAGTTCGTATTTTTAAAATTTGAATATAATGTTCTAATGCTCCTCCAGCTTTTACACCTTTTGCTACTCCAACTAATTCTACAGGTATATTAAGATGAAATTTATGACCGGGAGTCATTTTATATAAATCTACGTGTATAATCTCTCCTGTAACAGGATCCCTTTGAATTTCCTTAGGTAAAGCCTGAAAGGTTTCTCCATCTAATTCTACTTCAATTTTCATTGATGGTAATAAACCTTGATTCAATAACTTTATAAATTCTGTTGTATTTAATAAAACAGGTATAGATTTTCCTTTTTCTAAAATATTTGCAGGTAATTTTCCTTGTCTTCTATATCTTCTAGAAGCATTTTTACCAAATTCAGTTCTTTTTTCTGCTTTTAACTTTTTTTCCATCGTCTATACTCCCAAATTAACAAAATCAGTATTATAAATTAGTCATTTTTTTTTAATGTAATGTTTTGCAAAGCGAAAAATAAAAAATCAAATTAAAATTCACAAAAATAAAGAACTAACAGATTCTTCATTATGAATTCTTCTAATTGCTTCTCCTACTAAATTCGCAATAGATAATATTTTGATTTTATCAATTTTCTTTTCTTCTGGTAAAAAAATTGTATTGGTAAAAACAACTTCATCTAAATCAGATTCCTGTAAACGCTGTATTGCTGGACCTGATAAAACGGGATGGGTAGCACAAGCAATCACCCGTTTTGCACCATTTTCTTTTAATGCTTTCGCTGCTTTTGTAATTGTTCCAGCTGTATCTATCATATCATCATATAAGATACATTCTTTACCTTCTACCTCTCCAATTACATTCATTATTTCTGCTACATTTGCCTGTGGTCTTCGTTTATCAATAATTGCAAGTCCAGCATTTATATGTCTTGCTAAATATCTTGCTCTTTCTACTCCACCAGAATCTGGAGATACAACAACAGGATCATCAAAATTACTTTCTTTTAAATATTGAATAAATACGGGTGCTGCATATAAATTATCAACAGGAATATGAAAAAAACCCTGAATTTGATCAGCATGTAAATCTACTGTAAGAACTCTATCTGGTCCTGTTACTTGAATAATATCAGCTATTACACGTGCCGAGATAGGAACTCTTGGTTCTGGTTTTCGATCCTGTCTTCCATAACCATAGTAAGGTATAACAGCAGTAATTCTTTTAGCACTGGCTCTTCTAACTGCATCGATTGTTAATAATAATTCTATGATATGATCATTTGCAGGTGCAGAAGTAGGTTGAATTATAAAAACATCTTTACCGCGAATATTTTCGTTGATTTTTACAGAAATTTCACCATCAGAAAATTTTTTTATACTAACATCTGCCAACTTTTGATTTAAATACTTCGCAACTTCTTCTGCTAATGGTCTATTTGCATTCCCGGAAATTAATAATAATTCATAACTCATATTATGACTCATCTTGACAAATTTTTTATTTTGCAGTAAAAAGCAAGTTATAAATATGATTTAAATTTTCTAATTCTTCTTTTGTATTAGCACCTAAGGATTCTCTATAATCATTTAGAATAAAATCTCCAAAATTTTGATTTTTCTTTCTATAAATTTCAACAACATCTGGTAAATAATATTCATTTTGATTGTTATTATTTTTTATTTCTTTCAGAATAGCAAAAATTTCAGGTAATTTAAAAACATAACATCCTGTATTTACTTCTTTTATTTTTTTTATCTCATCTGTTGCATCTTTCTCTTCGATAATTCTCTCTAATAAATTTTGCTCATTTCTTACAAGTCTTCCATATCCTGTAGGATTTTCTAAACGAGATCCTAAAACCCCACCAGGTAAATTTTTTTCAATTACTAAATCAAACAATTTAGAAAAAGATTGAGTTTGAAGTAAAGGCATATCACCTGCTGTTACTAAAATATATCCCTCTTTATTTCCTAAAAGTGATTCTGTCATTAGAAAAGCATGACCTGTTCCAAGTTGTTCTTTTTGCTCTACAAAGAAGATTTTATTTTTATAATTATCATAATTAGAAGCAATATATTGATTAACCTTATCTATTACTAATTCTTTTTTATAACCTACCACAATTACAATTTGTTCTAAATTTAAGGGAATAAGATTATCCAGTACATGTAGGATCATTGGTTTATGAGCAACTTCCATTAAAACCTTTGGAAGCTCGGATTTCATTCGAGTGCCTTTTCCAGCAGCTAAAACAACAGCATATTTAGATAAATGATTCATTTTTTTCTTCTTTATTTAACGATTAGATTTATTAACATAGTAAGTATGTTAATATAATGGCTGGGCAGGGAGGATTCGAACCTCCGCATGTCAGGACCAAAACCTGATGCCTTACCGCTTGGCGACTGCCCAGTATATTAAATAATGAATTTAAAAGGTCTAAAAACCCTTTGGCTATTTTCAAATTTTTTTAGATAGCTTAAAGCTTCAAGCATTTTCTTTTTATTTTCGTACAGAGAATAAATTCCAGAACCACTTCCCGTTAGCATTACTTTTAATGGGTTCGTAATTTCTAATAATTTTTTTATTTCTAACAATTCTTTAAAACCAAATGCATAGATTTCAAAATCGTTTTTACATTTTTCTAAAAAACTTTTAATATCATTTGCAGGAAAGAATTTATGAAAAAATTGCTTTCCTGTCTCTTTATGGGTGTCATAAATTTTAATATAATCTTCCTGTAAAGGTTTTTTTAGAGATTCGTAAGCAATTTTTGTAGAAATCCCTTTATTGTTAAAATTAATAATTCCATAAATATTTTTAAAAATTTCAAGATCTTCTTTATTTATAGTATGGATAATCTCTCCCCTACCTAAAACAATACTTGGTTTATTATATAAAAAAAATAAAATATCTGAGCCTAAATCATTTGCGATAGAATTTGCATCATCGAAACTAATAAAATTTTGTTCAATTAAAAAACGAAGAATTGTTCCTGCATTAGAAGAACCACCACCAACACCAGAACCAGGTGGTATTCGTTTTATAATTAAAATTTCTAATTGTGGTAAATCTATATTTTTTAAAACTTCTTCTAATAATTTATATACCAAATTATTTTTTAGACAACCTCTCTCTGATACTTCTTCGAATAGATTTCTATTATCTAAAGGAATCGAGTTGATTGTTCGAATCGTTATCTGATCTATTTTTTTTGCAATCCCATTCTTTTTATTTATATATATTACATCAGAGCAGGTAATAGGAAAAAAAATACTTTGAATCTTATGAAAATAACTAATTTTATTATTCTTAATTTCGCAATATTTATATAAAACATCTAAATGTAAATTAATCTTTACATTAGATTTTAATCTATATTGCATTAATTATTTTATTTTTTTCTCTACAAATTTTACATGTTTTCTTATAATTGGATCATATTTTCTTACTTCTATTTTTCCTGTTTGTTTTTTCTTATTTTTAGTAGTTGTATAAAAATAACCTGTTTTTGCTGTTGATTCTAATTTTACAATTTCTCTCATAATGGGGCAAAAAATTCTTATAATTAATATTGTCTATTTAAATTTTGCTATTGCCTGACCTAATTTTACTTTTATTCCTTCTAAAGCCGTATCTAAAAACTCAACTTTATCTCTTTCAAAAATTAAAATAACTGTTGAACCCATTTCAAAACGTGCAATTTCTTGCCCTTTTTCGAAAATAATTTTATGCTTATAACGAATCGCTTTTTTTCTTCTAATCCATGTATTGGTTTGAATAGAATCATACATTACACGTATTTTTCCTACATTCGTAGCACCTACTTTTATCATTGCAATTCGACCATATTCTGTTTTTAAGAATGTTGTTAATCGTTCATTCTTTGGGAATAACCCATATAATCCTTCAACAGCAGGTTCATTTACAGGAAATAAATGACCGGGTGTATAGGTATACCCTTCCACTTCGCAGTCAAATGGTGCATGTATCCTATGATAATCCTGTGGACTTAAATATAAAACACAATATTTTCCATTTTCAAAAAATGGTAAGAAGTCTGGATCACCTAATAAATCCTTTAATGTATAATAAATACCTTTTGTTTGTATTAATAAACCTTCCTGAATTGTTCCTCTTCTACTTAGTAATGCATCTACTGGCGATACAATAATTTTTTTTCGTTTATCAATTATTCGAACATCATCTTTTAATTCTCGAATAAAAAATTCATTTAAATTTTTAAAACTTCTTAAATCATTTTTAACTTCTTCTAAATTAATCTTGTAATATTTTGCAAACCCTAATATAATCCAGTACATCAAAGGTTGTGGAAAACGTATTAAACTTACAAAACCAAATAATTTTGATAATAAATTCGAAGGCAATATTGTAAAAATCATCACAAATAGATCTCTCGACAAATCTATACCACCTTCGTAAGATTCCATATATTTTAATAATTCATATTTACCAAGATTATAATAAAGTAAGGCAAAAAGAATTGTTAAAATAGATACAATACCAGAAATAAAACCTAATAGAATATAAAAATTCTTATAAATTTCAATAGATTCCCAATTAACAAAAAAAATCAAATATAAATAAAAAAATATAGAAAATAAAGGATAAAAATTAGAAAGTTTTAGTTTAGTTGCTATCTGGCGTAAAATCATATTTCCAGAATAAAACCATGTTAAAAACGAAGAAAAAAGTAATATCATAAGTAAAATATAAATTATAATGTTAATTGATAAATTTCTATCAGAAGATAAAATAAAATCAGTTATAAATTGAATATGTAGATTAGAAAGTAAATTCGCAATGGATCTAATATCATTTAATGATAATTTAATGGATTGTATGAACTCATAACATGTTCCAGAAATAAATAAAACGATTACAGGATTGAATTAATGGATAAACAATGGTCGCAATTCCCTGTTTTGCAGCGTGATCTGTTCTAACAAAACCAGAAAAAATATTTAATCTTGGGCTTGGCACTTCTGCAAAAAAACAATATAATGAAATAGCAAATATTGTATTCCTTATATTCTGAAAATTCGAAAATAAGTCTGGAAAATTCTGGAATATAATAGGAACTAAATCATAACTTTTCTTAAACGAAATTCCAACAATCAGAATAAGAAGAATCATAATATAAGAAACGATTTTAGCATATAAACCTATTCTTTTAATTCCTCCATTAAAAATTAAGATCATAAATATTAAAAATAAGATCATTATACTTGTAGAATCTAATAATAAAGTATGTTTTAATAATGATGATGAATTACCTAAAATATGTATAAATGATAAATTCCAGAATCCATGAAATAAACTTAATAATACAAAAAATATACCATAGATTATACCAAACCAGCGTATTCGAGAAAATTTATCTATACCAAGTATTAATCCAGTTTCTAAATTACCATTTGCATTTCTAATTCTAAATTTAAAACTTACTGTTGATAAAACATATTCAATTGATGTTTGAAAAAGATGAACCAGAAAAATCAACAAAATAATCCCTGGACCAGCAATTATCAATGCTAATAAAAGACCTATAAATAAACCCGGGAAAAAAGAACCAAGTATTCCAGAAAAAAAAGCTCTACCTGGTGTAATTTTCCCTTTGGAACCTTTCCAATCTAATGCACCAGATAATATTTTTATTGATAATACAGGAAAACGAAAGGCTAAAAACTTATAATAAAATAATAAAAATATTCCTGCTACAAGAAATAAAATAAAAAATGGATAAATTAAACCTGTTATTAATTTATACGAAATCAACATAAATCGAGTTCAGAAAAAAAAATTTTTGCTTTTTGTAAATGAATAATTTACTTTTCTTATTGGTTATTTTTCTTTATATTGTCTTGATATGTTAATGAAATATTGGATATTTATTGTAATATTTTTTTTAATAGATTGTTATAGTTTTAGTAATACAAAAAATGAATTTATGAAAATAAAGATTTACAATTTAAAAAATTATAATACCAAACATCATACAGAAAATGGTTTTAAAAATATCTATCCCTCTCCCTATAGACCACTATTAAAATCATTTTTTTGGATATTAAATAAAATTATAACAGGAGAAGATAAAAGTAAATTATTTCCAGCAGATTATAGAGCTATTAATCCAAAAGAACTAAGAAAAAAATCTAAAAATTACCAATTCTGGTGGATAGGACATTCCACAGTTTTAATTCAAGGTCCAGATTATACTTTTATAACGGATCCTCATTTTAGCGAAAGAGCAAGTCCAGTTTCTTTTGCTGGACCTATTAGACATAGACCTCCTGCTATTAAAATCCAGGATATTCCTAAGATAGATTTTGTATTAATATCTCATAATCATTATGATCATTTAGATGAATTTTCTATTAAAGAAATTCATAAAAAATTTAATCCTATTTTTTTTGTTCCTTTAAAAGTTGGTAAACTTTTACAAGAATGGGGAATTACAAAAATCATAGAATTGGATTGGTGGCAATATGTTGAAATTAATCATTTTAAAATTTACTGTACGCCAGCAAGACATTTTTCTGCTCGATCTTTATTTGATAGAAATGAAACCTTATGGTCGGGATGGTTTGTAGAAGATACAAAAGATAAAATAAAATTCTATTTTGCTGGAGATACAGGTTATGAAAATTTTTTTAAAGATATTAAAACCTATATTGGAAAACCAGATATAGCACTTATCCCTATTGGTGCATTTGAACCACGATGGTTTATGAAAGAAGTTCATGTAAATCCAGAAGAAGCATTTCAGGCTTTCTTAGATTTAGAAGCAAATCAACTTTTTCCTATCCATTGGGGTACATTTTATTTAGCAGAAGAACCGATGAATTTACCACCAATTCGCCTAAAACAAATTTACGAAAATTGGAAAAAAGAAAATCCAGAATCTAATAAAAAAATCACAATATTAAAAATTGGAGACTACATAGAAATACCAGTAAATCAGTCCAATACTCCTATTTCGTTACATAAAGAATCTAAATAATAATCATAATCCTCTGGAAATTTTTGATTTTGCATTGCTCTTTTTATATCGACTCTCTCTGGTAAATAAGTATTTAGCACATGTATTTTAAAATTAGTATAATAATGTTTTTGTAGTTTTTTTAATTCATCATAAAAATTTTGTGTTTCATTGGTAAAATGTCCACTATGTAATCTTGCTTTATTGATAAAGGAATAAAAATCATATTCTTTTTGTGTTAATCCATATTTTGTTATTAATATTTGTAATGTCTGTATTAATAATTCTAATCCTTTTTTTGCGTAAATATCTGGATTACAGGGAACAATAATTTGATTAACATATTCAAATACCGAATACGTTAAATTGGTAAAATTTGGAGGACAATCAAATAACACAATATCAAATAAATATTTTTCATTTAATTTATAAATAATATCTTTTATAAAGTTTTTAAACTTTTTTCTTTCGTAATTCATTAATTCAATTAAATATAACTTTTCATAAGATGGTAAAATAAATAGATTTTTTTCATTGTTAAATACAAAAGAAGATAAATCATAATCTTTTAATGAATTTTTATAGTAGGATTCCATTAAATAATAGATTGTTTCTTTCTTCTGTAATCTTTCTTTAAACCATTCATTATAGTTATTTTTTAAAAAACCATCATCTTTTAATGATAAACCAAGCGTTAAACTCATCTGAGGATCCAAATCTACCATTAAAATATTTTGATTCTTATATTGACTTAAATATTTCCCTATTAACCAGGTAATAGTTGTTTTACCTACCCCACCTTTAAAATTAATAATAGCATATTTTTTAGTCATAGTATATTAATATTTTTAAAATAATTTTATATACTAAAAAATCAAGTTTTTTATAATTTTATTATAATATTAAATTTTCCTTGCTTTATACTCCAAGCAAAAAAACTCATTGTTATGGTACTTAATACATATTTTTTAGAAGATAAAAATATAAATTTAGGAACATTCGAACATTTCTATGGAAGTAAACTTACGAATGATTTATATAAAAAATCTCTTGAAGCAATAAAGCAATTAGAAAATAAAAGTTGTAAAGGTTCTGATTTTCTTGGTTGGCTTGATTTACCCCAAAAGGAATTAAATCAATTACAAAAATACGAAGAATTAAAACAATTTTTTAAAGAATACGATACTATTATCTCTATTGGTATTGGAGGTTCTTACTTAGGTATAAGAGCAATTATAGAAGCATTGAAAATTCCATTCCAGAAACAATCTAAAGAAATTATTTTCGCTGGACATCATTTATCCAGTCGATATTTAAAAAATTTATTAAATTATTTAGATAATAAAAACTTTGCTCTAATTGTAATTTCTAAAAGTGGCACAACAGCAGAACCTGCCATTGCTTTTCGTTTTTTATATAAAAAACTGATAGAGAAATTTGGAGAAAAAGAAATTTCTAAAAGAATTATTGTTATTACCGATAAAGAAAAAGGCACGCTTCGAAAATTAGCCAATCAATTTCAATTAAAAAGTGATATTGTACCAGATGATGTTGGAGGAAGATATTCTGTACTTTCTCCTGTTGGATTAATTCCCCTTTCTATTATGAATATAGATATAAAAAGTCTTTTAGAAGGTGCATTATCGATTCAAAAAATTATTAGAAATCAATCAGAAATAGAAATAAATCCAGCCTTACAATATGCTTTATATAGAAATCTAAATTATGCATTAAAAAAACAAATAGAAATTTTATCTACCTATAGACCAGAACTTTTTTATATATTAGAATGGTGGAAACAACTTTATGGAGAATCAGAAGGTAAAAATTACAAAGGTATTTATCCAGCATCAAGTATATTTACTACAGACTTACATTCCTTAGGACAATGGATTCAGGAAGGAGAAAGAAATCTATTCGAAACATTAATTGATATACAGGAAGATGATGATTTAGTTTTATTTTCTCAACAAGATGATAGTGATGGTTTAAATTATCTTTCTGGTAAATCTTTAAACTATATTAATCGAACTGCTTTACAGGCTACAAGAAAAGCTCATATTTCTGGTGGTGTTCCTAATTTTACATTCGAAATAAAAGAATTAAATGAATTTTATTTAGGTATTTTAATCTATCTTTTCGAATATGCCTGTGCTATATCTGCTCTAACACTTGAAATCAATCCTTTTGATCAACCAGGTGTAGAAGCATATAAAACAAATATGTTTAAAATGTTAGGTAAACCGGGATATTAATCCCGGTCTTCCACTGCTATTTTCTGGATTCTTTTAATTTTACTTAATTCTTTAATAACAATATCTAAATCTAAATTTCGAGGTATATGAATTAAAAACTTATATCGTGTTTTATTCTTGGTAAGAATTTTTTCTATTTCTAATGTTTTATTCGGTAAATTAAATTGATTCAATATGTGACGAATTTCTTCATCATCAATATTTATATCCTTTAAATCAATTAATAATAATTTATATTCATCACCAGAAAAAAATTTATGCTCTAATTTATTAATGTAAAATAAAACTAACCAGGCAAATAATGTTAATAAAATAGATTCATAATATAATGATAATCCAACACCTAATCCAATTGCAGTTACAACCCATATTGTTGCAGCTGTCGTTATTCCTTTAATATTAAATCCATATCTCATTATAACGCCACCACCAATAAAACCAACACCAGAAATTACCTGAGCTGCAATACGAGATGGATCCCCCAAATTTCCCGAAGCATGCTTAGATATAATCATTAAAAATGTTGAACCAAGACAAATTAAAATATGAGTTCTTAATCCACCTGGTTTTCTCTTTAATTCTCTATCAATACCAATAATTCCCCCTAATAATAAGGATAAACTAAATTGTAGTAGAATTTCGTAATAAATTTCCATACTTAATATTTTAAAATAGTAATTAAAAATTACAATAATTTATTGATAAAAATAGAAATAATTTTTTTTATATCTAATATGGAAGAAAATACAATTTTGAAAGAAGCAATTTATTCAGCTAAGGAATTAGAAAAAAAAGCACCTAAAATTGAAGGTATACCTTCTGGTGTTAAAGGTTTAGATGAATTATTTTTTATCAGTACCATAAAAAATGGAAAACCAGAAAAACAAATATTAAAGGGTTATCCTCGTTATGCAATTATTAATATTACTGGGGTATCTGATACAGGAAAAAGTCTAATGGCAGAACAATTTGTTATACAACAAGCCAGTCTTAATCATCCTATTTTATTTGTTACAGTAGAAACAACTGCTCCTTTTGTCGTATCTGCATTAAAATTAAGAGCAAATGCAATGAATATAGAATGGGAAAAAATAGAAAATCATATAATACTACTGGATGCAGCTTCTTATGATATTTTAAGAGAAGATATCAATAGCTTTTTACAAACACTCGCTTATATTTTTAAAGAATATAAAGTAAAGTATATTGTAATTGATTCTATTACTGGATTGTATGAATCAAAAGAAATGATGGCAAGAACAATCGTCAGAAAAATTTATAATTTTTTAAAAAAATGGTATATTACAGGAATTTTTGTATCCCAAAAACGTAGTGGGCATGAAGAATTTTCCGCGGAAGGTGCTGGTGGTTATGCCGTTCCCCATATTGTTGATTGCAATATCGTATTAGGGAAAAAAACAATACAATCAACCTATGATGAAAGAATTTATCATCTTCCTATAGGTGAAGAAATTCGTTTATTTCGAATCGATGGATGCAGAATATGTGGTCATGATGTTCAAACTCATCTTTTATTTATTACAGATACTGGACTTGTAGAAATTGGTCCCACATTAAAAGAATTACAAAAAAATAGCACAAAATTACAAAAAAAATAAAAAATATTGCATTATATCTAAAATTTAAAAGAACAAAAATGGTACATTTATTGATCAAATATTATAGAAAATTTTATTTTATAGGAGTTATCTTATGAAAATTATTGATCAAAGTGAAATTCAAGTAACAGATATAGATGAATTAGCATTAAGAGTATTTTTAAAAGCATTAGAAATTCTTGGTGGTCCCAGAAAATTGATTGAATATAGAAATTTAACATGGCTTCCAAGTTTAATGGCAGCATCGTATGCAGTTTGTTTAGAAGATCAAAATAAAACACAAGAAGAAATTGCAGAATTTTTAGGATTAACAAAATATTCTATTAGAAATATGTTAAAAGCTGATCCAGAAGTTATAAAAGAACGATTAAATAATGAAATAGAAAATCTAACAGAAATAGAGAGAGAAGAAAACAAAAGAGAACATACCGCAGGAGGATTAGCAAAATTGGCTTTTGAAGAAATTAAATATAATAGAGATAATCTACAATTATTTATGCATTTCTTAAAAGAAGCTTCCAATATTGAAGTATTTCAGAAAGATATAGGATGGAGTATTTTAGTTTTAAAAAGAATTAAAGGTTTAGATTTTCCTATATCTAAAGATACTTTAATAGAAAAAATTAAAGAGATTGAATTTAATTCTAAATCCATTCTGGAAATTAAAGATAAATTACCTGAACAATTTAATAATCCATCGGAAATTTTGAAGTCTATTAAACAAGCTATTTCTTAGTATAATAATCAATTATTTTTCAGATTCGAGTGCTTTTTTTAAATATTCAAAAGCTTCGTTTTTATTACCAGAGAATAAGGATAAAAGACTTAAATCTAAATAAGTTTTTTTATCTTCTTTAATTTCTAATTCTTTTGTCTTTTGAATCATTTTTGTTTGTAAATCATTTAAAAAATCTTCGTATTCTTGATTACGATCTGTTTTAATTTTATTTAAATATTCATCAAAAGATTTATAACGTTGATCTTTATCTGAAATTTCTTTTATTTCTTCTAAAAATTGATCTGTTTTACCTAATTCATAAAGTATAGCAGCATGAAAATTCTTTAAAGTTAGATCGTCAGGGAAAATTTTTAAATATTTTTCACAAAACTGTATTGCTTCTTGATATTTATTTAATTGCATTAACGAAAAAATTATACCTTTAATGGCAATTTTATTATGTGGATCCTGTTTAATAACAGCTTTAAATATTTTTAATGAATTTTTATAGTCATTTGATAATTCATAAACATATCCTAATAAAGTTAATAATTTTATATTTTGTTTATTTAAAGTAATTGCTTGATTAAGATATTTTTTTGCCAATTCTAAATGATTCAAATGAATACATACTATTGCAATTTGATAATAAATACTCCAGTTTTTTTTATCAAATTCTAAATATTTACGCAATGCTTTATAAGATTCCTTATAATTGCCTAATTTTGCATATAAAAATCCAATTTTTGGTAATACAGAATAATCTTTTTTATCTTTATAGACAAAAATAGAAGTATAGTAATTTAATGCTTCTTGCCATTTTTGATTTTCTTCTGATTTTTTTGCTAAAATATATAATTCTTGAATCTGTTTATCCATATATTTAATTTTTTATTTCCATACTAATATCTATGAATCTGGCACTATGGGTTAAAAATCCCATACTAATACCTATATTTTTTATATCTTTTAATAAATGTAAATCATCTGGTTTCCAACCACCAGAAATTTCAATAAAAGGTACAGGTAAGGAATTTTTTTGACAAATTTGATATATGATTTCTATAGCTTGTTTTATTTCATTTACATTCATATTATCTAAAAGAATTACCTGTGGTTTATTTAATAATGCTTCTTCCAATTGGGAAAAATGATCAATCTCTATCTCTATAGGAATATTGGGATACTTTCCCCTTATCTTATTTACCGCTTGAGTTATACTTCTTGCAGCAGCAATATGATTATCTTTAATCATTGCCATTTCTGATAGATGAATCCTATGATTAGAACCACCACCACAAAAAACAGCGTACTTTGCCAATTTTCTATAACCTGGTATTGTTTTTCTTGTATCTAAAATATAAATTTCTGAATTTGCTTCTTTTTTAGCTTTTAAAACTGTTTGGTATGTCAATGTACTGATGCCACTTAAATATTGAACAAAATTCAATAAAATGCGTTCAATTCTTAATAAACCAGGAAGTTCACCTTCTAATTCCATTAATATATCTTTAGTATTGAATAATGTTCCATCATTTATAGATTGAATTATTTTTAAAGAATATCCTGCATACTCATTAAAAATTTCTATTAATATTTCCGAAATCTGTTTTCCACAAAAAATTCCATCTGTTTTTGCAACTAATATTGCTTTGGCTTTTTCGTCTTTAGAAAATATCGTTTCTGATGTTACATCACCATCTGGAGCATCTTCCTGTATGGCTAATTGTATTAATGTTTCTACATCTTTTCTTTCAATTTTGGTAATAGGATTTGTATAATGTTTTGTCATTTTAGTGAGTTATCGCTTTTCTTTTGTATTCTTGTAAATTTTTTTATATTTTTCTGGCATTGGTTCTAAAATTGCTTTAATTAAAACCCGTTTTCCATTTATTTTTTCAACCTCTAAAACAACTTCAGTACCTGGTTTTAATGAAAATATATTTTCTTTTAAAGTATATGGTCCTAAGACGGGATAACCATTAGCAGAGATAATTCTATCACCTGGTTCCAAACCAGATTTTTGGGCTGGACTATCTGGAAATACTTCCGCGACCTGAACGCCTGTAGGTGTTTCTACATATAAAATTCCTAAATAAGCTTGCTCATCTTGTTGCTGAATAGATGTATTAGAAACTTCTTTTTTAGTTTGCTTCTGATTTTCTGTAGATTTACAAGAAAATAAAATTATCCCAATAAAAAATAATATTGCTATGTTTCTCATTATCTCTAATTTTTAGAAGTCCAACAAAAAAGCAAGCAGAAATAGAATTAATCTTATCGGAATAACAATGAAATTAAACTTCCGATTTATTAAATTTATTTATTTTTTTGTTTTTTTTGATTTTTTTGCTGTCTTTTTATCTGCTTTTTTTGTTGTTTTCTTAGCTGCTTTTTTTGTTGTTTTTTTAGTTGTCTTTTTTGTTCCCATATTCACGTTCCATTTTTTCCTATAAGCTTGATCTGATATTTGTTTTGGTTTTAAATTATAATCTTTTGCAATTTCAGAAGGACTCTCCCCCGCTAAATATCTTTTTTTTATCTGCTCCTGCTCTTTTTCGCTAAGCTCGCTCCACTTTCGCATATTAGCTCCTTTATATATCTTATTTTCGACACTATATATATTAAAAATTAATTTTATTTTTTTATATTTTAAATTTTTCGTTTTTTTATGTCAATTTTTTTTAACTATTTATGAAAATTTTTAATGATTTTTTTTAAATTCGCATCATATTCGCATATTAACAGATAATATAGTATTTATTTAATGCGAAATCAGAAAGTATAATTTACTGAATTCTCAGTCTTACTGAATAAGAAGAAATATTCCTTAAATTATAAAGAACCACTTATTTTAATAAAATATAACGTTAAAGATAAATCGATGAGTAAGAAAATTTTATTATTTGGAGCTCCCCTATTAGATTAGGAAACCATTATAAAAAACAATAAAAAGGTTTTAGTTAATTCTTTTAATTCTTCATTATTAGGATTTCTGTCTTTTAGAATATTATATTCGAGTTAAAATCATATAAAAACAAAATTTTTATAATAATAAAATAAAAATATCATTTATTAGAACGTTTACAAATAATAGATTTTACTATAAATAATAAAAAAATTGACGTAAGAATCCACTTCAAAATCAAAAAAATAAAATCATTAAATGGAGGGAATTTATGCCATCATCTAAGAAAACAGAAAAATGGGGCTCATTAATAGGTGTTGTCTTAGCAGTTATGGGAAGTGCTATTGGATTAGGAAATTTTTTACGTTTCCCTGGTCTTACAGCAAAATATGAAGGTGGAAGCTTTATGATTCCCTACTTTTTTGCTTTAATTTTTCTTGGTATTCCTATAGCATGGTTAGAATGGACCTTAGGAAGAGTTGGAGGTCAAAAAGGATTCCATTCCTGCCCCGGTATTTTTAGAATTCTCTGGAGAAATCGAATATCCCCCTACTTAGGATTTTTAGGACTTTTAGTGCCAGTAGGGATTTTTATGTATTACATTCTCATAGAAGCATGGTGTTTATATTATGCTTATTTATATTTGTCTGGAACATTCCCTTTATATAAAGGTGGTAATGCTTATATTGATTTTTTCCAGAATTTTACAGGTATGGCTCAAGATGGTATTTTATTTGATACAGAACATTCACCTATATTATTATTCATATTATTCTGCTATTTATTGAATATGTTTATTATATATCGTGGTCTTGTAAAAGGTATTGAGCTTGTTAGTAAAATTGGAATTCCTTTATTATTTATTAGTGCATTCATTATATTAATTCGTGTATTAACCCTTGGAACACCAGATCCAAATTATCCAGAAAGAAATATACTGAATGGATTAGGATTTATGTGGAATCCTGGAACACCAGAAAAAAGTTTTATAGAATCTCTAATGAATGCTGATATGTGGTTGGCTGCAGCTGGTCAAATTTTCTTTTCCTTATCTGTTGGCTTCGGAGTAATTATTACATATGCGAGTTATTTAAAGAAAGATGATGATGTAATTTTATCTGCAACCACATCTGCAGCAGGTAATTCTTTTGCTGAAGTAGCTCTTGGAGGTTTAATTACTATTCCAGCAGCTTTTGTATTCCTCGGTAAAGAAGGTATTAGTGATAGTGTCTTTCAATTAGGTTTTATAACATTACCAAATGTCTTTGAAAAAATGCCCTTAGGTGCTTTCTTTGGGTTTTTATGGTTTTTCTTATTATTTATTGCTGCAATTACAAGTTCAATATCCATGCTACAACCTGCAATAGCTTTTTTTGAAGAAGGATTAGGAACAGGTAGAAGAAGCAAGTATTTCTATATTATCATTTATTACATTAATTGGCTCTTTATTTGTAGTATTTTTTTCCAAGGATCTAATTGCATTAGATAATATGGATTTTTGGATTGGAACCTTAGGTATTTTTGTACTGGCAACTATTCAGATTCTTATTGGAGGCTGGTTATTTGGAGCTGATAATGTTATGAAAGAGGCAAGTGTAGGATCAATTCTCAAAATACCTTCTTTTTATAAAATTATTATTAAATATATTTCACCTGCATATCTATTAATTGTTTTTATTTCCTGGTTATATCAAAAGCTACCAGGTTATATTGATATTCTTCGCACAAATACCAATGCTCGCTTTACCTTCTTTTTTATTATTATATTAAGTGCATTTTTTATTTTACTTATAGCTCAGGCGAATAGAAACTGGAAAAAATTAAAAATTTAATTTAGATTAAGGAGTAAATTATGACCTTAGGTGGTTGGATTATAATGTTTTTATCTATTTTATTTGTAACTATTTTATTTTCCTGGTCTTTATATTTAGTTTTAACACATAAGAAAGATATTGAACATTTACATTCAACCTTAGATGAAACACCCGATATTATAGAAGAAGAAAAGAAATCATAACAAACAAAGGAGAAATGAAATGTCTTTAATTGAATTAGAACAGATTGATCCCTATATTTCCATTTTATATCTAAATAATCCAGAGACCAAAAATTCAATGACTTTACAAATGGGAGAAGAATTCTATAATACTTTAAAAGATTTAAGTTCAAAATCAAAACCTATCCGTGTATTAATAATAACAGGTAAAAATAATGTATTTTCCAGTGGTGGAGATTTAAATCTTCTAAAAAGTTTTGCTTCCAAACCAAAAGAAGAAAATCAAAAATTTATGAAATACTTCTATAGCTTATTTTTAGAAGTTCGAAATTGTCCTTTTATTGTGATTGCAGCAGTAAATGGACATGCTATTGGAGCATCGTTATCCTTAGCTCTTGCCTGTGATCTTCGATATTTTATACCTGATGGAAAATATGCCTTTAACTTTGTAAAAATCGGTATTCATCCTGGTATGGGTTCTAGCTTTTTAGTAAAAGAAATCGCTGGCATCCACCAGGCTCAGGAATTATTATTTACCGGAAGAATTATTAATGGAGAAGAAGCATATCAGAGGGGGTTATGTCATGGTCTATTTTCTCAAGAAGAAATATTAGAAAGAACAATTGAAATAGCAAAAGAAATAGCAAATAATGCTCCACAACCACTTCGAATGTTAAAACATAATTTATATAGAGCACAAAGTTTAGAAGAAGCATTAGAAAAAGAGGCAGTATGTCAGGCAGAAAATTTTACAAAGAAAGACTTTATAGAAGCAATTCGTTCCATAGAAGAAAAACGTAAACCGGAATATAAAGATGAATAAAATGGAACCAATAAGTGGTGCAATTATAACATATAATGAAGAAAACAATATTAAAGAATGTATTGAATCACTTTATGATATTTGTGAAGAAATCATTATTTTAGATTCTTTTAGTACAGATAAAACAAAGGAAATTGCTCTTTCCTATCCTAAGGTAAAATTTTTTCAACATGAATTTGATGGTCATGTAGAACAAAAAAATAGAGCTCTACAATTTTGCCAAAATCAATGGGTCATTTCCTTAGATGCAGATGAACGTATTTCTCCTAAATTAAAAGAAGAAATATTAGAACTGAAAAAAAATCCAGAAAAAATGAATCAATATAATGGCTTTAAAATTCCTAGATTAACATATCATATGGGTAGTTTTATTTATCATAGTGGTTGGTACCCCCAAAGAAGATATCGCTTATTTAAAAAAGATTTTGCTATATGGGTAGGAGAAAATCCTCATGATTATATTGAAATAAAAGGGAAAGGTGGAAAACTAAAAGGAGATATTATCCATTATAGTTTTAAAGATTTATCTCATCAAATTGATACTATAAATAAATTTTCTTCTATTGTAGCTTTTAATCGTTATTATAGAAATAGAACATTTAGTTTCTGGAAATGTATTTATAAACCTATCATTAAGTTTATAGAAATTTATTTTTTTAAATTAGGTTTTTTAGATGGTTTTCCCGGTTTTACAATTGCAGTTGCATCGTCATTTTCTACTTTTTTAAAAAATGCAAAAATATATGAACTTCATAAGCAGCTAATAGAAAGACCTTCGAATTTAAGACCAGATTATAAAGTTCAAAATCATCAATCAAAATCTCAACACAAAAAAGGATAATAAAATGAAAAAATCATTACATATAAGTATTATTTTAATTTTGTTAGGGTTTTTAATTTTATATTATTATAATTTACCACCATCAAAAAATCAAAAAGCAGTATTATTTACTATACCAAAAGGACAAACATTAAGTTATATTGCAAATAAATTAGAAGAAAAACAATTAATTCGAAACCAAACCTATTTTAAAATCTTAGCAAAACTTACTGGAAAAGATAAAAATATAAAAGCAGGTGTATATGAAATATTTCCAGATATGACAGCTTATGAAATCTTAGATTTACTACATTCTGGAAAAATAAAAATGATTCAATTTACCATTATTGAAGGATGGACAAATGACCAAATTGCTGACTATTTTAAAGAACAAGGATTTATTTCTGATAAAGAAGAATTTTTAAATTTAACAAAAGATCCAGTTATTCTTAAAAAATATAATATAGCAGGTCCAACAACAGAAGGTTTTTTATTTCCAGAAACTTATACAATTGATCCCCAATTAAAAATTGAACAAATTCACGAAATAATGATAAAAATGTTTTTTAATAAACTTTCTAATATTGTTTCAGATTACAAACAAATAGATCCAAAAGAATTATATCAAAAAGTAATAATTGCATCGATAATTGAAAGGGAAGCAATTCATAAAGAAGAATTACCTATAATGGCAAGTGTATATTATAATCGATTAAAGAAAAAAATGAAATTACAGGCAGATCCAACTATACAATATATTTTAAAAGATCCTAAAAAAAAATTAACATTAAAAGATTTAGAAATTGAATCACCTGTATAATACCTATAGGCATAAAGGTCTACCACCTACCCCTATTTCTAACCCTGGATATGAAGCTTTAAAAGCTGCATTTTTTCCAGCCAAAACAGATTATTTATTTTTTGTTCGGATAGAAGATGGCAAACATTTTTTCTCCAAAACCTACGAGGAACATCTAAAAGCAAAAAAACAATACTGGGATAAACAATAACCTAAGCAAAAACGTTATATATAGTATATATAATTTATAAAATTTAATTATAATTTGTACTTTTTTTTAAGAAATTTTTAAGTTTAACATTTGTTTGTGATATTTATAATATAAATATTTTAGATATTCTCCTAATTTTCCTTCGGATAATTCATATAGAATTTTATAATATTCTGGTAAAATATTTAATCCTGTTTTATATTTTTCCCTAAAACGATAATAGGTTTTATCAATATTTTTTGTTTTATATCTTCTATTTTAATTATGATATTCTGGTATTTGTTCTTTAAGTATTAATGTTTCCACATAGATCTATATATATTTTAAAATAAAAATCTTACAATTTTTTTCAATACAAATAGAATTTTAATACTATTATCTTGGATTATATGTTTTCTTTCAAATATGATCTTTACTATTAATCCAATTTGCTTGTTATAAAAATATCTCGACAGATCATACTAATATAAAAATACTAACTATCTATAAATTTATCTTATGGAAAAAGATTTATTTAAAAAAACTATTAAATTATATTGTGATGGAGCATCGAAAGGGAATCCTGGTCCCTCGGGAGCTGGAGCAATTGCCTATATAGACAATAAAGTATTATTTGAAATCAGTAAAGACTTAGGAATAAATACAAATAACTTTGCAGAATATAGTGCTTTATATTTAGGATTAAAAGAAATATTATCTAAAATAAAAAATCCAGAATTTTATCGTTTAGAAATTTATTTAGATTCAGAATTGATTGTAAAGCAATTAAAAGGTGAATATAAAATAAAAAGCAATAATTTAAAAGAACTCCATCAAAAAATAAAGGAAATATTACTGCAATTTCCAGATTTTGATATATATCATATACCAAGAGAACAAAATAAAATCGCTGATAAACTTGCCTCTAAAAAAATTTTTGAAACATAAAAAAATAATTGTTTTAACTTCAAATATTATTTTATTATAAAGATCTTGCTTATTTTGTGATTTTAATTTATACAAAATGTAACATAAAAGGACTTTTATGACAAACCAAAATCATATTTATTCCATAGAAAAAATCGATAAAATTTTAGAAAATATTTATGAAAATGTTTTTAAATTACGTTCTTTTAAAGATATTCTTACAGATATTAATCTAAATTTAGATCAATACGATGATTTTGTTTTTATATGGACAGGAATTTACAATAAAGAAAAACAATTTATTCAATTGGTTTCATTTTCTGATCATTTTAATTTTCGTTTTGATCAATTAGAAAAAGAATTAAATCAAAATTTCGATTTAAAGCTAAGCCAGGATTTTCTATTCCATATTAATAATGATATTACAGAAATAAAAAAAAATTACTATACTCCAATATTTAAAGATATCTTAATGAAAAACTTTATTTATTCTTATTTAATTTTTGGACTTCCTATTAACCCCAAGGAAACGATTTTAATCTGTCTTTTTACCCAGAAAAAAGGTTATTTTGTTAATGCATTTGTTGAAAAAATTCATAATTTCCAAAAAAATTTATCGATTTTCATTAACTTTATTAATAATATAAAATATAATGCAAATTTTTATTCTGCAATTGAACAAAGTAAAACATGGTTTTTAATTACAGACGAAAATGGAATTATTGAATATGTAAATCCTTATGTAGAAAAAATTACTGGTTATTCTAAAAAAGAATTAATTGGTAAAAAAACTAATATTTTTAAATCAGGGCTCCAACCTACTGAATTTTATAAAAAACTATGGACAAATTTAAATCAAAATATATCTTTTTATGGAACATTTATAAATTTAAATAAATATAATGAACTTTTTTATATAAAACAACATATTATTCCTGTAGAAACATTTCAAAACAAAAAAAAATATATTTCTATTGGTTTTTTAAACCAGGATAGTTCCCATTTATATAACTTAGATATTGAATTCTTTGATCCATTGACTAAGCTTCCTAATGAAGCAATTTTTTTAAATTATATTAATAACCAATTAGAATATAATAAAAATAAAATATATGCCATGTATTATATTGGATATACATAATTTTACCTATATAAATTCTTTTTTTGATGTAGCATTTTCTGATGAAATTCTAAAAAAATTCAGTCAAAATCTTTTAGAACAATTTAAAAAATACAATTATGCATTTATTGCAAGGTTTAAATCCGATGAATTTGCTATTTTTTTAGAAATTCCAGAAAATCAAACAAACAACATAGAAACGTTTATTACTGAAATTTTTGAACAATTAAATAAAAAAATAGAAATACATCAATTAGAATTTTATTTGAACTTTCATTGTGGCATTGCCCTATTTCCAGAACATTCTAAAAATGCTCGTAATCTTATTAATTTAGCCCAAATTGCATTAAAAAAATGCAAAACAGAAAATATAAAAAATATTGAATTTTATACAAAAACAATAGAAGAACGAACAAAATTATATTTTTTAGTTCAGCAAAAATCGAATTATTTTCAGTTTAATAATGAATTTTTTATTGTATTTCATCCATATAATCATATTCAATCTAAAGAAACCATAGGATTCGAAATTTTATCCAGATGGAATGAACCAAATTATGGGAATATTCCTCCTGATCAATTTATCTCTATTTTTGAAAAATCTGGATTAATTAAAAGTTTCGAAATTGCTTTAATAGAACATTTTATCAAAACTTACCAGAAAGTTATAAATAATGAATTTTTAAAAAATAAAATGTTTTCTCTTAATCTTTCTCCTATAAGTTTTGGGGATCCCTATTTAATGGAACATATAATAACATTATTTCTTAATTCTAATATTCCCTTAAGCTCTATTATAATAGAAATTACAGAAAGTTCTTATATCGAATCTTTTGATTATGCAAGTCAAATAATCCAGAAACTAAAAAATTCTGGCTTTAATATTGCTATAGATGATTTTGGAACAGGATATTCTTCTTTAAGATATATTTTAGATTTAAATATTGATTTTTTAAAAATCGATAAAATCTTTATTCAAAACTACAATGATAAAAAATCATATACCATTTTAGAAACCATAACACATTTATCAAAATCTCTTGGTATTAAAACAATTGCAGAAGGTATAGAAACAGAAAAACAATTAGAATTAATAAAACAATTAGATATCAATTATGGTCAGGGTTTTTTATTTT
Organism: Leptospiraceae bacterium; assembly: GCA_026005135.1. Taxonomy (GTDB): domain Bacteria; phylum Spirochaetota; class Leptospiria; order Leptospirales; family Leptonemataceae; genus SKYB61. The sequence continues at coordinate 129,204 of BPKM01000001.1, read as the reverse complement.
CCAAACCATTATTATTAAATCAGCTTATAAATAAAATCTGATATTATTCCGATTCAGATATAAACCTTAAAGAAGCGGAATTTACACAATAACGAAGTCCAGTTGGTGGTGGTCCATCTGGAAAAACATGTCCTAAATGACTTCCACAACGATTACAAAGAATTTCTGTACGAATCATACCATAAGATGTATCCATTTCTTCTCTTATTCTTAATGGTTCACCTTCTTTTTTAATTGGTTGATAAAACGAGGGCCAACCACTACCAGATTCATATTTTGTCTCTGATAAAAATAATGGCAATCCACATGCAGCACAAACATAAATTCCTTTTTCTTTATTATTATAGTATTTTCCTGAAAATGCACGTTCTGTTCCTTTGTTGCGTAATATATAGAATTGCCAATCATTAAGTAAATGTTCCCATTCCTGATCTGTTAAATTTACTTTATCTCCTTTATAAATATATTCAGATAATTCTTTATAACTTCCTTTTATATAAAAGGGTTGTTCCAGTAATTCTTTAGAAACAGTTTCTTTTTGTTTGTCCATAACGATTCCTTTTTTGTAATTTTTCCATATAGGATTTTTTGGTTCACAAAATAATAAACATAAAATACTACTAAAAATAATTCCTTTATTTATTAATAGAAATCTTAACTTCCCAATTTTCCAGAAGAGGAAGTTCAAATTCTGAAACTGAAAATTTTCTATCTTCATTAAATAAATCTCTTTGAGTAGCTATATTCTTCTTTTTTTTATAATATAAAGATTTATAAGAAATAGGCAATCGTAATTTTACTGTAGATTGTTCTGGAAGAAATGATTTATTTTTAATTTCATATTTTAAATAAATATCTCCATTATTTTGTCTTTCTCCAGAGATTTCTACTAAAAAATATGATGTTTTATATTGAGTAGATATACCATCATCTAAATATAAATATCCCTGCATTGAATTCTCTGGATATATTTCAAAAAAAATTTCATTTTTTAATGTTTGTTCTGCATTAATTCCTGGATATACAATAGGTATAATAGAACCACCTCGTATAAATAAGGGATAATATCCTCTTTCTATAGAAAATTGAATCCAGCGATTACCATTATAGAGTTTTCCAGTTTCAAATTCATACCAATCACCAGGTGGCAAATAAATAGAATAACTTTTTATTTTAGGATATAATATTGGACATGCTAATAAATTTTTTCCAATAAAAAATTGGTCTTTTAGTTTAAAATCATCTATGGGAAGATCACTAAATTCATAAAAGATAGGACGTATAATAGGTATCCCTTCTTTATGAGAAAGATAAAATAAATAATAAAAATATAATAATAATTGATATCTTCTTCTTATGTGTTTTTTTACCCTTTGAAAAGTTGGTTTAGGAAATTTCCAAGGTTCCTGATCATAAGAAAATAATATTGTATGATTTCTAAAAAAAGGCAAAAGTGATCCCAATTCATTCCAGCGTTCAAATAATTCGGGATTACGGATAAATTTAAATAATGACAATAAACCTTTTCTTGGTGCACCAAATCCACCAACATCAGCACCACAAAAAAACATACCAGATAAATTCAAATTAATAATCATATATAAATTTTCTCTTAAATGTTCCCAGGAAGTATGATTATCGCCGGTCCATAATGTTGCCCATTTTTGTAAACCTATACTTCCAGAACGAGAAAGTATAAAAGGTCTTTTTTTATCCTGTAAATTTTTAAAAGCATTATACGTAGCTTCTGCTTCTAAATTCGCATAGATATTTCTATATTTTAAATGACTACCCTTTTCATGACTTATTGGTTCTTTTAATGGTTCTTCTGTTTTTCCTATCTGTAATACAGGTTCATTCATATCATTCCATATACCACTTATACCTATATCTAAAAATTTACTATTTAGTTTAGACCACCAATTCTGTACATCTTCTTTAGTAAAATCTGGAAAATGAACTTTCCCCGGCCATACTTTACCCACATAAAAGGTTTTTTTGTTATTTTTATCAATTTCATTTTTACAAAAATACTGGTTTTCTACCCCTTCTTTATAGATCACATATTTAGGATCAATAGCAACACCCGGATCCACTATAGAAACCAGTTTGATTCCTAATCGATTTAATTCTTCAATTAGTTTTTCGGGGTTGGGGAATCGTTTTGGATGCCAGGTAAAAATCTTATACTTGTTCATATAATGTATATCAAGATAAATAGCATCTAAGGGAAGATTATATTTTCTTGCTTCTTTTCCAATTTCCAGAACTTTTGCCTGTGTTTTATAAGACCAACGTGATTGATGATAACCTAAACTCCAGATTGGTGGAAAATAAGGATACCCAGTAAGTTTAACCAAATTTATAATAATTTCTTCTATAGATCCAATAAATACAATAAAATCAATTATCTCTGTTTCTCTTTTATAATAATAAGATATATTAACTTCATATTTATAGGGGAAATTAAGATTTTCATCAATATTAATTTCTAAGGGATAAGAGGTATAATTTAATATTGCAAAATGTCTTGATGAATTTTTATTTCGAAATAAAAGAAAAGGAAATGATGCATATGGTTCATTTTTAATTAAATAAAAAAATGTATCTATATTTCTTAATATAAATCTACCTTTATTTCTATTATAGTTTCCATTGATTGCACCTAAACCATAAATATTTACTTTATCATATAAATATAAATTTAAAAAATTTTGATCTTCTTTTGCATTAACAATACCAGTAAATAAGATTTTATTTTCATAATCAAAACGTATATTTCTTGTTGGGGGATCATAAATAAAATGAAAGTATCTTTTTTTAGCCTGTATTTTACTTTCTGGATCTTTAAAAACAGAAACCTCTGTTTCTTTCTCTAAAATAGGTGTTCCTAATACATTTTCTTTACCAAAAAAACAAAAACGAAAAACATTCTTACCATACGTATATAATTGAATTATTTTTTTAAATTGATCTTGCACATCTTTACTCATATAAAAAATTGCTTTTTAGTTTATTTTATGATGAATTTATTTAATAAAATCCTTTTTATATTTATCGGATTAATTTTGTTATTTTTGTTATTTTTTCCTATAAATTATCAAAGAGGAGCAAAATCTATTGAAACCCAAAAAATTTCTATTCAAAATCTTTTTAAAATTCATCATATAATTTATAAACCAGAACTTATTTACATTCCGAAAAATAAAATCCATCAGTGTTATATAATTTTTCCTGTTAATAAAGAAATTATATCATTATTAAAAATAAAACAAGAAGAAAATTCCTGTCTTGTTTTTATAGAAGAAAAACAAATTTTTAATGACTTTAACAATACTCTAAATTTTCTTCATGATATTTATCAATACTTAGAAATTATTTCTAATAACAATGTTATTATTATTTCCGAAGGAATATATAATACATTATCCTTAGAAATAGCTGCTCATTATAAAAATATAAAGTTACTTATTCTTAAAGATGAAATCTATACCTCTATACCTTTAATCTGGAATATTATTGAACCAAGAATTTGTTTAACTTCAAAAATCAATTGTACCAAATATAAAATTATAAGATATACTCATAGAATAGAAATGTACGAAAGGATTAACCAACCTATTATCTGGATTGTAAGCGAAAAAGAAATGATTAATCATAAAAATATAAATATTAAAAAATCTATGGAAATCTTTCATCAATTGGGTAAATCCTTTTCTCCAAGAAAAATTATATTTCTAGAAAACATATCGAATTTAAACTTAAATAATTATCTTATATAATTTTTAAAATAATTAATTACGAAATAAAAATCTATATAAAAATTAAGTAAAAGTACAAAAATAAAGCATGATTTTATAATTCAAAGAATTTATTTTGAGCAAGATTCAAAAAAAAGTAGAAAAAATATTTAAAATATTTTTTATGTTACTATTAAAAAGTATATTGCTGAATGTATCGTATTTTATTTGATTAGAGAGGGGGTAATATGATTGGTGATTGTTGTACAAAAGCCTTAATTCTATCAAAGGATAAAGAAATTATTAATATACTAGCAGAAATATTAAAAAATAGAAATATAAAAGTAAAGGCATCTCAAAATATTGATGATATTAATTGCGAATATTGTCTTGTAATCATTGGTCCGGATATGAATAATGAAACTGTTTATCAAAAAATTAGACAATTATCTGGTATACCTCCCCACTTTTTATTTTTAGAAAACGAACAATCTTATTATCAGTCTTATATTACATGTAAATGTAAAAAGGTATCCCTTCCTATGGAAATATTTGCCATAGAAGATTATATCGAAGAATTGCTAGAAGTCTATTATAGCTAATATGAATCAAGAAAATAAACGTAAACTGGAATGGTTCCTAAATAAGGATAAAGTTAAAGCAATTATAGAAAAACATTTATACCAAAAAAATATTTATATAAAATCCTTAGAAGAACCTCCTAAACTACGTATTATAGAAATTAATCCGAATTATACTTATAAAATTACATCAGAGATAGTATTAGATTTAGATAAAGAATATATTGCCTATCGTGTTTTAGGACGTTATTTAGAAATCCATTTTAAAGTTTTAAGTAAAGGAGAAATCAAAGGAATTTATAATATTCATATTAAAGCACTGGGAATTTCTCTAATAGAAAGAGAAGATTTACGTATACCTATAAAAAATAACGATGTATATTTAACTAATTTTTTAACAAGTAAACATCTAATTGAACCAAAAACCAGAATAATCCCTACTACAATTAAAGTAGGTTTAGCAGAATTCGAAAATAAAATTCGATCTTTTTATGATGCAGTTAAATTAGACACATTTGAAAATCCAGATCCTCTTATCGAACTTGTAAAAAAAACTGAGAAAATAATACTTATTAAAGATAGTTTTGATATTACTTCATTTGAAATAGAACATTCAGAAATATTAAACCTAAAAGAAATTTATAAAAGTAATTTAGATAAAATAATTCAACGATATAGAAAACTCAATATAAAAAGTGAATTAATTGCTCCTTTATACTATTTAACACATGATAATAATCTTATTGCAATTGGTTATATACAATTACAAAATAAAAATAAAATAATGGAATTAGACGAAATAGAAAAAGTAAAACAATGGAATCAAGAATTGATTGAGCGAATGCTTCAAATAAATACTATCCAGATTCAAGAAAGAGAGGAAGTTCTTAATATATCTAAAAATGGTTTTCGCACTAAAATTCGACATCTTAAATTAATTAATTATTTAATTAAACAATCTGGCTTTTCCTGTGATATAGTTTTTAAAGGACATCCTCCTATTTCGATTTTTGTTGAAATACGCTCCAGTGCAAGAGATGATAAAGGTGTTTTACATATTGGAGCAAAAATTATAAATTTTAAGAAAACAGAGCAAAAGGATTTATATTTAAATTTAGTTCAAATTTACGAAAAAAAATTTAAAATTATGCAAATTCAAGCTAAAAAGGTACCAAAATGAAACTATTAAAAATTTTATTATTATACTGGTTATTAAGTGGTGTTTTATTCGCTCAGGATATTAGTTTTTATCAACAATTTATTCAACCTCAGTATGATTTAAATAAAAATTTTAAAAAGGGATGTTTTTTTAAATCAAAAGAAAATCAAAATTTTAGAGAAGTAAAACGTTTTTTAAAAAAATTATATATAGTTCATTATCCTTATTCGTTTTATTGCAATTGTAGAATTATATATAGTAAATCACAAAATCACTTAATTCCCGATCCCAATTGTGGTTATCAAAAAAAATCAAAAACAACAAAATTTATGATTAACTGGGAACATATTATGCCAGCTTACCGTTTTGGTAAAAATCTTGATTGCTGGAAGAAACGTATCTGTACCCGAGAGAAAAAAGGTAAATTAATTCGTTTTAAAGGTAGAAAATGTTGTAGTAAAATTGATGACTGCTTTATAATTATGGAAGGTGATATTCATAATTTAGTTCCTACAATTTATGAATTAAATCGGGATAGAAAAAATTATTTTTTTGGCGAAATACCGGGAGAAAAAAGAGAATATGGAAAATGCAATTTTGAAGTTGACCATAATAAAAATATAGCAGAACCACCAGAAGAAATTAGAGGTGATATTGCAAGAATTTATTTATATATGTCCTGGTTTTACGGAATTCCTTTGAATCCTCAGGAAATAGAATTTATAAGAAAATGGAATAAATTAGATCCTCCATCTGATATAGAAAAAAAATTAAATCAATTAAAAGCTATGCATCAGGGAAATGAAAATCCTTTTATTACTTATTATCGTTAAGATTTTTTATAAAGTCTGTCTTTTTCCATAAACTATATAATTCGATATTCTCTTTTAGTAAATTTTCTTTTCCACCTTCTTCTCTATCAACAAGACAAATTGCATATCGAACGTTTTTACCTGCTTTTCGAAATGCATCAACAGCTTTTAACGTAGAGCCACCTGTTGTTATAACATCATCTAAAACAATTACTTCTGAAATTGAATCTATTTCTCCTTCTATCTGTTTTTGGGTACCATAATGTTTGATTTCTTTTCTAACAATACAGGGAAAACATCTAATATTTTTTTGATAATAATATAATGATATTCCATAAGCTAATGGATCTGCTCCAAGGGTAAGTCCTCCTATAGCTTCCGGTATAGGAATGTTATTTTCTGGAATTAATTCTTCGCATATAGCCTGAACAGCTAAATATAAAAATTCTGGATGTAATGTAATTTTTTTACAATTGAAATAATGATGAGACATTTTCCCTGATGATAACTGAAAAGGCTTTTCACTATACATATAAATAAAAGAATGTGCTTTATCAAATAAGGATTTTGTTAATGGTGGCATATGAAAAAAAAATTTTTACCAATTATATTGTCGATACTTTTTGGTATTAGTGGAACATTATCCTTAGAACCATTTTCTATTCCTCTTATACGATGGATGGTACCCTGGTTTTTATTTTATTCTGGAGAAAGATTAAAAAATTCATCTTATAAAAAAATTATTGGTATATCATTTTTATATGCATTAAGTTTATGTATTTTTGCCTTTTATTGGGTAATACATCTTTTTGTTGAATATGGTGGTATACCTTTACTTTTATCAATTTTTTTATTTATACCTTATTCAATATTATTAAACTCAAAAATTCCATTTATATTGATTTTCCTTTCTAAAATTAAACCAAAATATAAAATATTTTATAAATATAATTTTATTTCTATTCCCTTAATTATTACTCTTATTGATTTAATAACACCTCAGGTATTCAATTGGTATTGGGGAAATTTAATAACAAAGAATTTACTATTTTCCCAAATAGCAGATATCTTAGGAATACATGGTTTAACATTTTTATATATTTTCTTTTCTTATGCTTTTTATCGTATATTTAAATTGCTATATAAAAATTATATGATTTTTTTTACTCCCAGATTTAAAAAAATCTATGGATATATATTTATATTTTTTCTTGGAATTCATATTTATGGGATTATTCAAATTAAGCGATATAATGATATTATAAAAAATTCAGAAAAAATTAGAATAGCTATTATACAACCTGATGCGCCTTTAGAAAAATACGGAGAAAATAAAGTAACTATACAGGTAATTGAAAATTTAATGTTAAAAGAAATACCAGAACTTACTAAGTTAGCCTTTAATAAAGGAGAAGGAAAAATTGATTTATTTATTTTGCCTGAGTCTGGTATTCCCTATTTTACCACACAAAAAAATTCTTTAACTTTAAAGGGAAATGCTTATCATCCTTATTTTGAATATTTAATCCATTCTATCAATGCTCAATATATGGCAGATGTCTTTTTTAATGAATTCTTTTATGAACAAGAAAATAATAAAATTCACGTTTATAATTCTTCTTCTTTATTCTCGCGAAAAGGCAAAAGAGAAGCACAATATCATAAAAGAAAATTAATCGCATTTGGTGAACAAATCCCATTAGCAGAATTTTTAGATGAAACAGGATTAATTCAACTTGTACCAGAATCGGTAAGATATAGCCGATTTAAACCTGGTAAATATTTCATACCTATTCCTTATACAATACAAAATTATAACAAACCAGTAGAAATTACGAATTATCCCTTTAAACCAATAGAAGAATTAACCAGACCAGAAGAAATTCAAAGTTTTTTTAAGAATAGAGAATTTAAACCCTATGGTTATTTTATGCCATTAATCTGTTATGAGATTATTCAACCAGAATATGTAAGAAACTTTTTTTTACATTCTCCTTATCCCATTGATTTTATCGTAAATATCACTCAGGATAAGTGGTATGGAAAAACAATTGAAAGTTATCAACACTTAGCTCTTGGAAGTATCCGTGCTATTGAATTACGAAGAAGTATTGTTCGTTCTACCAATAGTGGAGTAAGTACATCTATCGAACCAACGGGAAATTACATTAAGCCAATCTATGGAAATATTTTAACAGAACAAGAAACCAAAGAAATTCAAATTGTTGATATTCCTATAATAAAAGATCACAAAACAATTTATAGTTATATAGGATTAGGATGGTTATATATTATTCTTTTTTATTATGTCATTCTTAATGTAATGGATAAGATAAAAAGATTGACTATTTAACTTATCTGGAATAGTTTCATTTTATGAATAAAAAAAATTTATTTTATTGTAGTCTTTTATTATTTTTTATTTTACAATGTAAAACATTACCACCGGTTAAACCAAAGCCTTCGATTGAAATTAATTCTGCCGTAGTAATTAGTATTGTTCAAGAACATAAAATTTTATTTATAGAACAAACTGTTACTCCAAAATTAATTTATGTTGCAAAATTAGAAGATCCTGATGATCCTCTTCATAAATCAGTATTGATAAAAAAAGATTTAAAAGGAAATCTAAAAAGTTCCTTGATTAAAATTCAAACTTATTCCAATGAACAAGGATTTGATGAATTACCTGAGCGATTTTATTTTTTAAATTTAGATCCAGGTCTTTATGCTATCGTGGGATATACTTATACTTCTAAAAATCAAAATGAAGTAACCAAATATAATGTATTTTTTACTCAAAAAGATATCGAAAAATTAAAATTTTATGTTAAACCGGGAAAGATTGTTATTTTAGGTAAAATTAATGCTTATCTTAAACATAAAGAAATGATGATGACTAAAGAAACAGAACAGGAAGATCCTATTGCATATCAATATGGAGTTCTTATAGCACCTGAAGGAATTAAAGAAGGTTTAGGTATGGAAATGTTAAAGGGTTTTTTCAAAGGTTTAGGAAAAAAAGAAAATAATATTATTTATTATGATAATAATTATTTAATTAAAGATGTTAATATTCAAAATGATGCTGCTATTAAAGATCAATTTATCAAAGCAATGTATAAAGATTGGAAAAGTACACCCTGGATAGATTTTCTAAATTTTTGTAAAAATAATAATTCTATTGATTGACAAAAATCAATTCGATATTAAATTATTCATTATGAGCTTTGAACCAAAAATTGCCCAAAAAAGTCCTTATGTACTTGATGAGAAAGAAGGAACAAAACGAGCATGGTGTAGTTGTGGATTATCTCAAACACAACCATTTTGTGATGGAAGTCACAAAAAACATAATACGGGGATGTCTCCTATTGTAGTCACTGTAGAAAAAACAGGTAAAATTGCATGGTGTGGTTGTAAACGTTCCAATAATAAACCCTATTGTGATGGTACACATAAAAATTTATAAAATTTATTAAATAATAATAGCGGTCCAAAAAAGACCGCTTTTCTATTCAAAATCACTTTCCTTTGGTGGAAGTAAATTTTTCTCTACTGGTTTATGATAATCGCATTCTTCAGTTGGAATTCCATTAATAGTAAAAATTTCATTAATAACTCTGGGACAATAAGGATTAGGTAATTTTCCACTAACTGGGCATATTGTATGGAAAACTGCTTTAGGTTCAAAAAAATAATCTCCTTTATCGTATTTATCACGAACATTTTTTATGATTTTTCCATAAAGTGGTCCAGCAACACCAGCACCAGTTCCTTTATTCATACTAACCTTAGGCTCATCAAAACCTATCCATACAGAAATAACCAGATCAGGTAATACTCCTATAAACCAGGCATCTCGATATTGATTTGTTGTTCCAGTCTTCCCTGCTAATCTTTCGGAATAAAAACCTCCTCTACTGGTTCCTCCATGTTTTGCTGAACTTTTTAATAAACTAATCATAACCTCTGCTACATCTCCGGATAGAACGTGTTTTTCTTCTGGCATCTTAATATTAAACTCATCTTTATTATCTCCTCGATATAATATACTACCCGAAGCATCTTCTATTTTTTTTATAAGAAAAGGTCTTTTTATAATTCCATTATTAGCAAATGCAGTATATGCTAAAGCCATTTCTAAGGGACTCATTTCTAAAATACCAATAGCTATTGCCAATTCCTGTTTAAATCGCTTTTGAAATTCTTCTTCTGTATGAAAAAAGAACTTCTGAAATTGTATCCCTAATCTTTCTATTCCAATTTTTTGTGCTGCTATTAATGCTGGAACATTCCTTGATTTTTCTAAGGCTTCTCTTAATGAAATTCTTCCTTCGTAAGTTTGATCAATATTTTCTGGAAGCCAGTATTCACGATTAGCCTGTTTTAAAGAGAAATATAATGGACTATCTTCGAATACTGTTGCTGGCGTTAAAATGCCATCTTCAATACCAGCAGAATAAATAATGGGTTTTATGGCAGAACCTGTCTGTCTTCTCATCTGGATGGCACGATTAAACTGATTATTAGGTTGAAACTCACTACCTCCCTGAATAAATAAAATTTCTCCCGTATGTGGGTTTAATCCAATAGAAGCTGTTTCTAATTGTTTTTTTTCCATAGAAGGAATAGGTAATCCCAAAAAAACTCCACCTAAGGCTCGTTCTAAATAGAATTTTTTAAAAAATTCTTTATCTTTTATTTTTGTTTTATATGGGTGATATTTTCGTATTTCTTCTAAATGATTTAAAGATTCTTTCGAAGCAGAAATCTGTAAATCCAGATCAATAGTTGTATAAATTTTTAATCCTTTAGAAACTGTATATTCTTTACCAAGTATTTCCAGTATTTTGGCACGAATAAATTCCGTAACATAAGGAGCATAATCAATTCTATTTCCATAAACTGTTTCGTATGGACTACGATTTAAAATTTTCCGAATTTCTTTTTTTTGAATTTCGTATGTTTTTTTATCTATATTAAAAAAATCTGGTTTTTCTTTCTGTAAGCGATTAAAGATCCAATTCATTTTTTTTTCTAAATGATCAAAATTTCTTAATGGGGAATAAAATTCTGGTCTTGATGGTAAGCATGCTAAGGATAACATTTCTGTAAAATTCAATTCATTGAGATTTTTTTTATAATAAAATTGAGCTGCATTCTGGAAGCCATAAGATCCATGTCCTAAATATACATGATTCATATAATAAGCTAAAATTTCTTCTTTTGTAAAACGATCTTCTAATTCAAAAGCAAGCATTGCTTCTTTTAATTTTCTTGTTAATGTTTTTTCCCTTCGATTTAATAATATCCGTGCTAATTGTTGTGTAATAGTAGATGCTCCCTGTACATATCCCATAGAAAGTATATTCTTAGTAATAGCCCTCATAAGTGCAGTATAATCAATTGCTCCATGAGAAAAAAAATCTTCATCTTCTACAAACAAAAGAATCTGAATCATTTGTGGTGGAATCTTATCATAGGTAAGATTTCCAATTTTTACATCAAATAATTCTGCTAATACTTTTCCATTTGCATCATAAATTATATTGGGTTGATTTTCGTTTAAACTTGCAAGATATTGCTCTTCATTGAAAAAAATCAATTGTCCAATTGTAATAGTTCCCATTCCTATAAAAAATATACCTATAAATAATAAAAATATAATCAAAACTTTTTTAAAAATAGAATTGAAACCATAAACGAAATCCGAAAAATAATTTGATAGATTTTCGAAAAAATCAATTATTTTTAATAATACTATCTTTAGTACTGGTTCTTTATAGATTTGTTGATTTCTATAATTTTTTTTATGAATTAATTTGACATTATTAGTTATTCCTGATGAATTTCTAATTAAACCTGCCTGTTTATTAATTAAACGAGTATTTCCACATTTTTTACATATAATTTTATAAATTTTATTACTATCAATATCAAGTTCTATAATTTGTTGATTACCACAATTTCGACATGTATATTGATATTTCTTTTTCATTTTTATTTTACAACATTAAAAAATAGTTGTATATTTCACGCAATGAATAAAAATGTAAATTAATTAGGGGTTGGGGCTTCCATGGGAAAAGAATAAATAAATACATAAATCCCAACCCTCTAATATTTTTGTAAATTTAGTAATCTTAGAGCATTTTTATAGTAAATTTTTTCCAGAACAGTATCAGGTAAAGAAATTCCATAAATTTTCCATAATCCTTTTATTGATTTATCTTCAGGAAGATAATCAAAATATTCATCATCAGTTTCTAAAAATCTCCAGTAGATTTGAGCTTTTTTATATTCTGGTGGACCATCTATTCCAAATAAAATTCTATCCTGATATTTAATAAAAAAATCCCGAGTGCTACGTGGATGTCTTCCCAATTCGTCAATTCTTTGAGCAATATCAATATATACATTAGAATGTTTTTCTAAAAGTTCAGAAGCACGTTTTAAATCATGAGCAAATTCACCAAAATGTAAAGCAACAAAAATCAAATCTCTTCTTCTTTTAAATAGATTTTCTCTTTGCTTCATTATTTCATCAAAAGAAGGATAATTTTTTCCATAAAATGACCACTCTGGCCTTCGAGATAATTCAATTAATCGTTCATTACGTTCATCTATGGGTCGAAAAAAAGCTGGTGGATCAGATGTATGTATTGCAACAATTAAATGATATTTTTTACATACATCCCATACAGGATCAAAAGCTGGATCATCTAATCGCCATAAAGAACCATCTTTTTTTCTATGCATTAATCCAAAATCTTTCCATAACTTTATTCCTTTTATAGATTTATTCTTAGCTATTTCTTCCAGATCCTTAGCCATTAATTCAATACCAGTTTGATTATTATTTTCTTTTAAACGATTCCAGTTTAAACCTGGAAATATAATTAGACGATCTTTTAATTTTTTATATTTTTGTTCTAATTGTTCGTAGTTCTCTAAAGTAGTTGTTCGTAATGCTAAATCAATAAATATTTTTGTATTTGTATTTTCCATCATCTGAATTAGTTCGTCTTCTGATGTTTTAAATAAATGACCATGAAATTCAATTACTGGAAATTTAGGTTTTACAGGTATATGAATTTTTTCTGGTACAAACATAGATTCTGGTCGATATAATTGAATAGGTATATAAATTTTATAATTCTGTTGTTTTATATCATAAGAAAAGCCAGCTAAATTCCAGAAAATTTGTATTAATTTAAATCTTGTAATATCAAAAAACCATAAAACAAGAAAAATATAACTTAAAAAAAATATGCTAATTAAGATATTTTTAAATAACTTCATTTTTTTAAATCATTGATAATTTCTTCTACTTCGTCTAAAACACTTTTTAGCTTAGAGAATAATTCTAACCGTATTGCAATTCCTTTTTTTGTTGGTGCCCATTCACCCTCTTTATTTTTATAAAATACCCGAATATTCACCAGTTTTTCTCCTTTATATTCGTCTATACTAATACGTATAATTTCGGATTTATTTTTTTCAATATCCTTAGAAAACTGCATAATCAATCATTTTTTATCTATATTTAAAGTAAAGATTTTATTAAGTCTGGATAAAAACTTTGTTATTTAATTCATTATTTTATAATTTAATTTTTATTTTTTATATTCTCAATTTGAATTAATTTTCATAAGGGAATAAAACATATAAATACCTTTTTCTTCAGAATATTTTTTTGTTTCGGGGGTAGCAATATTTATATAACTCTTTTTTTATTTATAATAAAAAAACCTCCCGGGAAGGGAGGTAGATAGATTTTATCGATTTCTATAAGCTACAATTTGATCTACTATTTGCTCTGTCTCCCTTATGAAAGGGATCAAATCCTCATATAAAGCATTTACATATTGGTCTACATTCTCTGGCAAAATCTTACGTAATGATTCTAAATTATCTTGTAATTTTAAATCATCTGGATAAACGGGTTCGAAAATACATCGCCAGGAAAAGGGATTATATTTTTCGAAATCAGAATCAGTAATATTCCATACCTGTTTTCCTTTCTCTACAATCTGATTGAATAGTTCATAAAGTTCTTGAGGAATTTTATCTTTTATTTCTCTCCAATCGTCTTTTATATTTTCATTATTTTCATCTTCTTCGATATTACCCTGATATAGATTTCCTTTGGAAAAGAATGTTTTTAACGAAATACCCAAACCTCGATAGTTTATATCTGGAATATTATCAGCAGAAGATCCAATTTCATAATAGATATAATATTCATCATCAAACCAATCAGGTTTTGCAATATATATCATATTTGGTCTATCTCTAAAATCTTCTACATACCAATTATCTCCCATTTCTTCCTGAAATTTTCTTGCCAATTTTTCTCTAAATTGATCTACCAAATCTCCTATTGTATTTTTTAATGGATTTTCCAAAGCATTTATCATTTTTTCCTCCTTTATTAGTTATTTTCTTAACTCCATTATAACATCTACCACTGACATAATTGGTAGCTTGCTATAATGGATTTCTTTAACATCGTAAGAGCGAACGTGTTAATTTCATATCAATAATACTTTTTAGTTATTAATTGCATTATGTCAATTTTTTTTATCATTTTATAAAAAATTATTATATTATTTAATTTTTTATTTTTATATTTTCTAAATATATTTTTAGCATTATTTTTTTCCTCTTTTATTAGTTTTATTAGTTATCTTTTATCTTCTTAACTCCATTATAACATCTACCACTGACATAATTGGTAGCTTGCTATAATGGATTTCTTTAAAATAGTAAGAGCGGACGTGTTAACACTTTATTGTTTTATAAAATTCAGACTCTGGAATTTCACTTGATAATTTGTAAAATAAGGAAAAATTATATCTGTGAAAAAGTTACCTATTGGTATTCAAAATTTTAAAGAAATACGTTCTGAAAATTATTATTATGTTGATAAAACTATCTTTATAAAAAAACTATTCGACTCTGGAAAATATTATTTTTTAAGTCGTCCAAGAAGATTTGGCAAATCTTTATTCCTCGATACACTAAAAGAAGCTTTTATAGGTAATAAAAATTTATTTTATGGTCTTTATCTATATGATAATTGGGATGGGGAAAAAAATTACCCGGTAATCAAGATAGATTTAAGTAAAACTTCAACAGAAAGTGAGATACATTTAGAAAAGTCATTTTTCTATATAATAAATTCATTAGCAGAAGAATACCAGATAGATTTAAAAGAAGAATTCATACAATTTAGATTCGAAGAATTATTAAAAAAAATTCACAAAAATTATAATAAAAAAATTGTTATATTAATTGATGAATATGATAAACCAATTCTTGATGTTATAACAAATGAAAATTTAGCAAAACGAAATAGAAATATTCTAAAAAACTTTTTCGAGATTATTAAGTCTAATGATGAATTAATTCAATTTGTTTTTATTACTGGTGTATCCAGATTTTCAAAAGTATCTTTATTTAGTGGATTAAATCAATTAAGAGATATTACTTTAAGTGAAGAATTTTCTACAATATGCGGTTATACACAATACGAATTAGAAAATACCTTTAAAGATAGGCTAAAAGATTTCGATACTAATAAAATAAAACAATGGTATGATGGTTATAATTGGTTAGGAGAAAATGTATATAATCCATTTGATATACTATTATTTTTTTCTGAAAAAATTTTTCGTCCTTATTGGTTCGAAACCGCTACACCAACTTTTTTGATTCAAATATTCGAAAAATACCATTATTTCTTACCACATTTAGAAAATCTGAAAGTAGGAGATTATTTAATATCAAATTTAGATATAGATTATATTTATCCTGAAAATTTATTATTTCAGACAGGATATTTAACGATAAAAGATTTTATATACAAAAACAATAAAATTTATTATATATTAACATATCCAAATTTAGAAGTAAAAATAAGTTTAAACGATGCTTTTTTACAATATCTTACCCCACATCCTATTCCTAACATTCAAATTGATATTCAAGAAGCATTTGAAAATAATGATTTTGAAAAACTTTATCAAACATTATATCAATTTTTTTCTAGTATACTATATGAATGGTATAGAAAAAACGAATTGGATAAATATGAAGGCTATTATGCTTCTGTTATTTATGCTTTATTGAATGGTGCAGGTTTAAATATCATTGCAGAAGATAATACCAATACAGGAAGAATTGATTTAACGATTATTTATCTCAATAAAATCTTTCTTTTAGAATTTAAAGTCATAAAAAATACAACTGATAAAAAAGCCCTCGAACAAATAAAAGAAAAAAAATATTATAAAAAATACAAAGATAATTATAAAGATATTTTTTTAATTGGAATTGAATTCAGTAAAGAAGAAAGAAACATCATAAATTTCGAATGGGAAAAATATAAAGACTAATTTAAAATTATTTTTGATAATTAAACATTTTATTATCTATAAAGTATTCTTTTTTGACTTATTCATAAACGCTCATAGAACACAGTTTATTTTTAGTTTTATTCTATTTTATTCTACTTCTAAATTGTTTATTATTATATTTATCAAAAAAATTAGCAAATCAAAAGAAAACCAGTAAAAAAATTTATCTGATGTTTTGTAACGATTATATTATTCTATAAGAATAAAACAAAATATTCATCAATTATTATAGGAAATATCCCAAATAGCTGGGGTATATATAAGTCTTATTATTAAGATTACTTATATAATGGGAATGTTATAGAAAATTTGATGATATGGTATCTCTGTTGAAAGTCCCGATTGGTTCTGAATTTAACTATTACAGAAATTAGGAAAGAACAGCGATTTTATAAAGCGAGAGAACTGGTGGAATAAGATGTCGAAATATTATATGCGTAAAATAATTTATAAAAATATAAAATGAGTGCTTACATTTATTCTTTGTTTTTATAAAATTTTGTTTTTTAAAACAAATCCATAAATATTTTTGTATCTGTGAAGTTTAAAGATATTTATTTAAGAGTTAAAGCACGCATAAAAAAAGCCAGTAAAAAAATAGAAGAAAGAGGCTTTTTAACACGTGATGCAATAAAAAATATTGTTGATTCTATTAGTGAAGAATGGATAGAAAAAGCCTTACAAAAAGCAAAAGAAACCATAGCTCCATCGCTTGATGAAATTCCTATAGATTTTCAATTAAGACAATCTAATTGGATAAGAAAATTATACGAAAGAATCTTTCCTGTTTCTCATGCTTTTCGAATTAGTTATAGATATGGAAGAGAATACTTAGATGAATTTATGCCAATTTCTAATGAAACATTTATAGGGAGAGGTTCTTATAAGTTTGTCTATGCATTACCATGGAAAATGGTAGTAAAAATTTCCAAATCTATTTTACCTTCTGATCCCATTTGTGGTAGCCTATTTAAAGAAGTACAGAAATATCCAGAAAAATTTCTAACAAAAGAAGAATTCGCATTATTTGAATACTTATCTAATAAAATGATAAAACCCAAAAGAGAATATTTATGGTTTAATTTTTTACGTTTAGGATTAGAAAGATATCATTATGCAATTGTTAAAGAAAATCTACCAGATTTAGTAATACCTACACGATTTTTTATGGGTATGAGATATAGAAATCGCCCCTTTAGTAACAATCATATAGAAACAATACGTCCCATGGATGTACAGTTAATGCTTACTGGTAAACACTTAAAAGAATTTGCAAAAGGAGGGAAAAAAATCCAGCATAAAAACAAATTATTACGCTATATTATACCACCAACTTATGAATTTACATTCGATATTGGTAATTTTGGTTATATTAAAAAAAAGATTTTAATTAAAATAAAAGAAGATTTAAAGCGTTTAATCCGTTTTACAGAAAGATTAGCAAAAGAAGAAAAATTAATTTTAGATATTCATACAGAAAATATAATTATTACTATACCAGAATTTGAATTAAAATTATTTGACTTTCATTTATTTGATGAACATCTCTATGATTATGGTGATGGGATATTAAATCCAGAAAAAGAACATATTGAAGTATTAGAAAAATTTATTGAATCATTTGGACTGGAGTAAAGATATGAAAAATCAAGAAGAAATAAGAAATAAATTATCTAAAATAAAAAATATTTTTTTTGATGTTGATGGAACATTATTTTCCAGTGAACACATGTTAGAAGAAGTATATCATCAATCTATTTTAGAATTTTTTAAAAATAAAAATTACAAGAAAAAACTTCCAACGTTAGAAGAAATCTTACAATATGTTGGTTTACCAGTAAAAGAAATATTTGAAAATCTACTACCAGATCTGGATGAATCCGAAAGACAGGAAATCAGCAATAATGTTTTAAAAATACTTGTTCAAAGAATCGAAAATGGAGAAGGTCTACATTATGATGGTGTAGAAGAAGTTATAAAATATCTTTATAATAAAAATTATAAAATTTTTGCTGCTTCTAATGGTAGAAAACCTTATGTAGAAGCGATTTTAAAAGTAAATCAAATTTATGATTATTTTTATGACATCCCCTGTATTGATAATCAAACAATATTTAATAAAATAGAACTTGTACAAAAAACTATTGAAAAACATCATTTAAAACCAGAAGAATGTGTTATAATAGGAGATAGGGCATCAGATAGAATTGCTGCAGAAAAAAATCATATTTTATTTATTGCTGCAGATTATGGGCATGGAGAACAATCAGAAAGAAATGGAGCAATTCTACATATTTCTTCAATTAAAGATTTATTAAAATATTTTTAAGCCGCTTTTTCTAATTTATTTTTTAGTCTGGTAAATAATTGTAATGCTATTCTATATTCTTTATGAAATAAACAGGACATAGCAAATTCAGATAATTCTTTATCATCATGTATTTGATTATTTATATATTTTTCTTTAAGTTCTTTATATTTATTTTTGTAATAAGATTCATATTTTTCGTAATGATTTTGATACTCTTTTCCAGTAATTTTTTTATAAACACTTAATAAAATTCTTTCTGCTTCTTTATATTTTCTTAATTTGATTAATACTATACCTACTGTTTGTAGATCATTTTCATCAAATAATTCTCTATAGAGCTCAAAATATTTTAATGCTTCTGTATATTCTCTTAATTGATAATAAGCATAAAAAATTTCTTTTATAATTTTTGTATTTACTCTATTTTTTTGAATAAAATATTCACATACTTTAATTGTATAATTATATTGATTGGATCGTCTTGCAGATTCGAAAAAACGATCAAGAATCCATTGAGAATAAAGTCCTTTTTTTATAATCCAATTACTTAATTTTCTGGTACAATATAAATAATTCATTGAATAATAATCATACATTGCAGATAATAACTCTTTAAAAATACCATTAGTTTCTGGAATTTTAACATTACTATCTAATTCCAATAACGTTAAATAATATATTTCTTTTAAATTATCATTTAGATTTTGAATTTCGGATTCATTAAAATTTTCAATAACTTTTTGATACTGCTGATTTTTATATAATTCCCATAATTCATCTATCTGTTGTATAGATAACATAAAGGCTCCTAAAACAAATAATTTCTAAAGAAAGAATCGACTATTTTTTGATTTCTTTAAAGTATTTTTTTAATTGATATTTTTCTATTTTTAACCGTAAAGTATTCCTATGTATTCCTAAGAGTTCAGAAGCATCCTGAATTTTACCATTGGTTAAAATTAATGTCCTTATAATATGTTCTTTCTCTACTTCTTCTAAGGTAGGAAAATGATTATATAAATATTCTTTTTTTTCTGTTTGAGATTCAGTTGTAAATTTATATAAAACATTTTTATCAAATTTCTTGCAATATCTTTTCCGGTAAATCTTCTACCTGTAATTCTCCTGTATCTGATAAAACACATAATCTCTCAATAGTATTCTCTAATTCTCTAATATTACCTGGCCAATCATATTCTTTTAAAATTTTCCATAAAAGTGGATCATTGATAAAAAACTTTTTACCATATTTTTTTTTAAATTGTTCTAAAAAATAAATCGATAAATTTTCAATATCTTCTTTTCTTTCTCGTAAGGGTAACATAACCAATGGAACAACATTTAATCGATAATAAAGATCTTCGCGGAATAAACCATTTTTAACAAGTTCTTCTAAATTTTTATTTGTAGCTGCAATAACTCTAACATCTACTTTAATTTCTTCTGCACTACCCAATGGTTCAATAGTTTTTTCCTGTAATACACGAAGTAATTTAACCTGTAAGTTTAAAGGTAATTCAGCGATTTCGTCTAAAAAAATTGTTCCACCATCTGCAACTTTAAATTTACCTTCTCTGCTTTTATGTGCACCAGTATAGGCACCTTTTTCTACTCCAAATAATTCTGATTCTAATAAATTTTCTGGAATGCTACCACAAGAAACAGTTACAAATGGTTTATTTTTTCTATGGCTCCTTTCGTGTATCATTCGAGCTAATCTTGATTTACCAACGCCAGATTCACCTAAAATAAGAAGTGTTGTATCTACTTCTGCCATTTTACGTGCAATCTTATAAACTTCTTCCATTCTTGGATTTAATGAACCAGGTATTAAATGAAAATCTTTTGGAATTTCTTTATATTTTAGTAAAATATGAATTTCAGATAAATCACTTTCTTCTACCCAATTTTGATTTAATAAATAATCTAATAATTCTTTCTCGGAATGTATGATTTTTTCTTTTAATTTTTCTTCTAATTCTCGTAACTGCTTTCTGGAAATCCATCCATTTCGAAAAAGTTTAATAATGATTTCATTTAAATGATGGGGAATTTTCATCATGTTTTAAAAACTTTTATATTATATTTTTTTATTTTATATTGAATAGCACCTCTTGATATATTTAGTTTTCTAGAAGCTTTGTATAAATTACCCTGATAATACGTTACAATTTCTTTAATTAGATTTTTTTCGAATTCCTGCAATTCTTCTTTTTTTCTCTTATATTCTATAATTTTATGATCAATATCAACATTGCGAATAAATTCTTCAGGTAAATCTTCTATTGTTATTTCTTCTCTATTGATTGTCATTGCTATACGATGAATTATATTTTCAAGCTCTCTAACATTACCGGGCCAATGATATTCTAAAAATTTATCTATAACTTCGGAATGAATTTTTAATTTTTTATTATATTGCTGTTTAATCATCCATAAAAAATGTTCCACTAATAAAGGAATATCTTCTTTACGTTCACGTAATGAAGGTAGATGTATATGAAAAGTTGAAATTCTATAATATAGATCTTCTCTAAATCGTTTTTTTTTCATTTCTAATTCTAAATCTTTGCTTGTTGCAAAAATAAATCTTGCAGTAGATTTTATTGTTTTATTAGAACCAATTTTTTCATATTCATTATCCTGTATTACTCGTAATAATTTTATCTGATATTGTAAAGGTATTTCTCCTATTTCGTCTAAAAATAGACTTCCATAAGATGCTTTTTCTATTAAACCTTCTGTTGTTGTATCTGCACCAGTAAAGGCACCTTTAACATGACCAAATAATTCATTTTCTATTAGATCATGTGGTATAGCAGATAAATTTACACTAACCAATTTTCCCGGTCGTTTCGATAAAGCATGAATCATTTTTACTATTTGTTCTTTTCCTGTTCCAGTCTCTCCAGTAATTAATAATGGATTAGGTAAAGGAGCATATTTTTCTATGAGTTCAAAAATTTTTGACATTTTTCCATTTGGAGTATATACAAAGGTAGCTCCAATAAATGCATTTTCTATTTTATTTTGTCCCATATTTTTTTAATATATTCTTAGCAGTTTCTAATAACTTCGGATCCACCTGCACTTTAATCATTCCATCTTTATCTACTTGCTCCGCTTGTGCTTTAAATTTTTGTAAAGATTCTGGTTTTATTTTATCTTCTCCTATCCATTTTCCTAAGGCTAAAATCATTCTTCTATGTAAATCTTCTACTTTATCTATTGCTCCAGCTTTTTTATAATAGCCATAAGCTAAGAGTGGTAATCGTTTCTCGTACATATAATAATCACCAAGCTGTATAAGACCTTCTTTATAATTTGCTTTTAAAAAACATTCTTTTGCTAATTTATAATCTTTGTTTTTAAATGCTTCTTTGCCTTTTTGTATTAAAATAATTCTTTCTTTTTCTGTTAAAATTTTTGAAGGTTTATGCTCCATATATTTTATAATTTTATGATTCTAAATTTAAAGGCAATAAAAAATTTAATTTTTATCTTTATTTTAATAATATTTCTATATATAAACTGAATTTATAGAATTAAAATATTTTTTTATACCTTAAAATATTTAAAAAATTTTACAAAATTATCTTTCGGATTATAAAACTGGATGTTTATGTTATAAATTTATATTTAAAAAAGTTTATGAATACAACTAAATCACTCAAATTCTGGCTTTTCAAATACTTGACGTACAGCCTGAGAATAGAATTCTAAACTTTCAACCATGCAAGTAAAAAAAATTCGGTTAGTTGGTTTTAAATCTTTTGCAGACGAAACCAATATAATTTTAGAAAAAGGTATAACTGCTATAGTCGGACCTAATGGATGTGGTAAATCCAATATAGTAGATGCAGTAAGATGGGCTCTTGGAGAGAAATCAAGTAAAGCACTACGTGGCAAAAGCATGGAAGATGTTATTTTTCTTGGTTCAGAAACCAGAAAACCAGCAGGAATGGCAGAAGTAGAAATATATTTTGATAATACAGATAGAACTTTACCTGTTGATCTCGATGAAGTCATTGTATCCAGAAGAATATATGTAAATAGTAGTAGTGAATATTTGTTAAACGGAAAAAAAACAACTCGTAAAGAAATTGATAGAATTTTAATGGATACTGGTATAGGTAAAACTGCCTATTCCATTATGGAACAGGGAAAAATGGCAGAAATCTTAAAAGCCTCTCCAGAAGAACGAAGATTTATTTTTGACGAAGCAGCAGGTATTTCTCGTTTTAAATCAGAAAAACAAGAGACTTTAAAACGGTTGGAAGATACAAAACAAAATTTACTTCGATTAAATGATATTTTAAAAGAAAAAGAAAAAGAATTAAATCAATTAGAAAAACAAGCTCGTAAAACAAAACAATATTTAAAATTAAAAGAATATTTAGATAAGCATGATTTAAACTTACGATATTTAAAATATACTTCTTTAAAAGAAAAAGAAGAACAAGTTTCAAATAAATTAAAAGAATTATTAAATTTAAAAAACCAAATTTTTCAAAATATTACAAAATCAGAATTAGAGATTGATGAGTTAGAACAGAAAAATCAAAAAGATTTAGAATCAATGCAAAATATTGAAATTGAATACCATCAATTTATTAATCAATTAGAATCTAAAAAAGAAGAAATTAAAAGAATGCAAGAAGAAGAAAAAAATATTAAAATAAAATTAGAACAATTACATAAACGTTTAAAAAGCGAAGCGAAATATCTAAAATCTATAGAAAAGAAATATCAGGAATCTTTACAAATAGAACTTGATCTTGGTCAAGAAATTGAGAATATAAAACAAAATATACAAATTGCAGAAAATAGAATTAAAGAGTTTCAGGAAAAAATACAACAAACATTCTTCGAAGAAGAACAAGAATTAAAAAAAATAGAACAGATAGAAAATGAATATAACCAAGAATTAGAAAAATTAAAACAATTAACAGAAGAACTAATTAATAATTTACAAACACGTCAAAAAGAGCTAAAACAAGGCGAAGAAAAAAGAAGAATATTAGAAAATAATATTGAATCTTATTACGAAATTATTATTAATAAAATTCTTGAATTAAAACAATTACTTTTAGATGGAAGTATTAATCCATCTCAGATGCTTAATATAATTGATTCTATTCCAGTAGAAAAAGCTAAACAGGATTTTATACAATATAAAACTATTGAACAGGAATTTAGAGAAATCTTTTTTGGAGAAACCGGTGTCTTTTCTAAAAAAGAAGAAATTGATTATAAAATGAATTATTTACAACAACAAAAAAGTAATATACAAAAACATATTAAAGAATTATATAAGATACGTTCTAATCTTGAAAAAGATATAGAAAAATTAAAACAACAAAAAGTCCAGATGGAAATTCTATTACGAGATTATGAAGTTCGAAAAACAACTTCTATAGAGGCAAGAGATTCTATAAAAGTTCAAATAGACGAAAGCAAAGAAAGATTGGAATTTTTACAAAGTGAAGAAAAAAGTTATCTACACCAATTAGAATATTTTAATGAAAATAAAAAGAAAATAGAAGAAGAAATCAATCAACTAAAACAAAAAATTGATAAATCCAATGAACAATTAAAAAATCTTAAAAAACACACAAAAGATTTAAAAGAAAAAATTCAAGCTCTACGAAAGAGTGCTCAAAAAGAAAGAGAAAAGATTGAAAAATTATTACCAGAAATTACTACTTATGAACGACAAGAAGAAAATTTACGTGTAGCAATTATGAATTTAGAAGAAGAACTTTATAATGACTTCCAGATGAGTCCTTCTGAATTAATAAATATATGTAAGGATCAAAATTTAAATTACGAAAAAGAACAAAAAGAATATCAGAGAATAAAAAACGAAATACAAGCACTGGGGCAATTTAATGCTTTAGCTATTGAGCAATATGAATTTTCTAAAAAATCTTTTGAAGAATTATTAAAACAAAAAGAAGATATCGAAAATTCAGAAAAAAATATAAAAGAAATCATAAACAAAATAGATGAAAAATCAAAAAAGCTCTTTTTAGATACTTTCGAAAGAATTCAAACAAATTTTGAAAGCGTATTTAAAACCTTATTTGGTGGTGGTAATGCTCAATTATCACTCACAGATCCAAATAATCCTTTAGAAAGTGGCGTTCAAATTATGGTCCAACCTCCGGGCAAAAAAAACACTTCTCTTTCTCTTTTGTCCGGTGGTGAACAAAATTTAACAGCTATCGCTTTAATGTTTGCTATTTATTTAGTAAAACCATCTCCTTTCTGCTTGCTTGATGAAATTGATGCTCCTCTTGATGATAATAATGTTAAACGGTTCCTAAAAATGCTCAATGGCTTTTCTAATCGTTCTCAATTTTTAGTAATAACACATAATAAACTTACAATGGCAGAAGCTAATGCTTTATTTGGCGTTACACAGGAAGAACCCGGAGTTTCTAAAATTGTATCTGTTAAATTAGATAATCTAAAAGAAAAACATGCTATATAAGAAATATCTAATTTTATTATTATTTATAAATCTAACATTAAAACATTTATTTTCTCAGGATTATTTTTGTAAAAAAAATTATTATATACATTTAGTAAAATTTTCTCTAATAGAAAAGGATCATCAACAAGAATATACCTTTTTAGAAAATGGTATTCCAAAATTTTTATTTTCTTTTTTACGTTCAAAATTTTTTATTAAGTCTGAATTAATTCCTGATCTTATTTCAAATCTTAATCCATATCAGAAACAATGCGATAAATATATCTTAGCAAATCTTATTTTAAATTCAGATGCTTCTATCAATTTTGATAAAAACAAAAACATAAAAAGTCAATTAAAAAATCAATTATTAAATCTAAATGCTGATTCTATACTTACTGGTATCATTTTTATAAAAGATACTATTGATATTGAATTTTATTATTTTAATATTTATAATAATCAGTTTATAACAAAAAAAATTTCCATAACAAAAGAAAATCCTTATCATCAAGAAAATTTGCTAAAATTTAAAGAAATAGCTGACTTTTTTCTAAGTGAAATAACAAAAAACAATATTCATAAATATTATATTAAAACTTCTCTAAAAGACTATCAAGTATATGTAAATGATATTTCTTATGGAAAAAATTTAAAAGATTTATCCCTTCCAGAAGGAGAATTTAAAATTTCTATTTATCATGATAACTGTAAACAAGAATATTTTTCTTCGCATATTACTAATTCAATGATAAATTTTGAATGTCTAAATATATCAAAAAAAACATTGGAAATCATATCAAGCCCAGAAAATTCAGAGGTTTATGTTGATGAAAAGCTAGTAGGAAAAACTCCCTTAAAAATAGAACTTCCTTTGAATATTTATAGAATTCGAATATCTAAACAGGGTTATATAGACAAAAATATTATTATCAATTTAAAAAAAGAAACTAATAAAAAATTAAATATTACTTTAAGAGAAGGTAATAACGAAGATTATTATTATAAAAAACATTATGCTATCTCCAACTGGACTTATTATGATTTATCTTTTGGTCTTACAATACAAAGTTTATTTTTTGCAGGTGGCTGGGCTTATGCTAATATACAAAAAGAAAAAGTATTAGATTCTATTCGAAGTCCTATTATTCCTAATTATTATGTTAATCCATTAGAATTATCCTTAATTCAATATGTAATTATTGAACATGCTAGAAAAAAATCGTTATACTGGCATAGACAAAGTCAGATTTATGGTGGACTTGGTATTCTATCTCTACTATCAGCTGGTTATTTTTTATATAAAGGCATTTCAATAGATTTAGAAAAAGGATACGAAATAGGAAATACTAATATTAAATTTCAATTATCTTTTCAATTTTAAAGTTATTTGAGTTCTATAAAAATTGTTGTTATATCATCTTCTATAAATTTATCTTCCTGGTTTTTTGAGGATTTATATTGTAATACTTCATAAAATACTTTATCTGATAATTCTTTTATAGATATATTACTATATTCTTTTATAAGGTTTAAAATTTTTTGTGATCTGTCTTTAAATGCAGTCTCTATAAAACCATCAGTGTAAAGAAATATTCTATCTCCTATATTATATTGAATTATTAATTCTTCCCAATCATCATCTTCTAAAACACCAAGAATTCTTCCTTTGGGATATAATTCATAATATATATTTTTACGAGAATCATAATATAAGGCAGGTAAATGTCCAGCTCTGTAAAATTTTATTATTTTATTTTCTATATTTAGAAAAACCATACTTAATGTTACAAGTTGTTTATTAAAATATTTGATAATCATTTTATTAATTTTTTTTAATAGTTCATTTCCAGTTGTATCTGGATTTTCTTGAATCAATAATTCTATTGAAATTCTTAAAAAAACAGAAAAAAAAGCAGAATATAAACCATGTCCCGTAACATCAGCAATTAAAATCAATATTTCTTTTTCAGAAATTTTATATATTTCCAGTAAATCACCACTAATTTGATCAGCTGGCAAATATTTTATATCATAATCAAAATATTTCTTATAATAATCATAATCCTTATAAAAATAGTTTTGTAATTCCCCTAAGGTTAATACATCATTATAATACTTTAAATAATCCAAATATTTCTTATAATATTCTTTTAATAGTAAATTATTCTGAATTCTTAATTTCAATTCTTCTTTATTAATTCTTTCATTTTCAATAAATATAATATCCTGAATACCTAAATTCTTATTTTCTTCTTGATTAAAAAATCCATATGGGTTAATTAATATTGCAATAAGAGAAAAAGGATCATATTGATTTCTAATTTTTCTAAAAAAGGAAAAAGTTGGGTTTCCATAAATCAATGGTGGAAATATTAAAATATCATACCCCAATTGCAATTGTAATTCTGCTATAGAAAGATCATTGGTACAAAAAATATAATAATCATCTTTTAAAATATTATAGATTTGTTTTAATATAATAGGATCTTCATTTATAAATAAAATTTTCGGTTTATCCTTTTCGTAATTATTTTTTAATGTGATAATCTTTTTTTTATTGTATGTCATTAATAATTTATATCTTTCTTTATTCTTTAGTCCTTCTAATTCGTTTTGAGGATTTAATGAGAATTTTAAAAGAAATATTATTTTTTCATTTGTTATATAATATTCAAATTTAGAATTGAAATATTTCATATAAACATACACTAAATATAATCCTGTTGTTTCTAAAAAATTTAATTTTAAATATGGATAAAAATAATTATCTATCTGTGGATACATATAAACATTTTCTGATTCAAATCTTAATAAAAGTTCTTTATTATTTTTTAATTCTAAATATATATTTACATTGTGGGAAGAATAAAATAATAGCTCATCAATAACTTCTAATAATAAATCAGAATCAAATGTTATAAAAGTATTTTTTAATTTTTCATCAATAAAAATATTAATATTTTTGTTTTGTACATTTTTTAAAATTAATAGATTTAAATTTTTTAAAAATTCAATTAAATCGATTTGCTTAGCTTTAAAGGAAAATTGATTTCTTTCATACGATAATAAATTTTTAATTCTGGAAACTTCTTTTTTTAAATTTTCCAATATTTTATATAATATTTCTTTTTCTGTGCTTTTTATAGAGATATCACGAATAAAAGAAATTATATCTTCTAAAGGATTGATAATTTTATAACTTAATTCTATCATAAATTTATCTTTTAGTTCTTGCACATTTTCTAATTGTTTTTGTTTTTCTTTTAATAATTCATTTGTCTTTTCTAATAGATAATAAGTATTCCAATATTTATTGGATAAAATTATAAAATTACAAAATAAAAATATTAAACAACCTATATGAAATGTATTAATAAATTCAAAAATTCTAAAATATACGCTTAATTCAAAAAAGCCAGAAATAAAAACACTTAAAAAACCAATAAGCATATAAATAGCATTGATATCATAACGAACAATACGAGATAAAAGTATTACTATAAAAATAAGCAGTACAAAAACAGTAATAATGTTAATATAATAATGAAAAATAAAAAAAGTATTTCTATAAAAAATAAATATAATAAATCCAATTAGAATTAATATAATAAACAAATAATGTATTAAAATTAAAGTATACTTACTCCATTGATGTTTAATTTCAAAAATCGCCATTAGATATATGGCAAAAAAAACAACAAGAAAATATTGAGAAAAATTCTCCAGTGCAAAGTAAAGTAATGGATTAGAATATAATATATTCAAAAATAGATTTTTTGGAGAAAAAAATATATAGTTTCCAATAAAAAAAGCAATTAAACTAAAATATAAATTATGGATTAATTTTAAATTTGTTATATAAAAAGCAAAAGAAAGTAGACTGGTAAAATAAAATATCAAAGAAATAATAGAAAAAGAGAAAAAATCTTTTAATAAATATTGATATAATTCAGCACGATTAATTATCATCTGTTTTTTCCATATTCCAATATCTGGATATTCTTTAATTGAATATGCTTTTAAATATAAAGTCTTACCAGAGAATTCCTTTTTTAAAGGAATGATATGCACTGGCCAACCAGTAAAGATCACATTCCCATTTTGATCGAATTTACCATATTGATGATATAATTTATTATCAATGTATATATCATAATTAAAATCAATACTATCAAAAAATAAAACTGGATCTGCTATACGAATCTCTGGCAATTGAATTTTTAACCAGACCGAATTACGAACTTTTCTATCTCTTTGAATGTTTTTTAAAGACCATTTTTTCCATATACAGAATTTATTATTAGTGGGAGTAAAAGAATCAGAATAACAATAATACCAGTTTGTTCAGCTCAATATAGGGGTAATTTATATTATTAGCATAGATATAAAAATAATTTACAAAATATAAAATAAATAAAATAATTCTACATACATTTTTTTTCCTGTACATTCATTAATATCCTGAAAGTTTAATTCTTCCTTTTAATCTATGATTTCAATAATTTTATGACGTGAATTTATGCCTGTTTTAAAATGAATTTTTGATTTTGGAACTTTGAAAAATTCTGATAATAAAATAATCAATTCTTGATTTGCTTTACCATCTACAGGTGGTGAATGTATATATGCTATATATTCTTGATTTGTATGATTTACTGGTATAATTTTTCTTTTAGAAGAACGTGGTTTTACTGTTAATTTTATAATCATACAAGGACTTCGTCTTCTCCTCCACGAGCAACAACAATTTCTCCCTGCTCTTCTAATTTTCTTATAATATTTACAATCTTTTGTTGTGCTTCTTCTACATCTTTTAAACGAATTGGTCCCATATATTCCATATCTTCTTTTAAAAGTGTTGCTGCACGTTTTGACATATTTTTGAATATTTTTTCCTGAACATCTGGATCAACTTGTTTTAATGCTCTTGCCAAATCCTGATTATCTACTTCTCTTAAAACTCTTTGTATAGCTCTATCCTCTAATAATACGATATCTTCAAAAACAAACATTCGTTTTTTAATTTCTTCAGCAAGTTCTGGATCATCATCTTCAAGTGCTTCTATAATTGTTTTTTCTGTTGCTCTATCTACATTATTTAAAATTTCTACAATTGCATCAATACCACCAGCAGAAGTATAATCTTCTGAAGATAAAGCAGATAATTTTCTTTCTAAAACTCTTTCTACTTCTCTTAAAATATCTGGAGATACACGTTCCATTAATGCAATACGTTTTGCTACATCTGCTTGTATATTATGTGGTAAATTAGATAAAATCTGAGAAGCTTTATTAGGATCCATATAACATAAAATTAAGGCTATTGTCTGAGGATGTTCATTCTGAATAAAGTTTAATAAATGTTGAGGGTCCTGTCTTCGAATAAAATCAAAAGGGCGTGTTTGTAAGCTTGATGTTAATCGATTGATTATATCAATTGCCTTTTGTGTTCCCAATGCTTTTTCTAAAACTTCTCGAGCATAATCTATACCACCAGTTGTTATAAACTCCTGAGCCATCATCAATTCATTAAACTCTAAAAGAACAGCTTCTTTATCTTCTGGCGTAATCTTATCAAGTTTTGCCATTTCGAAAGTAAGGGTTTCTATTTCATCTTCTCTTAAATGTTTAAATATTTCTGCTGCAACTTCTGGTCCTAAGGTAATTAAAAAAATTGCTGCTTTTTGCTTTCCTGTATATTGCTGTTTTTTTGAATGAACAACTGCCATATTTACCCTCAACGATTATAAAATCGGCAAAACTAAATATAAGATAGAGATTAATTCTTTTTATGTCAATTCTTTTTTTAAAAAGGATGTAATAAATATAAGAAAATAATTGTAAGCGATCAAAGAACGCCGTATAATTTATAGTTTCTATAAATACTGCTTCTAAAATATGATTTTCTTTTATTTTTTTGGTAAGATTTTTAATAAAAAATAGACTATTATATTGATGGCTACATATACAAGAAAGAATATCCAAAGTCCTAACGAAGAACTGGAAGCATCAAGCAATACAGTAATTTTACATTTTATGATTTATTTACCCTATAAAGATGATTTGCAGGATTTAAGAAATCAGTATTCCAGCTATTCGGATATGTTTTTATTTCTTATTTCTAAATACATTGAAAGACTAAAAAAATTAGCAAATCAAAAGAAAACCAGTAAAAAAATCTATCAGATAGTTTGTAATGATTATGAACATTATTCTATAAGAGTAAGTCAGAATATTCATCAATTATTAAAGGATATATCAGAGATGACGGGTTATAGTGTAAGTCATATTATAAGATTACTAATAGAATGGGAATGTTATAGAAGATTTGATGATAAGGTATCTCTATTAAGGGTTCCGTTAAGAGAAATTGGCCGTGAATTTGTAACAAGTATTACAGAAATCAGGATAGAGCATCGATTTTACAGGGCGAGGGAGCTTGTAGAAGAAGACGTAGAAATATTATGTGCCTAAAATAATTTACGAAAATATAAATTGATAGTTTACAAATAATTGTTTG
The DNA here is from genome assembly GCA_026005135.1 of Leptospiraceae bacterium. GTDB lineage: Bacteria > Spirochaetota > Leptospiria > Leptospirales > Leptonemataceae > SKYB61. Next base: position 97,176 of record BPKM01000001.1, on the reverse strand, counting down.
TAAGAAAAAAACCTGAGAAATAGATCTCAGGTATATTGTTTCTAATTTTCTGTTTTAATTTCGATTTTTTGCTTTGGTTTTTTTGCTTCTTCTTTCTTAGGTAAAACAATTGTTAAAACACCATTTTTATAAGTAGCTTCTATTTTATTGGCATCAATTGTTTCTGGTAAAGCAATTACTCTTTTAAAATGTCCATAAGCACTTTCTAAAATTTTAACTTTCTCTTGTTCTGATTGCTTTTCCTCTTTTTTCTCTCCTTCTATAACTAAAGTATCATTTTCTATAGTTAAATTTACATCTTTTGGTTCTACACCAGGTAATTCAACTTTTATAGTAATTTTATCTTCATCTTCTGTAACATTAATAGAAGGTATAAATTTCTGTATAAATTTAGAAGCCTCTTCTACTTGTAAATCAAATCCCCTTCTTAAATCAGTAAACATTTTTTCCATATCTCTTTGCATTTGAACTAAATATTGTTCAATATCTTTTCGAAAACTCTCCCCTTTTTCCCATGCTTTTGATAAATCTGGTAACCAATCTTTCATATATTTCCTCCTGTTTTATTTTTAAATGTTTTATATAAAATCTTATTTTATATTGCAAGTATTTTTTTATATCAAATGTTCTTTTTTGAATAATTCTTTAAAGAACTAATTTTTATTGACAAAAAACTAATATTATTTTATCGTTTTGCTTACCTTTATGATAGAGATAAAACGTAAACCAAACTATTTAGGAATTTACATACATTTTCCTTTTTGTTTGCAAAAATGTCATTATTGTGATTTTTATTCCTTAGGTTTAAATGAACACAATCTTGATATAAAAGAAATTGAAAAAATTTTTATTGAAAGGATATTAGAAGAATTTTTATTAAGATATCCTTATTTTAAGGAATTTAATAAAATAAATACAATTTATTTTGGAGGTGGAACAGCATCATTTTTATCTGCCCAGTCTATTAAAAAATTACTCCAATATTTTAAGGATTTTTTTCTTTTTACAGAAGATTGCGAAATAACCTTAGAAGGAAACCCAGAACACTTATATGATAAAGATTATCTTCTTAACTTAAAAGAAATAGGGATTAATCGCATTAATGTGGGTTATCAAACTAAACAATTTAATTTTTTACAAAAAATGAACCGATATTATAATCCTGATCATTACGAAAAGGTTTTATATAATATTTCTTCTATTTTTGATAATTGGGGCGTTGATTTAATTTATGGTTTCCCTGATCAAACCTTAGAAGATTTTAAAAAAGATCTAGATTTTATTTTATCTTTTCCTTTAAAACATTTATCATTATATTCTCTTACTGTAGAACATGGTACAATGTACGAAAAATTAATTCATCAAAATTTTTTAAAAGAGCCAAATCAAAATTTACAAGAAGAAATTTTTTTAAATTTACCATCATTATTAAAAAATTATGCCTTTATTCAATACGAAATATCGAACTTTGCAAAGAAAAATTACGAATGCAGACATAATTTACGCTACTGGTTATATGAACCTTATTTAGGTCTTGGTCCCTCTTCTCATGGATTTAATGGAAAATATCGCTATAATAATTATAGGAACTGGTTAAAATGGTTAAAAAACTTCCATGAAAATTATACAATTCATGAACCTTTAAAAGAGATTGCTATTACAATGTTTCGATTATGCATTCCCATCAATTTAAAATGGATAGAAAATATAACTAAACACCATCAAATCTTTTTAGATTTCTTTATGGAAATGGCAAATAAGGAATTCGGTACACTTACTTCTTTGGAAAATCAGATATTTTTTCAATGGAATCTTGAAGGTATTTCTTTATTAGATAATAAGATATTAGAGTTTTTTGAAAAAATTGATCAATTAACATATATTTCTTAACTCTTAAAAAGCAAAATAGATAAATGCTCCTCCCATATCTCCATATAAATATAATAAGTAAGTTATTAAAAATAAACCAATTACTATTAATCTAAATTGTAGGGTTTCATTATGATAAATTCTTTCTATTATTGTTCTATTATATTGAAGATAATTTAAAATTAACCCTATGATTATTAAAACTATAACAGTTTCGTAAGATATTAAAGGATATCCTCTTGGTAATAAAAACATTCCTTTTATGATAACAATTGCATTATTCAATGTAGGTGTTGCGAAGAAAATTGCAATAAATGAAAACATAAACAATGTAAATCCTTTTTTAATAAAAGAAATAAATTGATTTTCTGGTAAAAACTTAATATCATGAACACGTAAAAAGCGTTCTATAGATAAATAAATTCCCATTAACATTCCCCAGATTAACATATTCCAGGTTGCACCATGCCATAGTCCACCAAGAGACATTGTTATAAATAAATTAATATATGTACGAAATTCGCCTCTTCTTGATCCCCCTAAGGGAATATAAATATAATCTCTCAACCAGCTGGATAATGTAATATGCCATCTATTCCATAATTCTGACATAGAACTGGATAATAATGGGCCTCGAAAATTTTCTGGAATTTCATATCCAAGAAGTTTCGCCATACCTCTTGCCATATCTGTATATCCAGAAAAATCTGCATATACCTGCACAACAAAAGCAAATATTAAAAACCAGTATATAATAGCATCATAATGCGAAGGATTTTGCCAGACTGGAGAGGTATAATAACCTATTGGATCAGCAACAAGAACTTTTTTAAATACACCTTGAAGAATTAATAAAGAACCAATATAAATTTTTCTTTTTTCTAAGGTAGGTTGATCAATTTGAGGGATAAAATCACTTGCTCTAAGTATTGGTCCAGCCACAAATTGTGGAAAAAATAAAATAAACACAATAAATTTTCGAAAAGAAATCTTTTCTGTTATAGTATTTCGATAACAATCTACAACAAATGCAATAATCTGAAATGTATAAAAACTAATAGCAATTGGTAAAATAATTTCGATATTATAATCTCTAATTAAATTTTCTTTTATATGAATTAAATAATCATTTTGAATTAAATATCCTATGCCACTTGCAAATAAATAAAAATACTTAAAAAAACCAAGTACTGCTAAATCAAGTCCTACTATCAGTGTTAAAATATTTTTATTTTTATGATTTAATAAATAAATAGCTGCATAATAATTTAAAATACTTAAAAAAAGAAACATTAACATAAATGGTATAGAATACCAGAGATAAAATAAAAAACTTGTTAGGATAATTAAATAATGTTTACCTTTAACTGGCAAAAACCAGTAAAAAATATAAATAGAAATAAATAATAATAAAAATATGGTAGAATGAAATAACATAAAAAGTACAAATCTTTATCCTTTAAAAAGAAGTCAAATTTTAAAACAATTCAAACAAATTATATAAAGCTCAATTTAATTTACGATAAATTCATTAAAATATACTTCTTCGATTTTTCCTTCTGATAATACATGATTTATTGATGCTTTTATTTCTTCTCGTAATTCTAATTGTCCTTCTATGGTAGATAGTTCTTCTTTTGTTTTTCCAGCCAGTATTAAATTAATTATATTTCGTAATTGTGGTGTCCTTTGTGCTAATTCTGTTGATAATGCTTTATTACCCTGCTCAAAACCAAGACTTAATTTTAATTTTATAAAATGAGTTTCATCTTTATCTGCTGTATTAACACGAAAATCATCTGTAAAATTATAAACTTCTAATGGTGGTGGAGGCTTTACTACTGCAATTGATGCAACTTCTTTATATTGTTGTGCAGTAGCATATTTAGCTACATAATAAGAAATAATAGACATAACTGTTATACCTACTAATCCCATTGCAATATATATTAATATTTTAATAATACGATTAATACCCGATGCTGGTGCTGGTTGTATCTGCTGTTCTTCTTGTTCTTCTAATTCATCCATAACTGCCATAAAATTCCTCCTTTTTATTTAAAAATATAATATAAACATCAATCTGGAATTAAATTTTCTATCGAAGGTGGAGTGATATTTTTATTTTCAAATTTATTTTTAATTGGTTCTTTATATGGTAAAATTACTATATCAATTCTTCTATTATGTGCTTCTGATTCTGGTGTTCCCAGATCACCTTCATATTGTAATGGTCTATAAGAACCATAACTTAATACCTGCATAAGTACAGGATCTACTCCAAGGCTTTGCAAAAAAGTTGCAACTTGAATAGCACGAGCTGCCCCCAAATCCCAGCTATTCATATATTTTCTTTCCTGAGGATAAGGAGATTCTATTTCTATTTCTTTTGAACCAGCATGACCTTCAATTCTAACATAGCGATTTAAATCTTTTAATAAATAAGATGTTTTCTTTAAAACTTCTTCTATTGCTGGTGTTAATTGAGCACTTCCTGGTTCAAAATAATCTGATCCAATTAAAGAGATAATTATTCCACGTTCATTTTCTTCTACACGAACCTTTTTTGCCTGTATTTCTGGTTTAAAAATAGTACGTGCTTGAGCCTTCGCTTTTGCAAGTGATCGTCCAGCTGTCTGAGATGGTAATGTTTCTAAATTTAATCCCATTTCTTCGAGACGTCCTTTTTCTAAGGTTTGTCCTCCTTCAAAAAAACCAAGACTATTAGAAAATGCTGATAAAACTAATTGTATTTCCTTTGGAATATCTTTTCCAATACTAAATAACATAACAAAAAATGTTAATAATAACGTTACCATATCCCCATAGGTTGTTAACCATATGGGGGCTTCTTCGCATTCTGGACATTCTTCTTTTTTTCGTGCCATTTATCTGCTACCTAATGCTTCATCTAATAAAGGTCTTTCTGCTGGTGGTAAAAAGGAAGCTAATTTATCTTTTAATACACGTGGATTTTCTCCCTGTTGTATACCAATAATACCTTCTATCATAACAGAACGTTCTAAAATTTCATCAGCATCTTTTTGCAATAACTTATCTCTAATAGGTAATGCAATCAAATTTGCACCAATGGAACCATATAATGTTGTAATTAAAGCAGTAGCCATACCCTGTCCAATGGCAGAAGCATCACCTGTTCCCAAATTTTTTAACATCTGGATTAAACCTAATAGAGTTCCAATCATACCAAAAGCTGGTAAATATCCACCAAGCATACTATAAAATTTTATATTCGATGCATGTCTATTTTTTATAGCGGACAATTCTGTTTCTAAAACACCTCTAATTTGATCCTGATCTGTTCCATCTACAACTAATTGTAATCCTTTTCTCATAAAAGGATCTTCTAATTCTGCTATATCATCTTCTAAGGAAAGTAAACCTTCTCTTCTGGCTCGTTCTGCTAAGGTTAATAATCGTACAATAATTTCTACAACAGAAGATTTTCTTTCTATAAATGCAAATCTTGTAAACTGGATTAAATTTCTAATCCTGAAAAATGGATTAGCAATAATAGTAGAAGCAATTCCACCACCAAATGTAATAAATATCGAAGGCAAATCAAATATATCAAAAAAACTTAATCCAGAAACAAATATACCAAATAATAAAAGAAATATACCACCGATTAAACCTAATAGTGTTGCTATATCCATCTTTATTTTGTATCGACTATTTTTATAACTTTATCATAAAAAATTTTTCTTTCGAATTCAATAATTTTATTTTCAATTTCCTCTGGGGTTTCTCTAACTATAATACTTTGACCATTTATCAAATGTATAGTAGTATCTGGATTTGTTTCTATTGTTTCTATTAAGCGATGATTTAAATAAAATGGTTTTTTGTTCAGTCTATGTAGTTTTATCATAATATTAAAGCTAAATTTATTCAATTTATTTATCTACTAAAAATTAATTTAATCAATCCTATTTTTACTCTTTTTTATTTTATCTATTTAATTAAAATAAATTTGATTGATGAACATTTTTTGTTTTCTAATTCTCAATAAAATAATTAAATAAAACATTTAGTTGTTTTTTATACCATAGAAAAAAAAATATTCCATTATGAAGCAATTTGGTTTTTTTAAAGCATTTCTTGTTTTATTGATATTCATGTTAATAAATATTATAATAAGTTTTTCTTTACAAATTATGTTACAATTTCAAATGATTTCTTTTTATTCTTTTAAACTATTATTAAGTTTAACTTTCTTAATACCTACTTTTATTGTTTATTATATTTATAAATCTTATATTCATTTTTCAATTAAAATTAGTAATAATTTTTTATTATATACTATTTTAATTATATTAGCATTTAGTTTACAGATAATAGGAACAATAATTGAAGTATGGAGTATATCAATCATTCCAGAAAATTATCAAAATTATTATAATCTACTAAAAGAAATGCTTTTACCCAAAAATGATTTTGATGCATTCATAAGTTTAATTACAATTGGTATAATTGCACCTTTTTGCGAAGAATTTTTATTTCGAGGTATTATTTTAGACAATCTTTATAAAAAATATCCTCCCATAACTGCGAATTTATTTCAAGCTATTTTATTTGGAATTGCTCATATGAATCCTTTTCAATTTTTATATGCAATTCCTATTGGATATTTACTTGGTTGGTTTTATATAAAAACAAAAAATTTATGGATTCCTATATGTATCCATATTTTTACGAATAGTCTTGCTATAATTTTATCTTTTATAGAAATAGATCAACCTTTCTGGAAAAAGATGTTCCATTTTGGAGAAGACGCAAAATCAATTTATGATCTTCCCTTCGGAACCAATCTATTTTTCTTTTTTTGTATTAATTATATCTATTTTACTTATACCAAAATTAACAAGAAAAAATGCTAAATTTTAATACATACTTTTCCAAAATGAGAGCCTTTATGCATATATTCAAAAGCATCTTTCGCCTGTTCAAAAAGAAAAACTTTATCTACTACTGGTTTTAATTTAAAATATGATATTGCTCGAATCATTTCTTCTAATGCTCTTTTATGACCAACTACAACACCCTGAATTTTTATATTTTGCATCAAGACTGGAGTTAAATCAACTGGTGCTTGTTTGCCTGCAAGAACACCTATTAAATAAATATTTCCTCCAGGTTTTACACTTTTAATCGATTTTTCTAAGGTTCCAACTCCTCCTACTTCTATAATATGATCTACTCCCATCATCTGGGAAATTTTTAATACTTCCTTTTCCCAATCTGGATTAGTTTTATAATTAATTCCATAATCAGCACCTAACTGCTTGGCACGATTTAATTTTTCTTCACTACTCGATGTAATAATTGTTTCTGCTCCCATCATCTTTGCAAATTGTAATGCGAAAATAGAAACGCCACCAGTTCCTAAAGCTAATACCTTCTCTGCGGGTTTTACACGACCTAACTCTACTAATGCACTCCATGCTGTTAAACCTGCACAGGGTAAAGTAGCAGCTTCTTCATCTGTTAAATGTTCAGGAGATTTTACAACATCATTTGCTGGAACAATCATATATTTCTGTAAAGTTCCATCAAGTGGACCTCCTAAAGTTTTACGAAACATAGAACGAAATGGTGGTCCATCATACCAGCCCTGGGCAAAAATAGGAATTACTCTATCTCCTTCCTGAAGATGATGAACTTTCTTCCCTTTTTTAATAACAATACCTACTCCATCAGAACAGGGTACTATTGGCATTCTTAATTTTGGATTATAATTTCCTTTTATCATTAAGAGATCTCGAAAATTTAATGAGGCAGCTTTCATTTCTAAAAGAATTTCATCATCCTGTATTTCTGGAATATCACTTTCTACTATCTTTAAATTTTCAAAACCAAATTGATCAAATATCCATTTTACGTTTTTCATATTAAACCTCTATTTAAATAATTTTATATATAAACTATAAACTTAAATTGAATTAACCCATCCATCTTCCTCAAATGTTTTAGCTAATCTGAAAATTTTATTTTCTTCGAAATGCCAGCCTTTTATCTGCATTCCAATGGGTAAACCTTGTTCATCTTTTGCAATTGGAACACTTAATGCTGGTATACCTGCTAAATTTACTGATATCGTTAATAAATCGCTTTTATACATAGAAATAGGATCATTTACTCTTTCGCCTATTTTAAATGGAACAGTTGGACTTGTAGGTGCTAAAATAAAATCCATCTCTTTAAAGAAATTTCGATATTCTTCTCTTATCATTTTTCTTGCTTTTTGTGCTTTATGATAAAAAGCTTCGTAATAACCTGATGATAGTACATAAGTTCCTAATAAAATTCTTCGTTTTACTTCCGGACCAAAACCTTCTGTTCGAGAACGAATATATACTTCGATTAAATTTTTTGCATTTGGAGAACGATAACCATATCTTATACCATCATATCTTGCTAAATTACTCGAAGCTTCTGCCGTTGCTAAAATATAATAAATAGCAATAGAATACTTCCATAAATTACTTTTAACTGGTATAACATTATATCCTTCTTTGATTAATCTTTCTTTAAGTTCTAAACAGGTCTTAATAACTGAAGAATCAAAACCCTCTTCGTTTTCAGAAGGAAAATAAATTCCTATTTTTAAGGATTTCTTTTCTTCTTTTGTATATGCTTGTGGTTCCGTATTTATAACAATATCTTTTATTTTAGGATGGGAAGTAGAATCATTCTTATCATAACCTTGAATTACAGAATATAATAAAGCAATATCATCAATATTTCTTGCAAAAGGACCTATTTGATCCAGACTCGAAGCAAAAGCAACTAAACCATAACGCGATACACTTCCATAAGTTGGTTTTAGACCATAGACTCCACAAAAAGAAGCAGGTTGCCTTATAGAACCACCAGTATCTGAACCAATAGAACCTGGTACTATTTTAGCTGCAACACTGGCTGCTGAACCTCCCGAAGAACCACCAGGTACACGTTCTGGATCAATAGGATTTTTTGTAACACCAAAGGCAGAATTTTCAGTCGAAGATCCCATAGCGAATTCATCAAGATTAGTTCTACCAAATAATATTGCTCCTTCCTTCTTTAGTTTTTGAATTACTGTAGCATCATATGGTGCTATAAAATTTTGCAATATTTTAGATGCACAGGTAGTTTGTTCTCCATCTTCGCAAATATTATCTTTTATGGAAATGGGAATTCCTTCTAATTTCCCTATTTGATTGGAATTATAGTTTTGCTGAGATTTATCAGCCATCTGCAAAATCTTTTCTGGATTAAGTTTTAGAAATATATTAAAATGTTTTGTTTCTTCTGCTTTTCTTAGACATGCTTCTATATATTCTTTAACTGTATATTTTTTTTCTTTTAAATTCTTTATATGCTCTTTAATGGAATAATTTAATAATTCATTCATCTTTTAACCTCTTAACAGTATTAATTTTCTTGTTCAATAACACCAGGTACAACAAAATGTCCAGACTCCCAATCAGGTGCATTCTGAGCAATTTTTTCTATGGGTAATGTTGGTTCTGGTATGTCCTCTCGAAAAATATTTAAAGTATCTTCTTCTGTATAATCTTCTGTAATACTTGAAGTATCAATTTCTTCTATATGTTTAACATATTCTAAAATTTTTTGAAAATCTTTTTCTAAATGAATTAAACTTTCATCTTCTGGATCTAAACGAGCTAAAAAACATAATTCTTTGAATTCTTCTGTCATAAGTTCAAAATGTTTTAGAACTATTTTGTGGTCAATTAAATTGGATCTTATTTTTTATGAACTAAATTTATGAAGTTCTCTAAAAATTTGGCACTTATAATAGTATAAAAAATAATTTTAGTTGAAATTTTATATAGGGTTTAATATATGTATTAAATATGAGTAAAATATTACCTACGATTCATTTAGGAAGTGGCATAAAATTTCATCGTCCAGAAGTACCTGTATTCGAACCCTTAGAATTAACAGATCCAGCGATTAAAGCAATGACAGATTTAAAAAAAATACCTGCAAGGATTATCTATCCCAATGAAACAATAGATGCAGCGAATGAAAAAATGATAGCAAATAAGGTTCGTTTGTTATTTGTTGTAAATTATTCTGATCAAATCTTAGGAATTATTACAGCTCAAGATATATTAGGAGAAAAACCGGTTAAATTTGCTCAAGAAAATAATGTTAAACGTAATGAAATTCTTGTAAAAGATATTATGACACCAGCAGAAGACTTAGAAGTAATTGAAATTAAAACCTTATCGCAAGCAACAGTTGCTGATGTTATAGAAACATTAAGACATAAAAAGCGTCAACATATACTTGTTGTAGACTATCAAGGACCAAATAATGAAAGAACAGTTAGAGGTATTTTTTCTTTAAATCAAATTGCAAGACAATTAGGAATACCAGTAAGGACCTATGATATTGCAGATACATTAGCAGAAATTGCAAAAGTTTTACAACAAAGATAGAAGGGGGAAGAAATGAATACAAACCAAAAATATGTTATTTCTATTGATCATGGAACAACTGGTTCGCGGGTTTTTTGTTATAACGAAAAAGGGGAAATTTTAAGTAGTAGTTATAGAGAATTTACACAACATTTTCCTCGACCAGGTTGGGTAGAACATGATCCAGAAGAAATATGGGCTGGTGTTAAATTTTTAATACAAGATGCAATCAATAAGCGAGATTTATCACCACATAATGCTATTGCTATTGGCATTACAAATCAAAGAGAAACCGTAGTTATATGGGATAAACAAACAGGAAAACCAATTTATAATGCAATTGTATGGCAATGTAGAAGAACATCTGATATTTGTGATGAATTAAAAAAGCAAGGTTATGAAAATCTAATAAAAAATAAAACAGGATTAGTAATAGATGCTTATTTTTCTGGAACGAAAATTAAATGGATTTTAGATCACGTAGAAGGAGCAAGAGATTTAGCAAAAAATGGAAGACTGGCAGTTGGAACAATGGATAGCTGGCTTTTATATAAATTAACTGGCGAACATAAAACCGATTATACAAATGCAAGTCGTACAATGATTTACAATATAAAGGAAAAAAAATGGGATGAAGAGCTTTTAAGCATTCTAAATATTCCTAAAAATATTTTACCAGAAGTTTATCCAAGTCGAAGTGATTTTGGAAAAACTAAAGATATACAGGTATTACCTGATGGAATTCCAGTCTATGCAATGATTGGAGATCAACAAGCAGCCTTATTTGGTCAATTATGTGTTCATCCTGGAGAAGCAAAAAATACTTATGGAACTGGCTGTTTTTTATTATTCCATACTGGAAATGATTTTATAATTAGTAATTCTGGACTTTTAACAACCTTAGCTTGCGATAAAGATGGTAATGTTGCTTATTGCTTAGAAGGGGCTGTTTTTATTGCAGGAGCAGTAGTTCAATGGTTAAGAGACTATATGAAGTTTTTCGCAAATGCAAAAGAAAGTGAAGATTTAATTCGTGATCTAAAAGATGAAGATGAAGTAGTTTTTGTTCCAGCATTTGTAGGTCTTGGAGCACCCCATTGGGATATGAAAGCACGTGGAGCTATTTTTGGTTTAACAAGAGATACAACGCCTGCTCGTATTACAAGAGCTGCCTTAAAATCTATTGCCTTCCAAACTTATGATCTTGTACAGGCAATGGAAAAAGATACAGGAAAAAAACTTCCTTTTTTAAGAGTAGATGGTGGTGCAACCAGTAATCAATATTTAATGCAATTTCAAGCAGATATTTTAAATCGTCGTGTAGAACGTCCTAAAAATATAGATACAACAGCAGCTGGTTCAGCTTATCTTGCTGGTATTCATGCTGGTATCTGGAAAGATGCAGAAGAACTTTCTGAAATTTTAAGAGATAGAACAATTTTTGAACCTAAAATGCCAGAAAATACACGTCAAAGAGAATTAAAATACTGGCATAAAGCAGTAGAAAGAGTAAAAAACTGGATAGAATAAAATTTAATGATTTAAAAAAATATCATCGTCGGGCTCTATATGACAATTCTAAAAAAATAGGGGCTGGGATTGGGTGGGAACAAAACAGTCGGCGGGTTTACTCGCCAACAATTCTTAAAGGAGCTAACCATATGAAACATTTAATAAAAAAGTTCATTTCATTCATGATTATGATGGGTTTTTGTTTTGGTGTGATGATTCAATGTTATGGATCATTTCCATTAGTAAGAACAGTTTATAAATTTAATGGTTCTATTGGAGATCAATCGAAAGCTGGTGGAGTTGTTCGATCCATTGTAATGATTATTTTAACTATTATACCAGTTTATGGTATTTCTTTTTTAGCAGATGCATTTATTTTAAATTCCATTGAATTCTGGACCGGAAAAAAAATGACACTTAGTATAAATGATAATCCATTAATCGAAATGAAAGAAGAAGGTGATCGATTATCAATTCATAGTAAAATATATCATATTACTTTTTATGCATTCCGAGATAAACCAGGACAATTTTTTATTTTACAAAATAATCAATATGTACCTGTACAAAGCAAAATCGAAAAAAATAAAATTTATATTTTAGACCAAAATCAAAATATCATTCTTACAAAAGAATTATCAGAAAAAGAACTAACTTATATAAATTAAATAGGGGTAATTCCCCTTTTTTTATATATTAGTATTTATATTATAATTTATTAAATTTTGATTTTATAATTAGATAAAAATTTTATTTATTCATCTAAGTATATTGAAAATTATCTATCCCGATATATTTTATATATAAGAAACTATCAAATGATATAATAAAAACAAGAAAAAATCAATATTTTAAGATAAACTAAGAATAAGAAATATTATAATAATATTTAAAAAATTTTTTTACTTATCTTAATTTTAATCGACCTATCCAGTTTCCATACAAACTACTAAAATATAAAACATCTTTATACTGTTTTACACCAGTTATAATTGTAAATTTAGGTTCTACGGTATCTGGATTTTGTAATGTTTCTAATACTTTCCCTGATGAATCTAATTTTACAATAAATCCATATTTAGCAGGTTTAGGCCATAAAAATCTTGGTAGACCTGATAAAAGATTTTTTATAAAAGGATAAGGATGAATCAAATCCATTAATCGATTTCTTTTAGTAAACAAACATAACCAGAAATTTCCATCAGGAGAAGTTCGTAAATTATCTGGAAATCCAGGTAAATTATTATAAAAGATTTCATATGTTCCTTTTTTATCTCCCTTTAACCAATAAAGCCAGATTCTATATCGATATGTTTCATTTATCAAAACAAATGATTCATCTTTTGATAATGCAACTCCATTAGGAAAATATAAATCTTTTCATCAAGACCGTAGTGTGTTTTGTTTTTGGATCATATACTAAGAATCTTCCATAAGGACGTGATTCTAATAAATCATATAAATATTCCCCTGGACCATATTTTGAGCTTGCATCTGTAAAATAAATTTTTCCATCACTTGCTACATCAAGATGATCCGTAAAACGAAACGGAATGCCTTCTGCATTATTTGTTAATATTTCAATTTTATTATTATTTTTAAAATCAACTTTTAATAAGCCTTTTATACCATCAGCTACATATAAATTTCCATCTGGTCCAAAACGTAATCCAAAAGGACGGCCTTCTGTATTTACCAAAACTTCTTCCTGGATATTAATAGTTCTATTGGAATTAATGATTTCTAACTTTTCTAATAATTTTGCTGGAATTTTTACAATTAGACCATTTTCCAATCCAGTATATAAATTTCCTTCTTTATCTACTTCTACATCCTCTGCCCCACTTCCCTTTGATAAAATTAACTTTTGAGCTTCCAGTAACTTCTGATTTGGTTTAAACTCTTTTTCTAAGGAAGGGATAGGAGGCGGATTATATGCAACAGAATTTACCTTAGGTATTACTCTTAACATAAATACAAATAATACCACGATTAATATAGATATAATAATTTTTCGCATATCGCCTCCTATTTAATTTTATTTCGATTATTGTGGATTTGTACTATATTTATTCAATTTGTTACATGCTTCTATTTGATTATTTCTTATTTGATCACAAGTAGCATTAGATAAGGCATCTAAACAAGCCTGCATTTCTTCTCTGGTAGGAAGATTTTCTTTTTTAGTCTCTTCAATATCTTTTATATCTTCTTTTGAAAATTTAATCATATTAGAAACACATTGTTCTTTTAATTTTTCAATTTGTGCATCATCAACATTTGGCATATGTTTTTTCATTTCCTCTGCCATACAGGACATCATTTTTTCGCAAATTGGCTTTGCATAATTTTGCATATCTTCTACATAAGATTCTTTCGTAACCTTTTCTTCTTTATCCCTATTACTATTACCACAGTAACCCAACCCGAGGAGTAAAAAACTCACCAATAAACCTGATATAATTGTTTTTGTTTTCATAAATACCATTTTATTTTTTTTATATTTTACACAATCTTTTTTTAAAAAAATTTATATATTTTAATTTTGTTTTATTATAGATTATAGATTTTTTTACATAGAACAATATTCATTGTTTATTTTATATACCAAAAATATAATTGACAATACTTCTATATTTAAAATTAATATTTATAATAATATTCCATGAATCTTATTCGTGATATATTGAATCAATTTTTTAGAAATATAAGTATTCAAATAAGATTTTTATTTATTATAATATTTTTTTTATTAATAATGACATTAATTCTTTCTAATTTGTCTTATGAATTAGTTTTCCAGTTTTTTAAAAAGGAATTACAAACCGTTATAAAAAATAATACTTTAAATGGATATAATTATTTAGGATTTATTTTTGATAAAATTCGTAACAAAAAAATAACAGAAAAAGAAGCCTTAAAAATTATAAGAGATTCTCTAAGTGGTCCTATTGTATCAATTTATATTCCTCTAAAAGAGGATCTAAAGCCCGAAAAAATTCTAAATCAACTATTAAAAGAAATCCAATATAAAGAACAAATCAACTGGAATATTTCTAATAATAAAATTATTATTAATAATCCTGATGCAAGTCAATTCTATCAATTTCTTATCGATAATTTTGATGAAGATAATAAATCTGAACTGATTGAGAAATATAAAATCGAAATAATGCGTGATATCAATAAAGCTACCATTAAAATAGAAAACGATGGATATTTTTATATTTTAACTGCCTACAATCCAGAATGGTTATTACCAGATACGAAATTTCCAGAAGATTACACATTAGAAAAAATTAAAGAAAGATTTAATAATCAATTTAAAAATTATTTAACAGAAAAAGAATATATAGAATACTTAAATAAATTCGGTAAAACACCAGAAGAGCAATTTAAATTTATTCAAAACTATTTTAAAAAACCAAAAGAAAAACCAGATAAATATATTTTAATTGTACATCCTTTTTTAGAAGGAAGAAACTTAGATAATGCAAAAAATAATAACTATTATCCAGGTAGACATATCTGTGTACAAAAAAATGGATTTTATAATTATACATGGACCAATCCAGGAGAAAATAAAATTAGACATAAAGTTGCTTTTTTAAAAGATTTTATTTATAATCATCATCACTGGATAGCAGGTTCAGCATTATATGAAGATGAAGTTTATATATATGCTGATACAATTAAAAAACGAATTCAATTGATCTCTTTTGTTGTTATCGCTATTATCGGTTTACTAATTATTTTAGTTATTAGAAATAATATTATTAAACCCATTAATATTTTATCCAAAGAAGTAAGAAAAATCACTAACGAAATTTATGAACCCATACCATTGCCATTTAGAAAAGATGAAATTGGAATTTTAATTCAATCCTATAATTCTATGATAACAGAACTAAAAACGAAAAAAAATATAGAAGATTCATTCGGAAAATATTTACCACCACAATTAAGAGATGCAATTTTAAAGAATCAAATTCCACTCGAAGGAGAAAGAAAAGAAATTGTTATTTTATTTTTAGATATAAGAGATTTTACTACATTATCCAGTATTTATTCTCCTATAGAAATTGTTGAGTTACTGAACCAATTCTTTGATTTTGTTAGTAACTCTATCTCTAAAAACTACGGTATGATTGATAAATTTATCGGTGATGCAGTAATGGCAATTTTTGGTACTCCCATAGATTTAGAAAAACCATCAATAAATGCGATGAATTCTATTAAAGATATCTTTCAAAACCTTCGTGAATTTAATTCCAAAAGAATCCTAAACAAAAAAGAATTAATCGATATTTCTATAGGTATCCATAAAGGAGAAGCTATCGTTGGGAATATTGGTTCAAAACATAAACTAGAATATACCGCGATTGGAGATTCTGTAAATTTAGCATCAAGAGTTCAAGGACTATGTAAAGCTTATAAAACCAATGTAATCCTAACAGATAATGTTTATAAAGAAATTTTAGAAAATCAGTTTGAAGAAATAGAATATATTCGAGAATTAGATTCTGTTCGTGTTAAAGGAAGACCTCAACCAGTTGTTATTTATGAATACTTTGGTTTTAAAAATGAGTCAGAAATAAATTTAATAAAAAATACAATGTCTGATTATATGCAGGGTATTTCTTTTTATAAATTACAGCAATGGGAAGAAGCAGCAATTCATTTTAGAAAAGTCTTAAATTATAATCCTAACGATACAGTCGCTAAAGTCTATTTAAATCGATGTAATTACTTTTATAAAAATCCACCTCCTATTGATTGGGACGGTGTTTTTGATTATAAACATAAATAATTTTATCATAATATACATTAAATTAGTTTTATCCATTAAGTATTATTCTCATTTTATATTATAATTATAGATTTATCTTTTTGGTTGCCTATAACTGCTTTATAAATTAATTGATTCTTATGGATTTTTTAAATCAAATTAAAAATAAAGCTATTATTTATAGTGCTTTAGGTTTTATTCTTTTTTTTGTAATATTATTTCTAATTCGAGACTATTATGTAGATTATTTATGGTATGAATCTCAAAATCAAACGGGGGTTTTCTGGACTAATCTTACCATTTCTTATAAGTTTCATTTGATTGGTTTTTTTATTTCTTTATTATTTTATCTGATTTTTTATTTTATTAGTAATACAAATTTAAAAAAAATATATCCAGAAAATACTTTAACATTAACATTTCGTATTATTTTTATTTCTCTTGCTATTTTTGTTTCTTTTTTTATTCATGGTTCTGCTTTTTCTTATTATGGTTTTGATTTTTTACAATGGTTTTATGCAAAAAAAATGGGTATTGTTGATCCCATTTTAAATACAGATATTAGTTTTTATCTTTTAAAATTACCTTTTTATGATAATATAATTAAATGGTTTCAGGTTCTTATTTTTTTTAATTTAATTTATGTACTTGCTATGTTTTATTTACCTGTTCAGATTGCTAATATTAGCGGTATTTATCGTAAAAAAGATATTCTAATTCGTTTTGGATTATTAGCATTTATTTTAATTGGTGTGCTTATTTTAACATTTGCTATTCAATTTTATTTAAAAAATTATCATCTTATTATAGAAGGTTCTTCTGATGTTGTTTCTGGTGCTTCTTATATTGATATATATGCAAAAATACCTATTTATAAAATTCTTTCTTTTATTAGTTTATTAATTGGAATTTTTTTAATATTAGGTTATATTTTTCGTAACTGGAAAATTCCCGCTCTTTTATTAATCACTTTTATTGTAATTTATTTTATTGGAATTGTAATTTACCCAAATATTTTGTTAAATTTTAAGGTTAAACCAAATGAATTTTCTGCGGAAAAAGAATTTATCGAATATGATTTAAAATATACCAGACTTGGTTATCAATTGAATAAAATTAAAAAATCTACAATAGATTTCAAAAAACATTTAGATTATCAAGCCATTAAAGAAAATCAAGATATCATAAAAAATATTCGTTTATGGGATTATCGACCTATTAAAGAAACAATCAAGCAATTACAGGAAATTCGATTATATTATGAATTTCATGATGTTGATATTGATCGTTATAAAATTAATGGTATACCAAGACAGGTTTTAGTTTCTGCAAGAGAATTAAATATAGAAGAACTACCAGAACAGGCAAAACAATGGATTCCCTTACATTTGCAATATACCCACGGATATGGTATTGTAATGGCTCCTTCTAACCTTGTAAGTTCAGAAGGATTACCAGAATTATGGATAAAAGATTTTCCTCCTCAAAAACAGATAAAGGATTTACCCGATATTAAAAGACCAGAAATTTATTTTGGAGAATTGACCAAACATTACGTTATTGTTAATACGAAATTTCAGGAAATTGATTATCCAACAGAAAAAGGTTTTGCTCCAATCCATTATAAAGGCGAAGGAGGTATACGAATTGGTTCTGGACTTCGTAAATTCATTATCGCATTAAAATTTGATACCTGGAAAATACTAATTTCTGAATATATTACACCAGATTCAAGAATAATGATTTATAGACAAATCCAAGAAGCAGTTAAAAAATTAGCACCTTTTTTAGTTTACGATTCTGACCCATATATTGTTATAGGTAAAGATGGAAAATTATACTGGATCTTAGATGCTTATACAGTTTCGTCGAATTTCCCTTATAGTAAAAAAATTGATCCATATAAAATTTTATATTATTTAGATGAAGATTCCGATTTCAGTAAAATTTCCGAAATGAATTATATTCATAATTCAGTAAAAGTTATAATAGATGCTTATGATGGTAAGATTCGCTTTTATCAATTCGAAGATGATCCCATACTGGAAACCTATAAAAACATTTATCCTGGATTAATATTACCCAAAAATCAATTCCCAGAATTTTTATTAGAACATATTCGTTATCCAGAATCCTTATTTTTTATTCAATCTGTTTTATATACAGATTATCATATGGATGATGCTAAAACTTTTTATACAAGAGAAGATAGATGGCAAATCTCCCGAGAAATTGTCTACGGAAAAGAAACAATTGTAGAACCCTATTATTCTATATTAAAATTAACACCAGATTCTAAAAATTTAGAAACTGTATTAATGATTCCTTTTATACCTAAGAATAAACAAAACCTGATAGCCTGGATGGCAGCCAGATGTGACTTTCATTCCCAATATGGAGAAATTATTGTATATGAAATTCCTCGAACAAAACAAATTTATGGTCCAATGCAAATAGAATCCCGTATTGATCAGGATCCAGAAATTTCTAAGGATTTAACTTTATGGAATCAACAGGGAAGTAATGTAATTAGAGGAAATTTATTAACTATACCTATAAAAGATTCTATTTTATATGTAGAACCCATTTATTTACAAGCTTCTCAATCTCCCTTTCCAGAATTAAAACGCGTTATTGTTGCAACAGGAACATCTCTTGCAATGGGAGAAAATTTAGAAGATGCATTAGAAAAACTTTTTTCTCAGAACATAGAATTACAAAGTAATAAAGAAGATCTTAGCAAACAATCAACACATAATCGAGGATATATACTTCTACAAAAAGCAAAAGAAGAATTATATAAAGGCAACTGGAAAAAATTTGGAGAATATATGCAACAATTAGAAGAAATATTAAAAAACCAATCTGAATAAATCATTTTATTTACCAAATATATTATTAAATACTCCTCGCGCCCCTCCGTGCACTCTGTGGTTATATTGTATATCAACCACGGAGAATCCCACAAAGAAGTACGGAGTAGAGAAGAATAAAACAAAGGAGATAATTATAATCAAACCTAAAAATAACTCCTCTGTGCCCCTCCGTGCACTCTGTGGTTTTATATTACCTAACATCGACAATGAACACGAAGAAATAGAAATTTTAGAACAAGTTAAATATTTTAAAATTAAAAACATAAAATTACCAATTTTGAGGATCACAATAATAATGTACAACAATTTTACATTCATCAGGAAATACTGGTATAGCTTCTTGAATTTTTGCTTCTTCTAAACATCTTTTCCATAGGGAGTAGTAATTTGTTTTTAATCGATCATACCACAATATCTGGGATTCTTTATATTTTTCTGTAACTCCAAGCCATTTACTATCTGCATATAATTTTGCTTCTTTTATACATGTATTAAAATTTTCTTCAAATGATTGCTCTGGATTTTGAGGAATTTTCCCTGTGCCAATAATTTGTATATAATTTTCTCCATAAAAGAAATCATATATTTTATTTATTTTTACATTTTGATTATCTGTTTGACAAACATTTATAAATAAAAAAATCACAATTAAATGAAACATTTTAAAATAATATTGATTATATTTTTTTATAATTTCTCTCTTTATACACAAAATTTTCCAGAGAAAATGGCAATCTTTCCTTTTCGTGTTAATTTCCAGATAAATAATCCTTTCCCTCATAAAGAAACCGAATTACCTATCTTATTACAAGATGCTACTATATTTTTATCTAAATTATTATTCCAATATGATTTTATAGATTCCAGTATATTAAATGAAAAATTTAAAGAATATAATGAAGGATTAACAGAATTACAGGCAAGAATACAAATTCAACAATTATGTTCAGAACAAATGTATTCTTATTTTTTGGTAGGAGAAACCTATTTTTATTCAAGACAAATTATAAAACTAAAACAAGTAATTTTTTCCTGTAAGACGATGCAAAAGCTTTATTCTATTCAAAGTACAACGAATTATGATAATTTACAAAAAACATTAAAGCATAATTTATTAAAAATTATCCCTTTTTTACCAGAAAATATCTTTTATAAAAAATGGAATTCGAAGTTTTCTCAGCAAAAGAAAATCTTTGTTCTTGTAGATGGTTCAGGTTCTATGGAAACATTATTTCCAGTATTAAAAAATGCCTTAAATCCAGAAATTATGAATATCTATAAAATACAAAAAAATCATTTTATATCGATTAATAATATAAATGAACTTAATGGTTCAGGAGAATTATCTACAAAAGATTTATTATATGCTTTAAACCTTATAAAAAAAGAACTATTACCTTTTGAATCAGAGCTATGGATTTTCTTTGATTCATTTGATGATAATTCTCGTAGTATTAAAGAGCTTGGTATCTTATTAAAAGAAATATCCAATCAGGGGATTAAAATTAAAATTTTTCAAACTTATAAACTAGAGCCTTTTATATGGGTAGAACTGGAAAATTTTAAAAATTTCGAAAATATGGAATTAATTCCTATAAATATATGCTCGTATTTGTGGATATGCTAATGGATACCGTGCTTTATTTATTCGTTATGGAAAAGCATTTTATCTTTGTTTGGAAGAAGAGGAAAATGAAGTTTTAAGAGGTATAAAAGAATTGCAGGAATGTCCTTTGTTAGATACCTATCATTATACCAATCAAGAATTAAATATGGATTTATTATGTAATAGTTATGCAAAAAAAAATAAAACAAAACTTGTTTATGGTAGCTCAATTAAAACCAACTTAGAACAGATGATTATAAAAACACTACATAAAGAAAAACCAGATAAACTTTATTATAAAATTTTACTAAAAGATAATTCTAAAGCATTCTGGATTCGTTTATCTGATAAAACCATTTTAAATCAAATTTTAGAATTTAAAAATAAAAAAGAAAATTTTTATATTGGTCTATCCTTTTATAAAGATATAAATGGTATACATAATATCGTAGATAAAATTTTATTGCCAGAATCAAAAGAAGTTCCTAAATTGTTTTTAATAAATTTTAAAGAATTAGAACAAAGAAAAATTAATCCAGATGATATTTATTTTTTCTGGGTCAATATTTTAGATATACGTTATGAATAATAAGAAAAAAACACAAAACAAAGAAAATAAAAATTTAGCAGTTCAAGAAGCGTCTATAATTAAAAATGAAATTATAAAATTAGAAAACGAAACATTACCTGTTCTGGCAGCAGGTTTAGCACATGAAGTTAAAAATCCTCTTGCGGCTATACACTTACATCTACAACTTTTAGAAAATCAAATTCATCTTGTAGACAATAAAGAATTAAGAGAAAATTTATTAAATAGAATTCAAATTATTAAAAAAGAAATCATAAGCCTTAATCGTTTACTTCAGGAATTTTTAAAAGTAATTCGTTCCGAAAAACGTTCTTATAAGATACAGGAATTAAATGAAATGATTCCTTCTATTATATCTTTATTAAAACCACAGGCACATAAAGTTGGAGCAGAAATATACTTTTATCCGGGAAAATTACCTATTAATTTAGAAATTGATCCTATTTTTGTAAAACAAATTTTAATCAATTTAATTATTAATTCAATCCAGGCATTTTATACAGAACCACAAAATCAAAAGAAAAGAAAGATAGAAATTTCTACTGGCATAGAAAATGATATTCCCTATATACGTATTGCAGATAATGGTCCTGGTATTCCAGAAGATATTCAACATAAAATCTTTGAACCATTTTTTACCACAAAACAAGAAGGTAGTGGTTTAGGACTTGCACTTGTAAAAAAAATGGTAGAAGAAATGAATGGTTCTATTGAATTTATTTCTAAAGAAAAAGAAGGAACTATTTTTACTATTTATTTTTACCCTAAATCCATAAAAGATATAACGAACGAAGCGCAAAGGCATAAAAATGAAATTGAATAATAAAACGATTATATTTATAGAAGATAATGATACATACAGGCAGGGTATAACAGAATTCCTACAAATGCATAAACTAAAAATTATAGAAGCAACCAACAAAAAAGAAGCATTAGAACAATTCTATAAAAATAGAAATAAAATCGATTTAATTTTATCCGATTTAAAACTACCCGATGGAAATGGTATAGAAATATTAAAAGAAATTAAACAAATCGATTCTACCATTCCTTTTATTTTTTTAACTGGACAACCAGATGTAGAAAGTGCTGTCGAAGCATTAAAAGCTGGAGCCTGGGATTATTTAACAAAACCTGTCGATTTACAACATTTATTACATAAAATACAATCCTGCTTAGAGAATCGCCTATTACAATTGGAAAATTTAGAATTAAAAAAGAAATTATCAGAATATACAACTGGTGATTTTATTATAGGAAATTCTCCATCAATCCAAAAAGTAATCGAAAAAGCAAAACAAATTGCACCAACTGATATAACAGTCTTAATTGAAGGAGAATCTGGAACAGGGAAAGAGATGTTAGCAAACTTTATACATCAGAATTCATTAAGAAAAGATAAACCTTTTTTAAAAATTAATTGTGGAGCTATTGTAAAATCATTATTAGAATCAGAATTATTTGGGGTTGTTAAGGGTGCATATACTGGTGCTGATAAAGATAGACCGGGTATTTTCGAAGCTGCCAATGGTGGAACAATTTTCTTAGATGAAATTGGAGAATTAGATTTAGAAAGTCAGGTACGTTTATTACGCGTAATAGAAGAAAAAATGGTAATTCGTGTTGGTTCTACAAAACCTATACCTGTTGATGTTAGAATTATTGCAGCAACAAATAAAAATCTATTAGAAGAAGTAGAAAAAGGTAATTTTAGAGAAGATTTATATTATCGTTTAGCAGTTGCAAAATTAACCTTACCACCTCTTAGAGAAAGAAAAGAAGATATCTTACTTTTATTTAATCATTTTGTTACAGAATTTAATGAAAAATATGGTAAAAGTGTAACAAAATTATCTCCAGATGTTTTAAAGTTCTTTCAGAATTATGATTGGCCTGGAAATATAAGACAATTTAAAAATGTTTTAGAATCTATGGTTATAATGGCTAAGGATGATACCTTAACAATGGAAGATATACCAGAAGAATTATTAAAAGGACCATCTCCTTCTACGAAAAAGAAACTTGTAGATACTATTATTCCGGGTATTTCCTTAGAAGAATACGAAAAAGCCATTATTCAAAAAAATTTAGCATTTACTAACGGAAATAGAGAAAAGACAGCACAATTACTTGGTATATCCCAGCGAACATTATATAGAAAATTAAATGAATATCAATTAAAATAATGAAATTAGAAAAAGGAATAGGTATTATCTTAAAGAAAAAAGAAATTAATGAAAAAGATGTTATAATTGATGTATTGATAAAAAATAATGATGAATCCTATCATAGAAAAAAATTTATTGTTTATGGAATACTTAAATCTAAAAAACGAAATCCCATTATTGTAGAAGCTGGAAATTTAATTCAATTAGATTATTATGATAAAAAAAATTTAGATATATTAAATGTTAAAGAAATCAATTTAATCAATCGCTTTTATGAACTAAAAAACAATTACGAAAAATTATTGTTTTTAAGTCAAATCTTAGAATTAAGTCATTATGCCTCAATTACTGATGCCCATTCCTTAAAAGATGTCTTTATTCTTTTACTTTCTGCTTTACAATATTTAGAGGATTATCATAAAAAACAATATCAAAAAATAGAAGATTTACTTGAAAAATTATCTTTATCTTTTAAAGAAATATTTTTATTATTTTTTTCTGTTAGATTATTAAAAATTATGGGTTATGTTGGAGATTTAAATTTTTGTTCCTCCTGTAATAAAGAAATTTCTATTAAAGCAAAATGGCAGGAAGGATTATATTTTTATTGCGATGAATGTGATCCAACCTCTAACGAAATTGATTTTATTTACTTACAAATTTTACGTTTAATAACCAAATTCAAGTTTAATAATTTTTTAGAGCAATTAGAAGTATATATAGAAAAATCCCAAATAGAAAAAAATAAAATTCATCATATCTTTTCTTCTATGGAAGAAAAATTAAATTTATATTTAAAAACTGTTATTACAAATTAACGATTTAATTCATATTCAAATTTATTTAATTTTGCTATTAAATTATCTTCTAAAGCATATTCTTTTGCTTTATTAAAATATTTGATAGCTTTATTTTGTTGATTTAGTTTATAATATATCTTAGAACTTAAATATAAATACCATGGATTAATAGGATTTCTTAATCGTAAAGCTTCTATATATTCTTTTGCTTCTTCGAATTTACCAAGATTATAACAAATATTCGCATATAAAAAAACAAGCTGACTATCTAAGGGAATATCATTTATATATTCTTTCAATATAGAATACAAATCTTTATAATTTTTATTTTGATATTGTTCTTTTATTTTTTCTTTTAAACCCTTATAATATTTATAATCTTTTTCTAATAAGTTATCCTGTTTGGATTTTATCCATAAAATAGAAAGATCATCTTTAATAATTGAATTTTCTAATAAATAATAATATGTTTTAAAAGGATCAAATTGGTTTTTTTCTAATATCTGATAAAATAAAGTTTCATCTTCATTAATTTTATCATCGTATATGATATCATCTTTACCATCAGAACCACAAATAAACATATCATGGTTTTTTAAATATATCGTATGTATAAATAAATTACCTTCTATTATAGTTGAACCTATTTTTCTAAGAAAATGTTTTTCCCGAATGATTCTTAATTTATTATTTCTAATTAAAGCTGGATAGGGATGTTCTGCGTTAATAAAATAAAGGGAATTTGTTTTTACATCAATTAACCCCATTATTAATGATAACATCATACTTCCTTGAAATGTTTCAAATGTTTTATGCATTTCTATAAATAATTGCCTTAACCATAATTCTGGTAAATAATCCTGTTCTTCTTCGAATAATTCATTTCGCTCTATAGTAGATTGTAAAATAGAAGTCAATATTAAAACTCCACCTGCTCCCTGGATAGATTTTCCCATTGCATCTGCATTAATAAAAAAAATATACGGTTTATTTCTTAATATAATTTTATGGAAACTACAAAAATCACCTCCTATTTCTTTTTTCTTATCGCGAAATTCAAATTCTTTTTTTTGTTTTAAAATAAAATGATATTCAAATCTATTATTAATATCTTTATCTTCTATTTGATTTTGTATAAATGGTTCTATTAAAAGAGAAGTTAAATAATAATCCCCATCTTGTTGTTGTTTTAATTTCTGTACTTCTTCAAGAGTATTTTTTAATTCTAAGGTTCTTATCTCTACAATTTGTTCTAAATTTTCATTTAATGTTTTAATAGATTCGTACATATCTTTTAATTGAAAAATCATTTTATTAGTAAATTGCGATAGCATACCTAATTCATCATAAGTTAAAATACCTGATTTCGCATTAAAATTTCCATTCGAAACCTGTTTTAAAGATTCTTTTATCTGTTCGATACCCTCATTTAAATTTTTAGCTAAATAATATGCCGTTTGAAAAATCGGATATAAACAAATTAAAGATAAAATAATAAAATGAATAATAGGGTTAGCTAATTGTATACCAAAATAATAGGTTAAACTCATTAAAGATACAAGAATTATCATAGGAAAACCAACTAAGGAAGATATATATACTAATATTTTAATAAAAAAATTGATCTTAATTTTATCTGTTGGAATTTCTAAATCTTTTAAAATAGATTTTTTTATATACTTTCTTACAATATTTTCCGTCATTAAATAATGGCTACTCATTTCTAAAGGAATGATTGCTAAAAATATAGGAATACCTAAAAAGGGAATAATTAGTAAAATAAAATTTAAAGGAAATTCTTTGATTCCATATTTATAATAAAATGATAATATAATTATAGTATAAGTAATAATTACACCTATAAAATACCTTGAACCTATTAAAATTGCTTCGAATTTAGGTAATCGTAATAATTCATATTTTAATTGATGTTTATCTTTAAGAGAAAAAATACTTTTTATTTTATAATATCTTAACATCATACCCATAATAAACATTAAAATTGTTGCAAAAGATGCGGCAGAAACTAATACAATTATAACAAAATCTCTATAATTTTTACTAAATGTTAAAATTGCAAGAGCTGCATAATAAACTATTGCTGGAACAGGAACTATATGAGTAAATAATTCCAATCGTAATGACAATTCTTTAAATAATTTTTTTTGATATAAGCGAAACTGCATAGTAGCTCCTTAATTTTTTTAATCATTCAATATAAAATTATTTTTTATTTAACTATGCACCAATATAATTTTTTAATTAATTTAAACAAAAATTTTTATACAATACATTGTCGTCAATTTTTTTTTGAATCAATAATCAAAATAATTATTTATTATATAATTTGCATCATATTTTATAAAATTGTTCTTTGGGTATAAAAATATTTAAAATATTCAAATTAGTTTCGTCTTATATAAATAATTATTAATATAGAAAAAAAGATTGCAAAAAAATGTTTAAAATTATTTTTAATTCCCGCATGTCCGAAAAGAATAATAATGAATTTTCTCACATCTTTGATATTTTTTCCTATTTACCTGTTGTAATTTATCAGGTAAAAAATAGATTATCTATTTCTTCGAAAAATAAAGATTTATTTCAAATAGAAACAATAGAAATTAATTATTTAAATGATTATCTTATAGAATTAACAGGCTGGCAATACCAAGATATTATTCAAAATCCAAAGTGGTGGTTAGAAAATATACATCCCGAAGATATAAATATTATTATAGAAAATACGAATCATTTATATCAAAATATTTTAAATCAGACTATAAAATTACCCTACAAAATTAAGCATGAATATAGATTTAAAAAAAAAGATCAGAGCTGGTTATATATATTAGATATATTCATTATTATAGAAAATATAGAAAAAATAAATTCCTATGAATATATCCTGAATGCTACTGGATTATGGATAGATATATCAAGAGAACAACAATACTATGAAATTTTTAAAGCAATTGAAGAAGCCCCTTTTTTAGCCATTTTTATACATCAGGGGAAATATGTTTATGCCAATAAAAGTGCTATAGATTGGTGTGGCTATAGCATGGAAGAATTAAAAAATCTAAATGCAGAAGAATTAGTAGTACCAGAACAAAGGAAATATTTTACAGGTAATATAGAAAAACGCCTTAAAGGAGAAAAATTTCAATTTATTTACGATAACGTAAAAGGGCTAACCAAAAATCAGGAAATCCGTGATTTAATGGTTATTTCTTATTCTATAACCTATAATGGGAAACCAAGTGGAATATTATTTACATTAGACCAAACCGAAAAAAAACTATATGAAAAATTATTTTATGCATTAAAAGATATCAATCAAACCATAATTCGCGTTTTACAAAAAGAAGATTTATTTAATGAAATACTAAATATATTAATACAAAAAGAAATATGTAATAATGCTTATATAATTATAAAAGAAGCTCCTAACTATAAGATAACAGCTCAAAAACATAAAACTTCTGAGCAATCATTGTCTTTAACAGATCCCTGTAAAAATATTTTAGAAGCCAGCTTAAAAAAAAATCAAATTCAAATTATAGATAAAAAAGAGTTTATTAACAAAGTTTTTCCCGAACAACATATTTATTTATGTATAACTATTCCATTAATAACACCTAAGGAAGAATATATATTACTTTTAACAATAAAAGAAAAAATTACAGAAGATTATTTCCCCAAATTAATAGAACTTTACGAAGACTTAAAAGAAGACATTGAATTTGCTTTATTAAAAATTCAAAATGAAAAACTAATGAAATTATTATTAGAAGCTGTTTCTAAATCTCCTGATTGGATACTAGTTTTAAATCCAGATCAATCAATTGATTTTTGTAATGATAGTGTTATTTCTCTATCAAAATATAACAAAGAAGAATTATTAAATCATAATTATGATATTTTTATTCATGATTCTTTATCAAAAAATCTGTTTTTAACAAAATGGAAAGAAGTAACACAGGGAAATATTGTAAATAACATTACATCTTATTTTTCAAAAGATGGAAAACTCTTTTTTCTTGACGAAACCTGGATTCCAGTTAAATTTCATCCTAAATCAAATCAAATTGATAAAGTTGTAGTACTTGCCAAGGATATTACAAAAGAACGTTATCTACAGGAACAATATCATAAAACATTATACTATGATATTATAACAGGCTTATTCAATCGCAATGGTTTTACAGAATCATTAAAAGCACTTATAAAAAGTTATAAAGAAATAAATATATACATTTCTTTATTTATACTTGATATTGACAATTTTACGTATTTTAAACATTTATTTGGAGCAGAAAATGGAGAAACAATCTTTAATCTTTTTGTAGAAAAAATAAAAGTTTTATTAGAGCAATTCTGCAATCAATATTCTATAAGAGAAGATTTTGTAATAATGGGAAGAACAGGAGGAGATGAAATTGCTATTGCATTTTTTGATTTTAATTCAACATTAATAGATAATATTACAAAAAACTTTATAACATTTCTCGAAAAAAACTCTTTTTTAAAGATTCATTTTAATAATCAATTTTTTGATATTTTTTTTCGTACTGGTATTTCTATCTATAACAAAGATTCTAATCATATAGAAGATATAATTGATTATGCAACAACTGCATTACAATTTGCTAAAAAAGAAGACTTGAATTATAAAATTTTTAAACCAGAATTAAAAAATTTTATTACAAGTTATACCGAAACAAAACAAATGATTATTAACGCTATTAATAAAAAAAATATGGTCATTTATTATCAACCCTATTATAACATAGAACAACAAAGTATTGCTGGATTAGAAGCCCTAATGAGATTAAAAGATGATAATAATCAACTTATTATGCCCGGAACATTCATTGATGTATTAGAAGAAAGCCAACTCCTTTTTGATGCTGAACTTTTATTACTTGAAAAAATCTCTTTTTTTATAAAACAATTAAAATCAGAAAATTTATCTATTCCGATTTCTATTAATATTTCTTATAAAAGTTTTAAAAATGAACAATTTATTAAACAATTAATAGATTTACAAAAATCATTCCAGTATCCACTAATTATAGAAATTACAGAACGTTTGTTTGCCGAAGATATCAATACATGTAATAATATAATTAAAGAATTAGAAAAAGCAAATATAAAAACTTATATTGATGATTTTGGTACAGGATATTCTTCTTTAATTTATTTAGATAAACTATATGCACATGGAATAAAAATTGATAAAACATTTATTGATGGAATTGATCAAAATAATAAAAAGCTTTCTATTTTAAAAACAATCTTTGAATTGGCAAAACAACTTACAATGACTACTATAATAGAAGGTATAGAAACAAAATCACAATTGCAAATCCTTCAGCAATTAGGAGCAAAATATGGTCAGGGTTATTTTTTTAATAAACCTATTTCCGACAATATTATTATAGAATTGTTAAAACATCCAAAATAGATTTTTTAATATAAATTTTTTAAATTTTTCCTAAAATGATTGCGATTATTTTTATTTTATATTATTTTTTTTTTTATGAAGCCAAAACGCCTTGGAAGAAGTCCTATTGTTGTTTCTCATCTCTGTCTTGGAACTATGACATTTGGTTCTTTTACTGATGAAAAAGAAAGTCATAAAATCTTAGATATAGCATTTGATTCTGGTATAAATTTTATCGATACAGCAGAAATTTATCCAGTTCCACCAGATAGCAAATGGGTACATCAAACAGAAGAGATTATAGGTAAATGGTTAAAAAATAAACCAAGAGATGCTATTATAATTGCTACGAAAGTTAGTGGACCTGCACATGGATGGTTTTCTCCTCCTGTTAGAAATGGAATGACTACTCTTGATAAACATCATATCTTTAAAGCAATTGAAGGAAGCTTAAAACGTCTTAATACAGATTATATCGATTTATATCAAATTCACTGGCCTGATCCAAAAGCAGATCATGAATCTTATTATATAGAAATTTTAGATGCTTTAACAAAATTAAAAGAACAGGGTAAAATACGTATTGCTGGTTGTTCGAACGAAACACCATGGGGATTAATGAAAAGTCTTGCTACAAGTGAAAAATATAATCTTATTCGCTATGAAACCATTCAAAATAATTATAGTATTTTAAATCGTAGATTCGAAGATGCTTTAGCAGAAATTTCTTTAAAAGAACAGGTAAGTTTAATTCCTTATTCTCCTTTAGCTGGAGGAGTATTAACAGGAAAATATAATCAGGAAAATCCTCCAGAAAATGCACGATTTATATATTATAAAAAATTAGGAGAAAGACAAAAAAAACAGGTAAAGCGATATTTAAACGAAAAAAGCTTAGAAACTGTAAATCGACTTAAGCCACTTGCAGAAAAAATAAATCTATCATTAACAACACTTGCAATAGCCTGGTGCCTGCAAAAAGAATTTATTGCATCTGTCATCTTTGGTGTTACACATTCAGATCAGCTACCAGATATTTTAAAAGCATCTGAAATAAAATTAGAAAAAGAAATTTTTAAGGAAATAGATAAAATAACCTCAGAAATTATGTATCCCTTAGGATAATGATTTAAGATTAATCATAACATTAAACTTTAAATTTTTTAGGTTATGAGTTTAGGACTTGTCAAAATTTTATATATTCTTTACTTATTTACAGGAAATTGACAGATTTTTTTTTGGTCATACCCTGACAATATTGTTTTCTTTAATATAATATCCTATCATAGTAAAAAGTCAGGTTTCCAGGAATAGATTAAAAATAAGGAGCACCTATTATGAATATTACAAAAAAAGATTTAGAACGAATGAATAAAAAAACGGGATTATATAATCCAGAACTTCATAAAGATTCCTGTGGTGTAGGATTTGTTGCTGATTTTACTGGAAAGAAATCACGTAAAATTATTGATTATGGTTTAGAAGTTTTAAAACGTATAGAACATAGAGGTGCAGTAGGAGCTGATCCAGAAACTGGTGATGGTGCTGGTATTCAAATTCAAATTCCAGATAAATTTTTTAGAAAAGTATTGGATCAGGAAAATAAATTTGAACTTCCTCCTTATGGTCGTTATGCAGTCGGCTTTTTTTATATGCCGAGAAAAAAATCCATTCGAGAAAAAGTACAAAATATCATAGAAAAAGTCGTAGAAGACGAAGGTCAGAAATTCTTAGGTTGGAGAGATGTTCCCATTAATGAAAATTACTGCGGAGAATTAGCAAGAAAGACACTTCCCTATTTTATGCAAGGTTTCGTAGAAGCAAATGAATCAATAAAAGATCAAAGTGATTTTGAAAGAAAATTATTTTTAATACGTAGAGTAATTGATAGAAGAATTCGCGCAGAATTAAAGTTAGATAGAAGTCAATATTATGTACCTTCATTTTCCAGTAGAACCATCAATTATAAAGGAATGTTAAAAGCAGATCAGATTGTAAAATTTTATCCAGATATAACTGATCCAGATATGGAATCTGCTTATACAATGATTCATATGCGCTTTTCTACTAATACCCTTCCTACCTGGGATTTAGCACAACCCTTCCGTATGATTGCTCATAATGGAGAAATTAATACCTTACGAGGAAATATTAACTGGATGGCAGCAAGACAGATGGTAATGGAATCTCCTTACTATGGAAAAGATTTAAAACGAATGCTTCCTATTATTATGGAAGGTCAAAGTGATTCTGCAACATTTGATTCAGTTGCTGAATTAATCTATATGGGTGGTAGAAGTCTTCCTCATGCTATTATGATGATGATTCCAGAAGCCTGGACAAAAAATCCAGAAATGGATGAAGATAAAAGAGCATTTTATGAATATCATGCAACTTTAATGGAACCCTGGGATGGACCAGCAGCAATTGTTTTTTCTGATGGAAATGTAATTGGTGCTACCTTAGATAGAAATGGTTTAAGACCAGCAAGATATATTGTAACAAAAGATAATCTTGTAATAATGGCATCGGAAGTTGGAACCATTCCCATAGAACCACAGAATATTGCTAAAAGTGGAAGATTACGACCAGGTAAAATGTTTTTTATTGATTTAAACGAAGGAAGAATTGTCGATGATGAAGAAATCAAATCCAAAATTGTCCGTCAATCTCCATATAAAGAATGGATACAAAAATATATGATTCGCTTAGAAGATCTTCCTGATCCAGCATTTGTACATCAACCAGATCACGAAACCATTGTAGAAAGACAGAGAATCTTTGGCTATACAACAGAAGATGTCACAACTATAATGAAGCCAATGGCAGAAAAAGGAGAAGAACCAGTAGGAGCTATGGGAGAAGATGTAGCTCTTGCTGTTTTATCTTCTGAACCACAACCTTTATTTCGATATTTTAAACAATTATTTGCTCAGGTTACCAATCCTCCCATTGATCCTATACGAGAAGAATTAGTAATGGATTTAGTTGGTTATCTTGGACCAGAAGGAAATCTATTAGATGAAAAACCAGAATATGCACATAGAATTGAATTAAAAAATCCTATTTTAACCAATAATGAATTAGAAAAAATACGTAATATTCGAACAGGTAATTTTAAAACCATAACAATTAATATTCTTTTTGATCCTGATCAAAAACATGGAATGAGAAATCGTTTAGATCAAATTTGTGACGAAGCAGCAGAAGCAGTAAGAAAAGGTTACAATATAATTATTTTATCAGATAGAGGTGTTGCTAATAATATGGCTCCTATTCCAAGTTTACTGGCAACATCTGCTGTTCATCATTTTTTAATTCGTGCAGGTTTAAGAACAAAAACAAGTATTATTATAGAATCTGGGGAGCCAAGAGAAGTACCACATTTTGCTTTACTAATTGGTTATGGGGCTAATGCTATTAATCCTTATCTTGCATTCGAAACCTTATATGATTTAATAAAAGAAGGAGAATTAGGAGATATTAGAGATTATCGAGAAGCGAGAAAAAATTTCATTAAAGCCATTCAAAAAGGATTATTAAAAATTTTTAGTAAAATGGGTATTTCTACATTACAAAGTTATTGTGGTGCTCAAATTTACGAAGCAGTTGGTTTAGATTCCGAATTAGTAAATCTATATTTTACTGGAACACCAACACATATAGAAGGTTTAAGTCTCGAAATGTTAGAAGAAGAAGTAATTCGTAGACATAAGAAAGCATTCGATAAAAACCTAATTCCAGGACAATTACATCCAGGTGGTATTCATTACTGGAGGAAATATTCAGAACCACATCTATGGACACCAATGACTATATTTAAATTACAACATTCTACACAAACTAACAATTATGAACTTTATAAAGAATTCAGTCATGATGTTTACGAAAGCCATAGAGATAAGATTACACTTAGAAGTTTATTTGAACTTGATTTTGCAGAAAATCCTATCCCCTTAGAAGAAGTTGAACCAGAAGAAGAAATCTTGAAGCGTTTTCAGACTGGAGCAATGAGTTTTGGTTCCATTTCCTGGGAAACTCATACCAATCTTGCTATTGCAATGAATCGTATTGGAGGTAAATCCAATACAGGAGAAGGAGGAGAAGATTCTATTCGTTATAAGCCATTACCTAATGGCGATAGTATGCGAAGTGCTATAAAGCAGGTTGCTTCTGGAAGATTTGGAGTAACATCAAATTATCTTGTGAATGCAGATGATATTCAGATTAAAATTGCACAAGGAGCAAAACCAGGAGAAGGTGGACAATTACCTGGTTTTAAAGTAGATAAAATTATCGCTCGATTAAGACATTCAACACCCGGTGTTACATTAATTTCTCCTCCTCCACATCATGATATTTATTCTATTGAAGATTTAGCTCAATTAATTTTTGATTTAAAAAATATTAATCCTAATGCAAGAATTAGTGTTAAATTAGTATCCTGCGTAGGTGTAGGTACCGTTGCTGCTGGTGTTGCAAAGGCACATGCAGATCATATTTTAATTTCTGGGCATGATGGTGGAACTGGAGCAAGCCCTATTTCTTCTATTCACTACGCGGGAACCCCATGGGAAATTGGATTATCAGAAACACAACAAACCTTATTAATACAAGGTTTACGCGATAGAGTGGTTCTTGCTGTAGATGGAAAAATGATGACTGGTTTAGATGTAGTATATGCTGCTTTAATGGGAGCAGAAGAATTTGGTTTTGCAACATCTGCAATGGTAACACAGGGATGTATAATGATGAGAAAATGTCATCTTAATACTTGTCCTGTTGGGGTTGCAACACAAAATCCAGTATTAAGAAAAAAATTTTTTGGTGAACCGGAATATCTTGTTAACTATATGTATTTTGTTGCAAGAGAAGTGCGAGAATATATGGCAAAATTAGGCTTTCGCACAATGAACGAAATGATAGGTCAGATTCATAAAATTAAATTTAATAAACCACGTAATCATTGGAAAGCACGTGGAATCTATATGGGAAATATATTAAAAAAAGTTAAACCATTTCCTGGTACAGATTTATATTGTACAAAATCCCAGGATCATGGCATCGAAAAACAATTAGATTATAAAATATTAGAAAAAGTTAAACCTGCAATAGAAAATAAAGAACCCATTGAATTAGATTTAGAAATAACAAATGAAAATAGAACATTTGGAACCATTATATCTGGCGAAATAGCAAGAAAATATGGTGATGAAGGCTTACCCGATAATACTATTAAAATCAATTTAAAAGGATATGCTGGACAAAGTTTCGGTGCATTCCTTACAAAAGGTATGACATTACATTTAAAAGGTCAGGCAAATGATTATGTAGGTAAAGGATTATGTGGTGGAAAAATTATTATTCAAGTACCAGAAGAATCCGATATTGATCCACCAAAAAATATTATTATAGGTAATACCTGCCTTTATGGAGCTACATCTGGCGAGATGTATATTAATGGAGTAGCTGGAGAGCGATTTGCTGTAAGAAATTCTGGTGCTTATGCTGTGATAGAAGGTGTAGGCGATCATGGTTGTGAATATATGACTGGTGGTAGAGTAATCGTATTAGGAGAAACTGGTAGAAACTTTGCTGCGGGAATGTCCGGTGGTATAGCCTATGTTTGGGATCCGGAAAGCATTTTCGAAAAACGAGTAAATCTTGGAATGGTAGATTTAGAAGATTTAATTGATCCTAAGGAAATTCAATTTGTTAAGGATACGATTCAAAAACATTATGAATATACAAATTCAAAAAGAGCAAAAGAAATTTTAGATAATTGGGAAAATGAAATTCGAAACTTTATTAAAGTAATTCCAGGTGATTATAAATTAGCTCTTCAAAAATTAGAAGAAGAAAATCAATCTGGTCTAAATGAACAAGAAGAAATAGAGGAGGCATTACATGGGTAAAATAACAGGTTTTTTAGAATATAAACGTTCAGATATACCAAGAGAACCAGTAGAAAAACGGGTTAAACATTTTAAAGAATTCGAAACCCCTTATGATGATACCACTGCACGCATACAAGGTGCAAGATGTATGGATTGTGGTATACCTTTCTGCCAGGGAGATACAGGTTGTCCTGTTGATAATTTAATTCCAGAATGGAATGATTTAGTTTATCATGGATTATGGAAAGAAGCATTAAATCGATTACATTTTACTAACAATTTTCCAGAATTTACTGGTATGTTATGCCCTGCACCCTGTGAATATGCATGTACTCTTGGTTTAATAGATAATCCAGTTGCAATAAAAAATATAGAAAGAACCATTATTGATAGAGGATTTGAAGAAGGATGGGTAGAACCTTTACCTCCTCAATTTCTAACGGGGAAAAAAATAGCAGTTGTAGGTTCTGGTCCAGCAGGTCTTGCAGCAGCTCAACAATTAGCAAGAAAAGGACATAGTGTAACAGTATTCGAAAGAGAAGATCGTATAGGTGGTCTCTTACGATATGGAATACCAGATTTTAAAATGGAAAAATGGCGTATTGACCGACGTTTAGAACAATTAAAAATGGAAGGGGTTAAATTTAAAACCAATGTAAATGTTGGAGTTGATATAACCATTCAACAATTAAGAGAAGAATTTGATGCTATTATCCTTGCTATGGGAGCAGAAGAACCAAGAAAATTAAATGTTCCTGGAGCAGATTTAAAAGGTATTTATTATGCAATGGATTATTTAATTCAAGCCAATAGAATGGTTGCAGGGGATAAAATCGATAATCCAATTGATGCAAAAGATAAACATGTTATTGTTATAGGTGGTGGAGATACAGCTTCTGATTGTATTGGAACAGCAAATCGTCAAGGAGCAAAATCTGTTACTCAATTAGATTACAATCCAGTTCCTCCCCAAACAAGAAGCGAAAGTGATCCCTGGCCCTTTTATCCTCGAATTTTAAGGACATCAACATCTCAGGAAGAAGGTGTAATTAGAAGATGGGCTTCTCAGACAAAGGGATTTAAAGGTAAAAATGGACATGTAGTAGCAGTATATGGAAATGAAGTAATAAAAAAATCCAGAAAAGAAATTATCGATATTCCAAATACAGAATTTGAACTTCCAGCAGATTTAGTTTTTATTGCAATTGGTTTTAGTGGTCCCAAAAAAGCTCCCATATTAGATCAATTAAAAGAAATTGGTGTAGAATTCGACGAATATGGAAATATTAAAGCTTCTTTTGGAATTGGAGGAGATCATTTTAAAACCACTGTTCCAGGAATTTTTGCCTGTGGAGATGTTAGAAGAGGACAATCTTTAATTGTATGGGCAATTTCCGAAGGTAGAAAATGTGCAGACGTCGTTGATGAATATTTATTAAGTATAAAAAAATAAAAAGCGGTTATGGGAACCGCTTTTTATTTTATGGGAAATAAAAAGCAGTCAATAGATAGGCTTTGTTGCATAACCCCCATTTTATAGCATAATTTTTTATAAAAACGAAATCTTTTTCAAATATTACTAACATATGTTTAAAAACTCAATATTTTTTCATATTACGAAAAATTATCTAAGAATGTTGATAAATATCTTTATAAATAGCAAATAATTAATTTTTACGCAACAGAACCAATAAATAAAAAAGATTACTCTTTTCGCAAAAAAATTATATTTTCTTTTAACATAGTATTTGACAACTCTCCTTTTACGTTTGTTGGTGAATTTTTTAGTGGCATTCTTTTATTTATTATATTTCTATATAAAATTTTTTCTGTCTTAAATCCTATTTTTTCAGCCATCTCACTTATGATTAAATCTGTCCTCAGAAATACTTTTTTAACTGTTCTATTACCACTTACAATAACAAAATATTTGTCTTTCTTTAAATAATCATAAGCTCTTAATAATGATTCATATAGATCCATATAAAATGATATAACTTCTTTAGCTCTTTTGTAATCCTTAGTTTTTATTTCACTATATTGTAATTTTAATGTATTTGAATATTCTAAAATTTCCCATTTTAAATAACTTTTTATTTTACCTCCTAATAGTTTTTCATCTAATTTATAAATATTTTTATCATTTTTAATCCATTGCCATGGAAGTCTTGAAAATTGGCCATATGCTACAGTGGTTCGCGAATCTCCATAGGGAGGTGAAGTAAGGATAAAGTCAATACTATTACTTTCAATATTTTGCTTCTTACGAGAATCTCCAAATATGATTTTTACCTCAGTTTTTGAATTTAATGCTTTATAAAAAAAGTCTTTCATAAGATTTATATTTCTTATAGAAACATTTTCAAAATATCCAAATACATCTGGATTAAAACTATCTTTTATTTTTTCTTTATCGCGGTGCAATTTAAAACCATTATGATTCGTTAAAGAAACTCTTCTAACTACCTCACTCATACAAAGTAAAAAGAAATCTCTAATATCATGTTCTTCTAAACTCATTATAATTTCTCTTAATTTAGATAAGTCCATTATTTGTTTTTCTTTAAACCAATATTCTATATTATGAAAAGTATATATTTCGTAATCTTTTTTTTGAAAAAATAATGTTTTTAAAACATAAAATTGTCTTAATAAAACATCTGGATTAATTAAAGTTGTTTTTACCTTTGCCATAAAACATGCAAAAGGATTTAATTCAATACCTATAGCTAGTTTTCTATTTAAAAGAATACTCTCAATTAACGTTGTTCCAGAACCCATAAAAATATCAAGAACAACACTATTTTCATTGGTAAATAATCTAAGTAGTTTTCTAGCTAATTGTGGTATAAATTTTGCTGGATATTGATGAAATCCATGTGAATAAATATTGGGATTATATTCTTTGAAATCCCATTCATAAAACCATTCTTTTACATCTTTTGGTTTAAAATATAATTTATCCTCATTTTTATATACATTTAAATTATTTGCTACTAATTTGAACAAATCCAATGACTTATAATTAGAATTTGAAAAACTATAATTTTCTGCTAACATAAATATTATCCTAGTTTATCATTTACAAAATCAACTATCTCAGAAAGTGGAGCAATAAAATCTGATTTGATTTCTTTTGCAATAAATGCTTTATCAAAAAATTTAAACATACCCCTATGTTGTGGATTATTGATTTCATTATAAAAGTTTACCGTGGCAAAACATATAATTGGCATTTGAAAAACATCATATTTAATATGATATTTATTTTTTATTGGATTATCAGTTGTTGCAATTTCCATAAGTAATTTCCATTTATATGTTTGACCAGCTCTTTCTCTTAAAGAAGTTTTTAGGGATAGTATAATACATTTATCAATAGATTTATCTTTTTTCTCAGTATAGATGATAATATCAACATCTGGTTTTTGCGTGTCATTTCCAATATTTATTGTAGCTATTTTATCAAAATCTTTGACTTTAGATTTTTCTGATGTGATATAAATATATGGTTTTATATTACCTTCAATTTTGTTTTTTAAAAACAAATATATAAAACAATTTGAAAAGGCATTCCCTGCAATTGATTTTAATGCTTGACTAATATCTTTTATTTCTCCTTTTTCTTTTCTTTTATTCAAAAGTTTTCTGACATCTTTTTCAGACTCTTTTAAAATCTCATAAATCTTGTTAAATGAATACAACCAACTTGTTTTTCTATTATTAACCAAATTATCAAATTTATTTAAAATAGGTCTCATATAATAAGTTGCTTCTATTTTTTCTAATATTCTTTGTTCTTCTCTCGTTAATTGATACATATTTTTATCATTTAACTATTTTACTACAAAACAATATATTTCATTTATTTTTTATTTCGATATTTCTTTTAATAAAGATTAAAAATTTTTTATTATTTTCCAATAAATCATAAATAAGCATCATTTAAATCTTTTTTATTAACTTAAATATCCATAATGTCTAACATTTTTGTTAAATACTATAATTCCATAACCGCTTTTTATTTTATGGGAAAATATTCATTTTTACACCATGCATTATCGATATAACGGTGAAAATAAATATTCATAGATTCTAAAGGCTTTGCATTTTGATAGGTTTTTATTTTTAAAACTTTTGGATATTTGGTATTATAAAATTTTCCTTCGAAGTTTGCTATAGCTAAATAATTTTCTATGGGTTTTTTATATTCAATTTTTTGTATTCGCTTTTTATCAATGGGATCAAAATAAAATATAATTAATGCACCATCTTCCCCTAAATATTGTCCAATAAATTGATTTTTTTCATATTGCCATTGTTCCGATTGTATTAATTCCTCTGGTAAGCGACCAAATAAAATATCCTGAAATAAACTAAAAGGTAATTGAATATTATTATTTGCTAAACT
Source organism: Leptospiraceae bacterium (assembly GCA_026005135.1). Lineage (GTDB taxonomy): Bacteria > Spirochaetota > Leptospiria > Leptospirales > Leptonemataceae > SKYB61. Next base: position 56,757 of record BPKM01000001.1, on the reverse strand, counting down.
CCCTAATTGTAATTTTTCTACGGGTAATTTAATAACACCTTCCTGACGTGGATTACTCAGATATGCCATATTATTGATTATTGTAATCCAACTTAAAGTTATTCCAAGATTTGCTTCTACTAAAATAATACGAATTCTATTATTTTTATTATCTGCACGAACAGAACCATCTGCACTCTGCACTCCATAGCCAGGTACATTAATATTTGTTCTAAATACTAATTTAAAACAATCTGGAGGTTTATAATACTCAGTAATTTCTTTTTTAAAAGAATCTATATTAATTTCTACTGATTGTTTTTCTTCTTGTTTTTGATTTTCTGTTTCTGCAAATAAAGAAATAACAAGTAATAAAAATAAAAGAGGTAAAAACCTCTTTTTATAAATCTTCATTCGATTCATTTTTTCCTCTTTTTATATTAGACTTTTTATATGTTTAAATGTTCCTATTATTTTTTATTTTTTCTTAGCCTGCATTTTTTGTAATTTTCTTTTTTCTTTTAATTTTTTTAATCGTTTACGATGTTTTCTTTTTACATTTCTTGTTTTTGAATTTGCCATATTACAATTTTCTATTCTTACATTATAGAATCCACTTTTTTTTAATTATTGTAAGAAGAATTTAATTGCCGTTACTATATAAAAATAAAATATTTTATTTGATTTATGTTTAGTATCATTTTAAAACAAATACTAAAATACAAATATTATATCCTTTTTTTTCTTATTTTCTGGATAATTAGTGGTACATTTATTTATCAAAATCGCTATAAATTTTTATCTTATATTTATCACTTAACAAGCTCTATACCAGAAGCAGGTAAATCTAATCCTAAAAAAGCTTATAATGATTATTTTAAACCAGCTATAAATATATTACAAGAAAACCAGGTTGATTTACTACTTATGGCAAAATTATGTCCCAAACAAATTCAAACTCATATATTGGAAGATAGAGAATATGAATGGGATTTTCTAAAAAAATATAACTTTTTTTATTTTGATAAAAACTATATTTTTAATAATTCCTATATTTACTGGAAAGATAAACAACCTTATTTATTAGAAGCTTTAACTTATCTAAAAGAAGCAATAAAATATGCTTACGAAATTCCAGCTAATATTACAGAAGAAAATAAAAATATATTGATACCTTACATTTTACAACAAACTTATGATGCATTATGTTTTCCAGACGAAGCAAAAATTTACTGGAAAGATTATATAGAATACCTCGAATTTAATACATATAATCAAAAAATTAATAATAATTTACCATATCCCAAAGAATGGGATCTTGAATTACTTAATCATCTTATTGATGACGCAAAATATCATTTTGCTATTTTTCAATTTACAGGAAAAACAATACCATTTCAATTGATTGAAAATTGTCAAAATAAATCATTTTTCTGTACACATTTACAGGAAATCAATGATTACTGGAACAGGTTAATATATACAACTTCTTTTCCCTATACCTATCACTTGTTTTTAAGTCATGCTCGATTATATTTAATTTTTTTTCAAAAAACCCAAAATCAACATTACTTATATTTAGCTTTAGATCGATATAAAGGTGCTATGGAGTATAGAGAAACTCAAATTGATGCCTATTTAGAAACAGCCTATGTCTTTTTATTGTTAAATCAACCAGAAAATTCACTAAAAATTTTAGAATCATTTGCTTCTATAAAACCCAAACGTTTTTTACAGGAATCATTTTATTACGAAATTCTTTATAAAACTTTAACTGCTCTAAAGCGCTATAAAGAAGCAGATTGCTTTAAAAGTAAATATTTAGATACTTCTGAATGTAAATATATACGAGAAAATTTTTAATATTTTGCTTTTATCTCTCCAATTATTTCTTTTTTTGTAATTATGATTTATTTAGATTATAACTCTACACATCCTCCCATTAAAGAAATTTTAGAAAAAAATTTACAATTGTATTTTAAAAATTGGTCTAATCCAAGTGGCATATCTTATTATTCTCAGCAAAATTTTACATTAATCGAAAATAGTAGAAAAAAATTAAAAGAACTATTAAAACAATATTATAATTTTTATGAATCTAATATACAAATTATATTTACTTCTACAGGTACAGAAGCAGTTCATCAGATGATTTATTCTTATTATAATCCAGAAAAACCATATGCTATTGTTTCTCCTTATGAACATGAATGTGTTTATGGAGCATGTGAACTCTATAATATAAAAACATTATTATTACCTTCTAGCCCATCTGGCAAAGTCAATCCAGATGATATACAAATCATATTAGAAAAAAATCAAATAAAACCAGAAGAAATTTCATTTATATGCTGTATTGCAGTATCAAACGAAACAGGTATAATCCAACCAATTCAAGAGATAGGACTAATAGCAAAAAAACTTCAGATTCCTTTTATTAGTGATACAATTCAAATTAATGGAAAAATGATTTTTGATTTAGAATATCTTGATGCCTGTACTATTAATGGACATAAAATTGGTGGTGGTTATGGTTCTTCTGTTTTTATTTCTAAAAAATTTGTAAAACCCCTATTTAAAGGTGGATTACAGGAAAATGAATTTAGAGCTGGCACTGAAAATTTTATTGCAATAAAAAATTTAGTAGATGCATTCGATTGGCAGATGAAACATCAAAAAGAATATAATAAATTAAAAAACTTTCAGCAAAATTTAGAATTTTTTTTAAAAAAAGAATGTAATGCTATTATCGTAGGTGAAAATACCAATCGTGTTTATCATACAACTTATGCAATTTTTCCAGATTTAGAAGATTTAGACTTTGTTTTAATGTCTCTCGATCAAGAAGGTATTATTTGTTCAACAGGTAGTTCTTGTAAATCCAGAACAAGACAACCATCACAAAATTTATTACGAATGGGATATAATAAACAATTAGCACAACAGGCACTACGATTTTCTTACGGAATATTTACAACAAATGAGGATATTAATAACTTTATAGAAAAATTTAAAAAAATTTATAATTCGATTCTTAATTTATAAAAAAGCTCCTTTCGGAGCCCTTTTATTATTATTTTTGATTTTCTTTTGATGTATCAGAGGATTCTTGATTTTCGCAACCACCAATTTTTTGAGCTTCTTTAAACAATTTAATATCTTCTTTTAAGTATTTATCTTTATCAAATTGTGCATTCTTTTTAACCTGAATTGATTCTTTAATTTCGTTAATAATCTTAGGATATTCCTGTCTTAATATTTCTTGTTTTAGAGATGCTTCTGCTATTTTTAAACATTGATCAATGGGAATAGTATTAAATCTTCTATCTTTTTTTCGTAATTCTTCGCATCGTTTTTCTATTTGTTCTGTTGATACTTTTATTTTTTCTTGCATTTTTTCTTGCATATATAGATTTACAAGTGTTTCTAATAAAACCTGTTCTAATATATTTTTTATTACTGGCTTTTTATCAAAACCTTCTGATATAGCTGCCTGTTCTATAATTTTCATCTCTCTAAATTTCTGATAAGAATTTTCTGGATATAAACCTGCTATTAACTCCTGTATTGCTGGATCTTGAGGTACTTTATCTGGATTACACATTAATTCATATAAGGTTTTCTTTTCTGCATTAGCAAGTCGAGATGCTTTCTCTATATAGGTTTCGTAATATGTTTCGAATTCCTGTGTGGTAATATTATCTTTTCCTATGGTTTCTATCACTTTACCTTTTTCTTTACATACATTCACTAAAATAATTAATAGGAACAAAATTAATATTTTTTTCTTCATAAGATATTTCTCCTGTTAATTCAAAAATTTTTTATCTTTTTTTCTATGCAATAGTTTTTTGTTTCTGATTTTTTTTATTTTGATTTTTATTATTAGAAACGAGATCAACTAATTCTTTTAAATGAGAAATTAAATTTTTTAGATCTTCTTCCGTAACAGGAATTTTTAAATCTTCGTATTTTAATTGATTCTTTTTTAAATATTCTAATCTTAAAGTATCTAAAAAAATATATTTTGTATTACCTGGTTTAATATAAAAAGATTTTCTTGATTGTATAATTTCCATCATTTTATCAATAGGTACTTTAAAATACTTAGAAGGTTGAATTTGAATTACACCATTATTTTCTGAAATAGATTCTATTCCAAGTTGTGTTCCTAAGGTTCTTATTTCTTCTAATAATATAAATATTTTGGATTGTTCATCTGGTTCTCCAAATCTATCTTTTAATTCTTGTAAAACATCTTCATATTCTTCTAAACTTTTTGCTGATTCAAATTTCTTATAGAATTCTATCCTCTGTCTTGTATCTTTAATATAATTTTCCGATAAGTAAAAATCAAATTGAAAATAAATATTACATCGAATTTCTTGCTCAATTTTTTCTCCGCGTAATTTTTTAATTGCATTTTCTAAAAGTTTTAAATATAATTCATATCCAACTTCGATTATATCTCCAGATTGTTCTTTTCCTAAGATATTTCCAGCTCCTCTAATTTCTAAATCTCTCATAGCAATTTTAAAACCACTACCTAATTCTTGATATTCCAGTAATGTATTTAATCGTTTTTGGGCTTCTTCTGTTAATACCTGCTTACCTTTATGAAAAAAATAAGCATATGCCTGTCTTGATGATCTACCTACTCTTCCCCTTAATTGATATAACTGAGATAAGCCAAATTTATCTGCCTCATCTACTATTAATGTATTTACATTTGGCATATCAATACCATTTTCAATAATTGTAGTTGTTAGAAGTAAATCATACTTTTGTTCCATAAAATCATTTAAAATAGTATCAATATCTTTATCATGTAATTTACTATGTAAAATAGCTATGCGAATATCGGGAACTAAGCTACGAATTCTTTCTGCAACAATATCCAATGTTTTAATTCTATTATGTAAATAAAAAATCTGCCCACCACGTTTTAATTCTTTTAGGATTGCTTCTTTTAAAGTTTGATCACTATCTTCTAATACATAGGTTTCTACTGGTTTTCTTTCTTTGGGAGGAGTATTAATAATAGAAAGATCTCTAATACCAATAAGTGACATATGAAGTGTTCTGGGGATAGGTGTTGCACTTAATGTTAATACATCAACGGTTTTTTTTAATTGTTTTAACTTTTCTTTATGTACAACTCCAAATCTTTGTTCTTCATCAATAACTAATAATCCTAATTCTGGTATTTGAATATCTTTTGCTAATAATGCATGAGTTCCAATAATAACATCAATTTTCTTTTCTTTTAAATCACGTTTGATTTTTCGAATTTCTTGCTGTGTTCTTAAACCAGAAATCCATTCTACCTTTACAGGAAAATTTTTAAATCGTTCTTTAAAATTTATATAATGCTGTCTTGCAAGTATCGTTGTTGGACAAATAACAACTGCTTGTTTACCAGCCATAACACATTTAAATACTGCACGTATTGCTACTTCTGTTTTTCCATAACCAACATCACCACAGATAAGTCTATCCATTGGACGTTCTGATTCCATATCCCTTTTTACATCTTCAATCGCTTTAATTTGATCAGGTGTTTCTTCGTAAGGAAATTGTCTTTCAAATTCTTCCTGAAATTCACTATCAGGTGGGAATGCATATCCTTTTAGTTCCAACCTTGCAGCATATAATTCCATTAATTCTTTTGCAAATTCTTCTATATTTTTTTCTACTTTTTCTCGAACTTTTTTAAAAGAAGCTTTTCCAAGATGATCTAATTTAGGATTTTCTTCTGGTGATAAATATCGTTGAATTAATGAAATTTGATCAAGAGGAACATATAAAATATCATTATCTGCATACTCTATTACTAAACAATCTCTTTCTCTTCCTGCTGCTTTTATTCTTTCTAAACGTAAAAATCTTCCAATACCATGATTAATATGTACTACATAATCCCCTTCTTTTAAATCAAGATAAGATTCTAAGGGAGAAACATATTTCGCTTTATATTGGAATTTCTTCGAAATTGTTTTACCAAAAATATCTGAATCTGTAAACCAGTAAAAATTTTCTTCAGGGAAAGAAAATCCCTTAGAAAAAGGACTCTCTACAAGATAAATAGATTGAAGATTAAATATATCTTTATTTAATTCTTCGATCTTCTTATAAGATATTTGTTCATTTTTTAAAAACGAAGCTATTCTTTCTAATTGAACTTCATAAGCTGAGCTTACAATAACAAAAGAATCATTTTTTAATAATTGATTTACATAATTTCGAAAATCTGTAATTTTACCTTTAAACTTTTCTGTATCAGATAAATGATTTTGAATATATTTTAATTCTGGATTTTTATTTTCCAGATCATACAGGAAATGTACAAATATAGAAGGGAAAGGAAATTCTTCAAAATCAAAATTTTTATCTAAAAGTTCTTCTGGTGGTAAAGCAATTTTTTGTTCTTTATAATTTTGATATAAAATTTCGTATTCTTTAAATAATTTATTTTTTTGTTTTTCTAACTGTTCCTCTAAAGCAAATATACAAAAAGGTAGTTTTTTAAAATATTTCCATATTGTTTCTAAAGGAAATTGAAATCCAACAACTTCTATAAGTCCAGACAATTCTCTATTATTTAAAAGAGTATAATCCTCATAACTTTTTAAAAATAACCAATCTGGTTTTCTCAAACTTTCATTTAATTTTAACAATTTTTCTTTTAACTTTAGAAATTGTTCTTTGGTTAATGTTAATTCTCCTGTTGGTAAGATTTCTATTTCATTAATTCTATCTAAGCTTCTTTGTGTTTCTGGATCAAAAGTTCGAATAGATTCAATTTCAATATCAAAAAAATCAATACGAACAGGTCTATCTAAATGGACTGGATAAATATCTAAAATTTCTCCCTTTAAAGAAAATTCACCTATATCTTCTACTTTTTCTACAGAACGATAACCATATCCTATTAAAATCTGTAATAATTCATTAAATTGAATTTGTTGATTGATTTTTAAATGAAGTGTATTATTTTTCCATAATTCTATAGATGGTAATTTTTTTAATACTGCCTGTATAGTAGTAAATATAATTCCTTTTTTATGATTTTTTATTGCATGTAAGGTTCTAATTCTCTGTCCAGAAATATATAAATCATGAGGGGACCATTCATAAGGAATACCATCTAATTCTAAAAATAAATATACATAATCTTCGGGAATGAAAAATAATGTTTCTTCGTAAATTTGTTTTGCTAATTGTTTGTCTGGCAAAATCATTACAATAAAATCTGAATCAAAAGATAAAAAAAATTGTTTTTTTAAAATACCTTCTTTAAATAAAGTAGTTACAAAAAAAGACCAGCTACTCTGAGGTAGATTATAAATATATTCTATTGAAGGCTTTAAATTATTTTGCAATATATAAAAATATTTTTCAAATATCTTCTCGAACATAAAACCCTCTTTATATAATTGATTTTAAAAAAATTATATCAGGAAATATCAAAATTATAACGATAAATAATTTATTAAGAACCATATTTGTATTGACAAAAAAACACTTATAAAGTAAAAAAAATAAGGGGTACCTTTATGACAACATTAAAAATTCTTAATAGAAATTTTATTATACTAAGTATTTCCTTTGTTTTTAGTTTATTTCAATATTCAATAACTGCACAGGAAAAACCAGATATTGCAGAAGAGGCTATTAAAGGAAATCGTGTTCAATTTATAAACAGAACAAATCGAAGAGCTTCTCCAGTTATAAGAGAAAGAGAAATTAATACTGGTAAAAAATTAGCCGAGGAAGTTTTAAAAAATAATGAAGGAGAAGAAAATCAAGTTTTAGCTAAACGTTATTTTGATCCTAACATAGAAAAATATGGAGCTGATGTTATTATACTTACAGAAAATACAAACTTTGGTCATATTAATGCAATTGAAAGAGTCTTACAGGGTTATTTAGAAGTTGCTTTTGAATATTCTCCTAAACAAGCACAAACCTTAGCCGAATTATTAGTATACTATAATGCCAACTTACGATTAAACCCTAAAAATATTCAAGAAAGTTATTCCAAAAATGTTTTAAATCATATTGATTTAAAAAAAGCTGGTATAGATAGAGTTTATCGAAATTGGGCTGGAAAAACTCAATTACTTATTCCATTAAGAAAAAATGTTGTAAGACCAGACAAATCCGATTTAGATAGAAAAGAATTACATGATACCATAGAAAAAGACACTACTGTTCCCAATGACAAAAAAGAAGAACTAAAAAAAATTGATCAGGAACGAGAAAAAGAAGATTTAAAAAAGATTGATGAAAAAGAAAAAGAATTAACAAAAAAAGAAGAACAAATTAAAAAAGAACAAGAAGAATTAAAAAAAGAAGAACAGAACATACAAAAAGAATTACAGGATACGAATAAAAAACTTCAGGAATTAAGAAAAGACCCAGAAAAAAATAAAGAACAAATAAAAGAAGAAGAAAAGAAAGTTCAACAATTAGAAGAACAAAAAAAAGAAATTCAGCAACAAAAACAAGAAATTCAGCAAGAGCAAAAACAAGTTCAAGAAGAGAAAAAAGAATTACAAGAACAAAAGAAAGAAACACAAACCAATCAAACACAAACAACTAGACAGGAAGAAGAAAAAAAAGAAAATCAACAAATTACTCAAGAAGATCAAAAACAACCTGCTTCTAAAGTTGATGAACAGTTAGAAACATTAAAAAAAGAAAACGAAGAACTAAAAAAAGAATTGGAGAAAAAAGAAGAATTAAGTGATAACGTTATTAATGAAAAAATAGTATTTTTAAAAGTAATTCGTTATGTATCTGATGGACATTACAATAATGAATTATGGATGCTTGATCCCAATAAAGATGATACTTTATTTCGAGGTCCCTTTACCAATATTTGTAGTAGAACATTTTTACCAATAGAAAATGTTGGAATTGTTGTAATAGGCTATGAAGGAAGTTCTCATGATCAAACACCTCATCATCTTTATTTATTAGATCCAGAAAATTTACAGGTTATAGCTAAGTCTAAAGAAACCATTATTTTTAGTTCATTTTTAATTTATAAAGATAATCAAATTTATGCAATTGAAGATGTAAATGGAAAATTTTATTTATCCAGATTTAATGATAAATTAGAATTACAGGATAGAAGTTCCAGTAATATTCATCCACATTCAGAAATTACATTTTTTAAAGATAAAATCTATTTAACAGGTTCTGCAAAAGATGGAAATGTTCCCATTCAAGTTTATAATAGAAAAGATTTAAAGCTAATTAAAATTATTCAACCTCAGCAAACAACTGTGAATAAATGAGCAATGAAATCCTGATTTTATTAGGAATTTTATTAGGGTTATTCTCTTTTTTGTTATGGTTTATAATAGATATAAATCCTAAGGATAAAATTTTAAATGATCACATTAGAGGATATTGTCCTCTATGTGGTCATCCATTAAAAAAAGGAGAAAGAATTCGTTCAGACCAAATAGAAACCCCAAAAGTAGAGATAAAAACCTTTATTAAAGGATGCCCCTTTTGTTTAACCAGTAAGAGTGAAATTAAAAAAAGAAAATGTCCAGTCTGTAAAAATCATCTAAAAACAGATCAAACCATTGTTGCTATTTCTTCTGTTGACGATCCTAAAAAACTTTCTATAAAAGGTTGTAAAAAATGTTATCCAGAAGGATACTTAGGTTACGAATCAAAATACAAATAAAAAAAATTATTGAAATATTAGAAAGATAATAATTTATTATATTTAATGCAAAGGAAACCTAATCGTTTGATTCATGAAACAAGTCCTTACTTATTGCAACATGCTTACAATCCTGTTGATTGGTATCCCTGGGGAAAAGAAGCATTCGAAAAAGCAAAAAGAGAAAATAAACTGATTTTTTTATCTATTGGTTATTCTACCTGTCATTGGTGTCATGTTATGGAAAAAGAATCTTTCGAAAAGGAAGATATTGCCAATATTCTAAATGAATTCTTTGTTCCCATTAAAGTAGATAGAGAAGAGCTACCTGACGTTGATCATATCTATATGAAAGCTATTCAACTTATGGGAATGCAGGGTGGATGGCCCTTAAATATATTTTTAACACCTGATTTAAAACCTATCACTGGTGGTACATATTTCCCACCAGAAAGAAAATGGGGTTTACCATCATTTAAAGAAATTCTTTTAAAAATGATACATTTATGGAATAAAGAAAAAGATAATATAATAAAATTATCAGAAGAGATAACACAATATTTAAATCAACCTTTACAAAAACAATCTATTTCAATCAATTATAATGATTTTATTTCTATTATTGATTATTTTGAAAAATATTTTGATAAACAATATGGTGGTTATCTCATTAATGGAAAAAATAAATTCCCCCCATCTTTAAATTTATTCTTATTATTACAATTATATAAAAAAACAAAAAATAACAAAGCACTACAAATGATTGAATTAACATTAAAAAGAATGAGGTTTGGTGGTATTTATGATCAAATCGGTGGAGGAATACATCGATATTCTACTGATCATTACTGGTTAATTCCACATTTTGAAAAAATGCTTTATGATAATGCTCTTTTTAGCTGGATCAATTTAGAAACCTATAAAATTACTAAAAATCCTTTTTACTTAAATACTGCAATAGATGTTCTAAATTATTTATTCCGAGATATGAAAAACCCTCAAGGTGGTTTTTTTTCAGCAGAAGATGCAGATAGTGAAGGAGAAGAAGGAAAATTTTATACCTGGACAAAAGAAGAATTTATAAAATATTTAGAAAATCATTTAACAAAAGAAGAACTTCATTTATTAATAAAATATTTTGGATTATCTGATGCTGGTAATTTTGAAGGAAAAAATGTTTTATTTGTTGATTTTGATAATTCTGTTCAAATCAATGAAAATTTGCTAAATAAAACAAAAAAAATATTATTAGAATATAGAAATAAACGAATACGTCCACATCGAGATGAAAAAATCTTAACAAGCTGGAATGCTCTTATGATTTCTACTTTATCTTATGCCTACTTAATAACATTAAATCCAATTTATTTAAAAGAGGCAAAAGAGACATTAAATTTCATATTGGAATATCTATCCTCGACAAATGATTTTAACAAAATTCCAGAACATTGTATTTTTTATAGAAGTTATAGTAATCATCAAAAAAAAAGAGCACCCTATACTGGAACATTAACTGACCATGCTTCTATGGGATGTGCTTTTATAGATTTATATAAAGCAACAGGAAATATCGACTATTTAATGTGGGCACAGACAATTAAAAATTATATTTTAAGATATTATTATGATTCTGGTATTCTTTACGAAGTAAAAGAAAATGAAAATGAATTAATTGCACGAATTTCTGATTTTTATGATGGTGTAATACCATCTGGTCTTTCTTTTACAATTCGATTATTAGTACATTTATATTATTACGGAATCGATATGGAACAATGCGAAACCACTATAAATAAAATTTTAGAAATCTATTTCCAAGAAACAATCAAGCAACCTTTTTCTTATTCTTATTTTTTAATGTCTGTTTTTAAATTTTACTTTATGAATCAACAAATTGTTCTTTCCTTAGAAAATCAAAATTTACTGAACGATTTATTGCAATCCATAGGTAAATCTATTAGTAGCGAAACAATTATTGGTTATAATACTCCAGAATTACAAAATAATTCCATTCTTTTGCTTAAAGATAAAATGCAAAATAAAAATTTCCCTTATTCGATTTACCTATGCGAAAATTTTACCTGTTATAAACCAATAAATGATATAAATCAACTCGATTTAGAAAAAATATTTTAAAATAAATATAAGTTAAATTCAATGATTTTATTTACTTTATTAGAAATAATAGTAGTGTTATCATTTAAACCTATTTTTCAAAGTACTTAATCAACAAAAAATAATTAATATATCTATTTTTTTATTGACTATTTCTTATTCTTATTCTATAATAGAAATAGACTAACCTTAAGGAGGGAGTTATGAAAATCCAGGGAAAATCCATCAACGAATATATTAACCTTCATAAAGAAGAACTGGTTGATATAATTCGTATTTATTTAGGTTTTGTATTTATTATAAAAGGCTTTCAATTTTTTGGTGATATGGATTTACTAACAAAGTTAATAGAATCCACAGGATTATCAATGGGAATTTATACTGTATTAGGATTATCTCATATTATTATTTTTGTTCATATTATAGGTGGTTTATTCTTAGCTATGGGATTTTTAACAAAAATTACTGCTTTATTACAAATACCTATCGTACTATCTGCTATTCTTTTTATACATTTAAAAGAAGGTATAATGTCTGATAGTTTACATTTTGCCTTGTTTGTTTTATTATTATCTATTGTATTTGCGTTGCATGGTAGTAGCAAACTTTCTATTGATTATTATTTAGAACATTATAAAGAACATGATATAAAATTCTTACATAGATAAAACTATTATTTCTTTTTGTTCTTCTATTTTTCTAAGGATAGAAGGATCAATTCTATTAGATTCTAATATAAATAGATGATCTTCTATCTCTTTTTTTAAGAAACAATTTATGTCTTAAAGATTTTATAAAGCTTCATATAGACCCCAGGATTATCCTGTAAATATTTTATCATATTATCTCTTGAAATTGCATAGAGTTCCGAATCTTCCTGAACAAGAAAATCAAAGTCAGAAGGCAAATTCTTTTGTAAGTTAAAAATCTGTCCACAAAAATCACCACTTGATAAAGTCATAATTACTTTATCATGAGAATCAATTACATCTACTTTACCTCTTTTTATAATATAGACTTCATTGAATGGTTGTTTTCTTTTTATTATATATCTTCCTTTTGTTTCTTTACGATATTCCATTATTAGTTCTAATGCTGTTTTCTGAGCTGAAGTTAAAGAATTAAAAATTTTGCTATTTGATAAAACATCCCATGTACCTGTTTTACGAATTTCATTCAGTCTTTTAAATTTTTCAAATAAATCAGAATCTCTGATAAAAGATAAAAATTTTTCTTTTTTGATTACAAGTGCCTCTACCTCTGTTTCTGCAATAACATCTGCACTACGTGGTTGATCTAATATTAAAGATGCTTCTCCAAAATATTCATAAGTACCATATCTCTTTAATGTATTTTCTTCAGAAATTGTATCTTGTTCCATTCCTTCTACACGTACATTACCTGATAGTATAATATAGAATTCATCTCCCATTGTATTTTTTTGAATGATTTTTGCTCCCTTAGGAAATTTCTTTTTATCAACAATTGTAATAAATTCTTTTGCTTTAGAAATAGGAAAATTTTTAAAAATATCTACATTTGCTAAGGCATCTAATATTTTATAAACTTCTTCGTACTTAGGTGGTTTTATATCAACAAAAACAGTATTTTCAATACCAAATTTTGCATAAGTTAAATGAGTATTCTTAGGAAAGTCTTTTTCTGCAATATGATAAACAATAATTTTTTTCTGTATTTCTACTGGTAAGCTATTCAAAAACTCAATTCTTGTATGTAAAGGTGGTATACCTGCTTCATGATAAATAATATCAGTTTCCCATGGAAAATTTTTTAAATCCTCACATCTACCTGGTGTTAAAATACCTTTTTCTCTTAGTTCATCATAATATTCTGCTGGTGCATTAAGATGATCCGAAGAATAATAAAAGGTTTTTCCTTCAAATTCAAAACCAAATCCAAGTGATGGTATAGAATGCAATGCATAATTAAAACGAAAAGAGGCACCATGAATTTGATATTCTTTTCCAATAACAACGTTAACAAATTCAAATAAATCTAATAATTCTTCTTTCGGTATTTTTGTTAATGCCTGATATTTTCTAATAAATGAATCTAAAACTGTTTCTGTTGTATAAATGGTAATTTTACCTTCCTCTAAAATTTTCTGGAATGTTCCAGCATCATGATCAGCATGACAATGTGTTAAAATAATGGTATCTATCAACTTAGGATTAACATTAGATTGTCTTAACCACTCTGTTGAATTTACAGGGGGATCAATCATAATTCCCCGATGATTTAACCATATAATGAATCCAGAGGTATTAGCTTCTGGATCAAAACCATGGCTGGGACCAAGACAGGTTATCCCCATTAAAGGAGGATTAAATGGTTCAGGCAGTGCCTTTCCTATGTCATAAATAATATTATAATGTATATCTCCATCAATAGTAATTTCATTATTCCAATCTTTGTCGATAATTAAAAAATGGCCACTTTCTAATTTTTTAATATAAACATTATTAATCTTTGTAGTGTTTTCTTTATTGAAGACAACAAAACGAACCAGATCTTCCAGAACGCGATTACCTCTAAAATAATCTATTTCTGCTTTCATATTGGGAAATGCTGGATGTTTTTCTCCTCCAATATACTCAGAAGCGAGATTGATTTCGTCTGGACCAAATACTGCTTCTTTTAATGCAATTGTTAATTGTTCTTTTTGTTCTTTCGTACATACAATATAAGTTTTTTTCTGACGCAAGAAATGATTGTAATAAATAGGAAATTCCAGTTCTGCTAAAGATATTCCTTTTTCTACATGGAATAATTGATTGGGTAAAATAAAAATCTGTGGTGTACTATGAGGCAATCTCATTGTATCTTTTATTGTTTCTGGAGGTGAACCTACTTGTATATATCCTACTGATGTCTGAATTAAATATCCACCTCTTGGTAATTCATTTACTAATTTGTTTAAATCAATCACTTGTAACTTTGACATAGCTCTACCATAACATTAAATTCTAATAAATAACACAATCAAATATTTTTTTGTTGATTTTATTATCGTAAACAAAAAAGTTTAAATTGAAGTACTTTAAAAATTTAAAATTATGAATACATATAAAAATGTTATTATTTTATTATTATTGTGTTTTTGTTCTTCTGAAAAAGAAACACCTCAAATTCAAACTTTAATAGATACCAATTTAAATCATAATCATAATATAATCATTTCCATAGACGAAATAAAAAATGAAAGAGAAGATTTTTATACTACAGAAAATCTTAATCATAGACATAAAGTTCTTATAACAAAAGAAGATAGAGAAAAACTTTTACAGGGTTTAAAAATAACCAAAGAAACAGAAGAGTCTCTTGGACATAAGCATCAGTTAGAAATAAAAATTTTTGATTTTTAAAAATAAAGTCCCAGCATATTGCTGGAACAAATTAAATATGTTTTTCAATAATTTTCTTAATTTGATCTTTTGGAAGAAGCCCGACAATTCTTTCTACTGGATGACCATCTTTATAAATAATTACCGTTGGTATTGCGGTAATTCCAAGAGAACCAGCTACAGTAGGATTCTCATCAACATTGATTTTTTTAAATTGAACATTAGGTATTTCCGTTGATAATTCTTCTAAAATAGGAGATAACATTCTACATGGTCCGCACCATTCAGCCCAGAAATCAACCAAAACTGTACCTGTTGATGTTTCATCTGTAAATGTATTATCTGTTATTTCTTTTACTGCCATAAAGACCTCTTTATAAATAATTTATTTTATTTTTAGCTAATTTAATATAAAATTACATTGTAGCAATTACTTTTTTTTATCTTCCTTCTTTTCCTTTGATAATAAAGATTCTATTTTTTCTTTCGTAGATTCCAGAGCAAAACTTATTTTTTGTTCTTCGTTTTGATCTCCTGAAAAATTATAAATTCTTTTTAAAAGTTCTAAAATTTTTTTTAAATTTTGTAATGTATCTAAATCCTTAGATGCTAATTCATACTTAGAGCGATATTCTTGTGCAGCTTTTTGTAAAATTTCAATTAATAATTCTAAGTGTTTATGTAATGCATCGTAATATGGCATATCTGGATTTTTTGTCTTTTCTAATAATTTAAAATCTAAAAATAAAAAAACAATTAAAGCTAATTTCTGATATATTTCCGGAAAAGACCAACGATATTTACCCTGTAATTCTAATTCGTAAATTCGATTGGTAATTTCATATAATGCTTTTAAAAAATTATATCTATGATCTGGCTTCATTTCTGAAATTTTTTCTAAAAATTCCTGATTATCCGTTAAAGAAGAATAAAAATCAATGTCATACATAGATAAAAAATCTGTTAAAATTCCATAAATTTCTTTTCGTGCATCATTAAGATAATTATCTCCTCTGATATTTTGTATTATTTGTGACAAAATCGCCAGATCTGTGCAAATAGAAGCTTTTTGAATACTAAAAATAGTAGAACGGATCTTTGCATAGGGAGCAATTTCTGGATTTTTTTTAATGATTGATAAAAGCATTTTTTTTTCTTTATCTATTTCCTGAATCTTTTCTTTATATTTTGCTGATTTTTCTTTAAATTCTTCTTTTTCCTGTTTGGTTAATTTTTCTGCCATATTATACCTTAATATAAATATCACTAAAATCTATAAAATTCTAAAAACAATTTTTTTTCTTATTGATTCTCTAAAAAAATAAAATAATTTGGTATTATGAAAACTTTATTATTTATCGGTAGCATTGGTGGCAGTGAATTAATCATTATTTTAGTAATCGTTCTTTTGCTTTTTGGAGGAAGAAAAATTCCTCAATTAGCAAGAGATATAGGTTTAGGGATAAAAGAATTTCGTAAAAGTTTAAGTGGATCAGACGATATTCAACAAGTGACCTATGAAGAGGAAGAAGAACCAGTTGTAAAAAATAATAAACCAAAAGCAAAAAAATCATCTACCAAAAGAAAAAATTCTATATAATAAATGGCTTCTAAAAAAAGTAAAAAAGCAAATTTTAAAAAAAGTAAGCCAAAAAGAAAAATAGAAAATATTCAAAAACCAGCAAAAATTCTCCCAGCAAATAACAATATAGAACCAGAGCTCTATAGAAGAATTAGAAGAAATTGATCCTCGTGAAAAATATATGACCTTAGGGGATCATTTAGAAGAATTAAGACTAAGAATATTTGCTATTCTTGGTGTATGGATTATTACTTCCAGTATAATTGGAATTTTTAGCACAAATATTCATAAATTTTTAGTACAACCATTTAAAGAGATAACTTCCGAACCACTAATTCTTGGTACTGTTTATGGACCATTAGAAGTATATTTTAAACTTTCCATTATTTTAGGAATTTTGGTATCTTTGCCTATTAGCTTATCTATTTTATGGGGTTATATAACACCAGCTTTAAGTCGAAGAGCAGCGATTTTAGGTCATATTGTTGTTTTTATTTCTTCTTTATTATTTTGGGGCGGTGTAATTTTTGCGTGGATATATTTATTTCCATTAAGCCTTAAAATGATGTTAAATTATTTTTTACCAGATCAGACAATAGCACAAACTACTATAGAAAAATATTATAGCTTTTTATTTTTAATTCTAATAGGAACAGGTGTTACTTTTCAACTCCCATTGCTTGTTATACTATTAGGTTCCTTAGGAATTGTTACTATGGAATGGCACAAAAAAGCCTGGAAATTTATAGTGGTATTATTATTTTTATTTTCTGCAATTATAACACCACCTGATCCTTTAAGCATGATTGTTTTAGCAGTACCCTTAATGCTTCTTTATTTTATTTCTGTTGGTATTGTTTGGTTAATTGAATTAAGAAGAAAAAAAGAATACGAAATTTACGAAGCAACTTAAAGAAAAGGGACGCTTTGCGTCCTTTTAAGATTTACTTTTGATATTGAGCATCACCAAATGCTAGCATAGGATAACCTATAAAACCTAAAATCACTAAAAAGATAATAGACCAGAAAGTATCTTTACCGAATTTTTTTCCTAATTCTATACTTACTAAAATATGTGCAATTATATTTATACATGGAATAAAAAATAATATAATCCACCATAATGGTTTATCAATAATTTCTAAAAGAATAATAATATTATAAATAGGGATAATAGCTGCCCAACCAGGTTTTCCAGTTTTTTCGAATATTTTCCATAAAGAAACAATCAATATAAGAATAAATATTAACATGATAATCCAGTAAATTCCTGCCATAGCTGTTAATTGCTCAATTTGTTGTTGTTGATTCATAAAAATCCTCCTGAATAATTTTACTGAACAGTATTTAAATAAAAATTTTTTAGTCAATTATATTTTTAATTTACATTATTTTTTTTTAAACTCACATAAATTTTTATATAATATACCAGAAAATATAATATGAAATGTTGCTATATAGGAACAACCAAATAAAAAAAATATTAATAATAAATAAAATATTATTAAGTTATTTAAATAATTATAAATTTCTGTTTTATAATTTTAATGCATCGACAGGATTAATGTCTTTATCAATAATTAAAAATAATGCCATACTCCAGGAAATAGATAAATAAATTCCCGGAATAACAAAAAATAATAAACCTAAAATAATACCTAATTGAATTAAAAATAAACAAGAATACACATTTTTTCTTTTTTTTTTCTATAAAAATTAGAAAAAATTTCTGTTTTTTTATAGATTCTCCTTTACTAATCTTTACAGATAATGACATTAACCCCATAAAACCAATCAGATTAAAATAAGGAATCCAGGCAATTAAACAAAATAAAATAAAATTTATAAAAACATTAAATCCATACTTTCTTATATTTTGAATAAATTCTCTAACAATATTATATATATCCATTTCATATATAAATTAAAATTATATTTATAACTTTCAATTTTTTTTTTTTAATTTATAAAATAGTTCAATATTACTGATCTAAAAATATCATAAAAGCAATTTTTTATTATTTAAAAAATGAAATTGAGTTCAAACATGCATAAAGATTTTACTAATATAATTAAAATTTTTTATTAATTTCATCGTTTAAGATGTTTATTATATAGCAAAATTTTTGTAAACAATCAATTTATATTTTCGTAAATTATTTTAGGCACATAATATTTCTACGTCTTCTTCTACAAGCTCCCTCGCCCTGTAAAATCGATGCTCTATCCTGATTTCTGTAATAGTTGTTACAAATTCACTGCCAATCTCCCTTAAGCGGAACCCTCAATAGAGATACCTTATCATCAAACCTTCTATAACATTCCCATTCTATTAGTAACCTTATTATATGACTTACACTATATCCCGTCATCTCTGATATGTCTTTTAATAATTGATGGATATTCTGACTTACTCTTACAGAATAGTGTTCATAATCATTACATACTATCTGATAAATTTTTTTACTGGTTTTCTTTTGATTTGCTAATTTTTTTAGTCTTTCAATGTATTTAGAAATTAAAAACAAAAACATATCCGAATAACTGGAATGCTGATTTCTTAAATCCTGTAAATCTTCTTTATAGGGTAAATAAATCATAAAGTGTAAAATAGTCGTATTACTTGATTCTTCTAGTTCTTCGTTAGGACTTTGTATATTTTTTCTTGTATATGTAGCCATCAATATAATAGTCTATTTTTTGTTAAAAATCTTACCAAAAAAATATAAGAAAATCAAATTTTTTAATTATAAAATCACAATTTAGAAGCAGTATTTATAGAAACTATAAATTATACGGCGTTCTTTGATCGCTTACAAATTTTTAAACATATTAGTTTCAATTCGAATTATTCTTGACAAAAATATCAATTTTTGGATTTAAGAAATCTGTGTATAAAATACAATCTAAAATTAATACAAATTCCCTGGAATATAAGGAAAATTATCAAAAATATAAAGAATTAATTTATGATTTAAAAAATAAATTAGAATTAATAAAACAAAGAGATCCAGATATTGTTAAAAAACAAAAGCAAAGAAATAAACTTTTAGCAAGAGAAAGAATCCAAAAACTTATCGATCCAAGTACACCTTTTTTAGAATTAAGCCCTTTAGCATGCTGGGATCAATATAATAATGAATTTCCTTCTGCTGGTATTATAACAGGTATTGGTGTAATTCATGGAAAAGAATGTATGATTATTGCAAATGATTCTACCGTTAAAGGTGGAACCTATATAAAAGAAACCATAAAAAAACATTTAAGAGCTCAGGAAATTGCCTTAGAAAATCATCTTCCCTGTGTATATATGGTAGATTCTGGGGGTGCTTTTTTACCAAAACAAGCTGAAGTATTTCCAGATAAAGATAATTTTGGAAGAATTTTTTATAATCAAGCTCAAATGTCCAAATTAGGTATTCCCCAGATTTCGATAGTAATGGGATTATGTACAGCTGGTGGTGCTTATATTCCAGCTATGAGTGATGAAACTATCATTGTTAAAAATCAAGGTGCGATATTCTTAGGTGGTCCACCCTTAGTAAAAGCTGCTACGGGAGAAGTTGTCTCTGCAGAAGAATTAGGAGGAGGAGATATTCATACAAGAATTTCTGGTGTTGCAGATCACTTAGCAGAAAATGATGAACATGCAATCCAGATATGTAGAAATATTTTTGAATCGATTCCCAGCCAAAAAAAATTTCCATTAGAAATATCCCCAATTGAAGAACCAGCTTATGATCCTGAAGAATTATATGGTATTGCACCTCTTGATTTACGGAAACCTGTAGATGCAAGAGAAATTATAGCACGTATAGTAGATGGAAGTAAATTTCATGAATTTAAAGAACGTTATGCGCCTACCCTTGTTTGTGGTTTTGCAAGAATTATGGGTTTCCCCATAGGTATAATAGCCAATAATGGAATTTTATTTTCTGAAACTTCTTTAAAAGGAACTCATTTTATTGAATTATGTGCTCAAAGAAAAATTCCTATACTATTTTTACAAAATATTACTGGTTTTATAGTAGGTAAAGAGTTTGAACATAAGGGTATAGCTAAGGATGGTGCAAAAATGGTTCATGCTGTTTCCAATATTGATATTCCTAAATTTACAGTAATTTTTGGAGGTTCCTTTGGTGCAGGTAATTACGCTATGTGTGGTAGAGCATTTCAACCAAGACTTCTATTTATGTGGCCTAATGCAAGAATATCAGTTATGGGAGGAGAACAAGCAGCAAATGTATTAATTCAGGTAAAAGAAGAACAATTACTGAAAAAATAATCAAACACTTAGCGAAGAAGAAAAAGAAAAACTAAGAAATACAATCATAACACAATATGAATACGAAGGCTCTCCCTATTATTCTACTTCGAGAATATGGGACGATGGTATTATCGATCCAGTTGATACAAGAAAAATATTAGCAATAGGAATTTCAATTTCCTTAAATCAAATGATACCAGAACCAAAATATGGAATATTCAGGATGTAAAAAATGAAATATAATACAATTCAACTTAAAAAAAGAAAAATTGATATTTACAATTATTTTAAATCGACCAAATGTTCATAATGCTTTAAACGAAGAAATGATCCTGGAATTAAATACGATTTTAGAAGAGCTTAAAAAAGAAGATTTTAAAATTCTAATTATAAGAGGAGAAGGAAAATCCTTTTGTTCTGGTGCAGATCTAAACTATATGAAAAAAATGAAACACTACACCTTAGAAGAAAATAAAAATGATGCATTACAGTTAGCAGAATTAATGTATAATATCTATACATTTCCTAAACCTACTATTTCTATTGGTCATGGTTCTATTATGGGTGGCGGTATTGGTTTGATTGCCTGTACTGATTTTTCTTTATGCGAAAAAGAATCAAAATTTGCCTTTAGCGAAGTACTTCTTGGCTTAATTCCAGCAGTAATCAGTCCCTATATAATTAGAAAAATGGGTTTTAGTAAAACAAAGGAACTCTTTTTAACCGGGAGAATTTTTAATTCAGAGGAAGCAGAAAAATGGGGATTAATTACAAAATCCTTAGATAAGATGGAAATGGATAATTATTTACACCATCTAATAAAACAATTATTAAAATCCTCTCCTAATGCAATAAAAGAGATCAAACATTTAATGGAAATTAACTTAAAATATGATTTAGAAAATTTAAAACATATTACTTCAGAGATCATTGCAAAATTAAGGATTACAGAAGAAGCTCAAGAAGGAATATCCGCTTTTTTCGAAAAAAGAAAACCCCAATGGTATAATTATGAAGATAAATAAAGTATTAATTGCTAATCGTGGAGAAATTGCCATAAGGATACATCATACATTAAAAAAAATGGGATTTAAAACTGGAGGTATTTATTCTCGAGAAGATGATAATTCCTACCATCGTTTTTTATTAGATGAATGTTATTATATAGGAGATGGTAATCTTTTAGAAACTTATTTAAATATCGATAAAATTATTTCTATTGCAAAACAATATCATTATGATGCAATACATCCAGGTTACGGTTTTTTGTCAGAAAATTATGAATTTGCTTTAAAATGCGAAGAAGCAAATATTCTATTTATTGGTCCTAAAAGTAATATTATTAAATTAATGGGAGATAAAATCAAATCCAAAGAAATAGCTCTAAAATCTGGAATTCCTATTCTAACTGGTATTACTGGAAGCATTGAAGACATGATTGATGCAATTGAAAATAAACACATTGATTTTCCCATTCTTATTAAAGCAAGTGCTGGTGGTGGTGGCAAAGGAATGAAAATTTTATATGATAAACAAAACATAAAAGAAGAATTAATTGCAAGCAAAAGAGAAGCAAAAAGTTATTTTGGTAATGATACCATATTTATAGAAAAATATATAGAAAATCCAAGACATATTGAAGTTCAAATCTTAGGTGATCATTTTGGTAATTATATTCATCTTTTCGAAAGAGAATGTAGTATTCAAAGAAGACACCAAAAAATCATAGAAGAAGCACCATCTCCAACCTTAACAGAAAAAGAAAGAAACATTTTATTTGATTATGCCATAAAACTTGCAAAAGAAATTCAGTATACAAATGCTGGTACAATTGAATTTTTATTTGATGAACAAACCAGAAATTTTTATTTCTTAGAAATGAATACTCGAATTCAAGTAGAACATCCTGTAACAGAAATGATAACCAACATAGATATAGTAGAAGAACAGATAAATATTGCATTAAATAATCCATTATTATATTCTCAGAAAGAAATTTATAAAAAAGGTC
The DNA here is from genome assembly GCA_026005135.1 of Leptospiraceae bacterium. Classification (GTDB taxonomy): domain Bacteria; phylum Spirochaetota; class Leptospiria; order Leptospirales; family Leptonemataceae; genus SKYB61. Next base: position 33,753 of record BPKM01000001.1, on the reverse strand, counting down.
ATGCAATAGAATTGCGTATTTATGCAGAAGATCCAGAGAATCATTTTTTACCTTCTCCAGGAAAAATTCTTACTTATATAGAGCCAGAGATTCCCAATATTCGTATTGATACTGCAATTAAATTTCCACAAAATATTTCACCTCATTTTGATCCTATGATTAGTAAAATCATTAGCTGGGGACATACGAGAGAAGAAGCAAGAAAAAAACTCTTATATGCATTAGAAAATTATATTATTCATGGTGTAAAAACAAATATTAATTATTTAATGGAAATTTTAAAATCAGATAAATTTATCAATAATCATATTAATACTAATTTTTGTAAAGAATTTCCCTATAAAGAAAATAACAACCTATTAAACGAAGCAATTATCAGTACTTTAATATATTTAGAACAAAATCATTATCAAGAGCATTTATACAAAAAAGAAAATCAAATCAACAATATCTGGAAACTGATTGGAAAATGGAGTAATGTATGATTATCAATTTTAAAGAAGAACATATACCAGTACATATTCAAAAGATCGATTCAGAACATTATGAAATTCATTTAGGAAATGAAAAGCATATCATTAAATTAACGAAATTTTATTCTATAAATAATTCTCGTTGCGGTTATATTATATTCGAATGGAAAAATCAATTTCATAAAGCAATTTTAACTGAAGATGATACCTATTTTTATATTACAATCAATGGTAAAAATATTATTCTTTCAAAAAATACTCAGGAAGAAATAAATTATAATACACAAATTGAATTAGAAATAACAGAAATACTTGCCCCTCTACCAGGAACTATAACAAAAATTTATGTAAAAGATAAAGAAGAAGTAAAACAGAATGATTTACTTTTAATAATAGAATCTATGAAAATGGAAAATCAAATACGTTCTCCAAGAAATGCGATAATAGATAAAATATATGTAAAAGAAGGAGAAAAAGTAGAAACAAACCAGATGCTAATCAAACTTATATAAGTAATTATTTAAAATAAATATATTCTATAAATTTATAAAGGATAATCGATATTGCCTGGTTAACATTTAAAGATTCTGTTTGTCCAAGTAAGGGAATTTCAATCCATACATGTGCTTCTTCTAATAAAATTTTTTTTAATCCATCAGATTCAGAACCTAATAAAATTAAGTACTTTTGATTATTTGGAGGCAATTTATCAATTTCATTCAAAGGTAATAAACGATCTGATTTTTTTGTTGTAGTTGCAATAATCCAGTATTCTAATTTTTTTGCTTCTTCTAAAATTGTATAAGGATTTGCTAATTCAATCACAGGTAAGTAAAGTAAAGATGATGTTGCTACCTTTTGAACTGTTTCGTTAATCCGAGCACCTTTACCAGTAACAAATAATGCCATTCCTCCTAATGCTTCGACACTTCTTATTATACTACCAAGATTATGGGGATCTTGAATTCGATCTGTTACAACATAGATACCAGGATATTGTTTTAACATCTGTTTAATTGATAAATTCTTAGGTGGTCTTTTTAGTCCATTTTTTAAGGATATAGAATTTAATTCTTTTTCTTTATATAAAATTATTATACCCTGGTGATTTCCATTAAATTGTTTCTCGAGTTCTACTTTTTGTTTTAGAGTTATTCGATCTTCCAAACCAATTTTTTTAAATTCTTCTATAATTTTTTTGGAAAATCCCTCTTTTAAAAGAATTTGATCAACCTGAAAATTTTGTGGATTTTTAGCATATAATTTTATAAATTCTAAAGCAGCTTTTTTACCAATTAATGTTTTTGACTTCATTTTTTTATTTCCCATTTCGTTCCAGCAGGAGTATCTATTAAAATAATTCCTTCTTTTGCTAATTCTTCCCTTATCTGATCCGCAGTTTTAAAATCTTTCTTTTTTCTTGCTTCGCTTCTTTCCTGTATTTTTTTCTCTATCCATTCTATTTTTTCTGGAGATATCTGTTGTTCGAAAGTTTTAAGATTAAATTCAAATAATCCAAAAACAGTATTAAATGCATATAAAACAATTAATGCATCAATTAAATTCTTTTTTATTTTTTCATCATAAAGATCTATTTTTTTAAATTCAATATCATTTAATAATTGATTAACATTATGTATAAGCTCAAATAAACTTGCAATCCCCTTAGATATATTTAAATCATCATCCATTGCATCTATAAAATTTTTTAATGGTTCATACGCAATAGAATCTGGCGACACAAGATTTTCATTTTTTCTGCCTGGTGGGTTTGGATCTTGTTTTCTTAGCTCTTCGTATAGATTTTTTATTTTTTCTTCTGTCCATTCTTCTTTAAAAACATCTTTTAATATTTTTAGAATTTTATCAATGGTATTTTGTACGCGAACAATATTTTGATGTGCTTGTTCAATTTGATCAAATGTAAAATTTAATTTTTGCCTATAATGAGTTGCTAAAAGAACATAACGAATTGCTTTTGCAATATATCCTTTTTTTACATAGTCAATTAGCCATTCTGGTGCTCGTTTTTCTTTAACTAATTTTTCTGCACCTTCTAAGGTTACTAAATCCCTTAATGTATAAAAATTTCCTAAGGATTTAGACATCTTTTTACCATTTACCAATAAATGTTCATTATGCATCCAATAACGAACAAAATTATCATTTGGATATGCTCCTTCGCTTTGAGCAATTTCATTTTCATGATGGGGAAAAATTAAATCAACACCCCCAATATGAATATCTATTCCGTCTTTTCCATATATACCTCGAATCATTGCCGAACATTCAAGATGCCAGCCAGGTCTCCCTTCTCCATAAGGAGATTGCCATCTTGGTTCTTTTTCTAATGTAGGCTTTTTCCATAAAGCGAAATCTCTAATATCATCTTTTGTATATTCATCTACATCAAATCTCTGAGAAGCCCCAGCCATTAATTGTGCTTTATCAATATGAGATAATTTTCCATATTCTTTAAAAGAATTAATTTTATAATATACATTTCCATCCATTATATATATATGTCCGTTCTTTTCTAATTCTTTCATTAATTCTATCATCTGAGGAATATATTCAGTTGCTCGAGGACGATGTTCTACTGGCTCAATATTCAATGTTTTTAAATCTTCTAAAAAAGCTTTAACATAAGGTTCTGTAAACTCATAAATTGTTTTATTTTCTTTAATTGCATTTTGAATAATCTTATCATCAATATCTGTAATATTAGATGTATGATCTAATTTATATCCACGAAACTTTAAGTATCTTCTTAAAATATCAACAAACATATAAGAGCGAAAATTTCCTATGTGATTATAATTATAAACAGTAGGTCCACAATTATAAATTTTAACACATTCTGGATCCTTTGGAATCAATTCTTCTTTCTTTTGCGTTAATGTATTAAAGATTTTCATTGGTTTTAAAAAATATTATGCAGGGATAGACGTCAATTCTTAATTATAAATTATCAATACTTAATATTTATTATAAATCAAACAAAAAGTAAGCGATCAATTTATATTTTCGTAAATTATTTCAAGCACATAATATTTCAACATCTTCTTCTACCAGTTCCCTTGCCCTGTAAAATCGATGCTCTATCCTGATTTCTGTAACACTTGTTACAAATTCACGACTAATTTCCCTTAACGGAACCCTTAATAAAGATACCTTATCATCAAATCTTCTATAACATTCCCATTCTATTAGTAATCTTATAATATGACTTACACTATAACCCGTCATCTCTGATATATCCTTTAATAATTGATGAATATTCTGACTTACTCTTATAGAATAGTGTTCATAATCATTACAAACTATCTGATAAATTTTTTTACTGGTTTTCTTTTGATTTGCTAATTTTTTTAATCTTTCAATGTATTTAGAAATAAGAAACAAAAACATATCCGAATAGCTTGAATACTGATTTCTTAGATCCTGCAAATCTTCTTTATAGGGTAAATAAATCATAAAGTGTAAAATAGTCGTATTGCTTGATTCTTCCAGTTCTTGGTTAGGACTTTGTATATTTTTTCTTGTATATGTAGCCATCAATATAATAGTCTATTTTTTGTTAAAAATCTTACCAAAAAAAAATAAGAAAATCATATTTTTTAATAATAAAATCACAATTTAGAAGCAGTATTTATAGAAACTATAAATTATACGGCGTTCTTTGATCGCTTACAACAAAAAAATTACGTATTTTAATATCTGATATTTTATATTACAAAACTTATAAATAAAAAAGAAAAGCCACAAAAATGAGGCTTATAAGGATTATTGATTGTTATAAGGCTGTGTTTCTTCTTGAGGCTGCTCTTCTGGTAATTCTTGTGTTTCTACTTCCTGTGTTTCTTCTTCTACAATCTTTTTATCTAATATTTCGTGTGCTTCCTCCAATTTTTTTGCAGCATAACTTTTAGTAGAAGAATTTTTTTCTATGATTTTATTTAAAGTTTCAAGAGCTTCAATTACATTTTTATTGTCTGGATTTTTTGCTTTTTTAATCGTCATAATCGCTTTTTGAATCAACTTAACATCTTCTATATCTTCTCTATTATAAGAAATAGTGTTTTCTTCTTTTTTTATCCATTTTCCAGAAATCCATTTCCCTTGAATAGGACCACCTGATAAGGCATCATAACAGGAAATCTTAATCATATTATATTCTTTATTTTCTTCTAATTCATTACATAAGCTACCAATAGGAATTTTATGATAAACATCTCCACCAGGTCTAAGATAGACATTAATTTCTTCTGCAATTACAACAAAAGGTTTTCCACCAATAGCATTTTTTCTTGTAAAACCGATTGTGCCATCGGTAAGTTTAACTTTAATAATATCAGAAGCATTTTTTACACCAAGATTTTTTTTAATATCATCTAATAATTTTTTATCTTCTTCTTTTATATCTAATTGATAAAGTTTTTCAGCCTGAACTATATAAGTAGTTCCTTTAATATTTTGATTTTCTACTTGTATTACTCGAGCAGGATATTTTGCATAAACTTCTTTTTCGCTTTCTTTACAATTTATATAAAATATAATATTTCCCAACATTAATATATAAATTATTCTTTGCATTTTTTACTCCTTGATTTACTTTTTTTTATTAATCAAAATTTAGTCTGATATTGTCAATTCTTATGCCTTATAATTTTATATTTTAATATATTTTTCTTATTTTTAGTACTAAAAAAATAGAAATTGATTTTTAATAAAGCTTGACTTTAAATAGATAAATTATTTATTAATAATAAGACTAAGTATGGGGGTTATTATGGCTCGAAAAAAAGACAAAAGTGACGTTTTTTTTCAGGTACCTAAGGAGAAAATAAAAACAAGTATTGGAGATATAGAACTTCCTATACTGTATTATGATGTAAATTTAACATTAGTTTTTTACTTTGTTAAGCCAGAAAAAGCAAATGAAGTTCTTAAAAATACAGATTTAGAAGCAATTCGTTTTTATAATGGTAAATCTTTAATCGCTCTCGCTTTATTTGAATATAAAGATACTACAGTAGGCATTTATAATGAAGTAGGTCTTGCTATTGGGGTTAAAGAAAAAAATAAAAATGCTTCTTCCCCTACCTTACAATTATTAAAATTATTATTAAAAACCAATCCAGAAAATATACCTATAGGTTTTTATGTCGCTCACTTACCTGTAACTACTAAAGAAGCTAATGTAGCAGGAAGAGAGATATGGGGATATCCTAAATTTGTTACAGATATTCCTTTACAATTTGATCTGGAAAATTCTCAATTATATGGTTCTGTTAAAGATCCAGAAACAAAAAAATCTATATTTGAATTACAAGGGAATTTAAAAGGATTTATTGCGATACCTGCCTTTGATTTAATTACCTATACCTATTTAGAAAATAAGTTGATACGTACTATTATTAATGTCTCTGGTAATTTTCGCTTTTCTTTTAATAAATCTTTTCGGTTGACGAATATCGACTCTGAACATCCTATGGCAAAAACTATTCAGATCTTAGGACTGGAAAATCAGCCTTCATATGCTGTAATGTATAGTACAAACTGGCAATCACGCTTAAATAAAGGTACTGTTGTCTTAGAAAGTAAATATTTCAGTAATCCAGTATTAAGTGAAGTAAAAAAACAAAAAGCAAATGTATAAGGAGCAATAGCTCCTTTTTATAATTTATTATTACTTATAATGATTTTACTTTATTACATAATTTTAGATAAAAATTTTAAAGATGAATTTAATATAAAAAAAATCAAATTAGTTTTCTAATATTAATTTTACAAATTCGGAATGGATATTTCGATTAGTGGCTATTAATAAAGAATCACCGGGCTTATATTCTTCTCCTCTTTCGTTTACAGCAATTCCACCAGCTTCTTTTAAAATAATAATACCTGCTGCTGTATCCCAAGGAGACAAATTCCATTCATAATGAGCATCAAATCTTCCTTCTGCTACCCAACATAAATCTAAGGCTGCAGAGCCTGTTCTTCGAATTCCCCTGCAATGTTCTAATACATTTTTAAAAGTGCTGGTTAATCTATCTATAATTTCTAAACGATTATAAGGAAACCCTGTAACAATTAAAGATTTTTTTAATTCATTTGTTTCGGAAACATGGATTCGTTTATGATTTTTATATGCTCCATCATTATAAACAGCACGATAAATATCATTAAAATAGGGTAAATATACAAGTCCTCCTACTGGAATTTCATTATACAAAATACCAACAGAAATAGAAAATAAAGGAATATGATGAGAATAATTTACCGTTCCATCAAGTGGATCAATACACCAGGTAAATTCTGATGGTTCTAAATTTATAGATGGGATTTGTTTTACAATAGGTTCTTTTTTCCCTGTTTCTTCTGAAAGAATATGATCCATAGGGAATCTACTTTGCAAAAAATGAATAATAGTCTGTTCTGATAAATGATCTGCTTTCGTAACAAGATCTAATTCAGAAGATTTAAATTGAATCTCTAAATCTTCTTCCCATAATTCAAATAATATTCGTTTTAATTCAGGTAATAAACCTTCAAAAATATCCAATCTTTGATGTATTTGTTCTTTTAGATTAAAAGGTAAAACTATATTTGTCATAAAAATCAATTATTAGGAAAACATTTACAATGTTCACCACAGCCTTGAAATTCCTCTTTACTATTCGAACTTGTATTAACTGCAATAGGTTGAAAATATCTTTGCGTATTATAAGAATGACAATATTTACATTCTACTTTTTTTCCTTCTTCGATATCTTTTACAGATAATTTAACAGTTGAAATTTTTTTACAATCTAAACATTCAAAATCATAATACGGCATATATTTATAAAAAAATTTAAATCTCTTTGACGTCAATTCTTCTTTTTTTTATAATCCTTTAAATCAATAATTTTAGAAACAGCACCATTCCCTATTCTAACATAATTCCAGGAAATTTTTATATTATCATATGATTGATTCATTTTTCTTATAATAGTACTTCTAATTTTTGCCAAAGAACTACTCTGAGGTGGATTTTTAATTGCATTTTCAATTTCTTCCTCTGAAAAAAAGTGTTTAGTTAAATTAGCTTTTTCTAATTCAGAATAATAACCCTCATAAATATCATGATATTTAATATCTATGATTTTTAATAATTCATAATATTTTTGATAATCTTCTAAATTAATTTGCTCAACATCTAATATATTATTATTATTATGATTTAAGTTCATTCTTTTTTCTTTTAAAATAGCTTGATTCATCAAAATTCGCTTTGTAATCCAATCAATTTTTCCAAACAATTTCTCTGGTTCTTCTTTAAGAGAATTTAAAACATCTTCCCATAATTGAATAATCATAATAAATTCTGGCTGTATAACTTTTCTTTGTTTTAAATAATCTTTTACCTGATTCAAATACCAGTACTGAATATCAATAGCAGATACATTTTGTGGTAAATCTATATTTGTATGATTTTTAATTTTAATTGCTGTTTTCTTGTAATTTGGGTATTCATTGATATACTTTAATATTTGAATAGGCGATGATATTTTAGGAGAATTTTTCAAAAAACCTTCATCAATCATATTCATCAAAATATAAATAGGTCCAACTTTTAATAGTTCAGAAACCTCAGACATACAGGAATCGGACATTCCTATCTGAAAACGTTGTATTTTACTAAAAAGTTGTTTTAAATAATGAAACTCCAATTTAAAAAAAGAAAGCACACTGAGATAAGCAAGCTTCATTAAATTTCCAGGATCATAAATACATCTATCTGCTGGGAAATTCGTTGTTCTTGCAATTCTTTTGGTAAAAATCGCTTTTTCTGATAAATAATATTTTCCATCTTTATTTATGCTTCCACTACCTGTATAAATAATTCTCGTAATTAAAAAAGGTAATAAATGCTTTTTATAATCTCGAAATGTCAAATATTTTAAAATAATAACATAAGGTGCAATCATTGGTAAAGATAATATAATTTCTGTAAATGTTAAAAGATTTCCGGATATTTTTTCAAAATAATAAAAAAATGTTTTATGAGCTGGAAATACAAAGACCTCGTATTGATATTTATTTTTTTGTTTTTGGTTTAAAGAAATAAATATAATATAAAAAAAATATACAAAAATTAAAAGAATACTTTGAATAAATAATATTAAAAACGATACTAAAAATACTACTAATATATAAAAAGCAAGTAAAGGAAGATAAAATACAAGAAAACTTCTATACAAAAAGAAATAAATTCCTTTAGCAATGTATCCAGAATAATTTTCCTGTGCTCCATAAATATTATCAAAAGCATCTTTACAGTTTTTTATCAAACTAATTGTAGATTTGGGATAAGAATTCTTATAAGGAGAATTTAATTTTTCTAAGCACTTTTTTAATAATCGATCGATTGCTTTTTGATATAATAATACTTCTAATGGAGATTCACATTCAGGTGTTGCAGCTTCTAATAAACCACTTTCTAAATGATGTGGGAGGCTTTCGTAACAAAAAGCACTCCCATTTTCTGTAAAAATCTGTTTCCATTTAAGAATAGATGTCCCTTCTGCAATTCGAACATAGGAAGGTATAATCTTAATAATTAAATCATACAGGATTCTATTATCTGGACGTTCAGAATGTTCCGAAGAAAATCGTATTGCATATTCTGTTTCTAAACCTATATATCTTTTGAAGTTTTTTTCTTTTTGCTCGTTTTGATCCATATATTTTTTTAATTTGAAATACCAGATTTCTCTCCATATTTATTACAAGTAATATATAGAAATTGATTATATAATCCATCAAGAAAATAATAAATTTTATTTTCTATTCTCCTCCAGCTTCTACTTTAGTATCTTCTAAAAATTTAGCATTTTCATTTTTTGCATCAAAATAAATATTTTCGAATACTTCAGATACTTTATTTTCGATTCTTTCTTCTTTTTCTACTGGTTCCACCGGATAAACTTTGTATTCAACCTCATATTTTTTTGCTAAATTTTCCATAATATCCTCCTAAAACCTTGGTAATACAAATATAAATGATTTTTAAAATTTTGTCAATCAATTATTAAAAAAAATCTATTCAGATTAAAAAAATAAATATTCCTCTATATAAATATAAATTAAATTCTACTTGATTCATAATAAATAATAAACGATAAATAATATTGATGAAGTTTAAAATCTATTTTTCTTTTCCTATGTTTCTAATCCTTTTTTTTTCTTATGTTTATCTTATAAAAAGTGAATATTTAAAAAAAAATGATACAAATAAAAGCGAATATTATTTAGTTCCTGTAATTCTATTCCATGATATAGATGGTAAAGGTCCTTATTCTGTCACCAGAGAAGAATTTCGTCATTATTTAAATATTCTTAAACAGGAGAAAATACAAATCGTTTCTTTACAAAAATTATACGAACATGCAATCCAGAACAAATTTTTTAATAAACCAACAATGGTTATAACAATTGATGATGATTATGTAAATATTGTAAGAGTTCTTGCTCCTATTTTAAGAGAATTTCACTACCCAGCTACCTTCTTTTTTTATATTCAAGATATAAATCCAAGACCTACAATGGGAACTTCCTGGGATGATTTAAAAAGACTTCTTAATGAAGGATTCGATATACAAAATCATTCTTTTTCTCATTCAGTTTTTTACAAAAAACAAATTAACGAAACAAATGAAGAATATCAAAACCGACTTTTTAAAGAAATCATTTTATCTAAAAAGATCCTGGAAAAGAATTTAAAACATCCTATCTGGGCATTTGCTTATCCAATGGGATATTATACTGATGAGTTAAATGAATATGTATTTAACAATGGATATAAAATTGTCTTAACAACAGATGGTAAACCCTTAGATTTATCAAAAAAATTTAATGGTATAATTCACCGTTATACAATACAAAAAAAATATGTAAAAGATCCAATTAAAATGTTTTATAAACAAATTGCATTTGCAAAAAAAACTTATAACTCTAATACTATTTCGTTAAAATAATATTTGAATTATAACAAATGATTTAAAATTATTTCAATCAATTGTAATATTTAATTAATTTTATCAAACATAAATAGAAATTCAGTAAAATAAGTTATTAATATAAATACATTTAACTTGACAATTCATAATTTAAAAAACATAATTCATTTTAATTATGGTAATAGAAAATAATCCAGTACAGAATCCCGTAGTTAAAACAAATTCAGAAGTAGTGATCATTGGTGGGGGACCAATGGGATTTGCTGTTAGCGAAATTATTGAAAAAAATTTAAATGAATATTATCTTTGGTTTCCAGATACTTTATCGTATCGTAAATGGAGAAAAGAAAAACTTATTAAAATAAATCAATATGAATTCATCGTTCCTAAAAATATAAAATTTGTTACAGGTTACGATTTTTTTAAAGATAAATCTCTTATTATTATATTTGCTCTTCCTTCTCGTCAATTTGAAGAAATTGTCGAAATGATATTTGAAAATTTAAATCCAGAAAATCAATATGACTTTCGTTTTAATTACAAAAGGTTTTTTAAATTTCCATAATAGGAAAAAATATGGTGTTTATGTATTTCATCAAATGGTTCAGAAATTACAAAAAAAACATAATATTGAAGGTAACATTGCTGTTATGGCAGGTCCTTCTTTATTATATGATATTATTAACAAGAATTATATCTTATTTGATATTGCATTAAACTCCGTAGATTTTTATAATTTATTAAAAATTATATTTCATCAACCTTATATTTATTTCTCTTCGCATAATGATTTATTATCTGCAGAATTAGGAGGAATTTTAAAAAATCCTGTTGCCATTTTACAGGGAATGGTTTCTTCTCTTCCTTCTGTTGGTAGTAGCATATTAGGAGAATTAAGTGCTAAAGCATTTATGGAAATGCTAACATTCGCAAAAGAATTAGGAGCAAGTGAAAAAATATTATTTGGTCGATCTGGTCTTTCGGATTTTATGGCTACTGTATTTAGTCCCCTATAGTAGAAATAGAACTTATGGAAAACAATTTACAGAAAATCTTTTAAAAGGAGCGAATAAACCAACTTTATTAGATCAAATCCAATTGTTTTTAACTCCATCTTATTATATAGAAAAAGAAGTATTATCCAGTCAGAACGTTGCAGAAGGAGGTCTTGCAATTTCTCCTATTATAGAAATAGCAAGAGAAAAAAATTTAGATTTACCTTTATTTAAACTTTTATATAATATATTCTTAAGAAAAAATTCTCCTGAAGATGTTTTATCTTTATTAGTTGATAAAGAAATTCAACATTCCAAGATTCCTGTACTACGTAAAAAAGGGAAAGTAGAAATAGTAGCATCTGGTAGAATGATAGCAAAAGTCTTAAAAGAAAGAGTATTAAAAAAAATCACTATTACTCCAGGTATGCAAAATCGAATTAAAAGACAGGCTCCTCATATTATATCTTCCTTAGAAAAAAGAATAGAAAAAGCAAGAAGACAAAAATTAAAAAAAGATCAAAAAAACTTCGAAACAGAAATAAAATTATGGAAAAAATTAGAAAATTGTAAACCAGAAGAAGAAGCATATTATATAGAAAAGATTATAGAGTTCTATATTGACAATATGGTTGATTATTTTCTTGCTCCCATCAGAACATTAATCATATATCTGGTAATGCCATTTCGATTGATTTTTGGTAAATTTCAGAGAGGTTCAATTAGTCCTTTTGTGGGAGGACATTTAGAAGAAGTAAAGAAAATTATAAAAATGTATCCTGTATTTTATGCTCCTACACATCGCTCCCATTTAGATTCAGTAGAATTAGCTTATGCTTTATATTTTAAAGGTTTTCCCATTCCAAGAGCTGCAGCAGCAAGTGTATTAATGTCTAATCCCTTATGGGGAGCTTTTTTACGATCCTTAGGTGCCTATGTAGTCGATAGAGAAAATACACGCAATATTTTATATTTAGAAGTATTAACACAATATACGACAATGATGTTAGAATCTGGTATTCCAGCATTAGCCTATCCAGAAGGAACAAGAAGTCGTAATGGTAAATTTCAACAAATCAAAACAGGCTTACTTTCTACGGCAATTGATGCATTTCGAGAATCAGGTAAAGAAATTGCTGTTTTACCTATTACCATCTCGCATGAATGGGTTCCAGAGGATTTATATTTTACAAATCAAGCAAGAGATACAAGTTTTTTTACGTATGGCTATAGAAGAGGAAGGGTTTATTTTGATTTTGGTAAACCTATCCTTGTTTCGCAATTTGCAAAATCTGATGAACCAACAGTAGAAATAGCCAAAATTATTCAAAAAGAATGGAAATATCATTTTAGAGTACAGGAACATTTTGTAATCTGTAAATTACTTTATGAACATTTAGGAAAAGATAATAAAGAACAATTATTAAAAGAAATAAATGAATTTGTAAAAATTTATCCAGGCGAAATGGTAACAAGAAATGTAAATAAAATTTACAAAAAAGGAATAAAGTTATTAAAAAAACGAAATGTCATAAAAGAAACTTCGACAGGTTTTGATATATTAAATCCAGCTCTATTAGAATATTATGGTAATATGATACCAGAATTCAAAGAAGATGATATAGAATATATAAAAAAATATGAAAAATACTAAAAAAGATACATCATGGGACGAACAGGCTAAATGGTATGATAAAATTGTAGGAGAAGATGGCTCCTATTACCATAAAGAACTTATTGTTCCAACATTATTACAGGAATTAGGTGATGTAAAAAATAAAAAAATTTTAGATCTGGGATCTGGTCAGGGTTTTTTTTGTAGAATTTTAAGTCAAAGAGGAGCAAATGTTATTGGAGTTGACTTATCAAAAAATTTAATTCAGTTAGCAAGAAAATATCCCTCAAAAAATATTCAATATTATGTAGGAAATGCTGAAAATTTATCTTTTCTAAACTCTAATGAATTTGATTATATTGTAAGTATATTGTCCTTAGGAAATATGAAAAATATTGATAAAGTATTTAACGAAGTTTATCGATTACTAAAACCTAACGGAAAATTTTATTTTATTATAATACATCCTTGTTTTCGAATTCCTCGACAAAGTCATTGGGAATTTGATGAAAACAAAAAAAACCAATATAGAAGAATTGATATGTATATGTCAGAGTTAGATATTCCCATTATAACCCACCCCGGAAAAATCAAAGAAAAAAATAAATTAACCGATCAAGATTATACGATTATGTTTCATCGACCACTATCAAAAATTTTTGAATACTTAAAAAAAAATAATCTCTTAGTATCTAATTTATTGGAATTATGTTCCAACAAAATCAGTATAGGTAAAAGAGCAAAAGCAGAAAATAGAGCTCGCAAAGAATTCCCTTTATTCCTATTAATAGAAGCAATTAAATTAATATAATATTCCAATATCTTTTCTATAAAATGTATCTGGCACTTTATTGTTATCGAGAAACCTATAAATTTTACTTCTAACTTCTTCTATAGATTTTCCTGTTGCAGTAATATTAAGTATTCTTCCTCCCATACTAAAATATTGATTTGTATTTTTTTCGTACTCTGTGCCTGCATGAAATACAATTAGTTCTTCTGGTATATTATCTAAAAATTCTGTTAAATTTATATTTTTTTTATAGGATTTAGGATATCCTTCTGCTGCTACTACTACCGTCATACTGGTTAAATTTTTAAATTGCAATTTTGATTTATATTTAGACAATGTTCCACTTGCTGTATGAAAACATAAATCAAGTAAATCTTCATCTAAAATAGGTAATAGTGCTTGTATTTCTGGATCACCAAATCGACAATTAAATTCAACAACTTTTGCTTTATTATTATAAATCATTAATCCTGCATATAAGATCCCTTTATATTTAATATTTAACTTTTTAAATCCCTCTATCGTTTTATCAAATATTTCTTTCTGTATAAAATCTAATAGTTCTTGATTAATATATTCAACGGGTGTAACGGATCCCATTCCACCTGTATTCGGTCCTTGATTATTATCATATGCTCTTTTATAATCCCTGGCTGGTTGCATAGGAATTGCTTTTTCTCCATCGCAAAAAGCAAAGATAGACGCTTCTTTACCTTCTAAAAATTCTTCTATTAATAAAGGATAATTTCCAAATATCTTATTATCTAAAATATCTTTTATACTCTGTATAGCTATATTTTTATTTTCTGTAACAGTAACGCCTTTCCCAGCAGCTAAACCATCAGCTTTTATTACATAGGGTGGTTGTATTTGTTCTAAATATTCTATCGCTTTATTGGAATCATTAAAAACCTGAAATTTTGCAGATGGAATTCCAAAACGATCCATAAAACTTCGAGCATAAGATTTTGATCCTTCAATTTTTGCCCCTTGTTGATTTGGACCAAATACAAGGCAATAATCCTGAATTGCATCAGCTAATCCATCTACTAAAGGTTGTTCTGGACCAACAATTACCAAATCTATTTCTTTTTCTTTAAGAATTTTTTTTATACCAGAAAAATTATCATGAAATAAATCACCATAATTTTCTTTACGTAAACGATGTTCTTCTAAAATGCCTCCATTACCAGGATAAACATAAATTTCTTCTAATTGTGGAGATTGTAAAATTTTCCAATAAAGAGCATGTTCTCTACCACCAGAACCAATAAGAAGTACTTTCATATATTTGATTTTTTAAAGTCATAATGTATGTCAATTGCTTTTATAACTAACAAAAACATAAGCACATAATATGTTTTTTTAAATTTTGGAAACATTTTTTATGATTTATTTAGTAATTTTTTGATTTAAATACAAATTATACATCTTTCTATCTCTATAAATTAATAATATAGTTGTATATAACATAATAACTATTTATTTTTATAGGGAAAATTATTTTAGAAAGATATTATAATAAATTTTTCTCTAAAAGAATAAGAGGCATAAAGCCTCTTATTTTGAAAACATTTAGGGATATCCAGGACCAGATTTAACTGGATTTGAGGGATATTCTTTTGAATTATCTCCTGGTCTTAATTGTTGCATTCTATACATATAGATTGCATAAGCTTCTAAAGCTTTCATTTTTTCACTATCATGTGGTAATTCTTTACCTTCTAAAGGAACTCGTATACACCAATTGATCATATCTCTTAAAGTTGCGACATCTCCAATATTCGTTTGAAATTTAGGAAATGTATTTGCATTTGAATTTGCAGCATCTGGATGACAATTACCACATGTTAAACCATTTGTTCCTAATTCTGGACTATGCCATAATCTATCTCCTTCTTCCACTAATTTTATTAATTCTTTATTCATCATTTTTAAATCACTATCTGTAAATGGAGCTTTTGCCACATATGCTTTCCAAATTCCAAAACTACTTAAAAAAATAAGTAGCATTCCAAATGTAAATAAGTATACTTTTTTTGTTTTCATCGTGTCCTCCTTTAATAAGTATTTATAGTTCAATACCTTTTTTTACTTTATCTGGTAAGAATGTTGCCCATTCACTATATTTTGCAACAGCTTTAATTTTACTTCCTACTAATTCTCCAAGAAAACTTTTATCAATATTAACATTCATATATCCAACAACATCAAATTTATCTCCCGGATCCCCTCTAAACATACGAATTTCGGGATATGGTAATTTTACTGGTGGATATGGCCATGGCCAAGAAGTAGCCAAATTACCTAAGGAGACAAAATTATCAAATTCATTATAAACGATTTGATGTACATGTCCATGAATTGAAATTACTTTTTCGAATTTAGACATGATTTTTCTTATTTCTGGAGCATCCTCAGTTTGAAAATTCCACCTTGGATAATAATCCCATAAAGGAGAATGTGTAATTAAAACAATAGGTGTATTTGGTTCTAAGTTTTTTACTTCTTTTTTAAGCCATTCTAATTGTTCTTCTCTTACTCCCCATAATCCACAAATATGACATTCTAATTCAGCAATTGCGTTCATTCTTTCCTCTGGAGACATTTGTCTTGCAGTCCAATAGTCTCTTACTAATATAGAATTCATACCTATAAAATGTACCCCTTTATGTTCAAAATGCCAGTAAGGATTACCAAACATATTCTTCCAGGTTGTTCCCATATCGAGATACCAATCATGTTCACCGGGAATAATTTTATAATCTATTCCCATTTCTTTTAAAAATTTATAACCTTTTTCTAATTCTGTTTTTTTACCAAATTGTGCTAAATCCCCTAAGAATATAACAAAATCTGGCTTTGGTTTCATTTTTTTTATTTCTTCTACAGCCCTTTTAAATGTAAGATCAAATCTGTGATTGGGAATATCATATAAATGGGTATCTCCTACAACAACAAATCGAAATGGAGAAACCTTTTTTTCTGCACCTTCCAATATATCAACAAAGCCACTAAAAGGAGCAAAAGCACCAGCTGCAACAGTTGCAGTTCCTAATTTTAAAAATTGTTTTCTTGAAATTCGTTTTTCTAACATATTGACCTCCATAATTTTATTATTTATATTGCGGTAATTCTGGTTCTTCCACTTCTGGAATTTCACCAGTTAATGAATGTAAAAAGGCTTTTAATGCTTCCTTTTCTTCTTTTGTAAGATTTAATCGTTTTAACTTTGGATCTTTATTTCGAATATCCCCACCACCATTATTATAAAATTCAATTACTTCGTCCAAAGTTTTAAAGACACCATTATGCATATAAGGTGGTGTAATAGCAACATTTCTTAAACTAGGTGTTTTAAAAGCATTTAATTGTTTTTTATCTTTTGTGCTTGCAAAAGCACCTGGATCTCTATCATAATTTTCATAATCTATTATCCCACCTGTTTTAAGAACAAATCTACGAACAGCTTGTACTTGTGAATCATCCTCTATTTTGGCTTTTGGAACTCCCGTTATATGTAATTGATTATCTGTTAGATTTGGCCCATTATGACACTGAATACAATTAGCTTTACCTTTAAAAATTTCTAAACCTTTAACTTGCTGTGGATTAAGTGCATTTTTTTCACCCCTTAGATATCTATCAAATGGTGAATTGGGTGTTATTAAAGTTCTTTCAAAAGCTGCTATTGCTTTCGCTATATTCTTTATTGTTATTGGCTCTTTCTCTCCTGGAAATGCTTTTTTAAACATTTCTACATATTTTGGTATAGACTTTAATCGTTCTTCTAGCAAATCATAATTCATATTCATTTCAAAAGGAGATGCAATTGGTTTTTCTGCTTGTTCTTCTAAACTATTAGCTCTTCCATCCCAGAACAACTTATCATTATAAGCACTATTTAATACTGTAGGAGAATGTCTAAAATGCTTATTCCCTGGATAAGCAGGGGACATTTCAGTGCTCTTTGCAAATCCTTGATTCGGATCATGGCATGTTGCACAAGAAGTTGATCCATCACCCGATAATCTTGGATCGAAATAAAGTAGCTTACCCAATTCTATTTTCGCTTTTGTTTGTGGATTATCCTTAGGTATGCTAACTTCTGGTAATGGTTCCAATGTTGGTTCCTTTGCTATTAAGGGTATTACCAAAAATAAGAATAAAGTTTTAACAGTTATATTTGTTTTTATTTTCATATTACCTCCTTGAGATTTAATGCTGTTTAAAAACAACAACACTTTATCCCCACCCACCCTCCTTTTATTGTTAATCGAAGTTCTATAATAATAGTTTTTTTATAAGTAAGAGTAAAAATAATATATCTAATTTTTATTCAGATAGTTCAACTATTAGAGTTTTAT
This sequence comes from Leptospiraceae bacterium, assembly GCA_026005135.1. GTDB lineage: Bacteria > Spirochaetota > Leptospiria > Leptospirales > Leptonemataceae > SKYB61. Next base: position 15,503 of record BPKM01000001.1, on the reverse strand, counting down.
TTTCATTTGGTTTAATAGAAATATCTATCTCCTGAGATTTAAGTTTTTCATGCCAAATCTTTAATTTATATGTACCTGGCGGTATATCAGATATTTCAAAATTTCCCTTTTCATCACTTATATCATAATAAGGATTATCTACAACATATCCAAATGCTTTCATCCAACCATGTATATTACAAGTTATAGAAACAATACCTGGTTCTTTCAGTTCTATAGAGTCCTTCATACCTTCTTTGTGCTGTGCTAATTGAAATAACGTAGCGTAATTGAAGATGCCATTAGCTTCATGTGTTACAATATCTTTATTAATAATTGTTAGCTTAGCTCCTACAGGAATGACTACTATTCTTGGTTGAAACTCACATTTGATTTGTTCTAAAATAACTTCATCTTTCTTAAATGTTTTTCCCTTAGAAATGTTCGTTAAATGTAAAACTACATTTTGTATTTCTTTTTTAGAATTTATTTTAAAAACTTCATCTATCTTATAACCTTCACCACATACCTCTTTATCCTTAGTTATCAATTTTTTCTTATTTGAAGGTATTTTATTTCCTTTAAAAAGAACCTTCCCTTTTATTTTACCAGAATTTTTAACAGTATCTTCTTTATAGGCAAAAAGGGGTTTAAAAATTTTTACATATTCCACATTGTAGTGATTTACTTTATTATGATCCAGAATCTTAAATAAACCCATAATCATTGTAAAAATAAATGTAAATGTTATTGTTAAAAATAGTATTTTTTTTCTCATAATTACCTCCTAATAGAGTTATATTTTTCCCACCCACCTCCCAATATTTGTTCTGTAAAACTCAATAATGATTATTTAGCTCTTCCTTATCTTAATCTTAAATTTATATAATTTTGTTGGTTTTTATTTCATATCTTACCTCCAATATTATAACTTAGAAACTTCATTTAATAAATAGAATTTTTTATATTTAGAACTATTCTAATTATATAAATATTTATTTTTAAGTCAACTAAAATTTCATACTGATTATAAAATAGTTTTAAATATTATTTATTATAATTATATATATTTTTTTGTATATTATTTTAAATTATTTCAGGAATGCAATTTATTCCTATAGAGGAAACTAAACCAAAAAAGAGTAGTCAAGAGAAGTCAAATGAAAATTTTAAGCCATTATGACAGCAATAGAAACAGCAAAAAAAATTAAGCAAACTTATGAAGATCAATTACAAAAAATTATTGAAAGATTAGCAAAAAAAATTCAAAATAATGGTGAATTATCCATTTCTAAAATGGACGAAAATCAGTATATACATTATAACCTTGCATTTTGTGTCGCAGAAAAATATGTAGCAAATCATTTTCTAAACTATGCTGAAAATAAATCAGATTTAGAAAAAGCAATGTCTGCCATTTTTCTTGGAGAATCATTTCATCATCTTCGTACAGAACTTTCTTCTAGAATAAATGAATACGAAGTTTCTAATGAGGAATTAAATCAATTATTTAGTATTGAAAATAATAAAGCTATTCAGGAACTTTTAAGTAAAGATTTATATGATTTTGTTGCATGGGAAGTTTTAAAAGGTAATTATGGAAGCTTAGATACAGATGATTATCAAGAGATAAGAGATGCGTATAGAAAAATCGCTGAAGAAGTAGTTTATCCACATGCAGAAAGAGTACATCGTCATGATGAATTTATACCAGACGAAATTCTTAATGTATTAATTGAAAATGGCGCCTTTGGTTTATCAATTCCGGAGCAGTATGGTGGTTATTTAGATTCTTTTGGCAATATAGGTATGATGATTGTTACAGAAGAATTATCAAGAGGTAGTTTAGGTATTGCTGGTTCTTTAATTACAAGACCAGAAATTTTATCAAAAGCTTTATTAAAAGGTGGTACAGAAGAACAAAAACTAAAATGGTTACCTTTAATTGCTTCTGGAGAAAAAATGGTAGCAATTGCAGTAACAGAACCCAATTTTGGTAGTGATGTTGCTGGTATGAAAGTAGCAGCAGATAAAGTAGATGGTGGTTGGGTAATAAATGGAGTAAAAACCTGGTGTACTTTTGCAGGTTATGCTGATACCCTACTAGTTTTAGCAAGAACAGAAAAAGATCCAAATTTAAAACATAAAGGATTATCAATCCTTTTAGCAGAAAAACCACGTTCCAAAGATCATAAGTTTGAGTTTACCAAAGAAGAAAATGGTATTAAAGGTGTTATTACTGGCTCTGCTATTCCTACTATTGGTTATAGAGGTATGCATAGTTTTGAAGTTAGTTTTGATAATTGGTTTGTTCCAGACGAAAATCTTGTAGGTGGAGAAGAAGGAAGAGGAAAAGGATTTTATTTACAGATGGCTGGTTTTGCTGGTGGTAGAGTTCAAACAGCAGCAAGGGCTACTGGTGTTATGCAGGCAGCTTTAGAAGCAGCTAATAGATATTCTCAAGAAAGAAAAGTTTTTGGAAAAGAAATTAAAGAATATCAGTTAACAAGATGGAAACTAGCAAGAATGGCAATGATTATTCAAGCATGTAGACAATATTCTTACGAAGTAGCTCGAATGATGGACGAAGGAAAAGGAAATATGGAAGCAACTCTTGTAAAATTTTATGCTTCAAAATTATCAGAATGGGTAACAAGAGAAGCAATGCAAATTCATGGTGGTATGGGATATGCAGAGGAATATCCTGTATCTCGATATTTTGTTGATGCAAGAGTATTTTCTATTTTTGAAGGTGCAGAAGAAGTAATGGCATTACGAGTTTGTGCAAGGGATATATTAAATCAGGTTTTAACTGGTTCAGCTACATAATATAAAACAGGGCACTTTTTTGTGCCTTGTTATTCTATAAGTAATAACGTAAACCATAAGCTATTTTTTCTGTAATTTTTTCTAATATCCCTCTTCTTTTCCATTCTTTATAATGGATTTGTTCACTTTCTTCTATATCTTTTTGCCACTGAAAAAGTATATTTTTTAATACTTCTTCTGTAGATAAATAAATATCTATTTCGAGATTATGTAAAAAACTTCTATAATCAATATTTGATGAACCTATTATTAATCCATTTTCATTGATTGTTTGTTTTGCATGAAAAACTCTATTATGAAATTCATATATTTTTACACCAGATTTTAATAATGTGGAATATACTGCTCTACCAGCCTGTCTTGCAAGCCAAACATCTGTATTCCCAGCCGTTAATATTCGTACATCTACCCCCTGAGCTGCCTTTTGTTTTAAAAGTCGAATTAATTTTATTGGTGGAACAAAATACGGTGTTGCAATATAAAGAAAATTATGAGAATGATCTATAAAATCATAATAAAATTTTCTAAATAAACGTCTTCTTTTTTTATTAAGAGAAGAAAAAATTATAAATCTTTGATTTTTCTTTAATGCATTTAAAATAGGAATTAGCTTAGGTAAAAAATAAAAACCTCTTTTTGTAATTCTCCATAATCCTATATAATCCAGTTTACATTGAAAAAAAATTCTTCGAATTTCTACATGATAGCCATTTTCAATTCTAACCATTGTATCTCGCCATCTATGTTCCCCCATTATTCTTTTTGACATTACATCTTTAATATTCATACCACCTGTATATAATATTCTATCATCAATAAGTATTAACTTACGATGATTTCTTCTATGATACCCTGAACGAAATAAAAATTTAAAACGAAATGGTTTATATACTCCAACTTCTATAGAAGTATCTTTTGTTAATTTGAATAAATCTTCTACATAATCTCTAGAACCTATACCATCTACGAGTATTTTTACAGTCACTTTATCATTTCTATTTTTTTTTATCAAAAGTTGAAGTAATTCTTTACCAATATGTTCTAATTGAAAAATATAAAATTCTATAAATATATAATCTTTCGCATTTCTTATATCTTCTTTTAATTGTTCAAAAAACAAATCCCCTTCAAAAAACAATTTTATCATAGTTTATCTTATTTCCATCTGACGAGGCATAATTTGTAAAATTTTTATGGCATTTCTAAAAAAAGAAATCATTTTAAATTTATTTTTAACTTCGTTATTTTTAAAATATATATGATACTTCTTTTTATTCCAATTTACTAAACCATATAATTTTTTATTTTTTTCTTTTTTTAAAGAAAGATAAATATAATCATTTATTGGTAAAATATAATGTCTTTGATTAAAATCTACAAAAACAGGTATATAATCCAGATTAGTAATTTTTATATGATTATTTTGTTTTATTAATTGAAATTGAAAGATCATTCCACCAGTAGTATTAATTCGCTTTTGATTGGAAACAAAATTTCCTAAGGACCATACAATTAATCGTTCCTTTTTCATTCCATATTTATCTTTTATTGTAAGTAATTCGAATGGTTGTAAAACATGTGGATGACCACCTAATACAATATCTACACCTTCCTTTAAAGCAATCTTAACTAAATATTGTTGATAAATATCTGGTTTTGTTTTATATTCTGTTCCATAATGAAAAAGTACAATAATGATATCTGGATTATTTTCTTTTGCTTTATGAATCTGATCTCTTATAAAATTCAAGTCAATTTCATTAATTTTTGCTGGGTTTGGTACTGGTATACCATTTGTACCATAAGTAAAATTTAATAAAGCTATTTTAAAGTTATTTTTATTATATATTACAATTGAGTTTTTTTGTTGATGCTCTTCATTATAAAATGTTCCAAGGGGTATTATACCTTTTTTTTCTACTATTAATCGCGTTCTTATAATTGCATCATATCCTTTATCTGCGCTATGATTGTTTGCTAAGGTTAATATATCAAAACCAGACCATTTTAAAGCATCTACAAGCTCATCTGGTGCTCCAAATTTTGGATAACCAGAAAATTTATTTTTATCTCCTGGCAAGGTTGTTTCTAAATTGCCGATAGTCACATCAGCCTTCTCTAAATAGGGTTTAACCTTCTCAAAAGAGAATCTATAATCCCAACAATCACATTGTTTATTATATGCTGTTTGTATCTGCAAATCATGATTCATAATATCTCCAACAACTGAAAAAGAAAGAATTTGAGATTCTGCAAATAAAACTGTTTTATAAATAAAAATCATTATAAAAATAAATATGTTTTTAGTTTTCATAATATTAGATTTAATTCTGAATTGATGTTTGTAATAATCCAGCTTCTAAAGGAGTTGTTTCTAAAATAGAAAAACCTTTTTCTATATCTCGTCTATATTTTAACATATGGTAAATCCATAACTTTTCTAACTGAAACCATTGTATAAGATTTTCTACCTTTTGAATATTATAATGAAAGGGAATTTCTAAATATTTTTCTCCCTCTGGATATCCAAATATCTTTGCACCTGTTGTTACTGTTCTAATAATAATAGCATCTTTATCAATGTTTAAACTCATTATATTTTTACGAAATGATTCTGGATAACGATAATATTCTTCTGCATTCGAAAGATAAATAACATGAATTGGAACACATAATTTTTTTGATGCTTTTCCTATATTTTGAAGTGTAATAGTTCCATTGATATCTCCTACTATAGGATAGATTTTATTTTCTTGTATCATTTTTTTTAAATATTGAAAATCTTCTGGATTATTATGAAACGAAGAAAATTTAAAATGTTTACTCATATATTCTAAATCTCTAAATCGTTCCTGTACAGGATATAAGGCAATAGAATAAGCTTTTAAAAATTTTTTTTGTTCTTCTTTGTCTTTGAAATAATTTTTTATAAATTGAATTGTATTTTTTTTATTTTTTAAGGACCATTTTTCTCTAAATTGCTGAAAATTTTCACTTTTATCAATAAATAATAAATGTAAGCGATTTATATATACAGCTACCCAATCAAAATCCACTAAATAAGCATAATCAGACTTTGCCCATGCAATAAAAGTTAGATTTTGATCTGTGCCAACACCAATATAACCACCTTTTTTATTTTTAATATAAGGATAAAAAAGATCAATTCTTCTTTCATTAGAAGTTGGATAATGCTCTACTCTTAACTGATCTTTTTGTTTTATAACATCATATTCATAAAAAATAAAATTTTGATAAAATTCATAATTATTACGAGGACATACATCTTTAATAATTGTTTCTTTTTTTGGAATATGTTTTAAATCTTCGCTTTTGCAATATCCTAAAACTAAAATAAATATAAATACTAAAATTTTCTTATTATTTAATTTCATTTTTGATTTTACAATTTTTTTGTTTTAATTGGTATACTAAAAAATTTTTTGGTTTTATATGTCAAATCATATAGATAAAGAATATAAATCCATAAAAGCTAAACTTATTCTCTTTTTTAAAGGATTCTCAATGGGAGCAGCAGATATCATTCCTGGGGTATCTGGTGGAACCATTGCTTTAATCTCTGGAATTTATGAACATCTTATTTTTGCTTTATCTTCTATAAATGCAAAAGAGGTAATACAATTTTTAAAATCTTTAATTCGTAAATCACAGAATAAACACAACATACCTTTTGTATTTCTTATTACTTTAGTAGCAGGTATAAGTACTGGCATATTATCTATGTCAAGAATCATTCCATTTTTTATGGAAGAATATCCTTTTTATACTTATTCCTTATTTTTTGGTTTAATATTATTTTCGATTTTTATTCCCTATAAAAAAATGGAACATGGGATAATAGAATATATATTAATCATCGTATTTGCTATTATAATTTTTTTTATTACTAGTATTAATCCCTATAAAAATTTTTATATACAAATTGAAATTTCAGATCAAATTAAAACTATAAAAATTGATGATTCTGGAAAGTTTCAATTTATTATTCCAGCCAATCAGGCAGAAAATTTAACAATTTATTTACAAAAAAATCAAAAAAATTTACTAACCATTACTACTTTTGAACCAGATAAACATTTCTCTATTGAACAGGATTCTATTTCTTTATTTCTAAGAACAAAATCCCACCAGGAATTTTTAGAAGTTAAAGGAAATTTATCTCAAAAAGGATTTTTTTATATTTTAGAAAAAGGAATAGGTAAATATATATGGATATTTTTTGTTGCCTCTATTGCTATATGTGCTATGATACTTCCAGGTATTTCAGGAGCATATATACTTGTTTTATTTGGAGAATATCAAAATATTTTAAAAGCATTATACGAGAAACAAATTGATATTCTTTTTGTTTTTATACTTGGGATTGTGACTGGAATTCTTTCTTTTGTAAGATTATTAAAATATTTATTACAAAAGTATCATTCTTATACAATGGCTGCACTTACTGGCTTTCTTGTTGGAAGTTTAAATAAAATTTTTCCTGGAAGATATATTGATCATAAACCAGAAACCAATGAAATTCTAATTGCAATATTTATAGCATTTGTCGGAGGAATATTATTATTTTTATTAGAAAAATTGTCTCAAAAAATAGGAGATCCCGAACCACCAATTTAATCTTTTTTTTCTGTAATTTCATTTGATATTTCGTTTATATCATCTATAGCAATAGCAAGACCAGATTTTTGTAATAATTCTCCACATTTCTCTATAGCTTTTTCTATTCCAGAAGCAATATCGTTATTCTTAATACCTTGAATAATTAATTGAACAATTTCTTCCCAATCTTTTTGGGTTACATGCTGGTTGATTCCAGAATCTCCTAATACAACAACACGATGTTCAAAATAACTAATAAATAATAATACACCAGTTCGATTTTTCGTTAAAAAAACTTCTCTTTCCAAAAATGCTTCTTTTGCTCTTGCATGAACTCTCTGATCAAGTAATTCCTTTCCAGCAAAAAATCTTCTAACTGGTGGTATATAGCAGATCAAAAAACCAATAATAGTAAAAATAAATGTTACAATTATAACATAAGGCAATGTTAAATATTTGTCCCACTTGGACCATTGAGATAAAAAACCTAAATTTTGTAATTCATAGATAGTAAAAAACAAAAACAAAGCAATAATATTAAAAATTAAAGCACTTTTAAAAAAAGCTTCCAAGTAAACATCTGAACTTTGTACGATATAAGGTACAATTTCTCCAGAAGTTTTCTTTTCTGCATATTCAACAGCACGTTTTATTCTTTCTTTTTGTTCTTCTGTTAATAATTTCATACTTCTATTACGAAATGTTACAATCATCTGTCAAGCCAATTTGAAAATAAATTTTTATTTTCTTCGTTTATAAATTGTCCATATCCCTGAATATCAGAAAATGATATATGTTCTACCATCCATTTTGATAAATAATCAGATAATTTTTCTAATTGTTTAATAGTATCAGCAGACTGATACACAATTTGTTGTTTAAAATATTCCAGTGTTGTTAAAAATGCTTCGTGTTCTTTCTTATGATCTTCTTTATTTTTATAATCTATTATCTGCATAAAATATTCTTCTGTTAAAAAATGCACTTTAGCATATATCTCTATAAAATCAATTAATTGTTGAATATCAATTAAATCTTCTTTTTCTAAATTTGTAATAAGATGATTTAAATACATTATTGTTTTAAGCAATAATTGATGCTGAAAATCTAATAAAGTATTCCCTACTTCGTATTTAAAATAATTATCTTTGACTTGAAATCGAAAAATAGAAGAAAAATGTTGAATATCAATTTCTAATAAGAATTGATTTAAATAATATAAATATAATAAATCTGATGGATTTTTTAAATAAATACGATATAATAAATCAAAAGCTTTCTTTAAATTTTTTTGTTTTAATTCTTTGATAGCTTCTATATAATTTTCTTTTGTTTGATTTTTTAAATAAATATCATTTTGTAAATTATATCGATAGATTTCCCAAATTGTTATCAATGAATTATTATAAGATAAATTTTTAATATATCGAATTTCTTTTATATGTTTTAATAATTCATACTTTTCTATTATAGTTTCTGTAACAACATAATGTAATTGCAAGCTTTTTGCTATTTGTAAAATTTTTGGGAATAAATCTTTATCTGGGATTAAAATATTAAAGGTATATTGTTCTTTTATGCTAATCGGTTCAAAAATAACGTTATTTCTATGTAATATACAATAAAATTCCATTTCTTCTTTATTTAATATTTCCAACTTTATAGATAGATCATTTAAAAAAGATAATAAATCAAAATCATTTTCTGGAAATAAGAAAATTAATTGTTCATCATCATATTTATCTAATATCCCTTTATATTGATTGGATAAAGATATTATTTCTTTTATTGTATCGCTTAAAATAATATTATTTATAATTTTTTCTTTATATTTTTTTATAAAATATATTTTTATAATTGTTAATTCTTTTTTATATTGTTGATTACTCAACTGTTCTATATCTTCTTCTATATCTAAAATTTTAATTAAATTCGAAGGAAAAAATTTCTTTAATAAAATATTCTCTTTCTTTAAATGATTGAGAAAAACTTTAATATTAAAAAAAGAGATTTCAAATATTCGACTTATCATAAAAGAATGTAATAAAATAAAACAAAATAATCCAAAAGTTGAAAGAAATGCTGTTTGAATTGTACTTCTGGCATGAAGTATATCATTTATTACTGTAATATATAAAATTAAACCACCTATTAAAGATTCTAATGATCCTGGAACTTTCTTTATTGCATTTTGTATTACAAGAAAAGTAAGATATAAACCTGTTATAACTAATAATACTTCAAAATAAATCAAATGAGTTGTAAATAAAATGGTATCCCCTAAAATAGTTTCTATGAAAAAATAAAGACAACCTATTACTGTAATCCATTTTATCCATATATTAAATTTATAATGATATGATGTTGTAAAAAATAAAGTAGCAAATAATAAACCTAAAATATGTGTCCAGTATTCTATTCGAACAAACAAAAACCAGTTTAAATATGTATCAGGTATAATGCGATAAATAAAATAATTATTTACAAATAAAATTCTTATAGAAATCAAAAAGCAAAAAATAGAAAAATATAAAATGCTTCGTTCTGAATTTATATTTTCTTCTATATTGGTTAGTATTTCTTAATAAAAATTTTTGAATAAATATCCCAAAATGAAATAATGCCATAATAAAAACAGAACCAAAGAGAGCTAAATCGAAAAATAGGTTTTTAAAAAATAGATGTTCAATTTCTTTTTTTAATCCAAAAGAAATATTATACCATAATCCACCAGATTTATGATAAAAATTAGAAACATGAATTAATATCTCCTGCTCGGTTTTTTCTGCTTTCCATAAAATTATCCGATTTCCATATAAAGGTATCTGTTTTGATTTTATATTAGAAACTTTACCAACTTCTTCTTTTAATTCTCCATTAATGTATATTTTATAAGAAGTTCCAATAGTTGGTATATATAAACCAATTTCTTGATTTAACCATCGATCTGGTATTTGAATTTTAAGATAATAAGTAGCAAAACCTGTCCCACTATGTTCTTGATTACAGGGTATCCAGTTATGTGGAACATAACAATATGTTTTAAATTGGATTTGATGAATTTCTTGTAAGGTATAAAATTTCTGCCAATAAAATTCCCATTCTCCTTTTAAATCAATCATAGATTGGTTTTTTATATTTAAAAAACCTTTCTGTATTGTTTCTGGTAAAATCTTTTGATTAAAAAAACATATAACAATAAAAATAAAAACAATTCTTAAATACATTGGTAGTAATGTTATTTACCAAAAAGGTAGTAAAGAATCAAACATTTTTCTGACTTTTCAACAAATCGTTTTAAAAAAAAATGATTCTAACTATGAAAGATTTATCTTTGATTCGAAATTTTAGTATCATTGCCCATATAGATCATGGAAAATCAACCTTAGCGGATCGTTTATTAGAAATTGCTAAGGTTACTGATGAAAGAACTAAAAAAGATCAGATTCTTGATAGTATGGATATAGAAAGAGAAAGAGGAATTACAATAAAATCAAACTCTGCTACATTTGATTACTCTGCAAAAGATGGAAAAATATATACTTATAATTTGATTGATACACCTGGACATGTGGATTTTACTTATGAAGTTTCTCGTTCCTTAGCAGCATGTGAAGGTGTATTATTAGTAATTGATGCAACACAAGGAATAGAAGCACAAACCTTAGCAAATTTTTATTTAGCACTTGAACACGATTTAGCAATTATTCCAATTATCAATAAAATAGATTTACCAGCAGCAGATATAGAACGTTGTAAAGAACAAATTGAACATACTCTTGGACTTGATCCAGAATTAGCTATTCCTATTTCTGCAAAAACGGGACAAAATGTTGAGCTTGTTTTAGAAGCAATCAGAGAACAAATACCACCTCCTAAGGGAGATATCAATGCTCCCTTAAAAGCATTAATTCATGATTCCTTTTATAATTCTTATTATGGTGCAGTAATGAAAGTAAGAATCTTTGATGGTATAGTAAAAAAAGGTGATAAAATCTTGTTAATGAGTAATCAAAAAATCTTTACAGTGACTGAACTTGGTATACAACAAATTAAAATGATTCCCAAAGAATCTTTACAGGCTGGAGAAGTTGGATATATCATAGCAGGTATTAAATCTGTAGAAGATACCAGAGTGGGAGATACCGTAACCTTAGCAGATAAACCAGCAAGTCAACCCTTACCTGGTTATAAAGAAATTAAACCTATGGTATTTGCTGGATTATTCCCAATTAACAATGAGGACTATGACGATTTAAAAGATGCCATTGCTAAATTAAAATTAAATGATGCATCTCTTGTATATGAACCAGAAAATTCAACTGCATTAGGACATGGCTTTCGAGTGGGATATTTAGGTTTGCTACATATGGAAATTATACAGGAAAGACTAGAAAGAGAGTTTGGATTGGAATTAATAAATACTGCACCTTCTGTAAAATATAGAATTACCTTAACAGATGGAAAAATTATAGAAATTTCAAATCCAGCAGAATGGCCTGATCCAGCAAAAATCGCAAAAAAAGAAGAACCTTATGCTAAAGTTCATATTATAACACCCCAAGAATATATAGGAAATATATTAACTTTATTACAGGAAAAACGTGGTATGCAGGAAAATTTGATTTATTTAGATGAATCAAAAGTTCAAATTATTTATCAACTTCCTTTATCTGAATTAATTTTTGAATTTTATGATCGTTTAAAAAGTATATCTCGTGGATATGCTTCCTTAGATTATGAACTTATCGGATACAAAGAATCTGATCTTGTAAAAGTTGATATTATGGTGAATGGTGAACCAGTTGATGCCTTAGCAATGATAACACACCGTTCAAAAGCCTATGAGAGAGCTAAAAGTATTATTGAACGCCTAAAACATTTAATCCCAAGACATCAATTTCAAATTCCTTTACAAGCTGCCATTGGTTCCAAAATTATTGCAAGAGAAAATATATCTGCATTAAGAAAAAATGTTCTAGCAAAATGCTATGGTGGTGATATTACCAGAAAGAAAAAACTCTTAGAAAAACAAAAAGAAGGGAAAAAACGTATGAAAATGATTGGATCAGTTGAAATTCCACAAGAAGCATTTTTAGCATTACTAAAATCTAATATAGATGAAAATCAGAAAAAATAGACTATTTGTATATTTTTATACACATAATTTATTTAAAAATAAAATAATACAATAGTATACATTTACTTATAACTTTAACCAATAAATATTAATTTAAAAAAAATCTAAATATATATAAATTCTATATAAATAATAAAAAATAAAAGGTCTAATTCAAAAAATATATATAAATTAATAATTAAGTGTTTTTTTTTATTGACGTAGAATCATAAATAATTTTTTTGTATATAAAATATTTGTTTCAATATCTAATTAAAGAGGTGTCGCTATGGGAAAAAACAAAAACGAAAAAACTGAAAAAACTGAAAAAAAAAGATATTTTATTAGCGAAGTATTTGGTGAAAGAAAATTTCTATTACTTCGTGAATATGCAAATAGAAAAGGTCTAATCTATGTTGATGAATTAGAAGACCATATTGATAATCTAAAAAATATAAGAGGAATTGGACAAAAAAAATTATTGATTATTAAAGAAAAAATTAAAAATCCAGAGATTCCAACTCGTGTTGAACCTATCCAGTTAAAAGAAATTGAATGGGAAACACCTATTGAAAGAGTATTTCGAGGTTCCTATCATGCTTTAATTGAATACTGTCATAAAACTGGTAGAACAAAATTAAAAGATTTAAAAACATTAACCTTAGAAGAAATTCGTTCTATCAATTGGCCTGGAAATGCGATTTATAAATCTTTTCTAAAAAAATTAGAAAAATTTGGAATTATTCCAGAAGAGACAAAAGAACCATTAGATTTAGAAAAACATTCTATGGGTGTATTAACTGATGATGTAAAATTAAATAAAGCATATCAAAATGCTCATGTTTCTAATTTAAAAGAATTCTTACAACTTGGAAGAGAAGGACGATTAGCTATTAAAAATTATGGGGAAATTAGCGAAAATCTATTACGTGAATTACTAAAAGAACATGGTATCGATATTGATGAATATGAAAATCAATATTTAAATAAATTCCCTAACAGAAATTTAGATCTAAAACTCGATGATATTTTGCCCAAAATGAAAGAATTCTTAACACAGAGAGAATATTATATTATAACCAATCGCGCTCTTGAAAAGAAAACACTTGAAAGTGTAGGTTCTGAATTAGATTTAACAAGAGAAAGAATTCGTCAGATTGAGAAAAAAGCTGTTATAAGAACAAATATCTATATTGGACCAGTAATACAAAAATATGCAGAAGAAATCTATCAAATGGTAAAAGAAGCAGGTGGTAAAATGAAACTATCTCAATTATGTAAAACATTAAAATGTAAACCAGAAAGTGTTAATTTAGTCACTTATTTAGCAGGTTATAGAGATGTAAGAACAGAAGATGATTTAATCTTTATTGATTTAACAAGAACAAGAGTCTGGAACGCACCAGCATACGACTTTGCATAAAAGTATAAATATCTTTAAGAATAAAGGGATATTGAAATTCCCTTTATTCTTTTTCTTTTTTTTATTCTGCCAATCACCTTATCAATATTTAATTCGAGAATACAAAATTAATGAACAAAAAGAAGTATATTATTCTGGATTTTTTTTATTTATAGAAGATCAAAACAAATGTTTTCAATATGAGGTAATTTTAAATTCACCATTATCCTATCCTTTTTTGCCCACAGGTGATGATATTTATTATAATTCAATAAATCGAAATAACCATCTAATAGAAGATAATTTTTTATGGATTAGAATTTATATAAAAAATCATCATAACGAAGGAATAATAATTAATACCAATCAATTTTATATAAAACAAAATAAAAGAAAAATCAATTCTTATAAAATAGGTGAATTATTAAGCCATTATCCTTTATATTTAAAGGAAATTCCTATTTTCTGGTATACTATACCTAAGAATCCCATTAATTATTTAAAAGCAAATTCTACCTGGTTAAAATATTTTTATTTTGAACCAATTTTAATGGAACCAAGAAAATATAAATTAGAATACTATCAAAATTATTTTGAAAATTTTTCTTCTTTTAACATAGAACCAGATAAAGAAATATTATTTTTTTTACTTTTTCCGCATTTAGAAGAAGGTTCTTATCAATTAATCTATGAAGATCAAAATTGTTTGTTTGAAATACCTTTTTCATACAATATAATATTACAAAAAGAAGAACACGATATAGATAAAGAAAAAGAATTTCCTAAAACAATAAATAAATTACAAAAACAAATTAACAAATGGCAAGATCAACTCAAAGAACACTTAAAAAATCATGATTTTAACGAATTAAAACCAGATTTCTTTTTTTAAATATTCTGTATAAAAGATGTAGTATATAAAAATGTAAAATTACTTTTTTACAAAAATATACAATTATCTATTAATAAATTTCGATAATAAAATCTTAAAATAATCTACCCTATTTTTATTATAAGTTGTAGTTAGAAATTGAAAGAATAGTTTTTTATGTTTTTAAAATTGTTAAAGTACATAATTATATAGATAAAGAATGGGGTTATTAAAATTTTTATAATATTTGATTAATAAATTTAATTATTTTATATAATTGTCAATCATATCCATCAAAAAATTTCGAAAAAACCCTCCTCTCTTCGTAATCTACAACACTAATCAATATGTAATTATCAAGGCTTCGAATTCGATTCTGGATTCTTTGCTGCCTTAAAGATAATTCAGGTTTTTCTACAAGTGGTATTATGTCTCTTCCTATACTTTGCATCTCCCAATCTAACATAATTCTTAAAATACAACTCATAGAATAAC
This sequence comes from Leptospiraceae bacterium, assembly GCA_026005135.1. Classification (GTDB taxonomy): domain Bacteria; phylum Spirochaetota; class Leptospiria; order Leptospirales; family Leptonemataceae; genus SKYB61. The sequence continues at coordinate 188 of BPKM01000001.1, read as the reverse complement.
CCAAATAATACCTTAACTGATACATCTTTCCCCATAAGGGTGGCTTCATTACTATCCAGTATTTTTTATATTTTCTTGTTACTGGCTGATATTTTGCCGTCATTGTTTTTCTATTATGGGCTATTTTTATTTTATAAAGATATTTTAGATATTTTTTTAATAAATAAAAAATGGTTTCTGGAATACTA